>CAJGZL010000001.1 GCA_904846145.1 Psychrobacter immobilis
GTTCTATTTATTAGGTGTCTTAAGTTTGGGAGGGTTACCGTATGTTCATTCCATCAGATTCAGAGTTGTTACTCAACAGAGATGAAGTATCTTTGATACTAGATTACACTCTCGCTCTCTCTATTATGCGAAATGCAAGTAAAGCGGAAATTAATGATGTATTTGCTCGTATAAATACTTACGGACATCGTTTAAGTGATCAAGAAAGACGTCAGGCTGGGGTACAGAACGACTTTTCAGAAGTAGTTCGAACTATTGCTTGCCAAATTAGAGGAGATAGCTCATTAGACATTTTACCTTTGAGTCAAATGCCTTCAATAAGTATAGACTTACCTATGTCCAATCATGGATATGATGTAAAAGCAGAAGAAGTATTTTGGGTACAACAAGGTATCCTTCGCTCAACCGATCTAAGAGATAGTATGGATGAGCAATGTATTGCTGATATTGTAGCCTCAATTGTCGGTGGTGAACTACTTGCAAGGTCTAAAGATGCTTTAGATAAAATCTATATAGAAGATAGTGTTCAAAGCAAAAAAGTTCTAGATGGATTAGATGTATATGGTTCTGATCGTATTGTAGAAGAGTTTAAATACTGTATAGCAGAAATAGAAAAAGTAAGTCAATCTGGAGGTGATGACAAACTGCGAGATATTATTTTCGAAAAACCTACATCAAATGCATTTCCATCTACATTCTCAGCTCTGTTTATAGCTTTCTATGAAAGCTTAATCGTTAATAAAAAGACAATATCCAATTATGCAGAAACTCGAAAATCTCTTACCAATTTATCGACAAGAATAGAATCAAGTCGTAGAGGAACATCACCAGATGAGAGAAGAAAAAATATAAATATGATCCAAGGGCTTATCTCCGATTATTTGATTGATACAGCTAACTTAGATCATATCTATGGCGCTCATACTCATATTGATATAGAAAATATTATAAAACGTTCCGAAATAGAGCTACCTAATTATGAGCTCAAACAAGGCCTACTAAGATTAGATAACGGCAGGTCTGTTGATGGAAATATGATTACTAAAGTTATTAAAACTATATGTGCTATAGCCAATAACGGTCCTAATAATGCTGGAACAATTATTATAGGTATTGTTGATAGCGAAAGTGATAAAAATAGAGTTTATGACTTAGATAGAATTGAAGCTAAAAAAGTTGGCAAAAAATATATCGTTGGTGTGTCAAGAGAAGCTAAAGCATTAAATATCACCGTAGAAGAATACTTTGCTAGATGGAAGGATGGGATAAGAAACTCTGCATTATCCGAAAGCTTAAAGGATCAAGTTCTGTCTAATATTGATTATCATGACTTTTTTGGATTAGGTCTCATTATAATTAACATCCCTCCTCAGAAAGAAGTATCTTATTATGAGGATGATATATATTTTCGGTCAGCAGATGAAACTACTAAGGCAGAAAAATCAAAAAAAATCGCAGATATAGTTCAAAGGTTTTGAAAATAATTAATAGACCTAATTAGCATAAATAAAGGGCGTTCCTAGTTATAGGATGCACCCAGCGCACCGATGATATATAAATTGTATTTAAAGGTGCGCGAGGCGCACCTTACAAATTACGCCCAAACAGAAGAGTCGTTGAGAAGAAAGAAAGATGCCTTAACACGGTCGTTTAGCCTCGACTATAGCGGTATCCTGCTGACGACGATGGCGATGCAGGCTGTGGCTGAACGTAGTATCGAGACAACAGGAATGCGGTCAGACACAATAGACTGCACGCCAGCGGCAAAGCAGATACAAGCGGTAGGCGGGATTGGCTACTGTTATAATGAAAACATACAAACAGAACTAAAACGACGGAGGTCATGTGCAATATACCGCAATCATCAAAGACGGTGGTTTGTTTATCCCAAACGTATTTTCAGACCTAAACGATGGTGGCTCGCATATCGTACAAGTCGAGGTTGATATCGAAGCTGTCCGTGAGCAATTAGACGCCAATGAAAGTCCAAAAAAGACAGTAGCAAAGCAGTCGAAAAGACCTGTGAAAAAAGCGACTAAGAAACAGATACACGACGCAGATTTGGACAAACTACGTCATAGTGCTACTGGTGAATTAGCAGCATTCGATGATGGTGAGCTGAGCGAGATGCTAAGGCTTATATGAATGATGAGCAAATATCGGCGCAGATATCACTGGAGAATTTATAGTTCTCAAAATGTATCTGGAAACCTGATAGGTATATTAAGTTGTTATAATTAAAAGATATTTTCTTAGATCAATGAAGGAAAACACTATGACTCATGAAGTTGATGAACGGACAAATATATTGAGTTTGATAGATGATATTTCTGAAGAACAGAATGATATAGAGCTAGGTAAAATAGTTGAACAGCGAATAAATGATGGACAACCACCGATACGAGTAATATTAGACGATTTGTAATCCTATAACGAATACTTTTATTTTGCTGAGCTAAAGCCACAGCCTACACTTACTAACAGACGCATAACCAATAAAGGCCACTCCCATGACTTACTCAATCTTTAATCAAACGCCAAATGATGCTATGAAAGAGCCTATGTTCTTTGGTCAGCCGGTCAACGTCGCGCGCTACGATCAGCAAAAGCATCCTATCTTTGAGCAATTGATTGAGAAGCAGCTGAGCTTTTTTTGGCGACCTGAGGAAGTCGATGTCTCAAAAGACCGCATGGATTATGGTAACTTGTCCTCGCATGAGCAGCATATCTTTACCAGTAATCTAAAGTATCAGACCCTACTCGACTCTATTCAAGGTCGTAGTCCGAACGTCGTGCTATTGCCATTAGTCTCTATTCCTGAGCTTGAGACTTGGATTGAAACGTGGACCTTCTCTGAGACCATTCATTCGCGCAGCTATACCCATATCATTCGTAATATCGTTAATGATCCTGGTCTTATCTTTGATGACATCATGCAAAATGAGCATATCTTAGAGCGTGCCTCTGACATCGCGAAGTATTACGATGATTTGTACTACAACGCCCAGCTCTATAACTTATATGGTGCGGGCACGCATACGGTGAATGGCGAGACGGTCACCGTTGATTTGCGCTCGCTTAAAAAGCAATTATATCTCTGCCTTATGGCAGTCAACGTCTTAGAGGCGATTCGCTTTTATGTGTCCTTTGCCTGCTCATTTGCCTTTGCTGAGCGCAAGCTTATGGAAGGTAATGCCAAAATCATTAAGCTAATCGCTCGTGATGAGGCGCTGCATCTGACAGGGACGCAGCATATGCTTAATCTAATGCGCAACGGTCGCGATGATCCTGAGATGGTTGAGATTGCTGCTGAGTGTCATGAACAAGGTATCGAGATCTTCCGCAAAGCGGCTGAGCAAGAAAAAGAATGGGCGGGTTATCTATTCAAAGACGGCTCGATGATTGGTCTAAATAAAGATATTCTTTGTCAGTATATTGAGTACATTACTAACCTGCGTATGGAAGCCGTTGGTCTACCATCAGCCTTTCCAAATTCAAAATCCAATCCGATACCTTGGATCAATACTTGGTTGTCCTCTGATAATGTGCAAGTGGCACCGCAAGAGACTGAGATTAGCTCATACTTAGTCGGTCAGATCGACTCTGATCTTTCAGATAGCGACTTTGATGATTTTGAGCTTTAATACTGAATGATAGATTTGGTTTATAAAGCTAGACTAAGAGTATTTTAAAGAGTATTAAGTTATTAAGTACGGCAGGGTTTATTATGACTTGGGTAACGACTAGCAAAATGCGCTTTTATTTGCATGATGATGAGAGTCTGCTTGATGGGCTCTTGCGTACCGGTCATGAGGTCAATTTTCAATGCCGTGAGGGCTATTGTGGTAGCTGCCGCGTGCAGAAACTATCCAGCTCACATGAGGTCGACTACCCTTTTGCACCGCTGGCGATGATTGAGGATAATGAGATTCTGCCTTGTTGCTGCCGAGTCAAAGGGGTGATCCATATCGACCATGAGTTTATCAAGAGCTAATACCTTTAGCGTTAACACCCTTAGAATAAGAAAATGAATCAAAAAAACGCGCTAACTCTATGCTAGCGCGTTTTTTTGATCTGAGCGTCTCTCTGTATAGCCTACTGAACCGCACCGTCTTGCTCAAACAGCTTCATCAGCTCCTCACGCATACGATCACGTTCCTCCTCGCTCATCATCGGTCTGTTTTGAGCTTGACCATGATAATCAGGCTCTTCAAGACCACCTTGCCCACCTCCAATAGCGACAGGACGTTGCACGACTTCTTGTACAGGACGCTCCTCTAACATAATCTCAACTTGAGCGTTTTTGCCTCTACGCAATATTTGCGCGTTCAATACCGTATTGGGTGGCTTACGCGCCACGTATTGAATCAGTCTATTGGCATCAGTCATCTCAACATCATCGATAGTCAAGATAACATCCCCTACTTGCAAGCCACTCTTAGCCGCTGGGCCTTGTGGGACAACTTTTAACACTTCGACACCCGTAGTGGTCTCAAGCTGCGTTGGATCACGTAGCTGTGATTGAATCTCAATGCCTAGCCAGCCACGACTGACACGACCATCTTTGATTAGCGCGTTCATCACCTGCTCAACCAGTGCCGTTGGGATAGCAAAGCCAATACCCATCGAACCACCTGAGCGTGAGAAGATAACCGTATTGATCCCGACCAGCTCGCCACGCGCATCAACTAATGCGCCCCCTGAATTACCGGGGTTGATAGCCGCATCGGTCTGAATAAAGTCTTCAAATTTATTGACACCTAGACCAGTACGACCCGTCGCTGAGATAATGCCTTGGGTAACGGTCTGACCTACGCCAAACGGATTACCAATCGCTAAGGCTAAGTCACCAACGCGAATAGGCTCTTCACGAAATCCTAAAGGCGTAAGTCCTGTCATGTCGACTCGAATCACCGCCAAATCACTATCAGGATCCGTACCAATAACTTTTGCGCGGCTCTTACGCCCATCACTAAATGCTACGGTAATCTCATCGGCCTTTTCGACCACATGCGCGTTAGTCACGATATAACCATCTTCTGAGACGATAACACCAGAGCCTAAATTAGTAGGCCCTGCTCCTTGCTGACTGTCTTGATTTTCAAAAAATCGACGTAGGACAGGATCATCAATGTAGGGATGCTCAGCCATAGCTTGGGTGGTATAGATATTGACCACTGACTGTGAGGCGCGCGCGACTGCATTATGATAAGACGAAATCGGTGCAGGCGTATCGCTTACAGGTGCTGAGGCTTGTTGCTCCTCAGGCGTCGTCCTCGGCGGCTCCCAAGCGTTTGATGCGCTATTCATACTAGTGAATAGCCAAGTAAATGCAGCAAGAACTATTAATAAAAGCACCCAAGGCAGCCACTTTAGTAGCGTGCCCTTACTGTTAGCCTGTGAGTTGTTAGCTCGTGGAGACGACATATAAAACCTCTGTAAATTTTATGCGGCAAATAGTAGCGAATATAATACTTAATTAAAAAACACTTAGTTAAAATTTAATCTGAGTCTATATTTTTCTTAATAATTAAGACACAGTCAAATAGAATTTATGTAGATCATTACCCTTGAAGACAAGGCTTAGCAATCATAAATAGTTTGATAAATAGCTTTAGCTAATAATTATAGCTGGGCTTACTATTTAATAGTAAATCTTCGTGTAGCCTTTAAGTTATCACGGTTAACGCAATTTTTGCTATCGCTTAATAGCGAAACCTTAGGACATATTGCGTCAATTAATGATGTGATAAACTACAGTCAATAATGATAACTTGCTTATTCATTTAAGCTTAGCAGATTAGGAATACTCAATGACCCATAACCATAATGCAAGTGCTCTGAGCGTAACCCGCAACAATGATACCCATACAAAACCATCTTCTATAACGCCACAGGCTCTAGTTGCATTCTGCGATGACTACTTAGAGGCAAGCGCATTTAAAGACTATGCTCCCAATGGACTACAAGTAGATGGTGGTCAAGTCATTACCAGTATTATAACGGGTGTTACCGCTTGCGAGGCGCTTATTGATGCCGCAATTGTGGCAAAGGCTGACGCTATCATGGTACATCATGGCTATTTTTGGAAAGGTGAATCTGAGCCTATCACGGGCATGAAAGGTCGCCGTATTCGTAAACTTATGCAACATGGCATCTCTCTGATCGCCTATCACCTCCCACTCGATGCGCATCCTATCATCGGTAACAATGCCAAACTTGCTCAAGCTTTAGGACTGACGATAACAGGCGCGCTGTATCCGCATGAATCGCATCCCGTCGGTAATATTGCAACATGCCTGCCGCAAAGTGCAGCAAGCTTGAGCGCTACTATTACTCAGGCCCTGCACCGTGCTCCGCTACATATCGCAAGCGACTTCAGCCCATCGAATATAAACTTTGAAAAAACTATCGAGCGTATAGGAATATGTACAGGCGGCGCACAGGATATGATTGAACAAGCGGCTGTTATGGGCTGTGATGCTTACCTCTCAGGAGAGATATCAGAACGTACGACTCATAGCGCGCGCGAACTTGGCATAGATTATTTTGCTTGTGGTCATCATGCAACAGAACGCGGTGGTATTCAGGCTTTAGGCGATATAATTGCTGAACAATTTGCGCTAAAAGTAGACTTTACAGATATCGATAATCCTGCTTAATTGTTAATTTTTATTACTGATTTGTTAGTTTAACTTGAATAACAGCCTTTAGATCCCTATAAAGTGTAATTGTAAGAGAATGTTCCGTCATGAAACTTTTCATTAACTACAGCCTCCGGTTATAGCATTAGCATGGTTTGTTAAATCATTTTATATAAGTATCGCTATTAGTAATTAGATCCTTATATAAGCTAATGTTGCAGTCATTTTCAATTTACTCTTAAATATTTATCAGCGTTTTGGCTTCGCTATACAAAATAGCGGTAAATTTAAGAGACTTTATAATGACGCTGGATGATCGCTATTTGATATGAGATTATTTTTACTAACAGTATCTAAGGTAATTATTTTTATCCTTAGACCTAGATTACTTAGTGGTTATCGCAATAATTTATTCATGACCTGACCCCTGTATCGCATAATTAAACTCGTTATAGTGAAGCGACTATTAAGTGAGTTATTTTCACAAGTTCAAAGTTTGCTATTTATTTAAGTGACTTGTTAATTTAAATAATCCACTAATTTAAGCAGCCTACTAACGAGTTATATGACTATCATTTTTATTTATAGCTTTATTATCGATCCTATATTTAATTGATAATAAGCGTAAATTGTAATTAAAAATATAGTCGTGATTATTTAAATGATTAAAATTATGCTGATACAAACCAATGCTTGCCTAACTACTGTGTGCTATAGCACCTAATAGAATGGCATTGTACAAGTCGCAGTTTTAGCTATAAGTTAAATTATGCTAAACGTGCGCTTGAGGGTGAGTAGGATGGCTACAATTAGGAGACATCCATGCAGCGTATTACTTATCGTGTAAAAGTATCTGCGCAAGGCGCTAAACGTAGTATTACCCATTTACTACGGCCCGCTCAGCGTTTGCTTAACACCAAAAGTAACCTCGTTACATCTGTTCCATCGGCTAAAGTCACTCGTTTTGCCAAGTCCAAAAAGGCGGTGCAGGTTTCTAGCATCGCTATGCTATCTCTACCTGCTCAAAGCTTAACCACTACTAATAGTGATGTATCTGCTTATGATCAGGTTATTGTCAGTAATACTTTGACGATTGCAGCAGTCCCAGGTGATAGCACTTATTTTGCCACCGATGGCTTCCAGCATGGTTTTGGCTACGATTTAGTACGCAGCTATGCCGATGAGCTTGGCGTGGCTATCCGTCTTAAGGCTTACGCTAATGAAGAGGCGGCTCTTAGAGCACTAAAGTCAGGTGATGCTGATATGGCACTGACCACCGCCAGCACTGAGCTGAGAAATGAGCTTGCTCTACCCTCAGTCAATGTCAGCTGTGGCTATGATACTAGCTTGACCAAAAACGGCCTACACCCCAAGGTCAGCTGGGCTTTTCAAGAGTCTGACGATCCTCTATCAAAAAAAGCCAGCAGCTTTCTATGCAATAACATCAAGCTTAATAACACCCAAAAGCTAGCCGCATTTTATAATCAAAACTTGTTAAAAGATGCGTACAGTCAGCAGCACTTTCAAAAGACCTTGACTGAAAAGCTGCCTGATTATCAGTCTTCTTTTAAGGCGCAAGCTCAAAACTATAATCATGACTGGGAGCTGCTCGTCGCAATGGGTTACCAAGAGTCGCATTTGGATGCGAGCGCCGTATCGCCTACTGGCGTGCGCGGTATTATGATGCTGACCAACGTTACTGCTAAAGAGATGGGCGTCGCTGATCGCGTTGATCCTTATCAAAGTATTGGTGGCGGCGCGCGCTATCTTAAGCAAGTAAAAGCAGACTTTGCAGATGTACCCAAAAGGGATAGAGTTTGGTTTGCCTTAGCAGGCTACAATATGGGCCCTAATGCGGTAAAGCGTATTCAACGTAAGCTACGTGCACAGGATATAGATGATAAGAGCTGGGCAAATGTATATTCTTATATGTCTGAAAATAAAGCAGATAACAGTCGCTATGGACAAGCAATGCATTACGTCAGCAATATCAGAAGTTATCTCGAAACGATTAAGACCCAGACCGTTTAATCGTTTCTGTTAATGCGTTAGTCTTTGTAGGGTGTGTTCCATCGCACCGTCAGCTGAGATACAACCGCTAATCAGTAGTTAGTCAATCGAATTCATATCTCTTAACCATGTAAAAAGGCGACTCTTAATAGAGTCGCCTTTTTAGTGCTAATCGCTCTAAAACACAGTATTAACGATTAGGAACCGTTAGCTTCTGACCACGCTGGAGCATAGTATCCGCTGCAATACTATTCATATCAGCCAGCTCTTTGGTTGAGACACCATACTTACGTGCCAGTCCAATTAAGCTGTCACCTGAGCCTACCGTATAGCTAACGGTAACTTTAGGAACTTTGAGGGTTTGTCCGCGTTGCAATTGTGCATTAGCCGCAATGTCGTTAGTTGCTGCTAAGTCCTGCACAGATACGCCAAAGCGCGCTGCTAAAGCAATCAAACCATCACCCGATTGTACCTTGTAGTTTTCAGTGTTGCCTAGCTTCTTGCCATTACTGCTGCTAGAGGTGCTGGTTTTATTACTACTGGTATTGCTACTCGTACTGCTGCTAGATGATGAACCACCGCTACCATTAGCAGGAATGGTCAAGCTGCGCCCTAATATTAAGTTTGAGGTAGTGCTTAGATTATTAGCTGCTGCCAAGTCACTTACGCCAATCTTGTAACGATTGGCCACCCCAATTAAGGTATCACCTGATTGAATCTTGTAGCTGACAGGCTTGTCATTGAGCTTGATATCTACTTGAGCTTTAGACGCTGGCACTTTTATCGTTTGACCGCGTTGCAGACGTGCGTTGGCATCAAAGCTACTATTAACCGCCGCTACTTGCTCAGCACTCACCCCAATGCTATTGGCAATACCTATCAAAGTTTCGCCTGATTTTACTTTGTAAGAGCTCGTCGCCACTGAGCTGGCACTGCTTGAACTACTGCTGCTTGAGTTACTACTTGTCACACTCGTATCAGCATTAGCAGGGACTTTTAGAGTCTGGCCTACATATAGGGAATCTCTAGCACCGATACCGTTGAGACCCGCTAGTGCTTGGGTCGAAATACCGAACTGTTTTGCTAAGGCAATAAGTCCATCACCTGAGCGCACTTTGTAGTTCTTGGTTGCTATGTTTGGCTTACTTGGAGCGGCAGCTGGCGTGCTAACAGGGGCTTTTACTTTGCCCGGAATTAACCATAGCTTTTGCCCTCTGAGTAAATCGGCACGACTGCTTATATTATTATAGCTGGCCAACTGAGTGACCGATAGACCAAAGCGGTTGGCGGTACCGATAAGCGTATCACCACCTTGTACGACGTAACTCTCAGGCTGGCTGGCTGTTGTAGCGCTAGTACTGCTTATAGGTTCAATGGTTTTGGCATTATATAAATACAGCGTACTACCTGATAATAAATTGGCATTGGCGTCAATCTGATTCCACTCTGCAATATCACGCCAGCTCACGCCAGCTCGGGTGGCAATATTAGATAAGGTATCACCGCGCTTTACCGTATAAGTAGAGCGTTCACCTTGCGGTTTTGGCTTATCGGTAGCTTTATTTGAAAAGGTTATTTTTTTCTCTTTACCACTAGCCTCTAAGATAGACTGCTGGGTTTGGATTGCTGAGAGCTTAATATTACCGTCGACGGCGCTAACGATATCGCGCTGCTCAGGCGTTTGCCGTTGAATCTGTTGAGCAATGAAGTCACGCTCAGCTGCACTTAGTGGTGGCTCTTGGGTGATAGTATTGTTACGAGTGATCTGTGCTGAGGTCGTCGGCAAGCTATTGCTGCTCTTAAGTTCAGCATTGATTTTATTGGTTTCACTGCTAGTAATCGGCGGCTCACTACTGACTGACGCATTACTGCTATACACTGAGCTGCTGGTCGGCGTTGGCGTCGGTGAAATATAGCTCGTCGTTTGCTGCGGGACGCTGGCACTCGAAGCATACTCCGCTAGTCCACCACCAGTAGAAGGCAGTGAGGAGCTAGTATAAGGCTGATTATTATAGCTTGGTGTATTATTTGAGGCGCTGCCAGGTGTCGTTGAGGCAATCACATTACTACTACCATTACCTCTTAGGCTGCTCAACTTTGCATCGACATTGAGATCAACGTCATTAGGAATAATCACCCGCTGCGGACCTGACGAGTCAACACGAGAAGAGGTCAATGCGGTATTAAGCCTTTCTAGCTCATCATAACTGACACCCGTCACCTGTGATACCTCAGCTAAGCTGACGCCATAATTAGCAGGCACGCTGCGAAAATGCTGACGGTTGGCGATAGCTGGCAGGTAAACCCCAAATTGCTGTGGATCAGCGACGATTTCAGCTACTGCCAAAAAGCGCGGCACATAATTCATCGTCTCTGTTGGTAATCTGAGTGACCAATAGTCGGTCGGTAAGCCTTGCGCTGCATTGGCGTCTATTGCTTTTTGGACACGACCAGGGCCTGCATTATAAGCCGCTAATGCCAGCTCCCATGAGCCAAACTGATTATGCAGAGCGGTCAAAAAGTCATAAGCGGCTCGTGTTGATTCAATGACATCTCGACGACCATCGTAGGTACTGCTCTGATTAAGACCATAGATGCGACCCGTACTGGGAATAAACTGCCATAATCCTGCCGCAGCTGCGCTACTAGTTCCACTAGGGTCATAGGAGCTTTCAATGACAGGCAATAGCGCCAACTCAGTTGGAATATTACGACGCTCAGCCTCACGTACTGTATGATAAAGATAACGACTTGCTCGGGCAGTAAGGCGATTTAGATAGTCTTGTCTGCTAGTAAACCAGCCCTTTTGACCTTCGATACGTTGATTATAGGTAGCTTGACCGCCATTCATACGATAGCCTGCACGCAGACGACTCCATAAATCACCGTACTGTTGAATGGCAAGCTTATTGCCCTCAACCATCGTCATGTCACTGGCTTCAAGCAAATCCGCCAGCTCATCTAGGCTATCAGCATCCAGATAGGCTGTTGAATAATCGGTGCCTGTATTGGCGGTAGGCTGAGTGACTGCTGGCGGTTGACCAACAGGGCGCTTGGTCACTACTGGTGCCTGTTTGGAGATCGTACCTTGTCTGACAGTCGAGGTATTGCTACAGGCGCTAATGAGTAGCGTTGAAATAACTAGCGTCAAAGGTAATGCGACGAATGAGCGAGATTTGGAGGACACAGTAGACATAATTATTGATATTTCCTAGCAGCGAGTACGGTTAACTTGTATAAGAAACTAAACGGCTTATCTAATAGCACTTTTTAATGAGTAGCTTAATCAGTAGTATAGTATGCAATGCTAGCTAAAAACCATAACTAGCTAAAGATATTGAATTAAATTTTAATTTAGTAATGAGTAAGATGATTATCCCGACATTAATTGTCACAGGCTATCATATCTACTCTAATGACAACTGCTTTGAGTTGCCTTTAATCAATCGATAATTAATCAATGGTCACTTGTGATACTGCTCTAAGTAATACCGCATTGCCGGTGGCTACCGTTAAGGTGACTCGTGAATTAGTAACAAACGAGACATCTTGACCATCTTTGACCCAGCTTTCGGTCGTAGTCACATTGGCTTTTGCCTGTTCACCAGTCGTCACGATATTATTAATGCTAATCTCATAACGATAATTGGACGTTTGATTCCAGCCTGTTTGTAGCAGTTTTAGGTAGGCGTCTTTGTCTAAACTAGTCGACTTGCCTTTTCTAGATAAAGAAATCAGCGCGTCATCAGACACCAAACGTGCCACTTGATTAATATTTTTGCTGTTGGCAGCGGATTTCATGGCAGATGAGTAATTCTGAACTAAGCTATCTGTCATAGTCGCCGCTTGCGCGCTGATAACAAAAGTGCTGGCGACCGCTGCTAGGGCAACGATACTGGTACTTTTAATGAGTAAAGCGAATAGACCTTTTTCCCATAGTTTTTTCATTATAATCCTTAGCAATAATAGTGGTTAAGTATGCAGCACTAAATATTTATATTTCAAGATTTAACTGACCTTAGGTTATAGTTATTCCTAAATCTTAATACAAATTATTTAGCCGTTTTTTAGCCTAACTTTAGCGTATCATTAATTTATCACAACCATGTAACACCCTGTGTGAGTATTGATATAACACGCTTATGCCTTTCTTATAATAACTTATAATAAAGCTTATACATCTATAATAGTCTTATCATAAAATAAAATGAAAATTGCCTTTAGGCTCTAAAAGTCAAAACTACATTCTAGCCTCATTATTTTGTTTTTCATGCTCTTCATCATCACTAAGTTTCATACCCAAGCGCTCAACTCGTCTATCCATCATCTGCCGTGCGAGCGCCTGCATATCTTCAACTCGATCAATCTCGTCAACGATCTCAAGCCCTAATAAAGTCTCGAACACATCTTCTAAAGTAACGAGTCCTTTGACCTCACCATACTCACCGACGGTGATGGCGATATGAATGCGGTTTTTTAGCATTAGCTCTAATAGATCAAATAGCTTCATCTTCGAGAATACAAAGCTAATTTCCCGCTCAAACTGGGTCAAGGGCTTATGCATCGCATGGTTTACTTTAGCGAGTAGCATGTCCGTCTTGAGCACAAATCCTGTAATGTTATCCAAATCGCCATCATAAATAGGTAGCCGCGAAAAGGTTAGTTTAGGTCGATCAACCATCACCTCAGCGACTGTCTTAGTCTGCTCAAACGCCAGCATTACCGAGCGCGGCGTCATGATATCTTCGACTTTTATCGCACCAAAAGCTAATAAATTACGAATAATACGCGCCTCAAGCGGATCAATTTGACCCGCCTCTTCACCAATATTCGTTAACGCTGCAAACTCACGGCGACTAAACACATTAGTATCTTTACCACCGACCAGCAGCTTAGTTAAGCGCTCAGACAGCCAAATAAGCGGATATAAGACAATAATAATTCCGCGCACAAAGTATGCGACAGGTCCACTTAACTGACGCCAGTAGACTGTGCCTAAAGTTTTGGGAATAATTTCAGAAAAGGTAAGAATCGCTAAGGTCATTAACGCTGAAAACAGCCCGAACCAAGCACTACCGAAAACGATAGTCGCTTGCGCACCAGCGCCAATAGAGCCTAAAGTATTGGCGATAGTATTAAGCGTTAAGATAGCGGCCAAAGACTGATCGACGCTGTCTTGTTTTAGGCGCTTAAGCATTTTTGCTTTTTTCGGATTACTCTCTTGCACATCAGCAATATATGATGGCGTCATACTCAGCAATACAGACTCTGCCATGGAACAGACAAAAGATAGACCAATAGCCATACTGACAAAACCAATGAGCAATAACACATTGGCAGTGGTCGGTTCAGTTAAAGTCTCAGCAGCAAAAGCAGGATAAGGTAGTATCAAGAATATCAATAGTAAAGCATAAGACATAAGCCTTGCAGATTTACTATGAAAATAATCGGACAAATAAAGATAGTAGGCAAACCTCATCGGCGGAGGTTCTGCAGGCGCTTCTTGTTCAGAGGCGCACGAATGAGATAAGCAAGGTGTAAACATAGGATTGGGGAGCAAGGGTAAGTAACCTAAAGATTATGAGAAGAATAAAAGGTAATTTAGAAAAAACATCAAACACAAAATATTAAATACGGGGTATCAAACATAAGGTTTTTAATGATTCGATAGTAGCATTGATAAAGCTGTTTAACAATAATTTGTATGGGCAACTACTGTTTATTTTCGTAGATTTTTGCCATTATACTTTAGTTTTTAAATCGCCATATTAAATCACCAATGACAGCGATAGCGCTTATTGAACTTATCAGATATCTGTATAGCTCAAAAACAACAGCGCCAATCGCAAAAATATACCTATACGCTAGTATTAACTAATGCTAAGCCTAAGAAATTTTGTTACTATGCGTCTAATTTTATTATTATCTACGACTTACTGAGAGAATTTATGAGCTTTTTTATCCAATCTGCCCATGCCGCTGAGGCTGCTGGCGGCGGCGCTTCGTTATTTGGTCAAATCTTACTACCTGTAGCTTTTTTTGCTATTTTTTACTTTTTAGTCATTCGTCCACAGTCTAAACGCACCAAAGAGCATCGTGCTATGGTCAGCGCTTTGACTGTAGGTAGCGAAATTATCTTTGCGGGTGGTCTTATGGGCCGCATCAAATCTTTAGAAGGCGACTACGCCATTGTAAGCCTGAATAATAATACTGATGTCAAAGTACAACGTGCATCAGTGATTTCAGTACTGCCTAAAGGTACTATTGAAAGCGTTTAGATTGTCAAGACAATCTAGCGTATCAATATAAAAATTTATAAAATGACCGTTAACGATTTACGGTCATTTTCTGCTTACTTGTGGCCTGCATCGCCAGTATTTTATTAACATAAAGAAGTGATTATGCAATATCCCGCTTGGAAATACTTCGTTATCGTCATCGTGCTCATAGTAGCTGGTCTCTATGCAGCGCCCAACCTCTATCCTGATGAGCCCGCTGTACAGATCACTAGTGCTGCGGCTGGCACTCAGCTGTCTGAGGGGGTGTTGACTCAGTCGCAAAGCCTGCTCGATGAGGCTGGCGTGAGTTATATAGACGGTAGTTTTGAGGGCAATAGCGCTCTGCTACGTCTAAATAATTCAGTTACTCAGCTCAAAGCTCGAGAGGTGCTGATACAGAACTTAGGCGATGATTACGTGGTCGCGCTTAATTCAGCGCAAACGACTCCGCAGTGGCTACGTGATATCGGTGCCAAACCGATGAAACTAGGACTTGATTTGCGCGGTGGCGTACGTTTTGTCTTAGAAGTAGATATGGATGAGGCCATAGAGCAGCGTTTGAATAATGCAAGCCGTGAAGCGCGTAGTAGTTTGCGTGCTGAGCGTGTCGCTGTCAAAGGGATTAAGACTGAAGGGCAAACTATCGCTCTGCATTTCGCTGATACGGATACCCGTAATCGCGCGCAAAATATTTTGCAAGGCGCTATGGGTAATGATTTTAGCTTACAGTCATCAATCGATGAGCAAGGCCCTGCCCTTATCATGGCATATAACGATGCCAAATTAGATGAGATCAATAGCTACGCGGTCAATCAAAACTTAAATACTTTGCGCAATCGTATTAGTGAGCTTGGGGTTGCTGAGGCGCTCGTACAGTCACAAGGTGCTAGCCGTATCGTTGTTGAGCTACCAGGGATTCAAGATCCTGCTGAAGCCAAGCGGGTATTGGGCCGTACTGCCAATCTCGAGTTTAGAATGGTTGCCAAGGATGCTGAGAACTTTACAGGGGGTATTCCGCCTGCAGGTACTGAGGCGTTCCCCTTTGAGACTCTTGATGGGCCGCCCGTGCTGCTTGAGCGTCAAGCTATTGTTACCGGCGAAAAAGTCACTGATGCACAGACCAATGTTGATCCAGAAAGTGGTCAGCCTGAGGTTAGCATTACTTTAGATAGTGCCGGTGGTAAGCTGATGCAAAACGCGACTCGTACGCGTGTTGGCGATCAGATGGCGGTATTGTTTATTGAAAATAAGCAAAAAATCACTTATGAAGAAGACCCAACTACAGGTGAAATCACGGAGATACGTACGCCGTATTCTGAGACTAAAGTCATTAACCGCGCTAATATTCAGGCGGTATTAGGCTCTTCCTTCCGTATTACAGGTCTAGATAGTAGTGCCGAAGCTGCTGAGCTTGCCCTGCTCCTACGCTCAGGCGCACTCGCTGCTCCGATGTATTTTGTTGAAGAGCGCACCATTGGCCCATCACTTGGACAAGAGAATATCGATAAAGGCTTATTCTCAACTCAAGTAGGTTACCTGTTAGTCTTTGCCTTTATGATTATTTTTTATCGGGTGTTTGGCGTCATTGCCAATATCGCCTTGGCAGTCAACGTTATTATCATAATCTCCATTATGTCTATCTTAGGCTCATCACTCACCTTACCTGGTATCGCAGGTATTGTACTGACTATCGGTATGGCGGTCGATGCTAACGTGCTGATCTTTGAGCGCATACGTGAAGAGCTGGCAAATGGTATCAAACCAAAGAATGCGATCAGCGCAGGGTTTGATCGCGCCTTTAGTAGTATCTTTGATGCCAACATCACCACTTTGCTAGTCGCCTTTATTCTATTTGCCATTGGTACGGGACCGATCAAAGGCTTCGCAATTACATTAGCTATTGGTATTGTCAGCTCGCTATTTACCGCTATTTTGGTCACTCGAGCGCTAGTACAAATTGCTTATGGTAAGCGCAAATCAATCAAACGTCTGAGCATCGGTTAGGAGAATACTATGGCGATCGAACAAAAAGGCCCTACCAATAAGGACAACACACCGACTTCTAATAGTTCAGGTGGCAGCTCAGGTGGTGGTTCCAATAGTGGCAATGAAGCGGCACAAGAAAAAGCACGCCGCCGCCGTAATAAGCCACGCCGCGATGGCAAAGGCAGTAACACTCAGACTAATAAGTCTAGTGTCAAGGCTGACACTACTAAAAGCAAAAAGCGCGGTGAAAAAACATCCCATAGCTTAGCAGTACAGCCACCGGCAGCAACGCATGAGCCTATCGATAGCATGGATAGTATGGAGGAGAGCGCAGCGGCACAAGCTGAGGGCGGTATCAAAGCGATTGGTAATCAGCGTATTATCCCGTTTATGAGTATAGAGAAGCCGATGGGTATTCTATCTATCATCTTGGTGATTGGTAGTATCATCGCTATTGCAGTTAACGGTCTTAACTTCGGTCTGGACTTTACGGGCGGTGTCTCAGCTGATGTAGCATACGAGCAGCCTGTTGAGCAAGTTGCTGTCGTGCAAGCGCTTGCAGATAATGGCTTTGATGATGCGGTCGTACAGTACTTAGGGACGCGAGATGAGCTGCTTATTCGCCTGCCACCACAAGCGGATGATATCAGTGGCTTAAATACCAATCTTGAAAACGCCTTAGCGTTACCTAATAATCAAGTCGAAATCACCAACGTTAATATTATCGGCAGTCAGGTCGGTAATGAGGTTTATCTCAACTCATTAATGGCGCTAGCTTTAGCGCTGGTTAGTATGCTCGGCTACGTCGCGCTACGCTTCCAGTTCAAACTAGCATTAGGTGCTGTGTTATCGCTATTCCATGACGCTATCGTGACTATCGGGGTTTTTGCGCTATTTGGTTTCCCCTTCGATTTGACCGTACTAGCGGCTATCTTAGCGCTGATTGGTTATTCATTGAATGATACCATCGTCGTCTACGACCGTATCCGTGAGAACTTCCGCCGTGTACGAGGCATCACCCCGCGTCAAACCCTTGATCTCTCATTGACCGAGACTTTGCGTCGTACTATTATGACCATCTCGACGGTACTATTAGTCGTGCTGGCTATGATGTTCTTAGGCGGTGACGGCTTGTATTGGTTCTCAGTAGCACTATTTATTGGTCTGCTTGCGGGTACTTATTCTTCAACTTATATTGCCAGCTCTATTCCCTTGGCAATGGGTCTATCGCGCGATGACTTTGTGGTAAAAGTAAAACCTGAGTTTGAAGAAGAAATCGTCACTTTCAATGACCCAAAAATGTTTGAACAAGAGTAGTTATAATAATTCAGTAAAACGCTGCTAATGTTTGCAGCGTCTTATAAACACTCTATAAAAGCACCTATTCGTTAGGTGCTTTTATCTTTTTGCTGTTTTGTGCATACTGCTTTTGTATGCCGCTCTTTGTATACCAGTACAAGCGATTCTTTCATGACTCCAGTTGCCCCACCTAACACTCTTACGCCCATTGATACTCGCTATAAGCGTATCATTGCTATTGCTGTGCCTGTGATGTTGGCTAATTTGGCAGTGCCCCTGCAAAGTGTGATTGATACGGCTATCGTTGGTAATATGAATGACGCAGCGAAGCTGGCTGGCATGGGTTTGGCTATTCAGTTACTGTCGCTATTACTGGTCAGCTTTAACTTTTTGCAATATGCTTCTTCGGGATTATCTGCGCAGGCACTCGGACAACTGGCGAACAGCAATTATGAAAAGGGTAATAAGAATAATGTAGAAAACTCTATAAAATCGCAATCTCCCCTACTGCCTATTTTGCAGCGGGCGCTATTATTAGCTTTTGTTATTGGCATGGTATTGCTGCTGACAAAGCCTTGGCTAATTGATTATGGCTTGCAAGCTTTATCAGCCAATCCTGCTAGTGGTCTGGCTGCCAAGACTTATTTAGATGTGCGTTTTTGGGGCGTCATCGCTGAATTAATGAACTTTGCTTTTATTGGCTGGTTTGCAGGTCAAGGCAAGACTCGCTATATGCTCTATCAACAAGGCTTTATCGCTATTGCTAATATCACTCTAACCTTGTTTTTTGTTTACGGTCTGCAAATGGGATTAGTCGGTGTAGCATTAGGTACGGCTATTGCTTTTTGGCTGGGTGTCGTATTAGCGTTATGGCTCAGTCGCCAACATCTAAAAATCAACTGGCAAGCATTATTTATTATCGATCCAGAGCAGTTTACTCGTTATAAAATGCTTAGGCTATTTATGCTGAATAAAGATATCTTTATTCGTACGCTGATCTTAACATTGAGCTTCGCTTGGGTCACTCGCTTATCAGCGCAAAGTGGTGATTTAGTGCTGGCGGCGAATGCTATTTTATTACAGATACTGAGTATCTCAGCTTTTGCGCTTGATGGTGTGGCAGTATCTGCTGAAACCTTGACCGGTCAAGCAGCAGGTCGCCGTGATTGGAAGCATTTTGCTATTATCGTTAAACGCACAGGTATCGTCAGCTATGGACTTGCTCTAGTGCTCAGCTTGATTTGGTGGGCTGCAGCACCTAGTTATTTGACAATGATGACTAATATTAGTGAGGTCTTTAATTTAGCGAACGCCTATAAAAATTACGCTATTTTATTACCGCTGATAGGCGTTGGCGCATATTGGATGGATGGGATATTTTTTGGTTTGACCGCAGGCAGTGTCATTCGCAATGCGGCTATAATATGGGCGGCTATCTTCTTTCCGATTAGCTGGCTACTCTATCAGCGCTATGATATGACCGGTATTTGGCTAAGCGTCTGGTGTATTTTGATCTTGCGCATGCTAGTGCTTGGGGTATATCTATATCGAGCACAGCGCACAGGCAGCTATGAGATTTTGCAGCCTGACCAATAATGGCTGAGCCACTCCTCATAAAGATTGAGAGTAAAGCTAAGCAAAAATGTTATGAAAATAGCAAATTTTCGGCTTAGATAAAATAATAAGTATATAGAACGCTAAAATCTAGGATATCAAGTGGAAACCTATTCGCAAGTACAATTACAGACGACTCAATGGGCACAAGGCTTTAAAAAAAGTATTCCTGTCGCCATGGGGTACCTGCCAGCTGGCATCGCATTTGGCGTGTTGGCGCAAGTGGCAGGCGTGCCTATATGGGCGACGATTATGCTTAGCATAGTTTTGTATGCAGGAGCCGCGCAATATGCTTGTTTGCCGATGCTGAGTGCGGGCTTACCTGTGGGAAGTATGGCGACTAATATCGCTGCTATTAATCTGCGTCATGTGTTCTATGCCGTGCCTTTATTACAAACCATGCCGACCCAAAAGCTCGCCAAGACTTACTGCCTATTTGCTCTCACCGATGAGACCTTTTCGGTGATGACCAGCTTGCCTGTCAGCGAGCGACGAGCACTTATGTTGCCGATTAGTCTATTTAATCAAAGCTGGTGGGTGCTAGCGACGGCAATCGGGGTGATGATAGGTAGCGCCTTAAATGATCTAGTGCCGAATTTGGACTTTGCTTTAGTATGTCTATTTGCCATTTTGGCTTATGAGCAATTTAAAATGATTAAACGATATTTCCCAATTATCATAGCCGTTATTAGCTTAGCTATCGCCTCCCTATTTACCAGTGATTGGTTATTACTCGTGGCGATTGCTATCTGTATGGTAATGATCTTGGCACGTGGATTTTGGTTAAAAAAAGTGGCTAAAAAAGCGAGGACTAGCAAATGACAAGTAGTTATTTAATCTTGGCAACTTTTGCGATGGCAGGTGTGACGTTTATTACTCGTGCAATACCTGCGCTGATACCTCAAAAGTTACTCGACAAGCCTTGGCTACATCGTCTTAACGAGAGCTTACCGTTATCAGTTATGGTCTTACTGATTCTAACCAGTCTGAGTTATCTGGATTTAAATATAACCACCCGTATTGATAGTCCAGAGTTGCATTTATTATTAGCTCAAATAAGCGCTTTGGGATTGGTATTACTCGTCTATCATGTCAGCCGTCAGCTACTGGTCAGTATGGTCGTTGGCATTGCTGCGTTAAATGGCTTGCTTTGGGTGTTTGAGCGGTTTTTGGGTTAGATTGGCGTTTATTTTCTTTTTATAGATTAAAACCCTGATTGTGTATCATGGCGAATAAAAGGTGCAACAGACTCACCCGACATTTCAGAGCTTAAGAAAGGAGGCTTTAAATGGAAAATCCAGAAGAGTTAAATATAGGTATGTCATTCGTTCGAATAATAGCGAAATACATAAGAAGAGGATGGTATCGGGTTGGTGGTAGAGGAGATAAACTAAATTGTATAGTTTTTCATACTCACCAAGATGACGGTGATAAAACAGAAAAACTTATCCGTCCATTGCTTAGTGATTATTGGTTTTTTGATCGTTTTGCCTCTAACCGCTTTTTAATTTGTTCAAAGCTGTACCACCAACTATCGATTATAGAAAAAAGGGATATGCAATATGTTAATAAAACACATCCTAATCATAGTTATGAGACTGGTAGCGAGATGAAAAAGTTGATAGAGATTATTGATAAAATGGACTAAAGTTTGTTATATCAGAAAGCGTAGGGTAGGTTAGTTTTGTCAAATTCTTGTAGAGAATATAGACAAGACGTAACCCACTGTTGAATGTTTGAATTATAGATTTGGTGGGTTAAGCTATCGCTAACCCACCCTACGCTTTACTCAAGGACTAAGCTGAATTTGCCGAGGGTGAGCGAGGAAACAACGAAGCACAGCTTTTGCCGAGGGACGAGGCACGAAGCTAACCATTAAAAATCAATAACCCAAGCCCCGCATATTTCACGACTATTAAAGAACTCAAATCTAGAGGCCATTCTTTTAAAACACAAAAAAGCTGGACTCACATAGAATCCAGCTTTTTTATTATCAAAAATCTATATATTTAAAGACTTACATCTCTTCTACACCCATCATATCGACTGGTGTATCGGCGACTATTTGCATGCCCTTCTTGCCTGTTTTAGCCGTTTCACTACGCTGCTCTTGCAAATGATCAAGGTACGCTTCGTTGATCTGACCTGTGATATAGCAGCCATTAAATACTGCACAATCAAAGCCTTCAACACGGCTATGCTTGGTATCTTTTACCGCGTCAATTAGATCATCTAAATCCTGAAAGATTAAGCGATCAGCACCGATAATTTTACGGACTTCCTCGACGCTATGACCTGAAGCAATCAGCTCACTACGTACAGGCATATCAATACCGTAGACGTTAGGATACTTTACAGGTGGCGCGGCACTAGCGAAGAATACCTTTCGCGCGCCCGCGTCACGGGCCATCTGAATAATCTCATAACATGTGGTGCCACGGACGATAGAGTCATCGACTAGCAAGACGTTTTTACCTTTAAACTCTAATGGCACAGCACTCAGCTTCTGACGCACTGACTTTTTGCGCTGCTGCTGACCTGGCATGATAAAGGTACGTCCGATATAGCGGTTTTTCATAAAGCCTTCGCGGTACTTAATATTCATCTGTAGCGCCAGCTCCATCGCTGAGGTGCGCGAGGTATCAGGAATAGGAATGACCACATCGATATCGTGATCCTCGCCCCACTCTTTCATGATCTTTTGTCCTAGTTTTTCACCCATGCGCAGACGTGATTTATAGACAGAGATATTATCCATGATCGAGTCTGGACGAGCAAAATACACATATTCAAAGATACACGGTGTGTACTCTTGCTGCTCAACACACTGATGGGTATGCAGCTGATGATTTAGATCAATGAAGATTGCCTCACCTGGCTTGACGTCACGGATGATAGTATAGCCACAACCTGTCAGGGCTACCGATTCAGAGGCGACCATATATTCTGTACCACCATTCGCGGCTAAGCGCTCACCAAAGATTAGCGGACGAATACCATTAGGATCACGAAACGCTAATAAACCATGACCCGTAATGAGGGCTACTACCCCATAAGCGCCTTCGATACGGCTATAGACAGCGGTCACTGCTGAAAAAATATCCACAGCGGTTGGATGAGTTTTATCTAAATTTTGCATCTCATGAGCCAAGACATTCAATAAAACTTCAGAGTCTGAGTCGGTATTAAGATGACGACGGTCTTCTACATAAAGTGATTTGGCAAGGCTCTCAGCATTAGTTAAGTTGCCATTGTGCGCCAAAGTGATACCGTATGGAGAATTAACATAGAACGGCTGCGCCTCGGCGCTGCTAGAGGTACCCGCAGTAGGATAGCGGACATGACCGATGCCAAATTTACCGACTAGCTTGATCATATGATGGTTCATAAACACATCGCGAACCATGCCATTTTCTTTACGTAGATACAAGCGGCCATCTTGCAGCGTCACAATACCTGCTGCATCTTGCCCACGGTGCTGTAGCATCGTGAGGGCATCATAAAGAACTTGATTAACGGGTTCATGAGCGGCAACGCCGACAACTCCACACATAGGTATATCCTGTTTTAAGCAAATAGTGATAATGAGATAAAGCTAATCTAACACGGTTGAAGCGTAATAATAATGACTCACGTAATAATAGTAACTGGCAGTGTTTTAAAACGCTGTTTATGACTGATTGATCTGACCCCAAGCGGCACCAAGCATATCTTTAGCCAGCTCTTTGCCCATCGGTGCATAGGGCAGTAATTCAGGAGCAATCACTGAAGCTTGCCACTGCGGCATTTGTACTAATAGTGGCGCGCTGATACTGAGAATGACAAGGATAACTAGTACATTTTTGGCAGCGCCTAATACGCCGCCCGCCATCTTATCTACTACCCCTAAACGCAAAGTTTTGAGCGCACTTGAGAATACAAAGGCGAGCAGATGCATGATGGCTAATATAAAAATCACTACCACTAAAAAAGCTAGAGCGGTTTGTAATACGGGGGTTTCAACGATAGCGGATAGCTCCGGGGCAATATAGCTTGCCAGACGAGTCGCCGCAATCAAAGCAATAAACCAGCCCGCTAGACCGACGGCTGTCTTAATCAAACCGACTTGAAAGCCGCGCCATAAGCCAATTAACACCACTACGGCAATGACAATATCTATGCCACTCATAAACAGCGTCCTATTATTTTGACTACTTCATTACTGTTCATTTGGTTTCATGTCCACTGCATCACTATCTATCATATTACCGGCTTTATTGTCATCATCTATTGCATCGCTATCCATCGCATCGTAATAGCCACCGATAGCCTGAATACAGGATTGCACTAGACCTGGACCTCGATATATAAGCCCCGTATAAAGCTGTACTAATTCTGCACCCGCTTTTATTTTTTTAACCGCTTTGTCGCCACTATCAATACCACCAACCCCAATTAGTGCAACTTTATCACCCAACTGATCGGAGAACTGTTGCAATATTTGGGTACTAGTATGACTGACAGGACGCCCTGATAGACCGCCCATTTGATCACCGTCGCGCAGATCTTCCACCCCTATACGGCTCAAAGTGGTATTAGTGGCTATAAGTCCATCAATCTCAAAGTCTAATAGCTGCTGGGAGATATAATCAACTTGTTCAGGCTCTAGATCAGGTGCGACTTTTAGCACCAGCGGCACGTAAAAGCCGTACTCAGTTGCCAGCTGACTGTGGCGGTTTTTGATGTTGTCTAATAGATGAGTAAGTGCTTCTCCGCTTTGTAGATCACGCAGATTCTCAGTATTAGGTGAGGAGATATTGACGGTAATATAGGAGGCGTGGGGATAGACGCGCTCTAAACAATACACGTAATCATCAGCTGCTTGCTCAACAGGCGTGCTCGCGTTTTTGCCAATATTAATACCTATATTGCCTTTATATTTGCAGTGCTTAACGTTTTCAATCAGGTGCTCAACGCCATGATTATTAAAGCCCATACGGTTAATAATGGCATCGGCTTGCTTGAGTCGAAACAGGCGAGGCTTATCATTACCCAGTTGTGGCTTTGGGGTGACTGTACCGACCTCAATAAAACCAAATCCTAACTCGGCAAGCGCATCAATATAGTCGCCATTTTTATCTAGCCCTGCTGCTAAGCCTACTGGATTATTAAACTGCAGACCCATACAAGTGGTGGGCTGCATGTGCTGACCATAAGCCAAGCCCAAAGCACGCGCTTTATGAGCTTTTTCAAGCAAAGCCAGCGTCATATCATGAGCGTTTTCAGGATCCATCTTAAATAATAACGGACGCAGTAAGGCGTAAGACATAGCAAAAATCAATCCAAATTAATGGTGAATAATAGGGCAATACAAATAAAATTAACCTATAAAGGCAATCGCTGCGATTATATCAGCTTAATAGAGATAACACTAAAGTTTCATGTTGAGCAGTTAAGGCACTGGACGATTATCAGTCAAAGCAATCCAGCCTCTAACAATACGGTACAAGTGCCAAATAACGGTAATACCAATAATGAATACGCCAAAGCCGCCCAATGCCATCGAGCCATAAGTCATGCCACTACTGTTGGCTAGCGTGCCTATACCTAGTACACCAAAAGCGGATAACAAAATGACAGTACCGATGACAAAACCGACAATACTGTACCAAAAGGTCTTAATCTGCCAATCAAAATGAGTTGCCAGCCAAGTGTTATCCGCATCGTGACGCTTGATGTAATTCATCACAATAGGCACGATCCATAATAACCCAGCGGTAAAATAGCTCAGTACATATAACAAGTAAGTAATATGATTATAAGCAGTCAGCGTGCGCTGTTGACTATCAATCATGCTATTACTTTGCCGTTGCTGTGCTAAATCATAACTCAATTGCGACTGTATATCAGAGTCAGCAAAGAATCGAGGCGGCTCAGTGATTTGCGGTTGGTGGCGCTGACTATTGTTAGTATCGTCATTGTTATCAGCTTTATTATTTAAAGGATCGTTCATAGTAAGTATCCATAATAGGCGGCAACCACGCAGCATTTTTGCTCAAAAGCTTTAGGACACGCCTAATAAAGTATTTTGAACCTTATCATTGTTTTATTGTGGCATTATTGAGCGTTTTCAAGATAAACCGCTGCAATGCTCATTAGCATTAGTTAATAATAGTAGCTTGTACTTGGATCTGTTTAGTCGCTATATCTTGTTGCATCGTCAATTGATCAAACTGCCAGCCTTGCTGCTCAAGCTGACCGAGCGCATTACTGACCACGCTTTGACTATTATTGGCAAAACTTAATTGCACTGACTCGCCAGCCGCGACGACTTGCGCATCATTGATACCTGACCCATTGAGTAGAGCACTAACTCGACTAGCCGCAGGCTGCGCTGTACCCTCATTATTGTTATTATTGATCGCACTGCTATCGATATTACCCGCTTGCGAGCGTAACCAAAAATAGTCCGTGACTTGCTGTTGGTACTCAGTTTTGCTGTCTTTGGCGGATTGATACAGTGTATAGCCACCAAACCCACCAATGAATAATAGTAAAAATACTAATAAGACACTCAGAGCCAGCTGATCGCGCGCGGACAGGGCTTGCCAGCGTGACCATAGCAAATCTTGATAGCCACTGGTACGAGCAGTTGCAGAGCTTGCAGATGCATTATTGTTGCGACGCTTTAATATACTCATCCTGTAGCCTTGTTCAAATCTTATCTTAATTTAAGAATCTGCGCTGAGCCTAGCAGCAGGCTGATTATTTGCGGCATCATTTACTGCGTTGTCTGCGATACTCACTGTAATCTCGCCACTAAATTGTCCTTGCTCGCCACTATTGACCCGCTGTAAGCTGGCACTTAAGCCTTGCTCATTCAAAGTATTGGCGAATTTATCCAAGCTATCACGATCGGGCGCTATGATAGTAAAGCTCAAGCTCGTTGGTTGTACAGTCAAAGATTGTGCTTGCAGAGACGACTGCTTTATCAAAGGCGAAATACGTGCTAAAGCTGCCATAGAAGGCGAGGTTTGAGTACCAGTACGCAGCTTATCACGCATCTGCGCCTCAAGCCCTGTCCGTGGGTTTAAGCGCTCATCAACGAACCAAGACTGATACTGCGTCGCAATCGCTTGCTCAGTAGCGCTGGCAGCCGCATCGTAACGATACCACTGCAAGCCATCTGCCGCCATTTGTAGTACTAGTGCTGATAAGACGACTATCAGAGTTATGCGTAGATAAGGGGATAACTTAGTGTCTGAGGTCTTGACAAAAAAGTTAAGCGTATGACGTTCAGGATAGTCAATAGGTTTAGGACGAATGGTGAATGGCGTCAATAACAGCTGCTGATCGCTAATGAGGGTGGCCGTCTCAGCGGTTACATTGTTAGTGTAGTCACTATCTGCTGTATCGCTAATAGCTGGCAAGCTACACACTTCGCTTAGCTGTGGCAGACGCTCAAATAGTAGCGGTAGATAGCTGACTGCAAGACCTTGATACTCCGCCTGACGCACTAAGGTGGTATCCGCATCTTGATAGAGAGCAACTTGCTGCCCTGCCCCCTCCTCAGGAGTCGGTAATAACAGAAAATCAGGGAGTAAGGCGTTAACTTTTAGCCCTGCTAAAGCTGCACCTTGTTGCCAAGTTTCGATATCGTTTTGTGCTAAGGCATACAGATAAGAGGCATTGGTCTGATTAATCTGCTTTACGCTCAGCTGCTCAATCGGCGTCAGTGATGTCTCCTCGAACAGATATTGTCTGCCTGTACTCCCTAGCTGCTTAAGCTGCGCGCTAGTCAATTGAGTGTCAACTTGCAACATATGGCTAGTAGGAAAATACAGACACAACGCCTTACTGCTATTGGCTCTATGGCTAGAATTGATACCATTAGAATTAACATAAGTATCATGCAGCTGTTGCCAGCTATCGACCGTTTGCCACTGACCCGTCTCTACTTGCCAAACAGCCAGCGAGCTGTGCTGCGCTCTCAACCATACCTGTAACACTAAGCGCGTCCTCAATGAATAAAATAACGAAGTAAAGAGCTTACAAAAACAGTAACGTTAAGCTTAGCTATTATTAAGGCTAAGGCTGCTCAGGTACAAAGCGATCAATCTCGGTTGCCATACCTGACATGACAAACTCCATCTCAAATACCCGAGCCTCTGCTAGTGCAAAGCTCTCTGGGCTTATTCCTGTGAGCAAGCTGGCAATGTTAGCAATAATGGACATATGACAGACCACTATCAGACACTCAGCTTCGATACGGCTAAGCGCTGCCAACGCTGCACGAGCGTCGTCACCTGGAGTAATATTATCTTGTATAGTAACAGGTATTTTTGGTGCAATCGCTTGTAATTGTTTTAGCGTCTGCTGCGCTCGAACGTAGGGACTGACCATAAAATAATCAGGCTGATAGTTGTCGATAATATAACCCGCCGTTTGCGCAGCTTGTCGCTGACCAAAATCCGTTAGCTGGCGCGCACTATCAGGATGACTATACTCTCCTGCTTGTCCATGACGTATTAATATAATTTTCATAGCGTCCTTTTGTACATTTTAAAGCATTATTTTTAGTTATTTCGATAAAGTTACTTGTTAAGCGTTTTTTCTATCCATTCAGGGGTCATTGCTCTTAATGCTTCTTTAGCACCGTGACATTCATAGACCGGGTATTCATCTTTTAGAGAAGTTAAGTTCAGGTAAGCATGTAGCTTATATTCATCTTTATTTTTTAAATAAATACCATATCTCAATCCGTCCGTAACTATCAGTCTGTTGCAGTTGTCTTTACCAACAGAGTACGATTGTGCTTGTGATTTAGCTGAAAGACATGAATTCCCTTTTTTCTTAGCTTCCACTACTATCTGTAAATTTTCATCTTTTCTTGGTAGTTGGCTAAATAAAGCAATGTCTACTTTATTCCACTCAATAGCCATCTTTTGAGGTGTCCAGCCAAGTGCTCGCAACAACGGAACAACCAGATAAGCAACCGTTTCAAATTCTGATGGGTTGTCATTGTTACGGTTATACCATTTGGCTATTCTTATTAATTCGTCTATTTCATCCATTAGTGTCTGAATAGAGTTACTAGATATTCCTTCATTAAAAAGATATTCAGAAATTTCTTCAAAATTGATCGTTTTTTGAGATACTGCCTTAGGTAAGGCTACGAGTTCTCTGTCGTAATTCTTGGTAACATCCAATGTTTCTAGCCATTTTTCAACCAATTCTGAATCTAAACGTTGAGTAGGGTCACCTAGTTTTAAAGAATAAATAGGGAATTTCTCTTTTCCTTTCCATAGCCATTTAACCCTTCTTACATGTTGCAAATCCCAACCATCAATATCAGAAAAGTCTTCAAGCCATTCGTACTCGCCAACAATGACACCAACCCCATAAATTCTATTAGTTCCCAAACGTAATACAACAATATCACCATCTTTCATTTTTTCAGCGAATCTTGATAAGTTTGTAATCTTCTTCGAACTCGTACCATTTTCTTCTAAGATAACTTTAACGTCAGGAAATACTCCAGCATTTCCTGGCCCATTCAAAATCACATCCCATTTAAGACAGGTTTCTATATAATTTCTGTCTGTGTCACCTGCTGCTTGTTGCCAAATAACTTTATTATCTATATTCATAATTTGCATAAAATAAAGGGGAAGTTAATTTTAGACGAGAACTTAATACTTTCATCTCGCAGAGCAACGCCAATCTATTATATTTATTATTAAATATAATAGATTGCTTTAAGAACTTGATAATATCAAGAGACGGAGCGGCTCTTAAACATAAGACACATAATAAGTATAATCAAGCTGCCTGATTGAATTTTTGTATCGGCCTCAATAAAACTAGTCATCATCAGATTTATCAGCATCATCATCACTATTCTCTTGCGCAGCAGCGTTCATCTGCGCGGTTAATGCAGCGTTACTATGATCGTGCGGCATCACAAACTCGACATCACTACGGAATCCTGCTTCCATTAGATGTAGAGCCACGCCTAATGCCGCTTTATCTTCATAGATCACTGCATATAAAGCATGGGTGATTGGCATATAGATGCCCTGTCTGGTCGCTTTTTCATGTACCTGCTGAATGGTATTGACCCCTTCAGCGGTCTGACCTAACTTTTTAACCGCCGCATCAATACTCATACCGCGACCGAGCATATTACCGATACGATAATTACGACTGAGCTCAGAGCTACAAGTAGCATACAGATCACCTACCCCTGATAAGCCTAAAAAGGTCAATGGGTTGGCACCTTCCTCAAGCCCAAAACGACTCATCTCGGCAAGTGAGCGAGTCAATAGCATTGCTTTAGTATTCTCGCCAACATCGTAAGCTGCCGCCATACCCATCGCGATAGCATAGATGTTTTTGAGAGCGCCACCAAGCTCAACCCCACGGATGTCATCGCTGGCAAAGACACGGAAAAACGCACTGTGTAGCGCGGCTTGTACTGCATGACGTAGTGGCTCAGATTGACTGGCAATCACTGTCGCTGATGGCATATTTTTCATGATTTCAATAGCCAAATTCGGCCCTGACATCACCCCAAAGTTCACCTCTGGCAACTCATCTTTGATGATATCACTCATCATAGCAAAAGTATCTTTTTCCATACCTTTAGTGAGTGACACTATCGACTGCCCAGTGATGTAAGGGGCTATGTTTTTAAGGGTTTGACGAAAGGCTGAACTCGGTACTGCCAAAAAGATAATATCTTTATCTTTAACCGCTGACTCCAAGTCATGGCTAAATTTGAGTCGATCATCGAGCTTAAATCCAGGCAGATACTTCTTGTTCATGCGTAGCTTCGTCATTGACTTAACCGTCCGCTTATCGCGCACCCAAAGCGTGGTATCACAGCCATTACGTGCGGCTAAGTTTGCCATTGCCGTACCAAAGCTGCCACCGCCCAAAAACGCCAAGCGCAGTTTGGTTGGCGACTTATGAATATCATCCATATTATTGGCTACAGCAGATTCTACGCTACTAGGATTAAGCTTTTTACGCACAAGTCCTGACTTGTTAGCGCGCTCAATAATAGTTGCCAGCAAGCCGCCTTGCTTTTCATTGTTAGCGTTATTAGCATCAGAATCATTGTGATTATCTATATCACTGTTAGGCGTTTTATTATCTTTAGTCATATCTATTATCCAATCCTCTGATATTATTTTGGTTGCTTGTAGGCTTGACACCTAAAGATATAGCTTTATTTTACAGCAATCTCAGTTTGCTTTAAGTTTATATTAGTTCTAAGACTCAAAGCGCAACAAAGTCTCGATATCGATAGGCTTACGTGAGGTTTTTTCCACAGGACTTGTACCTGTATAGACAAAAGCGGTGACATAGTCATCCTCGCCAATACCAAAGTAAGCTTTTACAGCGGGCTCATTACATAATAATCCTGTCCGCCATACTGTGCTAAAGCCTTGTGCTTTTAATGCTAATATCAGATTCTGTACCGCAGAGCCTGCGCTTAACATCTGTTCGAAGGGGGGTACTTTTTTATTTTCTTGCATTTGAGTGACTACGGTAATAATGACGGGCGCGCGCAGGGGTAGATGAGCAGTTTTATGCACAGTTTTCTCAGATAACTCTTCATCATCAATAGCTGCTTTAGCTTGAGCGGCAGCGACCAGTGCTTGACCTAATTGATGTCGAGCTTCACCTTCGGTAACAATAAAACGCCATGGTCGCAGCTTTTTATGATCAGGGGCGGTTGCTGCGCAGCCAATAGCCGAGCGAATTTGCTCATGATTTGGTGCAGGCTCATTTAGAGTACCTATGCTACGTCTAGAGTTAATCCAACTAATCAGCTGCTCAGCGCTCATTTGATCGTCAGTATTATCATTAGTTACATCGTCATCATCGATATGATTATCTATACTCATTATCTATCCTTAATTTTTAATTATTTTTAGTGTTGAATGCTTTCGATAGTTAATCCTAGTTTAATTCTATCAAGCGCTTTAAAGTATAAAGCCATACAAAGCTATTTTTGTATGGCTTATGCTGAGCATTCTTACAAGCTCACTGTAATAAGTTTGGATACAGTGTAATAAGCAATGTATAACAAAATCCATCTTACCTAATAAAAAAGCTTATGCTATATCATCAAGGCGATGCTTCATCTTCAAATAATCCTCTGACTGCATCTCAAGCAATCGTGAGCGCGTACGCTCAATCTCAAAGGCTAACTTTTCGCCTTGATATAAGTCTAAAATAGACTGCTCAGCTCGAATTAACAGTTTGACCCGCCGATCATAGAACTCATCAACCATATAAATAAAACGCCGAGTCGGATCACGCAGATCGTCGTCTAAGGCAGGTACGGCATTGACCAGCACCGTACTATAACGATTGGCAATTTCAATAAAGTCTGACGCTGAGCGCGGCTGCATGCACAAGTGCCGAAAATCACAAAAAAGCATGGTTTCAGTACGGGCGTTTATTTTGACCTCACGACCATTGACTTCGATAGGCTCGCTGCTAATCTTAATATTAGTAGATAAACTGGCAAAACGGTTCGCCAGCCAATTATGATTATCTCGCGTCATCGGTGACTTATAAAGCTCAGCTTGTTGCAATAGTCGCAGTCGATAATCCACCCCTGCATCGATATTCATCACCGTAGTATGAGTCTCAACCTCAGCTATCGCAGGTAAAAAACGATCCCGATGCAGACCATCTTTATACAAGCCAGAGGGTTCGATGTTGGAGGTGGCAACTAAAGTCACCCCACGATTAAACAACATAGTAAATAAGTCGCCTAAAATCATCGCATCGGAGACGTTAGAGACAAAAAACTCATCGAAGCAGATAACAACGGCTTCGTTATAGATAATATCAGCCACTTTTTCTAGGGGATCTGCTTGACCCTGAATCTGATTAAGCTCTTTATGTACTCGCTGCATGAAATGATGAAAGTGCTGACGCATCTTGCGATCGATAGTTAGTGAATCATAGAACATATCCATCATCCACGTCTTACCACGACCGACTCCGCCCCACATATACAAGCCCTTTGGCGCGGCAGGTTTTGATTTTAAAAAACTAAACATGCTCTTTTTTTGATTCGCACTTTCATTCAGCTGATGGTAGAGATGATCAAGATAGCTCATAGCTTGATGCTGTTGCTCATCTTTATTAAAGCCTTCTTGCTCAATGGCTTGCTCGTAGCGCTGCAATGGAGATAAACTCATAATGCGACTCATCATTTGACAAAATAAATAAAAGTATTACTATCAACAATGGCTACTAACTTATGTCTTTAACACTGAGTATAGTGACCATTGTACTACCCGAACAATCTTCAAACAGCATCTAAAAACTAGGCTTATAAACCATTATCAAAGATGAACTAGCTTAAGCTTGCCGCTTAATATAGGCTTTAGAATACAAGCTTTAGACTATAAACTCTATAGCATAGGTTATAAAACATCGTCTTTATAACTTAAAATTTATAACCTAAACCTTAGCACTTGGCCTTCAAACATCAGCTTTACTCTGCGCTATGCTGCGCCAATAGTTTTTTGAGCTCTGACAAGCGTCCATGAAAAAAGTGCCCTGCGCCATCAACGACACTGACCTCAATGCCTAAACGCTCAGCAAAAGCTTGCATATTGGCAGGCTCAATCACTTCATCAGCATTGCCATAGATCTCAAAAGTTTTTTCTATAGGCAAGCTGATATCATCGCTAGCGTTTTTCTCTATTGACGGCGAGATTAGCGCTACCTTGTCAATCTCAAAGTCACTCAAGCCCCATATATGAGGTGATATTAGCATCTGTTCAGCCACTCGGGCGGTCACATAACCCCCGAAAGAGAAGCCACCAAGCCATATTTTTCGGGCATTGGTTTGGGTCGCCAGCCATTGTAGCACGGTCATAGCATCGAGTAATTCACCATCCGCGTAATCATGCTCGCCTGTCGATTGACCCACGCCGCGAAAATTAAAGCGTACCACATGCATGCCATTGTCACGGGCAAATCGATACATAGTAGTGACGACTTTATTATTCATCGTGCCTTCAAATAGAGGGTTAGGATGGCATAATAGCGCTACAGTATCGGTACTAGCATCGTTAGGATTGTCTTGTTGCCAGAGCGCGTCAACTTCCAACACGCCAGCAGGAGCAGGAATTAAGGGCATAATGATAACTACAGGTTAAGAATATAGACCAATTATCCTAGATACAGCTTATATTTCAAGTTATTTGCTGCTTATCGAACAAAATAGCTCTAATTAAAGCAATGTTGCTATCGAAACATCTGTTTTTTATTCTACTCATATTATCTTTGGGCAACATAGAGGTAATATCGTACACACTAACCCTCTATACGCTACCACTATTAATCAGGTAGATTCACATGGTTCGTTAGAAGACTAATTTTGCATGACTTAAAGGATATAACTCATGATAAATAACCAAGCTACTTTGAATAAAACTTTAGCGCTCAGTGCAACTATTGCAGTGGCTTTAGCCCTTAGCGCTTGCCAAAGCACGCCCTCATCCCCAGTCATTCAGCGGGCTGACGCCACTTTCGAGACCACAGGTTTAGGCGAGTCAAAAGTAAAAGCGCAGCAGAACGCTATCGATAGTGCCAATAAAACCTGTCGCAGTAAACAAGTGATCATCGTCAATGACGAAGTGAAATATAATGGCCTATTAGATGAGCGTGCTGGACGCATGATTGGACAAGTAGGTGCGGTGGTTGGCTCAGTGCTGGGTAATAAATCACCAGACTTTTCGCGTGATGATGATTATGAATACACTATTAACTTTCGTTGCCAATAAGTTAAAAACTTAACGGTAAAGTGTCAGAATTTTAGCCAATAACTAGGATAATAATTTTATGGTCGTTATTGGCTTTTTTATGAATAGACTTTTTGTTAGCCTACTTTTGAGCTAAGCTAGCGCTTTGACATTTTATTATAGACATATCATCGATAGCTATCTGGTCTTATTATGCGTAAACCTAATCTTAATGCTGTATCAGTAAGCAAAAAATCAGCCGCCGAAAATAACGCTAAAGTAATAACCCCTGCCAAGGATTTAGAAACTCTAGAGGCTGAGCTGGCCGAGGTTGAGGCTAGTTTAGAGACCAATCTTGAGGATACCGTACTGCGCCTGAGCGATTATCTCGCAGCAGTAGATATGGTCATCAAGCAAACCTTTGCGCATCGGGTTTGGGTCAAAGCTGAGATTCGCAACTTATCCAGTAAAGGCGGACATTATTATTTTGAGCTGGCTGAAAAGGACGATGATGGCAAAGTGGTTGCCAGCTGTCGTGGTAATCTTTGGCGCTTTAAAGCCACGCGTGTATTAGCCAAGTTTGAGCGCGCGACGGGCATGCCACTGGCACGCGATCTAACAGTGCTGCTAAAAGTCTCCGCCAGCTTCCATGCGCAGTATGGTTTTGCCTTAACGATTGAAGATATCGATCCTAGCTATACTTTAGGCGATTTGGCGCGCCAATATGCGCAGATGGTCGATCGTCTGACGGGTGAAGGGCTACTCCATCTGAATCAGCAGCTACCCAAGCCCTTTGATATCGAGCACGTTATCATCATCGCCCCTGAAAAGGCAGCAGGACTCGGCGACTTTCAAGCCGATGCCGATCGACTTGCCAGCACAGGCGCTTGCCAGTTTCACTATTATAATGCTACCTTTCAGGGCAATCATGCGCCAGGCGAGATACGCCAAGCGATTGTCAGCGCTCAGCAGCAGTTTTATGATAATTATCAGCACCTCCCTGATTTATTAGTGATTATTCGTGGTGGCGGTGCGGTTGGCGATTTGGCTTATCTCAATGATTATGAGCTGGCGGCCCTCATAGCTGAGCAGCCTGTCCCTGTTTGGGTAGGTATCGGTCATGAGCGTGATAAAGTCATCTTAGATGAAGTGGCGCATACTAGCTTTGATACGCCATCCAAAGTTATCGCGGCTATCAGCGCGCATTTGGCTAACTTAGTCGCGCAAACGATGCAGTATCGGGCGCAAATCACACAAGCCGCCCAGCGACAGCTGAAAAGCGCTGAACAGCAAGCTATTCGTCAGCTCAGTCAGTTGCAATCGCAAACTATAGGTCAGCTAACTGCACTACAAAAAGACAGCGACTATGCTTGGCGTAGTATTCAACAAAGTGCCCAGAGGCAAGTCAAGCAAGCGACTAGATTAACTATCGATTATCAAAGTCAAATAGAACAAGCCGCCCAGCAAATTATAACGACGGCTAGTATAGAATCTAGCAACCAACGAGAGACAATTATGCACAGCGCTGAGCAGCAGCTAATAAAAGCGCAACGTGAAAGCACTTATCTGCGCGACATTGTGCTATTGCATCGACCTGAGCGAGTACTGAATCAGGGTTATACCCTGCTAACGACTACAGCTGGCAAGCATACCTTGACCAGCAGTACGCAGCTCTATCCTGAGCAAATAATTAAAATCAGGCTAAAAGACGGTCAAGCGACTGCGCAAATCTTAGACGTTACTGGCTTTTAATTTAGCAAATAACTTGATAACAAAACTTGAATTAAGGAAAGACTATGACAACGACTCGCAAACGCAAAAAAGCCGCCCCAAAAACCTTCAAGGCGGCCTACGATATTTTAAAAACCAATGCCGCTGATTTGCAAGCACAAGATGAGCCAGATATCGATAATTTGATGACGACTGTTGAAGAATCTATTGCCGCCTATCGCGTTTGTGAGACTCGCATTAATGCGGTGCAACAGGCATTAGACGCAGCGTTTTCTGATGAAGAAGTGGCTGCTAGCACTGATAATTGATGTTCAATGAAGTGGAATCAAAATGTTACGCAGTTTTGCAGGGTGCTTTTTAAGCACCGATTCTTAATTATGACTAATTAATGGTGCGATGGAGAGCACCCTACGCAACATTCCAGTTAGATTCTTCTGTCAATCTAATCCAACTTATCCACCTCAAATACTTGGCGCAAATAAGCCAGATAAGTATCGTTATTAATCATAGTTTTGCCAGGACTGTCAGATAGTTTTGCGACGGGCTGACCATTACACTCAACCAGCTTTAGGACAATATTCAATTGCGTCAAACCCATATCATTAGTCAAATTGGTGCCAATGCCAAAGCTGGTCTTAATGCGATCTTTGAAGTACTGATGCAGATCCCAAGCCTTATCAAGATTAAGCCCATCGCTAAAGGTTAATACTTTAGTTTTTGGATCTATTTTTAACTTATGATAATGAGCGATCGCTTTATCACCCCACACGTAAGGGTCGCCACTGTCATGACGCAAGCCATCAAATAACTTGGCAAAATATAAATCAAAATCACGTAAGAACGCATCCATACCTACTACATCCGTCAAGGCAATACCTAAATCACCACGATATTCATGCACCCAAGCTTCAAGAGCGGCTTTTTGTGAATCACGCAGACGTACATCAAGCGCTTGAAAGGCTTGCATAAATTCATGCGCCATCGTGCCTATCGGTGTCATTTCTAGGTTTTTTGCCAGCAACACGTTTGAGGTGCCACTCACGATATCGGGCTCAGCTTTATGCAGGGTCTCAACTACATGCGCCTGCCAGCTTTTGCTAAAACGGCGACGAGTGCCAAAGTCTGCCACAATAAATGGTGGTATATTATCTTGATTATGATCAGCTTGACGCTTCGCATACTCATGCAATAAAGCGACCTTTTCATCCAATCGGCGCTGACCTTCTGCGATAACGCTTGGATCGGATAGAGCATTGAAGTACAGCTCATTGACGATAGCTAATACAAAGACTTCAAAGAACATCGCTTGAATCATTGGCCCTTCGATATCAACAAACAATCGGCTTTTGCTATCGGTACTCACCGTAATGAAGCGACGTTTGAGCTGAAACAGCTCTAAATAATCCACAAAGTCTGAGCGCATAAAACGCAAACTACGCAGATACTCAAGCTCATCAGGTAAAAAGCGCAGTTGACATAAGCTGTCTAACTGCTGTTCTAGCGCCTCTTTGATAGTCCCAAGCGGATAATCAGTATCTTGATTATTGCGACAACGAAACCGATAAACCCCATGCGTCTGCGGGAACTGATGCAACATCGCTTGCAGCATGGTAAATTTATATAAGTCATTATCAAGCAATGAGGTGATGATAGGAGGATAAGTAATAGGGTTAGGGGTAGCAGTCATGCTAAAACCTTAAAATAGTAAAAGTGAAAGAATTGGTAGATAAAACAAATGTAGTATTTATGATTTTAAAATCAATAAAGCGCCATTAGCATTAATTGACACCCAACATAAGCAAATAGTATAACTAAATTTACGCTTCGTTGTTGCTTTCACTACTTATTACAAACACTTTCTATTGTGATACTAGCGCTCATATCAATAGCAGTAGACAATGACGTCTATAGTAAAATTTGCTAAAATATAATGTCTTTTTACGATATTTATTAATTATTTATTTAAAAGTCACTTATTTAGAACCTACTTATTTTGAGAATTAAATTATGGCAAAAAATGCCCTGCAAGCGCAGCTGTTAAAAGCTGGATTAGTCGATAGTAAAAAAGCGAACAAGATAAGCAAACAATCTCAACATGCTAAGCGCACAGGGGATGCCTCCAATATTGAGGCCAAAAAGGCACTAGCCGAGGCGCAGGCAAAAAAGGTCGCTAAGGATCAGCAACTTAATCATGAAAAGCAGCTGATTTTAGAGCAAAAAACGCTCCATGCTAATATTATTCAAATGATAAAACAGCATCAGCTCACGGACACTCAAGGCGAGGTCAGCTATCAGTTTGTCGATAATAGCAAAATCAAAAAGCTCTATGTCACCCAGAAATTATATGAGCAAATAGTTGCAGGTCATGTGGTTATTGCGCGTTTAGAAGATAACAGCAGCTTAGATAACTCTTTAAGTTATGCCCTACTACCGCGTCCACTAGCCGATCGTATTGAGTCCAAATTGACAGGATTCATAGTAGTGTCGAATGATAAGTCAGATATCGAGCTGGAGGAAGATGATCCCTATGCCGCTTATGTGATTCCAGATGATTTAATGTGGTAGTTTTCCTGATCTAATGCGGATATGCCCTAATGCTTAGCACTCATAAACTGCGCGACATAATCATCCGCAGGCGTGTCCCGTAATTGTGTAGGGGTACCTGTCTGCACTAAGCGCCCGCCATTTAAAATACTAATACGTTGACCGACTTTGACTGCTTCGTCGATATCATGAGTGATAAAAACAATAGTTTTATGCAGGCGCTCTTGCAGCTCTAATAGCTGATCTTGCAATTGATTGCGAATAAGAGGATCAAGCGCGGAAAAGGCTTCATCCATCAATAGTATAGGCGTATCGGCGGCTAGTGCTCGTGCTAGCCCTACCCGCTGCTGCATACCACCCGATAGCTCATCGGGATAGCTTTGCTCTAGATTTGGCAAGCCAACTTCGTTTAGCCAATGGCGTGCAATCTCATGACGCTCACTGACACTCATTTTGCGCACTCTTAGACCGTAAGCGACGTTTTGAATAACCGTCAAATGCGGCATTAAGCCAAAATGCTGAAATACCATACTGATGGTTTGCTGCCGATATTGCTGCAAGCCTTTATCATCTAATTCTAAAATATTAATAGCAGAATCTGTCACGCTGTTACTGGTGCGCTTTACTTCGAAATTACTCTTATCAGTAGTAGTTGAATTAATACTAGTATCGACTAATATCTTGCCACTAGTCGGATCTATCAGACGATTAAGATGGCGTATCAGCGTTGATTTACCCGAACCTGACAGCCCCATAATACAATGCAGCTCACCTGCTTTTATCGCCAGATTGACATCATATAGTCCTACCGAATACCCTGTTTGCGCTTTTAGCGTAGCGCTATCCATGCCCTCAGCCAATAGCTTCAATGCTGACTCTGCTTGCTTGCCTTTAGCATTATATATCTTACTGATATTTTCAAGTTGAATATGATTCATTATTATTCTCAATTTGCTAATTTTTAATATGGATTCAAAAAGCTACTGTTTATAAACTCAAGTCATAAGTTTAAAAAACTTTAGCCAGCATGGCGCTTGGCTGCGGCAATAGTCTTTTGACGGGCGCGTTTACCTTGACCAAAAGCTTGAGTAATACGATCAATAATGATCGCTACTATGACAATAGCCGTCCCTGCTTGCAAGCCTTGCCCAATATTGAGGGTCTGGATAGATTGCAACACATCTTCACCAAGGCCTGGCGCACCAATCATAGATGCCAATACCACCATGGCTAGTGACATCATAACCGCCTGATTGATACCTGCCATGATGCTAGGCAGCGCTTGTGGTAGCTTAACCCAAATCAATAATTGCCAATGCGTGCTGCCAAATGAGCGCCCCGCTTCTATCATTTCATGATTAACCTGCTTAATACCGAGCGTCGTTAAGCGAATAAGTGGTGGCAACGCATAAATAATCGTCGCAAATAGCGCAGGTACTTTGCCAATACCGAATAGCATCAGCACAGGTATCAAGTAGACAAAGCTTGGCATCGTCTGCATCACATCTAGGATAGGCGTGACTATCTTACGTAATATAGTACTCCCCGACATCGCAATTCCGATAGGAATACCGATAATAACCGTGACTAATACTGAGACAATAAGCAAAGCAAAAGTATCGATCAGCGCAACCCAGAGACCAAAAGAGCCAATCAAAAACAGCCCAAAGCCGCAAGCTAAGGCAAACCAGACTTTGCGCACGCCAAACCAAGCTAATATCGTGACTAGAGCGATAATCAGCCAAGGCGGAACGATAGTTAACAGACGCTCGATGGGCAGTAGTAAATAAGTCAACGCGACATGGCTAATACCGCGAAACACATCGCCATAGTTTTTGACTAGCGCTGACAAAGATCGGTTCAAGGGGTCTTCGAGCGACCATGAAGGGAAATATGAGGATAAAGCTAGTATAGAGCTAGTGCTGTCAACGCTATTAAGCGGGCTATCCATATCTGTATTACCAGCACCGCCTACCTTATTGTCAATACCGAGGGCTGTCGCAAGATTGTTTGCAGCCTCTGGTGTCAGCCAAGATTGCCAAACTTGCGGATTCTCTCGTAAGAATACGAGCGCTTGCTCATCACCGCTGCGCTTATTCTCACTCATAGCCAAGATTGCGCCATTGAGCTGATCGGCGGTGAGCTGCACTTTTTTATAAGCTTGAGTAAGCTCTGGATGACTGGCGATAAAAGGCGTTGAGGCCGCAATTGCTAATGGCGATACAGGCGCGCCTGAGACACAGTTAGAAGTACCATCAGCTAACAATAAGTCCTGCCAGCAAGCATCATCATGTGGCGGAAACTCTATCTTGGCAAAGTCATATTTAGCGATTAACCCTGTTGGCTGCCAATAATAAAACAGCAGCGGTTTGCGCTGCTCAAACGCTGAGGCAATCTCAGCATCCAATGCTGCGCCCGTACCAGGATGCGCATTGTTAAAGGTGCTATCAAGCCCTGTGTTTTCAAGCAGGCGCGTATTGAAAACTTCACACGCCCAGCCCGAAGGACAGTTCATAAAACGCGCTTTACTGGGGTCTTCAGGATCGGTAAATAGCTCGCTGTATTTGGGCAAATCTTGATAGCGACGCAAGCCTGGATTATCATCCATCACATATTGCGGAACATACCAGCCTTGGGTGGCACCGCCTTTGAGCGTATCACCAATCACCGCGACTTTATTATCGCTAATAGCTTGCTCCATGATCGGCGAGCGCCCCACCCACTGCTCGCCAATGATTTGGATATCATCTTGCGACAATGCAGTCTCAAGCGCAGGCCCAGCCCCTGGTACTTCCTCGATGGCGCAGCCGTAACCACTCTCAGTAATATATTTTAGAATACCTGTAGTGAACTGCCCGCTCTCCCATGTCAGTGCACCGAACTTAATCGGCGTATCACAGGTGGCAGCTAGTGCTGACTGGGGTACTAAAAAAGCAGCTATCCATAGCAAACTCACTGCAATCCATTGGTGCATAAAACGTCCTAATTATTAAAATTTTTATTATTAACAAGTTTTAAAAGTGTAGCTGCTTATCCTATCTATAACCAATAGCTATTTGGTAACGGTTTTAAAACGAATTATAAAAAACAAGTTATAAAAGATAGGCATAAAAAAGCGCTTATCGTGATAAGCGCTTTTTATTAAAATAAATATTTAAAACAAGCAGGCTATTTTAAGAACATACCCATAGCTCGTTTGAATAACTTATCATAAGGCGGTAGTAGTAGATTCATACCATTTAATTTGGACTGTACAAATACAGGCTTCATATGGCTTAAACGCTCAAATCCTGCTTTACCGTGGTATGAGCCCATTCCTGAATGACCGACGCCGCCAAACGGCAAGTCATGCTGCGCCACATGAATAATGACTTCGTTAATACAAACGCCACCTGACACGGTATGAGTCCGTATCTGCTCAATGCTGCGATCATCATTGCCGAATACATAGAGCGCCAAAGGACGTGGACGCGCATTGACAAAGTCAATAGCATCATCAAGGTTGTCATAGTGCATCAAAGGCAGTACAGGGGCAAAGATCTCATTCTGCATAACGTCGCTATCAAGCGCCGGCTCCGTGACGATAACAGGTGGCATCAAGCGCGTCTCAGTATTGGCATCGACATCAGTCGTCTTATGAACGCTATCGGCAGGCAAGCTCTCAACATAGCCTTGTACACGATCAAACTGCTGTTGATTGATGATATAGCTATAGTCTTCGTTATTAGCGATATCTGGATAATGCTCTTGCATCCACTCTTTGGCTAACTCGATAAAGCGCTGATGCAGCGGACGTTGAATCAACACATAATCAGGCGCGATACAAGTCTGACCTGCATTAATCGTTTTGCCCATCATCACTCGATTAACCGCTGATTCAAGATTGGCATCGTCAAGCACGATCACCGGCGACTTACCGCCCAGCTCTAGAGTCACAGGCGTCAAGTTTGGCGCGGCGGCAGCCATTACTTTTTTGCCGACCTCAGTTGAGCCTGTATAAAGCAGATGATCAAACGGTAACTTACTAAACTCTGTCGCTATATCGACCTCACCTAATACGACGCTGACCATGTCGGAGGAAAAATACTGCGCAATTGCCTCAGCAAATGCTTGCGCAAACTTAGGCGCCGCTTCACTCATTTTTATCATGATGCGGTTACCAGCGGTCAGCGCATCTATCATCGGCCCTATCGCTAGATACAGCGGATAGTTCCACGGTACCATAATACCGATAAGACCTAATGGCTGTGGCTGAATCTCGTTATGAGCGGGCAAGTATAAAGCGGAGATAGCCACGCGGCGGGTTTTCATCCAAGATTTGCCGTTCTTTTTGGCATGTGTGATGCCGGTAAAGCTTGGGAATAGCTCAGCAAATTGAGTCTCAGAGGTGCTGCGATAGCCGAAATCGCTACTTATAGATTGGGCTAGCGTATCTTGATTGTCTCGAAGTAGCGCATCTAGCTTATCCAGTAGCTCGGCGCGCGTGTCCCAATCTAGGATGGGCTGAGTACGGCTAAGCTCTTGCATATGCGTAAACTGAGCTTTTAGCTTATCTATAGTCGTGATGATGCTAGGTTTAGCAGTAGACTGAGTGTTATCATTTAAGCTGTCAAGATGACGCTCATCAAGCTTTTGATCAAAAGTGTTCTGTATAGTATCCATTATCGGTCATCCCTTTAGTCATAAGTATTAGAATAAATGCATTCTAGGCTAGTCATCAATTGATTTATTCAATAGAAGGCCTTGCGCTAATAACTTATTTTTTTTAATTGCTATGTAATGTAACTTATTGACTAGATAATGAAAAGTTTATTTATAACACTGACAGGTGCGAAATAGGTTACAAATCAGCTATAAAATCTCAATAATGAGTCAAGATTGAATAATGACTCTCACTGGAGTTTAAACGCTTTTATCAAAATACTGCTAAACTCTAGCCATTAATTTACAATACTACTGTGCTCGTTTCGAATCCTTATGCTAAAACTATAAGACGGTAACGCTTATGACCTCTGTAACGCCTATTGCTCCTACCAATGCCAGTAATCTTGATAATGATATCAACGCTCTCAATGATATTAATCAGGCTGCTGACTTAGCTATTAATAAGACTGTTATTAGCGATATGCTTATAAGCAAATCGCTAAACGCTGCTGATTATAATCCCACTCATGAAGCTATGCTGGCGCTTACCCTTGAGCGTATTGCGCTCAAAAAACAGCAAGGGTTGCGCACCCCTGATGAGCTATGGATCGTCGATCATAATGATGTCTACACCCTTGGGCAGGCGGGCAAAGAGGAACATATCTTAGCGCATACCACTACCCCTATTATCAAGACGGATCGCGGTGGGCAAGTCACTTGGCACGGGCATGGACAGCTAGTGATTTATTGGTTATTTGATTTACAAGCTCTTGGCTGGAGTGTGCGCAACTTAGTCTCGCATGCTGAGCAAGCGATTGAAGATGTCATAAATGAATGCCTGCATGGGCAAAATAATATCTATGCTAAGGCACGTAGCGATGCGCCTGGCGTCTATCTATATAGCAAAATAGATGCTAATGCTAACAAAGGCATTGAAAATAACAATGACCCTATTATGCTGGGTAAAATGGCTTCATTGGGCTTTAAGATCAAGCACGGCTTTAGCTATCATGGTATTGCGCTCAATATCGATTGCGACCTAAAAGCCTTTAATGCGATTAATCCTTGCGGCTACGCGGGTATGCAGATGTTACGCTTGAGTGATTTTGTTGCTATGAGTGATGCTAATGCTATGAGTGGTGCTGACACTGATTCATTAAGTTATAGCGAGGTCACCCAAAAGCTTATTGATAATATTGCTCAGCGTCATGCTGGAATCCTTAAGCTGCGTCCTATCGCTGCTAACTGACTAACAATAAAATATATTGAGTCTTTTTTTGCATAATATCGTGCCAGCTTTGACTTAAGCGTAATCACAAAAACGCGGTCAAACTTGCTATACTCGCTCTCGATATAATTTATGCAGGGTTACTACTTATTGCACCGTCGATAAAGTGTGTAGCCCGTGATAAAAACAGTGCATTACCCTTTTAATAACTTTCTATTTTTAACAAAAAGCACAGGAGTAGTTATGGCAGATTTTAATAAAATTTTGGACGCAGGTGATGTTGATGGCGGTATTATCAATGTAGTCGTTGAGATTCCAGCAAATAGCAGTCATAAGATAGAGTGGAACCGCGAGTTAGCCGTTTTTGAGCTGGATCGTATTGATCCGCAAATCTTTGCTAAGCCTTGCAACTATGGTTTTATCCCGCAAACCTTGGACGAAGATGGCGATGAGCTAGATGCCTTAATCATCACCGAACAGCCGCTACCTACTGGCATATTCTTAAAAGCCAAAGTCATTGGTGTGATGAAATTCGTCGATGATGGCGAAGTCGATGACAAAATCGTCGTCGTACCTGCTGATGATCGTGACACAGGCAACGCTTATAACAGCTTAGAAGATCTGCCAAAACAGCTTATCAATCAGCTAAACTTCCATTTTAGTCACTATAAAGACCTGAAAAAAGCAGGCACAACGGTGGTTGAGTCTTGGGGTGATGTCACGGAAGCCAAAGAAGTCATCAAAGAGTCTATTCAGCGCTGGAAAGATTTATAATTTTAGAAAAATTGTAAGTCATAAAACTATAAATTTTAAAAATCTCAAAAATACCGCTATCCTCTTGATTGCGGTATTTTTTTGGATAACGATTCGATTATAGAAATCAGTAATAGAGTTGCTATACTAGTTGCTTAAGCTGTTTAGGTTATTAAACAGGTGCTAGACATCGTTTTAACTTTTTCCCATAAGGATCTTTATGTTCAATCCAGACGCTAGCGCCCAATCAATCCGTAAGAAATTACCAAAATCAGTAGTGATTATGGTCGAAAAAGGCAATTTGGTTATGGCAATTAAAACCTTAGCAGCGGATGAAGGTATCTCAATGGAGACAGCCAAAGCTCGTATTGATGAGTATGAAGACGCTATCAAAGCCAAACAGCAGCAAAAGCTGACAACTATCGCCAATAAACAAGGCATTCCGAACAGCGCTATTAGCTTTGATGAAGCGCATGTCGAAGAAGAATTTGGCACGTTATCAAAAGATAAAGTTAAGACCACCCCGAAAGAGCAAGGTTTTAAGAGTCTACAAGCTGGGGTCAATAGTCAGCTTGATGATTTAGGTTATAAAAAGCCGTTTGTACCTTTTTGGGGTAAGCGTCTGCTCATTATCGCAATCATTATGCTTGGCGTGTTTTGGATATTATGGCGTGTTTTTAGTTAAATAATCTGTTAAAAGTGGTTCCAGTATGGCGGTCTATTTTAAGTAGTCTATTAATACGTTTGAGGGGTGAAACAGCTGGTTCCTCTAGGGTATAGCTTTTGAAACCATTTTTTCTTTATATTGTCACTTAGACAGGCTGGGCATTTGATGTATAGTGTCATTTGCATTTCACTATTTATCAATTTCTCAGCCTGTTTTTTTTCAGCCTACTTTTTGAACCACCACCCGGATATAAATGTAACTATGAATAAAACAACTTTTAAAATATCGAAGATGGACTGCCCTTCGGAGGAAAACCTAATCCGAATGAAATTAGAGGGCCACTCGAATATTGAACATCTTGAGTTCGACATTCCTAACCGTCAATTAACTGTGTTTCATCATGACAATATAGAAGGGATAGAGACTGCTATTCATGACCTAAAATTAGGAGACACCCTACTCTCGACCGAAACCATTGACCCCTCTGATCCCAACAATAATTTTAAAATTGATGCTGACTCTAGTCACAAAAAAGATGCTGAGCAAAGAAAGCTACTATGGATAGTGCTGGTCATTAACTTTGCTTTCTTTATTATTGAAATGAGCACGGGACTGATTTCTCGTTCGATGGGGTTGGTCGCCGACAGCTTAGATATGTTAGCAGATAGCTTGGTGTACGGAATTAGCTTATTTGCGGTCGGTGGAACGGTCATTAAGAAAAAACGGATTGCTAGAATTGCCGGATATTTTCAAATTACGCTAGCGATTCTTGGTTTTTTAGAAGTACTAAGACGTTTCTTTGGCAATGAGCAGTTACCTGACTTTTCTACCATGATAGTCATATCGATTCTTGCGCTAATTGCAAACTTGATTTGCCTCTATTTACTACAAAAATCGAAAAGCAAAGAAGAAGAAGCCCATATGCAAGCCAGTATGATTTTCACTTCAAACGATGTGATTATCAATTTAGGGGTAATTGTTGCAGGGATTTTGGTTAATTGGTTACACTCTAGTACGCCTGATTTGATTATTGGTAGCATCGTATTTGCTTTAGTTATTCAGGGCGCCTTTAGAATATTGAAGTTGAGTAAGTAGCCAAGCCTAATAACTGAAGCAAATAGCTCAAGTAAGTAGCTTAATTAAACCGCTAAGTGTAAAGTAACTGGGTTTGAAGCAAATAAACATCATAAGGATATGAGACCTCAAGCAATGATTGAACAAACTTTAAATCTAGTCACCACCAAAGACCATCAGCAAGTTGCCGTTTGGCGAATAATAGATGATGAAGTCTTTGATAAGAATCTGGTGGTGGTCAACTAATTTAGGACACTAATAAAATTCAAACCTACATCGCCATTACTTATAACCCTGAGTCGAGAACGGATAATAATTATAAGCGTTGGGGCAACTTTTATGACCGCCAAGATCTGTTAGTAGGTGACGAGTTGTGTCAGGTGGTTAATTTTCAGAGACCTTCCTAAATTTTGTGTAAGTATTTAATCTAAACGTCAGTTACACAGAATCTGGGATGGTCTCTTCAAGTCCTCACTAGCGCACCGATCATAGATAGAATATCTATGGTAAGTACATCATGAAGTACACTGTGGCTATCTCAGCAAGTTGAAACCTTAATACCATTAGCTCACAGCCAAAGATTCAAGTCCTCACTAGGGAACCTGACCCTTACCTCATAATGTCAATGACATAAAAAAGGATACCTCAGCCCGTAGATACCATGAGCTGAAACCTGACCTTAAATCTATACTTCAAGGTGTATGGCGTTTTGCCATATATTTGCCCAGTAAAGGTAAGCAGAATGCTGGTAATTGAAAGGCACCTAGTAACGGTAGAAACACCGCGCCCATAAAGGGTACCGTTATGGTGTAAGCAAGTAGTACATTGCGTCCGCCGCACACCAGCGCCGCGACAATGGCATTTTCATAGCCAAAACGCCGATATATGATGTAAGCACTAAAATAAAACACCAATGCCAATACCGAACTTAGCACTAGTAATAACAATGCTTGCCACGGATCGTGGTCAAAGGTAGTACGAAATCCTGCCATCAGTCCCAATGGAAACAACATCAGCAGTAAAATATTAAACTGTCCAATTTTGGGATAATAACGTGACAAAATAGCAGGTGGAACGAACCGACGCACCCCTACAGCTAGTACCATTGGCATAACGATATAAACTAACAAGCGTTTGATATAAGTACCAACATCTATATGCGCATTTCCATCGCCTAATAGCCACAATACGCCTAATAAGGTAAATGGCATAACGAGGGTCGCAGCGATAGTTTTTGCCGTTGCCAGTTGTGCATCAAACCCCACTGCATTGACCAACGCACCACTACCAAATAATGGAGCAGTGGCACCAAGACCTGCAGTGGCCAATAGCCAATCGCCACGTACACCAAGCGCATAAGCAATGACTATCAAAGCTAGACTCATGCCCCCGCTTTGTAACAAGGCAAAAACCCAGACATAGCTTGTCGCTATACGCTTTAACAGCGCATATTGATCGATACCCAATAAAGTGAAAAACATCAAGAAGAACAGTATTTGAGGTAAATATACCAATACTGCATTGGATAAGTTTGGAAAAATAAAGCCCACAATAGCGCAAACTGGCATAATTAATGTGCTATGACGCGCAATAAAACGAAGAAGCATGACCTATCCTAATAAAAATATTCATAAAAAAGTGGGGGAGTAATACCCACTTTTTTACCATCCGTTATGAAAATAATCCCCACATAATACGCTTTTAGTACTTTAATTATCTAGGGTCTGTTGAACAATACACTGCTACAAACCACTCAAAATCTTAGTGCCATTGTCCTAAAGCCAAACCTTAAAGTCTTCACTGGGAAATCGCGCGTATCCTCGTAAAATCAATTAAACAAAAAAAGGATACCGAAGTATCCTTTAACTCTTAGAGAATAATATTAAACTATTGGAATTAATGCTCGCCAGGGATCAGCTTTGCAAAGGCACGTTGGGCGATATTAGGTTTAGAGTCCGTGGTTTGTGCGGCACTTGAGCTTGGGAAGATACGATAACCAATAGACTGGACACCGACGTTGAACGCTGGCACTAATGAATAAGTCGCCGACGCAAATTTACCCATATTACTAGCGATGCTATTGGGCTGCTCTACTATCGCTTTTGCTACCATCATTGCTGCCTCATCAGGCATCAGCGCTGGCATATAACGGTACAGCTTAGTCGGCGCAATCATAGGCGTGCGCACTAGCGGCATAAAGACATTGGTTATGGTGATATTATTGCCTTTTACTTCAGCAGCTAGACAACGACTGAAAGCATCCAATGCTGCCTTTGATGCGACGTAAGCGGCAAAGCGTGGACTATTAGCAAGTACACCAATAGAGGAGATGTTAACAATTTGACCTGTCTGGCGACTAATCATAGTTGGTAAAAAGGCCAAAATAGTCTTAACCGCACCAAAATAGTTAATACTCATGGTGCGCTCAAAATCATGAAAGCGATTGACCGACTCATGAACCGAACGGCGGATAGAGCGTCCTGCATTGTTTACCAGTATATCTATATGACTGAAGTCAGCAATAATTTGATTAGTGATTTTTTCGATATCATCCATATCCGTCAAATCACAAGCATAATAACTAGCTTTACCGCCGTTTTGCTCGATTTCGTCCTTGACCATCTTAAGATTTTCTTCTGTACGTGCCAGTAAAATGACATGAGCGCCACATTCGCTAAGCAAATGCGCAGTGCGCTCACCAATACCACTTGAGGCACCTGTGATAAGAATGTTCTTGCCCTTAACGGCCTTAGCGATTACTTTTTTTGATATATTAGCCATAAAACGTCCTTGTTGTTTAATGTGGTCCAGCCACTATCCAGTTTTAGCATAGCAAAAACTAATTACTCTTAGTTAAAGAGATGCGCATAAAGCCTTATAATGCAGCGATTATCACCATTAAGCAAATATTTGTAAAGGTATTAGTAGTCATAGTAATCTATCAGTTATATAGTACCGTTTAGCTTATTACTATTGACAAACATTATTTAGCAAGTATCAAAGCATTATTAATCAGTAACTATTTAGCAGTAGCTTTCATTTTTCACTAATTTATTTTATGCAGTAACTTAGTTATATAAAACAGCTCGCAAGTCTTAAAAAACAATCTATTAGAGGCTTTAAAATCGATATTTTAAATCACTTTATTCATGCGCTTGTAGGAAACTCTCCACCACTTTGAATTGTCCAGCGGTGCTCTCCTCTCCATACATCGCTTGGCGAAAGGCATTAGAATTAGGAATACCTGTAGTATACCAAGCAATATGCTTACGAGCGATACGACAGCCAGAGTATTCACCGTAAAAGCCATACAACTCTTGCAGATGTGTGAGCACAATCTCCTTAATTTCACTAACCGTTGGCGCATCTAGTACCTGACCTGTGCGCAGATAATGCTCGATATCACGAAATAGCCACGGCTGACCTTGGGCCGCGCGCCCTATCATCACTGCATCACAGCCAGTTAGCTCATAAACCTGCTGGGCTTTTTGGGCGCTATCAATATCACCATTGGCAATGACAGGAATGCTAATACTCTCTTTGACCTCACGTATCAGCTCATAACGCGCCAAGCCTGTATACATGTCTTCGCGAGTACGACCATGAATAGCAATCGCCGCAATGCCCGCTTGCTCGGCCATCTTGGCGACGCGCAGAATATTCTCGCGACCATTCTCAAAGCCTAAGCGCGTCTTTAGCGTTACTGGTGCGTCGACCGCGTTTACTGCTGCATCAAGTAATCTTGCGACTAGATCCTCATCTTGTAGCAGCGCTGACCCTGCCAGCTTACGGCAGACCTTTTTGGCAGGACAGCCCATATTGATATCGATAATCTGTGCACCATTATCGATCTGATAGCGTGCCGCCTCACTGAGTTTATCGGGCTCAGCCCCTGCAATTTGTGCAGAGATAGGCGCAATTTCATTATCGAAGTTAGCACGATAAAGCGACTTTTTACGCGCATAAAGCGCCGTATCAGCGATAATCATTTCGCTGACTGCGTGACCTGCGCCAAAGGATTTGCACAATCTGCGAAAAGGATTATCTGTGACACCTGCCATCGGCGCGACCATTAAGCGGTTCTCTATCGTCAAGCCGCCAATCGCTAATGGCTGTAATAGCGGATGAGCACTATCAGACCTCGCTGCTGCTGCAGTATTGGGACTGAGTTCTAGACTTGACTTTGGACGAATGAGCGTATTTATAGACATAAAAAACGGCTTGCCCTTTGATAAAATTAAATCAATAAAAACAAGCCGTTATTCTAAGGGTTATTATAGGTTTTGCAAGGTTTAAAACCGATACTATTTATCAAACACACTACCCTGCTCAAGGGTAAGGTCTTCATCATGCTCTTGCATACGCCATGGCAAACTATTAGGCGACTCATTTAAGAAGTGCAAGTACTTTTCAAACTGATCAATGATGTCGTTAATGACAGACTCTGATTGATAGCCATATAGATCATAGGTTTGGGCACCGCGGCGTAAGTACACTTGCGCTCGATGATAGTGATCTTGCGATAGCCCATTTTTTGAGTCATCTGAGTAATAATCAGGCGTATCATAATGTGATAAGCGCACTTCATACCAAAACTCGACATCGTCACCACGTTGTAATTCCAATACCGCTCGATTATTAGTATCATCGTAGTTAACTTCAGGAATCCAACCTGTCTCTTTAAATTTCTCGGCCACCTCAGTCATAGACGACATAACCGTACCTTTGATATATTCCAGTACTTCCTCACGACTTGGTTGTTCGGTAATATAGTCAATACGGTCGCGCCATGATTCAAGTTTGAGCAGGTGCGGTGGTAGATGATTGTCATTGGCCAAACTTTGATTACGATGACCCTCAATGCGTAGGGCACGCCACATGCCAAAGATAGAGATTAAAATAATAATGGCAAAAGGTAGAGCACTGACGATAGCCGCCGTTTGCAACGCTGTCAAACCACCTGCAATTAACAGAACAGCAGCAACTGCGCCCTCTGTTACTACCCAAAATGAGCGCTGCCACCATGGTGTATCACTACGGCCACCAGCTGCTAGTGAGTCAATCACTAGTGACCCTGAATCCGATGAAGTCACAAAAAAAGTAATAATTAACAATACCGTGATAGAAGATATTATCTGAGTAAAAGGCAGATTCTCTAATAATTTGAATAACGCAATCGCTTGGTTATTCTGCACGTCAGTGATTAAAGAGTCATACCCTTGAACCATAATCATATTAAGCGCAGTATCACCGAATACTGAAAACCAAAAGAAGGTGAAAATAGTTGGCACCAGCATGACACCCGCGATGAACTCACGGATAGTACGGCCACGGCTGATTTTAGCGATAAACAAACCAACAAAAGGCGCCCAGGCAATCGTCCATGCAAAGATAAACAGTGTCCAACTACCAATCCAATCACTAGACTTGTAAGCTTGCAAACTAAAACTACGCTCAACGATATTACCTAAATAACTGCCCGTGTTTTCCATAAAAGCGTTTAGAATAAATATCGTTGGACCCACAACGAATACAAAAATCATTAATGAAGTTGCCAGCACCATATTTAAGATAGATAAGCGCTTGACCCCTTTGTCCATACCTGCCAACACTGATATCAGCGCCAAACCCGTCACCACTGCAATCGTAATCACTTGTACCGTTGTATTAACGGGGACTAAGTTAGGTAATAGATAATTTAAACCCGCATTAATTTGCGCGACAGACAGACCTAAACTAGTGGCAATACCGAACATCGTTCCCAAAATCGCAAAGACATCAACCGTATGACCAATAGGACCATAGATTTTATCGCCGATAAGTGGATAAAGAGTGGAACGTATAGACAAAGGCAAACCATGTCGAAAGGCGAAATAGGCCAGCGATAAACCAACAACCCCATAGATCGCCCAAATATGAAAGCCCCAATGAAAATAGGCGATCTGCATGGCTTCTTTAGCGGCAGCAATAGTTTCAGGCTGTGAGAGTGGCGGACTCGCAAAATGTATGACTGGCTCGGCTACACCATAAAATAGTAGTGCAATGCCGTAACCTGCTGAAAACAGCATCGCAAACCATTCGAGAAACTTATATTCCGCTTCGCCATGATCAGGACCGAGCTTGATACTGCCATAAGATGAAAAAGCTAGCATAATGATAAAAATCAAAAATATAGCGACCGCTAGCATATAAAACCAGCCGAAAGTGTCGGTGATAAAATTGAGCACATCGCTGAATACTGCACCAGCAGCTTCTGGATTAATAGACGTACCAATAACTAACAAAATCATAATGATAGCTGCTGGTATAAATACAGGCAGCAAGATGGTAGAACGAGAGGATCTATTTTCCATAAACGTGGTCTCTTATTATTATGGTAACAAGGTTCTATTAAAAGTTCTGTTACTAGCCTTAAGCATTGAGCACTTACAGCCACTGAATCCATATAACGGTGCTATGCAGGTTATAAAAAAGGTTGTAGGCGACAATAATTAACACAATCATTAGAAAAACCCCAGAAAACGACCTAACATATAACAATACATTAACATTTGTTACTAGACTGTTACCCAAAATTAAAAAAGGCAACTTGTCAGCTGCCTTCTTCATAGTTAGATCATAAGTGCGTAGTCAAGATAGCTTACTCAATTATTTTTCCAGCAAGTTGCTGAGCTAATTTGGCCAGCTCTGCATTATCCGCTTGTGTGACCGCATGACGACCTAGCTCATGAATGCTGCTAGGGATAAGATGAATATGGTAGTGAAACACCGTCTGCCCTGCCTCGCTACCATTAAGCTGCATTTGAATAATGCCTTCACGCGCAAATACTTGCCGCTGGGCTGCCATAACTTTTTTGGCGGTCATCAGTACCGCCGACGCATATTCAGGCTCAAGATCGGCCAAATCCACTGCTTTTTGTTTAGGGATCACGAGTACGTGCCCCTTCGCTTGCGGCATAATATCCATAAAAGCGAGCGTTTTATCATCTTCATAAACCTTATGATAAGGAATATCGCCATTAAGCATTTTGGCAAAGATGTTATTGTCGTCATATGTAGGTTGGCTCATGGTAAACCCTTTATTGGTTATCAAATATTTTATAATATAGTGGACGAATTTTTATGCTAGTTCAAGTAATCTCTACTCCAAAAAACTGTAAATTGATGGCGAGATAATCCATAAAAAATGTTATATTGATAGGCTATTTTTACAACTTTGAGCTTATGAATTTGATTGCCTCACCAACTGCTTTGTCGACTGTATCAGCTGATAATACTGACACTCATATCGAGCCATATAATGATAGTATGTCAGATACTGGTTCGGCAGACAAAACTAATATTGTCATGAGTGCTCCGATAATTGATCCTAATGCTATTATTCTAACTGAGGCTTTGACAGACACAGCTATTAGCTGGCGTATTCATAACTGCAAAATTAGCAAAAAGACCGTCACTCAAGATTTACCACTTCCATTCTTATATCATTACGATAGTTTAGATGACGTTATTAAGCAGGCAAATCCATTAATACCAAAGCTACTGGCGCAGTTTAATACACCAATGACGGCAACTGAGGCTGCGCAACTTATTGGCATTGACACCGCATTAATCACGAGTCCTTGGCATGTCAAGGTAACAGGATCATTAGTCGTGTTTAGTGAAGTACTGCAACTAGCAGTACGGCTACATTGGACCAATACAGGCAAAGCAACCGAGCAGCTCTATACAAAAGATGCCACAGAGGCATTAGTTGCGGCGTTTAAAGACTGGCAGTTTTTTGGTCGTATCGATGTACTGTATAAAAACACTAAGCAGACATTGATTAGTATCGATGAAAACGCTGTAGGTAATAAGCAATTACTCACTATTGACGCCAGCGCTGATTATCAATACTTGCCAGCGTCTCATGCCCTACTCGTTATTGCTAAATTAGAAGCGGATAAAGAACAACTACCTTGGTTTGAATCGGCAATTTTAGAGCGTCTTGAGTAACGCTAATTGACATAGTGTTATTTAATTTAGTCATTTGCGCTCCAATGCTTTTAGACCTGTTCGCTGATTGTTTTGATTTATTAATAGCTGATGGTAAGGTAGCTCCTTAGTATTATTCATTGGTTCTCACTGTTTATAAAAAGCACAATAATCATAAAAGTCACAACAACTTTATTATATTTGTAGGTGAAAACTTAAGTCACCTCGACTAATCGCAAGGAATCTCACATGGATTATCGCTCAAAGACCTCAACTGGCGGTCGTAATATGGCAGGCGCACGCGCACTCTGGCGTGCCACTGGCATGACTGATAGCGACTTTGGCAAACCTATTATCGCTATCTCAAACTCTTTTACTCAGTTTGTACCAGGACACGTACATCTAAAAGACTTAGGTCAGCTGGTCGCGCGTGAAATTGAAAAAGCAGGCGGTGTGGCAAAAGAGTTTAATACTATCGCGGTCGATGATGGTATTGCCATGGGTCACAGTGGCATGCTGTACTCTCTACCGAGCCGTGACTTAATCGCTGATTCAGTAGAGTATATGGTCAATGCTCACTGCGCCGATGCATTAGTGTGTATCTCTAACTGCGATAAAATCACGCCAGGTATGTTGATGGCCGCCATGCGCTTAAACATTCCAGTAGTGTTTATTTCTGGTGGCCCAATGGAAGCGGGTAAAATTGTCGCCAGTACCGTTGGCAAAAGCCATAATACTGATGGCAGTGATAGCAGTGCCATTCGTAAGCTTGATCTCGTTGATGCGATGATGGACGCGGCTGACGACAGCATTAGTGATGAGGATGTGGCTGCGATTGAAGCCTCAGCTTGCCCAACTTGTGGGTCGTGCTCTGGTATGTTCACTGCAAACTCGATGAACTGCTTAACCGAAGCTTTAGGCTTGGCACTACCGGGTAATGGCTCACTACTGGCGACTCATTCACTACGCCGCGAGCTATTCTTAGAAGCGGGTCGCACTATTGTATCGCTTGCCAAGCGCCGTTATGAGCAAGATGATGATTCAGTATTGCCACGCTCAATCGCGAGCAAAGCAGCTTTTGAAAACGCGATGACCTTAGATATCGCCATGGGCGGCTCGACCAACACTATTTTGCATCTATTGGCTGCAGCGAACGAAGCTGAAGTTGACTTTAAAATGCATGATATCGACCGTTTAAGTCGTGGTGTGCCTTGCCTTGCAAAAGTCGCTCCTGCCTCACAAAAATATCATATGGAAGATGTGCATCGTGCTGGCGGTGTCTTTGCGCTGTTAGCAGAGCTGGATCGTGCCGGATTACTCAAAACTGACGTGCCGACCATCCATAGTGCGACGATGAAAGAAGCGATTGACAAGTGGGATATCATGAACACTGATAACCTTGAGGCGCGCGCACGCTTCCTTGCAGCACCAGGTGGCGTACGTACCACACAAGCCTTCTCACAATCAAAAGAATGGTCAAACCTCGACGTCAATCGTGAGTCAGGCTGTATCCGTAGTGCTCAGCATGCTTATTCAGCAGATGGTGGTTTGGCAGTACTGTACGGCAATATCGCTGAACGCGGCTGTGTGGTCAAGACCGCAGGCGTTGATGACAGTATCTTAGTATTTACAGGTCGTGCACGACTTTTTGAATCTCAAGATGATGCCGTAGCTGCGGTACTTGACGACCAAATCATCGCAGGCGACGTGGTTATCATTCGTTATGAAGGTCCAAAAGGTGGCCCTGGTATGCAGGAAATGCTCTATCCGACTACCTATCTTAAATCTAAAGGATTAGGTAAAGAGTGTGCCCTACTTACCGATGGAAGATTTTCAGGTGGTACCTCAGGACTATCGATTGGTCATGCCAGCCCTGAAGCTGCTGAAGGTGGCGCTATTGGTTTAGTTGCTGAGGGCGATACTATTCATATTGATATCCCAAACCGTACTATTAATATGCTGGTTGACGATGCTGAATTGGCCGCGCGCCGTGAGGAAATGGAAAGCCGTGGTAGTCAGGCATGGAAACCTGTCAGTCGCGTACGTCATGTGACTCCTGCACTTCGAGCCTATGCCGCGATGACGACTAGTGCTGATACTGGCGCTGTGCGTGATGTCAGTCAAGTTGAGCGTTAGGATCTATTTATAGTTTTACTTAAAGAGTATTATTCAATATTAAGCCAGCGCTATGCTGGCTTTTTTTGTGGCTCATTATTTATATAGCTGACTATTTGTATAGCTATTGATGGGCAACTACCAAAAACCAACGTAATCTAAGCTCTGATAACGTTTTTTTGCTTAATATTTTTATTTTTTGCGTCATTATAAATAACTTTTTATCATTAGGGCGTGCCTGCAAAGCTGATGCTTGAAAATTATAATTTACTCTTATTAATTGGTGGTTTTGCGTTTTTACTTGGCGCTCTGTTTCCGATCATCTTTAGACGCACCCCTATCTCCTTGCCTATTTTACAAGTTCTATTTGGTATGGCGATAGGGTATTGGTGGACGGGTCTAACGTTTTTGGATCCTATTGATAATGGTTTAGCGATTGAAAAAATCACTGAGATTGTGGTACTAGTCTCGCTGGTTGGCGCGGGTATCAAGATTGATACTGATCTGACCTGGCAGCTATGGCGGCCTACTATGCGCTTGCTGCTTATTACAATGCCCATTTGTATTTTTACCATGGCGGTACTCGGCTATTATACTTTTGGCCTGAGTATTGGTGCCGCTATTTTACTTGGTGCGGTACTAGCACCTACTGATCCAGTATTAGCGGCTAGCATCCAAGTTGGACCCCCTAATACGGGCGGTGAAGATACGACACGCTTTACCTTGACCTCTGAGGCTGGACTCAATGATGGTCTGGCGTTCCCTTTTGTCTATTTAGCCATCAAAGTAGCCGAAGCTTTTAGCGAGGGCAAGCGCTTCACCAGTGAGATGCTATGGTCATGGTTCACCCAAGACGTACTATGGCAAATCGGCGCAGGCGTCATTGTTGGCATAGTCGTGGGTAAAGTATTAGCAAAAATAGTATTCTCAAAACATACCAAAGATACAGCGCTCTCACAAGGTTATGTGGTGATCGCGCTGACGCTGCTCGCTTATGGCTTGGCTGAGCACATACATAGCTATGGCTTTATTGCGGTGTTTGTCGCTGCCTTCGCTTTTCGGCGTTCAGAGTGTGAGCATGAGTATCATGAAAAACTCCATGACTTTGCTGAACAGTCCGAGGGTTTACTCATGTCGCTAGTTCTAGTGGGTTTTGGGATATTAATCGGTCAAGGCTTACAATCTGGTATTGAGCTGACTTGGAAAGTATATGCAGTCAGCTTAGCATTTTTAGTATTTATACGTCCTTTAGGTGGGATTATTGCTCTATCAGGCTTAGATATGCACCGAACCGAAAAATATGCTATATCAGCATTAGGTATCCGTGGTATCGGTACCTTATATTACTTATCTTATGCCTTAAATCAAGGTTACTTCGCTGATGATGATGCACTTAAATTATGGATTGTTTGCTCTATTGTTATCTTAGCCTCAATCTTCGTTCATGGATTAAGTGCGCCAAGTTTATTGAAAATGACGCCAAAAAATCCTCATAATTAATGGCTTTTTTATACTTAATATTAGGGCGTTGTTGCATTCAATAATTTTATTCATTAGTTTTATCAACTAAAGCTAATATTGCTTCTGTCAATGCAAATTGACGAATATCGTTTAGCATAGTGACATCAAAATTATGGACAAAAGCAAACGATAATTGGCGCGTCGGCTCACACCACGCTACCGAACCGTTATAGCCCATATGTCCAAAGCCCTGCTCAGCGTTATTATTGCAGATACTAAATAGTCGGTGATAACCTAGACGCCAGCTCATTTCTGCTGGCATGACTGCATCCATGCCCGTCACTTGCAGCGCTGATAATTGCTCAAAGGTGCGGCTATCAATCAAGGTTTTACCTTGCCATACGCCGCCATTCGCCAGCATAGCGTAAATCGTTGCTAATGCCTGAGCTGAGACAACACCATTTGCTGCTGGAATGACCGCTTGCATCACTTGCTCATCATAGTAGTCAATAGGCTGTTTACTCGCAGGGACTAACGCCGCTCGATAGTTATTAGCATTGATACTGCCATGACTAAAATATAAGCGATTAATTTGCACAGCATTGAGCTTATCGTCAGCTAAGTTGAGCTGTTTATCGGTGGCTTGCTGTAGCCAACATGGATAACTCGCTAGCTGCTGATAGGTTTGCATAGTAGCTTCAGAGTCCACTTTTAGAGTCGGCTTATGGCGTTTTTTGCCCAGTTGTGAGTTATTACCTTTGTCTGCGGTAAAGTCTTTGGTCAGCTTGGCTACTTCACCAACACGCTCAGTTGGCACACCAAAGTAACAACTGTCCGCAATGCCCAAAGGAGTCGTTAAATAATGCTTTAGTGCTTTAGCCAAGCTCATCTCGCTAACAATCTCTATCAAACCACCCAATATCCAACCATAAACCAAAGCGCTGTAGGCAGAGTGATAAGCTGCTGACGACTTTTCATCTTGACTAGGTGTCGTCAACGGCATAGCCGCCACTAGATCAACCATCTTATCCCAGTCGAGCAGTGTTTCGTTATCGACGTCAATAGTACTGATTGCAAACAGATCAGCTTGATGCGACATCAGCATCCGCAGCGTTATATCAGCTTTACCATTGGCGGCAAATGCAGGCCAGTACTCAGCAATTGGCGTATCGTACGCAAGCCGTTGCTGCGAGACCAATACGTGAGCCAAAGTTGCCAATACACCTTTACCTGTCGAGAAATTCAGTGATAAAGTATCAGCTTGCCAAGGCATGTCTATTTGCGCCATACCGACACTGGCTTGTGCGATGCATTGACCCGCTTGATAAACCATTAAAGACCCGCCAGCTGGCGCATCATCTAGCTGCAAATCAATTAGCAGTTGTTGTAAGTGTTGCTGCAACTCAGTGTTACTAAAAACGATGTTCTCATTATGGGTCATAGCTGTCTCATTGCAGTTCATCTATAGATGGATCAGTAGCGAATAGTAAAACAGGCCACTTAATAGTTGCCTGTTTTATGAAATAAAATTTTATAAAGAAGCTTATAAATTCAGAAGCTTTTAAGCTTAGCGCGGTACAAGCAAACGGTTATGCGCCTCTTCCTCTAAGCTTGTCAGCCCATGATCATAGCCATGCTTCATTGCCGTATCCATTTTGCGACCACGCAACCAACCAGAACGCAGCGTCATTGCAGCGCCTACTCTATTGCCAGAGCCACAATGCATCGCTATTTTTTTGCCATGATACTGACGTAATAGCTTGTCAAACGCTAATATCTTAAGCTGCTTTAGATCCTCTGCGCCACCGATAGGCAGGTGCTCATAGGCCATACCCGCTTGTTGAACAGCAGCGGCTTCATCAAAGTCTAGCTCAGTATCAGGCTGTAGGTTAATCACTAGCTCAACGCCAGCATCTGCTAGCGCTTGCACTTTTTTATCATCCAATGCTCCGCAAACGATAGTCTGCTCATTTGGGCGATAATAAGGACTCAACGTCGCAGATAGATTGACAGTGTTATCAGCATCAAGATAGATCACACCCTCTTCGTTATTATCGACCTTTTCACTATTATTTATCTCTTTGGCATTGAAAGTATCGTTAGCCGCCATTTGGTCTTGGCTATTTCCAACTTGATTACTTTGAGCTTGGTTGCTCTTATCTTGATTACTTTGCGTCATAGTCATAGTTCTATAAAGTTGCGATCGCTTATTAGTTGTTAATGGTTATAAGATTAGGCCTTTTCTTTATTAACTAAATTTAGGTGACCTGTTAGATGCGGCTTATCATTTTTGGCACTATATAAACCAAATACGCAGTTGTCCTCAGCACTCTTAAGCTTAGCAACGGGCTCAGCGATCAGCTCAACCTCGGATGGCAAGAAGATCGGTAGCTTAAATGCCACGACAGCGCTACAAGCCTCTGGTAGCTCGCCCATCATCGCTAGACACTTAGCTTTAGACCACATGCCATGGGCGATAGCTTTAGGAAAACCAAAAGCTTTGGCTGATAAAGGATGCAGGTGAATCAAATTAAAATCACCCGAAACAAATGCATAACGACGACCCATATCTTCAGGGACTTCAAATATCTTATGGACGCCCGCCTCATCAATCATTGGCTTGACGGTCACAGGACGCGGCGCACTTTTCTTGATGGCAGCGCTATCGCCTTTTTTGTTACTACGCGCCAAGTAAGTTGACGACCCTTGCCAAATAATATCCTCTTGCGACTTAACAATGGTCACAAAGTCAAACTGCTGCCCCTGCGCATGATCGCGTAGGTTTGCAAAACTGACTGACATACTGACAGTCTCGCGCTCTCCAATGGGGCGATACTGCGTCACAGTATTATCGACATGTACTAGCCCTAATAGCGCAAAAGGGAACGGCTCTTTAACCATCATGTTCATCTGCAGCGCTTGTGATAATACTGAAAAATAAGTAATCGGCACTTTACCATTATCCAAAAACCCACAAATCTTGCGATAATCATCGAGATTATCTTGATCAATATGCATATCATCGACGCTATAAGTGGCTTGTGGCAGCTGATCCTTGCTAACTTTGCCACTATTACCGATAGGCAGTAAGCTCTTGATGATATTAGCGTAAGTGGTATGCGCTTTAGGAAGAGCATCAAAATTTTTATCTGACATAAGTTAGTCCTAGATATTTTTTATTAAGAAGTGATTATATGAAGCGTTTTAAAATAGTTGAGCGTTAGATTTATTTTACAGTATTTCTAGGAACAATTCATAGCATAACAACTTGAATGAGTACTAAATAAATAATATAAAAAAAGCCACCCGTAGGCAGCTTTATCGATCTTCATCGGCGTATTTTTGGTAAGCAATTATTACTTTCAACATAGTTTAAAAGTAGCCTTAAAAATTAATCGTTAAGCCAACTCTATTTGTAACTATAGTCAAAAGCAATAGTATTAGAGATCAATAATGTTAAAGAGCCACAGCTTTTATGCGCCTAGCAGACTTTGACCACAGACGCGGACGGTATTGCCGTTCAGGCCGCCCGAGGCAGGAGACGCAAGCCAAGCGATCGTTTCTGCGACATCTACTGGCAAACCACCTTGACTCATAGAGTTCATGCGACGACCTGCTTCACGAATAGCAAAAGGAATCGCTTCGGTCATTTGAGTTTCGATGAATCCTGGCGCTACAGCGTTAATAGTCATGCCTTTATCGTTGCGGCTTAATTGCTTGGCAGTCGCATCGACTAAACCAATAACCCCTGCTTTTGAAGTGGCATAGTTGGTTTGACCTAGGTTACCTGCGATACCTGATATTGATGAGACACAGACGATACGAGCATCGTCTTTGAGTACGTCATTATCGAGCAAATAGCGATCTAGCTTGGCGATACTGGCCAGATTAATATTGATCACCATATCCCACTTTTGCTCATCCATATTGGCTAAAGTTTTATCACGAGTGACGCCAGCGTTATGAATAATAGCATCAAGACCACCACGTTTTTCGGCAGCGTCGGCAACCTGCGCGCCAGCATCGTCGCTAGTGATATCAACTAATAATGTCGAGCCGCTAATCTCACTAGCGACTTTTTGTAGATCTGCTTGCTGCTGTGGCACATCCAAGCAGATAACATGAGCGCCTTCACGAGCTAGTACGCGCGCGATTGACTCACCGATGCCGCGACTAGCGCCAGTTACTAGCATGGTTTTGCCACCTAGCGGCTGCGCCCAATCAATATCAATGGCATTGGCTTTATCGACACGGATAACTTGACCTGAGACATAAGCTGAACGCGCTGAGGTAAAGAATCTCAGGGTTGAATCTAGGTTTTGCTCAGCATCTTCAGCGACATAGATCAATTGAGCGGTAATACCACGTTTGAACTCTTTACCGACGGACTTGATAAAACCTTCAAGCGCGCGCTGAGCCAAAGCGAATTCGATATCATCGCATTCCTCTGGTGGACGACCGATAATAACCACGCGACCTGAGCGCTCAACACGGCGAGCGACGGCATGAAAGAATTCGTAAACTTGTTTGAGCTCACTGGCATTACTGATATTACTAGCATCAAACAGTAAAACTTTGAATTTGTTATCATCAGCCGTATTAGCTTTGGCCTCAACACCCGCATCAGCCAGCGCGCCTTTGACATAGTCATTATTATTAACAAAAATTTCGGCATGTAGCTCTGAGAAGATACGGGCAATAGCTTGGCTGACACGGTTGTCTTCACCAGTCGCAGCACCGACTAGTACGCTACCGCGTATTAAGCGTTGACCACTCTCAAAACGATCTAAGCCTACTGGCAGTGGCAAGCCTAAGTTTTTGGCGACTTTTTTGCCGATTGAAGATTGAACGAAATCACCATAACGGTCTGACATAATATAATCCTATTATTTATGATTAAAGGTTAACTATTTAAAGATAAAAAGCGTATCTATAATAGTAGATACACTTTTTGAGATTGATTATTTAGAGTTCAATAAATGAGGCTTAAGCTGTCCTAACTATACACATCTAGAATGGACAAGTCCAAATGTCTATAGTCATTTGTAAACAATCCAGTACACAAGTTGTTCATCGTAACTGACATATATCGTCAAATGCTTATGCTAGAATGGAACTTATAAGTTATAGCTCATGCAAATAGCAATAACAATATATTATCAGAAACTTCATACTACTAGGTCAATTATTGATACTGGTCAGTTTATAGATTAGCTTGATACTGCTTATAAGACTGTTTTTACATTACTTTATTTGCTAAAGACCTACAATAGCGCGATAAAAACCTAATATCATAAGCAACTGTATTATTTTATACGTTATCACTTTCTACCTTGTTTTCTTCTACATCTAAAGTCGTAACCCTAGGGCAAATAAGCCCTCTGTCAATATTTTTATTTTTACGACTTACTTTTTAATCAATTTTTAACTAACTTTTTTAACTAACTTAAGGAACCTATTATGAGCAACCAAAAAGACAGCCCAATCGTTGAGAGTACCGTTGTGAAAAAAGGCACTGCTACCACTAATAAAGCCGCTGAGCCGTCCAAAGCTGAAACCAAAAACAGTAATGAACAGTATGACTCTATCGCTGAGCTCAAAAAAGCCACCGATATCGTTGATGCAGAAGGTAATTCGGTGAGTGAGTCAGCTACCAGCGATCAAGCGGCTAAGAAATCTAAGCTGAAAGAAGAGCTAGTCAGTGAAGCCAAAGAGTTAAAAAAGGCTAATGACCTTACTGAATCTGTCAATGTTGCGCCAGCTAAATCAGCCGATAGCGATAGTCAAGCTAACGAAAAAGAAGCCCCTAAACCTAGCGCGCAGAAAAAGACGTCAACAAGCACCGCGCAGAAAAAAACTCCAGCAAGCAAAGCGACTGTAGAAGCTAAAAAACCTAGCGCTAAGCCTGAAAGTAAAAAGCCCGCCGCTAATAGAAGCGCCGCTGCTAAGAAAAAGCCCACCACCAAAATGAATGCAGGCCAACACCGCGTAGCTATCTTAGGCGGTAACCGTATTCCGTTTGCCCGCTCTAACGGTGCTTATTCTGATGCTAGCAATACCGACATGCTGACCGCTGCTCTCAATGGTCTAATTGAGCGTTATAACTTACAAGATGCGCTACTAGGTGAAGTGGTTACAGGCGCTGTTATCAAGCTTAGCCGTGATATTAACTTAACTCGCGAAGCGACCCTAAATACAGCTCTTAATCCACAAACCCCCGCTTATGATATCTCCCAAGCTTGTGCTACTGGCGTGCAAGCAACCTTTGCTTCGGCTAATAAAATCGCCCTTGGTATTATCGATTCAGCGATCACAGGTGGCGTAGATACTACCTCTGATGCACCGATCGCTATCGGTGATGGTCTGCGTAAAGTACTGCTAAAGCTCGGCTCTGCCAAAAACATGAAACAGCGCCTCAAAGCGCTTAAAAAGTTCGATCCTAAAGACTTGATTGATGCGCCGCAAAATGGTGAGCCGCGTACAGGTCTCTCTATGGGCGATCACCAAGCCATCACCACGCTGGAATGGAATATCAGCCGTGAAGACCAAGATAAATTAGCCTTTGATAGCCATAAAAACCTAGCACAAGCGTACGATGAAGGCTTCTTCGATGACTTAATTACTCCATACAAGGGTCTCACGCGTGATAATAACTTACGCCCCGATTCTACAGTTGAGAAACTGGGTAAATTAAAGCCCGCCTTTGGTAAAAAGAATGCCAATCCAACGATGACTGCTGCTAACTCTACGCCATTAACTGATGGTGCTTCTTGTGTGCTATTAGCAAATGAGGATTGGGCAAAAGAGCGTAACTTAAAGCCATTAGCTTATATTGTGCATCAAGAGACCGCTGCCGTTGACTTCATTGGTAAGTCTGGTGACAAAGAGGGCTTATTAATGGCACCAGCATATGCTGTGCCGCGTATGCTCGAACGTGCAGGTTTAACCCTACAAGACTTTGATTTTTATGAAATTCATGAAGCTTTTGCCTCGCAAGTATTGTCTACACTTGCGGCTTGGGATGATGAGAGTTTTTGTAAAGAGCGCTTAGGGTTAGATGACAAACTAGGCTCAATCGATCGTAGCAAACTCAATGTGAATGGCTCATCACTTGCCGCAGGTCATCCGTTCGCCGCTACTGGTGGTCGTATCTTAGCCACTGCTGCAAAACTATTGGATCAAAAAGGCTCAGGTCGCGCACTAATATCTATTTGCGCGGCGGGCGGTCAAGGCGTGACTTGTATTCTCGAAAAATAGTCTGCAATAAGATACAAAGACTAATAATGCACAGCGTAATTATTATCACAATAGCTACTGATTGACCCGTTCAGCCAGTACAGATGCTCTACTAAAACGCCCTTTACTATATAAATTAAGGGGCGTTTTTTTATGCGCTATATTTGTCACAATAAAAAACCTATAATAGATTTACACAATAATTACTCAGCTGATTAGAGGTGGAGTCTATGGATATATTACACTCGCTGTTGAATAAACTTAAGCATACTATTCTTGGTCATGAGGAGCTTATCGTGGCAAAACCACTCTTAACGCACCAGTCTCAACCCTTGAAAGTACAGCCGCACACTGATAAAAAAGTATTAGAGCAAACTGCTATGATTCAACGCATCGATAAAGATGTATTGAATGATGAGCTGCGGCGCAAGATGCACCAAGACTTAATTGACACTTATGACGAAGAGCTTGAAAACGAAATTGATGACTACATGCGCGATTTGCGATTCGATGGGCATGTGATGACTGAGCAAGAAAAACTTGATCGTCGCACTTATTTTCAGGAGCTAGTACGTCTGCAACGTGAATTGATTAAGCTACAAGACTGGGTAGTGGATAGCGGTGAGCGTATCGTGGTGGTGTTTGAGGGGCGTGATTCTGCAGGTAAAGGCGGTGCGATTAAGCGCATCACTCAGCGGCTAAACCCAAGGGTTTGCCGAGTTGCAGCCCTGCCTGCGCCGACCGAACGTGAGCAGACGCAGTGGTATTTTCAGCGTTATGTCGCCCATCTACCAGCAGCTGGCGAGATCGTCTTGTTTGATCGCAGCTGGTATAACCGCGCTGGTGTTGAGCAGGTAATGGGGTTTTGCAACGGTGGGCAATATGAGGAGTTTTTTCAGTCGGTGCCTGATTTTGAGCGTATGCTAGTACGCTCCGGCATACGCTTGATTAAGTATTGGTTCTCGATCACTGATGATGAGCAACACTCACGCTTTATGAGCCGTATTCATGATCCACTCAAGCAGTGGAAGCTCTCACCAATGGATTTACAGTCCCGTAGGCGCTGGGAGGATTATACCAAGGCTAAAGAGACTATGTTTGAGCGTACTCATATTCCAGAAGCCCCGTGGTGGGTGGTTGAAGGCAATAATAAGAAGCGCGCACGACTTAACTGTATTGCGCATTTATTAGATCAGATACCCTATAATGAAGTGCCGCGTGATGAGGTAGAACTGCCTGATCGCACGCGTGATAATGAGTATTATCGCGAGCCTATTCCTGATGATATGTATGTACCGCCACGCTATTAAAGCTTTTAGCCATCAAGGCTTTTACTAGTAGTAACTTGAACCTACATCGTATAAGTCGCTTGCTGGCTGTCTATTTTGCCCGCTAATAAGCGCTCTACTTCGTTTTTAATACGCTGTCCACTGGCATCCTGACCTATTTGTACCGCAAATCCTGCTGGTCGATTGCCTTGAGCTTTTCGATTGATCCAAATCACTTTACCATTCATTGGCAAGCGCTCACTAGAATTTGGCAAAGTTATCGCAACAAAGACTTCATCGCCTAAGTTTTGTACGCGATCACTCGGTACAAAAATCGCTCCATTATCAACAAAAGATAAGTAGCTGGCATACAACGTTGCTATATCTTCGATATGATGAGTAACAATTCCACCGCGACTGGGCATTGCCATAATAAGCTCCTTATAGAAACAAAAGGTATAAAAGACAGTTAAACGCAAAAGCAGTTAAACGCAAAATATATGATAATCATAAAGATAGTTATAGCTTAGATTTGCCGTTTAGAACAGTACTATACGAACAGCGTTATAGCTGAGTCAGCTGTTGCATTAGCTTATCATAAGCGAACTTCTCTTGAACATTTTGTTGTAGCGATATTTTTATCTGCTGTAGCATCTGCTCTATCATGGTAAGGGCGTTATCGCTTGTCAAGTTGTCGTTTAGCGAAGAATCATCAAGCAGATGAGGATTTACAGCGGCTAATAAATCGATATCTTTTTGACGGCTTGGTAGTCCCATATAGACTCGCCGAATATCAACCAGCATCATCTCACTCAGTTTTATAAAATCCGCGATATCCAGCTGTTTTTGCCAATAGTCACTAGCAGCAATAGCACTACGTTTGCCATTACGTAGCGCTTGCCAAGTCTTTAGCCAAAGCCCACGCTTGCTATACCAATTCGCTTGCGCCAAATCTATAGCAGCAAGTGGCGCTCCATTGGCTAGTTGCAATAACTGACTGATCTGATCAGGGGCGACCGCCTCTCGATTAACAGTACTGCCTAAGGCTTGGGTGACATAATTAAGCGCGCCGGCAGACTCTATCTGCTGAAGCGGCAACTGCTGGACTCGACTCTTAATAGTAGGTAATAGCTGAGTTGGGGTATCACTAATAAGGAATAAATGTACCTGTGCTTGTGGCTCCTCAAGGGTTTTGAGTAGCGCATTAGCTGCAGCTATAGTCATCTGTTCGGCATAGTCTAAAACACAAATGCGAATACCTTGCCCGCCTTGGTAAATAAAAGGCTGTAGCGCGCGGATGTCATCTACTTTGATAGTAACTGATGCCTTAGCCGTGGCTTTAACAGATTTTTTACTGTTTTTACTTGCCAGCTCGCTCGCTTGACTGCTGTTGGCACTTATTGGCATTTGCGCCAGTGGCAGTACTTGCAAGCTGGGATGAGTGCCCGACTTGAGCCATTGGCAACTAGCGCATTGACCACAGGCACCCTCTGAATGCTGATCTCGCTGCAAGCACAGTAGCCAAGCCACCAAACGCCAGATAAACGCGCGTTTACCCATGCCTTGCATCCCTGCTGCTAGTAACGCATGAGGTAGCGATGAGCTTGACGCGCGCGCCGTCAGCTGCACCCATAGACTTTGTTGCCAAGGCAATAGCGGTGCAAAGTAAATGTCGTCATTCATATCGTCGATGTTAGCGATTCCTTAAAACGTATACTATTTAAAAAACTTAGTGCCTGTTAATTAATACTCAGAAATCTTAACCTATATACACTTAGGCTATTTTTATGAATACTCGTCGTTTTGAAAGTCTGCTAAGCTCATGTTATTAAGACGCTCTAAATCTTCTACAGTATCGACACCTGCTGGCAATTTTACTTTGGCCGCTTCGATAGCGATAGCGCCACCATTCTCCATGACCCGCAGTTGCTCTAGACTTTCCAAGGTTTCAAGCGCGGTTGGTAGCCAGTTGACAAACTGTTTTAGCAAACTGACGCGATAGGCATATAAGCCTAAATGACGTTTGGCAGTGCTAGGCACAGGCAGAGCTGATGTATCTGATAAATCAGCATTATTCTCAACTGCCAAAACCAAATCTCGATCACAAGGAATAGGCGCTCGGCTAAAATACAATGCGCGTTGCTTATTGTCATAACTGGCGCTTACGACTTTGACCACAGAAGGTCTTATAAAAGTAGCGTAATCTTCGATAGGCTCATATAGCGTCGCCATCACACTTTGACTGTCTTGTACTAGCAGATCTTTGACTTGCTGCAATAATAAAGGCGGCACTAATGGCTCATCACCTTGCATATTAATGATAATATCTTGCTCGCCCCAGCCCTTTATAGCGGCAACCTCTGCCAAGCGATCAGTGCCTGAAATATGATCTTGACGCGTCATAACGACCTCAAATCCTGCGTCACGACATATCTTGGCAATACTCTCATCATCCGTTGCAATGCACATATCATCGGCAAAGGTAGCCGCTTGTGCTTTTCGGGCGACCCAAAGTATCATCGGCATACCATGGATAGCCAATAGTGGTTTGCCTGGCAGACGCGTGCTGTTAAAGCGAGCAGGAATCACGATATGGGTTTTGACAGGGACAGATGAGGACATAATAGAGCCTTTTAATAAGTAGCGTTTTTTATAGCAATACCTAAATCTTGTAGTTGCCGCTGCAGTTTAGTATAACAGGCGTCTGATAGCTCAGCGCTGACCGGTAATACCCAAAGTCTAGCGACCAGCTCAGCGAGCTCAGCTTTATTGACACCATCAAACTCAGTTTGTTTATTTTCATCGTTATTTATAGTGTCAAACACTTTTGCTAATAGTGCTCGTATTTTTACCGCATCTTTACTAGTAATAATAATAGGATAGTGCTGGTATTGCAGTAAATCGGTGAGCTCAAAATCGTAGTGATCAGGATAAGGATGAGCGCTCACTTTGAACCCTAACGCTTCAAGAGTCGCAAAAAACCGCTGCGGATAGCCAATCCCACTGACGCCGTGTACTTGGCTACCTGCCAAAGGCTTAACACCTGCTGCTTGTGAAGTGGCACACAAACTATCGGCATCACTAGACCATAAGCTAGGCCATAAAGCTTGCAGATCATCAGGTTGTAAGTGCATAGTTAAGCGCTCAGTGGACTGCGAACTATTCACTTGTAGATTGTCGTCAATTAAATGGCTATCCATCTTTTCATGATAGATAACTGTCGCCTTATCTAGTCGTGACATCGGCTCGCGCAAAAACCCTGTCGGCAGTAATTGACAACTACCAAATCCACGCGCAACATCGACCACTATCCATTCAATATCGCGCTGCAACGCATAGTGCTGTAGCCCATCATCAGCGATAATGAGTTGTAAGTTAGGATGAGCTTGTATGAGAGTGCTTATGGCTTGCTGCCGATTAGGACATACCGCCATCGGTACCCCTGTCATAGAGACAATCAAGCTTGGCTCATCGCCTACGACGCTGGGCAAGCTATCGGTAGTCACTAAAGCTGGCATCTGAGCGCTATCGCCGCCATAACCGCGGCTAATCACCCCTACTGGCACCTTATGCTGCTGCAAATAGTCGACCAAAGCCATAATAAGCGGTGTTTTACCGCTACCACCAACGGTGATGTTACCGATCACCATAATAGGTATAGGCGCACGATAGCTTTTTGCTAAGCCAAGCTTATAGGCTTGCTGACGTATTGAAATTATCAGACCATATAACCAGCTAACAGGAAGTAGTAGCCATAACCAAAGGGCTTGTCGTTGCCATGCTTGAGTGATTTTAGTTTCAAGACTCATAGCTGAATTCTTATTATGCCAGTTAGTTTTTCACCTAGACAATCAATCGCTTCTTTATTCAAAGTCACGCTCATACATTTGGGCATAATAGCTCTTATTGCCTAACAACTCTTTATGAGTACCAATCTCGACAATTCGGCCGCCATCAAGTACCACAATACGATCAGCGGACTCAATAGTCGTCAAACGATGGGCTATGACGAGCGTAGTGCGATCCTTCATAACATTATCAAGCGCTTGTTGAATGTAATGCTCAGACTCGTTATCCAAGGCACTAGTAGCCTCATCTAAGATGAGAATAGGCGCGTCTTTTAATAGAGCACGAGCGATCGATAAGCGCTGACGCTGACCACCTGATAGTTGCAGGCCTTCGGCACCGATTTCACTTTGATAACCATTAGGCATTTTACTAATAAAGTCATGAGCAAAGGCATCTTTTGCCGCGCGTTCTACTTCAACAGGCGATTTACTGGCTAAGCTACCGTAGGCAATATTATTGAACACCGTGGTATTAAATAACACCACTTGTTGATTGACCATCGCAATCTGCGCGCGCAAGCTATCTAGAGTAATATCGTCTATATCGAACCCATCCATAGTGATACGCCCTGAGCTGGTGGTCAACGTACGCGTCAATAAATTGACCAGCGACGACTTGCCTGCACCACTACGACCGACTAATGCGACAGTCTCACCCGCTTTTATATCTAAGCTAAAATCTTGCAGAGCAACGGTTGAGTCAGGATAAACCAAATTAACTTGATCAAGGGTGATCGCGCCAGACAACCCTATATTAATAAGACCGGTATCGACCTCTTCAGGCTCATCAAGCAAAGCAAAAATAGACTCACCAGCGGCAATCCCTTTTTGCAGCTTTTGGTTGACGTCTGTCAGCGAGCGCACAGGCTTGCTCAGCAGTCCAGCAGCGGCAATATAAGAGATAAATGCACCCGCTGAGATGTTATCAATAACCGCAGGGCGCAGTGCTAGCCATACTACGACAGACATCGCCATTGCCATTAATAACTGCACCATTGGCGTATTAATGCTATTGGTTACGACTATTTTCATGCCTTGACGCAAGTTCTTTTTGGAGATCTGATCAAATCGCTGGGACTCGTACGCTTGACCACCATAGTTTTTGACCACATGATAACCACTAACCACCTCATTAGTGATATGGCTCACCTCGCCCATGGTCTCCTGAATCCCTTTTGAGAGTTTAAGATAACGTTTTGAGGCAACACGAATCAGCCATAATATAGGCGGCAGTACCACAAACAAAATCAAAGTTAAACGCCAATTGCTATATAACAAAAACCCAATCAAGGCTACGACCGTCAAGCCATCACGCAACAAGGTTTTCATTGAGTCTGTACTGGCAGCAGTGACTTGCTCAACGTCGAATATCAGCTTAGATGAGATCGTCCCTGCAGGATTGGCCAAATAAAATGTGCTGGGTAGACGCAGCAATTTATTAAATACCTCTACCCGCAGTTGATAGACTAAGTTGCGAGATACGAGCGCGGTATAATAATTCCCCAAAAAGCTACCAACACCGCGCACAAAGAACAGCATGATAATAATGAGCGGGAATAAATTTTGTTTGGTCTGATCGTTGTTATTGATAGCATCAGTGATGTATTGCAACAACTTAGCGATCCAAATCTCAGTGCCTGCGTTAATAGCAAAGCCGATAACCGTCAATGCAAGCGCCCACCAATAAGGCTTAAGATAACTTAGCAGACGCAGCAAAGTTTTATGCTTAGGCGGCGTTACAGGCGCGTGCGCTGTCTCATTGCTAGCGGAAGCTTTGGTTATATCAGCTGGTACAGGTTGGCTCATAAAAGCCTCAGTTTAATGATATTTGGTGAGTTTTTCACTTATACACTACTGCTCATTCACTATAATGTAGCCAGTAGCCAGTGACTTGACATTGAGATTTATAGTGACAATATTGAAAATAGTGACATTAGCGCTGTGCTTCTAGCTGTTTGATTAAAGCGGTGAACTGTTCATCATCATGAAAAAATATCTCGACACTGCCTTGACCATCTTTTTTATGCTTAAGCTTAACTTGTGCCCCTAGCGTATCCGTTAGGCGCTGTACCATCTGCTGGGTATCAAAGCTAGCTACTGCTGTGTTGGGATTGGCTTTAGGTGCAGGCTGCAAAATAGACTTGACCAGTTTTTCAGCTTCGCGCACCGTCATTGCGCCATCGATGATTTTTTGAGCGATGATAGGCTGCTGCTCAGAGGATAATGCCAGTAAGGTTCGCGCATGGCCCATATCTAGAGCACTGGTCGCTAGATGATCTTTGACCGTATCGTGCAGCTGATTGAGACGCAAAAGGTTTGATACTGTCGTTCGCGCTTTACCAACAACTTCGGCAATCATAGCATGACTCATACCAAACTCAGTATGAAAGCGTTGCAAAGCGGCAGCTTGCTCAATGACAGATAAATCTTCGCGTTGAATGTTCTCTATTAGTGCCAAAGCAATAGCCAGCTCATCAGACAAGGCGCGTTCAATCGCTGGAATCACTGCTTTACCAGCCATCTTTGCCGCACGCCAGCGCCGCTCACCTGCGATAATTTCATGGGTCACTTGCGCACTGCTTTTGTCCTCGCTTGCAAGTAATGGTCTGATAACGATAGGCTGCATTACCCCATGCTGCTCAATTGAGGATGCTAGCTCTGCTAGCGCAGTCTCACTCATATCGCGGCGCGGCTGGTATTTACCTGCCTGCAGATGCAGCACATCGATCTGAATGAGGCTGATTTGATCTTCGCTACTGTTAGCATCAGGATTGGGCTTAGTGCTGATAGCACGTGCTGCACGAGTACGGTTTTTAGTAGTAGCACCTTCAATATTATCTTTTTCATTAGCAGTAGCTTTTGACCGTTTAGCCTTAGCAGGGATAGCACTTTTAGACCCAGTACTAGTCGCTGATGGTAGATCGGTATCTAAAGCCGTTTTGGTCGTGGCAAGGTGATGAACGTCATGATGCGCAACCGTATCATCTTGTAAGGCTGAGGCAGTAATTTGCTTTTCTTTTTTGATTGAGCCCAACAGAGCATCCAAACCTCGATTGGCAGCTAAGCCTCGTTTTTTCGCCATGATTAGCTATCCTTTCATACTGTAATAAAGATAAAAATAATAATAAAAGTCAAAATAAGAGTCCTATCATTAGGGTAATGGCTCAATAGTGACTGTAAAATTAAATAATTAAAGTTAAATGCTTAACTAGCGCTTTAAAGGCTCAGCTAGTGCAAAAGCTTTTTAGGCTCTATTTGAGCCGCTCAGCTGATTTTTTTGGGCTTTGTTTAATCACCTCAGCCGCCAGCTGCTGGTAAGCCATAGCCCCTTTTGAATTTTTATCAAATTCAAGTACTGGCACCCCATGGGCTGGTGCTTCTGCCAGACGTATATTACGTGGGATATGGGTTTTATACATGATATCGCCAAAGTGTGCTTGCAGCTCAGCTGAGACATCATTGGCTAAGGTATTACGTGCATCGAACAAGGTTCTGACCACGCCGCGAATATAAAGCGTAGGGTTGAGCTCTGTTAAGCGCTCTATAGTCTGCGACAAATCAGCCAAACCTTCAAGCGCATAATACTCGCACTGCATCGGAATAATGACGCTATCGGTTGCAATAAGAGCGTTAACCGTCAGTAGGTTCAAGCTTGGCGCACAGTCCATTATGATATAGTCATAAGGTTTTTTAACGCTTTGATCAGCTATCAGTACACCCATAGCTGTTTTTAATAATTCATGGCTATTGGTTTGACCCATCAAAGTAATATCTAGACCTGCCAGCTCACGATTGGCACCGATCACATCAAAGCCCGCTGGACTCTGAACCGTTGCCGCTGCCAGTGACACGCCATCAAGCAAGACATCAGCTACGGTCAAGTCCAAATCGTTTTTATCCAAACCCGTACCTGAGGTGGCATTACCTTGCGGATCTAAGTCAATCAGCAGGACACGCTTGCGCTTAGCCGCTAGGCTTGCCGTCAAATTTACCGCCGTTGTGGTCTTACCCACGCCGCCTTTTTGATTCGCAATGGCTATGATTTCCATACACTCACTCAATTTGATTAATGTGATACTTTTTATTTATCTATCTATCTAAGTTTTCAGATATTCAGTCGTAGATTGTAGCGGTAAAACTGTAGTGGCTAAAACTCTAATAGTTAAAATTATAGCGGCTAAGCTAGAGCTTTTTGGGTCAGCTCAATAAGATGACGACTGTCTTCAAGACGCGGCACCTTTAATTTGATCGTTCTAATCTGCCATTTTTGCTCTAGCGCTTGCAGCTCATCAAGGGTCGGCTCTTTGCCCTTCATCGCACACAAATAACCATCGCTCGCCAAACGTGGCTGGGCAGCTGTCACAAAGTCAGTCAAGCTAGCAAAGGCTCTAGAGGTAACTACCTTATACTGCCCCTCATGAGCTTCAATACGCGCAGCAATAGGCTGTATATTATCCAATCCAAGCTCGCTACTGACCTGTTTAATAAAGCGGATTTTTTTCTGATTACTATCCAGCGCACTACACTGGCGCTCAGGCTGGCAAATAGCGATAATAACTGCTGGCAGTCCAGCTCCTGTACCGATATCCAACAAATTCCCAGCGGGTAAATGCGTTATAATAGCCAAGCAGTCGATCACATGCTTGATAAGTGCCTCTTGTGGATCGGTAATCGCCGTCAAATTATAGGTTTTACTCCATAATAGCAACTGATCTAAATATAATAATAGTTTGCGCTGCTGTACCATAGTTAGCGATAAATCGAGTTCCTGTATAGCCTGCGCTAAGATAGCGGCTAAATCTGGCAACTGCGCGCCAAGCTTTACAAATCCAGTAGGATCAGCCAGTTGATCGCTATTATAGGCAAATTTAGAAGCTGACATACTGTATATTATCCTGTTTTAGCGCGTGAACCGATTATTTTATCACGCAGGCTGCCCCTTGAATAGTTGCAGATTGCGTCATTGACCGTCATCTTATACTATCTACACTAATAGTGAAGATTTATTCGATTTTACTGCTATTAGGCTACTAAAATTGTACTTTTAACTTAGCGCTATGGTGACTGCTCTCACCTTTGATCAAATACTGATCCAACGCTTTGTTGTTATCCATGCATTGTTATCCACGTGTTGTTATTTATACTTAGCAATGTCACGCTTTGCCTATTAACGAGCTTTACCTACCAAGCTTTATAACTTTTGAGATAGTGTACCGCCTATGACTGACCATGATACCGCAATGACTCAAAAGACCGTTGTTATTGACTCTTTATCTACCCAAACACCTGCACAGATAAATGAGGCAGACGCTAGTGTGCTCCTTGACAACCTCTCTAATGACACTCTTAATAATAAAAAAAGCACTAATAAAAAGTCTACTTCCAAAAATAAAGCTCCAAAAAATAAAGCCGCGAAAGATGCATCGGTAGATGACACGGCAATAGCCGCTGAATCAACGCCGCATCCTATTTCGGTACAGATTAATGAGCGATGTTTTATTTCAGCGGAACATCTAAAACGCTATACCCAGCCAAGCCAGCTGCCAACGGACACTCGCGTAGCTGATGATTTGGACGTGGGTTTTGGTCAACAGCGGGCTATCAAAGCTTTGCAGACGGCAGTGGATATCAAAGCCAGTGGCTATCATGTGTTTGCAGCAGGTGAGAACGGCTTGGGTAAACGTACTATTATTAGCCGCTTGCTACGCCGTATCGCAGGCGACGCTCCTACGCCTGATGATTGGGTCTACGTCCATAACTTTAGCGATCCGCGTGCGCCGCTGGCGCTGAGCTTACCTAGTGGCCAAGCCTTATTATTAAAGCAACAAGTCAATAAGGTATGGCAGCAAGCGCACAAGCGCCTTAACCAGCGCTTTCGTAGTGATCATTATCAAAATGAAATCGAAGCGATTAAGAACCGCATTCAGCAGCAAGAAGTTTTGGCTTATGACGAGCTGAGTGCTGAGGGCAAGCAGTATAATTTGGCATTGACGTTTCGAGCTTTTGATAATAAAGCGCTGTTTGTGCATCCGAGCCAATTACCAGAGAGTATTGAAAACACCTCTACTTATACTAAGCATACAGAATCGCCTGATGAGCTTAGGTCTGATAAGTCGAATACTCAGTCATCCTCGCATAACACAACCGATCAACATGAGCACAGTAATTTTGAACAGAATAGCGTTGAGAAAAACAACTTTGTACAAAAAAACCACATGCACAAGCGTTTTAGCCAGCTGACGATCGTTTTGGAGCAGTTGGAAGACGAAGCTAATAGTGCTATTGAAGCTTTGCATAAAGATATCGCCCAGCGCGCACTTGAGCCACTATTTGCATCACTTTATGAACAGTTCGCCGCTAGCCCCTTAGTTATTGACTATTTGCACACTATATTTGACGATATGATTGAGCATGCCGCGCATATTGTTAATGGCGATGATGAAGCGTTTGTATCTCCACTCTTGGCTACTACTCCTAGCCGCTATAGCGTGAATGTTATGGTCAGTCATGAGGCTGATAGTGGTGCGCCCGTTATCTTTGAGGATCTACCGACCCATCTGAATTTACTTGGGCACGTTGAGCAGATCACCCAATTGGGCACAGTGACCACAGATGTCAGTATGATTCGCGCAGGTGCTCTGCATCGCGCTAATGGTGGTTATCTGATTTTAGAGGCCAGCCACGTTCTTGAGCACCCTTACGCTTGGCAAGGACTAAAACGCGCCTTGCAATCTCGTAAAATAAAACTGTCCAGCCTTGAACAAATGCTAACCTTGACAGGCAGCTTATCGTTAGCACCCGCGCCTATTGATTTGGATGTAAAGGTAATCTTATTAGGCGAAGCTGATTTGTATTATGAGCTGCTCGAGCTTGAGCCTGAATTTGATGCAGTCTTTAAGATACGCGCGGACTTTCACGATGATGTCACTCGCACCCACGCGCATGAGCTAGCACTAGTGGCAAAAATGGCTGATATCATCGACTATGCCGATCTACATCCTTTTGATAGCGAAGCACAAGCGGCATTACTTGAGCATTTGAGCTTACAAGCTGAAGATCAAAACCGTCTTAGTCTACACAGCGATCGCTTGATTAAATTACTACAAGAGTCCAATCGTCATGCCCGCCTGCAAGAATGTGAGCTCGTTGATGCCAGTCATGTCACTCAAGCTATCGCTGATATGGATGAACGCTCAGGCTATCTGCGCGATCTGTACTGGCAGGAGCTCAAAAACGGTCAGCAGCTCATCAACACCCAAGGCACGGCTGTCGGACAGGTTAATGCGCTCACGGTAGTCAGCTATGCTGATAGCGAATTTGGCATGCCTGCGCGCTTGACTGCTTTGATTCAGCCCAATATCGGTGCAGGTGAGATACTAGATATCGAGCGTGATGTCGATCTAGGCGGTAGCTTACATGCCAAGGGTATGCTGATTATGACTAGCTATCTACGCGCCTTATTTAGCCGCCATCATGCGCTAAATTTTAGTGCTTCACTCGCCTTTGAGCAAAGCTACGCTCATATCGACGGCGATAGTGCGACCGTCAGCGAAGCCTGCGCCCTGCTCTCAGCGCTCGCCGATGTGCCGATCAATCAAGCGCTAGCGATCACCGGCTCCATGAACCAGCTGGGCGAAGTACAAGCGGTTGGCGGGATCAATGCCAAGATAGCAGGGTTCTTTGATGCCTGCCGCGAGCAAGGTTTGACAGGTGAGCAAGGGGTTGTCATCCCTATGGCTAACGTCAAGCAGTTGATGTTACGCGACGATATTATTGAAGCGGTTGATGCGGAGCAGTTTTATATTTATGGCGTCAATACGCTCAGCCAAGCTCTGACGCTGATGATGGGATTGCCTATTGATATCATGACTAAAAAGGGGCGCTACCGTAAAGAGACGCTCTTTGGTAAAGTCTTACAGCGCTTAATGTTATGGGATGAAAACCAAGCCGATGCGGCTGATATTGATGATAAAAAAGCGAATAAAGCCAAAAAGAAGGCCAAAGCTAAGCGCAAGGCTAAAAAAAAGCGTAAAGATAAAGAGTCTGCTTTCAATGACCCTATAAAGGATGAGGACCAACAAGATGCCAATCAACCATAGAGCAATGTTAGTATTAAAATCTACGGTCGCAAGATTTCATCTAACAAACCTAGACGCTACTCATTTTTTCTGCGATCATAATTCATTAGCGATATAAACCAAATAGCTTTAAGACTGACTGATAAAGGTAATTCCTCCATGAGCGAGCAAACAGCATCCAAAACCGAAGACAATACTAATGATGCTGCCAGCCGACACGGAGCCGCGACCACCGCACGTCAATGGCAGGTGCTATCACAGTTGCAGCGTAATCGCTGGGTGGGCACGACTCATGTTTATGAGCAGCTCAAGCTGGCAGGGTTTGATATTAGCTTACGTACAGTGCAAAGAGACCTCAACGCCTTAGCCAAACGCTTTCCGATTGAGAAGAATAACGCCAATCCGCAAGGCTGGCGCTGGTGCGATGATGCGCCACTGCAAAGTCTACCGCATATGAATCTATCGCAAGCGGTGGCCTTCAATATGGTTGAGGCCAATCTGACTCAATTATTACCGCCTGCTATTTTAGATGAGTTATTTCCTTGGTTTGATCTAGCGCGACGTCAGCTAAAAAATAGCAAGGTTACCCATTCATGGATAGATCGTGTGCGTATTGAGCCTGCCACTCAGCCACTAATTGCCCCGCATATCGACTTAGAGAGCAAAGACAATATCTATCATGCGTTATTTTATCAGCTGCAGATTCAAGCGTGCTATACCCGTAGCAATAAGCTTGAGGCAAGTGAATATACACTGAACCCTATCGCTATTATTCAACGTGGGGTCATTATCTATTTGCTCGCAACCCGTACTGATGATCCTGATGTTATTATTCGCACCTTTGCCCTACACCGCTTTGCTAGCGTTGAGCTATTAGAGACTAGCGCCCAAACGCCAAGCGGCTTTCAGTTAGATAGCTATCTAGATGCTGGCGGTATGGGCTTTACCCATCCGCTACTGAGTCAATTACCTGACCATGGTAAAAACACCGCCATCGAGCTGCACTTTACTAAAAGCGCTGGTAGAAGCTTGACGGAAAGTAAGTTAAGTGACGATCAAACGGTAACCCTAAATGACGATGATACCCTGACCATATCGGCAACGGTAAATCTTACCTCACAGCTAGTCTGGTGGTTACGTGGCTTCGGTAATGGCTTGTTGGCTACTAAGCCCGCTCTGCTTTATCAAGCTGTATCAGGTATTGAATTTGAGTAAACCTCTGAATCAGTAAATTTACTGTCGGTTTTATTTCTAAGATAGCTCATTCATCAAAACTTATGAAAAACCGTTATTACAAAAAAGGAATACTATGGCTATCGCAACTCAATCTACATTGTCTAACAGTCTATCCACATTAGGACTCACGGCGAAGACTTTGTTTTTTTCTTTGAACTTTGACTTTACCCCACCTAAGACTGAGAAAAAGAAAAAAAATCGCTTTAAGCAAAATCAAGGCGCTATAGACATCGATATCGCTTGTGTACTTTATGATAAGCAGTGCACTATTGTAGATATGGTTTGGTTCAAGCAGCTGCGTGATAGTGCTGAGTCTGTTCGCCATCAGGGTGACAGCCTAAATGGTAAGGATCGTGGCGAGCAAGCGCTGTATCATGCGCCACTCGATCAAGAGCAAATTCGCCTTTACTTAAAGGATATTCCTACTGAAGTGACTAGTATCGGCCTATTAGCGAACTCTTATTATGAACAGCCCTTCAGACGCGTCCATGCAGGTGAGATACATTTGAGCGATGATGAAGGCAATCGCGCTTTTGATATTAATTTAAAACAGTTACCAGGCGATTGTCATACACTTTGGGTAGCCAGCTTACACCGTGAGGTAGGCGATTGGCATTTGATCCTACAGAACCTACCTCTACCTGCCAAGGATCTAGAAAAAGCGGCGCAAGAAGTCGCGCATGAGCTAGCGCGTGCCCTACCTGTTCCTCTATCGGTCGCTACCTAATCTATAACAACTCATGACAACATGCGTATCTATTATGCTGGTTCAACGCTAAAAAGGCTACTCTCTGTATATAGAGAGTAGCCTTTTTAGCGTTGTAGCCTTTAATATACTGATGAAGACAACTACAAAGACTCGCCACAATTAGGGCAGAAGTTCTTTTGCTTTACTTCTTTTTCACGTTGTTCCAGCGCTTGCTCGCGCAGTACTTGTAAGACGATAGCCTGCGCCTGTTCTCGATCCAATCCCAGCTCACGGCGTATCTTATCGATCATCGCCTGATTCTGCACTAGATCAAAATCCCCATCGACTAAATACTCCCGAAACTGCTGCTCAATCTCATCACGGCGTTGCTCAAGCTCATTCGCCAGACCTGTAGCCAAAATACCTGCTGGCAAAGCTGCCAAGCCAACACCCAAGATAGTAATAATAGCGCCCAATATCTTGCCTGCATTAGTGATCGGCGTGACATCACCATAACCAACAGTGGTCAGAGTCACCACCGCCCACCACATCGCTTTAGGTATCGACTCAAACTCCTCAGGCTGGGCATGATTCTCAACTAAATAAATACCACTAGAGGCGGTCACTATCATGATTATTAAAATAAAGATAACCGCTTGAAACGAGCCCTTCTCTTTACTGATAACCACGAGCAGAATACGCATCGAAGCAAAATAGCGCGTAAGCTTTAAGATTCTAAACAAGCGTAATATACGCAAGAAGCGTAAATCGATACTGACAAAGAAGTTCAAAAAGGCAGGTGCAATAGCGATAAGATCGATCAGTGCTGAAGGGCTTTTGAGCCACTCCCAACGTTGTCGCCAAGTGGTATTATCAGGCTTAGCCTCAGCGACACTCCAAAACCGTAGCAGATATTCGATCGAAAACACCACGATGGAGAAATTTTCAAACCAAGTAAAATAGTCTTGATAAGGGTAATACCACTGATCAACAGACTCAGCAATAACGGCAGCTACGTTAGTCAGGATTAACAAAATTAAAAAGTAATCAATGCTCCGACTAAACAAAGTATCGTGGTCATCGTTTTGCAGAATGTTATAAACAAAGTGACGTAAGCGGTGTATGGGATGAAATGGCATACTGACCTTAATGGCTAATGGAGCTTATAGAACTCAATCAAAATCTTGAGCGTTTTGTGACGTTTAGGGCGGATTAAAACCTTGGCATCATGACTTTAACAAATTCTGTGACAATTTTACAAAATTTGCATAATAAATATAGCACAATACCAATAGCAATAAAGCAATGACACCCAAAGACCAGCTCAAAACTTGCTGTTCTTTATAAGAGCTGCTATTTAAATTATTTGCCGGCACTAGTGATAGACCGCATTTTGGACAGCAGTTATCATCTGCGCTCACTATCTGTATTAAGCGCGCTATTACGGCGCAGTAGAGAGTTACTACAGTATCCATTCATATATTAACCAATAAGAAAATTCTCTACGAAATAATTTATAGTTTATTTTTAAATCACTACAGTTTGTAAGGGTTTTTTATTATAATGATACTTATAAGCTACTAGTTGTTTTTTATAGTAACTTTGTCTCTCAGTAAATGATGCCATCCCTCATCAATAATTACTGAATATTATTTATTATGTTAAGGATTTAAACAATGAAACTACAATCCCTAGTTTTAGCCGCTGCTACGGCACTTACTATGACAACTGCTTTTGCCGTCCCTGCTGGTACTTGGTCTGTTGCCGCTGGCGCGCACATGGTAGATCCAAAAAGCGACAATGGCACTGTATTAAACAACACCTTATCTGTTGACGTTGATGATGATATCCGTCCAACGATCAGTGGTGAGTATTTTATTGCTAATAACGTCGGTATTGAATTGCTAGCAGCTCTTCCTTTTCATCATGATTTTACCCTGACAGATGCTAGTGGTAATGAGATAAATGGTAAAACACAGCACTTACCCCCTACTCTGTCACTACAGTATCATTTTGACTATGAAAATATGCCGTTGAATATCAAGCCATTCGTCGGTGTGGGTGTCAACTACACTACGTTCTTTAAAGAAAGAGTCAACATCAGCGGTGCTGATTTAGATCTTGACGATAGCGTTGGCGTAGCAGGTCATGTTGGTATTGATATTCCGTATGCTGCAACTGAAGCTTTCCGTATTGATGCCCGCTATATGGATATCAAAACTGACGCTAGCTTGAACGGTGCCGACATCGGTGAGATTGATATCAGCCCTTGGGTTTATGGCGTAGCATTCGTCAAACAGTTCTAATATAGATAAATTTTAGATAAACTTATTAATAAAAAGCCAGCGTTGATGCTGGCTTTTTGGTGTCTATTACCTATAAATATCAGGCCTTGAATCAATTAGTTAAGCCCATAAAAAAGACCATCCGTAGACAGTCTAATTTTTATTAAATCTTCTAGATAGTTAAATCAGCTTTACAACAAAATCTTGCGTGGATCAGCCAATAGGCTCGCCACGTAACGGGTGAATACTGCTGCATCAGCGCCATTAATAACTCGATGATCATAAGATAACGATAATGGCAGCATCAAGCGCGGCTCAAAGGTTTGTTTGGCAGCATTCCACACAGGTTGCATGGTTGCCTCAGAGGCACCTAAGATACCCACTTGTGGCCAGTTGACTAATGGTGTAAATGCTGTACCACCTAAGATACCTTGGCTTGATATCGTAAAGCTAGCGCCTTGTAGATCCTTGGTACTAAGCTTCTTATCACGAGCTTTTACAGCCAGCTCGCCAATCTCAATAGCAATCTGCTTGATGCCTTTATCTTGCGCATCTTTAATCACAGGAACTATCAAGCCGTCATCTGTCGCTACGGCAATACCCATATGTACACTTTTGCGTAGGATAACTTGGGTATTATCATCACTTAGATGACTGTTAAAGCGCGGATGCTGAGTCAATGCATAGGCAGTAGCCTTGACAATAAAGGCTAAAATAGTCAGACCTATACCTTGCGCTTTCATACCGCCTTTAAGCTCACCACGTAGCTTTTCGGTCTCAGTAATATCCGATAGGTCAAACTGAGTCACTTGTGGTAAGTAAGTATTATAGTTGAGCTGCGGTATAGACACCTTTTGCAAGCGTGTCAAATCTTGCATCTCAAGCTCGCCCCAGATTGCAGCATTACTCATATCAGGTAATGTAGGCAAACTAGCACGCTCACTACCACCAGTAGCAGGTGCCGCTTGCTGAGCGCTCAAGCTGTTTTTGACGTGCGCAAACAGATCTTCTTTTAGGATGCGCTCATTCATCGCAGAACCACTAACCTGAGTGATATCAACACCCAGCTGACGGGCAAGCTTACGCACAGCAGGGCCTGCATAAACCTCTGTTAATTTTTCATTAACTTGAGATTCCGTCAACTTAGCTGTCGTTGCTGGTGCAGTACTGGCTGTCGCAGCCTTAGCAGGAGCTTGCTTAGGCTCACCTGTGGTTTGTGTTGCTTGCTTGTCTGCAGTAGACGTTTTGGCTGTCGGCTCATCAGCTTTAGGCTCATCTACCTGAGCGCTATCATCCGCAGCACTGCCAACGATCACAATAAAGTCTTGGCCATTGGCAACCATATCACCAACATTGACTAAGATTTTTTCAATCTTACCTGCCTCTGGTGCTGGTACTTCAACCGAAGCTTTGTCAGATTCGATTAACAGTATTGATTGATCCTCAGTGACCATATCGCCAACGCTGACCATAATCTCAGCTACTTGCGCTTCATCGACGCCAAGATCAGGCAATGGATGCGTTGTTGCGGATTTTGCTGCCGCTTTAGCAGGTGTAGCTTTAGACTCAGAGGCGTTATCGCTTGCCACTTCGCTCTTAGCTTCACTGCTTTGAGTCTTATTTTCTGCTGGTTTTTCTTGGGTCTCAGGTGTGCTTTCGGCGCTATCAGAATCAGCGCTGTCAATTTCAATTAAAAGTACGCCTTCAGTGACCTGATCGCCAATAGCGACATTGATCTTAGTGACTTTTCCAGCAGCAGAGCTTGGTACTTCGACTGAGGCTTTATCAGACTCTAATAATATAATATTATCATCTTTGGCAATCACATCGCCGACTTGTACCATAATTTCGCTGACTTCGGCACTATCGACGCCTAAATCGGGGGCTTTAATTTCCATCCTTACTATCCTTATCTTAAGACTACCTTGTCTTGTAGTTTATTCTGCGACGTCATCATCATTAAGTAACTGGGCATCGGCTTTGTCTTCAGCGCGACCTTCACTACTGATTTCATCATCGTCTTCACCAACAAACTCAGGTACAGGATTCGGGTTTACCTTGTCAGGCGCAGGTGCATCTGGGAAATGATCATAATGAGGTTGCTGCTGCCATGCTGGTGGCTGATCAACATCGATTCCAAAACTTGAGATCGCGTCTTTGACCAAGCGCATTTCAACTTCACCTTCATCCGCTAGGCGCTTAAGAGTTGCAACGACAATGTGTGCCGCATCAACATTAAAGAAGCTACGTAAGTTCTCACGGGTATCCGAGCGACCATAACCATCAGTACCTAAAGTAGTATAAGGACGGTTGTCTGGTAACCAAGCACGGATTTGCTCAGAATAATTACGCATATAATCTGTCGCAGCGACTACGATACCTTCGTGCGGTGCTAACTGCTCAGTGATCCAAGAGACTTTTTCCTCTTCCATAGGGTGCAAGCGATTGTAGTCATCACAAGCCATACCATCACGAGTCAGCTCATTAAAGCTCGTTACACTCCAGACGTTAGAGGTAATGTTAAACTCATCTTTTAGGATACGAGCTGCTTTTTGCACTTCGCGTAAGATGACCCCTGAGCCTAATAGCTGAACTTGAGTTGAACCATTATCTTCTAACAGATACATACCACGTTTGATACCTTCTTCTACACCTTCTGGCATAGCAGGCTGCTCGTAGTTCTCATTCATGAGCGTCAAGTAATAATAAACGCGCTCGCCTTCACCATACATACGACGCAGACCGTCATGCATCACGACTGCCAGCTCATAACCGAAGCAAGGATCATAGCTGACACAGTTTGGCACGACATTGAACAATATCTGCGAATGACCATCTTGATGCTGTAGACCCTCGCCATTTAGCGTAGTACGGCCTGCTGTCGCGCCTAGTAAGAAACCCTGAGCCTGACAGTCTCCTGCTGCCCAAGCCAAGTCACCAACGCGCTGGAAACCAAACATTGAGTAGTAAATATACATCGGAATCATCGGTAACGCGTTAACAGAATAGCTGGTTGCCAAAGCAATCCAGGCACTCATAGCACCCGCTTCATTGATACCTTCTTCTAACATGTGACCGTCGATGGCTTCTTTATAGCCCATCAAAGCTTCGCTATCTTCTGGCGTATATTTTTGCCCAAGAGCAGAGTAGATACCCAGTTGACGGAACATACCTTCTAATCCAAAGGTGCGTGCTTCGTCAGGTACTATAGGTACCACACGGTCTTGGATGTCTTTGTTTTTTAGCATGGCCGATAGAAGACGTACAAACACCATAGTCGTCGACTGCTCTTTGCCTTTGCTACCTTGTATTACGCGATCAAAGATAGACAACTCTGGAATATTTAGTGGAATATGACCACTACGGCGGTTTGGTAGATGACCGCCTAACGCTTCACGGCGACCTTTTAGGTATTTCATCTCCGCTGAACCCTCTTCAGGGCGATAAAAAGGTAGCGTCTCTAGCTGCTCATCGGTAAAGGGCAAATCAAAACGATCACGGAAATATACCAAAGCTTCTTGATTAAGCTTTTTGATTTGATGTGAGTTATTGACTGCTTGCGCTTGGTTAGATAGGCCGTAACCCTTAACCGTCTTAACCAATACAACGGTTGGTTGACCTTTGGTTTTCATCGCTTCACTAAACGCAGCATAGACCTTCATCGGATCATGACCACCACGGTTTAGGCGTGAGATGTCATCATCTGTCAAGGCATCTGCCATCTCTTCTAGCTCAGGATATTTACCAAAGAACCCTTTGCGCGTAAATTCAGGCGTACGCGCCTCATATAATTGATACTCGCCATCGACCACTTCTTCCATACGGTGTTTGAGCACACCCGTATCATCATTGGCAAGCAAACTATCCCACTTACCGCCCCAAATCACCTTTATTACTCGCCAGCCTGCACCGCGGAATACTGACTCGAGCTCTTGAATAATCTTACCATTACCACGTACCGGTCCATCAAGACGCTGTAAGTTACAGTTGACTACCCAAATGAGGTTATCAAGCTTCTCACGACCAGCAAGAGAAATAGCACCTAAGCTTTCTGGCTCATCTGTTTCACCATCACCTAAGAACGCCCAAATTTTGCGCCCTTCCGACTCTAGCAGTTTACGGTTTTCCATATAGCGATGGACATGCGCATGATAGATCGACATGATCGGACCTAAGCCCATAGATACTGTAGGGAACTGCCAATAATCTGGCATTAGGTAGGGATGCGGATAGCTTGACAGTCCCTTGCCGCCTACTTCACGACGAAAGTTATCTAGCTGCTCCTCATCCAAGCGACCTTCTAAATAAGAACGCGCATAGATACCTGGCGCTGAGTGACCTTGGTAGTAAATCATATCACCGCCAAAATGATCACTGGCAGCGCGGAAAAAATGGTTAAAACCTGTCTCATAGAGGGTAGCACTAGAGGCAAATGATGCCAAATGACCGCCTAAGTCGTCGTCATTTTTGTTTGCACGCATCACCATTGCCAAAGCATTGTAGCGAATCAAGGCACGAATCTTACGCTCAATAGCTGGGTCACCAGGGTACATCGGCTCATCTTCAACAGCGATAGTATTGACATAAGCAGTGTCCAAACGGTTAAAAGGCAGCCCTTCTTGCACCGCCATGTTGTATAACGCTTTTAATAAAAACTGTGCGCGATCTTTGTCCGCGTGTTTTATGACGGACTCAAACGCTTCCAGCCATTCTTGGGTTTCGGTGCTATCAGCATCCTTATAATAATTCATCTACGATAATCCTTATATATCAGTCGTTCCTGCAATAACAGGGGGTAATTGAACAGTTTGATGAGACAAAGGTAGCTTAACGACGTCCTTGCTACATTTAAGCGGTCCTGTGTCCAGCGGGGTAACAGCACTCAAAGGTGTCTGTCAATTTAGTAGGTTGGTACGATTAGAGGGGTCTAACATGGTAATACAAAAATTACGACATGACCATAATTGTATAAGAATATAAGTATAAAGGCTAATGGCAAAACTAAAAACCTTTATCTATTCTTTATGATCATTTAATTTTGATAGCACTCTAATCAAAATTAAGTCAGATCTTATTCGATACTATCTATTGCTTCGTTTAGAGCAGAGTATTGCTATTCTAGGGATTGATCAGTAAATAGGATTAAGTGTTATTGATTGAGTTGAGATCGAAGCTTACCTATATTGCCATCATCTCGAACACAATATCACTCACCACCTATCTATAAAATAGCGACTATCAGCTGACTATAACATATAGTCAGTATAATTTTCCTTTATGCTTGAAACTTACGTACTTGAGACTTATGCACCTGAAATCTATATGCCTAGGGCTTATTGAATAAAATACCTAAGACTTAGTAAATAAAAGACTTGATAGCCTCTATACATAGAATTATAGCCCGTTATTATAAACAGTTATCCCCGTGTTGTTTATAACTGTTTATAAATACTACCAGCATAAATATTTCGTAGATAAATAATTGATTTATTCACATTTCAAAATATTAACAGAAATCGTTACTTATTATATAGATTTTGTAATAAGTGACAATTTTTTATCGTCATTTTATTAATAGAATACTGATAATGCCAAATTTTGTCAGCTTGAAAGCATAAAGTGCCAAAATTTGGTTGTCTTAATTAATAATTACTATTATTTCCTCACACCCCTGTATCTTACATCCTCTGACCATAGTCATAGTGTTAAAAAACATACCTATCATTAAGTCTATCTTCGTGTATTCACGATACACCCTGTCTATTTAAAATTATTGTTTGCACATAGATATCAAATACTACATACGTATACTTACAATTGTAATTTTACTGGTACATTTATTGCATATAAATTTTTGTATATAGATTAGATATTAACTAAGCGCAACTGATTTTAGCTTATAAAACTAAAGCATCTAATCAGGTAACAAAGTAATCAAGCAAATATTGGATTACAGAATATATAGATCACTGATAAGTTATCGATTACTCCTATCAATTTTGTTTTTAGCCCATTTATTTCTATACATTCAGGTTAGAGGCACGCCCTAGTATTCCTGCATAAGTTTATGCTTGCAGTAACCCTACATCCACATATGGTCAGAAAAGCACTGCCTAATCTAGTAGATTTGACTTGCTAAAAGTACCTTCTGGCTCTATTACACCAAACAAAGCCAAATTATTTTCTGATACCAAATACGGTACGGTAGCTAACTAAGCATTTAGCTATATCATTGTAAAAGTTGTTAACTTTACCATTCATCGGAATTAGAGTGACTATATGTAACTTATTTGTAAAAATAGCTGCCAAATAAGTCTGTTAAACAACCGTATATCGTAAATAAATATTTTATATAATATTTTGGCACAATATTTGCTTGTATATCTTAGATTTAGAATTTTTTAACACAATATTCATATAAGGGATATTAAATGAAATATATAAAGCCTATTCAGAGTGTTTTAATCGCAGCATTAGCATCAGTATGTCTACTCAATACTGCCTATGCTGAGGAAGCACTAAAGATGGAGTTATCTGCTAACAAAGTTATCACTGCAGCCAATGGTAAAGTCTCTTACGCCCCTATTAGTACAGCACCTGCTGGCACAGTCGTTCAGTACAAAGCCACTTATATAAACACTGTCAATAAAGATATTCAAGATTTGGCAGTAGTCTTACCTATCCCTGCCAATATGACCTTTACTGGCGAAGCTAACCCTAGTAGCGCACAAGCGAGCATTGATGGCAAAAACTATGCTGATATGCCACTGATGCGTAAAGTCGATGGCAAGCTGGTCAAAGTTCCCTTTTCTGAATATCGTACTCTGCGCTGGAATATTAAACTATTACCTGCACAGAAGTCCGCTGCTGTCGCTCTTAACACTATTGTTGATTAGTACTGCTGGTTACTGGTTGGTTGCTACCTTTGTTAGTTTACTATTTTTATTTACACCCTTGCTGAATGGTTCATTTTTAGAGCTTTTCATTTAAAACCTTTAGGAGATTCACCGCATGAAATCTAACTTATTTAAACACTCAGTACTGACCGTTGGTATTGTCAGTGCACTGGGTATCACTGGTACTGCTATTGCTGCCACGACATCAGTAGGATCAACCCCTAGTATTACTAACGTGGCTACAGCGACTTATAGTATTGGTGATGTAGCGCAGACTCCTGTTAAATCCAACCCTGTCACAGTAAATATTACCCAAAGTGCTGCATTTGACTTATCAGCTGATAATGAAGATGGCGACACAGCAGATGACTTTAACAAAAGTATCGTTGTTACTCCTAAAGGCCGTGTCTCTTTTAATCATACTTTGACTAACTCAGGCAACATAGATGACACTTATACCATGTCATTGACTCAAGGTGGCACTATTCCAGGTATCACACCTCAGAATGCAAGCGACTATGACTTAGATCTGACCAATGTCACTTATATTATTTATGATAAAGAAGATGTGCAGATTAGCTCTACGACAGTCACAGGTACTGAGTTCCAAAGTAAAGTCATCTCATTACCAGCGGGCGGAAAAGCAGACATTACCATTTCTGCGAAAACTCGTGACAACGTCGGTGGTGAACTACAAAACTTGACATTAGGAGCAAGCAGTACCTTTATCACTACTGCTGAACCTGGTTCAGCTGATCTTACAAACGTCAATAATAGTACGACAAAAGTACCTGTCTTTAAGATTACCAGTCGCACGGGTAGCACTTTGGACTTAAATGATGCCACTGACATAGTGACTTATACCGTAACTGTGCTGAACGATGGTAGTGCAGCTTATACCAGCGCTGCTAATGGGATCAATATTATTGATAACCTACCAGCAGGCTTACGTTTGGCAAGTAGCCCAAATCTGAGTGTGAGTAATGGTGCTAGTATTGCTGCGGGCAATAACGGCGCAGGTCTAGGTGCCGCTAACGATAGCGTCCTTGTTACTAACCTTAATCTAGCCGTAGGCGAAACAGCGACCATCAAGTTTGATGTGCAAAGAGATGCTGACGAGCTCGATGATGTAGTCAAAGGTGTTGTCAACCATGCCGTAGTCAAGCTGAATTTAGGGGCTGACAGTGGTGAGATTTACGATACAACAGATCCAGATGATACCGCTCAGAACACTGGAACTTATTACCCAACAACTGACGATAGTGAAGTTATTAATGGTGCTAATAACACTGCTACTGGTGGTGATTCAACATCACCATTGATCGCTAACCAACGTGCTTTTGACATTAGCGGCGCAACCAATAAAGAGATTCCAACCAATACTTCTGAGACTACGTTGGTGACTCATTCTGCTGTTATTACTAACTCAGGAAAAGAAGTCGAAGGTAACACGCCAGGCGAGATCAAATTCACCATTAAGCCTGACGCTGATAATAAAGTAACCGTAGTAACGGGTTCAGTCGAGTTAGTATACGATCCTGATAACAATCCCGCTACGCCTAACTTTACTTATACTATCCTACGTGATGGCAACGGTGATAATGACTTAACTAATGCCCTTCCTAAAGATGGTGCGCCTGCTTGGACGGGTATGGCACCAGGCTCAACAGTTACTATTAATTATAAAACTGAATCTAATGATGCGGTTTTAGGTACGACAGAAAATATAAATGTCACTTTGGTTCCAGGTGGTACAGATGCCCCTGTTGTGCCTAATACTCAAGTCATCAATAAAACGGTAGTTAAAGGTCTAATACTTGATAAACAACAAGCCTTAAATAAAACTTGCGAGGCAAATGCGACATTGAGTTTCGGTATCGGACCATTCGGTGCTGAGCCTGGCGACTGTATTGTTTATAAAATATCTGCTTTTAATAACTTCTCGACTGCAGATGCGCGTTTCACCTTTGATAACACGATCATAAGTGATGCTATATCTCAGTTTGGGGATATAGCTACTGTGTTGACTGGTACAACGACACCAAGCTTTGAGATCAAACTTGATGACGTTGCTGGCCCTACCATAAAGCCTGTTACCAATAAGTACTCAGCCGATTTGGATGCCACTAGAGTTGGTGGTACCGTCACTACCATAGCGCCGCAAAAGTACGCTGCTATGATGTTTGCAGTAAGAATCGACACTGCAGGTACTGAAGTTACTCCTCAGCCTTAATAAGAATAAGCTTTTTTGATCCATGGCGCACTTTATTAATAGTTTAATAGAGTGCCCAACCAGGCGGTCTTCGTTGTTATAAGATCATCAACAAAGACCACTTTCTTACCCTTTAGATTTGATTGGATAATCACGTATTATGACACTTTACTGTATTTCTCAGTCTACTCGTCTGACTACAAAAGCGGCTAAGCTATCGGCTTTGACTGCAGCTATACTGATTATGCAATCAAATTCTGCATTAGCAGCGACTGACCTGTTAAGCGTTATTGATAATACCGCACAGGCCAGTTATAACGTTAATGGTGAAACTCAGGTTACCTTAGAATCTACTTCTAACAAGGTACGCGTCAAATCTTCTGCGCTACCTGAATATGGTATTACCTTATCCAAACCGCTTAGACAGACAGTATCACCTGGAGCGACTGCCAGCTGGATCAATGTTTTAAGTAACACAAGCTATAACGATCAAACTGTTGAGCTAAGCTTAGCTGCCCCAACGACTTTGTCTAACCTGATGGTCTATCGCGACCTAAACAACAATGGTATCGTCGATGCTGGCGACCAATTGGTCGATTTTAAAGACCTAAAAGCACAAATTACTCTAGGTCAAAGTGAGAGCATTCAGCTTATTGTGCAAGCTTTAACCGATCGCAATGCAAGCGAAGGCGATACTGCTGATATTCGACTGGGTGCTGTTGTTTTGGAGGATCCCTCAGTATCGGCAGTAACCGCCACTGACGGTTTAGTAATCGTTGAACCTAGTATCAATTTTACGACTTTTAAGTTTGATGGTAATAAGAGTACTTCACAAGTTGGTGCAGATATTTATGTTCAAGCTAATTATGCTCAGTGTAACTTTAGCGGAGATAAAACTGACGAAGTTTGGGTCACTGTCAAATCATCCCAGCCATCAACAGGAACTGGTGATACTTACTCATTAAAAGCCGTTGAAACGGGTAATAATACGGGTAAATATCAGGTAAAGGTACTGACAGAAAACAATGCCAATGCGATTAATGACAAGATCATTCAAACGTTGGAAGGCGACAATCTAACGGTGAGTTTGGATGCCTGTATTAATCCTGATGGCAATCGCGTTGATATTACTGAAAATATCAACAGCAACATCAATATCATTAACGAAGCCCCCAGCCTATTAGTGACCAAAGAGAGTGAGGTAAAAACCGCTGAGCTTGGTGACTATGTCAGCTACAGTATCGATATCACTAACAACGGTCGATCTACTGCTTATGATGTCGAATTAAAAGATGCGCTGCCACGTGGCTTTGACTATGTTGGAGGTAGTGTGCGTATTACCCCGACTACTACTGTTGATATCAATCAACCACAAACTACTGAATTCAAAGCTGAAGGTAAATACCAAGTATTAGGCTTAGGCGATATGGCAGTGGGCGAAACTAAGAGCATTACTTACCGAGTATTATTAGGAGCATCAGCGCTAGGCGGCGACGGTATCAACCGCGCTACTGCCAACGCGCGTGACGAACAAGGGTCAACCTTAATCTCAAGAGAGGCACAGTGGAAGATTGAAGTTGAGCGCGGCGTGATGAATACTGACGGCATCATCATCGGTAAGGTATACCATGATATCAACCGCGATGGTATCCAGCAAAAAGATGCAGGCGAGCTTGGCGTTGCAGGCGTACGTATCTACATGGAAAACGGTAACTTTGTCGTTACCGATCCTGAAGGTAAATATAACTTTTATGGTATCAGTGCCAAAACCCACGTGCTAAAAGTGGATCGTACCACGCTACCTAACGCCACCGAACTGGTCATCCAAAGTAACCGCAATGCAGGCGATGCTGGTAGCCGTTTCGTCGACCTAAAATATGGTGAATTGCATCGTGCTGACTTCGCTATCGTCGGTGGTATGGGTGATAGTACTGAGCGCCTAAACAAAGAGCTGGTGACCCGTAGCAAAACCATTAGCGCCAAGAACGATACTCTCGAACAAGCGGTCAAAACAGAACTCACTTTAGACCCTGATTATAATCGTGACTATGAAGACAATGTCGATGCCAGTGGCTGTAATATTAATGACGATTTAGACCGCGGTATTGGCTGTGATTCGGCCATTGTCAATGATATGGTCAACTCTGCTGCGGATCGCATAGATATGGAAGTCACTACCGTCACTCAGCCGCAGCCAAAACTGCTTGAAGAATATCTAAAAGATGTCGCTAGTAACGACGTTAACTTTATTAATCTAACAGCAGGTCAGCAGCTCAGTACTTATAAGCAGATGGTACAAGTACAAGCGCCATTAGGCTCTATCTTTACCCTCTATGCCAATGGCAAAGCGGTATCAGAGCAGCAAATCGGTAAAACGGCTGAGCAAGAAAACCAGAACGTTACCGCCTTTGATTATTATGCCGTCGACCTAAAACGTGGATCTAACACCCTGCGCGGCGTGGCCACTGATATCAATGGCAAGGTTATCTCTGAGCAAACTATCGAAGTGTTGACACCTGATAGCTTGCAAGCGATCAATTATCGTACTCAAAAGCAATTGATACAAGCCGATGGGGTCAGTGAATATCAAGTCGTTATTAGTCTAAAAGATCGTGATGGTCGCCCTTTTGTAGGTGCAACGCCGATTACTATTGATACTAATATTGGTCGTGTTAATCTCGAGGATAGCAGTAAAGATGACGCTGGTGTCCAAGTCACGGTTAATGGTGGCGAGCTGTTAATACCAGTCGTAGCGCCAAGCGTGCCAGGTCGTGGCGAGATGATCATTAACACAGGCAATAGCAAACAAGTTATTCCACTCCAGTTCACCTCAAAGCTACGCCCACTCATTGCCGTCGGTATCGTCGAGGGCGCGATATCACTAAAAGACTTCGATGGTAGTCAGATCACCGATGCTCAAGGCGCGTTTGAAAAAGAGCTACATGAGTTTGCGGGTAATGATGACTACTCAGCGACAGCTCGTGCCACGATGTTCCTAAAAGGTAAAGTGCGCGGCGATTATCTACTAACGCTCGCTTATGATAGCGACAATAAAGGCGAGCGCCTGTTCCGTGATATCGAACCTGGCGAGTACTACCCTGTCTATGGCGACTCCTCTGCTAAAGGCTTTGATGCGCAATCGACTAGCAAGCTGTATGTGCGCGTTGACAAAGGCCGCTCGTTTGCTATGTATGGCGATCTAAAGACGCAAATCGACGGTGATGATGGTATCAAGCTTGGTCTTTATAACCGTACATTAACAGGTGCTAAAGCTCAATTCGAAGATGACAATACTCGCGTTACTGCTTTTCTTGCAGAAACTAGCAGCAGTCAGCGCGTCAACGAGACTCGCGGTCTAGGTATCTCAGGGCCGTATCCACTAGCTGAGAACTTTGATGCGGTACTAGAGAATTCTGAGACTATCGAGGTGATCACTCGCGATGCAAACAATCCTGGATTGATCATCAGTCGTAAGGTTCTAACGCGTTTCGCTGATTATGAGATCGACCCTATAAGCCGCAGTTTATTCTTAAAGTCACCTGTCGCCAGCCAAGACCTCAATGGCAACCCTATCTATCTTCGAGTCACTGTAGAAGTGGACACAGGTGGCGAGAAATATTGGGTCGGCGGCGTGGCAGCTAAGCAGCAATTGAGCGAAAAAGTCGCTATTGGTGGCAGCTATGTTAAGAGTGATGATCCGCTCAATAATGAGGAGCTTGCCAGCGTGAATACTGTCGTTAAATTCAATAACAATCTAAAGCTTGTTGCTGAATACGCGATGAATAAAGCACAAAACCCTAATTATCAAGCCAGCAATCAGATTAATGCCGCTTTGCTAACCGATCAAGATGCTAAGGGTGATGCGTTACGTATCGAGCTTGACTATGACAATAAAAACAATACGCTTGCCAAGGCTTATTATAATGATGCAGAAGAAGGGTTTGTTACTGGTGCTTCACCCTTAACTGCTGGACGCACAGAGTCTGGAATCAAACTTACTCACCTTATTAACGATAAAAATACCGCGCTCAAACTTGAGGGCGTGAGCACTAAAGACAGTACTACTGAGGCCAGTCGCCAAGGGGTGCTTGCTAGTATCGAGCAGCGCTTAAGTACTAACATAGTCGGTGAAGTAGGCTTGCGTTATTATAAGCAAGATTCAACAGCAGCCTCGCGTAATATTCAAGGCGCTACTGATGTCGTTGATGTCACTGATGACACTATCTTTAATGATGACATTATCAATCAGTCTGCACTCAACGGTGTTAGCACTGCTGATAAAGACATCGAAGGCACTACGGCACGCGCGCGTATCACCGCCCGTCTGCCTAAGCTCAATAACTCCTTAGTCTTTGCAGAATATGAGCAGGATATCGACAATAGCGATCGTAATGCAACCTCAATCGGTGGTGAGACGCCACTAGGTAAGTTAGGTCGTCTTTATGCGCGTCATGATTTGATTAATAGCTTATCAGGTAGCTATGGTCTTGATGATACTGAGGAGCGTCAACGTACGGTCTTTGGTTTTGATGCCACTTATATGAAGGATGGCAAAGTATATAGCGAATATCGGATGCGTGACGCTATCAGTGCTCGTGAAGCTGAGGCGGCTATTGGCCTTAAGAACAAATGGTATGTACAAGATGGTCTAACGATAAACACCTTATTTGAGCGTGTTGAATCCTTAGAAGGCGATGACGATAGTACAGCTACTGCAGCCGGTATCGGTGTCGAATACTTGGCTAATGAGAACTACAAAGCCTCTGCGCGCTTTGAAAATCGTTGGGGTGATACCAGCGATACTTTATTAGGTAGCGCTGGTATTGCTTATCGTTATACTGATGAGATTACTCTACTCGCCAAAGATATCTATTCAAAAGTTAATTATGATGATGGTCACCGTACCGTTAATCGTTTCCAGCTTGGGGGCGCTTATCGTGACTATAATAGCAATCAGTTAGACATGCTAGCCAAGCTTGAGTATCGTTTGGATGATAACCAGACAGGCAATGATGCTTATCAAAAAGATGCGATCATCTGGTCTTTAAGTGGTAACTACCATCCTACTCGTCCATTGACACTCTCTGGTCGTTACGCAGGTAAGTATACTCAGTTTGACGCTGACAACATCAGTAGCGATAATACGGCTCATGCTCTTTATGGTCGCGGACTTTATGATGTTAGCGAGCGCTGGGATATTGGCTTACAAGCAGGTACTTATTGGAATGCTCAAGCTGATGATATGTCCTATATGCTTGGTGCTGAGGTCGGCTATAGCCCGATGACTAATCTTTGGTTGTCGTTAGGTTATAACTTTATGGGCTTTGAAGATGAAGATATCGCTTATGAAGACACTACGCAACAAGGGGCTTATTTTAGATTACGCTTTAAGTTTGATGAAGAGCTATTCAAACGTGATGATCCGCGTAAAGATAAGCGCTTAAACAATATCTCTACGCTATAGTTTATTATAGTTGTATTTATCAAAGCTGTATTTATCAAAGCTACTTGTAGCAGTTAGCGGTACTATAAGCCCCTATTAAAGCCTATATTTACCGCTATACTCATTTACCCTTATACTATTAAGGTCTGTCCTATGTCTAATGCTACAATCGCGCTACCCCAAGTGTGTCGTCCTTATTTATCATCAGCTGCTCGTACTTTGGCGGCGCTGCTTTTGATGGGCGCAATATCTAGTGCTGGGGCAGCAGATGTAGACACTTTTAATATAGACGCTTATAAAATAGATGCCTTTGCTCAATCAGCGACTACTCAGTCGGCTACTACTCAACCAGCTACTACAGCTACTAGCTGTACTACTAAAAATCTATCCGACACCTCAGCTCTAAAGTCAAGACTGCATCAAAGCGCCACTCGCGCGACTATCGAGTGTAAGCTGGCTGAGCTTGAACGTTTTCAAGATGAGGCTGTATTGAGTACTTTAACCAAACCTCAAGCGGCTCGCCAGCAGTACTTAGCTTACAAAGCACAAGCTTGGCTAAATTATGCCACCCATGAGAACAGTATAAAAAGCCATACAGCTGCTGGCAACCATGCACTACAATCTGCTGATACTATCTTACAGGCATTAAAAAACTCTGATCCGCAAACGCTTGATCTAAGCCCAGATATTCCTAATAGCTCAGCGCTAATGCGTCCTGATCTTTGGGCTATATTGACAGCGCTAAAAGACAAGGGTGGTATAGAGCAGGCGCCAAGAGAGCTGGCCTTTAGTGAAGTCGCATTAGTGTGGGCAGCGGCCGATTACTGTGAGCACGGTGCTCGTCAATCAGGCTCTCACTTTCGGATGGCGGATCGCTGGCTTGAGCAGGCACGCGAAGCTTATGTCAACGCTCACGACTCAAAGACTAACGTAGCACTTGAGAGGCTCACTAATAGCTATTATAAGCAATACGCTCTTGTTGATTCTAATGATGATAGTTGTCGTAGCTATCGCTTTCCCTCTGCTATATAAGATATCAATATTTAAAGCATAAAAAAGCCGACGTAATGTCGGCTTTTTTATGCTTTAAATAGAACTATTAACGACTTTTGCGCGGGAGCTTCTCTGGCATATAGCAACGCAAATAAGCGATAGAAGCAGTGTTTGCCTCTTGTACATAGTTATCCGTGATACTGCCATGACGACGATAAGACAAGGTAAAGATACCGTTAATAATGCTATGGGTAATCAGCAAAGTATCTTGAATATCATCGAATTTGGGCATCTCGTAGCGTTCAGATAAGCGCTCATAAACTAACTTGACGATCTGATGATCCATATCTTCACCGAAGCTGTCCCCTTCAAAATCAGGCGTATTAGTATCATATATTAGCTTAGCTTTGGTTTCATCATCATGGAATATGTGCACACAGCGCTCAATCAGGGCGGTTAAATATCCCTGCCATCTATCGTAATCGCCATTTTCGACAGTCTGCAATACTTCTAATATCTCAATAGCGTTCAAAAAACGTAACGCTAAAAATATCGCTTCGATATTTGGGAAAAAGTGATAAGCAGAGGCACGAGGGATACCCGCTTCTTCACACACTGCTGCTAAAGTAATATCATTAATAGGATGAGTCTCACTAAGCTTTTTGGCACCCATTAATAGTTTTTGGCGGCGTATACGGCCCTGCTGACTAGTAAATTTAAACTTGTTTGGCACCAGCTTTTTGGCCAGCTCCGAATCTACTAGTACATCTTCGATTTTATCGTCTGTTTTGTAGTCACTCATCATAAACCCTTTCTTTGTGTGTGCTCTATTATAAATTACGAATCTATCAACGATTATTAGTACTCAATTGGCGCATTAATAATAAGGGTAACTATCAATATGATAGTCATCCTATTTGATTTTCGACGTTATAACTGCTTGTACATCAGCAAGCAAGGAGCAAGTATAGTCAATGTAATGTATCGATTTATCAAACTTATGATCAATCGCTCAAGCGTATTTTTGCTCTGACAATGCCATGGTCGATAACTCTGTCTTCATAGTCCCATTTTAGATGATCATTAAAATAATCCACTCGCTCAACATGACCTATAGCAAATTTACTATCGGGCAAAAACTCTTCTGAGACGAATAGCTGATCGATAACCTCGGGAATACCTTGATAGATATGAGTATAAGCCACATCTTTCATCCAACCATAGCGAGCCTGAATACGTGCCGCATCGAACAGTGCGACATCGCGCATACTTTTATCATAATTAACCTCGCCTGTCTCTGCCATCAACTGAGTAGTCACGCTTCCTGTCACATCATTCATATCACCTAACAATATAAGGGGCTCACGAGTACGGCGCAGGCGCTCGATAATTGTCATCCTAATTGACGCCGCCTCACTGGCACGCATACAAAGACTACGCAGTTTGGCACGGACTCTAATATTTGGATCGTCCATATCCTCTAGTAGGTTGCCCTCTTTATCGCGTAAGAAAAACGCCCGCTTACTCTTTAAATGTGCGGTGATAATCGTCATAGGCTGACCATAGGCATCAACTCGCAGTAATAATGGTGGCCGCTTGAATTCGCGATAAGGTCCAATATCAGGGATATCTATCACAGCCTCGCTAACCACGTCCTGCAATAACTGCTGCTCCAATGGCTTGAATCGGCTAATAATGCCTACTGCAGGAGTACCTTGAGCGCCTCTTCCCTGCGTATAGCGACTATAACTATCGTTACTGGCTAATGGAACAATAACTTGGTCAGGGGTAAAGCCCAAACCCGTAGCAACTGCCTCTAATGCATTGCTATCCCACACCTCTTGTACCGCTATAATGTCAGCATTGGCTTTTGAGAGCAGATCAGTAATCCCTGCTACCTTACGCTGATAGCTTTGCTCATCATAAGCTGGAGCATTATCATAATAAATACGCTTAGGATTGGCAAAATTGAGCAAATTTGCTGTAGCAATATAAAACTGTTTATGATTATTTTGCGTATTGTGCTGAGCCATATTTTACCTATTTTGGTTAATCATTATTCTTATAATACTTTAACAGGTGCACTCAATAACGACAGTCTTTCAAAATAAGTATTCGTTGTTGACCTATTGTGTTGTTGTAGACGGATTATTTGTAGTAATAATCCGTAGATTAGCAAGTTATCAAAACTCGCTATAATAACAAACCTTGTGCTTAAGGTTCAGAAATAATTTTCGTTTATTATGAACTATTGTTTATTTTAGTATGAAATCATGTTCAGAATATGTTTAATATACAGCAAAAAAAAGCTCCCGAAACTATTTTCGGAAGCTTTTAACAAATCTAAGTCATTGTAAACGCGTTATTTCACGCTATAAGTGGTTACTTGATACGGTTCCAAGCATCACGTGATGCCATACGTGCTTCGTTCCACTCCATACGTGACTCACCTTTTACTTCTTCCCATGAGCGTTTTAGGTCTGCTTCATGATCCTCAAAACGTGCATCGGCAGGATAGCGTCCACGGTTGGCATAGCCTACTGCATAGGCAGGATGCATATCACGGTCAAAATCATAGCCTTCTTTGTGGTAATCAGTATTAACAGCTTCTGCACGCCAATAAGCTTCTTCATGTGTAGGATCAATAGCTTCAGCTGAAGCATGACCTGCGCCACCACCAGCGATGGCACCGATAGCGCCACCAATCAACGTACCTAGTGGACCTGCCATGGAACCAATAGCAGCACCAGCTGCAGCGCCACCAACACCACCAATAGCTGTTCCTACTGGATGTGAGCCTGGCTCACCAGTAATAATATCGGCATTAAGATCGTGCTTAGTCTCTTTTGACATGTGTTTAACTTCACTACGATCAATATTACTTGGGTCATTAGTAACAACTTTTCTATCAACTACTTCACGATCAGCCATTCTACGAGCATTATCATCAATGATGCGCTCTCTATCCGCTATTTCAAAATAGTCAGAATCATTTAATACGTGCTGGGCAACTAAACGCTCATCAGCACTAACCACTTGACCGTTAACATTTATATAATGACCATCCGTGTTGATCAAGTGACCATCAGCATCCACGCGATGATTAGAGTTACCTATAATATTGTCATTGTCTTTCATCATTAAATTCCTTAGTTATTATAAATTGTCGTTTTTTTTGTCAATGCATTTAAATTATATGAAATAATTGTTGTGAGCGGCTAGCTTAGTTGTGTAAGACACGTTTGAATACAGGTTGGCTTACGTTACAACATGTATATTAAAGCGTGAAATTATTACTATTTATCAAATTGAGTAAGCATTTTTTCAAAATTTATATCTTTATTAGAGACCGCTTAATAACATTTTGCCATTTGTTAAGATGCTGAGCGCGATTTTCCTCTAACATAGTTGGCTCAAAGCTTCGCTCTATCTGCCATGAGTCTTGCATAGTTGAGTCATCATATAGTCCCATCTTAAGACCTGCTAGTAGCGCTGCACCTTTGGCAGTGATTTCAGTATCTTTGGGTCTTAATACAGGCACGCCCAATAAATCCGCCTGAAACTGCATCAATAAGTCGTTATTAGCCGCCCCGCCATCAACCCTCAACTCTGTCAATGGATGAGGACTATCTTTTTGCATAGCAATCAGAACATCGTAGGTCTGATAAGCAATAGACTCAAGAGCTGCTCGAGCGATATGAGCTTTGGTTGTACCGCGGGTCATGCCGCTTATGCTCGCGCTAATATCTGAACGCCAATAAGGGGCACCAAGTCCTGTAAACGCAGGTAGTACGACCACCTCTTCGCTACTATTCACTTGCCGTGCTAGCGTTTCGATATCACAGCTTTGCTTGATCATCCCTAAGTTATCGCGTAGCCATTGTACGATAGCCCCTGCCATAAATACGCTACCTTCGAGAGCATAAGTAACTTGATGCTCAGCACTACTAGTCCTAGCATTGGTACTGGCGTTTGGCACTTGTAATAGGCGCTTGCTCGATTGCATGATTTGATTAAGAAATAGATTATCATTTTGACTCACAGGCGTTTTGCGTTGCCAAGCGATAGTCGTTAATAATTGATGTTCACTAATTTTGGGCATTTGTCCGATATTCATCAGCATGAAACAGCCTGTGCCATAAGTATTTTTTGCCATACCTGCATCCAAGCAGCCTTGTCCAAATAGCGCCGCTTGCTGATCGCCAAGTACGGCATGAATAGGAATTTGCTTAGCAAATAGTCCTTTTTTAGTTTTACCAAACTCACCATCTGAGGGTAGTACTTTGGGTAATAAGGTCATAGGAATATTAAAAAGGTCGCATAGTTCATCCGACCAAGCCAGCTTATGTATGTCATACAATAGCGTTCGCGAAGCATTGGTGACATCGATGACATGCTCACCGCCAGTTAGCTGATGAATCAGCCAGCTATCGATAGTACCCACCGCCAGCTCATGTCTGCTCGCACGCGCCCTTAGATTAGGAGTGTTATCAAGTAGCCAAGCGATCTTACTGGCGCTAAAATAAGGATCAAGTCGCAGACCCGTTATACGCTGTACTTGCTGCGCTAAGCTATCATTGCCATCAGACTCAAATCGCTTGTCCGCTTCTCTCTTGGCTAAGCTTTGGCAATACTGAGCGGTACGTCTATCCTGCCAGATAATCGCTGGCGCAACCGCCTTACCTGTTTTCTTATCCCAAATAACGATAGATTCGCGCTGATTAGTAATGGCGATGCCTGTCACATCAGTCGCGAGCAAACCTGCTTGGTTAATGACATCATGAGCGCAGCTGATCTGCGTTTGCCATATTTGCTGCGCATCCTGCTCGACATAATCGGCTTTTGGGGTTTGCAGGCTAGTAGGCTTTTGCACTATTTTGATAGGTCGCGCTTGATCATCGTATAAAATCGCCCTGCTCGAAGTAGTGCCTTGATCTAGCGCCAAAATATATCCTGCCATTACCTACTCCTTAATCCTGCTGATTTATGCTTATCGATAGCGCTTGTTGGATACAGCTTATTAAATATAGACTTTTAACTTATAAAAAAAAGCACACCCATCACATTGTCTACTGTAGCAAATCCTAGACTTTAGCCCCTAACAAATTTTTATCACTCACTTATGAATAATGCTATTATTAATGCTCAAATTATTGAGCTAACACAATCCATCATTTTACTCAACGATGGACTAGAGAATACTTAGCCTTGACCAGTCATGATTGACGCTCTACAGTGTGCGCACCGTTATCGATGACATTGTTTTTTATTATCAGCTTAATTATCAGCTCAACCACCGGCTTAACTATGAAATCTGCTTTATCTTTTGTTTCTACTGCTATAAGTATGACTATGCTAGCTGCTGTCTCAAACCATTCATTAGCAAGTCATTCTGAGCTTTTTGATAGTAGTGTCAACGCTAATGGCTATGATAATAGCGTGCAAGACATGGTATCGCCAGTGGCGACCACTCAAATCATTGATGCTCGGATGGATGATTCTCGTATAGACAATTCTGCCATAGATAGTATGAGCACTGATAGTATAAGTACTATCAATAATGGCTCGCCTGCTACCATGCCAAATACAGCAGATATCACATCAAAGACAGAAGCAGACTTTGAACCTGACAGTACTCTGACAACCTTACTTGATCCCGTCACCCATAAATATATCGAAAACAGCTATCCCTTAGAAGTCTCTAGCTTTTTGAGCCTTGAGCAAGCGCAAGCTATCTTGCTGCAAGTATCGCCAAAGCTTGCTGCCAATGAAGCCGCTGTTGCTGCCAGCAATTATCAAACTGAGGCGCTCAGCACTATCGATAGACCTTTTGTATTTGCCCGAGTTTCAGCTAGCACCTACAATTTAGATGCTGATGTGGATTTGTCCTCGCTTAGAAATGGGGTGGTCAATGAAGTCAATAATAGCGTCGACACAGTCATTCCTTCTATCCCAGGCATTCCAGATCTACCCAACTTTGGTGAATTGGTAGGTGATCGTATTCCTGATTCCTATAACTTTAAGCGCTCAGGCTCTACTACTAGCGCTGGAATTGGAGTCGCTTGGCCTATCTATACGGCTGGACGTACCAAAGCATTGACTGGCATCTCTAATGCGCGTACTCAAGAGGAAATAGCTGATGGTACGTTGGATAAAAATGAGCTTTATAGCACTTTGATTGAGCGCTATTTTAAAGCGCAATTGGCTATAATCGCTGCTTATTTACGTGAAGATGCCTATGAAACGTTGCAGCAGACCGATCACATGGCTAAGCGCTTGTTTGAAGAGGGCTTTATATCACGAGTGGAGCGCTTAGAGGCGCAGTCTGCACTTGCGGATGCTAAGAGTGAGTCGATTAATGCTAATAATGACGCTCGTCTGGCAATGATTGCTTTGCAGCGCCTGCTACGCACTGAGTATCGTATCAAACCGACGACTCCACTATTTGTCTCCAGCCGTCAGCTACCTGATGTCAGCTACTTTCAGGAACTCGCGCTTACCTATCATCCAGGCCTACAAAAAGTCGCAGCCAAACGGGCGCAGGCTCAGCAGCTTCATGCGTTATCTGATACTGGCTATAAGCCGACAGTGCTGTTATACGGCTATGGTCAGCTAGAGCAAGACCCTAGCTGGATTGCGGGCATATCTGCCAGTTGGAAGCTTTGGGGCGGGCTCGATAAAAAAGCGACCTTGGCTTCGAGTAACGCTAAAATACGCCAAGCTGATCTGTCTGAGATTGAGGTCAGTGATAATTTATTATTACTTGTTGAAAAAAACTGGCACGATGTCAATAATGCGCAGTCTCGCTATCAAGCGCTACAAAGCAACGTTGATCTGGCAGCAGAAGTATTGCGCCTGCGCCGGTTAGGCCTACAAGAAGGTGTCAATACAACTATCGATGTGGTGCAGGCGCAGACCCAATCTCTCAAAGCTCGTACTGAACAAGCGCAAGCGGCAAATGACTACGTGCAAGGGCTAGCGGCATTAATGCAAAGCTGTGGTACGCCGCTGGCTTTTAACGCTTATCTTAATGCGGCTGATATTCGCCTACCAACTTTATATAGCGAATAGTTACGATAAATAGCAAATAGTTGCGACAATAGCATTAGAGCTCGCTCAATAAATTTTGCTATTATCTTGTTATTAAATGGCACTTTCTCATTAACTTAGTGCCTACTTACTTTTTAAACAATGACTCGAATAAGACTACTCTTATGACTAAAAGTACCGCTAAAATACCTAGTTGGCTAGCGCTTATATTACCAACTTGGCGTAACACTAATAACTCTAGTATCTGGGCACATTGCGCCAGTGTCGGATTTTTTGGTTTTTTATCTATTTTCCCAGTTATGGCGGTATTCGTATTGATATATGGTCTTGCCTTCTCACCTGACCAGATGCAAGAGCAGATCTCATTTTTGCGACCCTTTATCCCTACTACAGTATACGAAGTGCTCGATGCTCGCTTAAGTCAGCTGGTCTCGAATACTAATACGCGCCTCACTTTTAGCTTACTTATCTCAACTTCTGCGGCACTTTATGCAGGCTCTAAGGGTATCAAGTCTTTGATTAAACTGGTCAACATTGCCTTTGGTATTACCCAAGAGCGCGGCTTTATACAGAGCCTTATTAGAGCTCTAGGTTTGACATTTGCAGCTTTAGTTATCTTTATCATAGCGCTATCGTCGATTGCCCTAGTGCCGTTATTAGCCGCCTATTTTCCTTTTCCACAGATAGCAAAGACTATTGCGCTTTGGAGCCGATGGCCTCTATTAGCTGGCATTATATTTATCGGCTTTGTAGGACTTTATCGAGTCGCACCAAATCGTGCTGCTATGCCCCTGAAAAAACTAGTGCCAGGAGCGGCTTTGGCAACGGTGCTCTGGATACTACTATCTGCTCTTTTTTCGGTATATGTGCAGAATTTTAATAATTATAGTGCTGAGTTTGGTGCGTTGTCAGCTGCGGTCGTTATTATGTTGTGGTTGTACTATTCGGCATTTATTGTCGCCTTTGGTGCAGTCTTTAATTTTCAGGTTACCGAAGGCAATAAGTCTGATGCTATTCGAGTTTATTCTTAACTAATTCGTTAACTGTGTAATTAAGCAGTCGGACAGTAAATCAATACTTTGTAATAACTTTTATTATCAACTGCTTTAGGAAGTTTGCTGTTATGTCTGAATCTCATAATAATTCTGATGATGCTAAAAAATTAGACCCATTAGATACTCCTCATAACGAGCAAGACTTTAACCCTAGTGATACTAATACTGATAGTTCAGAGCCAGTAACCACTACTTATAAGCGTAGCAAAACCGTCAAGCCTGCACTTATCAAAAAAGCGCTTCTTGCACTATTAGTATTAATCATACTTAGCATTATCGCTTACGGACTGTTTAAAAGTAATCAGTCAAGCGAACCTGAAAGCATCACTTTGCAAGGTCAAATGCAGATGCAGCAGACCTCTATTAGCGCAAAAGTACCTGGACGTATTGCACAGATATTGGTGACTGAAGGCGATAGTGTCGAGATAGGCCAACAGCTGATCGAGATGGACTCGCCAGAGATTAATGCCAAGATTAATCAAGCTCGTGCTGGTAAGGAGATGGCCCAAAGCCAACTGGATAAAGCGGAAAACGGTGCACGACCACAAGAGATTGCGCAGGCCAAAGCCGCTTGGCAAGCCAATAAGGCGGCATCCGATTTGGCAGCCAATACTTATGAGCGTATCGATCGTCTCTATGAGGAAGGGTTGATGGCTAGGCAAAAGCGCGATGAGTCTTTTGCTCAGTATCAAGCGACTAAAGCGCAAACCGAAGCGGCGCGCCTGCAATATGATTTGGCAATGGAAGGGGCACGCAGTGAAGACAAATCAGCGGCGACAGCGCAAGTTGCACAAGTCGATGCCAAGCTAGAAGAAGCCTTGGTTGCCAAACAAGAAGCCAACTTAAAAAGTCCGATTGGCGGTATTGTTGATAATGTCATCGTCAGCCCTGGTGAAGTCATAGGTCAAGGCGTCCCTCTATTAACGGTAGTCGATACTAGTAAGCAATGGGCCGTCTTAAACGTGACTGAGACTTATCTTAACCAGTTTGCTATCGGTCAGAAGTTTATAGGTACTATCCCTGCGCTCTCCTCTACTGAGCGCCCTTATACTAAAGAGTTCACCGTCTACGCCACTTCTACCTTGTCTGACTTTGCGACTTGGCGACCAACCAACAACGATGATGGTTTTGATGTACGTACCTTTGAGGTTAAAGCAAGACCAACAATGCCAGACTCGCGTATTCGTTCGGGAATGAGTGTTGTTATCCGCATAAATCCGCAAGCGACTAAGCAGTCAACTAGCCAGCAGAGTCAGCCATAAGTGACGCGTTTAACTGAAGCTTTTGTACGCAGTGCTGCCCATGAGCGGCGGTTTTTGGCCAAAAACCCATGGGATCTGGCGATGATCGTCTGGATTCCTTTGGCAACGGTACTGCTCATTTGGTGGATATTTTCGCAGACGCAAATTACTAATTTACCTATTGGGGTTATCGATCAAGACCATAGCCCGATGGCTAATACTTTAACTCGCTACTTAGAGGCTAGTCCCGATATCACTATCGCCAGTTCCTACAGCTCGCCAGCAGCGGCTAAAGATGCGATTTTGCAGCGCGATATCTATGCCTTGGTTATCATTCCTGAAGACTTTTCGCGTAATATTTTATCTAGCAAACCTGCGCCTATTATCTTACAAGTCAATGCTCAGTACGGTACGCACTCGGGCATTATTCAAAAGAGTGTCCAATCCGTAGCAGGCACCCTATCGGCAGGGGTCGAGATTCAGCGTTTCATCAAACAAGGTATGGCACCCTCGCAAGCAGCCATTGCCTACTCGCCAATTAGTATCCAACGCACTAGTCTGTTTAATGCTACGACTAATTATCAGCAGTTTTTGGCATCAACGGTTATTCCAGCGTTACTGCATATTTTGGCCATGGTCATTGGCGCAACGACTATCGGCCGTGAATTGCGTGACAAACGCTTAGGTCGTTGGTATCGCTTTGTTGATAACAAACGTAATGATTTAAGCCCAATAGAGAACGACAAGCTCAATGCAAATAAAGTAAAAGATAAGCAAACAGCGACTGATATAATATCACTAAAGAAAAGCAGCTTGTCCGTATTATTATTTGGCTTGGCAGGTAAGTATTGTTGGCCGACACTCGCTTATAGTCTTTGGGCCGCATTAGCGCTGTGGTTAGCCACTTTGCAAGACTCTATTGCTATAAGCTCGCTGCTGGCTACTTATATCGGCTTAGTATTATTGATGATACTGTCATTTTGGCTAGGCGCTATTTTTACATTAGCGTCTTTCTCCTTGCGCGCAGGCTTGTCAGCGACAGGCTTTATCTCCGCCCCCTCTTATGCTTTTGCTGGCGTTACTTTTCCTTATATTGCTATCAGTGAAGGCGCTCAGCATTGGTCAGATGTTCTGCCATTAACGCATTATCTCAAACTACATATTGCTCAACTACAAATGCATTCCCCAACAGCCATTTCGTTACCTATCGTCTATGGTTTAGCGTTGGCGACTATGATTGCTATGCTATTTACAGCGCTGTTAACGAAGCGTGCCCTGAAACATCCTGAACGTTGGGGAGCACGCTGATGTTATTGGCTAACAAAACCAAAAAGACGACAAAGCTCTCAAAGCCAACATCATCACTAGCACCAACGCCATCACCGATAACGTTCTGGGCGAGCTTTTTGCAGACTTTTAAAGACATTTTCACCGATAGCGGTGTAGTGCTCATGCTGCTTATCGCGCCTGTCATTTATGGTTTTTTTTATCCTTGGCCCTATTCAAATGAGGCGGTTAATCATGTGCCAGTCGGTATCATCGACAATGATAATAGCCCTCTATCTCGTACTATCGTCCGTTATGCGAGTGCCAGCCCCCAGCTAGATACTCAACGTTTTGTCAATGAGCAAGCCGCCAAACAAGCGATATGGACTGATGACATCGCCGGCTATATGATTATCCCAAGCGGTCTTGAGCAGCAAGTGCTATCAGGTAAAGCCGCTAGCGTCAGCGTTTTAGGTAATGGCGGTTATTTTATTCTCAATAAAAACGTGCAATTAGGATTTTTGCAGGCAGTAAGCACGGTATCGGCTGGTATCGAGGTCAAAAAGAATGTAGCACAAGGCGCTTATCTAGGCACAGCTGCGAGTAATACCCAAGCTGTGCCCCTACAGATCATTCCTTTATATAATCAGACTGAGGGCTATGGTGCTTATGTGGTGCCAGCAGTAGCCATTTTGATTATGCAGCAGACTTTGTTAATGGCGGCAGCGATGCTAATTGGCACGTGGTATGAGCAGCGGCGTCACGCGACTAGTATACGAGGCTGGCTTGGACGTATCATGGCGCTAAGCGCTTTGAGCTTCATTGTTGGCTGTTTTTATTATGGCTGGGCCTTTGAGCTGCATCATTACCCGCGCGGTGAGAATATGCTTGGCAGTTTATTATTTTTGGCGCTGTTCTGTCCGACGGTGGCGACGCTCGGCTGCCTGCTTGGTTTATGGTTTCGTCAGCGTGAGCGTAGTTTACAGATTTTGATCTTCAGCTCACTGCCTTTATTTTTTATCAGCGGCTATCCATGGCCTGCCAATCAGTTGCCCGAAGCACTGCAAGTGATACGTTGGCTAGTACCAACGACGCCTGGGTTAAATATGTCAGTACAGATGAATCAAATGGGCGCAAGCGTTGCCCAAGTGGCTACTGGCTTTTATGCACTAGTGGGATTGTGGGCATTGTATTTTATTCTGTTATTGGCTTTTCGCTGGCATGATAACAAAAATATTTATCAGTGATATCTATATTTAAAAAATCAAAAAAAGCGCCTGTAGTTCATACAGACGCTTTTTTATTATTATCAAGTTAGCTTTTTCAAATTTAAAACACCCGATTAAGACCGTTAAGTGCTGCTACCCGATAAGCTTCTGCCATCGTCGGATAGTTAAAGGTCGTATTGACGAAGTATTCAAGTGTTGCACCACACTTCATGACCGCCTGTCCGATATGGATAATCTCTGAGGCATGGTTACCATAGCAGTGAACGCCTAATAACTGTAGCGTCTCACGATGGAATAATATCTTGAGGACACCTGTGCGTTCGCCAATGATTTGCGCGCGCGCCAAGTCTTTAAAGAACGCCTGCCCGACTTCATAAGGAATCTGCTCATCTGTGAGCTCTTGCTCGGTTTTACCAATACTTGAGATCTCAGGAATAGTGTAAATACCCGTCGGCACACTAGAGACAGGCTCAGCGTCACTATCACCGACCATAAAGGCGGCAGCACAGCGCCCTTGGTCATAAGCGGCTGAGGCAAGCGACGGCCAGCCAATCACATCTCCTGCCGCGTAGATATTATCCACCTCAGTACGGTAGGTATCATCGACTTTGAGCTGTCCGCGGCTATTAGGTGTTAGACCCAAGGCTTCTACATTTAATCCTTCCGTATTACCCGAGCGTCCATTAGACCACAAAATAGCATCGGCCTTTATCTTCTTACCGCTCTTTAAATGCAAAACAACATAATCATCATGGGTTTCTAAATGATCAATTTCTTCATTATTGCGAATAACCACACCAAATTGTCTAAAATCATGGGCAAGAGCGTCGCTAATCTCACTATCTAAATAATTTAATAATCGGGTTTGATTATTAATTAAATCTACTTTGCAGCCCAGACCCGTAAAGATTGAGGCATACTCAGAGCCGATCACGCCTGCACCATAGATAATAATCTTACGAATAACATAATCCATTTGCAGTATTTTATCTGAATCAAATACGCGTGGATGATCGAAGTCTAGTAGATCAGGGCGATAAGGGCGGCTACCGACCGTAATGATAGCTTTGTTAAAGGTAACCGTCTCAAAGACGTTTTCTTCGGTTTCAATCTTGACCGTATGCGCATCAACGAAGCTTGCCCAGCCGTGAATCACATCGACTTGATTACGCTCATAAAACCGCGTATGCGTAGTAACCTGACGGCGAATAACTTGACGAGCATTAGCCAGTACCCTATTTAGCGGTACTCTGTGGTAATCCAAGGTTTTGGTAAACATCGGATCACGACGGAAATTAATCAAGTTAAATACCGATTGACGCAAGGATTTACTGGGTATGGTACCGACATGAGTACAGTTACCACCGACTTGATCGCGTGGGTCAATGACCGCAACCTTTTTGCCTGATTTAGTCAGCTTCATAGCTGCCGCTTCACCAGCAGGTCCTGCCCCTAATATTACTGCATCGTAAGTGTAATCATGATCGTCTTTTTTTAAGCGCTCAGCATCTTTACCATACCCTGATTTGACGTAGACGCGCTTGTCATCTAGTGGACTGACTAAATCAGGATGGTGCATGATATCGTCAGTAACTTGCTCATGTGTTTGCTCAATTTTTTCTTCTTTACTCATAGCTTGAGTTTGCTCAGGCGCAGTTGTTGGTGCGCTGCCACTGTCTTTATTTGAGACTTCGGTTTGCGACTCTTTGCCAGTATCATTAGTGGCATCATCTTTACGTTTGCTTCCCATAGTATCCTCTTTGTTCTTCCGTTTATTTAGCATTTAGCTCTTAGGATTCTTTTAATAGTGAATAAGACAATAACAAATAAAAATCAGTTTAACCAATGCGGCGCTTTAGACCTGTCATTTGTAATATACGTGTGGCAATCTCTTCAACGGACATCTCTGAGACATCAAGGCTTGGAATACCTTGTGAGATATAGATACCTTGTATAGCACGCTGCTCTTGCTGCACTTGTTGATAGCTCGAATAGCGACTACCCGCACGACGCTCTTGACGTATCTTAACCAACCGATCCGTGTTAATCACTAAACCGAACAGCTTGTCTTTATGCTCACGCAACGCTTTTGGCAGCTGATTATCATACAAGTCATCTTCGGTCAGCGGATAGTTTGCCGCACGAATACCGAATTGCAGCGCTAAATAAAGTGAAGTTGGCGTCTTGCCCGAACGCGATACACCAATCAAGATTATGTCAGCCATACTATAATGACGGGTACGCGCGCCATCATCGTTGTCTAGGGCAAAATGCACTGCATCGATACGCTCTTTGTAGTTCTCAGAGTCGACGTTATCATGAGCGTTACCCGAGTGACCATCAGGCTCGACGGCAATCTCTTCAGCAATACGACCGATCAGACCTTCATACATATCTAAGTTGCAGCCGTGAGCTGAATTGACTTTTTCACGAATCTCAGGATTGACAATGGTATCAAACACCAGCGGCAACAGACCGTCACGCTGATAGGCAATGTTTATTTGCTCAACCGCATCTTCAGCGCGCTCCAAGCTATCAACATACGGCAGCACTCGCGTCTCAAAAGGCACGGAGGCAAATTGACTCAAAATGGAGCGCCCAAGAGTCTCAGCGGTAATAGCCGTACCATCCGATATAAAAAACGCACTTCTTATCGTTTGTGAATTGTCTAAGCTTAGCGCATGATGGTTTTGGATAGTGGGCTTATCCTGTTCGGATGTCTGATTAGAATACATAACTGCAGAACCTCAATGATGGCCTTTGGACAATAACCTTTAGACGACTACGGTGATTGAGCCGTTTTTTGATACCCCTATCAAAGCAGGCTTAGATACTATTGCTTAGATATTGTTATTGCTTAAATACTATTATTGCTTAGGTACTATAACTTAGATCTTATAGCCTAAATATTATGGCTTACATTATACTCATAATAGCAAACCAATAGAAATCAATGTTACTAAATCTGCTAAAACATGAAAGTCTATTGTAGACAATCGTCATTGATTATTACTCATTGAAACCAGTATTTTTGACAAAAAAACATATCGTAAAATGATAAGCCATCAAAAAAAGCAGATAATTTTTGTCAGTTTAGTCATTTTTTCACTTTATCACTCGAAATCTGACCAATATAGGGGTATAATTCCGCGTTATAATCCTTACTAAATAACCTTATTTCTTGGAGTTATCATGGCAGAGCAATCTTCAGCACTTGTAATCAACCTTAATAAGCTAGGTAAAAACGATGTTGACACGGTTGGTGGCAAGAATTCATCGCTTGGCGAGATGATCAGTCACCTATCAGATTTGGGCGTTAGTGTCCCTGGTGGCTTTGCAACGACCGCCGATGCTTTTAATCGTTTTTTAACCGAAACGGGTCTACTTGATAAGATTAATGACGAGTTAAAAGCTTTAGATGTTAATGATGTTAATAAGCTAGCAGCGACAGGTAAAAAGATTCGCGGTTGGATTATTGATCAAGACTTGCCGAGTGATCTTGAGGCGCAAGTACGTCAATCATTCGAAGAGATGAGCAAAGGTGAGGATATTTCGGTTGCGGTACGCTCTTCTGCTACTGCTGAAGATCTGCCAGATGCCTCATTTGCCGGTCAACAAGAGACTTATCTAAATATTCGCGGTATTGATAACGTACTGATTGCTATAAAAGAAGTATTTTCATCGCTATATAATGACCGCGCGATCTCTTATCGCGTCCATAAAGGCTTTGAGCATCAAGGCGTTGCGTTGTCTGCTGGTATTCAGCGTATGGTACGCTCAGAGACGGGCGCAGCTGGCGTTATGTTCACCCTAGATACCGAAAGCGGCTTTGATCAAGTGGTATTCATTACTTCAAGCTATGGTCTAGGTGAGATGGTCGTACAAGGTGCGGTCAATCCTGATGAGTTTTATTTATCTAAAAGATTACTAGAAAATGGCAAGCCTGCGGTTATTCGTCGTAACATCGGTAGCAAGCATAAAAAGATGATCTATGGCGATGAAGGCAGCACTGCCAAATCAGTCAAAATTGTCGATGTTGAAAAGCAAGAGCGTATGCAGTTCTCACTATCGACCGAAGAGCTAAACTCACTAGCCAAGCAAGCCATGACCATCGAAAAACATTATGGTCAAGCGATGGATATTGAGTGGGCAAAAGACGGCGACACGGGTGAAATCTTTATCGTTCAAGCGCGTCCTGAAACGGTTAAGAGTCGTCAGGACAGCAACGTCATGGAGCGTTATATCATCGACACTAAAGGTGCTAAAGTGCTATGCGAGGGTCGCTCAATCGGTCAACGTATCGGTGCTGGTAAAGTGCGTATCGTCAATGATATTAGCGAGATGGACAAAGTAGAAGATGGCGACGTACTAGTTTCAGACATGACGGATCCAGATTGGGAGCCAGTCATGAAGCGTGCCTCAGCTATCATCACTAACCGTGGTGGTCGTACCTGTCATGCCGCTATTATCGCCCGTGAGCTCGGTGTGCCTGCTATCGTCGGTTGTGGTAATGCCACAGAATTGCTCGTCGATGGTCAAGATGTAACCGTCTCTTGTGCTGAGGGTGATACTGGCTTTATCTATGAGAGCCAAATTGATTTTGATATTCAGACCAACTCTATCGAGTCTATGCCTGAGCTTGCATTCAAAGTGATGATGAACGTCGGTAACCCTGATCGTGCTTTCTCCTTTACCCAAATGCCAAACGAAGGTATCGGCCTTGCCCGTTTAGAGTTTATCATCAACCGTATGATTGGCGTGCATCCAAAAGCACTGCTCAATATGAACAGCTTACCGCGTGAAGTGGCACAAGCTATTAATGAGCGTATTGCAGGCTATGCTTCACCTGTTGACTTCTACGTTGATAAATTGGTTGAAGGTATCTCAACACTAGCGGTTGCCTTTATGGATCAACCGGTCATCGTACGTATGTCTGATTTTAAATCGAACGAATATGCCAACCTTTTGGGTGGTAAATTATACGAGCCATCAGAAGAAAACCCAATGCTGGGCTTCCGTGGTGCGAGCCGTTATGTCTCTGACAATTTCCGTGACTGCTTTGAGCTTGAGTGTAAAGCCCTCAAACGCGTCCGTGATGAGATGGGTCTAACTAACGTTGAGATTATGATTCCGTTTGTGCGTACTGTCGGTGAAGCGGCGCAAGTTATCGAGTTGCTTGAGAAAAACGGTCTCAAACGTGGCGAAAACGGTCTACGCGTCATTATGATGTGTGAGCTGCCAACCAACTGCCTACTAGCAGAAGAGTTCTTAGAATACTTTGATGGCTTCTCTATCGGCTCTAATGATTTGACTCAGCTGACGCTTGGGTTAGATCGTGATTCAGGTATTATCTCGCATCTATTTGATGAGCGTGATCCTGCAGTCAAAAAGCTACTTACTATGGCGATTGAAGCTTGCCGTAAACAAAACAAGTATGTCGGTATCTGTGGTCAAGGCCCATCAGATCATCCTGATCTTGCCTATTGGCTGATGGAGCAAGGTATCAGCTCAGTATCACTGAACCCTGATTCAGTACTCGATACTTGGTTCTTCTTAGCGGATGAAGAAGTCAAATAAACGCTCCATAAGTTACATGCTTTATATTTAGGGTTTGTTTGCCACTCATCTTGCACTTTGATGAATCGGCAAGCAAACCCTAAACTGTATTAAGTAGGCGCTGATAGCGGTTAATCAGTTTACTTATGAAATCAGTTTACTTGTGAATAGTAAATACGCCCTAATATAACAAAGTAAGCTACCACTAAAGATATAGGCTATTATGCAGATTTTTCTTGCTCGAAATAATGTACAAGCGGGTCCTTATACCTTAGATCAGCTCAATATCATGTTGACCTCAGGTGAGGTGATGCTTGATGATTTGGTATGGCATGAGGGTTTAGATAAATGGCAACGTATCGGCGATTTGACCGCCAATCAATACGCTTATCGCCCTGCTAATACAGGATCTAACTCAACAGTTACCAATGATTCTATTATTAACAATGTTACGGTGTTCCCTGAAGATAATAATCCTCAAGGCTCAAAGACTAATGATGGCAAAAAGATGTCTATCGATAGACTCTATGGCAAGCCTGAATCGAAATCTACTGCCAAGAGCAGCAAAGCTGATATGACGACCAATCGTCAATATTCACCTAATAACGTGTCATTGAACAAAACCAATAAAGCAGCTTCGGCAAAAGATGTCGTCATTGGTGATGTGATCCTGGCGCCTGTTATGTCGCGAATATTAGCGACAGCGATTAATGCGCTGATGTATCTATTAGCCATCTTTCCCTTGGTGTTGGCTTTGGCCAAGATGGATATCGACTACACTAAGTTTCAAGATATCCAAAATATGGATGCCGCTTACCAGTACTCTTTGACCTTGATGGAGAGTATGCCTAGTGGCACTCTGATGATGTCACAGGTACTCGTATTTGGACTATTTGCGCTGCAACTGGTATTTATTACCCTGCGTGGGCAGTCCCTTGGTAAGCTGATTACAGGTATTAGAGTTGTTGATCAAAGCACTCATCGTCTGCCGTCATTCATCAAGCTGATCGGTACTCGTACGCTATTATTATTTATTATTTACAACTTATTGTTTTCTTTTACTAGTTTTATGGGCTTTTTAATTATTGCGATTAACTATTACATGGCCGCAAAGAGCCCTGAAAATATTGGCTGGCATGATAAACTGGCTAAGACTTTAGTCGTCAAAGCCGATAGTAACCAATTGGTCAAACAACCTAAAATTAAATAGCTTTAAGCTATTCGATAAAAACTAATAGTTTTAATAAAAATAACAGCAGCGCTTCGGCGTTGCTTTTTTATGAACTCCCTTTTGTAGATAAAATCTTTATTTGCCAAAATTCATTACTGTTGTTTTTAAACTTTGTATTAATCATCTGTTACTGTTATACTACGGCGCTTTATAAGCTAAGCTTATTCTTTATTTTAAAGGCTTTTTATTATCAAGACCCTTTATTATTAAGATTGAGTTTACTCTATAAATCTCCTTGCTATTAACATAGGGTTAATAGCTACTAATCCGTAAGGAGTCCAAATGCGACATTACGAAGTGGTGTTAATTGTACACCCAGACCAAAGCGACCAAGTGGTCGGCATGGTTGAACGCTATATCAAGTTGGTTCAAGACAATGGTGGCGCTATCCATCGTTTAGAAGATTGGGGCCGCCGTCAATTGGCTTATCCAATCAACAAGATCCATAAAGCTCACTATGTTCTTTTCAACATTGAAACTGACGGTGATACTTTAGAAGAGCTTGAAGAATTGTTCCGTTATAACGATGCCGTTATTCGTAGCCTAGTTATGCGTCGTGACGAAGCTGTCACTGAAGAGTCGATGTTAGCTAAGAATGCCGATGAAAAACGCGCACGCAAAGCTACTCCTCGTCGTCCAGATCAAGACAATGACGACAACGACAACAACAGTGATGACTAATTAAAGGAGAATACTCATGGCACGTTTCTATCGCCGTCGCAAATTCTGCCGTTTCACCGCTGAAGGCATTACTCACATCGATTATAAAGATGTTGAATTGCTAAAACAGTACATCAGTGATAATGGCAAAATCGTACCAAGTCGTATTACTGGTACTTCTACAAAATATCAGCGTCAACTAGCGACTGCTATCAAGCAAGCTCGTTATCTATCGCTATTACCATACACTGATAACCATCAGGGTTAACCGTTAACTAGGAATGACTCATGCAAATTATTTTGTTACAGCGTATCGTCAACCTTGGTAAGCTCGGTGAAACTGTCGATGTAAAACCAGGTTACGGACGTAACTTTCTTATCCCTCATGGCAAAGCACTTCCTGCTACTAAGCTTAACATCGAAAAGTTCGAAGCACGTCGTGCCGAACTTGAAGCTGAAGAAGCTGCTGAGGTCGCAACTGCTCAAACACGTGCTGACGCTTTAACTGACGTTAATGTAATCATGCGTGCAAAATCAGGCGATGAAGGTAAATTATTCGGTTCTATCGGTACTCGTGATATCGCTGAAGCATTAACCAACTCAGGTCTAGAAGTAGATCGTGCTGAGGTTAAGCTACCAGAAGGTACACTACGTCAGATCGGTGAATACAATGTTGATATCCAATTACATCATGATGTAACGGCTACTATCTTGGTCACTATCCTATCAGAAGATGGCGATGATGAAGACGAAGATCTAGTAGAAGAAGAACAAGCGGATGATTCTGAAGAGTAATCTTTAGCTAAGCTTGTTTGGATTAAAAGAAGCCAGTAACTTATGTTACTGGCTTTTTTTATGCTATATTTTTAATATTAAATATAGCAGAGCATCATTATGAGATTTTATTCAAAGCCAAACTATTCTAAGCATCTACATGAGTGGCTCAAACGCGGTAGAAAATGGCACATTGAATATGATCAATACCTCTCCAACCACATTACCCACAATTGGATTGCATTGGATGCCGCTGGCATTAGCGAAAGTAAAATGCAGTGGTGGCAAACCGTTTATATCAATGAGGGCATTTTTAAAGATGATTTTAAGGATACGAACAGAGATGCCATGAGCGCTACAGCAGAGTCTGGAATGCTTGCGCCACCTCGTAAAAATGCACTTTACTACACGGCAATAACAGAAGCTAATTGGCTAAACAATTTGCAGTCTACTCGGATTGGCTTTGAATCATATCGTGACTTTTTTGATGCAAAAATAGCAGAGCTAGGATTAAGCGTCTGCCTCAAGCGCTACTACCCTACGCTTTCAAAAGGTATGGCTGGAGCTGCACTACATCCAGTCATTCATACGGGCTGGGCAGTCGATGTTGAGTCTGATGATATGGCAGCAGAAGGACTTGCTTATATGGCAACGGCCTTTCAGCCCTTAGCAACTGGCGCAAATCATAGTGACTATCAACCTTGTCAGCTATGGTCGCCTGATGCGCCAGATATAATCGAAGTGCTTAAGCAAATCTTGACCGATGACAGAACCGCCAAACTGACAGAGCAAGCTTATGCATTGAGCAAGACTGAAGATTATAAAAATTTAAATAGAGGTAAGTTTCAACAGCGCTTGATTACCTTTGATAATCCTGATGAACCGATGGCACAGTTCCTTAACGAGATGGTGACGCTAAGATTACCTGACATTGATGACAACTTAGCTGCCTCTGACCTAACGGCTTCTATCGAAGTACTAACCGTGATTGCAGCGGCTGCAGTGTACGCTAGCGATAATGAGTTCTTTATCGTACATGGATTGACCAGCCTGCATGCAGTATTGTGCGTGCTGCCACATCTCGATGAAAACGCACAGCGTAATGCCTTGGGATATTGGTTTCGAGCACTAATAGCGGTCATTATCCTTCAAGGCAGTCCTGGCGTTACAGATGCTCTTACCATGCTGGAACAATGGAATACTCATCAAAGCAAGGAAAAATCTAGCGGATATCAGTTAGATGATGAAGAAAAATTCTGGTGGCTGCAAACTTTGCAATCAACTACCGACAGTCTAGATGAGCACGTACCAAAGACAATATATGTACTTAAGCGCTGGGCTGAGTGGCAAGCATTCTCAAAGGCATCGCACGATATATTTGCAAAAGCGGCGCGTCATATCGCAACGCCAAATGAGAGTGGTGGTCTTGAAGATAACTTGTGGTTTGGAAGATGATTTATATTGGGTTGATAATATAAAAGCTAATAAGACTATTCGGTTTTTTAAGTTAAAGACGCAGGTTTAACTCCTGCCATCTCCACTAAACACAAAGCTGGTTTAAGTTTTTTGTAGGGTGCGCCCTGCGCACCGATTACTAACCATAACTTTGATGCAAATTTCGAAACGATAGCTTGCTGCTTCTGTAGTAATCGCTATGAGAAACCATTTGAAAAATAACATCTAACGTAACTTATAGGTTGCAACCTACGCAACGTTGCTCCAATCACTCCAAAGCCCCAGCCAACACTTCATAGATTTTCACATCCGCAGCTTGCGCCACATAAAGTATCATAAAGCTCTGGGCATTTTGTGCTTGGGTAAAAAATTACTTGGCGCTAATACCATCCCTTTTGCCAAACATTGATTTGTCAGCTTAGCCGCATCATTGCCAGCAGTTAGTTTGCACCGAAGAAATATTCCTGTCTCTGGTATTAGCCAAAGTACAGTATCGAGCTTAGCCGATTTGGGTATGGCTTGCATGCAAGCTTTTACTAACGTGTATGAAAAGCGTTTTAGAGACAATTATCATCAATTTATAGGCATAAAAAAACCAGCCACCTAAGTGACTGGTTTCTCTATTAAAATTTGGTGGAGATGGCGGGAGTTGAACCCGCGTCCGCCAGCATTACGCTCATGAATCTACATGTTTAGTTTCTGTCTTTAATTTTAGTCTGCACCGATCCGACAGTCAGGATGGATTAGCCGATTCTCTACTTTTGAACCCAAGCGATTGAGACAATCCCTTGTGGCGAGCCTACATGCGGACGCTTCAACTTAGTTGACCAACTGTAGGTGATCAGCAACTAAGTAAACAGGGTTTAAACCAAGTAAACTGGGTTTAAGCTGCTAGAGCGTAATTTTCGTCGTTTGCGACTATAACAATATATGTTGGATTAACGAGAGGACATATACTCTCGACATGCATCATTGAGTTTCATCACCAGCGTCGAAGCCAGAACATCCCCAATAGATGGGCATATTATATAGCAGTTATAAGGTTTGTTTCAACTGCTAACTTGATAACATTACATTAATTAACAGCTTATGTTCTATAGGCTCAGCTAGTTTGTTTGATAACTTATAACCACTCTACTCTAAGGCATGTCATCATCAATTTTATTATACACTTCACTCAACTTTAGGTCGCTTTAGTTGAGTTGCCCAGCGATATAGCTTTTCAAGTCCATAACTTCCAGGATCTATAAGCTCCAGCATATCAGCGCAGGCCTCAGAGCAAAATACTAGGCGCTCAGGATTATAAAAACCCGGTACGATAGTACGAATCAAGGCTAGATAATCATAACCAAAGCCTTGGCGCTTATTGAACCAACGTACCGCGTAATCAAGATCGCATTGTACAGGTACTAGCTCCCAATGATCGGTAGTCATATCAATTACCTTGCGTCTAAGCCCACCATCACGGTGGCTTGAGCTAATACAGTCATAATGTTTATTCCCAAGATCCTCAATGATTAGCTCGCAATGGCTATAGGGTGAGCCATCAATTTTGCTAATGATTCGATCCAATAACTTGCCTTGATCCGCAATATAAAACGCTAAATGAGTTGTTTGCATGGGTTGCCTCCAAAAATTATGTGTTATTTGGATGAGAGCATTGAAATAAATAATTGCCCACCATCAAGCAAAGTCAAACTCTATATTTACTAGTGTAAATGTATAGCGCAAGTATTACTATGGCTCATTAAATAATAAAACCAGCCGCTTTATAGGACTGGTTCTATTATTATCTAGTATAAGATCAAACAGATCTTGTCGAATTTAATTAACAACGAGAAGTCGCTTAAAAACTTATCCTAATACCTTATTCAGCCATACCCCAATACCTTGAATCTGTGGCATACAGACTTGATGCGCCATAGGATAGGTAATGTATTCAACATTATAGCCTTTGGCTGATAAAGTCTTAGATGCTTGCTCGCCTAGTGCTACAGGCACAACTGGATCATGCGTGCCATGCTCAATCAATATCGGTAACTCTTTATTAGCAGCGCTATACTCAATCTGATCGTTAGTGGCTAAATAAGTGGATAGCGTCATCAAGCCTGCCAAACGCTGCGGATAGCCGAGTGCTAAGTGATAAGCCACTGCCCCGCCCTGTGAGAATCCTGCGATCACAATATGCTCAGGCTTGACGCCGCGCTCAACCTCACGATTGATGAGATCTTTAATCTGCTGGCTTGATTGCTCTATTTGCGCAACGTCGACTTTACGATCTAGGCTCATCTCAAAAATATCGTACCACGATGGCATCACCATACCGCCATTAATAGTTACTGGACGACTCGGTGCATGTGGGAATATAAAACGTACTGCCATATCGTTATCTAAGCCCAACTGCGGGACGACTGGCTCAAAGTCATGACCGCTTGCGCCTAGACCATGCAGCCAAATAACCGCGCGGTCTATTGGCTTGTTCGATGGGTTGTGCTCTACCATTACGACGTCTAGATAGTTGCTCATACAATCTTCCTGTCTTTATTAAAAGATGAATTAAAAATAGTTATTAAATTGAAATAATGGAAAGCTTTATTACAGTGACTGTTATCCATCAATTTTCCACAATCTTTGCTTAGCTATTGCATAATATGAAAATAATTTTATGCTAAGCTTAAATCAGTGTAAATACTTGCACTTTGAATAATCATTACTGTTTATGATGTTAGATCAGCCCTTTTCAATAGTTAACGCTGCAAATCTAATTTCTATATTATTGGTAAAGCTTGTTAGCATCTTCTCAGTATTTAGGGCGTGTTGAACATTCGATCGTGGCACTGACAGTGACTATTTTTTAGGCGATTCGCAGATAAAAATTGTAAGTTTAGTCATTCTAAGCGTCTATTTTTAGCAATGAAGCGGTAAAAAAGAGTCCTGTCCCTACGGGCTGATGCTAAAATCGCTCTATTCGTTGTAACCGTCTAACTAAAAACAGCTAGCCAAGGCATCTGCATTACCTGCGATTTTCACTTAGACTAGACCAATTGTAGCTATCAGCAGTGCTCATTTATGAATGTTCAATACGCCCTAATCGATAATAAAAAGATAAAATCTTATGACTCATATTCTTTTAGTAGAAGACGATCCCGCTATTGCCATGTCACTAAAAGTGACTGCTAAACGTGAAGGCTGGCAGATCACTTGGCTGGATAATGCCAGTAGCGTGCTGCCGATGCTTCATACTGCCGAGGCGCAAGATCTATCCGCTATCATTCTAGATGTCGGTCTGCCCGATGGTGATGGCTTGAGCCTTTGCCAGCAGATTCGCCATGCCGCTGATATTGATAGCCTAAAAAACATTCCGATTATATTTTTGACCGCACGTAGCGAAGAGGTGGATCGTATCTTGGGTCTTGAGATGGGCGGTGATGATTACTGCGCTAAGCCCTTTAGTCCTCGTGAATTGGTCGCACGCCTCAAAGCGATTTGGCGGCGCGAGCAATTATTAGTAGAAGCGCAAGAGTCCGTAAGCGCTGGTAACACTGATAAGCCCGCAGCAGATAAAGCTTTAACGTTTGATGGCCCCTCAGGTCACTGGTACTATCAACCGCTAAATTATTCGCTGACTTGGCAAGAGCAAAAGCTAGACCTGAGCAATACTGAGCGCAAGATTCTATTAGCGTTATTACAAGCACCCAATCAAGTCTTTAGCCGCGAGCAGCTACTAAATGCTGTCAGCGACTATCCGGATCATCGTCTGGCAAGAACGATCGATAGTCATGTTAAATCCATCCGTAAGCAGTTGGCTATGATTAATCCAGATACCGATGTTATTCATACTCATCGCGGTCTTGGTTATGCTTTGTGTCCCGCCTAATGACTGATAATAAGCCCAATAACAGCACTCAGTCGAGCCAAAACAGTTGGTATGCCAAGCTGCATCCTATAGGTAGCGATCAACAAACTACTGCGCCCAAGCGCGTCCTAAACTTAAGTATATTTTTTCGGATTTGGCTTGCAGTCGCTTTAGTGCTTATTATCTGCGGTATCGTAGTATTTACTCAACTGTTCGGTCATGTCAAACCTACCGCCCAGCAAGTGATCGAAGATACGCTATTAGATACTAGTAAATTGCTGGCCGCCAGCTTACAGACACCTCTGCAAACAGGCGAGATGTTGACTGAGTCTTATCAAAGACAACTCGATAGTGCCTTTGTCCATGTGCCAGTAACGTCTGAACCCAATAATAGTAGTAAAACAGCCAACAGTACTAGGCTCGCCAATAGCGCGGATAAGTACCGACAAGTCTATAAAGAAGAGCCTGCCTATCGACGCAAAGCTTATAGTAGCTTTCGGATTTATGTCACTGATAGCACAGGTTTAGTCATTTACGACTCACGTCCCACGTCTACTAATGCCGAAGGCCAAGATTATAGCCGATGGAACGACGTTTATCTAACGTTACTAGGTCAATACGGCGCCCGCAGTACGCCAGATATCAATAGCAAACGTGATAGCTCAATCATGTATGTGGCGCAGCCGATTAACGATGCGACAGGTCAACTTATCGGTGTGGTCAGCGTCGGCAAACCCGTCGATAGCGTAATGCCCTATTTGGACAATACCCGTCGGCGCATGCTCATTACTATGCTGCTGATAAGTATAGTCGCGCTGCTATTAGCAGGGCTGGTCGCTTGGTGGCTTAAGCAAAGTATCACGTTAGTCACTCATTATACTCGTGAGCTAGCAGAGCAGACCAAGAAGCCTTACTTTTATTTAGGTCACGAGCTCAACAGCCTGACCGATACTATCGAGAGTATGAAGCATCGACTAGAAAACCGTGCTTATGTCAGTGACTATGTGCATACATTGACTCATGAGCTTAAAAGTCCATTGACCGCTATTCGTGCCAGCAGCGAGCTATTAGAAGATGATGGTCTTGACGCTGATGATCGGCAAATGCTCAATCAGACGATAGGTGAGCAAAGTATTAAGATGCATCAGCTGATAGATCGGCTATTACTATTGGCTAAAGTGGAGCAGCCAACTTTTAAGCTCAATCGTGAACCGATAGCGCTATTGCCTTTGCTTAGTAGCCTGATCAAAGACAGTACACCAAAGCTACAGCAGCGTCAGCTACCCGCTATCGAGTTGTTTATAAATAATCAGCTGTTAGCTAAAGACGATATCATTAAAAATGATTTGATGGAAAAAACGACGGTGTATGCCGATAGCTTTTGGCTACTACAAGCACTACAAAATGTGCTCGATAATGCGATTTATTTTGCCCAAAATAATGTCAGCTTCAATATAAATATTCATGTAGAGCAAGTAGTTACTCTAACTGTATTTAATGATGGCAAGCCACTACCCGATTATGCTTTAACCAAAGCTTTTGATCGCTATTTTAGCTTGTCGCATCAACGCAATGTCAACCAAAACAGCGCCTACCAGACTAGTAATCAAGCTAATCAAACGACTGAGTCAAAGGCTGAGCAAAATCCTACGCTACAAACCACACCAAAAAAAGGTACAGGATTGGGTCTAACACTAGTGAAGCAAGTGATCGAGCATCATGGCGGTACGGTAGCTATCGATAATGTAGAAGGTGACGCTAACGCTAACTCATCTGCTGGGGTAATATTTAGCATTACCCTGCCTTTAGCTAAACCTTCGAAAAATTGAGCAAACTAATTCATTAACTTTTCATCGTTTACCCATCAGTTTTATATCTGCTTATTCTACGATAGCTTATTGAACCAGCTATTTAAATACAGGTATAAAACTATGCACAATTCTACAATTCACCCTATTCTTCAAAACTCTTTCATTAATAATTGCTTAGGCTATAGTCGTCAGCACTGTTTACAATTATTATCAGACCATAGAATAAGCAATATTGCCTTTGCGCACTGGCTCGCTATTCCTAGCCAGCAATTACTGTTGGTCTTTCGTCATCAGCACTGCGTCGCGGTTAATTACTACGATACTGGCGTTTAAAGCCTTATATCACTTGGCTTACCTATTTATAAATTCAATTTTTTTACTTTAAAAAACGCGATATAGTCTTAATCTTGATATTTACAAAACCATTAGCCAATAAAAAACCCTCTATCTCTTAAATCAAGAAATAAAGGGCTAATCTGTATAATCATTGATAAAAATAATGAGTTTAAGTAATCGACTCAACTGGCGGTACAACATCCCCATTCTGTCCACGGTTACGTAGATAATGATCAAGCAATACTATAGCTAACATAGCCTCAGCGATAGGTGTCGCTCGTACACCAACACACGGATCGTGACGGCCTTTGGTCAGCATATCAACCGCCTCGCCTTGGGTATTGATACTCTTGCCCGCAGTGGTGATGCTCGAGGTAGGCTTGAGGGCAATACTGACGCTAATATCTTGACCTGAGGAGATACCGCCTAAGATGCCACCTGCATGATTGGCGGTAAAACCATCTGGCGTCAACTCATCGCGTGACTTATGCCCGAACTGCCCAGCGACACTCATACCATCGCCAATCTCAACGCCTTTTACCGCGTTGATACTCATCATCGCATGGGCAATATCAGCATCTAAGCGATCAAATACTGGCTCACCTAATCCAACAGGTACGCCACTAGCGATAATTTCTAACCGCGCGCCACAGCTAGTGCCTTCGCGACGTAGACTGTCTATAAGCGTTTCAAAACGACTAACTGCATCTTTATCAGCACAAAAGAACGGATTGCTATTGACGAATTCCCAATCAATAGCGTCGGTGTCTACTACTTTACTAAACTCGTTGCCTATTTGGGTGACATGACCACGCACTTGCACGCCTAGACGGTCATGCAAATACTTTTTAGCAATCGCGCCAGCAGCGACGCGCATAGCGGTCTCACGGGCAGAGGAGCGTCCACCACCGCGGTAATCACGAAAGCCATACTTCATGCTATAAGTATAATCGGCATGACCTGGGCGAAAAGTGTCTTTGATCTCGCTATAATCTTTTGATTTTTGATTGGTATTGCGAATGAGCAAACCGATAGAGGTGCCTGTGGTTTTGCCTTCAAATACCCCTGAGATAATCTCGACCTCATCAGACTCACGGCGCTGGGTTGAGTATTTGGACGTACCAGGTTTACGACGATCTAAGTCAACTTGTAGATCCTCAGCGCACAGCTCAAGCCCAGGTGGCACACCATCCACAATCGCTAATAACCCTGGCCCGTGCGACTCACCGCAAGTGGTCACACTAAAGAGCTTACCAATACTATTGCCTGCCATGTCTATCCTTAACAATCGATTTTATTTGTCAGTACTTTACTTCTTGCAACTAAAACTTAGCAACTAAAACAGTAGCTAACACTACTGTCTATTATTTGACGGCTGCGGCTGCATTTACGTAACGCGCAAAAAGCTCACGATGCTCTACTAGCTCATCAAAGGTAATAGCAAATACGCCATGACCACCATGCGCGAACTTGAGCCAATCAAACTGAATATCTGGATAGGCTTGGCTTAATGCCCATTCGCTATCGCCAACTTCACAGACCAATAGACCTTCAGGACTGAGATAATCTGCGGCCTCGAACAAGATATGATGCACAAGATCTAAGCCGTCTTGACCCGCAGCGAGCGCTTGCTCAGGCTCATATAAGAACTCTGGCGGCAAATCTGCCATAATGGCGGCGTCGACATAAGGTGGATTAGTGACGATTAGCTCATATTGATGCTCAGCAGGCAGCTTGGCAAATAAGTCTGACTCAATGACATTGACCTGATGATTGAGATCATGATGATCGACATTGACCATAGCAACTTCAAGCGCTCCCTTATCGATATCGACAGCATCGACTAGCGCATCGACAAAACGGGTAGCTAGTGCAATAGCAATACAAGCAGAGCCCGTACATAGATCTAATATGCGCTCAGGCTGTGACAGCTGCTTCATCTCAAGCCCGTGCTCATAAAAGGTTGCAGGCTGATTATTAACAGTCGCGCCTAGAGGTTTAGCAAATTCATTGGCATCAAAATAAGGATAGAACTGCTGACGAATCAGCTCTGCTATCGGTGAGCGCGGTATGAGTACGCGTTCGTCAATATAAAAAGGCAGATCACAAAAGTATGCCAAATTAATCAAATAGCTCAACGGCTTACGATCGCTGATACGCTGCTCCAAAAGACTTAGTACCGCTTGCTTCTCGCTAGTCGTCAGACGACAATCGAGTATCTGCTCATCCGCTGACCACTCTAACGATAAAGAGTGTAGAACGATTGCGGCCGCCTCAGCAAACTCATCAGTAGTCCCTTGTGCGACGACGACATCATAATTGCGCAATTGTGTGACGGAAAATCGGATAAAGTCACGAATACTCACTAGCTCCTCACGCGCCTCTGTAAGCTCTGCCTGTAAGGTTGCAAGCTCGTCCTCACTGAGCCTCTCATTATCCTCTGTTGAGTCATTATCCTCATAATCATACTGATTTTGAAAAGCTTCCGCGCTTATAATCTGATCTTCTGGCATATCGCCCCTTATTAACTGTCTATTTATTGATAATCTTATTGATAATTTGTCATTTTAAAACCATCACGCATTATAGACATAAATAGCCAATAGCGCCAATGATGCCCGCCTATATCTGTTATCAAAGATTGTACTCTAAATAAGGCTTACATTATAAACATCAATTAGAATAAATAGTGCTGATAGATCGCCAACCTCGTAATTTATTCAGTCATGCACTCAACAACAGACTCTCTATTCCCTATCTAGCATATCTCAATTATCACCAAATTGTAGCGAATACGTCAACCGCTGGCGCTTAGTATTCTATTGATCTAAATATATGTATCAAAAGTTTGCGCAGCGTCGAAAGTTTGCGCATAATAGGCTCATTCGTAGCAACCTTGTGATCCCCTATTATGAAAATAAAATTACTTATTACATCAATGGCTATCGTAGCTCTCAGTGCTGGTATTAACATCAGTGCTCAAGCCGCTGTAGATACCGATGCGCGTACGCTACCTGTACGTACGATGGATAGCCAGTCTAGTATGGCAGTCTTAGCAAGCCTTAATGTTGATGAAAATCGTAGTCGCAGTGTTAATGTTAATCCTAAACCCAGTAAGCCTGCCGCTAAGCCATCAACAGATCGAATGGGCCAGCTGATCAATAGCCAGCGCGAGCAACCTTCAACGGCGAGCGTTAGTCCTGATAACATGAGTGTTGAAGAATTAGTGCTTAAAGATCGCCAATCAGAGAGTGCTGACGATATTAGCGATGGGCAAGCATTTGCAGGTCCTGATACAACGTCAAATGTGTCGCAGAGCGAACAAAATCAACCTTCAAACAATGACTCTGCTATAAAAAGTATTGAAGATAAAGATGGCAAGACTTATACGACATTGAATCTGTCTAATTATGCCAAACAGGTCAATGACTCAAAATGGTCGCCCAATATGAATGTTAATTCGGCAATGACTATTAAGATGCAAGCCTTATTGGATTGGAATCATGCCTCTCCAGGTCCTATCGATGGCGGCTGGGGTATGAACAGCAAAAAAGCGCTCATTAACTTTCAAAATATGAAAGGCTTGCAAGCGACAGGCAAAATGAATCAAAAAACTTGGGAGGCGCTAAATAAAAATATCCCTGCCAATAAGCCCGTGCTAGTTACTTATACTTTGACCGAAGACGATCTTAAAACCAACTTTTCTGCGACGCCTTCAGGTTATGAGGCTAAATCAAAAATGAAAGGGCTTTATTATCAAGACATCAAAGAGATGCTCGGTGAGCGCTTCCATATGGATGTGCGCTATTTAGATAAGCTCAATCAAAACAAAGATTATAAAGTTGGCGAAACGATTACTGTGCTTAACAATCGCGGTGCGCTCAATCAGCGTATCAATCGCGTAGTGGCGAACAAAGCGGATCAAACACTTTATGCTTATAACGGTGATAAATTAGTAGCTACTTATCCGACTACAGTAGGCAGCAGTAGCACCCCTTCTCCGCAAGGTACCTTTAAGATCGTCAATAAAGTCAAAATGCCTTGGTATAAAGCCACTGTTGGTGAAGGTAGTGGTAAAGAAGTGCATATGATACCACCTGGCCCTAACAATCCAGTAGGTGTCGTATGGATGGGTCTATCTAAGCCTTCTTATGGTCTGCATGGCTCGCCAAAGCCTGAGGGCATCAGTCGCCAAGCATCGGCAGGTTGCGTGCGCTTGACTAACTGGGATGTGCTTGAGGTATACGCTAATATCGAAAATGGTGCGACCGTAGTATTGCAATAAGTAGTCCTCTAACGTCAAAGTAAAAAAATAGCTTCTATTTATTAGAAGCTGTTTTTTGTTTAAAACCTTTCTAGCTCAAAACTTATAGTTATTGATATCTGATGTTTTCAAATCTAAGCATGTTAAATAGTAATATCTTTATAACCTTCTTCATTACCAGTGATACTATTTATTTTTTTGGTAAAATACATACCTGCTGGTATAGAGACTAAAAGCCCTACGACTACAGCAGTTTGAATATGAGGGATCTCATTAAAGCCTGTGACCAAAGCGGTAATCATAAATATTCCGACGATTACAGTAGCAGCCATAGAGTAGATAACAGAAAATAGAGGCCAGTTCATAATCAAATCCTTATTTTAGGTGTGTGTTTATCTTGTATACCACCTTTATACGCTATATCCACAAAAATAGTAAGTATTTGACATAGACTCTAGAGCCTTTTATTTTCAGTGACTCCGCAGTAAAACCATGTTATTATTAGGGAGTTAGTTGAGGTCTTATGAAATCCTCTATTTTTCAAGTTATTCAACTACCAAATCCCTTCTATTTATCTCTTAGATATACAAAATGTAAAACAACACAGGTATCTGATAGCAAAAAGGCGATATAACTTTTTATATTTATCATTATAATTGTGGCTTTCTATTATTTTATTAATAAAGCCTTATTACTATGACCTCACCCTCTGCTAATACTCAACCTACGCGCAACCCTACCTCTCTGAACCCAGATGATGCTCAATCCGCCACGACAAGTGAAGACTATATCTCTGAGGAACTAGCTAGCAACGATGATGTAGTGACTGCAAATCATAGCGAAGAGCTTAGTAATAGTACAGATGCTACTCATCAGCAGACAACACTAGATGCGAGCATGCAGGAGACTGAAACTAAGATAATTATTGATTCGCCTGAGCCTGATGTCGCTATAGCTACTGTAGAGAGCGTTGATGTTGAAACTTCTACAGATATCTCAGCGCCTGCTGAAATACTAGCCGCAGAAGGGCATAATAAGGCAGACACATCTACTGCCGCCCCTGATACAGTCGCAACTAAAGACATTAAAAACGAAGATATACTCTCTGTGAATACAGAGAATAGTGATGATCTCAATAACCTTAATAGGCTGGTTGAAAAAGGAGTCATCGACATAGAGCTTGAGCAAGCGCCACCTATGCCTGATGAGGATGACGAGTCAAATGATATTACAAGTACAGATGATCAGACTGAATCTGACTTGCAGGATCTAGAAGATATCGAAAAAGCTGAAGAGGCGGTTCAAGAAAAAAAAGAAGCCAAACTTGAGTCTTATAAGCAGTTTATCGCTGAGCAATTTAGCAATCAAAAAATAGATTATCCAGAGATACGTGTCAAGATCGAAGCAAATGCCTTGCCGAGCAAGATGTACTTTGTGATGAATATTCTCTCCGCTATTATTGCAAGCTATGGACTGGTCACCAACTCAGCAGCTGTCGTTATTGGCGCTATGTTAGTTGCTATGATGCTAGGGCCTATCACAGGTGTCGCACTTGCCATCATTGATTATCGTATGCCGCTATTACGTAAGTCATTATTTACGGTGCTAGCTGGCGTCTCTTTGGTTATATTTGTAGGGTTTTTGATTGGTACATTACATAGCGCACAGCCGCTAACCGCAGAGATATTATCGCGTACTCAGCCCACATCTATGGATCTAATGATTGCCTTAGCGGGTGGTACGGCGGGTGCTTATGCTATGGTCTCACCGCATCTGTCTGTCGCTGTCGTAGGTGTAGCGGTAGCGACTGCTTTGGTGCCACCTTTAGCTGCCAGCGGTATCTTGTTCGCTCATGGTGAGCTGTCGATGGGATTTGGAGCGGCACTGCTTGCGCTTACTAATATTATTGCCATTCAGTTTACCAATGCTATGGTACTGTGGCTATTAGGCTTTAGGCGTTTGGTAGATGATGATTATAAATCTAAAACTTATTTGACTTTTTTGCGCCGCAACGCGATAACCATACTGCTATTAGCTGGCGTGGGATCTTATTTAACGATAAATCTACAAACCAATGCCAAGCAACAAGTGTTTGAGAGCAGTGTCAAACAAGCCATTAATGATCACTTTATAGATCAAGGTAATGTGTTGACCAATACTCAGTTTACCAAAGCCAATGGCAATCAAATTGTTCGTGCGGTTGTTCGCGGTGAGACGATCCCTAACTCAAGCGATGTCAATAAAATTGAGGCCGTGGTCACCCAAGATATGGTTGAAAATTACCCAAACTACTTACCTATCAAGTTACAACTGCGCTATATACCCGTACAAGTTATTGAATCTAACCCAGTTATTAGAGATAAGCTTGATCAAACCGATGCCGCTATCTTGACTAATTAATCAACCATAGCGCCAAAGATTATACAATCACTGTGTATCGATGGCTGACTGTGCAAGACTAAGGGTGAATGGTCAAACACCCTACGAGCATTTGTGCTAAAATCGCTTGCAAAATTATTTAAGTTGATTTTTAACTTACCTTTTATTATTTTATTCATTTGCCAGTAAGGAGCCGCTGTGAGCCAGCCACATCAAACAGCCGATATACGTAAGGCGTTTTTCGATTTTTTTATAAGTAAGCAGCATACCCCTGTATCTTCATCGAGCTTAATTCCGCATAACGACCCTACTTTACTGTTTACCAATGCCGGTATGAATCAGTTTAAAGAGACCTTTTTGGGATTGGAGCCACGCGATTATACCCGCGCAGTGACTTCACAAAAATGCGTGCGTGCTGGTGGCAAACACAACGATCTTGATAATGTCGGCTATACCGCGCGTCATCATACTTTTTTTGAGATGCTCGGCAACTTCTCTTTTGGCGATTATTTCAAATCAGCGGGTATTGCTTATATTTGGGAGTTTTTGACATCGACTGAGTGGCTGGCGATAGATAAAGATCGTCTGTATGTCACTATCTATGAGACTGATGACGAAGCTTTTGATATTTGGCATAATGATATTGGCTTACCAAGTGAGCGTATTATCCGTATTGGTGATAATAAGGGCGCGCCCTTTGCCTCTGATAACTTTTGGACGATGGGTGATACAGGTCCCTGTGGTCCTTGTACCGAAGTGTTTTACGATCATGGCAGCGATATCGAAGGCGGCTTGCCAGGTACACCTGAGGAAGATGGCGATCGCTATATTGAGATTTGGAATTGCGTCTTTATGCAGTTCAATCGTCAAAAAGACGGCACCATGCTGCCACTACCTGCGCCAAGCGTCGATACCGGTATGGGGCTTGAGCGGATCAGCGCTATCATGCAAGGCGTGCATGGCAACTACCAAATTGATTTATTCACCCATTTGATGAATGCTGCGGCCGCTATTTTAGAGATTGATAATGAGCAACAGGCCTCTCTAAAGGTGATTGCCGATCATATACGCGCGGTATCATTCTTGATCGCTGACGGCGTGATGCCGAGCAATGAAGGTCGCGGCTATGTATTGCGCCGTGTGATTCGCCGTGCGGTACGTCATGGCAATAAGCTCGGTGCCCAGAGTGAATTTTTCTACAAGATGGTTGCGCCTTTAGTCGAGGAAATGGGCGACGCTTATCCTGAACTCAAAGAGCGCCAAAGCATCATTGAGAGCGCTATTGAAAAAGAAGAAGCCCAGTTTGCTAAAACCTTGGCACAAGGTCTACGCCTGCTAGCTGGTGAGCTAGATGACTTAAAAGAGGGAGATATTCTCTCTGGCGAGGCTGCATTTAAGCTGTACGATACTTATGGCTTTCCGCTTGATTTGACTGCCGATATCACCCGTGAGCGCGGTATCAGTATCGATGAAGCCCAGTTCGATGAACACATGCAAGCGCAGCGCGAACGTGCTCGTGATGCAGGTAAGTTCGATGTTGATTATAGTAGTGTCATTCAGGTCGATGAGCCGACAGTATTTATCGGCTATGAGCAGCTGAGCGATCTTGAGGTCGAAGTGATAGCGATGTATCAAGACGGCGATGCGACGACTAGCTTGACGGAAGGAGATGAGGGTGTACTCGTCCTGAATCGTACCCCATTTTATGCCGAAGGCGGTGGACAAGTCGGTGAGTTGGGCGAGATTCGTACGGAGTCTGGCGTGTTTGAGGTACAAGATACCAAAAAATCTGGACAAGCCATTATCCATTATGGCGTGGTCAATATGGGCGTTGTTCATACCAGCCAAACCGCAGAAGCTCATGTACTATCCAGTATTCGTGCGGCTAGTGCCAAAAACCACTCAGCAACGCATCTATTGCATGCCGCCCTGCGTGAAGTATTAGGCGATGAGGTCACTCAAAAAGGCTCACTAGTCTCTAGCGAAGTACTGCGTTTTGATTTCTCCTACGACAAACCTATTAATAGCACTCAGATTGCACGCGTTGAGCGCTTAGTCAACGAGCAAATTCAAGCCAACACCTCAGCTAGCATCGAAACCATGTCTATCGATGCGGCTATGGATAAAGGCGCAATCGCCCTATTCGGTGAAAAATACGGTAGTGATGTGCGCGTCTTAACGATGGGTACAGATCATAACGTCGATGGTAAGTCTCAGCCCTTCTCTATTGAGCTATGCGGTGGATTACACGTGCAGCGCACAGGCGATATTGGCCTATTAAAAATCACTAGTGAAGCAGGCATTGCAGCAGGTATTCGCCGTATTGAAGCCGTAACTGGTATGGGTGCAATCAAATACATCCAGCAAAACGATCAACAATTGGGTCAGCTTGCAAGCCAGCTCAAAGCCAAGCGCCCTGAGGTAGTCGCACGCGTCCAAAGTATGGCGGACAAGCAGCGTGAGCTAGAAAAGCAGTTAGAGCGTCTAGAGCAGAAACTTGCCAGCCTACAAGCCGCTGACTTGATCAGTGAAGTACAAACTATCGCAGGTGTCCCTGTGTTAATCAGTACCCTTGCTGGGGTCGATGGTAAATCCATCCGTCCGCTGATGGATGATATCAAGTCAAAGCTACCTGATAGTATAATTGTATTAGTCGGTGATAAAGACGGTCAGCTAGCGCTCTCAGCTAGTGTAGCCAAATCGCTTACTGCTCGTATCAAAGCGGGCGATATTATCCGTCATTTAGCAGGCGAGCTTGGCGGTAAGGGTGGCGGTAAGCCTGATTACGCTCAGGGCGGCGCGCCAAAAGCGGCAAATACGGCAGCCGTTATCAATGCGCTACCCGCTTGGGTTGCAGAACAGCTGGGTTAATTTTTTTACGTAAATATGATATAACATAAACGGTATGTTTATAATTGAGCGTTATCTTTATCAAGGAATAGTATTTATTCCAATTGAAATGATAAATAGCTATACAGCCCCTTGTAAATAATAGGTAATATTTTTATGGCGTTAATAGTACAGAAATACGGCGGCACTTCCATGGGCAGTATTGACCGCATCAAAAATGTCGCCAAACGAGTCAAGCGCTGGCATGATCATGGTCATCAAGTGGTGGTAGTGGTATCGGCTATGAGCGGTGAGACCAACCGCCTTATCGATCTCGCCCGTCAGATTAGCACGCAACCTGATCCGCGTGAATATGATCAAATGGTCTCAACAGGCGAGCAAGTATCGATCTCCCTACTGGCTATGGCGATCAAAGAGCTTGGTGTTGGCGCACGCTCCTTTACAGGTCGTCAAGTAGCAATAAAAACCGATACCGCGCACAATAAGGCTCGTATTGAGTCAATTGATGATAAAAATATCCGCGAGCAGCTTGATGCGGGTAATGTGGTCATCGTTGCAGGATTTCAGGGCATTGATGAGTATGGCAATGCCACTACGCTAGGTCGTGGCGGTTCTGATACCACGGGAGTCGCTATTGCTGCAGCTCTAGGCGCTGATGAGTGCCAGATTTATACTGACGTTGATGGGGTTTACACTACTGACCCACGTGTGACTTCAAAAGCTAAAAAGCTTGAGAAAATTACCTTTGAAGAAATGCTAGAGATGGCCAGTCTTGGCTCAAAAATATTACAGATTCGCTCAGTAGAGTTCGCTGGAAAATATGGTGTACCGCTGCGTGTACTCTCTAGCTTTGATACCGATGCAGATGGCAGCTTTGATGATGACTTTAAAAACAATGTAGGCACTTTAATTACGATAGACGAAGGAGACAGTATGGAACAGGCAATTATCTCAGGTATCGCTTTTAACCGTGATGAGGCAAAAATCGTGGTGCGCGGTGTTCCCGATCATCCTGGTATTGCTTCTGCTATCCTTAGCCCTATTGGACGTGCCAATATAGAAATTGATATGATAGTACAAAACCTATCTACCAACGGTACGACCGACTTTACTTTTACCGTCAACCGTACTGACATGGAAAAAACCATGAAAGTACTAGAAAACGAAGTCAAAAATGAGATCGGTGCCAAAGAGATATTGGCCAATGATGAAGTTGTTAAAGTCTCATTAGTCGGCGTTGGTATGCGCTCTCACGCTGGTGTTGCCAGCCTTATGTTCCAGACTCTTGCCGAAAACAACATCAATATTCAAATGATATCAACTAGTGAAATTAAAGTCTCTGTACTTATTCAAGAGCAGTATTTGGATAAGGCCGTCAAGTCGCTACATACCGCATTCGGTCTTGATCGCGAAGATGGTGATAGTAAAGTTGCTGGACAATAGCTTTACAAATGACGGGTATCTTGACTAATAATTATTAGTACAGCAGAGTTATCACTAGCCTTGTGTTTTAATATTTAGCTCTACCTAGCAGTTTTGTGAAAATCAGTGACAGTCTTGAACGTGGCACTTATAATGGTGACTTATTTGGGCAAAATACATTCACATATCGTTATATATGCTTGTATTTAACATTTTAATAGAAATTAATAGACTTAAGTAGTTATTTTCAAGGTATAGTTTAATATCTATATTTTGACAACTAGCGCTATAGTGATATTCAGCAATTAAGAAGCAAAGCAATGAGCAATACTATTTTATTGCGACATAAGGAGTATGACGCATGTTAATTTTGACACGCCGTGTGGGCGAGACATTAATGATCGGTGATGAAGTTAGCGTAACGGTTTTAGGCGTTAAGGGCAATCAGGTACGTATTGGGGTTAATGCCCCCAAAGATATAGCAGTGCATCGTGAAGAGATTTACCAGCGCATTCAGCACGAGCGCTCGGTAAAGTCGCAGATGCAGCATTTAGAATCAGGCAGCTTTGCGCCATCATTTGACGATGAAGATTATTTCAATCGTTAAAGACTTGATATTTTTTATAAACACCTTTGTTTTTAGCTTTTATATTGAATATTTATTAAAATTTTATTGGTTTAATTCGCTTTAAGGTCATAACTTATGAGTATTCGCCAAGCAGATGTATCCGCCCTACTGAATGGTCTAAATAAAAAATCTATCGGATTCAATGATGTTATCAGTTTTATCGATGACTTTTATCGCTATACGCCAAGACCTTTTACTAATGGTACGGTCTATAACGGCGCTGGTGAAAACGAAGGTAGTGCTAAGATTTTTGGCTTTGCCAAGCATCACGGACTAAGCCAACTTGATACTCTTAAATTATTTGGTGAGTATTATACTCGGGTTCAAGAGACCCCTAATGGTACCGATCATGCCAATATTCGTAATTTTTTACATTGGGGCTGGCAAGGGTTTTTGATGCAAAAAAACCCACTGACTGCTCGACCAACTGTCGATACAACTGAGCTATAAAGCTAAAATAGCTCGTCAACGACTGTTAAAGCACTTGTTATAAAAGGGCCTCGCTATTTATGATAATAGCGAGGCCCTTTTGTTCAAAAACGATTTGCTCAAACTAGTTACTTATCAACAAACTTCACAGGTTGTATCGCCCCTTTGGGATTGGGCATATTAGGATAATGATGCTCATGCTCGACATCGCATTCAGCACCTACGACAGTTCCGTCGTCTCTTACTGGCTTATGCAAAAAACCTGTACGTTCAGCTGGCGGTAGGTTTTCATGCTCCCATATCATAACTGCTTGCATACAAGTCTCGCGCTGATCAGAGGTTAATTGACGCCCATCAGGCCATTTGCCCAATTCAATAGCCATACGAAACTTATCGACAACTTCTGGGGTTATGCTAGCTAATACGGTTTGTTTATCCATGCTACTTACTCCAATTATATCTTTAATATACTTATTGGCGAGTCTTATGCCGTTTCAACACTTTTTTTACTTACAGATCATCCATAGTATCATCGTCTCTATCAAGATCGAACTCTTCAGCATGGACGTTCCAGTGTAGTTTTGTTCGACAAGCCTCATAAAACTCAAATCCTGGTGGATGCAGCAGCGTCAACTTATCAGGATGCTTACGAATATATAATCTCTGCTCCTGATCAAGCGATATGCTCGGCTTACCATCTGCGCTTACCATCGGCTGAGTACGGTTATCCTCATGAATACGGATGCAAATCTCACTGTTACCACTGACTACGATAGGCCGACTCGATAGGGTATGAGGATGCATAGGCACTAAGCAGATAGCATCCATGCTTGGGTGAATAATAGGTCCACCACCTGATAAAGCATAAGCCGTTGAACCCGTAGGCGTCGATACTATAAGCCCATCACTATGCTGACGATAGACATCTTGCCCGTCAATTTTCATCTGAAAATCTATCATATGTACCGACTTACCAGCATGCAGTACGATGTCATTAAGCGCCATATCTTCATGCAGTACCTTTTGACCTTCACGTATCTCCATCGTTAATAAGAATCGATGATCCAGCTGATAGTCTCCCATCAGTACTTGACGCAGCTTTTGTGCCACTTCATTGGGTTTCACATCTGCCAAAAAGCCAAGCCGACCACGGTTGACGCCAAGCACAGGAACTCTATAGCGCGCTAACGCCTCTGCAGCGTGCAGTATTGAACCATCACCGCCGACCACAATAACTAAGTCACAAATCTCACCGATCAGGCTACGCTTAACGATCTTAACTTTTTCGATCTCTGTCAAATCTAAAGTTGGTAGATTAGCAGTTTGTACATCCATGATTAAGGTCAGACCCATCTCATTGACGATATTCGCCACTTGCGCTAGGCTCTGGGTAACGCTACGCTTACCTGCCCGTCCCATCAGTCCAATACGACGAAAGGCGGGATTTTTCACAGCGTGAAATAGCTCTGATTCATGTAAATGCGGCAATCTTTCTGACTGCGCTGAGTGTTCCATAAGACGACTCGGTATAGCATAAGGTGAAAAGGCAAACTTTGGCTGCCTAGTGAATTAATTAATAGCTCGAATATAAGCCTAACAATGATAGCGATAAATAGCAGCTTAGACCAGTAGGTTTTATTAATTATCGTTGTTAATTTTAGACCTAGAGAATATAAAGCAAGCTTTTTCGAGAGTGTCAGCGTAGCCTTTTATAAGGTTTTTGCGATTTTATTGCCCTAGCACCTGTAGACGCTCACTGATAGGCTTAAAGTTTTTTAATAATCACTGACATAGTTATTTCCTATTTTGTAATAATTAAGGGTTATTAATTTGGTGATTAATATCTTGGTCATTGCTCATTTGATAACTGATATTTGCTAGATATTCATCGACGATAGCTGTTCACGCCCATGCGGAGTATTAAAGTCAAGATCAGGACCGACAGGTATAATACGGGTTGGGTTAATGGTTTCGTGGCTGCTATAATAATGCGCTTTGATATTATCGATCGCCACAGTGTCGGCGATACCTGGTACTTGATATAGGTCACGCAAATAACCCCAAAGGTTCGGATAGTCAACGATACGGCGCACATTACATTTGAAATGTCCGACGTAAGCAGCATCAAAGCGCACTAAAGTGGTGAACAGTCGCCAGTCCGCCTCAGCGATAGTATCACCTAGCAAATATCGCTTATTTTGCAAACGCGCCTCTAGTGTATCTAGCGCTGCAAACAATTCTGTTACCGCCTCCTTATAAGCATCCTGGGTCGTGGCAAAACCTGCTTTGTAGACCCCATTATTGATGTTTGGATAAATGAAGTCATTTAATGCATCAATATCTGTCAACAGCTCTGCGGGTGAGAAGTCTCCTGCGGTTGCACCGATTTCATCAAAGGCATTATTGAACATACGAATAATCTCAGAGGATTCGTTATTCACGATAGTATTGGTTTTTTTATCCCATAAAATAGGTACGGTCACTCGGCCGGTATAATCGGCTTGCGCGGCGGTATAAATCTCATATAAATGAGTAGCATTAAAAATAGGATCATCTATGACCCCCTCACCAGACTTAAACGTCCAGCCCTCGCCTCCCATAAAGGCATTGACCACTGATATTGAGATCATATCCTCTAGGCCCTTTAGCTTGCGATAGATCATCGTACGATGTGCCCAAGGACACGCCAGCGAGACGTACAGATGATAACGATCAGACTCAGCCTTAAAGCCGCTGTCACCTGTAGGCCCGGCGCTACCATCAGCGGTTACCCAATTGCGAAAGCTTGAATCCTGACGCTTAAAACGACCACCACTAGATTCGGTATCATACCATTTATCTTGCCATTGGCCGTCGACTAATAAGCCCATGATATTCTCCAATATTATTAGTTAGTTGTTAGTTAGTTAGTTATTATTCATATTTAATCGTAGACATTAAGATGTGTTTTAATTAATAGCTCTCAATTATAATATCGCGTTACAGCTCTAAAGTTAACTTAGATTACCTTCCTTTATTCATTGACTTGTTGCTGAGTAATCATAGCATTCTAACTGTTGACGGAACTTAGATAAACAGTGGCAATGAAAAATATAAGTTCTTATTTTGAGAACAATTATAGTGCAGCTTGGAGATATGCTAATATTTGTACGTATTGTCGATGAGCTAGCCATTCGTATTGCTGAGTTGCAGGACTCTAGTTATCAAGCAAGACCTTTAGCCACCATCCGCACTGTGATTGGTGCAAGTCCAGAATGTTTGAGCAAAATGGGTACGCTTACAAATTTGACAGACCTTGCAGATCATACCTTTTTGCATTATGGTCTAAGTAAACAAAACCACATAGAATGAACCGACCTAATACTAGCTAAGTCGTCTTACTTTATAACTCATCTACCGATGCCGTCATCATCTAATAACAGGATTTACAAAACATGGATACCTTAAATATCCTGTACTTGGTCGGTGCATTGCTCATATTTGCTAGTATCATGGCCAGCACTTTATCAGCGCGCTTGGGTGTGCCGTTATTGCTACTATTTTTGATAGTCGGCATGCTGGCAGGTGAAGACGGCATCTTAGGGATTCAGTTTGCAGAGTATGGTCTCGCGAATTTTATTGGACAGGCGGCACTAGCTTGTATTTTGTTAGACGGCGGACTGCGCACCTCGTTTCAGTCGTTTCGAGTTGGCCTGAGGCCTGCGGTGGTGCTAGCGACTTGGGGCGTACTCATCACGGTCGTGGTGCTAGGGGTATTCGTCACTTGGCTATTGGATGTGGATTGGCGAATAGGTGTCCTTATGGCGGCTATCGTCGGCTCAACCGATGCCGCAGCGGTCTTTTCGCTATTACGTAATGGCGGTGTCAAGCTCAATGATCGGGTACAGGCAACGCTTGAATTAGAGTCAGGCGCAAACGATCCTTTTGCCATATTATTAGTGACTGGCCTGATTGCATTGAACGTTGATCCTGCTGGTCAGACGGTCGTGGGGTTTCTGTTATTACTATTACAGCAATTGGGCTTTGGACTAATAGTCGGCTTGCTGGCTGGGTTTTTGCTGTCCAAATTATTACCTAAGCTGCATCTGCCAGAGGGCATGTATGCCATCCTTATATTGTCAGCAGGCTTGTCAGTGTTTGCCGCGACTAATCTGATTGGCGGTAGTGGCTTTTTGGCGATATATTTAGCTGGGGTTATCATTGGCAATCACAAAGCACACTCGACTGAGCATGTTTTGCGAGTGATGGATAGCTTTGCATGGTTATCACAGGCCGTATTGTTCGTAGTGCTTGGCTTGCTGGTCACCCCTTTTAATGTGTTAGATGTCTGGTATTACTCGGTTGCGATTGTGGCCTTTATGATTTTGGTCGCCCGCCCTATCGCGGTTTATACTAGCGTCAAACCTTTTAAATTCAAAGACCGCGAAATAGGCTTTATCTCTTGGGTAGGCTTGCGTGGCGCTGTACCGATTACCCTTGCTATTTTGCCTGTGATGGCAGGGGTTGATGATGCCTTTATGCTCTTTGATATTGCCTTTGGCGTTGTGGTGTTGTCTCTAATATTACAAGGTACCACCATTCCCCTCATGGCAACCCTATTTAAAGTGCGTATTCCTGCCAATAACGAACCCAAAGAAGAGCACGAAGTTTGGGTATCGGACAAGGCCAGCATCACGCTTTACGAGTTTGAGGTGCAATCGGGCGCGTTTGCTATTGGTCGCCATCCCAAAGTCATATCCAATCGAGTCAGTCCTGATGAGATCAGTGTGTTCGCTTTGGTGCGCCAGCAAAAATTAGTAACCGTTACGGAGGATACCCAGCTAAAGTTTGGCGACCATGTTTGGTATGCGATGCAAAGCAATCATGCTCGTCCAATCGCACAGATATTCAATGATACTAAGCTTGATCGACGCGCTATCGATGACTTTTATGGCGACTGGTTATTATCTCCGAGTGTCAAGCTTGGCGACTTGCCGTTTTTTACTGGGGTTATGCAATCAGAGTCGCTGGTCACTCGGCTTAGATCTAAAACCGATGATGACGCAACGACCATGTGGCAACAAACCGTAGCTGAATATGTGACCGCAAGTTTGGACGTTAAGCCCGTCTCAGGCGACACCGTTGCTATTAATGATGAATGGTCACTAGTTATCAAGGAGCTGGATGACAAAGGCGGTCTGCGAACTATCGGTCTCAAACGTGAGGAGGCCGTTAAATAGTTATGGCGAGTTAGTGTGAAATATCTGTTAGTGCTTTTTGGTATCACCAACTACTTTGTCCATAAGGGCAAATAACAATCCAGACAACACAAAGGTCATATGAATAATAACTTTCCACATTAACTTATCAGCTTCACCTTCGCTTATCTCATTAGATATATTCATAAATGATTTTAAGAGATCGATTGCCGAGATAGCGACAATAGCGCCAATTACTTTTAACTTTAGACCAGAAAAATCTATCTTACCCATCCAAGCAGGTCGATCATCATGCTCGCCTGTATCAATTTTTGAGACAAAAATCTCATAGCCACTAAAGATAATAATGAGCAGTAAACTGGCAACTAAAGCAATATCGACTAATATTAGAATACCAACAATAACGTCAGCTTCGGTCAAAACGAAGATATCGGCGATCATATACCATAATTTTTGGATAAATTTGATGAATAGTAAAATGATGCCTAATACCAAACCTAGATAAAAAGGAGCTAGTATCCAACGACTATTAAAAATCGTTTTCTCCAGTGATAACTCAATTTTCTTCAACATCTTGTACTCTTAGAGATTTGATAGGTGTCGATTATAATAGTATTTTTTTTGTTAGTCGTGGCATTTGCAATAATAATTGGCAATAACATCATCTAACGTAACCTAGCAAAGCGCTTGATCATAAATAGTATTAGCATTAGAGCTAAAGCAGCAATCGCTGCGCCTACAAAACCGATAAAAGGCAGCGTCAGGTGGGTGACCGTATAGCCACCAATCAGTGCGCCTGCGCCAATACCTAAATTAATAATGCCTGAGAACATCGCCATCACCACATCTTGAGCATTTTTATCGATTATAATGACTTTTGCCTGAACGGCAAGTATCAGTAGCATCAGCACAGTGCCCCAAATCATTGCAATTGCACTCAACAGCCATATCGAGGTCACCACCCATAATAGGACAAGCATCGACAGCGCTAACAATAGCGAAGATATGACAAGTAAGGTTTGGCTCGATCCCTCACCCCACCGGCTAAACAGCATACTGCCAATAAGCCCTGCCCCGCCAAATACTAATAGCATTAAGGTCACTGAGCTTTCACTAATAAATCCCACCTCCCGCATAAAAGGCTCGATATAAGAATAAGCAGTATAGTGAGCGGTAAATGCCAGTAAAATGAATAAGTACAGTCCCACTAACAAAGGATTCTTGAGCAGCTCTGGCACTTTTTTATAATCACCGTCAAACTGACTGGGTAAAGTCGGTAACAGCTTAGCTTGCAGGATAAAAATAATAAGCGCCATAACGCCGATACCCGCAAAAGTAGTCCGCCAACCGAACCATTGCCCGATCAAGCGCCCTATAGGTACGCCAAGTACCATAGCTAATGAGGTGCCCATAGCTATGACACTGAGTGCTAGCGCTCCTTTACCTTTGGGTGCTACGCGCAGGGCTATGGCTGCGGTAATCGACCAAAATATCGCATGCGCTGAGGCCGCACCGATACGGCTGATCATCAATATCTCAAAACTCCACGCAAAAACAGTCAGCACATGGCTGGCGATAAATACTACAAATACTGCTAGCAGTAAGCGTTTGCGCTCAAGCTTACCTGTCAATAACATCAGTGGTAGTGACAAGGCAGCGACGATCCAAGCATACAAGGTCAACATCCACCCTGTCTCGGCCGTAGTAATAGAAAAGTCTTGCGCGATATCGGTCAACAGCGCTACAGGAACGAACTCTGTGGTATTGATCACAAATGCGCTAATGCCCATTAATATAACTCGAAAATATTGGGTTCGGCGAGAGTCTGGCTGGGCTTGGACAGTAGGTTTCATAACGTTCAATTTAAGTTGTGCTTATACAGTATAACTAAGGCAAAATGGCTATAACGACTTCACTATACAAGGAGATAATTTATGTGCGTAGTATAAAGATTATTACGCAAATTATTAACCCTATAGCCGTCAATACCTCGAATGATAACAACAAATACTTTAAGTGATTTCAGTCATACTAATACCATTAAACCATCTTAAGGACATAGAGCATGTTTAGCATAATAAAGGACTGGCGCGAACAGCGTATCTTAGATAACAGCCCATTTAAACGCGCTGACTGGCAGCAAGCCGCGCAGAAAATTCCGATACTCGATAGATTGACAGAGGACGAGCTCACTCGACTATTTGATTTGGCGACTTTACTGCTCGATGATAAATCTTTTAGTGGCGCGCAAGGCTTTGTTATCACCGATAGTGTAAAACGCTCTATTGCTCTACAAGCCTGCCTGCCTATCTTAAATCTGAGCCTTGAGTGGTATGCAGGCTGGTCGTCTATTATCATCTATCCAGGCGCTTTTAAGAACGATAGTACGACTATCGATGAAATGGGCATCGTCCATCAAAACAGTCATAGTCGTAGCGGCGAGGCATGGCTACGTGGTCCTGTGATTCTGTCATGGAGTGATGCCAAGCACTCAGGCGAGCGCGATGGTCATAACGTGGTGATTCATGAGTTTGTGCATAAGCTCGATATGTTGAACGGTCGCGCTAATGGCTTTCCGCCGCTACAGCCTGATATGGATGCCAGTCGCTGGACGCAGACTATGGAGCACGGTTTTGCGGACTTTCAAAAGCATCGTAAGGCGGGACTCGATCGTTATGGCGCGACCAATCCAGCAGAGTTCTTTGCGGTATTGAGCGAAGTGTTTTTTGAAACGCCAAGCAAGCTGGTCGATGCTTATCCTGAGATTTATGCGATTATGGTAAAGTTTTTTCGGCAAGATCCGCTTGAGTCAGCTATTTAGCCATGCAATTTTTACAATTGTAAATAAATGTAAAAACCGATAAATGATACGATTTTTCTGATGAAAAACCTACAGATACAAAAAGATAGGTGTATAGTTGAGGTTAACTTAATGAGACGACTATGTAATTTATCTTATTAAGCTTCGGATAGTAACCTATTTATTTTAACTATCACTTCAGTCGCCCTTATAGCAGCCATGGCCATTTGTGCCAGTGCAACTGCTCTAGCTTCCAGCCATCGTGAAGCGCCTTCTATCACCAAATCGCCAAAAGTCGACGCTACTGACCTATATATGTTCAATAGTTATGAGAATGGCCGACAGGATTATGTCACCATTATCGCTAACTATCTGCCATTGCAGGACGCTTATGGCGGACCCAATTATTTCTCACTCGATGACGATGCTCTGTATGAGATTCATGTTGATAACAATGGCGATGCGGTCGAAGACATCACCTTTCAGTTTAGATTTACTCAACAGCTAAATAGCATTGAGCTGGATACCGATGGCGATCCAAGTACGCCAAAGGTTGCAGTGCCTCTTGTTAACATTGGCAACGCTACTATGCCAGGTAAAGTACAAACCAATGAGAGCTATGCTATCAATATGGTCAAAGGCGATCGACGCAGTACCGATCGTACCGCTTTAGGTAGCTATCAAAAGCCTTTTGATTACATCGGTACTAAGTCTTTCCCAAATAATAGCTATCCAACCTATGCGAATGGCTTTGTTAAAACCCTAGATATGGGCAGCTGCGCAAATGGAAAAATGGGTAAAGTATTCGTCGGTCAACGCGCTGAGAGCTTTGCTATTGATTTGGGTAGAGTATTCGATCTTATCAATCTAAATCCACTAGGCTCTCGTACAGCGGGTACCAATATCTTAGCTAACAAAAACGTAACCTCTATCGCTATGGAAGTGCCAAAATCCTGTCTAGTTAACTCAACGTTAGCAATAGACTCAGATGATAATGGTAGCTTAGATAAAGTCGATCCTGTAATTGGCGCTTGGACAACTGCGAGCGTACGTCAAGCCACTTTAGTCAATCCATCGCCTGAATCTGGTATTAGTACGACAACCAAAAAGGGTGGCGCGTGGACGCAAGTGTCAAGACTAGGTATGCCACTGGTCAACGAAGTGGTCATCGGACTCAAAGATAAAGACAAATTCAATGCCTCAGAGCCAAAGAATGATGCGGCTAACTTTGCGCCTTATGTTCTCTATCCTACGCTTCCAGCTTTGATTCAAGTGCTGTATCCAAGTGCTAAAGCGCCTACTAACTTCCCACGTCAAGATCTAGTCACAGCATTTTTAACAGGTGTACCAGGTGTTAATAAGCCTGCTAATGCTAATCAAGTACCTGGAGATATGCTGCGCCTAAATACTAGCACTGCTACAAAACCCGCTAACACTCAAAACGACTTAGGGGTGATTGGTGGCGATAATGCAGGATTCCCGAATGGTCGCCGACCTGGTGATGATGTCACTGACGTCTCATTAAGAGTGGCTATGGGTGTGTTATGTCATGCTGGCCTAGATGCAAAAGCTACTTGTGTTCCAAAGGATGCTGCTGCAGGTGAACTTGGATTCACTGATGGTGTTCGTAAAACCGCCGCTGAATTTGACTCAGTCTTTCCGTATCTAAGAACGCCTAACCCAGGTGCTACAGATACTAACTCAAGCGATTCATAAGCCTCATTTAAGGAGAAACAAAATGCGTTACATATGTTTAGCCGTATTGATGGCGGGGTCAATGGTGCTTACCGGTTGCTTTGGCGATGATGACGATGACGGCTTTAATAGTCAAAACATTGGCGAGGTAGCCATAGACCAAGCTAAAGCGGTACAAGCTGCTAGTCAAGTCGAAGCGGTTATTGCAGCGAGTCGTAATCTAGATACCGATGAGCCGCAAGATATTAGCCGTATTGTACTACCTGAGGCGAACCTAGCTGAGCCTGTAAAGGTGAGTGGTGCCAACGCTTCATTATAATTTAAGCTTAATTAAATAAAACACCTGATCATGCCAATGATTGGGTGTTTGTTTATCAGCAGTGCTCATTTGTGAATGCTCAACACGCCCTTATGGAGATACCTTATGCGCAGAATAAAAGGCATGCACAGAACCAACTGTCCCATTGGCTTGGCTCTGATATTATCTATAGCTAGCCTACCGCTATATGCTGCACCCTTTACCCCAGCTAACGATCAACAAATACTAGCGACCCTCCCTACAAACGTAGCGCCTCCTCGTTATACTAATGCCCAAAGCTTTTCGACATCGACCAAACCCCTTAACAATATTCAAACCGAGCAGCTTTTAGAACGTGCTTATCTGCAAGGTGATCCACGAGCGCTAGGACAAGCACAAGCTCATCTCGATCAAATCACCAATCAAGACACTGCAACGCTAATGTTAAAAGCACGGGCGCTACAATCTGATCATAAATTCGATAAGGCCAAAGATACTTTGGAGCAAATATTAGCCAAAGAGCCTAATAACCCCGATGCCCTACTAACTTTATCATCATTGCTAGTCGTAGAAGGTCAATACAAACCCGCTATGGAGCACTGCCAAAAGCTCACTGATAGCTCATTACGCGTCTATCAGCTTGCCTGTATGGCACAGATCCAGACGATGACGGGGCAGCTTGAACAAGCCAAACAAACTTTAAGTGGTCTTGCTAGTATCGCATCTGGACTTGAACCCTCTACCGCTCGCTGGATATATCTTATTCAAGCTGATGCCGCTTTGCGTAGTCGAGATACCGATCTTGCCGAGCAAGTCTTTAATGTTATGGATAGCGATACGGTGCCTGCACTAATGGCGCAAGCCGACTGGCTACTAAAGACAGGCCACTACAAGCAGGCTCGCCAGCTCCTGCAAGATCATACCGATAAAGACGCGCTGCTACTCAGGCTTATTACTGCCCAGCTTAAGCTTAAAGATCCTGAGGCGCAGCAAAATCTTGCGCTTATACGGGAGCGTATGGAGGTCTTACAATTACGTGAAGAGAGCGCTCATATTCGCGAGCAAGCTACTTATGCGCTACTGACTAATCAGATTGACTTAGCGCTTGAGCTGGCACGGGAGAACTGGCAAGAGCAGCGTGAGACTGCCGATATTATCCTTTATGCAACTGCCGCTATAAAAACAGGCAGTGACAAGGATATCAAAGTTATTCAACAGTTTATTACCGATAATAACTACGAGTACCCTGCTCTAGAGCGCGACTTACGCTTAGGTAAAATCAGTGGCTGCTTAGACTGTCAAACTTCTGATATTCAAGCCTCTAACAGATCAAGTTTTTTTTCTAACAATACATTAAGTAGCTTTTTAAAGATAAAAGCTCTAGGTACAACTTACGCTAGAAATACAGTTAATGTGCTGAGCACAACAACCTCTGTCGATACCATGCGAGCAGTTAGTCCATTATCTATTAAGGAGATACCACTATGAGTGTCTTTTGTAGCCTCATCTGGCGTCATAGTTATCGCTACTTAACTTTACTGGTGCTAATACTAACTTGTACGACCCTACAGGCTCACGAAGCCAGCACCGCTTATCTCAATCTAGAACCCACTAGAGCTGAGAGTGGCGCTGATAATACTTATAATGCTGAATATGAGCTATCCCTGCGAGATCTCGCACTCCTTATCAATATAGATGCCAACAATGACAGTCAAGTCAGCTGGGCTGAAGTCAAGTCTCAATCAGCGCTTATAGAGCAAATGATCAACGCGCAAGTAACCCTTAGCGGCGACTCCCAAGCTTGCCAGCCCACTGACTTTGCGCCCTTAGCGATCAACAATCGCGGCGGTTTTAACTACTTGTATACTAATTTTAAACTAAGCTGCTCCGCACCCATCTCAAGCCTTGACTATCAGGTACTAGCAGGTGTCGATGCTAATCATCGCCTGATCTTGACCCAAATAGATGACGGGCTACCTATCCAAGTCATGGCAGTAGGACAAAGTCCATTAGGAGCAGCTGCTGATACAGGCTGGCTGGCGACAGCGACTATATTCCTAAAAAGCGGTATTCACCATCTACTGATCGGCTGGGATCATCTACTGTTCTTATTCGTATTACTTATCCCCGCCGTATATTCTCGCAAGGAACATGGATTAGTAGCTGTCAGCAAACCAAAAGCCGCGCTAGTTGAGGTGTTTTGGATCGCCACCTCATTTACCCTCGCCCATTCCATCACTTTAACACTGGCGGCTCTAGATATCGTCAGTATCCCAGCCGCCTTTATCGAGTCTGTCATCGCTCTATCGATAGCCTTTGCTGCGCTCAATAACTTAGTGCCTATGTTACGGGTGCGTGCTATCTATCTAGCGTTTGTGTTTGGCTTGATTCACGGTTTTGGTTTTGCCAATGTGTTAGTGGATCTACCATTAGCGACCAGCGAGCGCGTGTTAGCCTTGCTAAGCTTTAATATAGGTATTGAGCTTGGACAATTGGTGTTCATCTTAGTGGTATTCCCTATAGCACTATTACTGCGCCATACGCATTTTTATAAGATAGCTATATTTTATTTGGGCTCGCTGATTAGTGTGGCGATAGCTTTATGGTGGTTCGCTGAAAGAGCATTCTGATAATGGGCTTTAATAAACAAGGAGGCCATAACTTGAGGGTTAGACTCAGTTTTTTGTAGCTGAATCTAACCCTTTGCTTTTGCTATGTAATTAATTTTTTAGAGTGTTGATAAGTTTATTTACCGTTGTTACAAATTATTTTTATTTTTTATCGATAAGAAAACCTGACTATTTGGTCAATTTTATTTATTAAAATCAGCGTTTTAGCTTATTTTCGTGACATAACGACACTTAAAGTACCTTTACTTTGGAATAAATTAGAGTTGTTAGGCTTTAGAAAGTATGGTTAACTGCTTTAAACCATAAGTAAACGTTCTGTTACTTTGTTAATGGTTCAAGTCATTCAGTAACTCTTTGAGATAACCAATAGCGCTAATAATCATCGTTATTTTATTCACAGTTATTACTGATTAAGTCATTATTGACTATCTAAACTATATCTACTTATCCCCTAGTGGTGATGCTGCGTTTTAACAGGAAGTTAAAACCCGTTGTTACGTGCCACTATAGCCGAGACTGCTAGGGAAATTACGACTGTACATAAGGGAGTTACACTGTGCGTTTTAATCTATCAAACCTATCTGTCACTAAGCCGTTAACTATCGCAGCCGTTACTGTTATCGCTATGGGCGCGATGTCTACTAGTGCTAACGCTAAGCGTTTTTTCTCTGATACTAGTATCTCTGTGCTTTATGGTGAAAACTATAAAAATGCATTAAATGATAATGACCAAGAAATCACTACCGTCACGCTTGAACATGCTTCAGCCTTTGATTGGGGTGGTTTGTTCTTTTTCGTAGATCGCTTGCAAGGTAATGAAGATGATAATGCTGGCAGTCGCTCAAAAGATATCTATGGTGAGGTTGCACCAAAATTTAAAATCTCAGACTATAGTAATAGCTTTATCAAGCAAGTCAACTTAGCAGGTCAATATGAGTTTGGCACTAGTAGTAGCAGTTTTGAGCAAGATAATTTCATGGTTGGTGTTGGTGCAGATTTAAATGTGCCTATCGATGGTATGAAATACGCCTCAGCATCGATTTATCATGTTTTTAATGATGATACGTTTAGTCAAGCTGACGATCAGCAAATTACTCTGACTGCTGGTTGGGAAAAGAATAACTTCGTAGTGGATGGTTATATCGACTACTCTTTTAATAACGACGATAAAGCAAATCAGCTGCATATTAATCCGCAGATCAAATACAACTTGCAAGAAGTGCTAGGTATTGACAATCGTATCGAAGTCGGTATGGAATACAGCTACTGGAAAAATAAATTTGGTAATAATAATGACATAGATCAAAACGTTGCAAGTGCCTTGGTCAAAGTTCACTTTTAATCTCTACTATTTCAAGTTATCAAACCTTTTCATCATAAAAAACCCGTTCATCATTGAACGGGTTTTTTATGATGAAAAATAGTCGTTCTTTTAAACCATTATTTAAGCGCAGCAGCAATATCGGCAAGCATAGGTGGTATATCATGCTTATCAGTCACTACCTCAAGCATGACTAACTTATCCGTCGCTAAGGTTGCTTTTTTGAGAGCGGACTTTAATTCACCCATCGTTTTAGCCTTGATAGATAAGCTGTTGTCTTTATTAGCACCAAACGCTTGTGGCATCAGTTGCCAATCACACTGCACGATATCATTATAGCGCTGGTTTGCCCCATGAATAGCACGCTCAACGGTATAGCCGCTATTATTAATCAGTATGATTACAGGATTGATGCCTTGTTGAATCATAGTCGCCATCTCTTGAATGGTCAAAAGCGCCGAACCATCACCGATAAGTAGGATACTGCGCTTGTGTGTAGAAGCAAGCGCTGCCCCTAAGCTGGCTGGTAACGTATAACCTATCGAACCCCACATCGGCTGTCCGTAACAAACTACTCCTTCAGGTAAGCGCACCCCACTAATACCAAAATAAGAGGTGCCTTGATCAGCAAAGACGATGTTATTAGCACTTAAATAATTGGCAATAATGTGCCATAGATCATCTTGGCGAATAGGCTCATTATCAGCACCCTGCTGCTCGTAAGGATGTACTTCATCAGTTAAAGGCATAGGCGTGATCTCTATGCCCGATGTCATAACCTCATGTAGTGTTTGCAAAGCATCTTTTAGCGCGATAGGGGCATAATTATGACCGCTAATACTAGCGCGCTCGTAATGCAAATCAACCACTACCTTGTCATCAATATCTTGGCTAAAGCCTGCGGTAGTAGTATCCGTATATTGCACACCAACTTTAATTAAGCACTCACAATTCTCAACCGCATCTTTAACCACTGGGCGTGAAGCGATGCCAGCATAAGTCCCAGCCCAACGCTCGCTGTTTTCATCTAATAAAGTCTTACCCCATGATAGTGTAGTATAAGGAATTACGGTATCTGCAATCAGCGCCTTGAGCTGATCTTGCAAACCTAAACGATGCACCATCAAATCTGCCATCAAAGTCGTTGTCTTATTAGGCAGAAAGTCTATCAGTCCTTGTTTAAAGGCTGCTAGGGCAGCTTGGCTAGTCACATCCTCTACACTATCGACAAGCTTAGTCGTCGGCGGATAGATAGGCTGACTTGCCACATCTGGAGATAGCATTAGATAGCCTGGGCGATGCTTTTTGAGCACCATCCGAATGACTCTATCAATCTCAGAAGCTGCGTTTTCGACAGTGAGCTGGGCTCTAGCTACAGTAACTGGCTCTACCATCTTAATAAAATGATTGAACACGCCATCCCCTAATGAGTGATGAATGCGCTGTTTGGCATGTTGCTGCTTGGTCGATGGCGCGCCAACTATATGCAGTACTGGCACATGCTCAGCGAATGAGCCTGCGGTAGCATTGATTGCCGATAGCTCACCTACGCCAAAGGTAGTCACCATAGCTGCAAAACCACGCTCACGGGCATAACCATCTGCGGCGTAACCTGCATTCAACTCATTAGTGTTACCGACCCAGCGCAGCTTATCTGATTCAATAATATTATCTAAAAACGCTAGATTAAAATCGCCTGGCACCCCAAAGATCTCAGTTGCGCCTGCCTCGGCGATACGCTCAAATAAATAGTCAGCGATGGTATATTGTTGACTCATACTACTTATCCTTAAGTGTAATGTTTATAAATCATAAATATGATAAAAGTAATTATAAAACTGCATTCCAGCCTATTTATAGAAAGCAAATTTTTTGGAATGTATATTATAATAATCTGTTATAACATAAATGAAGGTTAGGATAATATGCCAATTTACTTACTTTTAATTTTTCTCGTACTATGTATTGACACGCTCAAAAAACTGCGTATAATGTGCCCTCATCAACTGACGATAGTTAATTGATAATTAGCGGGAATAGCTCAGTGGTAGAGCATAACCTTGCCAAGGTTGGGGTCGAGAGTTCGAATCTCTTTTCCCGCTCCAAATACTTAAAAAGCCTCACTTAACAGTGAGGCTTTTTTTTGTGCGTAAGTTATTGTTTATAATATAGTTTTCTTAAATTACCTGCTATATGGTAGCCAGTTTGGTAGCCATTTTCATAGTTACCTATGCTTACTGGTGGCCATAGGGCGGTGTGATTGTTTAGCTCTTTATTAGTAATGACCGCCCATATATGCATATTTTTACAGCCGCGTAATTAAAAGTTTAGCTATTGCTTTCTGCTTTAACTTTTCTTAACTTCTTAACCTATCCGCTTTAACCAATTATAGACGCTAAGTTATACGCTATAAGGGTTCGGCTAGGTTTGCGGCTTTAACCTATTTTTAAAACGGCTTTTATTTTGCGCGTGTGAATAGTGGCGGTGTCCGTTGGTTCGAGCGTAAATATACCAAACAATACCCCCCTCTAACGTGTCCGAAAACTAACACACTCTATCAGGTTTGCGAGCGTTCTTAACATTAACTATGATTTGTACTGGCTGTGGTTCGTTATTAAGTTCGCTGTCTGCTTTATCAAGTCCTAGTAATTTAGCCTTAGCTAGTATTGATGCCACCATAGCAGACGCTTGGCCGTTTTCTTTGGCTGTCTGTCTTGCATCGTCCAATTCTTTTATTAAGTCATTAACTGTTACTTTCATAAGTTACCGCCCTTGTATGCTCATCGCTTGATAGCTCGTTCATCAGGTCGCTAATGGTCTGCACCGCATCGGCATTAACATCTCTAATCTGTGGCTTATCTAATCCTAATAGTTTGGCTTGGCTAATGGTTGCCATGATTAAAGCGTTCGGGTTTCTATCCTCAATCGCTATCTGCTTTGCAAGCTGTAAGTCTTGGATCAAGTCGTTAATGTCAGGTAGTCGCATCTTTTAGCCTCAATGGGTGCAATTTAGCTTGTCTAGTGTGGATTGCCATACCTTAGCTGTTAGCTGCTCATGCTCATTTATCAGCTTGTTATACGTGCTGTGGTGCATGCCTTTAGGACGTTCACCAATACCGTGAGCAATCCCTGCTTGCCAGCCTAAACGCTGTCTAATCGTATGTAAGCGACTGAATAAGCGGTCTATTGGTTGCTGTAACTGCGAGCCATAATTACAGCCTATGCAATGCCTGCAAACGTAAGTAGCAGCAAAATATAAAACGCTTGTACGCTTTGAGCATGACGGGCATAAAAACCAATGACGATAGCCGCCATAATTGCATGGGGTCTTTGATACTTGAATAGAGTAGTCATAAGCTTTGCCACGGTATTGATAACTAAGATCTAAAAAGGGTTCGGCTGCTTGTTTTAACTGATTGCGATATGTTGAGATATTAATCTTTGAATAGTCGCTAAGGCTGCGAGTGGTGGCAATGGCTGGCATGATGATCTCTAATTGTTATCTAAATCATTAGGTAAATTCATCTTTATCATAACATAGTGAATATATTTAACCTCATGTTTTCTATACTTGAGTAGTAGTTATATCTGCAATATCACTTTATACCCTATGAAAAGCTGCTTAAGTTGCTTAAGTTGGCTGTAACGTATGAATGGTAAGCGATTGGCTTAAGATAGGCGTTTGCTTAAGTCTGCTTAAGTTGCTTAAGTTCATCTTGAGTAAGGCTGTTTTGAGTTCAGTTTAAGCAGTTTAAGCAAGCTTAAGATTTGGCTGTCTTAACAAAAAGCCCCTAACCATAAAGGATAGAGGCTAATTAAGCAGTTTAAGCAAGGTTTCTTAGGTATCAAACATTACTTATAAAGTTTTGGATTAATAGAGATAACTTTCATGCGGCCCTCTAATTCTTGTTTGATATGTCCAGCGGCTTCTAACTTATCAAGCTCATTTTGCAATAGCTTGGTATTCTTACGCATCGGACTAGGTGCATTATTTGATATATAGGTCCTACCTAGTTTATGCGGTGTTTTACCCCTCGCTTTATCCACTAGCCAGCAACTTAGCTTTTCACTGTCGTTCTGTTCACCTGTGGGCATTGCATCAAGATAGCGTAAGCGTTCGGTTGTTGAATATTCTACTAACATAAAGCCGCGTTTTATATCATCAGTGGTAACGGTCTTGCGGCCATCAAAGAATGCCATTAGTGAGGCTATGCGCGTGGCATTTTCTGCCATACGTGAGGCGTAAGCTTTGAGATACTCTAAAACCTGTCCGCTTGCTTGGCGGTTCTCTATCGCTTGCATACCGTCCTCAAAGGCTTGTAATGCTTCATTGCTTGCCCATTGCATTTTAATGCGACTAGGTGCGCCTGTGCTGTCGTTTGGTAGATTGGCTGGTAGTGGGTCAAGTAAGCTTTGACAGCGTGACCAGTAGTCTATTAAGCAAGGGTTATCATGTGGCCTGTCATTCCTACGCTTTGGATCATTCCATACTCTTTTACCTCTTAAGTCCTCAGGGCAAGCAATCATAGCCCGTGCTAAAAATCCTTGTCCGCTCATCAGTGGGTCGGTTAATGCTTTCTCTAAGACTACGCGCTGTCCTTGTAGTAAAAAAGTCATACGCACATCATAAGCTTTGGTTCTTGGGTTTGCGTAAGCGTTCTTTTGTGACCTTGTGCGCCCTGCTATGCCACTGCTATAAAGCTTGGTTATCGCGCTTAACGCACTGCCAGCGGTATCACTTTTCATGGTGTGACCATTAAAAAATTGGCCTGCTTCATCAGTGGATAAACTGGCGTTATACATCTCACCATCAACAAAACGATCAATAAGCGGTTCAATCGTTGCATCATCAAACATAGTAACGGGGTTAGGCGGCTTTGGGTTTTCATCTAAAAAAGCGGCTCTGTCTTTACCTTTTAGACTTAATAAATTATTTTCCCATGATGATACGTCACTTAAATAATTAGAATATAGCTGCTTCTCATGCTGATCTATCTTAAAGTGACTTAGGCCCATTACTTGTGTTTTGCCTGTACCGCTTTCGCCCTCTGTAATGATAATAAGGCTCGTTGGCTTGTGTTCGCTGCCCATCGGTGCATCAATATGCGCTTGCCCTATATGGGCTATTGCACCTAAAACGGCTTGCCCTGCCATTGCTAACGGTACTTGCGTATAGTAAGCAATCGCTTCTATTGGCTTTCTTAATATTGGCGGCCATGCTTCGATTGGGTAGCGTGTGGGCTGGCTTGGGTCGCTTGCAAGCGGTTCAGGGTTTGGCCATGCTGTGCTTTTTAGGTCGATTATCTTTGTATCATCAAGGGCTAATATATCGGCATAACTTAAGCCGCCATATTCTAAGTGCTCTAATACTGTTCTGTCACTGGTCACTACTACCTTTACGTTATGGCCTGCCAGCGGCTTGCTTACTTCGTCTGCCTTGTTTAATGTCGTAAAGACAGTAACGGGCCTATCTTGTGATAAGTGCTTAACGGTGTCATTAAAAAGCCACTCATTAGGACTGATAGCCATTGTTACATGGTCAACTTTTAAGCATTCAGCTAACGCCATACCATCATCAAGGTTGCTTGCTGCAATAAGCTCGCTATCATTGCTCGATGGGCCAATAAAGTAAGCAGACGGCTGGCTAGTGTCGGTTATGATCGGTTTGGTATGGTCATCAGCATACAAGCATAGTAAGCTTACCGCCTCATAATCTTTGTTATGCAAAACTAGCCCTATAGTGCCTACTGTGTCTAGCCTTTCGCCTGCATTTTCTCCTTTGGTTACCGTTACCCTGTCATCAATAACTATTAAGCTTTTAGGGTTCAATAATGGGTAGTTTTGGGCTAAAATATTAAAGCCTGATAGTGCTTCAATAGTTGCTATTGGATAGTCGCCTAAAATGCCAGATAAGCCCGCCTTGCCGCGGGTTTTTTCTTGGCTGTCGGTTTGTGGTGTGGTCATTTATTACCCCTTGCTTTTGACTGGTTCGGCTTGCGCTTCTCTCTATACTTCTTGTAGTAGCTCTTACGCTTGGCGTGCTTACGGCTCTGTTTGGGTGGGTAGGTTTTCATTCTGCCACCTCATCAATAACAAAAACCTTTGGGTTGTTTGGCTGGCAAGCGATTAATGATAGTAGCAAGCCAATACCTGCCACCCATGCCATAAAGATGATAAACCTAAGTAATAAGCCGCGTTTTTGCGGTTGGCTGGTGCTGGGCTGCCCGTGGCTGGCTTTTAGACTGGTTCTGTTATCTTTGGTCATTTCTTACGTCCTCCACGTTGAAAGCGATTTCTGCTATTCGTGTGGATAGCCCTTTGAGTGAATCCACTTGTCTGCTGCCTGTTGGTAACCGTCCATGTAAAGCTAGTAATTTGTTTTCTACTTCTACTACCTCTATCAAGCTATTAATAGCGGTCACATTGGCGTGCAAGGTAATGATTAGCTGGTCGATAAAGTCATCAGGTATCATCAAAAAGCCCTCATCTTTTAGACCGTCCATGACTTGAGTTATAAAGTCGTTATCACACATAGCGCGTTACCTCCATTTCAGGCATAAATAGAACACCGTCCATCTTTTCGCTTGCATCAGTGGCACACAGTGAGTCCCTGAACAATGCATTAATGACCGCTTGAATAACGCCTTGAGATACGGGGTCATCTGTCTTTACCGCTTGCAATGCCATTGCATAGTGTTCAGTGTCAACTGCTAATGAAACTAGCTGCTCGTTGATATGCTCGAGCGTGTCCGCTATCTTTAATAACCTATCGTTTGAATGGCTCATTTGGTCACCTCATCAGCTGCATTAGTAACGGGTGTATCTAGCCAATAGACATTCCAGTGTTTGCCGTCTTTACTTACTCGCTTGCGCTGTATGGTTAAGCCTGTATTTTCTAGCTGATTAATGCGAGTGGGTAGCGTGGCTATTCTATAAAGTTCGATAGCTTGCCAGCGTGTGATTGATTGACCAGTTAAAAGATGATCTTTAATGATTTGGTTTTGAGTACGTTTTGGCTTATCCATGATTAAGCCCCCTCATTAGTAGCGTTTAGATAGTCCACAATGTCGCTACCTTTGAAGTAGTAAACACCATTGATAGATAACGGCTTTGTTATCGTGCCAGCTTTGATCCAGCGTCTAATGGTTTCAGGGTGTTTTTGGAATACATCGGCTATCTGCTTAACCTGATAAAGTTCTTTTGGGTTCGCTAATAGGTAAGCTAGGTTTAGCTTATTGGTGGGTGCTGCGTGGGTAGTGTTAGGCATTGCCTTAACTCCTTAACGGTTGTGACTTAATGTCGTTAAAGAGATATTATTGTAGGTAGGTGTTGTAAGGAATATTTATGCTTGTATAGCGCATGGTATGCCTGCATAGCGCATGGTATGCCTGCATACCACAGTATGATGTTATGAAAAATCGCCTTTGCTGGCTTGGCTTAACCATCGTTTGATAGTGTCATAAGACGGCTTTTTATCTGTTTCTATGTTCTGCTTTATATATTCGGCTGTTTCAGCAAAAGTAGTAAAGTTCTGTTCGTCCATGATCTGTAAGTATTGTTTCTTTTTTTCAGGTCTGGTTTGATTGTGTTTTGACCATCGTTTATCAGCTTTGGACTTATTAGACTTTGATAGTTTTTTTTGAAAGTCGTTTTCACCGCTTACTTCATTTGTTCCTGCTCCAAAAACATAGCTAGCTAAGCTGACACAGTAAAAACCAACATCATATAATTGATTTTCAAAGTAAAGCTTAGCAAAGGCTTTCAAGTTGATGCATTCACATAATTTATGAAAGTTTATGCAATTAAGTTTTAATGACTCTAAATAAATATCTTTATGATAAACACGAATATTAATAGAAAACCCTCGATACATAATAGGTTCTTCTTTTTCGAAATCTACATAATAGTCCTGCTCTTCTAAAAGCTCTTTGCATTCCTCAATAGCAATACTTTCTATGTTTTTTATTAATTGATGAATGCTTGCTATTCGTTCATTGTCTTTGTGATCCACATCAAAAAATTTTGTTCTTAACAACCAGCTAGGAGGGCTATCTAGTAACTGATTTAAAAAAACGGTTGGAATAGTTGTTTTTTGCTGCAACCTTTCAAACTCTATTTGCTTAACTTGTTTGATAAGCATTTGAATATCAGTATCTGAATATTTTTTACTAGAATTTGTCACAATTCACACCTTTACACACCTTTATATAAATAAGGTGCAAGGCGCTGGCTGCTTTAAGGTGTGTAAATTGCAGCCGTTCGGGTAATTAGTCCTAGCCTTGCATGGTCATTGTAGCGGTATTATCCACTAAATATGGTTATGCTGTTAAGCGTCTATCACGTCTAATCAAGGTTTGAGAATAGCCAGTCAATTTTAAAGTAACATTATCATTATTTTTTGATAGCCGCTCTACTTCCTCAGTAGCCATATCATAAAAAAACGTGTTACTAACTGGCTTGTCATTGTCAGTCTTATACTTTACTGGCTCACCATTAATCAATACTGAATAAGTGGGGGTATATTCAAAGCCGTCATACTCTGCACCATCAGGCGGTAGATTATCCCAGAATGCGCGGTCATCTAATTGCTGGCGTGTTGGTTTGGTGTCTAGTGTCATCATTGTTACTTCTCCATTGGTGGGTTTTGTTGGTTAGGTTTTAGCCGTGGTTCTGTTTAGCTGCTTTCTTAAAATCTGCATGAATGACATTATCAAACTTGCCAGCCTTGATAGCGTCTAAGTAGTTCGCCCATGCTGTCATCATATTAGCTTTTTGATGTAGTAAATCCATACGGCTATAAGCAGTGCCATAAGCGTTAAGCATGCGGTGGCCTAGTGCCAGTTCGGTTATCAGTTCATCGTAACCTAGCCGCTCCATTAGCATAGTTTTTGCGCTACTTCTAAAACCGTGTGGGCTGTGAATATCTTTATAGCCTAGTCCGTTATTCATTAAGTCACTGTTTAATACTTTATTCACTTCTTGCGTATGGTGATAAGGCTCTTTTTTGCGTCTAGGGTTATGAAATACATACTCGCTATCACCTGTAAGCGGCTTCATCTGCTCTAATATAGCAATGGCTTGCGGTGCTAGTGGTATAACGATACTGGCCACCATATCCCCTCTATTGCCAGACTTTTGCGGTTTAAACTCCCATTGTTTTTTAAGCCAATTAATATCACTCCATTTCATAGTGCAAGCATCACCAATGCGAACAAACGTAAGCGATAATAATTGTAATATTCTTTTATTATAAAGCTGGCTTGCATCGTCTAGCTGGTCAATATCTCTTAGCAGTTCGGCAAACTCTTTAGGGTCTGTTAATGATGGGCGGTGTTGTGTTTTGGGGCTTTTAAGCGTTCCTTGTAGGTCGCTTGCTGGGTTGTACTCAATAATCATATGAGCCTTAGCTATTTGTAAAATGCTTTTAAGTATGATCTTAGCCCTTAACCCTTTGTTGAGATGCGTTTTTTGTATATCTTGAATAAACCTTATAACAATACTTGGCGTTATATCTGTTACTTTCATATGCCCTAGTTTTTGTTTGATGGGCTTAATTAGTAGCTGATTGTTATATATTGTTTTTGCGCTCAGGTTCTTACTATCCTGTAATGCTTGCCACTCATTAATGAAATGATTAAGTATGTTTTGACGATCGGTTATTTCTTGCCGTTTCTGTATTTCTTTGTTCTCTAAAGGGTCTATATCTTTGGCTAGCAGTTGCATATTGTCGCTGTGATATTGACGGGCATCGGCAAGGCTTAACGCTGGGTATTGTCCTAGCGTCATATAAGGGCGTTTGCCAGTAATTGGGTGGGTATAGCGATGTCTAAAGTCGGCTGTAGCGTCTGGGCTATCTTTATGCGGTCTAACTCTTAGCTCTAAGCCCTTATAGCCAGCAATAGGATAAATAGTTGTCTTGCCAGCTTGAGTAGCTTCTCTTATGGCCTTTGGTATTTGTGAGTCTAGTTTTATCTCTTGCTTTGCCATTACCTTAACCCTTTTTGATAGCCATTTTGGTAGCCACTTTGGTAGCCATTTGGAATGTTTTATATTATAGAATAATGTTGTACGTTGTAGTACATGATATATCTATAAATGCTCAATATCAATAGAGTAAAGGCTTTAAAGGATTATTTTGTTATTCCTTAAGTTATAAAGTTGTATGATGTAAATTGAAAAAAGCCTCTTAACAGTGAGGCTTTTTTTTGTCTAATTTTCAAGAGCTGCAGCGGTTTTTGTAATTCTTTAACCAATCTTATCATTAGTTTTATCTAATATATTAAAAGCCCAAAAATCAGCACCATGACCAAACTATAGAAAAGCTTTGGCTTACAACCAAAGCTCCAATTCTAACTTTTATGTTCTATAAAGCACTTTCACCACATGCCAGCCAAATTTGGTTTTTACCAAATGCGGGATAAATAGTTCACCGTTGAAGCAGATTTTATCAAATGCTGGCACCATGTCGCCTTTTTTAAATTCACCTAAGCTGCCACCTTTTTTAGCTGATGGACAGGTTGAGTGTTTTTTAGCTAACACATCGAACTGAGCGCCTTTTTTGAGCTTGGCAATAATATCTTCAGCTAACTCTTTGTCTTTTACTAAAATATGTAGTGCGCTGGCGGTACGAGACATAATTTAACTCCTTTATAAAATATCGATTATCGGGACATCATATCATTACTTACTTTTGCTGCTAACTTTACTTATATACGCTGCCTCATCAAATTTACTATCTACATAGGCGTCACTCTCTGGATAAGACTCGCAATCAAGATACGCGCGTTGAAGGCTGGATGAGAGAGATATGAGACGGGATTGATAACCATAATAGGTATGGCAGCTCTGACAGTACTGTTCCTCGTGATCGTGACGCACTACATCTGCCCGATAGTATTGCCAACCTAAAAGCATTGGAACAACTTAATGTCAGTGAGAGCCTTGTGTCGAATCGATCAGAAACTACAAGTCAATTTCTGCATAGTTTTGGTGGTAACGTAACTTGATAAAAGGTAGTATGAACCGTCCCATAACACTATCCCATCATAAATATGGTCATCAAAAGCCTATGAGATAAACCATACTGTCAATAAAGATAAGTCCTTTGGGATAAACTAATCTTTGACTTGGCTTTTCTTACCATTTACTTTGATAGCTTATATCGTGGATATGAGCTTAAAGATTTGCTTGTGGACTGCTACAACTATTGTTATATAAATGAAGCATTTTGGAAAAAAATACAATACCCTAAATCGGAGTAAATAATGATTACCCATGTACCTGATATGACTTTTAAGACTCGTGTTCGTGATGATTCTATCGGAGGAGACAACCCATTCACATGGTATGACTTAACCACAGATGAGTTATTTGCTAATAAAAAAGTGGTTGTGTTCTCACTACCAGGTGCCTTTACGCCAACATGTTCAACCAGCCATCTCCCTCGTTATGAAGAGCTATACAATGAGTTTAAGGCGTTGGGCGTAGATGAAATAGTTTGCATTTCTGTCAATGATGCCTTCGTCATGTACCAATGGGGCCTAAAGCAAAACCGTGAAAACGTTTTCTTGCTGCCTGACGGTAATGGTGAGTTCACTCGTAAAATGGGCATGCTTGTCGATAAGAGTAATGTTGGTTTTGGTATGCGCTCATGGCGTTATTCGATGGTTGTCGATAATAAAGAAGTTAAAAAAGTGTTTAAGGAAGCTGATTTTGGCGATAACTGTCCAATCGACCCCTTTGAAGTATCAGATGCAGACACTATGTTAGAGTATTTGAAAACTAATGCCTAATACTGATATTTAAATACTGTCGAAATGCCGAAATGTGTAGTCCTTAAATATAAGGGCTACACATTTTTTCTGGTTGCAAAAAAAACTGCGCTATCAACAGCATTGATAGCGCAGTTTTCAAAAGTAATATAAATACTACTTATAATATCTTATCTTTCTGGACGGATAAACGGCATATGACGGTTTACATCTTTATACAGCAAGTATCTGAACGGACCAGGACCGCCAGCATAGCAAGACTGCGGGCAGAACGCGCGTAACCACATAAAGTCGCCTGCTTCTACTTCGACCCACTCAGCGTTTAAGTGATAGACCGCTTTACCTTCTAGTACATACAAGCCATGTTCCATAACATGAGTTTCATCAAATGGAATCACACCGCCTGGCTGAAAAGTTACAATGTTGACATGCATGTCGTGACGCATATCAGACTGCTCGGTGAATCTAGTGGTTGTCCATACGCCATCAGTACCTGGCATTTCAATAGCTTCAACATCATGATCGCTAGTAACAAAAGCTTCAGGCGCATCAATACCGTCTACGAACTGATAAGCTTTACGGATCCAATGGAACTTAACATGCTTGTCGCTGTTGTTTTTTAGCGACCATTTGCAGCCTGGTGGTAAGAATGCATAGCCACCCGCTTCAAGGTGATGCGACACGCCTTCGATAGTCATGTCCATTTCACCTTCAACGATGAATACAACCCCTTCAGCCTTGGCATCTAGCTCAGGTTTTTGAGAGCCACCATTTGGTGCAACTTCAACGATGTATTGCGAGAAGGTTTCTGAAAAACCAGTCAAAGGACGGGCAATTACCCACATGCGCATGCCTTCCCAAAAAGGCAGGTAGCTAATAACAATGTCGGTTAGTACGCGCTTTGGAATAATCGCATAAGCTTCGGTAAAGATAGCACGATCAGATAGCAATTGTGTTTGCGGAGGCAGGCCACCAGTTGGGGCGTAATAAGTACTTTTTGTTGACATTTATAGTATTCCTTAGTGGTTTTGGTTTTGTGCTGCGATCATGATGTTTGAACTCATGGAGCAAAGAAGAAGCCTAGCCGTTTGGATAAAACTTTTCTTTAGACACTCAATCATATACAGCTTGAAAGGCTAAGCTATGGTCAAAATCCTTAGACATAGCTTGGCGGTTTGTGTTGCTTGAATTTTGTTGAGTGATAACTGCGGTTATTTTCTAATGGCGCACGGAGTTGTGCTTTAGATAATATTTTATGTTTTAATATATAGCAGATGTGCTGATAGAAACACGTCAAATTGCTTTGTCTGTCAAGAGTTTAATATTAAGTTCAATATTATTGGTATCAGGCATGGCGCACTTGGGCAGAACCAGAGTCGTTATCTCTTGCAAATCAGGGAGTAGTTCGGACAATTAACTTTAGAATATCTGATACGGTTTGGGGGTACATCTACAGACCGCTAAATGACTTCCTTAATACCTTTCACGATCATCCTTTGACCGCTACGCTTAATCACAATTGATAATACACCCATCATTATTGTGCAAGACTCATCGCTACTCGATGAGATAGGTGCGTTGAACTGTTTTTGGTTGATGCCATATTACCATAAAATTACAGTGACTAAAAATATATTAATCAACTTGATTTATTTAATGAGGTTGGGCTTGCGCTTCAAGTATCGCCCATTAAAAGCGAAAGGCTTCATTACTTATACTGACTAACACTGAGTTATTTATTGGTAATAACTATTTTTCTTATTGCTTTGCTTATTGCCTTGCTTATTACAAAGCCTAAGCTATGCTTTACATCTGGTAAACCTGATCAAGCTGACAGCATAGTCGTAGCGCACTAAAAGCCGCTAGGCTCGAGGTTTTAGGGTTTTCAGCTAACGGCAGGCCTGCCATACTGATCTCAAGCTGACCGAACACACCTTTTGCTACAATGTGATGAATATTATGCTCAAGCGTCGGATCAACGATTAGCTCAACCTTAGTATCATCTAAGCCTACCCCTGCTAGCGCGATAGTCGCGGCGACGTTAGAGTTAGCGGGAAACAAAGTAGCCGCCTGCCTAGCGCTACCGGTAAAAAACACTTCAGCTTGCTCTAAGTTGTCATAGTCGATCAGCTCATCGGCATGACTGCCCTTCCAGCTCTCAGGTTTTTTGCGACCTTGATAAGTCACCTCATTGAGTCCTGCTAAACTTGCCGCATTGATACCGTCAATGCCCGCGACAGCTCCAGCTAATATATGAATTTTCACCCCGTTTTTTTGGGCAGTATCATGTAAAACGCAGGCAAACTTATCATCAGTAAAAGCGCCTACTGATACGATACCAAGAGGAATACCTCTCTCTAAAACTCCGACAGCGTGCGCTTCAAGACCAGTTTGCCCTGCCATCTCAACGGCTAAGTCAGGCATATTGGACAATTCATTGACCGATGTAATAACCTTTACATCATCGCCAAGCTCAGCTCTTATTCTATCGGCACTTCTAGGACTGGCTATGATTGTTGACAGGACAACAGTCTCAGGTAGCATCTGATGGACTTTTCTTGCCATCGAGCCGTAGCCTATAAACATAACTTTTTTCATAACTCTCCCTACTTTTCACCTATCTATTTTCATCTTTTAATAATCGACCTTACCACGTAGCACTTTGGTTTTGCCGCGCTGAGTCTTTTTGTCCACGCGTTTGCGTTTAGCGTTCCTGCTTGGTTTCGTAGCCTTGCGAGTTTTGGTGACGTAAGTGGCTTTTTTGATAAAGCTCTGCAAGCGTTCAAAAGCGTCGGCTTTATTTTTTTCTTGGGTGCGAAACTGCTGAGCTTTGATAATAAGTACGCCATCTTTGGTAATACGTCCATCTTTACTATCGATGAGCCGCTGTTTATTAACAGTGCTTAGACTGGATGCGGTTATATCAAAACGTAGGTGTATGGCGGAAGATACTTTATTGACATTTTGACCGCCTGCTCCTTGCGCACGAATGGCGGTAATCTCAATCTCACTATCATCGAGGCTAATACTAGGTGTAATAAAGATCATAGCGTTTTACTAAGGTGTATTGAATAAGGTATGTTGAATGATTAACGAGGTTTTATCATAACCTATTATTAAATGTTCGGCCACTTTGCCAATAGCTGACGACAACGCTCAATCACTGGCGCATCCACCATATTACCATCGACTTCAAATACCGCCTCATGACTCCGTTCATACTCGACGACTACTCGCTTGGCAAAATCAAGCTCAGCCGCGCTAGGTTGCAAGGACTGCTGGATAACGGCCACTTGCTTAGGATGAATACACAGCATGCCTGACAGACCCATTTGCGACCATAGTATTACTCTATCATAAAGACCTTTGTTATCCTTAAAATCAGGATAAACAGTATCGATAGGAGCCAGTAACCCTTGCACTTTGGAGCTAACTAACAGCTGATAGCGAATCTGATTGGCAATATGATCAGCCGCTGGCGTGCCAACTTGTACGTTTAAATCATTACACAAATCTAAGAATCCATAGCTAAAAGCCAGCAATCCTGACGCACCTGCCATGTTATCGACTTGAGACAATCCTAACGCGGTTTCAATCAGAGCAATAACGGGTAAGTTAGTCGCTTGATTCACATATTCGATAGCGGCGGCTTGCTCAGCTTTGGCTAGTATTACGCCAGCTAGATTTGGCAACTGCTGACACAGCGCGATATCTTCCATAAACTCTACACTACTCGCCCTATTAACTCGTAGCCAAATAGGCTGATAGTCTTGACTGTGGTAATAGTCTTGTATAGCTATACGCGTTTGTGCTTTATCTGCTTGAGCGACGGCATCTTCTAAATCAACAATAACGGCATCCGCGCCACTGGCAAAAGCTTTTGCCACTCGCTCCATCCGAGTCGCAGGCACGAATAACCAGCTATTAATGTTGGCGAAATCGTTATGAGTTGCGATAGTTTTTTCAGTACTGTTTAACTGCATTTTTGCTATAAACCTCAATCATATCATTTGTATTGTTCACAGTATAACTAGCTCTAAATTCAGATTACTATAACATTGAGTTAAGAAGTAATCTGGTTTATGATTTATAGATTCAATTTATATTTTAAATATAGCAGTAACATTGATTATGTGGCTGATACGATAGTAATCGTGTCGCAATACTAGTTTCTTGATGATAATCAATGACTTAATATTAATAGTATAAAAAGCACAGTCTAAATAATAATCTGTGCTTTTTATTGATCTGAGGATATGTTTGTTTATAGCGTTGCTAAAAACTAAGCCAACATTAACCTAAGCCAACATTCCACCATCCACGATGATACAAGCGCCCGTTGTATAGCTTGAGGCATCAGATACTAAGTACAATACCGTCCCTGCCATCTCATCAGGGTTCGCAACACGTCCTAGCGGAATGGCATGCAGTGCCATGTTCAATACTTTATCATTAGAGGTCAGCGCTGAGGCAAACTTAGTGTCTGTTAGCCCTGGTAGTAGTGCATTAACGCGAATATTGAGCGGACCGCACTCTTTGGCAAAGGCTTTGGTCATGCTAATAACTGCGGCTTTGGTAATAGAATAAATACCTTGCTTATCGCCTGCTACGATACCATTTACCGAAGCGGTATTTAAGATAGCGCCACCACCCTGCTCGGCCATCATCTGACCTGCGGTGGTTGACATAAAGAAGTAACCGCGAATATTGACATCGACGGTTTTCTCGAACGCTGCTACATCCGTATCCAGAATATGACCATAATAAGGGTTGGCCGCAGCATTATTGACTAAAATATCAATGCGCCCAAAGCTGTCTTTAATATGCGCAAAGATGGCCTCGATTTGATCCATCTCACCAACATGACAAGCAAATGCACTGGCCTTGCCACCATCTGCCACAATACTATCGGCAACCGCTTGGCAGGCATCGATTTTACGACTAGAGACGATGACATGTGCGCCTCTTGTAGCTAGCAGGCGCGCGATAGACTCGCCAATACCGCGACTAGCGCCTGTCACTAAAGCAATCTTGCCTGTTAAGTCAAATAAGTCTTCCATTACTATTCCTTATGTTTTTATAGTTTCTGTTTATTTATAGTGACGTTCATTTATAGCGCAATTTAAGCCAACATCCCACCATCTAGAGTAAAGGCATGACCATTCATAAAGCTGCTCTCATCACTCGCCAGCCAAGCAATGGCGCTAGAGACCTCTTCTACTTTTCCTAAGCGACGCAGTGGACTGGCATTGATAGTGGATTTTTGCGCGCGCTCGTCCATTTTGGCCATCGTATTCTGTACCATAGGCGTATCGATAAAGCTCGGACATACGGCATTAAAGCGAATATTGACCCGCGCATATTCATGAGCGGCTGACTTAGTAAGACCCATCACGCCATGTTTGCTCGCGCTATAAGCCGATAGCAGCGGCGCTGAGCGCAGACCCGCAATAGAAGCCACATTGATCACATGACCGCCACCACTGCCCGCCATACAAGCGACAGCCGCACGCATACAGTGCCAGACGCCTTTTAAATTGACCGCGATACTACGATCAAAATCATCGTCACTCAGCTCATGCATCGGCTTAGGGTTATGATCGATACCTGCATTATTAATCACGACATCGAGACCGCCAAGCTCTTTCATAGCAAAGGTAAATAGTGCACGTACTTCATCGCCATTGGTCACATCGACCTTTTTAAAGGTGATGCTATTGCCTGCGTCTACTCCTTGCCGAGCAATACTTGCACCTAGCTCCTCATTCATGTCACCGATGACCACTTTAGCGCCCCGACTAGCTAGCAATAGTGCGCTTGCTGCGCCAATACCTGATGCGCCACCTGTGATCAGGACTCGCTTACCTGTAACATTCGATGCTGGTAAATTTAATATATCTGTCATCATTACTTCCTTTTATTGACTATCAGAGTTTGAGTTATGCTGTTTTATAGCTGCTTTATTTTAGAGATGTATGACGTTTAGTGACTCTAAAACCACTGCGCTTGCATGTCAGTACACACCGCATTGTCATTATTTAATAGCGCAATATCGCGCTGGATAGTCGGCAGCTCCCAATCGATAAAGTACTTAGCCGCCTGAATTTTACCTTTATAAAAGTTTTGCTTATCAGCATTTTGCGAATCGTTAGCCTCTAAATTAACAAGCAGCTGCTCAGCACTGCTGGCTTGGCGAATCCAAATCCAGCTGACTACAATTGAGGCAAATATATTCATGAGCGCTTGCGCATTACCTGTCAGAGTAATAGCTTTTTCGGTAGGTAATACCTTGCTTAGATGCACTAACACGTCATGCAAATGTCCCATATAAGGCGTGAGTTTACCTGCCAGCTTAGCGGTCTCAGGGGTGGTGATACTCTCCAAATCAGTGGTGATTTCACGCTTTAGAATTTGAATACCTAAGCCTTTATTCTGCCATAACTTACGAAAGGATAAATCCAGCGCCTGTACGCCATTTGTGCCTTCGTGGATAGGGTTGAGTCGATTATCGCGCCAGAACTGCTCGGCATGATACTCTCGGGTGTAGCCTGCACCGCCTAGCACTTGAATACCTAGATCATTGGCTTTTGGCCCATATTCTGACGGCCAAGCTTTGAGTACTGGAGTCAATAAATCAAGTAATTCAGACAGCTCGCTTTTAAGCGTATCGTCATCGGTAGTGTTAATACGGTCAATCAAATTTGAGCCATATAAACACAATGAAATACCACCCTCGCTATAGGCTTTTTGTGCCAGTAGCATACGTTTGACATCACCGTGATTGATGATAGCGGTCGCGTCATGCTCAGGTTTATTGTTCGGGGCGATACGACCTTGAGTACGGTCTTTAGCATAATCGAGCGAGTACTGATAACCGCGATAGCCAATCATCGCCGCGCCAAAGCCAACCGCGATACGCGCCTCATTCATCATCTTAAACATATAACGCAAACCAAAATGCGGTTCGCCTACCAGATAGCCGTGACATTCGCCTTTATCACCAAAGCTCAGTGAAGTAGAAGTCGTACCGCGATAGCCCAGCTTATGTAGCAAGCCTGTTAAGTGCACATCATTACGCTCGCCTATTGCACCCTCATCACCCAATCTAAACTTTGGTACGACAAATAATGAGATGCCTTTAACCCCACCCGGCCCGCCTGGAATCTTGGCCAATACTAAATGCACAATATTGCCAGATAACTCATGATCGCCCCCAGAGATGTAAATTTTGCTGCCCTTTATTCGATAAGAGCCATCATCTTGTAGCGTCGCTGTGGTTCTGATATCGGCCAATGATGAGCCTGCATGCGGCTCAGTCAGTGCCATCGTACCCGTGAATTCACCCGTCAGCATACGCGGCATAAAGGCTTGTTTTACCTCATCGCTGGCAAAATGTGAAATCACATTGATCGCCGCGGTGGTCAAAAAAGGATAGGCGGTCGTCGAAGGATTAGCCGCCATAAAATAACCGGCTACCGCTGTCATCACAGTCTCTGGTAATTGCATCCCACCATCGTCAAAGCTATAACGACCTGCGATAAATCCTGAATCACGAAAGGCATCAAACGCGACTTTGACCTCATCGATCATGCTGACGGTTTTGCCATCGAACTGCGGTTCGTTTTTGTCTGCGATATGGTTATGCGGCAGAAACAAGTCTGTTGCTATTTTTTTGGCAGTATCTAGCACCGCATTAAAGGTTTCGCGATTATGCTCAGCAAACTTCGCACTACTGCAAAGACTCTGAGTATCCAAGACATCATACAACTGAAAGGGTAATTCAAAGTCATTGATAAGGGTATCGGTCGCCATAATATGCTCTCTGTATTGATCTATATTGACTTATAGTGATAAAAATTAAAGGCATTAAAATTAGTATTTATCAATAGTAAGCTAATTTAGCGACTTACCGTATTGTCATTTATGACATAATTAAGGTCAAATAGGACAATAATTAGTAAATAAAGGAAATCCAATGTCACAGGCAGAGCCTTACATGGTTATCGTTCTTGGGTTTGATGGTGTACTCGGTAGCGTGTTGGCAGGCGCTTTAGACTTGTTTTCATTCACGGGGGTTAGCTGGCAGCGTTTTTTGGATCAAGAGGTTACGCCAAGATTTAAGGTACAGATTGCGAGCCTTGGCGGCGTCGATATTCGCTGTAGCAATCGCCTGAGTCTGCAAGCCCATTGCGATATCAACGAAGTTATAGAGTGTGACTTATTATTGATACCGACTATTGGTGATTCTATCGATAAAGTGCTGTTGCACAATCAGTTATTGATACCTCATATTATTCGCTTGGCTAATACCAAAGCGGATGTCGCCAGTAACTGTAGCGGAGCTTTTTGGTTGGCCAAAGCAGGATTGCTCGACGGACGCGCCGCAACCACTCATTGGGGCTATGCTGATAAGTTTAAGCGCGATTATCCACAAGTTGACTTGCAACAAAACCAGTTCGTTACCCAATCGGATAATATATTTTGTGCGGCAGGAGGCAGCGCTTTTTATGATTTAGCGCTGTTATTGATAGAGCGCTATTGCGGGCGTGAGATCTCAACGCAAGTGGCAAAGACCCAGATTATCGATAGTAAAAGAGGCAATCAGAACAGTTATACTAATGTGACCTTGTATAAGCCTCACAGCGATCAGTTGGTCAAAAAGGTACAGGATTATATTGAGAATAACTTTCAGCAAGCGCTATCAGTAAGTGCGCTTGCCACTCAAGTTAATATTACGCCACGTACTCTAAATCGACGATTTCAATCGGCGCTAAATTTGCGACCGATTGAGTACATTCAAGCAGTCAGAATTGAGCAGGCCAAACGTTTATTAGAGTCGAGAGACGTCAGTATCAAATCGTTAGCAGATCAAGTGGGTTATAGCGATATCTCTTCTTTTACGCGGCTCTTTAAGCGCGCAACAGAGCTGACGCCAAAAGAGTATCAAGACAAGTTTTCGCGGATAGCTGTTTAGCTTAGGGTCTGTTGAACATTCATAAATGAGCACTGCTGATAGCTAAAATAGTTCTAGTCTAGGTAAAAATCGCAGATAATGCAGATGCCTTGGCTAGATTTTTACAACGAATAGAGCGATTTTAGCATCAGCCCGTAGGGACAGGACTCTTTTTTGCCGATTCGTCATTAAAAAGATCCGCTTAGAATGACTAAACTAGATATTTTTAATCTAGAATCGCCTAAAAAATAGTCGCTGTCAGTGCCATGATCGAATGTTCAACAGACCCTAAGGATTTATTAATAAAATAATATTAACTATTAAGCGAATCACTCTCAATACTTCCATCCACTAGATTGATAGTACGATCACAGGACGCTGATAGGCGCGGATCGTGAGTGACTAGCAATACTGCGCAATCACGCTCACGATTGACCTTACGAAACAGCTCAAACACCTCCCCTGCCGTGACCGTATCCAGATTACCCGTAGGTTCATCAGCCAGCAATAAGGCCGGCTCAGTGATCAAGGCTCGTGCAATAGCCACACGCTGCTGTTGTCCACCTGAGAGCTCGTTAGGCTTACTGTCAGCAAAGCGCTCTAGACCAACCGCTGCCAATAACTCTCTCGCTTTTTGGATAGCTGACTTATCTGGACGACCTTGCGTCAAGGTGAGCGGCATCAGGATATTATCCAAAGCGCTAAAGGCTTGGATCAGATGATGGAACTGAAACACAAAGCCAATGCTATTGCCACGCAAAGCGGTGCGGCCAGCATCATCCATAGCGCTGGTGGCTTGACCCAGTAGATACAGCTCACCGCTGGTCGGCTGATCCAATAAACCTAACACATTTAACAGGGTGCTTTTGCCAGATCCTGAAGGGCCGATTAATGCGGCAAAGTCGTCGTTACTAATCGTCAGATCGATACCGTGCAGCACTTCAATCTCATTGGGTTGTCCGATGTTATAGGACTTTTTTAGAGCCTCTAAACGCAAAACTTCATGAGAGTGATTGAGGTTAGACGTTGACGGCTTAGCCAGAGACTGGTCGGCATTATCCAAAGTATCGGTAAGAGTATGGCTAGAGTCAGGATTAGACATAGCGAATGGCCACCACTGGATCAAGGGCTGCGGCGCGCTGGGCTGGGATAGCCGCTGCTATAATCCCCGTTAGCGTTGCTAGCAGCATAGTTATTGAGATCAAATTTATAGATATTGGAATCGTAAATATACTGGGCCCAAAGGTATTGAACGACCAGACTAATATATAGCTGACGCCACTACCGACAATCGAGCCTAATAGGCCGTATATAGCGCCTTGAACTAAGAATACTCGCAGGATTTGCTGACGGGTTGCGCCCATAGCTCGCAAGATACCGATCTCGCGCGTGCGCTGTACGACACTCACTGATAATACACTGGCGATGCCAAAAGCGCCTGAGATCGCTACAAAAATTACGATCATATTACTCGATAAACTTTGCGCAGTGAGACCACGCAGCAGCTGAGCATTAGTCTCAATCCAGCTCTCCGCCTGTAAGGAGGTCAAGCGCCCCACTTGCGCGGCGATCTCCTCTGCATCAAAGATATCTTCGACGGTTAAATCAATGACAGTGATACCACCTGGCAGACTGAGCAGAGACTGCGCTTGCTTTAAGTCTAAATAAACGTAACGAGCATCCAGCTCTCGTACACCTAGCTCAAAGATACCGGCAATATTGACCACGGCACTGTCGTTGTTGCTATTAACGCCATTGGCGTTGTTGCCAGCACCAATATTTATAGTGCTACTATTACTGCTGTCTTGAGCAGTATCTAAGCGCAACTTACTGCCGACTTGTACACCTAAATTTTTGGCCAGCTCACTACCGATTAGTACATTGTCCGCACCTACGCGTAGCTCGCCACTCACTAAATACTCATCAAGCGGGATGATTTGTTGATAACGTGCCAGATCAGTACCGACCAATATTACTGACTCTAATGCCTCACCACGTCGAACAAACCCAGGCCCAGATACGTTTGGCGATACAGCGGTTAGTAGCGGTAGCTGATCTAAGGTATCTGTGATCTGCTGCCAGTTATTAATGGATCGCAAACGCTGTGGACGTCTGTCCTCTTGTATTAACTGTAGCGTGTCATCATGAGGCGGCACTATTAGATTGACTTCATCTGGCGATACTAAGCGAATATGAGCCTGACTACCAAGCGTACTATCGATAAGGTTAGTCTGTAACCCTTGGATTAGTGCGGTGATGAATATAATCACTGCAACCCCTATCGCAACTCCTAGAGTAATCATTAGCGACTGTACGCGCCCTTCACGTAAAAAACTAATGGCAATAGTAGCTTCAATCCAAAGCCTACCAAAAAGGGCTGTCAATTGACTGTCCCCGCTGCTTGATTTTCAACGCTTGTCGTCGTTGTTATCTGCTCATCAGTATTAGCAAAAGACGCTGATTGTTGGGTGGTTCTAACTCGTGCGCCATTATCTAATGCAAGCGTTGCATCAACCAGTATCTCATCGCCAGCACTCAAACCTGAGAGTACCTCTGATGCTGCTAACCCGCGTAGTCCTAATGTCACTGGCTGGCGTTGTACTCGACCCTCACGCAACAACCAGACCTCGGCATTATCCCCTCTAACGTTAGCTAGCGCATCATTAGGAACGACCAATGCCTTGAGGCGTCGATCGGTCTCAATGTTGACTGAAACGGTCATATCTTGACGCAAAAAATCAGGGACAGGATCGACGGCCAATCTGACTTCGACCGTTCCGCGCTGCGGATCTATGCTTGGTGCAATAAAGCTGATACGTACGGGAAACGCCTCATCAGGATAAGCATCAGCAATAGCAATCGCCTCTTGCTGCACGGCCAATCGCGATAGATTGCGCTCATCCAGCGGTACTCGTATCTCAGTATTGCCATCGAGAGCGATTGTAAACAGGCCTTGACCTGGCTGTACCAAATCACCTATCTCGACAGTACGGCTAAGGATAGTGCCTGATACTTTGCTACGGACTTGGGTCTTATCCAATTGCGCCTGCAAAGCTGCAATGCGCGCGCGTAATAAGTCCTCTTCGACACCGCCAGCGGATAATGCATTTGCTCTTAGGCGAGCGTTTTCGAGATCATTACGGGTTTGTGCTTGCGCTTGAATCGCCTGCTCCATCTCTTCGTCAGAGATAGCTGACATCGCTGCTAGATCACGCCTACGCTCGACATTACGGCTCGCTTGCGCTAGCGCCACTTGGGCATTGGCCAGATCTACCGTTGCCTGTGGACGGGTGCTACTCGTCAGCTGTGCAAGCTGTGCCTGCGCTTGACTTACTTGAGCGGCAACCTCATCGGAGCTCAGGGATAGTAATAGATCACCTACCGCTACTTGCTCGCCCTCTTGCACTAGTCGCTCTACGACTACACCGGCCACTTCGCTACCAATCTCAGTACGTGATACGGCGACGACTCGACCGGTCGCGACTACGGTTTGTACCAAGGGCATCGAAGATATGGTATAGCTAGGTAATAGCGGTCCTTGCCACCAGCGAAAAGTCAAAAAAGCAGCGATAACTATAACCAACCCTATGATAACGATAGACTTATAAGGAACCGCGCGCAATGACTTTCTCCCGCTTAACATAGTGTTTTCAAATAGCTACTGGCTTTTAAATAGCTAACAGCTTTTAAGATAGCGCTTGGAATGACACAAGCTCGCTTTAACGCACCAAGATCACAGGCGACGAGGTGCTAGCGATAATCTCAGTCGTCGTACTACCTAGGAACAGCTGCTGCCATTTCGAGCGACCATAAGCACCAATCACCATAATATCGATGTTATGCTCAGCCTGAAAAGTTAATAAACCATTAACCGCATCCGTTTGTGGCAAGTGATGTGATGTGACCATAAACCCTGCATCCATCAGCTTTGCGGCGGCCGCGGCTAAATGGTTTTTTGAGCTATCATCATTATTACCTATCATCACGATATGACCGGACATACCTTTTAGCACCTGACTTCTAGCCACCAGCTCAATAGCTCTTATAGAGGTCTTGCTAGCATCAAAGGCTATCATATAGGAGTTAGGCGTGGTGAACGCTTCTGAGCAAATCAAGATAGGCACACTCGAGGCACGGGCGACGGTTTCGATTTGACTGCCGATATTGATACGGCTATCTTTGTGATCTTCACCACGCCTTCCCATGATAATAGCGCGGTTTTTTGATTTGAAGTGTTCGATGGCGGGTAGTAGCTTACTACGGCGCTGATAAACATTAACGTCTACAGCAAAGTTTTCTTTAATATGGCTCTTGGCATCTTCTACTAAGGCATTGCTATAACTATTAGCAATCTTGGCGCGGTGCTCATCAATCTGCGATAGTTCTTGTAATAGTATTTGCCGACTATCTACCCCTATCGAGCCTGACAAATCGCGCCTCGTAGACGCTGGAACCTCAATGACATTCAATAAAGCCACGGGCATATTTAAGCGTTCGGCATACCAAGACGCGTAGCCACAGACAGACTCAGTCACTGCTGAACCATCGATACAGGCTAAAATGTGCTGCTCTATAGTCATGACTGCTCTCCTTAAAATTTAATGAAGTTTATATTTATACTTACTTATATTGATACTAGGATGCTAATTTAGTCTAGCATTATTTATCAGTGATATCCGCTATCATGCCACTATTCAGTAGTTCCTGAGCTTTTATGGAGCTATTTATTATAGCAGTGGCTAATACTCGACCGTCAAAGGCATCAACAGCACCCCTATAATAATGAATGGAATACAAAGTAGCGCTTTTATAACAGGGTCTTTGCACTGCGCCCAGCGGGTGATAATAAAATACAGATTGGCGAATGGTAGGAACAAATATAATAAACCCCATAATCCTGACTCACTAAAGGCAATGATAATCAGCTTGACGCTGTAGATAAAAGCGATAATCATGCCAATGAACAGAAAAATCATTCCTATCGTTTCCACACAATGCTCCTAAAATAAATTTATTTAAAGTTGAAATTTTATATATTAATATTATTCTGCTCTACTTATAGCTCAATAGTATTGAACGCCTGTCGACGTACAGTTTTTCCAACTACAAATAAAACACTTCATTCAAAACCTCTGTTTTTTACCAAATTGTTTTGACCGTTATAACCTTATCTCACCCTTGTAAAATGCTCGACCAAAATATAAGAAAAATGCATAAAAAAACGCGCTGCCCAATACTATATTAGCAGCGCTCACTGTTAAAGAATTTATCGCGGCAATCACCATGACAAAAGCCGTAGGAATAATAGGTAGCGCATAGCGTAATAGTTTATGATGCCAAAAATAACCACTTAATAACATCAGTCCTACTAGTATTATGAACGCAAGCCAAGTATAAATTTCACCAGCTAATATTGAGATAACAATTTACACCACCCGATGCTTCTTAGAGTTCTTCGCTTGCTCAAATATCTCTTTGTAGACCTCTTTTGAGTCCACAGGTGGATAGCACCACTCATCGAGCAATATCATCAGATCAAACTCTAGCTCCGCCTTGATGTCATCGCGCTTGTTCCAATCCGTGTACTTAGCCTTATCGTTTACCAGCTTTTTAACTGCTTTAGCTAACTCAATGAGTTTATCCTCTGGATAGTTAAGGTTATTCTCGATGGATTTTGTAAATGAGTGCAAAGGACGAAAGTTTATGATCAATAGTAATCGGTCATCCATCATAATCCGTCACAGCACAAATGCTTGGGATTATAGCGCACATTAGCACTTTGGATAAGAGCTATCGTTTCTCAGCTGAATCTGTATCATCACCAGTCACGCGCGACTTTATACACGCCTAGGGATATCTGCTAAAATCACTCTGCTCAAGTCGTATCGTAATTATAATCACAACCAACAACACAGGGTATAGATAGGATCTAATATGCAACTGGCCCCACTGTTTCAAAAAGTACATAAGCGCGCGCCAAGACTCGGTAAAGCCTTGTCGCTTGCCACTGCGACTGGCGTTATTTTAGGAAATAGTTTTGCAGGTAGTATCCCTGTGTGGCTGATGGGCGCAACCAAAATAGTAACGGGCGCTGCCATAGCAGACAAAGCGGTCATAAAAATCGCCAATCATTGGATCAATAGTAATAACGCCCTAATCGATACCATACTACCGCAAAAGGACTGGCGCATTAGCTTGCCTGATGATGTGCATATCAATGGCAAATATCTATTGATTAGCAATCATCAATCGTGGGTCGATACTAGTGTGGTGCAGTATATCAGCCAAGATCGGCTGCCGTTAACGCGGTTTTTTACTAAGTTTGAGCTGATCTATATCCCTATCGTCGGGCAGACCTTTTACTTTTTAGACTTTCCCATGATGCGTCGCCACTCCAAAAAGAAAATCGCCAAAAACCCAGCATTAAAAGGTCAAGACATCATCGAGGCCAAACGTGCCTGCGCCCTACTTAAAGGCAAACCTTTTACTTTGCTTAACTATCTAGAAGGCACGCGCTTTACTAGAGCTAAGCGCGATAAACAGCGCTCGCCCTATAACCATCTGCTCAAACCACGCGCAGGCGGCTTAGCACTGGCAATTAGTGCTCTAGGAGCAGATATCGACGGTATCTTGGATATGACTATTGTCTATCCTGATGGCATCCCGAATTATGGCGATCTATGGCAAGGTAACATCCAGCGCTTGGGTGTTGATGTGCGTTATATAAAAATACCTGACGGCTTATCGAGCGCGGTGCAAAACGGTGGTTATGAAAATGATGAGGCGGTAAAGACGCAGATGTTCGACTGGGTCGCGCAGCTATGGCAAGATAAAGATGCGCGTATTGATGAGATGATGGCTGGGTTTGAAGACGAGTCGTAGGATGTTTTTCATTACACCTTTTAACTTTGAATTCTGGTGCGTGGAACGCACCCTACAAAAAACTAAGCTATCTGATAAAAGCAAACCCCCTTACCTGAATACAAATAAGGGGGTTTATTTACTTTTTTAATCAGCAAAGCTTATTTAATACGCATATCGCCTGTTTCTACAAAACGCTGATGCCATGATAAGGCTTCATTTAATATATGCGGCGTATGTAGTGAGCCTGCTTTTTCAGCGCGCGCATAGTAATCTTGTAGCATTGGGCGATAGTCTGGATGTGAGCAGTTATCGATGATCAGCTTGGCGCGTTGACGCGGTGACTTACCACGCAAGTCAGCAAAGCCTTGCTCAGTGACAATGAACATAACGTCATGCTCAGTATGGTCATGATGCGATACCATAGGAACGATAGAAGAAATCGCACCGTCTTTAGCAGTCGATGGACTCACAAAGAATGAGAAATGCGCGTTACGGGTAAAGTCACCTGAACCACCGATACCATTCATCATCTTGGTACCCATGATATGGGTTGAGTTGACGTTGCCATAGATGTCGGCTTCGATCATCGCATTCATAGCGATAATGCCTAAACGACGAATCACCTCTGGATGGTTGGTATACTCTTGTGGACGCAGAATCAGCTTATTACGCAAAAACTCAATATTGTCATTGAAGCGCTGCAAGGCATCAGGGCTGAATGATAATGCCGTTGCTGATGCTGAGATCATCTTACCGCTTAATACTAGATCTAGCATACCGTCTTGCAATACTTCGGTATAGCCCATCAAGTCATCGAATGGGCTGTCTTGTAGACCCATTAGTACCGCGTTGGCTACGTTACCCACACCAGACTGTAATGGTAGTAGATTCTTTGGCAGACGGCCTTGTTTGACTTCATAATCCAAGAAGTCGATGATCTGTGAGGCGATGGTTTTAGACTTCTCATCTGGATCCGCAAATTTACTGTTGCGATCAGGCGCGTCTGTCATCACGATACCGATAATCTTATCAGGATCACACTCTAGATATGGCGTGCCGATACGATTGGCTGGCGCGACAATAGGAATAGGCTGGCGATGTGGTGGCTCACCGATATCTGCTGGGATATCGTGCATGTTCTCGAGCATCATGTTTTGACGGACGTTAACTTCGATGATGACTTTTTTGGCAGTTTTGAGCCATTGATTATTCGTACCGATACCCATAGAAGGGATGATTTTACCTTCTGGTGTGATAGCGGTCGCTTCGATCAAAGCGATGTCCATATCACCATAAAAACCAAATCTTACTTGCTGCTCAAAATGCGATAAATGCATATCAACATAATGGGTGTTACCTGCGTTGATACCGTTACGCAGCGCAGGATCTGACTGGAACGGTGCGCGAAAGTTGATACAGTTGGCCTCTGCCAATACGCCATCACAATCATGAGCGGTCGATGCGCCAGTGAGCATACCAATGCCGAACTCTTCACCGCGAGCGTGGGCTTCTTTAGCGATGTTAGCGATAGCCGTCGGGACAAACTTTGGATAGCCTGCACCAGTAAAGCCTGCAATACCTAGCGTCATACCGTTTTTTACAAATGAGGCCGCTTGCTCGGCTGACATAATCTTGTTACGTAAGCCTTCGTGTTGTACGCGATCTTCGTGATTCGTTGACATATTATTTCCTAGTGACTTCCCTGTTAAAATAAAACCTCAATGACCTGTTAATGGCTATGAGAAAAAGTATTAACAAACTCATGAACGCAAGTTCGTTTGATTTTCATTGCAGTATATTAAACAACTTCACAACAAAATGCGAGTAGATTAACCCTAATATTATAATGGTTATTTAATTTTATCGATTTTTGGGGTATCCGTTTCGATTGATTCTCCTACCAAACTTGCCAGCATCTCATCAATCTCTACCTTAAACTCACGATCCTCAATCTTGTTAGCGCTGACTTTAGCGTTTTGCAAACTCGTGATCGCCGCGTCTTTTTGACCCATCTCAAGCTGTAATACTGCCATAGAAAACGCAATCGATGATAAATGATCTTTTGAGTTAATCGCTGTCGCTTTACCTAAAGCTTTTTCGTATTTGACCAGTGCTTCATCCATATCTGCGGTAAAATCCGCTAGCGTCTCCCACTGCTCAGGGTGATCTTTATCAGTATTTTCATTATCTATGCATAACGCTTGCAGATCCTCGTAAAATTTATCAAAGGCCACTTGGTCGCCTATTCGATCGGCTTCTAGTAGCTCTTCTGCCAATTTATAAATAGTTTTATATATCTTAGTGTTAATCATAAACCTTCCTTTTTTAAAATATTATTTGAGCCAAATAGAGTGCATTTTATAAGCCCAATCACGCCGAATTTAAAGTTTTATAAATATTAGAATCTGTTGAACAGCATTGATTTATAGCATACGTAATTTAGATATCGGTGCATAGAATACACCCTACATTATATTAGTTTTATGCAATCTATCTAAACGATTTTGATAATTCCTTTGGTAATTCCCCTGACAAATCAAAGACACTTAACTCATTATAAGCGACTGCCCTTGGCCAATCGATAGCTAAACTCGGTACCTCTTGCCCATTAGTGATCATCTTAGCCGCATTAATCCAGCCTGCATGACCGACGGCTAGTATAGCGCTATTCTCTGATGCTCGCGCCTTCAACCACTCCTCAACCCGATTAAATAACTGCTGCAACATCTCACCATTGTCAGGGGCAAAAGTCGCAAAACTCTCGCACCAATCGTCAATCTCTCGCTTCGGTATTTGCGTCCAATACAGGCCATCCCACGCGCCAAAATTTAGCTCAGATAGCTCAGTGGCGATATGACAGGTAAAACCTCGTTTTTGTAAAAGTTGCCCAACCTTTTGTGAGCGCTGTAGCGGACTGACCCAAATCACTTTGGGCAACTGATTCATACGGACGAAGCGCTGAATCTGATTAGCAAGGCGTTTGAGCTTACGCGTATCGACAGCCATATCGGTCTGCCCAAGACAAATGCCCTGAGCTGCCAGTGGCTTGGGATGTCGCCAAATATACAAGGTCATGGTCAGCCTTAAACTTTTCTAAAAAGGTAGCGTTACTGCAAGCCCTGCATAAATAGCCACTTCGCTAAGCTGCTGTGTCGCACCCAATCCATCCCCAGTATAGCCGCCTAAGCGCCTACGTAATAAGCGCCGCATATAGTCTGTAGCGATAAGGGCTAGCATAATCGCTAATAATACTTGCCAAATACTGATCAGCTGGATAATCTGAGGGAATAGGGCTAGCACTAGAATAATAGCCAATATGACCCAACCACTAGCAAATAATGCTTGTTGCGGCGTTAGCTGCTGCGCCATAGGTTTGGCCTTGGCATGTTCCAGCTCGCCGCCATAAGGTAGTAGCGCTATCAGACTGATACATAAAAGCCGCGAGGCACTATGAGCGATAATTAATGCCGCTATCGCTACCAGCACAGGCATAGTAGCGAGTAGGGTTATCTTTAACAGTAGCGCTGAAGCCAAGCCCAAAACCCCGTAAGTCCCTAACCGCGAGTCCTTCATAATCTCCAAAGTACGCGCACGAGTCAGACCACCGCCGAGACCATCGCAAGTATCGGCAAGACCATCTTCATGAAACGCACCGGTTAACTTAATACTAAAGACCGTACTGGCAACCGCAGCCACTAACGGACTAAGCAGCAAGCTTGCCAGCCAAAATACCATTGCGCATAGCACGCCGACCAATAACCCAACCGCTGGAAAGTGCCGACTACTCTGATGCAGCCACTGCGGATCATAATGGTTAAATGAGGGCACGGGTATGCGTGTCAAAAACTGAATAGCGACTAGTACCAAGCGAGCTTCATAGTGTATACGCTTAAACAACGCTGACATTAGTTGTTTTTCTCGCTACTGTTTTTCTCACTGACGCCTGCATCACTAAAGCTTGCCATCTCATTGATAATGGCACAAGCCGATTGTAATAGTGGATAAGCTAATACCGCGCCGCTACCCTCGCCTAAGCGCATTTGCATATCGAGTAATGGCTCAGCGCCTAGTAATTTGAGCAATTGCGCGTGTCCTAGCTCGACCGAATGGTGCGCAAATACGGCATATTGCAAAACGCCTGGCGCAAGACGTTCCGCGACCAATAGCGCTACGCTGGCGATAAAGCCATCGATCAATAACACACGCCTATCGCTAGCCGCTTGTATTAAAGCACCTGCCATCATGGCAATTTCCAGACCACCCAGTGCCACCAATGTTTCTGTAGGTGATTTTGCCTCACTATGACGCTGTAATACTTGCGTCAAAATAAGCTCTTTATGCTGCATTCCTGCATCATCTAGACCCGTACCACGTCCGATACACTCAGCGATAGGCAAATTGCCAAGCCTAGCCAGTAGCAAGCTTGCCGCTGAGGTATTGCCAATGCCCATTTCACCGACGATTAACAAATTACCTGTTAATGTTTTGGCCACCTCTATACCGTTATTTAAAGCAAGCTGACATTCTGCATTCGTCATCGCAGGCTCGCTTAGCGCATCACGACTACCCATGCGCACTTTATAGTCGAGCAATTGCGTAAGATCGATATTAAAGCTTGCAAAGTCTACCGCTACCCCAGCATCGACTACTTTTAGCTCGATATTATGCTGACGCGCTAAGACATTAATAGCCGCACCACCTGTCAAAAAGTTCACTACCATTTGCGCGGTCACACTGCTTGGATACGCGGATGTACCGTGTTTGGTCAAGCCGTGATCTGCGGCGAACACGCGGATTTGTGGCTGATCAATGTTCGGTGTCATCACTCCTTGAATCATGCCGATTTGTATAGCCAAAGTCTCTAATCGCCCAAGCGATCCTTGTGGCTTAGTTTTATTATCTAAGATCTGTTGTAGCTGCTGCTGTAATGGCTCATTAGCCAATTTAATAATCTTGGGGGCAATAAAAGTAGACAAAGGATTATCCCAATAATAAACAAATGGTATAGATCAAAAAAGCGCGAGCTATGGTAGCAGATTATACCGATTTTAATGCTATGATTGATAAACTTAAGCCTTGAAAACTAACCTAACAATAGAGTCATTTATGAAAATTCTAATCGCTCCTGACTCCTTTAAAGAAAGCCTAAACGCCCTTGAGGTATGCCGCGCTATAAAGTCAGGGTTTACTCAAGTATTCCCTGACGCTAATTATACTTTATTACCCATGGCGGACGGCGGCGAAGGCACCTCTGCTGTCTTATCCTATGCGCTTGGTGGACGCTGGAAAGAAGTACGCGTTCATGACCCCATGATGCAACCCATCATAGCAAAGTATTTACTATTACCTGATGCTACGGCAGTGATAGAAATCGCTCAAGCTTGCGGTTTGCATCTGCTAACTGTCAATGAGAGAAACCCTTTGAGCACTAGCAGCTTCGGGGTCGGTGAGATGATTGCAGATGCGCTAGATGAAGGCGCTAAACGCATTATCATCGGTCTTGGCGGCAGTAGCACTAACGATGCAGGTTTAGGCATGCTTATGGCACTAGGTATCATGTTCTATGATTACGATGGTGACTCTTTAGCACAAGGCGGATTGCAACTTGCTCGCCTGCAACATATAGACGAGAGAAAATTTAATCCAAAGGTTTTAGACACGGTTTTTACAGTCGCCTGTGACGTGACTAATCCATTATGCGGCGAATTGGGTGCCAGCGCTATTTTTGGCCCGCAAAAAGGGGCAAATCCTGAACAAGTTGTGATGCTTGATAATGCTTTAAATAACTTTGCTATCGTTTGTAATCAGCACTTCAATAATGACAAAGACTATCAAAATATAGCAGGCGCGGGAGCAGCAGGCGGGCTTGGTTTTGCTTTAATGAGCTTTTGCAATGCACAATTGCAGTCCGGCTTTGACACTGTCGCTAATGCGGTCAATCTAGCTGAGCATATTGCCGATGCAGACCTAGTCATTACAGGCGAAGGCAAGCTTGATGCACAAACGGCTATGGGTAAAGTCGCCAGCGGTGTCAGTCAACTGGCAAAAACGAATAATAAACCTGTTATCGCAATCTGTGGCAGTGTAGATGGTCTAGGACTGAATGATCTAGATCTAAAAAACAACAGTCAGTTCGATGTAGTAATGCCGAGCATTCAAAAGCTAGATGCTTTAGAAAACATCTTAAATAATGCTTATAGTAATATCGAAACTACGGCTAAAAATATTGCCGCGACTATTCGTTTAGGGCAGCAGCTTTAAAGGCTGATAGTTAATTTAGGAGTAATTACTTATGATGAGCCTGTAAAACGTCAAGGCAAAAAAAGGACACCATATTACTATGATGTCCTTTTTATTTTACACTACTAAAACTATGCCATTAAAATAAGCAATCAAACCTACTTAATTAAACTTAAGCTATTCCGCTGCGATAACCGTCACTTCTACCAACAGCTCAGGACGCGCCAGCGCTGACTCGCCGCAAGCGCGTGCAGGTGGCTGTACGCCTTCAAACCACTTATCCCACACTTCATTCATCGCGGCAAAGTCTGACATACTCTTAATCCAAACCGTAGCCGATAGCATCTTCGATTTATCGCTGCCAACTTCGTTCAATAGACTCTCTACTTTTTCAAGACAAGTGAGCGTTTGTGCTTTGATATCATCTTCTGCATTACCCACTTGACCACATAAATAAATGGTCTGATTGTGAATGACCGTTCTACTCATACGCTGAGTGCTATGTAACTTTTTAATCATAATGTATCCTAATTATATTGTTTATTAGGGCGTGTTGAACATTCGACAGTGCCTTCTTGTGAATGTTCAACACGCCCTAGATTTATTTAGAAAAACGCTGCGCATTGAAAGGTTCAACATCTACGGTTGTAGGCTTATCGTGAATCAGCTCTTCAACCAGACGACCCGTAATCGGCCCAAGTGTAAAGCCTTGATGACTGTGACCAAAGGCAAACCATAACTTATCATGTTTGAGCGCAGGGCCAATAACGGGCTTCATATCTGGCATACAAGGGCGCGATCCTGCCCATGCTTCACTCTCAACCGCCTCGTCTAATGGCAAGATTTTTCGCGCTAGCTTGAGTACGGTCTTGAGCTGACCAAAATTCTTTGGTGCATCCATCGTGGTCATCTCAGCACCTGTTGTGATACGAATGCCTTGCTGCATCGGCCCCATCACAAAGCCTTTGTCCATGTCGAACATACTATGATGAATCGTATTTTTGGCGCTGACTTTGAAGTGCTGATGATAGCCACGCATAGGGAATAATGGCAAATTATAACCTAAGGGTTTGATCAACTCATTCGACCAAGGTCCTGCGGCTACTACCAAATCATCACAGTAATAAGTCTCGCTATCGGTGACGACTCTCCAGCCATTGTTATCGTTATCCGAATCAGGAGTAATCTCTTTAACGTTGGTTTCTTTTATTTCCCCTCCCATCTGCTCAAAGTTTTTGGCATAAGCTTTGACCAGTAAGCTTGGGTTAGACACCTGCCAAGAATTCAACCAATGAATAGCACCGACAAAGCCATCAAAGTTTGCATTTGGCTCCATAGTCTTAAGCTCATCTAAGCTCAGTACTTTATGCTCAACACCCTGCTCGCGATCAAGGATAGCCGTATCAGCAGCTATCTTGAGCGTCTCTTTGGAGCGATGTAATTGCAGCCAGCCATCACGAGTGATCAGCTCATCGGCACCTGAGGCCTCAATCATCGTCTGATGCTCACTGGTGCAATGCTCAATCAGCGTTTGCCACTCGCTTTCAATTTGCTTAACCATAGCAGGTGCTGAGTACTTCCAATACTTTAGTAAGGCTTGGTGATAACGCAAGATGGCTGGTATACGATAACGGATATCAGTGCCTTGATTGGGCATAACTCTAACCAATTCAGTAAGCTGACGCGGAAAAGGATGAGTATGAATCGCCTCACGTTGAATCAAGCCTGCATTACCGTAAGAGGTTTCAAGACCTGGCAATTTGCGATCGAGCATCAAAACTTTTGAATTGTTTTTTTGTAAATGCCAAGCTGCAGAAGTACCGACCATGCCGGCACCGATAACAATAACGTCATAACGCATAACATATCCTTTTAGAATAAGTACTACTAGGTATTAAAATCTGATAACTGCTACTTCGGCTAATCATAATAAAATACTCGCTAACAGTAGCCATTCACATCTCTAAATGCAGAAGTGATAGTAACGCGAACTTATCAATTAAGGAACCCATATTTAACAGATATTTTTATTGCTCCATACTGTTAGTTATTGTTGATTGTTTTGGTTAATGCTATTGCTCATCTATTAAGTTAACAATTGTTTTTAGATAAAAGCGCGCCTAGGTTAACAAAGGCATTCTAGGTATTTTTAACTAGCTGTAACCCTATATAAAAAATGATGATTTCTAATATTTATTGGCTATTAGTTGGCGCAATTATTGCAACATTTAACTAACAATATTTGGTTTGATTTGATTAAAACGTTCAATAAAGTCGTTCAAACTGGGAATGTATCAATTATGAGCCAAATTATACTGATAGACATTTACTGTTCTTATACACTATGCTTATGTTAGTGATATATTTTAACTTAATAAAAACATCGAAGAGGTTATGAAATGATAGTCAGGAAACCCATAGGATCTCATTCATTAATTAGATTAAGCATTTACGCTTTATCGCTAATAGGTCTAAGCTTGACTAGCCATTCAGCATTTGCTGCTGTTACCTGTCCCGCTGGTTATATTCCTGATGAATTCTCAAACTCAGATTATACTAACTTAGCACCAGTTATTTCACCTCCTGCTCCTAAGAGCAATCAGAACATAATTGGTATTAAGAACGAGAGCTATCTGACTGCTTCTAACATTTTGACTACCATTGGAGATCTAGATACTGGAGGAATAAATAGATATCAATCATCGGTCACTAGTGGCACTCAAGTCTTTCAGTTTTATCAAGATTTTGCTAATAAAACCAGTACGCGGACTGTCTCTTACACTTTTAAGAACAAATTTGATAATCAATCGCAAGCACTCGATAATGTAAGTATAAGCTTATATGATATAGATTCAAGCTATGTTGGAAGAGACGGCGCTGGTAATAGATACTTTGAGTTTTTTGATCAAGCAACCATTACAGGTGTTACCAGTACAGGAGTGACTGTCAATCCTATTTTAAAGTCTAAGGGTTCTGGCATAAGTAACTCAGCACCTTATCGTCAAACAAATTTGACTAGTAGCGTTGGTTGTGGTGGCTTAGATGATAATTGCAGAGTTTCAGTAGCTTTTAGTCAGCCTGTTGTTAAAGTAGATATCACCTATGGTAATAATCCTGACTTGAATTATTATGATCAGGCCGATGATGATGGAGATGGAGTACAATTTAATGATCCAGGTGATCAGCTTGTTGATATTAAATTTGACGGTTACTGCTATCTACCGCAACCACGACTTATCTATAAAAAAGAGCTTGCAGATCCTCGTAAATCAGATACTGACGAGTTTGTCGTTCAAATAAAAGATAATGCAAATAACTCAGTAGTAACTAATAGCATTACCACTACTACTACAGCAGGTGCAGGTAATATCGTCACCAATGGAACTGGTACTACTGGTACCTTTAAAGTCGATCCTACTAAGACTTACACATTAGCTGAAGCTATAGCTGGAACCACAAACATAGCAAATTATGCTGATTCATATTCATGTAAAAAGTCTGACGGTACGACAGTAACGACGTTAGATCCACAAAACTTAAAATTAACTTATGGGGATAACTGGACTTGTACTATCACTAACAGCTTAAAGCCTTATACCTTTTCAGGTATTGTCTTCAATGACAACGGTGGTATTACAGCGAGTAGCAATAATAGACAAAATATATCGTCTACTTTTATAAATAACGCCAGCTACTTTAATGGTGTTTTTGATAGTGCTACTGAATCTGGTATCTATGACAGTAACTTACAAATACGCTTGACCAACTGTAATGGTAGTGACATCGCCACCACCTCAGCCAATCCGCAATTGGTGTCCGACGTTCAAGCCACCAGAGGCAGATATAGCTTTACAGTACCAGCGAGCGCACTTACCAACACGACTAAGGTCTGCCTCGTTGAGAGCGAGCCAAGCGCATGGCCGTATACTATAGACACCACACCTAACAAGCGTGAGGTGACTTTGGTCAACAATGTCTATAACTATAAGACTGAGAGTAACGGCTCTCGCAATCTGGACTTCGGTGAAGTACGAGCTGATAACGCCGCCTTAGTATTGATAAAATCACAGTACGTCCATGAGTGTAATAACAGTTTGATTTACCAAAGCGTGACTAACAGCACTGATCCAACCATAGGCTTTAGCATCAACCCTATCAGTGATATCGAGCCAGGTAACTGTATTGCTTATCGCATACAAGCCTATAATCGCGGACATATCGGTCTTGATCAGGTGCGCATCAATGATGTACTACAAACCTCCCCAGTCACTTCACGATTCCATCGACCAACGCCGCTATTCTTACCAACCTCAGTGGCTAGCCCAACCGTAGCTTATGATACTAATGGTACGATCCAATCCAATCTATTTAACTTGGCGGCAACTCAGCCTACCGCAAATCAACCGACATCAGCTATACTATATTTCAATACGAAATATGGTACGACTGAAGCACTATAAACCCAATCAAGCGCTATCGTTGGCAGATCAATAAGCTCACGATAGCGCTGACAGTTTGGGGTTTTTGGGTGATGTTTTTGGTTTATAATGCAGCGCTACGAATATGCTATTCAAACACTGCAAAAATAGCGGGAGCAGCACCTGATGAACCCTGTCCTAATTGGCTACGGCTTTTTGATGCTGGCCATTATCTTTGAAGTTATGGGCACCACCTTTTTGGTCAAGTCCGAGCAGTTCACTCGTCTAGTGCCTACCCTACTCACAGCCGTGCTGTATGTTTGCTCGTTCTACTTTTTGACTCAGACTTTAAGGACAATCCCTTTAGGTATCGCTTATGCGATTTGGGGTGGTATCGGTATTGTGCTGACGGCTATTGTTGGGCTGGTTATATTCAAGCAAAGCATCGATATACCAGCGATTATCGGTATTGGTCTGATTATCTTGGGCGTTGTGGTTATTAATGTATTTTCAACGACGGTTGGGCATTGAGCGTATGTCGGATTTCATCACAATTTCCATGCTATAGTTTGGTTTTTTATTTTCACCGTTCAACAAAATACGATAAATAATTTGGTTGTTGACTATCATAATTTGGAAGTTTTTATAAATGAGTATTCATATAGATAGACTAGCTTCTCAGATTGAATTCATCAAACAGTGTGCTTTAATTAAAAAATCACCCATTCAAAACTTTATCAAACATAGCGAGTTTGCTTTTACTGAAGAGCAAATGCAAGGCTTGCCAGGTATTAGCTTGAATGGTATGGATGCAAATTCTGATGAAGTCTGGCTACGCTTAGAGCGATTACGCGAAAATAAAGCACCTAAGCCTGATAGTTTACTATTAAACCTATGGTTAAATTCTCCAGAAAAATTTAGTGAGCAGCCGCGATTAAAAGATTATGTTTTAGCTGAACTATTAGATGCAACTCTAGTGAGTGATGCAGAAGTGTTCACACCGTTTGAAGTTGATAGCAATGATCAAAGCGAAATCTTGGATGAAGTAGAAGAGTTAGAAACAAAGGTTTATCTAACAAAGTTTCCTGAAAAAGAGAAACTACTTAACGAATATGATAATTATATTAAAAATATTTGGCAGCCTTGGTTAATAGAGGAGAAGCTTGTACGTCAAAGCATTGCTCTGTATTCCAGTCTCTTTATGCTAAATCAAAAGCTACAAGGTAATCTTGCCGATGCGCAACTCGAGTTAGTTTGGGGTGTTGGCGTTGCACTACGCCATAACTCTGATACCAAACAAATAAAGTATCCGTTGCTGACCCAAGTTATTGAAATAACATTGGATCAAAAAACTATGGCTTTAATCATAAAGCCCAGCCTTGCATCTCCTACGCTTGAAACCGAACCTTTCTCGATGGATGAAAATCAAGGTTTAGCCAAGCTTACCAAAGACTATAAGCAGTTTTATGAATTGGATGACACCTCATTAAACCCTTTTTTGCCCAGTAGCTATGAGCCTATTTTAAAGTCAGCCGTTACCTTGCTGGACGCCTCTGGTGTTTATTGGCCCGATTGTTCAAACAATGATGAGCGAAGAATCCCTAAATCTAGTGACCATCTGGTTGTTACTGATACATGGGTCATCATGGCGCGTCCTCGAAGTAATAATATGTTTTTACAGGACTTAGAGCGTTTTGCTAGCAAACTTGAAAACCTTGATCATACCAACTTACCTAGCGCACTCATGGCAATACTGACAGATCCAGCGACTCAAAATACTGAAGCCTTACTGCCTGCTTATCGTGGCCTATCCGTAGTTAATGGTAGTGACAATTATAGTGGTACGCCAGCAGAATTATACTTCCCTAAAGCCTTTAACGATGAGCAAGTACAGATAGTACAAAAGCTGGATTTTTATGATGGTGTAGTCGTTCAAGGCCCTCCTGGTACTGGTAAGACCCATACTATCGCTAATATTATCTGTCATTATCTTGCACTTGGTAAACGTGTTCTAGTGACTTCTATGAAAGATCCTGCATTAAAGGTACTGCAAAATCAATTACCTGAATCTATTCGCCCATTGGCAGTAAGCCTATTAACTAGTGAGAATGAAGGCTTAAAACAGTTTGAATATACCATCAAAAAAATATCAAATGAAGTGACTAGCATAAATCGTGAGCAGTATAAAAAACAGATACTAGCGCTTGATCAGCGTATTGATACTATTCATGCCCAATTAGCCTTAACCGATAATAAAATTTCAGCTTGGGCAAAACTAAACCTTGATGATATTGTTTTAGATAACGAAACTATAAAACCTATAGATGCTGCGACTGAAGTTGCGCAAAACCAAAATCTAATCATAGACTTTCCTGATCAGCTAGGTATCGAGAGTAGTTTTAAACCTCAGTTCACCAATAATGAAGTTACCGAATTAAAAAAGGTCAGATTAAATCTTGGTGATGATTTATATTATCTCTATAAAAACATTCCTGATATCACCGACTTTCCTGATATCAATAAAATCAAGCAGCTACATAAAGATCTAATTTATGTTAATGAATCACAAATAGCTGAAGCTCAAGGTGAGCTACCAAGTCTTATAGACGATAGTGAAAATACTATAAGTATTATTCATGACGCCATATTGAATATTTCAAACTTGATACCCTTAATTGAAAACATTGATAAGGCGGGACAAGGTTGGACTGATAATATTCAGCAGCATTTAGCTGATGAAAACAAGCAAAGTATCCTTCAACACTTAAATAGTCTTACTCATGAGATTAAATCTGCTTTTAATGAAAGAGCTCATTATTTAACCAAACCTATCAGTTTGAGTGATGACTTCGATACCAATCCAGAGCTTATTAATGCGGTAAAAAATCTATCTGAGGGCAAAAAGCCTTTTGGTATGGCTGGCATTTTTGGCAAATCAGTAGAAAAGAAAAGCCTTGATAACATCATGATTGTCTCATCAAAGCCCTCAACTCAAGAGTGTTGGCAGTATGTATTCAGCTTTATAGTATTTAGACAAAAATCTCAAGAGCTCATTATTCGTTGGAACGCTCTGTCTAATGAGCTCTCTTTACCAGAGTTTGAAGCTTCACCTAATAACTTAACTGATCTATATTCAGCAGTTTATTTATATGATTCACTCATTAGCATCAATACCTTACAACACGATATCAAACAAGCTTTAACTACTATATTTACCGTTGATTGGAATATGGTTTCAGTGCAGTCTTATAGAAAAGCTGATTTAATTGAAATCAATCAGGTGCTTAACAGACATTTAAGAAAGTATGACTTAGCAGAAAGTCTGGCATTAAAAGAAAATTTACTCGTTAATCTCGATAACTATAGCGGTAATATTGTAGATAAAATAACTGAATTTTTTAACAAAGAATTGGGAAGTTCAGATGTTGCTGATGAGTCTTTACAGAAAACATGGACGGAACTTTTAATTGAATTAAAACACGTACATAGTCTATCTTCTGACTTGCATACCGTTGCTACCACTACTCAAAGCATTGAAGATAGTGGCGCACCGCTATGGGCGCAGCAGTTGCGTAATCAGCCTTCTCTATCTGCGGATTCAGCGTCCGATAATTTACTACCTGATAACTGGCAACAGATTTGGCGTCTTAAGCGCTTAATGAATTTTATAGATAGTATAGATGGGCGCAAAGAATTAATTACTTTAACCAAAACACGTGTCGATTTAGAAATAGATCTAGCAAGAACTTATCAAGAAGCCATTGCTAAAAGAGCTTGGTTAAAAGTCGCAGAAAACGCTACCCCAATAGTTAGAGCTTCTTTAGAAAAATATCGTTCAGCTATTATGAGTATCGGTAAAGGCACTGGCAAAAAAGCACATATTCATCGCCGAGAAGCCCGAAAAGCTTCTGACGGAGCAAGCGCGGCTATCCCCTGTTGGATTATGCCACACTACCGTATTTCTGAATCCTTGCCAGCCGAATTTGGTAGTTTTGATTTAGTTATAATCGATGAAGCTTCGCAATCTGATTTGACTGCCTTACCCGCTATTATGCGTGCAAAAAAAGTATTAATTGTCGGTGACGATAAGCAAGTATCTCCAGAAGGTGTCGGTTTAGATGTTGATAAAATTCAACACTTAATGGCTCAGCATTTAGATAATCAAGTGGACTTGTATCGCTCGTTGATGGCGCCTAATCGTTCAATCTATGATTTATTCAAAGTCGTCTTTGCTGATAGTGCAGTTATGTTAAAAGAGCACTTTCGTAGTGTTGCGCCCATCATTGAGTTTTCAAAACGTGAGTTTTATAATCACGAGCTGATACCGCTACGTAAAGCTAAACCTTCGGAGCGCTTAGATCCGCCATTAATTGACGTCTACGTCACAGATGGTTATCGAAACGGCGATATCAACCCATCAGAGGTTAGATTTATTGTCGATGAGATTAAGACTATCGTGACTGATCCTGCGTATGTAGGTAAAACCATCGGAGTCGTCTCTTTACTTGGTAATAAGCAAGCACATAGTATTATGGAGATACTCAATAAGGAATTAGACGAAACCCTAATGAACGCTTTTGATATTGCTTGTGGTGACGCTAGAACCTTTCAGGGTAAAGAGCGAGATATCATGTTTTTATCCATGGTAGTAGCTCAAGGTGATGCTCATGCTCAAACTCGTGATACGTTTGCACAGCGCATGAATGTTGCTGCCTCAAGAGCACGTGACAGAATGTATTTAGTTCGCAGTATGGAATTAGATGAGCTAAGCTCAGCCGATAATTATCGCGCTGAATTGATAAAGCACTTTCAAGCACCCTTTATGCAAGATAAAAAAACGGTAGCTAACTTGCGTGATTTATGTGAATCAGGTTTTGAAAGAGAGATTTTTGACATCCTTGTTGAAAGAGGCTATCGAGTCATTCCTCAAGTTAAAGCAGGTGCTTATCGAATCGATATGGTGGTAGAAGGAGAAGAGGATAATAGTCTAGCTATCGAATGCGATGGTGATAGATATCATGGACCCGATCAATGGGACAGTGATATGCACCGTCAACGTACTCTTGAACGTGCAGGTTGGATATTTTGGCGCTGCTTTGCCTCAACATTCGTCACTCGCAAAGATGAAGTTATTGCAGATTTACTAACAACATTAGAGGAACTGAATATCTATCCCATAAATATAGATACTTCAACTTATACTAGCTCATATGTTGAATCTAGAAGAGTGACTACCGTTGGAGATCCAACTGCTAAAACTGAAGCTGTAGCGATCAGCTATGACTTATCGTGAATGTCCAAAATTGCCTAATATTTTTACTATTTTGCGCCTCATCTATCTTGGATTAAAAAAACAAAATGGACAAACGATTACTTAATAATCATTTGTCCTTTTTTATTCATACAATATTACTGACACTCTTATTACTTATATATTTAGTACTTATATATTTAGTACTTATGCTAAAGCTATCTTAATTTAATATCGCCGCCATCTGCCATAAGGGTTTGTCCAGTCATATATCGACTATCTGCGCTTAATAAAAAGGCCACTACTGGCGCAATATCTGTTTTAGGGTCGCCAAAACGATGCATGGGATTCTTTTCAGCAACTTCTTCGTACTGCTCTGGATTGGTCTCTTTCCACTTTGCAACGCCCTCGGTCAACGCCAATGGACAAACAATATTGACCCGAATACCCTCTTCTGCCCATTCGTTTGCCGCCACGCGAGATAAGCCACGAATCGCTTCTTTAGCAGCGGCATAGCTCCCTTGGTTTTTTTGACCATTTAAGGCAGCGCCAGAACCAAAATTAACGATAGCGCCTTTTGTTTTCTTAAGTTCTGGATAGGCCGCTTTCATAAAGTTCAAAGTTCCTTTTAAGCCCGTATCCATGGATAAAGCCCAATCGTCTTCGGTAAGCTCCATCAAAGGCTTCTGTTTAGAGGCGTGCGCATTATTGACGACGCCAGTCAATTTGCCAAATTTTGCAACGGCCATTTTAACCGCTTCTTCAGCGACCGACGATTTGGAGATGTCGCCCTTTAAAAATGCAATTTGTTCGGGATTGCTATCAACTTTCTGCTTGCCAGCCGCCTCATCGATATCTACCGCTACTACAGATGCGCCTCTTTCGGTTAGAACGGTGGTTATTGCGCCACCAATTCCTGCTGCCCCGCCCGTTATAATAATGACGTGATCTTTTAGATTCTTCATAATAATTCTTCTTTAGTAATCTGTTTTTATTTAATTTTGAAGATACAACTCTATCTGATTTTTATTCGATAATAGTTAGTAATTGATATGATTTAGTATAAATTTTTAATTCAAATGTTTAGAAAAACTTACTATTAGTTAACCCACCTCACCACCAAACTGGATCCTCACTCGCCAATCTTTCTAAGCCTTTTTTAGCTATCTCAATCTCCACCTTATCCGCAGACAGCTCAGCGATAAATCGTGAAGGCTTATCAAAGTACCCTGAATAACTGGCAAAGTAATCAGGCGCAGTGAGATACAGGCGAGTTTTCGCACGACTACACGCCACATAGAATAGTTTACGCTCTTCCTCCAACTCCTCAAAGTCATCAATAGAGCGATGATGCGGCGTCATACCATCGACTAGTGAATTGACAAATACTATCGGCCATTCAAGTCCCTTTGAACTATGAATGGTAGAGATCGTGACTTTATCGTTATCATCACTGACCTCTGTAGACTGGCCTATAGCCGCAATTGAATCGTTGGGTGGATCAAGGGCTAGATTCTCTAAGAAATTATCGAGACTATTATGCTCATTGGCTAAATTTTTGAGTACGCGAAAATCCTCGGAGCGCTCGCGCCAATTTTCCTCAATCGTTTTTAGCAGTGGAATATAGAATTCTAAAATATCCTCAATGACGGCTTCAACGGACTCTGCTTGGCTAGCTTTGGTTAATACCGTATATAAAGGCTCAAGCTGAGCGCTTTTTTTGGTAAAGGCTTTAGCTCGCAATGGTTCAAATGAATTATTATCAGTGTTAATCGCTTGAGTCAATTTAGTAGCAGTCACTCCACCGACGCCACGAAACAAAGTTAAAATTCGATGCCAAGCGATCGCGTCATTTGGGTTGTAGAGTATTTTGACAAAAGCTAAGACGTCTTTTATATGCCGTCTCTCAACGAATTTAATACCACCAACGACGATAAAGGGAATATGGCGCTCCATCAGCTCTAACTGCACATAGTTAGATTGAAAAGAGGTGCGACAGAGTATTGCAAAGTCTTTATAGTCATAGTCAGGCTTATGCTCAACGATTTTATTGGCGATATATTTCGCCTCACGGGTCTCATCACTTAGACGGCTAAATATAGGCTTTTGCCCTGCTATCGCCATATTAGAGTACAGCTGCTTTTGATAGCCAAGCGTAATCTGCTCCGATAAGCCATTGATATAGTCGAGCACCGCAGGCGTGCTGCGATAATTTTGCTCCAGCTTAATCAATTGTGCTTCCGGATAAGTCTCACCAAACAGTAAGATATTCTCATAATTAGCCCCGCGAAAGGCATAGATGCTTTGGTTATCATCACCGACGACCATGAGCGACACCGAAGCTGGCGCGGCAATAAGATCTATCAACTGCTTTTGCGGAATATTCGTATCTTGATATTCATCGACCATGATGTAGCGATAATTCTCTTGTAGCAGCGCTCTAAACTTAGTGTTGGTTTTTAAATGGCTGACCACTTGACTAATAATGTCGTCAAAATCATAGAGGTGATTAGCGCGCTTATAAGTATGAAAATCAAGCGCTAACTGTTCAATAATAGGGATATGGATGGCGATATCGGGATAGTTAGTCTCAATCAGCTCACGAATATGAATACGGCGATTTCGAGAGGTTGAAAAGATATTTTGCAGCGTCTTTTTACGTGGGAACGCTTGTTTTTTAGTTTGCGCAGGGTACTTTTTTTCTTTAAATATCAGATCTATCGCATCTTCACTATCAGCGGTATCTAAGATGGTAAAGCGCGGATTGATACCTAGCAGACCTGAGTACTGACGCAGTAGTCTATTACAGAATGAGTGAAAAGTGCCACTAGTAATATCATTTAAGGTTTTAGTCGTCGGTAGAACATCTTCGGATAACTCATCGTCAGACAAGCGACTTGCCAGCAAAGTCTTGGCGCGACTTTTTATCTCGTTAGCTGATTTACGGGTAAAGGTCAGTAGCAATATTTGCTTGGGCGCAATACCGTTTTCTAGTAGATAGCTGGTACGATAAGTCAAAGTTTTGGTCTTACCCGAACCTGCCCCAGCTATCACTAAAACCTTACCGTCAATGGTAGTCGCAGCTAATAATTGATTGGGGTTTAGCTCGCTGGCGTAATCGACTTGTAAGCCTAAATCATGGCTTAAACGCTGCTCAAGCAGCTTTTTATTCATATCAGCATCGGCATCAATTAGGTTAGCCTCTAGCTTCTCAATAGCTTGCTCTAAACGTGCCAGCTTTGGCTTGATATCAGCAAAGTTTTGTGGGTATTGATAATTTTGGGTATCGAATAGAGTTGCGCTCATTATTGATAGTTACCTTGCGGTTTTAGGTTTTAATATTTTAGGCTTTAATAGTTTAGGTGTTAATATTCTAAGTTTTTGGCACTGGCCATAGCTTTAATCACGTCATTAGGCAAATATATATCTGACAAGTGCGCATTAGGATAGTGCTGATTTATCCAATTTTTATAAGTATTTACGCTTAGCTTATCACAATATGCTAAATACAAAATCTGCATCGCGATACTACGTGAGAACCCCATCACACAATGAAAATTAATTAAAGTAAGGGGCACTTGCGATAAGTTATTATCAGCCTCATTGCTCTTATTAATTAAATTATCTATCTGCTTAAATAAACCAACTAATAGTGGCACATCTGCTCGACTAAAGGGTTGTAAATCTAGTAACGGCAGATATAAGTAATGCGTATTAACGGTCTGAACACGGTCTTTATCTATAACAGTATTAAGCTTTGATAAATGACTATTAATCTCTGCGGCTACATCAACCACAATTAGCTGGCTAGCTTCCCTGTTATCATTCATTGATCTATAGCTAATTGGCATAAAACTATTGATAAATTTAGCTGATGATAAGCGAGCGCTCGCAGAGACTAGCACCTTGTTATCAATCGTATGCCAAAGAGTGCTGTTAACCATTTCACTTTGTTTATTAGCAAAATAAAGCTGACCTAAATGCGACATTATTTTATAGGCTAATAAAACAGGTGCAAAAGCTAACCAAGTGCTTAGCGTTAATTTGCCAACGCTGTTTTTACGCAAATAACGTTGATTGACTTCAATATTATTCGCTTGATAGAGCCATGGCAGCAGCATAAAACTAGCCAGCCAATAGCAGGCAAAGGCTATGCTAAAATATTTAATAGCAAAATATTTGTCTATAAAAAAACTAGCGATAGCTATTAATAAAAACCCGCCAATGCCAACTGTTAGATATTTAAGTACCAAGGCGCTTTGTAATTTATGCACGATAAGCAGCACTATACCAGCCAGCACAAACCCACCTACTATATCGAGCAGATGATGCTGATAAGTAAATACCGTTGAGGCAATGATTAAAATACAGACTATGGATAGTGCTAAACGATAGATGACTAATCGCCACTTATATCGACTATACTTTTTATTAACTACGCTCCACAAGGACACGCCAAGTAGCAGCGCATAAGTGACATGTAAGGATGGCAGCTGATTAAAGGGCTTATCGGTCGCGTTTAAAAACTGATAGCCAAAGGCCGTCCAATCCATCGTTAATGGACGAATAAAACTAAAACGCGCTGGGATTAAATAGAAGACTAAGCAGGCCAATAAAGTGGCGACGATCAAACGCGCGCTCAATACGGATAGCTGGCGTGCAGTACGTACCATAAAAAAGCTGGCAATGAATACTATCATTGACCAGCTATAAGGCACTATCATGGCAGGTTTAAAAGGTATTGTGCTATCGATAGTTATCGCTAAGCTATGAATACGCTCAGGATAACGATCAAAAACTGCGGCACTATAGGTATTGGTTAAAGTATAAAATATGGCGAATAATAGTAATGCTATTATTAAATGCTGTACGCGTAATGATAACTTTACCTTATCTTTATCAATACTAAGCTCGTTATTCCAGCTCTCATTTACCATAAATCATACTACTATCAACTAACGACCCAGTACAGATCTTGGATCGATAGGATTGCCATTTAGACGCACTTGAAACTCTAAGCCGACTTGATTGGACTGACCGCTGCTGCCCATAGTAGCGACGCGCTGACCTTTTTGAACCTGCTCACCCTCTTTGACTAATAGCTGGGTATTATGCGCATAAGCGGTAATATAATTATCGCTATGGCGGATCATAATCAAGTTGCCATACTCTGAGAGACCGTTGCCAGAATACAGCACCGTACCGCCTTGGCTGGCTACGACTGGATCGCCAACCTTACCTGCAAACCACATGCCCATATTACCTGCTGAGGCGTCAAAGTTGCGCACTACTTGGTTGGTACTTGGATAATCATAGCCTGAGGTGGAGTTGGCCGTGTTTTCATAGGCAGGGGCTGCTGGTGCTTGGTTTTGTACTGGCGCAGTATAAACGGGCGCTGAATTGACAGGCTGACGATTGCTATTGTTGTTCGCATTGTTGTTATAGATACTGGCTACCGCTTGATTGCCTTGCCATAGTACGAGCCTCTGGCCGCTATAAATAGTATATTTACTATCGAGACCATTCATAGCACCGATTTGACGGTAGCTTAAGCGGTAGCGCTCAGCTATTTGACTGACCGTATCACCACGTTTTACCACATAATAGTTAGGCACTCCTTGGCTATTGGTGATGATAGTAGGGCCTGACTGATTGTTTTGATAAGTGGGTTTAGTGGCACAGCCGCTCATAGTAAGGATGCTAATAGCAAACGCACTTGTCAGGGTTGCTGTTGCTAATGATGAGCCAAGGGAGAATCTTTTCATACGAGGTGTCCTATTTTTTTACATTGTTTTCTACATGAGTTATTACTGGTAAATTTGCTATATTTAGAGGCACTTAAGTATAGCAGTTAGTGTTTTTATTAGGGGCTGCATAGGCATTGACTTAACACTGTTTTATAACGTCAAAGCCGACAGCTTAGCTAAGGCGTCTATTGGGGTATGATGTATTCTAACAGGCGATAAGCTAATAAAGCCATCTGCTATCGCTTGAATATCGGTATCATTGGCTGATGTTGCCGGAAGCATAACAGTAGATCTGACATATGGCGACTTACGCAGGCATAGCCAGTAGGCCTCGCGACCTCTAGGGTCAAGCATGCAATGAACAGGCTTAGCGAGCGAGCCATGACCTAAGCTTGTAACCTTACGCCCCTTAATATCAGCACTACTGGCGACATCTGGAATGTTAACATTCAATACATGATAGGGCATCTGTTTGATAGTCTTTAATATAGAGGTCTCGGTAATGAGCGCAACGATTTGCGCGGCGGCCATCCGATAACGACTATATTGATCTGCTCTGCTATGACTTGCACCAACTAAAGAAGTCGCTATCGCTGGGACGCCAAATAATTGAGCGCTCAAAGCGGCGCCAAAGGTGCCTGAGAATAGCACATCCTGCCCAAGATTAGCGCCTGAATTAATCCCAGTAATCACGCAGTCAAAATCAGTCGCGCAATAGAGCTGCTGCAGGGCTAAATAAATACAATCGGCAGGCGTACCATTGACCGCTATAAACCCTGATTCTAGCGTTTGTGTATATAGCGGTTGCGAGATATTCAGCGCACTAGCACAGCCACTTTGCTCAGTATCAGGAGCGACGACAGTGACCGATCCTATTTTGGATAGCGCTTCGTATAATGCGCGCAAACCTGGCGCATGCACACCGTCATCATTACTGATCAAAAACTTCATAGCGACTCACTACATTTATTTTCAAAGATTCATTGATAAAATTTATGGCTGCCAATAATAGCATCAAAACACGTGCTGGTATTTTGGAACAAGTTTAAGGTGCTTATTTTGAGGTGCCTATTTTTAGGTATGCATTTAAGATAACGATTTTAAGATAACGATTCGTAGATAATTACAGGTTATAGATTATAGATAACTACAGGCAAGAAGATATATAAAATATTGATTTTAATACAGCTATCTTCAATAAATTTAGGGGTTTGGAGTAGTTATTTAGGACTAAGAATAGCAAAAAATAGATTATATTAGACAGTAAGTCTTAACAATACAAACTTATCTGCAATGCTTAAGCAACTTATTAGTCCATGCTACCGTTATGTTGCTATAATTGGCCTTCAGGTCACAATATATCTACACATCGGTCAATATAATATGTGACTTTTGTTTTTATTCCTATTACCATAACAGCATCAAATAATGCGAAGCGAGTGTGATACTGAATGAATAATCAGCCAATGTTAGCTATAGTCTCAACCCTGTCCAAAACTCTCTCTACTAGTGCAATGAAAGCTGTAGCCAAAGTTGGCTTAGCAGGATTGGTCACCTCTGTCGCTATGCTATCCCAAGCAGCTTATGCGGCACCGAACTCAAGTACTACTATTCCTCTTGATATGTCGGGGATGAATATTACTAAGCACGAGATTGCGGTTATGCAAGTACTATCTGAAATCTGCCCGCCTATGTTAAACGGCAATCAAAAGCAGCGCTTTTATAAGTCTTACAATGTACATTTGCACGAGCTTATGCCAACGCTTGAAGACCCAAAATCAGCTATCCAATACTTATCGACTCAGCAAGACTATCGTCAGATTTTGCGAAGTATTCGTAGCTGGACGATGAGCTTCTCTAAGCAAGATAACAAAGCCATCTGTGAAGACTTAGCCAATGCAGAGTACTAAATCTAGCGTACTACACATAGCGTGTTAGGCTTAGGCACTAGTTTAGCGACTATTCATTCGCTAAGCTAGAGCAACATTTGATTGAGCTGGTGCTATTATTTGATTTTTAATTTCAGCTTGCTGTTTACTTACTCATCCTATTGAGAAGTACAGCAAGCTTTTTTATGAGCGCAGACACGATAAGACAAACGTAGTAAAATAATTATCAGTAATAACTTTGAGCAAATTGCTCATTTGCCTATTGATGATAGCGCCTTTTTAGACTATTCTCTTCGGCAATAATTATTTGTAGTTATGCATTTCACCTTAGCCACTAAGTTGCTAAGATGATGCGTCAATCTTACGTCTAGTATTTTTTACAATTGATCTCTTATTCCAATAAGGTCAATTGCAGCTCATACTCTAGACACATCTAGTCTTATAATGTGGTGAAATAATCTATGAGCGTAAAGCGTGTAAAACAACAGTTGGCACAGTTAGTAATCGGTGTCAGTGTATCTTTGGGGACAGTCGCCGTACATGCCGCCATCACTCCCCCTACGATGGACAATACGGCCTATGTGTTAATGGATTACAACACAGGCGAGATACTGGCGCAAAAAAACGCCAATCAGCCTCTGCCGCCAGCTTCATTGACCAAAATGATGACCAGCTATATTATCGAGCAGCGCTTAGCATCAGGTGATTTGTCTGAGGATGAACCTGTACTCATGAGCGAGAACGCTTGGTGCCGTGGTAGTAGCAGCCAATCTTGCATGTATGTCCCTGTTAATAAGACCGCCAGTGTCATCGATATGTTGCGCGGTATTATCATTCAATCAGGTAATGATGCTTCTACAGCCATGGCCGAGCATATCGCAGGTTCTGAGGCATCCTTTGCTATTTTGATGAATGAGGAAGCCAAAAAATTAGGTATGGAAAATACCAATTTTGTTAATCCAACGGGTATGCCTGCTGAGACTCATAAAGCTTCAGCACTTGATTTGGCTATATTAGCACGCGCTATTATCAAAAATAGCGGCGACTACTATAAACTTTATGCCGAAAAAGAGTTTACCTATAATGGTATTACTCAAGGCAACCGCAATGCGCTATTAGCGACAGACAGCACCGTAGATGGTCTTAAAACAGGTCATACTGATGCCGCAGGATATTGCTTGGTTGCATCAAGCAATCGTGATGATATGCGCCTGATATCTGTCATTATGGGTGCTGAAAGTCAACAGGCTCGTGCTGATCAGTCGCGCGCGCTACTCAATTGGGGTTATGGTCACTTCACAACCGTTACCAAAGCGCCAGCAGGACAGTTTGTAAGTAAGCTACCTGTATGGTTTGGTGAGGCCAAAGAGATCGATGTGGCAACGGGTGATAATCTACAGATTCTTACCACTAAAACGCAAAGAAATAAAATTACCACTGTAGTTGATATTCCCGAAAGCTTAGAAGCCCCTATTAAAAAGGGTCAAGAGATCGGTAAAATGCTAGCAGTCATCGATGGTAAAGCAGTCGCCTCAGTTCCTATTGTAGCGACGAGTGACATCGAGCAGGCAGGCTTTATCGGTCGTATGTGGGAGCATGTGGTACGCTGGGCGCAGAATTTATTTTAATTCGTTTTGATTAAAGTTTTTGACACCTAGTATTGATAGCGATGACTGAGTACTCACATTCGCTATTAATACTAGGATTTTTTATGACTTTATTCCAGAAATTGAAAAAATAACTTTTAATACTATTTAATTAATTAGTCAGCTAATCTCTTCCCGTCCATTTTTGTAATAACTCAACCAAAGTTTCAGGATGCTCAGGCACACTATGATAGTAGTCAATACCAGCAATCTTTAGCTCATGCTCAAACTTATATCTCTCATTCGCTCGATCCATCGGATACCAATAAATAAGCAACGTTCGGTGTTTGGTTTCGTAATCTCGCACCAATTGCGCCAGCTGCGCTACTTGCTCAGGTAAAATATCTTCGGCAAACATCATCATATCAAACCTAGCATCAGCCAATTGTGCCATCGACAGTTGCTCAATGGGCCAAAAAGTCACCTCTGCGCCCAAACGTTGTAGCTCTTTTGCCAAAAAGTCATTATCGTCAGCATGACAGTAGATGATCTTCAAACCCTCTAGTGGAGAGTGCTGCCAATTTTTATATTTATTACGTAGCGGAATAACAACGGTAAATTGGCTGCCCTCACCGACACGGCTATCCACATCAATGGATGCGGCTAGCAATTGGAGCATTTGCTTGACGATTGGCAGGCCTATACCAGCTCCCTCGTATTGGCGAGTTTTTGAAGAGTCAACTTGGAAAAACGGCATAAAAATCTTGTCAACATAGTTATTATCAATACCAATACCGGTATCGATGACCTTGATATGCCAACGTATACTGTGATCAAAATGAGTCAATTGCGACTCAATAGTAATTTGCCCTTTATGAGTAAATTTGATCGCGTTATCAATAAGCGCCGTTAAAAGCTGCTGAATTTTATTGGCATCACCTTCAAGAGTGTAGTCAATATGATGCGTATGACTGATTAGCGCCAAACCTTTTTTTTGTGCAATAGGATCAAACTTGGCCAGTAGATCGGCAATCATTTGCAAGGGATTAAACTCACATAAATTGATCCTCACTTGACCTTTTTCAATTTTATTAAGTTGAATAATTTGCTCTAAAGTCAGCTCCAAATGTTGACTGCCTTTACTGATAATAGCTAAAGTATCTTGCTGATCATAGCTCAAATTCTGACTATCTAATAATTGCAAGCCACCTGAGATAGCATTGAGCGATGTTTTGAGCTCATGGGTAATCATACTTTGAAAGTTATATCGCTGCGTCTCAAGAGATTTATCTTTTTGCTGCAAGCGCTGCTCTAAATCTCCTAGTGCCGCATACTGCTCGCGCAACTCGCGCAAGCGCTCAAATAAGAGAACAAAAGATTGTTTGATATGCATCAGCTCACGAAATTCGAAACGCTGCTGAATCACAGGCAGCTGTTCTAGATCAGGATTGTTGATTACCAGCTCACAAGTCGTGGCAAGCGCTGTAATATCTTTGCTTGAGCGTAACAGTTTGCGAAAAATAAAAGCCATCACTAAGATGCCTAGCACTAAGGTTAGTAGCCAAAGCGGAATAGTCTTACGTAACCATTGCATACGCAGCTTTTTAACATCTAAGGTAATATTGATATAGCCTACCAGCGCATTAGTAGCCGTTGATTGATCTACTGTAGCGCTAGTATCTAGTGCAGTATTGCCCCTTTCTAGTGACGATAGCTTTGTATTGAGCTTCTTAACTTGTGTTTGATCATCTACAGCGTAGCGGCTGGTAACTGCACGGTTGAAACTGACGGTATCTGCCAACAGCGCGTTATGCCAATCACTACTGGTTCGGTCAATGTCCGCTTGGCTAAGGTTATCAATGGGGTGATCGGTGGAATAAAAAACGATATTTTGAATACTAGCTTCATCAGCTAGTAATATACTGACTTGATTGGCTACTAAATTAGCGCCATCAATCGTTGAGGCGCTGCTAGCTAATAGCTATGCTAATTGCTGCACATGCAAGCGCTGCTGCTGATAATAGTAGACATAGCCGTAAACGAAAGACAATAAAAAAGCGATTAAAACAGCAACAGCTATCCCCTGCAACACACAGTTCCAAATAAGAATTGGGAGCGTTTTAACCGAATTTATACGCATGTCACTGAATCATGCCAATAATGTTTTAACTTATATTACCTGATATTTGACTAGGGGTTGTATAAAATTAATAGATTGATTTTAATAGCTTGTATAAGTCTGTACTTATGGGTTTTGATGATTATTAAGCACTCACTTATATAACAACTTGCCAAGACTAAAAAGCGTGTTTGCAATGCAAACACGCTGATAGTTAACGCTTCTTTTTCTCACGAGTAGTGAATTTTTGTGCTCTATTACGCTCACGCTGGCGAAGCTGTTGCGCTTTAGCTTTAGTTGGTGTATCACTTTTAGAAGCATAAGGGTTTTCATTAAGCTTGAACACGACGTTGAGTGGCGTGCCTTCAAGCTTAAATACCTCACGAAATTGGTTCTCAAGGTAACGCTGATAGCTCTTAGGTAGTGAGCCGGTTTGATTACCATGAATGACGATAACCGGTGGATTATGACCGCCGATATGAGCATAGCGCAATTTGATACGGCGACCTGAAATAGCAGGTGGCGGGTTGGCGGCTACAGCATCTTGCAAGATCTGAGTTAAGCGATTGGTTGATACCTCAAACATTGAAGAATCATAAGCACGTAAGAGTGAAGGATATAGATTGCCCACCCCAGTACCATGTAATGCTGATATTAGATGCACTTTTACATAAGGAATAAAGTTAAAACGACGATCCATTTCGATCTTAATATAGTCTTTTTGATCTTGAGTCAAACCATCCCATTTATTAATAGCAACCACTAAAGCTCGGCCCGCATCAAGTGCATAGCCAATCATATGCAGATCTTGATCAACGATACCTTCTTGCGCATCAATGACAATGACGGTCACGTTCGAATCTTCGATAGCTTGTAAAGTCTTGATTACTGAGAACTTCTCTACCTTTTCATCAATCTTACCGCGGCGACGTACCCCTGCGGTATCAATCAATACGTAATCTTTGCCATCGCGCTTATAAGGGATATAAATACTGTCACGAGTAGTTCCTGGCATATCGAACACGACGACTCGATCCTCGCCTAATAGACGATTGACTAGCGTTGATTTGCCGACGTTTGGACGACCAATAATCGCCAGCTTCAAACCTTGTGGCTCCACTATCGACTCTTTTTCTGGCATATCTGCAGTAATGACTTCAAGCAGATTACCAACACCTCGGCCATGACTTGCCGCCATAGGATAAGGCTCGCCAAGACCTAAGGCATAAAACTCAGCAGGCGCCGAATCATGGGCGCCATCGACTTTATTAGCGACCACGTAGACAGGCTTGCCTAAAGTGTGTAGAAACTTACCAATCTCAGCATCAGCGCCGATCATTCCTACGCGTGCATCAACCACAAATACAATGATGTCGGCTTCATGAATAGCCGTATGCGACTGCTCAGACATGTAGTCATCGATATTACCGCTACCATCATCTGCTTCACCAATACCACCAGTATCTACTACGATAAAAGCTTTATCTTCGTATTCAGCATCGCCATATTGACGGTCACGGGTCAAACCCGACAGATCAGCGACTAAAGCCTGACGACTTTTAGTAAACTGATTAAATAAAGTGGATTTACCAACGTTTGGGCGGCCAATTAAAGCGACCACGGGCTTGATACTCATGCGTTACTCTCAATGATAGTGTTTAAAAGCAAAAACAGCGAATACGCTGTTGATCACCTTAGACACTAATAAATAATAATAAAATTTTGCTAAAAACTTGCTAACAATAAGCTCATAGCTTATCAATAAAATCAAATTGGCATAACAAAACAAAAATAGCGATTAACGAGCCAGCTGCCAAACAGCGACTTGGCCTGAATTGCTTTGGGTTAGCAAGCGACTGCCTTGCACTTGTAAGGTATGCAGTGCGCCTTTGGTTTGGACGCGACTTACGATAGTACCTGTTGCTGAATCGAATAGATGTATTACCCCATCCAAGTCACCAACGGCAATATAGTTCCCTATCATCACAGGATTTGTCAATTGACGATAGCCTAGCTCATCGTTTTGCCACAATACTGCGCCGCTATTACGATCATAGGCGGCTACTTGACCTGCTAAACTGGTCGCTACTACTTGCTGAGCGTTGACTGCAAGAGACTTCAAGCTTGCTTGTTCATTCACGAATTTTACTTGTCTTGAAGCCAAGTCAATACCTAGCATCTGTCCACTATAGCTGATGGCGAACAGTTCATTATTGTCGACGATAGGTGCGCCATCGACATCACTCATACGTTCAACTTCACTGCTACCTGAGCCAACGCCAATACGACGTGACCACTGCGGCAGTCCGTTATCGACAGTAATAGCATGTAGACGACCGTCAGCGGTCGCCACTAGCGCGGTTTTATCGTCTAATAAGGTGGGCATAGCGCTGCCACGCACGCTAATATCGGGTACTTGAGTCGCAAACTGCCATACTGATTGACCATTTTGCAAAGATAATCCATGCAAAAAGCCATCATTAGCTGACAAAATAACTCGGTTATTACTGATCAAAGCTGGGCTGAGCACTGAGCCAGTTAATTGTTGCTGCCAACGCTTAGCACCTGTTGTGCTATCAAATGCCATGACCTGCCCGCTACGCGTACTAACAATAGCAGTTTGGCTAAAGTCGTCTAGTGCTACGCCACCTGTGATTTGATCGCCGACATTAACAGACCAAAGGCTTTGACCTGCGTTATTAAAGCCTGATAAATCACCACCGCGTGAGGCAGTGACGATTTGATCATTACTATAGCCAACTTGTAAGCTAAGTGGATCTTTAGCACTGGCTTTTTTGCCAGCATCTACGTTGAATACAGGCTGTAGCACACTGATCGGTTGGGCGAGCTGAACCAATTTTACAGGATCATTGACCACGGGCTTAATACCTCGCTCACAGCCAACGACTGCACTGGTCATAAGCGCCAATACTGCGACATGCGTAACCATTGTTCTTATATTTTTTTTATTGACTAAGCGGTTATCAAGGCGAATAAGTAAAGTCATGGTTGGTTCTCATTACAAATAAGTGAACGATCTATAAAGGCTGAAATCTTTGCTCAAAAACTACAATCAATAGTTTAAGCTTTAAGTATATTTATTGTGCTGTTTGAGTCTCAGTATTGGCAGCGTCGTCTGTTACAGGTTCTTGATTAACAGTCTCTGGATTAATAGCTGGCGCAGCAGCAGCTTGGACAAGCTCCGTAGGCGCATCGATAGACTCAGGCACTATACCCAAACTCTCCATTTTCAAAGCTAATACGGCTCGAGTTTCTTGACGCTTGCGTAGCAGCTCCCAAGCATTGTTGTAAGCCTGAACAGCAGCGTCTTTGTCATTTTGAGCCAAATAGATATCCCCTAATAGCTCTTGCTGACTGCCCTCAAAAGAGCTTGGCATATCGGTCTTAGCTTCGGTTAACGCCGCTTCAGCATCGCCTGCGGCTAGTAGAGTCTCAGCGTAACGCAAACGAGCTATGGCTGTAAGTCCTGCATCGCCAAGATCAATAGCTAGTGCCTGCTCAAAGCTCTTACGTGCTCCTGCAAAGTCATCGCTGTCGACCTGTCCACGTGCCTTTATCATAAGCGCTTGCCAAGCATAGACAGAGCTACCATGAGTGCTCACTAAAGTATCGATGTTATCGTTTAACTGCTTACGACTATCGGCAAGTGCTGTTAAAGCATCCGCTTCTAGGTCTGGATTTTGCGCCGCCAAACTGACTTGCTCATTTAAAAGCTGAATATCCGCATATTGATCAGCGGCAACAGTATCGACCCGTGCATGGTTATTTTGCCAATAAGTCCAGCCAAAGTAACCTGCTAATGCCAGCAAAATAACGGTGATAATATTACCACCATATTGTTTTAACGCTTGCATTGAGCCATCTGGGTTTGACGTATTAGGGGTCAGAGCCATGAATATTTACCTAGTAAATTTATAGTAAGTGCAGTTATTGTGACTGTCAAAGCAATAAAACACAGTCAATAAAACGAGCTATTTTATAATCAGATATTTATGTGTGTAGCAAAGTTTTGTTCGTCAGCGAGCCAGTCTTGAGCTACGCTTTGTTGCTCACCTGTTTGCATATTCTTAATACTGATCTCATTAGCATCCAGTTCTTGCTGCGCAATGATGACCGTCAAACGCGCGCCTGATTTGTCCGCTTTTTTCATTTGCGCTTTTAGTCCTGTAGCGCTCGCCATTCTAATACGCAAATCTGGACGCTGATAGCGAAGATTCTGGGCATAAGTCATACCTGCGCTATAAACATCAGGATGCGCGGCAATAAAGACATCACAGGCAGCCGTTTCGCTAAAAGGAGCAACTGCGTCTATCAATAACAATAAGCGCTCAAGTCCCATCGCAAAGCCGACCGCAGGCTCAGACTTAACAGGCTTAGCATCAGCTTTATTATTGCCACGAGTGTCCGTTGATTTTAGCTGACCGACTAGGCTATCATAACGGCCACCAGCACAAACTGTAGCTTGGCTACCCAGCTTATCTGTCACCCACTCAAATACGGTTTTGTTATAATAATCAAGGCCACGCACTAGATGTGGGTTGATCTCAAACTTAATACCTAAAGCCATCAAATAGGCTTGTACTTGCTCAAAATGTGCCACACTATCTTCGCCTAGAAAGTCAGCAAGTTTTGGCGCATCAATAAGCAATGCTTGAGTACTCGCCTCTTTGCTATCTAAGATACGTAGCGGATTGGTAGTTAAACGGCGCTTGCTATCGTCATCGAGCTGATCTTGTTTATCGGTTAAATAAGCCACTAGGGCATCGCGATAAGCATGACGCTCATCAAGCTCGCCTAGGCTATTTAGTTCAAGACGCAGCTCATCTTTGAGACCTAACTGTTGCCACATCAGATGGGTCATCGCAATCAGCTCAGCATCCGCATCTGGCAGCGCACTACCAAAGCTCTCAACACCTATCTGATGAAACTGACGATAACGACCTTTTTGTGGACGCTCATAGCGAAACATAGGACCGATGTACCAAAGCTTTGGGGTATCACCGCGTAATAAGTTATGCTCAATCACTGCCCGCACGGCTCCTGCTGTGCCTTCTGGACGTAAGGTCAATGGTGTAGGTGGCTCAGACTTATCTATAAAGCTATACATCTCTTTTTCAACGATATCAGTAGCACCGCCAATAGCACGCGCAAACAGATCAGTCTGCTCAACGATAGGCAGACGAATATGCTCATAGCCATATCTAGATAACACGTCCGCTAATATAGACTCAAGCTTTAGCCACTGTGCAGACTGATCTGGCAAAATATCGTTAAACCCTTTAATAGCTTTGATCATGTGGCACTTATATCCTAAATTTTTAATTGTTATTTTTAGCCAATTTTACAAAATACTATTTTACGCGAATGATTTCATTTTCACGAGCTTTCTCGAGCACTTCCGCATGAGCGCGTACCATACCTTCGATTTCATCAACTAGATTATCCGTATCGATAAGATGGCTCTTCTCGCCCATACGGTAGACTAGTGATCGACGCGCGGCTCCTACAACACCAATATCCGCTTCTTTGGCTTCGCCTGGTCCATTAACCTTGCAGCCAATCACTGACAGATTCATCGGCTCACGAATATCCTCTAGGCGTGCTTCCAAAGCAGTCATCACCCGTATCACATCGAACTCTTGACGTGAGCAACTAGGGCAAGCAATAAAATTCACCCCGTTTGAGCGAATATTTAATGACTTGAGAATATCATAGCCAATTTTGATTTCTTCTTCAGGCTCAGCGGCGAGTGATATACGGATCGTATCGCCTATGCCATCAAGTAATAATCCGCCAAGCGCAATAGCAGATTTGACTGCACCCGTACGATAGACACCCGCTTCGGTCACCCCAAGATGTAATGGGTTATCGATCTGTGCTGATATTAGACGATAAGCATCCAAGGTCAAAAATACATTGCTAGCTTTGACTGACACTTTATATTGATCAAAGTTGAGACGATCCAAGATATCGATATGACGCATAGCGGACTCAAGCATAGCCTCGCCCGTTGGCTCAGTATATTTGCGCTGAATCTCTTTTTCTAGAGAGCCTGCATTAACACCGATACGAATAGGAATATTATGGTGACGCGCGCAAGCGACGACTTCGCGCACTTTAGCATCGCTACCGATATTGCCAGGATTAATACGCAGACAATCAGCGCCTGCCTCGGCTACTGCTAAAGCAATCTTATGATCAAAATGTATATCAGCGATGAGTGGTACACTCACTAATTTGCGAATCTCACCAAAAGCGGCAACACTCTCCATAGTCGGTGTAGATACACGCATAAGATCTGCGCCCGCTTCTACACAGCGCTCTATTTGCGCAACAGTGCCCGGGATATCACAAGTATCCGTATTAGTCATGCTTTGTACGCTGATCGGTGCATCACCACCAATAGCAACGTCACCGACATATATCTTTTTGGTAACACGGCGAACGATAGGTGCTGATGTTGACATAATTAATCCTTGGCAAATACAAACTGTAAATAAGTCTAAAAATATTAAGGAGTCAATGCGAAGCTAGCTTGCTGACCTGTTGCATACTGCTCTAAGGCAACGGGCTGTTGATTCGCAATTAGCTCAACATTATTGATATTATCAATAACAATATTAAAAGGCGGCACACCAGAGAGTTGATAACTACCTTGGGTCTGCTCACCGCTAATCAAACTATTACCATTGGCATCAATGACCCCAACTGAGGCGGTGTCACTCAATTTGAACTGTAATATAGCGGTTGCTGCAACGTCACCACCCAAGTTTAATGCTGAGCCTGAGGCACCAACACTACTAGTGTCAAGCTCATCAATAGCAGCGCCTTGGGTCTGCTCTGATAACGTTATATCCTCAGATATAGGCGTGACTTCCTCGGTGTCTTGCGTAGCATTAGTCACCATACGGAACAAAAGCACTGCTAGAATAATGAGTGCAATCACAGCAAGTATTAATAAGGGATTGAAGCGGATACGGCTGCGACTATCGCGCTGTAACGTACCCATAGGCCGCAGTGGCGACTCAATATTGCCCATAGCGCGAGACTTTAGCTCATTAGGATAAGCATTATCAAAGCTATTAGCTACTTGTACAGGATCTAATCCTAAAAACTTGGCGTAGTTAATAGCAAATCCACGCGAAAAAGCCGCTTGTGGCAGCTGAGCAAAATCTTCATCCTCTAAAGCTTGCAAATGACGCTTGAGTATAAATAACTCGCTTGCCACCGTCTCTAAGCTCATCTGCTTAGTCTTGCGAGCGTTTTGCAACATAACACCGAACGATTTCTGAGCGGTTGATTGATTAGTAGATGGTGGGTTGGTCATTTCCATGGAGCCTCTGGATTGTTAAGCCAAGTCTTAAGTTGTTTTGCCTCTTCGCTCAAAGGATAAGCGGAGAGCAGCTGTTGTGCCAATTGTTGACGGGTCGTGATATCGTTTTGTGCAGCCGCTAATTTGATGCCTTGAAGCAATAAGCGCGGGCTAATACCTTGACCTTTTACCAGTATCAAAGTCTCATCATAGAGCCGCTGCGCCTGAATAATACGCTGCTCTTCAAGCAATAAATCAACCAATTCTATATGGGCAATTAAGCTATTGCGATTACCCTCTAGCGCCCGTAAAAAAGCTTTGGCTGCTAGAGGATGATTATCAAGCTGTAAATAAGTCCGCCCTAAATTTTCAAGAGCTCCAATACGGCCTTCGTAACCTAGTGTCGCACCTGCAATCTCAAACTGGGCAACTGCTTCGTTATAACGCTGCATCTGCGATAAATAGACGCCATAATTATTACGCGCCTGCGTAAAGTCCGCGTCCAATGAAATAGCTTGCTTGAAGTACTGATCGGCCTTTTCAAGATTAAGGCGGCTGCCTTCTTGCTGCAATAAAACGCCCATCATATCATAGGCGGGCGCATATCGGCTATTAGCAGCAAAAGCTTTTTCGAGTTGCCGCTGAGCAGCATCTAACTCGTTTTTGCGAATGTACTGCGCTGCAAGAGAGGTACGAACGCGAGCAATCTCTTGTTTATCTGAGCTGCGACTATCTGTAGGCTCAGTTGAAGTCTGGTAACGCGTACTACCGGTTAGATCGGTGGCCGTATTAGAGGTACTTTGACAGCCTGTTGCCAATACGGTCAGCAAGACACAGCTAGCTACTTTTACTTGAAATCCTCTATTACCTGAGGAACTCAAAAGAAATAGCTTTAGGGGTTGCAGACCATCATTAGAGTCTAATTTATCACTAAGTTGACAAAAATATCTATAAATCATTATGACCGCCATAGTAGCGCTAGGATTCAATTAGCCAGTAGTTTAATAGATTTGAAGCTAATAAGTACAATTTAGTTGCTATTAATTCTACTAGCTACACTTCTATCACGGTAAGGATAGAGAAATGAAAGCAATCGGCATGGTTTAGATATTACTCAGTCGCCTCTATATTACTGGACTTTAAGTTACTACGATCTTTTATACTTTGTTGCCAAGCTGCCGAGCGTCGGGTGCGATCCGCTACTTGCCCGACCAGCTGACCACAAGCGGCATCAATATCATCACCGCGGGTTTGGCGGATAGTGCAGACAAACCCTGCTTGGCTAAGTATATTACTAAAAGCATGGATACGATTGTTACTAGACTTATCATAGCCTGCATGCGGAAAAGGATTGAATGGAATAAGATTCACCTTACTTGGCAAATCAGCTAGCAGAGCGACTAACTGTTCAGCGTGCTCATTACTATCATTGACGCCATTGAGCATGACGTATTCAATGGTCACATGCTTTTTGTGGCGCGGATTGGCATCAAACACGTAATTTCGCGCCGCTGCCATCAGCTCACTTAGAGGATATTTTTTGTTAATAGGCACCAGCTCATTGCGTAGCTCATCATTGGGCGCATGTAGCGATATCGCTAATGCCACATCGATATCTTTGGCAAGCTGATACATTTTGGGCACGACCCCTGAGGTTGACAAGGTCACGCGGCGCTTGGATAGCCCATAAGCATGATCGCTGAGCATCAGCTCCATCGAGCTGACAACAGGTGTATAATTAAGGAGCGGCTCACCCATGCCCATCATGACCACATTGGTCACCTGATTGTCCCACAAGCTATGATCGACATTCTCAAGACTGTCATGATCATCTGTCATATAAGAAGCGTTAGCAACCCAAAGCTGACCTAAAATCTCAGCCGCGGTCAAATCCCGCTCAAAGCCCTGCTTGCCCGTACTACAAAAGCTACAGTCGAGCGCACAGCCGACTTGTGAGGAGACACATAAAGTCTTACGGCCATTCTCTTTGCTATCATCAGCAGGTATCAGTACGGTCTCAACTAGAGATCCGCCTGTCACTTCAAACACCCATTTACGTGTACCATCATCACTATATTGACGATGAATCACCTTTGGTGGAATAACACAAGCATTAGCAGACAATTTATCACGTAATCCTTTGCTTAGATTGGTCATCTGCTCAAAGTCTGTGACCCCTTGCTGATAAATCCATTTAATCACTTGGGTAGCACGAAACGGCTTCTCACCAATGCTTTTGAAATAGTCTGCCAGCTGCGCCTGTGTCATACCCAATAGGTTGGTCTTAGCCATCGCCTCATCGGTCAGCTTGATGCTATTGAGCCTAGTGGATTTAGATGCTTTAGTTGGCGTATGTGCTTGTACTGGCTGCGTAGACGTGGCTGTATTCATAGCCGTTTTTTCGATGGTAGTGAGCGTTGACATAAGAGATGGCCTTTTTACTTAAACTGATTTTACAATTTTTAGATACTTTTATAGATGCTTTTTACAGGTACTGTTTATAAGTGCTGTTTATGAATACTACAATAAGCAATCCGTTATGAGCGCAATACTTCAGAATAAAAGCTTATGCTGATAAGGGATTGATTACGTTATAGCGGACATTATAAAGCAATAATCATGATGAGGGGAGATCATCTAAATTTCAATACAAGCGCTTTGATGACTTACTACCCTAATAGCTAAAACGGCTTATACCCATAAGATATAAGCCGTTTTATGTGACTATTTAACAATGCTACAGAGTCATACTACAGCCATCAATTAGTAATAAATCAACAGCAAAGCGTATTAACGTGTGCGAGCACAAACTTCGTCATCATTGAAGAAATAGCTGATTTCGCGCTCAGCTGATTCAGCTGAATCTGAACCATGTACCGCGTTTTCATCGATGCTGCTAGCAAAGTCTGCACGGATAGTGCCTTTGTCAGCATCTTTTGGGTTGGTTGCGCCCATGATTTCGCGATGCTTAGCAATAGCGTTTTCGCCTTCTAGTACCGATACTAATACTGGGCCTGACATCATGAATGACTTTAGATCATTATAAAATGGACGTTCAGCGTGCTCAGCGTAAAAACCGCCCGCTTTTTGATCATCAAGTTGTAGCATTTTTGCGCCAACGATTTTTAGACCAGCTTGTTCAAAACGATCATAGATAGCGCCGATATGGTTGCCGCCAACCGCGTCAGGTTTGATAATAGATAAAGTACGTTCGATAGCCATGTAAAGCTCCTAGTTGATTACTAAAGCGGAATTTTAATTTATAAATTACTATTCATAAACTTAGGTATCAAAATATTAGCTTAGGCTATTTTAAAACTGAAAAAAACAAACCGATATTGCTAATAAATGATTGCTGACTATTATAATGATTAAGGCTATAAATGATAGGGGTTATTTATAAATGAGGTCGACTCAAAGGTAAACTTACAACTTATAACCGCTGTAAGTCTACTTAACTAAAAAACCTCAGTGCTTAGCATTGAGGTTTTTTAGTTAAAAGTCATTGATTAAATTATCTAAGCATCATAAGGATCACGTAACACGATAGTCTCTTCACGATCTGGGCCTGTCGAGATAATATCAACAGGACAATCAATTAAGGCTTCGATACGCTTGATATAGATCTTGGCGTTTTCAGGTAAGTCGTCATAGTTAGTCACCCCAACCGTTGACTCGCTCCAGCCTTGCAGGGTCTCATACTTTGGTGTTACTGACTCATAAAATTCTGCATCATGAGCACCTGCACATTCAGTCTCTGGCACATCATAACCGACACCGATTAATAGCTCCTCCAAACCGTCTAAGACATCAAGCTTAGTCAAGCAAATCCCAGATAGAGAGTTCAACACTACCGCACGGCGTAGTGCTTCGGCGTCAAACCAACCACAGCGACGCGCACGCCCCGTAGTCGCACCAAACTCATGACCGACTTTAGCCAAATGCGCGCCAACATCATCGAACAGCTCGGTTGGGAAAGGGCCACTACCAACACGAGTGGTATAGGCTTTGGTAATACCCAATACATAATCTAAGTATAGTGGTCCAATACCCGTCCCTGTCGATACGCCACCAGCGGTCACGCTTGAGCTGGTTACGAACGGATAAGTCCCATGGTCGATATCTAATAAAGTGCCTTGCGCGCCTTCAAACATCAAGTTCTTACCAGCAAGACGCATCTGATTTAATTCTTCAGTTACATCCGTAACCATGCCTTTGATGGCTTCTTTCCACTCTTGACACAGCTTTAACGTCTCATCAAAATCAATAGCATCGACTTTATAATATTGAGTTAATTGAAAGTTATGGTATTCAATTAAATTACGTAGCTTTTCCTCAAGATCATCACGGAACAGATCAGCCAGCTTGATCGCACGGCGAGCGACTTTATCTTCATAAGCGGGACCAATACCGCGACCGGTCGTACCGATTTTGCCACTGCCGCGTTTGGCTTCACGGGCTTGATCAAGCGCAACGTGATACGGCATGATAAGCGGACAGTTTGGCGAGATACGCAAACGCTCGCGTACGGGTACATTGTTATCTTCTAACCCTTTCATCTCTTTAAGCAGGGCATCAGGTGCGAGCACCACACCATTACCAATAAAACAAGTCACCCCTTCGCGTAGAATACCTGATGGAATCAAATGTAGTACTGTCGTTTTTCCATCGACTACCAGTGTATGTCCTGCGTTATGGCCGCCTTGAAAACGGGCTACCGCTGAGGCTTTTTCGGTCAATAAATCGACGATTTTGCCTTTACCCTCATCGCCCCATTGACTTCCTAAAACTACGACATTCTTACCCATGATAAATCCTCAGATGTGTTGAAATGTATGATAAAACTTTAGCTTGATTAAGTATTAATTTATATTTATAAAAATTACTTTTGAAAACTATTAAGACTTTTGAAACAAATAATTTAAAGTAAATAACGACTAAATAGTTTCTAACTGCCAGTTGTCCTCAATCATACTCAAGCGATGACTGATATCTTTTGGACAGTCATTGGCATCTAATGGCATAGTGACTCGATAGCCTTTATTGCGCAAATCCGCAACTTGGCTCTGCAAACTTTGTAATTGATCACTAGTACCAGTAGTCATATCGCTATAATTAACCACGACTATATTGGCCGACTCAAGCTCTATGTGTGCCAGCAATCGGCTAACATCCATACTAAAACCAGTAGCCTCACGAAGCTGCTGCATTCCATCAAAGCGCCCACCGCGTACTAGCGGCTGAGTCTCGCTATTGATATAGCCGTTAAATACGATGCCCGTATGATAATGATAACCCGATAATTCAGTGATATCGATACTAACCTCACACTGCCACTGCTGTTGCAAATGGGTTTTAAGGCGCTGTAGCTCCTCAACGGCTGTCGCAATATCGTTATCTTGCTGCGCAGTATTTGAGAGCTTCGCAGATAGCTGCGTCATATCATGACCAAACCGCGCTAAAGCATAAAAGTCGCTACCCATATTCAAGCTCTGGCAGACTCGTTTTAGCTCAGGCAGATTCTTATTAGCATACAGATGCATCAGCTGCTCAGTATCACTCTCAGACAGACCCGCTAACACCGATAAGCGCTTAAATATCGCTACATGCCCTAAGTCCACATGCAGATTAGCGCTCATATTGAGACTATTGACTAAGCTAAATAGCACATCTATCAGCTCAATATCAGCATCAAGCGACTCGCAACCAAAGATTTCAGCGCCTAATTGTAATGGTGTACGCGAACCGAACAGACCTGTCGGTAGCGTATGAATAACATCGCCTGCATAACAATAACGCGCAATGCCCTCACCGCCCCATTGCGCATCAATACGTAAAATCTGTGGCGTGATATCAGCACGTACGCCCATTAAGCGCCCTGTCAGCTGATCAATAATCTTAAAGGTTTGGCGCTTTAGATCCTCTGAGGCTTCACTCAATAAAGACTCTGTAAACTCAATCATCGGTGGAGAGACGAGCTGATAGCCCCTACTAATAAGCTGCTGAGTCAGTCGGTAGCGCAGTACTTCTTGCTTTTGCGCCTCATCAAACAACACATCGACCACCCCATCAGGGAGTAGCCAACTATTCGCCACTTCATTAGCAAAATTACTCAAATGAAAATTACTCAAGTAGGGATTAGAATCAGAGGTTACAGCGTTAGAACTAGCAGACACGATAAATCCTTGTTTGGCATAGCGCTTATCCAAAAGCGCAGCACTATTGAGGTTTTGACATTGTTGTTGAGTAAGACAAATTTATAATATAAAAGTGCATATCAATGACCCACAACTGACAAACTTTAAAAAAGCTATGAGAGTAGCGCCACAAATATGATTCTAACACGCAACATTAAAGCTCAATTATAGAACTGAGTGCTAAATTTAACTATACGCTTTAACTATAAATTATGATCATTCAAAATAATAAAACACTTAAATTTAAACGCTTAATGACCTGTCAACTTATGGCTTTAGTTTAGCATAGCAACTAAACTTCGCATAGCGACAATTGTGTTTGTCTCACACTTTTACAAGTTACCCTTAACTCATTTTACCTCTAACAAAATCTATTGATAACTAGATCTATAAATAAGGTAGCCAACCTTATTCGAGCGACAATTAGACCGGCTCATGCTACACTAGCGCATATTTTTATCATGCAAATTATCCAATAACAATCAACCTTTTAGGAGGCTTTATGTCATCTGATTATCATCCTAATCCAGCCGTCAATCAAACCAATGTTTTAGGTACGGCCCTTGCTAGCTGTTGTTTTGATCCTATTACGGGCTACTATCGTAACGGCTTTTGCCATACAGGCAATCACGATGTCGGTCAGCATACCGTCTGTGCCAAGATGACTAGTGAGTTTCTCAATTTTTCTGCCAGTCGCGGTAACGACTTGATTACCCCTCTACCTGAGTATAACTTTGCCGGTCTCAAACCTGGTGACTATTGGTGTATCTGTGCGCTGCGTTGGGTTGAAGCTCTAGACTTTGATATTGCACCACAGCTTAAGCTTGAGGCTTGCCATGAGAGCCTATTAGCCTTAGTCGATATTGAGACGCTAAAAAGCTATGCTATATAACGGTTATTTTTAGCTTTATTATTACTGCTAGCAACTTGAGAAGGGCAATATGCAAGACGATCATGATTTATCCATTAAAAAGAGCACCCATATTGCGCCTGATACTAATATAGATCATGTCTATTCAGATATGATTGATTATGATAGCTACATCTACGGCGATGCGGATGCTACGCCAGAAGATACGCTTGAGACCATGACGGTTTATGATCCTGATGCCGATCGCTTTGAGGATATTGATGTCTCAAGTGCGGATGAAGTGGTCAATTGCTATGCATACTCGCGTAAGACGGGCGAGCAAACAAGCCAGCTTGAGCTGAGTGAAGTTAGCAAAGCACTAACTAATAACAATCAATTTATTTGGCTCGGGCTATATGATCCTAGCCTGCAAACTATTGCTAAAGTACAAAACGCTTTTGACTTGCATGAGCTGGCGATTGAAGATGCTTTTGCTGAGCATCAACGCGCCAAAGTTGAGAACTATAATAACGATACGATATTCTTGGTGGTACGTACCGCAAAGCTTGACGACAACTTTATCCGTTATGGCACGACGGCGATATTTATGGGTAAAAACTATCTGATTACTATTCGTACAGGGCCGTCAAACTCCTATGCTCCCGTGCGCGATCACTACCATATGCGCCCTGAAAAGCTGCGCATGGGGCCTATCTTTGTGCTGCATGCCATTCTTGATTTTATCGTCGATAACTATATGCCCGTCACTGACCGCTTAGGTAGCTATTTGCGCGAACAAGAGCGTCATATTTTTACTTTTGAATTCAGCAAAAGTACATTGAAAAATTTATATGAACTAAAATCGCAGTTGGTACATATGCGTGCGGTTATTTTACCTGTACAAGATATCTGTAATTTTTTTATTAATCATCAAAAAAGCGAGCTGATCCCCGCCTTTCCTAATGCTGCCAAGCCTTACTTTCGCGATATTAATGATCATTTGCTGCGCGCATTAGATGCGGTTAACGGGCTTAATGAGATGTTAAGTCTGGCGATGGATACTTATATCGCAATGGTCAATATGGGTCAAAACGAGGTAGTGCGTAAGCTGGCAGCTTGGGCGGGTATCCTAGCAGTACCGACCGCAGTAGCTGGCATTTATGGGATGAACTTTGACTTTATGCCCGAGCTACATTGGGAATACTCTTACTTTATAATTATAGTGTTGATTGTTGCTTTGTGTAGTTATTTATACTATAACTTTAAGCGTTTGGGCTGGTTGTAGCGTTCTTACGATTGTAAAACCTTAGAAGCATTTTAGAGACCTTGTTTAGAGACTTTACTTAGAAAACTTGTACAGCCAGCTTATAAAACCAGCTGGCTGTTTTTGTATATATTTTTCATATTATTATTGATAATAATTATCATTTATAATATGATTCGTATTAATTGTTTCTGGCTCATTGCTATATTATTCAGACAACGACTCTATTTTGTAAATCATTTACTGAGACTTCTATGCGCTTATCCCCATTGGCTCAAGTTTTATCTTTATCAACGATAGCCTTGCTACTCACTGCTTGTAACGACAACAATGATTCTAATAATACTCCTACTATCGAGGATGTGACGCCACCGCTACTGATCACTAACAGCGACTTTGCTGATAGAACGACAGCAGTTGCTGCCAGTTTTGTTTCGGGTCAAGTTCAAGATACTGGTGGAATTAAATCATTAACTTATCAAATTAATGACGAGCCTGCGCAGGCTGTTACTCTTGATACTGATGGCAAGTTTGATAAAACGATTCGTCTTGGGTTGGGGAGTAATAAGCTGACCTTAGCAGCCACAGATATTGTAGGCAATATGACAACTGCTACCAAAACGATCTATCTAGGCGATACTATCGCAGCTGGCGGCGCACATACTGGCGCTATCAAAGCCGGTCAACTCTACGGCTGGGGGCGTAATAACTTCGGTCAAACGGGTCTTGGCAAAACGACTAAACTATCAGAGAACAATACCTCCACTATTCAGATCCATCCTGATACGCCAATGCTAATGAGTAACGCGCCACAAGATTTAGTGAGCCTTAGCTTTAATCAAAACTACTCATTAGCGATTGCTGAAGATGGTCAAGTTTATAGCTGGGGCGATGATAAATTTGGTCAATTAGGGCGTGGTAGTTTAGGCCATGACAGCTGTAGTCGACTGTGTCGATTCGATATCGGTGCTATTGCAGGTATCAATGATGCAGTAATGGTCTCTGCGGGCTACAATCATAACCTTGTATTGACCGAGGATGGTACAGTTTGGGCAATGGGTTCTAATAGCCAGGGACAGCTAGGTAATGGTAATACAGACGATACTAATACTCCCATAAAAGTTGATTTTTCAGCAGCAAATGATATCGGTCATATTGTCCAAGTTGCCGCCAGCTCTAGTAGCTCCTATGCGCTCGACGATAAAGGTCAAGTTTGGGGCTGGGGTAGCGATGCTTATGCTAATTTGGGTAAAGGTCTCGCTTGTACTACCGCTAATAACTGCGTTAATGAGAATCCAGTACCTGTGCGTATTACCGTTATCACAGAGACAGCAACTGATGAGCGAATCACTCAACTCGCCGCTGGCCGTGATCATATTTTAGCGCTTACCAATAAAGAGTCTGTCTATGCTTGGGGGCTAAACGCTAGCAGTCAAGTTGGCTACAACGGTCAGCAATTTAAAGATACTGAGAACGCTTGGGACAGAACTATAACCGCTCCAACCAAACTACCTTGGTTTACGGATAAAGAGATAAACCGTGTCTATGCTAACGGCAACTCAAGCTATGTCGTACTAGATAATGGCAAAGTCTATCCTTGGGGCACTTTTGGTGAGACCAACAGTGCAGGACGTACTATCTACAATGATTTGGATGAGCCTACGGACACTTTGCCTAGTCTAACTAACATTGACAATATGGCTATGGGTGCACTACATCTGATCGCCAAAGACAACAGTGATAATTTATATACTTGGGGTTGGAGCTTTGAGGGCTCAATTGGTAGCAAGCTTGCTACCAATATATGGATGTATAACGTGCCCTTCTCTACTAGCTTGCCAACTCAGGCAGTACCTGCCACATAACCTACCAGTCAATAATTAAAAAATAATATAGTAAACCAATATGATAAACCAAAGGGCGCATTAGATGATGTCGTCCTTTTTATCCTATTTACAGTTATTAGTTAACGCGCTTGTTCAATTACTCTCTTAGGTAACGCCATGTCTTTATTAATCAGCTCATTACCGAAACCTCAGTTAATGTGCTTATCTTTTGCAGCGCGCACAGCATTGCTCGGTTTGATAGTCGCTCTTAGCGCTTGTGGCGGCTCGGATGATGATGCGCCATCAAACACACCGAACCTGCCTGACATACCTAGCACCCCGACTCCAGAAGTCGATACCAATTGGCTACCAGCAGGTGGCGCGGCTACTGTCAGCTCGGACATTTCACGACCATTTTTACAGATTATTCCAACGTTACCAACGAGCAGTTTAGGCAATATCTCGGCGGGTCGTGAGTTGTTTATTACTCAATGGACACCAGCCAATGAAGGCCGAGTATTATTTGATGGGATTGGCCCTATCTTTAACGCCAACGCTTGTACTCAGTGTCATAGCAATGAGGGTCGCAAGCCTATTTATGCACCCAATGGTGAGATGAGCGATGCTATCTTATTTAGACTAGGTAATAAACAAGGCACGGCACACCCCTTTTATGGTGAGCAAATGCAGCACCAAAGCATAGACCCTAGCGTCGCCACTGAGGGAAAAATGCTCTACGACATTGTCACTGCTACAGATATCACTGCTACCGATAACCCTCTAAATACTGTCAACTTTAGCTTCACCCCTACTGATCCTAATCAACCTTTAGGCGATAGCGCTATTAGTGGGCGGATATCACCGCAGCTGGTCGGTATGGGTATGTTAAATCTCATTCCTGATGCTGATATTATTGCTGCTACTGACGCTGATGATGCTAATAAAGATGGCATTAGTGGTCGCGTTCATTGGGTAGTCGAAGGCAGTCAACAGCAAATTGGTCGTTTTGGCTGGAAGGCCATTAATTCAAGCCTGCGCACGCAAAATGCCAATGCGATGTCGCAGGATATGGGTTTGACCACTTCCAGTATTTGTAGAGCCTAACTGCACTGCCAGTCAATTCGTTTGTAAAACCTTGCCCAATGGCGGTATTGCAGGTAGCCCTGAAGTCATCGATGAAAGCTTAGATGCGGTAACAGAGTTTATGACTGCCTTAGCTGTTCCTGAGCGTCGTATTGATAATTTGCAAACCTTTAATCAAGGCGCTACTTTATTTGCTCAAACAGGCTGTGCTGGCTGCCATACACCTAAGCAAAAAACGGGAGATAGCCTGCGTTTTCCTTTATTATCCCAACAAACGATCTATCCTTATACCGATCTTTTGCTCCATGATATGGGAGATAGACTTGATGACGGCGTAAAAGAGAAAAACGCAGAAAGCTATGAGTGGCGCACGCCACCACTTTGGGGTATTGGTATTGTCGCTCGTGATCCAGAGGCGCGGTTTTTGCATGATGGTCGCGCGAGTAGTTTGACTGAGGCGATACTTTGGCATGGCGGTGAGGCAGAAAGCACAAAAAACCGCTTTGAGCAACTTCCTGACGATGAAAAGCAAATCTTGCTAACCTTCTTAAACGGTATTTAAATTCCAAATTACAGCATTTGACACCATAAAAAAGGGCTTATTCGTTAGCCCTTTTTTATGGTGTCAAAGTGATCATTCAGGCTTTTATTCGCGGCGATTTTTCGTACGGCTATCAGGTATCTGAGCATTATCAGGTAGCAGCGTTTTCATGATAGAACTCCTATGCTGACCCTCTAAATTATCCTCTGGACGACCATAGGTTCTAGCCGTCCATGTCAGTATAACAATAGACGCACTCAGTAAGATAATCACCACAGAAATCGTTGCGAGTAACCATAAATGAAAATAATCAGAGACGGCTTGTACATCCACCACTAAATGTCGTGACAATGCCGTTATCGCAATAAATATTAAAAACTGCACAGGTAGGCGATGGGTCTTAAAATAAATACCGATCATAGCGAGCAATTCTAAATAGATAAACAACATTAAGATATCTTTTAGCGCTGCTGAGCCTTTTTGAAAGATGTAAAAGAACTCTTTACCTGCCGTCCAGATCACAACTAAGCTGATCAAAAATAAAATGATATAGTGAGAAATATCAACGAACTCTCTGCCAATATGCTGTAATCGCTCATGAATATCTAGATTTTTTTTAGCCATGTGAGACCCTATCAACTTTTTTGTTTGGTTGATTTAGTCTGATACCACTCTATAGCATCAGACGCCTTATCTATGGTCAATAAATATTTAAATCCGTCATTTATTTGCTAAGCGTACGCGTCTATAAATCAGCTGATTTCTCGGCTGCGATCACTGTCTGGCGAATAAGGGTATTAATCGTCATAGGCCCGACGCCGCCTGGTACTGGTGTATAAGCACTGGCAATATTTTCAACACCACTCATTTCGATATCACCTACACCACCATCATCAGTAGGATGGAAGCCGGCATCGACTACTACTGCGCCCGCTTTTATCCAGTCCGCCTTGATAAGCTCAGGGACACCGACAGCACCAACGATAATATCTGCACGTTGCACATGATCTGCTAAATCTTCAGTTCTGGAATGGCATATTGTCACCGTACAATTAGCATTGAGTAGCATCACCGCCATCGGCTTACCTAAGATAGGACTACGACCGACGACAACCGCTTGCTTGCCTGAAAGCTCAATATTGTGATGATTTAGCAAGTGCATGATGCCTTGTGGCGTACAAGAGCCAAAGGCTGATTCCTGCATACTCATACGACCAAAACCTAAACAAGTCACCCCATCAACATCTTTTGCTAGATCGATTTGCTCAAAACAGGCGCGCTCATCGATATGACTCGGTACCGGATGCTGAAGCAAAATACCGTGTACGTCTTGATTATTATTAAGCTCATCAATCTTTGCCATTAACTGCTCAGTAGTCGTTTCACTTGGCATCTCAACCTTAATAGAATCCATACCAACTCGCTTACAAGCATTGCCTTTCATGCGCACATAAGTCGCAGAGGCTGGATCAGCACCAACCAAAATCGTCGCCAAAATCGGCGTACGTCCTGTCTTGGCTTTGATACTTTCAACGCGGCTGTATAACTCTTGTTCTATCTGCTTGGCAAGTATTCTGCCATCCAAAACAGTAGCGGAATCTTGAGAAGCTGGCGACTCTTGAGCAATTGACATGATAACTCCAGTAGAAAAAGCAATAAAAAAGGACAGCGCGCGTAAATATCTTACAGGCCTGTCCTTTGCTAAGTGAGCGTTTGATAGCGGTTATTGTACCTTTGTTCCTAGCAAAAGCCCAGCCACATGCACCATTCAGCATAAAATCTAGCAAATTTTTTGTCGCAAAATATAACTTGTTAAAACTGAATGGTCAGGGTACCTACCCGTTTATAACGTCTATAGATTTGAGCTCAGACCCATTATAGGGTATTCTCTTGAAGTATTAATGTTACCTAGATTTAACGCAGTTGTAGTCTTATTTATCAATAGTAATGCCAAAATCACTATATATACCTTATAAGAATGCAACCTAATTTTTTGCAATTGAATAAAATCAAATGTGCAACTCATCTGCAACTGGCCGATAATTTTGTGCCAAGTTACCTACTACAGCAGATTGGCTCGTAAGCGATGGTCGTTCTTATGTCAATCTTAGCTGTCAGCTCTAACGACAGATTATTTATCTCTGTATCTTCAATGTTCATTTAGCAGTACTCATTGGAAACACTTAGCTAAAAATTATTAGTTAACGAGTGCTTAGCTAGTAAGTACTTAGTCTTGATTGTCGCAACAATATATAGCTATCTATTATCACGGCTATTCGTGTAATCGCTGTGCCTTCAATAGACACGCCTTAGAATTATAGTGCTAGACATATATATTTTTGTGTCAGTTTTAGCTTATATAAACCACTACAAACAATTGCGAGGTATGAATTTGAAAACTGAGTCATTGTTCCAATTCTCAGCAGTAACCGTTATTTTATTATTAGTAGCCTTTTATGGCGGTACTTATTTGTTATCGCTCCTGATTAAAAAAGACAAAGAATCAACCACTGGCTTTATGGTGGCAGGTCATGGCGTTGGCTTTGGTATGGGTGCCGCCAGCATGACCGCGACTTGGATTTGGGCGGCATCGTTTTATGCAGCAGCTACGTCCGGCTACAAATACGGCATATCAGGACCAATACATTACGGATTTTGGGGCGCATTGATGATTTTATTCATCTACCCTTTCGGTATGCGTTTTCGTGAACTCGCTCCTGATGGTCACACTTTAGGTGAGCTAATTCACGCCCGCCATGGCTCATCAAGCCAATTAATTTTAGCCATATCCAACATTATGGGCAGCTTAATTAGCTTGATGGTCAACTTTACTGCCGCTGGTGCGCTAGTATCGGTATTGTCGCCACTATCGTTCCAAACTGGGGTTATTATCGCTGGTATTGGGGTGCTGAGCTATACCCTCACCTCAGGCTTTCGGGCCTCAGTATTTACCGATTTTGCGCAGCTGGTCGCCTTGATGGCGATTGGGGTTGTGATTATTCCAGCGGTGCTATTCGCGATGGGTGGTCCTTCGGTCATGGTAGAAGGACTGTCGAATCTGACCCTTGAACAGCAAGACTTCTTCTCATCTGAAGCATTCTTTATGCAAGGAGCGCCGTTCTTTGTAGCCGTGCTCGCTTATGCTATCGGTAACCAAACCATTACCCAGCGCCTATTTGCCATTGATAAAACTAAAATCAAAGCGACCTTTATCACAGCTACTGTCGGCTATGCGGGTATTGTCATTGGTCTTGGTATGATAGGTCTCATGGCGCTAACGATAGGTATTGAACCTTTAGATGGCAATATGAATAACCTGATTCCGCAGATGGTTAGTACTTATTTGCATCCTGTGTTTATTGGCCTATTCTTTATCTTAGTTATCGGCTCACTATCATCAACCGCTGATTCAGACTTATCTGCGCTATCGACGATTATGATGGCCGATGTCTATGGCAAAAACATTGCCAAAAAAGGGCACGTTAAGCCCAAAACCATGATGCTAGTCGGTCGTGGTACGATGATTGTCGCCACTGCTGCAGGGCTTGTTTTTGCCAGCTTTAAGCTAGATATTCTCGTAATGTTAGTCTTCGTTGGTGCTTTATGGGGCGCTGTCGTTTTCCCTGTTATTGCTAGTGTCTATTGGAATCGGGTGACCAATACAGCCTTTACCGCAGCGGTGTTGGTCGGACTGTTATTCTTCTGTATTGCCCGCTTTGAGCTGATACCTATTGTCGGTATTACCGCTCTATTCTTCGAAGTTATGGCAAGCGTCGGTGGCGCAGTCGTTATCGGGCTTATGGTGTTTGGTTTCTTAGGTCGCAAAATAGGTATGGGCGCGGCGGCTATCGCACTCGTATTCATGCTTGTATTTGCCACTGGCTTCTTGCGTCAATACATGGTGCTCGTCGCTTCATTGACAGCTTATGGCGTCAGTACGCTTGTCTGTGTCATCATCAGTCTTATGGGTAATGAGTACTTCGATTTTGATTTGATTAAAGAACGTGTGGGCGACTATGACAAAAAAGCAAAGACACCCTCATTACCCAAAACTTAAGGAGCTATTATGGATAACGTTTACCTTTATGGATTCTATATTTTAATTTGGCCCGCGATTACGCTTGGCGTACTGGTGTTAATCTGTACTGCAACCTATCGCGACATCAAAAAGGCTCGTCGTGATAATAAAGATATTATTTAAGCCTTTAAACGAGTCTTTGATAGCCTTACTGAGCGATCGCTTGGTAGGGCTATTTTTTGCTAGGCATTTTTGACTAATAGCGTTCATATAATTCTAAATAGCCAACTCTTTAATTATTAATAGAAGCATCAAGGTACTATTAAGTGCTAAATAAAGTGCTCTTATCTAAAAAATAGCTTGTAATTTAAAATATTTTTGCTAATATAGTCAACCTTGATTGGCTGGATAGCAAAGTGGTAATGCACTGGACTGCAACTCCTTGATCGTCGGTTCGATTCCGACTCCAGCCTCCAATTATTTATTAAATTTTAGCTTGCATTCTCAATAAAATTGATTATAATAGCGACCACTTATCCAGTAACTAGATGGTCTATCAGCTAGCTTACGTTAAGGATAAAACAAGTTTTGCCCGGGTGGTGAAATTGGTAGACACAAGGGATTTAAAATCCCTCGCTAGCAATAGCGTGCCGGTTCAAGTCCGGCTCCGGGTACCATTATAGTAGTTCTAAAAACACCGTTAATCTTTGAGATTAGCGGTGTTTTTTTATGCTTATTTTAGATGACTAGTTTTAAATAACTAACCGCTTATCTCGGCTACCAAAGATAGCGTTATCACCATGATTGTACACGCGCAAATTAAAATCAATCCTCTGATCGGTAGCATCCACCGTCAAAAAGTTTTGATAAACACCCTCATGCCATAACCTATGTACATCACCGAAGTCCTCCGAGCTATCCAAAAACCCTAATGGACCATCGACACTCATAAAGTTAGTGACGTTTTCATTAGCGATAGATGGTGGGTTGGTCAAACCAGACGAGGTAACTTGATAGAGACGCTTGGCAAACTCTGGTGGCTGATAACTAAAAGCATTAGAGATATGAATATCGCCCGATAGGTTTATCATTTCCATATCTGGGCGCTTATGATGCAGTTGTCTCATAATATCAATTAAGCGATTGAGCTGAAGTCGATTGGAAGGCGAATGCCAACTATCACGGATGTCATCACGGGCGTTTTGCCCTAGATCAGTTGCCATCAGATCCAGCTCAGACGCTATGCTTTCGATATAATCATTGACATAGATAAAGGGCACACTGTTGCCAAGCAGCAAGTATTTGACATTAGGCTGTTTGGCGATATGCTGGCAAAACCTTTCAAAGTCCTGTAGTTGTTGATCTGAAATAACTAAACCTGGGTTATCCCAGCGATATCTTTCGATAAGATACTTTTCGATAGCTACAGTTGTACCAGCCACGGCTATACCGCTGATAAGCCCTACACCACCTGTAAATACGCTACCAAGCACAAGTCCTGCCGAAACCAAAGCCGCAGCAATCAGGGGGATATCGGGCGCTATAGGTAAGTCTTCACCGTAATTGCGGCTGTTGCGTCCATCAAAGATAAAGCTGGCAATGGGATTATCCACATAAGCCAGATGATTGTCCGTTGCAAAATTTCGTTTTGACTCGCTACGCAGTGGTGTATTCCAAGAAAACAAATACTCCTGCGCGGCTTGAGAGGCGATCTGTTTCATAGCTACATTCTCATCACTGAAGTCTTTGGCATCGCTACCATAGCCATCGCGAATCTCGTGATCATCCCACATGGCAAGATGTGGATAGCGCCGCATCACCTCTTGCATGGCATCAAAACTCCAATGAAAGCGATAATTCAGTCGGTATAGTGACAATAAGTCTTGACGCAGATCCCAATTGTTTTGCCAGCCTGCTTTATGCTTAATTTGAGCCACGAAATCTAGCGTTCTTGTACCATCTGAATAGCTGGTATCTCCAAGCGCCCATATACGATGTGGCTCAAACTTGGCTACCTCTTGCGCGTACCACTGCATAATGGCAGCGCGCTGTGCTGGTATCTTTGCGCCATTAGACTCAGAGACATAAGGCTGATGACAAGACCATGCGACCATACGCGATACCGTGCGATCAGACTCTTCGCTAAACTCAATATCAGCCTCCATGATGGGTCGCACATCATATAATAGATAAGTAAGGGAGTCGTTGTCATTAGCATGATAAGCCATGTCCATAGCGCTTTTACCATCTAGCAATCCATCTGCTGAGCGCTGAACTGTTTCAAGCAATTCAAAATCAGAGAGCTCAGACTCTTGTTCTACAGGATGCATCTCTTCAATTTTTATCAGTCGCCAGTGCCAGTGACGAAAGGCGCGCAGGTCAATAGGTATTTGGACAACGACGGTCTTTGGTGCACTATTGAAGTTGGGGAAACTCACCTCACGTCTTAGCACTGTAGTATCTAAAACGCTATCTACAGGATAGAGCAAAAATATATAGCGACCAGCATATTTAGGGCGTAGTAGCCAACTGCGCTCCCATGCGCTTGAGCGCCCGACTATCGCAATATCATTCAGACGATTAGGATAAGCCACGGTTTTGAGTGTGCGCGTAGCAGTACTGGTTATGCCAGTTGCCCCAGCCAGCGCCGTAGGTATAGCTGCTGGCGTTGCACCAAAATTACTCATTTCTCTAAGAATGCGGTATGGCTAAGAACCGCCTCAAGATGACGACCCAATACCAGCTCTGACTGATAGTTATCTAAGGTGAGCTGCGCCTCATCCTCAGCATTCATACGCTCAGTCATCGTCTCGACCAAGCTGCGCTGCGTATCCATATATGTGTTCACTTTGCTAAATAATGCTGCCCAGTTGAGATCTATGGTATTACTCACCGCTGCAAAGAATGCTTCTTCAGATCCTTTATGAACTGGTAAAAAGAAGCGTGTCGCATTGACATTTAAAAAATGGTAAGGCGAGAGACCATCAGCTTTTAGATGTGCAGGATCTGCAGGCTCCATATTTAATTGCGCATTGTCCCAATCGATACAGCTTTTTATAATGCCATGATAATACGACCAATGACCCTTTGCAGAAACACCGAACATCATTTTCATCAAAGAGATAAAAGTATAATCGCGCAGCTCAGCTGGATCATTGTGATAGCGGTTGATCAGCTCTTCTTTTTTGAGACGCGCATATTTTTTTGCTTGTGACTGCACAGCAGCACGGCGTGCCACATTGACCAATCCTACAGTTTGATTGTAGTCTTTGAGCTGTTCTAAGTAGACAGCAGCATATTTATAGCGAGTCACCGATACCTTGAGATAAAAATAGTCTGGGTCATCCCAAAATGGGAAGTCCAAAATCTGTACACGAGTGCGAATGGTTATGCTCTGATTTGGGATATGACGGATCACAATCGGCTCAAGGACACGATATTGATCCGCTTCAAAATCATCATCACTGGTATCTTGTATAAATTGACAAGAGACGTCAGCATCCAAAAAATAGCCCTTTTCACTCTGCGCATCCGTCAGCCTTATAGTCACCTCTGCTTCATAGATATGATCTGTATCTTCATAGTCTTTTTCTAATACTTTTCTAGTATTAGAAAAGACACTTTCAAAGGCCTCATAACTGGGAAGCGGCTCTGCGGGATCTACTACATAATTCTCAGCGATATATCGCGCTTGAGTCTCAGTCTCGAACTTTTCAATCTCATTGAATAAAGGTATAAAAGGATTGCGCATTCTGGGTGCCCAAACAGCGCCAATCTCATCTAAATAATGCGTTACCTCTATAGGCACGAAAGCTTCAAATGACACGGCCGTCGTTGCAAAGTCAGTATCTATCCCTTGTGTGCGATACTCTCGCATCGAAGCACTGCTCGCCATGGACGCTGAGATCGTGGTTGAGGCGTTTTTCTCTGACATCTCAAGCAGTGTTGCCTCTACCATTGAGCGTTTTTCGCCTTTTGATACATCGCGTGAGTAGGCCTGCTCGCTCATGGTCTGGCCAAGATTAGAGCCATAATCATAGAGTGTGCCAAGCTTTTCTTTTATTTTACTTGAGACCAGCTGACTGCTGGCTGAGCGGCTACCGCGCTCACTGGTATCTATACTCATTCGTTGGTTGTCAATGGACTGACTACTACTATAAAACAGCTCGCTGTTGGGTGCGACTGAATCGACAGACAAAGGCCCGCGAAACTTTGGCTGTCCTAACACTAACTCAACGCGCTCATGACGCAAAAACGCCCACTCACGGCTATCGACAATTACTGAGTCATCGACGCTCTGCATGTCAGATGGGATCATGCCACTTGACTTGACCATATCAGCAATCCAATCACGCATTGCATTTGCTTGCTCTTTGACAGCATCCTTAAAGTTGTCTGATACTTTCATATCCGATACTTCTTCTAGGATACTATCAGCCAATTGCGTTTCGATAACGCTGGGCTTAGCTTGGCGCACGCTTGATGATTTTAAGATCTCGCCCAATTTTTCACTGGGTGATAAATTCGCGATATCCATTTTAAAATCACCGTTTTTTTCGATCAGTTTGCCAGAGTCGACCAGCCACTTGATGACGTAATTTGGGGTTTTCATAGTGTTTAAGATTAAAGCATTACTGTCTGCCAATCGGCTATCAAATTCAGGCTTATTGGCACTGACTTTCAGCGATAATACTTCGACCTCTGAATCACTTAATTCGCGTAAGTTCTGTAAAATAGTGATAGGTGCTGAACTCGCATTTATCACTCGGGTGTTCATGACTGTGGGTACACCTGATGTAATGACACGATTTGAATCAAAAGCGATATCTGCTGGATTGACAAAGACACTAGGCGTAGCTTCCCATTCGTTTTTTTGAATTTGTATGTTTTCTAATAGTTGATAAGCATCATTTACTTTGAGTAAATGTCGGCGAGCCACAGTCCTGATACGTGAATAAGTTAAAGGACCGAGCCTTGGGATCAAGGTATAGGTTTCGTACTTGGAGACGATCTTGTTGGGTTGGGCAAGCTCTGTAGGTAATGCGCTTGTAGGTATAGTGACATGAATATTTGGCATCAGAAAATTCCTTTTATAAGATGAGACAAGGTATAGGCTATACTTACGCCATATACTTGTCTGCCGACATAAAATGTCGCTTAGATAAAAGCAATCTGTCGGTGTTGACCACCTTCATCACAGCTTCGGATTGAATATTCTTCCCTCATCATGCTATTAAGTCGATGAATAGCACTAAGTCGATAAATAGTAATAAGTCGATGATATTCAATATATTTATATATATGAATATAACCTACTTTTAGGTAGATTAACAATATTATTTATAATTTTGATACAGCACAGGATAAAGTTATTTGAGATTAACTTGACTTAAAGGAGTTTCAGGATGATATGAATAGACTACAGATATATCGTCTTTATTGGTATATTTGAAGATGTTAGAGTTCTTAGATTAGGTATAGGTGATTGTCATCATTTGGTTTACCTATAACTCATCGCAACTAGGCCAGTATCCATTATCACAAGATTTGCTATACCACTCTTGCGATTTAATTTTATCTTGCTTCACCCCTCTACCCTCAAAGTACATCAAACCAAGACTGTTTTGCGCTTCAGCGACTCCTTGATTTGCCGCCTTTAGATACCACTCTGCCGCTTTTGCGTCATCTAGTTCAAAACCTTCACCGTTCTCAAACATGTGACCTATGTTATTTTGCGCTCCAGAATAACCTTGAGCAGCAGCTTGCCGATATAGCTCGATGGTTTTTAGATAGTCTTGAGGAACGCCTTTGCCTTCATAACCGGTGCGATACATATAGCCAAGTGTAGCTTGAGCAGTCGCCAGTCCTTTATTGGCTGCTATATCCACAAGTGGAAAGCTTACTGCTCCAGCTGATAACGTCAACCCAGATGACAATGCTATAATTATCAATTTAGAAATTAACGTTTTTTTCAGTAGTTGCATAGTTATTATTCCTCAAAAAATAAAACAGTCATTGACAATTTATTAGCTCAATTTTACCTATTCATCCTAATGTGAATGCCATAACCCCTCAACATTCACAGCCCCAGCATCAATAACAGGGTAATCGGCAAAACGTAATCGATAACCGCCACTATTATCAGCACTTATCTCGCAAGTCGCCCCAAGCGGAAAGCTTTGCTTTTGTGCAATATGCCCAAAGCACATACCGTTATAGATAGGCAATCCTGTCAGCTCATGCAAGTTTTGAATGACGATAGAGATATCATAGCGCGCGTCATAGCTGTCCTCACCTGTACCCGTAATCGCGCCGAATACTATCGCTTGCTGATCTTTGAACACGCCTGCTAAGTACAAATCATAAAGCATACGCTCGATGCGATAAGTCTGCTCACCGACGTCCTCTAAGAACACAATTCCGCCTTTGATACGTGGCAAATACGGACTACCTGCCAGCGCTGATACCACACTGAGATTACCACCCCAAATCGTGCCCGTAATGGTTTGTGTGGCGTTAGTCGTTAATATGGTAGGTAGTTTTTCACTCGTAAGCGCAGCGCTGGCAACATCGATAGTGAGGTTCGGATCAGTCAGGGCTTTGGCAAACTGCCGACAGCTGACTTGATCAGGATTGTTTTTGCCAAACTCGCTATACAGCATCGGCGCGGCAAGTGAGCTCATATTCCCTTGCGCCAGTAGCGCACACTGAATAGCGGTGACATCGCTAAATCCTGCCAGTATCGTTCCGCGCTCGGTCATAATGCGACCAAGCGTTTGCCAATCAATCAGCGGCAAAATGCGCATAGCGCCATAACCGCCGCGCACCCCTAATAACAGCTTGGGCGCAGCGATAGCGCCCGTAGCGATATTCTGTAGATCACTGGCGCGTTGGCTATCAGTACCTGCAAAGCGCAAATACTGACGCTCAGTAACCGCTGGATTGTTAACTTTAAATCCCGAGCAAGCCATACGTTGTAGAGCTAACTGATTGCGGGTATTACTAGCACCAACATTGGAGCTGGCAAATAGGTGCGTCTCGATAGTAGGCGTTATGCAATTGGCTTGAGGATTGGTATCTCTAGCATTAGACGTTATGAATTGATTATTATCTAGATCAGAGGTTGGCAGATCATCTTTGGTCAGTTGCGCATCGTTTCTGTTTTGCTCAGCAGTATCAGTATTTAATAGTGCTTGGGCGATACTTTGGCTGGCAAGTAAGCTGGCGCTTGCCCCTACTCCCACCTTGCACAAAAACCGTCGGCGACTAAGCCTATCCGTCCTATTTTTCATCACTCTACCTTTCATTTGATTTTAAGCGCTCATCACAGACTATACAGCCCCTAGTCTTACTTCAAAGCTTGTCATTGCCTTAAATAAAACGATACATAATACCTTATCAGCTTGTTTGGCGCATGCTGTTACTCTTGCTATAGTAGTTAAACGTGAATGGCAGCTGAGTATTAGTAATAATCAGATATAAATAGTAGCTAAGCGTAAACAGCATTAAAGTATAATGTTTTATAATAACAAGGATGATAAAAAATGACTGATATCGATGAAAACAAAGAAAAAGATGAAAAAGGCCTTTTAGATAGCCTAAAGCTGATTGTCAGCAAAGAGAGTAAAATTAATGATCAACTTAATAATGGTAAAGGCTTGCAACGTTATGCTAAGGATCTGCTATTACTATTCAGTTTAGCCAAAGATTATTATCAAGGTAATTACCGCGACGTCCCTTATAAGACTATCTCCGCAGCCGTTGTGGGCTTACTCTATGTCATTAACCCGATCGATATCATTCCTGACTTTATTCCCTTTATTGGTCAAGTGGATGACGCTTTGGTATTGGGGTTCTGTCTCAAGTTAATTGAAAAGGACTTACTTAAGTATAAAAACTGGAAGGATGGGCAAACCGAAGATAAGCAGTCAAAGAATAAAGCCAATAGCGCAACCGGCGATGAGCAAGATAACAGCAAAGCTGATAATGATGATGACAAGGAAGCTGACGACGAGAAGACCAATAGTGATGATGAAGATAAAAAAATAGTATCAGAGGTAGATAGTAATGATGAAGATTCAAAGTCTAAAACTTAAATAACCGTTAGCTTTAACAAAAAACACGGTCAGAAAATATTTTCTTTGACCGTGTTTTTGCTTATATAGTTTTGAAATAGCGTATTTGACAGTTTCGCCCCAACAAGTATTCAACATTAATAAAAAAGGCTTATCAAATCAATGACTTTTCTGGTTTTAAGCCAAATGAGAATACAAAAGTCGCCACAATGCTATTAATAATAATAAACATCAAGTCCAGCTGAATATGACCCAACATATAACGCCCAATCATCCATGAGATAATCAACATAATAATAAAAAACCCACCTAGATACCCTAAAATAGCAGGATGCTTTAGAGTATAAGGCGTGTCAGACTCAGGCTGCTTGTTTAATACATGAGTGCGGATAGCCCAACCTGCGGCATAAGATAAGCCGCCTAATATGACATAACTCAAAAAATTCATAGCTGTTGACTCTTATAATGCTTTTACTTTTATAGGGCGTTGTTATCTTTTTATGGATCAAATACTCTCATTGACGTTGTCGATGACTATATTGGCATGCGGATTAGCCAAGATATCAGTGTTAACCTCATCACACTCAACCCGATAAATAGTATTCGCGCCTTTATAAATATAAGATAAATATTCACTATCTAATAAAGGGTCTATATTAGCATAGACGGGCTTGACGTGAGCCAATACTAACACTCGATCAGGACGCGCGATTACCCCATCGACATTATCTGGATCGATAGAAAAGAACTTTGGAATCTCGCTATTATCGACCAGTTCTAATTCCTCTGGATCATCCCAAACTCGATTAGCGCTAGCCGGCTCTTTCATTTGCATGACCCACGCACCTTGTTGCTCACTGACTTTGATCTGTGCAGGCTCATCAAAGCTGACGGTATAGCAGCCCTCAAAGATGGACAAATCAACGGCAGCGGCAACTTCAGTCTCAGCGACGCTGTCGGTATTATTACAGGCACTCAGTGACAACATGCTACCAACAATAGCCGTTAGTATAAACATTTTTAGTTTGCTATTTTGAGAAGGTTTTTGGCAAGCAACTTTTGAGCGTATAGGCATAAGGTAGTCATCCTGCATTAAAAATAAAATGGTAGTAATATTTTAGCAGATATTAGCCGCATTTCTGTTTTGATATGTGCGCTTGAAACTTCCTGTTTTATATTTCATTCTTGACTGTATTTATTATCATCAACTTGGTTTAATTTGCTACACTACTTGTTACACTAAGCGGTATAAAATAGCGCTTCAACGGTCATGCCAGAAATAGCGGGTCTCAATAAAATCAGTGCTATCCTTAAACTAAAATATCTAGCCTTTATCAATGAGCTTTTATGTCAGAAAACGTTATGTCAGAGAACTTAAATAACAATCACACAACTGATCCTATGACAGCAAAACCAAATGTGACCATCGCTTACACCGATGGCGCCTGTAAGGGTAATCCTGGCGCTGGTGGTTGGGGCGCGCATCTTATATTTAGTGATGGCAGCAGTCAAGACTTGTATGGTGGAGAGCCAGAGACGACCAATAATCGTATGGAGCTGATGGGGGCAATCTCCGCCCTCAAACATAGTCCTCAGGATATCAAAATAGAGCTATGGACGGATTCAAGCTACGTCAAAAACGGCATTAATGAGTGGATTGCTAATTGGAAAAAGCGTGGCTGGAAAACGGCGAGTAAAAAGAGTGTTGCCAATCAAGATTTGTGGCAGCAACTAGATGCGCTAAATAACGCGCGTGATGTGGATTGGCATTGGGTCAAAGGCCATGCAGGACACGCTGGTAATGAAAAAGCCGATGAGCTGGCTAATTTAGGGGTCACGTCAAGTAGCGAGCGCGATAACAATAATACTATCAAAGACGCTATTAAAAAAAAACAGCCTTTAGCGGTTGATGCTGATAATGATTGGCTAAGCTTTGACCCGCTAGGTCTTGATGACTTTGAGGATGAAGAGGCACAAGAACTAGAAGATACTGTTTTGTTAAACGACTCTGTCACTACAGAAAAAAGTTTGACCGTTGCAGCGAACCATAAGCCTTATGATACAACACCTATATCCGAGATGTCGACAACTAAGCCGATGAGTACCGATACGATGATTGCAAATACTACAACTTCAAATACTGTGATTTTAGACCCAGTGAATTCAGAACCTATGATTTTAGACACTGTAAATACAGATAATGATCATCAAACAGGTCTACCAAAATTCGATGGTGATACCAGTCGCGCTAATCCACATTTTCGTCCCTTATTACCAAAGCCTATCCATCGCGGTGAGAATGATCGTCAGCTGATTATGGATACCGAAACCACAGGCTTAGATGCGCTCAAGGGCGATCGAGTGATTGAAGTGGGTATCGTTGAGATGGTTGGGCGCAAATTTACGGGTGAGAAGCTGCATGTTTATATCAATCCGCAGCGTGGAATGGATGAAGAAGTCATAAGAATCCATGGTATCTCAGAGGCTTTTTTGGCCGACAAGCCGACCTTTGATCAAGTGGCACAGTCACTTTATGAGTTTATGGATGGCAGCGAGATTATCGCTCATAACGCCTCTTTTGATATGAACTTTTTGACTATGGAATTTGATAAAGTGGGTATGAGCGACTTTGCACAGCGTGTACAAGTTACCGACTCACTCCTCATGGCCAAGCAGCAATACCCAGGACAGAAAAACACGCTTGATGCTTTAGTACGTCGTCTAGATGTCGGTAAGCAAGATCGTACCTTTCATGGCGCTTTACTAGATTCAGAGATTTTGGCTGAGGTTTATCTGGCGATGACTGGTGGTCAGGTGACGCTAGCTATTGAAGAGGACGCGCAAAGCGATGGCGGTGCGACGACTCATGCCAACTTTGCCACCCTTGCCGCGTTATTATTGGAGTCGAGCAGTGATAACACGGCCCATCATGCTTGGTTTGCTAATTTGGCAACAGAACATCCTGAGATTGAAAATAAAATGTCGCAATGGGTCTAGAGTCTAAATAATCTTACAATAATAATTTTTATACTTTTAGTTTGTCTCTTTTTAAGGAAGTTAATTATGCGCCAATCTGAACTGTCAGGACTGAGCACGCCCATACTTAGTATTACTAATTTTGATCTACCATCCCTTCATTTATTACATAAAGAGATTGCCCTCACTCTAAAAGATGCTGAGTTTCATCTTAGTGAATTTAATGACGACCAACAGCAAGTCGATTTATTATTGGACTCAGTAGAAGTTTTTAAGCAGCTGGCTGGTATTTTTGAGATGATCTCGCTAAAAGGTGCAGAGGTTTTAAGTAGTGCCATAGCAGGCGGATTACAGCATTTATTTGATAGTGAAAACGATGATAATACAGCGCTGATTATGGATTTGTCAGAAGCTATTATGACGCTTGATCGTTACGTTGAATTTGTGCTATTGACAGAGACCGTAGAGCCTACTTTACTAGCAACCATTATAAATAAGCTACATGCGCACCAATCAAAGGAGGCGATAGATGAAAATTATTTTTCTCGCTTTGGTAGCAGTAGTGTCGTCATCGCTAACCCTGAACAAAACTTTGAGCCATTGAGCGCACTTGATGTAGATACGGAGCTGCTGACCCACGCCTATCGTAGTGGTCTTGCGGTTGTGCTTGCGAATACTGATGGTCAAGTTAGTGCTGCTGAGAAGCCAAAGGTTGAGGCTATGAGCGCTGCTTGTGCATTGATTGCCACTCATTCTCAAAGTCTGTTTTGGCAAGCGGCTAATGCCATCGTGACTGACATTGAGCAAATATTGCCGCTGAATATTCGCTATAAGCATACGCTAATTTATTTAGAACAGCAGTTTCAAAACTATTTACCCGTTGTAGACACTCGCTTCGCTGATTTAGTCAGTTTGGCCTGCCAGCGTAATCATGTGCAAGCCGAGAAGCTCTGCGAGCAATACTCTAAAAATACTTTAGATAGCTCGCAACGTCTACAGTTGAAGAATTTTTTATTTGGACCCAATCGAGAAGTAATAGATACCCTGCATGATTTGTTTCAAGTTCAGATAAATAACATTAAAGAGAAAGTCGATAGCTACTCGCGTGGCAATTTTTCAAATTTTGCGGTGACGACTGCCAAATTTCAAGCTACGGCAATCGCTAGTGACTTACTGGAGCTCAGCTCAACATTGCGGCTGTTGGTTTTGGATAATGCAGCGGCGGCTATACAAGATGCCGGCCAAGCCGTTATGCAGTGGCAAAAGCCGAGTCCTGATGAATTTGATCACCTGCTACTGGCGCTGATGAGCGCTGAAAACGCGATGATCACTATGACTGAGAAGCATACCCCCGGCGAGATCTACTTGTGTATCAGTAATACCAATATTTCACTACATCAGCTCAATAGTGCTTATGAAACTTTGCTCAAAGAGAGCCGCGTCACCTTAGTTCGTGCTGAACAAATCATTGAAGATTATTTGGCGACAACAGAGGAAAACTCATTACCTTTAGAGCATTTACCTGAAATGTTATACCAAGTTGCTGGAGCGATGCGTTTTTTACAGCTGTCGATTTCAGCGACTATGCTCAATCAGTTGGCAAAATTTCTGGAGCAGCGTTTTGCAGGTAATTTGCCTTTCAATGACGATATACTCGCCAATATCGCTAATGTCATGATGTCTATTGATTATTATCTAGAAAACTCTCAACATAACAGGCCTATTAGTAAGCAATCCTTAAATGTAGGACAACACAGCTTAAGTCAGTTGCTTGCTGCCTAATCTATACCCGTTTGGCGATAAACACTTTTTTAATATTGGATAAGTTATGACTTGCGCGTTTGTATTTAAAGATGAAACGGTATTATGCCATCAAACCGCAGATGGCATACGTCCGCTACCAGTTTCGCTTTCTACCCTATCATCAAATCAAACCTCTGATGCCCAACATACTCCTGTCTATCAGCTTGGGTGCGTGCCCTTATTCGCTGCTATAGAGGTTCATAAGACAGATAGATCATCATCACCAAGCGCTAATCAAGACGCCAATAAAAAGCTAGACGCGGCGACGCTGTTTGCTATCAGTCATGCCTATGCGCTAAGCCATAAGCTGGCGCTACCCACAATCGTTGACGCTGACCATATCAATGATTTGACCGCTTATCATGCCGATACCGCCGCCTTTATTGCCTATCGGCAGCTGATCACACTAATGCCAAGCTCGGTAGCTGATACGCTCAGTCAAGGCATTCAACTGCTACGCTGGCGTGAAGATACCCAGTTCTGTAGTCGTTGTGGTGCTGCTGTCAATAGCGCTAAATCAGGCGAGCGCTCGATGGTGTGCTCGGTATGTCGATTGCGTCAATATCCACGCGTACAGCCCTGCGTCATCACTGCCATAACGCGCCCTAATCCAGAGACAGGCGAGACCCAGATATTGCTCGCTCATCATCATCGTTATGGTCAGACCAGCTTGCCGCTACAGTACGGTTTGATTGCAGGCTTTGTCGAGGTGGGTGAAAGATTAGAGCACGCTGTGGTACGTGAAGTTGCTGAGGAAGTTGGTATTACTCTAAGTGATATCCGCTATGTCAGCAGTCAGCCTTGGCCTTTTCCCTCAAACTTAATGCTGGGCTTTCGCGCCAGCTATCAAAGCGGTGATATTGTACTGCAAGAAGATGAGCTATCGCATGCAGACTTTTTTGATTTATCAAACTTGCCAAAGATACCTTTTAAAGGCAGTATCGCTTACGATTTGATTGCCCAAATTGCCCAAGAGCAAGGCGTAGTGATTTAAACCTTTATTGATTCTTAAATATGCTCGTTATTTTTGAAGATAATTAGTTTTTAAAAAAACATAGCGACTACTTTTATACCAGCCTATAGGCCAGTAATCAGATGCCAAATAACTCGACCCTCCTTCCTAATAATAAGCGCTTAGACAAGCTACCACTGCTATTTGATACGCTAACGATTGAGACCATGCCGCTAGCAGTACAACAAAGAATAGCGCTTATTGACGCCTGTCTGCCACAGACTCAATGTGGTCTATGCGAGCACCCTGACGGCTGTCTGCCCTATGCAACAGCTATTGTTGTAGATGGCGAACCCTACAATAAATGTGTGCCTGGCGGTCAGCCAGTGACCGACGCTATTGCCTTAATTATTGAGGCAGATGATAAAGGGTCACTGAGCGCTGAGCCATCAAAATGGCCTCTAGACTTATCATCACAGCGCCCTACAGAGGTACGCGCTATTATCCGTGAGGATGACTGTATCGGCTGTACAAAATGCATTCCCGCCTGTCCTGTTGACGCGATAGTCGGCACGGGCAAGCATATGCATACCATCTTCACTGACCTGTGCACGGGCTGCGAGTTATGTATAGCCCCTTGCCCTGTTGATTGTATCGATTTAGTCGTCATTGAGCGTGAGCTGACTATTGATGAGCGCATGCAAGAACAAAACGATCTGCGCTTGCGTTATCATACTCATCTTAATCGGGTAACTGAGCAGCTTGCCGATAGTAGCAATGCTAGACCCGTCGTCAGCATGGTTGAGGCCAAATTGAATAACGCGGCCAGTCAAAGTCTCGATATAAGCGAGCAGCAAGCAAAAGACACTATTGCAGCAGCAAAATTGCGTAGTAAAATTAAAAAGCTAGAAAAGCAGATCAGTGTCCGTACCAATGCTACCAAACAAGAAGAGCTTGACGCTCTAAAGACAGAACTGGCTCTGCTTTAAACACTGAAAACAAGCCCTCTTAATTCGCCTAGATACCAACAATTAGATAACAACAATTATGAGTAAAACCGTCAAACATAAAACCGCAGATACGCCGCCATCACGGCTTATGCCGATGCGTAAAGTTAGGCCATTCTTTGAAAAGCTAGCCGCGACGATTGAAGAGCCGGTCACAGAGCTGCGTTTTGATAGCAACTTTGAGCTACTTATCGCGGTGATTCTTTCCGCCCAAGCGACTGACATTAGTGTCAATATTTCCACCGATCAGCTCTATCCTGTGGCAAACACCCCTGAAGCTATATGGGCGTTAGGCGTCGAAGGCCTTATCCCTTATATCAAAAACATTGGCCTTTATAATGCTAAAGCAAAAAACGTTATTAAGACTTGCCGTGATTTAATAGACAAATTCGATAGTACCGTCCCCGACAATCGTAAAGATCTAGAGTCGCTGGCGGGTGTCGGTCGCAAAACAGCTAACGTCGTATTGAATACTGGCTTTGGACAGCCTACTATGGCGGTTGATACTCACATCTTCCGCGTCGGTAATCGTACTGGCCTTGCCACTGGCAAAAGCGTCTTGATCGTTGAGCAAAAGCTGGTCGCGCGCATACCTGAAGACATGATGATAGATGCCCATCATTATTTGATCTTACATGGGCGCTATACTTGTCAAGCGCGTACGCCTAAATGCGGCAAGTGCCCTGTCTATGATGAGTGTATGTTTAAAGATAAAGCTGATTTTTTAGAGCTATAGCTACAAGCTTTTAACTATTCGTCAGGGTTTTAATGAAACTTCTATTTATGTGTACCAAAAACAAATGGCGTGGTTCTACTGCTGAAAAAGTCTATGAAGACTCTGCTGGTATTAGTCGGTCAGTGCTCCGAGCTTATCTCCTCTATGAAATAAGTATCAATCTGACATAAGAATCAAAGCAGTGGCTATCTCCTCCAGTAATCGCAGCTTTGCTAGCGCTGGTCGGCTATTATCAAACCTAGCCTAGAGTTTTAGTCAAAATCACGGTAAGATATGGTAATTTTTTTGACTCACTTTTTCTAATTATCTTTGAAAATTATTGAATATCTAATAACAGTCCCTGCAATTAAGCGATCCTACTATGCGTGAATACAATTTATTTACCTCAGAATCTGTAAGTGAAGGCCATCCTGATAAAATGGCTGATCAAATCTCCGATGCTATACTTGATGCTATTTTGCGAGAAGACATCAATGCGCGTGTCGCTTGTGAGACTTTAGTCAAAACGGGCGCAGTAGTGTTAGCGGGTGAAATTACAACTACAGCTAACATTGACTTTGAGCGTATCGTCCGTGATACCGTAAATGGCATTGGCTATCATCATTCAGACCTTGGCTTTGATGGTGAAACTTGTGCGGTTATCAATATGCTGGGCAAGCAGTCGCCTGAGATTGCACAAGGTGTTGACCGTCAAAACCCAGAAGAGCAAGGTGCAGGCGATCAAGGCCTGATGTTTGGCTATGCGAGCAACGAGACTCAAGTGCTGATGCCAGCGCCTATCGAATACGCGCATCGCTTGATGCAGCGTCAGTCCGAATTGCGCCGTGCAGGTGAGCTACCTTGGCTACGTCCTGATGCCAAAGCGCAAGTAACGCTCAAGTATGATGGCAATCGTCCTGTCGCTATCGACGCGGTTGTACTATCGACTCAGCATGATCCGAGCATTTCACAGACAGATCTGCAAGAGGCGATAATGGAAAACATCATTAAGCAGGTACTGCCAGCAGATTTATTGCATAAAGGCACGCGCTATCATATCAATCCAACAGGAAAATTCGTCATCGGTGGCCCTGTTGGCGATGCAGGCTTGACGGGTCGCAAGATCATCGTCGATACTTATGGCGGTATGGCGCGTCATGGCGGTGGTGCTTTTAGTGGTAAAGATCCTTCTAAAGTCGATCGTAGCGCCGCTTACGCGGTGCGCTATGTTGCCAAAAATATCGTCGCCGCTGGTATTGCGGATCGCTGTGAAGTGCAGATTAGTTACGCGATTGGCGTGGCAGAGCCGACTTCTATCTCTATCAATACCTTTGGTACCAATAAGATCAATAATGATGAGATCATTCATCTGATTCGTAAGCATTTTGATTTGCGCCCCTATGGCATCACCCGTATGCTAAACTTGTTGCAGCCTATGTACCAGCAGACTTCTACCTTTGGTCATTTTGGTCGGATGGGCTCTGAGACTGCCTTTACTTGGGAAAAAACCGACAAAGCTGAAATGCTAAAAGCGGATGCTGGTTTATAACCTTTTAATACGATCAAAAACCTGACATGATCAAAAACTTGGTCTGATCAAAAACTTAGTATAATCAAAATAAGTAACGCTATCCCTTATATTTATTAGGACACTCTTATGGCTCAAAATGACATTGAAAACAATAATGCTGATTCAAGCGTTGAGATCACCCCTGAAATGCAAGCGTTTTATCAACGTGCCGATGAGATAATTGGTGTCGCTAATAGTCAATTAGGTGACAACGCGCATTCAGGTCAAGTCGGTGCTTCCCTACTCTATGCAGCAGCGCGTTATAGCGCCTCTGTGGCCTCAATCGGCTTTGTAAAGGGCGATGACTTTGCCAAAGAAAAAGACGACATCGTTGAGTTTTATACTAAGCAATATCGTCAAATGCTCAGTGACAATTTGACCGATTATGCACAGAATTTTGATAAATACATTAATATTGAAAAGCAGTCTTAAGTAGCAACATCACTACTCATATATTGAAAAGCCTATCTATAAGATAGGCTTTTTTATGTCATTATCATAAAAAAAGCTATAGTATATTAAGAATCGACTATAGTAAGAAACTATCAACAAGGAGAGATCATGACTATCAAAGGCTTGCGTGCGTCACAGCGATTACCAGTTAACGCTTTATTTAGTCTACTGCTAATCCTTGTTTTGACGGGTTGTAGTAGCTCAGTCAATATCTTGGCACCTGATACAGTGCCCATTCAAAATTCTATCTTTAACGGCCAGTCATCCAATATTGGAATACAGTGTCCACCTTTTAACCCCAACAACACAATATGTACTGCTCAATATACGCCAGTCTGTGTCAAAAGCCAAAATGGCTCAACAGTCAGTTATCGTACTGCTAGCAATGCTTGCTCGGCATGTGCAACCTCAGAGGCGATAAGTTATGTTGAGGGCGAATGCTCCTAATGTGCTTAAGTCCATTCGCTCAACACTATTTTTATTAAGAATCAGCGCTAATATAAGCATTGGCTTTACTGCTATTCACTTTCAATCATCGTATAAAAAAGCCCCAGCTTATTTAATAAGCTAGGGCTTTTTAGTTTCATAAGACGACTTATTATTAATTATCTTTTTCGATATCAGGTGGTCCTGTTAACAACTCTTCATCACGGAACTCATTGGCAGAATTGTGCTCTGCTGATTCTTCGGTGATAAACCACTGCTGGTTACGATAGAGAATCAAATGATCGCGACTCAGGCCACGCAGTAGCGAGTACATCATAATGACGATGACTATCGCAAAGGGGAAACCTGAAACAATCGAGGCCGCTTGCAGTGCACCAAGTCCACCAGCCGCTAATAGTACCGCTGCGATAACCCCTTCCGTACCTGCCCAAAACAGACGCTGAATCTTCGGCGGATTAGTATCACCTCCTGAGGTCAGCATGTCGATGACAAAACTGGCTGAATCCGATGAAGTCACAAACCACAGTACAATCATAATCACAATAAGCAAGTTAACCGCTGAGGTTAACGGATAAGACTCCATAAGCTTAAAGATAGCGCTACCTGTATCGGCTTTTACCGCTTCGATAAGACCAGGACTTGCCATCGTAGGATCAGCGGCTGCTAACATCTCTAAATGTACCGCCGCGCCACCAAACGCTGTAAACCACAAGAATAAAATCGTGATAGGGATTAATAAAACCCCTAGTATAAACTCACGGATAGTACGACCACGAGAGATACGCGCCACGAATACGCCTACAAATGGCGACCAGCTAATCCACCATGCCCAGTAAAATATCGTCCACGACGACTGCCAGTTCTCTTCGCCATTGTAAGACTCAGTCCACATGCCAAGTGGGATAACTTGGTGCAGATAATTACCAATATTCTCGACAAAGCTATTAAAAATAAACTGCGTAGGCCCTAAGATAATCACAAAGCTAAGCAGTACTACGGTAAATAAGATATTGATATCACTTAAGCGTTTGATGCCTTTATCTAATCCCATGAATAAGGATAGCCCTGCTAGCATAGTGATAAAAGCAATCAGGATAATCTGTACCGTAATATTATTAGGAATACCAAATAAAGCATTAAGACCCGAGTTGATCTGTAATACGCCTAAACCTAAAGTCGTCACCACCCCAAACATCGTTCCGAACACCGCTAAAGTATCGACCGTATGACCCATAGGGCCGTAGATTTTTTTGCCGATTAGCGGATATAACGTTGAGCGAATCGCTAAAGGCAAACCGACACGATAGTGAAAATAAGCCAAAGCCAAAGCCACCATGCCATAGATCGCCCACACATGAAAACCGTAATGCAAAAATGAGATATTCATTGCAAGTTTGGCGGCTTCCACCGTCTCAGGCGTCCCCAATGGCGGTGCCATAAAATGATAGAGCGGCTCAGCAGTACCCCAGTACAGCAGACCAATACCAATTCCTGCTGAGAACAACATGCCAATCCAAGAAATGAGATTGTATTCAGGCTTTTCTGTCTGATGACCAAGCCTAATGTCACCGTAGCGACTAAAGATCATGTAAATACTCATAACCAATGCAAGATTGACCACGACAATAAAAAACCAGCCAAAACGTACTGACACAAAGGCTTTGGCTTGATTAAAGACTAACTCAGCCTGCTCATTAAAAAATGCACCAAAAATAATAAAGGCAATAATCAGTATTGCAGAAGTCAAAAACACAGGTTTACTTACCCGTGGAAAAGGGCCCAAGCGGCCAACTTTTACATGATCCATAGTATTGTCTCAAATTTTTTAAGGGGCATACCTTAACAAGTTATAACCTAACTATCAAATTTGATACAAAACTTGGCAGTTTTAGCAAGTAAAAAAGCCCCAAGATAGCAAAGTATCTTGGGGCTTTATCTTGAAATCAATAATTATAAAAACATTGTGGCACTGTTAAGATGAGTTTATAAATGAGCTTAACCGCTTATATCTTAATTATAACTTAGTCACCTTTTACAATCTTAGGCGGACCCTTAAGATATTCCTCATCAATGAATTCATCAGCGGTATTATGATCAACTGACTCTGCCGTAATAAAGCGCTGTTCAGCACGATAAAGTATGAGTCGATCTCGACCTAAACCACGCCATAGCGCGTACATCATCACAAATATAACTATAGCGAAGGGTAGTCCCGCTACGATAGCGGCGGCTTGTAATGCGCCAAGTCCACCTGCTGCTAATAATATCGCCGCAATAAAACCTTCCATCGTCGCCCAAAACAAGCGCTGAATCTTAGGTGGGTTAGTATCACCACCTGCGGTTAGCATATCAATGACGAAACTGGCTGAATCCGATGACGTCACAAACCAAAGCACAATCATAATCACAATTAAGAGCGTTATGGGCTTGGTTAGAGGGTAATATTCAACCAATTTAAAAATAGCACTGCCCGTATCCGCTTGTACCGCTTCAACCAATCCTGGACTGACAAGCGCAGGATCAAGAGCCGCTAATAGCTCCATATGAATAGCAACACCGCCAAAGGTAGTAAACCAAAAGAACAAAATCAGCATTGGAATCAATAGCACACCCAACACAAACTCACGGATAGTACGACCGCGACTAATACGCGCAATAAATATACCAACGAACGGTGCCCAACTTACCCACCACGCCCAATAAAATATCGTCCAACCACTCTGCCAGTCAGTATTGCTATAAGACTCGCCCCATGTCGATAGCGGTATCATAGCCACCAAATAGTTACCGATGTTTTCAATAAAGCTATCAAAGATAAATAAGGTTGGGCCCAAAATAACCATAAAGGCGAGTAGCACGCCTGTAAAGCCCATATTGATATCACTTAAGCGCTTAATACCTTTATCCAGCCCTAGCATCAGCGATCCGCAAGCTAAAGCCGTCACAAAAGCGATAATGATAAATTGTACAGTCAACGAGTTTGGAATACCAAATAAATTCTCAAGGCCTGAGTTAATTTGCATCACCCCAAGACCTAATGAAGTCACAACACCGAACATCGTACCAAATACGGCTAAGATGTCGACGGTATGTCCCCAACCACCATATATCTTTTTACCCAATATTGGATATAGCGTTGAGCGAATAGATAGCGGCAGTCCACGGCGAAAATGAAAATAGGCCAGCGATAGCGCCACTATAGTATAGATCGCCCAAGCATGTAATCCTCAATGCATAAATGAGATATTCATTGCAAGTTTGGCGGCCTCAACGGTTTGAGCCTCACCTAATGGAGGCGCCATAAAGTGATATAAAGGCTCAGCCGTTCCCCAATAGACAAGGCCAATACCGATACCCGCGGAGAACAGCATCCCAATCCATGAGAACAAGCTGTACTGCGGTTGTTCTGTCTGGTTACCTAAACGAATATCACCGTATCGACTCGCTGCTAGATAAATACAAAAAACTAGCGCGGTGTTCATCAAAATAATGAACATCCAACCAAATTTATTAGTAATAAAACTTTGTAAATAACTAAATAAAGCTCCAGCCATTTCGGTAAAAAGTACACCGAAAATAATAAATCCAACAATAAGCAGCGCTGAGGTAACAAAAACAGGTTTACTTACTTTTGGAAACGGACCCAATCTGCCCACTTTCACATGATCCATCGTTGATTCTCAATTTTTAAGGAAAGTTACTGTAACAAACTGATTACTAATTATCAATAAGCCTTAAAAATTAAAACCATATAATAATCAAAATATTTTCAATAACTTAGCTTAACACCAATAGTAAAACAAGCATTAAGTAACTGAGTGGTCAGCAATTTTATTGAATGGCAATTAGGCTTAATTTGGTAGTAACTTTAGTAATTTGCCACCATTGCCATCTTCTAATGCCCACACTTGCCCCTCTACCACTAACACATTGCGCATACGTTTGCCCATGTCATAGCGATAACGCTCAGAGGCGTTAAGACCCTTCAAGTTAACAACGATCAAAGCTTGTGATGACAAGCCGCTAACCAAGGCATTACCCTGCCACGCTGGAAAATCATTATAGATTCCAGACCTATAAATACTCATAGAAGAGGGTGAGATGACTGGTGTCCAACTGATTTTGGGCGCTGTAAAATCAGGCTGCGTATCATGATCAGGTATATCAATACCTGAGTAATTGCGCCCGTTTGACACCACAGGCCAGCCATAATTACTACCTTTTTCAATTAAGTTCAGCTCATCACCGCCGCGTGGGCCCATCTCATTGGCCCACAATCTACCACTATCGTCAAATGCCATACCTAATACATTACGATTGCCCAGCGTCCAAAATTGCTGGGCGACTTTACTATCATTGTCAAAAAATGGATTATCCATCGGCACGGAACCATCAGGACTTAACCTTATTATCTTGCCTAAATTGACACTCATATCTTGCGCTGGATCTTGTTTTTGTCTATCACCTGAGCTGATATATAAATATTTTCCATCAGTCGAAAACAGCAAACGGTGGCTGTAATGCCCTTGACCTTTAACCTTTGGCGTCTGCTGCCAAATAGGCATAATGGCCGTCAAACTTGGCGAATTACTATTCAATCCCATCAGTTTCGCGCTGATAACTTTTGCACCAAATATATTACTATCACTTCCCTCACCTGCTTCAACATAGCTTAGATAAATCCTGTTAGTCGCGGCAAAGTCTGGCGCCAGAATAATATCACCCAAACCACCTTGCCCGCCATAAGCGACTTTTGGCACAGCGCTGACAGCTGTTTTTATACCTGACTCAGTATCGACAATAAACAGCTCACCTGTCTTTTGAGTAACTAATAGCTTAGGTGGTGAATCGTCCTGTTTGGGTAATGCGGTCATCGCCCATGGCTCATCGAAGGTCGCTATCGCTTGAGTGGTAAAGCTAGGTTTTTTATCATTAACTTGGTCAGCAACTTGACTACTTTTATCACTTTGATCGCTAGTTTTTACGCTACGAGTTTCTGTTAGCGTAGTGTCTGTCGAAGAGTCGGAGCAAGCGGCTGTACTAAAGAGTAGTGCCATTGCGGCTAAAGGTAAGGCTAAAGGTACACTTATAAGCTTAGGCGTTATCATGTTATCTATCCTTATTAAATCTATAAAAATATTTTGCATTTAGTTTATTTATAGCACACAGATAGCATTCAAAAGGTAAAAAAATAAAACCCCTTACCTGCTATTGCAGATAAAGGGTTAGGATTATCCATTATTAAAGGTAATAATAGCGAATAATTAACTCATTCTAAGCTTGTTAAAAGTCAGCTTATCATTGTCACCAACGTCAACTTTGATGATATCACCTGCGACAAAATCACCTGCCAGCAGTTTTAATGATAAGGGATTTTCAATCTCTTGCTGAATAGCGCGTTTAAGGGGTCGCGCACCATACACAGGATCATAGCCTACTGCAACTAGCTGATTCATTGCCTCATCAGATAAGGCAATATCTAACTCGCGCTCTTGTAAACGGCTACGTAAGCGTTCCATCTGAATATCAGCAATACCCGCCATTTGCGCCTGTCCAAGTGCATGGAACACCACGATTTCATCAATACGGTTGACGAACTCAGGACGGAAATGCTCACCGACTGAGTCCATAACCTCAGCTTTGATATCGTCATAGCTCTCGCCAACCATCTCTTGAATCTTATGCGAGCCTAAATTACTAGTCATGATGATAACGGTGTTTTTAAAATCGACGACTCGACCTTGCGAGTCGGTTAGACGACCATCATCCAATACTTGCAGTAAAATATTAAACACATCAGGATGCGCTTTTTCGACTTCATCGAATAATACGACGCTATAAGGCTTACGACGTACCGCTTCGGTGAGTGCCCCGCCTTCTTCATAACCAACATAGCCAGGAGGCGCGCCCACTAAACGACTGACGCTGTGCTTCTCCATATACTCGCTCATATCAATTCTTACGAGTGAATCCTCTGAATCAAATAGGAAATTCGCCAGCGATTTGGTCAATTCCGTTTTACCAACTCCTGTAGGTCCTAGGAATAAAAATGAGCCTGACGGACGATTGGGATCTGATAACCCTGCACGACTACGACGCACCGCATTAGCGACGGACTCAACCGCTTCATCTTGACCAATCACCCGCTCATGGAGCTTATCTTCCATCGCCAGCAACTTATCACGCTCGCCTTGCATCATTTTATTAACAGGAATGCCTGTTGCGGCGCTGACTACTTCGGCAATCTCATTATCGGTGACTTTGTTACGTAGCAGTTTGATTTCGATAGGCTCACCGTTTTGCTCTTTTTGCTCTGCCGAATCAAGAGTAGCAATTTGCTTTTCAAGCTCAGGTATCACCCCGTATTTGAGTCGTGACATCTCAGCGACATCACCTTCACGAGTCACTTTTTCTAACTGTATACGGGCTTTGTCCAAGTCCTCTTTATGCTGTTTACTGCCTTCAACCAATGCTTTTTCTGCTTGCCAAATCTCCGTTAAATCAGCAAGCTCTCGCTCTATTCCTTCTATCTGTGTATCGAGTAGTTTAGTTTCGGCCTTAGCGCCAGCATCTTCTTCGCCTTTGAGTGCTTCACGCTCCATTTTTAGCTGAATTAAGCGACTATCTAACTTGCCTAGTGACTCAGGCTTACTATCCATCTCCATACGCAAGCGACTGGCCGCTTCATCGATCAGATCGATGGCTTTATCAGGCAATTTGCGATCGGTAATATAGCGATGACTCATCCGCGCCGCAGCAATAATCGCGCTATCTTGAATACTGACTGCATGGTGTAGCTCATAACGCTCTTTGAGTCCACGCAAAATCGCAATTGTGTCCTCTACCGTTGGCTCATCAACGAGAACCTTTTGGAAGCGGCGCTCAAGAGCAGCGTCTTTTTCAATATATTGACGGTATTCGTCTAGAGTTGTTGCACCGACGCAATGCAACTCACCGCGAGCTAGTGCAGGCTTGAGCATATTACCTGCATCCATCGCGCCATCGGCTTTACCTGCACCGACTAAGGTATGCAGCTCATCAATAAACAAGATGACATTACCTTCTTGCTTAGATAGATCACTGAGAACGGCTTTTAGACGCTCTTCAAACTCACCGCGAAACTTAGCACCAGCGATCAGCGAACCTAAATCTAGCGATAGTACTTCTTTGTGACGCATACCCTCTGGCACTTCACCGTTGATAATTTTTTGCGCCAGCCCTTCGACGATAGCCGTCTTACCAACGCCTGGCTCACCGATCAATACAGGGTTGTTTTTAGTACGGCGTGAGAGCACCTGAATGGTACGACGAATCTCTTCATCACGGCCGATTACAGGATCCAGCTTGCCAAGCTCGGCTTGCTCAGTCAGATTAATAGTGTATTTATTAAGCGCATCACGCTGGTCTTCAGCGTTTTGGTTATTCACAGTTTCATCGCCACGCAGCTGCTCAATGACTTCTTTTAGCTTCGCCGCTGTCACGCCTGAACTTTCAAATATTTTTTTGGTCTCGCCTTGCTCAGCGAGCGCCAACAATACCCATTCAGTCGCAATAAAATCATCACCCTCTTTTTGCGCTTGACGATCAGCTAAGTTCAATATTTTGACTGAATTTGGATTTAGATTGACGTCACCTGTCGGATCGCTAATCGTTGCTTGATTGTTCAACGCTTTTGCCACACCGTTCTTGAGTGCTGGAATAGACGCACCTGCCTGCTGACAAATAGACAGATTAGCTTCATCTTGTAATAGCACTGCCAATAAATGCACAGGGTCAATACCCGTATTATCACGGCCTAAAGCTAGGCTTTGGGCTTCTTGAATAGCGGATTGTAATTTCTGGGTAAATTTCTCAAATCTCATGTGATTATCCTTTTATAATTAGTATCAATGTATACCTACGGCAGCGTATTTTTATCACTATTTAATAAAACAGCTTACCGTTGTCTGTCCTCTATATAAGGTAGCTTCACTTACATTTCAAGCAAGTTAAACAATAAAACCTTATTAGAAGTAATGATATTATTCTCAGCTTGTATATAAGCGTACTTAAAAAGTATTTCAAGATAAATACGGCACTATAAATCTAAAAAAAAGCGCTTGCTCAATACAGAACAAACGCTATAGTTGATTCATTTTAAAACCGATACAGTGCAACTGGGATTAATTTTGCGCAGCCTCTGTCAGCGTAGACACAGCACGCAAGTAAAATTTATACTAGTTGCACATTAATATCAAAGTATAGATTTTATTTCGAACTGACTAGATCCGTGGCTCACACTTAAAAAGCACTTAAAAAGAAAAAACTACTCCACAATCTCAATCAGCATCCCTGCCTTGTACACAGACATAATCTCATCCATCTCATCATCAGTCACCGCAATACAGCCATCGGTCCAGTCACGCTTTTGCGTTAGTGCAGCTAAATGTCCAAAGCCATTTTTTTGACCATGAATCATAATGTCGCCACCTGGGCTAACGCCGCGTTTACGGGCTTGCGCCTTGTCGCTTGCGTTGGGATAGCTGACATGGATAGAGCGATAGTAGCTAGATTTTTCGTTTTTATAATCGAGCTTATAACTGCCTGTTGGCGTACGCTCGTCACCTTGCTGTCGTTTGTGACCTGCTGGACTGTCGCCAAGCGCTATATGATACGTCTTAATCACTTTATCATCGCTTAATAACTTCAATACGCGCTCAGACTTATCGACGAAGACTTTATCAATAGTGACGTCTGTAGGGATGGTTTGCTGTGCCGTATTTTTCGTACTACTCTTAGCATACGTTATCGCGCTCACGCTAATGAACCCTAAAAAAATTAGCGTGACGGTAGCCCATAGCGAAGTCTTGATGTTGTAAGCTTTTAAACGAGAAAATAACATAGTAGTGACTTATTATAATTAATATTTTAAAAAACTCATAAGTTATAAGATAACAAAAATCTAGGGCAAGTTTTGTGCAGAAGTTATGAATAAATTAAGCACCATCGATTACACCATACGAATAGCACCATCTAAACGGATGACTTCACCGTTGAGATAGGCATTGTCAATAATGTGCAGCACTAGTTTGGCAAACTCATTAGGATCGCCTAAACGCTTAGGATACGGAACGGCAGACTCCAGCTGCTCGCGTGCCTTTTCGGGAATGCTATTCATCATCGGTGTAGCAAATATACCGGGCGCGATAGTCATCACTCGAATGCCATGACGTGCCAGCTCGCGCGCTAATGGTAGGGTTAGACCCACAACCCCTGCTTTGGATGAGGCATAACTGGCCTGCCCGACTTGTCCATCATAGGCGGCGATAGAGGCGGTATTGATAACGATGCCTTGATCAGCGTTTTGTTCAGTTTCGCTTTGACTCATATTAGCTGCGACACGTTTAGCGATACTAGCTGCTACCAATCGCGCGACATTAAAAGACCCAACGAGATTGATATTAACACCGCGACTAAAGGCCTCTAAATCAGCAGGATCATTCTCGCGATCTAGTAGCTTCTGTACTACTGCAATACCAGCGCAGTTGATAGAGCCATTCAGACTACCGAACTCTTTTTCAGCCAAATTTACAGCAGCTTGTACATCAATGCCACTAGTCACATCGCAGCGAATAAAGCGCGCTTTGTCACCTAGCTCATCTGCGAGCGCTTGTCCTGCCTCCATATTTAGATCAGCAATAACAACGTTACCGCCTTGCGCGTTGATTCCGCGTACCACTGCTTCACCTAGACCTGATGCACCGCCTGTTACTAAAAAGCTATTATCCCGAACTTGCATAATTTTCTCTCCATTATCTTTTAATAGTGGCAATCAGTCTAAACGATTTTGCTCTAAAGTATGCAAGAACCCAAGCAAGGCTTTTTCCTCAACACTTTGATGCTTTTTGGTGCGACCACGGCGAGCTTGCTTGTAAGGCTCATAAAACTGTCCTGCCAAGAATTGCTCAATGATGATAGGATTGATATAAGAGGAGCGACAAACACTTGGAGTATTGCCTAATTCATCAGCCACCTCTTTGACCATCTCAGTAACCAGTTTTTGCCTAGACTTGCTATCAGGCTCGCTGGCTAGTATCTCCTCGTTATCAGAGGTTTGCAACTCATCATAAAGATAACTCGCTGCTAAGACACTAGCCATCCATGTCCGAAAGTCTTTAGCACTATAACGTTTATCGATACTGTCATCGCTGTCACTACTGCTACTATCAGCACAGAGATGCTCGCGCAAATAAGTATTAATATCACTGCTATCAACGACTTGCTTGTCACCGTCCTCATCAAGATATTTGAATATCTGATAGCCTGGTAGCTCAGAACACGCTTGCACAATGTCAATTAAACGCTCATCTTGCAATTCGATATGATGAGTCTTCGCGCTTTTGCCAACAAAATCAAACGCCAAGCCATTATCTGTTTCGCTCACATGCTTACTACGTAGGGTGCTGAGACCATAGCTTTTATTGAGCTTGGCATAGCGACTATTGCCGATACGAATTAAAGTCGTTTCTAACAATTTAACCACTGCGGCAAGTACATTAGCGCGTGACAACGACTCAGCCTCTAAGTCCAGCTCAACTTGTGCACGCAGATTAGGCAAAGCCTCAGCAAAGCCTAGCATCGCATCGAACTTGGCTTGATCACGTACGCTATCCCATAGCTCATGATATAGGTATTGCTTACGCGCTTTATCATCGCGCCCCGTTGATTGCAAATGGCCGTTTTCATCCTGACATATCCACACCTCTGACCATAGCGGTGGAATCACCAAAGCATCAAAGCGTTTACGCAATTTTTTATCCTTAACTGTATTGCCAGTCGCATCCCGATAGGTAAAGCCACGCCCATGACGGCGACGCTCAAAGCCAGGCTCATCATCTCTAACATAGCGCAGTTTGGCGCGCTTGGCTAAGCGCTCATAGTCATGACGCAGATCGTCGATAGTAGCTTGCTCAGCAGACTTTGCCATAAGATAATGCGCCTTGTATTAGATTGATGTTTTTTCGAGGTAGTCAGAGCTTTAGCATAAATAACTACTGCTATTATTACTGTTTGCTTGGCGCAGATAATGTGTAAGGCTGTGTAAAAGCTGGGCGTAATAAAACTAAAAAAACGCCAAATGCTGAACACTTGGCGTTTATAAAAACTTTCAAATCAGAGCGATTAAATCTTAATTGCTATTGACCATAAACACATAAATAAGCACTTTCTACTTCGACTTTTACGTTAAATTTTTTATTGGCTTCAACGGTGAATTGCTCGCCAGCATTAAAATTTTGCCAGTTATCGCTCTCAGGCAGCTTAACAGTTAGAGCACCGCTAACCACACTCATAGTTTCAAACTCGCTGGTACCGAACTCGTACTCACCAATGCTCATGACACCGATAGTGGCAGGAAGTGTCGCCGTTTGAAAGGCAATAGAAGTCACTTTATCATCGAAATAGTTATTAACGCTTGGCATAAACTTTCCTTAAGTTTTGGTTGTATTTTATCTAAAAACTGCTTTAAAAATTATAGCCCTGCTTTTAGGCTGGCTTCGATAAATTGATCCAAATCACCATCGAGCACCGCGCCTGTATTAAAAGTTTCAACGCCAGTCCGCAGATCTTTGATACGCGAGTCATCAAGGACGTAAGAGCGGATTTGACTGCCCCAACCGACATCAGACTTACCGTCTTCAACCGCTTGCTGGCTCTCCATACGTTTTTGCATTTCCAGCTCATAGAGTTTGGCGCGTAGCATTTTCATCGCGGTTGCTTTGTTACCGTGTTGGCTACGCTCATTTTGACAGGTGACAACGACGCCACTTGGCTCATGAGTGATCCGCACTGCAGAATCTGTGGTGTTAACGTGCTGACCACCTGCGCCCGATGAGCGATAGGTATCAATACGTAAATCGGCTGGATTGATATCAATCTCGATATCATCGTCAATCTCAGGTGAAACAAACACAGCAGCAAATGAGGTATGGCGACCGTTATTACTATCAAAGGGTGACTTACGTACTAGGCGATGTACGCCAATCTCAGTACGCAACCAACCAAAGGCATAATCACCTTTTATCTCGATAGTCGCCGACTTGATACCCGCTACGCTACCTGATGAGGTCTCAATCACCTCAACCTTAAAGCCGTGCGCTTCCGCCCAACGCGTGTACATACGCAAGAGCATTTCAGCCCAGTCTTGTGCTTCAGTACCACCGCTACCCGATTGAATATCTAAGTAGCAGTTATTGGGATCCATCTCACCGCTAAACATCCGACGAAATTCTAGATCAGCGACGCGTTTTTCAGCATTATCTAATTCTGCTTGTACCTCTTTTAACAGTGACTCATCATTCTCTTCAACGGCCAGCTCCAGCATCGCTGCAGCATCTTCTAGCGTCGTCTCAAGCGAGACCACCACATCGATAACACCGTCAAGATGACTTTTTTCTTTACTGATTTTCGTCGCACGTTCTGGATCGTTCCATAGCTCAGGACTTTCCATTTCTAAATTGACTTCCTCTAAGCGCTCTTGCTTACCATCAAAGTCAAAGATACCTCCGAAGGTCCTGCCCACGCTCAGATAAGTCTTTAATTTGTTCTTGATACGGATTGATTTCCATAAGTGTTCCTGTGTGTGTTAAAAATACGATGCGCTATTTTAAATGAGATTTACGTAAAATGTTTAGCTAACTTTCACTACTACTTATTATAATGATACTGCTTAATGATGATAAACTAAATCGACCAATCCTCAACTGCCCAGCGATGTGCTAGGGCGTGCGCATGTAGCGCGTCATCAGGGGACACGCAGATAGCCACATCCGCCCACTCAAGCAGAGGAATGTCGTTTTTGGAATCAGAATAAGCGTAGGTTTTATCATAATGAATGTCAGCCAGTTGCTGCTTGCCAATCCACTTGTCCAAGTGATAAATCTTACCTTCTTTAAAGTTTGGCTTATCAGCTAATTTGCCGGTATAGCGATCCTCTTTTATCTCAAGCGGTGTCGATAGTACATTGCCATCTTCAATGCCAAAGCGCTTGGCAATCGCAGATACTACAAAGTCATTAGTAGCGGAGATGATAACTACCTCGTGACCCAGCTCAATGTGCTGACACAATACTTCCATCGCCTTTGGGCGGATATGCGGCTCAATTTCAGTTTTGATATAATCTTCACGTAGCTCATGCAAACGCGGCATTGGCAAGCTAGTCAAAAACTGGGCGACAAACTCATTGTACTCCGTCGCATCAAGCGTGCCTGCGATATACTCTTCATAAAACTTTTGATTGGCTGTGCGGTACTCGGCCTCGTCAACAAGACCATGATTGACGATATACTCGCCCCATAAGTAGTCACTGTCAACGTCAAGTAAAGTATGGTCTAAGTCGAATAAAGCTAAAATTTTCATAAATAGTGCTCAAAATAATAAAGTTATCAGTTAAAAAATAAGCGTTGAAGAGGGTACGCCCTAATCAGGCTGCTCAACCTCAATAAGACCCGTTTTAAACTTCTGACAGCGATCCGCGTAATGCAATGCTGATAGCTTTAATAGTGCCGCTTGCTCATCCGTTAGGGTTTTGACCACTTTTGCAGGAGCACCCATAACGAGAGAGTTATCGGGAATCTCTTTGCCTTCAGTCACTAAGGCTTTGGCGCCGATAATACAGTTTTTACCGATTTTGGCGTTATTCAATATCACAGCGCCGATACCGATTAAGCTATTATCACCGACTTCACAGCCATGCAACATCGCTAAATGGCCAATGGTCACATAATCGCCAATCTTAACCTCAATACCTGCATCAGTATGAATCACGCTATTCTCTTGTACATTACTATAATCACCGATATGGATACGCTCGTTGTCGCCGCGTATCACCGCACCAAACCAAACGCTCGCTTGATGACCTAAATACACATCGCCAATGACTCGTGCCGTATCCGCCACCCATCCATTGAACGGGCTGGCAAATTCAGGGGCTTTATCCAAATATTGATAAATCATAGTCTAGCCTTATTGTTGTTAAGGTAATTGGTTAAACTTACATTATTAGTTAAAAACACTTGCCTAACAGTCGTTACTATTATTCGTTGCTATCAAGTACTGATTATCAATAGTTATTAGTAGTAGATAATCAGATATTAGCCGTACTTTATAGTACAATTGCCGCAAATGGTACCATTGCCGTAACACCAGTTCTAGCTCATTCAATATGACTTATGAGCAGATAAGAAATTGATAATAGCATTATGCTCTTTACAATAGAATTAAAGCAAAAACATCTTTAGGAATAAGGCTATGCGCTATAAAAATCAAGCCTCGCTACTGTTGCTATCTTCAAGCTTGATCCTCGCCAGTCCTGTTTGTGCTGCCGATAATTCTGATCTTGAACTGGCAGGTGATATCGTCGCGGTTGCCATCCCAGCGCTTGCCTACGGTAGCACCTATTATAAAGAGGATAAAGTAGGTCGTCAGCAATTTTATAAATCATTCGCTACTAATCTTGCGGCAACCCAAGTGCTCAAGTCGACTATTGATAAAGAGCGTCCTAATGGTAGTGATGACGATTCATTTCCCTCAAGGCATGTCTCAGTAGCCTTTCAAGGAGCTAGTTTTATCCACAAACGTTATGGTTTGGAATATAGCATTCCTGCCTATGTTGGTGCAGGGTTTGTCGCTTATACTCGCCTAGAAGCTGATGAGCACGATGCTACTGATGTGTTGGCTGGCGCGGCATTAGGCATGGCGAGCAGCTTGTATTTGACCAAAAGCTATAATGATCAATTACATATAGCAACTGATCTAGCACCAGACTATTATGGGGTATCGATGCATTATGAATTTCCCTAACCTTCTTAAAAGCACCGTAAAAAAATAAAAGCGAATGCTACCACTCCCTCACCTTTTTAAATACTGGCTCTTAAGCAAAAATTCTAGTACAATGCACAAAATCTGACCCTAAGCGAGTGGACATGATGTGAGTTACTCTTCACCTTAACGTGAACTAAGTATCTTTTCATCTATTTGTCTTCTCGCTTTTTTGCGGAAAAAATTTGTTTAAATATTCAACAGCAGCATTGAAAAAGTACGCATTTGTAGTAATAAATAGCAAACCCTTCTAGTAATAAACCAAAATAGTAATAAATTAGAAAACTCATCAACGACAGCGGAGAATACCATTGAACTCATCGACTCAAACCCAAGCCATTTTGGCACTAGCAGACGGTACTATTTTTCGCGGTATAAGTATTGGCAGTAGCGGGCATCGTGTCGGTGAAGTCGTGTTCAATACAGCGATGACAGGCTATCAAGAAATTCTAACTGACCCAAGCTACGCCCGCCAATTGGTAACCCTGACCTATCCACACATTGGTAATACAGGCACTAATACTGAAGATAGCGAATCGGGTAACGCGCACAAAATCTGGGCAGAAGGTCTTATCATTCGTGATGCCACTATGGTGACTTCAAACTTCCGCAACTCTGAGTCGCTAACTGACTATTTGCAAAATAATGATACCGTCGCTATCGCTGAGATCGATACTCGTCAGCTTACCCGTATCTTACGTGATAAAGGTGCTCAGCACGGCTGCATTATGACGGCATCAGATGGCGGAACTATCAGCGATACAGACGTACAACAAGCGATCAAACTAGCACAAGGGTTTGCAGGTTTAGAAGGTATGGATCTCGCTAAAGAGTGCTGTCATCCTGATGGGTTTGAGTGGACAGCGGGCACTTGGGAGTTGTCTGATACGCTCCTAAATCGTGATGCGCCTGGTAGCCATGATAGCGGCACGGGTGGCTTCTTTAAGCAGCTTGGTGAGCATATCGAGCATAAATACAACGTCGTTGCTTATGACTTTGGTACTAAGACCAATATCCTACGTATGCTGGTTGACCGTGGCTGTCATGTCACTGTTGTCCCTGCGCAAACGCCTATTGCAGATGTCATCGCGATGAATCCAGATGGTATCTTTTTGTCAAACGGTCCAGGAGATCCTGCGGCTTGCGATTACGCTATCGACAGCGTGCGTTATATTATTGAAGAGACGGATATTCCGACCTTTGGTATCTGCTTAGGTCATCAGCTCATTGGACTTGCCAGCGGTGCTAATACTATCAAAATGAAAACAGGTCATCATGGCGCCAACCATCCTGTACAAGATTTAGAGTCTGGCGTAGTCATGATTACCAGTCAAAACCATGGCTTTGCGGTCGATGAAGATACTTTTCCTGATAATGTAAAATCAACCCATCGCTCATTATTTGATGGCACCAACCAAGGTATGGAGTTGACCAATAAGCCTGTCTTTAGCTTCCAAGGTCATCCCGAAGCCAGCCCTGGCCCACATGATGCCGATGCTTTGTTTGATCGCTTTGCGATGATGATGGATAAGGTTAAGGCGGCTGTCTAATGCCAAATGAGCTTATACAAAACTGGGAAATTAAAGATCTTAAAGGCGTGGGTGATGTTGAGCTGTCACTTGACGCTAGCAAACGCGTTTTTGTGTTTTTTGGTAGTAATGGCGTGGGAAAGACTAAGACATTAGAGGCTCTACTTTATTTTTTGCTAGCGCAGAATAAAAATTTTATACCAAAAGGTCATGCGTTAAAAATATCAGATAATATTTTTCAATCAATATGTTCAAATAATTCATGTATAAATGTGAAGAACGCTTTACTTAGCGAGAATGAAGTTTATCTTCCTAAAATATTCAATCAAGTCGAGGTTAAAAGTTATGAATCAGTTGCTTACCTAGGAGCAAAACAACGAGGTTCATCTGAAAAAGATAGTAACTATAGAAATAAACCCCTTGGAAGTTCTGAATCACGTAGAAGTACCCATTCCGAATTTTTTGAGTTAGCTATTGTTAATGGCAATTTAGATAAATTAGGGATGAATCAAGATATCCATCAGTGGTTTATAGAACGTGCACAGTCAGTTAACCCTTATCAAAAAACTGCGGACAATCGACAAGTAGATATAGATACGGTGCTTGGAGCTTTAAATACTCTAGATGACCGCATTGGCAAAACGCTGAATGTCGATGGTAATGATAATGTTTATCTAACTATTGAGGGGCAAGAAACTGAGTTGAACGATCTAAGCTCAGGCTTTATCTCAGTAGTCAAAATTATCCAAGCCATTGTCTCAGCCTACTCGGCTTTTACTAATGAGCAAGATCTTCTAAATGTCAAAGGTATCGTACTTATTGACGAGATTGAAAGCCACTTACATGTAGAATGGCAAACACGAATTATACTAACGCTAAAAGAGTTGTTTCCAAATACTACTTTCTATATTGCAACGCATTCACCTTTAGTATTATCACAATTAGACGAAGGTGAAGCTTATTTACTAAAACGAGAAGAAGACGGTGTTGTTCGTTCTCATGTCATTGATTCACCTAATAAGCGAATATTAGCCAATGTATTACGAGACGCTTTTGGCATTGATTTGAACGCGCTCAAAAGAGAGTCTATGGAAGATAGCGATCAAGATTTGGCAAAATCTCGTTTATTAAAGCTGCTTAGAAACCCAGCAGGTGATGTTAATGAGTGATTACGTTTTATTAGATGCCAACTTACTTATTGGCGCGTTTGATCATGATGATACCAATACTAAACATATTGAATCTAAACAAATCGTTGAGTCTTTATTATTAGATGATAATGTAAAAATTGCTATTACACCGCTTATTCGCTATGAAGTCTTGCGCGGGGTTCGCCGTGTGCCTACCGAACAAATGGTAGAAATTTTAAATGATTTTGAAGAGTTTGAAATTACTGATATAGAAGGCAATAGAGCTTCTGAAATATACCGTTTAGCCTTTGCAAAAAATCAAAAATTAGATAAACGCAGTTTTGATGTCTTTCATTATGTTGTCGCTGAAATCCGAGATTTAAAATGGATGAGTCAAGATACTGATTTGAGCAAAATTGCCAGCCTCGCCAAACCCATTATTTAAGGACAAGTATATATGCCAAAACGTACCGACATAAAAAGCATTCTTATCATTGGCGCAGGCCCTATCGTCATCGGGCAAGCCTGTGAGTTTGACTATTCAGGCGCACAAGCCTGTAAAGCACTCCGCGAAGAAGGCTATCGCGTCATATTAGTCAACTCAAACCCTGCGACTATCATGACTGATCCAGACATGGCAGACGCCACTTACATCGAGCCGATCACTTGGCAGACCGTAGAGCAAATCATCGATAAAGAGCGCCCCGATGCTATCTTGCCGACGATGGGTGGTCAGACCGCTTTAAACTGTGCACTAGATTTAGACAAGCACGGCGTATTGACTAAGTACAACTGCGAGCTGATCGGTGCGACCAAAGACTCTATCGAGATGGCAGAAGACCGCGACTTATTCGATAAAGCCATGAAGCGTATCGGCCTTGAATGTCCGCGCGCTGAGATTGCTGAAACCATGGAAGAGGCTTTTTCTACGCAAGAGAAAATGGGCTTTCCGTGTATCATTCGTCCCTCCTTTACTATGGGCGGCTCAGGCGGCGGTATCGCTTATAACCGCGAAGAATTTATCGAGATTTGCGAGCGTGGTTTTGACTTATCGCCTACTCATCAGCTCTTGATTGATGAATCACTAATCGGCTGGAAAGAGTACGAAACCGAAGTGGTCCGTGATAAAAATGACAACTGTATTATCATCTGTACTATTGAGAACTTTGACCCAATGGGTGTGCATACGGGCGACTCTATCACCGTCGCGCCAGCGCAAACCTTAACCGATAAAGAATACCAAATCATGCGTAACGCCTCGATTGCGGTATTGCGTGAGATTGGCGTCGAGACTGGCGGCTCAAACGTGCAGTTCGGTATCAATCCTGATAATGGTCGTATGGTCGTCATTGAGATGAACCCGCGCGTCTCACGCTCATCAGCACTAGCATCAAAAGCAACGGGATTCCCTATCGCACGTATTGCCGCTAAGTTAGCCGTTGGTTATACCTTAGATGAATTACAAAATGAAATCACCGGTGGCAAAACGCCAGCCAGCTTTGAGCCGACTCTTGATTATGTGGTTACTAAGATTCCACGCTTTAACTTTGAGAAGTTTCCACAAGCAGACAACATTTTGTCGACGCAGATGAAGTCTGTCGGCGAAGTGATGGCGATCGGTCGTAACTTCCAAGAATCCATGCAAAAAGCGCTACGTGGTCTTGAGACTGGCGCAGACGGTTTTGATGAGCAGATCGATTTTGCCGCTATCAAAGATGGCAAACTGAGCGAAGATAAAGCCCGCTCTGAGATTACCAATCGCTTAACTATTCCGACCCCTGAGCGTATCTTCTATATTGCTGATGCCTTCCGTATCGGTATGAGCGTCGATGAAGTATTTAAACTAACCAATATCGATCGCTGGTTCTTAGTACAGATCGAAGATATTATCAAAGTCGAAGCAACGGTCAAATCGCTAGGGTTTGGTGGTCTTAATGAGACTAATTTACGTAGCTTTAAGCGCAAAGGCTTATCCGATTTGCGTTTGGCTAAATTGCTTGGCGTCTCACAAAAGCAGCTGCGTAAAAAGCGTTGGGACTTAAATGTCTATCCTGTTTATAAGCGTGTCGATACTTGCGCGGCTGAGTTTGCGACTAGCACCGCTTATATGTACTCGACCTATGACAGCGAGTGCGAGGCCAACCCGACTGACAAAAAGAAAATCATGGTCATCGGCGGCGGTCCAAACCGTATCGGTCAAGGTATCGAGTTTGATTATTGCTGCGTTCATGCTGCGCTTGCCATGCGCGAAGACGGCTACGAGACTATCATGGTCAACTGTAACCCTGAAACCGTCTCAACCGATTATGATACCTCAGACCGTCTCTACTTTGAGCCAATCACCCTTGAAGACGTGTTAGAAATCGTCCGTATTGAAAACCCAGATGGCGTAATTGTACAGTTCGGTGGGCAAACACCATTGAAGCTCGCCCGCTCTCTTGAAGCTGCTGGGGTCAAAATCATTGGTACGAGTCCTGACGCTATCGACCGTGCTGAAGACCGCGAACGCTTTCAGCATATGATTCAGCAATTAAATCTAATCCAACCAACTAATGCCTTGGCGACTAGCTTAGAAGACGGCTTATTTAAAGCCAAAGACGTCGGCTATCCATTAGTGGTACGCCCATCCTATGTGTTGGGTGGTCGCGCTATGGAGATCGTCTACAACGAGGAAGAATTAAGACATTACTTGCGTACTGCGGTACAAGCGTCTAACGAGGCACCAGTACTATTAGATCGCTTCTTAGATGACGCGATTGAGGTCGATGTGGACTGTGTTTGTGACGGTACAGACGTGGTGATCGGCGGTATCATGCAGCATATCGAACAGGCAGGCGTGCACTCTGGTGACTCGGCTTGCTCATTACCACCCTATTCGTTATCAGAAGAATTGTGTGATGTGATGCGCGCGCAAACAGTGGCGATGGCAAAAGAGCTTGGTGTCATTGGTCTGATGAACGTACAGTTTGCGGTAAAAGGTGAAACCATCTACATCTTGGAAGTCAATCCTCGCGCGGCCCGTACCGTGCCTTTTGTCTCTAAATGTATTGGTACGTCACTCGCGAAAATTGCCGCGCGCTGTATGGCGGGTACTTCTTTAAAAGATCAAGGCTTTACTAAAGAGATCGTGCCGTCATTTTTTGCAGTAAAAGAAGCGGTATTCCCATTCGCCAAATTCCCTGGCGTCGATCCTATCCTAAGCCCTGAAATGAAATCTACAGGTGAAGTTATGGGTGTTGGCAAGACCTTTGGCGAGGCATTCTACAAAGCAGTTATCGGTAGTAATGAGCGTCTGCCAGGCTTGCCTACTGATGGCGAAATTAAAACGGTATTCATCTCAGTACGTGACAGCGATAAAGAGCAAGTCGTACCTATTGCCCGTCAGTTAGCCGACTTTGGCTTTACTATTGTCTCAACCACGGGTACCAAAAAGGTTTTGGATGCTCACAATATTAAGTGTACACAAATAAATAAAGTCACCGAAGGTCGTCCTCATATCGTTGATGCCGTCAAAAACGGTAAGATCGATTTGATTATTAATACGACTGAGGGCAAGCAAGCGCAAGAGGATTCGTTCTCTATTCGCCGCAGTGCCTTACAAGGTAAAGTGTTCTACGTGACGACTTTGGGCGCAGCCGATGCGGTCTGTAAATCTTATGACATTGAGTTGCCGTTTGATGTTTATAAATTGCAAGATTTACATCAGCAAGCAAAGTCTATTGACGTGGCTCAATAAATTGCGTAGATTAAGCATAACGATTTCGCTTATTTATTAAAAGCAACTTATAGCAGCAACCTAAAAAGCATAGTGGCCTAACTGCGACTATGCTTTTTATTACGTAAATTGATTACGAGTTGCTGTTTTTAGCGGCTCAACCAAAACATCCATTTTATATTTTATATTCATTTTGATAGCCTATTAATCTTTATCACACCATCTCAGTAAGAGGTGGTGTGATGTTATTGGCTTAAGGAAAAAACATGCAACGTTATCCCATGACTCCGCAAGGACATGCCGCTTTAGAAGCGGAATTAAAACAGTTAAAAACTATTGATCGTCCTCGTATTACCGCCTCTATCGCCGAAGCGCGCGAACATGGCGATCTCAAAGAAAACGCTGAATATCATGCTGCGCGTGAGCAACAAGGATTTTGTGAAGCACGTATTCGTGATATCGAAGCCAAGCTTGGCGGTGCGCAAGTCATTGATCCCTCAACGCTCAAAAACGAGGGCCGCGTAGTATTTGGCGTGACGGTCGTTATTGAAAACATGGATACAGAAGAAGAGAAACGCTATCAAATCGTCGGTGATGATGAAGCCGACTTCAAAGCGGGTAAAATCTCTGTCAATTCGCCTATCGCTCGCGGTCTAATTGGTAAGTTTGAAGGTGATGAAGCCCGTATCGAAACCCCAAAAGGCGTGGTTGAGTATGAAGTGATGAAAGTAATTTATAGCTAATACTAGGGCGTGTCTTCAATTCATCTTACAATGAACGAGAGTACACGCTAGATAGAGCATTGACTTAAAATTACGAGCTAACTTCTCATAGCGAGTAGCGATACTACGAAAGTGCTTAAGCCTTGCAAACATATTTTCAACAAGATGACGCAGTTTGTACAAATAGCTATCAAACTCTGGATTAGGCGCTTTAGCATTGCTTCTTTTAGGGATTATAGGGATCATGTCATGCATGTAAGCTTTATCCCTAATCGCTTGGGAATCATAGCCCTTATCAGCGATAAAGTAATCAGCTTGTCCAATCATGTCAATCAATTCACCTGCAACTTGACTGTCGTGGACGTCACCCCCAGTGATTTTAAAATTGAGCGGATATCCATCGGCATCACAGGATAGGTGTATCTTTGTAGTTGCGCCGCCACGGCTTCGTCCAATTGCTCTATCTTCACCACGCCGAGCTCCACTTGCATGCTGGTGACAGCGAACATAGCTTCCGTCTGTGAATACCCATTCCGTATCAATTTCTTTGCGTAAGCTAAAAAAAAATTCTCCCATAAGCCAGTTTTCGACCATCGATTAAAGCGACTATAAGCTGTTTTCCAAGAACACAATTCTTTAGGTATGTCACGCCAAGGCGCCCCTGTGCGTAGTTTCCACAGTATGGCTTCCATGATCTCTCGACTGTTTTGAGTTTGATAGCAGCCGTACTTTATCATCGTCGATTGCAATTGATCCCAAAGTGTATCTGTTAATGCTTTTCTTGCCATAACTTGTATTTCTCGCATCGACTCAGTAGATGCGGTATTGTAACTATTATTTATGCCTTATCCAATTGAAGACACGCCCTAGTAGTGATAATTATAATTATAGACAGAAAGCTTAAAGTGTTAGCAGTGCTTTGTATGCCTGAGTTGGATTAATTCAACTCAGGCATTTTATTGTCCGCCAGTTACACAACGCTGCTGTTATTACACGATGCTGCTGTTCTATAGTCGTTGCTTTAAAGCATAAGCATCTGCATTCAGAAGTTAGAGCGTGTTAAACATTCGACCGTGGCACTGACAGTGAATGTTCAACACGCCCTAGTTTATTTGCTAATTATTAAACCCCTTTTTAAGGAAAGTATCATGACTATAGACACACCTATCAAAAAAACAGCCTTAGCTACTGCGCTGATTGTAGGCTTATTGGCTAGCGCTGCCAATGCTGCCCCGACGGTAGTAGTCAATCAGGGTAGTACTGCCAGCTCTACACTAGTTGAGCAGTACGCAGATGGCAAGACTACGACGATTACCGCCACACCTAACGGCATCAGCATGCGCGATGGTGCGCCCTTTTATGCGACTCAAATCACCACCATACCTCGCTATACTATCAGTCAAGGAGCCTCCACAGTTGTCACTACTCCTACGACTCCTATTACAGCGTCTACTCAAGTATTGACCCCTATCACTACTACTGTTCCTGTAGTCAATCATCAGGTTATCAGTACCCCAGCTGTCAATAGCTCTATAGCCAACAATCAGGTTATCTCAACAACCTCTATAGATACGCTACAGCTGACGCCAACTTTTAGCGCACCTAATGTTGCCAGCGCTAATACTAAAATCATGAAAATATTAAAGAATAGCTCTGGGCGTGACATTGCTGTTCCTGCTAACAATATCGCTCCTGGTGACGTTATTGAATACCATACTACGTATATTAATAATAGCGCTCAGCCTATAGGTGACTTGAGTGCGACAGTGACTTTGCCCAATGGTGTCAAGCTGGTATCGTTAAACAGTCCGCTATCGACTATGGGTACTATCGGTGGCGATAATTATCAAACCATTCAGCAAATGGGTAATGATGTAGTGATTCAACAAAACTACTCTGGTCTAAGATGGAATCTTGTTAATCTTGCTGCTAATACTCCGCAGACAGTAGTTATTCGCGCTAAAGTACAGTAGCTTAGATTTGAGGATGATAGTGCGATAAAGCATTAAAATTTGACTAAGAAAAAATGTAAAAAGGTCTTGAATATTCAGGGCCTTTTTTTGATGTTGTAAAAATCATATATACGACAACCGTTGTCGTATAGCGTCTATACTTTGTCAATAATTACAGTGACTTACACTGTATTTTGTTAAAATAGCCCTCTATTAATGGCTTGGTAACTATTTACTTATGGCAACGATTAATTATGATAGATTACAAGGTAAGCTCAATATTTTAGCCGATGCGGCAAAGTATGATGTCTCTTGCTCCTCCTCCGCTGGTACCCGCAAAAATCAGGGCGGTGGCCTTGGTGATGCCTCAGCTACTGGTATTTGCCATAGCTATACCGAAGACGGTCGCTGTGTCAGCTTACTCAAAATTCTACTGACCAATCACTGTATCTACGACTGTGCATATTGCACCTCGCGTAAAAGTAACGACACCCCACGTGCTGCTTTTAGCGTCGAAGAAGTGGTTGATTTAACTATGCAGTTTTATCGTCGTAATTATATCGAAGGCTTATTCTTAAGCTCAGGTATCTTTAAAAGTGGCGATTATACGATGGAGCGTTTGGTTGAGGTGGCAAAGATACTACGCACCCGCGAGCGCTTTAACGGCTATATTCATCTAAAAACTATTCCAGGCGCGTCAAAAGAGCTGCTATTAGAAGCTGGCCTGTACGCTGATCGTTTAAGCGTCAATATTGAAATCCCTACTATATCTGGTCTAGCGCTGCTCGCACCAGAGAAGTCGCATGACGAGTTAAAAGCGCCCATGGAAACGGTCAAGACGGAAATCATTACTATCCGTGAGAGCCGTAAAACTCATAAAAAAGCGCCCAAATTTGTCCCAGCAGGTCAGACCAGTCAGATGATCGTCGGCGCGAGTAACGAGACGGATTTGCAAGTGATTCAGCTCTCGAGTCACTTTTATAAAGAGTATGATCTCAAGCGTGTCTATTACTCAGGTTACGTGCCGATGTTATCGGATAGTCGCCTGCCAGCGATTGGTACGCCTGTGCCGATGATTCGCGAAAACCGTCTCTATCAAGCGGATTGGCTCATGCGCTTTTATGGCTTTGGCGCGCATGAGATCGTTGAGCCAGACTCACCATTTTTGGATTTAGATTGCGATCCTAAGCTAGCTTGGGCGATACGTCATCGCGAGCACTTCCCTGTTAATATTCAGACCGCCTCCTATGAGATGATTGTACGTATTCCTGGTATTGGTACTAAGACGGCAAGAAAGATTGTCAAGGCGCGTAAGTTCAATCAGCTAACGCTATATCATCTAAAGAAAATGGGTGCTGCGGTTAATCGTGCGAAGTACTTTATTGCGACCACAGGCAAGAATGAGCATCTCTCACATTTGACTCGTGATAACTTTCGTCAATATGTGCTCGCGCAAACTCAAACGAAGTTTAAAGATCAACGTAGTGGGCAGTTAGCGTTATTCTAGACGATAGTTTGTATTTATATTCTTATTAAGAAAAGCCTTTAAATTATTTTAGGATAACCTATGACTCAGCTCGCTTTAAAAGACGATTTTGCAGTCGGTCATCTAACACCAAGTATCTTATTATACGAGCCAAGCTTTGAAGGGTGGCTCAGTGCGGTTTATCAAGTATATGAGCGTAAAATGCAGCATGATGAGTCGTTGCAATTAATTGCCGAGAATCGCTATATACCATCTTTGATTAGTGGCGCAACTAGTGTGATTACCGATGATGAGCAAGCGCAGCGGGTACTAAAAAAGCTGAATAAGCTATTAGGGCGCTCAGGCATGCGCCAAATACTTTGGGGCTTTTTGTCGGAGAAACCTAATATTGGCACGACATTATTTCATATCGTCAAATACGCCATTGACTATCCTAAGCGAAATATTCTAGAAGATTTAGGTCATTTGGATGTGTTAGAACTGGCGCAAACGGTCAAATCCGTACATCGTGAAAAGCATCGCATGGAGGCCTTTGTGCGCTTTGAGCATACCACTGACGATATTTACTTTGCGCGTGTAGAGCCTGATTTTAATGTGCTGCCTATTATCGGTGAGCATTTTCGTCAGCGCTATCAGGATCAGCATTGGGCGATATATGACTTAGTTCGTGGCTATGGTATCTATTATGATAAATCTGGCAGTACGCCATCGCGACCTGCTGAGCTACAAACTATTACTGATCTTGATGATGCGGTACTACGTAATCCTACCAGCATTCATAGTCCTGATGAGCAGCGTTATCAAAGGTTCTGGCAGGGGTACTTTACTAATGTCAATATTAAAGAGCGCAAAAATACACGCCTGCATAAGCAGCATATGCCACAGCGCTATTGGAAGTACCTTAGCGAAAAGCAAATCCTACCTAATGCTGAGTACCTACAAAAGAAACGTTAACATTTATGAGCTATTATCTTATTAAATTTTTAGCTAATTCATCTCTAAGGTTGAGTTTTTTACGTTTCTGACTGACAATAGCACCTTAACCTCGTTGATGTGTATATCTTCTTTATGATAGTGATGCGCCTGTTATCCTCCCTAAAACATGATGAGTCCGAACGGGGCATCTTTCATCTTGGCCGTGCTTTGGTCAAAAAAGATCATACGTCAATTATCATCTCCAGCGCGGATAATGATAATGAGCTGGTTAAGCGCTTGGAGCGTGAGGGTAATCTGTATCATCAGCTGTATATGAATAAAAAGTCATGGGCCGCGTTATTACAAATTATTCCCCTGCGTCATCTTATTGAAAAATACAATCCTGATGTGATTCATGTGCATTCGCGTACGCCCGCTTGGATCTTGCATTTAGCACTACGCCGCGCACGCGTCAAACGTCTGCCCAAGATAGTCTCGACGATGTATGGGTTTTATCCGATTAATAAATACTCACAAGCCCTACTCGATGTCGACACAATTATTACTGTCTCTGATAGTGTGACTAATTACCTAACCAAGGGCTTGCGCCGTGAGGAAATGGGTCGCAAAGTCATCAAGCGTATTTATCGCGGTGTCGACACCCGCCGTTACCCTTACCGACATAATCCATCGGTGTATTGGCTAAGGCGTACCTTTGCAGAATTCCCTGAGCTTGAGCATAAAAAGTGGCTCGTATTTCCAACCGTTATCGGCAATGAATACGGTCAAGAGTGGCTGATCGACATCTTGGGCAATTTGCAAGAGCAGTTTCCCCTGATTCATGCAATTATTATGGATGAGGATTATAGAGAAGGCGATGTAGCACATGAGGACTTTCGCCAACGTATGAATGCGCTTGGATTAGGTGAGCGGGTGACTTATGTCGGCTGCAAGCGTAATGATATGCGCGAATGGCTATCAGCAGCCAATATCGTTATGGCACTAGCCAATCAGCCTGAGTCCATCGGTATTAATGCTCTGCAAGCTATTCACTTAGGCACGCCCGTTGTCGGCTGGGATCAAGCCGCCTTTAGTGAAATTTTGCAGCCGCTATATCCGCAAGGGTTAGTCAAAAAATACAATGCACAAGCACTATGTAAAGCGGTTAGAAACCAATTAGAAGGCGTGACCCGTCCTGAGATGACAAATCAATTTACCATGCGTGAGATGATTGATGAGACCATAAAAGTTTATCAAAAATTGTATGAAGAAGCGCTAAGTGAAGAGCAGGCCCGTCTGGACGCTTATACGACAAGCAAAATTAAAAAGCATTTTAAAGCCGCTGCTAAACCCTTTAGCAAAGTGTCAGATCATTTTATTAATAGTGAAGATATCAGACCTAATAACAAGCTTAAAGGCGATGCTAAGGTATCACTTGTAAAACAAAAAGCTGTCAAAAAAGCATTAAATCGAGACCTGAAATAAGTTCTATTTATATCTCTTTTGGCATCGATTTATTAAAGTAAGTTTATCCAGAAGTATGTACTATTAAAAAAGCCTAACGTTTAACGCTAGGCTTTTTTCTTTTCACAAAATAAATAGTTAAGGAGTAGATAGTTATCGCTTAGGCGGATTATCCTTTAACCAAAGCTGGTTAACGATTTTCAGCTCACGTAACTCTTCAGCCATGATAGATTCACTGATGCCAGGGTATCTAATTCTTGCATAGCTATACAAAGCAATACCAAGTAATGTCCACCCTATAAAGATCCACCATTCAACACCAATAAGTGCTGAAGGCATACCTGGCATATACAAGGTCAATAAGCCAAAGCTGAGAATAATAGTGACTACACCGACAAGCTTGCCTGCTGGTATTTTAAAGGGACGTACCATATCAGGCTCGCGATAACGCAACACCAGAAACGAGATCGCCACGCATGTATAGGCAATCACAATACCAAAACCGCCGGCATCAACAATCCAAACCAACATCTTACGACCAAATAACGGCGCAAGTGTAGCAAGACCACCTATCAATAAAATAGCATTCACAGGGGTGTTGTACTTTGGATGCAGCTTACCTAAAAATGCTGGTAACATCCGTGCCTTAGACATCGCATAAAGCAGACGACTACCACCAATCAAAAACGCATTCCAGCTGGATAAGATACCGAGTACACCACCAATGACCAGTAAAATGCCTGCCCATTTACCACTCCAGGCGTTGGTCATCGCATCAGCCGTTGCCAATGTCGAGTTCTCTGCTTGTATTAATGGTAGCGTAGTGCCAACACTCCAAGCCACAGCAACATACCATAATACCGCGATGACGATTGAGATAATCAAAAACTTACCGATATTAGGACGAGTAAGATCGATCTCTTCTGCGGCTTGTGGAATAACGTCAAACCCTACAAACATAAAGGGTACCATCACGATAACCGCCATTACGCCAGCTGCACCACCAATAAACGCAGGTGCTTGTACTGCCGTTGAATTGGCAGGGTTATACAGTATGGCACCAACAAATAGTAATATACCAACGAACAAAATACCGACGACTGCGGTTTTTTGGAACCAAGCACTGACCTCCATGCCACGAATATTTAGCCAAGTGACAACTACTGAGCCTAACATCCCTACACCGACCCAAGTGGCGTAAACATCCCAACCAGCGATAGTCCATAAATATCCTTGGTTATAGTTGGGAATAAAGTATTCAACCACTGTCGGTAGTGCCACCGCTTCAAATGCTACTACAGAGAAGTAACCAAACAGAATACTCCATGAGCAAATAAAGGAGACGTTAACCCCTAACGCTCGATGCGTATACGTATGCTCACCGCCAGTAATAGGCATTGACGCTGCCAACTCAGCATAAGTGACCCCAATTAAAATCACTGCCATGCCCCCTAACAAGAATGCTAACATCGCACCCCAAGTTCCAGCAGCAATAATCCAACCCCCTGCCAAAACGACCCAACCCCAACCAACCATCGCTCCAAATGCTAAGGCGATAATATCAAACACCCCTAGCGATTTTTTTAATCCAGACATAACTTACTCCTTGTCCTAGTGTCATCCTTGATAAACCAGATTTATAGCTACTAAGCCAGTTTATCGCTTATCAATAGAGCCCATTTTATTGATGATAATATCTTCATTACGGTTTATCAGTATTGCTCCTTTATATCGATACTGATAATAGAATAGTACAAACAACAACGGCGTCTTGTCGTGCAAGGCGCCGTTATTTTACTCAGACCGATATCACACTTAAGGTTATAAGCGCTAAGTAGTGCCTTGCTTAAGATTTAAATTATCAAACCTTATTGCTTATAAATCACGGCTTATAAACGACTACTTATGCAGCGGTTAATATAGTCTTGATAATATCAAGACCTTCTTGCAGTACCTCGTCTTCGACAGTGAGCGGTACCATGACGCGGATGGCATTGCCATGCATACCACACGATGCTAGTAGTAGCCCGTGCTCAAAAGCTTTGGCTTTTAAATGAGCAGTTGCAGCGGCATCTGGGTTACCTTCGCTATCGATTATCTCAAAAGCGAGCATCGCACCTTTGTGACGGATATGACCGATACTGCTCAAGCTCATATCTTTTAAGAATTTTTCAATCTTGTCGCCAATCTCGATACTACGCTCAAGTAGGTTCTCTTCTTCAATCACTTCCATTACAGCAAGAGCCGCCACGCACGCTAATGGATTACCCGAATAAGTACCGCCAAGACCACCTGTTTGCGGCGCATCCATAATATCAGCGCGACCGATAACAGCAGAGATCGGATAGCCGCCCGCTAGGCTTTTGGCAGCGGTCATCAAATCAGGCTCAACACCCAATTGCTCAGTGGCAAATAACGTACCGGTTCTAGCAAAGCCACACTGCACTTCATCAAATATCAATACAATGCCATGCTCGTCACAAATAGCGCGCAACGCTTTTGCAAATGAGGGCGTCACTTGATGGAAACCACCCTCGCCTTGTACAGGCTCAATGATCATCGCCGCCACCTCACTAGGATCGATAGACGCTTGGAAAATCATCTCAAGGCTATGCAATGCTTGTGCTTCTGTAACGTTTTGCTCTTCACAAGGAAATAGCGCATGAAAAATAGAGCCTGGCATAGGGCCAAAGTCTTTTTTGTACGGTATGACTTTACCCGTCAAACCCATACACATTAGCGTACGACCATGCCAGCCACCGACAAAAGAGATAATACCAGGACGACCTGTTTTGGCACGGGCGATCTTGATGCAGTTTTCGACCGCCTCTGCGCCAGTGGTCAAAAATAATGCCTTTTTATCACCGCTAATCGGCGCTTTTTCGCACAGCTTTTCAGCCAGCTCAACATAGCATTCATAGTTGATCATTTGCGCGGCGGTATGAGTAAACTTATCGAGCTGCTCACGGACGCGCTGAGTGATCTTAGGATGGCTATGACCCGTATTCAGTACCGAGATACCACCAACAAAGTCGATATAGCGATTGCCTTCAACATCCCAAACTTCTGAGTTTTTGGCTTTTTCTGCAAAGATAGGAAACGCGATGCCAAGTCCAGTGGGTAGTACTGCTTTGCGGCGCTCAAGTAACGATTTATTGGTGGCTGTAGTCGTCATAAGAATGTCCTTTTCTGTATTTTAGATATAAAAGTTATGTGATTAGTGATTTATTTAACGAATAAAGCTAGCTGATGTCTGAACACCAGTACTTAGTCACGACATATTCTTCTATGCCGTATTTTGAGCCTTCGCGGCCAAATCCTGACTGCTTAACGCCACCAAATGGCGCGACTTCAGTAGAAATCATACCCGTATTATGACCGACCATACCGTACTCTAAGCTTTCAGTGACGCGCCATGCCCGCGCATAATCACTAGTATAAAAATAAGCAGCTAGGCCATAAATAGTATCGTTAGCGGCATAAATAACTTCTTCTTCGCTTGAGAAGGTAAATATCGGTGCGATAGGGCCAAATATCTCTTCACTTGCGATATCCATGTCGCTGCTAATATCGCTGATTACTGTCGGGTTATAACTGAGCGCTGAGGCATTATTAGTGCTGCCACCAGTGATTAAAGTGGCCCCTTTATCCAAAGCGTCTTTTAGTAATGCTTGTACTTTCTCTAGTGCTTTTTCATTAATTAGAGGACCGACGTTAACCCCTTCATCTAGCCCATTACCGACTTTTAGCTCAGCGACTTTTTTGATGAAGATGTCTAAGAATTTTACTTTGATGCTGTCCTGTACATAGACACGGTTGGCACAAACACACGTCTGACCTGCATTGCGATACTTAGAAGCAATCAAGCCATCAGCAGCTTTGTCTAAATCGGCATCTTCAAAGACGATAAAAGGCGCGTTACCGCCCAGCTCTAGCGATAGCTTTTTGATCGTTGGCGCACACTGCGCCATTAAGGTACGACCGACTTCGGTAGACCCTGTAAAGGAGAGTTTATGGATACGCGCATCACCGGTTAGGATGTCGCCGATGACTGAAGACTTACCGGTAACCACTTGAATCACGCCAGCTGGAATACCCGCTTGCTCAGCTAAAGCAACTATAGCTAGTGCCGAAAACGGAGTTTCGGTAGCAGGCTTGATAATCATCGTACAACCTGCTGCCAGTGCCGGTGCCGCTTTACGAGTAATCATCGCTGCAGGAAAGTTCCAAGGAGTAATCGCCGCACAAACCCCAGCAGGCTGCTTTAGAATGACATAGCGCAGCTCTGCTTTGCTAGAAGGAATGACATCACCATAGACTCGTTTGCCTTCTTCAGCGAACCAACGAATAAAACTATTGGCATAACCAATCTCGCCGCGAGATTCGCTCAGAGGCTTACCTTGCTCAACGGTCATGATAATCGCTAGATCTTCGAGGTTAGCATCAATAAGATCAGCCCACTTCTGTAATAGTGTGCTACGCTCTTGCGCGGTTTTGGCCGCCCAGGTAACTTGAACCTCGTGAGAATAGCTCACCGCATCATTGACATCTTGGGTCGTCAGGCTTGGAACAGTACCAATGACATCGCCACTAAACGGATTGGTGACGTCAATAGTGGCAGCATCACTGGCCGCATACCAGCCATCTTTGATAAGGCACTGCTGCTTAAATAAGCTTGGATCAGATAAATTGAATGCTGTTGTTGCTAAGGTGTTTGACATCAAAACGCTCCTTGTCGTTAAGCTTTACTACAAGCTTATAGATTTTATTATTCGTTCGTTTCTAAAGAATATAAGTTATGATTCAATAAATGATTGATAACCAGTAATTTATTCTATACTATACATTGTTCAATATGCTGAACACGTGTTCTATATATGAGACTCATTATAGGAACGATAGGCTGTACTTTGCAACCTTTATTATTAATATTATTATGATGGCTGTGGTCGCCATTTTTAGGGCATAGGAAATATATGAGCACTACCGCCGTTCCCGCTTTGGACAAGATGACCTATGCTGTCAAATCTGTAGACATTGACTTGGGAGATTTTAGTTACGCAGCTTGACGATAAAAATCAAACCACACCTGTCTTGGCGTTTTATAGCCCAAACCCTTTTGGATTCTAGTCTGGTTATACTCAAGCTCAATATATTTAATGATGTCATTGATAGCTTCGAATCTCATTTTATAATCCTGATGATACACTAACTCATTTTTCAATATGCCCCAGAAACTCTCTATCGGAGCATTATCAAAGCAATTACCACGTCTGGACATTGAACCCTTAAATTTATGCTTCTTAATGATCTTATGATAGTCATAACTACAGTACTGACTGCCTCTATCAGAATGCACAATCAGCTGTTGGTTGGGTCGTTTGTTCTTGATGGCCATATTGAGTGCACGGCAAACTAAATCTGCTGTCATACGCTTGTGGATAGCATAGCCGACCAGCTCTTTAGTGTAGAGGTCTTTAACACCTGCTAAGTATAGCCAACCCTCATCTGTCCATATGTAAGTGATGTCACTAACCCAAGCTTCGTTAGGACGACTGGTATCAAATTTTTGATCGAGCAGGTTTGGATAAATAAACTTGTTATGGTTTGAGTTGGTGGTAACTTTAAAACGCTTGTGACGACGGCAAACAATACCGTATTCTTCTTTAATGCGTCTTACCATGTATTGACTGATATGATGGCCTTGCTCTGCAAGATGAGCATGCAATCGCTCACAGCCATAGCGCTGCTTAGTTTCATCATGAGCCACGCGAACCAGCAGCTCACACTGGTTGCGGTGGATCTGCTGATTACTAACACCACGATTTATCCAGTTATAATAGCTTGATGGCTTGACATCTAATACGTGACACATACAAGTGATGCTAAATATTTTCTGGTTATCCTTGATAAAGACGTACCTCATCAACTGTGCTTCGCGAAGTACGCCGTGGCCTTTTTTAGAATATCTCTCTCTTCCTGAGCAACTTTGAGATCACGTTTAAGACGTTTATTCTCTTCTAGTATAGCCATGAGCTCAGGATCATATTCTTTAGTACCGATCAGCTTGCCTTTATCAGCTTTGTTTTGCCAGTTAGATAAGGTCTGCATGGCGATGCCAAGCTGCTTTGCAGTCGCTGAAACATTGCCCTTATTATCTGCTATCTTTTTAACGGCTTCAGCTTTGAATGCTGCACTATAGGTTCTGATTTTCTTAGTCATGATAAACTCCTCATTGAGTCGTTAGTTTACCAAGTTTGGTTCTACAGTTTTTTCAGCATAGCTCAGTACAATTTTCCGAGTATCTTCCCGAAGATTTGGTTGTAACATCAAGATCTTTTGAAAAGATAAAAATGTTTTATGGTAACTGCTTTGAACATATAACTAGTAATATTGAAACTCTTGCCTGCTTAAATAATATTATTCACGGTAGAGACTTTGATCAATTTAAATCTATGGATTTGAAAAAATATAATACAGTAGATAAATCGAATAAAGCTAATCCTTTAAAGAACAACTCTACCTATTATAATCTCTTCAAAGATATTGATAGTAAGTTAAGAAATGCATCCCACCACGGTCATATTTTTTGTGAGGGAAACACGGTCAAATATAGATTGAACAACAGTCAAGATTACAGAGAAATATCTTATACAGACTATCTAAAAAGATGCACATCAATCTTTCACTCATTTTGTATTTTAACTGCAATAGAAATTTATTTAGATAAAATTGCTTTTATTGAACATAAGAAAGGTAATGGATTAAATACTTTAGCGCAGGCAATAAAGCAAGCTAATTTTTAGAAAAACATTACCTTTAACCCTTTATATACTATTGATTACTAAGAATCAAAAATAAAAGAGAAACCAAAATGAAACTCGCAGAAGCCCTACTGATTCGTAGCGATATGCAAAAAAAGCTCGCTCAGCTTAAAGACCAATTGAAAAATGTAACTTTGTCGCCTATTGGCTAATTTAGTTTAAATCAACCACTTCGTAAATATTATAAGTGGTTTGCGCGATAGGCTGTAATTCTGAATTAAACTGATAAAAACGTACGTCATAACTACCTGCTTGCCAGCCCTCAGTAGGAATAAAGCTTACCCAATTATGATCACTGTTGGCTGAAATATTTTTTTTCTCAAACAATAGGACTTGGCCTGTCTGATTATTTATCCATTTGACGAAGACATATTTGTCGGTAGGGATTTCGCCACGAGTATCAAGATGTGCGTAAATTTTAGCGAATTTAGTAACTTGATTAGTATTAGCACTTACTTCTGGCATAAAGTAATCAAAACTTACTTTGGCATTACCAACTAGCTTTTGATTATCGTTTTCATTATAAAGCTCTTCAACAGCACGTTCTGCAAAGCGTCTTTTATTTTGAATAACGTCGCTGGCGTCTGCTGCCATAAACTTATTTACGTACTGCTCTAGTGCATAATCAGGCATATTATCTATGAGTTGTTTGGCTTGCTGCTTAGAGTAGTCGTTAGTAGTAAGTTTACCACTGTCGCCTCGTTTGATTATCTGCTGAGATTGTATGACCGCCTCTTTATTAATCTGACCACTTGAATCGTTTATAGTTTGAACAGGTTGTGTTTCTTGAGAGGTTGTTTGACCAACAAGTACAGCATCCATTTGTTGCTTACTCATCGCAATATATACAACAAAAGCGCCAAGCAAAAAAGATACTAAAATAGTAAAAAGTGTTGAGACTGTATTCTTCATAAAACTGTATTTTTCATAAGAGGTTACTTAAGCTTAAATAAAAAAGGCACAACTTAACGAATTGCACCCTTCTATTAACGATAAATTAATAGCTTAACGACAGCTAAAATTGTAGCCGTTCAAATTAATACTACCGCCTGCTTTGATGCTATTCCCAATACTAGCTCCACCAGTAGAGGAACAAACTAAATTGTATCTCTTGCCCTCGCTATTGTTAAAGCTAGAGATAGGTATTAGACAAGCGCTACCTTTTTTACCATAGACATTGACACCTTCAGTCTCGCAAGGATTGGTTACAGAAGGATCAATAGGATTAGCTGGATTAGCATCAGTGGCGATTAGCTTGCAGTTAGCAGCGCAGGTTTTATCGTCTTCACATAGACTATTTGCTTCTCTAGTAGAACACATATATCTATTACCGCTTACTAATGTCTTGTATCCAACGAAGCCGTTGTTGCTGGCATCTGATGAACTATCACTATCACCACCACAGGCCGACAAAACCAATGCAGAGCAAATGACAAATGAGCTGAGAAATTTTTTCAATTTACAATCCTTATAAAAAGTAAAACAACCAAAATTATGTTGATTATACTTCTAAAATTTTTTAAATTAAACGTTATTCTTAATTTAATTTTTATATCAAAAATTATTATCAAGTAAAATAATTTTTAATAATAAGAGAGAACTAAAATGAAACTCGCAGAAGCTCTACTTATCCGTAGCGATATGCAAAAAAGCTCGCTCAACTCAAAGGTCGTATCAAAGCCAATGTCAAAGTTCAAAAAGGCGATACGCCATCTGAGGACCCAAACGAGCTTATGATTGACGCTAGCCAACTTATCACTGAATTGACCGCGTTGATTGAACGGATTCACCGTACTAATGCAGTAGCGCAGACCGATAAAGGCCAGTCGATGCTCTGCATAAGTCACTTATCACAAGTTACTATTTAGACCTTAGTACCAGACACTGACGGTCGGTCTCAATTTATTTTTAATACTCTTCATTATCCTATAAAAATTTTATACTTATGCCATAGATACCATCAAATAATAAAGAAAACCATTATGACCACAGCTAAAACCAAAACTCTAAAAATCGACGGCAGCACAGGCGAAGGCGGCGGACAGATTATTCGTACTGCCTTATCATTATCTATGCTTACGGGTATTCCTATTGAAATCACTAATATTCGAGCAGGTCGCGCCAAATCTGGTCTGATGCGTCAACACTTAGTCTGTGTGCAAGCCGCGCAACAGATCTCAAATGCCAGCGTTACAGGTGCGCATTTAGGTAGTACAGCATTGAGCTTTACGCCAAATAGCATCAAGTCAGGCGACTATAGCTTTGATATTGGCTCGGCAGGTAGTACGACGCTAGTGCTACAAACCCTGCTCCCTGCCCTCCTATTTACTAATACAGACAGCTCTGCCCAATCAACAGTAACCATTAGAGGCGGTACGCATAATCCACTAGCACCAACGTCGGACTTTTTACAGCTAGCCTTCGTGCCAGCACTGGCGAAACTCGGTATGCAAGTCGATGTCCAATTGATCAAAGCAGGGTTTGCACCTATTGGTGGTGGTGAAATTACAGCAACCATCATGCCGTTTATGCGCCGTGCTGATACCGCACCGTTTGAGCTTACCGAGCGTGGTAAATTGACGAATATTGAGCTAGTTGCCAGCATCGTTAATCTCGACTATGACATCTGTACCCGCGAGCTTGCCAGCGCAAAATCAGTACTTATTGAAGCAGGTATTAATGAGGCAATAATAACGACTCAATCTAATAAATTACAAGGTATTGGAGAAGGTAACAGTTGCTATGCGGTAGTGACTTATCAAATGGTCGATAGCCAGTCATCTCATAGCGAGGTTTTTACTTTACTCGGCGCTAAGCGCACTTCAGCTGAGAAGATGGGCAATCGCTTGGCAGGCTTAGTTAAGCGTTATGTATTAAAAACGGATGCGCTAGTCGATGAATATCTAACCGATCAGCTGTTATTACCCTTGGCGCTAGCAGGTGGTGGCGAGTTTACTGCGCGAGTGATTAGTCAGCATGCCGAAACCCAGGCTTGGCTGATTGAGCAGTTCTTATCTGTTGATATTAAATTTGAGCAGATTGCTGAGAATAAAACTTTGGTGAGGGTGATTGGTTAGCTGCACTAATCCTCTATTTTACGTTAGCACGTCGTTACCTAGTTTTATAATTAACCATGTTATAATAGCTCGATAATATACGCGCCAATAAGACATTAAAACCAGAATATCGTAGTCATTTCATTTGCGGTTTGGTATTAATTTTATTTATTGCCGCGTTTTTTCGTTTTATATTTTTGTTTCATTTGCTGCCGAGCCTCGCTATGCCTCAATCTCGTACTAACCTCAACCCCGAACTCAAACAAGACTCGCCTTATATAGTCGGTCTATTGCTACGTTATAGCGTTTTCGGTGTTGCCATCGTGCTGTTTATAGTTGGCATAGTGCTGATGAATTGGTGGCTGATCGTCATCGGTGGCTTAGGTATGGTGTTAGGCATTTATGACATGGTGCAGTCTAAACATGCCATTTTGAGGAACTACCCAGTAGCGGGTCATATACGTTACGTGCTGGAGGACTTTCGTCCTGAGATTCGGCAGTATCTGTTAGAAGATGACAAAGAGCAAGTACCGTTCTCACGCCAGCAGCGCGCGCTGGTGTATCAACGGGCTAAAAATGTTAGCGATACCAATGCTTTTGGTACGCTTGATGACTTATATGCGCATGGTAAAGAGTGGTTTTTGCAGTCAGCGGTCAGTCAGCCGTTAAAGAATAAAGACTTTCGTATTATAGTTGGTGGCGAGCGCTGCAAGCAGCCACATGATATGTCGGTCTTTAATATCTCAGCGATGAGCTTTGGTAGTCTCTCTGCCAATGCCATTATGGCGCTCAATCAAGGTGCTAAACTCGGCGGCTTTACCCATGATACTGGAGAGGGCGCGATTAGTCCCTATCATCGCAAATTCGGTGGCGATTTGATTTGGGAGCTAGGTACGGGTTACTTTGGCTGCCGCAACGCGCAGGGTAATTTTGATCCACAATCTTTTGCCGAAAAGGCGGTAGATGATCAAGTAAAAATGATTGAGATTAAACTCTCACAAGGGGCAAAGCCTGGTAAAGGTGGCGTACTACCAAGCTCCAAAATCACTGAGGAAATTGCCGATACTCGTCAAGTACCGATGGGTCAAGACTGTGTCTCTCCTGCGACGCATACCGCTTTTAGTACGCCGCGTGAGCTGGTCGGTTTTTGGCAGCAATTACGTGAGCTATCAGGTGGCAAGCCTGTTGGCTTCAAATTATGCATAGGTCAGCCATGGCAGTTTATGGCGATTGTAAAAGCTATGATTGAGGCCGATAACTATCCTGACTTTATCGTCATTGATGGCGCTGAGGGCGGTACGGGAGCTGCGCCCGTTGAGTTTATGGATAATGTCGGTATGCCGATGGTAGATGGGTTTTTATTAGTCCATAACACTTTAGTGGGTGCCGGCATCCGTGACAAAATCAAACTTGGGGTGAGTGGTAAGATCGTCTCAGGTTTTGATATAGCACGGATGATTGCATTAGGTGCTGACTGGTGTAATTCAGCTCGCGGCTTTATGTTTGCGGTTGGCTGTATTCAATCACGCTCCTGCCATACTAATACTTGCCCAACTGGGGTCGCCACTCAAGATCCGCATCGTCAAAAAGCGCTTGATGTGCCAAGTAAAGCAGAGCGCGTCGCCAGCTTCCATAAGAATACGGTCAAGTCACTTGCTAGTATCGTTGGGGCGGTAGGACTTGAGCATCCTAGCCAGCTACAACCTTATCATATCGCGCGCCGTTTAGAGGATGGTCAAATCAAGCTGTTATCGAAGTTCTTTTATTTTACCGATGAAGGCGCATTACTTAATAATAGTGCGCGTGCCGATGTGTTTAATCAGATGTGGGTCATGGCCAATTCTGACAGCTTTTTGGCGGATAACGACGCGCTGATTGCTTATAATAAAGATTCGCGTGACAAAGGCAAACAGACTAGCGCCCCAACTGAGCGCCAGAATGATAGCACAATCAATATTTATGATAGTGGTATGGTGGGTAACGTCAATCACAACCTTGGCGAGTTACCAGAAACTTAAGACTTAAAAATTAGTAGTGAATTTTACCAAACAGTAATAATTGAGGCGTACTATTGGATTAGTATGCCTCAATTATTTTGAGATTTCCGGCTTTTGATGTATTAAAACCTTTTGAAAATAAGGTGTATTGAAAAATGTTTATGCGACGCTTGGTCTTTGTAGCTCCTGTTATCCCTCTGCTAGCTCTAATCATTAGCGCTTGCCAACCTAATTCAGCTAACAAGACGGATACTACTACCGCTTGGTCGTGCCAATCTAAAGACTCGCCTTTTAGTCATAGCGTCTGCCAAATCAATGCGGATGCTCTGCAAAATTCTAATTATTCACTGCAGCTATTTTGGCAGCCGTCCAATAACGCAGAGCCGCTTCTTACTTTTGATAATTTGTTGACAGCGTTACCCGAAAACCAAACGCTCAGTTTTGCCATGAATGCAGGCATGTACAACGATAGTTATGCACCGATTGGCTATACCGTTGTGGAAGGCGAAGAGATAAAATCACTGAATCTAAAAGAAGGCGGTGGTAATTTTCACCTATTACCGAACGGCGTGGTGTGGTGGGATAAAGCGGGTAAAGTGCAAATTACTGAAAGTAAGTCTTTGAGTGAACAGTTGAAAAATGGTACAGCTGCGCCTTGGTACGCCAGTCAATCAGGGCCGATGCTAGTGATAGACAGTGAGATACATCCGCAGTTTAATCCTGACAGCACCTCCGCCAAGTTTCGTAACGGTATCGGTGTCTGTAGCGATGGCGATGATAGTACTGTGCAGTTTGTGAATAGCAATCAGCCTGTGACGTTTTATCAATTTGCCACTCTTTTTAAAGATGATTTAGGCTGTCCCAACGCGCTGTTTTTGGATGGTGGTATCGCCTCAAGCTTTTATGCGCCGAGCATTGAAAGCCACGATAAAAAAGATATGGGTGTGATAATAGGGGTGATTGCAAATAAGCCGTAGTTTATTTCTAGGTTATATTATTTGTGCGCTTTGCTGATAATAATTTTATTTGTGCAATAACTTTTGACCATTCTGAATGTAGTATCCATTTATAAAACCAGCCCTTAAAATTTGTTCTAACACGATAAAAATGACTGGTTTGAAATTTTTGCAAATGCTTATTAATTTCTACAATTAGATATTCTGGTTCAAATCCTGACCAAACAGGCGGTATTGGTGTTAGCATATTGCCGATACAGACAGGGGCGACTTCCAAATATAAGATGCGCTCCAACTCTTCGGTATTGAGATGTTTCACTTGTCTTGCAATAAACTCATAGCATATTTCAGTATCTACAAATAAGTCTGATAGGGCGATGCGTACTGACTCAATTGAACTAAACTTTCTCATTATTGATGCTCAAATCAGATTGTATATCGCTTATTTTTGCAATAACTTTGAGCCAATCTTGCTTTAAAAATACTTTATAAAACTTAGCTTTTAGACGTACCTTTTGTCGATATAGTCGATCCATCTTCATCTTTTGCAAATGCTGCTCTACTTTGGGGAATATATCATCCTCAGTAAAGCCTTTGGAGTTTGCGGGAGTGAGCACCAATAAATTGCTCATACACACAGGTGCAACCTCATAGAATAAAACATGCTGTATCTCAGGAATGCTAAGATGAGCAACCCGCTCAGCTATCGACTCATAGCCGATTTCGTTATCGATAAACAAGTCTGATAGCGCCATCCAAACCGCTTGACGTTGATCGGATTGCCCACTTACCTGATCGCTTGCTTTATCGTTTATGCTACTCATACCCTAACCTTTATATCGTATTTTTTATAAATACCTTGATAAGAAATTAGCACATCTATGCGCCCCTTAGTAGTTAAACTTTGCTACAATAGCGCCAATTTTTTTTATATTACATCACTGATACACCACTAGATTGAGAGACTATTATGGGTTTTAATTGCGGTATCGTCGGCCTACCAAATGTGGGCAAATCCACTTTATTTAATGCCTTGACCAAAGCGGGAATCGCCGCTGAGAACTTCCCTTTTTGTACCAAGGATCCCAATACAGGCATCGTACCTGTACCAGATCCACGCCTAAAGCTACTCGCTGACATCGTCAAGCCTGAGCGCGTATTGCCAACCACGATGGAGTTTGTTGACATTGCAGGTCTAGTCGCTGGGGCTTCAAAAGGTGAAGGCATGGGCAATCAGTTCCTCGCCAATATTCGTGAGACTGACGCTATCGCCCATGTGGTACGCTGCTTTGATGATGATAACGTAGTACACGTTGATGGCCGTATCAGCCCTATTGATGATATCGAAACCATCAATACCGAGCTGGCATTGGCTGATTTGGATGCCGTTGAGCGTGCTATTCATAACCAAACCAAAAAAGCCAAAGGCGGCGATAAAGACGCGCAAGCCTTACTTGATGTATTTAAGAAGGTTGAGCCTTTGTTAGCTGAGGGGCAACCTGCACGCGCTGCTAATCTAGATAGCGATGAGAAAAAACTGATCAGAAGCTATGGTTTGATTACGCTTAAGCCAACGATGTATATCGCTAATGTCGCTGAGGATGGTTTTGAAAACAACCCTTATTTGGATGCGGTACGCAACTACGCGACTGGCGATGAGTCGATTGTCATTGCATTATGTAATCAGATTGAGTCTGAAATAGCCCAGCTTGATGAAGATGATAAAAAAGACTTCTTGGCTGAAATGAACATGGAAGAGGCGGGTCTCGATCAAGTGATTCGCGGCGGCTATGATCTACTCGATATGCAGACTTACTTTACTGCTGGGGTAAAAGAAGTCCGCGCTTGGACCGTTGCTATTGGCGCTACCGCTCCGCAAGCCGCTGGCGTTATTCATACCGATTTTGAGCGTGGCTTTATTCGTGCTGAGGTTATCGCCTATAACGACTTTATCGAACATAACGGCGAAAAAGGTGCTGCTGCTGCGGGTAAATCACGTTTAGAGGGCAAAACCTATATCGTGCAAGATGGCGATGTGATGCACTTCCGCTTCAATGTTTAAGTAATCGCTCACTAATAAAGCCGATGACACGTTCATCGGCTTTATTTTGCTTCCTAATTGTTATAATATAACATATCACTAATAGCATTCTTTTACTTACCTTAGGATTTATTGTATGACTGATCGCACTCAGCTATTTCGCTCTACACGTTTGACATTAATAAGCAGTGCTATCATGGCTGCCCTTTTAGGATGCCAGCCTGCTACTACTGAAGATAGCAGTTCTACTAATGCTACCAAAGACTTCGCTGCTGATCGCGCAAGCAAACATGACATGCATGATAATCATGGAGATGAGCACGCAGACCATGATATGACGGATGAGCATTCAGGACACGACCACTCTGAGCACGATGGCCATGAAGGACACGGTCATTCGGGCCACGATCATGCTAGTAAGAGCGAACCATTTGCATGTGAACCTGAGGCCACAATCAGCGTTCTTTATAATAACGACAGCATGCCACAAACAGCACACCTGCTGATCGACGGTATAGAGTATGATTTAGAAGCTACTTCTGATAATAAAAATGACGGCACACAAGTTTATACCAGTGATATCGGACTAGACAATACACACGGCATAATATGGCAAGCTATTGGCGATAATGCCACCTTAAGCAATAAAACACTAGATGGCAGCATTACTATTGCCAATGAAACCGTGATTTTTAATTGCCAGAAAGTGACGGATTAGCCATCGGTGTTTATCATCGCCAATTTCTTTTTTATAGATCAAAAAACACAATATTCTACAAACATAACGTTCTATAGAGGTTAATAGAGTACTATTTTGCTATGCTGTAAGCTCATTTAGTCGTGGATATTTACGATATGCCAGATCATTTAGCTTCATCATCATCGGTCACCGCTCAGTGGACTCGTTTATTCAACGCTCAGCGCTTGGGTAGTGACAAACAAGCACCGGTGCAAGATAGCGCTCGAACCTCTTTTCATAAAGATTATGATCGATTGGTATTTTCGCATTCCTTTCGTCAGCTCAATCAAAAGACGCAAGTGCATCCTTTGACCAATCAGCTAGGCATCCATACGCGCTTGACGCATTCGCTAGAAGTCTCTTGCATTGGACGCTCTCTTGGCATGATGGCTGCTGAAAAACTCGATAACAAGCTGACTAACGGCCTACCTATTGGGGTCTCACCAGCGGATGTTGGTGTGATCGTCCAAGCGGCTTGTATCGCACACGATATCGGTAACCCTCCGTTCGGTCATGCAGGAGAGTATGCGATTCGCGATTGGTTTATGCATCCTGAGCGTCAGCCGATATTACAACAACTAAGTGCCGAAGAGCGTTTGGATTTACTGGCTTATGAAGGTAATGCGCAAGGTTTTAGACTATTAGTACGTAATGAGCATCATCCGGATAAAGGCGGGATGCGCTTAACTTGTGCCACACTTGGTGCTTTTATGAAGTACCCTTGGCTAGCCACGCATAGTAACGATGCTAGGTCTGATATTCAGACACAAAAATTTGGCTGTTTTACTAGTGAGGCTGAGCAATTAGAGCAGCTGGCTGCTTGCCTTCATTTACCGCGCTCACCGATCCATGATGGCTTTGCGCGTCATCCGCTCGCTTATCTGTTGGAGGCTGCTGATGATATCTGCTATGCACTGATAGATTTAGAGGACGGTATTCATCTTAATATGCTCAGCTATCCTGAGGTTGCCGCTATATTTTATGAGCTGATTGGTGAGCGCCCCGATACGATAGCGATACCGACGCAAGTGTCTATTAGACAGAGTTTGGCCTCACTACGCGCGCGAGCTATGATGCGACTGGTGAATACCGTAACCGATGCTTTTGTAGATAATAGCGAGGCGCTACTAAATGGTACGCTTGAAGGTAGCTTATTTGCCCATTGCGACAGCAGCGTGCAAAACGGTATCATGCAGGCCAAGCAATTGGCTCGGATTAAAATATTTAATCATCCTAGTAAAGTACGGATGGAGCTGATGGCCAATCAATGTCTGCATCGATTACTTGATGCTTTTATGCCATTAGCTTGGACAGCGATGAGTTCAGCATCTAAGCCTTTTGAACAGCAGCGGCTGCTGAGCTTATTGCAGCCTCATCTTGACGAGCAACGACGCCATCTCTCTGATAATATCTATCATAATATCCTGAGCATCTTAGACTTTATCACGGGTATGAATGATCACGAAGCTTATCGACTGGCACAAGAGTTGCAGGGACATTGGGGCACAATGGTCTAAAAGTCATTGATATCTACTATAATGGTCAGTTTTATTCGTATTATTATAATGAAGCAAGTATGCTACCCCCTTAACTAGGTAATTTTTAAATGATTATGAGTAGTCGTGAAGCAAAAAAACTCCAAACTCGGCGTGCATTTTTTAATGCCGTATTAGATCTGTGTATTACGGGTCAATCTTTTAGCTCAATCAGCTTACGCCAAGTCACTCGTGAGGTCGGCGTCGTACCTACTGCCTTTTATAGACACTTTGATGATATGGAGTCTTTGGGAAAAGCTTTGGTACTTGAGGAGCTAGGTGGCACTTTATCGACGTTACGTGATGGTCTACAAATAGGCCGCACACGCAGCTATGATCGCCAGATTGCCAAAAGTATTCAGATGTTCCTACAAACGGTTAGCGCCCAGCCCCGCTACTGGCAGTTTTTGGTGAGTGAGCGTTTTGGTGGCTCGGAGTCGGTACGTCGCGCCGTTAGCGAGCTGATGAAGATGCATGTGCAGATTTTGGCAGAGGACTTGGCATTGCAGCCCGCTTTTGCTCATATCAATGATTATGATTTACGTCTGCTCTCTGAGGCGGGGATTAATATGTTTTTCTCTTGGATCATAGATTGGCTGGAGCTGAGCTACTCTGAGGATCATGATGATGAAGCTGACTTAGCCGAAATAGAAGAGAAAAAGCAGCTCATGTTGCATAACTGTACGCGCCAAGCGCAAATGCTATTTTATGGCGCTTATAACTGGAAATCTACTGAAGAGACTCGGTTAAGTGACTGACCAAAGACTTGGTTAGAAAGACTATCTACAGATCAATATCGAAATCTTAAAAGCTATCATTTAGAAACTGTTATTCAGAAACTAGGCCGAAAAGCCCATAGTCTTTGACTGACGATTTTGACTTCTTTAGCACTTTTTGTGTCGTTAGCGCTATTACTGCCAGTAGAATTACTGTTATCGCCAGCAACAGTGTTAGCATTATTATTGGCACTGTTATTAGCAGTATTGCCAGCCTCTCTATTACTCATTAATACAGTAGCAAATCGTTGTTTAGATCCATTATCCGTTGCAGTGACTAGTGCCGTGAAAGCAGTGCTATCGACTGCCAATAGTGGCGCAATAGCTTGCTGTTGCTCTGCACTTAGAGCATTCAATGGCGGTAGCTGCCACAAGTCATCAATACTGGCTACTACTTGCTTATCCCGCTGATCTACCAACGTCTGCATCTGCTCGCTTGTCGCACCATCAAACAGTGCCGCCAGTACTACAGGACTAGCAGTATTGACATTAATAGGTAAATAGTAAGGCACAGCGGTAACAAAGGGACGCAATCTTGCCAAAACCTCATTATCTATGCCGCGTACCTCAGCCAACTGCTCAATCGTTACAAACGGCTGATTAGGCAGAGCGTCATTTGATGAAGAACGGTTAGCCAAACTGCCCTGTCGCCCATAAACTGTCTGCTCATCGCCACCATCTTTATACACTTCACTATCGTTATCTTGCCAATCTAGTACTGCGGTTGCAATCTCAGGCTCTAGATTTAATTGGGTTAGGAGACGCTGAAATACACTAAGCGCTTCACTATCGACAGCACCATTGTAATAAAGATTATTAATATTAAAGCGGGCCGCCTCATCGCGTAGCTCAGCGCTAACACTATAGTCACCTAGACTATATGGTGGTAATGGCTGCGCCCAAATATCTTGTAAGCTATCAGTATCATTGAGCTTATTATCTGCGCGAATAATGGTCATCGCAAGCCTCTCACCTGCTTCAATCGCTTGCAGTAGCTTATCTTGATCGAACAATAAGCCACTACGACGAATGGCTATCTTTTGGCTGGCGAGCATTGAGCCTGCTACCACAGTAATGCTGACGACTAGTAGCAAAACCGTCAACAGCGCAACTCCTTGCTGGGAGCGTTGTAGCATTACCATAAGAGCTCCCTATTGAACAGTGGGTTGATTTTGCGATGAGCTGTTACCGCTGGGATTATTATTACTGCTACTGTTATTGTTACTATCGCTGTTGCTGTTGCTGTTATTAGGTTTATTACTGTTAGCCACCGCTTGTGGTGCTAATGCAAACTGCCACGTAATTGGTATCTCTTTATAACTAAAGCTCACGCTCACGCCATTAGGTAATAAAATAATCTCAGGAGTATCGACAGCTGAGCCATTCGATTGAGCAAAAGCACTAGAGTCAGCAAAAGAACGACTATTGCTAGTATCGTTTTGCGCGTCCTTATTTGGGAATTTATCCGATAACTGTGGCAAATAAGCTTGCCAACGTCCTTCGATTACGCCTTCGAGTATAACGCTATCTAAGCCTATACTAGCTTCATCCATACTAGTATATTGCCGACGAATCAAGCGCTGATCGCTAAACACGTATTCAACACGCTGCAAGCTAGGACTGGTCTGATAGCGTGGATCTGGATCCGCAAAACGCACAAAGCTGACCTGCTCACTATCTAAAGTCATAAAGGGTTCAGGCGTTGTGATGTTTTGCTCATTGGCTTGCGGATTTGTAGAGCCTGAAGCAGTGTTAGCACTATTATTACTAGTCTCTGAATTACTAGCATTTAAGGCGCTAGGCGCTTGGTAAGCTACGATCTGTCCTATATCTTGTTGCAGCTGCAGATAAGCATACTGTAATACCGCCAAATTATCAGCGTGCCGTTGTGCGCTTTCGCGAGCACGATTGACACTATCGAAGACTTGCCAGCCTAACACTGCTAAAGCGGCAAATATCGCCATCGCTATCATCAGCTCAAGTAAAGTAAAACCGCGTTGTGGTTTTACAGCTTTTGTCATCATCTTCATCACAACCGCGCACCACTATTGCTAACGCCAGCTAAATCTAAACTGCCCGTATCTTGTGTGGCATCGGCTACTAAGATATCGATGTCAGTCACCGCTTTACGGACTTGAGTATCTATAATAGGCGCAACACTGATATTAACCTGTTTGAGCGCGGGGCTCGCAGGAATAGCAGTATCGCTGACAGTCATAACCACTTGCCACTCGCGGCCTTGCGAGTTGAGCGTTTGTGTACTATTGGTAGTTACAATGGTCTGCTGAATACGTATATCAGCCGCTATATTTTGCGCCACAAAATGCGCCAGCGTACTGGTACGCAGTACATCGACTGAGTTGAGATACGCACTGCTAGCACGGCTCGCTGCTACCGCCACTACGGCTAAGATAGCTAAGGCAACCATCACCTCTATCAAAGTAAAACCCGTCTGACGCTTCGCTAATAACTGCTTCATTCGCTATGACCCCTGCCCAATTTTAATGCTGCCATCAGGCATAATCGTAATCACCTCGCCAACTAAGTTTGCATTGGCGCGCACCTCTATCGTCACTGGCGTGGCCTGTCCAGTGCCAAACCATAGCACTTGCGGTACGGTTTGCCCAGTAAACCAAGGTTGTAATACTTGGCTGTCAGCCAAGCCCGTCATACCGCGTGGGCTACTGATACTGGTTGAGCTGCTGGCATCTAATCTTTGAATACTTAAACTTACACCATCAGGCAAGCTTGGCAAACTAACTTCAGGCTCGAGTACCCAGCTTGGAGTGGGCGTCTTATCGCCATTATTGGTCAGACCTGAGATATCTGCTGATAGCTCCATTGAGTTTTTGGTGCGACTGCCTGTATTATTCGGGTTAATAGGCGTTTGATAACGTACATAAGGGTTAGATAAGGTAACGATAACGGGGCTAATTTGACCTTGCTGATCAGGCTGTAAACTCAGTCCCATCGGCTGCATACGCTCAGCCGATAACAGGCGCACATAATCAAGCGAGTCGGTCAAATGCTCATAGAACGCACGGTTCTTGCGTGAGTCACTACTGCTAACGGATAAGCTCATCATGCCAGCAAATATCGACAAAATAACCACCACGACTAAGATTTCAACTAAAGTAAAACCTGCTTGTTTTTGGGGTAAATATAATGAGGAGTTGCGCTTAACTGGCATTGATAAATCTGTTTTTGCGATGTATTTTTTATAGGGAGGATCGGCTGGTAACAGGTGAGCTGACGAGAGCTTGACAGACTGTGATGATAACTTAGCTTTTAGCTGCCTAATGAGCAGACGTAAAAATCTGAAAAATAAAGAATAGGCGACCACGAAACGAGGTATGATTTTGTACGTGACCGCCATAGTACACCTACTTTAAAAAGCGTTATAAAAATAGACTCTAATAAGTCGTATTACGGTGCTCTTCTGACTCCGTATCGATCTGCTCAACCAACTCTTGTATATCCTCATCAAGCACGACCTCATCGACATCGTCATTAAGATAGTGGCTAGGCAAATCAAGCATCTGCTTGACCAATGCATAACGCAGTGTGTCGCGACGACCCAAGTAGCGCTGATAAAAGCTAGAATTCAATAAGCCCGCGCCGCCTTGCCCCATAGCCCAAATAGAAGATAAATAATCACGAGTGCTCATATTACTACGGCTATCTTGTAGATGCATACTGATAATATCGATCAGGCGCTTCATACGCTGACGGCGAATATCATACAGCTCACCAAATAGTCGATTAAGACCCGTGGCTGAGGCGGCCAAGCGCTCCTCTATTTGATTGAGCAGCATCGCTTTTTGTGGGTTGAGCAGCTGTTGCAAAATCATTCTGGCGACCCCTGCTGAGGCGCAGTCATCAATACGATTGATCTCAAACAAGTGTTCTTCGTAGCGGATAATGATGCGCAGGTACAACTCATCTTTACTAGAGAAATGCTTATACAAAGTTCCTTTAGCCAAGTCCAACTGATCGGCTAGACTATCAAGCGTAATATCGCCATTGCCAGACTCAAGTAACAACTGTTCAGCCATAGCCAAGATGCTCTCTTCGCGGACTTTGAACTGGTGCTGACGACTCATAACGGCTCCTATGATACTAATTTTTATGGTAATACTAATAACGATATACTTTACAGATATAAATGATGACAACTTGTCCTTGTTGACTTCACAAGTGCTCTAACTATCCAGACGATTTTTATCAAAATAAATGTGAGATATCGTTGTAATCTCTATATTACTCTTTAATCATCTTCCAAGATCTTGCTTGTGCTTATAGATCAATTACTTACATCTCAGTATATATAGTAAATGACTGACTAGTCATAGCATAACGATTTTAATGATACTGTGCTAGTAACTTTACAAAGTTTTTTGCAGTTAACTCGCCAACTTCTTCACTACTACAGCCATACATGTCAGCCAAATAGGCGGCAACATACGGCACGTAGGCTGGCTCATTAGGTCGTCCACGCTTAGGGGTTGGCGCAAGATAAGGGCTGTCGGTCTCAATCAGTATTCTATCTTTTGGCATGTTTCGCGCGGCATCTTGAATATTGGTAGCACTTTTAAAGCTAACAATACCTGAGAATGAGATATAAAAGCCCAAATCCAGAGCTCGCTTTGCCGTCTCCCAATCCTCAGTAAAACAGTGAATAATGCCATGCTCAGCACCCTCTGCTTTTAGGATATCGATAGTGTCCTCTTTAGCATCACGCATATGCACAATAAGGGGCTTTTTAAGCGCTTGACTGGCGTGAATGTGACGCACTAAGCTATCTTGCTGCGCCCGCTTGTTCTCAGTTGACCAGTAATAATCCAGCCCTGTCTCTCCTATCGCCCACACCTTATCACTACTCGCGGTTTTAACGAGACGCTCAACTGTAGCAGATTGCAACAGTGCTATATCCTCACAAGGATGAATACCAACGCTCATGCCAAGATCTAAGCTCTCATCGCTATAAGTGCTAATAATATCAGCAATCTCATCGTACTCTGCAAAGTCGCACATGATCGCCATCGCGCGTGTGACATTTGCCTCTTTCATAGCGGCAATAGCGCCTGCTAGCTGTCCGTCGTATTTTTCTAAATTTAGGCGATTAAGATGGCAGTGACTATCAGTAAACATAAATATTCTCGTATTGGTATTTTATCAAAACTTTCAGTATTTAAACTTATTAATTAATAATATTGCTTTGATAACGTTGTTTTTCAAGGGCAGCTACATAATCGTGTCTAATAGTATATAAGCACATTTAATATACCCCACTCTCAACTTCGAAAGTGATTGAAAAAAGAAGAGCACCTCACTAATCTATTGTTTTCGACCAAGAATACAATGGAGTTGTGAGATGCCCATAGACGAATTTATCATCAATATCTATTTAATGGTAGAGCAATATTACAAAATAGTCGTCACCAAACCCTTGCGAAGTGCAGGTTACGCGCCAAAGCTAAGTGATCCTGAGGTTATTTGCATGGAGATGGTCGGTGAATTTTTACACCTTGATCAAGACAAACAAATTTGGCAATACTTTACCCAGCATTGGCAAGACTGGTTTCCAGCCATCGGCTCATACCCTAACTTCGCAAAGCACTGCGCCAATCTGTGGCAAGTCAAACAGCAGATACAAGATAACGTCAGTCAAATTGAAGGCCGTGACAACATTCATTTTATGGATGGCTTTCCGATACCCGTCTGTCATTATGGACGCGCTTATCGGCATAAGAATTATCAAGACTTAGCAGCTTTTAGCTACTGTGCCGCTAAGCAAGAGAGGTACTATGGCTTTGAAGGCCATTTGCTTGTTAACTTATCGGGCATGATTAAAGGCTTTACCTTTGCTCCTGCCAATGTTGATGAAAGAGCGGTTGCCCCAGAAATCACCACTCATATTCATGGGCTACTTGGCGCTGATAAAGGGTATATCAGCCCTAGTCTGACATCGTACTACGACGCTCAAGGCGTGGATTTACAAACGCCACTCAGAGCCAACATGAAAGAGGATAGACCCAAACCTGTGGTAAGGCGGCTAATGAAAGCCCGCCGTATCGTTGAAACAGTCATTGGTCAGCTATCAGAACGATTTAATATACAAAGGGTACGAGCAAGAGATTTATGGCATTTGTCTCATCGATTGATTCGTAAGATTCTTTCACACAATCTGTGCTTTGTACTCAACAAAAAACTTGGTAATCCGCCTCTTCAGTTTGATTTGCTTATTTCAAGTTGAGAGTGGGGTTTAATATATGATTTAGTAGCTGTTTTTGTTCCCATTTAATCATCGCAACGTTATAAAAACTTTAATGCAAAGGCACCACGCGCATGACCTCCTCCATCGTCGTCAGCCCCTCGCTAATGCGCTTAGCGCCTGACAAGCGTAACGGCTGTACGCCATCACGATACGCTTGCTGCTGTAAGCTGTCCAAATTAGCATCGGCTGCCACTAGCTTTTTGAGCTCATTAGTCAATGGCATAATCTCGTACAAGCCGATACGCCCTTGATAACCAGTATGACGGCAATGCTCACAGCCTTTAGCACTGAATATCTGCGTAGGCAGTGGCGCGCGCCAAGGTTGTACTAGCTCCGCCCATTGAATCGCAATCTCGCTATCGGCTTTGATCTGAGTTGCTTGCTTACAGTACGGACACAGTGTACGGATTAAGCGCTGCGCCATCACCCCAAGTATCGTCGCTGAGGTCAAAAAAGGCTGTACCCCTAGATCATGTAAGCGCGTCAACGAGCTTGGCGCATCATTCGTATGCAAGGTTGATAGCACCAAATGCCCAGTCAGTGAGGCTTGCACCGCCATATTGGCGGTCTCATTATCTCGTATCTCACCGACCATGATAATGTCGGGATCTTGACGCATAAGCGAGCGAATAGCATCCGCGAAGTGTAGATCAATCGCAGGATTGACTTGCATCTGATTAAAGGTCGGCTCGATCATCTCAATCGGATCTTCAATCGTACAAACATTGACCTGTTCAGTTGCCAGTTGCTTGAGCGTACTATAAAGCGTCGTGGTCTTCCCTGAGCCAGTCGGCCCCGTCACTAAGATAATGCCATTAGGATTCGCGGTCAGCTCATGCCAGCTCTCAAGCTGCTTGCCTGATAGTCCTAATTGAGCAAACGTGCGTACTAAGACTTCAGGATCAAATACTCGCATAACCAGCTTTTCGCCGAAAGCAGTCGGCATAGTAGACAGACGCAGCTCGGTCTCAAGACCCTTATGCGTGCGCGTCTTGAGACGACCATCTTGCGGTTTGCGCTTTTCTGCGACATTGAGCCGCCCAAGTATTTTGATACGTGCGGTCACCGCCACCATAATAGCTAATGGCATCTCGTACACCGTATGCAAGACCCCATCGATCCGAAAGCGCACTTTGCCCGTTTCGCGGCGTGGCTCTAAGTGTATGTCACTGGCGCGCTGCTCAAAGGCATATTGCAATAGCCAATCAACGACTCTGACGATATGCTGGTCATTGGCATCAGGATTATTATTATCGCCCAACTGCAATAGTGCTTCGACATTAGTGACGTCAGCAGCTGCCCGTTTATGGACACTGTTCGCGCCAGCAATCGCTTGCGTCACTTGATAAAATTCTTGGCGATAGCGCCCGATCTGATCAGGACTGATATAGACGGTACGAGTAGTTTTTGACTTGATGACTTTGCTCATATTGAGATGCCAGTCATTGTAAAATGGCTGATCCGTACCGATGACTACCTCATTATCAGTCACTTCTATAGGCAATATATGTTGCGTACGCGCGTATTCAAATGACATCAGCTTAGTCACCGCTGGCACATCCGTCTTTAATGGATCGATGCGCACTAATGGCATCTCAGCCTTTGCCGCCAGCCATTGGTTCAGCCATAACAGAGTCAACCTATTCTTTTTGTTATCTGTATTGCCATTAGCCTGACTCCCTTGCTCAGGATTCATGATCCTTGCGCTACTAGCATTATGAGCATTAGACAAGTTAAACTCACTAATGGTAATGAGCGGATGCTGCGCTTTATCGCGGCGACTGGTCATCACCAAGTTATAATCGCGCTGATCGATTACTCTATCGGCTAAAAGCTCATCGAGGCACCAACGTAGATCTATCACTATTGAGTACTGTGGGGTTGACATATTTTTCTTCTTTTTAGACGAATATTAGATAAGTAGCGTGAGTGCTAAGCCACGGAATAAAAAAATTATAATGGTGCGTAAAAACCACTCTATCATCAGACTTTTGTAATCAAAGTAATTTGCAGCTCACCAAGTGTGATCTGCGAAAAGCTCACATCGACTGACTTATAACGCATAACAAAGCAGCTATTTAACTCATCACGTCGATAGGCAGGCCTAGGATCTTGGGCAATTAAAGCTTTTATATAATCCATATCTGCTGCAATCAATTGCTGCTGTACTTCATTTACAGTAGCAGTGAGCGTAGGTGTCGCTTTTTCATCCAGCGAGTCGCTATTCATCATTTTCTCAAATTGATCTTGTGCTATATCAGTCACTTTTACTACTAATAGTTTTGGCTCAGTAGGCGCAAATCCGCTAATGGCTTCATTATAAGCATCGCTATAAGCGACATAAGGCTTGATATCAATAATCGGCGTGCCATCGATCATATCAGCACCACTAATCATTAATAGCACTCGATTCTCTACAACTTCGATACGCTCAAGCTTAACGACCGACAATCCTAAATTTGAGGGACGGTACATACTGCGACTGGCAAATACCCCTATTTTCTGATTACCACCCAGCCTTGGCGGTCGCACTTGCGCGCGAAAGGTAGATGCAGGGCTTGACTGAGCTTGAGCATTTGAGGCATGTTTAGGCTTAAAATTATGGTGAAACTGCCAACTGAGCCAGATATGGCTAAAAGCTTCTAAACCGTCAAAAGCCGCTGGATTATCATAAGGCGCTATCATCTCAATCACGCTCGACAGCGCTACTAAATTAGGCTGACGTGGCGCTCCGAATTTTTGTGATAGCGGCGCACGGTGATAGCCTATAATCGGCGCGGTATGCTCAAGCGGATAATTATCTGTAATTTTCATGAGCGACTTTTATCCTTTTTATAAAACTCTGCCAATACCAAAAATTTAAATCTGAATTTCAAGCAGCTTATAGCTAATAATTTACTAACGATATTCTATTTTATCATGGCAATAGCCATTGCTTAGGCGGATTTTTACTTTAAAGTTTGTTATTATACTCAACAATATTTATTGAGAATAACAGGCGTCTACTATCAGCGTCTATAATTTTAGACGTATAAAAATAATGACTTTAAAGCAATAAATCTTTAGTACATAGCATTGCATTTATTATAAAAGTGGCTGGCAGTGTACCCACTAGTCAACTTATCAAACCCTATAATAATGGTAAAATATCCCTTTATAATTATTCATATACATTTATTTATCAAAACAAATTATCAACGAGGACTTTATGTCAAAACTGCGCACCGAAACGGTTACCGAAGTTCATCACTGGAACGACGCTCTATTCACTATTAAGACCACTCGTGACGATGGTCTGCGCTTTCGTAATGGCGAGTTTGCGATGATCGGTATTGTCGTTGATGGTAAGCCCTTATTGCGTGCTTACTCGATTGCCAGTCCTAACTATGAAGATCACTTGGAGTTCTTTTCGATTAAAGTGCCTGATGGCCCACTCACCTCACGCCTGCAACATATCAAAGTCGGTGATGAGCTACTGGTCAGCAAAAAACCGACTGGCACCTTAGTACTCGATGATCTATTACCAGGCAAAAATCTATATATGTTAGCGACAGGTACAGGGCTTGCGCCATTTTTAGCATTGGCTCGTGATCCTGAAGTGTATGAGCGTTTTGAAAAGATTATTCTAGTGCATGGTGTCCGTAATGTTGCTGATTTGGCGTATCGTGAGATGTTCGAAAAAGAGCTCCCTGACGATGAAATCTTTGGAGAGTGGTATCGCGAAAAATTCATCTACTATCCAACGACGACGCGTGACGACTCTGAGCACACAGGTCGTATTACTGATCTTATGGAATCAGGTAAACTATTTGAAGATGTTGGCTTGCCGCAGATGAATAAAGACGATGATAGAGTGCTAATTTGTGGCAGTATGCCTTTCAATGCTGATGTCGCCAAAATCTTGGATGGATTTGGTTTGACCGTCTCGCCACGTATGGGCGTACAGGCCGATTATGTGATTGAGCGTGCCTTTGTCGGTTAGAAGTTGGTTAAGGGTTAGCTCAGTCAGAAGTCGGTTTACTTAGCCGTTGATTTATTAAAGCTGGTTTTGATAAAAATAACTTGACGGCTAAAAATAGACTGCTATAATACGCACCCTACATAGCACGATATTACTGCTAACCCTACATGCCGGTGTGGTGGAATGGTAGACACGACGGATTCAAAATCCGTTGCCTATAAAGCGTGTCGGTTCAAGTCCGACCACCGGTACCATATAAAAGAAAATACCGCTAGCATCTAAGCTTAGCGGTATTTTTTTGTCTGGCAGTTTTAGTTATCTACATAAAATCGCTAAATCTACTCTACGTCATCTAATAGCTTGTTCAATACCTCAATGATATCGTCACCGATGATGCTGTCTTCTATATAGCTGACCAGCTCACGTACCGTGGTCATATCCACCGCGCGAATACCAAAGCCTGCTAGCTGTTTATTGATAGTCGCTAAGCTCATGGCATCTAGCGTGTCCTCTTGCACCAGCCAATACATCTGCTCAAGCAAGGTATCTGTTTGCGCTAAAGTAGAATAACCATCGCCTTGGATAAATAAATTAAAATGATAATCTAGGGCAACATCACTGATATAAAAAGTACGCACACAATCTAAAGTATAAGCTGGTGGCGCTGCACCCTCTTCGTCTTTGTAGTCCTCTGCCAGCGTCTCTGCTACTAACTCGCCTAGTATCTGGTAGTCGCCTACTTTTACTTTATGGTTATAAATAATGCAATAATCGGCTATGGCCTCAAAGATAATCGCGCTAACATCTAAGGTATTATTATCGATATCATAAAAGGCTTTTAGGGCAGGTAAAAACTCTGCAAGCTTGTCATCAGGGACTGAAATTAAAAACTGCTGTTCATATATTTTGACCATGTCATCAGGAGTATAGGTATTGGCGCTATTGGTCTCGTTTCTGCCCGTAGGTTTTAGGGGAATAAAATTAAAGGGGTTATTAGTGGTATTATCAGTGGTCATGCAGGACAGCCTTTTCGATTCAGAGTAGAGATATTTAACCGCTATTATCGCTTATTCAGTGGCTTTTTGATATGGTCTGTCCTAGGTTTTACTGGTGTTTTACCGGCCTATTATGCTAAGAGTGTTCATCTCGTAGGCTGTGACTTTAGCCCAGAAAAAGCTATGTGGAATAATTGTTTTGGATTAACTGATTAGGTTATGTAGATTAAAAATAGAACCATACTTTGTAATTAAAGTAGTTTTCATACATTTCTAGCCTAACTTATAGGTATTGTGTACACTAACCGACAAATTTAAGCTAAATTTTTGATGGATACGTTAATGGCTGATATGAACCTTGCAGAAAAACTGAAAGAATTTACGTCTAAATGGGTTCAAGCGACAAGAGAGTCTTTTTCTAATCATTGGCTTGCCAACTTTTTTAGAAATGACGTTAAAAAAGATATAGAAGACATAGTAAAAGATTTTGATAATACCTATCAAGTAAAAGCTAGTGCTGGCGCTGGAAATTGGGCGAACGTGCCATGGCTATCTATTCTTAATCCTAAAATCACTACCACCACACAAGATGGTATTTATCCTGTTTATCTTTTCAGCGCTGATGGTTCAGGATTTTATCTATCTTTAAATCAAGGGACTACTGAGCCCAAGAATAAGTTTGGGAAGGTTGAAGCGGACATCAGATCAAAACTCATTAAAGATTATGGCTGTGTTCTAGCGATATGTTAATTGCTAATCAACACATCGTTAGAACACAGCCAATATGATAAAATGTGAAATTTAAGACTGCGAACTGCAATTTTAATTTTTTATTAATCATATTAAAGAATTTTAGAAGCTAAGCGTAATTGCAAGTTTAGTTTGAAGAACAATTTACCATTATTTTCTCGATAAATGTTACCGAAACCGTGTTTTCCACTTGATGCGGTTTCAAAAAATGTCTGCTGATAGAAGAAATCTTTAAGAACGGCTTCTTTATTCGTGTGGTAAAAAACTAAGTCTCCATTATCTTTTACCAACATGACAGCCTTGGTTTTGGAATTGCCATCCCATTTAACGGAAGGAAAGATTCCGAGCATAGTAGCTTTAATGAAATCTTTTAATCTACAAACTATCTCTTCTCTTCTAGTATCGTCTATTTTTTGATTTTCAATATGCTTACTTAATCTATTACCACTAGTCTGTTTTGAATAAAAGCTTAGTAGTAAATTAGATAGTATATGAGGCATATCACTATCTACCTTTTTAAGCGTGGATTGATAGACAGGATTCTCACACTCTACAAAATTCAAACTACCTCCAAGCTCTTCTATCTTAGCTATGCGTTTTTTAATTTTCCCAGGGTTTGCTGTATTGTTTATCTCATCCATATACTTAGCATCTAAACCTATCACTTCATATATAAAATTCGTGGCTCGAGATGCGTTTAAAAGGCTCGGCGACTCTCCTATAAAAGATTTAATACTGGTGCCTTGGTTGAAGTACGGCATGTTATTTTCTGAGAAAGAAAGTACAGTGTCATTCTTCTCGTTAGACTTACCTTTTGTTTCTTCTATACCTAATAATCGGAACTTATTATCAATAACGTCAATACTAAAGGTTTTTTCACCCTCATGTAGCTTATCTACTATGTGTACTAGCTCTGCTTTTGTAATTATATTGGACGACTTATAAGTTCTTGGGTTCCCATCAGCACCATCATTATCATCAAAAATAAGGCAATATTTGTCTCTAAATATATTTTCATTTTCTATTAGGCTTTTGTCTTCTAAACCATCATGTATATCAACCAGACTATCATTATCAAAACTATAGAACATTTCTTTTAGCTCAATACACTTGCTACTTGAGTGTATTTTCATCACGTTTATTACTTCATCAGTAGGCTCTGATTTTAGATCTCCATAGGCTATGATTGAACTGTATATTACTTTTAACAAAGCATACATTTCGCTTAACTCGCCTTTGTTCCTTTTAGTTTCCATCATATCTTCTTCTAGTAAGTTTGAATTATTATTTATATAACTGAAAACAGATTCAGCTACTTTGCTCACGACTTCTACACACACACTATTACCAAGTTGCTTCATTGACTGACTTTGAGATACTGGAAATTCAAAATCATCAGGCAAGGCCATCATCTTTTTTGCTTCAACGATTCCTACTCTTTTCACCTCGCCGTTCACACGATAGAACTCATAATTTCTACGATCATCAATTTTTGAACCCTTACCTCCAACACGAAGTGTAAAACCGACCTCCCTTTCACATGGTTCACCAAAAATATCTGACATTGTGTATGTCAATGGAACTTTGGGTGGAAAATGAAATAGTGGTAAATTTTTTCCTCCCTTAAACCCCACTATAAATACCCTAGGACGAAGCTGAGGTATATTGTAGTCAGATGCTTTCAAGACTTGGTAATGAACACTATATCCTGCCTCTTTTAGCAATTCTTGAATAGTCGCGAAAGTCTTTCCATTATCATGTTTGATAAGGTGTCTTACATTCTCCAAAATAAAAGCCTTTGGTCTTTTTTGCTTCAAAATATCTAAAATACAAAAAAACAAATTCCCACGTTCAGAATCTTCTCCATCTTGGAAGCCTTTTTTTAATCCAGCTTGGGAGAACGGCTGACAAGGAAACCCTGCACATAAAATATCGTGATCAGGTATTTGTTCTCCAGATATCTTCCTAATGTCATCATTAAAATCAAAGTCTCTTGTGTCAAAGTTTTTTTCATATGTCTGTCTTGCAAACTTATCTTTTTCAGATGCAAATACACATTCTGCTCCTAATTTAGATAATGCTAAATGAAACCCTCCAATCCCAGCAAATAGGTCTATAAATTTTAAATCTTTAGCTTTTTTATCAGTATTTTGTTCTTCAGCTTCAATTGAAAACAGTTCTAAATTCATTTGATTTTCCAGTTCGTTTTTCAGTCTAATAAGAAGGCCTTTTCTACTATTGAAATCATCACAGTAATTCTTTCAATTAGTGATTAGCAAAACCAACATACTTTGAATACACCTTTGTACCTAATCTGATTATTATAAATAGTTTACAGTTAACGCATATATGACATGCACACTATCCAATTCGATTATATCAAAGAATGGTGCTTAAAAACGAATTACGGCCTAAGCACAAAGGTAAAGCAAGACTTCGCTAACGGTCTGTATCAACAGCGCTATGCCATCACCAAAAAGCAGCTGAGCGTAGACACTCCAGAGAATCAGTTTATCAAGATGGTGATCTCTACTACTAAAAAGCGCTTGGCTGCGTTTGAAAATAAACTAAGGCAAAATGATGCTGCGCCTGATAGACAGCGACTGTCTGTAAGCTTTTTAGAAGAGCTGCATCAATGGCAGCAGCCCCTACAAAGACTATTGAAGCAAGGGTTTATGACTGAGGTTGGTGATTATAATGGTCGCAGTAGTGAGTCACTCGTGTTACAGCAAAAGGTCGGCTACAGCTCCGTATATCGCATTTGGCAGCAGCTCAAGTTTTACTTAGAAGTGTTCGATAGTCAGTCTAGTATCTCTATGAAGTCGGTTGCAGAGATCTATGAAGTTTGGTGTTTTTTAACGCTAAAAGATATCTTGATAGATGAGTTGGGCTTTGAAGAAACAGTGACTAAAAAACAAGCACTCAAGCTCAATGATTATTTTGAGTATCAGCTAAAAGATGGATTCGTAGGTGCCTTTGAATTTGTACGGAGCGATGGCGTGACCGCGAAGCTCGCTCATGAGCCGCACTTCAAAAAAAATAGCCAAGGTGTTCGAACTTATTCCGTGAGTCAAAAGCCTGATATTCTCTTAGAAGTGACATTACCTAATAAGCAGCGCTTTATTTGGTTATTTGACGCCAAATACCGTATCAAAACGGTTAAAGGTCATTATGATGAGCCTGATGAAGATATTGATACTATTGATTTTGTACCAAATGACGCACTCAATCAGATGCACCGTTACCGTGACGCTCTAATTCGAGTGACTAAAAGTAATACTGATGAAGACAAGAACACTCTTAGTGAGCAAAAAAGCCGTCCAGTATTTGGCGCTTTTGCTTTATATCCTGGTAATTTTGATCAAGTGAATAGTGACAATCCTTACTTTAGCGCTATTGATGAGATAAGCATTGGAGCCTTTGCCTTATTACCTGATGCCTTATCCTCCGAATCCTCCGAATCCTCTAATAACTTACAGCCCAATCCAAAAAACAGCAATGGCCATTATTGGTTACTAGATTTTTTACGTCAGCAACTTGGCACCTACCCAAGTACTAAGCAGATCGCTAATAGTACACCAGTAAGCACTCAGTCAAATATCGGTGCGGTCAATAGCCCTACTCTAGCCTATCAAAGTAGTAGTAAAACTTTGCAGGCGCAAAAAACTCATAATATTGCCGAGCATATATACTTACAAGATGCTGCGCGTATTGCTAGTACAGGTATGCAGCAAGTGCTCTATCCTGATCTCACCTTAACTATGGCAATAGCCCCAAAATCAGGACGTCAACAAGACTACATTAATAACTTCAAACAAGGTATCGCTCAGTGGTATCACTTACCACAGAAGACATTTTTAGACAAATATAAGCAACACATCATTGATGAGATAGGCTATTTAGCCTTAGCTGTTACTGATGAGCAGATAACTAATACTAAGCAAATTAACAGGATATGGCCCATTAAAAACGTCACTCTTATCGCTAGAAGTGCGATAACAGAGATTCAGGCTGGCAAGCGTTCTAATAGCAAAGCGTTGTACTATTTATTCGAATTAGATAAACCGCTAAGTTTGAAAGACAGTATCAATAAAGTGCCGCTTCGCAAATTCAAAGACGCGATGAAGCTGACAACTTTAGCGCATCTACAACGAGCAGACGAGTTTGATGACATTACACAGGTGTATCAAAGCGCTTTAGCGTAAGTGTGACAAGACAATAGTGACCTAATGTTCGATATTAACAGGGTTCATAAGTGCACAGATTTTTCTCACTCTTTGTGAGAGCGACTATCTTAATAGGAACAGCAAATGACCATGCCATACCCGCTGTGCAGTAAAAAACCCCATTATGAAAAGACACAATCCTCACTGTAAAGTCATTATCATCATGACCCATCATAGCCTCTTCATCACTATTATCAGATACCGCGCACCATATCTTACTGGCACCTTTAGCGAGCATATCACGTGCCAAATCACTACCTTCAAAAATAGTATCATTCATGACTATCTCCTCTAATTATATGATTTTTGTTCACTTAGTACCCTCTAAATCAGACGACTTACACTTAGTGTAGCTATTTATTAAACGTTTGTAATGTGGCTTGCTTATGATTTATGATAGGCGGTATGATAAATGTGACAGATGACATAAATTCTTACGAATACTTAACTAATTTATATCTCCTTATCTACTAAAAATATTAAATCTTAATATGAGTAATTTTTAGCAGCATTGATAATGAATTGATAGCGTGATAGTAAAGAGTTTTAAAACATGCTTTGATATTTTAATGACAATAAAATATAGTCTTATACCTTTTACAGTAGGATAAGCAATATTAAGTTTGATAAATAGACTTTAAAGCTATAAGTTAATATCATCCATATAAAAACCCCGTGCTAGCAGCATAGGCCAGTACGGGGTTTTTATATGGATATAATCAGTTAAAAGGTAATCAAGCTTAACATAATAGTCATAACCTATTAGATAAAGCACCTTAATTAGGACATATTATAAATGACCACATAGGGAATGCAAAAAGCCTTACTCTTTTTAATAGGTTTAAAACAGTACAAAACATTATTCAAATCAGGGATAGGCTGATCATAATATTGAGCCATTCTAGTGGCAGATATGCGCTTAAAACTAGTCGCATCAATCATAATGACTTCTGCTGTGTTATCATTGATAGCGATAGTTTCTTGCAAATCATACATCTCTTCATTGTCACCAAATCGAAAAGTCGCACTGTTCACAGTTGACACAAGATTGCCATTACTAGTAGTAAAGTTTAGTTGTTGAACGCTGTAAACCATACTTGAGCCTATGGCACCTTCAAAACTACAGTCGATCTGCTTAAGCAATTGCTTATCTGATAAAGATACGATACTGCAAGAAGTATTTCCTGACACTTCACTGACCATAGCGACCGCGTTGCCAGAGAGCAACATCAATGACAAGAGCATCAATGCAGTTTTAGTAGCCATATTAATGACTCCTCAATTACAAGTGATTGAGCTTAGCGCTTATATTGATAATACGCTTATTTAAGCTTTAAATCTATACCATAGCGATTAAAAGTCATCTATTATAAATCTTGGCCTACACTTTGTTAGCGCTAATCCAACTTTGCATCTGCTCAATCTCTGGCTGCTGAGCATCGATAATCTCTTGCGCCAGCTTACGCATCTCTGCATCTTTGCCATATTTTAGCTGCACCTCTGCCATATCGACTGCGCCAATATGATGGGGTAGCATGCCACGAGCAAAGGCCATATCAGGATTAGGATCGGCAATACCGAGCATCATCTCGTCATGCATCGCATCCATGCCTTGTGCGTAGGCTTGCTGCATCACTTCAGTATCGGCAGTAGGTTCGCTAGTATCAGGATGACTCGCTAGCCACGTTTGCATCTGCTCCATCTCAGCCTTTTGCGCATCAATGATATCTTGTGCCAGCTTGAGCATTTCTGCATCCGTACCGTATTCTAGCTGTACTTTTGCCATATCGACTGCACCGATATGATGACCGAGCATCCCTTGGGCAAAGGCGGTATCAGGATCGTTATAGCTCATGCCTTTCATCATCTCTTCATGCATCGTGGTCATTGAGGCGGTATAGTCTTTGAGCATAGCGCTCATATTAGCGTCATCTGTAGGCATCGTACTCATGCCCATATTACTCATATCGTGACCGGCATGCGGATCTACAGCGCTAGTTTCGGTTATGACATCTCCCTCTTCTATTGGTGCCACCGTGTCGTTAGTAGGCTGGCAAGCACTAATTAATAAAGCCGTACTAATACTGATTGCAATAGTCGTTAGACGAGAAGGAGTATTGGGTTTCATAATTTATCCTTATTATTAAATCTTTTGGTAATGTATATTTAACGTATTAAAACGCAATGAATAATAAAATAAAAAGGCAAATCATTTAAGATTCACCTCTTGGCGGGTTATAAGATTGGTTTATTTTAGTTCCGCAACCAGAGTCTCCATCTCAGCGATTTCTCTCTTTTGTGCCTCGATAATGCCGTCAGCTAATTCTCTAACTCTTGGGTCTTCGATATCAGCACGGGTACTAGTCAAAATAGCAATAGAATGATGCGGGATCATCGCTTGCATCCAATCCACTTGATCAACGGTTGCTTGCGATCTAACGCCCCACAGTCCAACGGCAAATAACACGACGCTGACGCCATAAATCATTAGATTTACTTTGGTCTTTTTATACATATTACCCATAAAGGCTAGCATGATAATAGCCATCACAGCGCCCATGTATAGCGCCATATAAGCGCGGGTCTCACTGAAATAGACGTGATCGAGCTTATAAGTATTAAAATACATCATAATAAACATGACGACTGTCGAGGTGACAATCATCAGGGTAAATTTAAGATATGGGTTCATCTGTTGTTGCTTATTGTGGTTCATATTATTCACGTTGTGACCTAACGGTTGATCTGATAGAAAAACGTTTATCGCTATAGCTGCTGCTGAGGAGAGTCAATACTGGCATAGATCTCACTACTACCATCTTTATTAATTTGCATGATTTGATACGGATCAAACTTATCTTGATATTCCATACCTGGGCTACCCATAGGCATGCCAGGCACGGCAAGCCCTGCCGCTTGGACAGGTGGATTGGCTAAGAACTGCGCCATATATTTGGCAGGGACATGACCTTCAAACACATAGCCATCAGTGGTGACCGCAGTATGACAAGATTGCATATTATCAGGTACGCCGTAACGCTGTTTAACTTCAGCTAAGTCCGTAATATCATGCGCCGTTGCGCTCATGCCATTGTCTTCAGTATGGCTTATCCACTCTTTACAGCAGCCGCAATTAGCATCTTTGTAGACTGTCGCGGAGACGTTTTTGAGCAAGTCTGGGTTAGTAACTGGGGTAATTGGCGCAACTGAGCTTGCGCTTGATACAGATTCTGCCTTAGAAGTATCAGTCACCTCTAGCGTATCCGTTTGAGCGCAAGCGGCTAATGTCGCGCTTAACATGACTAAAATAGCAGCGGCAGATAATTGACTAGGTTTTAAAAAATAAAATAGAGGGTGATAACTTTTCATAAATACATCCTATGACACTATCTTTTAGTTTAGACAGCTAGCCCTGATTAATAGCTATGCGCTATCTCCCCTATTTTATAGAATTAATATGAATAGTTAAGTCCCTTTAGGTAACGGTTTATTAATAGTAACTTCAATAAATTTGCTAAGCGCTTATAGCTGTAGTTGTTGCCAGACCACTATTAAAATAGCAGCGGCGACTAGCCAGCCTACCACGCCTAACATCAACGCCTTAAATAGGCCAATATGACTAAAGCTAAAGAAGACGATCAAGGTATAAACAAGATGCGGAATGACACCTAACATGCTAAATATTAATGCCACTCTAAAGTCAGCAGCGCTACGCTGAGTGCCAACGATAAAGTGGCTGATCAAGGTAAAGGTTGGGAATAGCGGCGCAAGAGCTGCTAGGTAGAAAAACCGTGTTTTGGCAAATAGTTGAATAACCAATACCATTAAGGCGCCAATAAGCATTTTTAACCAGATCATAAATGTGATCTCTCGTTATACAAAAGCAAAATTATACCTTAAATACTTATACCCCACCTGCCCCTTTACTAGAGACTTCGCTGTTTTCAACCAGTATGGCCATAGCGGTTTTTTTGAGGATACTCCACTGCTCATCGTCCACATAAATGCCCTCTTTCCAAGCACGGTTATGAGTAGCAAATAGCTCATCTGTCGATATTTTGCGATCAAAGTGCTGAATCTCATTTTCGATGTCGAAGTTAGAAGTCGATAATTCAATGACAATATCTTGCTTTTCGCCAGCTTTTTTCTCATGGGCCGCCTGAGGCTTATCAAAGAAATACAAATCAGGGTAAACGAAACCTTGATTCAGGGTGAATAAAGTATGTCTAGGCGCTGTGCCATTATCCCAACGCGCCAAGCAAGCAATGCCCTTTGATGCTAAGCTTACCAATTCGCTATAGGCTAACCAGCGGTTATGAGCGTTATATAAAGTAATCTTGTAATGCTCAAGATCACCCATTTTTTCCAGCGCATAATCTATTATTGAGGGCAGGTGACAGACTATACTGCTGTTATGCAGATCTAAACCGATCTCGTCTGCGCTTTGATGGACTATATCGATAGCGATATCTCGCCCTATTAAGATATAAGGGCTGGCACCATTAAACTGTCGCACTCCGTCTAGCCCTGCCATCTGTAATTCTGCAACCATCGTAGCGATCAGATCGGCCTCGCCTACTTCTCGATGCATCCCTGAAAAGGCTTTGTATACGGTGGTGATAATCTCATTACGCGATACAATCATGTCTTAATCCTCTACTTGCAGTACTACTGGCGTGTCAGTCTCATCAATCCTCGGCAGCTCATCTACTTTTGGCAGCTCATCTATTTTTGGTAACAGGGGAAACAGCCATTCGTCACTGTCTACCTCATTATATAGTGGTGCACCTTGGAACAGCGTCACTCGTACCCAGCGATCGGATCTTGGATCAAATTTAGTCGCGCCAAACATCGATAACTTACAACGTAATAGCTGAATCGGCAGCGTGTCTTTGTGCAGCACATTCATCTGAATATCACCCATTTGCTTTTGGCTCATCGTCCAGACTCGCCGAGCAATGGAGCGATATTTAGGTTTGGTTAGTATAAATTCCGAAATAAGTTGCTGACTATCTGCCTGCTGTAGCGCTGAATATAAGCCATTAGCCTGCCGCGCTATATCTAACGATAGCTCGCGATTATCCCCTTGCTCTTGTCCGCGTACACCCATGCGCGGCTCTTCTTTATCGATAGAGCGATACCAAAACCAATAACGGTTATCAGGCTCATTAAAGTCAGTGTTAATCGCCCATTGGTAGCGCGCCTCTAATACCGCTCGCAAATCGGCTACGGTTTTATTTTTGGGCAGTGCTAAGGTTTCATCGGCATTGACCTTTTCTTGAAAGCCATCAACCCGCTCAGGATAAAGCTCCATTAGGCACGAGATAATCACTTCTTGGCTCTCAAAACTTAATTGATCATGAGCTTGTAAGAATTGCGCCCATGTCTTGTAGGTTTTACTGGTTGCGTCTAACTCCTTTTGTAGCGCGGTCAGCTCTGTAACAACGGTTTCATTCAGCTTAACTTGTTGCTCATTGATGGTGACAATCTCAGTAAAATGCTGAATAGCACGAGTCAGCAAACGATCTAGATAAGCTACCTTTATAGGCTCAATCGTGCAGACCAATACTGATTGTAATGCCTCCTCACGCGTGGTCAGCCATTGATCAACGATACAAGGATGATTAATCAAATACGGTGCCATACCCAGACCCGTCGCGTTACCTATGCCTAAATAGCGCTTAATCTCTAGGTGTAGAGCGACAGCCTTTTCACCGCCCTTCTGCTTAGCCAAGTAATCTACCCAGTTGAGACTAAATTCACGTAGCAAGTACACTGCGCACATCTGCGCTCGAAACGACTGATCGAAGTCTTGGCTATGATCAAGCGGCTTAAAGTCATAGATACCAAACTTACCATTACCATAGACGGCAGTGGTGCGCAGGATATAGCCGACTTGTGCTAGCACCTCCAGATCAGGTTGGCGGCCATTAGCTAAGGATGAGACAATATGATCAAATACCCGCACGCTTTTATTCGCCCGTGCTAGCACCATCACCATATTTGAGTTACGACCCGCTTCTTGTAGCGGCACGTTGGCTTTTAGATTATCGAGTAGCTCTTGACCAATCTCACCGTAGACTAGCCCAAAGGTGACATCCCATTTCTCTGCTATTACTCTATCGTTACGCTCATCATCCGCCAGCTCATTACAGAATACTACTAAGTTATAAATATGCTCAGGCGTTGTTAGCCGATAGATAACCTGCCCATAGCCCTGACTATCTAAGTCCCAAAGATGCGTGCTTAGTATCCATTTTTCCCTATCGATCTTACGTAGTAAAGTACGTACAAAGCTAATGCGCGTCTGATGCATGGCACCTAAGCGCTCAGCATTCATAACCACATTGGAGTGGCGTAAAGGCAATGCTGCTACGTTAACGTTTTCATTGTTTGCGTGGACCATATTCACAATCCCACTCCTTTATATAGGGGGTTAAGCCAGCATGGTATCTTTTAAATTACCAATGCCAGCTTATTTTTTATGCTTTCAAACTAAAAGTAAACCTCTATTCTTTTGACTCAACAGTATTAGTTTTTGTCAAACTTTCCTCAGCGATGCGGTGTTCGGTCTCTACCCGATTAGGGCGATAAAGATCTTGGTCGCGTGCCATTTGCTGAGCAATTTGTGGTCCATTCCATAGCGATGGCAGTAAAATAAAAGACACAGGCACTGCGGTAATCACAATAAACGATTGCAAAGCCGTCACACCACCTGAACCAAGTGAGATTAAAACGATAGCGGTTACACCCATCATGACGCCCCAAAAGGTACGAATCATAGCATTTGGCTCGCGCTCACCGCTGATCACCACACTGATGGTATAAGTCATCGAGTCACCTGTCGTGACGATAAAAACGGTGGTCAAAATCAAAAATAGTATTGAAACAATCAAAGGAAAAGGTAATGACTGCGTAACGGCAAGCAAAGCACCAGGTAAATTAAAGCCTTCAAATGCGCTACTGACAACACCAGGATTGGCAATCTCAAACGCGAGACCTGAACCACCGACTACCGTAAACCAAAAACAAGTTACTAGTGGTGCAATAATGCAAACCGTCGTAATCAACTGGCGAATCGTACGACCGCGCGAGATACGGGCAATAAAGATGGCCATCATCGGGCCATAACCTAAGAACCAGCCCCAAAAGAATACTGTCCAACCCCCAAGCCAGCCTTCATCACCGCGGAAAGTCGCCATCGGAATGAAGTTATCGACCATCGTGCCGACACCTTGGATATAACCGTTAACGATAAAGCTAGTCGGGCCAAATATTAGAATAAATATCATCAGCGCTACGGCTAAAATAACGTTAAAACGGCTTAGCAACTGCATACCACGGGCAAGACCACTAATGGCTGAAATGGTATAGAGCGCAATGGCAAAGACGATAATAATAAGCTGGGTGATAAAAGTATCAGGAATACCGAATAGCTCATTTAAGGCGTAGCTGGTTTGCAATCCCAAAAACCCAATCGGCCCAATCGTACCAGCCGCTACCGCGACGATGCAGCACGCATCGACAATCGCGCCAAACTGCCCTGTGAGTACCCGCTCACCAAATACAGGATATAACAGCGTACGCGGCTTGAGCGGTAAGCCTTTGTCATAATGTAGATGCATCACGACGATAGCGGTCAAGCTACCGACAATCGACCACGCTAAAAACCCCCAATGCATAAAAGATTGCGACAAGGCATTAACAGCGCGTTGTTGTAGATCTGGTGCCTCCCCATATAAAGGTGGCGCTGAAACAAAGTGAGCGATAGGTTCTGCCGCCGCCCAAAACACCCCACCACCAGCGAGTAGCGTACAAAACAAGATAGCCATCCACTTAAAGTTATCCATCTCAGGCACAGGTAGATTACCTAAGATAACGCGGCCTGTACGACCAGCGCCAACGGCTAGCGCGATAACAAAAGTCGCTAACAGTAGAATTTGCCAAAAAGGCCCAAAGACACTAGCTGACCAAGTAAATGCTGTATTAACGATTACGGCTAATTGCTCTTCGGCAAAGAGCGCCATAAGCACAAAAGCAATAATAAAACCACCGCTATACCAAAACGCGGGGTTTTTAAGCCCTAAAGTATCAGTATTTTCCTCTAATGGAGTAGCAGTTGAGCCTCCTAGCTCGTCTTGAGTAAGTCCTTTTCGATCAGCCATGGCTTGGCTTCCTTTAGTGATTATGCGTTAAGTTAAATAAAATCTAAGCTAAAGGCTTGATGCCACTCTCAAGGAAATCAAACCAGTTTTGACCGATAATCTTGCCAGCATCAGCCTCATTAAAGCCGTGCTTGAGCAGACCGTTGTAGATGTTGTCCATACCTTTTTCACCTGCGAACCAAGGCAAATTATCTGGCCAGCCTGAATTATTGGCATTGCCTTCGCCATAATCCATCGCTTTTGACCAGCGTCCGTTCCGCATCCACTCCAGCACTGACTGTGGCTGATTAAGACATAAATCACTACCTATCGCTAAATGCTCGACACCATATTTATCGGCGCAATCGGCAATCATTCTACAAAAATCATTCAGCGTACAATCACTACCATTAGGTAAGTGGAATGGGTATAGGCTAAAGCCTAACAGTCCACCAGCCTTGGTTAAGGCGCTGATGACCGTATCGGATTTGTTCCGTAGTGCCTCATGAGCAGTAGTCGGATTGGCATGGCTGATACAGATCGGCCGCGACGATATTTCTATCGCCTCAAGCGTTGACTGCTCAGCGCTGTGTGACATATCGATAATCATACCAACTCGATTCATCTCCGCTATTGCTTGCTGACCAAAACGCGTCACTCCGCTATCATTTGACTCATAACAACCCGTTGCCAGTAAGCTTTGGTTATTGTAAGTCAGCTGCATAATCAGCAAACCCAAACGACGCATCACACTAATTAAGCCAATCTCGTCATCGATTGGTGAGCAGTTTTGCGCGCCAAAGAAAATACCGACTTTGCCTTGCTCTTTTGCCCTCTGGATATCGTTAACGCCATACACAGGCAAAATCAAATCACTGTTATGCTCAAAATGGCTATTCCACTCGGCAAAACGGGTCATCGTCTGCCGTGCATCCTCGTGATAAACCAAAGTGGCATGTACCGCGTTGATACCACTGGCTTGTAGCATTTTAAAATAGTCACGATCCCAGTTGCTATATTGCAAACCGTCAATGACGATATGGTCTTGGTACATGGTTGATTCCTTTAAACTTTTTTTATAAGTAACCATTGGCTAATACGCTTTTTGATAAGCCGTCTTCACAATGGTATAAAACTCTTTGGCGTACTGACCTTGCTCGCGTGGGCCAAAGCTCGACTGTTTACGTCCACCAAATGGCACATGATAATCCGTACCAGCCGTGGCTAGATTGACCATCACGCAGCCTGCTTGCACTTGCTCCTTAAACATCGCGCTATTACGTAAGCTTTGGGTAATAATGCCGCCCGTTAAACCAAAACGCGTGTCATTAGTCATCGCAATCGCTTCTTCTAAGCTGCTCACGCGCATGACGCAAGCGAGTGGCGCAAATACTTCTTCTTGGTTGATATCCCAGCTGTTATCCGTTTCAGTAAACAAGGTTGGCGACATATAATAGCCATCATGTTTCATCTCTAGACGCTCGCCACCAAAGGCTAAATGGCCTCCCGCCTGCTTACCTTTTTCGATCCAGTCCATGTTTGACGCGAGCTGCTTATCATCAACCACTGGCCCCATAAAGATACCTTCATCGAGCGCATGACCGACTTTTAGGGCCTTCATCTTAGCGATGACGCCATCGACAAAGGCATCATGAATACTGTCCATAACAATCAAGCGTGATGAAGCAGTACATTTCTGACCAGAGCCGCCAAACGCACCCGCAACAGCCGCATCAATAGCGACTTGCAAATCGGCATCATCAGCGATAACGAGCGCATTTTTACTGCCCATTTCCAGCTGGCAACGCACGAAGTTTGGCGCAGTAGCCGCAGCGACTTTACGGCCTGTTGGCACAGAGCCTGTAAAGCTAACCGCGTCAATATCTGTTGAATTAATGAGCGCATCACCGACTGTTGAGCCGCCACCAAGGAGTAAGTTAAAAGTACCCTCTGGCAAGCCTTGACGATGGATAATCTCCGCTAAGGCGACGGCACTAGCTGGGGTTAAATTCGCAGGTTTCCAAATGACAGCATTACCAAAAGCTAAGGCTGGGGCAATTTTCCAAACAGCGGTTGCGGTTGGAAAATTCCAAGGCGAGATAATAGCGACCACACCGACCGCTTCACGGGTCACTTCGACTTTGACACCAGGGCGTACAGAGTCCGCAGTATCACCGATTTGACGTAATACTTCGGCCGCGTAGTAATGAAAGAACTGCCCCGCACGGTAAATCTCACCACGACCTTCAACAAAAGGCTTGCCTTCCTCTAAAGACAATAAAGTCCCCAGCTCATCGCAACGGGCGATCATCTCATCGCCAATCGCTTGTAGAATAGATTGCTTCTTCTCCAACCCTGTTTTTTCCCATTTTGGCTGTGCAAGGCGGGCAGCAGCAATAGCGTCTTTGATTTGATCTGTACTGGCTTGCGCAAAGTCGCCAAGACTTTCGCTGGTATTTGATGGATTAATATTCGCGACGGTATCACTACCGCTTTGCCATTCACCATTAATATAAAGTGACTGACTTGGGTCTTGTTTTAGAGTGGTTTGTGCAATGGTGGCTGACATAAGATATTCCTTAATAAAACGATTAAAAATTAGTAAAAAGAACAGCAAAAATTTATATTTAGTAAATAATAGGTCAAAAAATCAACTATTAAGGCACCGCAGCATAGACGACGAGCTCAACGAGCATCTCTTCGCGCGCTAGTCCCGATATCACAAGAGCGGCACGATTTGGGTAAGGCGCAGTAAAGTATTCGGTATAGATTTGATTGACAGTCTTGAGATACTCACGATCAGTGACATAGATCAGCACCTGTAGTACCGCATCCATGCTTGCGCCCGCACATTCTAGCGTGTGCTTTAAGTTATCAAAAGTCTGCCTTGCTTGCGCTTCGATACCACCTGCAACTACCTCACCTTTATCATCGATAGGAATCTGCGCGGTATATAGGGTGCCGTTACTAGTCACTGCCCACTCAAGGGGCGCTTTGGAAGCATAAAGTTGGGTTTTAACTGCTTGCTTAGTTGAGTGGCTGCTCATCTGCTATATCCTTTAAATATTTAGGTAATCAATTTTGCTATTGGCTTTTTGCTCAACTCTTATGCTACGCAACTAAATGAGATAAATCTAACCAATTAAATATTAAATATGATAGATTTAATTTATCACTTAGCATTTTAATTTTTATGAGAGCTGTAGTGATGAAAAGGAAGCTGACTATTATGAAACTACAACAGTTAAAGCATTTTTTATTGGTAATAGAAGAAGGTGGCTTTCGCGCCGCAGCAGATCGCGCCAATCGTACGCAAGCGGCATTGTCGTCATCGATAAAGGAGCTGGAGAAAACGCTAGGTCAGCCATTATTTGAGAGTGGCAATAGCGCAACCTTGACGCCATTTGGCGCAAGCTGCTTACCTAAGATTGAGACATTTTGGCAAGCCTATCAAGTGTTGGATGCGGATTTAAAAGCGTCTGCTTTAGGTAATAAAGGTAAAATAAGAATCGCCAGCGTGCCGTCATTGGTGACGAAGCTACTGCCTAATGTCTTGTATGAATACTCAAAACAATATCCCGATATCGAAATCGTGTTGATAGATGATAATTCTGTTGGGGTGGCTAATAGGCTGCTAGCAGGTGAAGTGGATCTAGCACTGGGTAATTGTGCTAGCATAAGTCAGATAGATATCGACTTTACGCCGTTGTTATCAGATCCTATCGGCGTAGTTTGTCTAAAAGACAATATGCTAACTCAGTCGCTAAAGAATGGTAAAAAACAAGGTCTTAAATGGCAACAATTAACCCCTCAACCTTTTATCTACAACGGTACTTGTAGACTACTTGAGAACACGCCAGCTGAAGCTCTTAATCGACAAGCGCGTTATACGGTTGAGAACATCACATCCCTATTCTCTTTATTACGTAACGATTTGGGTATTACTACTTTGCCTGAGCTGGCTTTTCCAACCAATGAGCCAGAATTAGTCTGGTTACCTTTGCTTGAACCCGTATTGACCCGTCAGATTGGTATTTTTAAGCTGGCTAACAAATCAGTTTCGCCCGCTGCTGGGGCTTTTTATGAGCTATGTATTGAGCACGTGCAAGAACATTACTCGATATAAAGGGTTAAAAAAATTTATGATGCTTATGATTTTAGATCTTGTGCAAGCTATTCCTACTTGGCATTTGGTAGGGTTGTTCTTAGCGGGCATGATCGCTTTTATTATTTCTACTATTTCAGGTGGTGGCGGTGCGTTATTACTTATTCCGGTGACAGCTTGGATGCTTGGTGCTTCCGCAGCGCCTCCCGTGATTAATTTAGGTACTTTTATCAGCCGTCCTGCCCGTCTCTATCTATTTTGGCAGGATATCGACTGGTCATTGATTAAATACTATGCGCCAAGTGCGATTGTCGGCGCTTGGCTATCAGCATTATTATTTAGCCGTTTGAATGCCGAATGGATTCAATTATTGGTCGGCGTGTTCTTGGTCTCTACCGTTTTTCAATATCGGTTTGGCAAAGTGTCTAAAGCCTTTGCTATGCCAAAAATAGGCTTTATACCTTTAGGATTTGTAACCGCTTTTATTAGTACCTTAGTTGGAGGGCTTGGGCCTATATTGAATCCTTTTTATATGAATACTGGGCTACAAAAAGAAGATCTTATCGCCACCAAAACCGCTAATTCGTTTTTTGTGGGTATCGCTCAAATAGGCAGCTATGCTTTTTTTGGCATCTTAACCGCGCAGCTTTGGATTTATGGTCTGGCGTTGGGACTAGGCGCAGTGATTGGTAATATCATTGGCAAACGGTTTTTGGCAGGTATGAGTGTTCGCCAGTTTAGAGTGATGGTAATTCTATTAATGGTGATTAGCGGTTTGGTTATGGTGTTTAAAAATATTGAGGTATTGTTTTGAAGCCTCATTAGCCTGATAAATTATCAACTACCTCGCCAAATAAGCCGTCATATCTTCAACCCCATGCAAGGTCATCGGATACATCTTATTATCGAATAGCTTTTGAATCTCATTAATGGTTTGGGTATACGACCAAAACGCAGCTTCTTCAGGATTAAGCCAAGCTACCTTATCAAAATGCGCCAGTACCCGCTTTAGCCAAACCACACCCGCCTCATTATTCATATACTCAACGCTACCACCGACGGTAAACAGCTCATAGGGCGACATCGACGCGTCTCCAACGAATATCACCCGATACTCACGACCATATTTATTTAATAGCTCATAGGTCGGCATCGGCGCACTGTGACGACGGTTATTATCCTTCCATACATAATCATAAAGACAGTTATGAAAATAAAAAAAGTCCAGCGTTTTAAATTCATTCTTAGCGGCAGAAAATAGCTTTTCTAACGCCTCAACATGGATATCCATACTGCCACCGACATCGAACAGCATCAGCACTTTGACTCGATTACGGCGCTCCGCTTGCATATGAATATCAAGCACACCTTTTTTGGCCGTGCGGCGTACCGTCTCTTTGATGTCCAATTCATCTGCTTGACCAGTACGCGCGAACTGACGCAGACTACGTAGCGCCATCTGAATCTGCCGCGTACCCAACTGCTTGTCATCATCCAAGTTACGATATTTACGCTGCTCCCAGACTTTGACCGCGCTACCTTTACGGGATTCACCGCCAACGCGCACCCCTTCTGGGTGATCACCATGAGCACCAAAGGGTGAGCTGCCACCCGTACCGACCCATTTACTACCGCCTTGATGGCGCTCTTTTTGTTCCTCAAGCCGCTCTTGCAAAGCTTTCATCAACTCCTCAAGCGAGCCGTATTTTTTGAGCAGTCGCCGTTGCTCGTCAGTCAGATTGTTGGGATCAAGCTTTAGATCCAGCCACTCTTGTGGAATATCGGTCAACTTATTCATTAGCTCGTCAATATCTAAGCTATCAACCCCGTCAAAATAATCCGCCATCGCCCTATCAAACTTGTCAAAATGACGTTCGTCTTTTACCATACACAGACGAATCAGTCGATACATGTCTTCACGACTGGCAAAAGCTGGCTCTGAACTTTCTGAAGTTTGAACGTCAAAACTCGCCTGCATCATCAGACCCTGATCAAGCGCAGCATTTAGATCGAGCAATTCGCGAGTGCTGACAGGCACGCCGTAACTACGCAAGGTATAGAAAAGTTTTATAAACATAAGGCAAGCCCTATCAATAAATAAGTGTAGCGAATTTTATTAGCTGATAAATCGCAGTCTTTAACGACGCATCATATTGGCAAAGCGCTGCAAAAGATTGACATCCGCTTCGTTCTTAAGCAATGCACCATATAGCGGTGGAATTGACTTCGCGCCGCGCAAGTTTTCTTCCAGCTCTTCTTGCGCCATGTCGTCTGCTAATAACAATGTCAGCCAATCGACTAACTCAGATGTTGAAGGTGGCTTTTTGAGGCCTTGCACATTACGCAATTTGTAGAAAATATCGAGCGCATCGTTAACTAATTTTTCTTGAATATTAGGAAAATGCACATCGATAATCTGACGCATCGTTGACTCATCAGGGAAGTCAATGTAGTGAAAGAAACAACGACGCAAAAAGGCATCAGGCAGCTCTTTTTCATTGTTGGAAGTAATGATAACCACAGGACGCTGCTCAGCAGTGATGGTCTCGCCTGTCTCATAGACATAAAATGACATTTTATCCAGCTCATGCAGTAAATCATTAGGGAATTCAATATCGGCTTTATCTACTTCATCGATCAATAGCACACTACGCTCTTTACTAGTAAAAGCATCCCATAGTTTACCGGGCTTGATATAATTACCAATCTCATAGACTTTATCATCGCCCAACTGCGAATCACGCAACCGCGATACCGCATCGTACTCATACAGACCTTGCTCAGCTTTCGTCGTCGATTTGATATGCCAAGTAATTAATGGCATACCCAAACTAGCGGCAACTTCTTCTGCCAGTAACGTCTTACCCGTACCCGGCTCACCTTTGATAAGTAGTGGTTTTTGCAAGGTCATCGCGGCATTGACTGCTAACTGCAGATCATCAGTGGCGATATAGCTATCAGTGCCTGTAAATCTTTTTTTTGACATAGTATAGATCTCAGTATTTTCTTAGGTAGAGTTAAGTGTTTTGGCTGTTGTTCAAAGCTGTCGTAAAAAGGGGTTATAAATAGTGATTTAGAGTAGCACAGCATCTAACAATGCCAAAATACTCATGCGTCTGCGCTTTTATAAATAGCATAAATGATATGAGTAAATGATCACTGACTAACTTTTAAAAGACCTATCAAATAGCGCCCATAAAAAAAGACACGAAACTGTGTCTTTTTTTCATTGAACAAGTTATATCATTAGCAAGTTATATTATCAGTAAAATACTACTTGTCATCGTCACTATTGTTTTCGATACTTACAACATCTTTCGTCATTTTTTTACTATAAAAACCTTCAACTGGCTTTCTAGCTACACGTTCTTCTTTGATAGTAGGAGCAGTTGGAATAATAGGAGTAGTTGGCGCAATGTCACTGACTGCCTCGCCTTTAAGCTCAGATTCAGGCTCACTCTTAGCGGTTATAGACTCTGTAGGCGCAAAAGCTGATTTTTTGGCAGCATTCTTTTTGAGCATGGCAAAGGGCAACAGCTCTTTATCTTTGGCTGGTACTGAGGTCGGTATTGGCTCATCTGTTGCTACCATGTCTTTTGCTAAATAGTTACCGCCCGCCAGCTGCATGTTCGCGATAGTATCAGCAGAAGCATGTTGGCGCGCTTTATCTAAGCTTGACTCAAAGGCCCCGCGGATCAATTGCCAAACAAAACCGATGAACAGTCCTGTAACTAATACGACTAGTATTGGTATCGCATTAGCTACTGCGCCTGCAGTATCTTTCATCATAACCGCATAAACGACACTGATGCTAGCAGGTGCAATCGTGCTCGGATCACTCAGTGCCGTGCCTGGTGCAAGCAGTACCGCAAATAGCACCATCCAGCTCATACCACCGAGTGGACGCGGTATTACCCGAGCGACTAATAGCCAAAGTATCAATACGATGATAGAGAAGCCAAGATAAGCATACATAGGCAGATCATCAGCGGGTACACCACTCACCATCTGGCTCCACCAAATAACAATCTCACCGAGAATGTCGCTTAGCCCCTCAAGTGGTAAGCTTTGTAAGATACTTCTAAAAAAGTCCATGACGATTTAGCTACCTGAATTATGCTTTAATGAAAAAGTTGTACACTCTAATAAGCGCTAGTTTATCACGACTTTATAGACCATGTTAAACATTAACTACCTATCAAGATAAGCTTTATCAGCAACTAACTGTCAGTAGCTAACCATCAATAACTCATCCTTATGACAATAGCAGTGACAATACTAATCATAAATATTATCTTGAGCCTCGCGAGCACGCATCTCAGCTTGTTTACGCATAACGTCTTGCGGTGGCAGCTGTACAAAGTAGCCTTGCGACTGCAATTTTGCTAATACTTCCTCTTTATCGACTCGCGCCAGCTTTGGGGTAGCGTCTAGGTCTAAATGCATCACAAACTTACTAACACCCAAACCGGCCCGAAAGTCTTTTGGCAACACGCTTAGCCAATCTTTGATCTCGTCAGTATCATTAGGATAATCTGGACGAGCAATATAAACATACATATCATCATGCTTAGGGAATTTATAAATATCACAATGCATAGAATAGACCTCTATAAGAATGGAATTTGAGCAATGTATAGGTAATGGTTGCTAGCCTAGCATAAATCTCTTTTATATCAGTAGTGACATTATGTATGACGTATGAGTAGCATTATCGCTTTTACCTTAACCGTTCATACGTTGGGCATCGGACACAAATTTTTTGCAAGTAATACAGATAGATTAATAGGCAAAAGTCAGTACACGATTTTATCTATACTTTGACGCCTGAGCACTATTATGTTGTAAATACTATGCCACTATAAATCTAAGTAGCCATAAAACTAACTTTTTATAGCAGTTGTTACTTTTAATCTATTTAGTGACTTGTAAAAGGCCGGTGAACCTTTCATAATAATAGCGTTTCTCAGGAGAGTGTTTTGCGGCAAAGCGCAATATTTATTATATATATTGTCAGAATACGCTGCAAAACCACCGAAGGCGCATCTACCCTGCCAATCGCTCAGGTAAACGGACTGAAAAACGCATGTCACTAATATTTATTTGCAGTTTTTATTTTTAAGCTGTCATCATAAATACAACGGCATAACAAATCTGGAGAGCGGTAAGGATGATTTTAATCAATGCCTTACCCACCGAAGGGGAGAAAACGCGATATCCGACGTATATCTGATATATTGTTAGGATAGTTCGTGTTGAAAATCTCAGGTCACAGGACAGATAGGGCTATAGTTCAACGAGACGTTCAGCGTTTTGTTGACTGACGGCTTTATTTTATGACACTCTTGGTAGCGATAAAGCTTAGCACTGACGCCTAGCCCTATTGCTTCTCATTACTTTAACATATCAGTTTTGCGACTTTTATAGAGCGCATTGATGTTATGTATATATAAGGATTCGTTATGACCGATACCCCTTCTCAAAGCTCTGCAACTCACGCCCCTCAGCGCACTCCTTTTTATCAGTCTCATGTCGATAGCAATGGCAAATTAGTAGACTTTTCTGGTTGGGAGTTGCCGATCAATTACGGCTCACAAATCGAAGAACACGAAGCGGTCCGCAGCGACGCGGGTATGTTTGACGTCTCTCATATGGTCATCGTCGATGTTACAGGCGCAGATGCCAAAGCATGGTTACAAAAACTGCTGGCCAATGATGTTGATAAACTAAAGCTAGTGGGCAAAGCGCTCTACTCGCCTATGCTCAACGAGCAAGGTGGCGTCATCGATGACTTAATTGTTTATTTATCAAACGAGGCGCAAACGGCTTATCGTATCGTCTCAAACGCAGCAACTCGTGATAAAGACATTGCACAGTTCCACAAGGTTGCTGAAGGTTTTGATGTCAGCCTTACTGAGCGTACTGAGCTGGCTATGCTTGCGGTTCAAGGCCCTAATGCGGTTGAAAAACTGGCGCAAGCTAAGCCTGCTTGGGCGGATACTTTAGCGCGTATAACGCCTTTTGTTGGTGCTGATCTCACGGATATCGAAGGACAGGATTGGTTCGTAGCGCGTACTGGCTATACTGGTGAAGATGGCGTCGAAGTTATCATGCATGCCGATGACGCGCCTGCCTTTTTCGAACAATTAAAAGCAGCTGGCATTACCCCTGCTGGCCTTGGCGCTCGTGATACGCTACGTATGGAAGCGGGCATGAACCTATACGGTCATGATATGGATGAGACCATCAGCCCGTATGAGTGCAACATGGGTTGGACCTTGGCGCTAAAAGACGAGCGTGATTTTGTTGGTCGTGAAGCCTTAGTCAGTAAGCGTAAGCAAGCTAAAGAAGACAACACTGCTATGAAGCAAGTTGGCTTACTATTGACGACTCGTGGTGTCATCCGTGAAGGCATGGCAGTGACCATCAATCAAGGCACGGATAACGAGCAAACGGGTATTATTACTAGTGGTACTTTTTCTCCAAGTCTAAAAAATTCTATCGCTATTGCCCGTGTTCCTATGAGCTTATCAGAAGATGATAGCGTGCAAATTGACTTGCGTGGTAAAGGTAAATTCGTAGACGTACGTGTTCTAAAGCTGCCTTTTGTACGTAATGGCAAAAAGCAATTTGACTAGTTTTCGTTTTATTGATAATTGATCAAAATCTTGAGTTAACGTTTTAACTAAGTAAGTGGGTTAGTCATAGAATATGATTAATCATTTTTATTTTAATAATCCTCCAAGGAGTCTTTTATGAGCAACGTCCCAGCAGAATTAAAGTACATCGCTAGCCACGAATGGTTACGTTTAGAAGACGACGGCACTATTACCGTTGGTATCACTGACCATGCACAAGACTTACTAGGTGATGTGGTATTCGTTGAATTACCAGATGTAGGCGATACTATCGCTGTTGATGATGAGATCTCGGTGGTCGAATCAGTAAAAGCGGCCTCTGATGTTTATGCGCCAATCTCAGGTGAAGTCGTTGCTATTAACGAAGCGCTAGAAGATGATCCTGAAATCATCAACTCTGATCCTTATGGCGAAGGGTGGTTCTTTAGAATGAAGCCTGACAACATGGCAGACTATGAAGCACTACTTAGCGCTGAAGAGTACGAAAACGAATTATAAGCTTTATAAGCCAATTCAAACTTAACCAAATAGCTAGTTGCAGATATTAGCGTCAGTTAGTATCTGCCATCATTTACAACCCTCACTCGCTGTCATCTAACGTTATCTTGTTCTGGAGTCACTTATGAAACCAGCTGATACTAGTCATGACCATATTGCTGCCGATATAAACGGCAACGATATGGCAACCCCTAATCATACCCCGCAACTGCAAGCCTTTCAGCAAGTAGTCGAGTCACGTCGTTCAGTGCGCCGCTTTACTGATACTCCGATTCCTGATGCGGTGTTGGCAGATTGTCTACGTCTAGCTATGCTCGCGCCAAACTCAAGTAACCTACAGCCGTGGGAATTCTATGTGATAGATAGCGTAGAGAAGCGTAAGCTGGCTGTTAAAAACTGTATGAATCAGAACGCTGCGAAAACCGCAGCACGTTTGATCGCTGTCGTCGCTCGTACAGATACTTGGCATGAACACGCACAGCAAGTGTTGCGTGAATACCCTACGAACCCTGTACCCAAAAAAGTCAAAGATTACTACACTAAAGTTGTGACCTTAGACTTTTTACGGGGACCAGTAAACGCACTATCGGTTGCCAAATGGAGCGCTACGCAAGTGGTTAGACGGGTCAAAGGGCCAATAAAATCGCCTTATTATACCTTTGATGATGTCAAAAACTGGGCGACTAATAACACCGCTTTGGGCGCCCAAAACTTAATGCTTGCATTACGCGCTCATGGTTTTGATAGCTGCCCGATGGGCGGTTTCGATGAACCTGCGATGAAGCGCTTATTAAACTTAAGCGATGATCATCATATAGTGATGATGATTGGTGCCGGCGAACGTGCTGATAATGGTGTTTACCATTCTCAGTTTCGCTTTAATCAACAGCAGTTTGTGCATTATGTTTAGTATTAAAAGTTGCTTTTTAGGCTGATATTATTCAGCTTGAACCCTTTTTATTTATTCTTATTATATCTTCAGCTTGCTTTATAGAAGCTAACAAGGATTATTATGACCAGCTCTTACAGCCCTACCTTTGATACTTTTGAAGGTTTATTTAATGAGTCAGAATTTGTCTATCGTCACTTAGGCTCAAACGACAACAAACAAGCGGATCTACTTAGCGCCATCGGCTATAAAGAAATGTCGGCTTTTATCGATGATACCGTGCCAGAGCCTGTTCGTTTGCATAAAGAGTTAGATTTGCCATTGGCTATGAGTGAGCACGCCGCCCTTGCCAAACTACGCAAAATGGCGGATAAAGTTACCGTTAATAAAAGCTATATCGGTCAAGGCTACTCGCCTGTACGCATGCCAGCGGTTATTCAACGTAACGTATTAGAAAACCCAGGCTGGTACACCGCTTATACACCGTATCAAGCTGAGATCGCTCAAGGCCGCTTGGAAGCTTTGCTTAACTTCCAACAAGTTTGTATTGATCTGTCTGGTCTTGAGCTTGCTGGTGCCTCACTACTTGATGAAGCGACTGCCGCAGCTGAGGCGATGGCGATGTCAAAACGTATGAGCAAAAGCAAATCAACTCAGTACTTCGTTGATGACCGTGTTTATCCACAAACCTTGGATGTCATGCGTACTCGCGCCAAATATTTCGGTTTTGAAATCGTTGTTGGTGATTTTGAATTGGCTAAATCTGGCGATTATTTTGGGGCGTTTTTCCAATATGTTGGTCGCGAGGGTGATGTCAAAGATTTAACCGACGTTATCAGCGCTGTCAAACAAAACAAAACTTACGTCGCGGTTGCTAGTGACATTATGAGCTTAGTATTACTCAAGTCGCCAGCCGACATGGGTGCCGATGTGGCGTTAGGTAGCACGCAGCGCTTTGGTATCCCTATGGGTTACGGTGGTCCACATGCCGCCTACTTTGCTTTTTCTGATAAAGCGAAACGTTCAGCACCTGGTCGTATTATTGGCGTGTCCAAAGATGCGCAAGGCAATACGGCACTACGTATGGCACTACAAACTCGTGAGCAGCATATTCGCCGCGAAAAAGCCAACTCAAACATCTGTACCTCACAAGTATTGTTAGCTAATCTTGCGGGTATGTATGCGGTCTATCATGGCCCTACTGGCGTGAAGCGCATCGCCACTCGTATCCATGCCTTTGCGACTGCTTTCGCTGATGTCATTACCACGGCTAAAGGTGATAATCAACTAACTGTCGTTCATGAGCAGTTCTTTGACACTGTCGTTGTTGATTGTGGCTCTGAAAAGCTTGCCACCCAAATCTTTGAAAATGCGGACAATGTTGGCTATAACCTATGGCGTCTTGATGAGACTAAGTTAGGCGTTGCCTTTAGTGAAACCAGCGATCAACAAGACTTCAATGTCTTGACTCAGCTATTCGTTAACAAGTCACATAACTTACCTGAGACAGCAACCGTTTCTTTAGATGCGGAGCATTTACGTACGGATGATATCTTGACCCATCCCGTATTTAACTCGCACCATACCGAACATGAAATGCTACGCTATCTTAAGTCTTTAGAAGATAAAGATTTGGCTATGAACCGTAGTATGATTTCATTGGGTAGCTGTACGATGAAGCTCAACGCCACTAGCGAGATGCTACCGATTACTTGGCCTGAATTTGCCAACGTTCATCCGTTTGCGCCTTTAGATCAAGTCAGTGGTTACATTGAGATGATTGATAGCTTGCAGGAGCAGCTCAAAGCCATCACTGGTTTTGATGACGTTTCTATGCAGCCAAACTCAGGGGCTTCTGGTGAATATGCTGGTCTATTAGCCATTCGTCGTTATCATGAGTCACGTGATGAGACTAATCGTGATGTCTGTTTGATTCCGCAGTCAGCCCACGGCACTAACCCTGCGACCGCCATTATGATGGGCATGAAAGTCGTTGTCGTTAGAACAGATGACAACGGTAACGTCGATATTGATGACTTAACCGCTAAGGCTGAAGAGCACAGCGCCAATCTTGGTGCCTTGATGATCACTTATCCCTCGACGCATGGTGTATTTGAAGAAGGTATTCGTAAGATTTGTGACCTTATTCATAGTCATGGCGGTCAAGTCTATATGGATGGCGCCAACATGAATGCTCAGGTCGCTATCATGCAGCCTGCTGACGTTGGTGCTGACGTACTGCACATGAACTTGCATAAAACCTTCTGTATTCCTCATGGCGGCGGTGGACCAGGTATGGGTCCTATCGGTATGCAAGCGCATTTGGCACCATTTATGGCGGATCATACGTTGATACCTGTGCATAATGCTCAAAGAGGCAACTCAGCGGTATCAGCAGCGCCTTATGGTTCAGCAAGTATTCTACCGATTTCATGGATGTATATTGCCATGATGGGTCGTGATGGCTTATTAAAAGCGACTAATTTGGCACTACTCAATGCTAACTATGTAGCGGACAAGCTAAAGAGCGTCTATCCGATTCTTTATGCTGGCAAAAACGGCCGCGTCGCGCACGAATGTATCATCGATATTCGCCCACTCAAAGAAGAAACAGGCATTACTGAAAGTGATATCGCTAAACGCTTGATGGATTATGGCTTCCATTCACCAACGATGAGCTTCCCAGTATCAGGTACGCTTATGATTGAGCCGACTGAGTCTGAATCTGCCGAGGAGCTAGATCGCTTTATCGATGCGCTGATTGCTATCCATGCAGAAGCTATGAAAGCCAAAGCTGGCGATGATGGCTGGACCTTGGAGGACAACCCATTAGTCAACGCACCGCATACAGCTGCTATGATTACTGATGGTGAGTGGTCACATCCTTATAGCCGTGATACGGCAGCGTTCCCACTCCCTTATATACGTAATAATAAGTTTTGGCCAAGCGTTGCCCGTGTCGATGATGCCTATGGTGATAAGAACCTAATGTGCTCTTGCCCAAGTATCGAAAACTATATGTAGTATGACATTGAAGGTTGATAAGTCAGCCTTCCTTAATCATAAAAACCTCCAAGTCAGTAGCTGATTTGGAGGTTTTATTTTGCTTATTATTTTGCAAGAAAGCGAATATCTTGATAAGTAGCGCGGGTGCTGGTGCTAACCCACGAATTATGTTGCAACTATCGAACATGTCACGCTAAAAATCAAGAACAAACGTTTAAAAGTTCTCTTATAAAATGGCCATTTAACGCTATAATAAATAACTAATCAGTTTAAAAACTCTCGGACTACACATGAGCCAAAAAAACCTTGTTATTCTTATCCATGGTCTGCATCAGGCGCCCTTTATTATGCGTCCAATGGCGAAGCGCTTGCAGAATCAAGGCTTCGCGACTCATCAATTTGGTTATCGCAGTATGCGTGATGGCATTAAAGTAAACAGTCAGCGTTTAAACGCTTGGCTTACAGTCAATCACAACCCTGCTATGCCTATTGATCTTATCGGGCATAGTTTAGGGGGACTGATTATTCGCGACTTTATAGCGCATTATCCTGAGTGGAAAGTTGGTCGCTGCGTAACCTTGGGTACACCGCATAACGGTAGCGTTAGTGGTGATTATATGTGGCGACTCGCGCCTGTTATTGTAGGTAAATCATATGAGCAAGCTTTAGATGGTACAGTTGCGTCATTGCCAAAAGATATTGAGCTTGGCGTCATCGCTGGCAATAAGGCGCAAGGTTTAGGTCAGCCTATCTTAGCCTACCATAATCGTAAATTACGTAAAGCAGATGCAGAGCTAACTTCTGAAAAGCTCGCTCACGATGGCACAGTCTATATCTCAGAGACTAAACTCACCAGCGCTACCGATCATATTATCTTACCAGTTACTCATACAGGCATGTTGATCGATAAAAACGTCGCACAGCAAGCTATTTACTTTTTGATACATGGCGAGTTTAGGCGCTAAGATGTGTTATCTAGTAGACTACACACCTCCTAAGCTAAAATGATAATGTTCAAAACGACATCTACATAAAAGACTAAAATATCTATCTTCTAAGCTCTTTCATTTCAAACTGTTGCAAAGTAGCAGGTCTGCTTATAGCTTCTTTAGAGCCTTGTTTAATAGATCCTTTAGATGCTATTGCTTCATTAATAGCTGGCTTCGTTTGCAGTTGATGACCGCTTGGACAAGAGGCAGTCACGGAACTAGCAGATGTCCCATTAACATATTTTGCACACCAATCTTGATTGCCTTCAAAGTCTATTTTTAGAGTGCCGTAGTCGTAACCTGTACCTTGACAACGTGTTCCTACAGTGCGGTTTCCGTTTCTATGACGAAAAATATCACCTCCTGGAACGGCATCATAACTCCATTTTCTAGTATCATGAATTGGGCTCCAATTACCTTTGGGCTGTCTATTTTTTTGCCAATATGCGGATGTCGCTGGTTTCGTACATATGCTATTGTCTGCCGATAATGTATATCCGCTACTACAAGTTGGAATCTGGATACTACCCACACTAGCGGGTACATATTTTGCACACCAATCTTGATTACCTTCAAAGTCTATTTTTAGAGTGCCATAGTCATAACCTGTGCCTTGACAACGTGTTCCTACAGTACGATTTCCATTCCTATGACGAAAGATATCACCTCCTGGAATAGCATCATAACTCCATTTTTTAGTATCATGAATTGGACTCCAATTGCCCTGTGGCATTCGAGTCTTCTGCCACATTGCCTCTGACCCAGGTTTATAGCACTTATGCTCTGCAGCTGAAGCAGTAGAGATACCTAATAACAACGTACTGCTTAAAGCTAAGACAAGTCCTGTTTTGTTATAAGTAAGATATGACATAGTCGTTCCTCATATTTAAAGGATTAATATATGTCCAACAAAGCAAAATTTGGTAGACACCCTTTATCATATTAGCCTAGTTCAAAATGGCAGGTAACTGTACATATCTACAGGTATATATCATTATTCATGCTTGATTTAGCTTTAAAATATAATATATTTAATAATTTAAACGTTAAAATAACTATCTAGCCGTTATTCGTAAGTTATTAATAGTATTCAAATTGCTAATAATATCTACAAGTGGGCAAGCCTTTTAAGGATTGTTCTTAACCCCCATCCCCTGCTTTAATTCAACCTTATGGGCTGCAATCACGGGTATTAAAGTTTGAATCACCCAGTCATGACGCCAGCCTTGTAAGCCTACTGGCAACTCCGACAAGTCTTTGTCATAAGCGATAACTTCATACAGCTGACTCAGCCACTTTTTACGCATTAATACGCTCTCTGGCACACCGATTTGTTCAGCCTGTTTAGCAATGGCTTCTTGTACCGCTTTTGACAGCACCTTGTTTTTTGAGCGATAAGGCGCTGGCAGACAAGCAGGGTGCTCAACAGCTGACAGTGCTTTAGCGTCGGTAATAATCTTTAATAGCTCGTCACCATAGAGTCTGAGCATACTACGATGCATCGTAGTTTTATGCGCAAGCTCGCGCATAGTGCTCGGCTTTTCGGTGATAATCTCACGCACCGCTTGTTTTTTGATGACAAAGGTGCGCGGTTGATTGGTCGCGCGAGCCAGCTGTTCACGCCAAGTCGCTACTGCTTGCAATATTGCCATTTGCTGCGAGTTATATCGATAATCTGCCATGGTTAGATACATAGCTTCGTCTTCAACGTGCTGAGTGGCATAAAGCTCAGCGGCATAGAGCTGACAATCCGCCCAGACATAGTCATACAGCCCTTTTGACTTTAGCGCATACTCAAGACTTAAGTATAGCGCTGGCAGAAAGCGCACATCATCTATCGCATATTGCTCTTGCTCATCTGATAATGGACGACGTAACCAGTCGGACTGGCTCTGCTCTTTATCAATATGCATATCAAGCTGGTCATCGAGCGCTTGTTGATAGCCCATTTGCAATTGCCCAGTCAAATAAGACAGCGCAATTTGAGTATCAAAGATATTGGTCAGTGGTGGGCAACCTGAGAGTAAATAGAATATCCCCAAATCCTCACCACAGGCATGCCAAATGGCGACATCGACTTCGAGCAGTGCTTGCCATAGCGCGTCAAGTTGCAACTTTGGCGCATCTATAAGGTAAACATGATCACCTGTATTAAGCTGCACGAGCGCCAAGATCGGATAATAAGTATCACGCTTGATAAACTCAGTATCTAGCGCCACACGTCCGCAGCCTTCTAGCGCCTCAATGACTTCATCTAGCTGATACTGTTCACGTATCCAAGTGACTGCTGCTGCGTCAGCAATATCAAGCAAGGCGTCAATATCAGGCTCTACAGGCAAAATAGTTAGAGCAGTATTTTTTGCAGCATTATCTTTATTAATTGTAGAATTAGCAATAGTAGGATCGTCTTGTAGAACTATAGCGGTTAGAGAGTCTGACACGGGCAGATACCTGCTTTTATTAGTTTAAAGTTGATTGGTTCAAAATACAGGGCTTTGATTATAACAACAATAAGGCGCATTAAACATTCACAGATAATTATTTGTAAATGTTTAAGCACACACTGCTTCATCGATAACCGTAGGGTGCATTCTATGCACCAACAAATCTTGAAAACTAAGTTTGATGTGAGTAATAATTGACTAAATTATATCGAATAATACAAACAAAAAAGCTAGGTTAAAACCCAGCCTATAACGGTATTTAAATGACAATATTATTCAATTTGATGCATTTTATAAATTGCTATAAATCAAATTCTACAGCCTATAAAAAAGAGCGATTTTGCAAAGCCTGTCCTAGCGTCATACTATCTAAATATTCCAGCTCACCGCCCATCGGCACCCCTTGCGCTAGACGCGTGACTTTAGTTACATGACGACTCACCGCCTCACTAATAAAATGCGCGGTAGTCTGCCCCTCAACAGTAGTGCCGGTGGCTAATATTAGCTCTTCTACAGCCTCTTGCTTGACACGCCATACTAGTTGATCAATATTTAAGTCATCAGCACTGATACCATCGAGAGGCGATAGATGTCCGCCTAGCACAAAGTAGCGCCCACGATAGCCCGCAGTTTGCTCAATCGCCATCACGTCAGCGGCGGTTTCGACCACACACAATAAATTATCATCACGCCTTGGATCTTGACATAGCGGGCAGATATTATCATCGCTAAAGCTATGACAGCGCTGACATTCAACGATATCGCGCATTGCCTCGTCAAGCGCTTGCGCCAATGCCATGCCTTGTGGACGTTTTTTATTTAGTAGATTAAGCGCCATACGCTGAGCACTTTTTTGACCGACACCAGGCAATATACGCAACTGTTTGACTAACTGATCAAATTTAGGAGTAAGCAAATTATATCCCTTTGTTTAACTTCATATCATATGAATAAATCTCAAATCTTAGCTATAAAAATGGGGTCGTATCATGTCGATAACAACCCCATTTTCGACTTAAGCAGTCAGTATTTATACGCTATTCGTGCTTATATAGTACTTACGTTCAGTATTAAAAGTCAGTGCTTAGAACATCCCTTGCATACCTGGTGGCAGACCCATGCCTGTTGTCGCGCCAGCCATCGTTTGCTCATATAGCTCATCGGCTTGACGCACCGCATCATTGATAGCAGCGGCGATGAGATCTTCAATCATATCAGGCTCATCTTCGAGCAAGCTTGGATCAATAGTTAAGCGCTTAACCACATGGCAACCTGTCATAGTGACTTTGACTAGACCGCTACCCGCTTCGGCGTGTACTTCTTTATTCGCCAGCTCTTTTTTGGCAGTCTCAACGTTCGCTTCAACTTTCTTTTGCATGGTCTGTGCTTGTTGCATTAATGCTTGGATATTCATAATGGCCTCTTATGTGATGAGATAATAAAAATTATTTGTCAGTGATATATAGGGTTTGACTCTACTGTTTTAAAGCACAATTATTTAAACCACTATTATTATGATGCGATTATAACGTTATCTTTACAAACTGTTCAAACCGCGTGCTAGATCCTTGATGATATCTTCAATATCCTCAAGCCCAACAGATAAACGAATCAGGCCATCTTTCACGCCAGCATCAGCACGATCTTTAGGCGTTAAGCGAAAGTGCGTCGTTGTGGCTGGGTGAGTGATCGTGGTTTTGGCATCGCCTAAGTTGTTAGTGATAGAGATCATATTGGTTGAGTCGATAACATGCCATGCTGCGGCTTTGGCATCGAGGTTATCCGTTGCGACAACTTCAAAGCCCATAATCGCCCCAAAGCCGTCTTTCATATGATGTTGAGATTTTGCCAACTCGTGCGCAGGATGACTTGGCAAACCTGAGAAATGCACAGTCGTCACCTTAGGGTGATTATCCAAAAACTGCGCCACTTGATTGGCATTAGCGCAGTGCGCTTGCATGCGCAACTTGAGAGTCTCTAAACCTTTAGTAAATACCCAAGCGTTAAATGGACTCATGCTGATACCGCCTGAGCGTACTACGGTAAAGGCCTCTTGCATCAGCGCATCGCTACCGACCAATGCGCCGCCAAGCACTCGGCCCTGACCATCTAAGTATTTAGTTGCCGAATGAATCACCACATCCGCGCCCAAATCAAGCGGACGCTGAATAGCAGGCGAACCAAAGCAGTTATCGACCACTAATAGAATATCATTGGCTTTGCATAGCTTACTCAAAAATCTAATATCACAGATTTGTGCTAACGGATTACTCGGACTTTCGCAATAGATCAGCTTAGTATTAGGCTGAACGGCTTGCTCCCAAGCGTCATTATCGAAGCAATCAACATAACTGACTTCAACGCCAAACTTAGCCATGTAATTGTTGAATAGACCAATGGACGAGCCAAATAGTTGATTTGCCGCGAGTAGATGATCACCAGATTTAAGATAAGCCAAGCACATCGTTAAGATCGCACCCATGCCAGAGGCGGTTGCAACTGCGCGCTCGCCATTCTCAAGCGCAGCAAGGCGACGCTCAAAGGTGCGCACGCTAGGATTAGTATGACGTGAGTAGACATTACCCGTCGTAGTGCCATCAAAGTGTGCGGCAGCATCACTGGCTGAGGTATAAACATAGGAGCTGGTGGTAAATATCGCCTCTGAATGTTCGCCCTCATCAGTACGATGCTGGCCTGCACGTACCGCGATGGTTTGCATACCGTAGTCTAAGCTCAAATCTAGCGCATCAGAGCGCCAATTTGGATCTAACTTATCTAAACTACTGTTTTCTTTTTTTTGCGACTGACTCATAACTTATCCATTGCTGTTAAATTAAATGATCTAAAACCGCTAAATTGTTTGACCATAATGACGTGAATAAAAAGGTGCTTAATCATATCATGCCAACAAAACGCAAGCATCCACAAAGCCTAACTTGATTCATCGTTTTTATCAAAAAATGCCGTTTTTATTATAATTAAAATTGACGTTATAACGATGAATATTTGGCATCAAAAACATCCCTCGACGACTACTACACTCTAGATTGTCCAAAGTGTTTTGAGTCTTTGAATCTTTATCGCTACTACCATTTGATGTGCTACTAGGTTTTACATCACACTTGATTTCAAGCAAATGATCTTCTTTGTCGGGCATGTTGCTTGCTAGATATTTCTTTTCTAAGTCCTCGGGAGTGAAATCATAAAATTTGTACCAAGCTTTACCCGCATTCTTGTGAGTCAATTCAGCCGTCACATAGATTAATCTCCAATCACAATCCCCTTTCATAATAGCATCTCGAAAAAAATGCGCTTCATATTGATTTACTGTTTTCTCGATATTGATCTTTAGCGTTTCACTGAGCTGATAGACATGTGAGATATCGACGGCATTGCCACAAGAATTATTGGTCGATTCAAAGCGTGCTGTCATTTGTATGTCCAATGCCTGATCCGCAGGTAAAGACCCATGAATAATCATTTCGTCGCTGGGATTAGGATTAATTGAAGCGGCTTCAGTTTTCAAGGTGCACGCCGATAACAGCACTATCAAAAAAGCAGCTGAACATAGCTTAATCAAAAATAATGCTTCGCTCAATTGGTGTGCCATTTTCTGTTTCATCCTTTAATCACGGTTTATTGAACGGTGCTTTATAAGATTACTATAGATGCTATACATCGTACAACAGCATACGATTAGTCTAGTTAAAATAGTTCTAAAAGGGAAATCTTGCTATAAAAATTAACGTATTTATTATAGGCAGACCTTGCTGCACCTGTTAAGCTTGCGGGCATTGTCATCTACCCTATCAGCGGTGTTATTATAAGCGCTATATAACGTGAGTAATGATATCCATCTACAATAACGATAATAAGTTATAACCCGTTAAGCTCATCAAGGTAGACCCACTATGTTGACGTCCATCATATCAAACACAGTACCAAGTAAAGTACCGAACAAACTATCACTGAGTCTGGTACTTGGTATATCTTTAAGCTTGAGTGGCTGCCAAATTTTGCCAAAACAGCCGCACTTGCCAGATAGTAAAGCATTATCTGCGCGAGTCAATGCGTTGTATCAGACCAGCCAACCACAGCAGCCAAGCGATGGGCTAAGCTCAAGCGACAATACCGATTTGGTAACCGCTATCAGTGCACAAAACCAGATTCATCCTGATCTATCTGGCTACCATCCTATTGTCACAGGAGCTAATGCTTTTGCGGCGCGTAGCATCCTAACAGGGATGGCCAATCGTAATATCGATGTGCAATATTATATTTGGCATAACGATCAGGCAGGTCAGCTATTATTAAAAGATCTTTGGGAAGCTGCTGAACGTGGGGTTATTGTCCGTCTTTTATTAGACGATTTTAATAATACCGCCACATTTGATCAGCATCTCTTGCGTTTTGCCAGTCACCCTAATATCGCTGTGCGTATTATCAACCCACTTATGCATCGCAAATTTCAAGCGCTAAACTTTGTTACAGGCTTGCCACGTATCAACCGACGCATGCACAATAAAAGTATGACTTTTGATAAGCAAATCACTATTATTGGCGGCCGTAATATCGGCAATGAGTATTTGAGTAACGATCAAAGCAGTCAGTTTGCTGATCTTGATGTTCTGCTAATAGGCAAAGTGGTCGAGGATATTGATAATAGCTTTATAGATTATTGGTCATCGCCTATATCTTTTGATGTCCAGACTTTGGTGAATCTTGATAAAGACGCAAGTAGCGACTTTTTGAGCAATTTAGATCAGCTAGAGGATGATAAGAGTCAACCTCGCAGTAGTTTATCGATGTATCGATCTGCCATTGAGGACTCCTCTATTGATACCGATATTATTAATAAGCGTATCCCTTTTCGCTGGACAGATATGCAGTTCTTGAGTGACGATGTCGGCAAATTGACCAAAAGTGTATCTGCTGATACTAATTTAGTTGCGCAGCTACGCACGCTTCTAGGTCGTCCCTCAAAGCAGCTGACTATTATTTCTTCCTACTTTGTGCCAACCAAAGACGGAGTAAATACTTTAGTACAATTGGCTGAATCTGGTATCAAGATTAAGATTTTAACCAATTCATTCGATGCCACTGATGTTACCGCTGTGCATTCAGGCTACAGCCAGTGGCGACCTAAGATGCTGCGCGCTGGCATAAAAATATATGAGCTCAAGTCCACTGCCAGTGAAGAGAAGCGTGAGAATAAGCTGTGGCGCGCCCGTAGCCAGTCATCAACCAGTTTACATGCCAAAACCTTTGCTATTGACGACCATCAAGTCTTTATTGGCTCCTATAATGTAGACCCGCGCTCTGCTAATATTAACACTGAAATGGGCGTGATCATCAATGATGATGAGCTGGCACGACAACTGCACGAAGCGCTTGATGACGATTTGCTAAATCAAGCTTATGAGGTCAAGATATTAGAGGGCGGCGAGCTACAATGGCATACGATAGTAGATGGCAAGCCTGTCATTTACGGCGCTGAGCCCAAAGTGGATATCGCCGATCATGCTTGGCTGACTATCATGTCGTGGCTACCTATTGATTGGCTGCTTTAAACTTAGTTTTTAAGGCTAACTTAATTTTAAATAACAAAACCTTAAAGGTTTAACATGTCTTAAAACCATAACTTATTCAATATCATAATTTTTCAAAATAAACGCCCTCATTATTTTTATAATAGTGAGGGTATTATCATTCAATATATGGATACGTGACCTAATGCCCTCTCGTTCTGAATATGCGCTGATGTCCTCAAAGGATAAAAACATGATGTTATTCATCTGTTTTAGTAGCGCTATAGTATTTTTTGATTTTTTGATCTATTTATACATGGCAGATTTTATTTCATTAACTTTTTTCCCCGCTAATGTTGATCCTCGTATTACTAAGCTGCAGGGCTTGGGTCTTTTTGTCGTAGGCTATTTGGCTCGGCCTTTAGGCGGAGTAATCTTTGGGCGTTATGGTGATATTAAGGGCCGTAAACCCGTATTACTATTTAGTTTATTGATTACTGCGGCTACTATGCTCGCGATAAGCTGCTTGCCAACTTATGCTCAATGGGGCTTTATAGCACCTGTTTTATTTATTATATTGCGTCTGATACAAGGTATGGCTTTTGGTATCTTTGTGCCGGTCACTTGGATTTTCGTTGCTGAGCATGTGCCAAGACAGTATTTATCTATTGGTTGCAGCTACGTTTCAGCCAGTTTTTTTGTTGGTGTGCTATTGTGTAATGCTTTTTTTGCATGGTTTACCAGCTCTATGACGCCAGATCAGCTTATTAACTATGGCTGGCGTATTCCCTTTATAGTTGCCACAGTTTTGAGCTGTTTGCCCTTATTGGCATGGCGCTTTATCAAAGAGTCACCGTTTTTTATAGAGATGCAACGATCGACACCGCAAGGTTACGTGGCAAGACCACTTACTCTACTCTTTAAACATTGTAAACACTCTATCTTTATAGGCCTAATGCTCACCTTAGTGATCTCTAGTGTTATTACCGTGATCGTCTTAATGTTGCCCGGTTTGATTGAGCTACGTTTTACTTTAAATGACGATCTATTCGATTTTTCCCATAGTCTCGGTATAGTTTTTCTGCTTTTTGGCTGTGTCTTTTATGGACTAATATCTAACTACGAAAACTTCGGTAAAATCTTAGTGATCGGTTGTCTGTTACTAATCGCGCAAATGTTTGCTTTTTATTATCATCTACAAGCAAGTGGTGACTATATTTTGATCATGTATGCCTTGTTAGGGTTTTGTGCGGGCATAATAGGCATGATCCCTGCTGTGTTGTTACAGCTATTTCCAACCGATGTACGGTTAACAGGTTTTGCGTTTTCTTATAACGTCATGTATGGGATTGTTGGCGCTTTAGTCCCCTTTGGACTTACCTACGCTACGGTTTTTGTGAGCTTCTCGCCAGCGCTTTATATTGCCTTTGTTGGTTTAATCGGCGTAATAATGGGACTGTACTTTTATCGTTTACCTGAGTTCAAGCGCATAAATGCTGTTTTGCAGCAATAATTGTCTGTTACATAACATTTATCAGTAAAAAACTATTAACAACATCTTTTAATTATAAAAATATAAAATTATTGAAGCATAGATAAGGACAATAATGATGAAAATAGATATGAGCAATAAGCGCCTGTCGGTCGCACCTATGATCGACTGGACAACGACAGACTATCGTTATTTTGCTCGACTATTTAATCCTCATGTCTATTTATATACCGAAATGATTAGTACGGGTGCGCTGCTATATGGCAATCGCGCGCGGCACTTGCGTTTTGCCAAAGAGGAGCATCCTCTTGTCTTACAGCTGGGCGGCGCAGACACCATAGAGATGACGCAGTGTGCACAGTTTGCCCAGCAATATGGCTATGATGAAGTCAATATAAACGTCGGCTGCCCATCAGATCGTGTCCAGCACAATAAGATCGGTGCTTGCCTTATGGCTGAGCCAAATACAGTAGCTGAGCTAGTCCAGCATATGCAAGCGGCAGTCGATATTCCAGTGACAGTTAAGCATCGGATCGGTATCGATGACTTTGACAGCTACGAGTTTATGGCGCAGTTTGTCCAGACAGTCGCTGATAGCGGGTGCACGCGCTTTATTGTCCATGCGCGTACGGCTTGGCTACAAGGACTGAGCCCAAAACAAAATCGTGAGATCCCGCCCCTGCGTTACGACGACGTTTATCGTCTTAAGCAAGGCTTTCCTGAGTTAACCATTGAGATCAACGGCGGTATCGAAACGGTTGAAGATATAAAGACGCATCTGCAATATATAGATGGCGTGATGATTGGGCGAGCGTTCTATCACAACCCCTATCTGCTGGCAGAGACCAATAGCTTATGGAATCAGCCGATACCCAAGCGCTCAGAGATTTTAGCGCAACTGTATCCGCATTTGCAGAGTCAAGTCGCTAAAGGTGAGCCGCTATCGACTATGGCGAGGCACTATTTAGGACTATTTCAAGGACTCAGTGGCGCGCGCAAATGGCGTCAAGCGCTCAGTGGTAAGCCAAGTTTGACCATTGCCGATATTGAAAAAGCTGCCGATGAGGTACTGCGACTTAATCCTGATGCTTAGGCTATTTTAAAGGGCATTAAACACGCCCTAATATGTAAGATCAGAGCTTATCAGATAAATATAGCCACATTGCCGCGCCATTATTGATGATATGCAAGAGTATTGGCAATAATAACGAGCCTGACTTATAGCGAGCATAACAAAATATTAAAGCCAGTACGACAATGGTACTAATCTCATAAAGACCATACTGCAAATGAATCATCGCAAAAATCAGGCTAGTCACTATGCTTGCAATAATAGCGCCCCAAACCTTTATTAACTGCTTTTTAGGCGACGTCGATGATTGCTCTAATACCTGCCCTGCAAATTGCTCGCTAATAGCACGCCATAACAACCCGCGAAAGATTAGCTCTTCATAAATAGGTGCAACTATGACTATTGCAAATACTAACAGCCATACTGAGCTTACCGACTGATATAACGGCTCAACAAAATCTGATGGCGCTTTATCCAGCCAATATGTCAACGCTTGACTGGCGATCATAAATAGCAACAACACCCCAAACATGGCTATGCCCAATGCTAGCGAGAACGGCTTAAGCGCTAAATAGTGACGGCTATTGCCGCCTTTTATGCTAATAATCGCTACATTTAGCAGTGATAGAATGAGCAAGCTGACTATGATAGATAAGCTAACTATCGTGCCATCACTACTGCCTATATAAAATATATCGCCAATGGTTAAGCTTTTACTATTCGCTAGTACTAACTTACCTGCCAAATAAACACCGACGAGTTGACTGGCAAAAAATGCAATCACTATGCCTACAATAAGGACCACTACCCCAAAGCGTGAGAATAAAGGCTCGTGGATTGCTTGCTTATTTAAAGCGTTTGGCCCGGGGCTGTTTTTTAAGGTATTTGGCATAGCAAGCTCATTCAAAAGATTACTTAATTAGTAAGAGGTTCTTATTATTAGTCATTTTTATCAAAGAAGCGGCACATAAATAGTAGTAAAAACGAATTACTCTAATTCTATACTTGCTGTGCGATAAGCGCTAAAACTTGCTCAGCTACTGACTCTGGATGCTCCAACGGGAACATATGGCCGCCCTTATGGGTTTGATAGTCTATCCCTAGACGAGACTTTATTTGTTGTGGGAAGCGACGTTTTAAAAAGATACTATCCTCGCCAATAATCAAAGTCACAGGTGGCTTTGGCGCTCGGTTCGGAGTGAGCCAGTACAGCGATGGATTAGTACGAAATACAGCAACTTCGCTAGACTTAGGAATAGCTAATGTCACTTTACCATCGGCACGCTCATCCAAACCATGCTCGATATAACCTACAAAGCTGCGCTCATCAAAATGCTTAAAAAATCCTTTGCCGCGCAAACTCTGGTAAGCGTTTTCACGACTATCCCAAATATCGCGGCGATGTTTAGAGATACCCGCTGGTGAGAGCTTATCCATGAGCCGATGATTCATAAGTGGTAGTCTATCCGTGGTTTTAGCCAAATGCCATAGCAAACTTATCTTGCCATACAGCCACGGCGGATCTAGTAATACCGCTTGGCTAAAGTATTTCGGTGCACGATATAACGCTTGCAGCGTACACATACCGCCGAGTGAATGACCCACAGCAACCAACTGCTCAACACCATGCTTATTACAAGCTGCCTGCACACTATCGATAACTTGCTGGGTTAAGCTGCGCCAATGATTATCAACGGGATAATCAGGATGATTGCCCAACATCGCAATATATTCGATAGTAAAAAACTCCGCTAAATCTATAAATAATGGCTCATAAACCGCGCTTGGCATACCATTGGCATGAGCAAAATGCAGTACAGGCTTATTGGTCAGTTTAGATTTAGGTAGCGCGGCAAAGCTCTGCGCGTTGATAGCACTCATAATTTATTCTCGTTGGACTTTATTAAGGCGTGTTTGATAATACGACAGTTTACAGTGTTTAGAACAATACTGTTTAAGACAGAATACTGCTCAAAATAAGACTATTTTAAAAACGATATCTAAAATAAACCGCTAGATAATAAAAAGCTGAGCCATAACTTATAGCTCAGCCTCATTGTTATGAATACTAACGCATCTGTGCGTTAGAATCCTCTTTAGGTAGAATATCAAAATTAATGCTAGAGCCTACTCCTGCGCCCATCTTGATAGCAAAGCGATCCATAAATAGCTGGAACGGATCTGCAGGCGTATAGTTGACAACATTATCAAGCTCTAATTGCTTCTCTAAAGTGCTGATATTGCCCGTCTTATCCGCTAAGCCTAGCGCGATAGACTGCTCACCTGTCCAAAATAAGCCTGAAAACAGTTTATTCTCTTCGGCATTTTTGAGACGATCACCACGGCCTTCCTTTACCGCATCGATAAAGTGCTTATGAGTATTGGCTAACACATTTTCGACATGTTGCGCCTCATAATCTGTCAAAGGACGCGTCAAGCTTAAGATATCTTTATACTCGCCTGCGGTAATCGTGCGATCTTCGACGCCTACCTTATCCATGAGCCCTTCAATATTATAGCTTGGCATAATCACGCCAATGGAGCCCACTAAGCTTGAAGGATTGACATAGATCTCATCAGCTGCTGAGGCAATATAATAAGCGCCTGATGCGCCAATATCACCGATCACTGCGTAGAGCTTTTTATCAGGATATTCTTGACGCAGATCCATCATCGTCTGCCAAATCTCATCGGACTGTACAGGCGAGCCGCCAGGCGAATTGATATCGAGCGCTACCGCTTTGGAATTGGTGTTCTCAAAAGCACGAGTCAAAGCTTTATTGACATCATAAGCATTAGCCAAATCATCATTACTGATCGTGCCTTGTAGCTCAACAACGGCTAGATGTGGCTGGCTGGTATTGACGCCTTCAATAGCAGAGGAATCGTCGCTACTACAGCTACGACCAATCGTCAAAAACACCAATAGAATATAACCAAAGGTCAGGAGCTTAAAGAAAATACCCCAGCGCCGAGCTCGGCGCTGCTCTTGGACACTGGCGAGTAAAGTGTTTTCAATAAGACGCCATTCTTGTCCCGTTGGCTGTTGCTGCATTGGTGCGGGCTGATTGACATTATCAGAACGTTTATTGGGATCTGGTGGCCAATTGGGCATATCACTTCCTAGGTTAGAGACAATATAAAACGCTGCAAATATAAGAGTATTAGCTGGCTAGATTTGAAGAGCTGCCAAAATAACCGTTAAAATTTTACTATCACTTTTATGCAGCTGGTTAGTTATGGTGTTATTTACCTTAAGGTTCAATAGCGCCAGCATAACAAAACTAAAAAAATCTAAAGTAGTTTTATTGTGCAAATTTATCATCATTTTTATTCTAAGGTTTGCTCCTGATTGTTAGCATTGCTACCAGTATTATCATCAAGCGCAAATGCTGTCTCTAGCGTTTTATTATCGTAGCTCAATACTTGCTGGACTTGCTGAGCTATTAATACAGTCTTAGGTACGTTTGAGCCACTATGCGCCAGCCACGTTGTCTGCATTGTATTGCTAATATTGTTAGTGCTATTTATCGCACCGCTTGCGCTAACTAATGATGTATCTACTGTACATAATAGTGACCATAATTGCCAAAGCCGCTGATGAGTGGATGCATCTAGCACTAGACGCGATTGATTCGTTATAGCTTGTGGATTTGCTAATGGACTAGCATCTGTTCGGCTATCACTGTTATCGGTATTTGACACACTAGCGTCCGTTAAGTGCTGACTTATTAGTACGGGCGATTGCAAAGGATCAGCCGCGTTGTATTGTAAGATACGAATAGGCTGGTCACTGTTTATAGCTAAGCTACAATCCCAAACGCTGGCATCATCTATAGTGCTCCAACCCGTTAGCGCTTGTATTTTTAATTTACTATCTCCTGACTGCCAAGTTTTATCTGCTATGCACTCCTGCATGCTAATCGAGGGCTTTTCGTCATTATTCAAACCATTTGCAACATGAATTTTACCTGCTTGCCAGTAGTGCTTAGTAGGTAGATTTTGGCTTAATTGCATAGCGGTTTCAGCCAACAATGTAGCGTCCGTTTGCACGACTATACCCTCTAAGCGTTTGATCGTTAGTGTGCCTAATTGCTGCTCCAATATAGCGGCAAGCTTATCTGCGCTTAGTGTACTTGCCATAGTACGCGTGTCTTTAGGTCTGTGATCGGCTAAAATTAGCCAACTGATACTTTGTGGCTTTGCTTTATTATCATTAGAAACGGTGTCGACAGGATATTGCATAACAGCAGCGCTTATATAACTATCATTGGTCGGTAACACATATAACGTCGGCGTCAAGGTTATTGCTTGTTGATTGGCGTAGACGGTCATTATTAGCAAGCTAAGCGGTGGTAATGCCAGCCAACGACTGAGCAGTCCGCGTGGTAGCAGCCAAGGTATCAGCACTAGTCCTGCCATTATTAATATAGCGCTATTGACTGGGGTATAGAGCCAAGCTTTACTCAGCGCTGGCATACTGGTAAGCCAAATTATCAGCTCATGTAAGCTACTAACTAAGCTAATCACCAGCGCCCACAGACTTGTGGCAATACTAGGCGCTATCAGATAACACAGCCCTGCCAGTAGATTGAGTGGGACGATAACCCAGCCAAACAGCCCAATAGCGAACAGATTAATGACTAAGCCCCATAATGAAGCTTTGCCAAATAGCATTAAGGTAATCGGCAATAACGCTATAAATAACCAACATTGCAGCTTAAATAAGCGCTTAAAACTGACGTAAGCTTTAGCAAAATTACTATCTATCAAACCCTGCGGTTGCCTAGCTTTAAGGTCAGATTGCATATGACCCTGACTATCTTTATCGTTAAGACTAGCGTCATACTTTAGGATTAGCGCTACTGCGACAAAAGATAACCAATAGCCCGCTTGCCATAGCACGTAAGGATCAATCCATGCCATTATTACTGCAAGCGCTAGCAATACCCGCATAGTACTCACAGGTAATAGAGTCAGACGCATAGCACCAATAGCTAAGAGCATCCATGCAGTACGGGCGGCGGGTACATCAAAGCCTGTAAATAGTGCATAAACAAAAGCGGCGCTGATCATCACTACCCAACGCACTTGCCAGCGTGGTACATAACGATATAAGGTTGGAAAATATTTATCAAAAATTAATACCGCTAGCGCCGCCATGATAATCGCTAAAAATAAAACATGAGTACCCGAAATAGCCAGCAGATGCGAGATGCCTGCCAGCTGATATAAGTCTTTAGTTTCGCGATTAATTAGGCTTCGATCACCAGTCAATAAGCTTAGAGTGACCGCACGAGCTTGCTGCTGATCAGGCGTAAATGATGACCAGTCTTGATAAAATGTCTGTCGTAATTGCCAGCGTCCTTGATCAATACGCGTGCGAATACGCTTAAGATAAGAGTCTGCAGAGGATAAGTTTTTAAGCACTGTGTTGCTTTCGTCAACACTATTACCAAATGGCTTACCAACACTTAGTATAGTGGCGGCCCCATCGATATGCCGAGCCCGTAGCCAGCGATAACTATCAAAGCCTGTTGGATTGTCAATAGCGTCCTGCGAGCTGGCAAGCGGTGCTAGAGCCATACTCATTAGTACTTGATCGCCTGGTTGTAGAGCATTGAGGGAGTCAAGGTTGCTAAAGTCAGTGGACTTTTTTGGATAAGCACTGAGTAAAATACGATGTTTTGACAGTGATGCGATATTGTTTTGGCTATTGCTATTTCGACTGCTGTTACTATCATCGCTACTTCCAGCCAGCACTTGCTCAAGTGTTAGACGGTTCAAATCCTGCGCACTAAGTTCAGCTATTAGGGGCGCTATATAGCTAATGGTTGCAACCTGTCGATAGCCACTGTTATTAGCTGGGTCGTAAACACTATCGCTTATGCCCTCGATTGTGACTAGCGCTTGTACTCGCATAGCATTAGTCACTTTTGTATCTTCTGCTTGGCTATGGCTGTGCAGAACTTGCAAGCCGCTACCGACAACGAGTAGTAATGCCAGCAAAGCCATTAGTGGATAACGCAGAATACGAGACAGTGACTTTATGAGTGCTGGATTTTGAGAAGATGTTTTAGTTAAGATGGATTGCTTTTTGCCAGTCAATTGATTGACAGCTTGTATATTTAGCTTGTCACTAGAAACTATACGCCATTTGCACCATTGACTGATGAATAGTAAAATCATGGCAATAACGATTAAAAAAGGCCAAATAGTAAAGTAAGCCGACACCTCAGAGAATGGACTCATGGGCGATACTGAGTCGCCTGTAACAGCTAGTGTCGCCATCATCAGCACCAGAATAAGGATGCTCAGTAACCAGTACACTAGCGGCCCCCTTGACATAAGCTGTAGTCATAGCAATTGTATTTATATTACCCTATACTGATTAAGATTGTTGCCACGAATAAACCTTACAGTACCTCTATTTTTTTGTATACCCTATTCATTTCGACTATCTTTTTTAAATCATTTTAGACATGATCTACTTAGAGTAGTGCACTATGGACAATAATTAAAGGCAAGACTGTGCCCAAAAAACAGCTTAAAAATCTGCTGCCCACGCCTGAAAAGATTCTTGAGAGTCGTAGCCTAAAATTTTTTGCCCCGCATTTAAAAGATGCCAGATTATGGCAGTTCAATCGTCACAGCTTGAATAAAGCCGTCTATATTGGGGTACTCAGCGCTTTTTTCCCTTTGCCAGGACAGATGTTACTGGCCTTGATAGGTGCGTTGATTTTCCGGGCTAACGTGCCAATGGCACTTGGACTGACTTGGATTACCAATCCACTTACTACCCTGCCTATATTTTATGCAGGTTATTGTATAGGGGCAAAGATTCTAGATGTGCCGATGATCAGCCTGAGGCTGATTGGGCGGATGATTACTGACTTTAGCTTATGGATTATAGCAGGTGGCGCCAACCCTTTTGTCACTTATAAAGGTGTGGTATCGCTCGGCGCTTTTTGCTTGGGGCTGACGCTATTAGCTATTGTCAGTAGTGTGATTTGCGGCTTAGCATTTAAGGCTATCTGGCGATATAAGACAGTGGTTAGCTGGCAAAAACGGCCACAAAATCTAGCCAAAAAGCGTAAGCTAGATCAATAAAAACCAGCCTCTTAGGAATATAAATTACTATTCCTAAGAGGCTGGTTTTATCTACAGAAAACATTTGGCATTAATCAAATTAAAAACTACTAATCAAACCTAATACTCTTCCCAATGACCATTACGTAGCAACAGCTGACGATCGGCCAAAGCGGCTAGACTACGATCGTGAGTGACCATGAGTAATGCTGTCTGCATCGTGCTTTGCAGCTCAGATAACATCCCAAATACACTTTGGGCATTATCATAATCCAAATTACCCGTAGGCTCGTCCGCTAATATAAGCGAGGGTTTTGTCACCAAAGCGCGTGCAATCGCCACCCGCTGACGCTCACCACCTGATAGCTCACCTGGCCTGTGCTGCAAGCGATGACCTAGCCCTACGTTTTCTAGAATCTCGACTGCCTGCGCACGTGCCTCAGTGGTCGACACTTTTGGGCGCATAAGCAGTGGCATCGCTACGTTTTCTATCGCTGTAAACTCAGCTAATAGATGATGGAACTGATAAATAAAGCCTAAATGCTGGTTGCGCATTGCGCCGCGTTCAGTCTCATTCATATGATTGAGACATTTGCCATGTAGCCAGACTTCACCGCTTGTTGGTGTATCGAGTCCACCAAGTAAATGCAACAGAGTACTCTTGCCTGATCCGCTAGTACCGACAATAGCAACACGCTCGCCAGGATTTATTGATAAATCTAGACCTGTCAATACTTGAGTGCGCACCGCACCCTCATCGTATATCTTACTAATATTAGTCGCTGTCAAAATAGCAGACATCACGTTTCCCTTTTATTGATACTACTCGTGGACTTATTATTGAACTATCTACTCACTCGCTACTTACCCACTACTTACTCGTAACGTAGCGTTTGCGCGGGTTGAATCTTAGCGGCGCGGCGCGCTGGATAAATGGTCGCCAAAAAGCTTAGCACGAATGAAGCACCCGTAATCAATACCACATCAGTCAGACGCAACTGTGAAGGTAGATAATTAATAAAGTAAGCATCAAATAGATTCAAACCAAAAGTTTGGTTGATAAAGCCCAAGATATCACTCACCGTTAGGGCAAAGATAACCCCTAAAATAGTCCCCGCAATAGTACCTATAAAGCCGATAACCACGCCTTGCACCATAAACACATGGGTAATAAGTTTAGGTGAAGCACCAAAGGTTTTTAGGATAGCGATATCCGCTTTTTTATCCGTAACGAGCATCACTAAGCTTGAAACAATATTAAATGCGGCCACTAAGATAATTAAGAACAGCAGCAGACCAACCATCGCTTTTTCCATTTGAATCGCCCCAAATAGATTACCATGCGTTTGTGTCCAGTCATTAGGATAGAGCTGGTCGGGTGCTATCGCCGCCGCCTTTTGCGCCGCTATTGGTGCAGTAAAAATATCATCTAGCTTGAGACGGATACCTTGTGCGCCTTCAGGTAAGCGTAATAATCTAGCAGCATCACTCATCGGAATAAAAGCCATTAGACTATCGACCTCTGGGCTGATACTGAACACACCCGTCAAAGTAAAACGCTTAAAGCGCGGGATAACGCCTGCAGGTGACGGTGATGCTTCTGGTAATACTAATGTCACTTTGTCACCGATACGAAGACCGAGCGACTGCACCATCTCCTCCCCTAACACGATGCTAAAGTCACCACTCTTTAAGGTATCAATACTACCCTCAGTCATATGATTATTAATGATTGAGACGTTTTTTTCATATTCAGGATCGACGCCGGTGACCATAATACCAGCGACTTGACCGTTGGATGTCAGCATACCTTGCAGTTGAATAAAAGGCGCAACCGCTACCACTTCTGGATCTTTTTTGATCTCATCCGCTAGCTGCTGCCAATCACCGATAACCTCAGTTGAGATAACCGTCGCTTGCGGCACCATACCTAAAATACGGGTTTTAAGCTCACGATCAAAGCCGTTCATCACTGACAATACTGTGATTAAAACCGCAACCCCAAGGGTTAGACCGATCATTGAGATTAAGGATATAAAGGAGATAAAACGGTTACTGCGCTCGGCTCGAGTATAACGTAAACCAATAAACAGGGCTAAAGGACGAAACATAGTTAAACTCTTTATCTTATCTAAGATTATCAATATAAAGCCATTAAACTCTATTTGACTCTTCGATATGGTTTTGGACAGACTGACTAATACTATTATTTTTACCTTGTTATCATTGTTAGCTGAGAGCTAACTCTCATAGATAATGGCAAAAAAGGAGATAGTTTGACACAATTTAGTCAAAATGTACTATTGAATATGCTATTACCGATTAAAAATCATGACTATTCTCTGAAACGGTAACGAGCTTTGTTATTATTTTTTATACAGGACTTGCTATTAGCAGCCACTATACCTATATATTATACGCAAAGGCGAATTGTCATTAACCCACCAGTATTGTTTGTTGAGCGTTTTGCATCCAGACAATACCGCTGACTTAATTTTGAGTATTTTCATGACTACCAATTATCATTATAAAATTCTACAGGCTCCAACCAAAATCACTTTAACCGATGCCCAAACGGCAGGTCACGCTGATCACTGGCGTATATTAACTGATGATATGAGCCAAGATGTACCTGAATGGTTACAGCAGATGATCACCAAAGCCACAATGCCCAAAGGCCTTAATGATAACGTTACCGCACAAGATAGTTGCCTGTTACTCTCGGAGGATCAACCCTGTCATATCAATCAAGTATTGGCGATGAAAGATGGCAAGCCTGAGCACTTCATCAATGCTTATCCCTGTGTTGACGGGCCTTATGGTCTCAATTGTAAGATTGAGCGTATAATCGTTAATGACAATACTCATGATGCAGTACTGCGCCTGCGAACCGCGGATGGCAGCATTATTTATGCTTTTGATCAGCTTCATACTGCTAACCGTCATCTTTATCAGCAAGGCCAATCCTACTTTGTCAATTTTAGTGCCTGGGCGCATGAGATTAGCATCAGTGAGCAAGATGAAGTCATCATGGTTGAGGATGCTGAAGCCATTCGCTATCATCGAGCCTTTAACGATATTGTAGCCGCTAATAACGGTCAAGTACCCACTGATATCCAGGAGCAAATCGCCAAATGGCAGCCAACAACTAAAGAGCAAATGGAGCCAGTAGAAATCAACTTAGGTCATATGTGCGCTTATTTATTTGGTGATACTTTAGGTCAAGAGGATGAGGCTTGGTGCCAAGGACAAGTATTAGGTAAGCAAGAAACGATGTTTAATGGTACGAATGTTATTTTGTTTGATGTGGTTATTCTGCGTGAGCAAGACTCTGATCCTTTCGTTGTACGTATTGCTGCACCTAGTAATGCACAGACAAAAGCTATTAAAGTGCTCAATTACATACAAGCTAATATCTGGTTGCAAGCCGCTATCTATAAAGAAAACCAAAATAGCAGTAACACTAAAATCCAGATACAAACTCAACCGCAAGCCAGTTGATATGAATCTGCTGATATAAATCAGCCGACATAACCTTAATAGTTTATATCGCTATCACCTACAAAAAAGCCCTTAACTGAGTTAAGGGCTTTTGCTTATCTTGATATTATCTAAGCTAAATAATAGCTCACTAAGCCAGAGTTGTACCCGCTTTAATACGCTTAAATAGCTCTTTTTGCTCAGTGCTAGGACGTGCGGTTTGCAATGCCATCAACTGTGACATATCACCTTCAACACGAATTTTACCACTCATAAAGGCGCCCATAACTTCGTTCATATCAAAATCAGTAATGATAGACTGTAGGGTGCTACGATCTAATAATAATGTCGTCGTGGCTTTGTCATTTAAGCCTTTATGCAACAAACCATCAGCAAAATTGGCTTCGATATCTTGACCTTCATCAGCAACCTTTAGGTTAATTACCATATTCGCTAGCGCTGGTGGCAAGTTGAGCTCACCTGCTTCACTGCCAAATTGTTCCGCTTGTGCAAACCATGCATCTGTCAAAAAAACGGCCATACTCTAATCCCCTTAGAATAAAATAATGAACATAATAAAATAGTAAACGTCATGATTAAGGCTTGTAGATAAAACACCAAAAGCCTTAGTCATCTATTAAGTATTATGGCTTGGAATTAGCAGAAGTAAAGACCATATATTGCAATATAGACTAAATTGTAACAAAACCTCTTCATTTAATTAAGACTGTCCTCATAAATGATTCACAAAATAGCACCTACTTGTAGTGAGAAATTCTAATTCCTTACGATTCATATTGATATATTAATTTATTTTGTTATTATAGCTTCCTATAATCTTGCAACACGCTTTAGATAAGCTATTCGAATCTATTGATATGCATAATTCTAGATCAATGACAGTCAATTATTAAAAGCTATCAGTTAAAATATTTACCAAAGAGTTTGTATTTTCGCGCATGAGCTTGATGATATTTAATTATAATTGCGTTACAATACCTTAAACAGAATCATGAGTTTTAACTAAACATTACGTAACTATTTTTTATGGGTTTTATAGTATTTTTTTGATGTTTTTGTCAGCCGCCGCTAGCTTATCTTTTAACTAACAATTCTATCGTCAGATTATGTAGTGTTAGTTTTATAAAGATTAACGCACCTTATCAACTTTTTTTGATTCTCAGAGACGGCATTTTCTTATTATCTTAACCTTATTTATAATCCCACTATTTGCTAGCTATAGTCCTAGTTTTATTGATAATAAGGTTACGATAATGATATTTGGCATTAATTTATACTGTGCATTTATCGCTATAGAGAATTTATTATAAATTCTATCAAAAAGCGCCTATGCAAATACCCTATGTAAATTTTCGGTTATCACTGTTGATCATTCAGGCTGTAAAGGAATCATCCAATGAGTTTAAATAACACAGCAGTCGCCCCTATTGACCGCGAGTATGAAATCACTATTGTTAGATTTTTTACTATCATGGCTGTCGTCTGGGGCATCGTCGGCATGAGTCTTGGTGTGTTCCTTGCCTCACAATTGGCATGGCCAGCACTTAACTTTGACATTCCATGGCTGACATTCAGTCGTTTAAGACCACTACATACGAATGCGGTTATTTTTGCGTTCGGTGGCTGTGCTCTATTCGCAACCTCTTATTACATCGTTCAACGTACCTGTAAGACTCGGCTATTTGCCCCTTATCTTGCTTGGTTTACCTTTTGGGGCTGGCAAGCGGTTATCGTAGCAGCTGTCATTACCTTGCCATTAGGTTTAACTTCAACTAAAGAATACGCTGAGCTTGAGTGGCCAATCGATATTTTGATTGCTTTGGTATGGATCTCTTATGCCATCGTATTCTTCGGTACACTTATCAAGCGTAAGACTTCGCATATCTATGTGGCTAACTGGTTCTTTGCAGCCTTTATTATTACCATTGCGTTGCTGCATATTGTAAACAGTATGGCGATTCCTGTTGGCGCGTTTAAGTCTTACTCACTGTTTGGCGGTGCAACTGATGCCATGGTGCAGTGGTGGTACGGGCATAACGCAGTAGGTTTTTATCTGACTGCCGCTTTCTTAGGGATGATGTATTACTTCGTTCCAGTACAGATTGGTCGTCCGATCTATTCTTACCGCTTGTCTATTGTGCATTTTTGGGCATTGATTGCTTCATATATGTGGGCTGGTGGTCACCATTTGCATTATTCAGCACTTCCTGATTGGACGCAGTCATTAGCAATGGTATTCTCTATTATTCTATTTGCACCTTCTTGGGGTGGTATGATTAATGGCGTGCTTACCTTGTCTGGTAGCTGGGATAAGCTTCGTACTGATCCGATTATTCGCTTTATGATTGTGGCTTTATCATTCTACGCAATGTCTACCTTTGAAGGACCAATGATGTCTATTAAGACGGTTAATGCGTTATCGCACAATACCGACTGGACAGTAGGTCACGTACACTCAGGGGCGCTTGGCTGGGTTGGTATGATAACTATCGGCTCGTTATACGTATTATTACCACGTATCTATAATAAGCCTAAGATGTATTCTATTAGCTTAATTACTACCCATTTTTGGCTTGCAACAGCAGGTACTATTTTCTACATTGTTTCTATGTGGATCTCAGGTATCGGTCAAGGCATGATGTGGCTGGCGACTAATCCTGATGGTACTTTGGTATACAGCTTTGTTGATACCGTTGAGTTCTCGCATTTCCCATATATTGGACGTGCTTTTGGTGGTCTATTATATGTATCAGGTATGTTTGTTATGGCTTATAACGTTTATCGCACACTCAAAATGCCAGAGGGTAAGCCTGTAGATATCGCTGATCCAACGGATCATGAACCTAGTGTTGATGAACCACGAACTGCTAACGTATAAGGAGCGATCATGGCTGGTACACCGCATGAGATTATTGAAAAAAATACAGGCTTGTTGGTCATCGGTATCGTAATCGCAATTAGCTTTGCAACCTTGGTTGAGATCGTACCACTGATTTATGATAACAAGGGACCTGAAGAAGGTGGAGTAAACGCTCCCCTTCCCGCCATGGAGCCATGGACAGCGCTTGAGTTTGAAGGTCGTGATGTCTATATCCGTGAAGGTTGTCACGTTTGCCATACGCAGATGGTACGACCATTACGCGCAGAAGTCGAACGTTATGGCCCTTATTCGCGCGCCGCTGAATCAACGTGGGATCACCCTTTTTTATGGGGATCTAAACGTACTGGTCCAGATTTGGCACGTGTAGGTGGACGTTATTCTGAGGATTGGCAAAAACAGCATCTAATCAATCCACGCTCATTAGTACCTGAGTCTGTTATGCCAGGATTCCCATGGCTTGCAGAAAATGAGATCAACGGTACTAACGTACAAGATAAAATGCGTTTATTTCGTGATCGTTTTGGTGTTCCCTATACTGAGGAAGACATTGACGGTGCTCCTGATGCCGTTCTTGGTGCAACTGAGCTTGACGCTTTGGTTGCCTATCTACAGCAGCTAGGTACAGCGATGGAAGGACAGCGCTAATGGGTATTGGTGAATTACAAACGATTGCAACCGTTTCTGCTTTTATTGCCTTTATAGGTGTTGCATGGTGGGCGTATTCCCCAAAAAACAAAAAACGCTTCGAAGAAGATGCACAGCTTGCGCTTGATGATGAAATGATTGATAACTTATCTGATAAGCCGCGCAATAAGGATGAAAAATGACATTTTTTTGGAGTTCTTGGATTACCATACTGAGTTTTGCCTGTTGGTTAGCTATTCTTGGCGTCCTGCTAATGGTGTTGAAGTATAAGCCAGAGGTTGAAGAAGATGGTACGACAGGACATGAATATGATGGTATTCGAGAATACGACAAGCCTTTACCTAAGTGGTGGTTAGTAATATTTTTTGGTTCAATCGTTTGGGGCGTAGCTTATTGGGTATTTTTCCCAGCTATGTTTCCGGGCTCATGGGACGGTATTGCGACGGTAGAAGTTGATGGTGATGAAGTGCCGTGGACTTCACGCAATGAGTTATTTAGTGAGCTTGAAGCGAACGATAAAGTCTTTACGTCTAACTTTGAGAAGAGCATATTAGTCAAAGCCGACGCTGCAAGCGCGGCTAAAACACTCGGTCAATTGGATGAGCTACAAACGACTTTGCGTCGTAGTGAATCGCCACCAGCTGATTTGCAAACTCAGATTGATGAGAAGATTGCACAGCTTGCTCCTGCTATTGAAAAACTGGCCGAAAGTCCAGAAGCCTTGAAAGTTGGTAGCCGCTTATTCTTACAGAACTGTGCGGTTTGTCACGGCTCAAATGCTAAAGGTGCGACAGGATATCCTAACTTAACGGATAATGATTGGTTATATGGTGGTGATGCTACTAACTTATTGACTACTTTGCATAAAGGTCGTATCGGTGGTATGACAGCTTGGCGTGATCAAATTGGTGAACAAGGCGTGCGTGATGTAGCAGAATATGTATTATCTATATCAGGTAATCAAGAAGGCTATGAGCTTGACAAGTCAATGGTAGCTCGAGGTGAGACAATATTTAAAGAGCCGACTAACTGTGTACTTTGTCATGGCCCTGATGCTAAGGGCATGATATCTACAGGTGCTCCTAATTTAACTGACAATATCTGGTTATATGGAGGCGATCGCGAGACTATACGTGAGACTTTACGCTATGGCCGCGCAGGAGTTATGCCTGAGTGGGAGACTAAATTAGGTAACGAACGTATCATGTTAGTAGTCGCTTACGTTTACTCTTTATCGGACAAAAATCCGAAGCCTGTTAAAGCTTCTGCATCAAACATTACTGCTAGTGCAAAAGCACCCGTTGTTAATGTTGAGGCTGCAAGCGCTAACTAAGTTCCTAGTTTTACTTACTAAATAGCATTATATAATTATAGAATCATTAAAAGGAGAGCTGTTAATGCAGCTCTCCTTTTTTATTATTTCAGATAGATTAGAATCAGGCATGTGGTGCTGGACATAGATACTGTCTAGCTTTAAGCCTAATATGTATGAAAGTAATAATTGAATTATTGTAATATCTCCCCATCTATAGTAGGGAAAATGTTAAAATACTTATTGATTAATTGTATTCTGTTTATCACGGTTATTTTTACTTTACAAACCTAAAAATAGCGCATTCTGTTTCAACTATTTACTGACACTGATAACAGCACACGCTCGTACATCTGTACTTTGTGTTATAGATTCGTTACTCATGCCAGCAGACTTATTCTTTTTCTAAAGAGGCAAGTTTATGTCAGCACCATCATCTAATAAAATACCCGTACAGCAAATCGATCTTGATGCTACTAAGCATCGAATTCATCCTAGATTTGTTAAAGGCTTTTATCAAAACATTCGTTTTATTAGCATGTACTTCTTTTTGGCACTATTTTTGCTACTGCCTTGGCTACGCTATGATGGTAGACAAGCTATTTGGTTCGATGTGCCCTCTCAGCATTACTATATCTTTGGCATGACTTTTTTGACTCAAGACTTTTATTTTGTGGCCGCTTTTGCGCTGATCGCGGCTTTTACGCTGTTTATGGTGACTGTCTATGCAGGGCGCGTTTGGTGTGGCTATGCTTGTCCACAGACTATTTGGACACATCTGTATCAGCATGTCGAGAAGTGGGTCATCGGTGATCGTAATAAGCGCATAAAATTTGATAAGTCGCCGATGGGTGCAAGCAAAGTCTTTAAGCGTGGGTTAATCTATTTTATTTGGTTTGCCTTATCCGTCATCACTGCAGCTACTTTTGTCAGTTATGTTTCTGGTACTGAGTCTCTATATGGCAGTTGGCAGATGATTGGGATTATCCCTTTTCCTGATTGGCCAACATGGATATGGGTCGCGATGTTTATTTTTACTTTTGCCACTTATGCCAATGCCGGTTACATGCGCGAGCAGATGTGTATTCAGATCTGCCCTTATGGTCGTTTTCAAAGCGTCATGTTCGATAAAGACACGTTGATCGTCTCTTATGATTACGAACGAGGTGAGCCACGTGGTACTCGTAAAAAGGGTACGAATCCTGAAGATTTAGGTGACTGTATTGAGTGCCAAATGTGTGTGCAGGTCTGCCCTACTGGTATTGATATTCGTGACGGTCTACAAGTCGCTTGTATTCAATGTGCCGCTTGTGTTGATGCTTGTAATGAGATTATGGACAAAGTTGGCTATCCACGCGGACTCATTCGCTATACTACTGAGCGTCAATTAGCCGAAAAAGAAAGTACGCGCGTATTTAGTAAGCGTCTATTTGCTTATTTGGCGTTATTAGTCGTATTGTGCGGTGGTCTAGTTTATGCTTTGACAGATCGAGTACCCTTAGAGATTGATATTCGCCGAGATCGTAACCAGCTGTCCTCTACTAATGCGCAAGGTATGATCGAAAACAGTTATGTGGTCAAGCTCACTAATAAGACTCAAGATGAGCATACTTACAAAATTACTCTAGCGCCACAAGATGGCTTGAGCTTACAGCTGCGTTTTAATGATGTTCCTTTAGCACCAGGTGAGAGCTTTGATATGTCAGTTAGTATCTATGGCGACCCAGCTATCATTGATGAAGGACAAACACCTGTTACCCTCAATGTAGTTAGTGAAGATGGTAAATATGCAGTCAGTAAAGATAATATTTTTACTACTCAAGGTCAATAACTTACCCTTATAATCGCACAGTTAATCATTCGTTATTAACTGTGCATGTGTTAGTTAGCCGTACAAATAATCATTATAATAGCTTGTATCAAATCTATATTTTATTATCTATCTTTTATTAATAGGTACTTTATGTCTACTTCAGCACCAGATTTTAAGCATCAAGATAGCCAGCCTTGGTACAAGAATTACATGGTTATTATCTTCGTAATTGGACTACCTGCTTTTGTCGTTGTGGCGTGTATTTATTTTGTTTATTACTCTTATCAGATTCGCGATAGCGTAGTCCGTGATGACTGGTATATGGATGGCAAGACTTTATATCATGATGTCTCACGCGATAAGCTGACTTATGATTTGGATCTACATGGTCAGATGCAATTTTCTGATAATGGTGATATTACCTTTTATCTTAATTATCCTGAGCAAAGCCTGCAATCGGGTAAGCTACTCAACGGTACTCCTTTGACATATCCTGAAGAGTTGGCTTTATCCATCTCCCATGCTACTGATATCAAAAAAGATCGTGATGTCATATTGCAGCATAAAAGCGGTAATGAGTATAGCGCTCAAGCACCTGATATTGATCCTCTAAAGGCTAAATACTATCTACAAGTGAGCCATGATGGGCAAGATGATTGGCGCATGCGTGATGTTGCTAAGCTACCTCGCGCTGAGGTAAGTTTTGATCCGCTGCCTGTATTTGAAAAACAAAGCTAACTATTCCCTTTAAAATAAAAGTTAAGAAGGGTTTAATGATAAAGCCAGTTACTACATTATCCGAGTAACTGGCTTTTATTCACTCTCATTTTTATCCTATTATTTAACATTCAATAAAGATGGGGTAAGCGATGATAGCGCCATAAACATAGCGGTAACATTCGCTTGCATCATCACAGCACAGGCAGAGTATTTTTTGCCGATTAAAATTGTTATGGTAGGAGCGATCATTTTAGTGTCTATACAAAATTTTTAGTTATTATTGATGAGAGAAAAGATATGAAGCTGTTGCAAATGATACCTCTAGTCGCTGTCGGCCTATTTGTTATACCACAAGCTAATGCTGTCGATATTAAGCAAGAAAATATAAATACTTGTATTGATGGCGCCGTCAAATACAAAGTTGCTGATAAAAATACAGCCTCTAAACTTTGCAATTGTACGATCGGTGTGCGTAGCAAAATGACTATTGGTCAGATCTGGGAAGTAGAAAGCTATGCTGCAAGCAACAAAGACCCATCAACCCTGCCTTATGTCAAAAACATGCAACAAGAATTGCAGCAATGTACTGTAGGGCTTGATCTGAAAAAACCACAAAAAGCGGCTTAAGATAGATACCAATTCAACGTTAAAATACAAAGACTGGCTATTATTGTCAGTCTTTTTTTTGCTACTAGTTGCCAATGAAGACGCAAAGTGTAAGACTAACCAAGCTACCATTTGAACAAAAAAACAAACAGCACTTAATCGATTCATTATAAAAGGAATTTACTATGGCCAAGCCCACCACAGAAGTCATCGCGTTACCTACATTTCCAGTATCTTTGGTTCGCAAGCTCGATGGGCATTTTATCCAAGATGACATAAGCTTAAGCGAGCTGGTTTCTCATAAAAAGAAAGGTTTAATCCTTTACTTTTATCCCAAAGATAACACTCCTGGCTGCACCACCCAAGCGAATGATTTTACTCAGTACCTAAATGCTTTTGATGATCTTGAATACGATATCATTGGCGTCTCTCGTGATAGCGTAGAGTCACACAAAAAATTTATCGAAAAGTACGATTTACAGATTCCTTTAATTAGCGATACCAATGAACAGCTTTGCCAGTATTTTGAGGTGATTAAAGAAAAAAACATGTATGGCAAAACCACTATCGGTTTAGTACGCTCAGCATTCGTATTTGATAAAGAAGGCAAACTGACTCATGCCCAACGTAATCTGCGTGCCAAAGACTACGCTGAGCGTTTGCTGACGACCCTGACTCCTTAACCTTTGGTGAAGGGTTTTGACTGCTTTTGATTTAGCATTGATGCGCTAAACATTTTTGCAACAGCTCACTACGTTTATCTTGCTGCATGTCTATTCATCTTGATTCACTCTACTTATGCATATGCTCATCAAATAAACAGCACTGATGATATTTTACGGTGACTGGCAATACAATGACTAACTGTATACTAGCTCATAATGATGATTACTAATGTGCACTAAATACTTCTAATGCGAGAATAATAACTATGAGTAAATCTAAAAATAGCGCTGATACCGACCTATCCTCTGAGCAGTCCTCAATCCAAAAAATAACCCGTAGCGTAGATGTCGCGGTAATTGGTGCAGGTACAGCAGGTCAAAACGCCTTTCGTCAAGCGAGTAAAACCACCAAAAGCATCGTTATTATTAACGAAGGGTTTTGGACGACCACCTGTGTGACCGTAGGCTGCATGCCTAGCAAACTATTAATCGCGGCGGCTGATCGCGCGCATGACGCTAAGTACTCAGAGCAATTTGGTATTCATAGCGAGGTGACGATAAATGGCAAGCAAGTCATGGCTCGAGTACAAGCCGAACGTAGTCATTTTGAGAGCTACATCCATAAACAAGTCGATAGTTGGCCTGATGATAAAAAGATAGCCGGTCACGCCCATATTAATAAGCAAGGTTTAATCGAGGTCAATGACGAGCTGATTCAAGCGGATAGAATCATTATAGCTACAGGCAGCTCCCCTTTTATCCCTGATGGCTGGGATAAAAAGTTAGGCGATACCCTTCTTACCTCAGATACCATATTCGATATGTCTGATCTACCTGAGTCGATGGCGGTTGTCGGGACGGGCGCGATAGGCTTAGAGATGGCACAAGCTTTTACTCGTTTAGGGGTTGCCGTCACGGTATTCAATCGCGTAAACCGCGTCGGTGGACTCAAAGATAAAGACATTAATGCAAAGGCTATCGATTGCTTAAGTGCAGATTTGAAGATGCACCTTGATAGTGAAATAACAGAAGTAGGTACCGTTGTTGCTGATGACAGCTTAGTTGCCTTCATTGACTATACAGATAAAGACGGTAATCAGGTGCGCTGGGAAGGTAATCAGGTGTTAGTGGCTACTGGACGCCGCAATAATATCGATCAATTAGGCGTTGAAAACCTTGGTGTTGAGCTTGATGATAAAAACCGTCCCAAAAATCTGAAAATAGATACGGGTCAGATTGGTGATCTTGATGTCTATATCGTCGGTGATGCTAATGCCCATATCCCTCTATTACACGTCGCTAGTGATGAGGGTTATAGTGCCGGTAGTCGCGTCTGTGAGCAAGATGACGAGGTTTATATTCGTCCACCAGCTACCCCTTTCTCTATTATATTTACCTCACCACAAATCATTAATGTCGGTATGTCGCAGCAAGAAATCGAGGATGATCCTGATCTTGAGTACGTCATTGGTAAAGTAAGTTTCGATAATCAAGGACGCAGCCGTATCATGAGTGTCAACTGTGGTTTACTGCATATTTATGCCTGTAAAGAGACGGATAAGATACTCGGGGCTAGTATGGTAGGTCCTGCTGCTGAGTACATTGGTCATATATTAGCGACTGCTATTACTAATGATATTTGTGTAAAGCAGCTGCTTGATACGCCTTTTTATCATCCTACTATACTGGAGGGATTGCGAACGGCATTACGTGATGTGCAACATAAAATGGCAATACCTTTTCAGTCTCTTGATACTCAAGAAGATGGCTTTTAACCAGCGCCTCAGTTAAACTTCTATGCTAAGTCTATTTTGAAACAGGCCTCTTCTAAAATAGGCCCCTTCTAAAACAAGCATGGATGATAAAATGGCAATCGCTACTGTTACTGATTTTTTTCAGGAAATCATTCATGATTTATATACCAGTCTTTATTTGGCGATTGGCGGTTCGATAGATGAAGATACCTTAGATTGGTCAGCTTATGCAGCAGAGCTAACCAGCACGGGTATCAAAATCCTAATCCTGCTCGGGGTAATAGGATTTTTTTATTGGTTGGCGATATATTTTTTAAAACACAATAGCTCCCGCTTACATTTGAATGAACGTCGCGCGAAAATTGTTCGTTCTATACTGCGCTATGTTTGGGTAGTTGCCAGCTTGATTGCCGTTATGAGTCAGATTAATTTTGAGCCAACCACTGTAAAGGCGACGGCTAAAGCCTGTATTTGGGCGGGTATCTACTACGTATTATGGGCCTCATCAGGACAGATCATTCACAAAGTATTGCAGCACTATGGTCTAAACGCCTCTATCGAACAGCTGCTTAAAAATATATTATCAGTGCTATTATTAGTGCTAGGTCTCGCCAGCGTTATGGCGCAGTTTGGCTTTGACATTGTCTCTTTAGTCGCAGGTTTAGGTATTGCAGGTTTGGCTGTTGGTTTTGCAGCGCAGTCGACATTAGCGAACTTTATTGCAGGCATTACTATCTTGCTTGAGCAGTCGTTTCAAGTAGGCGACTGGGTAAATATCAATGGCAATGAGGGCCGAGTGGTCGTTATTGCCCTGCGTACTACCCATGTCCTTACTCGAGATAACATCACCGTCATTATTCCCAACTCTAATGTGGCCTCATCCGAAGTCACTAATATTACCTCAAAAAACTTTATCCGCTTTGATATTCGTATGCGTATCGCTTTTGAAGATGACATTGATACGGCGCGTAAAGAGATTTTGCAGATATTAGAGGATACTGATGTCATTTTAAGTCGTCCTGAAACCTCAGCTACTGTCGCTGAAATTGGAGAATATGGGGTGTTTTTTATCGTACGCTTTTGGGTCAAGCCCGCCTCAGTCGCGCGTATACCTAAGATTAAAGAAAACCTGCAAGAGGCGATTAAGCTTGCCTTTGATAAGGCTAATATATCAACCCCTTATCCCCATATGCGTTTGCTGATGCCTAAAGACGTTGACTATCCTATTCCCACAAAGCCGTTTGCTACGACTACTCAAATGCTACCTAATGATGAGCTGACCTCAGCCACAGTGACTAAAACGGATCAGTAATGTAAATACGTAGCACTTCTTTTAGAACCCGCTTAGTTTAATCATATTAAAACAAACCTAGCTCCTCATAAAATCAACTCCTATCTCCTGTACCTGTAGATATCTACAGGTACATTTTTGCTGAATCCTTGATATGCTGAAACAGTAAGCAATAGGTCTAATCAACGTTCATTGATTACTGAAAGGGAGTTCTATTCATGAAAACTAAGTTAAAACTTATTCAATCCATCAGTGCTATTGGCGTAGGTTTAATACTTACGACAGGCGCACTTGCTAATGAGCTAGTCAATGGAGACTTTGAGCTAAACCCACCTACCAGTGGATTTGGTAATCATTTAGATCACCCTATTGCTCCTTGGGTACTAGGGTCCGGTGATGGTTCTAACGTTATCAGAACCAATCAAGGCATTAACTCTACAGGACAAGGTCCTCGTAAAGATGCATCAGCGGCAGTATCGGGAACCATCAGACATTATCTTGATATTTATAATGGAAATAATGACTTCTATCAAACCTTTACAGCAAAATGTAGTGGTGAAGCAAATTTTGGTGGCTATTTCTCTACTAGAGGTAATCAAGCTGGAACCGCTTCTGTCACCTTACGAAATGGAACAGGCACTAATGGATCAGTCGTTGGTCAGTCAAATCTTGTCAGCCTGCCAGGTGGTACCTCTGCTACAGATCCTTGGACACGAGTATCCTACACTAGCCCAGTGGTGGCAGGTAGTACCTATTCATTGGTCATCAAAATGGATAATCAAATGAATTTTGATGAAGCCTTTGTTAAAGTTAAAGGTTGTAACTATGGACCAGGGCCAGTTAAGCCTGGTGAAGTTATTGGTCAAGTAGGACCCGTTATTATTGATTTTGAAGATGTGGTACTTCCAGTACCCGTGGATAATTGCTGCCCGCCTATCAATGAGCAATCTATCGCTCGTCAGTTAACGCCTGTGTTCCAACCTAGCGGCGGATCAAATTCTAATTATAGACTTAACTTTTCGGCAACCTCGCAATTTAATAATCAAAATCAAAACTATCTAAACTATGTTAATAGCATGCAACCACCGATCAATGCGCTGATATCTACATGGCGTATTTACGATAAGGCACCTGGCGCTCTTGGCTCACCAGTTCCAACTTCAGGAGGTTGGGGAACTCAAATTGAAGAGTTTTTTACTACGTATCATATTACTAATCCAATAAGTCATGGTAATACTTCATCTAACTATTCAATGAAGCCAAATCATTGGTATCGTGTGCAAGTAGGCACCTACTTTAATGGTAATAATAAATTCTTTCCGAAAAAGTGTGAATCCTCTGATTATTGGGTTAATTGGCAAGTAGGCAATAAATCTGCAGGTTCATCAGGCAGCTTTGTCATCAGTGATGGTAAAAAAGAGCTTGCTCGTATCCAGTCAGAGCCTAGATCTATACCAATGAAGGCTGTACCAATGAAAAGAAGATAGACTCTAAAAATATTTAGAATTAGTTTGACCATGCTTCAAGAGCATTCGATAAGACAATGAAAAATTATAGAATCTTTAAAAGCCAACTTTCAAGAACCAAAAAACCTGTCATTTTATGATGGGTTTTTTACGTCTATGCATTAATTTTTAGCTCACTAATATAAGTGAAAAGACGTTTTGTTAGCTCAATTATTCTTTTATAAAAGTCATATCGACAATGTACCTGTAGATATTTACAGCTACATTGCCGATGATTAGTTGTTATGCTGAAGTAATAGGTCAAAAGCAGTTCATCAATATGATTGATAAAAAGGACGATATCACCATGAATACTTTAAAAATTTTATTTATTAGCCTAACTATTGCTCCGCTAGTTGTTTCTGTTGCTTATGCAGATGTTGGCGGTGGTGCTAGTAAGGTATACTTTCCAGATTTCTCTGTAAAAAAAAGCTCATTCCTCCACCTACAACTTTAGAAGAACGAAGAGTTATTAGTAAGCAATGAGTAGATATACTAAAAGCTCAATCATTAGCTATAGCTGCCACTGAAAACACCTCAGATGATCCTACAGCTCAAGAAAATAAGAAATTAAGAGATGACTAAATTGAAAAACCAGTAGATAAACGTATTTTTGAGACAATGCTCACTCAGATAAAAGGGTAATCCATGTGATTAAACAGCTGATCTGCTTTATATGGTTTATTGTTTTGAGCTCAATCGCTTGGTCAAGCGACGAGCTTATCGCCATAGATGCAGATTGGCAGTTTTATCAGACCGATGATATTAGCCTTGATTACAACGCGATTCCTGCCAGCGACTGGCAAGCGGTTGAACCTTCACAATTACTCGCAACCAATGCCAATAATGGTATCTACGGCTGGTACAAAGTTAGCTTTGATTGGCAGTACAGCATGAGCGATGACTGGCTCTTGTATTTTGAGAACATTCGTTATGGTGATGAGACTTGGCTTAATGGGCAGCCAATAGGCGCGACAGGCAAGATTCTGACCCCTTGGGATCTTGTCACTCCTAATCCTCAGAACGTTGCCCGAAAATATCAGATTCCATCAAACCTACTCAAACCTCAAGACAATATCTTAGCTGTCAAAGTCAACCTCGGCATTGGCGAAGCTTGGGGCGCGATGTTCCCAGGTGGTGTTGGTATTGGTGGCGACACGATAGCTATCGGTATACCTGATGTCGTTCATGATATATACAATCAACAACTCATTAGTAATACTCGTTTTGATACGATATTAGTGACTTTAGGACTAATTGATCTATTTATTATTATCTTTTTATTTCGTACCTCTATTCATCATTTTCGAGAGTTTTGGTGGTTACTTATCAGTAGCGCAACCATGATGTGTGGCTCATTACTGTTAGATTATTGCTTTATGTTAGGAGAACGGCCTAACGGTCTTAGACTATTTTCTATATTTTTTATGTTGATTGTCCCTCTTACTAGCGCCTTGTATTTTCGAGCTATGTACCAAAACGTATCTGATCGTAAGGTTTATATACTAGTGACATGCTGGCTATTACTGGTCGCGTTTATAGTTACTCCCAATGTTGCTGTCATTATAAAAGAGATCAGTTGGTTACTATGGACAGCACTTGTGGCTATCGTTTATCTTTACTGCTTAATCTCAGTAATCAATGGTATCAGACAGCGTAGTAGTGGCGCGGTATTACAGCTGATCGGTCTGAGTATTTATATTGCCTCAATTCGTACTCAGTGGTTACCTTATGACTTTTATGAGCATCGTAATATCATTATAGGTACTTTAGTATTTCGTTATGCTCTACTGTTCTCTTACTTTCAACGTATTAGTCAGATGAGCAATAACTACAAAAAGCTCTCACAGCGTCTATTAACAACGATTGAAAATCATAAAAAAGATATCGCCCGCGACTTACATGATGACTTAGGTCAACATTTATCAGCAGCCAAGCTACAGCTGCTATCGTATGACCAAGGTGAAACCAAACTATCTATGAGTTTTATTAAAGAAGAGATCAATGCCGCGATTTTGTCAACACGCGAAATAATGGAGGGATTGCATCCTATGCTACTAGAGCGATATCGTTTCGATGAAGCGGTATTACAGGAAACTCGGCACTTGATGCGTTTGTATCCAGTAGAGATTGAACTCACTATAAGCAAAACAGGTTTTGATAAAGCTATAGAAAAACAGCTATTTCGCATCATTCAAGAGGCACTACACAACGCTATAAAGCATGGTAAAGCGAATCTACTTCATGTGCAATTGGCTGTTTATAAACATCAAATTCATTTAATCATAACGGACAATGGTGTCGGCTTTAATCCTAATGAGCTGCCTTTATCTTCAACCCATCAAGGTTTTGGTTTGATTAGTTTGCATGAGCGCGTTGCTCTAATTAATGGTAACTTGCAGCTGACGTCTATCAAAGGCGAAAGTACAACAATTAAAATAATACTACCTTATAAAAACAAAAGATTAGCTTTAAAATCTCTATAAAATAAACCGTTAGCTTTTGATGGTAACTCATAGCTATATAGTACTAATTGATATTAACCAAACCATAACTCACCGCTTTTACAATGGCTTGAGTGCGATTGGTTGCCTCTAGCTTTATAAAACAGTTCCTCATATGAAAACATACCGTACGCTGAGTAATACCTAGTTGATAAGCAATTTGTTTATTACTATTACCATCAACCGCGCAGATCAAAACCTCAACTTCGCGATCCGTTAGATGAGGTGCTATTGCTACCGTTTCTTGGGTTTGTATTTCGTCAAGTAATAAGGGTGATACAAAAATTTCGCCGATACTAACCTTTTCAATAGCAATTAATAAATCTTCAAATGCATTATCTTTTAGTACATAGCCTGATAGCCCAAGAGATAGCAACTGCTGCGCTTTGTAGCCATCTTTCAACATAGTTAACGCAATCAATTGAGTAGGATAGTTTTGCGTCTTAACAGTGTCAATAATCTGCTCAATGCTCGCACCAGACATAGATAAGTCCATAAGAGCAATATCAGGCTGATGGCTGTTAATAATATCAAACGCCTCGTCGCCATTCGTTGCACTTGCTAATAAATCAACCCAAGCCAGTTTATCAAACAGCATAATAAGACCTTCCAAAAATATTGGATGATCATCTGCAACGATCAATGTAGTCAGCGTCTTCATTTATTTAGTATAGAGCATATAAAAAAACATTGTTAAGTTTTATTACTTAATACAATACTACATTGTTATTGATGATTATTGTCAGTAATAGCTGTCTCAAACGACGTCAATATAATTTTAATATGACATGCTAAATCTTGATGGTAGTATAAATGCTTTTATAACTTAAATAGTTTTACTGTTTTAAACCTTTGAGCTTTAGACCTGAATCTCTAAAATTATGGTAAAATCGCGGGTTAACATTCCTGCTCAAATCTGCTTTATTTATTCAGCCTTATAGGTATCCGTATGACCGCATCAACCACGCCTGTCTCTGTAGCACCCTCTTTAGCAGCAGACCTATCGCTTAATCTTGTTATCACTTGTGCTGATGGGCTTGAGATACCGCTACAGACTGAGCTGACCAGCTTTGGTATCCCTAGCGAAATCAAGAGTACTGGTCGCTTAACGGTTGTAGGAACCCTAAAAGATCTATATACGATTTGTCTTTGGTCGCGGGTCGCCTCACGGGTACTGATGCTAATTAAACGCAAAAACATCAATAACGAATATGATGTCGCAGAGCAGCTATATGGTTTGGCAAAGTCGATCAGTTGGACTGAGCAGTTTAATCTTGAGCAAACCTTTGCGATTCGCTTGTCTGTCGATAAACGTGTCGCCGTCAGTCAGCAGTTTGCTATGCTACGTATTAAAGACGCGATTGCCGATACCTTTAATGAGGTTTATGACAGCCGCCCAAACGTCGATAGTAAGAATCCAGACTTTGCTATTTTTGCGACGGTTAATGATAAGCAAGCTGAGCTATATTTAGACTTGTCTGGTACTAGCCTGCATCGCCGTGGTTATCGTGTAGCGATGACGGATGCACCACTCAAAGAAAACTTGGCAGCCGCCCTGCTTTATAGTGCTGGCTGGCATCTCCAAAACGCCTCTAATGATGCACCCTACTACAATGCACTGATCGATCCGATGTGTGGCTCGGGTACTTTTATCATCGAAGCCCTGCTCATGCATTGCGATTATGCGGTCGGTATCGATAAAGCCGCCAACCAGTTTGGTTTTTATCAGTGGCAGCATCATGATGACACGCTGTGGACAGCGATGATTGATGAGGCACAGACCCGATTCCGAGAGGGCTTAGCTATCGCTATTGAGCAGCCTGATACCCTACCGCTTATTCTAGGCTTTGATGCTGATAGCGGTGCTATATTAGCGACCCAAAAGAACCTAATAGCCGCAGGTCTGCAAGACTTGTTGCCGCTAATAGATCTTGAGACTCGCGCCCTTGATCAGCTCAAATCTACTTTGCAGCCGATGGTTAAAGATGGCAGATTGAGCAATCCGCTAGTCATTACTAACCCGCCTTATGGTGAGCGCTTAGGCGATGAAGATTATATTCGTCCACTTTATCAAGCATTAGGACTGATCTTACAAGATAGTTTCGCAGGTAGTGGTGTTGATCCGATGATAGGTATCCTTGCCGCTAACGTCGAGCAAGTCGACATCTTACCTATTAGTGAGCCTAAGACTTTGCGCTGTCACAACGGTGCCATTACCGTTTATTTCCGCTATGGTCAGCTTATCGCTGGGCAAGTTGGCTCTCTGATGAGCCGCTTTGAAAAGCGTGAAATTGAGGTTGAAGAAGGCTTAGACTTTATCAATCGTTTGCAAAAGAACTTAGGTAAACTCCGCAAACAAGCTGCCAAAGAAAAGGTCAGTAATATTCGTGTCTATGACGCTGATCTACCGGACTTTAAGGTCGCCATCGACTTGTATGGTGACTACGTGCATGTACAAGAATACGCGCCGCCTAAAACCATTCCACCTGAGACCGCCAAAAAACGCTTTAATCTAGCGCTAATGGGTATCCGTGAAGTATTGGATATTAACCGCGAGCAAGTGTTTATCAAGACTCGCGCCCGTCAGTCAGGTAATGATCAATACAGCAAGCAAGGCAATACTGAGAAAAAAGGCAAATTTTATATCGCTCGTGAGGATGACGCTTACTTTTATGTCAATTTTACTGACTACTTAGATACGGGGTTGTTTATCGATCACCGTAATATGCGCGCACGTATCAAAGCCAATAGTCGTAATAAGTCCGTGCTAAATCTATTTGCTTATACTTGTACGGCCAGCGTTCATGCTGCCTTGGCGGGTGCGAGAAAAGTCACTAGTGTTGACTTGTCACAGAATTATCTAGATTGGGGTAAGCAGAACTTTGTACTGAACGGTCTTGATGTCAGTCGCAATAACTATCAATTTGTAGCCGCTGATATATTTGAATGGATTAAAGATAATACTGAACAATTCGATATTATCTTTATCGATCCACCGACCTTTTCAAACTCCAAAAAGTTTCAAGGCACCTTTGACGTGCAGCGTGACCATGCTGCTCTAATCAACCGCGCTATGAATCGCTTGACGGCTGACGGCGTATTGTATTTCTCTAACAACTTTACTCGCTTTGAATTGGATGAGCAGTTAACTGAGCGCTACGATATCACTGATGTTACGCACCAAACCATAGGCTTTGACTTTAATATCAAAAAACCGATCCATCAGAGCTTTGAGATTCGTCATCGCTAAAGCAAGTTATTGCTAAAACGATTATAAGATGATCTGACTTTATTATTAGAAGGGTCATTTATATTAAAACAACATAAACGGGTACAATAATGACCTTATCGGCTTTGATTGGGTCATTTATTGTTGTTATGATAGAGCGCTATTACATAATATTATGTTAGTTAATTCTAAAATAATTTAATTCTAATAAAAAGGATAGTCCTATGGCTTTATCATTAAATAAAGGCGGTAATTTATCGCTAACCAAAACCGACCCAAATCTAACTAAGCTATTGATAGGGTTAGGTTGGGATGAGCGTGCCACCTCTGGCGCTGAGTTTGATCTTGATGCTAGTGTATTTTTATTAAGCACTGCGGGCAAAGTGCGCGGCGACCATGATTTTATCTTCTATAATCAATTAAAATCAGACAATGGCGCAGTCGAGCATACAGGTGACAACCGTACTGGCGAAGGTGATGGCGATGACGAGCTCGTAAAAGTTAATTTGACTCAAGTACCAGCCGATGTCGACAAAATCGTCGTTACAGTGACTATTCATGATGCTGCTGCGCGTAGTCAAAACTTTGGACAAGTTGCCAATGCTTTTATTCGTGTAGTGAACGAAGAGACAGGTACTGAAGTGGTACGCTTCGACTTAGCAGAAGACTATTCTGTCGAAACTGCTATGGTCTTTGGTGAAGTCTATCGCCATAATAATGAGTGGAAATTCCGCGCAGTAGGTCAAGGCTATTCAGGTGGCTTGCAAGCGATGTGTCAACAGTACGGCGTTGATATCTAATATTTTTTAGTGAATTTCATAAAGGGTTTAAGCTTATCATATAGGTTTAAGCCCTTTAATTTTGAGCGTTAATCTCTATAATAGGAGGGTTGATAATCAAGCGCTTATTTATTGGACATGAAGTTATTAGTAGTAAATTTTCCTACAATGCTTTATCTTCTTATTGTTTTTATAAATGGTATACAAAGCAAATTTTTATTATTCAATACTTTTTCAAAGCCAGCTTACTTTGTGCTATTAGACAGGATATGTCATGAGACATTTTTATTTAGATTTTATCTTCACTGCTATCGCTTTAGCAGTAGCCGCATGGTGGGGATACTCTCACAGTGGCATAAGCGGGATGTTATCTACGCTATCGATTACTGCTATTTTGGCAGTAATGGAGATATCATTATCGTTCGATAACGCGGTAGTCAACGCTTCGGTATTGAAGCGCTGGGATGCCTTTTGGAAGATGATATTCTTAACCATCGGTATTTTAATCGCCGTATTCGGTATGCGTCTGGTGTTCCCTATTGTCATCGTCGCGGTCACCGCTGATCTGGGTATGATGGAAGTCATCACCCTTGCGCTAAACAATCCAGCAGAATACTCAGCAAGATTGCTTGAGCATCATGCTGAAATCTCGGCGTTTGGCGGTATTTTCTTACTGCTTGTATTCTTGAACTTTGTCTTTGATGATAAAGAAGTCCATTGGTTTGATTGGCTTGAGAGCCGCTTGGCTAAATTCGGTCAAGTCGATGCGATGAGTGTATTTGTCGCGCTTATCGTGCTGATGGTTGCTGTCTCATTTGCCAATGAGACCCAAGCTGGTGCGGTGTTGATCGCAGGTATTTGGGGTATTTTGGTCTATCTTGGCGTGCAAGTGATATCAGGACTGCTAGAGGGTGATTTGGAAGAAGAGCTGGACGAACATGGTAATACTACTGGGCAAACAACCAGTGCTATCATGCGCGGTGGTATTATTGGCTTTTTATACTTAGAAGTACTCGATGCGTCGTTCAGTTTTGATGGGGTTATTGGTGCTTTTGCTATCACTAACGATGTTATTGTCATTATGCTAGGTCTCGCTATCGGTGCGATGTTCGTGCGTTCGATGACGATCTTTTTGGTCGACAAAGGCACGCTCGATGAGTTTATCTATCTTGAGCACGGTGCGCACTATGCTATCGGCGCATTAGCGGTTATTATGCTGCTATCGGTTAAGTTCCATGTACCGGAGCTGATCACAGGTCTTATCGGTATCGCCTTTATTGGTTGGGCGCTGTTAGCTTCGCTTAAACATCGTAAGATGGAAGCACTAAACGAGGCGAACAATCCTGAGCTAAAAACTCGGCAGTTAGACTAGTTCGTTAGTTTGAAATAGTTAGATAAGCAGGCCATAGCAATTAGTTGTTATGGCCTGTTTTTATGCGGTAATTAATTTAGCTAATTCCTGCATATTATGCTGAGATTAACCTGAATATCGTAGCTTCATTCAACCAAGCTCTACTTCCCTGCCAGCATCTTTTGCAACTTCGCTAATATCACACCGTACAAGGGTAAAAAGATAAGTATGCCCATTATCATCTTAAATAAATAATCTATACTGCCAATTTCAATCCAATTGGCCGCCATAAAAGGGTCTGGACTTTTGTAAAAGGCGATGGCAAAAAAACAAAGACTATCGATTAAGTTACCAATAAGCGTCGATGCTAGAGGCGCAATCCACCAAGTTTTAAACTGGCGCAACTTATTAAAGACTCGAATGTCTAACAGCTGCCCAATGACATAAGCACTAAAGCTAGCTAAGACAATACGAAAGACAAATAAATTAAAATCTAGTAGCTGCTCATGACCGACGAATACCCCATTAGCAAACACTACTGAGAAATAATAAGAGATTATCAAAGCAGGCAACATAGCAAAGAGAATAATTCGTCTTGCTAATTGCTGACCAAACATACGCACGGTCAAGTCAGTAATTAAGAAGATAAAGGGAAAGGTAACAGAGCCCCACGTAGTAATAAAGCCAAATAAGCTCACGGGTATCTGTACTAGATAATTACTAATAGCAATGACAAAAATGTGCAGGCCTACTAGCCAGAATAAAGCACGGCTATAGCGAATGGATTGAATTGGAGTAGTTAAGATAGTACTGATGCTCATAGAAGAGTCCTTTTTTTAAATCAGGGTTGAGGGAACCTGAGCGCGCATATTATAAAGCAAAATGTCGATAATGGCCAACATGATTCTGACGAAAGCGTTCAAATCATTTACGTTACAACTAAGATCCAAGTGTAATAGCCAGTGTAATATAGACACACAAAATACGACTTGCTTAGTCTGCATACGCTTAGTATAGTAAAGCTTGAAGATATATAGGGCTTAGGTTATGGTCAGTGTTACAACTGAATAACTTGAGCAAATATTTTATATATTTAACAGCTCAAATGCTTGAGTTTTTAAAATCCCAATTGACTTAATCGAACAATAAACTTATCTAATAAATCAAAGGACAGTTTTATGGCTATTAGCTTATCGAAAGGCGGCAACGTAAACTTATCAAAAGAAGCACCAGGTCTGACTAACATTACTGTTGGTCTTGGCTGGGATCCACGTGCGACCGACGGTCAAGAGTTTGATTTAGATGCGATTGGCTTTTTGGTTAATGAAGGCGGCAAAGTACGTAACGATCAAGACTTTATTTTCTTTAATAACTTAAAGTCAGATAATGGTGCTGTTGAGCACACAGGTGATAACCGTACTGGCGAAGGTGACGGCGATGATGAAGCTATCAAAGTCAATCTAGCAAGCATTCCAGCTGATGTGAATAAAGTCGCGCTTTGTGCCATTATTTATGAAGGTCAAGGTCGTAATCAAAACTTCGGTCAAGTAGGTGAAGCATACATTCGTATCGTTAATGACAATGGTGGTTCTGAGATTGCCCGTTATGACCTATCAGAAGATGGTAGTACAGAGACGGCTATGATCTTTGGTGAGCTATATCGTCATAGTGGTGATTGGAAATTCCGTGCCGTTGGTCAAGGCTTTAGTGGTGGATTAGGCCCATTAGCAGCATCATACGGTGTCAATGTATAAGTCTTACTAGACTAGGGTTTGTTGATTAATACCTATAAAGCTATCACGTGTGAGTTATTGGCGCACCTGATAGCTTTAAAATTAATGACCACTTAATTTATAAAAGTATCTCACTTTATAAGAGCATCTCAATTATTAAACGATAGTATCATGAGGATCTATTCACTATGGCAGCGACTTTTAGCTTAATCGGTACAATTGAACCTTTTTTGCATTGTAATTTGCAAAAGGGCGATTCGATATATTGCGAAGCCAATGCGATGGTGATGATGGAGTCAAACCTTGAGCTCAAAGGTAAATTGCAAGGCGGACTTATGCAGTCGCTCATGCGCCGTTTTGCCAATGATGAATCGTTATTTCAGCAGCAGATTGAGGCGACGGGTGGCGAAGGCGATTGCTTGCTGGCCCCTACTCTCGATGGTGATATGCAGATACTGGACGTTGGCGCTCAGCAATATACTCTAAGCGACGGCGCCTTTGTTGCCGCGCAAACAGGTGTCGATATCAAGGCCAAGATTCAACGTAATCTTGGTGGTGCGGTATTTGGTGATACGGGCGGCTTTATGGTTATGCAAACTCAGGGCAATGGTCAAGTAGTGGTGTCAGGATTTGGCTCGCTATTTGAGATTGAAGTTACGCCAGGTAAAGATGTGGTTATCGATAACGGTCATGTGGTCTGCTGGGACTCTAACCTTGAGTATAAGTTATCGGTATCAACTAGCAAGAAAAAAGGCTTTATGGGTAATATCATAAATTCCGTCACCAGCGGTGAAGGTATGGTACTAAATTTCTCGGGTAACGGTAAAGTTATCATTTGCTCACGTAATCGTGATAGCTATCAAGGCTGGCTACAAAGTATCCTCGGCACCAGCTCAGGCGGTCGCGGTGGCAGCGGTGGCTTTTTAGATAACATTTTATAATTATTGGCTATAAGTATTAGTTATAAGCATCGACTATAAGTACTCTTTGAAACTCTAAACCTATCAAAAAATATTTTTAAGCTTTCATCATTTATAACTCATAAAAGGAATGCAACATGGCAGTTAGTCTACAAAAGGGACAGAAAATATCCCTGAGCAAAGAAGCAGGCGGTACGCTCACTCAGGTCAAGCTAGGTCTAGGCTGGGATGTCGCTCAAAACCCACAAGCGCAAAAAGGTGGCGGTTTTTTAGGTAAGCTATTTGGCGGCGGTGGTGGTGGTGGTGATTCTATCGATTTAGATGCCTCATGCATCATGTTCGATAGCAACAAGCAAGCCGTTGATGCTATTTGGTTTAGTCAATTAAAATCAAAAGATGGCAGCATCGTCCATACGGGTGACAATCGTACTGGTGATGGCGATGGTGATGACGAAGTGATCAATGTTGATCTCTCAAAAGTCCCAGCTAATGTGGTCTCGCTAGTCTTTACAGTGAATAGCTTTACGGGTCAAACTTTTGAGACTGTCGAAAACGCCTTTTGCCGTATTGTTAATGCCAATAATAACAGCGAGGTGGCACGTTATAACCTATCCTCGCAAGGCACACATACCGCGATGATTATGGCAAAAGTCTATCGCCATAATGATGAGTGGAAAATGCACGCTATTGGCGAGACGGCCTCTGGTCGCACTTTTCATGACTTGATGCCTGCTATTGCTCCGCATGCTTAATTAAGCCGATACCATAACTCTATAAGACAAAAAAGCCCAGCTATTTAAATAGCTGGGCTTTTTCTTTTGAAAACATAAACCCTAGTTTTAAAATACCTATCTCTTTCATAAAAAACTAAAGTGGGTGTAGGGTGCGCCCCGCGCACCGATTACTTATCACAATATAGCTATTGGTGCGCATGGCACACTCTACAAAGGCTATCCCGTCCTGCAATAATTTTATATAAAACAATCTACTTACGGCCACGCTTCCAGCTAAAACCCCAGTTAAAGGCTTTATCCATTTCTTGATGGCCTTTAAAATATTGGTTGATGCGCTCAACGTTGATACTGCCTTGTTGATTGACTAAACGTGCAATCGCACACATCGGTAAGTTACCAGCGCCTTCGGTCAAGCGCGTCTCAATAGGTGGCTGCTCTGGGACATGCACCGTCACTACCCCATCAGTCTGCGCCCAGTTCGGTGCGCCCTCGTAGATAAAGGCAAAGATAAATACTTCTTCAATCTGTGCCCACTGCTGACCATTGATATCGAGCCACTCACCGCCACTGACTTGACCTGTTCTATCATCAGCTCGCAAGCAAACAAAAGGCGCAGTCTGCAGGCTACCAAAGCGATTTCCCAAGGCTTGAATCAAGGTTTTTTCGCCATTTTTCAGGTGTATCATTGCGCCCACATCAAGATCAATACCGCTAGCACCATGTAACTTAAATAAATCGCCTAGCAAGCCTTTTTTCGGTGCAGCTTTGTCTACATTAGGACGCTGATTCCAGTTTAAGTTAACCGATATCTTGCCAAAATCATCACGTTTGGTCAGGTTGATACTGGTTTGGTTTTTGGTTAAAGTTATTTTGCTAAGATTAATATTTGAGGGTGTAGCAGTTGTCGAAGAATTAGTAGTAGGAATCGGTGGCGGTGTACTTGTCTGATTTGCACTGCCTGCTCTTGTAGTATTAATCAGCTGGGGCTTTTGCGTATTAATCGAATGATTGTTAACTGGTGGCGTGGGTGCTTCATCGGCAATCTCAACACCAAAGTGCTCAGACAAAGGCTTAAGCCCGCCTGCAAAACCTTGGGCGATAAAACGGAACTTCCAACTGCCCTGACGACGATAACATTCGGCTAAGATAATAGCTTTTTCATCGCGTCCACTGCTACTCAGCTGACAGGTCAATAGCACTTGACTGCCCTGCAATACTTGAATATCGACATCGCCAAGCTGCGACAAGGTTTGATCACTTGAAAACGCTAAGGCAATTTTATCGATAGCAGCAGGCTGGCTCGATAAATTAATATCAAAAAATCCATCGCTGTCATGACCACGAAAGCTAACACTATTATCGTCACTACTCTTTTGACCATAAAAAATCATATCGCCATCGCCGCGCACTTTGCCATCAGTGGTTAAGCGATAGGCTGCGCAGTCGATAGCGTTTTGGCTTAATATACGAATGCTGATATTATCGGTTGGCAGTGGCGCATTGGCGCCAGCGATTAGGGTTTGACTCATAGTATTTGTCCTTAAATTTATAATAATTAATGCGGGTCTATTGATGCCTGTTTCACTATTGTCATATAGTAGCATGGATAAAGAGCTACTTTTATAGCGACTTCTAAGCTTTATAACTGCCTACCAAATCTACATCCAAAAACGAGCTTTTAATCTTAACAGTCTATAAACATTTATATTTTGCCACAGTTGTATATAATGACGATGACTTATATTTAGGGTGTTTTGAGAATATTATGGATACTATTAGCAATAGCGATATACAAAAAAAACCAGTTGCTGCATGGCTCGCCGAAGGTCAGTCCAGCCAGCGCGATATGCTTGCCAGCTTACAAACACTAAAAGCTGATGCTGCTACGCCTTTTTTTATTATCACTTCACATCGACATAATCGTGCTGAGATTTTTGAATATGCTGACGAGGTCTATTTAGAGCCTTATGTTAGCAATGATGGTAGTGAAGACGTGATAGCTGAGCCTATCGGACCACGCTGGCAGTTTGTACTAGAAAATGCTCAAAAAGATAATGTCAAAGTATTATTGACTGGTCGTAATGGTATCGACTATGAAGTACATAGAGAGCAGTTCACTGCGGCCGGTATTCGGCTATTAACTGGTGCAACTAGCGTAGAGGCACTGGCTTCAATTGAAGACAAATTTGCTTTTATGCAGCATTGTCACCTACATGGTATTCCAGTGGCGCAGGCTTGGCGTTTTGATACTACTGATGAGCTCAAATCTTTATTGACCAAGCACGATCATCAGCCGCTATGTGTCAAGCCTGTCACGGGGATCTTTGCGCAAGGGTTTTGGCGACTTGATACAGGTAAAGAGACTAGTGAGCACTACGATAGCTTTGAGCACCTGTATTTTACAGAAGAGAAAAAGATCAACACGGCGCAGTTTATTGAAGCTTACGATAATAGTCAGATCATCAAAGAGCGCCCGATTCCGATGCTACTGATGCCTTATTTATCAGGACGTGAGTATTCTATAGATGTGGTCTGTGAATATGGCGAGGTACTTGCCGCTGTCACTCGCTATAAGACTGGAAAAATTCAGCATATCGGCTATGATGAGTCGGTCATGGCGGTAGTCATTCCCTTAATAAAAGCCTTTGGCTGTGATGGAATCGTCAGTGTGCAGACTAAACAAAATGATGACGGTCAGCACTGTGTGCTGGAGATAAACAGTCGGCCTGCTGGTGGAATCAGTTATACCACTCATAGCGGAGTTGACTTAACGCAAATAGCGTTTGGCTATTGGTTAGGCTTAACGGCTAAGCCCAGACTAGAAGACATTATTGAGCAAATTACACCCTGTCAGGTACGCTCAGTGATGACTAGTGTAAAGATAGAGGGAGAAATAGTTGAGTGAAATTTAAACTGTGTTAACCTCTAATACCTAAGTTATACCCAAAACAATTTTTTAATCGATCAAAAATAATTAATAAAATTAACTGGTTATGAACAGGTGATCTAGAAATCGTCCAGTGTAAATAACGCAATTTGGGTATGCTTATTCACCGCACAGGTGACTTGTGAGAACCGTCTAAAAACTGCATGTTAATTTACTCTAAGTACAGCTTTTCGTCTTGCGCTTCGGGTAATGATCTCCCAGACACTTACTAATCCTAGCTCATTGCAAGGGAAATGCTTTATAGAGTGCTTTCACAGAATACAGAGGTTTATTTATATAGCCATAAAATATGAAGATAAACGTTTTATTTTACGAATACCGTTAATATGATTTATATTATTAATAATTAAGTTGATGTTCTATCATTTTTAGCTAAGGTAAATAAATTCATGAACCCACCCAAAAAACATCATTATGTACCACAGTTTTTTTTAAAACCTTGGCTTACCAATGGAATGCTTAGTTGTTACATTATAAAAGAAGATAAGACTTTTAAAAGCACAACTAGGAAAACTGCTCTTGAAAACAATTTATATATGTTTGATGGTGATGAGATAGAGTCTCAATTTCTTTCTCCTTTTATAGACAATCTTTTAGACAATGATGTAATAAAAGTTAGAAATAAAAGTTGGAAAGATTTATCTTCTCGTACCAAAAGTAACTTTTTCAAGTTTCTAGTTCTTCTTGATGCTAGAAATCCACAATCTTTAAAATCAATATCAAGTGGCTATGAAGAAATTAAAAACAAAGTAGAGTTGACAAAAATAGAAGATGGTTTTGAGGATTTGATAAATAATGAACATTATGTATTCCTATGCATAGCTATCCACGAACTCAACCTTAAAGTTAAAAAACCTTTGCCAGAAGAAAATAACGTTTTTAAGACTAGTTTATACAATATGTATATAAAAATTAGCAGTTTAATAGATGATAATGAGTTGTTTCCAAGCTTTCAATCCATATTAATGAAAAAAAACTTACATTGTTTAGAAATAAATATAGAGCGAGATAGGTTTGTTACGTCAACAGTGCCTGTTAGAAAAATGGGTAACTATAATGGTAATTATTTAACAAATGTAAATATCAGTCCAAGAAAATCTTTAATCTTTAGCAACAATATAGATTATATAAATAAATTTGTAGATCTAACCACAGAACAAAAAATAAATGAAATAAATTATTTTAATATCAATAAAATGCCTAATTCTTTTCAACCAGAAAGAATTATACTGCCTAGCGATATAGAGCTTAGCTACGTAAAAAACATGCTTAAACGTAAAGCATAGCTTCTATTGATATCGTTGAAGCTATCGTTATTAATTTACCCCATCGTAAAGGTTATCTATTAGAGCTCTAAAAACTGCATACAAATCTTAAGTTTTTAATTTCTACTTAAAGTATAGCTTTCTGACCTACAACTCAAGCAAAGCTATATTATCGATCTGTCTGCCCTCATTAAAGCTTTTTCCATATCTTAACTTTCAACTCAACTCATCAAAGCGTTTTATCATATAAATCATCAACAACAGCGCGACAAAGGCAATAGCTGCACCAACGAAACCGACGCTTGATAGTGCAATATAAGTGACCGCGTAGCCACCGAGTAATGCTCCTGCACCTATGCCTAAATTGATAACAGCAGAGAACATCGCCATCACCATATCTTGCGCATTGATATCAATCTCAATGACCTTGGACTGAATGGTGAGCATCAGTAGTAGCATAGCAGTGCCCCAAATCACGGTAATGATACTAAACCACCAAATTGACGTGACCGTCCATAGCATGAGCAGCATAGATACCAATATCAGTACTGTAGAGACTAACATCATCATTACAGTGGATTTATCGCTCCAACGACTAAAGATATAGCTGCCGATAAGCCCTGCACAGCCGAATAATAACAGTATAAAAGTGACTGAGTTTTCGCTAAGCGATCCGACCCGATTCATAAAGGGTTCGATATAAGAGTAAGCGGCATAATCAGCGGTAAACACGACGAAGCAGAATATATACAAACACACCAAAAAGGGGTTTTTCAATAGTTCTGGGAGCTTTTTAAACGACCCATCAAACATACTAGGCAAGTTTGGCAGTAGCTTTGCCTGTAAAACAAACACGATAAAAGCAATAATACCGATACCTGCAAAGGTGGTACGCCAACCAAACCATTGACCTAATATCCGCCCAATAGGCACACCTAATACTAGCGCTAGTGACGTACCTGTCGCTAATATGCTCAGTGCTAAAGCCCTTTTACCTTCAGGTGCTACGCGCAAGGTTATAGCGGCGGTGATTGCCCAGAATATCGCATGAGAAAAAGCGATACCTACCCGACTAATAAGCAAGACCTGAAAGCTCCAAGCAAACACCGATAACGCGTGGCTGGCGATAAATACTATAAACAGCGCCAGTAGTAAGCGCTTACGCTCAAGTCTGCTAGTCAATAACATCAAGGGCAATGACATCGCCGCGACTACCCACGCATACAGAGTCAACATCCATCCTGTTTCGGCGGTAGTAATAGAAAAATCTTTGGCAATATCACTGAGTAATGCTACAGGAACAAACTCTGTGGTATTAATAACGAACGCGCTAATCCCCATTAAGATGACGCGGAAATATTGCGTTCGGACGGAGACGGTATCCGCTTCAAATTGAGCTGTCATATGATCTACTCAAAAAATGCTAATTTAATAAAATTAGCTTGAGATTGGCGATAGGAGCTTAAACGAAACTTAATATTTGTACTCATTGATTTTTGATTATCTAACAGCTTAGTATGAATGGCAATGAATAAAATAGTGTTCAGAAGTCTTATGCCAAGCCCATAAAGAAAAGCATTAGAATAAGCCAATGTTATCGGTCTATAATAACGACAAAGACTCTACAAAATATCGATAACCGCTCCATAAGATATCGATAATAGTATAATTATGCAGTATATTTTGATTCGAGGCGCGCAATGACAGTACAGAATACTTTAGTATTAGGCGCTAATACCGTTATTGAGCAAGCGCAGTGCTCAGTTGCTTTTACTACGCCCGATAATCTTAAGTTTGGTCAGCAGCTAGGACTGTTATGGTTACCTTTAGATGCCAGTCGCAAAGCGGCTTGTAGTCCTGCTTATTTGCATGAGCCAAAAGACTGGGCGAAGTTAGATAATGCAGATGCGCCAAGCGCGTGGCAACTCAACTTACAAGACTTATTTAACAACCAAAACGTCAGCTTTTTACAGCTTATCGCTTATGCTTATCATGAGCCAACACTTAACTTGCCAGCCGTTGAGCTAAACAAAGTCAATTTGCGCTTAAATGATGGCGCTATCACGTACGACTTTGCTACCACCGAGCGCCATGTAAAAGCCGCTATCGTACTGGAGATCTACCAACGCAACGGTCAGTATAAATGCCGTGCCTTAGGTGAGGCCTCTACTCAAGGGCTAAATAGTTTAGAGCAGCGGGTACAAGTCAGTCTCGATATCAGGCCGCCTAATGTTCATGAGCTCATCCAAGATGCTCAGCGCCAGCAAAACCAGCCTGTCAGTAATAATGATGCGCGTCCGCCAAGACAAGTTCAAACGGGCGAAACGTGGACGGGTACGGCATTTGCCATTGATGAATATCATTTATTAACTTGCTATCATGTGATCGAATCAGCCAATCTAGTCGGTATTCGTCAGCAGGGTCAGCCCGATCGCGAGGCGCAAGTGGTACTTAGTGATATCGGCAGCGACTCAGCGATCATTCGAGTCAATGAGCCACTTCCCCACTACCTTCCATTGGCACAGCGCTGTAGTGATATCTTGGGCGAGACGATCACGACATTAGGCTTTCCGCTGTCTGGACTTAGCAGTCAACTGCAAGTGACTCAAGGCTGTATCTCAGGCTTGACTGGCTCTGGCGATGATATCCGTTATATGCAGTTTACCGCGCCGATTCAGCCTGGCTCTAGTGGCAGTCCACTACTATTGCCAACGGGCGAAGTAGTCGGTATGGTGACCTCCAGTTTTGTCCATGAGCACGCGCAAAACTTAAACTATGCGGTAAAATTTCAGTTATTATCAGCGCTATTAGCCAGCGCTGGTATCAGTTTGGATAATGCATCTACTAATAAAACAACTTTATCAAAAATGAGTGCATTATTGTCAACGCCGCAGCTCAGTAAACAAAGTCGCAGTGCGCTATGGCTCGTCGGCTGTGAAGGTTAAGCAAGTTTTAAAACTATAAAACAGTCAAAGTTTCACTGAGGAATAAGATGTCAGATAAGCAAAAAATTACAACCATTACCCTACCACGGGGTACGCTTGATTTAACCTATCAAACCAATAATGTGGCTGGTAATGATAGTGCTTATGAGTTAGAGGACCTACTCGGTTTCGCTCAACGCATTAATCCTAAACGCGCATTTTTATTCGTCTCAAAAGTATTAGGCCGCCATATTCCAGTGGCTCCTAGTACTATGCGTCGTGCTTTTACCGATCTAGCCAGTTTAGTACCTGATAATTTATCTGAGCCAATTTTAGTGATTGGTATGGCAGAGACTGCTGTAGGACTATCCGCTGGTGTGCGCCAAGCCCTGCAAACGCGCTATCCCAATGCACTATTACTAAACTCTACCCGTCACGCCCAGCACGATGAAACTAGCGATGGGAATAATACTGAAACACTGCTTACCACCTTTAGCGAAGACCACAGCCATGCCAGCCAGCATTTGATTTATCAAAGCTCTGATAAAGTGACCCAAGCGCAATTGCTCGCTAGTAAAACGGTCATCATGGTCGATGATGAGGCCTCAACAGGCAATACTTGTATCAACGTAGTCACTGCCTTACGCGATGCAGGACTGACGCAATTAGAGCAAGTGCATCTGACCACTTTAGTCGATTGGTCATTAGCTCAAACTGGTATGGATGATACTGTTTCTGATAAGATCGCTTCACGTTTGCCGAATATTAACTTTTATCGTCATCATCTATTATCTGGTGCTTGGCAATGGACTGATGCTCCCAATCCTGAACCCATTACTATGCCATCGGTTGATACTACAGCAGCTGGCTCGCAGCCTATTCTAGCGACTGGCGGTTGGGGTCGCTTTCCGACTTTAGATAGCACTGATGGCTTTGAGAGTTATTTAAAGCGGTTTAAAAAAGCTTTTGCTCGTTTTAATAATCAGGTCGCTTTTGAGCAAACACTTTTTGAAGAAGATCAGCTACCAAAGAGAATTTTAGTATTAGGCAGTAATGAGTTTGTTTGGCTGCCATTTTTATTAGCAGAATGGTTAGAGCAGAATACAAACGCCAATCATGCAAAACATGATATCAAATTTAGTGCGCTTACTCGCTCCCCGATTGCGCTTGGTGGTGCGATTACGACTATGATGAGCTTTACCGATAATTACGGGCTAGGTATGACCAACTTTGTCTATAACGTAGACTCAAAGGATTGGGACTTGATTGTATTATGTGTGGAAACGTCAGCAGATAGTGTCGATGCGATGTGGCAGGATTTGGATAATGTGTTGGTGGTGAGTGCTGATATATGACTATCCCATTCTTCCAGCCAAACCCAAACATTATCAAACCTTACGCGCTAATGGATTTGGATGATACGCTGTTTCAGACCCAGCGTAAGATTGACGCTTGGGATTTAGTAGCTAACGATTCTGAGAGTTTAGTTTGCGCGACGGTTAATAAAAAAGATGAACCGCTTAGCTTTATGACTACTCGCCAAGCTAACTTTTTTAATTGGTTACTCGTCAGCACTGAATTGATAGTGGTAACCGCTCGTGATACTAGCGAAATTAAACGCGTAAAACTACCCTTTAACAGCTGGCAAGTATTGACCCATGGCGCGATTGTTCTAATGCCAAATGGCGCGCGACTGGACGCTTGGCAACAGCATATTTATAATGAGCTTGAGCCATTACAGGACAAACTCAATCAGCTTAGCGAACTGTTTGCTAGTCATAGTAAAAACGATACTAGTCAGCTAGTATTTACACCGCACGTAGATAGCTTTAATGATGGTGATATGGATAAGGAGTTAATCATTTATCTAGCGATTAAGCACGCGCAAAAAGATCATCAAGCACTGATTGAGCTTGCTAATAAACTGCCTTCATTGGTACGCGATTTTGATCAGGACTTTTATGTGCATGTAAACGCTAATAATTTAGCAATTCTGCCACATGCCATTCATAAGCGCCATGCCGTGCAGTTCTTATTAGAACATCATCTAGACAGTACGCGACCCAGCTTTGGCTTTGGCGATAGCTTAGCGGATCTGCCGTTTTTGCAACTCTTAGACTGGTACGGCATGCCTAATCATGGGCAACTGCATTCAGCCTTAGATCGTTTTTAACATCTAGCAATAATTTTAGCATCTCTATCTTTAGCCCTACTGATCACAGAGCCTTCTATGACACATCCTAATTTGCCGCCTATCGAAAGCTTTGGTTCAGGCAGCTATCTGCCATCCGATGTCACTGTACTGCTAGACATAGTCGATAAAACGACAGTCGCTGATGTTCCTGTGAGTGAAAAAGAAGCCTTGATTCAAAGCGGTCAGCGCCATTATTCAGATATGTTGACCTTGGAGCAAGCGCCAAGCGCCATGCACGAGCAGTTGTATAGTCAGGCATTGGATCAAGGAGCGCCACGTACTGCCACTGACATTGCAAATTTAGCTTTTACGCTACATCACATTTTTAATGATAAAGTTAATAGCGAGCATCCTCTAATATTAGTCAGTTTAGTCCGTGCAGGATTGCCCGTTGGAGTATTATTACAACGCGCCCTAAAAGATGCTAACCGCACTTATCATCTGCCAAGTCAGCATTATGGCATTAGCATTATTCGTGACCGCGGCCTCGATAGTATCGCGTTACAGCTTATTTTAGACAAGTATCCAGATAGTCCAATCGTATTCGTTGATGGTTGGACAGGCAAAGGAGCTATTTATCAGGAGTTAGCGCGTAGCCTTGAGCCGTTCAACGACTCTACTCATGCCAATTATAATAACTTTTTTCATCAGGGCGCGGACATCATTCCCCTATTGACCCTTGCTGATCCTGCTGGCGTGGCTTGGCTTGCTGCCAGTACAGATGATTGGCTGATACCATCAGGATTATTAAATAGCACCGTATCAGGATTAATCTCGCGCAGTCTTTATACTGATCCTGAATCAGGTCTACATCGCAGCGTGTTTTATGACAACTTAGTAGAGAGTGATAATAGCTTAGCATTTATTGATACTATCGATACGCTAAGGCAGTCATTGGCTATGACCACTCGATTACTAGCGAGATTTGAGCATCCACGTTATCAAACGGCTGATTTAATCGATGCGCTGGCTGATCAATATAAGATAACCAATCGCAATCGTATCAAGCCAACTATTGCAGAGGCAACAAGAGCGATATTACGCCGTGATCCTGAGCAAGTATTGTTAGCCTCTGCCGATCATCCTGACACCAGACTGTTACGTCATTTATGTGCCCAGCGTAATATTGAAATTACGGTATTAGGTGATAAAATACTGCCTTATCAAGCCATTACTATTATCAAACAACGTACGACTCATATTTAAAACGCGGCTTTTATGCTAACTTTACCTTACTATTTATCACACTGATTATGGATGATATGACAGACAACGAATCCAACCTTTATAACTCTACTCAGTCTTACGCTACGCTTATCACTGAGCGTCATGCGATGATTAAGCCACACGCCCATCATCCTTATCAATTGGGTGCCAGCCTATATATGCCTGCTACTCGCCAAGATATCTGGCAGGTCATCAAGCGCGATAAGCTGCCAACGATCAATAGCATTATCATCTGCTTAGAGGATTCGGTGATTCATAGTGATGTTGAGCTGGCGCTTACTCGCCTGCAAATCTTGCTCGATAACTGGGCATTGCATGTGCATAGTATTAATGAACCCTCAAGACAAGATGCCACTCATCTACAGCAGCAAAACAATCAGCCGACGCGACTTCTAGTATTTGTGCGCGCGCGAAACCCTATGATGCTACAAAAGCTGGCTGATTTTAGGCATATCGAGCTACTTGATGGTTTTGTACTGCCCAAAGTTGATATGTATAGCTTGTCAAATTGGCGTATGGCTTGTCAGAACTTGAGTGCTGAGCAGTTGTTGATGCCAACGCTTGAGACTGCCGCGTTGTTCAACCCGCATCATAATCAAGAGCTGGCTATTGGTTTTAAAGAAGCCTTTAGTCAGCCTGTTTTTGCGCTACGCATCGGTGGCAATGACTTATTTGCCGCATTGCGTCTACGTCGCCCTAAAAACAATATCATTTATGACACCCCTATCGGTACGCTGGCTTATCAGTTACTTGGCTGCTTTGTGCCCCATGGCTTTTATTTGAGTGCACCTGTGTTTGAGTATTTGGATCAGCCAATGCTCTTTATGCAGGAGTTAAACCGTGATGTCAGCTTAGGACTCGTTGGCAAAACCGTCATTCATCCGAGTCAAATCGCTTTAGTTCAGCAAGCTTACTGTGTGCCGACTAGCATGCTTGATGAAGCGCAAGCAATACTACATAGCGAGGCCAAAGCCGTATTTAAGTATAATAATACTATGCTAGAGCCTGCCACTCATCGTGCATGGGCGGATGAAGTCATCAATCGAGCTCAAGTATTCGGCACGATCAATGATGGTAACAGTGACTATAAACCACTGCTTTGAGCTCATAGATTTCAGATAAAAAGCCGCTCTCAAATATTTGAGAGCGGCTTTTTACTTGCTTAGATTCAACTTATTAGCATAAATAATTAAACACAGCTGTTCAAGAATTTACTCATTACCGTATTCACTTGTTCAGGCTCTTCAACGGTTGAGGTATGACCTGAGCCTTTAATCACTGCCATCTTTGATCCTTTGATCGCAAAATGCATACGTTCAGCCTTGGCATAAGGGGTGGCGACATCTTCATCACCTACAATGACTAAAGTTGGCGTGGTAATTTCACCGAGCCGATCATAAATACCATCACGCTCTATAACGCCCATAGTCGCTTTGACGACCCCCTCTTTACGGTTGCTATTTAACAGAGACAGCCATTCTTTGTTATCGACCTTACGGGCTTTATCTGCCAAAAAGGTACTACCAAACATAATAGGCATCACCTTTTTGCTCACCCGTTTCATGCCTAGCCACTTGATGGCCGTCACTAGTTTCTTATAATTTGGGATATTAGTAGGGTCTTCGGCATCAGCTGAGGTATCTATTAGAGTAAGCGAATTCAATAACTCTGGTCGTTTTATAGCGACACGTTGCCCGACAAAACCACCCATCGACAGACCTACATAATGACAGCTATCAATATCTAGCGCCTCAAGTAATCCAATGGCATCATCGGCTAAGGTGTCCATGTCATAGCCGTCTTTGGTAATCTGAGACTGCCCTTGCCCGCGAAAATCAAACGCGATACAGCGATAATCCTTGGCAAAATGCGCGACTTGCTTATCATAGATTTTGGTACTCCACAGCAAGCCATGGGCGAATAATATGACGGGCTTAGTAGTATCGCTTGGCGCACTGTCTTCGTAATATATAGTGGTGTTATTTAGCTGAATATTGGGCATGATGACTTCCTTGTTGTTATACATTGTAGATAAAATAATGGATTAATAAGTTGAGTGCTTATACTTGCATCAAGCTTTTAGCATAAGTTAGAAACTATCCATTTGATAGCAAAATTTTTGAATACCAAGTTCTAGGATCTGAGTTCTAGGATTTATATTGATACCCTAGAGGTTCATAGAATCCACTTTTATAATAATGCCAAACTGCTATAGTTGTTAGCACCAATCATCAGCATGACACCAGTTATTATAATCACTTAAACAAGGATACATTGTATGCCGCAGCCTACTGTCGATTATCAAATGAAAGATCATATCGCTACTATCACTATGAACGATCCTAAGACTTTAAATGCCTTTAGCACTACTCTAAAAGACGCCATGATGAATGCACTCAATAAAGCGGATGACGATAGCCAAGTCCGTGTGATTGTCTTGCAAGGCGCAGGCGGCAGTTTCTCCAGTGGCGGACATATTGGTGAGATGCTTGAGAACGGTATGGAAGGTGACGCCTTATCTGATAAACTCAACTTTATGGTCGGCGAAGTTGGTCAAATCAGCCTAAAGCTACGCGCTATTCATAAGCCGATTATTGCCAAACTAGAAGGCGCTGTCGCAGGTGCTGGTATGAATCTTGCACTCACTTGTGACTTCCGTATCGCCGCTGATAATGCCAAATTCGTACAGGCATTCGTGAATATTGGTCTAGTACCTGATGCAGGTGGTATTTATTTATTGACTCAATTAATTGGCGTAGCGAAAACCACTGAAATGGTCATGCTCGGTGATAAGCTAAAAGCGCAAGATATGGCAAAACTAAACTTAGTGAATCAAGTGGTTAGTGGCGATGAATTAGACGCAGCGGTACAAGCGTTAGCAACACGTTTAAGCAATCTACCTGGCAAGGCACTAGCGTCAATGAAGCATATGATTAATACTCATGCCTATATGGGACTGAACGAAGCACTAGATATGGAAGTGGACCAGCAGACGATGCTCGCTAAAACGGATGACTTTAAGGAAGGTATTAGCGCGTTTATGGAGAAACGTAAGCCTGTTTATGTGGGTAGGTAGCCAAGAACTTTATCGCTCGTTTTATCGCTCACTTTTATGAGCGATAAAATGAGCGTTAAATTTTATAATATCAGAATAAAATTTGGCTACTAAAATACTAAAAGCCAGCAATGACTTGTGCATAAGGTTTATTGATCATAATTCAGAAGTACGTTAACAAAACGCTTCACTCTTAAATCACTTGGACTATCGTCTGACTTTAAAATGTCGTTAATGAAATCATCATAATTATTTATTATTCCATCAGCCATCAAACTAGTAATACTAACTATAAAACTTATTTCAAATCCTAATAAAAAAAGTAGCAAATAATATTTTAAACCTGCCATAGTAAATAATTCATAAAATATTGTTGCATCACCTGTGGCAACGATAATAACCCCACATAGAGAAAATAAAGCGATAATATAAGTATGATAGTTATTGCTAGAATTATGAAAAAAATCTCTAATTCTTTTTTTGTCTTCAATGGAATTATCGCGTTTTAACTTTTGCCAAAATGAAACGAATTTTGCGAATTCAATCTTATTAATTTCATTAAAGTTGTTAGCTATCCAATCTTTCTGAACCTTTTTAACATGTGACTTACTTTTCATCTTAATTATATGATTAAATTTATCACAACCCTTCATACTAGAAACTTTAATTCCAAAATCTTTGTCTTTCAGGTTTTTACTATACATATTAATTATTTGTTCATTAACAATACTTTGAATATACAATATATTATAAGCTGCTATAAATGCGAACACGAAAAATATAATGACTCCTAACCCATAACGCCATAGATATGCATCCTTACTAAATACATTCAAACTATATAGCGAGAATATAATTGAACATATTGACATAAATATAAACGCCCATTTACAAATAACTAAATGTGTAGGTATATTAAATTTCTTATGAGACCAAAAATTGTAATGATATTCATTAATATATTTAGTAGGATTTTGAAAGCCATTGCTAATTTCTTTAGTCTCGTTAAACTTTACAATTATTTCATCACTCTTAAGCTCAGACGCTTTTTCTTGCGCCTCTCTTAACCGACAATATTTTTCAAATTTTATGCAACTCACACAAATATCCTCTATAAAAATTCTAACCTATATATCTGTATTTTGTCATTGGCTGGTAAAGCTAATGGTACGCTAATTAGATCGTAGTGCTCAAAATATACTATTAATTGCCACTATTAGATTTAAATCCTCAATTATAAACACTCAATAAAAGTTTGCAAATGTTTATTCATACTTTCTAATTCTTATGAAAAAACCCCGCATCATGACGACACGGGGTTTATTTTTAAATATTCAAAATTTTCAAACCTAAAACTTAGGTCAACTGAGCAACGCTAATTTTATCAGCCTCTTCAGTGTATTCTTCCATACGGTCGAAGTTCATGTACTTATACACTTCATCGCCCATACTATTCAGCATACCAGCGTACTGCTGATACTCTTCGTTCGTTGGCAACTTGCCTAATACTGCTGCAACTGCTGCAACTTCAGCAGACGCTAGATAAACGTTAGCGCCTTGACCTAAACGGTTCGGGAAGTTACGCGTAGAGGTAGATACGGCAGTAGACTTAGGAGCGATACGTGCTTGGTTACCCATGCATAATGAACAACCTGGCATCTCAGTACGAGCGCCCGCTTGTGCATAAATATTGTAATAGCCTTCTTCCATCAACTGACGCGCATCCATCTTAGTCGGTGGCGCAATCCATAGACGAGTCTTGAGGCTACCTGCTGGCACGTCTTGCAGTAGTTTACCTGCAGCGCGGAAGTGACCGATGTTAGTCATACAAGAACCGATGAATACTTCATCAATCGTATCGCCTGCGACATCTGCTAAGGTTTTAGCATCGTCTGGATCATTCGGGCAGCACAGGATCGGCTCTTTGATCGTGCTCATATCGATAGTCATATCAATAGTGTATTCAGCATCTTCGTCAGCACGCATTAGGCTTGGATTAGCTAACCACTCTTGCATCTGCTCTACACGACGACTAATAGTACGCGCATCGCCATAGCCTTCAGAGATCATCCATTTCAACAAAGTCACGTTAGAGTTTAGATACTCAGTCAGAGACTCTTCAGACAAGGTAATCGTACAACCAGCAGCACTACGCTCGGCTGAGGCGTCTGATAACTCAAACGCTTGCTCTAGCGTTAAGTCTTCTAGACCTTCAATTTCAAGGATACGACCGTTGAACTCGTTGATTTTGCCTTTTTTATCGACAGTCAATAAGCCATCTTTGATCGCTTGATAAGGAATAGCATGGACCAAATCACGTAGCGTGATACCAGGCTGACGCTCACCTACGAAACGCACACGGACAGACTCAGGCATATCAAGTGGCATAACACCCGTAGCCGCAGCAAAAGCCACTAGACCAGAACCTGCTGGGAATGAGATACCCATTGGGAAACGAGTATGTGAATCACCACCAGTACCTACGGTATCTGGAAGTAACATACGGTTCAACCATGAGTGAATAATACCGTCGCCTGGGCGTAAGCTGACACCGCCACGGTTCATGATAAAGTCAGGTAGCGTATGCTGAGTCTCGACGTCGACTGGCTTTGGATAAGCGGCAGTATGACAGAAAGACTGTAGTACTAGATCTGCTTGGAAACCTAAACATGCTAGATCTTTTAGCTCATCACGGGTCATAGGACCAGTAGTATCTTGCGAGCCGACGGTGGTCATTTTTGGTTCACAGTACATGCCTGGGCGTACGCCTTCTAGGCCACACGCTTTACCGACCATTTTTTGTGCAAGTGTATAGCCTTTGCCCGTATCTACTGGCTCTTCTGGCTTGGCAAATACATCTGAGTGACCTAAGCCCATATACTCACGGGCACGGTTAGTCAAACCGCGACCAACGATCAATGGAATACGACCACCCGCACGAACTTCATCGAGTAGCGTTGGTGAGTTTAGCTTAAAGGTCGATAATACTTCGTCAGAGTCATGGGTAGTGATTTTGCCTTCATACGGATAGATATCGAACACATCACCCATGTTTAGGTTATCAACCGCCACTTTTTCAATTGGCAATGCGCCTGAATCTTCCATGGTGTTAAAGAAGATAGGAGCAATATTATTACCCAGTACTAGACCGCCACCACGTTTGTTTGGCACGTTAGGGATATCTTCACCCATTAGCCATAGTACTGAGTTAGTCGCAGATTTACGGCTAGAGCCTGTACCAACCACATCACCGACATAAGCTAATGGAAAGCCTTTTTCTTTTAGAGTTTCAATCTGCTTCATTGAGCCGACCACACCCTCGTCATCAGCGACAATGCCATCACGAGAGTTTTTGTGCATAGCTAAGGCATGTAATGGAATATCAGGACGGCTCCACGCATCTTGCGCAGGAGATAAATCATCAGTATTGGTCTCGCCTGTGACTTTAAACGTCGTATACGTTGACTTCTCAGGTACTGCCGCGCGATTAGTGAACCACTCAGCATCTGCCCAAGACTGGACGACTTCTTTAGCGATAGTATTGCCCGCTTCAGATTTTTCAGTCACATCATTGAACGCATCAAATACTAGCAAGGTTTTCTTTAGTGCCTCAGCAGCCTCTTGTGCAACCTCTTGGTCATCTAAAGCGGCAACTAATGGCTGTACGTTGTAGCCACCCTGCATCGTACCTAAGATCTCAACCGCTTTTTTCTTATTAATAAGTGATGATGTCGCCTCGCCTTTCACGATAGCGGCCAAAAATGCAGCTTTAACGTAAGCCGCTTGGTCAACACCCGCTGGAATACGGTTTTCAAGCAAGTTCATTAAGAACTCATCTTCGCCCGCTGGTGGGTTTTTTAGGAGTTCAACCAAATCAGCTACTTGATGCTCGTTAAGGGGAAGGGGTACTACTCCCAGCTCAGCACGTTCTGCGACATGTTTACGATAAGCTTCTAACACAATAGTCATCCTCGTCAATGAATTACTAGCGCAACACGTGGGTAGTCGGAATGACCGCCTGCGTCGATACGCTAAAGGGGATATTATGCCTGCTAATATAGCTCAAAACGCCCAAAATGTTAATGACCAATCTATAGTTAGCTTATATTAAAGGCCATATTGAACATTTATTAGAAAAATAGTGTCATAAATAATGTGATTACTGCACCTTTAATAATAGTGCTTAACACCCTAACCAGCTGACGATGAGCGCTTAAATAAAGACAGAACGACTGCTATACTCTTTATCATTTAAGATTTATCTCGTTACATCTGATGGTTATATCGTTTTTTATACTATTTTTAACAGGAATACTTTTTGACACGCCTAATTATAAACTCAAGGATAATCTCATGGAAAACAAGTCGATAAAAGAGAGTAATAATCTAAGCCATAATGAAAACTATGAAAATGGATTAAAGGTTCGTACTGACGTTATGGGAGAGGCGCATGTACAACGCTCTCTTGATGCAGCAACACCATTCACCCAGCCCTTGCAAGATTGGATTATAGAACACGCTTGGGGTAGCACTTGGCAGGATGAGTCGATATTACCGCGCAAGTACCGCTCGCTGATTACTATTAGTTTTTTGATTGCGCAAAAAAGCCCTACTGAGCTCAAAGGACACATTCGCGGTGCTATTAATAATGGCGCTAGTGTCGCTGAGATCAGAGAGGTATTGATGCACAGTCTACCCTACTGCGGTGCCCCTGCCACTCAAGAAGCATTCCGCGCCGCTATAGAGGTGCTCAATGAGATGGATATTGATATAAACAAATAGTAAAACGTTAATCGATAATAGCTTTAGCAAGAATGCTGAAAAATGATGTAATTTTTGTTATAATCAATCTATCAAAAACCCTTTCTTATTTTTTAAAAACAGTTAATAAAACCCCTATATTATAAAGGTTTAGATTATAAGGATTTAGGATAAGCCTATGAGTTCACTAGCCGTACAAACGCATGTTCCTGCTGCCAGAGTTAAACCCAAAAAAGCCATTCAAGGCGAAAAGTTACGTGGCTACGATAAGGTTGCGCGTATCCCAATTAAAGTCATCCCGACCGTCGAGGCGAAGAAAAAGCCAGACTGGATTCGGGTCAAGCTATCCTCTCCTGCTGAGGTGGCACGTATCAAAGCCAAACTGCGTGAGCAAAAGCTCTATACTGTCTGTGAAGAGGCTGCCTGCCCTAATCTAGCGCAGTGCTTCTCTGATGGTACGGCGACCTTTATGATTATGGGTGATATTTGTACTCGTCGTTGTCCGTTCTGTGACGTCGGTCATGGTCGCCCTAATGAGCTGGATAAAGATGAACCGCGCCATACTGCTGAAACTATTTTAGGTCTTGAGCTTAAGTATGCCGTTATTACCTCTGTTGATCGTGATGATCTAAAAGATGGTGGTGCTAATCATTTCGTTGAAGTGCTAAACGAGTCGCGTGCGCTAAGTCCGAATTGCTTAATTGAAATCTTAGTGCCTGATTTTCGCGGGCGTATGGATATCGCGCTTGATTTGCTAACAGAGACGGCGCCCGACGTGTTTAACCATAATATCGAAACCGTGCCGCGTCTGTATAAAGCCTTCCGTCCAGGTTCTGACTATCAGCATTCACTCGATCTGCTTAAGTTATATAAAGAGCGTCGTCCTGATATCGCCACCAAATGCGGCTTCATGGTTGGTTTGGGTGAGACCGAAGAAGAGATTTATAAACTACTTGATGATTTAAAAGCGCACAATGTCGATATGATTACCGTTGGTCAGTACTTGCAACCTAGCAAAAACCATGCGCCTGTTGATCGTTACGTGCATCCTGATGAGTTCCAGCGTTATATGGACTACGGTAAAAAGATTGGCTTCTTTAATATTTGGGCAGGGCCTATGGTGCGCTCTAGCTACTTTGCCGATCGTCAGTACTATGGTGAAGATTGCCCAGCACCGATTCGCAGCAAAAAAGCGCTTGAGGCTGAAGGTAAATTGGGTTGTTAGTAAAGTAAAATATTTGTAATAAATAAGAGGTCAACTATGACCTCTTTTTATATAGTCTTTTTACTGACGTCTTAATTTTTTATTTATGCAACAAGTCCAATTGTGCAGAATGATTAAGAACCGATAGTTAGTAGCCTATACACAAAATAACCCCCTCTCAAGTCATCAAAAGAGGACTATTTTATAGTGCTTTATTCTTTTTCTCTCAAGACTCCTTAAATCTAAGGCGTACCCGCATGAGCTACTTTTACTTGGGTAGAGAGCATTCGTGCTTTGGTTTCAGCCTTACGTGAAGCTTCATCCCAATCAGGTGCAGCGCACATATATAGTGTTTTACCATCAGGCCCGCCAAGAGCCACTGCAAATACACCTTCAGATTCGGTATTGACAGTCTCTAAGATTTCGCCACCCTCCGCTATTCTCAGTGCTTGCTGATTGAGGGTATTAGCAATCCAAACCGCTCCTTCACTATCTAATGCTAGTCCATCAGGTAAAATTTTGGCATTGCCAATACGCACGCCAAGATCAGGCTCAGCGCCAAGCTCTCCATAGTTAGCAAAATCGCGTCTTTCACCTAGCGTGCCATCTTCTAATATATCGAATTGAGAGATTTTATTACCAAATAGCTCATTGACGATTAAAGTCTTTTCATCAGCAGAGATCACCATCCCGTTGGCAAACGCTAAGCCCTCTGCAACCACCTGTGAGCTACCGTCTGGCTTAACGAGTACTAGACCAGCAGCTTTATAACCAGCACCGCCCATTAAGTCAAAGCCAAAATTACCGACATAAGCATTGCCATTGGGAGCGACAACCATATCGTTAGCATGACCGCCACAATGATCCCAGATATCTGCATGCACTACTAACTCACCGTCATTCTCTAAGCGCATTACTTTACGGTCTCTCATTGATACTATTAGCATACGTCCATCAGGTAACCAGCCTAATCCAGATGGCTGCTCATCAATGCGAACGATTTCTTCTGCGGCACCGTCATCGTTTACTCGATAAACGCCTTGAGTATAAAAATCAACGAACCATAAAGCGCCTTCATGCCAGCGCGGCCCTTCTAAATAATGAAAACCATCGACTACAACGTCGAGTTTATATTCTGATTGAGCATTTTGCATAGCGAATATCCTTAAGTGACTGTTTAACTTCCTTGTTATGATAAACACCAACAATAACGTCATCTAAACCGTCTTTATGGCGAAAAACCTTACATTATCTCCTTATAAATAGCGGCAACTTGTTCCAAATCTATATCTTTAGGGTTAGTTTCGATGAGACGCATATAAGTGTTGATGACGATATCTGCTAAAGCGGGAATATCATCCTCAAAGATATCCAACTCACTAAGACGATATTTGAGACCGCTCATTTGTAAAAAGTATTTTAATTGATCAATAAGCTGATTCGCAGCGGCTAAATCGGATATATCGTTTGTTTGCACAGGCATAACTGCGTGAGCCAGCTCGGCATAAAGTGGCGCGGCTTCTGGCAAATTAAAAGCAAATACAGGGCACATAACTAAGGCGTTACCATGACCGTGTGGAATATGAAAGGTGATACTAAGCGGGTACGAGAGACCATGTACGGCCGCAACAGACGAATTGACAAAGGCGATACCGGCAAGGGTCGAACCTAATAACATATCGGTACGAGCTCTGATATCATCGCCGTGGTTAAGCACTTGCTCAAAGTTATTCCATAGCAATTGTAGGCCTTTGATAGCAAGCGCATCAGATATAGGATTCTTTTTGGTACGGCTGGTATAAGCTTCGATACAATGTACCATTGCATCTAAAGCGGTAGCCGCTGTGATATGACGAGGTAGCTTCAAGGTCAAGGTGGCGTCTAAGATTGCGACATCAGGTAGGATTTTGGGCGTATAAATAGCTTTTTTACTGCCATCTATAGCAGTAATTACTGAGACAAAGGTAGACTCTGCACCAGTACCAGCGGTAGTAGGAATGGCAAACAGAGGTACCTTTTTGAACTCACTCAAATCGGTATCTAAAATATCGCTAATTGAGTCAAAAGCATTGGCATGTAAAGCAACAATTTTGGCAGTATCGATGGAGCTGCCGCCCCCTAGACCGATAATTAAGTCGCATTGATGATATCTTGCCGAACTTATAGCTTCGTTAACCATATCAACGGGTGGATCTGCAATCACATTATCGAAAACAATCACCTTGATGCCAGCTTGTTGTAGCGACTGCTGCGCGATATCAACATAGCCCAACTGCTTGATACCAGCGTCGGTGACGATCATCGCTGACGTAGCTGCATACTGTTTCGCCAAGTTGCCAAGCTTATCGCGCATGCTGTTGACTTCGCTAATAATATGACCATTGCTATAAAACTCAATCCCTGTCATTTTATATACCCTTATTCGCTAAACTTCAATCATCATATAAGTACTTAGTCTATTAATAATACAGCTTTCCAAGCTAATGGCTAGCAAGTTTTATAAATTTCTACTCACAAAAGACTTCAAGCAAATAACGACTTAAGATGACAACTATATTGTGTAGTGTCTACATTTGGTATTTTGAGTAGGGCGCTAATCTTTGAGCATTATTACTTTGCAACAAGTTAAGACTTTCGGGCAAGCAATATAGGCTAGTTAAGATACAGTCACTAAAATTACCGCTAAGCTTTTGAGTACTGTCGTCATGAGATTGCTACACAAGGAAGCTGAGATGATGCTATATTTTCAACTAATAAATTATGATTACTTTTATATTGAGGATTGATCAATGAGCAATAAGTTTACTCCGCAACAAGGCTCGTGCTCCTGCTATAGCAACACTTACAATATTAAAAATAAGCCTGTTGCCCGCTTTATCTGTCACTGTACTATTTGCCAGGAGTTTACAGGCGAAGATTTTAATGATGTGACCGTTCTACTTAAATCTGATGTCGATGATTTGAATCTAATTAGAACTAAGTTTCGTCGCTGGAAGCTGCCACCAAACATCAAACGTGGCCTTTGCACTCGCTGTAACAAACCAAGCATAGAGATGGCGGTATCTGGTAACCTTATCTTAATACCGACAACTAATTATCCTGATGTAGCTGCCCTACCCAAGCCTAGTATGCATCTATTTTATAATCGCCGTGTCGAAGATATCGATGATGATTTGCCCAAGTATAAGGGCTTTTTGCAAAGTCAGACGATGATGGCTAAAGCACTGGCTAAGGGTATTTATAAAAGAGCTAAGCGCTAGTAATAATAGCTAAAAACCTAAAAAAAGAGGTCTTAATAGACCTCTTTTTTATTCAAAACTATATTTTAAATGCTTACTGTTGGCGTGGGCTCGCCACTGTTTTTAATATTTAGCACAGCAATGGCGATAACGATTGCCCCACCTGCTAATCCAGTCGTTAAGCCAGGGTAAATCAATAACAAGGCACCAACGGCCAAAATACCACGTATCATTGGACTCATCTCACTTTTAAAATAGCCTTCTAACGCTGCACTAAGCGCCAATACACCAGCAATCGATGTCAAAACGACGGTGATAATATCAATAATAGGAGGTAGCGGAAACTCTTTGACTGTGACTGCAAGTCCTGTAGGATCGATCATCAGCATCGCAGGGCTATAGATAAACATGAACGGTATAATAAATCCTGCTAGAGCTAGCTTTAGTGATAAGAATCCCGTCTTCATCGGATCACCACCTGAGATACCAGCACCAGCGAATGCCGCTAGACACACTGGCGGAGTAATATTGGCAAAGATACCAAAATAAAACACAAACATGTGCGCGGATAGAATAGGAATATCAAATCCTGCCAGTGCTGGCGCAGCCATAGTCGCAGTAATAATATAGGCTGGGATAGAAGGCAAGCCCATTCCTAACACCATTGATGCTAGCATAGTCAATATCAAGGTAAGAAATAGCGACCCTGCGCCAAGCGTCACAATCGATGAAGTCATCACTGTACCAAAGCTGGTCAAACTGACCACACCAATGATAATACCAACTACCGCACAAGCTGCCATTACTGCCAGTGACTGACGCGCGCCATCTTCTAAAGCGCCTAGGATATCGTTAATCCCCATTCGGGTCTCTTTACGTAGCATACTTATCACTACTGTAAAGCCAATAGTATAAGCTGCTGCATACCCTACTGGTACGTTTTGGATCAAAAGATAAATCAGAAATACGATAGGCAGTAGCATATGTCCACGCGCTTTTAATACTTCTTTTACTTGCGGTAGGTTTTCTTTAGCGATACCTTTTAGGTCGCGACGCCCTGCCCGAAAATGTACTTGGGCAATCACGCCCAAATAATAGAGTATTGCTGGTAATAACGCGGCTAATGCAATGGTACTATAAGGTAAGCCTGTAGTCTCCGCCATGATAAAAGCGCTAGCACCCATAATAGGCGGCAAAATTTGTCCACCGACTGATGCACTAGCTTCCACAGCACCAGCGAAATCTTTATGATAGCCAACCTTTTTCATTAGCGGAATAGTAAAAGCGCCAGTACTTACGACGTTCGATAAAGCTGAGCCATTAATACTGCCCATAAAGCCACTTGATATGACCGCGACTTTAGCTGGGCCGCCCTTTTTATCGCCTGCCAGCGCTAAAGCTAAGTCATTGAATAACTGTCCCATACCAGAACGCGCTAAAAATGCACCAAATAGAATAAATAGAAAAATGAAAGTAACGGACGCACCAATCGCGACAGAATATAAACCTTCGGTTTTTAAAAAGAGCTGACCGAAAATATCGCCAAAATCATAAGGTCTTGTAAGTAGGCGATTCGGCATAAAGGCCATATGACTAATGAATGGATATAACAAAAATATAGACGCCAATATCGGCAAAATCCAACCTGTAATACGTCGGCTGCCTTCGAGTACACAAATCACAGTGATAATAGAGAATATAACATCGGATTGATTGGCGATACCACCGCGCGAAGTCACAATATCTTGGTATTCATAAATAAGATAAGTCATACCAGATAAAGATAGTACAAACCAAATCCAGTCGTACCAAGCGACTTTTTTGCGGCTGCTGGTTTTATTAGAAGGGAAAATTAGAAAGATCAAAGCAAATCCAACACCGACGTGAACGGAGCGTTGTAGCAATGCTGGCATAGGATTGAAAGTTATATATAAATGAAACAACGAATATAGAATGCAGATAAGCGCGATAAAATACTTTACAGGTCCATGAGTAATATGCCGAGTAATAGATTCTCTATCATACTTTTCTAATATAGCTTGAGTGACATTAGGATCAACATCATCACTACTATTACTAGCAGTATTGGGAGTGGTAGATATATTAGTTAAGCGCGCGTCTTCATTGAGTACAGAAGACTTGCCATTATTAGCCGTCACTTGAGAGGTCATGACAAAATTTCCTGTTTAGTCTGTCCATTAGATTATAGGCTTTGGGTGTAATCTTCACCTCAGAATAGTCAGGCACCCATTGATGAATCAATAATCGATGGTCTGCATAATTTAGTTCACCCTGAGTTAATCTTGAGACCACCCAGTTCAAATTGGGTAGGCTTTCATTAATCTGATAGCCTATATATCCTGATTTTTGTATTGATGAGAGCGCCTCAGTTGAAGGTGTACCTGCTCCAAATGCTTGGAAATAAGTATTAGTTAGCAGTAGCTCATCACGCTGACGACTATACTGCTCCTCCCACCATTGTTTTTCTACAGAGTGAATCCAGCGTAATTGAAAGTCAGGTTCGATGAAATAACAAACCACTGCTTCAGCACTATCAGAGTCTCTAAATCTCTCAGATTCTCCAATGCTGACCTCAGTGACCCATTGCTTTGCTGTGAATACCCATATCATGAATAGACCTAGCGCAACAAATACTGCTGCGCCAATTAACCATTTAAGCATTTAGAAGATGATATCCAGTGTTTACTTAGCCGCTTGCTCATCATAATATCTTTGAGCACCAGGATGTATAGGGGCAACCATACCATCTTGAGCTGTTGCTAAGCTGATATCATTAGCCGCTTGATGCGCAGTTTTTAAACCTTCTAAATTCTCAAATAAGGCTTTGGTTAATTTATAACCATCATCTTCAGAAATATCAGAACGTATTAATAAAGCATTCATGATAGCGGCAGTTGGAATAGCGGTTTCATTACCGTAAGTACCTGCTGGAATCTCAAAGTTTTTGAAATATGGTTTGGTTGCAATAATTTCATTTAATTTGTCTTGATTAATGGTGACTAGCTGCAGATCCAAGCCTTGCTCTAATTCTAATAGCGACGAATTAGGTAACCCACTACTAAAAAATGCTGCTTCAATTTTACCCGCTTTCATAGCGTCAGCGGCATCAGCGAATCCTAGATAATCCACTGTGACATCATCATAAGTCAAACCAAAGCCTTCTAGTAGCGTGCGAGCATTGACCTCAGTACCAGAGCCTTGGTCACCAACGGCAATACGCTTCCCTCTCAAATCTTCGATATTCTTGATACCAGAGCTTTGGGTTGATACCAGTTGAACCACGTTTGGATACAATACAGCGATTTGTTGGATATTGTTGATAGGAGTGTCAAAGTCGTTTTCACCATTGACAGCATCAGTAACCACATCACTTAGCGCCAGTACCATATCGACTTTACCTTGCGTCAATAGATTGACATTTTCTACTGATGCACCCGTCGTCTGCGTTTTAGAATTAACCCCAAATGTTTGGGCATATATCTCTGCTAATGAGGTACCAATAATATTATAGGGACCCGATGCGCCACCCGTCGCTATAGTAACGAATTTAGTTTCAAGCGTATCAGCAGACACTGCAGCATCTACTGCCGTAGCATCCGTTTCTGAACTGGGCGATGAGCAAGCACTAAGCCCTAAAGTAACCCCTAGCATGACTGATAATAGTAATGGGGATTTGAGGTGAGTAAGCGTTGTCTGGAACATTGAATTCATCCTTGAGTAATATTGGCTCTGTATGATAATAAAACAGATTAAAGTGCACACTGCAATACTATAGCAATATTATCAATGAATAAATAGCATTATAGTTTGGATCAATATTGAAAATTAAAACTACGTTATGGCTAAGAAATATGGCGCGCTAGCTGTTATCATTGACAATCAAAATTTTATGCTCCTCAAATGGAAAACCTTATGACTACCCCCGAAAACCAAGACCACAATCAAGACTCAGCGCAGCACTCTGCCGACATCGCCATTATCGGCGGTAGTGGTCTGTATCAAATGCAGGACTTAACCAATAAGCGTAGCATCAGTATAGCCACGCCTTATGGCAAGCCCTCTGATGGCATCGTATTGGGTGAACTTAATGGCGTAACCATCGCTTTTTTGACTCGTCACGGTCATGAGCATAGATTGACCCCATCAACAGTGCCTTATCGTGCCAATATCTACGCACTAAAAACGTTAGGCGTACGCTATATTCTCTCAGTATCTGCGGTGGGCTCATTGCAAGAGGAGCTTAAGCCGTTAGATATGGTCGTACCTGATCAAATGATCGATATGACCAAACAACGCGCTAGTAGCTTTTTTGGCAAAGGCGCTGTCGCCCACGTATCGATGGCTGATCCTGTGTGCCCTGCTCTCGCCGATATATTGACCCGTGCTTATAGCCAAGCCAATATTAGCGAAGGACAATGTCATGATAAGGCGACTTACGTCTGTATTGAAGGGCCGCAATTTTCAACTCGTGCGGAGTCAAACTGGTATCGTCAAATGAATGCCGATATTATTGGCATGACCAATATGCCAGAAGCCAAACTCGCTCGTGAAGCTAGCATCGCTTATGCCACCTTAGCTTTGGTGACGGACTTTGATAGTTGGCATCCAACCGAAGAAGATGTCAGCGCGGATTATGCCATCCGAAATCTGAAGAAAAATGCTAATAACGCGCAGCAAGTGATTAAGCAAGCGGTCGCCTTAATTGCCGATGAGCAGCCAAAATCAATCGCCCATAATGCGTTAGCACAAGCATTAGTTACCCCTATTGACGCAATGAGTAGCGATGTCAGAACAAAGCTTGAAGCATTGTTACCTTAATTTCGAAATGATCTGTGCATAAAAAAAGCCAGCTTATACTTTGCTGGCTTTTTGCTATCGTACTTCATTAGTCTTAACAACAACCGCCTGCATTACTAGATTCGTTAACTATTGGCGTTATGCTTGTTTGCTGATTGGTTTGTTGGCCAGCTCCCTGCTGACCAAACGGTATTGTCTCACCGCAGTTTTTAAAAATACCAAAATGCTGACTTTTATCACCGATAAATTCAAAATGCGCTGCAAACCGTGATTCTTTTAGCATCTGATAGGTATTAGCGCAAACGGGGAATACACGGCCTGTCTCTATACTATGATGCTTATCCAAGTCAAAGCGTTGTGGTAGCTGCTCAATGGTGCCTTTATAAATCACCGCTTGCCCATAATCCTCACAAGCATCCTCAAGCCCTGCACTTTTAAATAGACGATAGGTCGCAGAGAAAAACTGGATGTTACCCAGTTTAGCCGATAATGTAGGATCAGTAATCTCTAAAGGACGGTCTTCAACCAGCCTTGGATCTAGAAATTGTGCATCGCGTGCTAAACGCTCAAAGTCCTTCCAGTATAATGCGCCACTTAAGCACTCTCCATATAGCACAGGATCCTCTATCAAATGCTGTGGAATACGACGATCTGCGTAGACATCCGAGAAATAAAACTCGCCGCCAGGCTTTAGCAGACGCTGCACGCTCGCCATAACCGCCGCTTTATCCGTTGATAAGTTAATCACACAATTAGAGACGATAATATCAAAACTGTTATCTGCTAGGTTTAGCTCATCTAAAGTTTCAAGATAGCCTTTTATAAAGGTGACATTATCATAGCCAAATTTATTGGCATGATACTCTTGATGCTCACGTGCAATGGCTAGTTGCTCATCCGTCATATCGATACCGACAACATGACCTGTGCTACCGACCAATTGCGCTAGCGCATAGACGTCACGCCCTGAGCCACTGCCTAAATCTAAAATACGACAGCCCTCTAATAACGCTGGACACACTAACCCACAGCCATAGTAACGACTGAGTACGTCATCATGAATATTGGCAAGTAGTGGTTTTAGCCAGATTGGCATGTTACTGATATCGCAACAAGCCGACGTCTTTAGATCAGCGGTACTTTGTAGTTGCTTGCCATAATAGTCTTGTACCGTGTCCTGCATAATCGTTTTCCTTTAAATATGGTAAGGGTATGAACAAAAACATCTTTAGCTTAGCATTCAATTAACCAACGTATAGTCTGCTAGCCAGCCTGCTGGTAAATACTGCAAGTCATCAGGCTCATCTATATCTGATAATGGCTCTAATAACGCTAGCGACCAGCCCAAATCTTTTATGCGCTGTTTGGTCACGGCTGCAACATCGCTCACGCTCCATGCCATATTTGAAAACAGGTGCGCATTAGCTTGCTGTAATCCAAGTAACACATAACCCCCATCGAAGGCTGGAATCATAGATATATCGTATTGCTCTAATTGCTGGGCAGCACTTTGCATTCTTTGGGCAGTTAGATCAGGGCAGTCGCTACCCGTTAATAGGACTTTATCGAAATTGGTTAATGCATTCTGACTGGCGGTTAACATACGCAGACCTAAGTCGCCTTGTGATTGCGCTGACCACAATAATGACTTTGGCAAATCCAGCTCCTTCCAACAAAGATCCGTTGGCGCTGGACTGACACACATCTCAACGCTAAAACCTGTGGCTAGCGCTTGCTCAACACTGTGCAACAATAGTTGCCGTGCTATTTTTGCCGCACCATCAATACCTAATGCTGGTTGTAGGCGGGTCTTTGCCATGCCTTGAGATGGATATTTGGCAAAGATAATAATGCAAGTTTGTTTTTTATTCATGATAGGTTCAGGTTCTTTTATTTATAATACCGCTGCTTAATACTCTCAGCCGACTCTCCGCGCCAGTAATCAAAGCGTAGCTGCCACATTAGCAGTATTGTCTGCCATGTGCCATGTTGCTGCCAACGCCGTGCCGAAGTAATGACTTTGCTTGTTAGACAAACAGGTTTAGCTACCCCTTTTAAGCTTTTGCATAGCTCAATGTCTTCCATCAACGACTGTTTAGGGAAACCACCTAATTGTTCAAACAGCGCTTTGCTTATAAAGATAGCTTGATCGCCTGTAGCGATACTTGTCAGTCTTGAGCGACCATTCATCATAGCACCCACTAACCAGAGCATCGGGTTGCGACTGTCTAGCCGCACATCAAAGCGCCCCCACTCATAATTATTATCAGCTCTTTTCATTGCTAGTGAAATATCATTGATAGCAGTCATAGGTAACTGAGTATCCGCATGCAGGAACAACAATATATCGCCAGTCGCTTGCGCGGCGCCTGCATTCATTTGTACTGCACGTCCAGAGGGTGACTCAATAATTTGCCATTTTATATTCGATTTCTCACTGCTAAGAAAATCATTTATCAACACTTTAGCGACTGTAATTGAGCGATCAGTTGAGCCACCATCGACCATTATTATTTGCTGTGGCGCTGGCTTTAATCTAATAATGTTCTCAAACAAAAGAGGCAGATTGTCTGCCTCGTTGAGTATGGGAGTGATGATAGAAACGGTGTTCATATTTAGCGACATTGCCTCTATTTTTTATTACCATTATTTTTTATTTAAGTTCCAATCATAATTAGTATAGCTAATTTTGGTTTTGCCATCTTTTAGATCAGCCGTTTGAGACTTATTAAGACCTAGTGATGAGCTATAACGACCTAAAAAACCTTCTAAGTCTTTAGTACCGCGCCAATTGGTTTCAAAGTCCTCTTTATACCATTTGAATATTGGCGATACCTCAAGGGTACTGCCCTTTAGACGGTTACGACTGCTATCGGCTAGGAACTTACTAGTGACTTGCTCTAGCTGCTTATCGAGCTTACTAGCTGTAAAGGCATCATCTAATAACGCTGGGCAACCGATGCTAGCGCAGTTGACGGCAAAGTGAATACGAGGTTCGTTATAGCGCTTAGAGCCACGAATGAGATTATGCTCGATATCATCAAGCGAGCGCGTTTTACCTAATAATGAAATGAAGTTCTGTTTCCAAGGTGAGCCAAATACGCCGCCGATATCCTTGATCGATTTGATACCTGGGTATTTAGTTAAGACCAGCTCAACGGTACCTGCGTTATAGACATTGATCAAAAATGCCAGTTGCTCATCCTTGCTCCATTTATTGAACTCAGACTGACTGACTTTACTAGTGGCGGCCATATAGCTATCGAGCTTGGCTTGATCCGCTTTCATGCCAGCGTAATTGACTACAGAGGCCTTACCACCGTTAGTCATCGTGACGTTTTTATTAAGTAAACTATCCCAGCTGCTGTGGTTAAAGTCGGCAAAGGCAGCCGTGCTGGATAACAAGATAGCGGCTGCAATGACAGGCTGTACTAGTAAGCCTTTAATTGAGCGCTTAGCAAAACGTTGGGTTGATCTATTCGATATTGACATAATCTTAACTCCGTTTAAATTTATGGAATTTTTCTACCCAAGTTAAAAGCTTTTCGGGTGCATGATTGCGTTTCCACTCTCCTGCCACGTATTTATTAGCTTCACTCATAGTAGGATAGGTATGAATAGTGCCAAGGACTTTATTAAGTCCAAGGTTGTGTTTCATAGCAAGGACATATTCTGCGAGCAGCTCACCTGCATTACTGCCAACTATCGTCACGCCTAATATTTTATCTTTATTGGGTACCGTTAATACTTTGACCCAACCTGTCGCTTGGCTTTCAGTAATCGCACGATCCAGATCGCTGATATCGTAGCGCGTGACTTCATATTTGATATTTTTCTCATTGGCATCGATCTCATTCAGGCCAACGCGCGCGACTTCGGGATCAATAAAAGTGACCCAAGGGATTACCCGATAGTCCGCTTTGAACTTTTTAAACGTGCCAAACAGCGCATTAACTGCCGCGTACCAAGCTTGATGCGCGGCGACATGAGTAAACTGATAAGGGCCTGCCACATCGCCTGCCGCTAAAATATTAGGAAATTTGGTCTCAAGGTAATCATTGGTGACGATGGTCTTTTCGGCATCGATGCCCAGATTATCCAGTCCATAGCCGGTCAGCCGCGACTGCCGACCCACTGCTATAATTATCTCATCAAACTCGATAGCAGACTCAATACCGTTGTGTTTAAGCGTTAAGCGGTTACTGCTCTGTCCGTCAGCCTCAATACCAGTACTGACACGTTCGCAGCGTACCGCATCATGCTCAAGTAGTACTCGTACCCCATCAGCTTCTAGGCAAGCCTTGGCGTACTCTGCTACCTCTAGGTCTTCTTTATTGAGCAGTTGCTCGCCACGCTGTACCTGTGTCACCTCTGAACCTAAGCGCGCAAAAGCTTGCGACAACTCACAGCCGATAGGGCCACCACCGACAATCACTAAGCGCTTGGGTGGACTTGACTGATGGCTAAGCTTTTCCCATAAGTTATCACTGGTTAAATAGTCAATGTTTTCTAAGCCTTCAATAGGCGGAATAAACGGCTTGCTACCTGCTGCAATAACGATACTACGAGTGCTTAGACGTTGAGTGCTGTTTGTGTCATTAGCATCATTACTGGCGATTTCTACCGTCCACGGATCGATAATCGTCGCATAACCTTTGATGACATCAACGCCAAGATCGGTATAGCGCTCGACACTGTCATTGGGTTCTATAGTGGCAATGATTTTATGAATACGTGCCATAACTGACTTAAAATCATACTCAGCTTCTACATTTTGCAGACCGTACTTTTCACCATGGCGCATGCTATTGGCCACTTTAGCGCTTTTGATTAGTGATTTACTGGGCACACAGCCATAATTTAGACAATCACCGCCCATCTTATGCGCTTCAACTAGTGTGACTTTGGCCTTAACTGTAGCGGCGATATAAGAGGAGACTAAACCTGCTGCGCCCGCGCCTATCACAACCATATTGCGATCAAAAGATTTGGGCTTAATCCAGCCTTTATAGACTTGACGCGCTTTATACCAGTTGAGTGCTTTTTTGGCGATTAACGGGAAAACAGCTAGTAGCGCAAATGAGGCAAGCAATGTCGGTGAAATAATATCGCCAAGACTCTCAATCTGCGCCAGCTGCACGCCCGCATTGACGTAGACGAAAGTACCTGCCAGCATGCCGATCTGACTCACCCAGTAGTAAGTCCAAGTCTTGATATTAGTGAGACCCATCAAGATATTGACAATAAAGAATGGAAATAGTGGCAGCAAGCGTAAGGTAAATAAATAGAAACCGCCGTCTTTTTCGATACCCGCATTGATGCTATCTAGCTTACTGGCAAACTTGCTTTGGAAGCTTTCTCGCAACAGGTACCGCGCTGCAAGAAAGGCAAATAACGCGCCAACACTAGAGGCGAATGAGACTAACAGCAGACCCCACCATAGCCCAAACAAAGCGCCTGCGAGCAAAGTCATTAATGCGGCACCAGGTAATGAAAACGCAGCAATAAGTACATAGGCTAAGAAAAATAGTCCACCTACCAATAGTGGAGATTCGTTGCGCCACTCGTAGAACTGCCCTAGACGTGCTTGGATACCTTCTAAGGTTAATAAATCGTTAAAGCCGAATAAGAAAAATCCAGCAATGACCAAAACGACCACTAGGACAATGAGTACCTTTTTCATGCGTTGTCCTTTATAAAAAGATTCATCAATAAGTCTTATCAAAACTGAATTTAAGCTTGCGCTTGTACCTCAACTTCATCGAGAGCGCCGCCACAGCTACTACCCTGCCCTGCGGTGCAGCCGTAACAGTGATCACCAATAGCAATCTCATCACCACGCGGATTTTGGGTTAATAAATCGCTTAACTGTCGGCGTGATTTATTCGGTACGGCAATCTCTAACTGCTGATTAAAGTCGCAATCGAATAGCTCCCCGAGCCAATTAACGCTAATAGTCTCGCGGCACATCACGTCTTTTAGATTGGCAGCAACATAATTGTCCTTTAGCAAATCCATATAAGGATGAAACTCATTCTTGGCGAGCAATACCGCGCCAAAGCGTTGAATCGGCATATTGGTTAGCGCAAACAATTGATTAAACTCAATATCGAAGTGCTCTTTTAATTCGCGCTTATAATCGGCCTCTAGCTGCTGCTGATCAGGCGGTAGTGTCGCGCCTTGCGGGTTATAAACTAGATTTAAGGTCAAACCGGAGCCTTCTCTGCCGTAACCCTTTCCATAACCTAGGGCATTGAGCTTATGCAATCCTAAAATACTGTCATCAAATGCACCTTTACCGCGCTGCTTATCGACGTTCTCTAGCGAATAACAAGGTAGTGAGGCGACTACTTCAACTTGATTATCTGCTAGGAACTGCGCCATATCTTCATAGCCTTCTTCCATAAGGATAGTAAGATTGCAACGGTCGATCACTTTTACCCCTAATGCTCGTGCCGCTTGCACTAGATATTTAAAGTCCTTATGCATCTCAGGCGCACCGCCTGTTAAATCTAGCGTATCAATACCTTGTGCCTGCAATACCTGTGGTATCAGCTCAACCAGCTCGCGTGACATCATCTCAGTACGGTACGGGCTAGCAGCTACATGACAATGAACACAGGACATATTACATAAATAGCCCATATTGACTTGCAGCGTCGTCAACGCGCGTCGTTTGATAGCAGGAAAATCGGTGAATTCAAGCAGCTCAATAGTAGATTTCATAATAATTTAGAATCCTTTCATTCGTTTATTCATTTACTTTTTTATTTGGCTTGCTTATGGCTTATCTTATGACTTATAAAATCTTGCTCTATATAGTTTATCTAATCAATAATACAGTATTGATTATAAATATTTATGATTAAAAACGTTACTTTTTCTATCTAGATGAATATATTTACCGATTAGCTGACTTAACAAAACGCTTATCAATGTATCGTTTAAGGGTCCAAACCCAGCGCCCCTGAGTGCTATATTTACCCCAACTACCAATCGCATATTTATCACCGCAAGATAATAAATAAAGCGTACGATTTTTGGGTTTATATCTCTTTAAGGGCTTATCTGCCAAATACGCTAATAAGTTATTAGCCTCGACAGCACCACCAAACACGGCATGCACTCCTGAGTGCGCCATCTGCTTGTCGACGCGAGTGGCTACATCGCCAACGGCAAATACATTAGAATGCGAAACGCTTTGCTGCATCTCATTTACTGCAATAAAACCATCATCTACCGTTTGCAGAGCGGTATAATTCGTCCAAGCCGAACCTGTCACCCCAGTAGCCGCTATCACCGCATTCATAGATAAGGTTTCCGTATCAGTATGTAGCTGACCCTCGCTATAGCCTTGCGCTCTAGCATAAATAACTTTGACGTTGTGACGCTCAAGCTGACCGATAACTTTTTGTCGAAAACGCTCATTAAAGCTCGGTAATAAATGATCACCACAAACTAAATAGGCTTGATGGTTGTTATTATGATTGTTGTTATTGCAATTAATTTGTTGCAACCTATATCGCGCCGCTAATACCAGCTCCACTGCTGCCGCGCCTGCCCCAACGATTGCCAAATGATACTGATCACAGCCCTTAGCGTCTGCAATAATCTGCTGCCAACGCTCAACGAATGGATAGATTGGACGAATAGGGATAACTTTTTTAGAGATATCAGCTTGCTCTTGATCATTATTCAGCCAGCGTATATCCGTATCGGCACCGGTATTTAGGGATAACAAGTCATAATCAAAGGTATTGTTTTTAGTCGTGCTCAACAAAGAGGAATCAGCCTCTACTTTAGCTAATTTTTGCTGAATAAAGCGCACGCCAGCCCTTTTGCATAGTGACTTAGCATCAATACTGATATCGGCAAGACTATAATGACCCGCCATCCACCCAGGCAACATGCCTGAATAAATCGTTTGTGGCTGCTCAGTGACTAAGGTTATCTGTAAATGGTTCAAGCTATTTAAGCGATTCTTGGCATCAATAAGCTGACGTAGCAAACCGATATGAGCGTGACCTGCTCCTACTAGTAATAGTTTTCGTGGTAGCGACTTTTGTGATGGTGGCTTCGGTGATGGTGAGTTTTTCATAAATAATGCTTTTATTCGTTTAAAAGAGTGGTTCAATTCTGTTGAAAAATATAATCGGTTAAGATTAAACCATAAGTTAATATAATTTTGGGTCAGTCTATTGTACGATGCTAGGGCGTGTTTGATAATTTGGTTACTTGACAACCGTCTCAAGGATGAATCTGTGAGCTTTTTAGCAAATCAATCAGTAGCAAAAAACTTATTTAAACCCACCTTTTTGAGCGTGGCACTGCTCGCTATAGTTGGGTGCAGCCAGATCGCTGATACGACAGCAGAGACTCCCAAAATTACGGCATTAAGCGAACCTACAGAGGATTCAGACTCATCAGCCGTCGTTTATTACAATGGCGATATCATTACTATGGAAGGTGATAAGCCGCAAATGGTTGAAGCGGTAGTGACTAAAGGTGGCAAAATTGCTTACGTTGGTAGCCTAGATGAGGCGCAATCGAAATACGCTAATGCCGCGCAAGTCGATCTCAAAGATCAAACCTTATTGCCAGGCTTTATCGATCCGCACAGCCATTTTGGCATGGTGTCCAATACGGTAGGACAAGCTGACCTCAATCCGCCACCTGTCTGCAAAATCGATAGCATCGACAAGATTCTCGCGGCATTAAAGGCTTATAAAAAAGATAACAATATCGCAGATGGCGAATGGATATTTGGTTGGGGTTACGATGAGACGCAATTAGCGGAAGATCGTCATCCGACCAGGAATGAGATCGATAGCGTACTGCCTGACAATCCTGTCTATCTGCAACATACCAGCGGTCATATGGGCGTGGCAAACTCCAAAGGCTTAGCCGAAATGGACATCACAGCCGAGAGTAAAGCACCAGAAGGTGGCAATATTGCTCGAGTCAAAGGCTCAAATGAACCTAATGGTCTCGTGCAAGAAACTGCGATGTATCCCTTCGTGCGTAATTTGCTAGAAGTGCTAGCGCCCAAACAAGCCGAGTTTTTTGATCGAACGCAAGACTACTACGCTGAGAATGGGGTTACCACTGCGCAAGATGGCTCGACCACCCGTGATGCCATTAAGTTCTTTCAATCACAAGCAGATGCAGGCAAGCTCAAAATTGACTTAGTATCCCTAGCTGGCGTTAGCGACTTAGATGAGAATTTAGCCGATAATGACTTTGTCTGGAAAACCTATCAAAACGGCTTCAAAGTACAAGGGACTAAGATTATCGCTGACGGCTCACCGCAAGGTAAGACCGCCTACTTTAGTCAGCCGTATCTAGCACCAGTGCCTGATTGTGATAGTGACTGCAAAGGGTCTTTAACCGTAGGTAAACTCGCTGACTTGGTTATTTTGGACGCCAATCCATTAACGATTGAGCCAAGTAAGCTAAAAGACGTCAAAGTGATGCAGACCATTAAAGAAGGTAAAACGATTTATCAGCGCTAATACGATAGAATAGATAAAAACAGCTATAATCGTTTGAAAGATGGTTTATAGTCCTATCTATAGAGACGTAACTATAACTCTTTTTAAATTTTATTGATTGCAAGATTTTAGGAATCTTTTATGAGTACAACCGAGCAAATCACCTCCTCAGATAACAGTCATTATCTGCATCATACCTTTTTTGAGCCCGCTGCTAAGCCCGCGGATACTACAAAAGATAGCAAAGTAAAAGCAACACTGCTTATCGTGCATGGTATGGCAGAGCATAGTGGTCGCTATACTGAATTTGCCCAGTTTTTAGCAGACAATGGTATCGCTGTTGTTACCTATGACCAGCTAGGTCACGGGCAGACCGTCAAGTCAGAAGATGAGCTGGGGTTTTTCGGTCATGAGCATCCGATGCAGTCGTTATTAAAAGACGTTATCATCATGGCGGATAGCATCAAGTCGCGTCACCCTGATGTGCCACATTTTATTATGGGTCATTCAATGGGTTCGTTTATCGTGCGTACGGTGCTCAAGCACCATTCCCATGACTTTTCAGGGGCGATCCTTATGGGCACAGCGGATACTAACCCTCTCATCAAGCTCATATTACCTGTCAATAAAATACTGGCAAAGGCCGCTCCCAAAAAGCCTAATACGCTATTTGCTGAGACGATGAATAAGCTACTCAATAGTAAACTACTAGATCGCAGCTCATCATCATCTTTCGCTTGGTTAAGCAAAAACGAAGCTAATATCGCCGCGTACGAGGCCGATCCCCTTACGGGTTTTGAATTTACTAATAATGGCTTTTTGACTTTATTTTCATTGATGCAATCAGGGCTGAATAAAGGTTGGGCAACTACCTTTAACCAAGACTTTCCACTGCTATTTGTCAGCGGTAAAAACGATCCTATCGGTAATATGGCTCGCGGTATACGTGCTGTGGTTAAGCGCTTACAAAATCAAGGCTTTAGCAAAGTGAGCAGTCAGCTGTATCCTAATATGCGTCATGAGCCCTTACATGAGCAAGAAAAAACTATCGTTTATCAAGATATTTTAAACTGGTTAGACGAAGTAAGTCACTCAGAGTAAGCCCTTATTCTATGACGCAATTTGCTAAAGACGGCTAAATTAGCGACAATAAGCCTGCATTTAGTCAAAATTTTACTTAATAACTTTTCAAGGATTTTTATGTCATTACAACAGACCATCGAACAAGCTTTTGAAAACCGCAACGAGTATAGTCCAACTACCATGCCACAGGATGTACGTAGTGCTATCGAGCAAGTGCTTGAGCAGCTAGATAACGGTAGCTTGCGAGTCGCTGAAAAGAAAGATGGCGAATGGGTTGTCAATCAATGGGCCAAAAAAGCGGTTTTATTATCATTTCGCCTAAATGACAATTATGTTCAAGCCGCTGGTGACCACGTACAGTTCTATGACAAAGTACCGACTAAGTTTGCTGACTGGACTGAAGCACAGTTCAAAGAAGCTGGCGTGCGCGTCGTACCGCCAGCAGTCGCCCGCAAAGGCTCTTACATCGCAGCAGGCGCAGTACTAATGCCGTCTTATGTCAATATCGGTGCGTATGTCGATCAAGGCGCGATGGTAGATACTTGGGCGACGGTTGGCTCATGTGCGCAAATCGGTAAAAACGTCCATCTATCAGGCGGTGTCGGCATCGGTGGTGTATTAGAACCCTTACAAGCCAACCCTACTATTATTGAGGACAATTGCTTCATCGGCGCGCGCTCTGAGATCGTTGAAGGTGTGATCGTTGAAGAAGGCGCGGTCATCTCTATGGGCGTCTACATTGGTCAATCAACCAAAATTTACGACCGTGAGACGGGCGAGATTCATCGTGGTCGCGTGCCAGCAGGCTCAGTAGTAGTGCCTGGTAGCTTACCTTCAGAAGATGGCACACACAGTTTATATGCTGCTATCATCGTCAAAAAAGTCGATGCGCAAACCCGTGCTAAGACATCAGTTAATGAGTTATTACGTTTGGCGTAGTTCAAATTAAGATAAGTCATAGCTGATTATCAAAAGGTACTTAGATTATTCTAAGTACCTTTTTTTTAGACGAGGACGCTGCTTTCATGTTATAAAGGCGAAATATCAGATTAAGAGCGCTAATCTGCAACCGTTTTACTTGGCTTAGAATAGGGTCTGTTGAACATTCACAAGAGGGCACTGCTGATAGCTAAAATGGTTCTAGTCTAAGTAAAAATTGCAGGTAATGCAGATGCCTTGGCTAGCTGATTTTAGTTAGACGGTTACAACGAATAGAGCGATTTTAGCATCAGCCCTGAGAACGGATCGAGCAAAGCACTGCTTTGCCCGTTCGCAAGACGAGAGCTGTGCTCGAGTGGGACAGGACTCTTTTTTGCCGATTCGTCATTAAAAAGATCCGCTTAGAATGACTAAACTAGATATTTTTAATCTAGAATCGCCTAAAAAAATAGTCTCTGTCAGTGCCACGGTCGAATGATCAAACAGACCCTAAATAATTAAAAATCAAAAATACTTCAAAGCTACAAGCGCAAGGGTGCAGTAATGATCAAACTGATCTTATTAGGTTTATTAGCAGGAGCGCTGTTTAGTTCTACTTTTATCTTAAATGAAGCTATGAGCTCGGCTGGTGGTCATTGGTTTTGGTCAGCCAGTTTGCGTTACTTGTTTATGTGGTTGATGCTCACTGTCATTATTACGATGCAACACGGTTTTGGACGTATTAGAGCGCTAACCACTATCTTTTTTGCACACTGGAAGTTTTGGTGTATTACGGGTAGTATTGGTTTTGGTGTGTTTTATACAGGTATTTGCTATGCCGCTGATCATGTTGCAGGCTGGGTGGTTGCGGCAACTTTTATGTTCACTGTGGTTACCAGCTTGCTTGTGCTATTAGCCTTTGGTCAACGCTTTGATAAAAAGTTTATTATCTATGCCTTCTTGGTATTCTTAGGCGTATTACTAGTTAACGTTAGTGAAGGTCTGCACGCTGCTGAGGCCGTAGATATAGCTGCTACGGTATCGATGACAGATATGCTCCTCTTTGGTGCCCTGCCTGCATTGCTGGCTGCTTTTTGCTACCCGATTGGCAATCAGCTGGTTTGGCAAGTGTCCTATAATACGCGTATGCAAAATGCCGAACGCCACAAAGCTCATGAAAACTCTGTTAATCAGGATTTTGGTGATGATCATTTGAATAATTCAAGTATCACGCCTCGTAACAACGCTATTCACGCTTCTATACCAACTCAATCGCCATTACAAAAGCTGATTAGCCGTATTCCTGCTATCGACACCGACCTATTACAAAACGCTTTTAATAAAGTGTGGTTGATGACCCTTGGTAGTTTGCCATTTTGGCTCGTTTTAGGCATTATAGTGCACCCAAAACTACCTGATAGCGCGCAACTATTTAATACCTTGCTGGTAGCATTATTAGCAGGGGTTGGCGCCACCAGTATCTTCTTATATGCTCGCGAACGTGCTGTGACGTCGAGCGAAGTCGCTGGCGTAGACTCGACCCAAGCCAGTGAAGTGATATTTGCGCTGATCGGTGGGATGTTATTGCTGAACAATGCCTTACCATCAGCGATGGGACTGCTAGGTATTGCCCTGATTATCATAGGACTAATATTATTTGCTAAAGACGGCTGATTTGCATTAGCTCATTTAGATTGTTAACTATTGATTCAACACCCCTCATCTACGCAAAAAGCTACCAGAAAATCATTATGACCAATAATTTAATTTTTCCTGATATTTTGCTATATTTACTAGATATGATTGGTATTATTGCTTGTGCAGTTGCCGGCACCTTGCTGGCGCAGCATAAAGGTTTTGATATCGCAGGTTGCATCTTAGTGGCTATGGTCAACGCTATTGGTGGCGGCACACTACGCGATATGGCGCTGGATCGTCATCCGCTATTTTGGATGACCGATCTCAATTATGTGTTGGTGATCACCATTAGCTCACTTGTCGTACAAATATTCTTTCATCTTTCTCCTAAAATCGATAATATGCTCAATCTATTCGATGCGATTGGTCTGGCCGCTTTTAGCGTTATTGGCTTTAAGATTGCGCTCAATCAAGACTTATCGCCTGTTATTGCGATTATGATGGGTGTATGGACTGCTATTTTGGGTGGCCTCTTGCGCGATATTATCTGTAATGAGTTACCGCTACTGTTGCAACGTGAGATCTATATCTCTGCTAGTATCGCAGGATCAGTGACCTACCTATTATTAGCGCATTACGGTATCAACTCCAGCTTGAACGAATTTATTATGCTTGGCGTCATCTTTGCGGTGCGGATACTTGCACTGCGCTTTGATTGGCATCTTCCCTCCATCCGCTTGGTCAACTGACATTAGCTTAATTGTCCTTGTGGGTTTCCTATGTGAACGCTTATGATCAGTATTATCAGTGTCAATCTTTATGCCTGGCTCAACGCTTGCTGCATCACTTTATTTGGTAAATCTTTTGATATATTATCTGCCCCAATCAGCACCACTTTAACCTCTGCTTCCGCTACTATTGCTCCAGCTGTCGATAAACTTGCTGAAATCCCGCTCGCTCTTACTCCTGAGTTTGTGACTCGCTTTGAGCCCACCTCATTTATGTTTTGGCTTGAGATGTTTGGTATTTTTGCCTGTAGCGTCTCGGGAACTATCTTAGCTAAATTCAAAAACTTCGATGTATTCGGCTGTATATTAGTGGCGATGATTGCCGCTATTAGTGGCCCTACCGCGCGTGATATTATTCTCGATCGCTATCCCCTATTTTGGATGGTGAATATGAATTATCTGTTGATTATCACTATTACTTCGGTGGGCTTTCAGATGTTTTGTAATCCAAAAGCGCGTCACATCGATGGTTTACTGAAGCTGTTTGACGGATTAGCGCTAGCGATCTTTACCTTAATTGGTATTCAGGTGGCGCAAGAGATGGGCGCGAATATTCCTGTTTGTATTTTGCTTGGGGTACTCAATATTTTGTTTGGTACTGTGATTCGCGATATGCTCTGTAATGAGATTCCGCTGGTATTGCAGCGTGAGATTTATGTCACCGCAGCTATTATCGGCGGTATCGTTTATTTTATTATGGAAGGTATGGTCATCACCTCTTGGGTTACGGAGTCAACAACCATGCTAACCATCTTTGTGATACGTATGCTGGCAGTGCGTTATGATTGGCACTTTCCAGATATTGGCTTGATAAAAAAGCATAATTTATAGCCTTTAGAACGTGCCTAATGTTGTTTAAAAAATGTCGATCAAAAAAAGGGCGCTTTAATGATTCAAAACGCCCTAGTCATTATTCTAATACATCGTTAGCAGTGTGTAGACATAGATTGTCTAAGCATTATCATGCAGTGGTATAGCGTTCAATAATAACAAAATCTCAGAGAGACTGCTCTATGCCGACTATCGCATTAGACCCTATATTGATTACCACCTTTGATCCGCGCTCCTTATTATATTTATTCGATATGATAGGTATTGTGGCTTGTAGTGTTTCAGGTACCATACTAGCTAAGCATAAAAACTTTGATGTTTTTGGTTGTCTGCTAGTGTCTATTGTAACCGCTATTGGCGGTGGTACTGTGCGCGATGTCATCTTAGATCGGCATCCTCTGTTTTGGATGGTGGATATGAGTTACTTGCTGGTTATCACTATAGCCTCTTTGATAACGCAAATATTCTTTCATGCTAATCTAAAACGCGTCGATACGTTTCTCAAGCTCACTGATACGATAGGTCTCTCTGCTTTTACTTTGATAGGTATTAAAGTTGCCGATAGTATGGGTGCTACCGTTCCAGTAGCGCTGCTGCTTGGTGTAATTACCATCATTGTAGGGGGTATCATTCGCGATATGATTTGCAATGAGATTCCGCTAGTGCTGCAACAAGAGATTTATATCAGTGCCGCATTAGCTGGCGGTATTTTATATTTTGCCTTATATAACTTAGGCGTGACTGAATGGGTAACAGATATCTCTACTATGGCGACTATTTTTATCATAAGGATGCTAGCCATTCGTTATGATTGGCAATTTCCAAAGATTTCATGGAAGTATTAAAAAAGCGCCACTTCTTTAAGAGGTGACGCTTTTTATAACATATTCTACTTAAGCTTATCAGCAGGGTTAGTCAGCAATAACCGCTAAATCCTTCACCATCAGCTGTAAGTTTTGTTTTCCATTCCACTCATTGATATCCAGCTCAAATAATATATGTACTTGCTCGGCTCGATAATCCCAAGCTTTGCTATCGTAATTGAAATAGATAGCATCGATAGGATATTGCACATCAGGATAGTGCAGCGATAATTTCAGATGCTTGTCTTTGAGTACTTTAAAGCTGAGCACTTCGAACACCCCGTCAAATATCGGCGGCGCAAAGCCATGACCCCAAACACTAGCATCCGCTAGACCATCGGCAAACCCTAAGCTAAAGTCCTGCGCTTGCAGTGGCCCATCGGTATATTTTTGCTCAGCAAATACCTCATTATCAAGGGTGCTCATGACCTCATTAAAGGCGCTAACAAAGCCCTCAAAGTTGCTACGCTTTAAGGTCAAGCCTGCTGCCATCGCATGACCGCCAAAGTGACTGATTAAATTCGGATGCTGCTCAGCAACTTGCTCAATAGCATCACGAATATGCACGCCTGCGATAGAACGCGCTGACCCTTTGATCGCATCGTTAGCGCCAGTACGCTCGACATTAGCAGGTGCAAAAACGATACTCGGTCGATAGTGCGACTCTTTTAAACGACCAGCGACAATACCAATAACGCCTTGATGCCAGTTGTCTTGATACAGCACAATACTACGCTTATCACTTGCGCTAGTATCGGGTACCTCTTGGTCAGCTTGTTCAACAATAATGCTATCAAAGTTACCGTTTAACAAATCATCTTGCTCATCATTAGACTGACTATGAACCCTACTATCAGCAGCTAAAGCGTCAATGATACTATCCGCTTGACTACGCATCTCACCTTCAACCTTACGTCGATTACGATTGAGTAGCTCCAGCTCGTGCGCGAGACGCTGAGCGGTGCCCCAATCATCGGTAAGCAGGCATTCAATACCGACGCGCATATTATCCATGCGCCCTGCGGCATTAATACGTGGCCCTAATACAAAACCAAAATCTTGCGCATGCAATTGCTTGGGATCACGTCCTGCTTGCTCTAGTAGCGCTAATATTCCTATACAGCAACGCCCTTGACGAATAGCAGCAAGCCCATGATGCACCAATATGCGGTTATTTTTATCGAGTACGCCTACATCCGCAATCGTACCCAGCGCGACTAAGTCCAAATAACGGCTGACTTGTACCGTAGACTTGTCCGCTTCGCGCCGTAGTTTTGCCAGCCGTCCAAGCACATAAAAAGCCACGCCTACCCCAACCAATGCTTTGCTACTAAAGGTACAATCAAGCTGATTCGGATTAACCACAGCTTCGGCAGGGGGTACAGGTTTAGTCGTTAGATGATGATCGGTGATAATAACGGTGATGCCATCCGCTTGTGCCCGTGCGACACCCTCGGTACTTGAGATACCGTTGTCTACCGTGACAATCATTTGTGGCTGATAAGTGTCAATACCCAGCTCAACAATCTCAGGAGTAAGACCATAGCCGTACTTAAAGCGATCAGGCACTAAGTAATCAACCGTCGCGCCCATAGCGGTCAAGGCACGCATCATCAACGCGGTACTGGTCGCCCCATCACAATCGAAGTCGCCTACGATTAAGATGCGCTGCCCTTCATCGATAGCGACATCTAAGAGACTTACAGCGGTCTCAACACCATACAGCATCTCGGCCGACAGTAGACCTGACAAGCCTATTGCTAGCTCATCGGGATCAACAATACCGCGCCCAGCATACAGACGCGCAAGGGTAAATGAGTGAGTAGCAAGGGGTTGTAGCGCGGTGGGCAGCTCGTCGATGCGAGTGCCTGTATATCTAGAGGTTAAATTTAGCATGAGGCTATTCTACTGACTTTGGCAATGCGCCACAATGTTAATTTATAGCGACTGTGTTCATTGAATCCTGTTGTAACACGTTTCAAAATAGCAGTCGGTAAAAGACAGCCAGCGATTAATAGCACTTATAAAAACCATAGTTTACAAAAACGGTGCATAGATAGCCAAATTTCCTATATCTTGATACAAAGCTATGATTGCATGATGCCCATAAATCCCTAGAATGAATAATAGTCAATGACCCTATTAAAATAACGTCATTATTAAATCACTTATAAAGGAAAAATTAATGAAGACTACTCCAGCTGCTGAAAAACTACCGAACACTATAGATCCAAGTCTAAATCTTGAACAAGTCAAAAAAGAATGTATCGCTCTAGTCAAAAAACGTGCTAAATACTCTGCTGGTGTTGCCGTTGTACCAGTGCCCTTCTTTGATGTTGCGGTTGATGCAGGCATGTTGACCCAATTACTTCCTGATATTAGTGAGCGCTTCGGCTTACTCAAAGATCGTCAAGGCGCTGTAGATTTAGGGTCGCGTGAAGTACATTGGAAAGAGCTAAAAAATCGTACGGTTGATTTTGCAGGCCTTATGGCGACTCGCGGTATCGTTAAAAAGACCGTACAAGGCTTTGGTGGTCGTATCGCTGCCAAGCAAGTAACGAAATTTATTCCACTTGGTGGTCAGCTAGTCGCAGCGACTATGGGTTATATGATCTTTAAAAAGATTGCCACGGATCATGTCGAGGAGTGCTATAAATTGGCCAAAGAGATTCAACAAAGAGATCATGGCAAAAATGTATAAAATTTAACAATGATTTTAGATAAAAAACCAGCTAGGACTATTTGTCTTAGCTGGTTTTATTTTGGTTACAGCAGAACCTTAAATTGAAAATATTATGACTCAGACACTTATGCATTACTTTTTGCATTTCGGCATGCCTTTGATTATTGCCTATGTGTTTTTCCGTAGTGACTATAAACGTGTGTACCTGATACTGTTAGCGACTATGTTGGTAGATTTGGATCACTTGCTAGCCACTCCTATACTCTCGCCCAATCGCTGTAGCATTAACTTTCATCCATTGCACACCTATTATGCGATGCTAGTCTATGTAGGCTTACTAATCTCCAAAAAACCTTATCATATAATAGGTTTGGGACTACTATTGCATATGCTAACTGATCTAAATGACTGTGTAATAACTTATCTTAGCTACCCACAATATTTGATTGACTCGCCTGCTAAAGAGTTAGTAGACTGGCTGGCTGAGCTGTTTAGATATTAATAAATTAGCATTATTCCTTCTGCTTCATAGTCTGGGATATGCATTAGTGAGTTGATATAATCTAAATACCTATGCCACCATACATTAGACAATTTATACCCATAAAATGTATCATAAGCGCAAATTTTGCTAGTACATTAAAATGTTTAGTGTTATAAGCTTTAGAGTCAATATCCGATTTCACTGATCCAATTAACAGGAAAGAATTATGAAAAAATTATTAGTTTCAACCGCTATGTTTGCCACTTTGGCGCTAGCTGGCTGTACCGCAACAGGCACTGGTACTAGTACTAACGCAGGTACAGCTATCGGTACGGCTAACGAGATCGGCATGAATGTCTTTAAAGCGGCTATTGATAACCAGTGCCGTAGTCAGATCGAACAGCAAACGGCATGGCGCGTCGCTAGCGTCGCTATGACTGAGGCACAACAAGAAACAGTTAAAAGTAACGTCTGTGGCTGTGTAAGCGAACAAGCACCGCAGCAAGTGACTATCGTAGAGTTAGGTAATGCGGCGATAGATGCAAAATATAGAGGCAAACTGGTAACTCGCGTCGTGGCAAAATCGCTACAGACTTGTTATGCAAGTTTTACTAAAGTAAGTTAAAAAACTTATAATGCTCAAAAAAAATAGCGAATTATACTAATAACAATCTACCCCTTTAATTATTAAAAGCTAGATACAGGTATTATTTTTAGAAATTAATGGTATGAGCCGATATGAAATACTTACTTTTAGCTGTCACCATAATGCTATGTAGCACTACTAGTGCAAATGCGCAAACTCAAATTGAGACAGAGGAAAGTATCAGAGCTGCTACTAATGTAGAGTTTTATAAAAATATGGCAGATTGTGACTCAGAAGTTGATGCTGTCACTGACTTTAATGAAAAAACAGAATTCTGGTCTATATGCGATTTAGATAATGATAATCGAATCATTAAGGTTAAGTCATACAATGATAATACTTATTATCAAGAAACCTACTTTGAAGAAAACAAGCTTTTAGTCTATGCCATAGAAGCAGAATACTACATCCCGAAAAATAGTTTTATCCAACAGGTTTGGAACTGCGAATTTTATATAGATAATGGTAAATTGGTAACTTTGATGTCGCTTGGACATGGAAAAACTGAAACAGAAGACTGGGATCCAGGAATCATTTTCAGTATGTATGAAGCTAGATTAAACGAGCTAAGTAGAATAAAGCCGTAATTGGCTAAAGACTAACTTCTCATTTGCATCGTTTTGAATAAGAAAAGTAAAAGGGCGCGTTCTATAACTATAACGCGCCCTTCTTATTTGCAATGTTTTATCTTTTATGGGTAAAAAAACAAACTGGTAAATTAGTATTTATCGGCATCTGTAATCACATTATTGCTACCTAGAGCTGCGGCCATCGGTAGTGTTTTATTGATACGAAAGTATTTGGAATGACTATTGATAATATCGTTCACACTATCGACGATGTCTTCAATGACGTCGTCATAAATACCATGATGTAGCTCAGTATCAAAAGCGGTAAACGGATGCTTGCGAGCAGCAGCTCTGACGTCTGTAATGCCTTCTTTGCTATAAAAAATATTGACACTACCATCACTGTTTAATACACAGCTTAACTCGCCATCATCGACTTGCATATCTATACGTTCAGGCTTAAAAATATAGTCATCGACATCCAATAATTGTTTTTCTACGCCTTTTTTAAATAACGATGCGACATCCATTATAATTATATCCTTGTGGTTTAAAATTTATAATCTGATGAGCTATAGTAGCTCCAATTAATACTTATTTATCGTATAAGAAAGGACATAAATTTTTAAGATGAAATGTGTAAAAGTGCGTTTATGGTTGGTAAAAGTATAAAACCAATAATAGATTTATATAGCGAAACGCCCATATTTTAATTATTATGATATTTTGTTTAAAGCTTTTCAGTAGAAGTTGCTAATTCTCCGAGGAATAGATAGGTATGAATGACTGTCAACCTTGCTTCTTCTAAAGTCACATCTACATGTACACCTTTGCATGTTTTATCATAAACAACATCCAGTCTTGATGCTAAATGTTCAAGCTCTGACTCTAATAATGCAAAGCTGCCTTTACTTGTACTCAAATCTGATAAATAAGCTAGCAAACGGTTCTTATATTGCTCAGCACCTACTGTTCTAACATTACCTTGTCTATCTTTCCATTCTTTCTGAGCAGGAAAAACAGAGTCTGCAACATCCATCAAAAGACGACGACAAGATGTCAATGCTGATGATAAAGATTCATCTGTTCCATCTTGCATTCTTTCGTTAATCACTAAAATTTTTTCAGCAGCTTTTGGGCAATTTGATCTTATAAATTTATCAACTTGCTCTCTTGCATTTTCAAAAATGCTCTCTGCAACATCTCCCAGTTCTATCGCAAGATATGTATCGGTAACATAGCTATGTATTGCAGATTTCATGGAAGAAAATAATGACTTACTATTTGCGTAATTTATTTTGTACTGCTGTTTCAACTTATTTTGAGTAGTTAATAATGCCTCAGTAGCTCTTTGTTCAAGAAAATTACAAACTTTAGTTGCAGACTCTGTTGAGCTATGCTGAAAAAACTGTAGAACCAAACTTGGTAAACTAACGACTCAATGAGGAGTTTATCATGACTAAGAAAATCAGAACCTATAGTGCAGCATTCAAAGCTGAAGCCGTTAAAAAGATAGCAGATAATGATGGCAATGTTTCAGTAACGGCAAAGCAGCTTGGCATCGCTATGCAGACCTTATCTAACTGGCAAAACAAAGCTAATAAAGGCAAGCTAATCGGTACTAAAGAATATGATCCTGAGCTTATGACTATACTAGAAGAGAATAAACGTCTTAAACGTGATCTCAAAGTTGCTCAAGAAGAGCGAGACATTCTAAAAAAGGCCACGGCGTACTTCGCGAAGCACAGTTGATGAAGTACGTCTTTATCAAGGATAACCAGAAAATATTTAGCATCACCTGCATGTGTCACGTATTAGATGTTAAGCCATCAAGCTATTACAACTGGATCAATCGTGGTGTCAGTAATCAGCAGATTCATCGCAATCAGTGTGAGTTGCTAGTTCGCGTGGCTCATGATGAGACTAAGCAGCGCTATGGCTATGAGCGATTGCATGCTTACCTTACAAGGCAAGGATATGCCATAAGTAAATATATGGTTAGACGCATTAAAGAAGAGTGCGGCATTAAATGCCGTCGCCATAAACGCTTTAAAGTCACCACCAACTCAAACCATAACAAGCTTATCTATCCAAACCGTCTAGAACAGAAATTTAATGCCAATCGCCCTAATGAGGCTTGGGTCAGTGACATCACTTATATTTGGACAGATGAGGGTTGGCTATACTTAGCAGGTGTTAAAGACTTATACACCAAAGAGCTTGTCGGTTACGCTATTAACAAGCGTATGACCGCAGATTTAGTATGCCGTGCACTCAACATAGCGATTAAGAATAAACGACCTACTAAAGGGCTAATCGTTCATTCTGACAGAGGCAGTCAGTACTGTAGCCATGCCTACCACAAGATCATTAAACAGCATCAGTTTACAGGATCTATGAGTGGCAAAGGCAATTGTTTCGACAACGCTCCGATAGAAAGTTTCTGGGGCGTATTAAAGAATGAGTTGGTGTATCACGAAGACTATAAAACAAGGTTCGAAGCCATCAGCGATATCATTGGCTATATTGAGCTGTACTACAACCAAACGAGGATTCAAAAGGGTTTGGGCTATAAAACGCCAAGACAGGTGTGGTTTGATTATTATCGTCAGGCTGCGTAACTAAAATCTCCCAAGTTTAAGTCTACGGGATTGACGGCAGGGGTCACAGTAGCGCGAGTGATATTAACGTAGACTAGAAAAATATTACGACTTGAAAAAAGCGAGCCAGCCAAAAGCCAACCCGCCCTAACCTTCTAAACTCTAATTCTAATGTATTAAATGCGCCTTTAACTCCAACACTTTATCCCTTGTCTTCGCAGCATCTTCAAACTTAAGATCACGCGAGAATTGCTTCATTAGCTTCTCAAGACGATTGATCTCTTTTGCCAGCAGATCAGGACTGCGCAAGATACTAATATCGACATCAGGCAAATGACTCTTGATAGGTATCGCTTGATTGTCATTAGCATCCAAGTCCTCCCCCGTATCGATTTTATCAGTGACATTTCGACGCGCGCCTCGTGGAGTAATATTATGCTCAATATTGAACTCAATTTGCTTTTCGCGGCGGCGATCGGTCTCTTCAATCGCACGCTCCATGCTGTTAGTTATCCGATCGGCATAAAGAATAGCTTTACCATTGATATGCCGCGCGGCGCGACCAATAGTCTGAATCAACGCACGCTCAGAGCGTAAAAAGCCTTCTTTATCGGCATCAAATATCGCAACCAGTGACACCTCTGGCATATCCAAACCTTCACGCAGCAGGTTAATACCGACCAGCACATCATGCACACCAGTCCGTAGCTCATGGATAATCTGCATGCGCTCAACCGTATCGATATCAGAATGTAGATAGGCAACTTTGACATCGTATTCTTTAAGATAGCTGGTCAAATCCTCTGACATACGCTTGGTCAAAGTGGTAATCAATACTCGCTCATCTTTGGCACTGCGCTTAGTAATCTCGGATAACACATCATCGACCTGCGTTAGAACTGGACGGATTTCAATCTCAGGGTCAATCAGACCCGTAGGACGTACGAGCTGCTCGACCACTTGCTCGCTATGCTCAAGCTCATAAGCGGCAGGCGTGGCACTGACAAAGATAGTGGTCGGCTTAATACGTTCCCACTCTTCAAACTTCATCGGGCGATTGTCCATCGCACTTGGCAAACGAAAACCGTAATTAACTAAGTTTTCTTTACGGGATCTATCGCCTTTATACATCGCGCCCACTTGCGATACCGTCACGTGCGACTCATCGAGGAACAGCAAAGCATCATCTGGAATATAATCAAACAACGTTGGTGGCGCTTCCCCTGCTGGACGACCTGATAGATGCTGTGAGTAGTTTTCAATACCATTGCAATAACCAAGCTGTTGAATCATCTCTAAATCATATTGCGTACGTTCTTTAAGGCGCTGCGCTTCAATCAGTTTATTATTCTCACGGAAATACTCTAAGCGCGGCTCCAGCTCTGCGCGAATCGTTTTGCTCGCAGCATCTAGCTTATTGCGCGGGGTCACATAATGCGACTTCGGATAAATCGTAATGCGCGGCACACCGCGAACCGTCTTGCCCGTTAAGGGATCAAACCAAGAAATCTTCTCGACTTCATTGTCAAATAAATGTACGCGCACCGCTAGCTGCTCAGACTCTGCAGGATAGATATCCAATATCTCACCGCGCAAACGATAAGTACCACGGCCAAAGTCCAGCTCGTTACGGGTATATTGCATCTCAACCAAACGCTTAATCATCGCGGTACGATCGACCCTATCACCCACTACGATATGCAGCAGCATTTTTAGATAGCTCTCAGGATCGCCTAGACCATAAATACAAGATACCGAGGCGACGATAATCGCATCGCGACGCTCAAGCAGCGCACGCGTAGCTGATAGACGCATCTGATCGATATGATCGTTAATTGCGCTGTCTTTTTCAATAAACGTATCACTGGCAGCCACATAAGCTTCAGGCTGATAGTAGTCGTAATAACTGACAAAATACTCAACCGCGTTATTCGGAAAGAATGCTTTAAATTCACCATAAAGCTGAGCGGCTAACGTTTTATTATGCGCCATAATAATAGTTGGACGCTGACATTCAGAGATAACCTTTGCCATGGTAAAAGTCTTACCAGAGCCGGTAACTCCCAATAAAAGCTGCTCTTTCATTCCAGCATCAATACCCTTTACGAGCTTTTCTATAGCCTGCGGCTGATCGCCTGCAGGCTCAAAGTCAGTCACCATCTCAAAAGCGCGACTCGATATTTGCGTACCTGACGCATTAACACCAACGATTTCAGCTTCGCCTTGCAGCTGAGTGGCCAACTGATTTAACTGACGCGATGAACGCGGTTCGGGCATACGCATAAGCAGTTTCTTCCTGACGTTTTTAATAGGATAAATATAGTGAAGCTTTTATCATTGAAGCTTATAACAATATGGGGTTAATGGGCGATTTTTAAAGGTCAATATCATCACCAAACGCTTGCAAAAACATGCAATAAATCTACAAAAACTTAGGTATAGTCCAAAGCAAGTAGTTAATAATAATCATTGAAGGAGTGCATTATGAAAGGTCATTGTCTGTGCGGTAATGTGACGATTGAACTAGAAGATATCAACACTTTTGAGGCTTGTCATTGCGGCATGTGTCGGCGTTGGGGCAGCGGCCCACTAATGGCTATCCATAGTCATAGCAAGCCTGATATTCAAGGTGAAGAATCTATGACTGTTTATCCATCATCAGCGTGGGCAGAGCGTGCGTTTTGTCATACTTGTGGTACTAATCTCTATTACCATCAGTTAGGCTCTGAAACTTATGTATTGTCCCTTGGACTATTTCAAGATCAGCCTGATTTAACTTTTGAGAGTCAGATATTTATCGATAAAAAGCCTGATTATTATGAATTTGCTAATGAGACTGAGAACTTAACCCAGCAGCAGCTATTCGATAAGTTTGAAGAGGAGGGAATTACTACACCCTCAAAGTAAAATCTATAAGCAAGGCTTAGTCAATATGCCCTATCTATTTACAAAGCTTTTCACGATTAACAAAGCTATTACATGACCACCTAATAAAGCCTAATAGTCTAGGGTTCAATCATCAATTCAAACTGCTATTATAAGTACTGAAATTAAGCAAAACCCAGATCAAAATAAGTTAAATCACATAAATATTTTAAATTTAAATTCTAATAAACAATGGAGTAAAATATGAGAGAACGTTACGCAAGTGGAATAGATGATGCTACTGCAACCAAAATGGTAGATCTATTGAACGCTAATCTAGCCAACTTAATCGACTTAAGCATGGATAGCAAACAGTGCCATTGGAACCTACAAGGTACAGGCTTTATTGGTGTGCATCAGTTATTAGACGATACTTATGACCGCTTAAACGAGTCATTTGACACTGTTGCTGAACGTATCGTCATTCTTGGTGGTAAGGCAAATGGCATCTCAAAGCGCGTTGTTGAAGATTCTATTTTAGAGACTTATCCAACTGATATTACTGAAGTTGAGCAGCATGTTCGTGAGCTGACCAATCGTTATAAAACAGTAGCAAAAACCTTACGTGAAGGTATAGATGTCGCTGGTGACGCTGGTGATGAAGACACTGCTGACTTATTAACAGAAGTTAGTCGCGTAGTAGACAAAGACGCTTGGTTTATCGGTGCTAATGCGCCAAAGAAATAAGCTGATTTCAGAAATAATAACTTAGAATAAAAAATAAAAAGTCACCTTAATGGGTGACTTTTTTTATATATGCTATTTCTTACTCTACTTGTTGAGTTCAAATAGTTGATTAAAACCTATTAATCATTATAGCATTATTATTTTTCACTCATTAGATCTTCAATATCTGCTTGCATACGCGGTATGATGCTCTGCATTTTTTCTATGCTCGCTTGCATCATAATAGGCATAACTTGCGAAGTAATTTTCTTCATATAGTCTGCCATCATAGCCGGCTGTTTATCAATAATACTCTGGCCTATTTCACTGCTATAAAAAGTGACTTGCGCATCAACTTCTTGCTGATTAAAGTGCTGTTTTGCAGACTCTACATAAAGGTCGATAATTTGCTGGTTATAGCTTTGCACATTCATGCTACTAGATATCTCTTTGCTATATTTACTTATAATAGCATCGTACTGTTGTTGCTCGTTTTTATTTAGCTCTTTGTTTGGTAATGCCGCTAGCATACCTTGCATGACTTGTTCAGTCATCGCGCTACTGCTAGTCATATCATTCATCATCTCGAGTGTCTTTGTTACTTTGATGAGTTGCATTAATGAGCTATCAGTCGGTACAGCAGCTTGTGCAGATAAGGTTGGCCCCGCTATCATTACGCTTGTACTTAAAGACATAGCAAACATAGTGTTTTTCAGTAAAGATTTCATATTTTCGCCCAACTTATGGTTCCAAAAGATTTATTAATTACTAATTTTTATCTATCAGCTTTAAATACAGAAAATTAGAAAATCACTCCTGTATCTTATAATATATCGTTAATGATTTGCTTCATTTGTGGTATCAACTCATTCAACTGCTCTTTGGTCTCTTTCAAATCCATATCTTTAGGTAGCGACTGCTGCAAAAACGCAGCAGTGACTTGCGGATGCTTATCCAAAATACTTTGCCCTATCGGTGTATCATAAAATGCAATCTGTGCATCGATCTCTGCCTGAGTATAGTACGTTTTTGCCGCGCTGATATAGGCCTGAGTCATTGTCTCAATGTCAGTTACCTCATCAATGTTCCCTGTAATTATTTCTCCATACTGCCCTAAAATTTGTTGGATCTTGATCCGTAGCTCACGTTGACGCTTATTTAACTTATCACCTGCGCTCTGCTTATTAGCATTATTGGTTTGAGCAGTAATCACGTCAATAGCAGCTTGCTGACCGTTGATAATAGCAATTATTTGCTCATCGATATGCATCACTTGCATCAGCTTGATGACAGATGTCTCTGATGGCAATTGACTGTTAATAAATTGCGTATGGTAAACTTGACTTTGTGAGCTAGTATTTTGCAATGCGCTACTAAAGTTCTGATTTGGCTCGCTAATAACTAATTCAGCATGGGCTTGAGTTAGAGCTAGTGTCATTACAATCGATATGACAGCGACTGATAATGTAGTTTTAAAATGAAAATTCATATCCTACTCGCATTATTATAAGGTTGATATCTTAGCTGATTAAATAAAACTATCGATCGATGCTTTAACACTATAATTTTGACATTATCAAAGCTAAGTTTTTTCTCATTATCAGGACTAGGATTATCAGAGTTTTTGTCGAGCTTGACTCTACGGGCGCTATAGACTGATGTGGTAGGTTTAGCATGCAAGTACGGATTGGCGACGGATGGCTTTAAAATCGTACTCGACTCAATAAAAATAGGCAAAAATAAATTAGCCTAAAACAATGCATTCAAAATATCAGCAACATTTCAGTTAAACAATAATTATCGAGTGAGCTTTTACAAGCATAAACGACTTAGATGCTGTCTTTGTCAGTATTTTTTTCGTGGTCATTGACCAATTCACCAACCATAGTCGATATCTCACAGCTAGTACGAGCTGAGCCTTCCATATGCATCTTTTTACGATCTAAAGCAGCATCAAAACGGCACTGCTGCATAGGGTTCTTTATTTCAAGTGGCGGAATAGGTGTTGGCTTGCCATTATCGTCGATTGCGACCATCGTAAAATAACAGCTGTTGGTATGGCGAATAGTACGCGCGCGTACGTCTTCTGACTCAACACGAATACCCACCTCCATCGAGGTTCTGCCGACATAATTGACACTAGCGGCAAAGGTCACCAGCTCACCCACATAGATAGGCTCGCGGAACATGACTTGATCGACTGATAATGTGACGACATAACTACCGCTATAACGACTAGCGCAAGCATATGCGACCTGATCGAGCATTTTGAGTAAATCACCACCATGGACATTACCAATGAAGTTAGCCATATCAGGCGTCATTAGTACTGACATATAGAGTTCATGATTGAGCGGCGCTTTTTTGGCGCTGGTTGAAGTGTTAGCTTGTGACATAATGTTCCTTACCTGTTTTAGCTATATTTTGACTATGCTTAGCCAAATCATAGCTCTAGACCTAGAGTAGCTTGTTTTGAGTATTATTTATACAGTAGGACGCCATATTGCGCAAATGAAACTGCCATAAAAAACGGCTTAACCTAAGTTAAACCGCTCTTATTTATAGCTAAAACACTTAAGCTGAAGTAGGCTTCTGCAACCAGCGGAAACGGTATGCTAACCAAGCCGTGCCAGCACTAACTGTACCTGTTAAGATGCCACCCCAAGCAAAGTCTACCAAAGCAGTATCAAGGGTAAAGCCTTTATATAACGCCAAATTAGTAAAGTCGTAAGTACCATAGGCCATTAAGCCTAGTAAACCGCCCAATAGAAAAATATGCCCGATTGAAGCCTGTGCTTTTATCTGTGGATAGAGAACGATAATACATAGCGCTAAGATATAAAACATATAGAACACGGCAGCCGCCATCATATTAGGTTCATCCGCTAAAAGATGACCTATACGCTCTTCATAAAAAGCCCCTTTCATCGTCGACAGCCAGACGAAGTCGACGCCTAAAAACATAGCAACGGCAACAAGATAAACAAACGTATAGCCCATAACAATATCCTTTTATAATGACTAAACACGGGTCCCAACTATCTCTGTGCCTAGACTGTCTTATTAATATTTCAACTGTACTTCAATATGACAGATTTAAGCTTAGTAATCGTTATGGCTTTAGGTGACTTAATTGTAAAGCCGTTTAGCCATTGACTCTAAGCATGTCATCCTTAGCCAAATGCAGCAGCACTGCTAGGTGCACTACGCTTGTTAATGACATTATCAATAGGCTTATCTGATATATCAGCAGCTGGCAAATCTGAAAAATGTAGGGTGTCTATATTATCAGGCTTAACTGCTGTGACCTGAACTACACCGATGGTACGCTCCAAAAACCCACCTTCACAATAGCAAAAGTAAAACTCCCATAGGCGGATAAAGGCATCATCATAGCCAAGCGCTTGAATCTCTATACGCTGCGCCATAAAGGCCTCGCGCCAATCGCGTAAGGTATAAGCATAATCAAAGCCATAATCATGCAATTGCTTGATGACCATATCGGTCTGCTCAGTGAACTGAGTATTCAGCTCTTGGTTAGATAGCAGGCAACCACCAGGGAAAATGTGGGTCTGAATAAAGTCAACAGAGCCTAGATACTCTTGATAATTTTGATCATTAAAGGTAATAGCTTGTAGTACCATTAGCCCTGTAGGCTTCAGCAGATCATTACATTTGGCAAAGAACGTCGGCAGATACTCATGACCGACCGCCTCAATCATCTCAATGCTCACCAGCTTGTCATAATGTCCCGTCAGCTCACGATAGTCTTGCTTGAGTAAAGTGATTTTATCTTCTAGCCCTGCAGCATTAACCCGTCGCTGTGCCTCTTGATACTGAGCATCTGAGATAGTAGTCGTAGTTACTTGACAGCCGTAATGCTGAGCCGCATAAATCGCAAAACCGCCCCAGCCTGTACCTATTTCGATCACATGATCGTCCGCTGTCAGTTGCAGGCGCTGACATATTAGCCCCAGCTTATGCTGCTGGGCATCGCTAAGCGACGTATCAGGGGTGAGATAAACGGCTGATGAATACATCATAGTGGGGTCTAAAAACCGCTCGTACATCGCATTGCCCAAATCGTAATGCGCCAAGATATTGGACTTAGCACCCGTCTGATCATTATTGCGCAGTTGATGCTTGGCCTTCTCGAACGCTTTGCTAACCCCTGCAAAACGGTTCTCAAGTTTATTAAGCACGGCAAGGTTACGCGCGGCCAAACGGATAAGACCCGTCAAGTCATCCGTATCCCACTCGCCATTGATATAGCTATCAGCAAGGGCAATTGAACCGCCAAACAACAGCTGACGATAGACACTGATATCATGAATAGTTAAGGTGACTTGCAACGAATGTCGACCTACTGCTGAGCTGCTCTTATTATAGCTATCAACAGGATTTCCACTCTCAATACCAGCTTTATTACCAAAGGTCTGTGTATTAGGCATCGCTTCATCGAAATCTTCAATGAGTGTTAAGCGGCCAAATTGCAGATGCTTTAGTGCTTGAAATATCGCTTTTCGAGCCAAGTGATTAATACTAAGGCTGACAGGGGCTAATACAGCACTACTATTAATAGTTTTACTCAAGCGAGCATTCAACTTGGCAAGTTTCGAGCTAGGCTTACGATCGGTTGGACGTGCTGGCATATGACTATGATCCTGTCTAAGTCTTAATAGGCTAAAAGCATGAGTGGCACAACTATTGTATGTCAAAGATGACATCAAAAATTAATGATAAAACAAAGTAATCAATAAATTATAATAGATAAAAATAAGTGGCAATTTCTCTAAATTATTAAAATATGGCTCATTTCTATGAGCTTGAGTTACGAGTTTATTATTCTGAACGAACTAAAAACAAGTCAAAAGCATACCTGATAACTGTTTAATTTTTATTATTAGAAATGTAAAGACTGTAAGTACTACTAAAAAATAATATCTATCGTTATGTCCTATAAAAGCGTATTTAAGATTTTTGATTTTGTTTACTATCTACCAGCTTTTCATCATAACCCACGTAGGGTACTTTTTTGATAGCGTAAAGCTTAAAAGCATGCCAATAAATACGCGTTAATGAGGTTAGGTTCATGAGTGGGTTTGCTCTTAAGCTTTGACGTATCGTGTTGGCAGTCATCGGCACACCTGTCATCTTGATGCCAGTTTTGAGCACTTCACCGCGCGCATCACTAATATCGATAACAATGCGTACATTCAGGCAATCTTGCAGTAAACTATCTTGCTGCCGATTCACCTTAACCTGCCAGCGATATAACTGATCGACAGGATTAAAAGGTGACACATGAAAGTTTTTATCGTGACAAAACTCGCTATTTGCGCCATCTAATAAAAAACCATAATAATGGCGTTTATCCCAAGGCGTGTTCGATACCTCAGCCAATAAATGACTGGGATTCTGCTCGCTATCAAAGCCTAAATAAAAGTTTACGGGACTAAAATACATCCCTGCGTTACGGCAAACCAGCATTCCTATTATATCGCCTATTGGTGCACTGTCTGTTTGCGCGATAAACGCCTCATTTAAGCGCCCTAGTAATTGCTCGTTGGCTAACGGTAATGAGCTAGATTTGAATGATTTAGCTTTAGACTTACTACTATTGCTACCTTTGTCACCCTTCTCATTATGCTCACTATCGTCTTTGTCAGGAGCTTGCAAATAATCACTAGCGCAAAACTGTTGCACAGCCTTATGCTCCGCTGAAAATAAAGGCAGCTTTTGTAATAACTTATGGTTCAACGTACAGCTATTTAACAATTTAGACTTGAAGGATTTTTTAGGTTTTACTGACCCCTCTATCGATAAAGCGACCTCTGGCAACGCTTGTCCAGCAGCTAGAGCCGTAATATTGACACCCCAATAACGATACGGATAAGCAAACTTGTGCACGCTAGGCAACAGACGACTATGCCATGTCGTCCCGTGAAACAGTTGATGAGGCACAGCTTCTAAACTATTTAGTGAGTTATTAGGTGACTGGTCAAGCAAGGCGATATCAGATGAATCAGCAGGCATAAAGGTCTCTTATAACAATTTATAAAAACTAAATTAGGCGTAGGGTGCATTCTATGCACCGACGATTAGTGATAGCGGCATTATCGGTGCGATGGAGTACACCCTACAAAATCTATTTTAAAGATTAATGAAAACTTCAAAGTAGTAGCCGTTCTATTGTGCAGACTTCCTTAAGCTAAATCTTGATAACAGCCCTTGCTTTTTTTGCGCAATATATTTATCGGCAGTAGGCTGTAAAGTAACGACATAGTCATTTAGCTCTTGATTGGTGCTAGCCGTTATAACTTGACGCTTATCGAGTTTACGATTGGATTTGTCCGCTTTTACGGGTAGATCACGATAGCGAAATGGCGTATGAGCACTATCAGCATCAGGCAGATGGCTGACGTCTACTTCATCTTCGATAGTGACTGTGCTTCCTAATGCCTGACAAACCCGCAGCCCGCTACGCACACCGTCTTCATGAAAGCCATTAAACCAATACGCGCCACAAAAATGGGTGTGCAAGCTACTGCCTGATATTTGTGACCATTGCTTTTGCGCAGCGATCATTGGCTTATCAAAGACAGGATGACTATAATCAATACGCTTAATCACTTGAGCCTCATCAATATCAGTATTTAAGGTAAGCAAATAATTATGCTGTTTGGTCAAACGCTGTAAGATATTCATGTGATAAGTGAGCACGGGTTTTGCAATTTTATCTTTGTCTGTTTGCTCTTGCCCTGTGTTGTCTTTATTTGCTTGCTCGTCTATCAAGTAGTTCCAACTGGCCCATGCTAGTGACTTCTTGGGCAATATACTGGTATCAGTATGCAATATTGCCGTATTAGGCGTAAAACGGAAATGGCTCAATACTTCTGACTCTGTACTGCTGGCATCTTTTAACAAGCGTAGCGCAGTATCCGCATGACAAGCAAAGATAACCTCATCGAATTCTAATTGCTGCGCTTCGCTATCAGTACTTATATTGACAACTACTTTATCGTTTTGACGGATAACCGACTGTACAGGTGTATTAATCCGTACTGTGCCACCCGCTTTGATAAAGCGTGGGATCAACTTATTGACGTACTGTTTAGAGCCGCCTTTTATAGTAAACCACTGCGGACGGTTGACCACATCCAATAAGCCATGATTATCAAAGAACTGGGCGAAGAATACTAACGGAAAGTCCTGCACCTCCTCCAAGCTCGTTGACCAAATAGCCGAGACCATAGGCAACAGGTAGTTATCGGTAAATAGCTTACCGTAGCGCTTACTATCTAAATAACCGCCTAGCGTCTGCTCTGTATATTGGCTGACATCTTGTTCAGATGTACGCGCTAATTCATAGTCTTTACGTAGTTGTTGAATATGTTTATTGAAGTGCAAAATATCTTTTAAGAAGCGCCAGAATTTAGGATTGGCGATATTCTTACGCTGCGATAATAAAGTATTAATGGTATGACCATTATATTCAAAATTTCGCGCAGTGTTCTTGACCGAAAAGCTCATATCCGTCGCTTGAAACGGTACTTGTAGCTCATGTAGCAGACGAAAAAAGTTTGGATAAGTACGCTCATTAAAAACGATAAATCCCGTATCGATAGCGCTATTCTCTACAAACTTAGCTTTTGATTTCTTGCCCTGTTGTAACGTGACATCGATCGTATTGACATGACCACCGATATAATCGTTAGCCTCAAATATCGTCACCTCATGCAGCTTTGCCAAGTAATGTGCGCAAGTTAAACCAGATACTCCTGAACCAACGATAGCAACACGTTTGCGAGCTACCGTATCACTGGTACGATGCGAATTGGCATCAGCGCTAGCCGTCGCTATATTGTCAGGCTGGTTTGAATCATTGGACTTAGCAGATTTAGCTGCTGATTTACGACGGATAAATGCCATTAAAGCTTTCCTTTATTATTCTAAGAATGATTTTTTAATTTAGAATTGCGATTTTAAACTTATACCATTTTCAAAAAGCAACGTAACAGTAACGCGGCCAACTTGTGCAAGTACTACATTTAGTAGACTTAGCAAGTTCAAGAAGGTTAATCGTACTTTTTGAGTTTGATGTTATTTTTTATTCAGCTTTTGGCTCACCTGCTGCCAGACCATATCAGGCAGCGTGCCTAACGTTTTTAGCGGCAGGGTAAGCTTTTTGGGAAATTCAATGACTTCGTCACCATTTTCAATCCCATGACGTATAGCACGACTGGCCTGTTCAGGGGTCTGCAAAAACGGCATTGGGAAATCATTTTGCTTAGTCATCGGCGTCTCAACGAACCCTGGCACAACTAAGCTGACCGCGACATCATGCGGTGCTAAACTGATCTGCAAGGTCTTCATTAGATAATGAATCGCCGCCTTTGAGCTACCATAAGCCTCAGCACGCGCAAACGGCACATAGGCTGAGGCCGAACCGATACCGACTAGGCGACCTTTTGAGGCAATCAGCTTCGGTAATACGCCTTCAATGGCATGTGATAATGTACCCATATTTATTGACATAACCTTCATAAATACTTCGCTATCGAAGTTTGGCATATCCAAATACTCACAAGCACCCGCACCGCATATCGCCAAATCAATATGCTCAATCTTGGCAAAAGCCTCAATCACTTTGTCACGATCCATCAGGTCCAAATCAATCGGCGTCGCACCTAACGCTTTTAGCTCTTTTAACGCTTCATCGTCACGACCGACCGCATAAACATGATGATCTGCTGATAAATAATCTTGGGCGAGCTGCTTACCAATGCCCGAGGTCGCGCCAGTGATGACAATGTGCAGCTTTTTATTGAAATCAGCTTTATTTGAATTAGTCATACTAAATATCCTTAAATTATAATTTAAAGTTTGTTTTGATATAATTTATCATAACCAACTATTCTCATTTTAAGGTGACGATATTGTACTAACTTCGCAAGCGAATCGTAGCTATACTGTGGCGATAAAAGTCATATTTTAGATTGAGTCTTAAAATGTCCTAAGCAAAACTGACTTTATTAATATAGAGGGACAGGCTAAATTACAGTTATTTCCTATGCATAGCGGCATAAGACAGCGCACTATCTACATGCTACAATATGGCGACCTAAAACTATAAAGTGCTTAACTGAGATATCGCCTCGATTATAAATTCGATCTATTCTTAGCAAATAGTTAAGCTTACTATAGCTTTTACGGTCCTCTTCAAATAGCTACCGCTATGCAAGCCGTACCTGAACTATCCCAACTTATCTAACTCGTTTATAAAGGATTTCACATGAGCGAACTGCAACTATCTGACCGCGTTAATAGTATCAAACCATCACCAACCCTAACGATCTCTAATAAAGCCGCAGAGCTAAAAGCAGCAGGCAAGGACATTATCGGTCTAGGCGCGGGCGAGCCTGATTTTGATACGCCGCAGTATGTAAAGCAAGCGGCAATCGACGCCATCAACAGTGGTTTTACCAAATACACGGCGGTCGATGGTACTCCAGGGCTCAAAAAAGCCATTATCGACAAATTTAAAAACGATAATGATATCAGCTATGAGCCAAATGAGATCTTAGTATCGGTAGGCGGTAAGCAGTCATTTTTCAACTTATGCCAAGCGTTTATCAATGCTGGCGATGAAGTTATAATTCCAGCACCATACTGGGTCAGCTATCCTGACATGGTCATTATTGCCGAAGGCAAGCCTGTCATCGTAAAATGCCCTGAAGATCAAGATTTTAAGATCACCCCTGAGCAGTTAGAAGCAGCGATCACTGAAAAAACCAAGATGCTCGTGCTTAACAGTCCTTCTAACCCAACGGGTATGATCTATAGCTTAGATGAGCTAAAAGCGCTAGCTGAGGTACTCAAAAAGTATCCGCAAGTTTATGTTGCCTCTGATGACATGTACGAGCACATTCGCTGGACAGGCGAGAAGTTTTACAACATCTTAAATGCCGCGCCTGAACTCAAAGAGCGCGCTATCATCCTAAATGGGGTCTCAAAAGCCTATGCGATGACAGGCTGGCGTATCGGTTATGCGGGTGGCCCTGCCAAACTGATTGGCGCGATGAAAAAGGTGCAAGGACAGTCGACCTCATGCCCAACTTCTATCAGCCAAGTAGCGGCAGAAGCCGCTATCAATGGTGACCAAAGCGTACTCGATCCTATGATTGAGGCGTTTGAGAAACGTTGTGACTTAGTAGTAGATGGCCTAAATGCTATCAAAGGCATCACCTGCTTGCGTCCAGACGGTGCGTTCTATGTCTATCCTAATATCAAACCGCTGATAAAAGCTGCTGGCCTATCGTCTTGTACTGAATTCTCAGAATGGCTACTTGAAAAAGTTGGCGTTGCTGTAGTGCCTGGCGATGCATTCGGTCTTGGCGGCTTTATGCGTATCTCCTACGCTACTGATGAAGCCACGCTAAAGGATGCCTTACAGCGTATTGAAAGCGCAGTTGCAGAATTAGATGTAGCTGAATAACTTGAGCTGCTCATCATAAACCGCAAATAGTAGTCATAAAAAAGACGTTCAACTGCGAGCATAGCTCTTATCTTGCGGACGGGCAAAGCAGTGCTTTGCTTGTACCGTCCTCAGGGCGGTTTTTTATATCAGGGCAAAAAAAGAGCATAAATGAGCGAATTTAACTAAAAACAAAAATTTATCATCATAAATTTGCTAAAAACAGCAAAAAGGGCTTGACCTATTTTTTATCTTTGCTAGAATACGCCCCACTTAGCAACAACTCGTAAGAGTAATTGCCGGGCTAATTATAAAGTGCTTTTTATATCATTGTTTTATAAAGTCACTTTTATAATTTACTATTCCTCAATAGCTCAGTTGGTAGAGCGTCGGACTGTTAATCCGTGTGTCCCTGGTTCGAGCCCAGGTTGAGGAGCCAAATTTAGTCAGTTATTAATTAGCTGCATTGAATCATCTTTGATTCGATTATGGCATATGCCAAGACCCTCATCACTTTGATGAGGGTTTTTTTATGGCGGCTAGGATGCGTTATGAGTAAGCTATAGGTCTCAAAACCTTGGTAAATATGAACCCTTTATCGATAAATTTAAAAATTTAGCTTATATTGATAATTAATAGCGTATTAAGGTTGACAGGCTTAAGCGACTTGGCTAAAATGTGCCTCACATAACGCGGACTAGCTTAATGTTTTAAGCACATCTTTAGTTATAATCATCTATTCCTCAATAGCTCAGTTGGTAGAGCGTCGGACTGTTAATCCGTGTGTCCCTGGTTCGAGCCCAGGTTGAGGAGCCATATTGTAGTCATCGAAAAGGCCTTTATCAGTATTTGATAAGGGCTTTTTTGTGGGTGTTAAATAGTTTTTTGACTATTGAGTTATGTGCAGAACAACTGCCGCTGTATTTCTTATTGCACTACAGATAAGCGTTGGATAATGCTATCATGGCAAGGTGTCAGATATGTAAGAGTAGACACAGTTATCAGTCACGCAGTTTATCTTATCCACTAAATTAATGGTTTGTTATGATACCTACTCGTATAAAAAATAAATTCTCTGATCACCCACAAAAGGTCACCCGCCCTATTAGTATCCGTCTGTCTGAGGAAATGATTGAGCTATTAAACGCTACGTCATCAGAGCTAGGGTTTAAGCGTATTCAAGGTCTGATTCGTCTATATATCCGTCAAGGTCTTGATCGTGATCATCAGGATTATACACTCGCGCATGATGAGCTGTTTATCGAGACGCTACGTAAGCGCGGTGTCAGCCAACGTATCATCGATGAGGCTATTATAAAAACCCATAATAACAGTATTAGTCACCCACTATCTGAGCTACAAGATAACTAATATCGTAGCTACTTAACTGCTTATCAGTCCAGTAACTACTTATGACTGATATTTTTGTAGGCTAAGTTTGCTTAATAGCGCTTAGCCTTTTTATTGGCCTCATTTTCTCTCGTTCTTGTTTTAGCTGTTGGCTGACTGATCAACTTTTTAGTAACACCTGCTGCTAAAAACTATTATCTTGCAAAATTTAACACAATATTAATGATGGTTAACTTGCGCAAACACGGTATATTAAAGACTATTATTTTAGGGTTTAATTCAGTTTTTATATATTTTGTATAGATGATAAGGGAGAGCAACAATGGTTGTAATAAGACAGCGTTTGAGTGCGACATTACTTTTAGCTTTTGCTTTAGGTACGACAGCTATTATCAGTGGCTGCTCTATGCCGCAAGACGACCCTGTTGAGCAAACCATTCCTACCGACTCAAATCAATGGCAAAAAAAGCTTGGTGATACTTTTGAGCAGCTGCCTGAGGCTGATAGAAGCTTGCTGAGTCGTTATATGCTACGTATGAAGCTGAGCGACGCTTATGAGTCAGGCGCGATGCCGCGCACGACAATCAAGCAAGCTTTGATACAGCAGCGCGAGTATGAACGCCTGCACCCTAATAATCCAACGGGCGAGAAAAGTCCTGTAGTGGCTAACCAGCAAAAAGGCACTATCAATGCGCAGACTTATCCTGTCGCCCTACTACCTGTCAAAACCAGCGATAGCGATAGTCTAAATCAAGTGAAAATGCAGTTTATATTATCTAATCATGGCACTGTCCCTATTGAGAGCTTTAAGGGTGATCTAATGATGAAAGATGCCAAGCTAACTAAGGGTAAGCGATTCAATGTGCCTTTGACCCAGTTTGACAACCCTATCGTCCCTGAACAGTCTGGCAAGTTAATCATCGAGAGTAGTATCGAAGATATCAACGTTATGCGAGCGATCAAAAACTCACAAAATGTGTCGGTTGAAATTCTTAAAGGCACGTTGACATTAACGGATGGTCAAAAGATAGAGTTTGCTGAGAAGCTGGTGAAGTGAGTTATAGTCATTGTTTGAAATTGATATATAAAGTGTCTCACATTAAAAAGCCCTAGTTATTTTAAACTAGGGCTTTTTAATACAAGGGTCGAATAATATCTACAGTCTATTAATACTAGCTACCAAAATACATGCCTCTACCTCCGCTACCATTAGTACCGAGAATCAATAGATCAGTATTACCGTCATCTAATATTGACACTCCAGTGAGTGTCTCTCCAGCAGCGACACATTTTATTTGGTTAAACGTTACACTGGTCGTATAGTATCGTTCTGAAACAGCTGGAGTAAATTTACCTGATATTTTGCAGCCTTTGCTATCCTCACCAGTGAAATTACCATCTGTAGTGAATTTAATCGTTGCTTCAGCTGCGCCTGTACCACTCGTCACATATAGAGGACCTGTAAATGTTTTACTATCAATAAGATTCAACGTATGTTTTTTAAAAGATGCCGTGTTGAAATTTAGCGTATATTTTATTGAGTTCGAAGCCACTTCAAGAATTGTTCCTGTAATGACATTTGATTTATAAGTACCATTAATAGTAGTCTCTTGAGAGCCACGGTTATCATATGGGTAATTTCTAGCTGCTACCGAAAAGTTGCTATTATTGAGCAATACTGGGCCATTAGTAGTGAGAAAGCCTATTACTTCTTCTTCGGCATCTGCAATCTCTGCATAGGTGAACCACATCCTGCTATCATCATCAACTAAGCCCTCTAGCACTTCACCTTCATCTGTAGTACCTGTATAGAAACCTGGCATTAACTTGACACTAGTATTCGGATCAGGATCAGGGTTAGGATTAGAACTTGAGTTAGAATCAGAATCATCACCGCCACAGCCTAAAAGGGCAGCTCCCACTACTATATACAACGCTAGTTTTTTAATTGCATTATCCTCTTGTTGGCCTACAAAAAAATAAATCAGGTAGCATGAAGCTAATATCCGCCTTAACAGATATTTATGTCTAGTATTTTTTGTTGTATTAGTGTTCAAGAGATAACTACATTAAGCTATACTACTGATCTCAAATAATATTTAGGATTATTTTTCACTTAATAATAATAATTAGCTAGAGTTATTATCAAAACATCGCGCATAAAAAAGCCCCAATCAATTATGATTGGGGCTTTTTATCAGTACTTAGTAGCACTTAAATTTGGAGGAGACGGAGAGATTCGAACTCTCGAAGGGCTACAAACCCTTGTCGGTTTTCAAGACCGGTGCATTCAACCACTCTGCCACGTCTCCATTTGTGCATCATTATAGCGATCTGAAATAAGAATGCAAGTACTTAACGAAAAAAAATTAAATTATTTTGCAAAGACACTATTTTGGATTTTTAGTGATCCAAAGCCTGCCTATTTAGTAGCCTGTTGGTTAACAGATAAGTGTAGACACATATCTAATAAACGATTGGCATAGCCCCATTCATTATCGTACCAAGCAAACACTTTATACTGATTACCAACTTGCATCAATTGTTGACCATCGATGATAAGTGACTCCGTTTGATGAATAAAGTCACTTGAGACCAGTGGCTCATCGGTATAAGCCATAATAGTGTTCAAATAGCCTTTACTGGCAGATTGCAGCACTTCACGCATGGCCTCAATGCTGACGTCAGGTGTGTTAAATACAAAAGTCACATCGATAGCGGCCACATCGATGGTGGGCACTCGAATAGAGTGACCATTGATTTTACCTGTCATATTAGGCAGTACACGCTCAGTGGCAGCAATGCTGCTAGAAGTCGTCGGAATAATATTATAACCAGAAGCTCGGGCGCGTCTTAGATCACGATGCGCTTGATCGAGTACCGTTTGATCCGCAGTGACGGCATGAATCTCAGTCATCATCGCCGACTCTACCCCAAAGGCTTTATCCAAGCTATCTATCAGTGGCACTAGCGCTTGAGTAGTACAAGAGACACCAGAGATAATCGGTAGCTCACAAGTTAGCTCATCGCTATTGACGCCCATGACAATACAAGCGTCAACATCATCGAAGGGTGCAGCTCCTATGATAACCTGTTTGGCTCCTGCGGCAATATGTAAGCTTGCTTGGCCATAAGAGCGAAAATGTCCTGTACATTCAAGCACTACATCGACATTTAAATCCTCCCAAGGTAGATCTTTGGGGCTCTCTCGAGATAACAGGCGAATACAATATATTTTGTCTTTTTTAGTCAAGCACAGCTGAATATCAGATTTGGCACTGGCAGAAGATTTTTGCTGCTGATCGGTGATACCATCTTGCACAATATGGGCACTAACGCCTAACTGGCTCAAACGCCCGTGAGTGCTATCGAATTTTAATAAATGTAGTAAGGTTTCAGCAGGTGCTAAGTCATTGATCGCAACGACATGTACCCCCCGTCCAAGCACCTCAAAACGTTCAAGTAGGGCTCGTAATACATTACGACCTATGCGTCCAAATCCATTGATAGCGATGCGCAGAGGCTGAACATCATCACTTGTATTATGGAAGATTGAGTTATCAAAGTCGCGATTTACAGGGCGATAAGTGGCATTGGCAAAATCAGACATAACTAAGATATCACTGTAGTAAGAAAACAAGATTTAGCGAAAGGTGAAATAATAAAACGAATAGCTAAAGCAAATAAATTAAGGACTAATAAAAATCAGCGCTAAACGAATCGTATTATAATCGACGTTTTGTTTGAGATAGTCATAGATGGGTCGCAGCTTAGCACTGCCATCGTCATTGAAGTCGTTGGGATTATTAGCGACTTTGATAGCCACATAAGCGGTGCCAACCGCTGTCATAATTTCATCCTCAGGTCGCAGGTGATCGCAGGCAAGGCTTGGGTCTAGATGTTTGAGCTCACTAATATGGCGCATAATCGTCGATTGTGCAAGCTCGCGCGTCTGGGCAATCTCGGCAATCGACAGACTTTCTTCTAGCAGCTGGCGCGTAACCAGCAGGGTAGCTTCTGATTTATCAGCGACTTGATTGCCTTTTACCTGCTTTTTATCTTGCAACACTTGCTGCTGCTCACGGCGTTTTTTCTGTAGAGTCGCATAGGCGTCAATAATAGTTTTACTATTAGTGCCGCCTGACTTAGTCACAAATTTTTCATGTGCTTGCTGCATGCTTTTTTCGTCAAGCATTGCATAGTTGGCGTCGGCTTCTTCTGATAGCGCTAAGAAACGTTTATCAGCACCGCGCGCGAGTGGATCTAACTGCAAGCTCATAGTATTCATACCTAATAGTTGCAGACCTGCCAGCGATTTAAGCCTTGATAGCGCGACATAGCCTTGTCCCAGCTCAAAGGTACGTGATAGATCAATTTCAGCGGCGTCCAAAGTCATGCCTTGCGACTTATGAATTGTAATCGCCCAAGCTAGACATAATGGCACTTGGCTGTAGCTTGCCAGCACATCGCCCGTTTCATCCTCAATAATCCATTCTTCTGGTTCGGCAATGACTTCACGGCCTGAATTCAGGCGCACTACGGGCATCTTTTGCGCGGATGGCTTTTTGTCCTCAACTTTGGCTTTTTCTTTTGACTTAGCTTTATCTTTAGCTCCGATAACTTTATCATCATCGCCAGCTTCATTTTCAAGAGCGATGGTTTCATCATCACTCATATCTGCTTTGGCATCGCTCTTAGCTTTTACTTTACTAGCACTATCATCGACTTTTACCGTGGCAAAGCCAATCAGCTCACCCATCGTACCGTTTGACACATTGAGCTCAGTATTGTTTTTGATAAACATTACCTTTGCACCGACCTTTAGAATTAGCTCATCTTGCGTGCGTACGGTTTTCTTGAGCGTATCGACCAGCTTATCTTCACCAATGGAGGTTGCATCAAAGCGCTTCATCTCGCCATTTAGTTCAGCAAGCTCTTTATCATTGATTTTATTGACGTTCAAGTTATGGGTATAGAGCCTTGTTCGCTTGATATCGACATCTTGATCGTAAGTCGCCTCAAGCGCTGCGATAGCCTCAAAGCTGACATCTTGCCGACGAATTTGGTTTAAGATATCATCCAGATCAAGACCGCCCTCTGCTGCTGCACTGACCTGCCGATGCTGCTCGCTCAAATAGCAAATATGAAACTCAGCATCTAGCCACGCTTCGCTCATAAAAGCAAACTTATCGCGATTGCTCTCGCCTCTGCTACCAATTGGAGGTAGCTGAAAAAAGTCTCCTGCGACGACGACTTGAATACCGCCAAAGGCTTTATCGCTCTTACGGACATGTTTGAGAACTTGGTTGACTATATTGAGCTGTTTGGCATGCAACATCGATATCTCATCAATGATTAGTACAGCGGTATCTTTGAGTCTATCTGCCAAAAACTGCTTGCGTGACAAATTGGTCAAATCACGCTCAGATAGCTCGTCTTTGATACCGATGCCTGACCAGCTATGAATCGTTGTACCATTCATATGCGTGGCGGCTATACCCGTACTCGCCGTCACTGCAACAGGCACCCGACGTGCACGCAAGTAGTTGATATATTGATTAAGGGTATAAGTCTTACCAGAACCTGCAGAGCCCGTCAAAAACACATTTTGACCCGTTTGCAAAATATCAAGAGCAGAAGATTGACGCATAAACTTAGACCAATTTATAGATTTTTGAATGAGCAGGTATTAGCACTATTAAGTGTCATACCCTAAAATATTGGCAACAATTATAACAGCTACTTGCAGATTGCAAACCTTTTAAACCGTTAAGCTTTGCAAACTATCAGTTATAGAAGAGTAATGAAAACATAATAAAAATTAACTATAAGTCTAGTCAAAAGTTTAGTACGATAGAACAGTCATCAGATCAGGAAGATCGGCTGGCTAAATTAGTTAAGTTATAAGTCATTACTGTTTTTAGTAAAACCTGCTTATGGCAAAAATACCAATAGCAAAAGTAAGTCTATGATAAAAAGTGCTTAAACAATAATTCGACAAGGAGTGGTTTATGTTATATCCGTATCCAAACAGCAATGACAGCAGTGTTCAATTTAAAGAAAAATACGACAACTTTATCAATGGCGAGTGGACCGCGCCCGTCGATGGTGAGTACTTTGACAATACTAGCCCTATCGATGGCAAAGTTATCTGTCAAGTGGCACGGTCGAAAGAGGCGGATATCGAGCTTGCCCTTGATGCCGCTCACGCTGCTAAAGACGCTTGGGGCAAAACTAGCGTGACAGAGCGCTCTAATATTTTGCTCAAGATCGCTGATAGTATGGAAGCCAATCTAGAAGCCATCGCTATTGCTGAGTGCTACGAGAACGGTAAGCCCGTACGCGAGACACTGGCCGCCGATATTCCCTTAGCTATTGATCATTTCCGTTATTTCGCTGGTGCCATTCGTGCGCAAGAAGGCACGCTGAGTCAAATCGATAACGATACCGTCGCCTATCACTTTCATGAACCCCTTGGCGTCGTCGGTCAGATCATTCCTTGGAACTTTCCTATCTTAATGGCCGTATGGAAATTGGCCCCAGCGCTTGCTGCAGGTAACTGTATCGTCCTAAAGCCTGCTGAACAAACGCCTGCCTCTATTCTGTTTATGCTCGATATCATTGGTGCGGCGGATATCCTTCCTAAAGGGGTGCTTAACGTCGTCAATGGTTTCGGTGTTGAAGCCGGCAAACCGCTAGCCTCTAATCCACGCATCAACAAAGTAGCCTTTACAGGTGAGACCACCACAGGTCGTCTTATCATGCAGTACGCCAGTGAAAACATCATCCCCGTCACCTTAGAGCTCGGTGGTAAGAGCCCGAACATCTTCTTCGCCGACGTTATGGATGAAGATGATGAGTTCTTAGACAAAGCTATCGAAGGCCTCGTGATGTTTGCGCTTAACAGTGGCGAGATCTGTACTTGTCCATCTCGTGCCCTTGTGCATGAGAGCATCTATGACAAGTTCATTGAGCGTTGTGTCGAACGTGTCAAAGCGATCAAAATGGGTAATCCACTGGATACCGATACTATGATTGGCGCACAAGCCAGCTCCGATCAGCTAGAGAAAATCCTATCTTACTTGGATATCGGTAAAAAAGAAGGCGCTAAAGTGTTAGTTGGTGGTGAACGTGCCAAACATGATGGTAGCATTGCAGAGGGCTACTATGTACAGCCGACTATCTTTGAGGGCACGAATGATATGCGCGTGTTCCAAGAAGAGATCTTTGGACCTGTGCTCTCGGTCACAACCTTTAAAGACGATGATGAGGCGATGAGTATTGCCAATGATACGCTATACGGTTTAGGCGCAGGTGTTTGGACCCGCAGTGTACACAAGGCCTATCGCTTTGGACGGGGTATTCAAGCAGGTCGTGTCTGGACTAATTGTTATCACCTCTACCCTGCTCATTCTGCATTTGGAGGCTATAAGCAGTCTGGTATCGGGCGTGAGAATCATTTAATGATGCTCAATCATTATCAGCAAACTAAGAATATGCTGGTCTCTTATGATCCAAAAGCGATGGGCTTCTTTTAAGCCTATCACAAAGGCGCTGTGCCATTAACTAGGCGCGGCGCGTTAATGATGTTTATAGAACATCTAATCCCAAGATCGTTACAAGGAGAAAGTAACATGGCTAATAAAATGAAAGCGGCTGTACTACATGAGTTTAATCAGCCCTTGCAGATAGAAGAAGTCGACATCCCAACCGCAGGCCCAGGCGAGATCGTCGTCAAAATGCAAGCCTCAGGCGTCTGTCACACTGACTTACATGCCATCGAAGGTGATTGGCCTGTAAAACCTAGCCCGCCATTTATCCCAGGACATGAAGGGGTCGGACTAATAACAGAAGTTGGCGAAGGGGTTACTCATGTCAAAGAAGGTGACCGCGTTGGGGTGCCTTGGCTATACTCTGCCTGTGGTCACTGTACCCACTGCCTAGGCGGCTGGGAGACCTTGTGTGAGCGTCAACAGAACGCAGGCTATTCAGTCAATGGCAGCTTCTCAGAGTATGTACTCGCCAATGCCAACTATGTCGGTATCATCCCTGAAGGTGTTGACTCTATTGAGATTGCACCCGTGCTGTGTGCAGGCGTTACCGTATACAAAGGTCTAAAAATGACCGAAGCTAAGGCTGGCGATTGGGTGGTCATCTCAGGTATTGGTGGACTCGGTCACATGGCCGTACAGTACGCCATTGCGATGGGACTCAATGTCGCAGCGGTCGATATCGATGATGAAAAACTTGAGTTTGCCAAAAAGCTTGGTGCAACTATTACGGTCAATGCCAAAAACACTGATCCTGGTGAGTATCTAAAAGAGGAGATCGGCGGCGCTCATGGTGTCCTTGTAACCGCAGTATCTGCTATCGCCTTTGATCAAGCGCTAAGCATGGTGCGACGTGGTGGTACAGTGGTATTCAACGGCTTGCCAACAGGTGATTTCCCAGTCTCTATCTTTGATACGGTATTGAACGGTATTACCATCCGTGGCTCAATCGTCGGTACACGCCTCGACTTGCAAGAGTCATTAGATATGGCAGCCGCTGGCAAAGTCAAAGCCACCGTAACCGCTGAACCACTTGAGAACATCAATGATATCTTTGAGCGTATGCGTAAAGGACAAATCGAAGGACGCATCGTCATCGACTACGCTATGTAATCCATCGTTTGTTATTGAGGCATTGCTCCAAAGACGTCTCAGTAACGAGTTTGTTTAATAAACACTAGGTCGTATTATTTTCAGTAGCATGCTATAAATGGTGTCACTGGATATGATACGACCTTTTTATTTTTAGTAAAAATTCCATAAAAATCATTTTATGACAAGGAGATTATTATGAAACTTGAAGCCACCCAAGCTGGTATCGAATTAATCGAGCTATTAAAGTCTAAGCATGGCAAGCTGATGTTCCATCAATCAGGCGGCTGCTGTGATGGTAGCTCACCGATGTGTTATCCGCTCGGTGAATTCAAAGTTGGCGGGCAAGATGTCTTGATCGGTGAGCTGGCAGGGTGTCCGTTCTATATGGGCAAAGCGCAGCACAAGCTCTGGCAACATACGGATTTGACGATCGATGTGGTCGATGGGCGCGGCGCGAGCTTCTCACTTGAGATACCAGAGGGCAAACGCTTTATTGTGCGCTCTGATATCTGCGAGATTTAAGTCAAGTCATCAAAGCATTATCCGCGTTTTATCTTGCCGATTTTATTAGGTACTCAAAATCCGCTTAGTCAGATTTTGTACAGGTTGACCGATGATTAAAACGGCAAAGAAAGCAGCTGGTAACGCTATTTTCCAAGCATTAAAGAAATTTACAAAGAAGGTTTCTGACCATCCTAAGTTTATAAAGGTAATAAACATTGTCATCATAAATGACAATAACACGGACATAATCGCTGTATTAACGATTCTAAATTTGATATTCATAGTTAACCTACAAAGTGAGGTTCGTTGTATTTTATTAATAGGCTTAAATGATAACCCTACCAAAACTTCATATTTATTATATATAAAAGTATAATGTATATGAAGTTGATAAAACTAAACATGACCATTGATTGTTCCAGACAACTTGGTTTCGTACTTAGTCCTAGATGGTCGTCACCACCCCTGATAGTAGTAGCGCCATAATGGCCGTACTCGTAATACGAAACTTACGATTAACTTAATTCATAGGTAACTAAGTAATAGGTAACAATATTTTGCTTCATTAAGTATTTTAATGATATAAGTACATTTACAAATTATTCGCTAAATACAATAAGCATGGATGCTATAAGGAAGACAAAATGGACTTTGATTATGTCATCGTTGGCGGTGGTTCAGCGGGCTGTGTCCTTGCCAGCCGCCTTACAGAAAACCCAGATATCAGTGTTTGCCTATTAGAATATGGCGGCGATGGTAAGGATTTAGCCGTTCGTGTGCCCGCTGGGCTAATTCTGCTCGTCCCTGGCAAGCCAATTAAATTAAATAACTGGTGCTTTCATACCCAGCCACAAGCTCATCTCAACGATCGACGTGGCTTTCAACCGCGTGGTCAGTGCCTAGGCGGCTCCTCTGCCATTAATGCTATGGTCTATACTCGCGGCAGTCCACTTGATTATGATCTCTGGGTCGACCAAGGCTGTACAGGTTGGGGCTTTGATGACGTGCTACCCTACTTTATTAAGTCTGAAAACAATGTACGTGGCGGCAACGAGTTGCATGGCGATAGCGGCCCGTTAAACGTTAGTGATTTGCTCAGCCCTCGTGATATCTCCAAAGCTTTTGTAGAGGCTGGCATCGCTAACGGACTTGATCATAATGCGGACTTTAACGGTACTAAACAAGATGGCGTAGGCTTGTATCAAGTCACCCATTTTCATGGTGAAAAACAAGGTCAGCGTTGCTCAGCTGCTGCGGCCTATTTGCATCCAGTAGAAGAGCGTCCAAACTTAACCATTATCACTCACGCACAAGCCAATAAAGTTATTTTTGATAACGACAACAATGATGATAACGGCTCTGATAATAAAAAAGCCACTGGCGTCATTTATGAAAGACATGGCGTTAAACAAACCGTTATAGCCCGTCACGAAGTAATTCTTTGTGGCGGTGCGTTTGGCTCTCCTAAAGTCTTGATGCTCTCCGGCATTGGCCCTAAAGATCAGCTACAAGACTTAGATATTGAAGTCATCGTCGATGCGCCAGAGGTCGGTGAGAACTTGCAAGATCACTTAGATGTGGTGTTCGATTATGAGGTCAATACCACCGATGTATTCGGGGTTGGCGCCGTCGCTGGCTTTAACTTTTTTAAAGCTATGCGTCAATGGCGAAAGGATGGGACAGGTATATTATCGACAAATTATGCTGAGGGTGGCGCATTTTTTAGCGTAGGGAACGCGCCCAAAGAGTGGCCTAATACCCAGCTACACTTTGCTATTGCGCGCGTCATGAATCATGGTCGTGATCTAAAGCTCGGCTATGCCGTCTCCGTTCACTCATGCTATCTACGTCCTGAGAGTCGCGGCAAGGTTAAGCTGGCATCAAATGATCCTGCAGCAGCTGTATTAATAGATCCAAATTATCTGTCACATCCTAAAGACGTCGAGAACATGATCGCAGGCGCTGAACGTACTCGCGCTATCATGGCAGAGACGCCAATGGCGGATTACATCACTGAAGACTATCCAGCTCCCTTTTTAGAAAAAGACGGTATGCTCGGCTTCATCCGCAATAGATCAGATACGATTTATCATCCTGTCGGCACTTGCCGTATGGGGCCTGATAAGCAATCGGTGGTTGATTTGGAGCTTAAGGTAAGAGGCGTAAAAGGGTTACGAGTGATCGACGCATCCATTATGCCAACGTTAATCAGCGCCAATACTAACGCACCGACGATTATGATTGCTGAAAAGTTGGCGGATATTATCAAGGCTGAGTTTGCGAGCAATCAAGCTGTTGATCAAACAGAATTGGCTTAGTTCTTTTTAGTTAATTCAGCTCTAAAATAAAAAAGGTTTGTCATAATATGGCAAGCCTCTTTTACTTCAAGATACGCTGTTCACAACGCCACGGCATTTGGGAAACTGGCTGCAACCGTAAAACGTTTGCCCTTGCCGTGCACCTTTTTTGGCGATACGTTGTATCATTTCGCTATGGCATTTAGGACAACTAGGCTCTGACGTAATACTGGCTATGTCATCGACTTTTTTAGAGCTAGTAGATCTATCTATAGGAGAACTTGCTTTAGCAGGCTCACTGATTTTGATTTTAATCTCACTACTCTCAGAATCTAAAACCTCAAACGGTGTCATAAAAACAGCATTTTTGCTGGTAAACGGCATCGACAATACATCGTCTTGCTTCACTTGGCCTGACCACTGCTCATACTGTTTCGCGGGCGCTTTTATTTTTACTTGTTTATCTGGTTCAGCAGGTTTTTGTTCTTGATTTAAAATCACTTTATTGTCAGGTTTGCTATCTGGCTTGTTAGCTTTAGGCGCATGCTTGTCTTTTAAGTAGGCTTTATGCGCACGATTCGTACGCCATGACTTAGTAAAGCGCTTAGTTTCTATTTGCTCAACAATTGACGTGACTTCTTCAAGCGTTAATATCTCATCTTGCTTGCTCTTGATATAACTGACTATACCGCCTTTTAATACGTGTGCTGGTAGCTCATCGCGGGTCTTAAGCTCGCACTCGCCAATAAAGGCAATCATAGAATGAAAATAGTTTGTCTCTAATGCTAATAGCTCTGCTAGCGTCTTAATATGTAAATAATTTTGCCGTAATGGGTTTTGAAATTTATATTTACTGCCATTAGCAAAAGCTTGCGTCCACTGTTTTTGCTTCTCACTACCGTATATCCAGCCTTTATAGTTCTTGGTCTCAATGACAAAGATACCGTACTTTGAGACGATAACATGATCAATTTGGGTACTACCGCCATTCGCTAACGGCAGTGTGATATTATTTAAGCGATGATAACTCTCTTTTTCAAGCTTGAGCCAAGTGGCAATATTGATGACACTCTCGCCTAAAAACCCCTTAAAACTGGACATCATGGACATTGATTTTATCTCTGAGATATGTAGGTAATAAAACTTTAAATGTACAAGGTAAAACGATAAACGAGGTATGCTACCGAATCTTTATATGTGGCAAAATATAGCGGAACTTTGTCCCCTTGTGAACTACTTTTTAATTTATACTCATTTTAGAACTGCTTTTTGGATTATAACTATGAATAGCTTTACCACTACTTTACTCAAAACCACCCTAAGCGCTAGTCTGCTACTGTCATTACCAATGCTGGCATCAGCTGCAACACCGCAAAAATGGCAACTAGATGTACCCAAAACTAACGTGGATTTTAAAGTAGCCTATCTCGGTAATGGCACCGTTGAAGGTCAGTTTCATAAGATGGATGGCTCTATCCATTATGATGTCAAAAACCCTACTAATACTAAGATCAATTTTACCGTGAATACTAACAGTATCGATGCAGGTGGCAATCTACGCAATGCCTTTTTGCGCCGTAAAGAGCTGCTCAACAGCGCACAGTATCCGACGATGACTTTTGTGTCTAAAAAGGTCAGTATGATTAATGCTAAAGAAGCCAACGTCACAGGTAATTTTACGGTACTAGGTCAAACCAAACCGCTCACAGTAAAGGTAAAGCTTAATAATGTCGAGACGGATCCTACCACGCGTCAGCCTATTATCAAATTTAAGGCAACGGGCACTATCAATAGATATACTTATGGGGTAACAGCCTTTCCAAGTATAGTGGGCACGATGATACCGCTGGAGATATCGGGAAATTTGGTTGCAGCTAATCAATTGAATAACCGGTTAACTGATTAACAAAAAACCCAACTAAGAATTGTAATTTCTCAGTTGGGCAAATCAATATGTTTTAAGACTTTCTTTATAAAAGCAATCAACTATCTAAAAAAGCATGGGCCAAAGACTATCAAAACAATAGCTCTTTGATGTTCTTAGTACTGCCACGGTTGATCTTGTGCGATACCAGCGATATCTACTTTATTTCTTCTTTTTTGAATCTTAGTATCCATTTTTTCTTGCTTTTTTAGCGCTTTTTGGTTGATATCATCAACCATACCCTGAATCTTCTTATCTACTTTATCTTGCTCTTTTTGACGCTGCTTATCTACTTTATCTAACTCTTTTTGACGCACCTTGTCTATTTTACCCTGCTCTTTTTGACGCTTCATATTCAGTTTGCTTAGCTTTTTTTGCACCTTTTTACTCACAGTAATATCATCTTTTGCTTTGTTATCAACTGATTCATTTGACATAACAGCTCTCCTTAATTGGGTTTATAGGATATTTAGATATTTGATGTTAAGTCAATATTCCTAGCTAAGCAATGTACTAGTACAAAAGCCGTACACATTTTAAAGTGCCTGTAAAAATGTTGTGTGAGATTTATTAAATGATTCATGCTATCGTCAAATGTAGCCGATTCCCTGCTCTACTGTCTTTAGACTCTCTCATATTTTACACTAGCAAACTGGCATTGGTTTAGCTAAGATTAAGACAGACTAAAACCTACTTTGGTCTTAAACTAGAAAGTGTCATTTTCAAAAAACGGGCAGGTATGAAGTGAAAGACAATTATAATAGACCTCTTGCAAAAGTCATAGTCTAAGCTCGGAATTAATGATACCAGCAAACAGCTTCATTCTAAGATCATAGCGCTGACGACGGTTGCGATATTTATGAGCCACGATTTTAAACAACTTGATTAAGCCTATTTTGTGCTCAACCACAATACGGAACTTTGCCAGATAGTGATTGGCCTGTTTGCATATCTCCAATAACTGACCACCACGAGGTTTCTTAAATGGTGTGAAAGTTTGGTTATGTAGATTTGCTATACCCTGATAACCACTGTCTGCTAGATAGTTAGTATTCTCAGGTAACCAATCAGGACAAGTATCTTTATACAGCTTAAAATCGTGGATTGACCCTTTACAGGTTTGCACATCAAGTATCAACCCTGTTTGCCAATGGACGATAACCTGCGCTTTTAAGGTGTGTTGTTTTTTCTTACCGCTATAGTAGTCTCTTTGGTTTTTTTTGGACGCTCAATTGGGGTTTCGGTGGCATCGACAATGACGACTGACCAATTGGTATCCTCATCGACACGACTAGGCAACTTTTTAGGCAATTCAAACTTGCCAGAGTCAATCAGGATGTCTTCTACTTTACGAATGATACGGCTAGCAGAAGACTCATGAATACCAAAGTCCATACTGATATGATAAAGCGTGCGGTATTCACGCCAATAAGTCAGGGCGAGTAGTATCTGCTCCTTAAGACTGAGCACACTTGGTCTGCCTGATTTGGTCTTAGATGCTTCATGCTCTTGCATGGCATCAAGCATGTCATAAAAGGTGGCTTTATGAATGCCAGTGTAGCGTTTAAAACCAGCGTCACTTTGTTTGAGTAGCTTATCTATGTTTGGCATATCTATTAAGTAAGTAGAGTTCAATAATATATGTTGTGTCTTACAACTACTTTTGCAAGAGGTCTAATAATATATCTAAAAGCTATTTTGTAATGAGCACTAAATTATCTTGCACAGCGCTACTCATTGTAACTACAGCCCAAGCAAATGACTCTACAGGCTATGTCGCTACAGGTGGCGTTGAGTATATTAAAAATAAAAACATCAGTATGCACAGCGAAGACTTATATATATCCAAAGATAAAATCCGCGTTGATTATGACTTTAAAAACTTAAGTAATAAAGACATTACCGAGACTGTTTTATTTCCTATGCCAGCTGTCCCTAGCTTTCTAGACTCAGACTATGCTGATACTAATGCCACTTATAATAACTTTCAAGTGTGGATCAATGATCAATCCATTACGCCTGCTGAACACGTGCGCACCTTTATGCGTCCTATTATCATAAAGGACGGCGATAGAACTTACGCTGATGAGGCTATTGATACCACTGAATTGTTCAAGTCATGCGGTCTTGACGAGGTTGATATGATGGGGCCTTGGACTTACCAAGTAGATACCGAATATGTCAATCAGAAGCTTTTGGATTGTAATAATAAAGCGCTAGATAAGTTTATCGATGATAGAGAAAGTCTATACCTACCTTGGGATTCGCAAGTCATCTATAGCTGGCAGCAAACCTTTAAGGCCGATGCAATCACTAAAGTCAAACACACTTACGCACCTTTAGTCGGTGGCTCGGTACATTTAGGTGAAGAAGAGTTTGCCAATTTCTGTGTAGATAAGTCAACCCAACAGGGCTTTAATAAGAATGGTGGTCGTCCCTATCAAGCTCTAAGCTATATCCTAACTACGGGCGCGAATTGGGCTAAGCCAATAGCCAACTTTAAACTCACCGTAGAGCGCGATCTTAATGAGCTAGTATCGTTTTGCTGGAAAGGCAAAGGTGAAGTCAAAAAAGTAGGACCGACGACGTTTGAAATTAAAGAAACTAACTTTGTGCCCACCCATGACTTTGATGTGGCTTTTATTTGGCGGTAAAGGTTGGTTTGCAAGCAAGAAGATAAAAAGATGAGCCTCTAGATGTGAGTTCTTTAATAGTCGTGAAATATGCGGAGTATGGGCTATTGATTTTTAATAGTTTTGCTCGCGCCTCGTCCCTCAGCAAAAGCCTACGTCTTGCACTCGTTTGAGGCAGTGCTTCGTTGTTTCCTCGCTCACCCTCGGCGAAAAATAGCGGGACGTCGATTGTGCACACCGATATGATGGTCAAGTCTGAATTCTGGTGCGCGGGGCGCACCCTATGCTTTATAGATAATTTTAGAATTTAAATTTTTCAATACTTAAAGTTTTATGATGATTTGAATTACCATGTAGTTTGGCACTTCTATTAAAATGAGCGGGTTTAAAATTAATTTTTAATTTTTCATAAACCCATTGTAAGTCTTGATAATTTAGTTCATATAAATATAAATGGTCATAAACTATTTGATTTATCAATTTTTCAAAGAGTAAGCCATGATTTTCATTCAGAATCTCCTGAATATATTCTCTTGGTATTGTTCTGGGATGAAGTCTTAGTTTGACAGCCAAATTAATTATCTTATGTGAATTATTTTCGCAAGAAATACTAATAGTTTCTTCAATTTGTTTTTGTGAAATGCTTTTTGCAACTAGATCTATGATGAAATATGACAAATTAAATGCCATTAGTCTTACATAGTTTTTAGCTTTGTCATTAGCCTCACTACTATTTAATAATTCATTTTGCATTATAAGATTAGTAAAAACTTTTATAAACTCTTCTTCAGTCATTATAATTGTATCAATAAAAAAGTTAACAACTTTAAAACCTAGAGTATTACACTGTTCTATAGCATATTCAATCTGATTGGTTGGTAAGGATCCAAATCTGTTTTTTAATACTTGACCTATTACTTCAATACTTCTCAAAGCCGAGCCAGCCTCATCTAGCATCTTTAGTTGCTTATTCATCTTATCAGTTTCAGATATATAAGGTTCCATACGATCAGTTGCTCTATTCTTAATTTCTTCAACACTATCATTACTTGCAATCATATCATCTTTAGACTTCAACATTTTTTGTCTGTTTTCTCTAGTACTATCCTTTCTATAATCATGTTTTAATTCCTTCAAAAACTCTTGAAAGAACTCACTATCTTTCGTTATATCAAATTCGCTCAAGTCTTTCAAGAACTCAGAAGAATAGAGGATTATAGTATCTATCAAATCCTTATTACGTGCATGATGCACTAAAAATATTAACACGTTAGCTTTTTTTTCATTATTTAAGTTTTGACAAATGTCTTCAACAACAGATGACATTTCTATATAGTTATCAGCTATATATTTTCCAGCGCAATAATAAAATATGTATTGTTGATTAAATCTATAGATATAAGAGCTATCGATATAGATAACATTCGACTTAATTAAAATATTTTTTATATTATCTAGAATTATAAAATTGTTGCTATATTCATTTAGCCACTTGTCAAAATCAGTCTCAGAAAAGTAATCTCTATCAGTATCTAATAAGCTGAAGGAGAGATAAGAAAGAAAACTTATAACTGAATCATAAGATTCATATTTAATATTTTTAGATAATAACGAGTGTAGAAGGACGCTATAACACTCTCCCAAAGATGTCATTGAATAATTTCGAGTAGAAAAATTTTCGTGCGTTTGAAGAATAGTAAGTATAAATATTGGTTTTGCATCAACAACATTATTTCTTATAACTGATTCCACGTGTCCTGTTAAACTGTCAACCCGTTCATGATATTCATTATTACCAATAGTTTGAATACTAGGGTTTCCAACTGATAACCATTTACTATACAGTTCGTCCCTTTTAATATATCCAAAATCCTGAATTCTATAACCCTCTACTTCGGAATGTCCACCATAAACACTTTTTGAAAAATAATCTCGCTCTAGACAAAAAAGTATTACCATGTCATAAAATTCAATAGAGCTTGAGAAAAAAAGCTCTAAATATTTATCGTTGAAGCTAAGATCTTGGATATTGTCGATTAATAAAACTTTCTTTCCATTATAAGACTCTTCATGAAAAAAATTTTCCTTTCTTTCTTGCTTTTCAAATAACTTTTTTGCATTTGCTTCTTTTATGTCAGATCCATTTAGCTTTATTATTCCATAATCTTTGGCAAGTAAATCAATAGTTATTTTATTACAAAGACTTGTTTTTCCAGAATACTCTGAACCAATGAAAGTTATATTTCTCTCAGAATCAAAAAGATTATTACTATCTATTATCTCTCCATCCTCTAAGCATTTAACGTGAGGATAAACAAATATATCATCAATTAATAACGAATCTTTTTCAGGATGCTTTATTTTGTCGAAAAATGTATTTAGAGATGCTTTAAACATCGTCAAAGGATTTTCTGAACTCAACAGCTTATCTTCTAAAACTTTTTTTTTTGCTTTTCTAAGGCTATCACTAGTTGTTTGTTAATATCAACAAGACATTCATTCTTATCTTCAAATTTATCAAGTGGTTTGGCACCTTTCGGCTGACAAATTATATCTTTAAACACGTACTGATCCCAAGTGCAACTTGATAATATTATAGGAAAAATAGCAGTCTTATCAACTTGGTTCTTATCTATTGCTGTTCTAAGTTCGGTATTCATGCATACATTAGATGATAGATAATCTTGAGAAAGTAAACATATAAAAATAGAGCACTCTTCCAGTGCTTTTGATACTTCACTCATGAAATTTTCGCCAGTTACAATCATCTCATCATGCCATAGATCATACCCATGATTAGATAATGTACCTTTGAGATACTTCATAATTTGTTTTTTATCATTCATGTCTTCATGACAATAACTTAAAAAAGCTTTACGATTTTCCATATTACGTTTTTAATCCTTAAAAACTTATTTACTTACATTAAATTCTATATTTCATACACTGTTGCTATCATACTAAAGTTTATACTTTCTGACAAATAAAAAGAGCCGCTAGAATAATCCAGCAGCTCTTTTTCATGCGACATAATTAACTCAACTATCAATCATAGCTAAGTGCTGGGCTAAAGCCGCAGCCTACACCAAACTCTGCACAGCCTCAATCACAGCATCCGCTGTAATACCGAACTCTTTATACAACTCCTCAGCTGGTGCTGATTCACCATAAGTCGTCATACCGATAACCTTACCATCGAGACCGACGAACTTATACCAGTAATCCACATGAGCGGCTTCTACAGCGACGCGAGCACGGATATTAGCTGGCAATACTGACTCGCGATAATCGCTATCTTGCTCTACAAATATCTCTGCACATGGCATAGAGACCACACGGACGCCAACACCATTTGCACTCAACGTTGCATACGCTTGCATAGCTAGACCGACTTCTGAACCCGTAGCGATGATAATAGCTTGCAGCTCGCCTTGCTCTTTAGCTAGGACATAACCACCTTTGGTAATATTAGCGACTTGCTCGCTATCACGGGCTTGATGTGGCAAGCTCTGACGGCTAAAGATTAACGCTGATGGATTATGTGCAGACTTGATAGCTTCGACCCAAGCACTTGCAGATTCAGTCGCATCACACGGACGCCATGTGCGTAGGTTTGGCGTAGTACGTAAGCTAGTCAATTGCTCAACTGGCTGATGGGTTGGGCCATCTTCACCTAGACCGATAGAGTCATGAGTATAGACATGGATAATGCGCTGCTTCATGAGTGCGCCCATGCGTACGGCATTACGCGCATATTCCATAAACATCAGGAAGGTTGCGACGTAGGGGATAAAGCCACCATGCAAGGCAATACCGTTAGCAATAGCCGTCATACCGAACTCGCGGACACCATAATAGATATAGTTGCCATCGTTATCAGTTTCGATGCCTTTAGCATCTTTAAATAGCGTAAGGTTTGAGCCTGCAAGATCCGCTGAACCGCCCATAAGTTCTGGTAGTAATGGCTGCAAGGTATTGATGGCGTTTTGACTGGCTTTACGGCTGGCAACATCACCGCCTTGCTCTTGGGTTTGCTGGATATAAGCTTGCGCTTGGGCATTAAAGTCTGCTGGTAGCTCGCCCTCTAAGCGACGTAATAATTCTGCCGCCAGCTCAGGATAGGCCTTTTTATAATTCTCAAAGTCTGCTTGCCAGTTCTTTTGTAGCACATCGCCTTTTGGCTTGGCATCCCACGCTTCGTAGATCTCATCATCTAAATCAAATGGGCCATGTTTCCATGATAGTGCGTCACGAGTTAGGGCGATTTCATCATCACCCAATGGCGCCCCATGGCTAGAGGCTAAGCCTTGCTTATTTGGGCTACCTGCACCGATAGTGGTTTTGCAGATGATGAGGCTTGGGCGAGTCGTCTCTGCAATCGCTGCATTAGTGGCTTCGGTAATCGCATCCGTATCATGACCATCGACTTTGATGACTTGCCAGCCATAGGCTTCAAAACGTGCTTGGGTGTCATCCGTGAACCAACCCTCGACATTACCATCGATTGAGATACCATTATCATCATAATAGAAGACTAATTTTCCAAGCTTAAGCGTACCTGCTAATGAGCAAACTTCATGGCTGATACCTTCCATTAAGCAACCATCACCCAAGAACGCATAGGTATGATGATCAACAATATTATGACCGTCACGGTTAAACTGGGCAGCTAGAGTCTTCTCTGCAATAGCAAAGCCTACCGCATTAGCGATACCTTGACCTAGTGGGCCAGTAGTCGTTTCAATACCTGGCGTATAGCCAAGCTCTGGATGGCCTGGGGTTTTTGAGTGCAGCTGACGAAAGCCTTTTAAATCATCAACGCTAACGTCATAACCTGTCAAATGCAATAGTGAGTAAATCAACATTGAGCCATGACCGTTGGATAAGACAAAGCGGTCGCGGTTATGCCAGCTTGGATCAGCAGGGTTATGCTGCAAAAACTTACGCCATAATACCTCGGCAATATCCGCCATACCCATCGGCGCGCCTGGATGTCCAGAATTGGCTTTTTGTACCGCATCAAACGATAAAACGCGAATGGCATTGGCAAGTTTGCGTTCATTAATTGGGGTTGGCATAGCGTGTCCTAATATTAGAGTAAGTGTTTTTAAAAATTAAATCTTTAACCGTTAAACTCAGCGGTTATATCTCTATACCAACTAGTATCTATCGGCTTACTTTTATAAAATCGGGAGAATTCATCGATAACCTTAAAGGCATCATCAGTAAAAGCTTGATAATGCCTAAAGCCATCGTCCGTAGGAATCCGTACTTCTAAGCAGTATGACCCTCCGGTTTGGTCAGTTGCCTGATTAAAGCAAGTTTGCATATAATCTTGTTCGTTGTCAGCATTCATCAAAACCATAAAATCTCTATCTTTAGCCACCAAGTCGACGATTTGATATTCTATAGATAACCACTCAGGGTTCGGTGTTTCTGAATGCTCAGTTATGATAGAAAACTTCTTCATGATAAATACCCTTGAATACTGCTACTTTTAGATCTTGACGCTTTTGAGGCTAGGACGGTCTAAGCCGAAATAGTATCCACACCACCCATATATGGACGTAGAACTTCTGGAATAGTAATACTGCCGTCCGCGTTTTGATAGTTTTCCATGATAGCTAGTAGCGTACGTCCGACCGCCAGTCCTGAGCCATTTAAGGTATGCGCAAGGCTGGTTTGTTTACCCTCTTTGACTCGCGTGCCCATACGTCGCGCTTGAAAGTCGCCACAGTTTGAGCAGCTAGAGATCTCACGATAGGTATCTTGGCTTGGCAGCCAGACTTCGATATCGTAGGTTTTTTGTGCGCTAAAGCCCATATCACCTGTGCATAACATCACCGTACGATACGGTAGATTAAGCTGCTGCAAAATGTACTCTGCTTGCCCTGTCATCGCCTCAAGTAACTCATCTGATTGATCGCTGGTTGCAATATTGACCATCTCGACTTTCTCAAACTGATGCTGGCGAATTAGACCACGGGTATCGCGACCGTGTGAGCCTGCTTCACTACGAAAGCAAGGCGTATGCGCGGTAAACTTCAAGGGCAATTCGCTGATATCTAAACGCTCGCCGCGCACCAGATTGGTCATCGGTACTTCAGCGGTTGGAATAAGATAAAAGTCAGTATCTTCATTATTAGTATGATTGGTGAGCTTAAATAAATCGTCTTCAAATTTTGGTAGCTGGCCTGTGCCTCTTAGGCTCTCACTATTGACGATATAAGGCACATAAGTCTCGGTATAGCCGTACTTGATCGTATGCGTATTGAGCATAAATTGAATCAAGGCGCGGTGCATTTGCGCCAGCTGGCCTTTGAGTACATTGAATCGACTGCCTGTTAGTTTGATAGCCGCCTCAAAATCGAGCATACCTAAAGTCTCACCAATAAAGGTATGATCTTGTATATCAAAATCAAACTGACGCGGTGTGCCCCATTGACGTACTTCTACATTGTCATCCTCTGACTCGCCTACTGGTACGTCGCTTGCAGGAATGTTAGGAATTTGCATCGCTGCCGTATTGATACGCTCCTGTAAGCTACGCAAATTATCTTCAGCAACTTTGATCTCGCTACTGATGCCTTGCATCTCGCTCATAAGCTCGCTGGCATCGCCACCTGATTTTTTGAGTGCGCCAACTTCTTTCGCCCCAGCATTACGACGCGATTGTAGCGCTTCGGTTTGCATCTGCAAGGATTTACGCTCAGTCTCGATAGTCTGCCAAAATTCCATATCTAATGTATAGCCGCGTGTAGCTAACTGCTGCTGTAAGTCAAGTAAATCACCGCGTAAGCGTTTTGAATCGATCATAATAATAGCCTGTAACACTAAATGTGGATAATCAAACGGCAAGAGAACTGTCTAAAACTGCTGCTATGATACCAAGACCAAGTAGATTTGACTATATTTAGCGCAGGTTTTCTAGTTTATAGCGCCTCATTACCTATTTATTACTTTTATTAAAAGCCTCAAGTAAGCTTATATGTTTCTTTTATAGATGCTTTTCGGTAAGATAAGCAGACGTCAATTATAGGCAGTGTATTGTTTCACTGTCACCATCATATTTTATTCCAATATTTGAGCACTTTTTATGGCCTTGTACCCTTATACCTTGCAACCTGTCGCTCTAAATTTATCTGAGGCTGAGTTTCAACAAGCCCAGTATGAGCTATTCACTAACGCCAGCCCCAGCTTTGGACTTAAAAGTTTAAAAACCAAAGAATGGATTATCATGGCGATAGTCGCGGTCTTAGCTGTTGTAGGATTAGTATTTGTTACTGGTTATTCGACGATCATATTTTGGTTAATGCTAGTTGCCGTCGTGGTATATTTGATAGTGCGTACGCTGGGTTTTAAGTGGTATGTCAAAAAGCAATTTGAGAAGCAAGTTGCTGAGCAGGAGATGCCTGACGAGATGCGCCAAATGAAGCTTGGTGTACAAAAGCATGGCTTAGTGATGGCAATGCCCGTTAATCAGCCTGATCTAATCGCTAACCCACAGATGCGCGGCATGCAGATGCGTGCAGGCCAAACTCAACAAGCGGTTATCCCGTGGAATGCGGTAAAAAGCTGGGATGAGACGGACGACTATATCTTTATGATGTTTGAGGTAAAAGGTCAACAAGGCAGCCAAATTATTCCTAAGCGTTTGCAAGCGCAAAAGTTCCCGATAGATACTATTCGTCAGCATCTACAAGAGGTCGTACCTATTCGCGGGTTGAATCCTGAAAGCTTGCAGCCACTGGCTTAAGCTCTGCTAACCATTACCTGCTATTTTCACTTAGACTAGAACAATTTTAGCTATCAGCAGTGCTCATTTGTGAATGTTCAACAGACCCTAAAGAAGCTCATTATGTCTAAATCATAATGGGCTTTTTTATTAGTTTTATAAAACACAACATAGATTTTGATTTGATTAACTTAACTTATAGCAGAGGACTTGCTACTATAGTAACCATCAAAGGCATAAACGACTTATCTTATAAATTGATATTGATTAAGCGTTGAGCTGGCATATTTATCCAATAACTTTCTATCAAATAATAAAAGGACATTCTTATGAGCACCACTGACAACAATACTAATCAGATAGGTCTAGAAAAAGCAGATGTAAGCACTATCATCGCCAAGCTCAATGGCTTGCTATCGAGCTATCATATGTATTATATCAACGTTCGTGGCTACCATTGGAACGTGAAAGGCGAGCATTTTTTTACGCTACATCCGCAGTTCGAAGAACTCTATACCGCCTTACAAATACAGATTGACGAGATCGCAGAACGTATTTTAACTTTAGGTGGCACGCCTCTACACGCTTACAGTGACTTTGCCCAGCATACTAGTATTGAAGAGGACAAAGATGTCAAAGATGGAAACACCTGTGTCAGAGGTGTAGTTTCAGGTTTGCAAACGCTTATTGCTGAGCAGCGTCAAGTATCGGCAGTCGCAGCGGAAGCTGACGATCAAGGATCTGCAGATCTTGTTGACGCCTATGTACAAGAGCAAGAAAAACTAGTTTGGATGTACAATGCATTTTTAGGCTAATACGTTTTTTAAATTAGAACCATAAAAAAGCACTCTATATTGAGTGCTTTTTTTGTGTCTTTGCTTAAACTTAAATACTTAAGTTTAAGTTGTTTGTCTATATTACTTTTCAGCCCACTGACGCATTTTTTCACGCTCAGCTGGGGTTGCTTGTAGCCATAACTGCATAAACTGATCTAAAGTTGCGGTAGATTGAGTAGCAGTAGCTTGACTCACATTTTTTACAGGGATTGCACTATAAGCGTTAGAGGTAACGACAGCAGGTCTCGCATTGACTTGAGTAATAGCCTGACTGTTAGCTGTAGGCTGACCTAAAGCAGCAATAGCTTGTTGATTCTGTAATTGAGCATCACCGCTACCGCCGAATACGCCACCAATTGCTTTGCCTAATCCTGAGAATATACTGCCATCATTGCCAGCTACGCTCTGTTGGCTTGCGATAACCGTATTATTTTGTTGTACTGCCAGTGTCGGCTGCTGGGCATATTCTTTCGCCGCGTCATAATCTTCTGGCTGACCCGGCATAGTCAAACGATAGGTCTGATTATCCGTTAAGTCTGCGGCCACACTGATATTACCTGAGCGCAAATAGTCGTGTTCATCACGCGGCAAATTGTAAAGACGATCGTATTTTGCGGTTAGCACATGCTGCCCAGGTTGCAAAGTAAATTGTTTGGTTAGCGGCTGAAATATGCTTTGCTTAAGCTCTTGACCATTAATAGCGGTGACTTTGATATTGTCATCTACCAATAGCGTTACCTCTGCATGCGATAACACAGAGACTGATCCTACGCTCATTAATAGTGCGGCAGTAGTGAGTTTTTTTAGCTTAGAGGTAAAAAGGGTCATAAGATATCCTATCAATAGTAGAAGGTTTCGATATAGTTCAATGTACTGATTGCTAGCATAGACTAATTTGCTAGCAATCAGTACATTCTTATTCTAAAAATCAAACGGCATAGTATGTTGATCCTGATTGGCAGCGTCGTTATCACCTTGTGTCTCTATAGAGATATCAGCGAGCTCAGCGGCTAACGTCTGCTCATCAATAGTCAATAGTGCATCACTGATCACCGCTTTGGAGATATTACTTCGACCTAAGTTTGAGAACATCGGCTGAATATAATTTAGCACTTCCATCATCGCACCGATACGATGCGGACCTTCATTGAGCAGGTAACTCAATATACGCTCATCAAACTGCCAACCACGCCGACGCAAGATAGACTGCATAAGTGCTTGACGATCCGCTAAATTGTGACCGTTTGGCACTTTAAAGGCAGGTGCTTGCGCTAATCGAGTCAGCAGATCTGTGAGTTTAAAGGGCAAGCTACTGGCAGGCATATTAGCGGCGAATAGCAGCTGACGCTGCCCTTCACGGCTGCGATTTATTAAATGAAATAGAGCCTCTTGCCATTGGCTACTGTGCTCAAGCACTTCTAGATCATCGATAGCTATCAGATCAAAGTTCTCAAGAGAGGATAGAACATCGACATCAGCATGTATCAGCTCATCTAAAGATAAACAGATCGCTGTCTTGTCCATTTCAATAAAAGACTCACAAATAGCGGATAACAGATGCGACTTGCCAGTAGCAGGACTGCCGAACAGATACAGCTGACCGATCAGGCCGACATGTAACTGCCGAACGGCATCAATAATCGACATCCAACCAGGACCTGAAAAGTCACTGAGACTTGCATCATGTTTAATATCCAGATTGAGACTTAGCTGTACTTTTGCCATGAATCGTCAACTTAGGTTGCACAGTGCAATCAAATATAAAATGCTAGATATTAGGGTCTGTTGATAAAGAGTGGATTTTATGTCTATCAATAGTCAAAACATCAGCCACTACGCCTATATATACCATATTTGCAAAATGACTGACAAGTCCTTTACGGTTAGCAGAGCTTAAGTGGCTATAAATAAAAAAATACTATCAAAGAACATAATGAACCATAACCACTCTTTTAGCTTGTTGTAGAGTGCGCTTTATTTATCCTGCATTTGCTTTACTTGTTATACATCGTCTAAAGCTCTAAACAAGCTACCGCTATTTTTTCTCGAACAGCTCTAGCTGTTTGCGACCTCTATAAAAGTCGGTAGTCCGATAATAAGCATACAAGTGACGGAATAATACATTGAGTACCGCTGATACAGGTAAAGCGATAAGCATCCCGACAAAACCTAGCAAACTTGCTCCCGCTAATACAGCAAATATAACCCAAAGTGGCGATAGACCGATTTTATCACCTAATAGCAGGGGCTGTAGCACATACCCTTCGGCCGCCTGACCCACCAAAAATGCCCCAGCTATCAAAGATAAATGAAACCAATCCAAGCCAAATTGGAACAAGCCTGCGATAATTGAGGCAATAAATCCCAGACCAAAACCCAAGTAAGGGACAAAGCTTGCGATACCTGCGCCCATACCAATAATAAGTCCAAGCTCAAGACCGATCAGCTGCAACTGAACCGCATAAATAACCCCTAAAAGTACCATAACCAACAGCTGCCCTTTGACGAACTCCATCAAAGCCCGATCACACTCTTGTGCTACAGCAATAACCTTTTTACTATAAGCGGCAGGTATCGCCATCTTCCAGCTAAGCAGACGCTTATCCCAATTAAATAAAAAATAAAAGGTCAAAATAGGTACAAGTACTATCAAACCTGCACTATTGACAAAATTCATGCTTGAGGCTAATACTTGGTTCATCCAGTTACTGGCATCTGAGAACTGATAATGCGTTTGCATGTATCCAACTAAGGTCTCGGACAACCCCTTAATCTCTAGCTCAGGCATCCTAATACGCGTATTATTAGCCAGCCATTCGCGCCCGACCTCATTATACCAAATAAATGTTTTTGGTAAATAATCCCAAGCCGCTTGCAATTGATACCACAAGGTTGGCACCAGCCACCATAATAATAATGCCATCCCTAAGGTGATAGTGGCATAAACGATAATAATTGCGATCCAGCGCCTAACATATCTTGATAGCTTTTTTACTAAAGGATTAAACAAGTAAGCCAGTACAAAAGCAAAAACAAAAGGCACGATTACAGGTAGCATCATGTTCAATAGCAGCAAAGCTATGACAACAGCTATGACGATAAACAACCGTCTGAAAAAAGGATCTATGTTTTGAGTAATCATTAAAGGTAATCCTAAGTTTGCGCTGATATTTGCATGACAATAATTGGAATAAAAAAATACTGAATATCTAAATACGATATAGATTTTGTACAGTGTAAATTCCTCATTATCGCAGAGTAAATAAAAAAAGCAGTCTTTTTTTGTGTTTTAGTGATTATTCATTCCTCTAATCTATATCGTCATTGTGAGTGAGCGGCTATATCACTGACGATCATGTAGATAACGACCCTGCTTTGCTTGCTATTATTGAGTGCCGTTATTGGTTATAATGCGCCCACTATTATGGAACTATCCATTAGGGTCTGTTGAACATTCGATCATGGCACTGACAGCGACTATTTATGAATGTTCAACAGACCCTACTAACTCCCTATGCAATCCAATTCATTATTTAACGGTGAGATGACCATGAGTGATAAGCCCTCTTTAAGCTACAAAGATGCTGGTGTCGATATCGATGCAGGCGACGCATTAGTTCAGCGTATTAAGTCGGTAGCAAAAGCTACTAGCCGTCCTGAGGTGGTCGGTGGACTTGGCGGTTTTGGCGCTCTATGTCGTATCCCTACTGGCTACACTTCTCCCCTTCTAGTCTCTGGTACGGATGGCGTCGGCACTAAGCTCAAGCTGGCACTACAGCTGAACCGTCACGATACGATCGGTATTGATCTGGTCGCTATGTGCGTTAACGATTTATTAGTTTGCGGTGCTGAGCCATTATTCTTTTTAGACTATTATGCGACTGGTAAGCTCGATATCGAGACTGCCGCGACGGTAGTCACTGGTATTGGCGAAGGCTGTAAGCTATCTAACTGTGCGCTTATCGGTGGCGAAACGGCTGAGATGCCAGGTATGTACCAAGACGATGATTATGATCTTGCAGGGTTCTGCGTCGGTGTCGTTGAAGAGGCGGAAGTCATCACAGGCGAAAACGTAACAGAAGGCGACGTATTGATCGCTCTTGCCTCAAGCGGCGCGCACTCTAATGGCTACTCATTAGTACGTAAAGTCATCGAAGTTAGCGGTATCGATGTAACGACTAGCACTGAGAAGCTAGATGGCCAGCCTATCCAAGACGCGCTAATGGCACCAACTCGCATCTATGTAAAAGCCATTAAAGCCTTGCAGGATACCCTTGGTAGTTCTGCCCTGCACGCCATGTCACATATTACCGGTGGTGGCTTGACGGATAACTTGCCACGGGTATTACCGGATAATTTAGCCGCTAGCATTGATACCAACAGCTGGCAGTTCTCAGAGCTATTCACTTGGTTACAAACCCAAGGCAATATTGAGCAAAGTGAGATGTACCGCACCTTTAACTGTGGCGTCGGCTTTGTTATCGTCGTACCAAAAGATAAAGCAGAAGCTGCTATCCAAACCTTGAATGATGCTGGCGAAAAAGCATGGAAATTAGGTGAAATGGTTAGTCGCGAAGCGGATGCTGTGGTGTACCGTTAATGTCAGACAGCCATACAAAAATTCATAACAAGCCGTTACGCGTTGCCGTTTTGGTTTCAGGTAATGGCAGTAATCTACAAGTTCTGATAGATGCGATGCAAGCAGGTGCGCTACCGATTGAGATAGTCGGCGTCATTAGTAATCGTGATGATGCCTTTGCTATCACCCGTGCTCAAAGGGCGGATATTCCCGTTGCTGTTTTATCCCATACCGATAGTGGCAAGCGCATGACGATTAAAACTTTTGAGCGTCACGCCAGCACGCAGCTTGATGAGTGGCAGCCCGATTTGATTCTTTTGGCTGGGTTTATGCGCGTATTAAGTGCTGATTTTATCAATAGCAGTATTGCGCCGATGATTAATCTACACCCTTCCCTATTGCCTGTTTATAAGGGCTTGGATACTCATCAGCGTGTTATACAAGCAGGTGAGCGTCAGCACGGCTGTAGCATTCACATTGTCACCGCTGATCTCGACGCGGGCGCTGTCCTCACCCAAGCCCTGCTAGAAGTTCTTCAAAAAGATACTGCTAATAGCCTGCAAACGCGTGTGCAAAAGCTTGAACATCAGCTACTGCCTTGGACCATTTTGTTGTTAGCTAAAGGTGTATTGCCGTTGCACAACGAGCAATTATCTAATCAGCAACACACCTGTATGCCGACACTACCTTGGAAGCTATATTTAAACAGTTAAAGTAATGTCAAAGAGCAAAGAAAAGTAGTAACCATTTAAAACTATCGACCACAAAAAAGCCCAGTCACTCAATTTATGAATGACTGGGCTTTTCGGTATTCAATATTTAAAGCGTTTTAACTTTAAAATCTGTACGTGTTCTTAACTATTATGAACGTGTACACCTTTTATGTTTACAAACTCTTTAATACCGAAACCACCATGCTCGCGACCATGACCCGAGTTTTTCACACCACCAAAAGGTAATGCTGGATTTGCGAGGCCATAGCCATTGATATAGACCATACCCGTATCAAACTGCTCATTAGCTAGACGGATGGCTTTGTCTTCATCTTTAGAGAAGATAGCACCACCCAATCCATAACGGCTGTCGTTAGCAATACGCATAGCATCATCTTGATCTTTGGCACGTATTAGAGATGCTACTGGACCAAACAGCTCATCATCATAGGCTGGTTGACCTTTTTCAACATTCTCTAGAATAGTCGCTGGATAAAAGCTTCCTTTACCTTCTGGTAATTTACCACCAACTGATATAGTAGCGCCTTTACTTACGCTCTCTTCCACTTGCTCATGCAGTTTTTCTTGCAGATCTTTACGCGCTAGTGGGCCAAGATCAGAGCTGTCATCCATTGGGTCGCCTGCTTTTTTACTTGCAAACTCTTCAACGATACGCTTACGGAACTCATCATATAAGCTGTCAACGACGATAAAGCGCTTTGCAGCAACACAAGTCTCGCCATTATTGATCAGACGCGCTAGCGTACAAGTTTGTACTGCAAGCTCTAAGTCAGCATCTTCTAAAACAATAAATGCGTCATTCGAGCCCAACTCCAGAACTGCTTTTTTGATTGCTTTTGCTGCTTGCTGACCAACGATGCTACCTGCACCATCACTACCAGTAAGCGTCACGCCGCGTACTTTATCATTACCAATTAATTTTTCTGACTGGTCGTGATCAATTAGAATAGTACGGAACAAATCATTCGGTAAGTCAGACTCATGGAATATTTTTTCAATTAATAAGCCAGAACCAGTCACGTTTGCTGCGTGCTTAAGCAGAACGCTGTTACCTGCCATTAGATTGGCAATCGTATAGCGGAACACTTGATAAGCTGGGAAGTTCCAAGGCTGCATACCATAGATAACGCCAATGGGCTGATAGGTAACAATACCTTTTTTCAAGCCTTCGATGTCACGTTCATCATCAGCAAGCGCGGCCACACCTTTCTCTGCAGTGTAATCACAAATCGCTTTACACAAATCAATCTCTTGTAGACTCTGACTGTAAAGTTTACCGCGCTCCTCAGTCATAAGACGAGATAGCTCCTCTTTGTACTTCATCAAAGTCTCGCCAATAGAGTTAAGAACCTTCGCACGCTCTTCATGGCTGGTAGTGCGCCACTGCAAAAATGCTTCATGAGAAGCGTCAACGATCTTATTGACCTCATCATTACTCATATAGTTATATTCTTTGATGTCTTCGCCTGTTGCTGGGTTTACAGTAGTAATATCTGCCATGGTTATTATCCTAATATTGTTTTGAATTAGTGTTATTTTAAATTAATTTCATTATTCACATGCATTTGTGCAATTATCGAACACTGCTTATCAAAAGCGATATATGATCTGCGTTTTTATTTAACTAAGTCATCATAACAAAACATTGTCCTTACACTTTTACAAGATATTATAAAATGTGTGGAAGATGTTAACAATGTGACCCGATAATAAAGATTACCTAACTAATATTACTTATTAGTTAGGTTTTAAAGTCAAAAAAAACCAGCACTAAGGCTGGTCTCATACATTTTTAGAATACTCAAAAAATCTGATTAATGACTGGTATGTCTTCTTCTTTATTTTCTTCATCAGCAACGACTTGACGTGCGACATGCATGATAAGTTGTCTTAACCATCTATGCGCAGGATGATGTTGCAATAATGGAGACCACGCCATAGTCAGCTCAAACTCAGGTATAAAAAATGGCGGCTCTCTCATGATAATACTGTCATTAGTCGCTTGCATACGTGCCACACGCGTCGGCAAAGTTGCAATCAAGTCTTTATTAGCCGCGAGCATTGCAGGCATCTGATAGTGACGAGTAAATACACTAATCTGACGCTTTTGCCCTAAGCGTTGCAAGGCTTGATCAATTGAGCCAAGTCCGCCTGACTTTTCGGGATTGACCCCAAAGCCGACACCCATACCTGTCTTTGATACCCAAACATGCTGGCTTTTTAGATAATTCTTCAAATTAAAACGACTGGCATAAGAGTTATCAGCAGATAATAAACAGCTAAAAGTATCACGCCACACTAGTACTTGATGGAAGCTTTGCGGTATTTCATTAAAACGGTTGATAGCTAGATCGACTCGCCCCTGCTCCATATCACGATAAGAGACGTCTGATGGGGTCAAAAAATCTAATATTACATTGGGTGCCTCAGAGCGCAGTGCCTTGACTAACTTAGGTACCAGTGTTGCCTCGGCATAATCAGAAGTCATAATCCGAAATACGCGCGAGGTACTATAAGGACGAAATTCGGTACGCGGCTCAAGCACTTGCGTCAGATCAGCTAATATCTCACGAATACGCGGCTGTAGCTCAAGCGCACGTTCCGTTGGTGTCATACCCTCTGATGAGCGTACTAGCAAAGGGTCATTGAACAACTTTCGCAAGCGACGTAAAATATTACTCATCGCTGGTTGAGTGATGCCCAATTGCTCTGCGGCACGGGTCACGTTTTTTTCTCTGAGCAATACATCTAGATGTACTAATAAATTTAAATCAACGCGCTGCAAATTCATACGTATGTCTCTTTGCCTTAAAATAACTGCCATTTAAAGGTTTGGTGATGTAATTTATTACTAGAGCTACTATAGTTGCTAACTGCTTTACAACTACTAAATAGGTCATATAAAAAGGTATTCAAATAAATAAAGCTCATTATAAGTTGCATTATTAGCGGTAAGTCTTTGATATCTATCAACTATAGATAAAATAAATACTCAAGATAATTATCATAAACTAGATAAATCTCGATTGAGTGGTTATAGTGAGTCTTATAAATAAGCAACAGCAAATGAGTCAAAATTAAACCAACATTAGAATCGTCACTCAGCCATTTTGACTGACAACACGACAGCTCTTATTGTAGCATCTCTGACGAGTAAGTAGTGACACCTACTACTGATAACCTCTGAAATAGCTAAAATGTTATTAGCTCAATACTTGTCATATTTTTGTTCGTTTATCAATGTATTGTGATTTTTATGATAACTGGCAGCACTGATAGGCTCTAAGTACAGTTACTAGGCAATCACTAAGCAATAAGCGCTCTAAACTACTTTTTCTACATTTGATTGCTTAAAACGCTTGTATTTTTGCTCAACTTTGTTTAGGGTATTAAGCCTAAGAATTATGATGAGCAAATATCTTTTGTTTTAGCTTAAAAATTTTTAGCTCCAACTGCACCACATACTTAGAACATTATTTAATTTTTAAATTTATTCTGAGTTTCGATATCACTATTACCATCGCCGTTGCTACCCTTATTTATCTGTATCAAATTTTTGATACTTACTCGATAATGCAACAATGAAAGCCTAGCAATACCCAGTAAAACTTAGTCAGCAGCGATAAGTAATAAACTAAATAGTGCCTGTCTCTACGACGACAGTTACAACAGCATTTACAACGATAGTTTTTCGTTAGTCTTTTTACACCCACCAAGGAGAGTTTGGATGTCTAATTATACATCTGCGTTAGAATTAGTACGTAATCTAAAGAAACAACATGGAAACTGGAACAACATCAGTGAAAATGATGCTGCCCGTATGATGGTGCAAAACCGTTTTAAGACTGGTTTAGATATCGCAAAATACACCGCTGACATCATGCGTCAAGACATGGCAGAGTATGATAACGATACGTCTCAGTACACTCAGTCTTTAGGTGCTTGGCATGGTTTTATCGCTCAACAAACCATGTATGCTAACAAAAAATACTTCAATACTACCTCTAAAAAATACATCTACCTGTCAGGTTGGATGGTTGCAGCGCTACGTTCAGAGTTTGGTCCATTACCTGATCAATCAATGCACGAAAAAACATCAGTACCGAAACTAGTAGAAGAAATCTACACTTTCTTACGTCAAGCAGATGCTAAAGTATTAAACGATTACTTCCGTGAGCTAAACGCTGCTGAAGAAGCGGGCCAAGATACCAAAGCTATCGAAGACAAAATCGAAAACTTTGAATCACATGTTGTACCAATCATCGCTGATATCGATGCCGGTTTCGGTAACGAAGAAGCGACTTATTTGCTAGCCAAAAAGATGATCGAAGCAGGTGCTTGTGCCCTACAGATCGAAAACCAAGTATCTGATGCCAAGCAATGTGGTCACCAAGCCGGTAAAGTAACCGTACCGCATGAAGACTTCATCTCAAAAATCAATGCGCTTCGTTATGCATTCTTAGAGCTAGGCGTTGAAAACGGTGTTATCGTTGCCCGTACTGATTCTGAAGGCGCATCATTAACGCAAAAAATCCCAGTATCAAATGAGCCAGGCGATCTAGCTTCCAAATACATCGACTTCATCGAAATGGAAGAGATCACTCTTGACCAAGCTAATGAGAACGATAGCTTACTTAAGCATAACGGTAAGTTGGTTCGTCCTAAGCGTTTAGCTAACGGCCTATATAGCTTCCGTGAAGAGACCAACATCGACCGTGTTGTCCTTGACTGTGTAACCGCTCTAGAAAACGGTGCTGATCTACTTTGGATCGAAACCCCAACGCCAAACGTTGAGCACATCAAAATGATGGTTGATCGCATCAAAGAGCAACAGCCAAAAGCGAAGCTGGTTTATAACAACAGCCCATCATTCAACTGGACGTTGAACTTCCGTAAGCAAGTTATCGCTGAGTGGGAAAAATCTGGTAAAGACATCTCTAGCTACAACAAAGATGACTTAATGAGCGCAGATTACGACGGTACTGATTTGGATAAAGCAGCTGATGAAGCGGCTAAAAACTTCCAAAAAGATGCAGCGCGCGAAGCTGGTGTTTTCCATCACTTAATCACGCTACCTACGTATCACACTGCGGCTCTAGAAGTACATAATCTTGCAAAAGGTTACTTCGGTGAAGACGGTATGCTTGCTTATGCTGCTGGTGTACAACGTAAAGAGATCCGTGAAGGCATCGCTTGTGTTAAGCACCAAGCCATGGCAGGTTCTGACATCGGTGATGATCATAAAGAGATCTTCTCAGGTGACAACGCTCTAAAAGCTGGTGGTGGCAAAAACACTATGGATCAGTTCAAATAGGCTCAAGCCTTTAACTGATTTATTAATCGCTTTTAAATATTGAAAAACCGCCCTGCGTAATGTAGGGCGGTTTTTTTGTGGGCTGAAATATGATCATAGGCTTAGTTAGGGTGCGCCCCGCACACCACTATCAAGGTGAAGATCAACCTAATGGTGCATAAAATGCATCCTACGCTTACTCACGCTAGTAGTTATTTTATATCGCCATCTTTATCTTTTTCATCCTTGCCAAACCATTCTTTACGTTTGGCAGCGCTCATAGGCGGTCTATTTTTAAAAAGCTTATGGTACAGCGCTTTGATAATTCTATAGATGAGGTAGAAAACACCAAATAGTACAACCAACCACCACAGCTGTATAATGCCAAGAGCTACTGCCCTGAGCATATTCCAGCCTTCTCTAAAGGACTCACCAACTTGCGCGCCAAAGCTTGGACGCTCAGCATCGATGATTACATCTAGATTTTGGGTGGTTTCTTTATAGCTGCTATTGGGCTGGCTAAAGGTTAAGTCTATCGTGCTATATTTTACCTTATCTGCGATATCCATCTTTTCAAGCTGGGCATATTCTTGTTGTTGACGCGCGGCATAAGTTGCGGCAATCGTATCGACATTACTATTTTGATCTTTGTCATTTTTACTATTGAGGCGCTCTTGTGCTAGATCAGCCGCCATATCGCTATTGAGTTTAGCTGCCAGCTGCTCACGGTAAATATCTAGCGTTACATCCTGCGCGCTAAATGATTGCTCATTTAAAAAGGCCACTTGCTGCTGAACTTGCTTTAAAAAGCTGCTGACTTTTTCGCGAGGAATACGTACAGTCATAGTCGCTTGACGATAGTAAGTGGTCAAAGTAACGTTCTGATCGCCTTTAATAAAGGTACGGCTGCCATTCTCAATATTAGTGGTTTGGCTTAGCGCTACGTAACCGCCCTGCTGACGGGTTAAGCTCTCAATAGCGTTAGTACTTTTGACTACATCTTCGACTTTGAAGTTAGCATTAGCGGTTATTAGCAGCTCTTTACCTTTAATTTGAATATCTGAGACTTGACTCCCGAGAGTCTGCTCGCTATCGCCTGCTTGGTTTTCGACTTTTAGTTTGATAGGTGAGTTAGCAACGTCTGACTCTAATGACTCGTCAACCGACTGCTCAGTCTCTACAGCGTTACTCACATCCTCACTAGCGTATTCTGAGGAGTCACTACAACCACTGATTAATAATATAGACCCTAACACCGCAATAGTTAACGATGTCTGCAAATGACTTTTTTTAAATAAGTCATGCTCAGCTTTAAGTATCTCATTATTCATGCTCGTTACTCTTTTTAATATATTAGTCTAATTATAAAGACTCCTAAATAAAAGTACATCGTTTAGCAAGTGATTCGCTTATGAATCTGTAGAAGTTTTACTTGTTATTCACAGTGGCCTCTCATACGATAGTAGTATTATCACTTTTATTATAATAAAGGAGCTTACTGTGCAAGAGATTGAATTAAAGTTTTTGATACCAGAGTCACGACTAAAAGGTCTGATGCGTCAGGCAAAAGTTAAGTCCTCTCAAACCACTCAGTTAGCTGCTCATTATTACGACACTCCTAAGCAAACGCTGGCAAAAGCGGGCATTGGCTTACGTATTCGTCAAGAAGGTGAGCAATGGGTACAAACTATCAAAGCGGGTGGTGACGGTATCGCAGCACGTTTAGAGCACAATGTGATACTGGATAGTGAGCAAGTGCAAACTATGCTTGATGAAGGTAAGCTGTTTCCTGATTTATCGGTTTATAAAGAGACAGCCATTGCCCCTGCATTGGCTGACTTTAAGCTAAAAAAACTAGCCAAAAATCTAACTCGGCAATACGTGACCGATGTACAGCGTGTTTCGCGTCTATTAGAAGATAAAGAAAGCAGTCAAAATGAAGAAACTAATAATACCATTGAGGTTGCTTACGACTGTGGCGAGATCATTCATGGTAGCGATGCAACCCTACGCTACCCTATTCATGAGATCGAATTTGAGCTAGTCTCAGGTGAGCTTGAGTTTTTATTTGCGACCGCTAAAGTGTGGTGCAAACGCTATAAGTTATGTCTATCTACCGTGACTAAAGCTGAGCGCGGTGGCTTGCTCATTCAACAACAAGACTACAGCCCAGCAGTAAGCGCCAATCTTGCTCAACTCAATGTCAACCCTGACAGTAGCATGGCTGAATTCATCCGTGCCACTGTGCATAACTGTCTATTACAAATACTCCCTAATAGCAGTGCTATCGTCGCAGGTAGTACGGACAACGACCATGTTCTACAGTTACGTATCGGTATTCGTCGTCTACGTACTGCGCTCAACGTCCTCAAAAAATTCTCAGATGCGCTTAACCCTGATTGGCAGCCGATCCTCAAACAAACGGAGCGCTTGCTTGGTGACTACCGCACGCTTGCCTATTTGGCCTCAGATGTTGAATGTAAGTTGCAGCAGCAAGGGGCACCTAAAGTCGACTGGAGCACAGAGCTTACCCGTTTGAAAGTTACCCCGACCAATGCAGTACGGGCTAATGACTTTCAGTTGACTCTACTTGAGCTGATTAAGTTTACTATGAGTGACGCTAGCAATGAGCCGCAAGCAAAAATGCTAGCAATCGATATACTGCCAAAACTACTTTCTAAAAAACATATCAAGCTACTCAAAGCTGAGCAAAAGCTTGCTGATCTTAAAAACCCTGACGCCATGCCTAATAAGCTCGCTAGTGATGAATTGTCTGGTGATGTCAACATTGATGATGCTGATAATGAAGCTGATAAAAGAGTTAAGCTTACAGATCAAAAGGCCTTGCACGATACCTTACAACATAAAGCACATCATAAAGTGCGCCAGCATCTCAAAGACTTACGTTATATCAGTGAGTTTGCAGCCCCACTATACAGCGATAAGAAAAACAGCAGTAAGAAAAGCCGACGTTTGATTAAACAGCTAGTCAAAGCACAGCGAGCTTTAGGGCAGTATAATGACCATCAGCAGTACCAACAACGTTATCAAAAGAAATCATTAACGGATACGAATGCGCTATATGGGACTGGCTGGTTTGCCGCTTTAACAAAAAGTGACTTACAACGCTGCCAAAAACGCTTGGCTAAAGTGAATGACGTTACTATATTTTGGTAACTAAGGTTTAGTCGTTCAGCTACTTCGCTATAAACTTTGCATAAAAAAGACAGCTTATATACTTATAAATATATGAAGCTGTCTTTTAGTCTCAAATCGATTAAATACTAGCGATTGGCTTTATTTTGGCTCAAGCCCAAGCACCTTCATACGCTCGTTAAGCGGTTGATAGGTCTTCTCGCCAGCAGGCTCTAAGATATTACCAAACGGCATTTGTGCAATCAAATCCCAATCGTCATCGATCGAAAAAGCTTTGGCAATATCCTCATCGATTAACGGATTATAATGTTGCAAACTAGCGCCAACTTCTAAAGTCCGTAGCTCTGTCCACAATGCATATTGATGCATCGCTGAGGTTTGCTCGGCCCAAATCGGAAACCTATCGGCATATAGCGCAAACTTATCTTGCATGGCTTTGATAACTTTCTTATCTTCATAGAATAATACGGTGCCTGCCGCTGCACGAAAGCCATCCATCTTTTGTTTAGAGCTAGTAAAATCGCCATCGCCCACTTCATCGCGTAACTTAAGCTCAGTAATATCCCAAAGCTGTTGGTGCTGATCACCAAACAAAACCACTAATCGTGACGACTGGGAATTAAAAGATGATGGTGTATGTAATAGTACACGCTCGGCCATATTGACGATAGCTTGTGGAGCTGTAGGTAACTCATTACCCAAGGCATAGATAGAGCGACGCTCATTAAAGGCTTGTTGTAGCGTTTCAAGTGTAGCTTTGGACATTGCATTTCTCTTTATAGTTTTGGTTAGAATTTTCGCTGTTAGATTTTTTTCGCACTCTTTATAAGTGTACATTTTATAAATGTGATACTTATAAATGTCTTATATTCGATAATATTATAACAACCAGCTTAACAATACGTCGTTAATATTGAGTTCGTTTTATCAATAGTCTTGTAACTATATCTTGTCGCTATATTTTTCAACTATGACTAATTCAAAATAAAAGAGATACATTATTTATTGAAGCGGAACTGATATAAATTTTTCTTGCTTGCTGTGTCTACGCTGACAGAGGCTGCGCAAAATTAATATCAGTTCCGCTGTATTTTTTATATTAGATTGACTATATAATTTGCAGCTATATTTTTGATATAAGAGTTAGATTAGCTGGCGATTATAGTGACAGCCACTCCTTCCTCTATTTTATCGTATAGCTCAACAATATCTTGATTACGCATGCGCACACAACCATGTGAGAGTGGTAAATCCATAAACTCATTATCAGGTGTACCATGAATATAGATATAGCGCTGATAAGTATCACAGCCACCTTTATCATTGCTGCCTTTATTAATACCCTCTTCTAAGCCTTGTAGCCATAGAATGCGAGTTAATATCCAGTCGCGCTCAGGATAATTAGCACCAAATTCAGCGCTGTGTATCTCACCAGTAGGCACACGCCCGACAAACACGGCATTTATAGGCTCGTGGCCGCCAATTTTTTGTGCAATAATATGCCGACCTAACGGCGTACAACCACTATCTTGCTGACTGCCGATACCGTTTTTTGCTGTTGATACCCCATATTGGCAAATTTTAACATCATGCTTATATAAGCTTAAGCTTTGTTTAGCAATATTAATGATAATGTGTTTATCAAAGTCTTTCATGACACCCAACCCGTTATTTCTTTAGTCAGTCGTTAAAGGTTATTTTATCGATATCTCATTGTATTTAAATGTATTTTTATTAGAATCTTTAACAGTTGGTAAAAATATCTATCCTTAAAAGATTGTATCAAATGCACAGGCACCGTAAGATAAGAGCTATATTCTTTAATGCTAGCAAATTATGACTACTGTTTCACCAAAACGCGTGTCGATGTATGATTTTTTATCTCAAGACTTGCAGCCTACTGTTTCACTACTGGCGGATGCCACTCAGTTATCGCTACCACAAACGCGCTTAGGGCTATCTGCTAGTCTACAAGCTATCATCACCGCTTTACTCGCTTACGAGCAACGCAATCAGGCCTCGGTAGTCCATAAAAAGCTATTTACTCGTGGCTCAGTCAAAGAGCTACGTCAGTACAATGCGATGAACTTTGCTACTATCAGTGCCAGCTTATACCATCGCAATGATGTCACTGATGCTATTTTCGGTGATGCCGCAACCGTAATGAAAGCTTGTCACTATATAGCAGAGCAAATTTCGGCCAGACCGATGCAGGTAAAGACACTACTGACCTCTTTGTCTATTCTAGTGTTGCGTGAGCTTGCAGTCTTAGCCGATTATAGCCAACTTGATAGTGATGAGCTGGCTAAATGGTTTGAATTGCAGCCGCAGTTTTTATCGATAGCCTCTATTGATGATTATTGGTACACATTGACTCAATTTCAGGCGGTACAGACAGCACCTGTTCAGGGTACGCATCAAGCCACTCCCAAGTATATAAAGGCTATTGGACGTGCACCTGAAAATGTCCAACAAGGTCGTCATAATGATATGCTAGTGTTTGAACCGATGGCAAATATTGTCTTACCGCACCAACGCTGGTTACTACAGTTGGCAAAGATAGCTGATATATACTTGAGTCGCAATCGTTTGCGTATTACCTCGGAGCCTGCTACAGCGCCTATCGCACCTTTAGTTAGTATAGGACTGCTCGGTGTCAGTAGCGATGACAACGACGATACGCAAGTCACGACTCGCGAGCAGCCTATCAAACATGACAAATCAGTACCACTATGGAAAAACCCTGTCATTCTTATTATTATTCTAGTGATCGGTGTTCTTGGCGGTCTAGCTATGCTCAAGTATCAACAGCAGCAGTCTGATGGCGTACTGACAGCGTCAGATGCGGTGTATGAGCATAATCATCCTAATGAGCGCCAGCAACAAGATATGGCGACTGTAAAAGTTGATGATAGTATTGATAATAATAACGGCGCAAGAGTTGCTGATTGAAGCTAGCTATTAAAGTGTACTAAGTATAATGATTTTTATATAAAGAAATTTAGACAATAAAAAACAGAGACTTAGCGCCTCTGTTTTTTATTGTCTAAAATAATTATGTTTAACTACTTTCATAGCTGACTATTTAGAGCTGACTATTTAGATAAGTCACGTCCACGACTGGCTTCGATAGCCAAACGTAGTCCGTTTAGGCGGATAAAGCCTTCAGCGTCTTTTTGATCATAAGCGCCCGCATCATCTTCAAAAGTGGCAATTTTTTCGTCAAACAGTGAGTCATCTGACTTACGACCGACTACGCTGACACTACCTTTATATAACTTCACGCGTACCGTGCCATTGACATACTCTTGCGACTTATCGATTAGCGCCTGCAACATAAGACGCTCAGGACTGAACCAATAGCCGTTATAGATAATCTTAGCATAGCGTGGCATCAGCTCATCTTTTAGATGTGCCGCTTCGCGATCTAGGGTCAGTGATTCAATACCGCGATGCGCTTTTAGCATAATCGTGCCTGCTGGCGTCTCATAACAGCCGCGTGACTTCATACCCACATAACGGTTTTCGACGATATCTAAACGACCGATACCATGGTTGCCACCGATTTCATTGAGCTTAATCATAATCTCGTACGGCTTAAGTGCTTCACCATCGATAGCGACGATATCCCCTTTTTTATACTCAAGATCCATATATTGCGGTGTATCTGGCGCTTCTTCTGGGCTGACTGACCAGCGCCACATATCATCTTCAGCCTCCATATACGGATCTTCTAAGATGCCGCCCTCATAAGAGATATGCAGTAGATTGGCATCCATAGAGTAAGGCGATTTGGTCTTATTACCGGCATAGTCGATAGCGATATTATGCTCTTCGGCATACTGCATTAGGCTTTCACGACTCGACAGATCCCATTCACGCCAAGGGGCGATAGTCACTACATCAGGCGACAAAGCGACAGCGCCTAGCTCAAAACGAACCTGATCGTTGCCTTTACCTGTTGCACCATGACTGATCGCATCGGCATTATGCTCAGCTGCAATCTCAACTAAGCGTTTGGCGATAAGTGGGCGCGCGATAGAAGTACCTAATAAGTACTCACCTTCATAAATGGCATTGGCACGAAACATTGGGAACACATAATCACGAGCAAACTCTTCACGCAGATCTTCGATATAAATATTTTTGATACCCATAGCTTCTGCTTTGGCACGGGCAGGCTCAACTTCTTCGCCTTGACCAAGATCAGCGGTAAAGGTAATGACTTCAGCATCATAAGTCTCAGTCAGCCATTTAGCGATGATTGAAGTATCAAGTCCGCCTGAATAGGCTAGAACAATTTTATTGATATTATTTTTATCCAGTTGTGCCATGAATAGCTCCTAGTTGATAGTTAGGGTTTTGGTTTTAAAAAATAAGATAGGAATATAGAGCAGAATAGATAGTAAAAATAGATTTTGCCTAGTTAGTGTACATCATATTTAGTCAGGCAACCAAATCTGTTATTATAGCAACAAAATAAATGCTTTGATTAGAGCATATCTTCTTATTATTGCCGCTGTTTAGTTGCCCTTTATTTATTAATTACTCTTACTTATCTGTCTTTTTCTCAATCTAACCCTATAGAGTGCTATAACGCTTATGACTGATTCTATTGCTCAGCTTACTATTATTCAGCCCGATGATTGGCACATTCATCTGCGAGATGATCAAGCATTAGCGACTACGGTTGCTCATGCAGCTACTAGTTTTAATCGGGTTATTTGTATGCCAAATTTAGTACCACCTGTCAAAACGACTACTGACGCACAGGCTTATCGAACGCGCATTATGCAGCATTTACAAGCTTGTGATATCCCAGCTGAGCGCAAGGCGACTTTTGATCCGCGTATGACCTTGTATATGACCGATCATACTAGTGCGCAAGATATCGAAGAGGCCGTAAAATCAGGCATCGTTCAAGCGGTCAAACTCTACCCTGCTGGTGCCACAACCAACTCAGCTGATGGCGTGACTAATATTAATGCGCTGGCTGATGTATTCGGCGCTATGGAAAAGTATCAATTGCCCTTATTATTGCATGGTGAAGTGACACAGGATCATGTCGATATTTTCGATCGTGAAAAGCGTTTTTTAGATGAAGTGTTAGTGCAAATTATAGCTAAATTCCCTGCATTAAAAATCGTTTTAGAGCATATTACTACTAGCGATGCCGCTGACTTTGTTTTAGCACAAGGTAATAACATTGCCGCAACTATTACTCCGCAGCACATGATGCTCAATCGTAATCATATGCTGTTAGGAGGCATTAAACCGCATCTATATTGCCTGCCTATTCTAAAGCGAGAGTCGCATCAAAAAGTGCTATTAGATGTCGCAACTAGTGGCAGTCCAAAGTTCTTTTTGGGCACAGACTCAGCACCGCATCCGACAGATAAGAAAGAAACGGCCTGTGGCTGTGCTGGCTGTTATAGCTCACCGACAGCGCTAGCTTTGTACGCTACTGCCTTTGATAGTGTTGGCAAAATTGACAAGCTTGAAGGCTTTACCAGTCGCTTTGGTGCACAGTTCTATGGATTGCCTCTGAATACTGATACCGTAACTTTACTTAAATCACCTATGCAAATACCCACCTCTTATCCGTATTTTGATGGCTCAACACTTACTCCGTTGATGGCTGGTGAAACGCTACCTTGGTCGATTAAAGCCTAAACGTTTTAGTTGAGTTTAACTTTAGCTAAGCTTGGCTAAAGTTAAATTTGATAGTATGACTGGATTTTATAGTATAACTGGCATATCGACAGTCTTTATACTCTTGATCTTTGATGTGCTATCAAGCTTTAGTATACTATTGAGCTTTAAAATTTTGACCTTTAGAATTTTGATTTATTATTACCGACAAAGTGATTTAACTGTCTATGAGTACCCAAAACAATACTATTAAACCTGCTGAAGTAGGCTCCGACAAGGTGTCAGTTGACACCAATCAAACTGATACACCTATGTCTTTAAAACAGCGCTTTCGTAAATTTTTGCCAGTCGTGGTTGATGTAGAAACCGCTGGTTTTAATGCACACACTGATGCACTGCTAGAGATTGCCTGTATTCCTATCCTACTCAATGAGCAAGGGGTGTTTTATCCAGGAGAGGCGCAAAATGCTCATATCGAACCTTTTGAAGGCGCTAATCTTGAACCGCGAGCTTTGGCATTCACAGGTATTGATCCTAATAATCCTATGCGTAAAGCGATTGCCGAAGATGAGAAGGTCGCACTACGACGCATCTTTAAAGGCTTGAAAGAAGTTCGAAAATCTGAAGAATGTCGTCAATGTGTGCTGATAGGTCATAATGCTCATTTTGATTTGGCATTTTTAAATGCCGCAGTAGTACGAACCAATAGCAAAAATCTAAACCCCTTTCACCAGTTCTCAGTCTTCGATACCGTTACCTTATCTGCGCTAGCGTTTGGTCAAACTGTACTGGCACGCGCTTGCAAGGCTGCTGGACTTGAATTTGATGGTAATGACGCGCATTCAGCGCTATATGATACGCAAAAAACAGCCGAGCTATTTTGTCATATTTTAAACAGTTATCCGATGCTGACCAACGCTATGCAAGCCGAAGAACCTGAGGCAGTAATGTCAGAGGGCAACAACTCCTAAACAGTAATTTATCTAATTTTATCTATAATTAAAACTATTAGTAATAGATCTATCGATTTTTGATAAATGAAAGGATCTTGGTAAGCAGCTTATAGTTATAGACATTGTTATAGGCTCAATAGGAGAAACACTCTAATGGAACTAGAACCACATCACATACTATGGGGTACCATATTGGGTTATATGTTACTCGCTATAACCATCAGCATCTGTGTTCATCTATGGATTCGCCACCATTTAAAGAGTAAAAACTTACACCCACGCCGGGCCTTGAAAAAAAGGTATTTATTGCTAAAAAAACGTAGGAAAAAGCTTGACAGTAAACACAGACGCTATTAGAATGTGCACCTCTTCAGCATAAAGGTGAAAGCAGCTGAAGCGCTACTACTTTATTTATAGAGTAAATAGCTCCTAGTCCCCATCGTCTAGAGGCCTAGGACACCGCCCTTTCACGGCGGTAACGGGGGTTCGAATCCCCCTGGGGACGCCACATATAAAAGTATTATTTGCTTCAACGATAATATTTTAAAACTCTGCAAAATCTAACTGATTTTGCAGAGTTTTTTTTGCAACTAAATAAAGTGTTTTACTACCGAAAATTAAGAATTACTGATTAATAAAAATTACCAAGTAATAAAAATCCAGCCTAGTGCTGGATTTTTCTGTTTAACTTGAGATATTACAACATATCTAGTATCAACGGTCTAGAGCTTATCTGACAACATAAACCATAACAAGGCTAAGATAATAAGTGACCCAAGCACGGTTTGAATCAAGAAAAAAGCTTGATGCTCGCCAACTACCTTACTCAAAGTTAAGCCCAAAGCATTGTATTTTATAGGCTGACTGTCATTATCACCGTTATCACCACTCATTTTTTGCTCTTCATAATAGTCTTGTAAGACATCCAAAAATTGATGCCATTGATTGCTGGCCCACTCATAAGGCTTAAAGGGCATGAGTGCTTTTATTTTGGAGTCGCTAAGCATCCAGCGCTCAAGCGTCATTGAACGTAGCGACCACCCTGTAAATCGTCTTTTAGAAATTGCTGAAAACCCTAGAGTCTGCATATCTTTATGACGATCATCCATCAATATACGGTTTTTTAGATTCGTTAACGCCTGCTCTGAACCCTCAATACACTGAAAAAAGTATCCATTGCCGTAGCAAAGTATTCCTGTTACGTCATCAGCTGTATTATTTTTTATAGCAGCCTCGGCGATATCATTAAGCGTACTTGCACCCGATAAGCCTGTTGAGGTAATGCGACTTATATACACCAATTGATAAAGATCTGATGTTTCTAAGATCGTCGGAGTAGTAGCTGATAACATTTGCCTCTCCTTAAAATATTCAATAACCTATGCCAAATGACATTGGAAATAATATAGAGACAAGACTAGTGGGATCTAATGATGGCCTAATATATTATCAGTGTTTATTATTATGGTTAATTGTATTAACTTGGTTACAGGATAGGGTATATTGTTAGACATTGCAAACAAATAGTTATAAATAGCAGAATACATTGTAACCAACTGATATTTATGCCTATATTCTTGATACAGCAATATTAGGGCAATAAAATAGTAATAATAGGGAGATAAAACAGAGGAAAAAAGATGCGAGCTCTTAGATAAGCTCCTAGACAAGCTATTAGGTAACTTGCATATTGATGATAGCAGTGATCAAGAGCGCATCATCAGGAAAGGTAAGTTTGATGTTTTGTCGACTGCCAGAAACCAGTCGGATAGGAAGGTTGAGCTGTTCAAAAGCGCTCGCTTCATCGGTAATATTAAGATTATGTTTAGCAACTTGCGATAATACTTCACGCAATTGAGCTAGTCGAAACACTTGCGGTGTCTGTGCTTGCCATATACGACTACGATCGATAGTGGCTTGAGTATAGTAGCTATCGTTTTCAGAATGGTCTGAAATAGATCGATTCGTTTTCGATGGTAAAAGATGATTGTTTAAGAGATGATTACTCAAAAGAGGGTTATCCAGCTTTTGCGATTGCTTGAGCGTATCTGCAGCTGGCACTGCTAATATAGCACCATAAGGCTCACTCATAGCTGCTACTATAACTCGCTCAATATCTCTCGTTGGAACGCTGGGACGTGCGGCATCATGAATCAGAATTAAATCATCATCACCAGCGCCTTGCTTAAAAATAGCCTCAACCCCCAAATGCACTGACTGCCAACGCTCAGCGCCACCTTGAGTGAAAGACACAGGCATAGCAAAATCTAAGGTTTGTGCGGTAGTGTCATCAGCAGCAATCACTAATAAGCAGTTGTTAACATAGGTACTGGTCGCCAACCTTGCCACACTGAGCTGTAATAAAGTCTGTCCACAAATATGCACATATTGCTTGGGTTTGGATGCACCAAAGCGACTGCCACGACCTGCTGCGACAATCATACTGTGTACTTTGGGGACAGATTTATTATTAATAATATAGCCTTATTAAGATGATTTCAGCACTCTTGCACTTATAAGAATACTGTTGGCTGAGAATGACTACTGACTACTGACTACTGACTACTGACTACTGACTACTGACTACTGTAGGTGAGGTAGATATTTGCACAAAAGTTTCATTAGGCTTGATAAGCCCTAAATCTAGACGAGCATGCTCCTCTACCGCCTCCAAGCCATTTTTGAGATCATGGACATCGGTACGTAACAAGTCATTGGCAGCTACTTGATTATCATTAGCGCGCTGCTGATCCTCAATCTGAGTTAACAGCTCACTATGCTCAAAGTGACCATTGCCACCTAGCCAGTACTGATATTGCAGTCCTAATAGCGCGGCAACTGCTAAGGCAAGTAACATAAACTGGCTAAAGTACTTCATAAGCGTAAAATATCAACCGAAATAGTTTTTAGAGTATAAATTTATAGTATAAATACAATAGGGTAAGCGATAAGAAACCACCTTATATTTGATAGTTTCTTATACCAGATCTTTCCTTACTCGTTAACCACGCAGACCGATAAACTCATCCGCACCGCGATAGCTGGCGCGTACTTGTTGCTCGATACGCAATAGCTGATTGTACTTTGCGACCCGATCTGAGCGGCATAATGAGCCTGTCTTAATTTGTCCAGCGGCAGTACCGACAGCTAAATCAGCAATAGTGCTATCTTCCGTCTCGCCTGAGCGGTGCGAGATAATAGTCGCATAGCCGTTATTTTTGGCTAAATAGATAGCATCCAAGGTCTCTGACAACGTACCGATTTGATTGAATTTAATCAAAATAGCATTAGCAATATGCTTGTCTATGCCTTCTTGCAAGATAGCAGGATTGGTCACAAATAAGTCATCACCGACGAGCTGCACTTTATCACCGATTTGCTCAGTCAAATACTTCCAGCCGTCCCAATCTGACTCATCAAGACCATCTTCGATAGAGATGATAGGATATTGACGAGCAAGGCCAACAAGATAGTCAGAGAAGCCTTGACTATCAAAGCTCTTATTGCCCTCGCCCGCTAAGATATATTTGCCGTCTTTATAAAACTCACTAGCGGCGCAATCAAGGGCTAAATGAATATCCTTGCCAGCTTTGTAACCGACTTGCTCAATGGCTTGCATGATAACCGTAATCGCTTCTTCGTTGCTACGCAGGTTGGGTGCAAAGCCACCTTCATCACCAACAGAGATACTTAATCCTTGTGATTTGAGTACTGACTTTAGACTATGGAAAATCTCAGTACCCGCACGTAACGCCTCTGAAAAGCTAGTAAAGCCAACAGGCTCAATCATAAACTCTTGGATATCAACCGTGTTATCCGCATGCTCGCCACCATTTAAGATATTCATCATCGGTACAGGCATCGTCAGTGACGTCTGATTGCGCAGATTAGCAATATACTGATGCAGCGGCAGGTTTTGCGATTTTGCAGCCGCTTTAGCAGTCGCTAGTGACACCGCTAGCATCGCATTAGCACCTAAACTATCTTTATTATCTGTGCCATCGAGCTTGATCATAGCGTCATCAATTTGCTGCTGCTCAGTCACATCTCTATCCATGAGCGCGCTACGGATCTGACTGTTGACATTAGCAACGGCTTTTTTGACCCCTTTGCCCATGTAGCGAGCTTGGTCGCCATCACGTAGCTCTAAGGCTTCACGCGAGCCTGTTGAAGCACCACTTGGCGCAGCGGCGCGGCCTAATGTGCCATCCGCTAAGATGACGTCAGCTTCGATGGTTGGATTACCGCGCGAATCTAGAATCTCACGAGCACGAATGTCTTTAATTGCGGTGACGTTGTTAGTTTCTTCAGCATACATAATGTGGATTAATTCCTTTGGTCATGCCAAGTTTGTGGGATAAAAAGAGGAAGATTAAAACTAAAATGATTATAAAATAAGCTTATAGCTTTACCCTTTTATAGTAGCTATTACTGACATCAAAAGTATCGATGCTAGCGGGTATAAAAAACGAGCTATAGTGCTTGGCATCATAGCATAATTTTGCTTAAGAATGACTATCAACTATGACACTTTTGCTAAGCCTTACTTTTCTATTACAGGATCAGATACCGTATTATTTAATTCCACATCTGTTTTAAATCGCGTTAGACGCAGGGCGTTCATCAATACAGAAATAGAGCTCAGCGCCATAGCAGCGGCGGCTATCATCGGGTTTAAAAAGCCAAAGGCTGCTAATGGTATGCCCAAACAGTTATAAATAAAGGCGAAGAACAAGTTTTGTTTGATATTGCGTACCGTGGCTTGCGCAATTTTTTGAGCCGCATCGATATGCATCAGCGACTCACCCATCAGACGTGCTGAGGCACTGTGCTGTGCTACATCCGTTCCTTCAAACATCGCAAAGCTGGCATCAGCGGTTGCCATAGCTGGTGCGTCATTAACCCCATCTCCTGCCATCGCCACTTTGTGTCCTGCAGTCTGCAGCTTGGCGATGGCACTGGCTTTATCTCGGGGACTCATTCTGCCATAAGCGGCTTCGATGTTTAATTGAGCCGCAACATGATCAACGACCGACTGCTTATCGCCACTCATTAAGATTACAGTAGTACCTGCTGCTTGTAGAGCACTGATCGCCTGCGGAGTATCGCTTTTTAGATCGTCCGCTAGAGCAAATGCACCCAACGGCTCATCATTGATACTGACTGCTACCGTGCTAGCAATTTGCCATACTTTTGGCATCATTTTAGGTAAATTTAAATTGGCAAATTCAGCGGTACCGACTTTTACCACGCCAAGGCCTTCAATAGTAGCTTGAATGCCTGCGCCTTTGATCACACTGATATCAGTGACATTCAGTAAAGGCAATCCGTGCTCATGAGCGGCATTAATTAGTGCCGTAGCTAACGGATGGCTAGCATGTGCCTCAACACTGGCGACGATTTGTAGTACGTCATTAGCGGCTAGAGATTTATCGACCATGACTTGATCTACGATAGTCGGTTTACCGATGGTTAGCGTTCCTGTCTTGTCTAGTACTACCGTATCGATATCGCCTGCCGCCTCCAGACTTTGCGCGTCTTTAAACCAAACCCCGTGACGCGCCGCCACGCCCATACCCGCCATAATTGCCGCTGGTGTAGCCAGACCTAAGGCGCAAGGACAGGCAATAACTAATACTGAAACTGCGTGCATCAAAGCGGTATCGACCATGCCAGTCAACCACCAAGTGATGCCGAAGGTTAATAGTGCAATAGCGACGACCACAGGTACAAAAATAGCAGTGACTTTATCAGCCAAACGCGCCAGCTTGGCTTTTGAGCCTTGAGCATCGCTCAGCGCTTGTACCATATCACCAAGCTTGGTATCACTACCCTTAGCAGCGACGCGATATAATAGACTACCGTTTTCCACCAGAGCTCCTGCCAATAAAGTATCACCCGCTACTTTTTTGAGTGGTACGGACTCACCTGTTAAGTGACTCTCATCAGACCAGCCACTACCCTCGATAACTATACCATCGGTTGCGACCCGACTGCCTTGCTTGGCACGCAAAATATCGTCTATCTGTACCTGTTGTAGCGCAACGTTAATAAACTCACCGTTAGGTTGCTGCTGCTCGACTTCATCTGGGGTCAACGATAATAATAAATCGATACTGTTCAGGCTATGCTTTTTGGTGCGCTCTTCTAGATACTTACCCGTACGCACAAAGGCTATGACCATAACCCCTGCTTCAAAATAAACCTCAGGGCCATGGTTAGCCATGCCTTGCATCATAGCGTCTGCACTACTATCACCATGAGTGAGCCAGATATAAGTCGAATAAGCCCAAATGGTCACGGTACCCATGACCACCAATACGTCCATATTAGCAAGGCCACCTTTGATAGACGCCCACGCACTACTATAAAACGGTAGTGCTAGACCAAACTGTACAATAGTCGCGAGTACGAACTGTATCCAAACTGGTGGCATCCATGCCATGCCAAAACCCGTTAGCATGCCTGCCATACCGACTAAAAACGGTAGCAGACAGATCCAAAGTCCAATCAAGCGCCAAGGCCACTTAGTTGCTGTATCTTCATCCGTTTGAGCAAATAGACTATCCCCTGCCTGCAAATTAGCGACAAAGCCAGTCTTATCGACCCACTCCTTGATTTGCTCTGGACTGGCCTGATTTGGATCATAATCAACATTGGCAGTCTCACCTGCAAAGTTGACGCTCACTTCATAGATAGAGGGCTTTTTATTCAACACTTTCTCTATTCGCGAGGCACAGGCTTGACATGACATACCATCAATTGCCAGTTGCAGATGCGCGCGCTGCGGCGACAGCTGATCCTGCTGCTCAATACCAGTTTCAACATCATAAGAATGATCGGTTGCACGATTAGAAGTAGTCATAGGTGAAACTCGTTATTTATTATATAAAAGAATATATTAATATATATCTTAGATGGCTGTCATTGACATTAATTCAAGAGACAAGTATTTACTAAAATTTATCTGCTAAAAAACCAGCCATGACAGCTGGTTTTATCTTATTGATTTGACAAATCAATAATTTATATTAAGTATTAGCAACGCTAGCATCAAAGCCTGCCTCATCAATAGCGGCAGCAATTTTTTCAGCGCTGGTTTTACTGTCATCAAAAGTGACGGTCGCTTGATTATTTGCAAGCTCAATACTGATATTATCTAATCCATCGATATCAGCTGTCGCGGTATGTACACTGGCAACACAGCCACCACAGGTCATGCCTTCGATATTAATAATTTGTGTTTGATTGGCCATTGTGGGCTCCTTATGATCATTGGTTTAGTCAATAGTTAAAAGTCTAAGTTTTCTCGTTTTTTAAGAGGTTCGTTTTATCAGATACTGTCTCTGTGAATGTATAACGCGCCCTAATGATTATATGCATTAATCATAGCGTGGGTTTTGTGGCGCATCGATAGGAAACGGCTGGGTAACATAATCCACCATGCTAATCGCGGCGGTAAAAGCGTGGATACTCGTATCGGTATCGTCATAGCGAATTAGCGCGATATTAGTAGCAGCGTCAAGATCAATCGCTTTAACGCCAGTAATATTTTTGAGAGCGACCATCACGCTATCTAAACCTTCAGCATCATCGATATTTTCGATACTAACTTGAGCCACTTTAATCGCCATGATCCTATCCTTTTATGGTTACCTGATAAATCTCTAAGTTAGCAAGTATATAAGTTCTTAGCTATTTAAGTTATTGCGTATCTAAAACCTCAAAGCCTTTTACTAGCTCATCAAGTTGCTTTAATTGCTGTAAAAACGGCTCTAACTGGCTCATACGTAGTGCGCAAGGGCCATCACACTTTGCAGTCTCAGGACTCGGATGCGCCTCTAAAAACAGCCCTGCAAGACCCGTTGCCATACCAGCGCGCGCAAGGGTGGTAATCTGCTCACGACGACCTCCAGCGCTATCGCTACGGCCACCTGGCTGCTGCAGACTATGCGTCACATCAAAGAATACAGGTACATCCATCTGCTTCATGGTATCAAAGCCGAGCATATCGACCACTAGATTATTATAACCAAAGCTACTTCCGCGCTCGCACAAGATAAGCTTGTCATTGCCTGCTTCAAGGCACTTATTCATAATATGGCGCATCTCGTGCGGCGCTAAAAACTGTGCTTTTTTGATGTTAATAATCGCGCCTGTTTTGGCCATCGCCTCTACCAAATCTGTCTGACGGGATAAGAACGCAGGCAGTTGAATAATATCAGCAACTTCAGCAACAGGCTGTGCTTGATAGGGCTCATGGACATCGGTAATAATTGGCACGCCGTATTTTTCTTTGATTTGACCCAGCCAATCAATGCCTTTATCCAACCCAGGGCCACGAAATGAGGTCAAGCTTGAACGATTGGCTTTATCAAAACTGGCTTTGAACACATAGTCGATCTGTAGGCGCTCACAAATATCGATATACTGTTCAGCAATCTCAAAAGCCAGCTCCTTAGACTCCAGAACGTTCATCCCGCCAAATAACACAAAGGGCTGATCGTTACCAATAGTGATAGCACTATCGCCACTAGGAGTACTAAGCTGAATATGTGATTGTGCGGTTAATAAATTATCCATAAAAGTGATCCTGTTTATTGTTATTAGTGATTATTAGTTATTAGTCATTGTAGCTTATTCAATGCCTATAGCTATTGTAACGGATAGCATGATTAAAAAAAGGGGGTAGACGTAACTTTACGATAAACCATAACGTAAAAAAGACCGATCCGTAGATCAGTCTTTTTATTATTACTTAGCTTTGCTGAACTCTAAATCTGTTGCTTAAGCCTTACTTAGCAGCGCTATAATTTTTAGCCGCTTTTACAAAGCTGTTAAATAACGGATGACCACCACGTGGTGAGCTAGTGAATTCTGGGTGGAACTGCACCCCGATAAACCAAGGATGCTCGGCGATCTCAACCGACTCGACCAAATGCTGCTTGGCAGAATAACCAGAGATAGTCATACCCGCTTGCTCTAATGGCTCGATATAACGATTATTCATCTCATAACGATGGCGATGACGCTCAGTGATGTTGGTTGCGCCGTAGATCTGGCTCAGCTTACTACCAGCCACTAATTCTGCTTGCTGAGCGCCAAGACGCATCGTACCACCAAGGTCTGAATCATCAGAGCGTATCTGCAACTCGCCGCGCTCATCTAACCACTCAGTAATCAGACCGATAATAGGCTCAGCGGTCTTGCGATCAAATTCAGAGGAGTTGGCATTGATGTTAAGCACATTACGCGCATATTCAATAACAGCCAATTGCATCCCTAGGCAGATACCTAGATACGGAACATTATTCTCGCGAGCATAAGTAATCGCTTTAATCTTACCTAGCGTACCGCGCTCACCAAAGCCGCCTGGTACTAAGATCGCATCGGCTTGCTGCAATCGCGCTAACAAGCTGTCATCATCCTCTAAATGCTCAGCATCGATATAATCGATAGTGACATCCGCTTTATGAGTGATACCCGCATGCAATAATGCTTCGTTGATAGACTTATAAGCGTCAGGCAACTCAACGTACTTACCGACCATAGCGACCGTAACCGTCGATTCAGGGTTAAGCTGAGCATCAACGACTTTATCCCAATCGCTCAAATCCGCCTCTGGCAAATCAAGACCAAAGCGCTCACAAATCAAATCGTCTAAGTCTTGCTCGTAGAGAGTGCGTGGAATTTGATAAATGCTCTTGGCATCCTCACACATGATGACTGCGCGCTCTTCGACATTAGTAAATAGTGAAATCTTACGACGGTTATCTAATGAGATTTTATGCTCAGAGCGACAGATTAAGATATCAGGTTGCAAGCCAATAGAGCGCAGCTCTTTGACAGAATGCTGAGTCGGCTTAGTTTTAGTCTCGCCAGCACTGGCAATATAAGGAACTAGCGTTAAATGCATCAGCATGGCTTTATTACGGCCAAGCTCTACTTGCATCTGACGCACTGCCTCCATAAACGGTAAGGATTCAATATCACCAACCGTACCGCCAATCTCGATAATGGCCACATCATAGCCCTCACCACTGGCTAAAATTTTGCTTTTAATCTCATCCGTAATATGTGGGATAACTTGTACGGTACCGCCTAAATACTCACCACGACGCTCTTTGTTAAGCACGTTTTGGTAAATACGGCCACTGGTGAAATTGTTACTCTTACTCATCTTAGAGTGGCGTAAGAAGCGCTCATAATAGCCCAAGTCCAAATCGGTCTCAGCGCCGTCTTCGGTGACGAACACTTCGCCATGCTGGAACGGACTCATCGTACCTGGATCGACGTTGATATACGGATCCATTTTGGTCATCGTCACGCTCACGCCACGTGCTTCAAGGACTGCGGCAAGAGAGGCTGCGGTAATACCTTTTCCTAGTGAGGACACTACCCCACCGGTCACAAATATAAACTTGGTCATAGTACTCTGTCGGTAATTGGTAAAGAAGGATTTTACTAAAAATACGCTACAAAATATAGGGCAAAAGCACAAACTCTTTAAAACACTCAGTTTTTAACGCTTAATTGTCATAAGTGCGTAATCATCGTAAATACGTAGCTATTATAACCCACTGCGGCTTTAAAAAGGTCACAACAAAAAAACTCACCCCGAAGGATGAGTTTTTTATAATACGTTTTCTAATGTTTAGATTAGAATTTGTATTCTAGACCAGTACCGATAGCTAGTGTTTCTTTATCATTTAGATCATTATCATTCTGACCAGCATAAGCATGCATGATCATGTTTGGTTGATAGAAATATTTACCACCAACAACGATTTGATCTGTATCAATACCATCTAAACCACGTAAGTTAGAAGTATTGTTGTACTGAGCGTAAACAGTTGCTGGTTTAGCAAAATTCTGTAGACCCATTGCTGCACTTACAACAAAACCTTTCTCTTTTTTATCTGTGTTGTCAATATCAGCTACTTGGTATAATGCACCCAATGTTACTGGTACAGCAGCAAACTTAGACAAATCTACAGTAGCAGTACCACGGATAATATCACCAGTTTGATTATAGCCACCATTACCAAGGTTTAAGTCTTTATCGTAAGCAACACCAGCGGTGAAGCCAGTACCTTGGTCAAACATAGCAGCAACACCAAAACCATCACCACTATTGTCATCTTCATCAGCAGCATACATTGCTGACAACTGTAATGGAAGACCTTGATACTTAGGAGCAGTCCAGATCATTGAGTTATCAATACGACCACTTTCTACCATATTATCTTTACTAGCTTTACTACCTAGGTAATTCCAGTAGCCGCCATCAGCAGTAGCAACGTTATTGATACGATCTAATGATGATTGGTTACGACCAACACGGAACTCACCAAATTGCTTGTTGTTTACACCTAGGAATGTATCGCGGTTTTTAAAGCCATTGCTATCACCATCAATGCTTGTGCCATACTCTAGCTGATAGATAACATCAGTGTTAGCCGTCATGGCTTCAGAGCCTTTAAAACCGATACGTGAAGAATAAGAATTGATTTCTATTGTGTCTTCATCATACATGTTGCCAGCAGGACCATCAAATTCAGCATTAACATAGTCAGCTGCTAAGAATGCTTTACCATAAACAGTTGGGGCGGCGTTGGCTGCAGATACAGATAGGGCGGCGATTGCTGTCGCTAAAAGTAGTTTTTTCATGGGGTATCTCCACTTTACGATTTGAGTGATAAATTGGCTAAGATTGGCCGATATATATAATAGCAGGGTGACTACCCTATAGAACATTTATATATATGAGCTAGAAGCATTACTTAGACACAACTTTACCAACCAAATATTACAGTAAGGTGAAAAAACCAAAATTTACACAAATGTTATTATTAATTTTACGGATTCTGTTATTTAAGACACGCTGTTGTTCAAGACACAGTATTGATTACAAAACAAAAAAACCCACCCCGAAGGATGAGTTTTTTATTTAGATTCTAATGTTTAGATTAGAATATATACTCTAGACCGCCACCGATAGCGAGTACATCAATATCACCACGTAAGTCGATTTCATTAACCTTGCCGTCTTCGTCTCTCGAACCAAAACGACCATTGTTTAATTCCGCTGAATTTAGACCAGCATAGGCATGAGCGATCATATTATTTTTAAACGCATATTTGCCACCTACAACGACTTGATTTGAGTCATTATTCTCAAGACCACTGATATTGTCGGTTTTGTCATACTGAATATAAACAGAGGCTGGACGGGCAAAATTCGAAAGACCCATTTCAGCACTCACCACTAAACCGTCCTCTGTTGCAGTAGTAGTACCGGCATAGTCAGCTTCTTGATATAGAACGCCTAACTTTACAGGAGCTGCGATATATTTACCTAAATCGACGCTAGCACTGCCACGGATAATATCACCACTAACACTCATGTCTTGCTCATAAGCAATACCAGCGGTAATGCCTGTACCTGGATCAAACATCAATGAGGCACCATAGCCTGCGTCACGATCACTCTCAGATATAAAGTCTTCATCAGCACCATACATCAGCGCAAGCGCTAATGGTAGGTCATTGTATTTAGGCGCTTTCCAAACGATTGAATTATTGATACGGTTACCAACGGTCGGGGTCAAAATATTAGCAAAGCTGTCGTTGTTGTTCAGAGTACTAGAGCCAAGATTATCCCAATAACCTTCATTAACTGATACGTTATTGATATAGTCAATGACTGTGTAGTTACGACCAAAGCGGAATTCACCGAAGTCTTTATTTTTTAAACCTAAATAAGTATCACGACTTTTGAAGCCAATGTTATCGCTACCACTATCATCAACTTGAACGCCGTACTCTAATTGGTAAATTACGTCAGTGTTGGCCGTTATCGCTTCAGAGCCTCTGAAGCCTAAACGTGAAAGCTTAGAATTAACTTGTAATGAACCGTTGTCTTCATTAATTCTGTTATTATTATCCATATTCTGACCATCAATTTCAGCATTAACGTAATCAGTAGTAACGAATACTTTACCATAAACAGTTGGTGCTGCATTGGCTGCAGATACAGATAGGGCAGCGATTGCTGTAGCTAAAAGTAGTTTTTTCATGGGGTATCTCCACTTTACAATTTTAGTAATGAGCGAGCTATTATTAGCCAGTGCCCAAAATGGTATCGTCACAAATCCTCAAAGATATAATGTGTAACTGGCTACCGAGATTAGTCAGAAACAAGTGTGGCGAAGTTCTATTACCGTAAGATGAAAAAAACCATGACTTACATAACTGGGATCGAAATCGTAACTGCCATGTAAACGTTGGTCTTTATCGCTCTGTTGCGTAACATCCGTTACCAAACTCATACTTCGAGTACAAGCATAACAACTTTGACATAATTTGCAATATATTTTTTGGTATTTATTATCATAAATAGCTCAGAGTCACTGCTAGTATTACTATCAACAAAAATCGCTATCCACAAAAACATCTCTACCTTATTAAAAAGATAGAGATGCAGTTTATCTACACAACTAATTTAGTAATACAAACTAGTTGTCAGCATTATTTATAGATTTTTGCCATTAACAGATGACCTAATTTATAGGCTGTCCTGTTTATAGACTACCTTTGAGCTCACGACGAGCATGGTGTAGCAGTGGCTCGGTATAGCCGCTTGGCTGTGTACGACCTTTGAATACTAAGTCGCAAGCCGCTTTGAAAGCGATAGAGCTCTCAAAATCTGGTGCCATAGGCTGATATTCAGGATCATCAGCATTTTGCTCATCGACGACTTTTGCCATACGCTTCATGGTATCCATGACTTGCTCTTCGCTTACCACGCCGTGATGCAACCAGTTAGCGATATGCTGACTTGAGATACGCAAGGTTGCACGGTCTTCCATTAGACCTACATCATTGATATCTGGTACTTTAGAACAGCCAACGCCTTGGTTTACCCAGCGTACGACATAACCTAGGATACCTTGAGCGTTATTATCAAGCTCTTGCTGCTTTTCTTCTTCTGTCCAGTTGGTATCTTTGGCCAATGGAATGGTCAAGATATCATCTAAGCTGGCACGCTCACGGGATTTTAGGCTATCTTGTACATCGGCAACATTGACCTCATGGTAATGCATGCTGTGCAAAGTAGCGCCCGTTGGGGATGGAACCCAAGCTGTGCTAGCGCCCGCTTGTGGGTGCGCTATTTTGCTTTCCATCATCTCTTTCATCTCATCAGGCTTCGCCCACATGCCTTTACCAATTTGAGCTCGACCTTGTAGACCGACTTCTAAACCAACATCGACGTTCCACTGCTCATAAGCGGGTTGCCATGCTTGTGACTTCATATCTCCTTTACGAACAAATGCCCCTGCATTCATGCTCGTGTGCATCTCATCACCAGTACGGTCCAAAAAGCCTGTATTAATGAAAATGACGCGATCTTTAGCTTGGCGAATGGCTTCTTTTAGGTTGACCGTCATGCGACGTTCTTCATCCATAATGCCAATTTTGATAGTATTGCGCTCAAGACCTAATAAGTCCTCTGATGCATTGAACAAATCATTAGCCATTTTGACTTCATCAGGACCATGCATTTTTGGCTTGACGATATACATAGAGCCTTTACGTGAATTTGATAGCGCACTCTTACCTTTGAGGTCATTGAGGCTCAATAACGGCGTTACTAGAGCATCCATCATGCCTTCAAATATCTCCTCAGAGCCATTACCCAAGTCGACTAAGATAGCTGGATTCTGCATCAAATGACCGACATTACGGATGAGTAATAGTGAACGACCAGGAAGAATCAACTCACTACCATCTGGAGCAGTATAAGTACGATCTGGGTTTTGCTTACGCGTACGAGTCTTGCCACCTTTTTCAAAGGTTTCTTGCAAGTCACCATTCATAAGACCAAACCAGTTGCGATAAACTTCAACTTTCTCCTCGGCGTCGACTGCTGCGATAGAGTCTTCGCAATCTTGAATGGCAGTAATGGCTGATTCGAGTAGGACGTCTTTGATACCAGCAGCATCGTCTTTGCCAATTGGGCTATTACTATCTATTTGAATCTCGGCATGCAAGTTATTATTTTTCAGCAATATGCCAGTTGGCTGACTCGCTTCACCAACGTAACCTGCAAATTTACTAGGATCTGCTAATTCAATGTGATTATCACCTTGGATAACCTCAAGCTTACCTTCTACTACTTTAAAGCCTGTAACGTCGTTGTATGAGCCTGACGCTAACGCGAAGTGCTCGTCTAAAAACTGCTTAGCGTAAGCGACTACTGCTGAACCGCGAGTCGGATTGTAACCGCCTTTAGCTTCTTGACCGTTTTCACTGCCAATCACATTAGTACCATACAGTGCATCGTACAGACTTCCCCAACGCGCATTGGTTGCATTTAAGGCGTAGCGAGCGTTGCGGACAGGTACGACTAACTGCGGACCTGCAATATGTGCAATTTCGTCATCGACGTTTTCAGTTGAGACTTGGAAAGCCTCGCCCTCAGGTAGCAAATAACCAATATCTTGCAAAAACTGCTTGTACGCCTCAAAATCAATTTTGCCGTTTTCAGTAGGGTTGTCCAGATGCCATTGATCAATCTGCTCCTGCATCTCGTCACGCGTCGCTAATAATGCTTTGTTACGTGGGGTGAACTCCTTGACGATCTTCTCAAAACCTGACCAATAGCTTTCTGAATCCATACCAACTTTTGGAAGTACCTCGTTTTCGATAAAGTCATACAGTTGTTGATCGATTGCAAGAATACCCTTTTGGATACGATTGTTTTGAGAAGTCTGGCTCATAGTGGTGTCCTTATCTATACATGAGAAGTATTAATAGTAATTTATAGCGCTAACGGTACAAACTTACCATTATTAATAGTAATTATTGGTAACAACAATTAAGTAGTAATGAAACGATTATCAATAGTAAGACAATATTGCACAAAAGCAAAATGCATCCTACTATCAAATAAAGAAATAAACAATAAATAGGTATTCACTAGATAAATAGTGAAGTTTTATAAATTTTATAATTGAGAGTGCGTATACCTTTGATTCTATAGTAGCAGATCAATGAGCAAGTGACTTGGGCGTCTAGATAAACTGTAAGTAATCATTACGGTTTGCTGTTATCTGCACTTCACTTATACTTTGAAAAACTAACAGACCTTAGTCAAGGCTGATATAATTAATATAAATCACCTTTACCTTGTTAATAAAGCTTGGCCAAATTATGACTCAGAACCACGTTACAGCCGCAAAAATGTTAACTGATGATCTGCAATTACAGTCCATTGCTAAGACATCCATCGATAAAACGTCTGTCGATAAAATATCTATAAATAAAGCTCCTGATAAATCTTTTAACGATAGCGTTGACATTACTCAACTGCGCACACCGCTAAAAGTAGATCTGTCTGATATTTATGCGTTTTTGGGGTGCCGTACTAGCCAGTCTTGGGTAGAGCAAGCCCTAGCTAACTTACCACTGATCATTCAAGATCATGCAAATTGTGAAAAAAAGGCAGCAGGTACCGCGATGAATCTTATGTTTCGTTACGAGTTTGCCTATGACTTACAGTGCAATCTTGCGCAATTGGTGCGTGAAGAGATGCTGCACTATGAGCAAGTGCTAGGGATTATGGCGGATCGCGGGCAGGAGTGGCAGTATTTGAGTGCTGGACGCTATGCCAAAGGTATGCTCAAACATAAACGCACCTTTGAGCCTGCGGCAATGGTAGATGTATTAATAATAGGGGCATTTATTGAGGCTCGCTCTTGTGAGCGTTTTGCTGCCTTAGCTGAGGTCATAGATGACGCGCGCTTAGCAAAATATTACCGGTATTTATTAAAGTCTGAGAGTCGTCATTTCAAGGACTATCTGGCACTAGCTCAGTCTTTATCTGAAGACAATATCGATGAGCGTGTGGCCTTATTTAGAGAAGTAGAAAGTGAGCTGATATCGAGTCGTGATGATGAGTTACGTTTCCATAGTGGCACGCCAGCTTAAAACGCGTCAACTTTAGTCTTTGACGGCATAAAAAAAGCAATGAGTAAAAACCGATAAAAGCTCTACTCATTGCTTCTTTGTATCAATCACAAACCAATTGCAATTCGTTATTTACGCTGCGTTATTTGTCACGGGTCACGTCCGTATCATACTGCTTATTATGCTTAGCAATATTATGCGGATCATGATCTTCGGTAACACGTTCGGCCGCTGCTGGGTTGACTTTCTGTAGGGCATCATCTGGGACAATACCTTTGTTATCATTAGCATCTCTTAACTTATAGCTCTCATCTGTCGTATTTAACTCTTTATCTTGGTCATCAGGGGTAGTCATAGCTTATCCTTACAAAAATTTGTTAGTCATAATCTTAGAGCCGTTGCTACTGATAGCAAGTACATATTAATCTTTTTGATCAGGATTCAAAATACGGGTTTGCGCATTATCGACACTGGCGTAGCGATTCATATTATTGATACCTTCGCTTTTAGGTGCTTCGCTACCGACTGTCTCATCATTAATGCCTTCATCAAACGCTGTACTGCCTTGTTGATCGCGACGATCAGGCTGACGTGCTGGGTTGTCGCCATCATTAACATGCTTGGTATCTAGCACTTCATCTTCAAAAGTATCTGTATAGTTGGTAACAGAGGTTTCAGATTCTAGTTCATCATGATTATAAGCAGGCATAGGCTTCTTGACCGCCTCGTTATGATTAATGACATCTCGCTGAGCCAGCTCTTCATCTACAACTGTCTTCTCTAATGGATCTTCATGAACAACGCTCTCACCAGCTATCTGTCTTTGAGTGCTTCTGTTAGCCATACTAGCATCAATAGGATCATCTAAGTTTTTAAAATCATCAATTAAGCTTGAGCCTATTACTGTCTCTTGCAGCGTTTGCGTGCCCTTTCTTTCTTCTTCCGCATGAGCAGCAGATTTGTGAGTATGGTCATGATGTTCAGAGGTAGTATCAGTAATAATCTCTGCTATGGTGTCATGACTACTGATTGGGGTTTTGGTTAATGCAGGATCTTTGGTTTCCATTTTATTATCCTTAATAAGCTACAAATATTTAGTGGACGAGCAGTTAAAACAGTTAAGAACATAACGCTCTTTTTATATTTTATTACCATCTTGGCTCAAATCATGAGCGTTAAGATCAGCGACATTTTTGCCACCTGCTGGTAAATCCTCACTTTTACGAGGGTCAGCATATACTTCGTCAGTCTCTTGGGAAGCCTGCTGAGGACCGTCAATTTCAGGATCGTGCTTACGACCTTCATAGCTGTCTTTTGGGTTTTCTGGCGTATTGGGAATAGGATTATTTACTGGTACTACAGCTTCATCATTAGGCTGCTCGTTATCTACAATAACTTTTTCACTACTACTGGTTATATTAGAATTAACTGTCATGGCTCATCCCTCTCATAATCATATCGGTTTATATTTGTCATTATTTATAAGTAGTAAGCCTACTTATCAGTACGTTGTTGCTCATCTATAAAAGGAGTCTTTTCTGCATCAGTCAAGTCTTCTGGTTTGTTCGCTGCTTTATCCTGCTGTAAGTTTTTATCGATCTGTTTAGCATCTACTTTTTTGATAGCTTCATTGATCTCTGATTTGACGTCTTGGTTATTGTTTGAGCTACTCATAAGGTCTCCTACACATAGTTGAGGGACATAATTTAGGTCGATGTCAATCATCGCTGTTTCATTAAGTATAGATAATTGCACGATAAGCATACTAGTGTGCTGCGGTTTCAATGTGTGTATATATGTGAGCTAAAACCAACGTTTGTAACTGGTTATTTTTGACAAAAAAAACTAAGCACCGAATATATCTATGCTTAGCTGGCTGTTATCTATCTAATCTTATGCTACTTTTTAAGTATTGGCTTGTAAACGAGGTACTAGGACTCACCTACTCTGTTAATAGTTTTAAGTAAATAGTCTTGAGCGATGTGAGGCGTTTCATCGGCTTTTGGTTGCAACTGCTGCCAATTCCCTGCGCTATCCAAGGTCCATGCTTGCACATTGTCTTGTAGATAGTTTTGCAGCCCATCTTCAAAAATTTGCTTAAATATTTTTTTATCTTTTATAGGAAAGGCGACCTCTACTCGGTGAAATAGATTGCGATCCATCCAGTCGGCACTAGCACAGTACATACGCTCATTACCATTATTATGGAAATAATAAACTCGCGTATGCTCCAAAAAGCGACCAACGATAGAGCGTACCGTAATATTCTCAGACAGGCCTGCTACTTGCGGACGCAAACAACACATAGAGCGCAATATTAGTTCAATCTTTACCCCAGCTTGTGAGGCATCGTAGAGCTTGTCGATCAGACGACGCTCTGTCAAGGCATTGGCTTTGATAATAATATGTGCCCGCTTGCCCGCTTTGGCATAAGTGATTTCGTCATCGATAAACTGAATAAGCTGATCATGCAAGGTAAAAGGGGCATGAAGCAACTGTTTCAAGTTAGCAGGCTTACCCATACCCGTCAGCTCTTGAAATATATTATGCACATCCTCTGAGATATTAGGGTCAGCGGTAAATAATCCATAATCAGTATAGACTTTGGCATTGGCTGCATGATAGTTACCTGTGCCTAAATGCACATAACGGCGAATCTTGTTATCTTCACGACGGACGATAAGAATCAGCTTAGCGTGAGTCTTATAGCCAACGATGCCATAAACCACTACTGCCCCTGCTTCTTGCAAAAAGTTGGCTACTGCAATATTTGAAGCCTCATCAAAACGGGCTCGCAGCTCAATAACTGCGGTCACCTCTTTACCGTTACGCGCGGCGGCGGCGAGCGCTTGTACAATTTCAGAGTTGGTACCAGAGCGATATAAAGTCTGCTTGATGGCTAATACTTTGGGATCATTGGCAGCTTGCCAAAGCAAATTAACCACAGGCGAGAATGAATAAAAAGGATGATGAACTAGGACATCGCCTTTACGCATCGCACCAAACATACTAGTGCTGCGATCTAATTTATCAAACTCACGGCGAAAGGGCTTAGGCAGTATTTGAGTAAAAGGCTGATAGCGTAAGTTTGGAATATTGAAGTCAAAAAGCAGTCGCGTTAAGTTGACAGGACCATTGACGCGGTACAGCTGATTGTCATGCAGCTCAAACTGATTCAGCAGATAATCACTGATAGGCGTTGGACAGTCCGTTGTCACCTCAAGTCGAACTTTATCACCAAAGCGACGGTTCTCAAGCTCACCCTCAAGCGCCTTGGCGATATCATCCACATCATCCGCTAAGTCAAGATCAGCATTACGAGTCAGTCTGAACTGATGACAGCCCGTAACATTCATCCCAGGGAATAGATCACCGATATGCTCATGGATCACCGCTGAGAGCATAACATGATGCTCTTTACCGCCCGTCAACTCATCTGGCAGGCGAATGACGCGGGGCAAGCTACGCGGGGCTGGCACGATTGCCAAATTAATATCGCGACCAAAGGCATCTTTGCCCTCTAAACTTGCGATAAAGTTTAAGCTTTTATTGACTAGACGAGGAAAAGGGTGCGCAGGATCAATACTGATCGGTGTCAGCACGGGTGAGACTTGCTCGATAAAATAACGCTTCATCCAAGCAGACTGCTTGGCATTTAGCTCATCGCGCTTTAGGTAGCGGATATCTTGCTTAGCCAATGCTGGCAGTATATCTTCGTTCAAGATACGATACTGTTCTTCAATCGCTTGGTGCGCAATCGTTGAGATTTCGTTCAAAGTCTCGCTTGGGCGCATACCATGGGGACTATGAGGCGCATCACCCAGATTAAGCTTTTGCATCAAGCCTGCGACACGAATCTCAAAAAACTCATCCAAATTAGATGAGAAAATTATTAAGAAAAACAAGCGCTCAAGCAGCGGATGTAACGGACTAGCGGCTTGGGATAAGACCCGCATGTGAAACTGTAAAAGAGATAAGTCACGATTGATATAACTGCTTGATGAATAACTGCCATCATCGAAGCGATGCCAGTTAATTTGGGTGATATTATTTTTTGTGGTATTCGAGGAGTTAGTTGCTGTTGACACGGGTGTACTCTTTATAGGTTTGGTTTCAGGGGCGGCTGGGTTTTGACTTGCGCTAGTCGCTAATTTTGCGTGAGCAACTGATGTATCGTCAACACTTGGATTCGTTTTTATTGTTTTATCAGCATCATTACTTTGGGTCATGACCTAAGCTCCTCTTTATTAGGGTCTGTTGAGTCAGTTGATTAAGGTAATTATTGTATTTTTGACTGTATTCCCAAACGCTACCATTAACCAATTAGCCGGCCAAGCCACTTATGGCAAAGCGGCATTTTTTAGGCGTTTTTTAATAATGCGTTGCTTGTTACGCAAGCGCTTGTCATTACGATTATCTTGATAATATTTTGGATTAGTTAAAGAGGCAATAAGCAGCGCTGACTCATCACGGTTGAGATCATTGGCTGATTTGTCAAAATAGTGCTGGGCAGCGGCTTCAACACCATAAATGCCATTGCCAAATTCAGCCACGTTAAGATAAGCGGTCAAGATACGTGGTTTATCCCAAAACGTTTCTATCATAAGAGTGATAACGGCCTCTTCACCTTTACGCACATAAGAGCGATGCGAGGTTAAAAATAGATTCTTAGCCAACTGTTGAGTAATCGTTGAGCCGCCAGCTGACATCTTACCCGTTGCTTCATTCTTTTTTTGCGCCGCTTTTATACCATCAAAATCAAAACCACCATGCTGACTAAAGGTTGAGTCTTCACTGACGATAGCGGCTTGTTTGGCTGACTTGGCAATCTGATCGTACTCAACCCAAGTCTGGGTGACATCGCCACCGGTCAGCCTATGAGTGAGCATAAACATACTATTATTGATAGGTTGAGACTTCCATAATAATAGTAGTCCTGCTACTAACACATGAAAAGCCACTATCAGTATAAGGACTGCCCATAATAGCCGTTTGATGAATCCGCCAAAACTTGTCATGTATCAGGTGTCCGATTGATGAATGGTGCTAAGTAGTAGGATATATTACCCAATCTCGCTATCGCTGTCACGGCTGCTGTTATTATTTACCTGATTTGTTTATGATATAAAGCTGATTTTTTATACAGTAAAACTACTTTTAATATAAGTCACTACTATGAAAAACCTTGACCTTGCTAATAATATTCGAGTCCTGCGAGCTGACATTATTGCTGCTATACCTAACTTAGCTCAGCATCATGAGCAGTGGTGGTTATTGGGTACCTCTGGCTGTCATTTGTGTGATATCGCCACACAGCTAATGGCGCGCTTGCAAGCAGTGCAGCCTCTCTCTTATCAGACCATTGATATTATTGAGTTCGATGAAGATTTGATGATGCTATTTGCCACTAATATTCCTGTACTGTTAACTCAAACTCAGCGTTTAGATTATCCTTTTTCAGTATTGGATTTGCAGCAACTATTATAATTTTTCGATTTTTTTCTCTTTTGTTTAAATCATTCTGTCTTACTTAAGATAAATATTAAGCCTAACTTCTTGCTCACACAAAAGGTTACATTTCATTTTATTGATTATTGATATACATGATTGTTGCTAAATCTTTGATCTTTGTTATATCCTATCATTTACCTATTTGTTAACATAATGACTGGTATCTTGTTAACAAAATGACTAATATCAGTTCAGTGAGAAAAAAGGAGAGCTAAATTGGAGCACAACTCAAAAATAGATAGAGCAACGCTAGTTCAGATGTTCCGTGAATTTATTGAATCTGAATATGTCATTGATGATCAAGAAACCCAAAAGCCTTTTGAGTGTGATGGCTTATCAGTATATTGTGATATGCCCCTTATCGTAGCCATACCCGAAACTGTTGAACAAGTTTGTAAAGTGATGCAGATTTGCTATCGCTATCAGATTCCAGTAGTGGCGCGCGGCGCAGGCACAGGCCTTTGTGCAGGGGCAATGCCTAATCCTGATGGTGTGTTACTGGTCATGTCAAGGTTTAAGCACATTCTTAATATCGATCCGCTTGCTCGTAGTGCTCGTCTGCAACCTGGCGTTCGTAACCTTGCCATCAGTGAAGCCGCGAGCTTTTATGGTCTTTATTACGGTCCCGATCCCTCCTCACAAATTGCCTGCTCAATCGGTGGTAACGTCGCTGAAAACTCAGGTGGTGTTCATTGTCTAAAATATGGTTTAACCACTCACAATTTACTCAAAGTTGAAATGGTGACGGTTGAGGGCGATCTGATCAGCATCGGTAGTGAAGGACTTGACAGTAACGGGTTTGATCTAATGGCTCTCATTACGGGCTCTGAAGGTCTACTTGGCGTCATTACTGAGGTCACTGTTAAGCTACTGCCGAGTCCTGAAAAGGCACAAGTTATTATGGCAGCCTTTAGCGATGTTCAAGCAGCAGGGGATGCCGTTGGTGCTGTCATTGCCAAAGGCATCATACCCGCAGGGCTTGAGATGATGGATAGCCCTGCCATTATCGCAGCCGAAGCGTTTGCTCATGCTGGCTATCCAATAGATGCCCAAGCCGTGTTGCTCTGTGAACTAGATGGTAGCGAAGCTGAGGTTCAAGAGCAGATTGCAGAGGTCGAGCAGCTGTTTATTGAGCTTGGGGCAACTTCTACGCGCGTCTCGCAAAGCGAAGCAGAACGCGCGCTATTGTGGAAAGGTCGTAAGTCAGCGTTTCCAGCGGTAGGTCGCATCTCCCCCGATTATTACTGTATGGATGGCACTATTCCACGAGGTCAACTGGCTTATGTCTTGACCGAAATGCAAAAACTCTCTGAACACTATGGTCTAAAAGTTGCGAACGTATTCCATGCTGGTGACGGCAATCTACATCCGCTTATTTTATTTGATGCCAATGTACCAGGCGAGCTTGAAAAGACCGAAGAATTCGGTAGTAAAATTTTAGAGCTTTGCGTAGCAGTCGGTGGTTGTATTACAGGCGAGCATGGTGTCGGTGTCGAAAAGATTCGTCAAATGGCTGTTCAATTCAACGATCAAGAGCTGACACAGTTTCATGCCATCAAACACGCTTTTGATCCTATTGGCACCCTAAACCCCGGTAAAGGCATTCCGATACTCAAACGCTGTCAGGAGTACCGAAGTCTTGATGATATAAAATTTGAATCGGAAAACCAGTTAAAAGGAGATCTGGCATGACAGACATCAGTCAGATGCTAATTGAGCGAGTAAAACAAGCCAATAAAGACGGCACTAAGCTACAAATTATCGGCGGTGGTAGTAAAGCTTTTATGGGTCGCACTCCTACGGGCGAGCCTATCAATCTGAGCGAACATCGTGGTATTACCAGCTATGAGCCCGTCGAATTGGTGCTTACAGCTCGAGCTGGAACGCCATTAATTGATATTCACCAAGCACTAGCAGAGCATAATCAATGTTTAGCGTTTGAGCCGCCATTGTTTGACAACCAAGCTACCTTAGGCGGTACATTAGCCTGTCATTTATCAGGACCTGCGCGACCTTGGAGTGGTTCAATCAGAGATCATGTGCTGGGCGTGCGTTTGATCAATGGGCATGCAGAGGAGCTACGCTTTGGCGGTCAAGTCATGAAAAACGTCGCTGGTTATGATGTCTCAAGGATGCAAGCGGGTGCTATGGGCACGTTAGGTATTATCACTGAAGTCAGTCTCAAAGTTATGCCTAGACCTGCTGCTACTGCGACTATCAAGCAACCAATGCCTGCTGCTCAAGCTATTGAAACCATGAATCGTCTCTCTGCTCAATCCAAGCCATTAACAGGTGCTTGCTGGCTTGATAATCATCTTTATCTACGAGTAGCAGGCGCACAAAGCGCTGTCGACAGTGCCGTTGATCAATGGCAAGGGAAGATCTTACAAGAAGCAGAGGTCTTAGCAGACAACAATGACTTTTGGCTAAATCTGCGTGAACAGCAATTGGATTACTTTTTGGGTTCAGAACCCTTATGGCGATTCTCAGTCAATAGCAATGCCGACCATAGTCTGCCCAATGAAAACTGGCTTATCGACTGGGGCGGTGCTCAGCGTTGGCTCCGTGGCGACTTTTCTACAGTAGAGCTTGAAAGCATTGCTGAGCGTATGGGCGGTCAAGTGAGCTGTTACCGTGGTGGCAATAGAGCGCAGGAAGTGTTTCATACTCAGCCAACAGCGCTACGCCAGCTTCACAAAAGACTTAAGCTTGCTTTTGATGCCAATGAAGTTTTCAATCCTGGTCGCTTGTATAGCTGGATGTGAGCTTAATAAAAAGGAGCGCATGATGCGAACCAAAATCAATGTTAAATATTTAGATCATCAAGATATCCAAGAAGCAGATGCTATTTTGCGTAGCTGCGTTCACTGCGGCTTTTGTAATGCTACCTGCCCCACTTATCAAGAATTAGGTGATGAACGTGATGGGCCTCGCGGTCGTATTTATTTGATAAAGCAGATGCTTGAAACTGGCTCAGTTAGTGAAAAAACGCAACGGCATTTAGACCGTTGTCTGACTTGTCGTAGCTGCGAGACCACCTGCCCTTCTGGCGTAAAATATGGTCGCTTAGCTGAAATTGGTCGCGATATTATGGAGACTGAAGTAGCAAGACCTGCTGATCAAAAACTAACGCGCTGGTTGCTTAGACAGATACTGCCTTACTCAAATCGATTTGGATTTCTGCTACGACTAGGGCAGCTGTTTCGCACGTTTTTACCACGCGACTTAAAAGCTAAAGTTCCTGTCAAGCAAGTTAAGCTTTCTATGCCTGCGCCGCAGCCACAGTCACACTTACGCCGTATGCTGGTATTAGAGGGCTGCGCGCAACCTTCAGCGACCCCTAATACCAACATTGCAGCCACTCGCGTATTGGATAAACTTGGCATTAGCTTGTTTTCCGCGCCTAAAGCTGGATGCTGTGGTGCTGTCAGCTATCACATGACAGCTCACGAAGAAGGACTGGGCTTTATGCGGCGAAATATCGACGCCTGGTGGCCAGATATTGAATCAGGCATTGAGGCCATTGTCATTAATGCTTCAGGATGTGGCTCTATGGTTAAAGAGTATGGTGAAAAACTAAGTCACGATACTGTTTATGCAGCGAAAGCCAAGCGGGTCAGTGAATTAACTTGCGATCTAAGTGAGATATTGATCAAAGAGGATTTAAGCAAGTTAGGATTAAAAAAATCAGAACATAAGACAGCGGTTCATTGCCCCTGCTCTTTACAACATGCCCAACAGTTAGGCGGTCATGTCGAGCAGATTTTACAACAAGCAGGTATTGAGCTTTCTCGTACACAAAACGGACACTTATGCTGCGGTTCAGCGGGTACTTACTCTATCCTGCAACCTGAATTGAGTCAGAAACTGCTGTCTAATAAATTGACCGACCTTACCGTGGGCAATCCTGATCAGATCGTCACTGCAAATATTGGTTGCCAGCTTCACTTAGAAAGTCGATCTACAATCCCCGTTAAGCACTGGATTGAATTATTAGATGTGTCATAACATTAAATAGGGATCAGTTGTGATAATTATGAGCTAAAAGTTAGATATGTAGATAAACTCATATAAGTAAAATTATATTCGGTTAACGGGATACTGGTAAAAAACTCTTATTAAGTAAAAATCAGCTATTAATATCCTTCAAATATAGTACTGGCATAGCTTTCAGAATATTTAATTTGTATTCTTTAGCTAAATACCTATTATATATTTTACCAATATGCTAAAAGATAGTTCACTAATATCTTATATTTTTCTAGGATTTGTAAATAAATTTTGCTACACTGAATAGGAGTATTAAGTACAAAAATAAAAGACCTCATTTGATCTTCTAAATGGGCATCACTCTCTGTAGTCACTATTATTTACTTTAATAAGCTACAGATTTTTTTGTTTTAAAAAAACGAATAAATATATGTTTTGATAATGCTCAAATCATAATTCTAATTATCTTTAACAAGGATGTTGATGATGTATACCCTTCTGGCCTTAGCGCCAATTATTGTGGTTCTAGTTTTACTGGTGATCATGCGTCTACCAGCCAAAATATCTATGGGCGTTGCCTATCTAGTGACCGCGCTTCTAGCATTGTTTGTTTGGCAAGCCAGCGGTGCTCAAGTAGCCGCTGCTACTGTAAACGGTGTCATCGTTGCCCTCACGCTACTGTTTATTGTATTCGCCGCTATTTTACTACTGAATACTTTAAAAGAGGGGGGCGCTATTGTCGCTATCCGTAAAGGCTTTATGGACATCTCACCTGATAGGCGCATTCAAGTCATTATTGTGGCTTGGTTATTCTGCTCGATGGTAGAAGGCTCATCAGGATTTGGTACGCCTTCTGCTATCGGTGCACCGTTGTTGCTCGCTTTAGGTTTCCCAGCGATGGCGTCAGTTATGGCTGTATTAATTATTCAGTCGACACCCGTATCATTTGGTGCTGTTGGGACGCCTGTACTACTCGGTGTTTGGACTGGTATTAATGATAAGCAAGATATAGCGCAAGCGATTGGGCCACTCTCACCTGAGAATTATCTATTGCAAATTACAGGCAACATCGGCCTAATACATGCGCTAGTAGGTTTTTTAATTCCGCTAATTTTAAGTGGATTTTTGACCCGATTCTTTGGTACAAATCGTTCCTTTGTTGAAGGGCTCAAAGTATGGCCTTTTGCTATATTTGCTGGTCTTAGCTTTACCGTCCCTTATTTTTTAGTGGCCAAATATCTAGGTCCTGAATTTCCATCATTGGTTGGCGGTTTTATTGGTCTTATGATTGTACTTCCTGCAGCAAAGCGTGGGTTTTTGATGCCTAAAAACACTTTTGATTTCGCACCACGCGCTAAATGGGACAAAGACTGGTTAGGGTCGCTACCTGAAGAGAAGTACGACGATGCTATTGCCCCAAGATTCTCTTTGGTTCGTGCATTTTCTCCTTATCTTATCGTTATCGCGCTATTAATTGTTACGAGAGTTATCGCTCCGCTCAAAGCGTTTTTGACAGGTAATTTGACCACTATCGAATTTAGTAACTTATTTGGTACCACGATCTCTAGTAAAATACAACTTGCCTACTCTCCTGGCGCTATCCTAATTATCAGCTCCTTAGTATGTATTTTGTTATTTAAAATGAATGGTCAAGCGGTAAAACGTAGTTGGAGTAACTCGGCAAAGACGATGATAGCTGCTGCACCAGCCTTGCTATTTTCGGTACCTATGGTGCAAGTATTTATCAACTCTGGCTCAGCTGCTGACGTTGTGAATTCGCTACCCGCTATGCCCATATTATTGGCTGAGAGCGCTGCTGGCGCCTTTCAAAATGCATGGCCGTTAGTATCGCCATGGATTGGCGCAATGGGTGCATTCATTGCAGGTTCCAATACTGTCAGTAATATGATGTTCTCCTACTTTCAATGGTCAACAGCTAGTCAAATCGGCTTCGATAGCAATCTTGCCGCTCAAGTCGTTGCTCTACAAGCGGTAGGCGGAGCCGCTGGTAATATGATTTCTGTGCATAACGTCGTTGCTGCCTGTGCGGTAGTTGGACTGATGGATAAGGAGGGTTATGTCATCCGCAAAACCTTAGTGGCGATGATCTACTATGTCATTCAGGCAGGTTTGATCGGTATGGGCATTATTTTTGGTGGATTAGTATGGTGGATATTGGCCGTTGTTTGGCCGATTGCCTTCTTTGGGCTTATGTCGATCAGCAGTAAAAAAGCTACTGCTTCAGTAACGGATAGTTAAATTTATACGGCAGTTAATAGTGGATTATTAATGGTCAGTTATTAATAACATTTGAGCTGACGCTATCCTAATATTTGTGATAGCGTCAGCTTTATATTTAGAACACCCTTATAGATATGTACTAAGAATAGATATGTACTGAGAACTGTTATTGCACGATTTATTTAATTGATAAGGAAAACCCCATGATAGACTTAACAAAAATAACTGAAATTGAAGATTTGCGTCGAGTAGCCGAGCGCAAAGTACCGCGCATGTTCTATGATTACGTCGATTCAGGCTCATGGACCCAGACCACTTACCGTAATAACGAGACTGACTTTGATCGTATCAAGCTGCGCCAGCGTGTGCTAGTTAATATGGAGAATCGCTCGCTGGCGACTACGATGATCGATGAGCAAGTTTCTATGCCAGTCGCCATTGCACCAACGGGCTTTACGGGAATGATGTGGGCAGATGGCGAGATTCATGCTGCACGCGCGGCTGAAAAGTTCGGTGTGCCGTTCTCACTATCTACGATGAGTATCTGTTCAATCGAAGATGTCGCTGAGAATACCAGTGCGCCATTTTGGTTTCAGCTGTATATGATGCGTGATCAAGAGTTTATCGCCAACTTGATTCGCCGTGCAAAACAAGCGAATTGCTCAGCGCTGATCTTAACCGCAGACTTACAAGTGCTCGGTCAGCGTCACAAAGATATCAAAAACGGTCTATCCGCGCCGCCAAAACCAACCTTGGCTAATATCCTCAATCTAATGACTAAGCCGCAGTGGTGCATGAATATGCTCGGTACCAAAAGACGCACCTTTGGTAATATCGTCGGTCATGCCAAAAATGTTGAAGACCTCTCATCGCTATCAGCATGGACAGCTGAGCAGTTCGATCCTGGGCTAAGCTGGGGAGACGTGTCCCGTATTAAAGATATGTGGGGCGGTAAGCTGATTATAAAAGGCATTATGGAGCCAGAGGATGCGATATTAGCCGCGCGTAGTGGTGCAGATGCGCTAGTGGTCTCCAATCATGGTGGCCGTCAGCTCGATGGTGCGCCCTCCTCTATTGCCGCGCTCAGCGATATCGTACAAGCAGTGCGCGCGGAGAATAGCCAAATTGAGATTTGGCTTGATAGCGGTATTCGCTCAGGGCAAGATGTGCTCAAAGCTATAGCACTAGGAGCAAATGGCACGATGATTGGCCGAGCATTCCTATATGGACTTGGCGCTTATGGCGAGGATGGCGTACGCCGAGCGCTAGAGCTAATCTATAAAGAGTGCGACACAACTATGGCGTTTTGTGGTCATACTGATATTAATGATGTCACTCAAGATATCTTAGTCAAAGGCTCGTTTGAGCATCTCAAGACTGCAGCGCCTTTTATAGCGCCACCCCCTTGGTAAGCGCTGATAGCTAGTGCTAATAGCTCGTTATATTAATGCTTTGTTAAACCTGACTTTTAAGTAGGAGCATGCTTTTTAAAATAAGAGATACCCTTTATACTCTACTTCATGTTTTATAACTTAGCTGCCTTATGACCATTAGCCAATTATTCAAGACCGCGCCTGTTTCAACGCTATTGCTAGCCAGCTTTATTGGTCTGTATATTATGCAAGTATTGACAGGTGTCGATGCCAATAATCCTACTACTGAGCAGCTACTACATTGGGGCGCGAACGCACTGCCTTTAACGATGGTTAATGAGCCTTGGCGCTTGATCAGTAGTGGCTTTTTGCATATTGGCCTGATGCATCTGTTGTTTAATGGTTTTGCCATGTACTTTTTTGGACAAGTTGCCGAGCCGATGTTTGGATCGGTTAAGTTTTTGGCGCTATTCTTATTGGCGGTGATCGGTGGTAATTTACTCAATAATCAGATGACTTGGCTGGGTATATTAGATGGTACAGGCCAACCAGGATTATCGGCTGGTGCGTCTGGCGGCATCATGGGCATTGGAGCTGCGTTACTCATTGCAGCACTATTCAAAATCTCTGTCAATGGTATGGTGCTCAATCTAAAAAGCCTCATATTTATTATGGGGATTAACTTAGTTTATGGTTTTGCCGTGCCCGGTATCGATAACGCCGGACATATCGGCGGGGCTATCACTGGCTTGCTCATTGCCTCAGGTTTTGCACTAGCTTATCGTCAGCGCTTAATGGCTATGCGTAGCTCTACGCCCTCTAGCGCGCCTTATCATACTGAGTATGTTGACTATCAAGCCAAACCCAACTTTGACAGTGCCCACAATCTTGATGAAAGCAATCCTTATGAAAACATTAATTATACCGATACTGACACGCATAACCCTGTAAACTCGTATGAGAGCTATGACGGTTATAATTCTGAAAATTATGATAGTACGGCTATAAAATCTCAGTTCGATAATAGATATGCGACTGTTACTGACTTTGATACTCTTGATGATACTTCTAGCGAGCCGATCAAACACACTCAGAATATTATTATTAATAAAGATATAGCCACACCTAAACCTACTGTCGTTTGGCAACTACTGCCTTGGCTAGTTATATTAATAGTCGCTATCGGCTTTATTGGCTGGTGGCTAACTATTCACAATCAAATATTACAAGTACTGGCCGCTCAATAACCTATTGCTTTGCCTAACTTTACTTACCTGCTTACGAGACCCGACTATGTTTAAATCATCTGTGTCATCCGCTATCAATACTCGCACTGTGATCACCACGCTGACCGCTGTTACTCTACTAAGCACTGCTGGCATAGCAAACGCAGCCCTATTTAAAAACTTGCCGCGCGATCAAGATGCCGAGCTTAGCGTCGGTGTTAACGTGCTGTATGCTAATACTGCTTATGATACTGATGAGAACGAGATTCGTGTCTTGCCAGGGGTGTTTTATGATAATAATAAAGTATATGCACGTGGTGCGACTGCGGGTGCTTATCTGATCAATGACGGCACTAACCAGTTGGCCGCAACGGTGCAACTCGCTGGTAATTCGTTCGATCCTGAGGATGCTAATGGTGCATTACAAGGTCTTGATGAGCGTAAAATATCAGCTGCGGCAGGCTTGAGCTATCAGCGCCGCACCCCTGTCGGCGGATTTCGCTTGCAAGTAGCCACTGATGTCTTAGATCGTAGTGGTGGTAATACTGCCCGCTTAACCTATCTGGCACGCATTACCAAGAATAAGCTAACCGTTTATCCAAGCATAGGCTTTGAGTATCAGGACGCTGACTATAATGAATACTATTATGGCGTCACTCCTGAGGAGTCAGCCCGTACTGGTATTGCCGCTTATGAGTCTAATAGTAGCTTGAACCCTTATGTCAATGTCAGTGCTAATTATGACTTTAGTGATAAATGGGCAGGATTTGCCAATCAAAGCGTCAGCTATCTAGCCAATGAGCAATATGATAGCCCGATGGTTGACTCGCGTGTTGAGGCAACGTCTACGCTTGGTTTGCTTTATAAGTTCTAGGGTTTTGATTTTGAAAGGTAGGTTTTGATATTTGGCGTAGGCTGGGGTTTTAGCCCAGCTTTTTGTTGGGTGACATTGGAAAAGGAAAAAGTATGAATGATTTATTAAGTGTTATTAAATGCGATTTAGATGAATTTCATAGTACTGGGAAAATTGAGCGTGCTAAAGCATTAACACGAACAACTGGTATGCATGTTAATCATAACGAATACCCTGAATATTTTTTTGGCGACCTTGGCACTAAGTTTGTTTTAATTCACTTACACCCAAAACTAAACGACAACTTAGATACACGCTATCAAGGTGAGTTTAAGTTTCAGAATTTTACAGATTACGTCATTTATCATCAAAAATTTGGTGAGAAAAACTATAATGAATCTTTGCAAAGCAGATGCAAATCGAGTTTTGATACAAAACAGGTTCATTTTGTTAGACCTTTCGATGCACTTGACTTAAGCTCTGATGATGACTTTATAAACTTACAGCGCGTCATGGATGACAAACTACAGCTTGAGCTGATTCCGTTTAGTTCAAGCTCATTAAAAGCTGACTTAATGACTAATGATGCACTAAAGCCTTATATGGAATTATTACTAGATACCATAATCAAAACAAAACGTGATTACGTTATTTTTTGCGGTAAAGTATTTGGAAGATTATTAAAACCTTATGTAGTGAAAAATGAAGACTATGCCTTTAAGTTAGTAAAAACTGATGGTTCATTATCAGAAGATGACGCAAGATTTTCATGTTTAATTTTACATTATAAAGGTCATAATTTTAAGGTAGGTATTGCTCATACATTTGCAAAGCAAGGATTGACAGGTGCTATCATGGAAGACTACGGCAAAAAATGTTGTGAACTTTATAATCAGTAATTTATATAAATAACGTCACTAAAAAAGGCCTCGCCATATTAAATGACGAGGTCTTTTTATTAATCTAAAACCAAACTTCTAAATTAAGAAGGATGCACCATATCCGCTGGTGTTACCCACTCATCGAACTGAGCTTCAGTAAGTAGCTCCAGCTCAACCGCCACTTGCTTAAGCGTTTTATTTTCTTTGTACGCTGTTTTAGCGATTTTCGCTGCGTTTTCATAACCAACATGACGGTTCAATGACGTCACTAGCATCAATGAATTATGCAAGAAGTCATCGATTTTGTCTTTTACTGGCTCGATACCAGTGGCACAGTTGTCATTGAAGCTGTTGCAGCCATCACCCAATAGTTTGATAGATTGCAATAAGTTAAACGCGATAACTGGCTTATAAACGTTTAGCTCAAAGTTGCCTGATGCGCCAGCCATGCTGATTGTCACATCGTTACCCATGACTTGAGCGACAACCATCGTCAATGCTTCTGACTGAGTTGGGTTTACTTTACCCGGCATGATAGAAGAGCCTGGCTCGTTCTCAGGAATCGTCAATTCGCCTAGACCACAACGAGGGCCAGATGCCAACCAACGTACGTCGTTAGCGATTTTATTTAAGCTAGCTGCTAGCGTTTTTAATGCGCCTGACGCAAATACTTCGGCATCACGAGCCGCTAGTGCTTCAAATTTGTTTGGTGAGGTTACGAATGGCAAGCCAGTCAAAGTCGCTAATTGCTCAGCAGCAGTTACGGCATAATCAGGATGGGCGTTTAGACCAGTACCAACCGCAGTACCACCTAATGGCAATTCATATAAGCCTTCCAATGCTTGATCGATACGCACTAATGAATGATCCAATTGGCTGACATAACCACTGAACTCTTGGCCTAATGTTAGTGGCGTAGCATCTTGTAAATGCGTACGACCAATCTTCACAATACTATCAAACTCTTTAGCTTTGGCGTCCAAAGTATCGCGCAGAGCTTTGATAGCTGGAATCAATAAGCTATTGATCTGACGGGCAGCGGCAACGCGAATAGCGGTTGGGAAGCTGTCATTGGTCGACTGCGCATGGTTGACATGATCATTAGGATGAATCGGCGTATAACTACCGCGCTCATTACCTGCAATCTCGTTAGCACGATTGGCTAGCACTTCGTTCATGTTCATATTCGACTGAGTACCAGAACCTGTTTGCCAAACGACTAACGGAAATTGATCCGTAAGACCGCCGTTAATCACTTCGTCAGCCGCTTGCACGATTAAGTCGCGCTTATCGCCATCGATACGTTCAAGGCTAGCATTAGTGATTGCAGCGGCTTTTTTGACTAGCGCCATCGCCTCAATCATCGGGCGTGGTAAGGTCTCGCCACCAATCTTGAAGTTCTCACGACTGCGCTGTGTTTGCGCGCCCCAATAAGCATCAGCGGGCACTTCTACGTTGCCCATAGTATCTTTTTCAGTACGAGTTGCCTGATTCTGTGTCGACATAACTACCCTCTTTGCTGGTTCGTTAACGGATGCGGTATCCGTAAAAAGTGCAACAGACGCTGCACATAAGGAAAATAGGAGGTAATGCGTCATTATGATAGCATGAGTTATGATAAATTTCTCATTTGCCATAAGGACTACAGATGTCCAACAATCAAATATCAGCAGCAGTCAAAACAGCTGTAACGCATGCAAGGCAGGACTTAGCAAGTAAGCAGCCCGCGCAAAAAATCAGTAGTGCTATAAATGTTACTGAAAATATGATAACCAGTATCACTGATAATGATAGCTCTAATACCAGTATTGCTGAGTCAATAAAACCCGTTAGCAATCCTCCAAGACGTTACTTTACCCGTCAGCGTCGACAGTTGACTAGCAATCAGCGCCAAAGACTTGCCCGCGATGCTAGTTTGCATCTGCTCAAATTGCAACAGCGCTTGCTTGCCAATGCACGAATTGGGCTCTATTATGATGGCTTCGGAGAGCTGCCAACACAACCACTATTGGATTGGTGTTTGCGTTTAAACTATCAGCCCTATTTGCCCGTAGTTGGCTCCCTAGGTCGTAATAAAAAGGGCAAGGATGATAAGACTTTGCGCTTTGTGCCTATTTATCATAATAGATTAATGAACGTACCAACCCATCTCCATAGCTTAGGCATGAAACAAAATCATCATCGTCAGTTATTATGGGCGCGAGAATTGGATGTGATTGTCTGTCCTTTGACGGCAGTCGATAAGCAAGGTAATCGCATGGGAATGGGCGGCGGATTTTATGATACAACGCTCGGTAAAAGCTATCGATCTGGCGCGTCAAGGCCATTAAAAATTGGCTGGTGCTATGATTTTCAAGTGGTGAATGAGTTGGCACGTCAACCTTGGGATGTACCGCTTGATGGCTTGATTACCCCTAATGGCATACGGTGGTTTTGATGAAAGACGATTTTAAGAAGAATAATGACAATAAGTCTAGCGCGGACGGTGTTACGGAGTATTTGCAAGCGTTAGAAAATAACGATCAAGAACGTGAGCAGCTTTATTATAGTCAAGAGCAAGCGTTTGACTCTGATGAGCTGGCGACTATTATTAATGAGGCGCGTTTAAATAAACTGCTTACGCAGAGTGATGAGTTTTTGCATAGCTTGAGTGGTGAGATTGCGGATTTTGAAGATTAATGATCTTCCTTATTTTAAATACACACTTCTACACACAAAATATAGCATTAATTATAAATTATGTGTAATAATACACACATCCAATTAGTATCCTTGAGGAGAATCCATGAAAAGTGGTGAACTAATCAAGTTGCTTAAAGAGGATGGTTGGATAGTTGATAGAGTTAAAGGAAGTCATCATATTTTGAGAAAGGAAGGCGTTGATAGCATTATTTCAATAAGTCACCCTGAAAAAGATGTGTCTCGACATCAATTGGCTCAAGCAAGACGTATTTCTGGTTTGAAACTTTAAGCAACTCCAACCTTTTAATAGAGGTTGGTTTTTACTCTTCATAAAAACATTCTCTATCCTATTTAAATTTATTAATTAGCTCATATTCATAGGGGGTTATATGTTAAATTATCCCATCGCTATATTCAAAGACGAAGGCATGGACAACTATGCAGCTATTGTTCCAGATGTTGACGGCTGTTTCCCTTTAGGAGATACCATCGATGACACAGTGCAAGAAGCGCAGTCCTTAATTTACGATCATATCGAATATATGGTAGATAAAGGAATGAGTTTTGACTTTCATACTAGTGATATAGAAACATTAAGAATGAATGCAGATTTTCAAGATGCTTTGGCTTGGGCTATTGTAAATATTGATGAAAACAAGTTTTCAACTAAGCAAGTACGCTTTAATGTTAGTTGGCCTGAATATTTATTACAGCGTGTTGACAGTTATGCTGAAAAAAACCACGAAACTCGCTCTGGGTTTTTAGCAAAAGCAGTACAAAAAGCTTTAGTATGAAATTATCGATTTGAAATAAAAAAGCTACCTATTCGGTAGCTTTTTTATGGAACATAGTTCTATAAAATACAACCTACAACACCATCGCTGCAATCCAACCAAACACTAACAATGGAATATTGTAATGGATAAAGGTCGGCACCACACTGTCTTTGATATGGTCATGCTGTCCGTCAACGTTTAGACCAGAGGTTGGTCCAAGCGTTGAATCTGACGCTGGCGAACCGGCATCACCAAGCGCACCAGCGGTACCGATAATAGCTACTGTTGCCAGTGGTGAAAATCCAAGCGAGATACACAGCGGTACATAAATAGCGGCTAGAATAGGAATGGTCGAGAATGACGAGCCAATACCCATCGTCACAATCAACCCTAGCGATAACATCACCAGAGCCGCAATCGCTTTATTACCTGCAAATAAATTGGTCGCGCCATCAACGAGCGGCTGAATCTGCTCAGTCGCTTTCATAACTTCTGCAAAGCCTTGGGCGGTAATCATGATAAAACCAATCATTGCCATCAGCTTGATACCATCGTTAAACACGGTATCAGCCTCACGCCACTTGACCACGCCCGTTGCCATAAACACGCCAAAGCCAAACATAGAGCCGAGCAATAATGAGTCAGTATAGAGCTGCACTACAAACGCGGTAACAATCGCTGCAAGGGCTATCAGCGTTTTTAGCTTGCTTTGAGTTTGGGCGCTGGTAGCGGTTTTGCTTAGATCCTCTTTATCAACGGCCTCATCATGTGCTTCTTTGTCGATTGCGAGCTGTTTATATTGACGTGGCTTGCGATAGCTGATAAAAACTGCAACTAATAAACCAACGAACATACCTAAGGCTGGTATTGCCATGGCTTTGGTCACTGAAATATCACTGATATCAATCCCTGATTCACCGACGTTTTTCAGCATAATTTGATTGAGATAAATATCTCCAAAACCGTAAGGAATAAACATATAAGTGGTGACAAGGCCAAAGGTAATCAGACAAGCAATCAGGCGTCTATCAATTTGCATCCGATTAAAGGCTAACAATAACGGCGGCACTAATAGCGGAATAAAGGCGATATGTATTGGGATTAAATTCTGACTAAAGCAGCTCATCACCACTAGCGCTGCAAATAGCGTGTATTTAATCATTCCGCTAGTGCCACCTGCATCAATACGCTTGATCACTGCGCCTGCTAAAGATTGCGGCAAGCCTGAATGAGCAATCGCAACCGCAAAAGCTCCAAGTAGCGCGTATGACAGAGCAATTTGCGCCCCATTACGGATACCTTCTTGAAAGGCATTTAGGGTATCAGTCACCCCAAGACCTGCCAGCAAGCCGCCCGCCATCGCACCAATCAGCAAGCTCAGCACCACATGCACTCTAGCCAATGATAGTCCGAGCATAATCACTACAGCTACTAATACAGCATTAATCATCATTCTCTCACCCTTACTTTATTACCGCTATCGTTACCGCTACTTTTGGCGGCTTAATTATAACGGGCGCAAGTTTACCTGATTTTTTACCCAAAGCCTATCCAAGACCCAAGCAAAACTCAGGCAAAACCTAGGCTGGTCATTAGCAAGCCTTTATCACTCCTCTGCCATTTATAATCTCTATTGTTTAATGCATGCTTTTTATTGGTACTCAAAATCTAAGCCTTGCAATTTTTCTCACGGTCACCATTTATCTAAACATGAACCCAACTTGACTTAACAAGTCTGGTGAACAAGGAAATAAAATAAATGACTGACTATAATATTGATAAAGACAACATCGACATTGATGTTAATGTATCGACGTCTGAAACAGACACTCAAGCCGATGCTCCAGATAACACTGAGGCCAATGCTCAAGACAATACTCAAAGCCATGAGCAAGACGAGACTGTCACTAGCCAAGTAGATAACCACTTACCCTTGCTGGCTCTACGTGATGTTGTTGTTTACCCTCATATGCAGATTGCTTTATTTGTAGGCCGCGAGCCTTCGGTAAAAGCCGTTGAATTGGCGCAAGCGAACTATGGCGATAAAGTGCTCGTTGTCGCGCAAAAAGACTCATTAACCGAAGATATAGATCAAGATAACTTATATCAATATGGTACGGTTTGTCGCATCGTCAGTACGATGCCACATGATAGCGATGACAATTGCATCAAAGTATTGATTGAAGGTCAATACCGCGCGCGCGTCGATAGTATAGAAGCCCATGATGATATCTTGATGGCGACTTTTGAGCAGGCTGATGTTGCTGTGCCAATGGATGAAAGTCAGCAGAAAAACACGATTAAGGCCTTAACCAGCCTGTTTGAAAGTTATGCTGAGGCCCGTTTACGTAACGCTCGTGAGCTGACGCGCGTTGCTAAGCGCATCGATGATTTGCTTGAGCTGGTGTATTTTATCTCGACTCGGGTATCGATGGATCTAGAAATTAAACAGTCGTTTTTAGAAAATGACGATATCAAGACCCATATCAATACGTTGACCGAGTACTTAGTCAAACAAAGCGCTGAGCAGAACATCGAACAAGATATTCAAGATGCGGTACGTCAGCAGATGGAAGACAATCAGCGTGAGTACTTCTTAAATGAAAAGATGAAAGCGATCAAGAATGAGCTGTCCGATATGAACGACGGCGCATTCGATGGTGACGATGATGTAGGCGAGCTTGAAAAGCGTCTCGATGAAGCTGACTTGCCAGAAGATGTGCGCAAAAAGGCTGAGCAAGAGTTTAAAAAGCTCAAAATGATGCCACCTGCGTCAAGTGAATCATCAGTTGTACGTAACTATATCGAATGGATTTTAGATACGCCATGGAATGTCACGACTAAAGTTTCTATCAATTTAGACAAAGCTAAAAACGTCTTAGATGAAGATCATTACGGTCTACAAGATGTCAAAGATCGCATCTTAGAATATCTCGCGGTACAGTCGCGCGTCAAAAAGCTACGTGGCCCAATCCTATGTTTGGTCGGCCCTCCAGGTGTTGGTAAAACCTCATTAGGTGAATCTATCGCCCGAGCGACTGGTCGTAAGTTCGTACGTATGGCGCTTGGTGGCGTACGTGATGAAGCGGAAATTCGCGGTCATCGCCGTACTTATATCGGTGCGATGCCAGGCAAAATCGTGCAGTCATTAGCAAAAGTAGAGGTCAAAAATCCGCTATTCTTACTCGATGAAGTGGATAAAATGGCGCAGGACTTCCGTGGTGATCCAGCATCAGCCTTGCTTGAAGTGCTTGATCCGTCACAGAATGATAAGTTTAACGATCATTATCTCGATATGGATTTAGACCTATCGCAAGTGATGTTTATCTGTACCGCTAACAGCATGGATATTCCAGCAGCACTGCTTGATCGAATGGAAGTTATCCGCTTGCCAGGCTATACCGAAGCAGAAAAAGTCAATATCGCGCAAAAATACTTAGTACCGAAAGCAATTAAGCAAAACGGTCTAAAAGAAGGTGAGATTGAGATTGTAGAAGCGGCATTGCATAGCATCGTTCAACGCTATACGCGTGAAGCAGGCGTGCGTAACCTTGAGCGTGAAGTCAATAAAATCTGTCGTAAAGTGGTTCGCGGTTCGGTTGAGAGTCATGGTGCACGCGCCCCGAAAAAAGATGAGCGTCAGCTAGTTGTCGTTGATGATAGCAATATCGATGACTATCTAGGTGTGCATCAGTATGACTTTGGTCTCGCTGAAAAAGATCCAGAGGTCGGTCGGGTTACCGGTTTGGCTTGGACGCAAGTCGGTGGTGAGCTATTAACGATCGAAGCGGTCGCTATGAAAGGCAAAGGTGAACTTATCTTTACAGGCTCACTTGGCGATGTGATGAAAGAATCTATCCGTGCCGCTATGAGCGTGGTTCGTGCGCGTGGTGATAGCTTAGGTATCGATTATGAGACCTTTAAAACTACTGATATCCATGTGCATATGCCGGAGGGTGCGACGCCAAAAGACGGCCCATCAGCAGGTGGCGCACTGACCACTGCGCTAGTATCAGCAATTACAGGTATTGCTATTCGTCCTGATATTGCGATGACGGGCGAGATTACCCTACGCGGTAAGATCCTACGTATTGGCGGTCTAAAAGAGAAGCTACTAGCCGCCCATCGCGGTGGCATCAAGCATGTCTTAATTCCAGCGACTAACGAGCGCGATTTGGCTGATATTCCTGATAACGTCAAAGCAGGTCTGACCATTCAGCCAGTAGCGACCATTGATGAGGTGCTAAAAGCGGCATTAGTCAGCATGCCAACACCACTCAAACCTGCCAAAGCTGTGGTAGATACGACGTCTAAAAAGGCGCTACATAGTTAATTGAACTGTTGATAATTCTATCTTAGTCATCAAAAATCCGCTCATCAATCTGATGGGCGGATTTTTTGATATTATTCTGTCATAGTCTTACCGTCATATATCTATAAAGCTACTCTATCTCTATGGTAATAATTAATTTACATATATTAACCCTTTGTTGCGCATTTGATAAATATATAAGTCTCATCCTTAGTTATACTTATGGCGAATCAAAAATTAAAGTCAGTTATAAATGGCTTATAAATATAATTACTAATGGAGATAATATGAACAAGTTAACGATAGCAAGTGCTCTACTATGTGGTTCAGCCTTAGCCATGAGCGGTTGTCAAACCGTCCAAAGTCAGCTAAATACGGGTAATCCGTTGAGCCAGCCTGTACTCAAGTCAGCTATTATGACTACTGATGGTGAAGATAAAGAGATGGGGCAAGTGTATTTACGTCCTGTTGATAATGGCGTGCAAGTCTATGGTAAGTTAATGGGTTTGCAAGCTGGTGAGACTGTCGCTTTACATATTCACGAGACAGGTAGCTGTGGCAATATGGGTAAAGATGCAGGTGACCACTTTAACCCTGACAACTACCCACACTCAAACCCAGATGACTTAAAAGGTCATGCAGGTGATTTACCAAACGTGACTGCCGATGAAAATGGTGTTGCTCCTATTAACTACGTCAATAAGCAGATATCGGTCGAAAAAGTAGGCAAATACAGTGTTAATCGTTTGGCCTTTATCGTCCATTCAGGTGCTGATGACTATGTCAGTCAGCCTGCAGGAGCATCAGGTGACCGTATCGGTTGTGGTATCATCGTCGCGAACTAATTTAAAAAGATACTTTAGCCACAAATAAATAAAAACCTCTTAGCTAGCTAAGAGGTTTTTATTATGCTGATAAATAACTATGTTGATAGATAACTGAACATAAATACAGAGCTATCTATTCTTCGATCCACTCGCCTTTACGCCAGTACACACCCCAACGTGACGCTTTGCCATTTTTTTCAGAGCCGATATATTGCTCTTTTTTCTTACGTGACCAGCGTAGGATAGTTGCATTACCCTCAGGATCTTCATCTGGACCCTCAAACAGATACTGGAACTTGTCTTCCATTTTATCTTTGATCTCTCGCAGCTCAGCCAGCTTTGGCGGACGAGTCTCGCGTACCTTTGGAAACTTCGATGCTGCTAGGAACATACCAGCCGCGCCTTCACGTAAGATAAAATAATCATCATGCTTGAGTGACTTTAGCTCAGGCAAGTGAATAGGATCCATACGCGGTGGTGCTGCTTCACCTGTCTTCAATACTTTACGAGTATTATCACACTTCTGGCAAGCAAAATAAGGACCGAAACGACCGGTCTTTAGCTCCATTTGTCCATCACACTTATTACAGTCGATGGTTGGAGAGTCAGAACCTGGTACTTCAAATTTACCTTCTTCTAGCACATAGCCATCACAATCTGGATTGTTACCGCAGATATGTAGCTTTAGACCACCATCGACGATATAGCCATTCATAGCAGTTGCGCATTTTGGGCAACGTTTTTTCTCCATTAAATCTCTGACTTCAGCGGCTTCATCATCAGTATCGCTATCATCAAGATTGGCAAAAGCTTCTACTGGCATTAGGTTTTTGGTGCCTTTACAGCGCTCCTTTGGCGGTAGATTATAACCTGTACAACCTAAGAAGACGCCTGTTGAACCCGTCCGCAATTGCATCGGACGCGCGCACAGATCACAGTGCACATCAGGCACATCGGTTGGATCATTAGGGCGCATGCCATCAGCGTCTTTGGCGTGCTCGACTTTCTTTTTAAAGTCGCCATAGAAGTTATCGAGTACGTCTTTCCAATTGGTGTCACCTTCAGCGACATGATCGAGCTTATCCTCAAGCGCAGCGGTAAAGGTATAATCCATTAGATCAGGAAAGCTTGCCGTCAGTCTGTCTGTGACGATATCGCCCATTTTTTCAGCGAATAAACGCTTATTCTCAAGCTTGACATAACCACGATCTTGAATCGTTGAGATGATAGAAGCATAAGTCGAGGGACGACCGATACCTTTTTTCTCAAGCTCTTTGACTAAGCTTGCCTCAGTAAAGCGCGCTGCTGGCTTGGTAAAGTGTTGACTTGGGTCAAGCTTGTCAAGATTGAGCTTATCGCCTTTTTTGACATCAGGCAGTAGCGTATCGTCGGTCTTAGCAGGTGATAATACCCGTGTAAACCCATCAAAAACCATGGTACGACCGCGCGCTTTTAATTCGACGTTGCCCGCTGTCACTAGCAGATTCACAGAGAGATATTTAGCAGGCGTCATCTGACAGGCGACAAACTGACGCCATATCAGCTCATAAAGGCGGATAGCATCGCGCTCCACGCCTTTGAGCTGAGTTGATTTCATATTAACATTAGAGGGTCGAACCGCTTCATGCGCCTCTTGTGCGCCTTGCTTATTACCATAGAAGTTTGGCTTTTCTGGTACGTATTTTGCGCCGTAACTATCCTCAATAAAACCACGGGCAGACGCCAAGGCATCCCCTGATAAAAAGGTCGAATCGGTACGCATATAAGTAATATGCCCCGCTTCATACAAACGCTGCGCTAAGATCATGGTTTTTTTGACTGAAAACCCTAAACGCGTACTCGCTGCCTGTTGCAATGTCGAGGTGATAAAGGGAGCACTAGGACGCGATTGAGTCGGTTTTTCTTCGCGCTCTTTGACGATAAAGTCATTGGCTTTGAGTACTTCTAAAACTTTATCAGTCTGTTCTTTATTGACTAGTTTGAGCGTCTTATCGTTTTGCTTATTTGCCTCTAGACGAATGTTATCTTCACGAGTCTCATCATCCGCTTTTTTAGTCGTTTTTTTGCCGTCATCGATGTGCGTATCCGCATGAATCTGCCAATATTCCTCTGGTATAAAGGCACGAATCTCATGCTCACGCTCAACCACCAGACGCATCGCAACCGACTGTACGCGACCTGCGGATAGTCCACGAGCGACCTTTTGCCAAAGGATGGGCGATACCATAAAACCAACCACCCGATCCAAGAATCGTCTGGCTTGTTGGGCGTTGACGCGATCGATATCGAGCTTGGAGGGTTGCTTAAAAGCATTTTGAATGGCGTTTTTGGTAATCTCGTTAAAGACCACGCGCTCGTATTTACTATCAGCGCCACCGATAACTTCTTTTAGATGCCAAGCGATTGCTTCCCCTTCGCGATCCATATCCGTCGCTAGATAGATTTTGTCAGCGTCTTTGGCTAGGGCTTTGAGCTCTTTGATTACTTTGGTTTTATTAGGCAATACTTCATAGACAGCCGCCCAATCGTGCTCAGGATCGACACCCATTCGCCGTACTAGTGCTTGTTGAGCTTTTTCTTCTTTTGATAGCGTCTCATCTTTATTGGCGGTGGCTTTTTTAGCGCCTTTGCTTGCGCCAACCGGCAAATCGCGAATATGACCGATACTTGAGCGTACAATATAATCATCGCCCAAATATTTATTGATAGTCTTAGCCTTTGCTGGTGATTCCACGATCACCAAAGATCTGCTTTTATTGCTTTTGGCAGTGGTTTTGGCAGCGGTCTTGGCAGGTGCTTTCTTAACGGCTGTTTGTTTAGCAACTGTTTTCTTAGCAGCAGGTTTTTTAGCAGAGGCTGTTTTTTTTGTTGTGGTTTTTGCCATATTTGACGACACCATAATATAGGAGGTAAAAGGAGGTAGAGCTTAACAGCTAATGGTTTTATTATAGAAAATAGTCTGTTATAAATAGTAGTGGTTGTTGATAACAGTATTAACCACCGTAACCGCGCTTTGATTATCTCTCAAAGCTTGATAAATGACGGTCAAGTAACTCTAAAACAGCGATAAACTTATCAAGACGTTACACTGCTAGGCATTAAACTGTCAACTGTAAATAACTTGATTCAACGATAAGCTATTTATTTGATACAGATCTCAAGACAATAAGCTGACTGATTTAGCACCTAAAAGTCTTTATTGACTGGCTTATTTTTTAGGATGAAGTATTCGCTAAAATTGTACTATTTATATCCTTGCTGGGTAGCTTTTGCACTTGTAGCGCCCATTGCTCCAGCTGAGTCTTTAGTACCAATAAGTCAGCTTCAATCGCAGCTGCTTTATAGCTTGGGTTAGTGATAGGACGCACGTAAGCGATATCGTCCCAGTAGATCACAATACTATTGGCCTTGATTGATAGTGCTTTCACAAACGGCTCGATCGTCGCAGGTAATGCCAAAGGTATTTTGTCTAGGTTGAAATTAGCCTTTATAGCAGTGCTTTTAGCTAACGGGCTTTTTAGGACTGTACTATTAGCAGTAACATTATTTTCGGTGTTTGGTCGCCATTCACCTTCTATGACTTGATAACGGGTCTGTGGCAGCTGCACGTTATCGAACACTACCCCATATTGACCCATCATCCCGCGCCCATATTCATTGTCGCGACCACGCACCCAATCAGGGCAGGCCACAAGCTTAGGATTGAGCTGCAAGCGCCGCGCTGTCATGCGCAGCTTGTCCAAACGCTGATCGATACCGCTGGGTTTGAGCGCCATCATACTCCCTAATACAAAAAGGACGATAGCAATAGCGATCCACATTCCCATGACAACCAACCTTGTTAACGATATTAAAGTTTATAGATGACGACGATTTTAGTTGCGCGCACGCTGTCTTTAATGAGTACAAACCAGAAAAAATCAAGCATGAGCAAAACTTTGACTCTTAAATGATGACTATCTAGCTAAAACGCTCTACATTATCAACTCAGTATTTCTACTGTTATATCAATTGCTTAAATAGAATAATCATCTCAATAATAACAAGATGCCAAAAGTAGTTCTGCCAAAAAATGCTATGATAAACCATAATTTTAGACTTGCGCAGGTTTATTATGTCTTATTTTTTAAACGTAACCACTATCAACAAGCAAAGTCTTGGCTTAGTAGCTATAGGTACGGCGATGTTGGCGCTATCTGGTTGTGCTACTACTCAAAGCCTAACCCCTCAGCAGTGTCAAGTTAGTAATTGGCAAGATATTGGTTATGCAGATGGCTTGCAGGGACGTTCTGGCGCTTATTTTGGCAATCACGCCAATGACTGTGCTAGCGTAGTCGGTGCAACCCCAAATCGTATGCTGTGGGAGCAAGGTCGTCAAGTCGGTCTTAAAAGTTACTGTACGGAGCTCAACGCCTATAAAGCAGGGCGCGAAGGTTACGACTGGCAGCCTGTTTGTCCACTCGAAGGTATTGAAAAACTAGAAGAAGCCTACTCTCAAGGTCGCTATTATTATATCCGTCAGCGCGATTTGGATTATCTGCGCTCGCCCTATCCTTTTGGATATGGTGGCCGTTTGGGTTATGGTCGCTATGGGTATACACCATTTGGCTATGGTCCTTACAATCATGGCTGGTAAGTGCATTTTTATAAATCGATGATGTCAGCTATCAATAAAAGAAAACCTTACAAAATTACTTTTGCAAGGTTGGAGAAAAAAGCCATTATTTTATTTATTTTTCTTATTATCTTAGTTATTTTTTTAGGGATTGGGCTACTGGTTTATATCGGTGGTTTGTTTTTATAAGTAAATCTCTAGACGTTCATTAATTAATCATCAAACAACCTTTATTCATTCACAAACGCAATCTTAGTCAATCCTGCGGTACTCGCCGCTGCTAATACTTGCGCGACACTATCGTATTTACTGTCCTTATCCGCTCGTAGCTGAATTGCTGGATCTTTTCCCGTACTGGCCTCTTGTTGTAAGCGCGTCTGAAGCTCATCCATACTAATAGCCTCGCTATCCCAAAATATCCCAGCGTCCTTATCGATGCTAATTTGAATAGCCTCTGGTGGCTGCTCATTCACTGCGGCACTGGTCTTAGGCAAGTCTAATGGTACGGTTGGGTTCAATACCGTTGCCGTCAATAAAAAGATAATCATCAATACCAACATAACGTCGATAAGCGGGATGAGATTCATCTCGTTTAGCCCTTGAGCGTCATTATCCCCTAGCTGAAATGCCATAATTTTCTCACTACTTTATTAATATACTTGGTTCATGTGGTTGCCGTATTATTTAAGGCCTGTTAAACCAAAGCTTTGAAACCGTCAAAAAACGCTAGAATATACCTGCTCTTTAGAGATTCGAGCTTGAGACATTGCGATACTGATCATCCGCTTTACTCGTTTGCGTAGGCGCAGATTTTATGAGCGATTTAGTACGCGCGCTGCCCAGTTGTGTAGGCGCTACAGCCGTCAAACTAATAGATTCGGCGAGCAAATCATGCGCTTTATCATTGGCATAATACATAATGCGACGATTGACGCGTACCGCGAGGTTATAAAACACTACGGCTGGAATAGCGACCGCTATGCCAAGACCTGTCATGATAAGCGCTTCACCGATTGGCCCTGCTACTTGCCCTAAGCCCGCTTGACCACTAATGCCAATATTATTCAGCGCATGGAAGATACCCCAGACCGTCCCAAATAGCCCAATAAAAGGCGCAATAGCAGCTGTCGTCCCTAAGATAGGCAGTCCGCGCTCGCTCATATAACGATAGCGACTGATGTGCTTAAGTAGTGCTTGCTCAGTGACCAAGCGACGCGTGGCAGCATCCGAATCAATAAGTTCAGCACGCTTGACTGCAATCTGCTGGGTTAAGTCATCAGCTACAATAGTTGCCAGCTTACGACTTTGAATCACCCGTACGATACCTGTCACCCAAGAGATGAGCGATAATCCTAGCAATAAGAAAAATAAACTCTTAGTGACTAAATCACTAATTTGCCAGTAGTGCATAAAGTCCATTTGGGACTCCTTATAACGTTTAAATAACTTTTAAGATTTATGAAGCTTTCGAATTGATGAGCTCAAATTGATATAAAGCGCTGTTTTTACAATTTTCTTTATGTGCATTATTACAAGTTCATACGAAATGTGAAAGTGGCTGTGCTTTTCGTAGGATTGTTACCTCTCGTAGCTGGATGAAGCTTAGCTTTTGATAATGCTCTTATAAAATCTCTGTCAAATTCATTGTTACCTGAAGACTTAGATTTTCTTATATTCCCTATATTGCCATTAGAGTCAACCGACATACTCACACTGATTGAAGCTTCAAACCCTTGGAAACCGTAATCTTTGTTTTTAATAGATGTAAATATAGGTTCTTTTGACCAACTTGATTTACCTATATTGCCATAACTAACAGGTTCGTTGCTTGCAGCCGCAGCGGCTTTCGCTTTTATAGCATCAGCTTCAGCTTTCTTAGCATCTGCTAATTCTTGAGCTTTCTTAGCATCTGCTAATTCTTGAGCTCTCTTAGCATCTGCTAATTCTTGGGCTCTCTTAGCATCCGCTAATTCTTGGGCTTTCTTAGCATCCGCTAATTCTTGGGCTCTCTTAGCATCTGCTAATTCTTGAGCTTTCTTAGCATCCGCTAATCCTTGAGCTTTATTGGCATCCGCTAATTCAGTAGCCGTAGGTTTTTTGACAGTAGAAGGTTGCTGATTAGTATTTGAATCAATAGTCACAGTAGGTTTCTTTTTTATTACAACAGGCTTATCTTCTACTACTGGCTTGACTGTTTTTTTAACTATAGATTTAGGCTTATCGACAGGCTTAACTTGTTTAACGACCTTTGGTTTAGCAGCAACAGGCTTAGCTTTGGGTTGAGTCTTAACTTTTTTGACTGGCTCGTCTTCTATCTCTTCAATAACAACTTCTTCGATCTCGACAGGTGGCGGCGGTACTAGCTGTATTTCGATAGGTGGTGTCACTGTGGGCAGCTCAATGGTAGGCGCAGGCGGTTTTATCGCCACCAAAGCCACTGCTGTCAGCACATGTAGTCCGACGACTAGGCTAACAGCGAGCATTATCAACTTAACTGGCGGCGTATTAAAATCTGTCAAACTCATAACACCCTAATGATTCATCGAAAACAAAGTGAGATGATAATAATGCAAACGATAACTATTATCAATAATAATTTATAAAACTAATAGCGATTCGCTTTAGAGTTAATAAAAATCATTATCATTAATATTGATAATGAGTCTCAATTCATTTATCATGATTGCTTTAATTTTACTCAAACACTATTTGCAAAATCGATATTAATAAAATCACTTTTCTGTTGTTCAGTCGCCTTATTAACAGACAATCTAACCCCTGCTACCTACTGAGCTCTTATGTCTAATACTACCCTTTCATCAAGCTCTGTCTCGAGCCCTTTTATAGCGCCTTTGTTTAAACGTTCTTTATTGACTACCCTTACCGCGATAGTACTTGCTAGCGTGAGTGTGACAGGCTGCTCATCATCCGACGACACTCAAGACGATACAAAAAAAGAAAATAATAGCGCTGACGTATCTTCAAATATTGCAAACAATGATGCGGTTTCTGTTACCACTATTGATATTGATACGGTAAAAGGGGATGTGAGCTTGCCAATTAACCCCTCACCGCTAGTGGTGTATGACATGACCTTGATGCAGGATTTGGCAGCGCTTGATGTGGCTGTTGATGGTATGCCAAGCGGTCTGCATTTAGATAATTTGCACTCAAAAAACCAGCCCGACCCTAAAGAGGTGGGCACAGTGTTTGAACCAGATCTTGAAGCCCTAAACGCTATGCAGCCGCAAGCTATCTTAGTTGGCTCGCGGATGGCAGAAAAATACAGTGCACTCTCTAGCATCGCCCCGACGCTGGATATGAGTATTGATACTACCAATATCTATGAGTCAAGCAAACAGCGCCTACATGATTTGGGCGCACTATTTGGCAAAAGTGATGAGGCGTTAAAGCTACAGCAAGATATCGACGGTCTTATTGACGAGACAAAAACAGTCACTACTAATAATGGCAATGGTTTAGTCGTTATGGTTAATGGCAATAAATTATCAGCCTATGGTGATAAGTCGCGTTTTGGCTTTATCCATAGTGTGCTAGGCGTGCCTATGGTAGATAATAAAATCGAAGATGGTCGTCATGGTCAGCCAGTATCTTTTGAATATCTGCAAAAAACCAATCCTGATTGGCTATTTGTGATTGATCGTAGTGCGGCTATCGGTGAGGACAGCGCTGGTGCAAAAGCTGTCTTGAACAATCCGTTGGTTGCACAAACAACAGCATGGAAAAAGAATCAAGTGGTGTATCTAAGTCCAGATTCTTACTTAGCATTCGGTGGTTATTATCAGTGGATGCAGGATTTAACAGCGATTAAAACCGCATTTAGCAACGCAAAATAGTAGCTTACAACAGCCATCCTTTACACCAGCCCTAAATTAGCAGCCGTTATGTCCTTATTTTCTAATCATGCTACTACTAATCACGACACTAGCAGAGATGACGCTAATAGTGATACCTCCATATCTTCTACGCCATCAAGATGGCAGCAGATAATGGGGCATTTAACCACTGAACCACGCCACATTAAGATAGCGCCTTGGTTAATAAATACTATAAGTCTTATCGTCATGGGGTTTTTGGTATTGCTCAGTCTATCGATTGGTGTGGCAGACTTTTCTTGGTCAGGGATTTTTCATAGCTTTATCACTCACAGTGCAAACTCAGATAGCTCGCTGCTGTTCGTCAGTCGCATACCACGGACGATTGCCATTATCTTGACTGGCATTGCGATGGCAGTTGCTGGGATGATTATTCAAGTGGTGCTCAAAAACCGCTTTGTTGAGCCATCAATGATTGGTGCGACCCAAAGCGCGGCATTAGGATTATTAGTAGTCAGTCTATTCTTTCCTGCCAGCGCATTGATAATAAAAATGAGTGTAGCAACGATTACAGCAGTATTTGGCATGATGCTATTTATGCTGCTGATTCACCGTATTCCGCCGACTGACTTTTTGATGATTCCGCTCATTGGTATCGTATTTGGTGGGATTATTGATGCTATTACGACCTTTATTGCCTATCAAACTGAAACCTTGCAGATGCTTAGCATATGGCAATTTGGCGACTTCTCTAGCGTGTTGGCAGGACGTTACGAGCTACTATGGTTGACCGGCGGATTGTGCATCATCGCTTATATTATCGCCGATAAACTGACTATTATAGGTTTAGGAGATAATATCGCTTTGAACTTAGGTATCAGTAAGCGTCAAGTGACTTGGATTGGCGTCGGTATGGTCGCCATGATGAGTGCCGTTGTAGTCGTCACGGTTGGGGTAATACCCTTTATTGGTTTGGTCGTGCCGAATATCGTCAGCCGTATTATGGGTGATAAGCTCAGGCGCAGCTTACCTGCCGTTGCCTTGCTAGGTGCTTCTGCGGTATTGATTTGCGATATTATCGGGCGCTCTATTCGTTATCCATTTGAGGTACCAGTAGCGACCGTATTTGGCGTAGTCGGTACGGTGGTATTTTTATGGCTGTTATTACGTGCGCCTGCTGAGACCTAAGCGATCTATATTGTTTAGATGAGCGTTATCCTACTTGCCATTCTCTTTTATAAGACTAGCGTATGCCTTTGCCGTCTACTGTTGAAAGCTCACATATCGAAAGCTCGAACACCAATACTAGTCATAATGATCATTCATGGCTTGGCAAGCTCTCACGCTTACGATTAACGCTAGCATCCCACCCCTGCTTGATTGCTACGGTTGTTTTGCTTATCTCAGCAATACTGTTTTTAACGATTAATGTGCATGGTTATTGGGATTTTGCGCTACCTTTGCGTGGTAAAAAGCTATTGGCATTAATGGTTGTCGGCTATGCCATTGGCGTCTCTACACTACTCTTTCAAACCTTAACCCATAATCCTATTTTGACGCCATCGTTATTAGGCTTTGACTCGCTTTATGTGCTACTGCAAAGCTTATTGGTTTTCTTTTTAGGGGCGGTTAGCTTTACTAGCATCGACCCTGTTCTGAAGTTCGGGCTTGAGATTGTATTGATGTTTGGTGCGTCGTTGCTGCTATTTAAAGTGCTGTTTTCCAAAAGCAGTCAGGATTTAACACGGCTGATATTAGTAGGGGTTATTTTTGGGGTGTTATTTCGCAGCTTATCGGCATTAATTGCACGGCTGATTAATCCTGATGATTTCGTCGTTGTACAATCAGCGAGCTACGCACAATTTAACACGGTGAATCCGCAGCTGCTCGGTATTAGTCTAGCGATTTGTGCTATTAGCGCTGTATTCGTCTGGCGCTGGCGCTATCAATGCGATGTATTGATGCTGGGTAAAGCGCAGGCCGTTAATTTAGGTATTCATTATCAACGCTTAGCATTTGGGCTATTAACCGTCATCGCGGTATTGGTCGCCACCGCTACCGCACTGGTCGGTCCTGTGACTTTTTTTGGCTTATTAGTTTGCGCCTTGACCAATCGACTTGCCAGTAATATGTATCACAGTCAACGGCTCATATTAGTCAGTCTAATCGCCATGATTTGTTTAGTACTTGGCCAAACGCTTTTTGAGCAAGTACTCGGTATGGCGGGCGTATTATCAGTAGTCATTGAGCTGGCGGGCGGATTAGTATTTTTAGCCTTGATATTTATGAGTCAACGTCGCTCAAGATAGTAAGCATATTAAGTTACCAAAATTCAGCTCATAGAGAGTCAAAGAAAAGTAAAAAATATGATAAAAATAACAGGCGTATCGCATTACATTGGCAAGCAAAAAATCCTGCATGATATTGAGTTATCATTGCCCTCCTCACAAGTCATCGCCTTAATCGGCCCTAATGGTGCGGGAAAATCGACTTTGTTCTCAGTCATGGCACGCTTGCAACCACTGCAAAGTGGTCAAGTAAGCTTTGCTGTAGCTAATGAAGAGCAGGATATCATTCAGTGCGATGCACGGACGCTATCTAAAACAGTCGCAATGCTTAGTCAAGACAACCAAGTACAAGGGCGATTGCGCGTGCATGAGCTACTGATGTTTGGGCGCTATCCATACCATCAAGGACAACCTACTGCAAAAGATCAGCAAAAAGTCGATGAGATTATCGAGCGCTTTGAGCTACGACCTTTAGCCGATCGTTTTTTATCTGCCTTATCGGGTGGGCAACGGCAACGGGTGCTTATTGCGATGATTGTCTGCCAAGATACGCCCTATTTACTGCTAGATGAGCCATTAAATAACCTTGACATGTATCATTCGGGGCGCTTGATGCGTGAATTACGGGAGTTGAGTCATAGTCAACAAAAAACTGTCGTCATTGTCTTGCACGATATCAATCAAGCCGCACAATTTGCCGATACTGTGGTCACTATGAAAGAGGGTCAAGTACAAGCTATTGGTCATCCTGTTGAGGTCATCACCCGACAGACTATGAAGGATCTCTATAACGTCGATGTGACCGTACTTAATCATCAAGGTCGTCCAGTGATTGTGGATGCGGTTTAATGTAGAGCTATAAGCTCTCTTCTGCATCCTGACGCTTGATGACTTTATGTTCATCTTCGCTATTATCCAATTTCCAGTAGCTTGAGATATATAAATGAGTTTTACTGACGTCTTTTTGCTTAAAGTATTGGCGTAGTGCGCGCATACCATTAAATTCGCACGCTGCCCACACTGCAGGTGTACCGTCTAACCAGCTAAGCGCTTTAACACGCTCAAGTAGTGGATAATGACAGTCACTTGCCTGCGCATTAACGACCCATTCAATCTCGATATTCTTTGGTTTTTTCAGAGACTGGATATCGTCTGCGCTTAATACCTCTATGACTGCATAACCAACGGCATCGGCTGGCAGCTGTGCCAAATTGACCGTGATGGCTGGTAGCGCAGTCATATCACCTGCTAACAAAAACCAATCTGCTTCGGAATTAATGTATTTTTTGGGACCTGGACCACCGATCATAATACTGTCACCAATTTTAGTCGTTTTTGCCCACTCGGATGCTGGCCCTTCAGCGCCTTGATGATTAAGACCGTGTAATACAAAATCGACATCTATCTCATGATCACGCTGCTGGATAATAGTATAAGTGCGCATGATAGGTTTTTGGCATGTATCTTGCGTGAATATAAGTTTGATGTAGGCGCTTTCTTGCTCTGCTGGAAAATCCTTTATGCCTTCTCCTCCCAGCGTAATGCGGCGCATATTGGGCGTAATGTCAGTGATATTTTCAACTTCTAATATTCTTGGGCTAGGTTTAGTCATTTTTTACTCCTTTTGTTTAAGGGTGTTTGAGGTTTTAACGATCTTCACTTAGATTTTTGCATTGCTTTGCTGCGCGACTGTCGCCCTTTCCACCATAGGTAAACGCCAGTAACGGACAATACTGCCACTGCCAAACCAACCAATACTAAGAACACCTGATATAGCAGATGACCCGCCCCTTGACCAATGTGCCCCATATGTAATGTCGATAGCCACTGATCGGTTTTGCTACCAAATGATGAATTCTGATAACCGAAATTCACTTTTTCAACTTTACCAGTGGCGGCATCAACGGTTATGGAAGACGCACCGCCCTTTTTACCAATATCTTTGTCAGTTTTAAAACGCATTTGCCACTGGCCGTCATTCTCAACCCAGCGAATGCCTAACAACTGCTGTACCTTTACACTCTTCTGTTGAGCAACGATATTAGCCTGCGCAGTTAAGTATTCGATACTGTTCGCTTTATCAACCACTGCGGCTGTATTTTTCTGGTTAAGCGTCTCTTTATTCGGCTCAGATGTGGATGCTTTTGGCCGACCTTCTCTTGTTTCAAGTCCTACAACTACTCGCATCGTAGGCTGATAAACCTCTTTTAAATTAAAGCCGACACTCGACCACGCGATGATGAACAGTATGACCCAAAGCCATAACCCAAAAGCATGATGTAGGTCATAATTGAGCTTAAAGGTATTGGTCTTAGTACGGATTTTCCACGCGGGTCGCCAGCGCTTAAGCCATGAGCTGCGTTTTTTATTAGGTTTTTTTTGCTTGGCTTGAGTGTTTTTGACTTTTCTTGGCAAAGTTAAATAAAAGCCAATAAAACAATTGATCGTCCATACCAATGAAACGATACCTAAAATTAGCTTACCGATATCACCGAGTAATAGATCACGGTGTAGCCAAAATACCTTGTACATGGTATTGCGCCATGCCCACTGTTCTCTGTCACGAGTGCCGATGATAGCGCCTGTGTAGGGATCGACATAGACCTCATGAAATGGCGCTGTTACTTGAGCACTCACCTGTTTGCCATACGCTCTATCAACTGCAAATACCGCTGAGCGTGCAGGCTCAATTGAGGTTGGCATAGAGGAGAACTTATAATCAGGATAAGCGCTAATGACACGGTCGTGAAGCATCGCTATGGGTAATTGAGGTGTATCTACAGCTTTAATATAAGCCAATTTATGATTAAATCGCTCATCGAGATCATCGTAAAATGCTAATAACGACCCTGTAATACCCGCGATTATTAAGAAGCCTGCTATTACAAGTCCAGTATAACGATGTATCAAAAGGCAGGCTTTACGAGGACTAAATGTCATGGATGACTCTATTTATAGTAATTTTTACGAAAAAATACCAGCCCTTCTTATTAGAAAAGCTAGTATGAAATTTCAGGATGGCGTTTGCTTAAAATTGATAGCTCAGAGATGCCTTAATATTACGACCAGCCTCAAAGTCAGTAGAGGCATCCGCTGTCGTATTAAGACGAGAGGAATGGCTAGCATAAGTTTCATCAAACAGGTTATACACTCCAAGCGTTGCGGTGACATTATCAAGCTGACGCGGCGCATAGTTCATATACACATCATGCACATCATAGTTGGGCTTGGTATCTCCCTGATTATCGGTAATGGATGCGACATAAGTACTACGCCATCCTAAACCCACGATATCGCTTGGCTTATAATTTAAGTTGACCATATAGCGATCACCTGAGTCGGCACTACCGCCACTCACTGAGGGAATACTATCGCCTGTTTGATCGCCCTCGCTACGCGCGCGCGAATAGCTCAGTCCCATGCCAAAGTTAGCAGTACTATAGTCAGCTGCCAGCTCAACGCCTTTAATCTCATAGTCTTCATCGCTATTGATCATGCCTTGGCAGTCTTGCAAGTTACCAGACGCGCCGCGCTCACCAGTCGTACAGTTAAGACCATAGCGACCAGCACGATCGCCGGTTCTGACAAATTGCTGATAGTTTTCGATATCAGTTATGAAGTATTTGGCACTCAATTGTAGTGCGTCATCAGCTACTGTCAACCCGCGTAGCGTTGTTGCAATACCGACCTCAGCGTTAGAGCCTTCTTCTGGCTTTAGATCATCATTGACATAAATGCCATCACCATTGCTATTGAAGACGGCCTGCCCTAAGTCAGGACCATTGAATAGTTGCGTATAGCTGGCAAATACTTGCGTACTAGGGGCAATCTCGTAACTGGCCGCTAGTGCCCCAACGACATTGTCATACGTCTGACCGCCCGAGATAAATTCTGGTGATTTATAACGATCATAGCGTACGCCAGGAGTTAAGGTGAGTTTGCCTATATTCCATTGATCCTCGACGTATAAAGAAGTGTTGGTTGCTTCATCACCCCCTCTTTTTTCAAAGTCTCTGGATAAATCGGATTCTTTTTTATAGTGCTCAACCCCTGTGATGAGCTTATGAGTGCCTTTAATACCTTCAATAACGCTACTGTCAATCAAGCTAGTATTCTGAATTTTACCGCCTGTCGTTTTTACCGTGGCATCAAACTCATAGCGCCCTACATTATCAGAGTCACGTAATATTTGCGTCTCTGTCTGGTAGAGGTTGGTGTCGATATCAATCAGTTGACTTGCAGGATTATAGCTGTGATCAAGCGAATAAGTATCACGGCTTACCTTTTGCGGTATAGGATCATCGGTTAAGCTTGGAAAGTCAGGACGAAACGGAAAGACACCTTCTTTGTCTGTACGGCTAAAGCTTGCGCCTACGTGGTGATCATTGCCAATGTAAGCGCCCGCTTTTAGTAAAATATTCTCGCCTTCGCTATCTTCGAAAAGCTCACGGCCGCTACCATCTTCGCCAGAATTGGCATCTCGCTTACTATAATAAGCCAATAGATCGATGTTATCAGTCGGCGCGCCATAGATAGTGACTGCGGTTAGTAGCTCATCGTTATTGCTAGCATAACCTGCCTTTAACTTAGCACCGATTTTTTGGCCTGACTTGAGTAAGTCTGCCGCATCCACTGTTTCAAATGCCACAGCGCCGCCCAAAGCATCATTGCCAAGCGTGACAGAATTATTACCCACTGAGACTTCTGCTTGTTTTAGCAAATCTGGGTCAATCGTCACATCGCCCATGTGATAAAACAGAGCGCCCTCTTGACGTGCGCCATCGATCGTCACTTTTAGATTGGTATCATCAAGGCCGCGTACTCGTACTCGTTGATTGATTGTTGAGGTGCCCCCTACTGTGACACCGGGTATGACATCCAAAAAATCACTCAAGTGATCGGCTTGTGCCGCTGGTGTATAGTCATCTATGTACACAGAGTCCTCTTGCACTTTATCACGTACCGAAGTATTGGCTGTTACTGTGATGGTCTGCAGAGTAGTGTTAGGCATAGTATTGGCTTCATTGGCACTGGCCGCTTGTGAGACGAGCGCTGCCGCTATAGCCATGGATAATACGCTTAAACGATTAACTTTTACATTCATAATTAACTCACTGATAGTATTTATTGACAATCACAATAGGTATCAACATTAATATTATTTAAATATAGCTCCCTATCAGTAATACTTATCGACAATAGGACTCTTAAATATTAACAATAATGTTAATGATAATTATTACTGTTTACATAGAGAACGTCATGATAACTAACTAAGTATAATTAAGCAACACTGCTAACGAATATTTTGGTCTTTTTATCTAGGTCATATCTATAATCTGAACGTATAGGACTAAATGAGCTAAAAAGGCTAAATGTTGGCAGGGATGTGTCAAATAGCTCATCAATATCTCGATATTAATAGCGCTATTATCCTAGCTCTGCTGCAATTTCGCTCTATAAATAGCAGCATTTTTATCACTATTTTCAAATTGAGGACACGCCCTAAAATCTGTTATGTCATTTAAAACTTTCATTTTATTTAACTTTTGATCACTAATTTTCAGAAGAAAAACTTTGTATGACCAGATTTTTATAAACCTCTCATTACTATTACTATAAGCAACGTTTTATATCTTTACTTTTGTAAAATAACTGCATTTTGAGAAAAAAAAACATTGCAATCACTTACCTTTTCGCTATACCCTAGAGATAACTGACCAAATGGTCAGCTTTTATATACGTATTGATCAATAAAATTAGCCAGTGACAGTTGGTTTATTTTATTAATTAGCACAAGGACAAGTGTGATTCTTTACTGGCTCTACATTCAGATAGCCAGCAAAGATAGGACTGCAAAGTTACTTTAAAAGGAAGCAATTATGAGTGAAGTCAAAGGTAATCCTGATCTGCTGTATGGTCTACATGACCGTCCAGCGCCAATGAAAGCTTTCTTAGGTGCTGTTCAGCACGTTTTAGCTGCTTTTGTTGGCGTTATCACACCCTCATTAATCATCGGTGGTGCTTTAGGTTTAGGGGAACATATTCCCTACCTTATTAGTATGGCGCTGATGGTATCTGGTGTTGCTACTTTTATCCAAACCCGTACAATTGGTCCTATAGGTTCAGGACTTATGGCACTGCAAGGAACCAGTTTTGGTTTCTTAGCTGCGGTATTAGCCGCAGGTTTTGTCGTAAAAAACCGCGGCGGTAGTCCAGAGGAGATTCTCTCAGTTATCTTTGGCGTCACCTTTTTAGCCGCTTTTGTCGAGATATTCTTGAGTCAGTTCATCACTAGGCTTAAATCGTTAATGAGCCCTATCGTTACCGGTTGCGTTATCGTCACCATTGGTTTATCACTGACTAAGGTTGGTCTAACCGATCTAGCAGGCGGGGTTGGTGCCGAAGATTTTGGTAGCATACCGAATTTATTGCTAGGCGGTGGGGTATTAATTAGCGTCGTGCTTATTAGTATCGTCCCTAATAAAGTGATTCGTTCTAGCGCTATTTTTATTGGTCTAATATTAGGCTTAGTTGTCGCCGCATTTATGGGTCGCATTGACTTCTCATTAGTATCACAAGCGCCATTGTTAACAGTACCTGTGCCATTTAAATTTGGTTTTGCTTTTGATTGGCAAGCTTTTATTCCTATTGCCTTTATGTATATCATTACCAGTATTGAGACCGCAGGTGATCTAACGGCAACGTCCATGATCTCAGGCGAGCCTATCAAAGGCCCACTCTATGAGAAACGCATTAAAGGTGGGGTGTTAGCCGATGGTGTAAACTCTGCCATTGCGGGTATATTTAACAGCTTCCCTGTTACTACTTTTAGTCAGAATAACGGTGTCATTCAGATGACGGGTATTGCCAGTCGTTATGTTGGCTTCTACGTTGGTGGTATCTTGTTCTTTATGGGTCTGTTCCCCATTCTTGGTGCTATCTTCACTCAGCTACCAAAGCCTGTCGTTGGCGGAGTTACGCTACTCATGTTTGCAACCGTAGCTACTGCTGGTATTCGTATTTTATCAACGGTTAACTTTACTCATCGTAATATTCTGATCATTGCCACCTCTTTGGGTCTTGGTTTGGGCGTCGCTTTTGTGCCTGACGTGTTCGCACAAATGCCACAGATGTTCCGTAATATCTTTGGTTCAGCAATTACGATGTCAGGTGTCATCGCTATTGTTCTTGATACGATTTTGCCGAAGAATTATGGTGTTGAGTATGATACTGAAGAGCAGCATTTAGAAGATGGTCTTAAACCACCTAGACAAAAGGTATCTTAATTTAGAACCTTTGCTTTAAAATAATAGTGTGAATAGGGCGCAGTAAATATATCTTTACTGCGCCCTAAGCTTATCTAGATTGGTGTATAACGACTAGGAGGCTTGCAATTGTCAAAACGAGATAAAATATTTTTTAGTTATATGAAATACATAACTGATGCATTGGTTTTATAGATCAACATACAAAATAAGTATATTTGCTTAAACTTTTATAAGCTTATCAACCTATCTGAGCTAACTTATCGTAGTTTTCGCCTTTATCTCTTTGATAGGTACTGTTTTATTCAATACCACAACCGCGCAAGATAAACGGCACCAAAAAGTCAGCGGCTCGTGCTTCATCTTCTTTATCGTAAGCTTCTTTTTGCATTAAGCCGACGATTTCAGTTTCGAATTCAGCATAACGTTGGGTAGTGGCCCAGATCAGTATTAGTAACTGTAGGGGATCAGCAATACCAATCTTGCCTTGGCTGTACCATGACGTCATCACTTGAGTCTTGTCAAGTGCCCAATCTCTCATCGTTGTTGACATAAAATCATGTAAGTGCGGTGCACCGCCGATGACCTCAATAGCAAATAGCTTATGACGATTGGGGTGGGCAAAAGCTTGATGTAACTTAGTACGTACAAACTTCTCTATGACTGTCTTGGGATCACTATCGACCGTCATAGTGACTAGGCCATCATTCCATTCTTCAATGATGGCGCGCAATACTACTTTGTAAAGATTGCGCTTATTCTTAAAGTAATAGTGAATATTGGCTTTGGGTAGCCCTGCTCGATCAGCGATACCTTGCATGGTAGCACCGCGATAGCTTTGCAGGACGAACTCTTCTTCAGCAGCATGTAAGATAATGGCCTGATTATGGGCGCGTATACTGTGCTGACTTCGATGAAGGGATGTCTCTGTTGCATCTGAATCTTTGAGGTGATTATTTTGAGTCATAACAGTCGTAACCTAGATTATTTCAGGATTTTTACTAAGAATATACGGCATTATCTCTAATATAGAAAATAAATATAACTTTTTTTGGCATATACCGCGACAAATGGAAGTTTTTTGTATAAAATAGTTGACCAAATAGTCAGGTTTTAGCACAATAGACAATATTAGACCAAATATGATTTGATTAATATCACTTTAATAGATGATTTTTCGGTTTAAACTGTCATCAATTAGCAAATGCTAATTTTATAAATTATAAATGATAAGAAAAGGATGCCACTATGAGCTTAACCTTAGCGCAATTCAATCAGTTAGACAATGCAGAGGCTACTGCAACGCTGCTGACTTGCTGTACTAGCAGTGCTTGGGCGAGCAGTTTAGCTGCTGAAAGACCTTTCGATGATATCGAGGCTATGCTAAGCGCTAGTGATGAGGCTTGGAATAAAGCACAGGCTGATGAGGCCAATTTAATAGAAGCTTTTGATGGTCATCCGCAAATCGGTAATGTTGCTACGCTCAAAGAGAAGTACCGCAATACGCAAGACAGTGCCGCTCACGAGCAATCAGGAGCTAGCGAAGCGGATGATCAAGTCTTAGAGGACCTTGCGCAAGGTAATCAAGACTATCTTGATAAGTTTGGCTTTATCTTTATTGTTTTTGCGACGGGCAAAAGCGCTCAGCAAATGCTAGACCTATTGATGGCTCGTCTGCCAAATGATCGTGACACTGAGCTGGCTAATGCTTCAGCTGAGCAAAACAAAATCACTCGCTTACGTATTCAAAAGCTATTTGGCCAAGCTTAAGCGGCACTTTATAACTAAGCATTAATTGCTTGTATTCAAATAAATCTAATTATTATAAATAAAGGAAATACTATGTCAGCTACTCTATCCTCACATATTTTAGACACTCATCTTGGTAAGCCTGCGGCTGATATCGACCTAACTCTGCATCGCATCAAAGACGGTGGTGAGGCCACTTTACTAGCGAATGGTACCACTAACGACGATGGTCGCGTAACGCCAGATGGCTGGCAGTTTGACTCAGCTGTTGATAGCAGCGAGCAGAATCTAAGCGCTGGTCGTTATACCATAACTTTCGATACGCAATCTTATTTTGACACGCAAAAGCTAAAAGCTTTTTATCCACAAGTTATCATTGATTTTGTGGTGAGCGATGACGGTCATTATCATATCCCGCTGTTACTTAGCACGCACGGCTATGGTACTTATCGCGGCTCATAATTAAAAAGCCTTGAGTAGTTAGATGCTCAAGGCTTAAGTAAGCGGCAACAGCCATAAATTAGTACAGATATAAAAAGGCAAGGAAGCGCTTGTAACACCGAGCAAGTAAGTAATAGTCGTTACAAGTTACCAAGACATAGCAACAAAAAAGGACACTGCCACATGGGCGCATATCTTCTCGATTGGTTAGCATTATTTTTCCGCTGGTTTCACGTTATCGCTGGGGTGGCATGGATTGGTGCCTCATTTTACTTTGTATGGCTAGATATGAGTCTGCAGAAGCCACCCGAATGGAAGGCCAAAAAAGGTATTTCAGGTGACTTATGGGCAGTACATGGTGGTGGGTTTTATGAAATCGCTAAGTACAAGCTTGACCCTGAAGAGATGCCAAAGACTTTGCATTGGTTCAAATGGGAAGCTTATACGACATGGCTGACTGGTGCGGCGATGATGGCTATCGTTTACTACGCCAATGCAACGGCTTACTTAATTGATCCAAGTAAGGTTGATTTTGGTAGTAATATCGGAGCTATTGCTACAAGTATTTTATTCTTACTCATAACCTACGCTATTTATGAAGGGGTTGTCCGTAGCCGTATCGGCAAAAATAAGATGGTTTTTAGTATCACTATCTTTGTACTGATGATTATTGCCACTTATATTTCATATCAGTTATTTAGTGATCGCGCATCATTCATTCACGTTGGTGCCATTTTGGGTACGATCATGGCCGGTAACGTATTCTTCGGAATTATGCCCGCTCAGCGTGCGCTAGTAGACTGCGTCCGTAAAGGTGAAAAACCAGGACCAGAAGTCGCAGATTTAGCATTAATGGCCAGAAACCGTTCAGTGATGAACAACTACTTTACTCTACCACTCATCTTTACCATGATTAGTAATCACTATCCAATGATGTATTCTCATGCACAGGGTTGGTTGGTATTGGTATTCGTCGGTGTAATTACCGCAACAGCTCGTCACTACTTTAACCAAAAGCATTTGGGTCATCATCAACCAAAATACTTAATTATTCCAGCAATAGCGACTGTATTGCTCATTATTTGGATGCGTCCTGCACCGATTGAGCCGCTACCTGTTCCACCCGTAGCGGCGGCTCAGCCAGTAGCAGATATTGCGCCACCTACTGGTGAAGCTGTCGTCGCTGGAGCGGCTCCAATTGCAGGCGCTGCGGCTGTTCCTGTAACTGCCTCAGCTGATGATGCGGTGATAGGTGTTGTACAGGCAAAATGTAGCGTTTGCCATATGGCACAACCCACACAAGCAGGATTCAATGCGCCACCAGCGGGTATTATTATTCAGACTCCTGAAGACATGAAAACTTGGAAAGCTAAAATTGTAACTGCAGTACAGACGGGTTATATGCCGTTAGGTAACATCACTCAGCTGACTGATGAAGAGCGCTCACAGATCGTCGCTTATGCTTCAGGGCTATAATATTGAATCTTGACATTTAAATTCTGATAACTCTTATATCTATAAAATAGCCAGTCCATGACTGGCTATTTTTATGGGTAAATAAGCTGCTTTTGATTCTATTCACCTTCATTTTATCTCCCTCTTATACTGGCCAACTAGACACAGATTTGTCTTAATCTCAAATATTATTCATTATTTTGCATTTTGATAGGTCATTTCTGCCCATTTTCATTGAAATAAGTGAATAATTATCTTGACCAATAACTGATATATCCTTAAAGTGTTAACAATAAATATATATAATTGTTAACAATATACTATGTGAAGTGTTAATAATATCGGTTTTAGTTGATTTCACTTCACAAGGAGAAAGGGATGTCTAGTGTCAACAAGCAAGGAAATCAGCTTAATAAACAATATGATGGTCAACTCTACGACTGTAAAACTTTTAATCCAGAACGTAAGAACTCAAGGCTCTATAACGAAGACTTAGCCCCTTTACAGCCTGAGCAGCGTAACTGGGGCTGGTTCTCTATATTTAATGTCTGGTCTAATGATATTCAAAGCTTGTTTGGCTATACCCTTGCTGCCTCCTTGTTTTTGAGTTATGGCTTGAGCGGTTGGTGGGTGATGGCTGCTATTATCTGCGCAGGCTTTATTGTCATGTTGATGGTGAATTTGACTGGTAAACCTAGTGTCAAATATGGCGTGCCCTTTCCTGTACTGATACGTGCAAGCATGGGAGTCAATGGCGCTAACTTGCCCGCTGTACTACGAGCGATCATCGGTATTTTTTGGTATGGAGTGCAGACCTATTTTGCTTCAACCGCCGTTGCCATCTTACTAGCGGTATTTATGGGTAGCTCAGATAGCACTTTTTTAGGCTTAAACGGTACGGCATGGTTGGCCTTTGTCATCGTCTGGGTTTTTCAGATTATGCTGTTCTGGGCAGGTATAGAGCCTATCAAGCACTTTTTGAACTGGGCAGGTCCACTAGTCTATGTGGTGATGGTCGTATTAATGGGTATGATTTGGTATCAATCAGGCTCAGAGCTGATACCAGCGATCAACTCTATCTTTACTGGCGGTAGCGACTACGCGGGAACATCTCTTCAAGCCTTTACCGCTATTGTTGGGACTATGGTGGCCTACTTTGCCGCTGTGGTGATTAACTTTGGTGATTTTTCACGCTTTTTATGTAGCGAGCGTGATATGCGTAAGGGCAATTTGATTGGTCTACCTATCAATATGCTATTTTTCTCTTTCATTGCTTTAATAATTACCGCAGGAACTTTAGTGTTGTTCGGTGAGGCGTTGACTAATCCATCAGATATTGTTGAACGTGTTGACTCACTACCTTTGACTATTATTGCCGCTTTAACGTTTTTTGCCGCTACAGTTGGTATCAACATGGTTGCCAACTTCATTCCACCCGCTTATGATTTAGCAAACTTGTTTCCAAAGCATATTAACTTTCGTCGTGGTGGTTTGATCACCGCTGTGATTGCATTTTTTGTAGGGGCGCTTTGGTTGTCTTTTATTAGTCAGATTGGCATTGTCGGTTTTGTGAATACGGTTGGGGCTATTATCGCACCGTTCTTTGGAATTTTGGTCATTGATTACTATGTTATCAGAGGCCAACATATTGATATGAATGATCTATTCTCAGACCGTCCAGATGGCGCTTATTACTATACAAAAGGCTGGAATATTCGTGGGCTAATTGCTTTTGCAATCGGTGCACTATTCTCTGTCGCTACCGTATTAATACCTGTATTTGCCAAATTTGAAGGCTATGGCTTTTTACTAGGTGCAGCTATTGGCGGTATTGTTTACTGGGTATTGATGCGGCAGTTCACAGTTGAACCCAATCAGCTGACAAAATAGCTAAAATAGAGAGAATATTAGGATAAATGATATAATATTCTCTTTATTTTTACTTTTATCAATACAAGCTGATAATTTACTTGACCAAATGGTCAGATGCCCTTAAAGTAAAAGCCATAACTGCATTTTGTATCTGCTTATGAGTGTTTAACACGCTTGAGCAACATTCAAAGATTATTCGGCACCTCTTTGCCACCTCATTATCTTCAAGTAACCTCTGTAATTGCTAGATGAAAGCTAAGCGTCTACTATGATGCTTACCATTTATATACGAACCTAAATAATTAATTGCTTATTAGAGTTAGGGTCTGTTGAGCATTCATAAATGAGCACTGCTGATAGCTAAAATGGTTCTAGTCTAAGTAAAAATCGCAGGCAATGCAGATGCCTTGGCTAGATTTTTACAACGAATAGAGCAATTTTAGCATCAGCCTGCAAGGACAGGATTCTTTTTTGTCGCTTCGTCATTAAAAAGATCCGCTTAGAATGACTAAACTAGATATTTTTAATCTAGAATCGACTAAAAAATAGTCACTGTCAGTGCCATGATCGAATGTTCAACAGACCCTAACCTCTTACCAATCTAAGCCTAAAAAACTACCGAGTCCTGAGCATAATGACTGCTCTTCATATGAAGGAATATTGACCATGAGCCAAAAAATCACCAGCGATTTTGATCAAGACGCTTATCCTCGCGACCTAAAAGGCTATGGCGAAAATCCGCCTGATCCTAAATGGCCAGGTGGTGCAAAGATTGCGGTACAGTTTGTATTGAATATCGAAGAAGGCGCCGAAAACAGTGTGATTCATGGTGATGGTCAATCAGAACGGTTTTTATCAGATGTACTAGGTACACCGGAGTTTACCAACCGCCATCAGTCTATCGAGTCGGCATTTGAATACGGTAGCCGTGTTGGTGTATGGCGCGTACTCGATGTGTTCAAAGAGTATGGCTTGCCGATTACTACTTTTACTTGTGCCGCGGCAGCTGAGAAAACGCCGCATATCATTGAGCGCGTATTAGAGGATGGTCATGAAGTGGCTAGCCACAGTCTGCGCTGGATCACTTATCAATACATGTACCGTGAGACTGAACGTGAGCACGTGCGCCGAGCGACTGAAATATTTGAGCAGATGTTAGGCAAGCAGCCATTAGGATGGTACACGGGGCGCGATAGCCCTAACACACGCGAGCTAGTTGCTGAACAAGGCGGCTATATGTATGACTCAGACTCTTATGGTGATGAGCTACCGTATTGGTTAGACGTCAAAGTACAAGATGGTGAGGTTATCACTCGTAAACCGCATTTGGTGATACCGTATACGTTAGAGACCAACGATATGCGTTTTTCTTCAAGCCCTGGCTTTACTAACGCTGAACCTTTTTACCAATACCTAAAAGATAGCTTTGATACTCTTTATGAAGAGGGCGATAAAGACGGTAAAAACCAGCCAAAAATGCTAACTATCGGTTTGCATTGTCGTATTATCGGTCGTGCCGGTCGTATCACTGCGCTTAAACAATTTTTGAAATATATCACCAGTAAGCCCGACGTTTGGGTATGCCGCCGCGATGAAATCGCCAAGCATTGGTATGAAAACCATCCAGCCACAGCGAATAACACAGTCAGCTGGATGTAACGTTAACCCTCTTTTATCTTAGCGATTTTACTGCCTTTTTGATAACGGTTCAAGCCGGATATGCATCTGCAGTAAAGTAACTGATACTGATACTGACAATAAGTAAGGCAACATTATGAAAACGACAATAATTGCTCAACCTCTAACTAAAGCGGCATTCGCACCTTTCGGCTCAGTCATTGAGCCTTATAATGATGAAGAAAAATGTCCTGAGAACAGCTGGGATATCAATCGTGGCTACGCCTGTCGTCACAATGCCATCTCAAAAGTTCAAAATGATGGCGGTGAAGTTGGTTTTAGTATTTTTCGTACTAAAAGACGCGATTGCCCTATTACGCTATCCGTTATGGAATACCATCCGTTTGGCTCGCAAGCCTTTTTTTCTATGAATTCAACAGACTATCTAGTTGTTGTAGCCAAAGCTGGCGAGCCGCCAAAATCAGCGGATGATTTAGAAGTGTTCTATGCCTACTCGCATCAAGGCGTGCAGTATGACGCAAACGTTTGGCATCATCCGCTACTGGCACTAAATGCTGATTGCGATTTTTTAGTAGTTGATCGCATCAATGGTGATGGTAATAACTGCCATGAGTTCGAGATTGACGATTGGGAAGTTTGCATTGATGTCTCAGCTGAGCAAGCTAAGTCAGAAAGAGCAAAGGCTAACGCTGTTTAGTAGATGTTCATTAATGTTAAAGCCAGCTACTATAAATTAGCTGGCTTTTTTTATACTCTCAATTTCTAGCTATGACCTCATCAGAAAGTATTAAGCCTATGTTGAATCGCTCAGCCTGAATACGATAAACAACTTTGTTCGAGTTGTCTTTTATGGGTTAAAACTCTATAATCCGCCGTTATTTAGATAAGTGCAGTAGCACTCATTTTGTTATTGAAACCCGCTATTCAGATGGGAGTCGTATGATAGACAATAATAGCTTGATATCAGCAAAGCAGTCTTGGATAGGGACTATGCAAATCATTACCGCTGCGATCTGCTGGGGAACCCTTGGTATATTTTCTACTTATCTTAATCAAGCAGGATTTAGTGGTTGGCAAATTACTATTTTGCGTATCGTTACCGCCGCTTTATTAGTCCTAGTAATGCTCCCAAATTTATGGTTCTATCTGCGCAAACTAAGCCCAAAGCAGTGGGGCGGACTAGCACTACAATCTCTCATTGGTGTGCTCGGCATGTCGCTATGTTACTTCTTTGCCGTCATTTATGTCGGTGCAGGTGCCGCCGTTGCTCTACTATATACCGCGCCAGTCTTTAGCTTATTATTTTCAGCCATTTTTCTTAATGAATCGATTACTCGCCAGTCTGCCCTATTGGCATTGGTAGCGGTATTCGGTGTCGGTTTGACGATGCTAGGTGATGAAGCCAAACTCAATTGGGGCGTAGCTTTGGGGCTATTAGCTGGCGTTTGTTATTCTTTATATGGCGTGCTTGGTAAGCGTGCGATGCATTACGCACATCCTGCCCCTTTAGTGTTTTTTACCTCGATCATTATCAGCGCTGGCGTGCTGTTGTTACTACCTGAAACTTATCATACTTATACTAAGTTATTGAGCTTACCGGTACTGACTTGGGGCTATGCTTTAGGATTAGCGCTCATCGGTACCGTCGTACCCTTTGCGCTGTATATGAAAGCATTGGAGAAACTACCTGCCTCTCGCGCCTCAGTATTCACTATCTTTGAACCTTTGACCGCTATTGCTTTAGCTATTTTGCTATTGAGCCAGTCGCTGTCTGCTATTCAGTATTTAGGTGTATTACTCATTTTACTCGCAGCATTACTCAATGCGCTCCTCAATGGCACTTCTACTCGCGTACCGCGCTGGCTGCAAAGAAGAAAAAGAGTAAAATTGGAGTAAAATTTGTTTTATAATTCAGAAGTCACACTGGAGAATGGTTATGCACGGCTCAAAACTTAAGTTAAGCGTTTTACTTAAGCGCTCAATTACCATCCTACCTCTGCTAATACTGTCACCATTTGCTGTAGCCGTTGCTCCTATACAAGCCAATTTTATACTAGGCATGGATGTGCAAGGACAACGCTTAAACCTTTATAGAGGATGCGGTGAAGGTTATGTTACTTGTGAGAATATGCTGCTAGTAGCCCCAAATTTAGGGCAGCTTTTGCAAATAAGCGAGTATGGCAAGAGGCTAAGCAAAAAGCAGAATACTATCGACCTCTATCCTGCCAAAACCAAGCATAGTATTTGTAAAGACGGCGTCACGCCTTGTGGCTTTCAAGGCTATAACTTTGAGGGCGAGGATTTTAACGGTTTTATAGATACCTCGAAACAGAAGATAACCGTAAATGGCAACTGGACGACGGACACCGCTACTCTGTCTTACCAAGAAAATGCCAATTATCTGCCGCTAGTTTCACAATCTAAAAGAATCGCTCGCTTATACAAGGCCTCAGACAAAGCCTTGAATGACAGCTATCAAACGACTCTCTATGAAGTTGGACGACTTTATGGTCAAGGTCAAGCGACTGTGTTAAAAAACGAGCAACGCCAATGGCTCAAAAAACGCTCTGAAATTTGCGGTGCGGATGTCGACCATTTGCCCAGAAACCAAGCGGAGGAGGTCTGCTTCATCCAAAAAAATAACAGTCGACTGAATGATTACTTCTTATGGATTGATTGAAAGCATTTTTATTAAAATATCAGGATTCAATCCGCTGTAAAAAAGCCTGAGTTCGTGGATGAACCGATAACTCAAACATCTGCTCAGCGCTGCCCTCCTCAACCACGTGACCGTCTTCGATCAACACCACATGATCGGCGACGTCGCGGGCAAACTTAATCTCGTGAGTGACCACCACCATTGTCCAGCCCTCTGATGCTAGCCGCTTCATCGTCTCAAGTACATCTTGTACTAGCTCTGGATCGAGTGCAGAGGTTGGCTCATCGAATAACAACAATGACGGCTCAATAGCGAGCGCCCGCGCAATACCAACGCGCTGCTGCTGACCACCAGATAGCTGAAACGGATAAAGATCTGCTTTATCGGATAGCCCAACCTTATCCAGCAATGCTAGAGCTTGACTTTGCGCATCAGCTTTACTAGTACCTTGCACGACTGTCGGACCAAGCATCAAGTTTTGCAAGGCGGTCTTATGCGGAAATAAATTATAAGACTGAAACACCATCCCCGACTTACGCTGCAAGGCGAGCAAAGCTTTTTTATTAGGCTTAGCGCCAAAATCTACGCTTAAGCTACCATCATCAAAAGCAATTACCCCTTGATCGGGAATCTCAAGGGCATTAATACAACGCAAAAAGGTGGTTTTGCCCGATCCTGATGGCCCTAATATCACCACCACTTTACCTTTATGAATGGTCAAATCGATGCCTTTGAGCACTTGATTATTACCAAAGGCTTTGTGAATATTAGTGACTTGAATCATGACCGCTCCTACTATGCTGGCTGTGCTATTGCTTCAAAAATATAAGGTTTTGTATTAACGCTTACTTAGCGACATAACGATCAAGGCGGGTTTCGAGTCGGCCTTGAATAGAGGTCAATACTAAGCAAATACCCCAATATATAAAGGCCGCTTCGGTATACACCAGCATAAATTCATAGTTACGCGCGGTAATGATTTGCGCTTGTTTAAACAGCTCAGTGACCAGCACTAATGATGCCAGCGAAGTATCTTTTACTAGGCTAATAAAAGTATTCGATAACGGCGGTACAGATACGCGCAGTGCTTGCGGCAAGATTACATGACGAAAGGTCTGTAAGTACGTTAAGCCAACCGTCGAACCAGCTTCCCATTGCCCTTTTGGGATGGATAAAATAGAGGCACGTACCGTCTCTGAAGCATAAGCCCCGATGTTAAGCGAAAAAGCAATAATCGCCGAAGGGAAAGGATCAAGCTTGACCCCGACACTTGGCAGACCATAAAAAATGATAAACAGCTGTACCAGCATCGGCGTACCGCGAATAGCAGACACATAAATACGCGCTAGGCGATAAGCAATCCTATGCAGCCAGCCCGTGCGAGGCACAATACGAATAAGTGCCACACTTAGCGCAATCATCATCCCTATCGCAAACGATATTAGCGCCAGCGGTATCGAATAGTAGATACCGCCTTTGAGCATGGGCCAAAATGAGCTAATGACAATCTGCGCCCGATCTGGGGTCATAAAGGGCAGTAATGCCAGTAAATCAGCGAGCATTGAGAGGATAGATGCTAGCATTACTCTTGCTTGCTTATATCAGCGCCGAAGAACTCTTGGCTGATTTTGGTTAAAGTGCCATCCGCTTGCAAAGCTGCCATTGCTTCATCTAGCTTTGCCACCACCGCATCATCGCCCTTCAATAACACCAATCCTGAACCACGCTTTTCACTGGTTGGCGCTACTAACTTGATCTCAAGACCACTATCTGGAAAGTTTTTGAGATAATCGAGTACCGCTAGATTATCGTTCATCGTAAAGTCAGCACGGTCTTGTTTGACCAATTGAATCGCTTGTGCCATGCCATCAACAGGAACGACTTCTGCACCATAGCGTTCTGCTAGCTCACCATAGTTACTGCTGAGCGACTGTGCTGAACGTAGACCTTTTAGACCTTCCCACGAGCTATAACGATTATCATCAGTCGGTGCTAATACCACCGCACCTGACCAGCTATAAGCGGTGGCTTTGTCATATTTGGCTAGACGTTCAGGCGTGGTCAAGCTAACTTGGTTGGCGACCATATCAAAACGTTTTGAGTCCAGACCTGCCAGCATGGCATCCCACTGAGTTTCTTTGAACTCTACGTCAACGCCCAATTTATCAGCAACGGCACGCGTGACCTCAACATCATAGCCAGTAAGCTTACCGCTGACATCATGATAAGTGAACGGCGGGTAAGTACCTTCGGTACCGACATTGATAGTACCGCCATTATTAATACGTTGTAGTAGATCTGATTCACCATTAGCCGTGTCAGCAGCTGTTGAATCAGTAGTATTAGACTGACCACAAGCACTTAATAATAGCGCACTGACAGCGAAAGTTAACAAAGCACGACGTTTCATAGGATGTCCTTATACAAGTAAGTAAATGGTGTGATAATTATAACTTATAATCTTTATAATTCTAAAAATTGCAAATTGTAGAGGGCAGTTCTGCCTGCATATAGTGTTGCCTATAGACGGATGCTGCCCATAAACGATATGAGTAACCTCATCATAATGTCATAATGTTTGAGTCTGGCTGCTCGATTTGAGGATAGCGAGCGTATTTTTCAATGCTGTTTTTATATAACACTTTATTCTACGAGATTCTCTACAGTAAATTTTGAACTTATTAGCTGGCAGCTCTAATAGCAAATAACTCATATACTATCGCACATTAAAAAGAATAAACGTACAAAAATAGTGATTACGTAGCAGGGCGTTATAATTCGCCAGAGAACTGATAGCGATCCCCTGCATGCCACATTTTGACAAAAGTCACTACCTGACCTGCTGAATAGGTCTGACGGCATAGTACGAGTGTCGGGGCGTGTAGTGAGATTTGTAATGCCTGAGCAACCTCTTCTGAAGCGGCTAACGCTCGAATGGTATAGCTACCGCGCTCTAGTGGACTCTTTGCAATCAAATAGTCACTGGTATTTACCACACTGAAGTCTTGCTCAATAAACTCTGGTACTTTTACCGCATCGACCCAACGCTCTTCAAACTGTATCGGCTGACCGTCAGCGAAATGAATGATTTTTACTTCATACAAAATAGCTGGCTCAGTGCTATTAGTATTGCTATCAGTTTCATTTGCATTAGTAGATACATCCGCTTCATCAATACCAAATTTACGGCACATCTCATCATCTAACATGCTCGCGGTAATAGCGCGTTTGCTCACCACTTGTGCCTGATAGTCGCGATTGGCCGACTTTAAATCTTGAGCGATATTGCGCACTTCTACAAAGGTATGATTGAACTGCTGCTGTGCGACAAATGTCCCCGACCCTTGCCGACGCTCTAATACCCGTTCCTCACTTAATTCTTTTAAGGCGCGGTTTACTGTCATTCGCGATACGCCAAACTCTTCCGCCAACGCCATTTCGGTAGAGATAGCTTCGCCCGCCTGCCATTTTCCAGAATGGATATTATCCAATATGGCATTTTTAATCCGCTGATAGGCTGGAATCGTCTTTGTCATATTCGTCTTTAACCGTTAGTTTCATCAATAATAATGAGGCCATAATATCACGAGATAACTTCATGAACCTCAGCAAAACCCCTTCACCTCTGTCTATCTGCCAAAACACTCACAAAAATAATTGAGTCATTTATAAAAAAGTACTTGCGTGTGAAAATAATCTTTGATAATTTGTATATACAACTTTACAGTAGTGCTAAAAATCTGCGTCATCTAATCGATATTTCGCCGAATTTATAGACTGACTGTAAAACGCTTACCTTGATTACTTTATTGTCTAAAAAGATTTCATAAGGATTTGACCATGACTACTGATACCGATAGCAACAAACCTACCCGCCGTGATGAGAGCCGCGAAATCGCCGCGCCGACTGGTAGCACATTAAATTGCAAAAGCTGGCTGACCGAAGCGCCTTATCGCATGCTGCAAAACAACCTACACCCTGATGTGGCCGAAAACCCAAAAAGCTTGGTTGTGTATGGCGGTATCGGACGTGCAGCCCGTAACTGGGAAAGCTATGATCAAATTTTAGAATCGCTTAAAGAATTAGAAGATGACGAGACATTATTAGTGCAATCGGGCAAACCGGTTGGCGTCTTTCAGACTCACGAAAATGCCCCGCGCGTATTGATTGCCAACTCCAACCTGGTGCCGCGCTGGGCCACGTGGGAGCACTTCAATGAGCTTGATCGTAAAGACTTAATGATGTATGGACAAATGACCGCCGGTAGCTGGATCTATATCGGCACCCAAGGCATCGTCCAAGGCACTTACGAGACCTTTGTCGAAGCAGGTCGTCAGCATTATGATGGCAGCTGGGCAGGACGTTGGATTTTGACCGCTGGTCTTGGTGGTATGGGCGGCGCGCAACCATTAGCCGCGACCTTTGCTGGTGCGACGTCTCTAAATATCGAATGCCAGCAGTCTAGTATTGATTTCCGTTTGCGTACGGGTTACGTCGATGTGCAAGCAGACGACCTTGATCATGCTTATGAGCTGATTAAAAAGCATACCGATGCAGGCGAAGCCGTCTCAATCGCGCTACTTGGTAATGCGGCAGATATCTTGCCTGAGATGGTCAAGCGCGCCAATGCAGGAGAGATAAAGCCTGACTTAGTCACTGACCAAACCTCCGCTCACGACTTAATCAATGGCTATCTACCAAGTGGCTGGACCGTTGACGAGTGGAAAGCAGCACAAGAAAATCCAGATCAACACGCTGCCTTAACCAAAGATGCGGCGGCGTCTTGTGCCGTACATGTACAAGCAATGCTAGACCTACAAGAAATGGGGATTCCAACGACCGATTATGGTAATAATATTCGTCAAGTTGCCTTTGATGAAGGAGTTAAAGACGCCTTTAATTTCCCAGGCTTTGTGCCTGCTTATATTCGTCCGCTATTTTGCCAAGGTAAAGGGCCTTTCCGCTGGGTAGCGTTGTCTGGTGATCCAGAAGATATCTATAAGACCGATCAAAAGATCAAAGAGCTGTTCCCAGAAAATCAGCATATTCATCGCTGGCTAGACATGGCGAAAGAACGCATTCAGTTTCAAGGCTTGCCAGCGCGTATCTGCTGGTTAGGTCTTGGTGAGCGTGATAAAGCAGGACTCGCCTTTAACGAGATGGTCAAAAATGGCGAACTCAAAGGCCCAATCGTTATCGGCCGTGACCATTTAGATACAGGCTCTGTTGCCAGCCCTAATCGCGAAACTGAAAGCATGAAAGATGGCACAGACGCTGTCTCTGACTGGGCACTATTAAACGGCATGCTCAATGTCGCAGGCGGCGCGACTTGGGTCTCATTGCATCATGGCGGCGGCGTGGGCATGGGTTACTCGCAGCACTCTGGCATGGTCATTGTCGCTGATGGCACAGATAGCGCAGCCAAACGTTTAGCGCGAGTACTAGTCAATGATTGTGGCTCAGGCGTGATGCGTCATGCGGATGCAGGCTATGAGCTGGCCATCAAAACAGCCAAAGAATATGGCTTAAATCTACCGATGATTAAATAGCTTGCCCTTGTCCTTATATGCCCAAATGATATAGGGACATCATCAACACTTTATCAAGGATGATAATATGTCTGAACGTGATATTTTGCCCCCAGGCAGCTCCGTGCCTAGAACGCCTCTAGACAGTCCAGCACCTGCTAGCCCGCCGCCTGAAAAGCTGCTGTCCAAACCTGTCGCGCTGATACAGCTAATCGTATTTAGTGCTATTGGCTTGGTGATGTTCTTTGTGCCCTTCACTATAGGTGAAAAGAGCACCATTTTATTTGATCACGGGGCAACTTATCTGGTCACTCAGCAGCACACCCTTGCGGTCTTTTTACTGTTTCTACTGATGATTTATGGCGTTGGCAAGCCCATTTACGATGGTTCATGGCGTAAAAATATCACCAATATGATATTAACCGCCTTTAAGATTATTGGGCTGGTACTCGCCATCATATATATCACTGATATGGCGCCTGCTATCATCATGGAAAAGGACATGTTGCCGTTTTTGTTTGAAAAACTGGCATTACCAGTCGGCATGATTGTCCCTATTGGTGCATTAATCCTCGCTTTTTTGCTCGGTTTTGGCTTGCTGGAGATGTTTGGGGTGCTCATGCAGCCTATTATGAAGCCGATTTGGAAAACGCCCGGCTCATCAGCGATTGATGCCGTTGCGTCCTTTGTTGGTAGTTACTCTATTGGGCTGCTCATTACCAACCGGGTCTATTTGCAAAATCAATATTCGGTTCGTGAAGCCATCATTATTGCTACTGGTTTTTCTACGGTATCAGCGGCCTTTATGGTCATCGTTGCTAAGACCCTTGGTCTAATGGAGTTTTGGAATCTGTTTTTTTGGTCGACACTGATTATTACTTTTATTGTCACTGCCATTACCGCACGTATTCCGCCTATCCGGGGTTTTGATGATAGCGCCAGCCGTCCAGATTTGGACAACCAACAAGGCAATCGCTTAGCAGCAGCGTATCATTTGGGATTGGCTACTTCACGCCGTGCGACTGACCTCAAACAAATTATGTGGTCAAACTTTCGCGATGGCCTGACGATGGCAGCTGCGATTGTACCCTCGATTATTGCGGTAGGGTTAACGGGTTTATTACTAGCCAAATATACGCCAGTCTTTGATGCGTTAGGTTTGCTCTTGTATCCATTCACTTGGGTAACTGGTATGCCTGAGCCATTAGTTGCTGCCAAAGGCATGTCAGCAGGATTGGCTGAGATGTTCTTGCCTGCCCTATTGCTAACGGAAGCTGAGGTCTTAACCCGCTATGTAGCAGGCGTAGTTTCGATTAGTAGTGTGCTGTTCTTTTCAGCGATGATTCCTTGTGTATTGGCAACCGAGATTCCGCTGTCAGTACCTAAGATGGTCATTATCTGGTTTGAGCGAGTGGTGCTTAGCATTCTAATCGCTACGCCTTTTGGACACTTAGCGATATATCTAGGCTGGTTCGGTTAGATCGACTGAAACAAGCGGGATTAGTTAAAGGAATTTAGACAACATAGCTTTTAGCTGTTTATAAACAGCAAAGCATAAACTAAAATGTATAGACAACAAAAAATACAATTAATATAGCTCATAAAATTAGGATAACTCGCATGACTGATATCAAAAAACTAACCCTACACCCACGCCAATTAAGCTTTGAGATGTTGCGCGATATTTATGAGCGACCTGTTATATTGACGTTACCTGACAGTGCTTATGAAGCGATAGATGCCTCACATGAAGATGTACAAACGATTATCCGCCGTGATAAGAGCGCTTATGGTATCAATACCGGTTTTGGCCTGTTAGCAAAAACCCGTATTAGTGATGATCAACTTGAGCTGCTGCAGCGTAACCTTATCGTTTCTCACTCGGTGGGTACTGGCGAGACGCTACCAGACAACGTGGTCAGGCTAATTATGGTGATGAAAGTCGCAAGCCTCGCGCAAGGCGTCTCTGGCGTCCGCCGCGCTGTGGTCGATAGCCTACTTGGCTTAATCAACAATCAAATTACGCCAAACATTCCCGCAAAAGGCTCCGTTGGCGCCTCTGGTGACTTAGCACCTTTATCGCATATGACGCTGGCCATGATGGGCGAAGGCGATGTCTATGTTGGTGGCAAAAAAGTACCCGCTGCTGATGCGTTAGCGCAGCATGGTCTTGAGCCAATTACCCTTGCAGCCAAAGAAGGTCTTGCCCTTATCAATGGTACACAGGTCTCAACGGCACTGGCATTACGTGGCTATTTCTTAGCGCGTGACTTGCTTGAGACAGCCACCATCGTCGGCTCAATGTCTATTGATGCAGCCAAAGGCTCGGATGCCCCATTTGACGCACGTATTCATGAAGTGCGTGGTCACCATGGTCAAATTGAAATAGCCAAAGCGCATCGTCAGCTGATTAAAGGCAGTGCTATTCGCGCCTCCCATGATGGTGAGCAAGACGATAGAGTACAAGACCCTTATTGCTTACGCTGCCAGCCACAAGTCATGGGCGCTTGCCTTGATATTATTAACCAAGCAGGCAAGACTTTATTAATTGAATCTAATGCGGTGACCGATAACCCACTTATCTTTAACAATGATGATGGCCCAGTGGCTATCTCAGGCGGTAATTTCCATGCTGAGCCAGTGGCTTTTGCTGCTGATATTTTAGCATTGGCAATAGCCGAAATTGGTTCTATGTCTGAGCGCCGTGTGGCTTTATTGATTGATGCAACCTTGTCGGGTGGCTTACCGCCATTCTTGGTTGATAATGCTGGGGTGAACTCAGGCTTTATGATTGCCCATGTCACTGCTGCTGCGCTAGCCTCAGAAAATAAATCTATTGCTCATCCAGGTAGTGTCGATAGCATTCCAACCTCTGCCAATCAAGAAGACCATGTGTCGATGGCCACTTATTGCGCGCGACGCCTATATGAGATGGCACAAAATACTGCGACTATTATCGGTATTGAGCTATTGGCCGCAGGTCAAGGTATCGACTTCCATCGCGGACTAGATACCTCAGAACCATTGACGACAGCGCATCAAAAGTTGCGTGAACAAGTGACTTTTTATGATAAAGATCGCTACCTAGCTCCTGATATTGAAGCCGCCAAACAGCTGGTATTAAATGGCATCCTTACTGAGCACTGGCAGTCATTGCGCAGCGATTGGTATGAGTCTAAATAGCTCGTTGATGAAGAGTAGAGAGATAAACGATGATAACGACTTCCGTAAACCACAGCTATGCTCATATGACCCGATGGACAGGACGCGCAGAGCCGTTTGAGACTGCTCGTGCCCGCTATTGGTATCAACTAGCGCAGCCTTATGCGTTTGCTACTCTTGATAATAGAGGGCAGCGCATTGGGCTGGTTGGTTTCGCCTGTGATCAAGGTGTGCGTCGCAATCAAGGACGCGTGGGTGCCAGAGCAGCGCCGCCTTTGATTCGTAGCGCATTTGCGGCATTGCCCATTATCGCTGAGCTGCAACAGCGCTTTGATAGTGAGATGCCAACCTTGCTTGGTGATGCAGGTGATATTCATTGTCACGATAGCGATAGTTTTGCCGCACAAGTTCTTGAGCAAGCCCAGCAAACCTACGCGGATGTCGTCAGTGATATTATTAAGCGAGGCGGTCTGCCTATCGGTTTAGGCGGTGGTCATGCGATTGCCTTTGGTAGTTTTTTGGGACTGTGGCAAGCGTTACAGCAGATAGACGCCACAACCCATAAAACATCTACACCTAGCAAATCTACACCTAGCATTGGCATTATTAACTTTGATGCGCATCTTGATATTCGTCAGTCTGATGTCGCAACGTCTGGTACACCATTTCGTCAAATCGCAGAACATCTTACTGATCATGAGCAAGCGTTTCATTATTGCTGTATCGGCGTTAGTCGGTTTTCCAACACTGCTGCTCTCTTCGACCGCGCTGAGCAGTTAGGCGTACATATTATTAGTGATGAAGACTGCACCAATAAAAAATGGAAAAAAATTGCAGATCGAATTGAGACCTTTATCGACCAAGTTGATGTGGTCTACTTAACTATTGATATGGATTGCTTGCCCTCAAGCGTGGTGCCTGGTGTCAGTGCGCCAGCAGCGTATGGCATTGCACTTAGTTTCGTTGAGCGTGCGGTCAAGATTATCATGGCATCAGGCAAAGTAAAAATGGCCGACATTGCTGAAATCAACCCCACTTATGATACTGACCAACGCAGCTGCAAAGTCGCCGCTCGACTATTGGCAACCATCATTGAGCAGCATTTATTCACCTTATAGCTGGTTTACAAATACCCAGCGCCTAGCAGGAGCCTATTATGACTACCTCTACCGTACAGACCCCTATCGATAGCGCCACGATGACCTCGTTTGATAACGTGATTATCAATGCTAATCTCGCCACATTCTCCAAACAATACGGCTTTGATATCTATAGCGACAATCAAAACGACAACCAAAGCAATAATCAAACTAAAAGTACACCTTATGGACAGCTAGAAAATGCGGCTATTGGTATTCAAGATGGCAAAATTGCATGGATTGGCACTCATGATGAAATAAAAACACACCTTGCTCATTATAAAAACGATCAAATCAAAGATGTCGATGGCAACTGGGTAACGCCCGGACTCATCGATTGTCATACGCATCTGGTTTATGCTGGTAATCGCAGTAATGAGTTTGAAGCGCGTTTGCATGGTGCCAGTTATCAAGATATCGCAGCACAAGGCGGCGGTATTGTCTCGACCGTTAGCGCCACCCGCGAAGCTAGTATCGATGAGCTATTTGCGCAAAGTGAAAAGCGACTTTTGGCACTACTTGAAGAAGGCATAACCAGTGTCGAAATTAAATCTGGTTATGGCTTAGATTTGGATACTGAGCGCAAAATGCTAACGGTTGCGCGCCAGCTCGGCGAAAAGTATAACATCGAAGTACGTAAGACTTACCTAGCTGCGCATGCCCTGCCGCCTGAGTATAAAGGTCGGATGGATAACTATATTGAGCAAGTTTGCCAATGGCTGCCGATTTTACATAGTGAAGGTTTGGTCGATGCAGTAGATGGTTTCTGTGAAAATATTGCTTTCAGTACTGAGCAGATTAAGCGTGTGTTTGAGGTTGCACGCTCATTAGATTTACCTGTCAAGCTGCACTCTGAGCAATTATCTGATATAGGTGGCAGTGCTTTAGTCGCTGAATATCAAGGACTATCAAGCGATCACTTGGAGCACTTAGCAGAAGTCGATATCGAAAAAATGGCCGCCAGCGACACCGTAGCGGTACTATTGCCAGGGGCGTTTTATACTTTGCGTGATACCAAGCTGCCACCCATTGATAGCTTACGTAAGCATAAAGTAGCTATGGCAATTTCTACCGACTGTAATCCGGGTACCTCACCACTCACCTCATTATTGTTAGCAATGAATATGGGTAGTACGCTATTTTTTATGACGCCAGAAGAGGTACTTGCTGGCACGACTACTCACGCTGCAAAAGCACTGGCGTTATCCAATAAAGGCCGTATAGAAGTCGGCTGTGATGCTGATTTGGCATTGTGGGATATCACTCGCCCTGCCGACTTGAGCTACCTGATCGGCTTAAACCCTATTATTGGTACTATGATTAAGGGTCAATGGCGCAGATAACATTTCTATAAACCGCTATGAACTCTTATAACGTGAAATGAACGCTAAACGAATAACTAACGCAAGTCATCAACAACTGCTAACATAGCAATTAACGATGCCTCACCTAACTGAATACAGTGCTCTGGTGACCAACCCATTTCCAAATCGGGCAAGTTATCATTATCTTTAAAAGGCATTTCTAGAGTATTGGCGAGGCAATCAAAACGTTCGGCAACCCAGTTGGTGGCGAGAGTCATATTTGCTTTGCCTTGCGCATTAACCTTATAACCAACCTCAGACTGAAAATCGGCACTGGCTAACTTTAATACTTCTGAGAACCTATTACGTAGATGTTCGAGGCGGTCGTTATAACTTGGTGTACCTTCAGAGCCAGCAAGGAAGACGAAAGGTAGTGTTTCATCACCATGCACATCATAAAACAAGTCTACCCCAGTTTTCTGCATTTTATCAATTACGTGGAACACCTCGGGGCTTTTTTCTAAGCTTGGATTTGACCATTCACGATTAAGATTAGTGCCAGCCGCGTTAGTCCGCAAGTGACCGCGCACACTACCGTCAGGGTTCATATTAGGTACGATATAAAAGTTAGCTTTCTCTAGTAGTAGCTTGCCAGTGGCGTTATCACTATCGAGCAAGCTATGCATCAAACCCTCGACTAACCATTCAGCCATCGTCTCCCCTGGGTGCTGACGCGCTGTGATCCAAATGTTGCGTTTACTGACATCACCATCGCCAATTTTGACCAAAGTTAAATCGCGCTTATCAAGGGTTTCACCTAAATGCTCTAAGCTCACTAAAGGATGCGTTTGTACTGCTGCCAACAGATCTTGATGGCGCTCATAGCTGTAAGGAGCAAAATAAGCAATTTGAATAGTCTCACATTCCATATTCGCCACTATGGTTAATATGCCATTTTTATAAGAGGTTGGCAGTCGAAACCAATGCTGACGATCGAATGACGCAACCGCTTGGTAATCGTCCCACCCTTTGGCGTACGCTGCCTCCCCTGCATTAACAATATTAAGCACGCATTGCTCACCAACTTGACCTGTCAGTCGAAAGTTAAACCACTGAAAAAACTCGCCACCAACATCGGGACGAATAGCCAATTCAATACTCTTTTTATCATTCAAACTGATAACGTCAATATTACCTGAATCGAAATTAGCAGTGATACGCATAAAACCTCCTTAATTATTTCTTATAACGTTAATTGCTTTAAATAATAGCACGTCCTAAATTTTTATAAAAAAATCCATGAAAAAAAACTTAGCCTTAATACAGTCATTTTTTGACACAAAAAAACCGCGCTTATCAATAATGATAAACGCGGTTTTAGTGACTTAGCTTTCAAATAAAGCGATTAGTTTAGGATACCAAACGCCACTAGAGCGTCAGCGACGCGCTTAAAGCCCACCATATTAGCCCCAGCCATATAATCGATATAGCCATTATCTGTTTGACCATACTGCTCTGAAGCACCCGCGGCACTATCATGAATATCTTTCATAATGACTTTTAGACGCTCGTCTACTTGCTCAAAAGTCTTATATTGACGCACTGAGTTCTGTGACATCTCAAGCGCTGATACGGCAACGCCGCCTGCATTAGCCGCCTTACCTGGCGCATAATGTACGCGATGATCACGCACATAATCGACAGCGTCAGCAGTTAAAGGCATATTAGCCCCTTCAACGATATATTTGACGCCGTTATCGACTAACTGCTTAGCTTCATCTTCGTTCACTTCGTTCTGAGTCGCTGAAGGAATAGCGATATCCGCTTTGAACTGCCAAGGCTTTTGACCCGCTAGCCATTCACCGCTGCCAAACTTAGTCACATAATCGGCCAAGGGCTTATTCGCAGCTTTTTGTGTTTTTAGCCAGTCAAGCTTCGGTTGATCAAAGCCATTTTCATCATGCAAAGTACCTTGCGAGTCAGATACGGTAATTACTTTAGCACCTAATGCAATGCACTTTTCAGCAGCATGTAGTGAGACATTACCAGCGCCTGAGACTAGCACGGTTTTGCCTTCAATAGCTTCGTCTTGCGCTTTTAGCATGTTCTCTAAAAAGTAAACCGCGCCGTAACCTGTGGCTTCGGTACGCATCAAGCTACCACCAAACCCAACGCCTTTGCCTGTGATAACACCAGTAGACTCGCGAGTTAGATTCTTATACATGGCAAACATATAGCTAACTTCGCGACCGCCAACCCCGATATCGCCTGCGGGTACATCCATGTCTTTATTGATGTAATGATAGAGTTCACGCATAAAGGCGTAACAAAAGCGGCGAACCTCAGAATCTGACTTACCTTTAGGGTCAAAATCAGAGCCACCTTTACCGCCACCAATTGGCAAACCCGTTAAAGCGTTTTTGAAGATTTGCTCAAAGCCTAAGAATTTTAAGACCGATTGGTTGACAGTGGGGTGAAATCTCAGACCGCCTTTATAAGGCCCTAATGCATTACAAAACTGTACGCGCCAGCCACGGTTAACCTGTACTTCGCCTTTATCATTTTCCCAGTTAATACGGAAGTTAAAAATACGATCAGGTTCAACCAAACGCTCAAATACTTTGAACTCTTCGTATTCAGGATGAGCGTCGTATAAGGGTTGGATAGTAAGGGCAACTTCTTTTACCGCTTGAATAAATTCATACTGATGGGAATAGTGGGCTTCGAGCTTTTCGATGGCTTGACTTATACTCATATATTTTCCTTAACCATAAAACGTGGGATTAAAAGAGCGTGGGATTTTATTCGCATACGTCCGCGCAACGGACCATCACAATATCTAGGGTCTGTTTGATCATTCGACCGTGGCACTGACAGAGACTATTTTTTGAATGTTCAACAGACCCTAATAGTATTGAGGCAGAATCATTTTTTTAGTGATGCAATATAATAGGCATATAAAAACTGGCGGGATTGAATACTAATATTCTAAACAACCGATAGGTCAGGTTCAGTTAGATATTAGGGTCTGCTAGAATAGGAGCCGTCAACAATATTACACCAATAGTGTCTAACATGCACAGTTTTACGCAAAAACGGCTAAACACTTAATTTATGGTATTTAATCTACCTTGCTGCTCAGAAAAGTCAATAGTTTATGTTAAGAAAGTTATTTTTCGGCATGACAACTAATTAGAATAGCTAGAGCTTAAGCGGCATAAGTAGTGGTATAAGTATCAAGATTGAGCATCCTTGATTAGCTACTTAAGCAAACTGCCACTGCTCCCGCGTTATCTTATATAACACATGCTCAGCGAGCCTGTGATTAGGTTTGAGCATTGGATGACAAAAGTTATCTTGCGTATCTATCATACCTAGGCGCTGCATAACCTTTTGTGAGGGCTCATTAATCACTGAGGTAAAAGCTACGACTTCGTTTAGTTGTAGCGTCTCAAAAGCGAACTGTAATGCGGCTTGCGCCGCCTCAGTAGCATAGCCTTGACCCCAATAGTCTTTATGCAATCGCCAAGCAATCTCAACACTAGGTGCGAATGGTAGGTCAGCGTGAGTGTGATTAAGACCAACAAAACCTATAAAGCGGTCAGCTTCGCTTGCGCACTCTTTAAGACTTACTGCCCAAAAGCCCCAACCTTTATCTTTTATGAGCTGTTGGCATTTATTCGCGATCGTATCGCTTAATTTAGGTGATAATACTTTAGGAAAATAGCGCATCACCTCAGGATCGGCATTAATCTGAGCGAATATCGCAAAGTCGCTGGCCTGCCATTGACGCAGATAAAGGCGTGGGGTTTGTATTGTATGTATTTTCATAATCACTCAATCAAATTTAACTTACACATTCACTTTATACTTTAAATCTTGGACTTCATCGCCCGTCATACCTCGAAAACCCCAACAGTGCGCAGGCTGCTCTTTTATAGTAATTTCAATATCTATCGACGCAATATTCAGCTGCGCTTCGATTTGTGCAAAGAGCGCTTTAATCAATGCCTTTTTGGTCTCAATAGTGCGCCCCTCCATCATATTTATCTCAATCACAGTATAGGCCGCGCTTCTATCGGCAGGATAATAGAAGTCCTCAGTATCTAAGGGTATAAAACGCTGCGCGCGCTTATCTTCAGGCAGACCTAATATAGACTGCATACAACCATGAATCACCTTAGATAACTGGCGTTTGATAGGATTTAGTTGCTCTTTGATACCGTAAATTATGATCATAGTCGCTTTGGCTATCTTATTTAAATAAAAAAATTAATTCACTACCGTAACATTCATCGCTAGCGCCCAGTCTCTACCGTTATCCTCACAGCGTGGGCACAGGTAGTCGGCCTCTGATAAATGAGTCACGTAACCACAATCCATACAGGCATAACAAACGGTTGGCTCTACTTGCTCGACTGGCTGATACCGCTTAGGAAATAGCGGTAGACCGTAGCGCACTTGCTCATCGGTATAAAGCAAAATGCTTAGCTTGCCATCGGTCTCTAGCAATCCTGTACGCACTTGTCCTAAATGCTCTACCCCTTGCTGGCGCATCTCTGCAAAGAACTCATCGTGCGACATTTTACCTTTTTTGATTTTATCGAGTACCAGCTGCCCGTCCTCGACGATATATATTGATCTGCCCTCTAATAGATCTTCAAAGGGCTGATACTTCATCATGATCCAAGTGCACAATCGATAAAGTGCAATCACCGTGCTCATGATAATAACCGCTTGAATAATCGGTAAGTCTTCGGTAAACATCGGATCGCCTGCAATAGAGCCAAGCGATAAAATGATGGTCAATTCAAAGATGGAGAGTTGACGGACACCGCGTTTGCCCGTAAAACGCAGAAATATAATAATCATGCTAAACATGACAACTACACGGATAAATATCTCAAGAGCAAACGCCCATGTGGTGTCATGAATAAAGATACTGACCCAATCCATATCAATCCTTCTCAATTAACTGTAGAAATTCTCGCTCTGCAAGGATTTGAATTTCGATACCCTCATTAATTAGCGCCTCTACTTTGCGCTGTTTACTACTTTTCTCACTATCCTTTAGCTCTACTGAATCATTGGACGATTCATCTTGGCTACCGACCACTAGATAATTAAGCTTTTTAGAAGCGCCTGCTTTTACCGTAAAGCCTTGTTTGGCAGCCAACTCTATGATTTCCTCGCGACTGATACCTAAGCTGCCTGTAAAACAAATATTAAGACCTGCATAGCGTCCAGAGGTATTGCCTTGCATCGCATTGACTGTAGGATAGCTGTTATTGACATAGTTAACTTGACTAGCAGTATTGGCTGAACTTTGCTTGATATTCGCTCTAGAGCGTCCGCGCCTGTTATAGCTACGTTTAGATTGACTAACATTGACATAGTCTTTTATAGAGTAGCTATTCTCACGCAAAATAGTGATGACGACATGCCCGCAAGCTTTAGCATCCGCTAGCGCATCATGATGCTCGAACTGATAGTTGAGTAGATTACAGACATTAGCCAGATTATAGCCTTTATAGGCAAACTGGCTAAATGTTCGACGCACCAGTACTGTAGCATCGACCCAAGGCCAATTAGGATTCGGCAAATGATAACGAGTAAGACATTCTTTTAGCGCCCGTTGATCAAACAAGGTATAGCTCACTACTATAGTGTCAGCCACGAAGGCCAATATCTCATCGAATACTTCAATAATAAAGGGCGCATCCGCTACTTGCTCAGCAGTGATGCCATGGATACCGATATTAAGCGCGTCAAAGTCAGCTTGTGGATTAACAAGCGTGCAGTAACTATCGATAAGCTTGCCATTAGCATATTTAGCTAGCCCTATCTGGCAGATAGAGCCAACATTATTATTAGCGGTCTCGACATCAATGGCAACGAAATCCATTATCCTTATCCTTACTTAAACGCTTTAAGAGCGCTGATTGAGCTTGTTAACGCTACTGGCGATCAAACTCACCATAACCATGCCCATGATAATTAAAATCAGGGACATCGTATGCGCAGCTTCATAATTGAGCGCTTCTACTTGCTCATAGATAGCGATGGATACCACTTTGGTCTCGCCAGCGATACTGCCACCGATCATCAGTACCACGCCAAACTCGCCAATAGTATGGGCAAAGCTAATCAAGCTGCCAAGCACAATACCAACGCGAGCTTGTGGTAGCGCTATAGTCATAAAGCGACGTAAACGATTGGGTTCTAATAGGCTGGCAACCTCCATCACGCTTTTGGGAATACGTAAGAACTGCGCATAGACTGGCTGAATATAAAACGGTAGGGAATAAATAATAGAGCCGACCACCAAACCCTCAAAGGTAAAGACTAGCGCGCTAATATTATGCTCGCTTAGCCATTTGCCCATACCGAAATTTGGACTTAATAATAGCAATAAATAAAAACCGATAACCGTTGGCGGTAACACTAAAGGCATTGCGATAATGCCCATCAATATAATCTTAAGGCGTCCTACTAGCCATCCTCGGCTCGGCTTGGCTAGCCAATAAGCTAACGGCGTGGCGAATAATAATAGCAACAAAGTGGTGACGCCAGCAAGCTTAAGACTGACCCAAAATGGCGTCAACATCGCTGAGATAAGAGTTTGATCTATCATAGGGTCACTACTAATTATTCAGGGCTACTTTATCATACTGGATTTTGGCGCTATAAAACCAATACGGTATATAAGGTAATATATTTATGCAAAGATATGGCGCTTCTAGTATAGATTTTGCACAGTTTCTATCCCACTTACAGACAACCAATCAAAAAATTATCCTAGCGACATTTTAGGTTCTATTTAACTTCAAGATGATTATATCTTAAAAGCTAGCCTTTACTTAACTGCCAAATATCCTGCATCCGCAAAGTACTGTTGTCCAGCAGGTGATAATAAATAACGGGTAAAGTCAGTTGCCAGTGCCGCATCACTAAGTACGATACCATCTTGCAAAATAGCAGGATAAGACTCTACTGGTAGGGTATAAAATTGCTCGGGCGTGGCTTTAATAGCTGTAACTTGAGACTGCGCGACAAAGCCATAATCGACGCTGCCTGTATTAGCGTATTGAAAAGCTTGACCGATGTTTTCCGCTTGGATAATTCGCTTTTGAGTGTTTAGCAAGTCATAAATATTTTGCATTTGTAGATAGGCTCTTGCAGAAGCACCATAAGGCGCAAGATCGGGGTTGGCAATCGTTATCTTCGCCTCTGACTGCTCTGCTAATAACGCGGTGAGTGTAGTCTCATTTAGAGTGTCAACAGACTTATGAACATTATTAGTAGTGGTGTAAAAAGCCAGCTGCCCTTGCGTATAAGTAAAAGGCTTATTTTTTGGCGCTTTGGTAGCTCTCTCATTGACCCATCTAGCGGGGAAATCTTGATTCGCCGACAGAAAAATATCATAAGGCGCACCTGCGATCATCTGCGCGTATAGCTTACCAGATGAAGCAAAGGTCAGCTCAATATCTTGCTCCACTAAATTATTCTCAGCGTTATAAGCTTCTACTATTTTAGGCAATACATCAGATAGATTCGCAGCAGCAGCGATGCGTATTTTCTCAGGTTGGCTGGTCATTTCATTAGCAGCAGCTTCATCTTTAGAAGTATCTTGGGTGCTACACGATGCTAACGTAAAGACTAAGCAAGTAGATGCAGCAAAGATTGATGCTATTTTAATACTCAAAGCCTTGCTCCTAAATTTTATTATCATTGGTTATTTTTATAATTTTTTTCTCAAAGACCGCACTTTTTGAAAATCAATGCTAAAACGACTAAGCAAAAATAGTCTCAAAACTATTCATGCTTAGCCGTGATAATCTATCTCTATATTTATTTAAAGTTCAAAATTTAGCTATAACAATCGGTGCGCTGGGCGCACCCTACAGCTATTCTTGCTAAGCTGTTTCAGATTATTCATCAAGTTAAATATAAGTAATGATAGTAAACCTGTAGCGTGGGTGGCAACTCACGAGTTATAACTCAATCATTAACCGTTGTTACTCAGCCATTGTTACTCAGCCATTTCGAAGGCTCATTGTCGTAATACTCTTGCTTCCATACAGGTATATCCGCCTTGATCGTATCAAGTATCCAGCGACAGGCATCAAAGGCTGGATATCGATGGGCTGATACCACGCCAATCCATACCGCTATATCGCCAATCGCAAGCTCACCAATACGATGAAGAGCAATAGCATGAGTAATCTCAAACTTACGCTTGGCTTCTTCTATTATCAGTCGACCCTGATTGATCGCTAAGTCTTCATAGCCATAGTAAGTGAGGCGCTCAACGCTCGTCGCATTATTATGGTTACGTACTCGACCCTCAAAGCTCACAAACGCGCCGCAGCTATCACTGTCTAGCATGGCTTTGAGTCTATCTTCATCAATGGCGATATCTAATAGCGCAAAACCATCGCGTTCAGCTAGTGCATAGATATCATCAACGCTCCGCTTAGTAGTCATTGACTGACTATGAACATTTTGCTTATCGTCTTTTATAGAATCTGTCATTTAACCACCTGCTACTGGCGTAATAAAAACCACGCTGTCGCCATCATTGATACTATCTGACCACTTAGCAAAATAGTCATTTACCGCGACTTTTAGCTCCGACTGCTCACGACTAAAATTATATTTTTGATTTAGTTGCGCGTATAGCTCAGTTAACGATGTTGACTGCTGCACAGTGAATTTTTCCTCATGACAGTTGGCTTCATCTGCTAAGCTGGCAAAGTAGAGGACGTTAATCGTTTTGGTACTATCTGCTGTTTGGTCTTTTTCTATAACGCTCATTTTATTTTCCCTTCTGTACAACCTTTAAACCAGATACTTTATAAATCTTAACCATGCTGATAATCAGACTTACCACCCGTCTTAGTAATCAGGCGGATATTATCTATGGTAATATCGTGAGAGATCGCTTTAGTCATATCATAGATAGTCAAACAAGCGACGCTTACTGCGGTTAGCGCTTCCATTTCGACGCCCGTTTTATGAGTCACTTTAACACTGGCATTGACCGTAATAGCGTGCAAATTATCATCATAGTCAAAGCTTAAACCAATCTTATCTAACGGCAGTGGATGACAAAGCGGGATCAAATCATGAGTACGCTTGGCTGCCATAATCCCAGCGATATGAGCAGTTTGAGTGATACTGCCCTTTTTCGTCATACCATCAGCGGCTTTAATCTGCTGATAAATACCACTGGGAAAGCTGACTTGCCCTTGCGCATTAGCCTCACGAGTGCTGGCGGTCTTACTACTGACATCGACCATATGAATATCGCCATCGCTGTCTAAATGCGATAGCTTATGCGGTAGCTTGGAATCAGCTAAGCTGGTTTCATTATTATGTTTCAAAAAGAGCTCTCACTTTCTTATTAGCGATAAAATTTATAAATCGTATAAAGCGCTACAGGCACGCTTAAAGTCTGTAGGCGTATTAAAATTGGTCAATAACTGTTGTTTGTCTAACACTGGAACCGTTTGAGCAATGGGCTTAATAAAACTCATTACCCTGCGCTCACCACTATCGATATAAGCACGCAGAGCAGGCTCAATACTTAAGCGATAAAGTGCTAATAGCGGATATAAATGCGAGTCATCAGTTAGGCAAAGTACTGACTTACTATTATCAATATTTAAAGCAATGTCAGGGTTAAGTTGCTGCCATAGCTCATGCGCGTTGATTAAACTGTCGCAACTAATCACCAGTAACCATGACTGCTTATGCTCTAGATTAACATCGCATGCATTATTTAAACTTTGTAACGCAGATTCAATCGCGACAAGTGGCCCTTGCGTCGCCTCAGCTTTATCGCTATCTACAATAGATATAGATTGATAATCATCAATGTGAGTAATCGACAACTCTGGATTACTTGCTAATAACTTAACATCGACTGCAAACTCACGACCATTATCCGCAATCATAATCGGCACGTTAAGCTGAGCCGCTTGGCGCACGTGGTAATCGAGCAATCGCTCATCGGTAGGCAAAGTTAGTAAAGCTTTCGGCGACCCCATACGCTGAGACGCCCCACCCGCTAAAATGACTACGCCTGCCAATTTATTTAAGCTGTCTGAACTATCTAAATTATTGCTCACCGATTATACCTTTCATGAAAACTCGAATAACAAGGAAAACGAGCATAATTACTACTCACTGTAGGCTAAAAGAGTTTGACACCGTTAATCGTGTTTTTTGAACTTGGTATTAATTATGGCTAGGGTTAGCTCTCATAAAATGCGCCACAAAATTACAGGGCCGAGTACGGCTATCAAACTGCCCTTTAAGTATCTGCCCCCAACCCGTGCGACACGCGCCTGTCGAGCCTGGTAAGCAAAAAATACCTGTGCTATTCGCTATGCCAGCGATCGCCCGCGACTGAACCGTTGACATACCGATATCATCTTTTGAGATCAAACGGAACATCTCACCAAAGCCATCGATAGACTTATCAAATAATACGCTAACCGCCTCAGGCATACTGTCGCGAATAAAGAAGCCCGTGCCGCCCGTGGTAATAACCGCATGGACGTCAGGATTAGCAATCCAGCCACTAATAACCGCGCGAATCTGATAAATATCATCCGTAATGAGCTGACGATCAGCTAAGTTATGACCCGCTTCAGTTAAGCTATCCACTAAATATTGCCCTGAAGTATCTTGCTCCAAAGTACGACTATCAGAAACTGTTAAAATTGCAATATTAAGCGGAGTAAATTGGGCAGCAGGCTTAGACATAATTTTTCCTAATAATTCTCTATAATTTATAACTAGTTGTAATTCAAAATGAAGCGTTTACTAACCACCGATAATCGATAAGTTGTGCATAATGCCACTGTTGGACTCGTGCAAATGATGGTGTTCAGGTTTAATTGGCATAAAGCTGTGTAGCGTATTGACTAGACCTAGTACATCATTATTTTGTAGAAATGGACGAATATCGTAGTTGCCCTCATCGAATAGGCAGAGATGAACTCTGCCTTGGCTACTCACCCGCAAGCGATTACAGTTGTCACAAAAATGCGCCGCATAAGGCGCAATCATGCCGATGCGCCCTAGATAATCGGGATGGCTGTACTCAATCGCAGGGCCATCAGCATGACCTCGCGTATGGGGCTGCCAATCGTGCTCAAGTAAATAATCAGTAATCAGCTCAGATTGTGCATGCTGAGCGAAGAACAAATCGCTATTATCGCTGGTCTGCATAAACTCGATAAAACGATACGTCACTGGGCGCTGTCTGACGTACTCCATCGCTGTCACTAAATTCTCAAAGGCGGTTTCTGCCATTAAGATACTGTTTATTTTCAATTTAATATCGGTAGTTTCTAATAGCTTATCCATATCAGTGATAAGCGCAGGCAAAGTATTAAAGCCCGTCATTTTATGAAAGATATCAGCATCGAAGCTATCCATACTGATATTGAGCTGATTGAGTCCAGCAGCTTGCCAGCCTGCCAAATGCTTGCCCAGCTTATAGCCGTTACTGGTCATTGCTACGGTCTTGATGCCATTCGTGCTTTTAATCGTATCAATAATATCGACTACATCGCGGCGAATAGACGGCTCGCCACCTGTAATGCGCACTTTTTCGGTGCCAACTTTTGCAAAACCTTTAATCAAAGTGGCAATCTCAGGCACGCTTAATTCGTCATCAGGGCGCTTGCCTTGATAGCCATTAGGTAGACAATACTCGCAGCGGAAATTGCAAAAGTCTGTGATAGAGAGGCGTAGATAAGTCAATTGCCGAGCAAAGCCATCGGTAAGCGGCTGCACATAGTCCGTAGATGACATCGTAGGTGCGGTTGAGCTTAATGCGCTTAGGGTAGGATCGCTACGATCTGGTGTGGTCGTTAGAGAATGCAGCTGAACACCTGCTGCTATTGAGTTATGATAAATCATATAGGGTTACCGCCACTATCTTTTAGCTGATATTACATCATTGTCTTCAGCTATTCGTTACTTCCTGTCATACTTTGTTTATTAATATTTTGCTATTTTAAAAGTATAGGCTATTTATCACCTAATGCATACTGAGTATAACAAACTATAGCACGCCCTAACCCTAGATTTGCTAACTATACAGCCAAGGAAATGGTTGGACATTGACAACGCTACCTGCTGCTAGATCGCCATTGTTTTGATCTAAAACTATGAAACAATTAGCGCGGCTCAGCTGTTTTATTCTATGCGAAGCCTGATTGGAGAAACACTCAACCTGAGAACCATTTTCCGTTTGCGTTAACAATCCGCGCTGAAAGTCTTTACGGCCTACGGACTTTTTGACCTCATTAGTTAACGTTGCTTTTAGGTTTAGCGTTATAGGCTGCTCTGCCGTATTAGCCCCTGACATCTGCCATAAAGCAGGTATCACAAATTGTAACGTGCCAACCACTGTTGATAAGGGGTTACCTGGTAGACCAAAATATAATACGGGTTTATTAATATCATTATTTTCCTTATTGAACAACTCACCAAAGACAAATGGCTTGCCTGGTTTCATCGCTACTTTATAGTGATTAATGTGTCCTAATTGCTCAATAACGGTCGTTAAAAAGTCATAATCCCCAACAGATACGCCAGCAGTTGAGATAAGCACATCGCACTCCTGCATAGCCTTAGTTACCGCTGAAATTGTGTCCTCTAAATTATCGGCAATAATGCCATAATCTTGAATAGTAATAGGTAGATTGGCTAGCAAAGTCTTGAGAGTTGGGGTATTAGAGTTATAAATCTGTGCCAAATGCTCAAGCTTATCACCCAGCGCGACTAACTCATCGCCCGTCGCCAATATACCTACTATCAGCGGCTTAAATACGCTGATCTTATCAACGCCTAAATTCGCCAATAAGCTAATATCAGTAGGATTAAGGCGTTTGCCTTTTTGCAGTACGATTTCTCCTAACTCAATCTCTTCACCTTGACGACGAATATTAGCGTCAGGTCTAGCGGCTTGGGTTAAGAGGATGTTATAAGGCTGAGACTTATCAATGCTGTCACGTATTTCGGCGAAATTAGTATTTTCTTGCATGATAACGGTATCACAGCTACTAGGCACAACTGAGCCCGTAAAGATACGCACCCCTTGCCCTGCTTGCAGATTTTTTGCTAATTCTTGATCATAAGGATTACCTGCTTGCGACTCCCCTACTATTTCGATAATGCTATCTTTATCAAGCTTACTACCTGTAGCAATACTATAACCATCCATCGCCGAGATATTTTGTCTAGGCACATTAAAAGGTGAAGTAACATCTACCCCTAATATCTGATTGAGACTGTTTAACAATGAGATAGTGCTCAGTTCTCGACTCACGAGCGGCGCATCACTTTCATTATAAGTATTAATCCGTTCTCTAATTGCTAACTGTAGCGCTTCCATCGTAATCATAAATTTAAACTCTCGTTATGGATATATTTTTCTTATAGCTTGATACTTTGTTTAACTTAGACTAACTATCCAACCACTGCTGCTGTTTGGCATAGGTGAGCTGTTCAGGTGTATCAATATCATAACTGAGTTGCTGGTTAATAACAGTACTGATTTGCTCAGTTTTTAATCCTCTGATTAAATGCCGTAACCCTTTATCACCTGTGAGCGCTGACTGCCATTGTTTTAATAATTCGTAGTCAATAGTGATAGGCAAACCGACGATATTCAGTTTGGAATTATCAATAGTAAAATCTCTATTTAATTGCGCATAGCGGCTAGCAACAACGAAATGCTGCTCTATCAATAACTCATTTAAATGACGCTCGTCTAAAAGAAACTGGTCAATACCCATAATTACCACTCGTTTAACAGACGAATCAATATTAGAACTATTTAAAGCGTCAATAGCTAAAGATAAACTATGCGCCATACCCATCTCAGGGGTTTGATTACATACAATAGTCACGTTCGAATTCGCAGCAACCAACTGACTTACTGCATCCGCAATCGCTTGATTATGTTCAGGAATAACGACAACGACAGTTTGTGGTTGCGTGTCTAAACCCAATTTAAGCATATAATGAATTAAGGGCTTATTGTCTTTACTAAGCAGCTGCTTGGAGTGTCCTAAACGCTGACTAAGTCCACTGGCTAAGATAATAACCGCATGAGTGTTAGTCATGAGCATAGTCATTTGTATAATGGTGAGTAAAATTTTCTTTAGCTAATAATTGCAAATTGGATTTATTATTAATAGAAGGTACTGGCTGTACTTGCTCCTTCATCACCGCGCTTACTTGCGCCATAATACTTAATGCTAAAGCTTCTGGACCATCACCGCCTAATTTTAAACCAATAGGATAGTGCAACTTTTTAATACCTGCTGTTAAACAATCAGGATTAGACTTACTATTGCTAACCTCATTAATTAAACGCTCAGTACGATAGCGTGGCCCTAGTTGTCCAAGGTATTGATAATGGTCTGCATGCTCTAATAGTACGTTAAGTCGCGCACGGTCTTGGCTTAAGCTATGTGACATTAGCGCTACCGCAGCATTATCACTAAGCTCAAGCAAAGTTTTGCTATCTTCTAAAGACACGCATTGCACAACATCTGCCTGTGGAAAACGCATACTCGTCGCATATTGCGCACGACTGTCTATCACGGTCACATGCCAGTCTTGCAATTTTGCCATAACCACTAATGGCATTACGTCATTACCAGCCCCACAGATTAGCAGACGCTTTTGCGGTTCAATGCATTGTAATAACCATTCGGTGCTTTTTGAATCGCTTTTTACTAAAACATAATCGGTATTTCCTTTAGTAAGCTTATAATTGGATAGCTCTTTGACCGTATTTATAAGTATAGGAGAATTTGAAATATATTGCTCTGAGCCAATAAACCTAACTTGTCCAGTTTTGTTATAAGTTCCTAAACTAATTCTTGCGCCGACTGAAAATATATTTTGCAAACCTAAAGGTTCAGATTTGATCAAAGTCGCTATAGTGGTAGGTTGCCCGTTTTGACGGACTTGAGTAATTAAATTTAGCAAAGGATTTGCTGACGTTAAACGTTCAAATAAAACATGTACTTTGCCATTGCAACCCAAGCCAAAATTTAGCTCATCTTCTGATTCAATTTCTAACCCATCAGCAGTATTACTATCACTGTCATCATCTCTTTGCTCATCGCCCGTTTGATAAACTTGGACATTAGCGCCATTGCGAGTGAGCCAAAAGGCGCGTTTGATGATGTGCGGCTCAAGGCAGCCCCCACTAATCATACCAACCGAACGTCCATCCGCGCAAATCAGCATCATCGCGCCAGCACGCCGATACGCTGAACCTTCAGTACGCACCACTGTCGCCAATACAGCATCAACGTTTTGTTGAGCGGCCTCGCCTGCCAGCTTAAGAATGTCAGCGATTTGATTCATAACGCCTCTTACTTTATTTGTATTATAAATACTCAAGTTGTGAAAACCCGCTACTTAAGCGGGTTTCTTTAATACAACAACTTCTATAGAAAATTACTCTGGCATCTCAGCTAGCAATTTATCAAGCGTAATCGGGAAGTCATAAACCCGTACCCCAACCGCATTATAGACAGCATTAGCAATGGCCGCAGCAGCACCAGAGATCGCCGTTTCACCAATACCTTTAATGTGCATCGGATTAGTATACGGATCGTCTTCTTCTACCAGAATAACATCGAGCTGGGGGACATCTGCATTAACAGGGACATGGTATTCAGCAAGGTCGTGATTACACAGGCGACCATCGCGCTTGTCATGAATGATCTCTTCCATTAAAGCAGAACCAATACCAAATATCATACCGCCATAGCACTGCGAGGTAGCCGTTTTATGGTTTAAGATACGCCCTGCTGCAAAGGCTCCCGTCATACGTTTGAGACGAATCTCCCCAGTAACTTTATGTACGGCAACTTCAGCGAAGTTAGCACCATATGACGATTGACGATATTTTTTACCATTTTTACCCGGTTTGATCTGACCTTTAGCACTGAGCTTTTGATCGTCGTACTTAGCGATAATATCTGCCAACGCATAAGACTGAGAATTACTAAAATCATATGCTTCCGTTTTAGCTTTGGAAATCGGTAAGCCTGTTTTTTCAGCGATTTTATCTGCTAGTCCCGTTGCTTTTTCTGTCAAACCAGAGACCTTATCTGCCAAACCAGATACTTTTTCAACTAATTCTGCAGCTTTTTCTTTACCCATTTCAAGCGCCGCATCAAGAGCAACTTCTGTCATGCTCGGATCATGCTCACCTACTTGCTTGATTTGCCCATCGTCTAACTGAATGGTATCAGGATGAAGACCAACCTTACCTGCAATAATCTCTCGCAATTGCTGACAGGCTAGATAGACACCACTGCCGGCACTAGCAGCGCCCCAACTACCGCCTGAACCTGATGCCGCTGGTAGATCACTATCACCCAACTTCATCTCGATATGATCAATAGGTAGCCCTAATAGATCCGCAGCAATTTGAGAGAATACCGTATAAGAGCCAGTGCCGATGTCAGTCATATCGGTTTCGATAATAGCTTTTACACCAAGCGTTTTTGAGCTATCTATCTCTAGTGTGGCACGAGCTTCAGAAGGCTGTAACTGGTTGCCACGAGCAGATGCCGCCATGCCTGTACCTATCCACCAATCGCCCTCTAACTGGCTGGCAGGTTTGCTATTACGTTGCTCCCAACCGAACTGCTCAGCGCCCTGTTCCATACAAGCAATGAGCTTACGCGAGGAGAACGGAATATCTTGGCTAGGATCTTTTTCAGGTTCGTTACGGCAGCGCAGCTCAATGGGATCAATATCCAACTGCGAGGCCAGCTCGTCCATCGCACATTCAACCGCAATCATACCAACGGCTTCGCCTGGGGCGCGCATAGAGCCTGACAATACTTGGTTCATATCTACTTGTTTGTAATTTACACGGCGGTTTTCACCACGGTATAGATAATGGGTAGACAATGCCGTTGGCTCAAAAAATGCCTCTTCTGGCAAATTACTAGTCACCGTATCGTGAATCATAGTATCGATAATGCCATTTTCATCACAGCCAATAGCGATACGCTGACGGGTGTTTGAACGTCTTACCGTCGCTTCCATTACTTGCGGACGCGTCATAGTAATCAGCACAGGGCGACCAAGCTCTTTTGCCGCAATCGCTGCCGCAATTGACTCTGGAGCGATGCCCAGCTTACTGCCAAAACCGCCACCGACATAATAGGCAATCAGTTGCACTTGATCTTTCTTTAAGTCTAAGGCGTCCATGACTTGCTGTTTACAAGACGCTATCATCTGATTAGAGGTATACATAATGAGCTTATCATCTTCCCAATGTGCCAATGTCACATGCGGCTCCATAGCCGAGCTGTTTTGGCTCGGGGTATGATATACGCGATCAACGGTTACCGCAGCATTAGCAAGCCCGTGCTCTGGATCGCCTTGTTCAGAATTTTTATCTGAGCCTTTTTTCTCATCAACCTCATGAGCATTGGGCAGCTCTTTGGTAAAGTCTAAAGCGGCTTTATCAGTTTCGTCTTTATAAGTCACTTTGATAGCGTTTGCGCCTTCTGTTGCCGCCTCAAAAGTCTCAGCAATCACCACCGCTATCGGCTGACCATGGTAGAAAATCTCGCTCGCGCCTTGCTTGGGTGCTTTTTTTTCACCACCTTGTTGTGAATTACGTAAGAAATGCTCAGGATCGGTCACCACTTTGATGATACCGGGAATATCGTCTAGAGCACTGCTATCGATATTTTCCACCTCACCTTTAGCAATAGTTGCCCCAACCAAGACGCCATAAACTTGGTTTTCTAAATGAATCTCTGCCGAATAAGGCGCTTGACCACTGACCTTTAATGAGCCATCAACACGGTTAATGGGTTTACCAACCAGTTTGCTTGCCGTTTTGTCAAACAAAGTGTCAACAGGCTTATCCATGGTCATTTTTTTGGTCGATTCTGCTGGAAGTACTGAGTCCAATAATGACATGATTATGCTCCCTTGCCCGCTAATGCGCGCTGAATAACTTGTTTTAATAGGCGACGTGTCAGTGGTATTTTGAAGTCGTTTTGACCACTACCCTTGGCATCTTTTAATAATAAATCTGCCGCCTGTTTGATGACCCCATCATTACCGTCAGTACCTATTAATAACGCTTCGACTGCTTCGTTGCGCCACGGCTGAGTACCAATGCCGCCAAATGCTAAGCGAACCGTGTCCAAATTACCGCTATCATCAACATCTATGATAGCTGCACAAGATAACAAGGCAAAAGCGTATGAGGCGCGATCACGTACTTTGTCATAAGTATGCATGCCTCTGATCGGTGCTGGCAGTACCACATGGGTGATTAGCTCACCTGACTCTAGTACCGTTTCGATATGTGGGGTGTCTTTTGGCAAGCGATAAAAATCTTTGACATTAATTTTACGAGTTGAGCCATCTGCTTTTATAGTTTCAATAGTAGCGTCTAACAGGCGCATCGCTACTGCCATATCAGAGGGGTGCTGAGCGATACACGCGTCGCTCGTGCCTAATATTGCCAAAGTGCGATTCTCACCACCGATAGCGGGACAACCAGAACCTGGATTACGCTTATTACAAGCGCTATCATTCTGATAAAAATAGTAGCAACGCGTACGCTGTAAGAAGTTACCGCCTGTCGTGGCTTTATTACGCAGCTGACCTGTCGCCCCTGCCAAAATAGTACGCGATAACACAGGATAATTGGCGATGATCTCAGGATGAGCGGCCAGATCACTATTGGTAACGAGCGTACCGATTCGCAATCCGCCATCGTCCGTCATCTCTACTTGCGCAAGCTCTAAACGGGTCACGTCAACTAATTTGGTTGGCGTTTCAATCTCAAGCTTCATTAAATCTAAGAGGTTGGTACCGCCTGCGATAAATGAGGCCTCTTTAGGAGTTGCAAACATAACCGCTTGCTGGGGCTCAAGGGCGCGAATATATTCAAAGCGTTTCATGAGCGTTCTCCTTGCAGGCTAGCATTGGTTTGCTTATCTATTGACTGAGAAGTTGATGATTTGCTTAACTGAGTTTCACTGGGTGGCGGTGACCAAATACCTGTGATAGAAGTGCCGTTCTTTGCAGCTACAGACTTATCTGAAGCTTGATTTGACAGTACTTGATGAATAGCTTTTATGATATTAGGATAAGCAGAACAGCGGCAGATATTACCACTCATACGCTCAGCGATTTCTTGTACTAGCAGTCCATCTGGGTTTTGCAGATCAGTGCTCACATAGCTTGGCCAATTTTGCTGAATCTCATCTATTAAAGCCGTCGCTGAGCAGATCTGTCCTGGCGTACAATAGCCGCATTGAAAGGCATCATGATCGATAAAGGCTTGTTGCAACTCAGATAACGACTCAGGCATACCGATGCCCTCAATCGTCGTAATCTCGTCACCATCGTGCATAATCGCTAGCGTCAAACATGAATTCACACGCTCACCATTGATCAAAATAGTACAAGCGCCGCATTGACCATGGTCGCAGCCCTTTTTGGGACTGGTAATCTGTAAGTGTTGACGACATAGATCAAGGATCGTCGTTCGAGGATCAAGGTCATCAAAGTGATGCTCTTGTTTATTGATATTCAAAGTAAGCATGCTGGCTTCTCGCTGGCAGGTGATAAGGGCTATCCATAAAAGTTAATAGTTTTTAGTTCTGTTATTACTAGGCATAGTTATTAAGCTTGGTCATTAATTAAAATCATCAGACATAATTAACTGCGTCAGTAATAATGCAATTTATTATGACTTATTAGGCAAATAGGTTTTGTTTTAGCTTTGTAGTGCTTAGAGTGGAGTTTTTTGACTAGAATATGAATGATAATTATTTAATACTCCGTATAAAAAGTCACTCGATTATCCCGTAAAAATCCACCCAGCCCTAAACCATAGCGTTCAGCTACTCTTACCGCAGTACTTGTCGGTGCTGACATGCCCACTAGCCATGGCAGGCGCATACGAATAGATTTCTGTACTAGCTCGATAGATAATCGCGAGGTCATCACTACGCAGTGAACTTCTGCCTTGTGACGTAACTGCCAGCCAATAAGCTTATCCAGCGCATTATGCCGTCCAACATCCTCAAATAAATGCAATGTATTACCCTGCATGGTCGCTGCGGCATGAACCGCGCCTGTTAATTTATGGGTATGTTGAGTTGCATCGATTTGTGCGCGTATAGCTAGTAGCTCATCAAGACTAGGTTGACTTATATCGATATTCTTTTGATTATGTTGTAAATAAAAACTTAAATCAGGTAATGCTTGGGTGATTCCTGTAATACCACACATTCCACAACCTGTACGCCCTGCCAGCATACGCTTTTGTGCTTGAATACGTTGATGACAGCGTTGGCTCAAGGTCAGCTCAATAACATAAGTGTCGTAATCTAGTAGATGCTCAAAACTATTAAGTTCAGAATGATCGTCATTATCATTTTTACTATTTATAGCGTTATCTTGAGTAAAAGCGTTCAGTTTTGCTTCATCGCTTAACTGCATCACCTCCCAATCCAATAGCTCAAAGCTGTGCTCGATAAGCCCTTCACTATATAAAAAGCCGATAGCTAAATACTCTAGCTGATGTGGACTTGCCATCAATACTGCGTAGTGAATGCCATTAATCACGATAGCAACCGCAGCTTCTACCGCTAGACTGGCGGGCTTATCTTCAATAATCAAATTTTCTACGTTTGAGTTTTCGACGTTAAAGTTTTCAAGATTTGAATCTTTAATAATTGAGTTTTCATCATTTAATAAAGTAGCTGTTGGATAATAGTGTCTTAGAGTAGGATGAATGCGTGCAAGTGGAGTCGATTCAATTGGTTTAGTCACTTTATCAACCTTTATACTTTTAGATATTATTTGAGTGTCGCAATCGATATTAAATAAAATAGGTGGGTTAACCTTAAGCCAACCCACCCTGTAATCATTATAAAAAAATCACTTTGTACTAAGCAAAAGCAGCTTGCGGGCTGACCTCACTATCGACTTCTTTAGCGTTCTTCTCTTTTACTTTAACAGGCTGGGCGCGCTCCAAAACAACCGTTGATGACTTATAGGCGGGGATATGCGAGTCTGGCGCATGAGTATCTAAGTCGAATAAATCATTGCACTCAGGATAGTAGGTCGCCACCGCGTTAGCCGCGATATCCATCTCTGTTAACACTAAAGGCCCAAGGGTACGCATCTGACCATGACTGTCTTGACGCGATACCGTAACGCTATCGCCTTTTCTCCAACCTATACGCTGGATCTCATCAGGATGCATAAATAGCACATCACGGCGATCTGTTTGACGGTAGCGGTCCTTGTAGCCAAAAATCATAGTATTAAACTGATCGTGACTACGTACACTAGTCAATTGCCATACTTGTTGATGAGCTTCAATAGCACTATTGTCATCATCGTAATCGACATTGCCTAATTGTAGATCGGCATTTGCCTCGGTCATTTGTGCCGCTACAAAAGTGATCGGATATTGTGGTACTTCAAACTGCGCCTTGCCACTATCTGTATTCCAAACCCGATGGCGCGCAGGATGATATAGATGAAAACCTCGATCGGCCTCGCGGACACGCTTATTAAAGTCCTCAAAGCCTTCAATAGCTTCAGCGATGTAATCACGAATAATATCAAAATCCTCACTCATGGCCTGCCAATCAATTGGGTCATCCGCGCCTAATACATGAGTTGCCATATCAGCGATGATTTGCACCTCAGATTTTATCATGCCGCTAATCGGTTTAAGACTACCCTGCGAGCGCGATACCTGACACATTGAATCCTCGGTCGTTGCAAACTGCTCACCCTTTTTGGTCATAATGCTCTCAGTACGGCTAATACAAGGTAGAATCAAATTGTTCGCCCCAGGATATAGCATAGTACCATTGAGCTTAGTGCCAACAAATACGTTAAGCTGAGTGGTTGTCAACGCTTGTTGTATAGCACTCATATTAGGCGCGGCTACGGCATAATTACCACCCATACTGACAAAGGCTTTGAGCTCACCGTCTATCAATGCTTTCGCGCCAGCTACCACATCGAAACCGTCCTCTTGTGGCATAGGACGCTTGAATACGTTCTCTAAGCTATCGAGCAGCTTTTGCCCAGGCCGCTCATGCACACCCATCGTCCGATCACCTTGCACATTAGAGTGTCCGCGTATTGGTGATGCGCCGCCGCCATCAACGCCTATCATGCCCATTAGCAGTAATAAATTGGTAATCATCGCCACATTGTCATCGCCTTGCACGTGTTGAGTGATTCCCATACCCCAAGTGCAAATGGTCTTTGGACTGTTGGCGACTAACTTCGCAATGCTGACAATCTCATCTTTGCTAATTCCAGAGCCACGCTCAACGTCGCTCCAAGATTGTTGGCGTAACCAATAATCAAGCTCTGTATAACCAGAAGTATGCTGCTCTATAAAGTCGTTATCGATTTTATTATTCTTAGTCAGCCATTTGGCAATACCTGTCAATAGCGCTGTATCACCACCGATTTGAATTTGAATCACATTATCGACCAGATCATCACTCTGACCCATTGCCATGTGCGTAGGCTTTTGTGGGTTTCTAAAAGCGCTTAGCCCTTGCTCACGCATCGGATTGATCGAGATAATTTTGCAGCCTTGCTTGTGTGCATGAGCGAGCATCTCCAGCATTCGCGGATGATTCGTCGCAGGATTTTGCCCAAACATTATAATCAGTTTGGCTTGCTCAAAATCCTCTAGCATTACCGTCGCTTTACCAACGCCTAATTGACGACCTAACATCACTGAGGTTGGCTCATGACACATATTTGAGCAATCTGGCAGGTTATTAGTACCAAAGCAGCGCACAAATAATTGATATAAAAAGGCGGGTTCATTGGTCACGCGACCTGAGGTATAAAATAGCGCCTCATCAGGAGAATTAAGCGCATTTAACTGTTCAGCGATAATTTTATAAGCATCCAACCAAGCGATTGGTAAATATTTATCTTGCGCAGCGTCATAACGCATCGGCTCCGATAAACGCCCGCTATGCTCAAGCTCATAACCATTCCAACCTTGTAGCTCAGTCACGGTATGTCTAGCAAAAAACTCCGCATCGGCTTTGGTCGACATCGTCTCGCTTGCCAGCACTTTTATTCCCGTCTCACAGACATCTAGCGTCTTATGAGTCTTATGATCAGGCCAAGCACAGCCTGGACAATCAAAGCCACCATTAGGCTGGTTACTACTGAATACGCTCATGCTACCACGAGTAAAAGCCTTATAATCCATCAGCTTACGAGTTGAGGCAATTAGCGCGGGCCAACCAGCGGCTGGGTGGGAATAAATAGGAATCTTGCGCATAATAGACCTCATTGATGAATGGCTATGGACTCTAAGTTTGCAAAGTAGCTACATCTAAATCATACTAAAAGCACGGTGCAGATAACCAGTAAAAACTTGTTAATAGAGATGTTTTTAAAGATGTTCCTATTAATGTGTGAATATGGTCTGTAAAAGGAGGCTATTAGTAAAATAATTTCAATCCACGCGCCCGTGATGGACGCGAATTAACGGCAGCTCAAATTAAAGAGCTGATAAAAGTTTCAATCCACGCGCCCGTGATGGACGCGAAAGATAGCACAAAAGTGCTTTGAGGCACAATTATTCGGTTTCAATCCACGCGCCCGTGATGGACGCGAACTAGAGGTATTTTAGATAACATCATTTTTGAGGTTTCAATCCACGCGCCCGTGATGGACGCGAAGTTGTGCCTCGGTATTGTCTGCCACTGTAGAAGTGTTTCAATCCACGCGCCCGTGATGGACGCGAACTGCTGTTGCACTAACAAAGTCTTGCTTAGCCTTGTTTCAATCCACGCGCCCGTGATGGACGCGAATGGCAATAAGTGGGATGATATTGGAGACTTAAAGTTTCAATCCACGCGCCCGTGATGGACGCGAAAGTCAACAATACGCCTTTATCTGTCACTGGCAGCGTTTCAATCCACGCGCCCGTGATGGACGCGAAATCGGTGGTTCAGATAGCAATGATTGGTGTGAGCAGTTTCAATCCACGCGCCCGTGATGGACGCGAAGTCACGATCACTTGAACAGCATTATGGCAAGCGTTTCAATCCACGCGCCCGTGATGGACGCGAAATATGTTACGAGTTGAGATTGAGCGCCTAGAGGTTTCAATCCACGCGCCCGTGATGGACGCGAAGGGCTTGGTATAGGTTTGAACGCTTACGGACTCGTTTCAATCCACGCGCCCGTGATGGACGCGAAACTCAGGATATACAGCACCGCTTGCTAAGTTGACGTTTCAATCCACGCGCCCGTGATGGACGCGAAGTAGTTACCCCCAAGGTGTTACGCTAAGTAAAAGTTTCAATCCACGCGCCCGTGATGGACGCGAATGCACTAGAAAAGCAAATTGACTTACTGATGACTGTTTCAATCCACGCGCCCGTGATGGACGCGAAGAGGGCTTTTTTATGGAGCGACACAATGTCATCTGGTTTCAATCCACGCGCCCGTGATGGACGCGAACCAGTGCTAAACGTCAATAGCCAGCTTGACTATATGTTTCAATCCACGCGCCCGTGATGGACGCGAATGTCCAGTAGCAGCTTTACGTCTTACCTCAACGTTTCAATCCACGCGCCCGTGATGGACGCGAATTTCGGTTTGGTCTGATAGACAGCAAAGTATCTGTTTCAATCCACGCGCCCGTGATGGACGCGAAAAAGATACTAAGTCGTCACGCTCTAGTATTGCATGTTTCAATCCACGCGCCCGTGATGGACGCGAAGGTCAAACAGTCACTAACATGATTGTGCTGCATGTTTCAATCCACGCGCCCGTGATGGACGCGAAGTTGTGCCTCGGTATTGTCTGCCACTGTAGAAGTGTTTCAATCCACGCGCCCGTGATGGACGCGAACTGCTGTTGCACTAACAAAGTCTTGCTTAGCCTTGTTTCAATCCACGCGCCCGTGATGGACGCGAATGGCAATAAGTGGGATGATATTGGAGACTTAAAGTTTCAATCCACGCGCCCGTGATGGACGCGAAAGTCAACAATACGCCTTTATCTGTCACTGGCAGCGTTTCAATCCACGCGCCCGTGATGGACGCGAAATCGGTGGTTCAGATAGCAATGATTGGTGTGAGCAGTTTCAATCCACGCGCCCGTGATGGACGCGAAGTCACGATCACTTGAACAGCATTATGGCAAGCGTTTCAATCCACGCGCCCGTGATGGACGCGAAATATGTTACGAGTTGAGATTGAGCGCCTAGAGGTTTCAATCCACGCGCCCGTGATGGACGCGAAATTAGCGAGGCTAGGTATCAAGCCAGACGTGCTAGTTTCAATCCACGCGCCCGTGATGGACGCGAACGTGGTTAGCGTACACCCTATTGATGTTCCTAGTTTCAATCCACGCGCCCGTGATGGACGCGAAGATTAAAGACGCTAAGAGATAGAGCTAATCGTGGTTTCAATCCACGCGCCCGTGATGGACGCGAATTATTTTTGTCTGAACTGTCTTTTTTTGGTATAGTTTCAATCCACGCGCCCGTGATGGACGCGAATAGCACCTCGTTAATCCATTTAAGTTTCCGCTCGTTTCAATCCACGCGCCCGTGATGGACGCGAAGGAGTTACTATGACTTTATCAGCTCGATTCAAGTTTCAATCCACGCGCCCGTGATGGACGCGAATGGTGCGTTAAGTCAAACGGCTGCGGGTAATATCGTTTCAATCCACGCGCCCGTGATGGACGCGAAGTGGGCGCGGTGGTAGTAGCGTTCGTATCGGTGATGGTTTCAATCCACGCGCCCGTGATGGACGCGAAGACGACACAAGCGGTACGGTTTATATCGCAATGCCGTTTCAATCCACGCGCCCGTGATGGACGCGAAGGTAGTTAGTCGCCACCTCGCGAACGCAAAAAGTTTCAATCCACGCGCCCGTGATGGACGCGAATTAGACCCCCGTTAGATTGACTCAGGTTAATTATGTTTCAATCCACGCGCCCGTGATGGACGCGAATTAATAAATTAACTCCAATCAATCAATCAAAGGTGTTTCAATCCACGCGCCCGTGATGGACGCGAAGCTTCAATAACTTTTAATATCGTGTCAGATAAGTTTCAATCCACGCGCCCGTGATGGACGCGAACTAACAAGATAAGTTAAATTAAAATCATTTAAAGTTTCAATCCACGCGCCCGTGATGGACGCGAACAAGACGGTAAGAGCAGCGCGTTCATTGAGGGTGTTTCAATCCACGCGCCCGTGATGGACGCGAAGTCAGCAGTGCGACCTGATTTGCCTACGTGTTGGTTTCAATCCACGCGCCCGTGATGGACGCGAACTCTACTGTTGGCTTAATAGCCTTTAGCACCTTGTTTCAATCCACGCGCCCGTGATGGACGCGAAAAACCCTCGTAACCTCACAGCGTTGGAATTAGAGCGTTTCAATCCACGCGCCCGTGATGGACGCGAACCGATAAACAAAATCGCTGACCAAATCGGGGTTGTTTCAATCCACGCGCCCGTGATGGACGCGAACGATCAGAGCATTAAGGCAATAGAGGACGGAACAGTTTCAATCCACGCGCCCGTGATGGACGCGAACGCTAATCACTTTTAGCAACTTATAGTTATCAATGTTTCAATCCACGCGCCCGTGATGGACGCGAACACAAAAGTAGATTAAAATATTTAAGAATTATTGTTTCAATCCACGCGCCCGTGATGGACGCGAATAGCATTGTTGATGTTGCTATTGATGGTAGTCGTTTCAATCCACGCGCCCGTGATGGACGCGAATAACCTCTGTCTCAAAGTTATCTATTGAGCAATGTTTCAATCCACGCGCCCGTGATGGACGCGAATCCTATAGAGGAACATCATTTCAAAAACACGCTAGTTTCAATCCACGCGCCCGTGATGGACGCGAAACTACTTCAACTATCATCAAAAACGCTATCGCTGTTTCAATCCACGCGCCCGTGATGGACGCGAAGATTGACGAGCCAAAGGCAAAAGTAGCGCCTAAAGTTTCAATCCACGCGCCCGTGATGGACGCGAAGGCTAAAACGTGGGCAGGTACAATCTCAAACATGTTTCAATCCACGCGCCCGTGATGGACGCGAATTAAATTCTCTGTGCCACAGGCTGTTCTTTATCGTTTCAATCCACGCGCCCGTGATGGACGCGAACATTTACACTAAAGATGAGGTTGAGGATTTCACCGTTTCAATCCACGCGCCCGTGATGGACGCGAACTATGCTTTGATTAAACGCTGCTTTTTTGGCTGTTTCAATCCACGCGCCCGTGATGGACGCGAAAGCCCATGCAATAGCGGCATCGGCTGGATTGGTGTTTCAATCCACGCGCCCGTGATGGACGCGAACATTTACACTAAAGATGAGGTTGAGGATTTCACCGTTTCAATCCACGCGCCCGTGATGGACGCGAAATTAGATCTGTGCGCAGTTGCTCTGGATTATCAGTTTCAATCCACGCGCCCGTGATGGACGCGAACAGCACCTTACTTATTAGCGCTGGCTAATCAAAGTTTCAATCCACGCGCCCGTGATGGACGCGAAGGCTCATGACTTTCTCCTAAAACATATCGGTTATGTTTCAATCCACGCGCCCGTGATGGACGCGAAGTGGGCAATTCAGCAGGGCAAGTGCCGTTAGTAGAGTTTCAATCCACGCGCCCGTGATGGACGCGAAAAAACCAATACTTTGAGATGCCCGGACCATATCGTTTCAATCCACGCGCCCGTGATGGACGCGAACTACGCAAAGCTGCTAATCTACCGCCACTTGATGTTTCAATCCACGCGCCCGTGATGGACGCGAATTTACGGATAGTCTTATCGTCATGCAAGGTTAGTTTCAATCCACGCGCCCGTGATGGACGCGAACAAACCAAAGTGGGTGGAAGTTAAGGATTTAAAAGTTTCAATCCACGCGCCCGTGATGGACGCGAAACGAGAGAAATGCTAGAAGATCTCATGCCTGGTGTTTCAATCCACGCGCCCGTGATGGACGCGAAACTATGATTCAGAGCATCGCAAGCGGTCAGTACGTTTCAATCCACGCGCCCGTGATGGACGCGAACTGTCAAATCTATTGGCGCTGATGGTCAGATGGCGTTTCAATCCACGCGCCCGTGATGGACGCGAACAATATATTTTCTTTGTTTAACCATGTGGGTCGGTTTCAATCCACGCGCCCGTGATGGACGCGAACGCTCGTCACGATGTAGGGCAATTAGGCAACTGGTTTCAATCCACGCGCCCGTGATGGACGCGAAAGAAATAATCGACATTATAAAAAGTGATAATGCCGTTTCAATCCACGCGCCCGTGATGGACGCGAAGATGCCGCAAAAGCTGGGGCTGATGCCGCTCGTGTTTCAATCCACGCGCCCGTGATGGACGCGAAGACTGGCATACCGTATGGCTATGTTCGTGATATGTTTCAATCCACGCGCCCGTGATGGACGCGAACTCATGCAGCGTACTGCCACGTCCAAAGCCATGCGTTTCAATCCACGCGCCCGTGATGGACGCGAAGCTACCCTGCGAATAGTTGTTATAGACCAAAAAGGTTTCAATCCACGCGCCCGTGATGGACGCGAAGCAACTGACTGACGATGACTGCCCCAGTCACAGCGTTTCAATCCACGCGCCCGTGATGGACGCGAAGCAACTGACTGACGATGACTGCCCCAGTCACAGCGTTTCAATCCACGCGCCCGTGATGGACGCGAAAATGGGTATGCCAAGCGTTGACCATGCTGGCGAGTTTCAATCCACGCGCCCGTGATGGACGCGAACAGCTAACTAGCCAGCACTATCAAATGCTTCAAGAGTTTCAATCCACGCGCCCGTGATGGACGCGAATGTTCGTGATATGAAATACTCGCAAGACAGTTTGTTTCAATCCACGCGCCCGTGATGGACGCGAAAGACAGTGGTTATCACTGGCGATGCAGTGACAGTTTCAATCCACGCGCCCGTGATGGACGCGAACTGATACGCGAGAGCTTATCCGCTGCGCCAAGCGTTTCAATCCACGCGCCCGTGATGGACGCGAAGATAGTCTTTACTCGAGAGCTTCTTGCGTGAGTAGTTTCAATCCACGCGCCCGTGATGGACGCGAACAAGACGTTATAGATGAGCATGTAGATTTTTTAGTTTCAATCCACGCGCCCGTGATGGACGCGAAAATAATGAGTTGCGCGCATTTGTGTCTTCTCAAGTTTCAATCCACGCGCCCGTGATGGACGCGAATTCGCTAAATCTAACTGTTCGAGCTGTTTTATAGTTTCAATCCACGCGCCCGTGATGGACGCGAAAAGGGCGATGAGTGATTTAAGAGTGTATTGCAAGTTTCAATCCACGCGCCCGTGATGGACGCGAACAAAAGACGACTTGGTAGCAGGTGGCATTGATGTTTCAATCCACGCGCCCGTGATGGACGCGAAGACGCTAAGAGATAGAGCAAGAAATGGCAGCAAGTTTCAATCCACGCGCCCGTGATGGACGCGAACCCATTGCCACGCAGCATAATGCCCACCGCAGGTTTCAATCCACGCGCCCGTGATGGACGCGAACATAGCCCGATGGGTGGTACTGCGTCAGCAAGACAGTTTCAATCCACGCGCCCGTGATGGACGCGAAATAACTTGTTGACAGAATAGGCTAGTATATATAGTTTCAATCCACGCGCCCGTGATGGACGCGAAATAAAAATATTAATCTTTGGAGCGTATAAAATGTTTCAATCCACGCGCCCGTGATGGACGCGAACTAGCATGGCATATTGTTAGTCGTGAAACTGGTGTTTCAATCCACGCGCCCGTGATGGACGCGAAAACAGCCACTTAAAAGCTGTTACTATACTTATCGTTTCAATCCACGCGCCCGTGATGGACGCGAATAACTTCTTTTTGACCTCCATTTTCATAAACATGTTTCAATCCACGCGCCCGTGATGGACGCGAATCACCTGTCATGCCGTTATAGTCGCGTGTTGAATAGTTTCAATCCACGCGCCCGTGATGGACGCGAAACTCGCCAACATCTAAATAACTACATGCAATCTGTTTCAATCCACGCGCCCGTGATGGACGCGAAATAAGTGTACGGTTCAAACGTACTGGTTTCCCATGTTTCAATCCACGCGCCCGTGATGGACGCGAATATTGCGCTTGCTTAAACTCTAAACCCGCAATTTGTTTCAATCCACGCGCCCGTGATGGACGCGAAGGCAAAAGGGGTTATCTATTAAGAATGAATTTGTTTCAATCCACGCGCCCGTGATGGACGCGAATAAGGTGATTCATTCTCCGCAATATCTGCACCTGTTTCAATCCACGCGCCCGTGATGGACGCGAATCTGTTCTCTTTGCGGTAGCGCCAGTGTATAGGTTTCAATCCACGCGCCCGTGATGGACGCGAAGTCATTGCTGTCGTCCTTGGCTGGATAAGTGTTGTTTCAATCCACGCGCCCGTGATGGACGCGAAATCACTGATTCTTTAACAGACTGAGACAACAAGTTTCAATCCACGCGCCCGTGATGGACGCGAAACGCGCCTATACCATCGCTAGATGATGACAGCTCGTTTCAATCCACGCGCCCGTGATGGACGCGAATAGCTAAGTCTTCAATACGCTCATCAAGCGTATTGTTTCAATCCACGCGCCCGTGATGGACGCGAACTAAGTGTCGACCTAGTTGGTTCTAAGTTCGCGGTTTCAATCCACGCGCCCGTGATGGACGCGAATAGCTACACAGCGGTCAACGATATGCTAGTACGAGTTTCAATCCACGCGCCCGTGATGGACGCGAATGTGCCCCAGAACCCGGTGTTACCGGACGCATAGTTTCAATCCACGCGCCCGTGATGGACGCGAATAGAGTCCGCAGTCGCCGCATGGGAATCTGGTGTTTCAATCCACGCGCCCGTGATGGACGCGAAGCAGCGCTCTACCATACTTAACGATGCTCTAATAGTTTCAATCCACGCGCCCGTGATGGACGCGAAAATGCTGATCCTTTAGCACCCAAGTACTATTAACGTTTCAATCCACGCGCCCGTGATGGACGCGAAACACCTTTTGGAGATTGTTATGTCGAATACTACAGTTTCAATCCACGCGCCCGTGATGGACGCGAATTGCAGCGCTAGACTCAGACCCTAATTCATTAGTTTCAATCCACGCGCCCGTGATGGACGCGAACCGTTGGCACATAGACGCCACGCTGGACACGATGTTTCAATCCACGCGCCCGTGATGGACGCGAAAAACTCTAGGGCTGCATCGACTTTTGGTGTTGCGTTTCAATCCACGCGCCCGTGATGGACGCGAAGAGAATCCCCTCGCAAGCTTTCGCGCTCAAGTAGTTTCAATCCACGCGCCCGTGATGGACGCGAAGCCCAAGTAAGTGCAAATAGGTGTCATGGGGATAGTTTCAATCCACGCGCCCGTGATGGACGCGAAAGCAGCGCTAGCGCCCATCGAGCAACAAAAGCAAGTTTCAATCCACGCGCCCGTGATGGACGCGAAATAATATTATTGATATGACGGACAATAAGATAGTTTCAATCCACGCGCCCGTGATGGACGCGAACCTACATGATGGTTGGGGCTGCTGGACCGCAAAGGTTTCAATCCACGCGCCCGTGATGGACGCGAATACCGCCTATATAAATACTCTCATCTTGTATAGTTTCAATCCACGCGCCCGTGATGGACGCGAACAGAGGTGTTTAAAATGTCACATTTAGTATCAGTTTCAATCCACGCGCCCGTGATGGACGCGAAATATCATTATTAAGATACTAGGATTATCAGCGTTGTTTCAATCCACGCGCCCGTGATGGACGCGAATCATTAACTCTATTGATTGCAGCACGAGCAAAAGTTTCAATCCACGCGCCCGTGATGGACGCGAAGATTTTCATCTTACTTTGATTAACTATTCTAATGTTTCAATCCACGCGCCCGTGATGGACGCGAATTACTTCTACTATTTATGCAACTTGCTCGGGTGTTTCAATCCACGCGCCCGTGATGGACGCGAATATAGCCGTCTGTTTACTGACGATCAGCTCGATGTTTCAATCCACGCGCCCGTGATGGACGCGAAGCTAAGACTATGGACACGGATTATCAGACTGAGTTTCAATCCACGCGCCCGTGATGGACGCGAATAGTGGCATCATACCGATTCACTTGATTGATCAGTTTCAATCCACGCGCCCGTGATGGACGCGAATTTTGCAGCGCACTAAGGTATGGGTGTATGAGCGTTTCAATCCACGCGCCCGTGATGGACGCGAAAACAAGTAAGCCTAACGGCTAACATTCCCTTAGTAGTTTCAATCCACGCGCCCGTGATGGACGCGAAGTTATCTAAATTTTTACCACCCTGTAACCTGTTTTGTTTCAATCCACGCGCCCGTGATGGACGCGAAGTCATATCTTGGTCTTGACCCTGCATTTTTTGCAGTTTCAATCCACGCGCCCGTGATGGACGCGAAGTGCATTTTAGCTGTCATTCTTTGTGCTACTAATGTTTCAATCCACGCGCCCGTGATGGACGCGAATTATCGGATGGGTGTTGATTGAGCCATCGAAAGAGTTTCAATCCACGCGCCCGTGATGGACGCGAAGGGAGCACCTAATCTTTTGCTAACGGGTAACACGGGTTTCAATCCACGCGCCCGTGATGGACGCGAAGGACTTTGGTGTGAGCAAGGTAAAAGACAGCTACAGTTTCAATCCACGCGCCCGTGATGGACGCGAACATAAAAAACAAGGCGGCACATCGCAAGATGAGATGTTTCAATCCACGCGCCCGTGATGGACGCGAAAGCCCCTAGTCTAAGTCGCTAATAAGGTTAAGAAAAAACCTTGAAATTTGCGAACATCTAAACTGTAGGCGAATTTGGCAAGCATCTCGCTTACCAAAGTTTTATTATAATAAAATAAAGTCATTAAAATCAATCTGTTAAATAGTGTGGCGAGACTATTGCGAGTCTCCTAGGGATTTTATGTCTGCTATAGGTTCGCATTGACCTTTTTGCAGTCAAATACTAGCTTTTGGCGCTGATTATGCCGACTAAAATAGCAGCACATCGTTTAAGTCTAGCACAGGTTTTGCCCCGACGTGTTCAACTTTATTTTGCCAGTTCTTACCAAGGTAATAATAGCGTAAACTGTCAACATCATGATTGATAATATCCTCAAGCGTAGCTTTTAGCGTCGTCCACTGAGCAGGATTAACCTCAATCTCAAACACCGAATATTGTACCCGCTGTCCAAAGTTTAGACAATGCTTGGCGACATGGCGCAGTCGTTTAGCGCAAGTTGCATCCTCTGAGCTAATATCATAAGTGACCAATACCATCATAATATAAATCCTTTTTATTAGCGTTATTATTTCCACAAAAATGGAATATAAGCATCAATATCGCCTCTGATGTGACGCGCCATGATAGTCGCTTGCAAGTGCGGCAGTAAGCCAAATGGTACGGTCTCCTCAAACCAATCATGATAAATGGTCTGCTGCTTACGATCATGCCATGCCTTAAAAAAGGTTTGTCGTGCTTCGTCCTTGAGCCAAACCGCCCCACTCGCTTCTGTCTTAAAGTCCAACTTGCTCAATTGCTTTTTATTGATAAGAGATAACACAAAGCGATCAACGATAGGTCTAAACTCCTCAACCAAATCTAATGCCAATGAGGGACGACCAGGGCGTAATTGATGAAATACTCCGCAAGCAGGATCAAGTCCTACCGTTTCAAGCGCACTACGACAATCATGGGTCATCAGCGTATAAGTAAAAGACAGCAATGCGTTGACCGCGTCAGTAGGCGGATTGCGCGTGCGTTTAGGGAAGCTAAAGTCAGAATTACGAATGAAATGTGGAAACACACTAAAATAAACGCTCGCCATCTCACCTTCGCGCCCTAATAAGTCAGGTAAGTTTTGAGTCGCGAGTATTTTGTTTAGACCATTCTCTAAACGCTGTTGTGCTGATTCTAATTTATCAATAGTTGGCTCATCTAGCTGATTTTTATAATCCCGTAGGTAGCGGCGAATCACTTGGCGCTGATTGTGAACTTTGCCTAAGATGACGCTGTGACAGATGGGCTGCACACGCTCAGGATCATCGCTGATGCGATACTGCTCACGGCGCAAGAGCACATTACCACTGACCGCGCCTTCAATACGAGCTTGAAACTTACCATAGCGATTGAGATGGGTAATCGTTATAGCGTTGTCAGTACAGTGCGCCATGAGTGCTGGTGATATCGACACTTGCCCAAAGCAAACGATAGCATCAAGCTTATGTATCGGTACACGTCCTTTGACTTCATGGTCAATATTCATGACCACATTTTCGCCTTGCTTATTCAGCCACGCGCCTTGAGTCTGCACGAATAAAGTGTTTTTGAGTGGGCGCATGATTTTCCTTATAGAGGCTAAAAAGTAGAAATACTAAAAAATTAGCTGGGTTAATAGTCAACCAAAGCGCAAATAACGCTAATCCTCTAAGCTCATATTAATTTTTTTGCTAAGCCAAGCTTTGGCATTCTTATTAAAAATCTTTGGATGACAGATATCTTTAAGCGAGCAATTACGGCATTTACTAGTGCTATAAGTGGGCTTTGGCGTCTGTCCACTCTCTATAATATGTCGACAGTCGTTAATGGCATCTAAGGTAATTTTTCGTAGCTCATCATCAAAGTCAACGGCATGACGTCGACGGGTTTTACCATAAAACAATGCGCCTTTTGGTACGATACAAGCATGCATATCTTCAAGACATAAGGCTTGTGCGCATAGTTGCACCTCATCAGCATGATGTGATTTGGGCTTACCACGCTTGTACTCAATAGGAAAAGGGGTCTGCGTACCAGCGTCATCGGTATGATACTCGACGACATCAGCCACGCCTTCTAATCCCAGCGCTTCGTGTCCTAATCGCAAAGTACGCACGGTCTTTATATTACCGCGCGTATCATGACCGCCCGAGTTGACCTTTTCATGCATGACTTGACCTTCGGCGGTAAAGATATTCTCCTCCCACGCGCACTCCAGCTCTATCAGCGCAAACTGACGCGGACAGAATAGATAGTGTTGTAAGCGGGATAGGTATAGGGTTTGCATGGTCAGCTTTACTCTGAATTAATAATAAGTCTTGAGCAAACTTTGATAAACAAAGTTTACTCAAGTGATAAAAGACTAATTGGCGTTTAAAATCCATCAATAATCTCAGGCTCTAATCCTTCTAACGCTGACTTTAACGCGTCTTCATCAAACTCACCATTATTTTCGTTTAGCAACTCTTTTAAGCTACGATGCACTTTAGCAGACGAATATTGACCCGACTTGCTACTATGCTCCCACCAAATCACTTTTTTAACCTGCATACTACCTTCAGGTCGAGCCGATGACGCATCACCTTCAAAGAGTTTAGGCAAAATCTGTTTTATCTTTTCGGCATCAGCATTGCTAAAGCCTGTACGTTCTGCTAATTGCGGCGTAATCGCACCATAAGTCACATAAATACCTTCATCAACGCGGTGCTTCATACCCATAGTATCACTACCTTTTTTTATATCGCTGTTATCTTTACTGTTAACACTTTTGGTAATTTGGGTGCTAGTAATATCGACAGGCTGTAAGCTAAATGCCGACTGGATAGTAACAGGACCGCGAATAGCAATAGATATACCTTCTGCGCTTTTATCGTCATTTGCAAAAGCAAATACCTGTCCAAAAGCTCTAACATCAAACCACTTTTTACATATCTGTTGTACAGCATCATCACGTTTAGTTTTTTTTGAATCCAAAGTGTTTTTTCCAAGAATACCATCTGCCCTATCTTTTAAGCTTGTATAATCATCAGTCCTTCTATCATTAGTTTGGACAAATATCGCTTCATCAGACTCTTGCAGACGATCTCGGATTTTACGCTTTAAACAAACATCTGTGATTTCACCATTACCTGCAAAATCGGTACGAGGACGATTACCATTTAATGGGTCACCATTTGGATTGGCGTTGTTAACGCTAATGATTAGGGCGAAGTCAATTTTACAGTTGATGGAGGTTTGTGTATTTGTTGTCATAGTATTTCCTTATTAATCATTAGAGTAAATTTTTTTAATTTATATTGGTAAGGTCGTCTTCAGAAACTTCACCAGTATCGTCCTTATTCTCTTTCAATACCCATTTTCCTTTTTCGAGTTTATGCTCGAGCAACCATTTTGACTGTAAGTCATAACCTAATAGAAAATCAGGGTCTAAACGCTCATTTTTATTGAAGTCTTCATTATTTTCTAGTAAAGCTTCTATATCTTGAATCAATCGCATATACGCTGACTCTAAAGGTGGTACTCGACTAATTAAGCGCCTCTGATATGGTGGGAGATATTCTAAACGTAACATCATCCATACTTGACTGGGTTTCTGAGTAAATCTCTGCATATATTTAAACGCATTAGTAGGTCGTCTTTGCTCACGAGCCAGCTGTAACGCTAATTCTTCTATGCGATTCGCTACTGCCAGTAAACGACCAAATAAATAACTGCGATTGGTATTATTGTCATCTAAGTTCACGCTAATACTCCGTTTTCGATTACGATATAAAAAACCTCGATAAATGGCACAGAAGACGGTGATATCTTCGTGCCATAATCTTAGTTTGGTTAAGTGTTTTACACTGCTATCGCCAGTACGATCATGATAAGGGTTAATGGCTTTCTGATAGCAATTATTAATAATATCTGTTGGAAAAGGGGTGGAATCTACTATACAAGGCAGTATACGTTGATACAGTAGTCGTCTTTGTCTTTTAGCAGAATCAGTAGATTTACGACCATATAATACTTGCGATAATTTATATACATTTGGCGATAATACAACATACTTAAGCTTTTCATTTACTGTTATAGGCGTCCGCCAACTAAAATGAGTATGCCAATCGATAAGGTTCTCATAATAATCTTTAGGATTGGTTTGTTGATAATAGGTAATTGCCGCTCGTCCTGTCGTTGAAGCAGTTAAAGCAATAACTGATAACTGTTTAACATCTGATTGCGCTAGTTTTGTATAGTAACCATATAGATAATTACGAAAAATTTGTCCTTGGTGCAATCCTAAGTTTTGGCTAATATTTTTTATATGATCATCTTCAGATTCTTTTTGTGTGTCTAGTTGGCTTAAATTAAATATGCCGAACTCTTCTACTGGGTTGACTAAAGGTTGAACCACCTTTTCATCTGTTGCTGCCCACGCTACTATACCCAAACCATCACTATTATACCCTTGACGTTTTAATAACCATTCAAGTGCTGCATGTGCTTTGTCGGAGTATAGTTCGCTAATGTTTGCTGCTTGAAGTACATCGCCTTTGCTATTATCTGTAAACTTTCCGCGAAACGTATAGTTTGTATCATCATTACTAGAGATCAGCTTTGCACCATGCTCTCCGTTTAAAAAACCTTTAGAATGAGTTGTAGTTACCTTTAATGTCTCACCCGTTGCGTAACATAAAGCGAGCTTGCCTTCTAGAGCTTCACACACATTTTGCCAGCTTTTAAACAAACTATTATTGTTGATTGTCCAAGATTCAATTAATGCATCACCATTAGTAGGCTGTATTCTCCAAAGCACAATAAACTTTGGTTTAATAAGCGTATTGCTTTTGTCGAAAATATCAGATACTTGGCTATTAGGATTGTTTTTTAGGTCGCGAAGTAGTGCCTCTTTTTCGACATAATTAAGGACGGCTTTAGGTAATATTTGGTTATTATCAAGCTCAACCCAATTAGATAATAGGTCGATATAAGCATTAAACTCTTGTTTATTCGACTTATTACTATAAATTTCAAAGTCGCCTGCAATATATTTAAATTCATCACAAAGTGGATGAGGTGAGACACCTCTAGTACGTGAGGCGGATTTTGTGGTAACAGGTATAACTCTCGATTCAGATATCGGTTTATCATTACTAAGTATATATTCTGCTGATATAAAATCACCTCGTTCATTTAAGGTAATAATAATTTCTGAATTTTTATAAATGTGATAATAGGGTCGTAAAGCAACATCATTAGTTAAGTCCATATTTTGAGCTTGCTCATAGGTATCATATAAATGTTGTAACCAACTCATAGTGTCTCCTGCGTTTTGCTAACGCTTAGCATATTGTCATCCAAATCAAAGGCTTTAGCAGTCATTTCTCTTATAAACCGATTGGGCAAACCATTGTTAGCATCTTTAGCCAAATCATCAGACGGCTGAATAAACTCAATAACTCCGTACCTCATTGTTGGTTGCCATAATCTTGCATGTAACTCGTCAATGCCTGTTTCATCAGGATAAGCGTAGCTATGAAACATAGTGCCGTAGCTTAACTCATCAATATCATCATAACTACCATGACCACTACCAAACTCACATGGCTCAACATAGCCTTGGCACTCTCTTGTGCCTAAAAATATATCTTGGCGACCACCTTTATCGACCATACGCTGAGCAATACTATAATGCTTACCGTCAATACGGTCAGCCTCAAGCTCAGGACGGTGCATGTTCCATTCAAAATGCGCTTGCACTTGATAAGCTACGTCATGCAAATAGGTATAATAAGTTAAATCATTTAGTTTTTTCTTTGTTGGTGAATAGAGCATTGGTTTCATACCTTTGGTTTGCGTACGGATAGGATTTATCACGCGTACTTTATCAATGTACCAAATCAGCGTCGGTTTCCAATAAATACTTTTGCATACGCCTTTTAGAGCTTCATAGGTTGGTAGATGGTAGCTAGTCTTCTCACCACCAATACGTGTTATGGGATCGGTGAACAATGCATATCGACCTGTTAATAAAAACTCAATACTATTTTTTGGCATATAACTTCCTTATTCTGATTGTATTTATAAATTTTGCTAAACTTTAAAACATGCTGCATTCTGATGTGCTATTACCTTCTATGTTTAAACCAAATTCTTCATCATAATAAGACTCTAATGGTAGAACATAAATTCCTGTATCTAAAACCTCTCGTCTGGCTGCATGGATTGCATCCCAATCATTTGAAAATACGTTTACGGTATATTGCTGAGCTTGTCTTACTATTTTATAAAAATCAGCATCAACATAACTTTTACCTAATAAATCTGTGATTAAACCTTTCCCATTGCCATACGGTACAATGACTGATTGAGTGGGTGCATCAATTGCCTTAAATGCTCGTCCTGCCTCCATAAAAGATTGTGATAATAATGGTGATAATACCTTAGTATCACGACCTTGATTTAATGCACTAGGATTAGCTTCATTATCGCTAAGCCAGTTTAAGATACTATAACCACTTCGGCCATCTTTAGAGGGTTTGCCAGTTTCATCAGTTGGATAACTCATAAAACGGCTAATGTCTTCATGTTGAGTGAAGTATGAAAAATACTGCGTTATATAATCAGGATGTAGCAAGCTTTTATTCGTTGGGTTATCTTTGATTTGATTAAGTATAAGTTGGGTGCGTTCTTTACCAACTTTAATGGTGCGTAATGAACCTAACGACTCTTTATCGGGATTAACGATAAAAACCTGCCCTTTGGTAGGAGCGCCGTCCTCATCCCTCATTTCACCATGTCTATTACACCGTCCTGCCGCTTGAGCAATACTATCTAATCCTGCCAAAAAACGTATTACTGTGCCAAATGAGATATCGACGCCTGCTTCGATAAGTTGAGTAGAGACCACTAAGGTCGGCAAATTATTATCTAAGCGCTGACGTATAGTATTTAGTAGTATTTTACGGTGTTTGGCACATTGTGAAGTGCTTAAATGATACACTTTTGCATCATCCATATCGCTTGTGCTTTTTAAGGTTAGATATAAGTTTTTTGCCCATATTTTCGTATTCACTATAATTAGCGCACTTTTCGAAGTCTCAAATTTCTGATTGATAAACCTACTCATTTCCTCTAAGTTTTTACCTGTCAGAGTTGTTTCATCATGTACTTGAACACGCTCTAATGCATTGAACACTTTATGCAAGTTGTCTTTATCGCCTGTTATTTCATAGTCCTCTTTAAGATTTAACCGTCCTTTATGACTTTGAGGGAGTTTATCGAGTATAGGCTGGGTTGCGGTACACAGCACCGCAGTAGAACTAGCATAACTAGTCAAAAAGTTAATGGCGTTACAGAATAAGTAATAGCAATTGATAGGTAAGGTTTGAACCTCATCAAATATCAGTACTGCACGGCTCAACTGATGTAGACGTCTGACGCCTTTGGTACCGCCGCCAAAGCAGCTTTCCAAAAACTGCACCATCGTAGTAAATACAATGGGCGCATTCCAGTTGTCCATGATGAGTTTGCTTTGCCATGTCTGCAAATCAGGCTCTAAATTAGAGTGTTGCTCCAATATCCAATCTCCAGCATAACTGCCATCAGCTAGCTTTTCCTCTAGGATATCTCGTATTTCTTGAGCGTTTTGCTCAATAATACTGGTAAAGGGAATGATGTAGATGATACGGTCGAGATTATGGCGTTTTGCGTGTTGAACAGCAAAGCGTAGGCTAGCAAGCGTTTTGCCGCCACCTGTCGGTACGGTTAGGGTATAAATAGCTTGCGGTTTCTGCCCTGCTTCTAAGCAGGTCTGAGCAATACGATTACGTTGTTTATTAATTGGGTTTGGAGGGCTTTGCACCGCTGTATTAGAAAAGTCTCGATATAGGGCTTCAATTTTAGCTATAGCGAATTGCCAGTCTGGCCGCTGGTAATCTAAAAGACGGGCTTGACTTGGGTGCTCAAAGGTAATGCTATTACTACGATCAGCATCAATCAAACAACTAAAGAGTAGACGAGTATAAAATCCTAGATTAAACTCTGCTATTTTCTTGCTATTACGATAATTATCGTAATAAGATTTAGCTAATAAAGGTACTTCTGCTTCAAAAATTTGATTAATAACTTGCAGCGCATGCGTTTTGATATCTGTTTCCATTGATGCCATGCACTCAAGTACATTAGAGTGTTTATTTTCCTTGCGAAGACGCTTTTTAAAAGCTTCTTTACCACTTTTATCTACAATATTTATTAAACCGCTATGATGAGAGAATACACAAATAGACAGGACTTGACCTATTAAAAACCATTGATCAGCTTTCAATTTATTGTCAGAAACCTGAAGGTCATGAATTAAACTGAACAGAAACTGTCCACCAGCTGTAGAATGATCAACAGAACCCCTTGTAGGTTTGTCTTGCAATTTTAAAGCCTCAAAATCATCATCTACCGTTTCACTTCCTGACTTAGCTTTGTCATGAGCCACACATAGTTTAATATACTTTTGAAACGCTTCGCTGTATTTACCCAAATCATGTACTAAGCCTATTAACTCACCTGATAATGGTAAGCCAATTTTAGTTGCTAACGCTTTAGATATCTCAGCCGTACCTATTAAATGATCATAAAGCAATTGCTCTTTACCATCACTCTTACGCACATGCGCAATAAACGCGCCACTTCTCTCGTTCTCTTTAACACCAAAATTAGATTTATTTTTCATTATTTATAATCCAAACAAGAGTTCTTAGATTCGCTAAAACAACCATAGCCTAATCTGCCTAAAGTAACAAGACGCTATACAGTAAGAAGCGACATCTAATGTCGTTGATTTATACTAGCTATTTTTCTATACCTACCAAGTGAAAAAATACGCCCTAATCTCTCCCTCCAAAATTCCGATTAGTCAAATAAGAAAAAAGCAGCCAAAGTTAGAGTAACTTGACTGCCTTGACAGCTTGTTAATTTAAGATAAGTCATGAGCACCGATATGATTGGACTCAAAAAACTCAGTAGTTAATGCTTGTAGCATTGACAGCAGTGCTTGATTTTTATAAAGTTTAATAAGATTAATCACTTATAATGATCCATATCAGCATCTATAAAACTTTATACACAGCAGCTAAAACCGTCAAGGATGACATTATGCAAAATGAGTCAGTATCAAATGTTAGAGAAAACGTCACTGAGGCTGAATGGAAAATGCGCGTCGATCTCGCCGCTTGTTATCGACTGATTGCGATGTATGGCTGGGATGATCTAGTTTTCACTCATATATCCGCCCGTGTGCCAGACACCGAAGATGCATTTTTGATTAATCCTTACGGCTTATTGTTTGAAGAAATCACCGCCTCAAATCTCGTCAAAGTCAATCAAGCGGGTGAAAAAATATCGCCATCAAATTACGATATCAATCCAGCAGGATTTACCATCCATAGCGCTGTACATGGCGCACGTCACGATGCCCACTGCGTACTACATTTGCACACTGGCGATGGCGTCGCGGTATCAGCGCAAGAGCAAGGTTTGCTACCTATCTCGCAGCAGTCGTTATTTCCTCTGTCTAATTTGGCCTATCATGACTATGAAGGCATCGCCTTAAACCCTGAGGAAAAGGTGCGATTGGTGGCGGATCTTGGTGATGCTAATTTTATGATACTACGCAATCACGGCTTGTTGACTTGTGCTAGCAGCGTCGCTGATGCCTTTTTGTTTATGTATATTATGCAAAAAGCTTGCGAGGTGCAAATTAAAGCGCAAAGTGGCGGCGCTACTTTAACCCAAATACCCGCGCAGATATTAGCAGGTATTCAAGCGGCATCGGCACAGGTAACCAAAGGCGCTGGCGGTGATATTGCTTGGCCTGCTCTGTTAAGAAAACTACGCCGAACTGACTCTTCGTTTGAGGAGTAAGCATAAAAAAGCAGCCAAATAACGAATTATTTGGCTGCTCTAAAAAGGTATAAGCTATTTCATAATAACTTTAAAAAATTATAGCGAGATATGCTGAGCTTCGCCTTTTTCGACCGCAAGTTTGGCAGCAGCAGAGGCAACGGCTAAATCCTGCAAGCCAACGCCCGTACCATCAAACAAGGTAATCTCATCATCATTGCTACGACCCGCATGGTCGCCATTGATGACCGCACCGATTGGCGTGATGTCAGACTCTTTGATCGTGCCTGCTTTGATCGCGTGCTGGGTTTCACCTAAGCTAATAGACTGTGCAATTTCATCAGTAAATACGGTCGCAACTGCCATCAGATCAGCATCTACTTCTTGCTTACCGACCGTATCCGTACCCATGCAAGCGATATGCGTACCTGGCTTGATCCAATCTTTCATCAATAATGGCTCAAACGCTGAGGTAATCGTGATGATGACATCAGCCTCGGCACACAACTGCTCACGATCAACTGACTCAAACGGGATACCAGCCTCATCAGCAACGGCTTTTAAGTTGCCAAGTTGATCAGCATCTTTATTCCAAGCGACTACCTTTTCAAAACTGCGTTGCTCAAGAGCCGCACGTAACTGAAAGGTAGACTGGTGACCTGCACCAACCATACCGATAACCTTGCTATCTTTGCGAGCTAAATGAGCGATTGATACCGATGATGCCGCGGCAGTACGAACCGCAGTTAGATAGTTGCCGCCGACGAGCGCACGTAATTTACCATTATCAGGATTGAATAAAAAGATGGTGGATTGATGGTTAGTCAAGCCTTTAGCCGCATTGCCAGGCCAGTAGCCGCCTGACTTTAGACCTAATGACTTACCTTTTTTATCAAAGCCTGATTTGAAGCCATAAAGCGCATCAGCATAGCCGATAGCTTCACGGATAACGGGGAAGTTATAAGCGTCCCCGCTTGCCATTGAAGCAAATACGTTTTCAACCGCAATAAATGCTGAAGGGCGATCAATGACTGATTTACAGGCCTCTTCTGAGACAATGATTAAGCCTTCGTCATTGGCATCGTTTTTATTAACATCGTTATTAGCTGTACTCATCATAAATTCCTTTTATTATTGATGTTTATCAAATTCTTAAAAAATTTTAAATATTTTTTATAAAATTAGGGGCCGCTGTAGGCTGAAGCTACAACAGCCCCTGTTAAACTAAACGGATAAAATTAAACGAATGGCTAGTAGTTCTAGCTTTGCACTAATTAGTATGCGCGACCACGTGCAGATACTGGCCATACAGACTCAACTTTGCCGTTACGTACGCCAATGTAGAAGTCATGAATGTTACAAGTAGGATCACAATGACCTGGTACTAGTTTTAGTTTTTCATTAATTTTTAGCACAGCATCAGGATCGCTTACTACGCCATGCTCATCTGAGCACTTAACATATTCAACGTCATCACGACCGTAGATGAATGGTAGGCCACTATCTACTGATTGTGCTTTTAGACCTGCATCAACGATAGCTTTGTCAGGTTTTGCATGGCTCATCACAGAAGTCAGGATGAACAAAGCGTTTTCCCACTCACCAGCATCAATACGATTGCCGTCTTCATCTAAGATACGACCATAGTCAGCATCCATAAACGCGTAAGAACCACACTGTAATTCGTTGAAAACACCTGAATTACTTTCGAAGTAGTAACTACCTGTACCACCACCTGAAACGAATTCTGGCTTTAGACCAATCTCAGTTAGCGCATCGATAGCTTCTTGTACTTGATCGATAGCGATTTGAGTTTTAGCTTTACGATCACTATAGCTGTCCATGTGCTGCATCGCACCTTGGTAGGCTTGAATACCAGTGAAATGGATGTTTTCAGCAGCATCAATAGCTTTGGCAATCTCTACAACTGCTTCAGTAGTCGTTACGCCACAACGGCCTGCGCCACAGTCAATTTCGATATAGCAGTTAAGCTCAGTGCCAGCTTCGGTTGCAGCAGCTGATAACTCGGCAGCGCTATCGACATCATCGACACAGACGGTGACTTTTGCACCTAGTTTAGGTAAGTTAGCTAAACGCTTGAGCTTAGCAGGCTCACGTACTTGGTTTGATACTAAGATATCTTTGATACCACCGCGTGCAAACACTTCCGCCTCTGATACTTTCTGACAGCATACGCCGATAGCGCCGCCCATTTCTTCTTGCAGTTTTTGTACGTCAACTGACTTATGCATTTTACCGTGGCTACGATGACGCATACCATGGTCTTTAGCATAGTCGCCCATTTTTTTGACGTTACGCTCAAGGGCGTCAAGATCCAAGATCAAGCAAGGGGTTTGAATATCAGCTTCATCCATACCAACTTCAGCAGGGACGTTAAAACCAACTTCTAATTCTTCAGTAATCATTCTCATGCTCCATTTATTTTGATTGATTGTATGTGACTATAAAAGGGTCATTAACTTGCGCATAACTTACGCTTAATCAATGCCCAGTTTTGTTGCGCCAAGTATTTAAAGATCATACTTAGCATCAATACCTAATTAGTGTTGCTTAGTAGCTATTGTTTCTTAGCTGCTAACACTTAATAGCTTAAAATTAGTTCCAAGGCAGTTTATCAAGATCCACGTTACCACCTGTGATAATGACCCCAACCTTCTTACCTGCAAACACGTCTTTGTTCTTTAAGATAACAGCAAGCGGTACAGCACAACTTGGCTCAATGACAATTTTCATATGCGTCCAAGTCAGTTTCATCGCTTCAACGATTTCTTCTTCGGTCGCGGTCAGAATATCAGTGACATAGTTGCTAACAAAATGCCAAGTTAAATCTTTAAGGGGTACTTTTAGACCATCAGCGATAGTATCTGGCGCATCATCAGCGATAATATGACCGGCTTTAAATGAGCGCGCTGCATCATCAGCATTGACAGGCTCAGCGGCATAGATTTTGACATCAGGGGCTAAGTTCGACAAGGTCAAGCAAGTACCTGAAATCATACCGCCGCCACCGATTGGGGCAACAACCATATCAGGTGTTACGCCGCGCTCTTCCATTTGCTCCAAAAACTCACGTGAGCAAGTCGCTTGTCCTGCGATAACGCGTGGGTCATTGTACGGATGGACAAAATCACCGCCAGTTTCTTCTTGAATCTTAGCAAATACTTCTTCACGTGAAGTCGTTGATGGCTGACATTCAGTGATAATACCGCCGTAACCACGGACTGCCGCTTTTTTGGCTTCAGGTGCGCTATAAGGCATGACCACATTACAAGGTACACCGCGCTGACCTGCCGCATAAGATAAAGATAGTGCATGGTTACCTGAGCTATGCGTACAGACACCATTTTTGGCTTCTTCATCACTCAAGCCAAAGACGGCGTTTGAGGCGCCGCGAACTTTAAAAGCGCCTGCTTTTTGAAAGTTTTCGCACTTAAAGAACATCTCACAGCCAGCCAGCTCGTTCAAAAACGATGAGGTCAAAACAGGAGTACGATGAATGTATGGCTTAATGCGCTCATGCGCCTCAAGCATATCGTCAAGGGTTGGAATTGTTAAACCATCTTCATTAGTAATCATAAAAAAACTCCTTGTCTATTATTTATTATTTACTATTGCGGTAATACTCTTGGGCAGCAGCAACGCCTTGACCTAGCGTGATTGGATAATCCAAATCAGCCATTGCCATCTCAAGCGTAGCAAGTCCTGACAACACCATTACCTCAGTAAGTGATCCTAAATGACCTATTCTAAATGCTTTTCCTGCCATCTCACCTAAGCCCACACCAAAAGAGATGCCATATTTATTAAAGGCGTGATCGGTCAGCTCATTACTGTTAAAGCCTTTAGGCACGTATATCGCGCTTACCGTTTGAGAATATAATTCAGGTGATTTTGCCGCAAGCTTAAAGCCCCATGCGCTAACTGCTTGGCGTACGCCTTCTGCTAAACGATAATGACGTGCGTAGACATTCTCAAGACCTTCTTCAAACAGCATATCAAGACTGGCTCTCATGCCATAAATCAGATTCAGTGGTGGGGTATAAGGAAAACCACCATTCGCATTGGCTTTTAGCATGTCACGGAAGTCAAAATAAGTACGTGGCAGTTTTGCTTGATCCATAGCCGCTAGTGCTTTTGGGCTAATCGCTAATACGGCCATACCTGTAGCCAGCATAAAGCCCTTTTGCGAACCTGCTACTGCAATATCAACGCCCCATTCATCCATTTTAAAAGGCACAGACGCGATTGAGCTGACACCATCAACAAATAACAGTGCTGGATGATCACTACTATTCATGGCGGTGCGAACCGCGCCAATATCACTTAGAACACCAGTCGCGGTTTCATTATGAGTGACCATCAGTGCTTTGATTTCGTGATTGGTATCGGCTGCTAAAATAGCTTGAAACTGATCGGCAGGAGCGCCCTCGCCCCAAGCACATTCGATAACTTGTACATCTAGACCATGACGCTGGCACATATCAATCCAGCGATGCGAGAACATACCATAACGGGCGATGAGCACTTTATCACCTGGTGACAAAGTATTGCTGATAGCCGCTTCCCAGCCACCTGTGCCACTAGAGGTAAATAAAAGTACTTCACCATCTTCGGTTTCAAATACCTTTTTGGCATCAGCCAGCACGGGTAAAAACGTTTGGGAAAAATCAGGAGCGCGATGATCTTGAGTTGGCACGTTCATCGCATGACGAAGTCTTTCTGGTATGTTGGTAGGACCAGGAATAAAAATAGGGTTCTGTAACGACATAAGTCACATCCTTGTTAGTGTATATAGAAGGTACACAAAAATTGCATATATAGAGTATCAGGGCAAAATAAATGCAAGAGTCTTCCTGACTCATACAATTTTTTGTGTTGTGCAGATTTAAGTATTTTATAGATTTTAAAAATTAACCATGTCAAAAAAAGAAGTTGCAGGTGACTTATCACTAGGCTGCTTACTGCTTTCTTTTTATGGTGTGTCTTGCGGTAACGGTTTGTACGAATAATACGAATGTTTTGGGACTGTTCAACGAAGGAGTTTGGGTTGAAAAAGTTTAGGTACTGAAGCGTAGATACTGAAGCCTAGATATTTAGCAACCAATTAAAGCCAGCATCATTGAAGTTGTTGTTTAACATACAGGCAAACACATTTTTTTACAAGTGTAATTTGCATGATTTTATCTTTACCCGGCCAAAAAGCACTCTATTGCTATCAAAAACTTTATAACTACTAAATCCAACCTTCTTCTAACAATGACTCCGTATTACTGACTTTAAACTCATGATATAAGTTAAAAAACGTCATCGGGTCTTCGACACCATCGAGCAATTCGCGTTTACTCAGCGCTACAAACATAGCTAGTGCATAGGCTGAGCAATGAATGGACTTTTTGGGATTAAACTCAATATTAGTAAAAGCTTGATACTGCATAACCTGCTCGGCAAGCATAGGGTTTTGCTTTAGAGCCGTCACATAGAGCCAATCATAAAAGGTAGTTAATGGCTCTACGCTCCACTCTAGACCGAAATAATTATAGCCAATTAGCTCACCTGAAGTGACCAAGCGCTCATCTTTTTTGGCTTGTCTTGGCGCTACTGTCAGCAGATCAGTAAAGGGACCTCCGTATTCAAAGACCATGCTGCTTTGAAAGGCGTTTTCGACACTACAGTGCTGACCACTATGTTCATTGTACTCATTCGTTAGCTGTAAACTCAATGGACTGAGTGAAAAGCTCAACTTATTACCTGATTTGCTAGAGAGCTCTAAGACATTACTAAAGCCATACTTCTTACGAATCACTTGATGCAAGTCATTAATAGATTTTTTCTTCTGACGACTGGCAAATCCTACATGCCGCTCAAATCGAACCATGTCAGTTTTTACCAGATTATCACTGTTAACTCTGGGCATGAATACAGGTCTTTGTTCGATAGCGTTTTGTGTTTGTTCCATATTCAAAATACCTTGTATAGCTGGTTTCGTAGAAATAATTTTATAGATAGCTAGAATACATAGCTAAAACACTTTGAAAGCGACACAGTGTTGCTAGTGTATTTATATTGCTTTTTACCGTATAGCTATTAGGGCGTATCGCCATTAAAAAATGAGGATAAAAACTGTCGTCAGTTGGGCGTGTTGATTGTCTTAAATGATGACAGACCCTAGGTTGAATGAGCCATTCGACGGGCATTTTAACACAAATAAAAATTGCAAAACCACAGTACAGTACTAAAAGCACAATCCATGAAAATATGTACTTGGTACGGACAGTAGAATAACACCAACAGCCCTACTTGGTGAATCAAAAAGCCTCAGCATATTATAAGATACACTCGTATATATGAGCGCTTTGCTATTTTTCATAAGTCCCATAATTGCAATATCAGGTATGACCTTAGTTGTAGTTATGAGCGAATAATTATTTTGAATTTAAGGTTTAAAGTAGATAATCAGTAACACCAATTGTTAATTAACAATAAAATCTCACTTCAAAATAGCAACCTTATAATAATAATTTGGCTTTTCATAAATAAACGCTTGCAAAGTCGTCAAAACTTGCTAAAATGCTCAACCTAAATAGGCGTATAGCTCAGTTGGTTAGAGCGCTACCTTGACATGGTAGAGGTCAGCAGTTCGAATCTGCTTATGCCTACCAAATATTTAGAAAGCCCTAATCTCGCGATTGGGGCTTTTTTTTGGCTGTAATACATGGGCTGTAGGGGGAAACCCTTGCTTATATCAACTCATAGTCATGATTATACAATCAGCTTTAAATCAGTCAGCTTGTCTAAAACGGCATCAGGTGAATACTTCACCAACTGCTGCTCGTTTTGTGCGCCAGATAGCACACCTAAAACCAGCCCACATCCTGCATTCTTACCTTCCTCAATATCGATACCACTATCTCCCGCTTTTAACACCTGCTGTGCGTTATCAACACTAAACTGCTTCATCGCAAGAGTAATCATATCAGGAGCTGGGCGGCCATTATCTACATCATCGGCTGTTATTAATGCATCTACTTGATTCCCCACAGACCACCCTAAGATAGTCAAAATTTTATTAGCAGTCTTAGCATCATATCCTGTATTTAATACCACTTTACGACCGCTCGCCTTTAACTGCTCGAACAACGCTGACATGCCTTCAAACTCAGATAAGGTCTCCTTGCTATAAGCAGTTGCAAGATTGACTTTAAAGGCTGCAAATGCCGTATCCGTTAACGATTCAATATCAGCATCAGATAAATCTAACCTGTTTAAAATATCGCGGATGGCGTTGCGTTTTTCTTTCCCTGCACCATATTCTAAACATAACTCAAGACTCACTTGTTTATCTGACTTGCCAGCGCGCATCAGTGCTTCATTGATAGCATTACATACGGTTTTATAGACCAAGTTACCTTCATCTACTGTGGTGCCAGCCATATCAAACACACAGAGCTTAATATCAAAAAATTTGTTTTTAATACTGGTTAAACTATCACGATGCGAGCTGCTGCTTGTTATATTATTATTTGCTGTATTCATTACTTTGATTCCAATACCCATTCAATTAACTCTTCGCCAAATGCGAAACCTGTTGATGCCCCTGTACCACTGGTGACTGCACCGACCACTACGCCTTTTTCAGGTGATGTCTTAAATACCACGTCATCCGCACTTGGATATACACCCAACCAGTGCTGAGTAATATCTATCTCACCAATATCCATAACCTGCTTAAATTCATTAATGATTAGGTCATCAATTTGAGTGTCTCTAAACGGTAGTTCTCTATCACTATAATCATGACTATCGCCAATGATTAGTGAGCCATCTTCAGACTGAACCACAATTAGGTGGACACCTGCTTGACGCTCTACACTTTGAATATCGTCAAGTAAGGTTTTTAGTACCGTAGCTTCAGGTAACTGAGCAAATCCATCATAACGGGCAAAGCTTAAATCTGACATGACAGCGGCATTTAATCTAAATGCTTGTTTGGGCATGACTCGCATCATATTTAGCGTGCACATTTTAGCTTTGGTTTTAGCGAACACGTCTGGATATAAGCCAGTAAAGTCTGCTCCGGGGCAGACCACACAGTGCTCAGCGTTAAGTACACCACGACTGGTATGCACTTTTGGTAATTCCACTGAAGTCACCGTAGTATGATTATAAAAGTCCACACTTTGCGTCTCTTGTAACCAATGAGCCAGCTTAGCGATTGCAGTATTAGATTCTACTCTGAGCTCATGCGGGCTATATAAGACTCCTTCCCCCTTGTTTAGATAAGGCGCGGATTTATCAATTTCAAACTGTGTCAGTAGTCGGCATCCCTCACCCATTTCCGTCTTTAAAAAAGCTTGTGCAACATCTACCGCTTCAGGTCGCTGCATTAACATATGCAGACCGGTATGCTCTACCTGAATACCTGCTTTTGGCGCAATTTCGGCCCAAACATTACGCGAGTGCATGGCGCGTTGCCAATGCTCACCTCGACGCTGACCGCTAACAGTCACAAACCCAAAGTTACGGGCAGAAGCATCTTTATTTTGTGACTGGCGCTCTACAACCGCAACACTCAGCCCTTTTTTTATCGCAGCATAAGCACTCGCTAACCCAACGATACCACCACCTACAACGACTACATCATATGTTTTATCAGAAAGTATTTTGCTCATTGTCATATCTGCTCTTCCCATACATCTTTATTAATTAGCCCTCTACTTGCTTAACCTATGAACTAATATAGCTAAGCATGAATGAGCATTATTTTGATTCAACTAAAATTACTCACCATGGAAAAAAGCACGGTGCTTATCTAACAGCTCGGCAGTTAATAGCTCTGGATAGGTCTTAGAATTATCAATCTGATTCTCAGCAGCTACTGTCTCACCGTCATACACAATATTTGGATAAATCTCTAATAAACCTGGGCGAGCTTTAGTGACAATTAATTCAGCCATTTTCATTGCTTTAGGATTGGTTTTCTCTCCTTTATCAATAACAGCAACCGATTCAGTCAATGTGTAATTACCTTCACTAGGATCAACAAAATCAATTGGTAAACCTTTTGCTTTATTAGCGACTGCCTGATGACGTAGACCAAAACCGATAGGCACCTCACCTGCCATTACCTTTTTAAGAGGACCAGAGCCAGATAGTTCTAAGTTAGGCCCTGCATTTTCACGAATAGCATTCATGATTTGTTGACCTTCAACATCGGTGCCATATTCAGCAGCAATATCTTGTACAAACAACCAACCGGTTGATGAACCATTTGGATCAACCATAGAAATTTGGTTTTTATAAATAGGATTTGCTAAATCTTTGGCACTGGTAGGTATTGGAAGATTATTGGCTGCCATCTCTTTGGTATTGAGTAAAATGGCGCCCGTAAAGCTAAGGATCGGTGCGTAATAATTAGGCGTTGCAATCTGCGGATTTGCCGTAAATGCTAACGCTTTAAACATTGGATTCTTTGCTTGAGCACTTTCGATATAAAACGAGCTCATTGTCACCATATCAGCTTCAGTGTTTTTTCCTTCTACTAATAGTCGGCCACCCAGCTCACCCGTTCCGAATGATTGAAATATGTATTGACCTTCAAAGCCTGCCTCATCAAGCACCTCTTGAATAACCTCGACTGCCTCTTCATCAGCATTACTATAGATAATGACTTCCTCGCCAGCGGTATCACCTGAGCTTTGCGACCCACAACCTGCTACTAAAAATCCGCAAGTCAATCCCGTTATTATTGTTTTAAATAAATTCATTGTTATTCCTGATTATTTGAATGGTTAACGGTTCAATTGGTTTTCGTAACGTTAATGCCTAAACTATACTGAGATATTTATGTCGAAATATTTAAGCGACCGTCGTCATTGTGGTTTTTTTCACTTTTATTTTTGTTGTGCCATTGATGCTTCTGGTATAAAGGTATCGAACTACTGCGAAGAATATTAATGCCGTGATATTTGTGAGTAGCACCATCAGCGACAAGATAAAAATCTCATCAAAGCGGGCGAAGTGCTGTAATTCAACAATTTTTGTAGTCAGCACCATCGTCTTTGCACCTGAAATGAATATCACGGCACTGATGCTGACCATCGCACTGATAAAGAAGTACGATGCCACTTCGATAAGCGTAAATATTGAGTTGGGTACAACAATTCGGCGTAAAGACTGTAGCCATGAGTCTCCAAGTAAAGAAGCTGTGGTCTCCCAGCCTAAGTTCATTTTTGACAGTGCATTTTTGCTCATGAGATAAGGTGTCGAGAAGTAATGAATGATATTACTAATCACAATAATGAAGATGGTGTTCGATATCGATGAGCCTGAAAAAACCATTAGATAAGCAATACCAATAACCATACCTGGCACTGTGTTGGTCACTAAGGCTGAGCTTTCGATCGTCAGCTTTCCTATCTTGAATAATCCTGAGCGCTCGTATATCAACGCGGCAACATAGGTAATAATGGTGCCAAAAATAGCTGTTAAGGTCGCGACAATAAGTGAGTTTTTATACACTCGCATTAGGTTTGAAGACTCAATCACCTTAGTAAATGTGTCTGTACTAAACGCCATTTAATAAGGCCATGTCTTAATCCATGGAATGATGAATATCACAGCGAATACGAATAACAGTGAAATCAAAATGCCACTGGACAATACCCCAAGAAGCCTGTCTTTGATTTTTGAGGTAGGCAAGTCAAAATGCTCTACTGAGTCATACCTGACATTAAATCGAGCTACATACCAAAGCAGTAGAATGCTCAAAACAGAGGGGATTAGCATAAACAAGGCAACCACAGAGCCCTTTTCAAACGAGGGAGATGCACCCAGTATTTGGGTATAAAGCTCAGTGGCGATAACCTTATATTGACCACCAATAGAGGCTGGAATACCAAAGTCAGTAAAGGCCAAAAAGAAGCATTGAATAATAGCAGCTGCAAACGTACCAATTAAGGGGCGAATGACCGTCATATCTATCTGGCGTAAGCGTGAATCGCCCATCAATTCTGATACGATTACGAACTTCTTATCCAAATATTGGAAGGTATTGTTAAGCAGTAAAAAGGCTATTGGCAAGGTATAAATAGTATAGCCAAGCCACATGCCATAGAAACCATATATGTCTTCAAACAACTGAAAGCCAATCAGCTTAGTGAGTAGACCTTGCTTACCAAAGGTGTAAATAATGGCAAATCCATAAGTCACTGTTGGCAATAGCATAGGGAACAGTGATGCAAGCTTAATGGTTTGTTTAAAACCCTTTGGCAAGTTAGTCCAGTGCACCGTATAGGCAAGGATAAATGCCAAAAAGGTGGCACTCATCGCACTAACAATGGCGACAAAAAAACTATTTAGCATCACTTGTCTAAAGTCATTACTGCTGATGATATCGACATAGTGGCTTAGACCTAATCCATCAGCCACATTAAATGACAGCATCAACATTTTGCCCAAAGGCACAAACATAAAGACGAGAAATAGCGCACCAATGAAAAGCCACAAGGCTTTCATTAGCAGTGAGTTATTAAGTTTCATAATGACCTACGCGCAAAATAAGTAAGTTTTGAGAGACCAGCGTTGGCCTAGTGCGATTAACCTTTGGAGGTATCTTTAATTGATTTAGCAGCTGTGCGCTGGATTATGGAGTTGATATCATCAGTGACTGACTTGCCATCTGAAACAGGTCTTATTTGAGTGTATTTCTCTAATGGATCAGCTGGCGCACTATCCGTTTCAAATAGGCTCAAAATATTACGACGCTTGATATTTAGCTGATTTAAGATAAAGCTTTTAACAAAGTCATTGGCAGGGTTTTGGATGATTTCTGATGGCTTAGCATATTGAGCTACTTTGCCGTCTGATAACAACAAAATACGATCAGAGAGTGTCATCGCTTCTTCAGGATCATGTGTCACAATCAAAGTGGTTAACTCATAACGCTCTGCAATCTCGCGAATACGTGCCTTAATGGTCTCTTTAATAACCCCATCTAAGGCAGATAAAGGCTCATCTAATAATAAAATCTTAGGCTTCATCACTAAAGTACGTGCTAATGCAACACGCTGCTTCTGCCCACTAGAGAGCTGGCTGATTCGCTTGTTCAAATGCGCCTTAATGTCTAAAAGATCCACCAGCTCATCGACCTCTGCTTGCGTACTGACGTTGGGTCTATTACGTAGCCCGTATTCAATATTCTGCTTCACATTCAAGTTAGGAAACAACGCATAGTCTTGGAATACAATATTGAAACCTCTGTGCTTCATAGGCACACGTGTGATGTCTTCCTTATCATAGGCAAGTCGACCAGAACTAATATCAGTTAGACCTAAAATAATATGCAGCAACGTGGTTTTCCCACAGCCAGATGGGCCCAATATTGAAACAATCTCACCCTTATTCACTTTTAGGGAGATATCCTCAAAAATAACTTTACCATCATACTTCTTAGTCACATTTCTTAGTTCTAACATAATTTTCAGCCCAAACTTATATTGTGGGGTTGGCAGTGAGTGATAACTCAAGCAGATACACTTAGGTAAATTGCTCAATGCTTTAATCGTTTACATGTGACTAATATAAGAGATAGGTATGACAGTTTGGTGTCATATATAAGGTTAGCTTATGCATTTAATCATTTGGTCTTATTCATCGTGTATAACTACTCGCACTCTTCAGAGATAAGCTTGACAATTTCTGCAACCGAAACTGACATAAAAGACAGAGGTTATATGACGAAGAAGCCCTACACCTATAATCAGCTAAACATCTTAAACTCTGTGCTTGAGGAAGGTAATTACACGCAGGCAGCTAAACGTTTGGGGGTGTCTCAATCAGCCATTAGCCAAGCACTATCTACGCTTGAGAATAATCTTGGATTTAAGCTATTTATGCAGCGTGGCAGGCATCTTGTGCCAACAGATTACTGCTTAGAGCTTGGGTCGTTAACGAGTAAAATACGAGCAGTTGAAGATGATCTAGAGCAGCTGATTCAAAGAAGTAAAATATTTGAAGCGGCTATATTAAAGGTAGCTCTATGCAGCCCACTACCGGGAACTGAAATTATCAGGCAGTTTAGTAAGCGCTATCCCAAGCTACAGACTGAAATCTATTTTGGTAATTTCCATGAAACGTTCAGTAGAGTCGTTAATGGTCAAGTAGATGTTGGCATTCTTGCAAATGTACCAAAGGACGACAGGTTGCAGTTTAAGAAGTGTGCTACTCAAAGACTCGTTGCCTTATGCTCACCGAGCCATATTTTTGCATCAAGGGAGTCTATAATCTTAACTGAGCTAGCGCCTGAAACCGTTATATTCCGCACGCACGGCTCCACCACTTAAAAACTTATAAATGAGGCACTAATAAAAATTAATTTAGAGATAATCCCTACATATATCGTAAACACCCAAGAAAGTGTTTACGATGCGGTTTGCCAAAACTTAGGAGTAGGATTTGCATGGAACGAAAGCACAATAAGAAAGGATGGTTTTGTGAAGGTGCCCATTGCAGAGCTACCTTCAAATTATGATGAGGTGATTTTTTCACTCAAAGATATCAATAACTTAGTCGTAACTGCTTTGATGAACTCTTTAGATACGTCTACGTATGAATGAGAGGTTCACAAAAATCATGGCGCAGCTCTGTTTATTGAATTTGGGAATTTAAATGCGTAGGCTAATGCCATACTAACAGGTATATTTTGTAGAGCTTGGTTCGGTGACTTTTTACCTCGATTTTATTTTCATTTTTAAAGAGAACGGGTTTTAGTTTACTTCACTCGATTGGATAAAATGACACCGATTGTGCTGAACACTATGCCGCATATCATTGCGATTGATAGAGACTCATTGAGTATCAACGCTGCGAGTAAGGCAGTTAATCCAGGAGATAGAGAGCCAAGCAACAAGGTGCGAATAGAACCTAGTTTATTGACCGCATAAGAAAATCCAATGGTTGAGATGATGCCAACGCCAACGCCTTGTATTAAGATAAAAGGTAGGGCCTCGTCAAAAGAAACAGCACCTAGGTTTGTCTGCAAAACACCAGATAGTACCATCACCAATGTCACAAAAAATGAAGTGTAAGAAAGTACGATAGCAACAGCTATTGGACTCAATTTCGTACTCTTTAAGCCTAAGGTGTAACCTGCCCAAACCAAACTCGCAATCAGTAAAAACGCCATACCCTGTAGCAGACTACTAGGTGTTGGCCCTGCGTTCCCTACCATCATCGTGGCTATGCCAAAGAAAATAACCATAAATGCCAAAAATTTCTTTAGTGATATACGCTGGCGATAAAGAATAAAGGACAGGAGTGCAGCAAAGAATACTGGCGTTCCTGTCAAAATAGTACCAACATAAGCTGCAGGAGCAGTGCTCGCGCCAAAAGTGGCGAGCAACAGAAAAGGAACACCGCCAAATAAAATAAAAATGACATCAGTCCCTCTCATGTTTTTGATTTCCTGCAAACTAGAGAGTACCCAAGGCGTCAATAAAAGCAGGGGCACGCTAAATCGAATTAACATGATATCAGCAATGCTTAGCGACGACGCACCAACAGCTCGCACAGTCAATGCAAAGCCTGACCAAATCAATATAACAACAATCATCGCCAGATAACCTTTCATTAGCGGCGACATTATGAACAAGGGTTTTTTGCGTGATGAGGGCTGAAATGCTGTATTCATATTGATTGCTTATGCTTATATTTAAAAGCCAATTATCAATCAAAAGCCACGCCTTTATCTCTATTTATTGATTGCAATTTCACAGTTAATTGATGGATAATAGCAAATAACTGTGAAATTTTAGCTGAAAGCGCTAGAGAGGTAATTTATGGATAAAATCGACCGTCATATTTTGGAAATACTTCAAAAAGAAGGACGTTTATCAACGGCTGAATTAGCCGAGCGTATAGGATTATCAGCATCACCTTGTGCTAGGCGCTTGAAACGTTTAGAAGATGAGTTTTATATAGAGGGCTACCAAGCGAACGTAAACAAAGCTAAAGCTGGTATTACGATGAGCTTTTTTGTGGAAGTCAGCCTGAGCAATCATCAAGAAGAATCGATTACCGCGTTCGAACAAGCGTTATCTGAGATGGATGAGGTGATTAATGGACATGTTGTTTCGGGCTCTTACGATTATTTGTTGGAAGTGGTAAGCCCAGACCTTAACGGTTATGAAGAGTTTACTCGTAAACTACATAAGCTGACTAGCGTTAAAGACATACACACCCATTTATCAGTTAGAAAAGTGATAGATAAAACGACGTTGCCTATTTTTATATGATACTTTTTGATGCTTCTTAGGACGTGTGCTCGATTCAAGATATCAAAATTACTTACTATAGTGGTGCTTATGTCAAATATAATCTAGCAAAAAAGTCATCGGCTCAGTTATTCGAAGATAGGTACATGCAAGATAGCGTCATAATATAAATTTTAGTCGAGCTACCTTGATATGGTAGAGATCAGCAGTTCGAATCTGCTTATGCCTACCAATTTTAGAAAGCTTCAATCTTAAGGTTGGGGTTTTACCTATACTAGACGATAGTAGCGTAAACACCGTCGAGTCAATGACTGACAAACCAGTGCTCCAACCTGAATATAAGCTCAAACAAACTCAAGAGTATCAGCAATTAGATGCTGACATTGATAGAGACAGTGAACAGTTATCTAAGCTTATCAATGAAATAAAGCAGCGTAATCAGAGTCAAATCGAAGAGCATCACTTGCCTAAAACTACTCTAAAACCGGTGAACAATATAGCAACAGTGCCACATGACTATCCTATTACACCTATTAATAGCCAATAAAAAATGAGAACTATGAGGACAATGAGAACTTAGTTACTTCGTCTTTCAATCTTTTAAGCATCTGCTGATACTCTACATCTTTTTTATCAGCCACACTCAAGCGCCCATAACGCAGCTGGCGATAATAGTATTTGATACTATCAATAGACTGCTCGACCTCTTGCTGTCTCTCAGAGCTATTATCAGCTGTTCTAGAGGCGATTGCCAGTCGCTCAAGCCATGCCAGCTGCCCTTCGCTATCATGATGACTTAGTGCTTGATCCTGTCGAGCTATGCGCTTAGACAGTTTGATAAGCACCAAATCTACAGGATGCCAGCGCTGGCGACGACGCTGCCAAATCATCAGGACTAACAGTGACATTACTAAAATTGCCGTGCTAGCGAGCCACATCAGTTGCTGCTTTATCGAGCTGATATTAAACCATTTCAGCAGTGATCCTGCTTGCTTGTCCTGATCGTAGCCGACGATGTCCTTTTGCCAGTAGTAGCTGGCCTGATCAGATAAACGGCGCAGCGTTTGTAGCATCTGGTACTGCTGATAGCTGATCTGCGCGCTAGCGCCTTGCCCGAACATAGCCGCGCCTTGAGCTTGGGTCATCGCATCCATGCCCTGTTCGATCCGTTCAGGTGCAACAAAGGCAGTCGGATCAACGCGAACCCAGCCTTGACCCTCCAGCCACACCTCAGTCCATGCATGGGCGTCCATTTGCCGCACCTCCCACACATTACCGCCATTGCTCAGCTCGCCGCCCTGATAGCCTGCGACTACTCTTGCAGGGATACCAGCCGCTCGTAGCATAAAAGTAAAGCTTGACGAATAGTGCTCACAAAACCCTGCTTTGGTATCGAATAAAAACTCATCGATACGGTTTTGATTGAGTTTTGGCGGGGATAAGGTATAGCGAAACTCTGTTTGATTAATCCAGCGCTCAATAGCCGCCATGTAACGCTGCGGATCTGAACCTGAATCCTCAAATAATTGCTGAGCCAGCGCGCGAGCTTTAGGATTGCCCTGCGCAGGTATAGCCAAATTGATAGCTCTATCTGCATCGTTAAGCGTAGGATCAATGCGCATAGGCGCGTAACGCAGAACGTTATAACGCAGCTGCTGAGTGACGGGCTGATCTTTTAGTAAGGTAAAGTCTGAAGTAATACTAATCTGTTGACGCTGCGCAAATGGATAATCAAGGCCGAATAACCAGCGCTGCTGAGTTGGCTCCAAAATAACTTGATAAGTGCTTGGCGCAAGCTTGTCTTTGTCCTCAGCGGTAGCTAGGGCATCTATCAGCCATTGCGGGCTTTGACGATTGGTCTCCCATTGCCATTGCTGCTGTTGTTTAAGAGAATTGCGCCGCCACGTCACTCCGTCAAAATCACTAAATACTAAGCCGCGCCAATAAAGATCGCTTTGAGCGGGGCGCGCATTATCAAATTCAACTCGAAAAGCCAGCTCGGTTGATTGACCCAAATTGGCAAAGTCGCCAGGTGACATACTATCGGATACGCCCGTCATCGCGCTTTGCCCTGACAGCTGCACCGACCATAATGGTGGCAGACGCGGAAAGAATAAGAACAGCACGACTAGTAGCGGTAAAGCGCCAATAGCCAATACGCCCAGAGTACGCACGCGACCATCACCGACCCTATTGCTATCATCATTGAGGGCAATAAAAGCCAGCAAGATCGCCAGTACGCCTATGATAACTTCAAGGGTCGTTAGCAGACCTTGATCCATCAAAAACAGTGCTGCCAGCACAAATAATGATAGATTAAGTACCACATAAGCATCACGGCGTTTATACAGCTCCCACAGCTTACTGACCAGACATAGCACCAAAAAAGCCACGCCCATATCGAGGCCAAAAGCAGTATTGTAAGTCAGCCATAGACCTAGCAGTCCTAATAGGAAGCCAAGCATTTGCATGTCTTGATAAAAGCGCTTACGCTGGACGGAGCGCTTGAATTTGGCTTTTATAGCAGGCAGCTGGGCGATAATACTGATAAGCGCAAAGCCGATCAACCATAGTGGCAGATGCGCGGCATGAGGCAGGATGACCACAACTTGAGTAATGAGCACCCAATAATACGCTGGTAGAGCCAATAGTTTTTTATACCAGCGCTTGTCGGTGCTCAGCTCAGTATTTAGATAGCTGTTTGACTTATCAGGTTTGATAATAGTCACAGTAGAATGGATAGCATTGAGATTAGCATTAGTATGCTTGCCTGATGCTAATTGCTCAAAAGTAGGCTCTGCTATGGCATCAGATTTTGCTATTGGATCTTTAATATTTTTGGCGAGGCTTTTAGAAGTGCGTTTAGAGTTAGTCATGGCGTTTTTGCCAACCTTAACAAGCAAGCCTGTGCAAATACTTCACCTTGACCTAGCGTAGCGGTTTTGGAGGCTGAATCATCAGCCAGCTGCATCTTAAAGGGTACGTTGAGCTGTCCAAGCGTTAATGCACCATAAGCCAATTGAGCTAGCTTTTGCTCGTGAGTCGCCGCTGGCATATCACTATAAGCTAAGAGCTGCTCGTGGCCGATAGGATCGCCAAAGTGCTTGGTCAGCATACCCTGCCCACGTGCCACATGCGCCCAAGACACTCGGGCTAATGACTCACCTTCGATATAGCTATCAAGGCGATCAAAATCATCTTGCCCTTGAGTGTATTGCCCGCCTAACGGCAGATCCTCACTATTGGCTTGACTGTATTGAGTTTGCCAATCAAAAGGTAACGGTTTTGGATAAACCCAAGCTATTCGCGCAAAATAAACGTATGACCAAGCGCGCATGATACCTAAAGGATAGACCGTTTTGACTTGCAGACGCGGTAGCTCAAGCTGACCACGAACTCGAGTTTTGATAGGCAGACGGATAATTTGCTCATCTTGCAGGCGAGATAACAGCACTGATTTTTGCGGGTTTTTACCAGAATCAGCGTGTTCACTTCTATCACTAGTGGTCGCTTTTTTATGCTTTTGCCCAGTACTTAGCTTAGTACCTAATTCACGATCTTGATCAAAGCTGAATAGAAGCTGTCGCCTAGGCTGCCGACTCGTATTAAGCACTTTTAGAGTGACCCATACAGGCTTGCCAACTTCTGCCATAGTGACATCGATCAGCTGTACCTTTAGACCTGATATATGAGCAAAAGTCACATGAAAGCTAATCAGCCAAACACTAATCAGATAAAAGCACAGACCCAGCACCAGATTATTACCATAATTGATACCAGCAATAAAAGTAATAGCTAATAGCACGGCAAACAATAAGCCCTCACGACTAAAAAATATATAGACGTTACGCAAATGAAGGGTCGCACTATCACTTTTGGGCGCGCGCTTGGCGAACCATCGCGACATCGTTGTCGTTAGCGCTTGATTCAAAGGTTTTGGTAGAATGCTCATAACGGGCCTATTATTACGGTATCAAAACTTTAACCGAGCACTTTTACTTCTGTCAAGATACGCTGAGCAAGGGTCTGAAGGCCTTGAGATTGACTATTGGCTGCCGCTACAAAACGCTGTCCTAGTCTATGATCGACTACTGCCGCAAAGACCGCTTGGATATCTTCAGGCGTCACCTCCGTATGTCCTGACACATAGGCATAAGCTTGAGCAGCACGCTGCAATGACAGCACACCACGCGGTGACAGGCCATGATACTCTTGACTAATACGGGTTTGCGCCACTAGCTGCTGTAGATAATCAAGTACAACTTCGGCGACATACACTTGCTGCACGCCTTGCTGGGCCAATAGCACCGCTTCGGTATCCAAGATGGCGTCTAACTGCACCATCAGCGCTCGCCGATCTTGACCTTGTAGCAACATACGTTCGGCGGCAGGCGATGGATAGCCTAGCGATAAACACATCAAAAACCTATCCAGCTGTGATTCAGGCAAAGGATAGACCCCTGCTTGTTGCATGGGGTTTTGAGTCGCAATAACAAAGAAGGGCTGCGGCAACGGGTAGCTTTGACCATCTTGAGTCACTTGCTGCTCCTCCATCGCCTCCAGCAAGGCGCTTTGGGTCTTAGGACTAGAGCGATTGATCTCATCAGCGAGTAATAGCTGAGTAAAGATAGGCCCGCGCCGAAATTCAAAGCTCAGTGTGCTTTGATTATAAATACTCATGCCCAAAATATCAGCAGGCAGCATGTCATTAGTGAACTGCACTCTATTAAAGCTCAACCCTAATAGCTGGGCCAGCCCTTGCGCTAGCGTGGTCTTACCCATACCTGGCAAATCTTGCAACAATAAGTGCCCACCAGCTAACATACAGCTAAGTGCCAGCTTGGTCACTGATGATTTATCGAGCACTATTTGATTGAGCTGCGCTAGTAGCTGAGCTACTTGCCGCTGATTGGTTGAATAATCGATAGGGTTTTGGTTGGGCTGAGTCATTGAGTGTGGCTGAGAAGTATTAAAAGGTCTAGTAGACGAGTCGTAGGACGAGCTTTGAAGCATAGGTAACTACCAAAGTATTTATGATAAAAGACTAGGGCCTGTCCTCATGCAATGGAGGACAGGCCCTAGATTGACAATCTTGATAAATAGAATACTACTATTGGTGTTCATATGTCCAATTAGCAAAAATGAAATTGCTAAAATTATAGCTACTAAAAACATGGTTGCTAAAACTATAGCTGCTATTAATATTACTACTAAAAAATACCGCTATTGAAAATCTGCTGCCGGCTTATTTTCAGCGCCTGCTGGTATTTCAAGCGCCTCATCACGCAACGGCTTACTTTGCTCATCTTTATCCGTTGCTACTGATGGCTTAGATGCATCGGCATCATTAATAGGAAACCCCTCTTCATCGAGAGCGGGTACAGGCGCGCGCAAGGTAGATAGATAAGCGATGACATCAGCACGCTCGCTGGCATCGGGCATAGGGTCAGCAAGCATTTTTGAGTCGGTTATTACCTTTTCATTATCTTCGATATAAGGGTCAAGCTTTTCGGCAGTCCATTCCCACCCTGCGGCTTTTAAGCCGTCACTATAGTCAAAGTCAGCCAACTGTGCCGATTTAGCACCATAGATATTCATCAGCTGCGGGCCTTTCTTATTGAGCCCTGGGGTGAGCTGATGGCACTGAGCGCAGGCTTCTTCATAAATTAACTGACCACGTTTAGCATCACCCGCCTCATAGACAGACAATGTAGCCTCTGGACGATAATCAGGCGGCATACTACGCGAGCAACCATTGAGAGAGACGAAAGCAATAGTGCTTAAGCCCATTATAGTTGCTATCTTCGTAAGAGTAGCAGAGATTTTAGGAATAATTATATCAACTTAAATATTAGAAAATTGTCGTCAAGAGCTACTCAAAAATAGAGTTTTGAAAGTATAATTCTCAAAAGCACAGTTTTTAAAAGTATGGCTTAAGCAGCATAAAATCGCTTATCAATACGCTAGCTGTACTTAAAAATACACTTAGAAACTATGCTATGCCAGCTTATGCTTTAAACCACATTCATGCTATCGCTTGGCTCTTCTAAGTAATAGCCTTGTAGATAGCGTGCGCCTACACTCCAAGCCACTGACATTGTAGCAGCATCCTCAATAAAAGGCATCAGCACATCAATATCCAGCTCGTTCGTTTTTGCAATAAAAGATTTGATAGTTTCTAGATTATCAATATTATCAATACCTTCTACATAATTGCGTGCCAACCGAGTCATATTTGGTCGCACAAATTCAACAATATCAAAAGATTTGGCAGAAGTACCAAAATTATGAATGCCTAATTGACAAGTCGTTTTACTCAATGCGGTAAACTGACTCTTTGCTACGGTTAAATGGTTGGATATGTCTTGCTCATTGAACTGTAAGGTGAGTGCGCCAGGTGCGCCGCCTACTGCTTTGATTAACTGACTGGCAACGTTCGGCAGTTTTTTATCGACTAAAGAGGCACTAGTCAACTGCACTAATATACGGGCTTGCGGGTGAGTTTTGCGTAGCTCATTAACTTGCTTACAAGCATTAATCAACACCCAGCGATCTATTTTTTCAAGAAGATTATTATTTTTGGCAACGCCTGCAAACTGATTAAATCTCAATATAGTATTGTCAGCATCGGCCAATGGTAGTCGTAAACATACTTCAAAAAAGTCACTACTATCATTACTGATGTCATATATAGGCTGGAAGAGTAGCTTAAAGCGGTCATGTTCAATGGCGTTGATTAAGGTTTCAGCCAATGCATTATCATCACTACTAGCATGCTCTCTTGGGTCATACAGATGATAAGCGTTGCCTTGGTTAACCGTCTGAACTCTGACCCGATTGATCGCCTCAAGTGCGCGCTCAAGCAGCACCTGCGTATTAGGAGCGTTTTGTTCGATAATAACTGCACCGATGCTGGCTGTGGTCGTCGTCGTTCTTTGACCGACTTCTATTAGCATCTCACTAATGCTGACGCGAATCTTTTCAGCCAAGTCTGTTAACTGTTGTAAGTCAGTACTCTCTACTAGCACCGTAAATGAGGTGTCATTGAAGCGGCTGACACAATCGGTAGTCACTAGATCCTCTAAATTTCTAGCCACTTTTTCGATCGTAGTATCAATACCTTGCAGCCCTAAGCTACTGCTTATCTTACCAATATTATCAAGCTGAATATATAACAGCCCTGCGTTATGTTGGCCTTGCAAAGCTTGTTGATACAACAGCTCAAAACGCTCTTCAAACCCACGACGGTTGCTGAGACCTGTCAGACTATCTTGACGCTGCGCTACTGCTAAACGCTGCGCAATCTCATTAGCACTATTGTCGTTTTGCTGGATAATAATCTGAGTAACGGGATCTCCATTTAAGGTTGCGGTCGCCAGCTGTAATTTAGCTTGAAAAGTACTGTCATCAGTACGCCGACTCTCAAAATTAAACTCAACTTGTTTGCGGTTTCCTTTATCGAACTGTCGTAAGAAATGCTTAAAGGCTTTGACGTTGTCTACGCTGCTAATCAAATCAATAACAGGCATCCCCATAATGTCATCTATAGACTTAAAGCCAAAGAGCCTTAGATAAGAGTCATTAGCAAATATATGAATACCTTGGTCAATATAAGCGACAGCGCTTTTTGAGTTTTTGATCAAAATATTAGCACGCTGTTCGGCCTCAGAGAGCACATCACGTAGTTTTTTGAACTGTCGGCGGGTCCTTAAGTTATCATGTTGCAAGAGAATAGCCATGATCACAGGCCCCTCTTTATCTGGCATCAGTGCCTTGATCATCGTACTATCGATAACCGCTGGAAGACCATCATCGTTGCGACCTGTGTCTGCGGTATCATTACTCATCAGGCAAATCATAGGCAGATCAATGCTACGCTCTTGTACGATACCGACCACATCGGTGAATATTAAATCATAAGCCTTACCAAAGACCAATACATCCCACTGCTGACGCAAGGTTCTGAGCAACTCCTCTTTATCATCCAAAAAACCCAAGTTGACTTTATCATAGTAAGCCGATAACAGCTTTACTAGACGTTCAGCATAGAGCTGATCATCGTCTATTACTAATAAGTTTAGAGTAGTGTCAGGGCGCATAATATGCCTTTTTTATATTAGTTTTAATTATCTAACTGCTACTGTTATCACAATCAGGGTTAAGGTATCAGCTAACTTTATCTGTAATACCTAAATGCTACTAAAAACTGAGCTATAACATGACAAATTCATACTGGCTAAACTCTTCGGTACTAAGCAGGCAGCGCTGCAGGCGCACTGACTGCTGTTCATTATTCATGCGAACGATAACCCGATCCTGCTCACCAAAATGATAAGCGGGCACTAATAAACTGTTGCCTGTTTGCAAATCATTGTCATCCGCTATAATAAAGCCTGATACAAACCTTAAATTCTTACTTTTAGGGTTTGCCAAGCGTAGTCCACAAGGATTGAGTTGATGTCCGAGCACTTGCCATTCCATCTCAGTCATCACCTCATCTCTTATTAACCAACGGGCAACACCGATAGACCATTTAAGCTTAGTTTCAACCTTTGGTCGGCAGAGCAAAAACAAGCTCATAATTTGTAATGAATAGCGCTCATCTTTGTTATTTGCTATCTGTTTGGATAGCTGTAGTAATCGATATTGTGACATGACATCGGTACTATCAAAGGTTTCAACGCTAATGCCTGTGACGCTATTAGCTTTAGCAGCTGCTTTTGGTAAATACTTAGCAGGTAGATCTTGTTGACCTATGATATCGAGTAAATCTCGCTGTTTTGCCACATGATAGTGAATGTTATTAAAGCCTGTGAGAATAGTCGCTTGCTGCTTGGGACTAATTTTGGACGGCATCGTATTTTTGCGCTCGATATAACGGTAATTAATAGTCAATAAAACATTATTAGTTAAGCGGTATTCAATAGCATCATTATCACTGTGTTTCAGATCAGCTATACGTAGAATCAAATAGTTCGCTAATGGCTCTAAATCAAGGAATAAGCAAGCATGCTGCCCATCAAAAGGATCAATAGTAGAGCTGGCGGTCAAATAATTAGGAGGCCTGTCACTATTAAGATCTACAAACACGCGAGTATTGGTTTTTGGGCCTATACTGGTGTCAATGTACTCTGCCCAATCAGGGAGCAGGCGCTGAATCAATAAGACACTGGATCGACGCATAGCGCGTACATTCAGTAGACTGTGCAGACACATCTGCTTATAAAGCTGATGGATGCTTTTGGCCTGCCGCGTCACCACTTTATTGCTCAAGTCAATATAGGCGATTTCGTAATGGTGCGACTGACCAAAAAGCTTATTCATCTGTGACCAAATATGCTGGGGTGGCTCTTGCGACAAATAGGCAGTCTCAAACAATAACTTTTGATAAGCAACTAACGATGAATAAACCGCTTGAGCTAATAATAAAGGTGGTGCTTTGCTCGTTGGCAAAAGCCTGCGCCAACTACCATCCATCTGACTAAAGTGTTGCAAATCCAACGCTTGGCCTTCGCGTTCAACAATGCCGTCGTAGACCAAAACCGTTAAATAATATAAAGACTTAACTTGCTCAAAATAGCTTATCTGCTCGTGATTAAGTGCGCCCATCTCATATATATAGTGCTTACGTAGCGAGGTGATCAGACGATCGGTTGCACTGCTCATTATACTCATAAGCTCTAAGCACAGCCTGTCACTCAAACCTGGTAAAGTAAGCTCTGTTAGTATGCTCTCAATTTGCCGTGCTTGTACTTTTTCGCTCTGAGCAGGCAAGCTTGCAGTCCATTGTAATAGCTGCTGCTGTTGCTGTTGCCCCTCTAAATATCTAAAACCATCTTGTGGTAAAGGCTCTTTATTAGCTAAGTGCTTTTGGAAGGTCGATAGAGTTATCACAAGGGCTCCTAAATGCAAATATATTATAACGGCTATAAACAGTTATTGACTTAGTTATCGTTACTTCAAAAAAGCGTACGCTAATACGACACAACTAGTGTTTGATATTAATAGATCGTTGTAGAGGATCTAGGTAGTTATAGTGAGATATTTAAGAGACTTTGTAAATGTCAATCGGCACCTTAAACGGTCTACTCGTCAGCTCTCTGACTAATTTGGGGACTAAATAGCCAGGTAATTGCTCAAGCAATGCCCAATATAGCTCAATCGCCAACTGTTCGCTCAAATCAAAATGTGCGCCGCCATCTACTTTATCAAGTACATGCAGATAATAAGGCAGCACGCCTGCACTGAATAAACGCTGACTAAGCGCAACTTGCAGCTCAACACTATCATTGATATCTTTTAACAATACCGTCTGATTGAGCATCGTAATACCTGCATTATTAGCCCGTTGCAGCGCTTGAGCCGTCAAGGTATCAATCTCATTGGCATGATTACAGTGCACGACCATAACGATGCGACAGCGACTTTGCGCCAATCTATCTAATAATTCGTTATCCAAACGCTCAGGTATCACAATAGGCAATCGGGTATGCAACCTAATAGTGGTAAGCTGCGGGATAGCCTCAAGCGCATCAAGCCATGCAAATAGACGCCTGTTGGAGACGCTTAGCGGATCGCCACCACTTAAGATAACCTCATCAATCTCGGGATGAGCGCTAATATAAGCTTTAGTTGCAACTTGTGTGCCAGAATTTGGCATATTTGCATTATAGTCAAAATGTTGACGAAAACAATAGCGACAATGGATAGCGCAGGCACCTGTTATCGTTAATAGTACGCGCGACTGATACTTGTGTAATAACCCACGGCTTGGGTTATGATCACTCTCACCTAGTGGATCAGTAACGTAGCCCGTCACTGCTTGTTGCTCACGCTGGTCTGGTAGTACTTGTTTAAGCAGGGGATCATTGGCATCGCCAACGCTCATTTTGGCAACAAATGCACGAGGGACACGCAGTTTGAAATGAGTCGGCACATATACTTGCGCGCGCAGCGACTCAAGCTGCAATATAGCCAATAGCTCATCAATTGAGCTTACCGCCTCGGATAATTGTGTTTGCCAGTTTTTTTGTGTGATTAAATGGTTTATCATAACACTCTAGTATGTCTGCTTAAAAATCAACATTATACGTAATCTCAGCTTACTATCAAAACATACCTGTCAAACTGCTCAGGCCTTATATTAGAAACAATTGTTAAAAACAATCATTAGGAGTATTTTGTGGCAAGTTTTTCTACCAATGAATTTAAAGCAGGTCTAAAAGTCATGCTCGATGGCAACCCTTGTGCCATTACGGAAAACGAGTTTGTCAAACCTGGTAAAGGCCAAGCCTTTAATCGCGTTAAGCTACGTAACTTACGTAGTGGTAAAATGTTAGAGCAGACCTTCAAGTCAGGTGATAGCTTGGAGGCCGCTGATGTCATCGATACTGAAATGAACTATCTGTATAACGATGGTGAATTTTGGCACTTTATGCATCCTGAGAGCTTTGAGCAATTACAAGCAGATAAGACTGCGATGGGCGACTCAACACAATGGTTAAAAGAGAACGGTAACGATCTGTGCACTATTACCTTATTCAATGGCGTCCCTTTATCTATCACTCCGCCAAACTTTGTTGAATTGACCATCACCGAAACAGATCCTGGTGTTCGCGGTGATACTTCAGGCGGCGGCGGTAAGCCTGCTATCTTAGAGACTGGTGCGGTAGTACGAGTCCCTTTATTTGTCCAGCAAGGCGAAGTCGTCCGTGTTGATACGCGTACCAGCGACTATCAAACTCGTGTCAGTTGATATGACTGTCAGTTAATATAATAGTGCTTCAACAGTACAGTCACCAAAATTTAAAATGAATATAATGTTCTAAGCAGTAATGAAAAAGGCGCAACGATTCTATAATCGATGCGCCTTTTTCATTACTTATAATACCGAACTATAGCTCATCTAAGGTATCGTCCATTTGATATTGAATGACAGCTAATACCATTAAAATAATTATGATCTTTTTCTCAATGCCTGTCTATGCATCAGCCAATACTGAACCAAAGCGTTGAGCTGATCCTTCTTAAAAGGTTTGGTACAATAATCTTGCATACCTACTTGTAAGTACTTTTTGCGCTCACCGTCCATTGCATTGGCAGTGAGGGCGATAATTGGAGGCAAGGTATCCGCATCATATAGCTCACGTAGTCTGAGGGTCGCTTGTACCCCATCCATAATCGGCATAAAGTGATCCATCAATATAATTTCATAGCGCTGTGGGTCAGCGGCAAAGGTTTCAAGCGCTTGTTGACCATCCGTGACATGGGTAACGGTATGACCGCTATCAACAAGGGCCTTTTTGGCTATTAGTGCATTAACATTATCATCCTCAACGAGTAGAATATGTCCAACCAGCTCTGAGACTGACTTGAGCATACCACCATTTGACTGCTGCCATGCGTTGTACTCTTGCTGCTCAAGGGTCGGTAATGGCAGTAAGACCTGAAAGGTAGTCCCTATCCCAAACTCACTACTGACCGAGATATGACCGCCCATCAGATTCACTAAAGATTTGCATATTGACAAGCCTAAACCTGTACCACCATAGAGCCGATGGGTTGATTTATCCGCTTGATTATAAGCATCAAATATGACACCCAATGACTTAGGCTTGATACCGACTCCATTATCAATCACCTCAATACATAATGTCATCTCTTTGGAATCTACGCTATAGTCGCCAGCAGCATCAGCGCTTTGCTCAACTGTTTTCATCTCACCAAAATTGTAATGAGTCATTAATTTTGCAGGATTCTGGGTGCTCGTTTTATCTTTGTTAATACGGGTACTATGAGCGGGTATCTGACCATGAGCTAGTCTGGCATGCGTGACATTGATACTAATGCGCCCGCCCCTGCGTGTGAACTTGACTGCATTACTGACCAAATTTGCCTGAGACGTACGGGGTCTCCGAGCATATAAGGTGATAGCTGTTCGGTATAATGAAAGTCTAAAGTTAGGCCAGATTGACGGGCTTTCATAGCAAATAAATTGATAACATCGTGACACACTGTCGCCAAGTTTATGGGTACTGCTTCAATAGTCATTTTGCCTGATTCGACTTTTGATAAATCCAAAATACCATTGATTACCGACAATAAGTGCTCAGTGGATATGTCTATATTATCCACGTAGCTTTTTTGCTCATCATTGAGTTTAGTATCATTGAGCATCTCAACCATGCCTATGATGCCATTCATAGGAGTGCGAATCTCATGACTCATATTAGACAAAAAATCTGACTTCATTTGATTGTCTTGTTTGGCTTGATGCTGCTTTTTTTGCAGACGTAAAGTGTCTGCTACTATCTCTGCAAATTGTGCTAATTGCTCGGCTTTTTTATCATCAAAATCGAAATTGGGTTCAGTGTCAATGACACATAACGAGCCTAAACGATACGTGGTATTACCATCACGTATGATAATGGGTGCACCTGCGTAAAAACGCAGGAAAGGCGCCTCTGTCACTAATGGGTTGCTTGCAAAGCGCTCATCCGCGGTTAGATCAGGGACAACAAACACCTGGTTGGATAACACCGTATAGTTGGAAATAGCCACTTCACGAGTTGTCGTACAGACACTCCCTAAGCCATGGACAGCTCTTAAGTATTGCGTGTCTTCATCCATAAAGGTAATGGTAACTATTGGAAAGTCAAAAAATAGTTTTACCAAATCAGTGAGCCTTGCAAAAGCAGGCTCATGGTCATTATTGAGCACTTCGTATTCGTGCAATTTTGCAATGCGGTATTTTTCATCTACTGCAAAGGGGTATTGTAAAGTAGACAAAATCATCTCCCTCAATTAGTGTAATAACGACCCTGTCAGTCAGTGCCATAATCGAATGTTCAAAAGCCCATAACTCAATTTATTCATTAAATTGAGTTATGGGCTTTTGATAATTTAGTTAACATATTTAGTGCTTCACTAACCATAATCATCGCCACAACTGAGGTGACGGTAACTGCTGAGCCGTAACCGCCACAATGTAAGCCACCCGCTTGACCCGCTTTATTGACCTTTGGCGGCTGAGTTGAATAAACGCATTTGATACCGAACTTCTCTTTTAGTGCTTTATTAATGCCTTTTTCAAAACGCAGCTTATAGCGCAGTCTTGCCAGCAAAGGATCCTGACAACTCTCCTTTAGATCACTCACTGTAATCTGTCGCGGATCTGTTTTGCCACCCGCTCCGCCTGCACAGATAAGCTTGAGCTTATTGAAGCGGCAGTGCAATGCGATAGCCAGCTTAGCACTCATATCGTCAACACAGTCCAAAACGATAATAGCTTGTCCCTCAAGCGCTGCTTGTTTAGCAGTATAGCGACTGGGTAGTAGATCCGCCACATTTTCAGGAGTCAAAAAGTCATCTATTAGTTCGAGCTTTATTTTTGGGTTAATCTCATGCATTCGCTGACCCATAGCCGCAATTTTGCTTTGACCAAAACTGCTATCAAGCGCGGGCAGTTGTCTGTTGACATTAGAGGCAACTAGCACATCCATATCTATTAGCGTCACCTGACCTACCGCGGTACGCGCAAGGGCTTCAGCTACCCAAGAGCCAACACCGCCAATGCCAATCACATAGATATGAGCAGAGGCAAAAGCATCAAAAGCACTATCACCATATAAGGTCTGTGTGCCTTTAAAGCGGCGCTGGTACTGGCCGCTATCTTCATTAGTAGTTATGTTTGCAGACTGATTTTGACTCATAATAAATGGATATCTTGTTGATAAATAAAATCTATAGCTAAACTGTGTCTTAGTAACCCCAATCGGTCTGTAGCGCTTCACAACTGTTCTGCCATAGCTGCTCAGCTAACTTGGCAGGATCTACTGCTAATAATTCGCTCAACGCACTCAATACCCAAGGCAGATTAGCAGGCACATTTCTATGATGGTTATCAGGCCTTTGCCATTCGTCATTAGCTCTTTGCGACTGTGACAAAGAAGCAGCTGAAGACGGCGCGGTTGTAGAGTCCTGAGTGTCACTATTAGCTACAGTGTCAGCGCCAACTTGGCATTGCATAGGTGTCATATCAGGACAGTCCGTCTCAACTACCAGGCAGCCTATACCATATTCACTGACCACCGCTTGAATAGCTCGCCGTAGCTTTTTGGCATTGGGGTTACTCACTTGTCCTGTAACCCCAAGCTTAAAGCCTAGTTTTACAAAGGCCTTGGCCTCTTGCTCGCCGCCACTAAAACTATGGGCGATACCACCGAGTTTATGCGCGTCATAATCATGAGCTTTTAATATCGCCAGCGCCTCTGCATGAGCTTTACGGATATGGAGCATCACAGGCAGTCGATGGGTCACTGCCATATCAAGTTGCGCTCGAAAAAATCGCTGCTGCTTAGCAACGTTTTCAGGGGTTTTCATGGTGTCCGTAAAGGTATCTAAGCCAATCTCACCGATAGCTAGAGGTCGCGATTGATCCAGCATCTGCGCCATTTTCTGCAAGTGTGCGTCGGTATGCTGCTCAATATAGAACGGATGCAGCCCAAGAGCAATATGCGCTTGTGGATAGCATATTGCTTTAGACTCTTCATGAATAAAGGTTTTAGTAGACTCAGGGTCATGTTGATTAAGGAAATTATAAGTACTATACAGTCGATCAAAGTGCTGATATAAATATCCGACTAATACTAAATGCTGCACGCCATTAGCATAAGCTTGTGCCGCTTGCATACCTCTATCGCTATCAAATACAGGCGCATCAAAATGAGTATGCGTATCAATTAAATGATAGCTATTCGATAGAGTTAAACCCTTTAAAGGTGATTTTAGCGTAATAGATGGTATGGCAGACACGGATAGCTTCTTATTTTGATGGATATAATGATCAAAGTTGCTATTGTATCAAATGACAAGCGGCGACTGATAGACATTTAGCGTGAGGGCTTACAAGTTGAGTACAGGCTTAAGCTGCTCTTTTTGCACGATGCTAAGCTCCTTGTACTACTAATCCTCTTGTACTATATAATAAGTCTTAATCAGCCCTTCTAACAAATCATAAGGCACTATGAGATCTACGGCAGTAGTGTGCGCGTTGATCAGCTCTCCTGACTGATAAACCATATGTAAACCCTGATCATCTAAATACCACTGCTTGGACAATTGCAGCGGCCTGTCATCAAGTTGATTTTTTGCGACGCCTTGGCTAATTAGCCAATTCTTTTTTGCCTTTTGCAAGCTCGTTAGGAGCTGATTTTTATTGACCTCAGGTAATAATACATCTTCGATAGTCAGCTGTAGCTTTTTTTCGACATCAAGCATCACGTAGCTTAGACGCTGAGCACTACTATCACGCTCTTCGGTCGAACGCACTGAGAGATAGCCCGTTGCGATCGTTGCAAGAACGCCCTGATCGTTAGTATTACTATGGACTGGGTGTAGCACTAATTCTGTATCAATGCGCTCATAGATAGGTAGCGTATCGGTCTCATTATCACCGTATTCGACTTGTTTCAGTAACCTCAAAATCGTATTTTTAGCAATTTGATCTTGACTTGCCAGCGGCGCTTCTGGTGCTAGTACTTGCGCGATGGTCTTCCACATGATGCTCGTGAGCCACGGCTGCTTAGGTATGAATTCCAGTACATTTAGCTCAAAATACTGGCAGATCTTTTCGTTAGCATCACAATTAGGCTGGCGCGCGATAGCTTGTTGCTTATTGGTTTTAATAGCGGTGACTTGTTGATTCTCTAAATCATTATTCAAACTGCTATCAGCGATAGGTGCTGTACCTTGTGTGTTTACAGGTGCAACGGTGATTTTGTCATCGATATCAGTAGCTAGCTCATTGTTGGATTTGATCTCAGCTTGTTGCTCAAACATAGACTTTGGCTGCTGCTCACAACTTAGTAAGCCACCCGTAGCCGCTATTAGTATACTCAATGCTAACCAATTTGCCTTGAGTTTTGGCACGCTTGCTTGAGCTTTCATAATCTTGAGCTGCCATAAAAGTTATCGTAAAAGTTTTAATACCGAAGTTTTCAATAGTAAGGTATTACAATTATAGAATATTGTGCAGTTTTAGACTAGCTAAATACATTGATAAAGACAACTTTTAAACATTTACTGATTAGGATTTTCGACTTTGCTGTTAACCTGCTCACTTTGATCACCACTGGCTTTACGACTACTGCGCCTTGGAATTAACAATAAAGCAACGCCAACTGCCGTCAAAGCTAGCCACTTTTTTTTACTATTCATTTTACTATCTTTTCTACTCTCATGTTGGTTAGCCATGGTTTTGCTGTTTCCTTTTTAAAACAAGCTGACTATATTTATACTTTACTCACAGCTAAATTCAAGACCTTTTATACAAAAAATGTTATGACTCTATATATCTGCTTTCTGGGCTAAAGTTGCAGCCTACGCTACGAGAAGTTAATTAAATCTTTGATTACTCGTTGAATGGCTTTATATATTAAAGGCTACTGCTAGAAGCCATTCAATCAATACTTAAGGATTTAATGGGAAAGTAGTAATGCCCGTACTTGGACTATCTACTCTCGTAAAGCCTTGGTTGGTCGTGGCAGGTTTAGGCGTTTGATCGCGTTTGGGTATCAGCGGATTCAGATTCATCAGCTCATAATCTTGACTGATATCGCCATTCCAGCCCTCAGTACCGCTTAGAGGCAGCTGCTTGATCGTACCGTTTTTATCTATGACCAACTGCAATACACGCATTTGGTTAAATTTGCGTTCGGTCACACTAGCCACCGCCCCACCATCGCGTAAAATAGTCGGCTGTAAAAATATAATCAGATTACTCTTTTGCGTATTATCGCTATCGGAGCGAAACAGACGCCCGATGATAGGTACATTACCTAAGCCAGGTACTTTTTGTTGATTGGTGGTACTGTTTTCACGCATCAAGCCACCAAGCGCAATAGTCTGTTGGTCATCAGCTAGGATAGTAGTATTAATTAAGCTCTTATTGGTGATTAAACCGCTTGAATTACCGACACTGCCTGGCACGACCGAGGATACCTCTTGTGATACCTCTAAGCGCACCGTACCGTTGTCACCGATATGCGGGATAACATTGAGATTGATACCGATATCTTGGCGCTCAATGGTCTGAAAAGGATTATTAGAATTGTTGCCGCTAGTGGTAAAAGAGCCTGTCACAAAAGGGACGTTTTGACCCACTAAGATGCTGGCTTTTTCATTATCTAAGGTCAAAATCGATGGCATAGACAACAGATTAGCACTGGTCGAGGAGTCTAAGGCTTGTAATATCGCACCATAAAACTGCGTATTGCCACTGCTGTCTTTACTGCTACTGCCTATCCCTAGCAGTGCTCCTGCAATAGAGCCTGCAGCAGCGCTAATACCCGCACCGCCCGACAAGGCCGCTGCCGCAAGCGTTGTCGCACTAGCGCCAACATTATTGAAGTTCACGACCCCGTAGCCACTATTGGCATTACCTAACGCCCATTGCACACCCAACTGTGTCGCGTCATCGCCTGATACTTCGACGATAGCTGCTTGGATCAGGACTTGCGCGCGGCGATTATCAAGCTGATTGACCGCATCTTCAATCTCAAACATCAACTCAGGCGCGGCGTTAACGATAACGGCATTTTGGGTTTCATCAGCGATAATACTAAAGGGACGACCGCCAGTACTAGTATTAGAAGCGCCTGTGCCAACTGCAGTATTATTATTGCTAACGGTTTGTGCAGCCTCAGTATTGAGCGTTGCCCCAGTGGCGCTAGCATCTGTCAGTGAGGCGGACTCTAACGTAGACGTTGCGCCTGAGCTGTTAATGGACTGATTGGCCAATAAGCCACGCAGCATATCTGCAATATGATTGGCGCTAGCGTACTTGAGGCGAAACACTCGTAGTCCACTAAGACGACGCGATGGCGTAGTGTCGAGCTGATTGACCATCTCTTGCACTTTGGCGATCATCTCAGGACTGCCTTTGACCAGCAGCCTATCACTTGAGGTATCGGCGATAACCTTGAGCTGATCGCTACCTGCCCCAGCACCACCTGCACTGCTAACTAGCGCACTGATCAGATCCATCATACGCTCAGCATCGACATGGCGCAGCGGTATCACGCGCAAGCTATCATTGACATTACTATCCAAATCGCGGATCAGAGCCGTCAATTGGTTCAGGCTATCCGCCCGATCAGATAACACCAGCGCATTAACCCCAGGCACAGCAGCGGCATGGGCTGACTGCGGCATCAGAGGTCTAATGACTCCGAGCACTTCTGCGGCCTGAGTATTGGTCAAATAAATCACCCGTGTCGCTAAAGCCTCACCAACTGTCGTGCCGCGCAGATCCACAGCTACCCCAGTCTGCTTGGCGACGTTATCAGGGACTAGCTTAATAGTCGTCCCCGAATCAATCGCTGCAATACCATTGACTTGCATCACACTTAAGAACAGCTGATAAATCTCATCGCGAGAAAGTGCACGGTTGGATATCACAGTTACATTGCCATTGATACGTGGATCAAGTACAAAATTCTGCTCGGTGATAGTCGCCACTTCATTAATAAAAGCTTTTATGTCCGCATCTTGCAAGTTCACTTTCCAGCTTTCAGCAGTAGCCAGCCCACACATCGCCGCCCATAATGGCAGCGCTAGACACAAAGGTCGGCACACATACAGCAAACTCTGTAGAGAACGACGCAAAGGCGCTACTGAAAATTTAGATAAACTTACCATGCTGATGGTTACTCACTTTAATATTAGAGCGGTTATAGGCTAAAGAGTTTAGAATAATACTTATAAGCAATTATCTTTAAAAAACTTTTGAACTATTAATTTTAAAACTGCTGGCGAATAGTGATCACTTGCTCACCGCGCTTAACTTCTATCTGCGCCTCACCAGACTTTTGCACTTGCTGTAGCACATTAGCGTCTTGTCCTGGATTGTTACCGACACTTTGACCATTAACAGACATCACGCGATCTCCTGGCTCAAGCCCTAAGCGATTACGCAGACCTGAAGGCATCGCGGCGGTCACTTGATAGCCTTCACCTGATGCCATCACACCCATACGACTCAAGTAGCCTGCAGGATTCTCTTGCAGCTCATTTACCGCCTTGTCGATCGCCGAATTGGCATCGTTACTATTATTGACATCGCTATTATTGGCATCACTATTATTGTTGGCATCGATATTACCAAGGTTAGGAATATCTAAAGGTTGCGGCAGTCCTGAGGCAAGCCCGTTATTATTGTTGTCAGGTAGGCGCTGATTGCCAATAGCGTTGGCAGCCATACCTCTTTGATCAAGCGGCATAGCATCTGCCATACTGATAACAGACTGCTTAGCTGCACCGTCAGCGATAACCACGGCATTCCAATCTACGGCAACCAAGGTGTAACCTGTCTCTTGTAAGCTATCACCGATACGATAGTTTTTGACCATGCCGTTGACATCTAATAACGCTGAAGACGAGCTTTCAGGATCGGCTAATAATACGCCCTTTAAGATCACATTCGGCGGCGGTTGCACTGACTGCGCTACTGGATCAGGCTCAGCAAAGATCGCAAACAGACTGCTATTGTCCGTCACCGATCCTGTGAGATTCTGCAAAGGTAGTACGGGTAATGCTGGTGCAAGTGGCGGCGCTAATACTAGCCATAATAAGCGCGCAGCACTCCAGCATAGCCAGCCTAGCGCCAATAGCAGTAGCCAGCCTGAAAATCGGTTAAGGATATCTAATAGTGGCTTTAGGCGATTCATGACTAGGCTCAATTAGCGCCCCCAAGCCCTGATAATAATGGCTGACGTACGCTAACTACAGGTGTATCTTGTGGCGCTTGACCTTTATACTCTGGCATATTCTCAAGTAAGCGCTGGGTCAAGCTGACATCGAGCATGTTATCGCCATCGACATACAGATCGCCCAAGCGTTTGTCTTGATTATCTAGCAAATTAATATGCAGCAGGTTATTACTGTTTTTTTGTTCAGTGCTCAGCTCAGCACGTAGTGCAGGCATAGTGATATAAAACACTTTTCCTGCGCTAGGGTAGCCGACCTCCCCGCCGACCCAAGTGAGCTGCCCCTCGGCGGTTTTAAAGCCAGCAGAGCGCTCGCCCTTAGCGAACTGGCGTTGTAGCGAGACACTATTGACCTGAATAGGAGTACTAGGCAGCTGCCAGTCAACCACTTGTCTTAGGGTATCGGGTGCAATCCTGCCAGTCATATCCGCTACTTGCCATGAGCTGCGAGATACTTTGAGCTGACCGTCAAGCTGTGTTTGACCACTACTGATATCGACATCAGCGCCAAGCTTACCTAACAATAATTGCCAAGGCTGCCAATGCCAACTCAAAGACCCTATTAGCGGCGCTTTTGACACTTTAGACACAGGCACCTGCCAAATAGCCGCGCCTTGCCATAAGTTACCAGAGACATGCTGTACATAAGGCGACTGCGGCGCTACCTTTTGCAACACCCACGATGCTGGCATCTGCAACAGCGCAAATAGTGCAAATACCAGCAGTCCTATGAGCCACCAGAGCTTACGCGGACGCTTATTAGACGATATAGAAGCTTGCGACACTGATCACTCACTCTCATAGAAAGATTGAAACGTCATTATCATAACAAACAATGACCTAAAGATGACAGCAAAAAAAGCCAGTATCTTTTAGGCGCATGATAGGCGATAAAAGATACTGGCTTAAATAGCTATTCAACCCTTTAAAGTAATAAGCTCAAAGGTCTATAAACAGTAGGTAGCAGAAAAACTATATAGCAAAGTCTTCAAGGTTTTTACCAGCACTCAAAGCCTCTACTAACCACGTCGGCTTGCGACCACGACCTGTCCAAGTCTCTTGGCTGTTGTCGGTATTACGATATTTTATACTACGTTTTTTCTCTAGACTCTCACCTGCCTTTAAGATTTCATCAATGCTACTATCGCTGTCTTTAGCAATTTTTTCGAATTGTACATAAGCATCGTGCAAGCGTTGATGTTGTTTTTGACTGATTAGCTGCTGCGCATTCTCAGTAATGGCACGTAGTTCATCTACATTGAGACCATCTAAGTTAATGGCATTATTATTGGACATGGTTACCTCTATAATTAAAATTGAAACATAAAACGTTTATAATATAAACAAAAATTTAATCGATTAAGCATATCTAGTATAAAACATTCAAACACTATTTATTAATTATAATCCATTATATTTTTACATTTATACCTGTTGTATAAAAAAATAAATTTGAAATCTGAGCGAGTGACTGAAATCATTAACGGAGTATCCTTCTATATCTCGAAATTATAAATTTAACTTTCTTTTTAGAATACCTCTCTTCTAGCACAATGAATAAAATGAGTATGCTATATATGTAACTGCTTAACCAAATTCAAATGCAATGAATACAACTTAAGCCACTTAGACTATATAAGTTATTTAAGTAACTTATGTGCTAAAATCTAACAAATCACAACCATTAATTCTGAGGGCAATATGGCAAAAAGTGACTCAGGGCGCATTGTTTTAACAATCGACCCCAATTTGAAAAGAAAATTGTATGCAGTGTTAGCATTAGAGCAAACTACATTGAAAGATTGGTTTACAAAATCCTCAGAGTCTTATGTCAAGGAAAGACTAAAAGCTGAACTAGATAGTATAGGGAATAGTGAAAAGTGAAGTTTAAGGCAGATCAGACAGAACAAAAATTACGTGGTGGATATTACACTCCGCAAAAATTAGCAGATTATGTTACTGACTGGGTATGTGCAACTGACCCTGCGAATCTATTAGAGCCAAGCTGTGGTGATGGAGTGTTTATTAGAAGCATAGCTAACGCTACAATGAATCTAAATATACAAGTTACAGGATATGAGCTATTTGATAGCGAGGCAAAAAAAAGCCGAGAAGTAGCAAAGGAATGTGGATTAACAAATACAACAATAATTGAAGGCGACTTTCTTGAATGGGCAAACATTGCCCTTTTAGAGCAGAGAGAGGTATTTGAAGGCGTAGTTGGTAACCCTCCATTTATCCGCTATCAGTTTTTAGAAAAGAATTTTCAATTAAATACTGAAGGCGTTTTTAAGACTCTTGGACTTAAATTTACGAAACATACCAATGCTTGGGTTCCGTTCATACTTGCATGCATACAACTATTGAAGCCAGGACGTCGTTTCGGAATGGTTATCCCATCAGAAATAGTTCACGTATTACACGCACAGTCATTACGAACATTTTTGGGTACTAAATGCAGCAAAGTTCTTATCATAGACCCTCAAGAACTTTGGTTTGAAGGCACATTGCAAGGTGCTGTTATGATATTTGCGCAGAAGAAGATTGATGCTAATGAGGCATCAGAGGGAGTTGCAATTAAAAGTGTGCGTGGAACAGACTTTTTAAACATAAACCCAAGTACGCTTTTTGATGAATCGGTTGGAATAAATGGAGAAACTGTTTCAGGAAAATGGACCAAGGCGCTTTTTCAGCATGATGATTTGTTATTTTTCAATAATATGTGTCAACACCACGATGTGAAACTATTTACCGATATAGCTACTGTTGATGTTGGCATGGTAACTGGCGCTAATAAATTTTTCTTGGTTGATGAAGAAACTTTAGACAAGCATGGACTTCATCCATATGCACGTCCTATGTTCGGACGAAGTGAGCATTGCAAAGGTGTTATTTACGATGAACTCCAGCATCAAGACAATAAAGCAACTGGCAAGCCAACTAACTTTTTACTTCTGGATAAAGATATTAACAATTATCCAGCTAATGTTAGAAACTATATAAAATCAGGTGAGCTAGAAGAACTTGATAAACGCTACAAGTGTAGAATTAGGAAGCCTTGGTATAAAGTACCTTCTGTATATTCGACCGAGATTGGCATGCTCAAGCGCTGCCATGATGCGCCTCGTTTGATTTCAAACCAAATCAACGCATTGACAACAGATACTGCTTATAGAATAAAAGCGACTGCTGGAGTCAATGCAGAAACTATGGTTTATTGTTTTATTAACCCGATAACAGCGATATCCGCAGAGTTGAATGGTCGTTATTATGGAGGTGGTGTTTTAGAACTTGTACCCTCAGAAATTGAAAAATTACTCATTCCAGTGCCTATGAATATTGAACCCCAATTAAGACTGCTAGATCAAGAAATTAAGACACTCCCAATGGAGGAGGTTCTCCGAAGGAATGGCTATCGAGTACTAAGCAATATTGGGATGTCTAAGTCAGATGTCGATAGACTGGTAGATATTTGGTCATGGTTCAGAAATCGAAGACAAAGGAAGTAGGGATTATAGAGTTTTTAAGTTTCTTAAAAACTATGGGTTAATTCTTCTTTTTTTATCTGGTTTAAGTAATTTCAATTTGATAATTATCTCCACCTAGATGATATAAGCTCATATGTTTATTTAATAAACCTCTTTGTGCAACAATTGGTTTTGCAGCTCCCCAATGCAGTTGAGTCATAGCATTATTTTGTAAATATGTCTTTGTATTTGTTAAAGAGTTATGCGTAAGCTCTAATCTGTAAACACCATTTGATATTCCATTTATTATAATCTCAAAATTAGCAACTGCTCTCAATAAATGGTTTTTATTTGGTTGAGGATCAGGAGTCCAGACTATAGAAGCAAACACTACATCTTTAAAGTAATGCCTTTGATCAATTCCTAATAACAAGCCTTTTTTGAAATACATTGAACCAGTAGCATTTGTGTTGCTACCTGTCGGAATATTCAAGTCTCTTTCAGACAAAGGCTTACTTGACCATATGAGACCTAGAGAGAATGACTGATTTTGTACACTTGGAATGTGTACTCTAGACACTGGTACTCTAGGAACGTTTCGAGGTTTAGGAGACTGCAAAGTTCCGCGATGAATAGGAAGAGCTGGTATAGCCGCTGATGACGATTGCGAAGATTTCACACCTGTTATTGGAGCAGAAGACTTAACTGTCTCATCTTCCAACCTGCCATCAAGCAACAAATCCGCTATTTGTGTCGATGTAGTAATTTTAAACACATTTTGCGGATGAGCACCGACTAAAGCTCTAAAAGGTGTTAATAATGACGAGAGGTAATTAATATCACCTTGCTCAGAGAAGACAAGATCCACCAAAGAACTAAGCTCTACATTGCCATTAAGTCCACTAGCTGTAAGATTCGCGCTACCCAGAATTACTTGTGCTTCATTGTCTCCAATAGCAGCATAAAGCTTAGGATGAAAGATACTTGTTTGTGTTCCCATATCGACTACGATTGGTAAAATACCTATTGCCAACAAACTATCCAAGGCTTGTTTAGATGTAATTCCATTAGAAATACCAATAAACATTTCAGTATTGCCACTTTTTGCAGTCAATTCAGTAGCAATTTTGCCAACTCCACTGCTAGTAACAAAAGCAACACTGATAAAAAAACTGGTTGCCCATTGATGCTGTAGTAATTGTTTAAGTTTTCCTTCATGATCTTGGTTTGGAGCTAAACCTTGTGTCAGTGCTGTAATTGTAGCCACACGTAATCCTCTCTAATGTATCCTTTAGTTTAACAAAATTTTCTGCAAGAATTTAAAGTCAGAATTAAACTATCAAGAAAAACTTAATCAATCAATTAATATCTTTAAACATTTTGCATTAGCAACTGCGCTACCTAGTGATATACCTAAAAATTTGTAGAGTTTTATTATAGACTAATTATATTATAAATATAAAAAAGAGCCTATAAATATAGACTCTTTTTAGATTCAACAGACACTGTTATTTTACATTAAAGTCTAAGGTACACGTCAGAACGGAATGTCATCATCAACAGGGCCATCAGGCATCGCTGATTTATTGGCGACACTTGGCGCATTATTAGACTGATTAGGCTGGTTAAATTGGTTGCCTGAGCCTTGATTATTGAACCCGCCCTGACCACCTTGATTATTGTAACCACCGCCTTGGTTATTGCTATTGCCCTGATTGCCATAACCTTGCTGATTATTTTGATTGTTCTGATTATTGTTATAACCGTTGTCCTGGCCTTGACCACCACTAGCACCATCTAACATTTGCATCTGATAGGCTTTGATATCAGTAGCATAACGGTCACTACCGTCAGGCGCTTGATACTTGCGCGTTTGCAAACTGCCTTCAATATATACTTTACTGCCTTTACGTAGATATTGAGCGGCGATTTCACCTAAGCGATTATAGAGTGCAATACGATGCCATTCGGTTGATTCTTTTTTCTCACCGCTTTGCTTGTCTGTCCACTGCTCGGAGGTCGCGACAGAGATATTGGTGACGCTACCGCCATTACTGAATTGACGAACCTCAGGATCTGCACCGAGATTACCAATGATGATAACTTTATTAACTCCACGCATGATGTTGTCCTCTTATGATAAATAATTTGATTTGACAGATAATTCTATTTAAGTTCAATAACTTGTCAAAATATTGACCAATGCATTAAGAATTACTGTAAAAACCACAGTTTTATATTATAGGGTTTTTACGCTAATATCCAGTAAAGGCAGGCGATACACGACAATCTATGACGCTTAAAACCTATATATATATCTTTATCCGATTATAATGGAATAAAAAAGTAAAATCTCTTTACTGATAACTTTTTATTAATAGTTTTATTTATTGTTGATAGTTTTATCGTTTTTACGCTGCATGCTTAGCGTTACGCTACCCAGCTCAACCCCAAGCTTACTCATTACTGCGCGATTGAGCATAACGTCATCGCTAATGAGATACATCCAGTCATCAAAGTTGACTTGATAAGTTTTATCATCAACCGGTAAATCTAATATGTATTGCCAGTGAAAAGCATTGCCAACCACTTCGCCATTGGCTTCACCGATCACATCACCCGCTGTGCCTGTCCATTGACCATTGGCTTGTTCGGTCAGCCGCCAGATACGTTGCGACTTAGTGCCATCTGCCCATGCAAACTTCTCGTCTAATACGATCACATCATCGCCTTCATGTGTGGCATCAATATACACGGTAAAGCGTCTTTTGATCTCGCCGCTACGACCTTGAAACATACCATAACCGTCGATCTGCCCTGAGAAAAACTCATGCATATCAAGGGCGGGCTTAGCCTCTTTATAAGTCTGAATATTTTGCGTGGCGCAGCCTGTCATTAATAATGTTATTGATAATCCAGCGCCAATCCCAAACTTAGTTATTAATTTACTCATCTTAATTCCTTTTTAGATGCCTGATAAAGGTTAAATATCTAACGGGCTTTGCGCCAAGTCTAATAGCGCCTGCCGTGAAGTATCCGTAAGCTTAGTTTTATCTAACTTTAAATAAGCGACTTGCTCTTTTGCCATGACGACTAACTCATCAACACCATTGACCGCCATCATCTGCTGTGACCAGTCCTGAATGTCAATGTTTTTTGGGATAGTCACCGTAGTACTAGAGAGATACGGTGGATCAGCGATAGGAATAATAAGCACCAAAGCTATCGCCATAACCGCCGCTAATATGCCCCAAGCTAGTAAGTTAGATTGAGTGAGTAACAAGCCGCCCATCGCCCCACCAATAAAAGCGCCAAAGAACTGACTCGATGAATTGAGTCCCATCGCCGTTGCTTTATTCGCGACTGGGGCGCGCTTAGATATCCATGACGGGATGGTCGCCTCAAGTAGGTTAAAGCCCATAAAATATAACAGTAACCCCAAGATAATACCAACGCCAACTTGGCTACCTAACGCTAATACTACTAGCGCTACCGTCATCAGAGCAATCGCTCCTAGGAACACTTGACGCATCATGCGCTTCTTTTCGGCAATGATAATAAAAGGTATCGCGACCGCAAAGCCAATGAATAATAGCGGCAAATAAACTAAGCCTTGTTGACGTACAGATAGGCCCATTACCTCGCTAAGCTGATGCGGCAAAATAACAAATATTGCCGTCATGGTCAGATGCAGGGCAAAAATACCAAAATGCAAACGATTGAGATCACCGATTTTGAGGACAGTAGCGAGCTGCTCACCGATAGACTTATTATCCAAATTATGTTTGAGCACCCGCATCGGTGATGGCACGATCAATAACAGCACCATAGCCAAAACAGCAAAACCTGCCGTCAGCCAAAACAGTCCTGATATGCCTAGTGAGCCGACTAATAACGGTCCAAAAGCAAAGGCTAGCATAATAGAGGTGGCGATAGTCAAGCCCATCGTAGCCATGGCTTTGGTACGCATCTCCTCGCGGGTGACATCGGCTAGTAGCGCCATCAATACCGCCGACACCGCACCTGCACCCGCCAGCGCCCGACCGATAATCACTTCATAAATATCGGTCGCGTTGGCCGCAATAATACCGCCGAGTGCAAACAATACTAGCCCGAGCATAATAATAGGCTTACGCGGGAATTTATCGGCGGCAAGGCTCATCGGAATCTGAAATATCGCCTGCCCAAGTCCATAAATACCGACAGCTAAACCGATTAAAAAAGGCGTGGCATGCGCATAATTATCGCCATAGACAGAAAACACTGGCACAATCATAAACAGGCCAATCATCCGTAGCGCGAAGATACCACCAACCCCTGCAATTGCCCGTTTTTCTACGCTATTCATACTTGCCTCACAGCTCTATTACTACTGACTTATCATTTGGCCTTTATCGCCTAGCTCTTATTACTTAACGGCTGACACGCAGCATTACTTAGCGTACCAATTAAGCTCCCTAGCATAAAACCCTTAGTATAAAACATTCACCTTAGCGTTGCCGACACTTTTATCTGCTCACAGGTTTGTGCTTGCTGTCTATATGCCCTCTACCTATGTGCTTGCTATGGCGCGCCGTTTCAAGCTGATTGGTTTACTCTATTCTATCGACTCATGCCAAGCTCATTTTGAACGCTCAATAAATTTGTTACTAAGTGCAGTCAATCTGTGCTTATACCTTGAATAATTTGTCAATGATAACAATAAAGTAAGTCGTTACCCACTATATGGCTTTAACATTTTTTATTGACTTACTGTTTCTATTTTTTCTATCGGAGCAAGAATTTATTGAAACAAAAATTTAATAAATTCTAAAATTTCCAGTGCATATAGCGCTTAAATTATTAAACCAATATTCTAATAACCTTTTAGCATTATTATTCGTGAACTGCTTTTGCTAAGCAGCGTAATAAAAACTTATCTTTTTAAAAAAAATTCTGATGTTTAATTCATATTAAGAACTGCCTACTGTTTTACTTAAATGATTGTATTTAAAATTTAACTGCATTTTTAACCAACGGCTAAGTTGGTTTTAACTTATATTTAGCTAATAGGAAATCAATTACCGATGGCACATGATCATATCGCAATACGCGGCGCTCGTACTCATAACCTAAAAAATATTGATCTAGACATTCCACGTGATAAATTCGTGGTCATTACTGGTCTATCAGGCTCTGGTAAATCATCATTGGCATTTGATACGCTTTATGCCGAAGGACAACGTCGCTATGTCGAGAGCTTGTCGGCTTATGCGCGTCAGTTTTTATCGCAGATGGAAAAGCCTGAAGTCGATAGTATCGAGGGTTTGTCACCTGCTATCGCCATCGAGCAAAAATCAACCAACCATAATCCACGCTCAACGGTTGGTACGATTACCGAAATCTACGATTATCTGCGTCTATTATATGCGCGTATCGGTACGCCGTTTTGCCCTGAGCATAATGAGCCTATGGTCGCCCAGTCAGTGACTGAAATGGTCGATCAAGTCATGTCGCTACCTGCTGATACTAAGCTGATGATCCTAGCGCCTGTGATACGTGAGCGTAAAGGTGAGCATACCGTATTGCTTGAGCAGCTGATTGGTCAGGGCTTTGTCCGCGTGCGTGTCGATGGTGATGTCTATGATACCGATGAGCTACCGACGCTTGATAAAAAGAAAAAGCATACTATCGAGGTCGTAGTCGATCGCTTTAAAGTCCGTGATGACTTGGGCAACCGTGTGGCGGAGAGTCTTGAGACTGCGCTACGTTTAGGTCAAGGACTAGTGACCCTACACTTTATGGATGGTAACCCAAAAGAAGATGGCAGCGACAATCAAGTGATGTCAGCTAAGCACTCCTGCCCCGTCTGCGATCGTGCGGTATCCGAGCTTGAGCCACGCATGTTTAGCTTTAACAATCCGTATGGCGCCTGTCCAAGCTGTGATGGTCTTGGTAAGCGTCAATACTTCGCCGCTGAAAAGCTAATTACCCATCATGAAAAATCACTCAATCAAGGCGCGATAAACGGTTGGGATAAGCGTCATGCTTATTACTTCGGTCTGCTCTCTACCGTCTGCAAGCATTTCAAAATCGATATGGACGCGCCTTGGCAAACGCTGACAAAAGAGCAGCAAGATCTGATTATGCAAGGCTCAGGTAAAGAGAAACTAACTTTTAACTTTACCGATGAGCGCGGGCGCAAAACCAATAAAACCATACCGTTTGAAGGGGTCTTGCCTTATCTTGAACGTCGTTATGCTAAGACCCAAAGCAATCTTGTACGTGATGAGCTAGCCAAATATCTAGCCGATACTACTTGTAACGTCTGTGATGGCGCACGTCTGAATGAAATCTCACGTAATGTGCGTGTTGATGATCAGACCATCGCTGAAATCGTCAAGTTATCTATTGGCGATGCAGCGGACTACTATAAAACGCTTAAAATCGGCGGTCATAAAGGGGAAGTCGCGGAGAAAATCTTTAAAGAGATCAATGAGCGCTTAAACTTCCTAGTAAGCGTCGGTCTTGATTATCTATCACTTGCCCGCTCTGCTGAGACGCTATCAGGTGGTGAAGCGCAGCGTATTCGTCTCGCTAGCCAAATTGGCGCCGGTCTGATGGGCGTGATGTACGTGCTGGATGAGCCGTCAATCGGTCTGCATCAGCGCGATAATGACCGCTTGCTAAAGACTTTGACTCGCCTGCGTGACTTAGGTAATACCGTACTGGTCGTCGAGCATGATGAAGATGCGATCCGTCAAGCCGATCACGTTATCGATATCGGTATTGGTGCCGGTGTCCACGGCGGTCATATCATCGCGCAGGGTACGGTCAAAGACATTATGGCCAATAAGGAATCGCTGACTGGACAATATATGTCGGGTAAAAAGCGTATTGAGATACCCAAAATTCGTCATAAGGCCAAAACGATAGACGTTGAAAGTAAAGGTAAAGCCAAACCTAAAAAAGTACCTATGACTATCGAGCTCAAAGGCGCAACGGGCAATAACTTAAAAGATGTTGATTTGACGCTACCTGTTGGCATTATGACTTGTATCACTGGAGTATCAGGTTCAGGTAAATCGACTTTGATTAACCGCACCTTAATGCCATTAGCAGCAACCCAGCTCAATAATGCCTCAACACTAATTGCTGATAAACACGAAAGCATCACTGGTCTTGAGCATTTGGATAAGATGGTCGATATCGATCAAAGCCCTATCGGTCGTACGCCGCGCTCGAATCCTGCCACTTATACAGGGGTATTTACGCCAGTACGCGAGATGTTTGCGCAAACGCAAGAAGCGCGCGCCCGTGGTTATAAGCCAGGTCGCTTTAGCTTCAACGTCAAAGGTGGACGCTGTGAGACTTGCCAAGGTGATGGTCTGATCAAAGTAGAAATGCATTTCTTACCTGATATGTATGTGCCGTGTGATACTTGTGAGGGCAAGCGCTACAACCGCGAGACCCTAGAGATTCACTATAAAGGCAAAACTATCGCTGATGTGTTAGATATGACGGTCGAAGATGCCGTTGAATTCTTCTCAGCGATACCTGCGATCTATCGTCGCCTGCAAGCGCTAATGGATGTCGGTCTAAGTTATATTCGTCTTGGTCAGTCTGCGCCAACGCTATCAGGTGGTGAGGCGCAGCGGGTTAAACTAGCGCGTGAATTGGCTAAACGTGATACCGGACAGACGCTGTATATCTTGGATGAGCCAACGACTGGTTTGCATTTCCATGATATCAATAAATTGCTAAATATCCTGCATGCGCTACGCGATAAAGGTAATACCATCGTGGTCATTGAGCATAATTTAGACGTTATCAAAACGGCGGATTGGGTTATTGATCTTGGCCCTGAAGGCGGTAAAGGTGGCGGCATGATAATCGCTGAAGGTACGCCTGAGGAAGTGGCAGAAGTAAAAGGCTCATTCACGGGTGAGTTTTTAAAACCAATGCTTAAGCAGGCGATGTCAGAGGCGAGTTAGTTTGGTTGATGTTTAGGTATGATATTGAGGCTACTTCTTTTGGAGTGGGGTTTGGTTGTTGTAGCTGATCCCGCTTTTCGCTACTGTCTTGGCTAGTAAGGCGACGGGCGCTAATGAGTAGCGTCGTTCCTGCGTTACGATACCGTCTCTACTCAAGTACCTGTAATGCTTTACTGCACCAAGTATATCCGCTTCAATCGTTGCTAAACCATTCCTTCGATGTTGAGATATCAATTGCTAAAGAGACTAAGACAAATATACTTTATTATTATTCCTAAATTAGCTGACTTCATTTAATACTAAGAAGAAACTAGTAACGAATTACATATATAATATTTTCCTATTTTGACTATTTTTTGATATCATAGTAGACAATATATTACTTTTAATTTACGAGGGGCATTAGTGGATATTTCTTTGTCCTGTTATCATACATGTGCTTTTAACGGCGAAAACAGAAATGCCCTGCAACAAAAAGTACCTTTCAAGAGCTTATCTACAACTCCTCAATGGCTTGGTCAAGGATACTACTTTTGGACAGATAGTGATTATTATGCTCGTGAGTGGGGAGTAAAACACTATAACTCCAAATATGCTATCAATGAATTTATAGTAACAGTCCCTGAAAACTTATTCTTCAATTTAGTTGGCAATGTTGGTCATCAATTAAAGTTTTTAGACTATGAAATTAATTATAATATTTTTCTTGATAAATTTTTAAATGCACCTGGTTCAATCAAAAAACAAAGAGAAAGAAGAAAGTTAATAATGGGCATGCGTAAAAAAGGCGTTACTGTTTCCTCTCTTTTTTGGGTACTACGAAAATTGAGAGAGATTGACTATAAAGTAGTTAAAGCTTATGACATTCCACCTTCAACTAGATCGATTCGGTTTATTGATAAAGAATGTATATCTTTGCCCACTAGACAACAAATAGTAGTTTACCCTGAAGCTAAAGAAAAAATGGTAACTCATATTTCTTGGGTTTTTCCACTTTAATTTTCAAAATATTAGGATAATCAAATGTCTAATTCAAATCTCGCAGATAAGTGGTTTGATACTATCGATGATATTGATGACTTTTTAGAGCAACTCGTAGCCATAAACGAGCAGTCACTTGAGACATCTCCATTATTAAAAGATTTTTGTCAAACTATATATGTTTCAATGAAGAATACTAGTGACTTGGACTACAATGATTCTAAGCTTACTCTCTATGAACTCCCTGATGGTATTAGTTCATATATTCATGAAATGTCCGTTGACGTTTTTAAAGTTCTATCAGAAAGTTGTATTTCCGATATATATACTGAATCTGCATCTTTTCCTTGTAGCGTTTCTTTTGAAATTAATAAAAACAAAGAACTGTATTCTATTAACAATAAATCAATGAATAAGGCTGCATAAGCTAAATGAATATACAATTAGTTTCAACCAAAGCTATTCATATAAATTTGACACCAAATGATTTAAAAAAGGTGGATGATGATACAGAAAGTTTTAAATTTAACTATGATATTGATTTTCCAGAAATTTGTGAAAATACATTTTTTGTTATTATAAACTCCTTATTAGAAGAGCCAGAATATTCTTTCAAAGCAATTTACTTAGCTGAATTTAAACTTGACGAAGAGCTGGATGATAGGTTTAAATCCTCTAAATTCCCCTATGTTAATGCCCCAGCTATAGCTTATCCTTTTTTTCGTGCTTTTATCGCCAATACTCTAGTGAATTGTGGTTTTGAACCAACTTATTTACCTTCAGTTAATTTTGAAGCGCTTTATAAGATGAAGAAGAAAGAGGAAAAGTAAAATAGCATTAATACAAATCTATCATTAATATTTTATTATAGGGCGACTTTAAAAATATTTAAAGTCGCTTTTTTAATAGTCATAGGTTGGATGAAGCTTACGACACCCAACAAATTAAGCCCGTAGGTTGGATTGACGAAGCCAACCCAACAATTCATATTACGCTAAATTATTTATTGGGTCTCGTTCCTAAACACTACCCTACACAGATAATATTAATCTTTTCACCTTTAAGCTAAAGATGAACTTGGCGAGCGGTTTAGCCCTGAACGAGGAAATAACAAAGCACCGCTTTGTCCGAGTGCAAGAGAATTTGTATTCTCGCAAATTCTAGTAGCGGTTATCCTGCTCACTGATACGAGCGAAACAGAAAATTCCCTCTAAAGCGTTTTCACTTGCGAAGCTACAATTGCAATGCAATTTTTTAACGCTGCTCAGGATTAGATCCCTTACTTGTTTAACGTTGCCATCACTAGCGTTACCTTTCTTAATATTTATTAAAGATACTTAAAAGTTAAATGTATTAATATTTAAATGGTTAGATATGATACGTAGACGCATACGATATAGAAATAACTAGTTAAGAATCTTGTAGCAAGTGATAGCACGTACGAATTGACACTGCTCACCCCTATACCACCAACACTCTTAAGGATTTTTTATGAAAAAATTACTGTTCATTATCTTGGCATCTACTGTTGGCGTTAGTGCCTGTGCGTCAAGCGGCACATCAAATGGCGCAAGCGATCGCAATCATCAAAGACCTGCGATGTCAGCTGATATGAAACAAGCGATGGATGATTGTGCTCAACGAGCTGGCGTGACAATGACTCAGAATAGCCGTCCAAGCCAAAGCGATATGAAAAAACTTGATGCCTGCATGAGCGCAAAAGGCTACTCAAAACCTGAAGGCCAAGGTCGCCCATCGCGATAATTAAGGCGTTGTGATCAAAAGTTTTTAGACCCACTGTTGTTATTCACCGTAGTGCACTAAAAAGCGTTGTCATGACTTCAATCATAAAACCATTACAACGCTTTTTTACCTGTTTTTAGCCTGTAGGTTGAGGTGACGAAGCAAACTCAACTATTTATATGCTACAAAACTATATAAACTCCCTCTCAACATTCATCACCCGCGCATCCACCGTACGCTCTAGCTTTTCCTCAATCTGGCTACACTGAGACTCAACCTCACGTTTAGACAATCCAACGATCACAAACGTCCATTCGCTGGCGTCATGCCGATCGCGCTCACCGCTCTCACAGACTGCGACACTTGGCGTATTGCCAAAACGTGCGTGCAGGCCGCCCATACGTTGGCGCTTTTCTTTGAGTGAGCTACAGCCAGGTAGCGCAAAAGTCAGCGTTAAGATAGCGATATGCATTTTATTCTCCTTGTGACAGTGGTTTACGCTTTATAATAGTAGCAAATAAGCAAGGCAAGTTATGCTATCTTTACCTCTATCCATATCGATATCGCAGCCAATATGCATATTCCTCCAATGACTTCTATCAGCTACGTACAGCAACAGCGCATCACTCGACTATGCGTGCGCTGCGGATTACTCCTTATGCAATATGGTGCTGAGTCTGCGGTGGTAGTTGACTTGTCCAAACGCTTAGGGATCGCCCTAGGTGTGAACAGTGTCGAGTGTTCGCTTAATTTTAATGCGCTAACCTTGACGACTATTTATAATGAGCGCTGCATTACCACTACGCGAGATACGGTCAATCAAAGTATTCATGTCAATTTACTGGTACAGATTCAGCAAATAGTCAATAAAACGGAAGCCGCTATAGATAACGATGCGCTCAACGGTAGATTAACTGAACTGACGACACTAGCCTTCGATGAGTTGGACAAGACCGTATATCCAGCGTGGCTAGTTAGTATATTTGTTGGGGCTTCTTGTGCTGCGTTTGCGTATCTCAATGGCGGTAGTTGGTCGATTACTGCTGTGACCTTTACAGCTGGTATGGTAGCGATGCTGACTCGTATCTACCTATCTAGGCATCATTTTAATGCTTTTATCGCCGTTATTGCGACGGCATTTATCGCCTCTTTAATTGGCGCGACCACTTATTATTTCGATGTGGGTAATAATGCTGATATTGCGGTCGCCTCTAGCGTTTTACTATTAGTACCCAGCTTTCCTTTGATTAACTCTTTCTCTGATATCTTAAAAGGCTATGTCAACATCGGCATTGGACGCGCTGTTTACACCTATATGTTGACCTTATCTGCCTGCGTTGGTATTGTTATGGCGCTAGTGCTACTAAGAATACAGCACTGGGGATTTTGACATGTGGTTCATTGAAACCGTTGCGCTGTCGTGTATTATTACCCTTGGTTGGACACTCATGTTCAGCGTACCCAAACGCTATATTCCACCTTGTTTGCTGATGACCGCCTTTGGGTTCGGGCTAAAAACAGCGCTTGTCTATCAGCACATACATCTGGTGGTAGCCAGCTTTTTTGGGGCGATGCTTGCCAGCTTTTTAGGTGTGTACTTTTCTAAAAAATATACCCTACCGCCCAAAGCCCTCATCTCGCCAAGTGTCATTTGTATGATGCCCGGTATTGCCGCTTATAAGGCAATGGTCAGTATGGTACAGATTGGCTATTTTGGCTTTTCCGACGAATTATTTAGCCAAATGATGGTCTATTTATTTGAGGCGTTATTTGTCACCTCAGGATTGGTGCTAGGCTTGTCTATTCCTGGACTGTTATTTTATAGACGTCGTGCCATTGTTTAAAAGTGTGCTACCTCTATCCTAACACTGAGCACACTGAAACGCCTCACCTTACTTTAACGATAAATAGCATCTCAGATTAGCCACAACATTCATTACAACAGCACATCAACCATCACAGTAATAATAATTAAATACAGGAATCTCTTAATGACCAAACATTATGATTACATCGCCATTGGCGGCGGTAGCGGCGGTATTGGCTCGATTAACCGTGCGGCAAGCTATGGCAAAAAATGCGCAATTATCGAAGCGGAGCAATTAGGCGGGACTTGCGTAAACTGGGGCTGCGTGCCCAAAAAGGTCATGTGGTATGGCGCTCATGTCGCTGAAACCATTCATAAGTTCGCACCAGACTATGGCTTTGATGTTGAGCTAAAAGGCTTTGACTTTCAAAAGCTAGTCCAAAGTCGCCAGCAATATATCGAGAACATCCACCGCGCTTATGACAATAATCTCGCCAAAAACGGTGTCGAAGTCATAAAGGGCTTTGCCAAGTTTGTCGATACCAATACCGTCGAGGTCAATGGCGAACATATTACCGCTGACCATATCTTAATCGCTACAGGTGGTCATCCTATCAAGCCCAATATCAAGGGCGCGGAGCACGGCATTGACTCTGATGGGTTTTTTAAATTGACCCATTTACCAAAACGCGTGGCTATCGTCGGTGCAGGCTATATCGCGGTTGAGATCGCAGGTGTACTCAATAGTCTCGGTTCTGAGGTGCATCTCTATGTGCGCAAACACTCGCCGCTACGCACCTTTGACCATACCATTGTCGAAACGTTATTGATAGAGATGGAGCAAGCGGGTATTCATTTGCATACCAATAGTGCAATAGCTGAGGTCAATAAAAACGCTGATGGCAGTTTAGAACTCTTTACCAAAGATGGTGCGCTTGATACCGTTGATTGTTTGATTTGGGCGATAGGTCGTGCGCCGTCTATCGACAATATTAATCTGCAAGTGACTGGCGTTGCGACGACTGATGACGATAAAATCAAAGTCGATAAGTTCCAAAACACGAATATCGATGGTATTTATGCCGTTGGTGATATTATTGAAAACAGCGTTGATTTGACCCCAGTGGCTATTGCGGCAGGTCGTCGCCTCTCAGAGCGCTTATTTAATGATAAACCTAATGAGCATCTAAGCTACGATTTGATACCGACAGTTATCTTTACTCACCCGCCTATCGGCACGATTGGCTTGTCTGAAATTGACGCTGTCAACCAATTTGGCAAAGACAATATCAAATGCTATAGCTCAAGCTTTACTGATATGTTTAGTGCGGTCACTCAGCATCGGCAAAAATGCACGATGAAGCTAGTGTGCTTAGGTGAGGATGAAAAAGTCGTTGGTTTGCATGGGATTGGCTTTGGCGTTGACGAGATGATTCAGGGCTTTGCCGTCGCAATCAAGATGGGCGCGACGAAGGCGGACTTTGATAATACCGTTGCTATTCATCCGACGGGTTCAGAAGAATTTGTGACGATGCGTTAATGTCGCGTTGATATATGCGTTAGTTTTATAGGGTGTGTAAGTAGAGAGGCTATTCTTGAGAGAGTAGCCTTTTTTGCTGGGTTTGAGGACTATCTCTCACTTTAACGAATTATTTCGATATTCTTTATCTCACCCTTACATTTTTGAAATGAGTAACTTCATCCAAATTGCCTTGCACACTATTAGGTTGCGACTTTAACAGCACTATCTGGTTAGGTAGCTTTACCGTGATGCCTTGGTTATTGATTTTATAGAGCACAGGTCTGTTGGTGAAGCTCAGTGTCTTCGTTGTTTTATCATAGTCAAACTGTCCTTCATAAAGCAGCTCAATTCTGTCTTCTTTATTTGCAAAAGCATAATATAATTGCTCGCTGCCATCTTTATAATGGCTACCTATCACCAGTTTTTTACCATTATCTACAGTAAGTGTATAAATATAAGGTAGTGTGCCCGCTGCATTCTGACTAGCATATTGCGGTAGCATTTCATAGTTCTCGACCTTCATTTTCCCATTGACCTTTTTGCTTTCAATGATAGATAGCAGGTTTCTGTTATTCCACTCTTCCTCAATGATACGGACAACGACTGGTTCATCGTTGATCACCTTATACTCTGAAAACTGATGCCACGCAGCGCCGCTTTTGGTCATAGTACTCAAGGTTTCACTGTCTTTATCAATGCCAAAAAACCCACAGTATCCCTGTGCCAGCTCAGTAAACGACTCGCTATGAACGAAAGTATTATCCTCTTTCAGATAGACTTGGTAAGAAGGTCCACCATAACAGCCGTTGCGTCCATCTCTTAGTGCTAAGTCTTTTTGATTATCAAAATTAAAGTCATCATATATGAGCACGCTATGCTCGCCATAATGCCTATTGGCAATATTAGCGCTGACTTTGTCGCCTAGCTGACGCTCTTTACTGTTGTCTAACTCATATTCAATATCGAGACTAGCGGGCTGACTGATAAGGATTTGCCCAGTTTTTGCATTGATAACGTTAATAATACTGTTTGACTCGCTGTCCTGATCCTCTGCTGCTGTAATGATGGCAGAATAATCATCAGAGAACTCTTGAACCTGATAGTGCTGATTTGAGGCTTGAGCCAAAGCTGGCAATGTTGACATAAAAATAAGCGAACCGATCATTATCGTCGTTGCTCTGAATACTCTTTTAAACAAGCCTTTAGATAGAATATTACTAGACATCGGGTACTCCTTATTCGCTTATTTTTTATTATCATAGGCCTTATAGAACAATATAAACCACTCATCAGCTATTGTTAAGCACAAAAAAAGGCGCTACTTAAGCGCCCTATTTATATCATTACTTTTAACAGCTTTATAAACCGCTATTGAGTCAATACCCAAGTGCCATTAACGTCGTTCACCTTAAAGGTACCACTATCGGTACGGCTTTTACCACCGATAGTTTGCGTGACGTCAGCAGTGCACAAATAAGTGTTGTCACCTTCGGTAGTATCGCAGCTTACGTTTTCTACTTTTTCAAGCGTTGGCATCATCCCTTCCATCATGCCGCTCATGGCTTTTGCCATCTCATCATTGCCCGCATTTGCCATAGCATCATCCATCATACTGTTGGCCTTATCATACTGAGCTTGGATAAGTGCCTCTACATCGCTTTCAGAAGGACCACTAGAGCAAGCCGCGAATAATGGCGTGAGAAGTAGTATCAGCGCGAGTCTTTTTAGGTTTTTCATATCGTTCTCAATGTATCTATAATGTTATTTAATTATACAGATTCCTTTCTATAAACCCAACTTAATTTTAGAAAATAAAGTTGGGTTTATTCGTGAGTGGTTTTTATAGTCAAAATATCCTAGGGCGTGTCTTCAATTCACTCGATAGTCATCTAAATGGGCTAAAAATGCGACGCTATTGCTGATATTGATTTCTTGTAGCCTCTGTCTGTACAGGCACAGCAAGCAAGAAAAATTGATATGAGCAGTGCACGATTTATCGATATTACTTTTCACTCATTATACATTTCGATAAGATGAAAAAATTAAAGTATGCCGCATACAGACAGTCCATTATCGATGCTGTTATGATGATAGTATCAATAATAGTTGCGAGATGGCTGTGTGGCAAATCTACCTTTATATATTACCCATAGGCTTAGGGATTATGACATTAGCAGCAAGCTTATTATGCCTGTTTGCTTACTTAATGTCTGATGACAATGCCACACGCTTGCCCGCTTTTAATTGGTTTAAGCGCTTAATTGTCGTGGCATTTATCTTGCTTAGTATTGGACTGTTTATGACCTTTGGGCATTTTTGGGGTTAACTCAAGTTTGATGTAGATAAAACCCACTTTTATGCGTTAACAATTTTCTCCAATTCTAATAACTCTAAGTCCTGACGTTTGGGCTCGCCATTATTACCATCGTCTGGAAACGGCATTTTATTACCGTTTAGCTGATAGCCACGGCGCTGATAATAAGCCAATAGCTCAGGGCGATGGCTCAATATAGACATGGTCAGACGACTTGGCTGCTGATTATTTTGCTGGTCACTTGATGACAAATGTCTTCCTGCGAAAGTCTCTGCCGCTTGTAGAATTATATTACCCACGCCCTGCCCTTGCAGCTGTGGATGTACCGCAAACATGCCGATATAAGAAGCTTTATTCTTACTGTCAGTGCTATTAAGGTTGCTCTTATTTGTATCAGCATTAACTTTTATATCGACCGCAATACAACCCAATAGCTCACCAGTCTCCTCTCCATCGCGTTCGCCCGTTATGGTTTTTGGGTACACGAACAGATAGTGTTTTGGATTGGCGATGATGCTCGCCAGCTCAGCTTGAGTAATACGGATACCACCGACCAAATCTGCTTCATTGGTCCAGCCTTCCGTCTGCCGATAGCAGCGATTTAGCAGTTGTTCCAGTGCCTCAATATCATCGGTTTCTGCTTGGCGTAAAAATACTGATGTGCTATTCAAGTGGTTTTTATTCATAAAATTGGTTTTCCTTTTCCATCAACATAATATAAAAGGCTGACCCAAATCAATAGGCCAGCCTTTATAGTAAACCTTAAAACCTTCTAAATGCTAGCGCGATAACGCCTGCGCTTGTTCGATAAGGTTAAACCCTGCATTGATTTGTGCGCGTGTTGGTGCATGACCACGGCGCAGTAATTCAGAAAAGGCGACTAATTCCTTATCACGTCCTAACGTACTGGCTGCACTCGCGCGCGTGTCTTCTCCATCATCGTCAAAATAATACTCAATATAATCAAGCGTATCTGGCGAACCAAACAAGATGTTGTTATCAGGCGTCGCCGCGTGTCCACTATAACGCAAGCTTTTGCCATATTGTGCCGTCCAAAAGAAAGGAATACGCTCTTCTAGCGAGTTGACATCGTTTTGATTTAAGATAGCGGCAGCGGTCACGATGCCATGTTGCAGAGCCACCCGCCAATGCTCAATACGCATACGCCCCATTTGGTTGGTCGCTTTAGCAATATCACCGAGCGCATAGACGCCATCACGCAGTTGTAGATGCTCATCCACTTGCACGCCATCTGGCGCGTTTACCTCATTTAATAGCTCGGTACGTGGGGCGACACCTGTACCTAAAATGACCACCTCTGCTGCCAGCGTACTGCCATCTGACAGTTTTACGCCGCTGACTTTACTACCTTCTCCAGTGATTTTATCAACACCCGCGCCAAATGCGAAAGTCACCCCTTTTTCTTCATGAAGTTTGATGAGCGCATTACTCACTGTTTCTGAGACGATATTACTCATGACGCGGCGGCTGCGACCAACGATAGTAATAGAGGCAGTCGTGCCCGCATCTGCCAATGCGGAAGCCACTTCCATCCCAATAAAACCTGTACCAACGATGACCACATGCTTATTATCACTGGCGGCCTTGATGTCTTTGGCATCATCCATACTGCGTAGCGTATAGACACCATCCAGCTCAGCACCTTTAAAAGGTGGTATCTTAGGCTCAGCACCTGTCGCGACGACTAAGAAGTCTGCTGTGTGCTGCTCACTATTGCCTTTTTCGTCGGTTATGACGATGGTGCGCTCATTAGGCAATACTTCGCTCACGGTCTGGTTTAAGCGTAGCTCAATATTATTGTTGCTTGCCCAATCGCTACCGCCAAGCAATAACTTATCTGCACTTAGTTGCCCTGCCAAAAATGCTTTGGATAATAAAGGACGGTTGTAAGGGGCTGTATCATCTTTACTGATTAAGGTAATCTTGCCGCCATAACCTGTATGACGCAACTGATTGGCGGTCATAAAGCCTGCACCACCGCCCCCAACAATAATGGTATGTGTATCTGTCATTTTATCATTAGCAACACTATTATCTATCTTCGCTGAGGGATTGACAATTAGGCTATCGCCCTCATCTGTCAGCTCATATTGAGTCAGGCCGCGCATAGCAACAGGCTCTAAGAGCGAGCCATCGCGACTGTCAAAACTGCCATGGTGCCAAGGACAGACCACGCGATTGCCACAGCGCATACCGTCACCGAGATCTGCACCAACATGAGGGCATTTGCCATCAAAAGCAAAAAACTCATCCTCATCACGGGTGATTAAAATGATACTATCATCATTTTGCTTATATGACTTCATGCCGCCACTTGGGATGTCAGACTTATTAATAGTCACTAGATTTTTGGCAGCGATTTTATTATTGGCTTGGTTATCACTAACTTGGCTCATAGGTCATCCTTAACAGTTATAATTGTTTACTGAATAAAACGCGTTTGAGATATTCGATACACTTTAAAAAATACAGGTTTACTAGGGCGTGTCCTCAATTCAATTGATCATATCTAAACGGGCTAAAAATGGCTAAATTTTGCCAAACATCGTTAAATAGCTGGTTAATATCCCGATATTATCTGCGCTATTTTCCTTGTTTGACTGCAATTTATCTCATTTTTATCACCATTTTTAAAATGAGGACACGCCCTAAGAATTACTATATTTAAAAAAGCAGATTCATTGATAGTAGCAAGCCCAGTTAGCGTACGCTGTTTATTTGTATGTTTACTGCGTTGCAAAACGTAACTTTTTAACCTTCACTAACCTTCCGAATCTTTTTGCTAGTCTTTAATACGTCGCTTTACTCTCCCAATCTAAAACCTATCATTAAAATAAAAGATAACTTTATGACTTCTCAAAATCAAGACAACCAGAACGAAATGACCGTTAATTCTACTTCTCAACCTGACTCAGACAGTAAGCCATCTAATAATGAACAGCTTGATATCACTAGTGTCGATATCGAAGCCGCGACGGATACTGCGCAATTACCACAGCCAAACTTGCCACCTATCAAACAAGCGACTTACAAGACACATAATACAGATTTCGTCGTCAATGAAATATTGCCGTTAGAGTTTACAGGCGAGGGTGAGCATCTATGGCTACATATAGAGAAGTCAGGGGTAAATACTGCTTATCTGGCTAAATTACTGTCAGAGTGGGCGGATATCCCGCTACGTGATGTTGGTTACTCAGGGCTCAAAGATCGTCAGGCGCTGACGACGCAGTGGTTTAGCCTACGGATACCAAAAAAGCAATTGCCAGAGTCTGAGTTTATGCCGATAGATATTAGCGACAACGAGTCGGTCATTATCCTCGCCCAACACTGGCATAATAAAAAGCTCAATCGTGGTACGCATAGGGCCAATCAATTTATCATCACCTTGCGTGATATTGAATTGGCAAGTGACGATAAGTCATCTGTAGAGCAGCATTTAACCAATATAAGTACCACGGGCGTGCCCAATTATTTTGGCCCACAGCGTTTTGGATGGAATGGCAATAATATTAGAGAAGCATTGTCTTTGTTTGCACGTCCAGTGCCAGAGAACCGACCACAGCCAAAGAAGAGCAAACGCAAACGTGCACCGCGCGAGCAAAACTCAATGGAGCTCTCCGCTGCTCGTAGCCTGATATTTAATGAGATACTTGCAGCGCGAGTGCGTGATTGTAGCTGGAATACTGGACTGGCAGGAGAAGTGTTCAATCTTGATGGATCAGGATCTATATTTGCCGCTGAGCAGCTGGACGATACATTACGCGCGCGCCTTGCTAGTGGCGATATTCATCCAACCGCAGTGATGTGGGGTACAAGCAACGATAAGGTGACCAGCGCAGCGGCTGATATCGAAAACGATACCGTTCAGCACAGTGTTTTATTATTACAACTGGCAACAGGTATGGAGCAACGTGAAATTAAAGCGCAAAGGCGAGCGCTACGTTTGCCGATAGAAGCATTAACATGGCGCTGGATGGATGAGCAGACTTTGGTGTTAGATTTCACCCTAACTACAGGAAGCTTTGCCACTAGCGTATTGGCAAGTCTAGTACAGAACTTACAGAGCGCTTAAAACGATTATAAAGACCGCTTAAACCTGATAACTCGGCCGCGTCATAGCCTGCACGTCAATCAGCTCATTAGCGCTTACGACCTGATTGCGATTGCGTGCTTTGGCTACATAGAGAGCTTCATCAGCTAGGTTGATGAGGCATTGACAAACGCGATCCGGTAAAAGTTGTGCCTCTGTCGCCTGCACTGTTTTGGTACTTCTCAACCTAAATAACGGTACTGTATGACGGCTTTGAGGGGTTACTTGCGTTGTCGCCTCTGCAAACTCTTGCTTAATACGATTTCGTTCTGCCGCGCTAAACGTATATAACCCTAGACTGGCGGTGACTTGAAAACTTGGCTTATTACAGGTTTGTACCACATGACTACTAATATTATCTCGCAGGGTCTCAGCGATAGCCATCGCTTCTTTATGAGTCGTATCAGGCAGTATAATCAAAAATTCTTCACCACCATAACGGCTGACGCTGTCTAAATCTAATGTATTCTTTAGTATTGATGCCACTTCGCGTAATACTTGATCCCCTACTTGATGACCATAGTTATCATTAATATCTTTAAAAAAATCTAAATCAAGCAAAATAACACTATAGTCCTGATTATCAGGCAATGCATCTAGTGTTTGCTGCATTTGCGTCAGACTATATCGACGATTATATAGAGTAGTCAGCTCATCTTGAGTGGCATGCTTTACGATTTCTCTTTTACTATCGTCTAAGATGAGGAGCAGCATGCGAAAGGCGTAGACAATAAAAATAGCTTTAGGAAGCGCCAAATATATGTGGGTCAAACGCCAAAAAAAGGTAGAGGAGCGTTGTATCTGATCAAAGCCCTCCCAACCTAATGCTTCATTCTTGTACAAGGAGGCGGCAATAGCATTTTCGATAACCATGATTTCGTTATAGCTTAGATAGCTAAAAGTATCGAGCATCGGATAGGTAATAGTCAGTTGGCGCAGATTAGGCAAAAGAATACCAGAATAAGGCGAAATAATAGCCAACAAAACCAGTGCAATTTGCGTCAAAAACATATACCAAACGTACTGGCGTTTAATTAACATCATGCTAAGCACTGCACCACCGACCAATGACACGCCTGCGAACAAGCTACTATAGCCCATCATTACTATAACGACGGTTAAGTAGATCGTATAAGGGACAATTAAGATAATTTGCCACTTATACAAGTCTTTCTTATTATCTTTGATACGGGCTAACTTCCCTATCATCCACCAAAAAAACAAAGCCGCGACAGTAACTCCTATCCATAGGGGATACAAAAGATGTATATAGACATAATCATCAATCGCATCCTGACGTATCCAAGCTAACAAACACCATAGCCAGTGTGCCGTCACTTCTATAGTGATAAACAAAGCTAGTAGTGACGCCTTATCCGCCGCGTGCCACTCAAAAATTATTTTTGACAGTTTTTTATAGCCGAGCTGATAGGTTGGGGTGGTCATATAAACGCTACTGTCTTTATTTTCTTAAGGAAGTGTTACTGCACTTTACAGACAAAGTGTGCCGATTTATATAGGAATTAGCAATAGTATATTTAATGTTCATTTATTCTCATGAAGAAGTAGTCAATAGTTTATGGCGTAAAAGACTGCCAAATACCTTGTTGCTCTGAGCTTATAGTTGGTACGTCACCGATACGACGCCACGGCATAGTGCTACCATGAAAGTCACTACCCGTTGATACTGCTAGATGATGCTCAGCGATACTACGATCAACCATTCTGCGTGTGCTGGTCGGCTCACTATCTGCGGGCAGCTCACAACCATCACCACCTAGCGCTGCAAACTCTTGGATGAGCTTGCGTACCCGAGTTGCCGATAGCTGATAGCGGGTGGCATGTGCTAATACGGCCTTGCCGCCGCAAGCATGGATAAGCTCAATGGCATCCGTCATACTCAAAGCATCGATAGCGACATAAGCCGCCTTGTTATCCGCCAAATACTTATCAAAGGCTTTTTGTACGGTTTTGACTTCTCCGCGCTCAAATAGCACTTGACCGATATGTGCCCGCCCTACTGCTTGCGGATTGTTGCCAGCCTTAGTGAGTATCTGTTGCCAAAGCTCATCATAGTCGATCGCTAACAGCTCACTCAACTTTTCGGCAATGCGTTGACCACGCGTCGCTCGGCTGTCTTGTAAATGCTGTAAGGTCTCATGCATACGCGCTCGATCCGTAAAATCAAGCCCTAACACATGGATGATCTTAGTAGTGGATTTGTTTTTGCCATAACCGCCGCTCAGCGTATGCTCACAGCTGATTTCGACGCCATTAATCAGTTGCATATTATGAGATTTGGCCGCCATTCTTGCTTCATCAATGCCCAGCAAGGTATCATGATCCGTTAAGGCAAGTACCGTCACACCAGCGCTATGTGCGCGGTTGACGACTTCTGTCGGTGAAAAGGTGCCATCGGAGCGCGTACTATGACAATGCAGATCGATTTTCATGGGTTGGGCCTTATGTAATGATAGTTATTTCAGGATTTATTAGGGTGCTTCAAGGTATATAGTGTCGCTAGGAATGCTTATGTGCATACCAGCGCTTGTATTACTGTATTTACATGCGTTACGTTATTATAATAGATAATGATTATAGCCGCTGTTTGCTTTTTTTTAGCCTCGTTGCAGTGTAAACTACCGCATACGTTTTTGTAGGATATTTTAGCTGATATGAAAGCCTTATTAGACTTCATTCCCTTGATTGCATTCTTTATTGTGGCGCGTCAAAACGGTATTTTGGCTGCCGCTGGTGCGTTGCTCATTGCCACAATTATTGTTTATGCTATTCACTTTGCTCGGCAAAAGGGCAAATTAGATAAACAGCAGTGGGTGGTACTGTTATTGACTATTGTTTTTTGTGGCGGAACCTTGCTGTTGCGCGATGATATCTATTTGCGCTGGAAGTCCCCTATTATCAATGGTGTTTTTGCGCTGACTTTATTGATAAGCGCCGCGATCAATAAGCCTTTGATGCGCTTAGCGATGAAAGATGTCTTTAATCTGACCATGAGCGGCTGGAAAAAGCTGACGGTCGCATGGGCGCTATTTTTTGCCATGATGGGTATACTGCATTATATTACCGCATTTACGATGTCCGATGAGGCATGGATCAACTTCAAAACCTATGGCTGGATTCCGATTATGCTAGTGTTTGTGGTTGCTCAGTTTGTGGTACTAAAAAAACACCTTAATCCTGCGTTAACCGATAAAACGGCTAAATAAACAGTCGCGCTTATCATTTAGAGTTTTATTACTTATACCTTCAATACTAAGGAATAAAAATGCCATCATTTGCCATTATTGGTCATGACGTCGCTCATAGTAGCGCGCAACGTAAGCTAACTCGTGCTGAGCATGTCGCACGCCTGCAAGCTCTTGATAGTGAACAGCGCTTACTACTTGCAGGTCCAACGCCTATTACGCACGGCGAAGCTGAGATGTCAGGCAGTATTGTCATCGCTGACTTTGACTCTTTAGAGGCTGCGCAAGCATGGGCAGCAGATGAGCCGTACCTGCGCGATGGGGTGTACAGCCATGTTGATATCAAGCCCTTTATTCATGTGCTACCTAAAGCTACAGACGAAGGCGCATCATCGTGAGTCAGCTGTTATTCCTTGTTATCCAAAATTGTAAAAGTATTATTACAATCACTGCTACAAGCATTTTATCCAGCCTGCTGTTACTGGTGACTATCTCAGCGCAGGCATTGCCACTGCTACCTGTGGATGAGTCCTTGACTCCAACATCACCTGTGGTGATTCGTAACAATACAGCTCAAGCTACAGGTGCGATAGATACTATCGATAATACTTTAGCGGCACAATTAAAACCCTCCAATGAAGCGCTATCAGCGGCTAATCAAAAACTGCTGACCCAAAATGCAAAGTTGCAGCGCCAAGCCAATGACTTGCAAACTCAAGTCAATGTCTTAGTTTATGAGAGTCAAGGACAGCTATTTTTATATGGCGCTTTTACGGTATTAATTAGCTTATTGGTCGGTATATTTGTCTCGTGGCTGGTATTTGTACGCCGCGAGCGTTGGTAGCTGTCCGCCTCAAAACCTAAACGTCTCAAAACCTAAGCTAAGTGCTATGAGTTTTTATGTCTAAACCTAACCGTCGTGAGCGGCAAGATCAAAACAATATAGCTGACGATCATAAGCGTATTATGCCCGCTATTATCGACTGGCAAATCGATGATAGCGGTAATAGTGTGCCCGTATCGCGTGAGTTTGGCGATGTCTATTTTTCTCATGCGGATGGTTTAGCTGAGTCACGCTATGTGTTTATTGACGGCAATAATCTACCTAAACGCTTAGCACAGCTAAAAGCGCAGCAGAGCTTTACTATCAGCGAGCTGGGCTTTGGTACGGGGCTTAATTTGCTCGCTGTTTGGCAGCTATGGCGACAACTGCGTAATACCAATCCGCATCTGGCAACGGCTCGCTTGCATTTTATTACTACTGAAATGCACCCGATAGCGCTTACGGACTTAACTCAAATCTTAGGATTATGGGCGACACGCGCACCTGAGCTTAGGGATTTAATTGAGCAGCTACTAGCTAATTACCCTACTCTTATCGCAGGCGCACATCGTCTTAACTTTATCACAGATAATCTTATTGTCGATATTTGGCTCGGCGACGCAAGCGAGAGCTTAGCTAAATTAGCAACTGACATAGCTGGTCAAAACAGCACTAATCAAAGTAGTGCAAAAATCGATGCATGGGTTTTAGATGGTTTTGCGCCCTCTTGCAATGAGTCGCTGTGGGCGCAGTCTATCTTTGCACAGATGCAGCGCTTATCAAGACTAGGCTCAAGCGCGGCCACTTATAGCTGTGCAGGCGTGGTCAAACGTGGTTTGCAAAGCGCGGGCTTTACCATCAAAAAGATTAAAGGCTTTGGCCGTAAAAACGAGATGCTAACGGCAGTAGTGTCGGATAATACACTGACAAAGAGCGCACGACTAAATAACCCCTTATCTGCTGCAATAAAAAATTTCGAACACAGCATTATTATTGGCGCTGGCGTTTCAGGGCTGATGACGGCATGGTCACTTGCTAATCGTGGTATTAAAGTCACTTTACTCGATAAAGTCGCGCCATTAGCGGGCGCGTCAGGCAATCCACGTGCCCTACTCGCACCAAAGATGACCCCTATTCATCATGTCGATGAGCACCTGCATACTATCGGCTATTTATATAGCTGCCGCCTTTATCGTCAGTTCAATGACTGCCTATTAAAAGATAATGCCGCTTACGCCAATATCGCACCCATATTAAAACCCACAGGCGCATTTGATTTGCTGATAAAATCTAATGTCAACGTCGAGCAAATTGCAGACTACCCTGATGATTTGGCAACTACGCTGAGCATTGCTCAAGCGCAAGACGCTACCAATCTTACCGAGCAAGATTTAGCTGATAATCTCTATCTACCGCAGTCGGGCTTAGTCAATCCACAGGCATTAAAAGAGATCGTACTTAGGCATCCGTTAATTAATTTTCAGCAATTAGCAGTCTCTGCCATTCGCGAGACTGCATCAAGAGTCTGGGTTGAGGGTTTAAGTAATGGTAATGAGCAAAGCATAACTATCGAGGCGGATAACGTAGTGATTTGTGCCGCTTTTGAGAGTCATTATTTAGATGCGCGTATTTTTGATTGTCGTAAAATACGTGGGCAATTATCTTGGTTTACGCCGACCGCAGCGCAATGGCAAAAACTACCAAAACTGCCCCTTAAGTACAGTGGTTACTGTGCGCCTTTTACCGCACAAGTTGGTGATGCTCAGCTTAATAATGTTAATGAGGGTCAACCGCAATTATTATTAGGGGCAAGCTTTGTGCGCAATGACATAAGCACTGCTATCAAAGATAATGAGCACCAAGTCAGCCGAGATAAGTTGATTGCCGCTATTCCTGAACTGGCAGCGGTCATCTCAAAGGATACTAGTGGATGGCAAGCGCGCGCCGGTGTCCGTACCCAAACCCCTGATTACCATCCTATCTTAGGACAAGTGGCAACAAACAGTCGTGTTTGGACGCTAACCGCTATGGGTGCAAAGGGTTATGCTTATGCGCCTATCTGTGCAGAAGTCTTAGCCGATATGATCTTAGGGAGCTTTGCGCCTGTGTCGATAACGATGCTGGCGAAATTGTCACCCGAACGTAGTCGCTTGCAAACACCATTAGAGTAAAGAGTTGGTTAAATAAATATCTCAAGGCTATCTGCTACTCGCCACTATCCATACGTGATTTTACCGCACCAAATAGCGACTTGCCTGATGCATTATTATCTGCTTTTTGCTGAGTGACTTTAGCAATGCTATCATTATTACCATTAAGCACAGGCGTCGTTAAAGCGCTAATTTGCGCCTCATCACGCGTGTTCTTCTGAATAGTAATCGCAGCGAATAGACTCATCGTAAAGGCCATCATATAAAAACCTTTTTCACTTAAGCTTAAACCGCCAGCATTTAATAGTCCAAGGGCAATTAGCACCACCGACACTCCTAAAGCCGCCCAACTTATCATATAGTATAAATTAGTGGTTGGAATACCTTCACTACGATCTCGCAAAGTTTTTTGTAGGCTAATAGCCGCATACAACCCTAATATCAACACTGCAAAATAGTAGCCTTTTTCATTAAGTAGCATACTTTGCGCATTCCATAGTCCAAAAAGATAAGCCAATACCCCGACTAACATCACGCCCCAAGAAGCACCAACATAGGCAGTGGTCGGCTTATAAGCGGCTAGCTGACTCTTACTGATCGTATCGTTATCCATTATTATTCCTCAATGCTTATCGAACATGATGTAATCAAGGTAGAATTAATCAACGGCTGTTTTGTCTAAGACTGCCTTGCCTTAAAGTAACATAAGCATGCTATATTGTAAGCTAAAATAAGTTAAAAATTGTCAGCCCTACTCTATTCTGCGTTTTTTTATTATGATCCAATGACAGAGCCTTGATATGTCCTTTTTTGCTTTATTAGTGTTGTTAAGTCTGATCATTATTGTGCCCGTTTTCTTTATAATAAAGGAGAAGTCTAAACAGGCACAAATCGATACCACTCAGCGCCATCAGCAGTATCTAACATCTGCTCATCAACCAATAGCTGTCACAGAAGTAAATGTTTCTAGTCAAAACTCTCACCCATTAGCGATTATCGAATTTTCAGCGACCCATGCTTTTATTCAGCAGCTCTATAATCCGCAAGTGCCCCAAGCCTTTCGAGCGATTATGGATGATATCGGTCAGCAATACGAGCGTACTCACCATGATCAAATCACTGAATCGCAGTTATTTACGCTAAATAAACTGATTGAGACTCGCGTACCCGATCTGATTAGCGACTACCTTAGTCTTGATCCCAATTACGCCCAAACGGTCATCATTGATAAGGAAAAAAACACCACTAGCTATGCTACAGTATTAGATCAATTGCAATCTATCTTAGATTTTACGCAAAAGTTAAATATTCAAAGTCAAAGTGGCGTGGTAGATAAATTATTAGCTAGCCGTCGCTATTTGGATGACGTTTCACAAGATAGTGGTATGAGTAGTAATATTAATAGCGATCTACTACATTTGAAATAATTTGCGCACTTGGCAAGGCGTATATCTATGCGAGCATAGAGATCATGGCGATCATCACAATATCATTATTAAAATTAATAGTTAACGATTAGCAGTTAATAATAAGAAAACTTTTGCTCCCTGTCCAAAATCTATGACTCACTTTCTAACAAAGACTATTTTATGAAAATTAATCACGCTCAATTATCACTCGCTAAAAACTACTCTCGCCTACTCCCTGCCCTCATCTTGAGTCTAGGTAGTTTGGTTACGCTAAGCGCTTGTCAAAAAGAGCCTGAAACCGTAGAAGCGCCTGCTGAGGTTGCGTCTCAAACTGTGCCAGTGACAACAGTAGTGACTGACGATCAAATAGCACAGACTAAAGTCGCTGAGGATAGCATGGCAAACGAGCGGGAGATTGATCTTGCTGAGCTTGAGAACAACGTCGGTGCAGCAGGCGTGACGCCTAATGTTCATACTGATGCCAACACCACTACGCCCAGTCCAGAGCAGGCGATTAAAGGCACGCAGATTACTGACGTACAATATCGTAGCGCATCAGGAGCGACGATGTCTGTGGTGTTTGAGACCTCAGCGACTGGTGTGCTCAATGCTATTATTAGCTTGTCAAACAAACCTAAGATGACTTTGAGTGCGCCTGAGGGTCAAGGCAATAATCCAACTTACCGCTCAAAGGATGGCACTATCGAGCTGATCAGTCATGGCGGCGGTGGCAATATAGACTTGATGCAAAATGGTCAGTTAACTAGTTTTGAGGCGGTTAGTGTCGAAGCTGAAGTGATTACCCAGATATAGAGCATTTCGTGGATTAGAGGTTTTATAACTAAAAAGGCGACAGTAATAAGTTCACTGTCGCCTTTTTAGTTATAGCTACTATAAGATCTTCTAGTTCCAATCAATATCAAACGATTAACTAAATAATCTAACTAGCCAAGCGATTATCGACCACAAACCCCAGACCAATGAAATCATCACGATCATGCCTAAAAAGTCAGGAATATGCAGATAGACCCAAGCGACGATAGGGTTGCGCCAAAAGCGACTATTTTGCTGCTTATCTTCTAGCGACTGATGTAAAAACGGTCGATCCATATGAATAGTATCAGTGATCCCATATTCTTCGTGAATATGCTGATGAACAATGCCGAGCGTCTTACGGCTAGGCCGAATAAAAACATCTAATAAAGTACCAATACCTGGCACGATACCGACCACCATATCAATCAGTGCTAGACGTACCGCTGGGGTCATCTTATTGGCAGGAACGCCCAACTGACGCCCTAAAATGAAAGCATAACTCGTTAAAGCCAATCCTGCTAAGTCTCCTGCCAGCGGTATCGTCGATAGGGCCGCATCAGCGCCTACTCCTTGCTTAGTAAAGGGTACGCGCACTAGAGAATCCATAGTGTTGGCGAATTTTGCCAGCTTGCGCTCAGTTTCAATGACTTGTGCGCGAGTCAGCCCATGCTCGGCTAACTTAATTTCATAAGCAGTTTGTACCTCGCCGACTGCTGGTTTTTTAGCCGAGTGACGCTTTAGTGAATCAGATAATTTACCCATTAAAAGTAGTCCATAGACAAGATATAGCGATTAAGACAAATACGTAACGTCCGACCCAAATATTGGCTAAGAAGGCCTGGAAGCAAGCCATTGCCTGACGACTCACGCAAGCGCTATTTTGTTTGGCAAACATCATCGCCACCAGTGCTAAGCCAAAGATAGGAAACAGTCCTAAGCTAGTTGGCGCAAAATAATGCCAGAGCACTACGCCCATTATTAGTAAAAACAGCGTTTGTAATAACGAAATAATTATTAAGTCATACTGACCAAAAAGAATAGCGGTTGATTTGACCCCTATCTTCAAATCATCTTCTCGATCCGCCATCGCATATTGAGTATCATAAGCGATAGTCCAGCACATATAGGCGGCAAATAATAGCCAGCACCAAATATCAGGAGCACCTGCTATCGCAACATAAGCCATCGGTATCGCCCAGCCAAAAGCTGCGGCCAAAAACACTTGCGGCAAATGAGTATAGCGCTTCATAAACGGATAAATAAAGGCGAGTACCACTGCACCAATCGACCAGTAAAATACAGCGACAGGTAAGAAAAATAGTAAACTAGCACTCAACAAGACTAATATCAAAAAGGCAGCAATTGCCTCACGGCCCGTCAAGCGACCATCGGCAAGTGGACGACCTTTAGTGCGCGTCACATGCCTATCGACTTTACGATCAGCAAAGTCATTAATGGCGCAACCTGCCGCTCGCATGAGTATTGCCCCAAGCGCGAATACTATAAAGACTTTTAAAGGTGGCAAACCTGCCGTATCACCTGTACTTTGTGCTTGACCCATCGCCGCCAGCATCACGCCCCATAGCGTCGGCCATAGTAGTAGCTCAATACCAACGGGCTTATCAAAGCGCGTCAGCTGCATATAGGCGTACAGCTTGTCTTTAACTGTCATTTTCAATGCGCTAGTAGTCATAATATAAAGTACCCATCAAAGCGTAATGCGGTATTATGCCAGCTCTCATCAGCTGCTTGATTAGCAAATAAAGGTGCCTGTTGTGGACGTTTGATAATGACTCGCCCTGATTGCTGCTCGCCATTTTTAATAACCGCTTGTGCACTTTGTAATAACTGTTGTTCTTGTTCTACTGTTGGCGGTGCGGCTAACTGATGCAAAGCTTGCATTTGCTTATTAACCTTTGCACCTTTACCCGTTTTACTATTTTGATAGCTGTCCATCGGAAACATTGGATCTAAATAAATAACGTCAGCAGACTTATTGATAGCAGTATCTCTAGCATCTACAGTCACATCTTGCAGATAAGCAAAGTAACTTAGCGCATCAGTATTGATAATATTCAGGCGTGCCATGAGCTTTTGCCAATTAGGCTCGCGGCTCATCCGTTGTTGCTCAGCCAGGAGTAACAGCGCCATTATAGGCTGTTGCTCTAGCATAGTCACTTGTGCGCCTGTACTCGCCAGTATCAAACTATCATGACCGAAGCCTGCAGTCGCATCAATAACTTGGCTATCGGTAGTGATTTTTGCTGCTTGTAATAGCAATTCAGACTTACGTCCTGCACTTACCACACGGCGTTGCAACTTATCCCATTCTGGTGCAACGCTTAAGCCATCAACGAGTAGTGATAACTGATTTTTATTATCTAATAGCACTATTGCCTGCGCGCTATCTGTGCTCAGCTGTTGCAAACGTTTTTGATTGAGCCTGTCTGTTATGAGCTCAGGCGCTAGTATCAAAGATAAATTATGCTGAATAACTAAATCTTGCAGCGGCGCAACTTGCCCTTGCTGTGCTTCATCAACATAGATTAATCTATAGTGCTGTGACGTGGATGATACTGATTGCAAAGTACTCATAGCCATCTCTAACCTGCCATTTGATAGCCAAATATCCAAGCCGCGACTAGCACCACAATACCTGTGATAATACGTAGCCATGCAAAAATCTTAAAGTCACGTTGGCTGACCCACGCCACTAGCCAGCGAATAGCCAATAGTGCGACGATAAACGACACTAGCGTCCCTACACCTAGTACTAACCAATCTTCACTACTCGTCAATACCTCATGATGCTTAAGCAAATCAAGCAAACCTGCACCGACGATCACAGGAATACCTAAAAAGAAGGAAAATTCAGCCGACGCTTTACGTGAGACCCCAAGCCATAACGCGCCAATAATAGTTGCGCCTGAGCGTGATGTACCTGGTATTAACGCTAGACATTGAAACAGTCCAATCATCAAAGCGGTCTTTATACTAACTTCTTCGGCCTCATGAGCGATGATAGTCTTGGGACGATTTTCAACATAAAAAATCAATAAACCACCGATAATAAGCATAATAGCCACAGTGATAGGATTAAACAGATAAGTCTTAATCTCATCAGCGAAGGTAAAGCCGAGTATCATCACCGGAATAGTCGCAACAATCAGGCTTAGCCCTAGTTGGCGCGGGTTACTCATCGTATCAGACTTACCTGTGATCAGCCCCATCAGCGCTTGCCACAAGCGACCCCAATAGTCGTAGATAACCGCTAAGATTGCGCCAAGCTGCACGACGACGACGAATAGATCGACTTTATCTTTAGTCCAAAAGCCCATCAAATCAGCCGATAAGATCAGATAGCCCGTACTTGAGATCGGCAAAAACTCAGTGATACCTTCGACGATACCCATGATGACGGCTTGAATTAATAAAATAATATCCAAAATACTCATCCTAAGAAATAATATTCCAAAAACGTTAAAACAGACTTGACGCCTGTCTTATGTTGCTATAGTACGTTTGTAATAAGCGTTTAAGCCTTGCCTTGCTCTTTAAGCGTTTTCCAAGCTTGATTGCGCAGATACTTTGGCAAGGCCAATGCGGCATCTGTACCGCCTATGACATTAAACTGAGCGATACCTAACTGACCAATGATAGCGGCATCAGGAGTGATATCTTCATAAATAGCTTGTGCATCTTGCAACGCTAATAGTGCTGCACCGTTGCCTGCAATAGCTAAGTTAAGAGAGGTTTGACTTTCATAATCTAGCAATTGCTCGGTATCAGCATTTTGCTTATCAAAGACTGGCTGCATGATACCTTCAACTAAAGTGTATTGCCCAAAATAGACTTGCTGCATCCGCGCATCAAGTGCGCTATAAACTTGCTCTACACTATACTGCTCATAGGCAGACTGCGCTATCGCTTGTAAGCTAGATGTGCCAACACAAGGGATGTCATGTGCTACCGATAAGGCTTGCACAACGGCGGTATTAATACGAATACCACTAAAAGCGCCAGGACCACGATTGAATATTAGTGCTTGTATATCAGTAAGTTTGAGCTGAGTCTCAGTTAGAGCAGCATCTATCATCGGCAGTATCTGCTGGGTCTGCTGACGCTTCCCCATCTGCGTTTCACTTGATATGACGGTACCGTTAGCGTCTAATAACGCAATCGAGCATTGATCAAAAACAGTATCCATCGCTAAAAACATTATGACCTCGGTTGCACTTGCTAAGTATAAAAAGTATGGTTTATAAAATAGTGGCTATAATAACATTTAGGGTTAAAGGTTTGATGACTTTATCTGTTACTCATGGTTTATTTATGGATGTAGGTTTGAGCGATAAGATTTGAGCTACTTGTCAAACGATACCAGTACCGTTCGATATACAAATTAGCTAGCGCGTAGGGTGCGTTTCACGCACCGAAATGAGGTAAAATTTGGATAATATAAATAAGCTTAGCATTTTATTAAATGTGATAAATCAACTTTTTGCTATTGGTGACTATGGTGTAAATCATGTTGAATTTTTATTCATAGGAGTCAGGAATTTGTTAGAAGAGGATAAAGCAGTAAGAAAAGTATTCTTCAATAAGTTAATGGAAAAAGTTAACGACTCATCTGATGTAAATAAGTTTCATGACGACTTAAAAACTGATATAGACTCTGACCTATTATGCTATTTAGCATATACAACTCGTTGGGTAGAGTTTTATGAATTTGTTGAATGTAGACAAGCATTCATTAATAACCAGTCAAGAGTTAGATACTCTAAAGATTTATCCGACGGGATACAAGAAGCTTTAGAAGATAGTTGGGAAGATGTTATTTTTTATAATGAGGTTAAATAGACTCATTAGTTGGGTCTCGTACCTCGACACCAACCTACGAACAACATACCTTAAACAACAAATGCTAGCGCGTAAGATGGACTGTATCACACCGATAATAAGGTAATGACTCACAATCGGTGCGCTGGGCGCACCCTACAAAAACTGACCACACTCCGTAAAATCAAAAAAAGCCCCAAAACCATCACTAGCCTTGGAGCTTTTTCTAAAAAACTAAATCACTTTAAAACCGCTTCTTAAAACCTTTTAGCGCTTGGTTTTGCAGCTCTTGCATCTCTCTTTGCATGTCTTCCGCGCTTGGCATATTATTTGGATCAAGTCCCATTTGCTTCGCTATGTCTGCTTGGTTGACATTTTTCATGCCCCCGCCTTGCCCTTTAGCATTGCCACCGCCACCGAATAATGGTCCACCACCGCCGCCACCTGCACCGCCGCCACCCATTAGTCCTTGCATAGACTTCATCATTTTTCCGATGCCTTCAGGCTTGGAGATCATTTTCATCATTTTTGCCATTTGCTTATGCTGCTTGAGCAAACGATTGACGTCTTGAATCTCGCGTCCTGAACCTGCGGCAATACGACGCTTACGGCTAGGATTGATCTTATCAGGGTTTTTACGCTCAAACGGGGTCATCGAATTGATCAGCGCCTCCATCTCCTTAACTTTTTCTTCAGGCTTAGCATCTTCAACGGCCTTTTGCATATCAGAGCCGCCCATACCTGGCATCTTATCTAAAAATCCTGACATACCGCCCATACTTTTCATTTGTTGGAACTGAGTGAGTAGATCCTCAAGGTCGAAGTCGCCGCCCTTTTGCATCTTTTTCGCCATTTTTTCGGCTTTATCACGGTCGATTTTTGCTCGACTTCTTCCACTAAGCTTAAGACATCGCCCATACCAAGAATACGCTGAGCAATACGATCAGGATGGAACAGCTCTAGCGCATCTAACTTCTCTCCGCGACCTAAGAATTTGATCGGCTTGCCCGTGATTGCACGTACTGATAACGCAGCACCGCCACGTGCATCACCGTCGGTCTTGGTTAAGATGACGCCCGTCAGTGGTAGCGCATCATCAAAAGCCTTGGCCGTGTTGGCCGCATCTTGCCCCGTCATCGCATCGACAACGAATAACGTCTCAGAAGGATTGACTGCAGCGGTTAAGGCCTTGATCTCAGCCATCATCGCCTCATCGATAGCCAGACGACCTGCGGTATCGATGATCAAGATATCTTGATATTGAATTTTGGCTTCTTCGATAGCGCGCATAGCAATATCGATAGGGTTTTCATCAGCGCTTGAGTTGACGAACTTGGCATTGACCTGTCCTGCCACTTGCTCAAGTTGTTTTATCGCTGCCGGACGATAAACGTCAGCTGAGACTAGCATGACTTTCTTTTTATGACGCTCTTGTAAGTATTTAGCCAATTTACCAGCAGTGGTGGTTTTACCTGCACCTTGTAGACCTGCTAATAAATAGACTACAGGTGGCTTACCGGTCATCTCAAGCTGCTGATTGGCACTGCCCATCATCTCGGTCAGCTCGTCATGGACGATTTTTACAAAGGCTTGGCCTGGTGCTAGCTCTTTGAGTACTTCAGCGCCCAGTGCTTGTTCTTTGACGCGCTTGACAAAGTCACGAGTGACTGGCAGTGCCACATCCGCTTCTAACAGCGCCATGCGTACTTCACGCAAGGTGTCTTTAATATTATCTTCGGTTAGCTGACCTGTACCTGCGATATTGCGCAGGCTTGAGGATAGACGTTCGGTTAAAGTATCAAACATAAATAGCTCTCATGGGGTGATGAATTTTTAAATTTTTACAAATAGTATTTTGGTCACTGGCTTTTAAGCAGTATTTAGTGAATGCTATAACAGCATCTTTATACGATTGGTTTTAATTATCATTTTTTAGCAAATCAACTTTGATAGCGTTTTTACCTTTTTAGTATTAGTTGCAACTCTCACAAATAATAATGCAGATGATTCTCAATTAAGCTCTATTTTATGATAAATTGGACGATTATTCTAATCATAACATTTTAGCATCACCTTGAGCGCGGCTATGTAATATTAGCTACTAATACTAATATTGAGCTTTGCTCAAATAATCAATGAGGCTTGCCTGTGTTGCTTGCATTTGTGATAGCCAGTATCGCTTATATCGCGGTCACTCTTTATATCAGTTGGGCACTGACAAACAATAAGACGATTCATAAACGCACTAGTCTTGGTCTTTTACTAGTGGGGATGCTTGCCCATGCCACGCTGCTATATCCTTATATCTTTACGCTTTATGGATTGAATTTTAATCTATTCAATGTATTTAGCCTTATCAGTTTATTTTTCTTATTCTTTTATGTGCTGTTCTCATTATATCGCCCTATTGTCAGTTTGGGAATTTTGGCTGCACCTACCGCCTTTTTAGGTATGATTATTGGCTACATAGGTCGTGCGCCTTATCAGCCTTTGACTGATGTCAGCGTAGGACTCGAAGCACATATTATTCTCTCATTCGCCGCTTACTGCGTGCTACTCATGGCAGCGGTTCAAGCGCTGTTTTTACGCCTGCAGATCCGTGAGCTCAAACAAAATACCTTTCACCGCTTTTGGGTTAATAAACTCCCCTCTCTACAGACTATGGAGAGTTTATTATTTGATATGATTTTAGTCGGCTTTGTACTACTCAGTATCGCGCTGGGGATAGGCTTTATCTATGTAGAAGATTTATTTGCTCAGCATATTGTTCACAAGACCGTATTTAGCGTCTTATCATGGTTGCTGTTTGGCTTGCTATTGCTAGGTAATTGGCGGGGTGACCTGCGCGGCAAACGCGCAGCTAATATGACTTTTTATGCCTTTATACTGTTAGCAATCGGCTTTATTGGTAGTAAGTTTGTGCTGGAGTTTTTGGTTTAAGCTATTAGAGTAAGGATTATTCGCTAATTAAAAACAACGGTTTTATTGCCAGCGACGATTACCCGATTTTGTACATGCCAATTCACCGCGCGTGCTAGCACATTACGCTCAATATCGCGACCTATAGCTCGCAGCTCTACTACCCCTTGTCTGTGAGTCACTCGGTGCACATCTTGCTCAATGATAGGCCCTTGATCGAGCTCTGCTGTCACATAATGCGCAGTAGCACCAATCAGTTTTACGCCTTTTTCATAGGCTTGCCGATAAGGATCTGCGCCTACAAACGCTGGCAAAAATGAATGATGAATATTAATGATTTGCATCGGCCAACGCTTAACAAAATCTGATGATAATATTTGCATATATCGTGCTAATACCAATAAATCATTATCCGCCATCAGCTTATCAATTTGCGCCTCTGCCTCAGCTTTATTGTCCTTAGTCACCGGTACATAGTGAAAAGCGATACCAAAGTTTTCCACCGCTTGTCGCAAATCTTCGTGATTGCTGATCACCATAGTAATAGTGCAATCAAGCAAGCCGCGTCGATGTCGCCATAACAAATCTAGCAGTGCATGATCGAACTTAGACACCAAAATTCCCACTTTGGTCTTAATCGCATTGTTATGTAGCCGCCAATCCATATTATGACGTTTGGCAACTGTGTGACCAAAACTGACTTCAAAATTATCAATAATCTCGCTCAATCCTGCTAAGGCAAACTCTAAACGCATAAAGTATTGACCGCCTTCATGGGCAGTTGAGTATTGGTCAAGCGTAATAATATTCGCACCATAGCGATGAATAAACTCAGAGACCGCTTGTACGATACCTGCCTGATCTTTACATTTGATCAAAAGCGTGGCGGTATCTATAGCACCAGTCGCTGGCATGTTAAGAGAACCTGTGTTCGGCTTTATATTCGATGATGAAGCGGTTTTTGTGTTATCTGACATAATGCGCCCAATTAATAAAATAAAACTTGCTACTGAAATCATATATTATCAGGAGCATAGAAAACCGTCTATTTTAATCGCTTTCGCGAAACTTTGCTGAGAGAGTTGATTGTTTTTGGTTATTAAGGTTATGATATAAAAATAAACTTAATAGTTACTTTCTGGTAACTCGCTATTTACTCTTATATTATTTTGATAACACAACTTGAGAAAAACATCATGAAAAAAATAGCTATTCTCTCTTTAATGAGCTTGAGTCTTTTTGGTTGTGGTAGCGATGAAGCTAGACCAGGAGTACCACCTAGCTTCCCGCCAAATTCAAATCCATCTATACCTCCAACTGATCCAACTGATCCAACTGATCCAACTGATCCAACTAATCCAACTAATCCAACTAATCCAACTAATCCAACTAATCCAACTAATCCAACTTATGAGTTATTACCAGGTATTTATAAAGGTTTAACTGGTCAGAATGAAATTGCAGAAGGCTTAGTAGATGACAACAAGAGGTTGTGGGTCATTTATTCTGACAACCCGAGCATTTATCCTGATGGTGATGTTTTAGGATTTATTAATAGCAACAATGGTGTAACAGGTAACAATGGTGAATTTAGCTTAGTAGGAAGAAATTACTCCTATGAAGCGAGAAGGGCTCTCGCTACCACTATAACTGGGAACTATAAAACATCTAAAGTTCTCAGTGGCGAAGTATTTGGTTTGCCTATAAACTCTACAAACTACACACTGAGATATGAAGATGTTCTTTCTAATCGAAAACAGACCTTAGCTAGTATTAGCAATAAAAAATTTAAAGGTACTGCATATATTACTGGTGATAGTGTAGCAGGTGATTTAGACATTAATTTTAGTAGCAACGGTAACTTTACTGGTAAAGACGAGTCTGGTTGTACAATGAATGGTAAATTAACATTATCTAATTCAAAAAGATATTTTGATAGCAGTGTTACATTTGATGGATCTCCTTGCTATGCTCCGAACGAAACCCTAAAAGGTGTAGGTTTGCTGAACGAAGATAGTGAGTTAATTGTCATCGGTACAGACGATAGTAGAGGTAAGGGTATATTTTTTAGTAGTGCAGAATAATATAAGTTACAACTAAAAATTAATCTTTACTATTAAATAATCAACAACATAGACGATGCATTTCAAGGTATAATAGCCATCCTTTAGACCAACAATAATCATAAAAATATTTGAATATTCATCTCTTTTATGGTATAAATGTCGGCTTTAAAATTTTCTGAATTGGTCACTCTGTTATTTGCCTTTATATGACAGTTTTATCAGCTCAACCTTCATATAGTTTTGTTTAGCAAGATGTTGCTTGCTGCGTCCATGCCGTAAATGCGCAACTTGCCTAAACGGGTATAATAGCTTATACCGTATAGATTAGGAGTTCACCATGTCTAAAGTTTGCCAAGTGACTGGAAAGCGCCCTATGGTTGGTAATAATGTTTCGCACGCAAACAACAAAACCCGCCGTCGCTTCCTACCAAACCTTCATAACCATCGTTTTTGGGTAGAGTCTGAGAATCGCTTTGTGCGTCTACGTATCTCTACTAAAGGTATGCGTATCATCGACAAACTAGGTATTGATAAAGTGCTTGCAGATTTGCGCGCACAAGGTCAAAAAGTTTAAGCCGAGCGCTTCACTATTCAAAGGAAAGCTGTCATGAGAGATAAAATCAAGTTAGTATCAACTGCTGGTACTGGGTATTACTACACTACTACCAAGAACAAGCGTACTATGCCTGGCAAAATGGAAATGAAGAAATTCGATCCAAAAATTCGTCAGCACGTAATGTTTAAAGAAGCAAAAATCAAATAATTCGTTATTTTTGATATAATGTTTTGAATAATAAAAAAAGGGTTTATCAATTGATAAACCCTTTTTTTATGCGCTAACTATATTTACCCTCTAACTACTCACTGGCTATTAACTATAGTTAGCCGGCTCTTTATCATACACATGAGCATGCCATTGGCTCATCTGCTTTTGCATAATGACTTGAATGGCGGCATGAATCATATGCTGCCCTATCGACTGCGTATCACTACCTAGCAGATCTTTTAGCTTATCAGAGAAGTCTATGGTCATCAGTGGCTCATCATCTTTCTCGGTATCGCGTAGTAGCAAAGTACCATTTTCAGCTTCAACCAACTCAAGAGTGGTCTCTTTAGCAAAGCTTGCAAACTGATCACCGCTATCGTGATCGACTTCTATCTCATTATCAATGTCGTATGGCATTCAATGTCTTCCTTATTATTATACCGTCTTTTATCAACTGCTAATAACACAGTCAAAATAGGTGTAACTCCTACAATGGACGCTTTACGAGCAAATTTCAAGGGTCAAGATCTAAAGCATGTCTAAGTTTAGATAATTGGATTGGCTTTATTAGATTTTAAATTAGCGCCGGTAGCGTAGTTCTTAACGCCAATAACGCAATTTGCCTATCGTAAACAATAGTGCGACAAACATCCCCATAAAATATGCCAGTTTCAGCTCAAAGCTGGGGTCACGATACTTGACAGGTAAAGCGACTACTGTGATCGCTGTTGGTAAAATAATTAACATCAACAGCCAATTTTCGATAACGTTGAGCCAGCCCTGAAGGCCAGTACCATTACGCAATGAGGCTAGTCCTAACAATAGACAACCCACAATCAGACTAGTAAATAGGACGTTTGGTAAGTCTTTTGGATAGATAGTATTAGCGATTTTGGTGGGGACAATTTGCATGCAAAATTCCAGTCAGCTCTACAGCGACGACTTTATTAAAAATAAATTAAAAAACAGCCTAACTATAAGTACCCATCAGCCATAGCAGAGAAATACAAGAGGTCAAATATCCCAAGCTGATCGCATTCCAGCCTGCAACGTCAGCGCCTTTTACTTTATTGAACAGTCGCGACCCGAGCCAAAATAATAACGGAATACCGACTATAAATCCTGGTACTAATACTGCGGCGTGACGTAACACTTCTGCAGTGTCGTGACCGGCGATAATACGAGCCACATAGCCTGCTACGCTCAATATCAAGGCAAAGATAGCCAAGCCGATAGTAATCCCTTTGGGCACTAAGCTACGCGGACTTGCTTGATTATTACTATCATCAGCGCTGACTGACGTAGCTGACGTAATGTTCAAGTTTTGGCTATCCATGAATCACCTCTTTTTTATACTCATAAAAAACAATGGGGTTAGCTTTAAATGGAGTCAAATACTAATAAAGCAAGCCGATCATTAGGCTTATCAGTTACTATTGGCTAGAGCAAGCTCATCACGCATAGCACTGATTGCTACTGTATAGTCGCCTTGATTAAAGATAGCCGAGCCTGCTACAAACATATCAGCGCCCGCCTCGGCGATAGCGCGAATATTACTAGCCTTAATACCACCATCGACCTCAAGGCGAATATCACGACCACTAGCGTCTATTAGTTGACGCACCGCACGTACTTTATCTAAAGTGCTATCAATAAACGACTGACCACCGAAGCCTGGGTTAACGCTCATCAGTAAGATTTGGTCGACTTTATCCATAACGTAATCTAGATAATGTAGCGGGGTCGCAGGATTGAGTACTAAGCCGCATTTAGCGCCGCCGTCCTTGATTAGCTGTAGGGAGCGATCAATATGCCCACTGGCCTCAGGATGAAAAGTAATCACACTCGCGCCAGCTTCTAAAAACTGCTCAATCATACCATCGACAGGCGACACCATTAGATGTACATCAATCGGTGCATCAATACCATAATCGCGCAGAGCACTGCATATCATGCTACCAAAGGTAAGATTAGGCACATAATGATTGTCCATGACATCGAAGTGAATCACATCTGCGCCAGAGGCTAATACTTGCTCAACTTCTGCGCCTAAGCGCGCAAAATCAGCGGAAAGAATAGAAGGCGCGATTAGATATTGTTTATCGGGAGAAATCATAATAGATATTATCCAATTAGCTGGTATTGAAAATTAGTTAAAGACTAAATCGTATAAAGTATTGAGTCGTATAAAGTTTAGCGCGGCTTATATTGAGTCTTGCAATAAGCACGGCCAACTTCAAAGCTGCGCTTGGCTTGGTGCTTGGTATCGCGGCCGGTTACCCGCTCACGCCATAGTCTAAATGATGACGGCTTTAGCTGTTGACGCATCAGCCTAATAACAGCCGTTTCATCGAGACCATAGCTGTGCTCTATTGCCCCAAAGGTCGTTCTATCCTCCCAAGCCATCTCTATCACTCGAGATAGCTGCGACTCATCGAGATCGTTTATATCCGCTTTGGCAGCAGGTTCTGATATATCGGCTGAGCCTTTAGATTCAGTATCAATCTCAGTACTAACCTCAGTACTAACCTCAGTATCTAAGTTATCTTTTGCTTGTAGCGCCTTATCCATATCAGCCTGCATAATAGCAAGCGATGACTTGGCGTATTGGTTTTTAGATTCTGTCATAAGTAATAACCTTTTGATGAGTTACTATTCTAAAATTATTTATTTTTATATTAGTGCTTATTCATTGGGCGACGGCTACTCGCCAAATCAGCCGCTTTACAATGATGCTCGATATGATCATCCATCATGCTTTGAATGAAGTAATAGCTATGATCATGACCAGCCTGATAACGTAACGTTAAGGGCTGCTTGGCTGCTTGACAGGCTTGCTGTAGCTTAGGCGTTTGTAGCTGGCCGTCCGCTAAAAACTCATCATTAGCACCTTGATCCACTAAGATATTCGAGTATTGCTGACCAACTTGCTCAATAGTAGAGCTGGCGTCAGCGTCCTGCCATAATGATTTATCTTCACCGAAGTATTCTGTAAAAGCGGCTTGTCCCCATGCTGATTCACTGGCAGCGCAAACGGGTGATAATGCTGAGACGCTGACAAACTTACTAGGGAATTTAAAGCCCAATAGCAGTGCACCATGACCGCCCATAGAGTGACCCATAATCCCTATACTACTGATCGCAAACTCTGCCCGCAGCAAGTCATAGAGCTCATCGACGATATAGCTTTGCATATTAAAGTGAGTCGACCAAGGCGCACGCGTTGCGTCCACGTAGTAGCTTGCCCCTTGACCTACAAAGTAACGCTCATCATTAGGAACTTCAAAACCCGAATCTGGATCACTACGCGGCGAGGTATCAGGTGCAATAAATATCATCCCAAGCTCGCTACACTTTTTTTGAAAGTGTGCTTTGTGCGTGACATTATCCGCATTACAGGTTAGACCTGATAGATACATAATCGCAGGACAGCGCTTACCACTAAGCGCCTCATCAGGCAAGTAAATACTAAAGCTCATCGGTGTTTTAGTAGCATCTGATTGATGACTATAATAATACTGCTCACCCTCAAAGCAGCGATTGCTACTCACTTTAGTTAGCTGAGTATTAGCAGGCAAACTGTGCGCATGATAGTTATTTATCATCGAAGATCCCTTCATGTTGTTAATTAATAAGTGTTGGCTTAACGCTTATAGCGGCTCAGCTCATAATGCTCTACACCACAGCTGTCGCTAAGCGCCCTGCTTGCAAGACCTGTTGCTATTATACAAACTTAAAACAGAGTCTCTATGGGTTTTGTATGACAGTTTGTTAGGGCTTGTTGGTTTCAGCAATCCTATCAATATCAATTGGCAGGAGCAATAGTAACGGCCATATCCCCAAGTGCATTATCATCAAATTCACTGATATTAAGTTCACTGCCATCATTTATCAGTTCTATAGCAGGACGCGACTTATCAAATAGCACTTGCTCAAAAGCTGGCAACGCGGTTTTCATCAAGCTACCTACTAGCATTTGCGGCTCAGATGGCTCGAAACCCATGAAGCCTTCGCGCGCGCTTACCCGCAATTTTGCGGCCTCAAAAGCGGCTTCAAAGCTAGTGTTTTCACGCAGGCTCTCGGCAAAAAACGCTTGACCAAAATAAGTCATCTCAGCGCTATTGGTACAGCCAAACGACATCTTGTCCGCAGCTGACGCAGTAATAACTACTGTAGTTGGCGAAGCTAAATCATCGATAAAAGAGCCAGCATAACAAGCAGAGACGACGATGACGCGCCAGCGAATACCTGAAACATCTAGAGCCTCGCGTAGCCAAGCAGCGTCCAAGTTATCCATCTCTAAAGGCGGATTTGATAATTGCACGATATCTTGATCGCCATGCGAAGACAAAGTAAGAAACAATACATCCTCGTCGCTATTCATCTGTTGACCGATTCTTTTCAGGCCTCGCAAGATACTAGTCTTAGTCGCGATAGGCTCATCGAGCCAGCTATAAGTGTTATTAATTAAAGACAAGGATCGCCCACTCGTACCAAAACGGACATCGAATAATTCACGCACTTTGTTAATCTCTGAACGAAAAACATCTTGTTCTGAGAAGCCTGCCACACCCATAAAATACCAATCACTAGCGCCAGACTTGCTGACATCAATACCATTTAGCGCTTGTTGCAATAGGCGTGGTTGCTCATATAGAGCGTCCTCCGCGAGTACAGGCTGTACTGGTATCTGCTTAAATATAGGCTGATCCGCGACGTTGTTTTGCCAAATTGTCAATAATCCCACAGCACCAATCAAAACGATGATACGTTCCCACCAAGGGATACGTAGACGGCGACTAAATATCCATAGCAGGGCTAGCGTCTGCCATAAAAATAGCACCAAGAACAGCATAGGTAAGAATGAATAACTCCATTCGGGTAACCAGCCTTGATGACCAAAAAACTGTACTATGCTTTGTAAAAGCGCTGATAAGGTATCAGCAACCAGCCATAGGACAACAGGTACAAATAATAGCCCCTGATTGCCCGCCCGACGCGCAAGAATAATACCCGCCAGCAAAATAATAGCTGGCCAAATGAGATAGCTGACCAGTCCTTGCTCATTAAAGACACTACTACTCTCGGCAGCAAGCCATGAGAATAATACGTTACTGCCAAGGGCTAAAGAGGCGAATAGCGCAAACTGCATAAAGGTTGGTTTTACCCAAGAAAAAGAACGGGTTGACCCTACCAACATCCATAAGGCAGCGATAATGTTGGCAGCGAAATTAAGCGAGAAGCGCTGAAGAGAAATAGTTTTTAATGACGCAAGTGACAAAGACTTAGACCTCTATCCAATCGAGCCATTAATAGCATGGCAACATCAGATATTATAGCTTAAATAATAAGTCTATTTTATTAATCTCACGCGATTGTAACGGATTGTCAGTTAAGACGATAAGACTGATTTGTAAAAGCTGTAGGAAAATCACAAAAAAAGAGGCCTTAATTCTAAGACCTCCTTTATGATTACTCTATCAAGCTTACTTGACGATCCATTAACGCATCAATAGCTCGTTAACTCGTTTAAGATAAGCAGCTGGATCGTCCAGCTGACCGCCATCAGCGAGCAGAGCTTGATCAAATATCACTTGCGCCAAGTCATTAAAATGCTCACTGGTCTCAAGCTTCTTAATCAATGGATGATCAGGGTTGACCTCGAGCGTGGGCTTGCTCTCAGGCACCTCTTGGCCCATTTGCTTGAGCATCTGAATCATCTGCGGTGACAGCTCGCCCTCGCCTACGACTAAGCAGGCTGGACTATCAACCAAGCGCGTCGAGACTTTGACATCTTTAGCGCGCTCACCTAAAACGGTTTTGAGCTTATCAACGACCGGCTTCATAGTTTCTTCAGCTTTTTCAGCCTCAGCCTTTTCAGCTTCATCTTGCAAGTCGCCTAAATCAACGGCTCCTTTGGCAATATTTTGTAGTGGCGTCTCATCGAATGAAGTTAAGAAATTCATCGCCCATTCATCAACGCGGCGGGTCATCAGAATAACTTCGATACCTTTTTTCTTAAATAGCTCTAATTGCGGGCTGTTCTTAGCAGCGGCCAAGTTATCAGCGGTCAGATAGTAGATGGCTTTTTGACCTTCCTGCATGCGCGATTTATAGTCCTCAAAGCTTGTCGCTACTTTATCATCATTGCTAGTCGCATAACGAAGCAGTTTGGCAATACGCTCTTGATTGCCCATGTCCTCGCCAAGACCTTCTTTGATCACATCACCAAACTCGCTATAGAACTGCGCGAACTTCTCTTGCTTGTCGCTATCTTCACTATTGGCAAGACTTGCCAGCATGGTCAAGACGCGGCGTGCGTTACCATCACGAATTGATTTGACATCGCGAGACTCTTGTAATAGCTCACGGCTGACGTTGAGTGGCAAATCGGCTGAATCAATCACACCTTTAACAAAGCGCAAATACATCGGTAGCAACTGCTCGGCATCATCCATAATAAAGACGCGCTTCACATAGAGCTTCAGGCCATGCTGCTGCTCACGCGTGTACAGATCAACAGGTGCCGTCTTAGGGATATACAGCAGCTGAGTGTATTGTACGCGACCCTCAACGCGATTATGCGTCCAAGTCAGTGGCTCATTCATGTCATAAGTGATGTTTTTATAAAAATCAACATATTCATCATCTTCGATCTCAGAGCTTGAGCGCGTCCACAAAGCGCTGGCTTTATTGATGGTTTCCCACTCATCGGTGAGTACCATCTCGCCATTAGGCGATGTAGCATTGTCATCAGAGTCAGTGCCTTCTTCGACTTCGTCTTCTTGCCAAACTTCTTTGCGCATCTGAATCGGCAGGCTGATATGGTCTGAGTACTTATTGACTAAGCGCTTAATTCTAGCGCGGTCAAGATAGCTGTCTTCGCCATCTGAATACTCTTCTTTGAGATGCAAAGTGATCGCTGTGCCACGCGTATCTTTATTAATCGGCTCAACAGTAAAGCTACCTGTGCCATCAGAGATCCAGCGCACACCTTGATCCGCAGCATCGCCTGCTTTGCGTGATTCAACACTGATAGTGTCCGCGACGATAAAGCCTGAATAAAAGCCCACACCAAATTGACCAATAAGCTGACCGTCTTGCTTTTGTGATTCAGATAGCTTATCTAAGAATGCTTTGGTGCCTGATTTGGCAATCGTGCCTAGGTTTTCAATGGCATCAGCCTCATTCATCCCAATGCCATTATCGATAAAGGTAATAGTCTTAGCCGCTTCATCAACGGCAATACGAATTTTTAGCTCGCCATCATCTTCATAAAGACTGTCATCATTATTCGCTTCAAAACGTAACTTATCACAAGCATCAGAGGCGTTAGAGACTAGCTCACGCACAAAGATATCCGCGTTTGAGTACAGCGAATGCGTGACTAAATGCAGCAGTTGCGCCACTTCCGCCTCAAAGGTATGTTTTTTTAGTTCTGGGCTTGAATCAGTAGTGCTTGTATTGGTAGTGCTTGTATTGGTAGTGCTAGATTCAGTGCTGGTGACGCCAACGTCTTTTTCATCAATGCTTTGCTTATCAACTGGTTCACTCATAAAAAACTCCATTAATATTAATTGAATAACTTATTATAAAATAACGACTATAAAACTAGGTAGCGCAGGCAGCAACTCACAGAATAGAATAACTCATTCAGGTCGTGGGTTAGCCCTTATGCCACAAGCTCAGTTTTAAATATCGCTAGACTGCTTATACTAATAGGGTCATGAGAAAATATTTCAAGCTCAAACCAGCTAAAAATAGCGGTTAAATAAAAAACACCGCCTTACTTTTTAAGACGGTGTTTGAGATGACATAGATTTTCAGTCAATTAATAAGTGTATAGATAGCCGTGTATAGCTAACGCGGCATTGGGCGCACCGTGAGGATTTGCTCGCTACGACCAAACGGCCCATGAACATCATGAAGTACAGCACTAGTGACGCCAATACCATCCTCTCCATACTGTTGAACTGCTTCGATACCCAGCCACTTTCCTACTGGCTCTCGGTGCATATGAATCTGTAAGTCAGTGTTAGGAAACATCCACTCAAGTGTTGAGAGTCCAAGTCCAAGCCTTGGTACTACTCCGTTGGCAGTATCTACCATACCCAGTAGGCGTACCACATCACTTGTTGGCATGCCTTCTACTATGTCAACATCATTAGTGATCCAGACCATACCGCGACCTGCGCGGCGATCAGCATCAGAGACCAAGTGTACCGTTTCAATAAAACCGCCTGGCCAGCCCTTCATCCCATCCCAGCTTTGCAAATCATCAGGCTTATATTTGGCGGACGCATCTTCTAGACCTGCAATGACACTAGTATCTTGAGTCATAAGTCGCCATGCTCGAGCGATAATACAATCACGACCCTGACTACTCATTACCGACTCTATTAGCTCGATAGTTCTACCAGGACGAATGCAACGAGTAGTAATGATAAAATCGTCGAGTGGTATTAGCCCCAAAATATCAAGGCTAATACGAGCAACGCGCATGTTATCTTGGGGTGCAAATTCGATCAGCTCAGCGGTGAGTAGTCCTGTCGCTGGTGCCATGTGTTGCTCGTGCTCATTCCAAGCACCTTGAGCATGTTTGGTGGGATGATAGCGAGCAATACTGCTACCATCTTCTTGTTGCTTGCGTTCGATAAACTGGTAATACGCACTCATAACAGTCCTTTTAGCTGCCTAGATTTATCTATTATTTTTGTTGGGCTTCAAGTTCTTGCTTTTTGATTTTAAGAATCTCACGGCTCTTAGCGATTAAATATATTAAGACAATAATTACTACTATCAGTGCTACTGAAAAGAAGCTTTTTTCTTGACTAAAATATACCGTGTTTAACCCCAACAAAAGCACCAAGCCGATAATAACCAATAAGTTTATTTTTAATTGTTTGCTGACCTCACTAAGACTCGCGTCAGCTAATACAAATTTCTTTTTTTGCTTTTCCATGCGCTTAACTCTTAGAAACTTGGGCATACCTCAATTGAATGCTGAGCATAAAAGTGAGATATTTATTGTGTCGAATGAGGACATGCCCTTAATTAAAAGATGGTATGTTATAAACGTTATTTACCGACTTGCGTCACTGGAATACGTAGCGCTTTGGGCAAACTAAACGTCACATTTTCTTCTATGCCTGCTAGCTCATCAGGCACTTGCCCGCCCCAATCTTGCAGCTGCTGCAATACTTCTTGGATCAGCACCTCAGGCGCAGAAGCGCCAGCAGTGACGCCAACGCTTTGGATGCCATCGAACCACTCGGGCTGTATTTCACTAGCATTATCGATCAGATAGGCTTGGCAATTCATACGCTCGGCCAGTTCGCGCAAACGATTAGAGTTTGACGAGTTGGGTGAGCCGACAACCAGTACTACCTCGCAGCGCGCGGCTAAATCTTTTACCGCATCTTGACGGTTTTGGGTAGCATAGCAGATATCGTCTTTGCGCGGGCCTTGTATAGCAGGGAACTTATCCCGCAAGGCATCGATTACTCTTGCTGTATCATCCATAGATAACGTCGTTTGAGTCACAAAAGATAAGCGCTCAGCGTCTTTTACTATCAAATTATCAACGTCATTTTCGTTTTCAACCAAATGGATTTGACCACCGAATTTGCGGTTAAAGCGCCCCATGGTGCCCTCGACCTCGGGATGTCCTGCATGACCGATCAGTATAGCGTCCATACCATCTTGAGCAAATCTTGCCACTTCGATATGAACTTTAGTAACGAGCGGACAAGTGGCATCAAATACGGTAAGGTCGCGGCGCTCAGCCTCATCTTCAACCGCTTTTGATACCCCATGCGCTGAAAATATTACGATTGAGCCATCAGGAACTTCGTTAAGCTCTTCGACGAATACTGCACCGCGATTGGCCAAATCTGATACTACAAACTTATTATGTACGACCTCATGACGCACATAAATGGGCGGCTCAAAACGCATCAAAGCTTCGTTGACGATCGCAATCGCGCGATCAACACCAGCACAAAACCCACGTGGATTGGCAAGATAAATTTGCATAAGGCAGCCTATCGTTAGATAATTTGGTTTAAAAATTAAATTGGGATAAAAGATTGTTAGATCAAGTCTGATTGGCTCAATATTTATTGCTTAAAAACTAGACTCAAAACTTAGCGTGAAAGATAATGGCTCTACTTTAGCATAATTTGCTTTTATTGCCCCTTAAAATACTATCGGTTCAGTTTTCTTAACCTAGTTTTATTACTAAAGCAAACAGGCTGTATAATAGAAAACGATAGCTCCTGCGACTACTCTTTTATCATTAGGACATTTTGTATGATAGGTTCATTATTTATTATTACCGCCGCCTCAGGCACTGGCAAGACCTCATTGGTAAAGCAGCTCCTTGCGACGACTAATGAGTTGAGCGTTAGCGTCTCACACACGACTCGCCCGCCGCGTCCTGGTGAAATTGATGGCCATCATTATCATTTTATCGAAAAGGACACTTTTACTGCGGCTATTAATGAAAATAAATTTTTGGAGCATGCCGAAGTCTTTGGTAACTATTACGGCACCTCAGAACAGAGCGTGCGGGCGCAGCTTGCCGCAGGTATCGATGTTATTTTGGAGATTGACTGGCAAGGCGCACAGCAAATTAAAACCATATTTCCTGAGGCGACTATGGTATTTATTTTACCGCCTAATATTGCTACTTTACGACAGCGCCTCTCAACACGCGCGACTGATAGTGTTGAAGTTATAGAACAACGCTTGAGCGGAGCAGTCACTGAGATGGCGCAATATGTACATGCTGATTATGTAGTGGTGAATGATAATTTTGAAGTGGCGCTGGCTGAGCTAAAAGCGATTATTATAGCGGATAGACAGACATTGGCCCGGCAACAGCGGCGCTATCGTCGTACTATCGCCGCTTTGCTCGATAATCAGGCGGATGGCTAGGGCATATCCTCAACATAGCAAATAAAAACACAACGATTAAAATAACTAACCCCATAAGTTAGAAACAACTTACGGGGTTAATTCAGTTATTGAATACAGATTTTTATAAGCTAGAGGCTTATATCTGATTACCAAATCTTATAAGAAAGGCCTCCGCCAATAGCTGTGCCTCCTGTATCCGTATAAGAGCCACCAACTTTGTAGCTAAACTTACCTGAGCTAGTAGCACCAGATAACCCTATAGCGATAGCAGCTTCGCCATTATAATAACCTGTACCACCTGTGATGCGACCTTCACCTGGTGTCATCGCGCTAGGCATTGAAGCAATGGCAATCGCACTGGCGATACCGCCGCTTAGCTCATCTTCTAACTCGTCAACTTTATATCCTAAAGCAGATAACTGACCGAAGTTAACAGCATGATTAGGCGCAGTACCATTGGCAACACCCGTTATGACTTGATTACCAGCATTGATACCGCCTGTCGTCATACTAGGCCCACCTGCAATAGTAACACCAGTACCATTAACCGTAGTACTACCATTGGTCAGGCCATTAGTGTTAATAGTGGTATTACCATTTACGAATCCACTATTATTAATGGTGGTGTTGCCTGTTTTTAGGCTACCATTTGCGCCTAAATTAACATCTTTTGCCAGCTTAATAGTTAGATTATCAGTACCGTTAGCGACCACACCGACATTATTGCCAGCAGCTAGATTCGCGCTATTGGTTTCGCCACCTGTGATAGTAAGCTTGTCACCTAGTTGACGATTGACATCAGCACCACTATCACCACCAAAGTCTAAGCCCTTAGCAATATTAGTAGTATTAGCTGCGATATTAGTCACGTTAGTAGCGATACCTGAAGCATTAGTAGCAACGCCTGAAGTATTAGCTGCGATATTGGTTACGTTAGTAGCGATACCTGAAGCATTAGTAGCAACGCCTGAAGTATTAGCTACGATATTGGTCACGTTAGTAGCAATACCCGAAGCATTAGTAGCAACGCCTGAAGTATTAGCTGCGATATTGGTCACGTTAGTAGCAATACCCGAAGCATTAGTAGCAACGCCTGAAGTATTAGCTGAGATATTGGTCACGTTAGTAGCAATACCCGAAGCATTAGTAGCGACGCCTGAAGTATTAGCTGCGATATTGGTCACGTTAGTAGCGATACCTGAAGCATTAGTAGCAACGCCTGAAGTATTAGCTGCGATATTAGTCACGTTAGTAGCGATACCTGAAGCATTAGTAGCAACGCCTGAAGTGTTAGCTGCGATATTAGTTACGTTAGTAGCGACGCCTGATGTGTTATTCGCTATAGTAGTTTTAGTAGCAGGACTAAGATCAACAACAAAGTCAGTGACATTAGTGATATTGTTCAAGTTACTACTAACAGCGACATCACCAGAACCTGCAGAGACAGTCGTACCATTAGCATTGACGGTATAAACATTTTGACCACTACCGCCTGGCGTATTGGAAACGTTATTGACATTAGTACCTGCCACAACTTCTGTTTTAGCATCAGCAGCTGCAAGACTGACCTGCTCTTGCGTGGCGGCTTGCCCACCAGTATATGTTGTAGTTGTACTAAAAGTTGTATTAGTTAATCCTGTAATCGTACCTCCAGTTGGACCTGCATCCGTATCTACAGTGATTGGATTAGCTCCAGGGATAGTGAAAGTTACTGCTACCGCTTGCATACTAAGACTAGCCGCAGCTAATCCCATACATAATGTGCTTAAGCGCAAAATACGGGCGCCTACGGTTATAGTGTTTCTATTAGAACTGACTGCTGTACTAGATGACTTATTTTTGCCTTTAGCATATTCCGTGACAGCCATAAAGCAGTTTGAAGCCTCGTTCCAGATAACTTTATATGTGCGATTCATAGTATTACATCCTGTAGTAGTTTTACTATTGCTCTATATTTGAAATCAATAGGAGCAATTGTAAGAGCAAATAAATAAGAACAACGGTATGTATTTATTCTAAAAGCCTTTACAAGAAGTGATGTATTAGGCAGTTGCTTCGCTCAGCTTCTTCCATAAAGCTGCTAAGATTAGCAATCGTGATCAAAACTGATCATTGTTAAAAATATCTAAATAATTTTTCGATCACAACTTCATCATAGCAAGACGCACTCTAAAATGTACCTGTAGATATATACAGGTATGTGGATTAATAGACGGATTTATAGTAAATAATCTACTTAATTGAACTTAAAGCCATTTTTTCGGGCTTATATTCGATGAAATGATACTTAGAACGATAAAAACTGATGTTTAGCAAAGGCATTTTGTAGTGCAGTAAGTTAATGATGTGTGCGTCAGTAGTAAAGATAACTATATTTTTCATCAAAATTCGATTATCTTAATATTCTAAAATAGTCAAGTTTATGATCCAGTAATAGACTTAAACTCAATCTATTAATTGATGAGATACTTTAGCCAAAAATTAATGTTATAATTACAAATTATCTTCTTATACTATATTTATATTTCCGTTATCACTATGCGGATTATTCGCGTTTTTGACAGAAACAACAGAGGTAGCTTGCTATGGCACGAGTCACGATTGAAGATTGCTTAGATAATGTAGATAACCGCTTTGAATTGATATTGGTCGCTAGCAAACGCGCCCGTCAATTGGCCAAAGGTATTGCCGAGCCTATGGTAGATGTTGATAATGACAAACCTACGGTATTGGCTTTACGCGAGATTGCTGCAGGCAAAATCACTCGTGATATTTTGACCCAGCCAGAGCATAATTTTGCTACTAGCTCATTAGATTTAGCATTATCGGGCGATCATAGCTTTTAGGTTTTAAGTGGCTTAACTTAAGTGACTTAATGTAAGTGACTTAAAAAATAAGCTTATGAACCCATCATAGACCACAGTGTAGCGCTGTGGTTTTTGCTGTTTATAGTGGTTAATTTTGCTTTTAACGACTTAAGTTTATTGCGACTGCTATATTACTTTCGATTTGAGGACGATAAGTAACATGCTTTTATAGCTATACCCTTACTATCCTTAAGTTTTTAAGTCGTCTATACGCTTAGCGGTTGACATTTACTGTAATTTACGATTAATTAGAGGGTGGTTTAAACAATATAAGCGGTTGCGTATTAGTGCCTTTATTCAAGGCTTACTTTGACACCATACAACTATGCTGGCGTAAAATTATAATAGGATAGCCATTTTATGAGCCAAACTTTACCTAAACTCAGTCATTATCTGGTTGATGAAGCTCAGTATAATTTATTACGTTCTGTTGGTTATTTATCCGTTGATGAGCGCCGTGACATTATTGATGCTTGCGCGTTTGGTGATGTGGCACATATAAAGGATAAGCGTAAATCTGGTGAGCCTTATATCACTCATCCTATCGCTGTGGCTGAGATATTGGCAGGATTTCGCTTAGATCGCGATACGATTATAGCGGCTATCTTGCATGATACTGTTGAAGATACAGAGGTCAGTGACGAGCAGATTGAGCAACGCTATGGCAAAGTTGTGGCACGCTTGGTTGATGGAGTGACTAAGCTTAAATCCTCCAGCCATAATAAACAGCAAAATAAAGCAGCTACTTTTCATAAAATACTAACCGCAACACTCAATGATCCGCGCGTGTTAATTATAAAACTCGCGGATCGTCTGCATAACATGTCAACGCTCGATGCAGTGAGACCCGAAAAGCAGCGAGCTACTGCTCAGGAAACCTTAGATTTTTACGTGCCCTTTGCTCGTCTGATGGGTATCAATGATATTGCTGATTATATTGAGGTGCTGTGCTATCGCAACCTTGATTCAGATATGTATAACAAATTATCTGACAAGCTACTGCAATATGGACTAGGACGTAACTTTCAAAAAGAAGCTATTCATCGTTATTTAATTATTGTACTGAGCAGTTTAGGTCTGACAGGACATGTCAAAATATTAGACAATCGCGTCACTATGTATCGCCAGTTTTTTCGTAATCGTGGTGAGATTAACACGTTACTCCGTCAGTACTCGTTTGAGATTGTGCTAGATACCATTGAAGCCTGTGACAAACTGGCTTATTACTTGATTAAAAAATACCAAATTGCAGATGACAATATTGCAGATAACATTCGTCGGCCACTACCAGGTGGTAATCAGTCGCTCACCTTGATATATGATCGTGATAATGATTCTATCAAAGTCACTATCATGACCAAAAAGATGCAACGCGCTGCCCTGCTTGGGGTCATTGGTGCAGAGCATGCCTCTGATATTAGTCAGTCGGTGATTCAAGCTTCACTGCGTAATATGAAAGAGCTGATTGATGAGGATTCACTAGATGATAATAGTCCTGACTTCTCAGCAGCAGTCTCAACTATCAATGAGCTGATGGATTATCTGCATTCAAGTAAGATAATTTGCTATAGTCCACAAGGCCGCGCTTATGAGCTGCCACAAGGTTCAACCGCGCTTGATTTTGCTTATGCCGTTGGACCTATGGTTGGTAATGTGGCCGTTGGCGCTAACATCGATCATAAGCATGCCAAGCTTGGCACAGTGGTCACTAATGGTCAAACGGTTGAAATTGAAGTCGATAAAAGCTCTGAACCCAAAGCGGAGTGGCTTGGATTTGTAGCAACTAATAAAGCTCGACAACAGATACTACGCTGGTTCAAGGATCTCTCAGAACAAGATAAACAGCGCCATGGTCAGCAAGCTTTAGATCGTGCCCTCAAAACCTATCAAAAAAGCCTTGATGATTTGAGCGTCAGCGATTGGAATAATTTATTAGAATGGCGTGGCATAACCCAAAAGCAGCAATTGTTTGAGCAGATTAGTTTAGGAACGTTATTACCTCAGTTGGTAGTATCGCGGCTATTCAATGACGATATTACTAGCATGCACACGAAAGACAATAATGAGCAAATGCTACAACCGCAGCAGCTGATTGCCAATGCGGCGGGTGTAGAGCTTGATTTCGCTAATTGCTGTCACCCTATTTATGGTGATCCTATCGTCGGTCATTTATCACGCCACGGTTTAGTCGCCCATCGACACAAATGCTTCTCGTTGGATGATATTCGTAAAGACAACCCTTATCAAGTTATTCAATTGCGCTGGCGTGATGATAAAGCGGTTAAGCAGACCGAGTCAGAAGAATACGGCGGCAAGATTCGCTTTTCCGCTTATCTAAAGCTATCCATTATATTAAGCGATGAGCAAATTAGTGAAGTGGTTTATCATTTACGCCAGCTTAATATCGGCGTTGAAACCGTTGATGTACGTAGCACAGATACGGTATTACAAGTAGTAGTACGCAGTCGCAGTCATCTAGCGCAGGGTATTCGTGAGCTACGATCCCTGTTAGGATTCCCTAATATCATGCGTCTTTATCAGTTATAATTTTTAATTAACCAAAGCTTATTATTTGCAGAATTTTGCATTTATTAATTCTACATTTACTAATAACGATAACAAGGATAAATTATGAGTCGTCAAACCATTCAAACCGACAAAGCCCCTGCCGCTGTAGGCACTTACTCACAAGCGGTAAAAGTGGGTAACACAGTCTACATCTCAGGACAGCTAGGTTTTGATCCTGATACTATGGAACTAAGAGAAGGTTTTGAGGCACAAGCCAAGCAAGTATTTGAAAACATCAAAGCGATCTGCACGGCAGCTGGCGGTACGATCAATGATGTAGTCAAATTTAACGTCTCTTTAACAGACTTAAACGACTTTGCAGCGTTGAACGAAGTGTTTATCGCAAATTTGACTGAGCCTTATCCGGCTCGTGCTGCGGTGCAAGTCGCGGCATTACCAAAAGGTGGTGTGGTTGAAATTGAATCTATTATGTTTATAGAGTAAGTTTTAAACCATTGATAGATAAAAACATCTCTCTTAAATTTTGAGAAAATACAGTAAGCCCAAATAGTTCTACAAGAACCAATATTTGGGCTTACTTGTCTTAGTCGTTTTTATTACCCTCTTAATTATGAGCTGTGAGCGCACTTTATGTTGCTACAAGTTGCCCTACCTGTACCTCTTTATCGGGTATTTGACTATCAAGCACTAGCAGATAAGGCCATTTTACCTGCGGTTGGTAGCCGTGTAGAAGTGCCTTTTGGGCGACAAACCTTAATAGGTATTGTGATTGCGCATATAGCCGAAGCTAACAGCGATGTCCCTAGCAACAAGCTCAAGCCTATTATCCGCCAATTAGACGATGAGCCTATCCTCAACTCGCAGATGCTCAATTTGGCCTATTGGCTAGCGCGTTATTATCACTATCCACTTGGTGATGTCATCGCTGTTATGTTGCCAAGCTTGGTGCGCCAAGGCAAGCCACTGGACCTGCTCATTACTCACTGGCGCATTTTGCCCCATGTCGCTGATGGTGATTTTCGTGCTAATGCCATTAAGCAAAAGCAGCAGTTTGATATGCTCAAATTGCATGGCGAGCGCGGCGCTAGTGAAGAGGTATTATTATTAGAAGGTATGCAACGTTCATTCTTAAAGACGTTAGAAGAAAAAGGTCTTATTGAGCGTTATATCGAGCCAAAAGCGGCTCCAAAAGCGGTGAGCCTAGCTAAGATGCCGCTGGATCTCAATGCTGAACAAGCCCAAGCGGTTGATGCCATTATTGCAGCACACAAGGCCGAAGAATATACTGGGTTTTTGCTAAACGGTATTACGGGTAGTGGCAAAACCGAAGTCTACCTACAAGCGATGCAAGCAGTACTAGAAGCAGGCAAGCAAGTGCTTATTCTGGTGCCAGAGATTGGACTTACCCCGCAAACACGAGCCCGTTTTGCCAGTCGTTTTGCCGCACAGATTGTCTTATTACATTCAGGGATGAGTAATACTTATCGGATGCAGGGCTGGCAGGATTGTCGAACAGGACACGCACAGATCATCATTGGTACGCGCTCAGCAGTGCTTTATCCTTTTGCTAATTTGGGGCTGATAGTGGTTGATGAAGCGCATGACGTCTCCTATAAGCAGCAAGATACGCTACGTTATCATGCCGCTGATATTGCCTTGTATCGCGGCTTTCAAGAGAATATTCCTGTGGTATTAGGTACGGCAACCCCTACCCTTGAGCACCTAAAGCTCATCGATGATGGTAAGCTTACTGAGTGTCAATTGCGTACACGTCCTGGCAATGCTGAACTGGCTACTATGCAGCTGATTGACGCGCGACTGCAAAGCACACATCAACAAGCGCAAGATGATGGCGCGCGTTTTGACACAGGTCTGACTGACGTGCTCATCGGTGCAATCAAGCAAACCTTAGAAGCTGGCGATCAAGTACTTATATTTCTCAATCGTCGTGGTTATGCACCCGTCCTACTTTGCGATGCTTGTGGTTGGCAAGCCGACTGTCCGCGCTGTGATGCGCATTTGACCGTGCATTACAATAATTCATCACAACAACATTCATCACAAAACAATACTTCAAAAACTAGCGCTTATAACAGCAACTATCTAAAGTGTCATCACTGTGATTGGCAAGCTTATATTCCAACGAGCTGCCCTGATTGTGCCAGTCAAAACTTAGACGCTCGCGGTATGGGCACTACTCGTCTTAGTGAGAACTTACACGCTATCTTTGCTAATCCACAAACCAGCAAAGAGCTGTATCCTATTATTCAAATTGACCGTGATACAACGCGTCGTAAAGACAGCTGGGAAAATATTTATCAGCGGATCAATGAGGGCCGTCCTGCTATTCTAGTCGGTACGCAAATGGTCGCCAAAGGACATCATTTTCCTAATGTGACGCTGGTTTGCTTGCCTAACGCCGATAGAGGGTTTTTATCAGCAGATTTCCGCTCACCTGAACATACCGCGCAGTTAATGATTCAAGTGGCGGGTCGTGCAGGTCGCGGTGATAAAGCAGGACGAGTACTGATTCAGACCTTACAACCTGAGAACGAGCTATTATTAAAACTCGTCAAAGATGGCTATTTATCCTTTGCCCGCCAGCTTCTAGCGGAGCGTAAAATAATGGGGTTGCCGCCTTATAGCCATGCTGCCTTGATTCGCTGCGAGGGTAAAACCTTAGCCGCCACTACTCAAGCACTCAAAGACGCTATCGCCAATCTACCTGCTGGCCATAAACTAGCAGTACTAGGTCCTATTGACGCCCCGATGAGTAAAAAGAACAGTCGTTACCATGTGCAATTATTGCTGTTAGCCAAAGAGCGCCATCAGTTACACCGCGTATTGAGCATATGGTGGCAGCCAGTATTGGCTATGCCCAGTGTTAAATACCTTAAGCTGACTTTGGATATAGACCCTGTCGGCTGGTAAGCGCACTCTACTTAGACTATCTACACTATTGTTACGGCCTGATAACAGCGTCACTCCTTTAACTGTGCTAAATTCTTTAAAGTCGATAATCACCTAAGCAGCTCATTTAACGCTTATAAAAATAACTGTGGTAATGATTCCAATGAATTCTCCTCAAGATAATGACAGCCGTGCAAATACTAGCCATGCAAACCACAATCATGCAGACGAAAACCATGCAAGTGACAACCATGCTGAGCATACTCATAATGAGGAGCATAACCATGATAGCCACAACCATAACGACTCAACGCTAGCCGCTTCAACTTCAGCACAAAGCACTAAAGGCTATCAGCGCACTTTACTCATTAGCTTTGTTATTATTACTGGCTACATGTTTATTGAAGCTATCGGCGGCTGGCTGACGGGTAGCTTGGCTTTACTATCAGATGCAGGACACATGCTCAGCGACTCTATCGCACTTGGCGCTACGCTCATGGCGTTTAAAATAGGCGAAAAAGTAGCCACTCGGCAAAAGACTTTTGGCTATAAGCGTTTTGAGATTTTGGTAGCGGGCGTCAATGGTGCCACGTTAGTCATTATTGCAGTCATGATATTTTATGAGGCTATCAAACGTTTTAACTCGCCACCAGAGATTGCCACTCAAGGTATGCTTATCATTGCCGTTATTGGTATGTTAGTGAATATACTAGTCGCTTGGCTGATGCATCGTGGCAATAGTGCTGGCGACGGTCATGATCATGATAATAGTCATGGCTCGGCTGCAAATGAGTCAAAAACCAAAGAACCGACTAATCTCAATATGCAAAGTGCGTATTTGCATGTATTAAGTGACTTGATGGGTTCAGTAGCCGCTATTGTTGCCGCCTTATTAATGATGGGTTTTGGCTGGGTTTGGGCTGATGCAGCAGCTTCAGTGATTGTCGCTATTTTGATAATTGTCAGTGGCTATCGGGTAGTACGCGACTCGGTGCATATTCTAATGGAAGGTACGCCAAAAGGTATCTCGATTGAGATGGTCGAGGCGCAAATGGTGACTCATCCACAGGTGATCAAGATTCATGACTTGCATGTTTGGAGCATTACTAGTGGTCTAAATGCGCTCTCGAGTCATGTAGTCGTCGATGGGGAGATGAACATTCATGAGGCTAGTCTACTGATTAGCGAGCTTGAGCAGGGCTTACAGGAGTTGGGGATCAATCATGCCACCATTCAAATTGAAAGCCTATCGCACCCACAAACTCAAAGCCATAGCGATGCCCTAATTTGTAATATCTCAGAGCGCCCAATGAATGATACAGGCGGTCATATAGGTCATTCGCATTGATAATAGTTTAATAGACAACAGAAGATAATATCTCTGCAAATTTAGGGCTTTATTTAAGAAGAGTAAAATGATGACGCATTCTATAGATAGTATTAACGGTGTAGCCAGCGGACAAACTTTACTCCTATTTTTCCACGGTCTCGACTCAAGCGCTGAGACCAATAAGTTTACTTGTATTGAGCATCAGCCTAAATACTGCTTAACGGTCAATTACCGCCAAGGCTTCGAAAAGGCGCTAAAAGTGTACGATGAGTTAATCCAGCAGAAGATGCTTGAGTATCCACGGATAGTACTAGCAGGGCATTCGCTTGGGGGCTGGTTTGCCAATCATTTTGCTCATAAATATAATCTGCGAGTTTTGTTAATTGCACCCTGTATTAATCCTAACGTTGTATTATTCAACAGAGCGCCCGACGCTAATGACTTACCTTTTCTGACTAGCAATAAACAGCTAACCAAAGTCATGGTTGAAGTAAGTGATGAAATTTTGAGCGTTGAGACAGCAAAAAGAGTACTCGTTGACCTGCCTGCAAGCTGGGAGGTAGTCTACTTTACAGGTGGTCATCATCGTATAGCCCGGTCAAAACAAATTAATGAGTCTATTGATATTTTATGTGCTGATAATGGCTCACTCTAATAAATTAAAATAACGTTAACTTATAACCTTGTGAGAGCCTATCAACAGAAATAACCACGTAAATTATTCCTCGTTACCCCTATAAATTATATATACTTGTTCGATAGAATCCTTTATTTGACGATGTAGCCTTATGTCTAGACGCTCAGCTCCTTTTGTCGCGCCTGATCTAACTGATCCGCTCGATCTTGATTCAAAAGAGAGTAAAAAACACGCCAAGGTATTGCTCTCTACCTTACAAGAGGATATTGCCAGCTTTCGTGAGCAGCAGTTTCCGCCTGATATCCTACGGCAAATTCGTGATATGCCTATCTACGAGGGCAATCTAGCTGAGGTACAGGCATACCAAGCACGTTGGCAGAACCTGCTTGAACGCGCTATGGCTTTTTATCCAGCTGCCTACTTGCCTCCCGATCATTTACCCCTACCCGCCAGCCTTGAGATTCCGCAGTTTATCTTTAATGTCCAACGCCTGCATTTGACTAAAACTTTAGCCAAAGAATCCAAGAGCTTTGGCTCAGTGACGGCTTTAACCGATAAATGCGGTGATTATAGTGTCCAAGAACTAGAGCGTATGGCAGCGGTATTTGATAACGATGACGAAGCCAGATTGGTGGCTCATCGCGAGTTTATCGATTTGCGAGCTTATATATTCTGCCGCGATGCTAAGGGCGAGATGCTAGAGCCTGAGCGCGTACGATTTTATCGCACAGGATTAATTGTTCATGCCCTACCCGATTTTAAGATCGTTGATAGCCGCCAAACGCCGCGCAAGCGCCGTAATGATGCTTATAGCAATCCGATCGCAAATAATGATATTTGGAAAATTTACCAAAAAAAATAGCTCAGATAGAAACCTTTAAACAAAAGCACTTAAATAAAATTTTATCGAATCATCATTACGCTTTTAGCGTTTGCTCTATCGATTGCTAAGGATTGACTATGTTCGCTGCCGCTGCCGCCGGCTCACCAAACTTAATGCTACAAGCGACTATATTTTTGGGTGCAGCGCTGCTGTTCGTCCCACTGGGTAAGCGCTTCGGTATTGCCACCGTGCTAGGTTATTTGATTACGGGACTTATTCTAGGACCAAGTGCCCTTGATGTCGCAGGCGATGCGGAAAGTTTATTGCATTTTTCTGAATTTGGCGTGGTGATGCTACTGTTCATCATTGGTCTTGAGTTGCAACCTTCACGGCTGTGGGCCTTGCGCCGCTCTATCTTTGTACTCGGCGGCTTACAGGTTGGGGTTACTGGCACGATCTTAATGGCTATTTTGTATAAAGCTTTCTCCCTACATCTAGATACCGCCTTTATCGTCGGCTTTGGCTTAGCGCTCTCCTCTACTGCATTTGTCCTGCAAATTCTCACTGAAAAACAACAACTATCAAGCACTCACGGCCGCGAAGCTTTTACTATCTTGCTGTTCCAAGATATTGCCGTTATTCCGCTACTTGCGGTTATTCCGTTTTTATCAGGGGTGCGCGAGCAAAGCTATGATCTGATTTATTTTGCTAAAGTCTTTGCCGTATTTGCAGGGCTTATTATTGCCAGTCGTTATATTGTTCGACCGTTTTTTAAGTTTGTGGCCTCAAGCGGTGCGACCGAGTTGTTGACTGCCGTTGCACTATTTATCGTTATGGGCGTGTCTATCTTGATGGGGCAGATCGGTCTATCGATGGCATTAGGCGCATTTTTGACAGGGGTATTACTCGCGGACTCAGAATATCGTCACGAGTTAGAGGCAAGTATTGAACCCTTTAAGGGGCTGCTATTAGGGCTATTCTTTATGTCCGTTGGTATGCTGACTGATGTCAAACTCATTATCGCCCAGCCGCTGTTTATCATTGGCTGTGCGGTTGCCCTTATGCTGATTAAATTTGGGGTCATTGCTGCTATTGCCAAACTCTCTGGCAATCGCTGGCCGACTAGTATTCGTCTTGGGGTCACTTTAGCCCAAGGTGGTGAATTTGCTTTTGTATTATTTAGTGTAGCATCCGCTCAAAACGTCTTGCGACCTGAGCTGGCCAATATGCTCAACCTCATCGTGACTATTTCTATGGCGCTGACGCCAGTAGCATTTTTATTATTAGAAAAACTTGGCGAGCCATTTTTTGACAAGCGCAAGCCTAGCCGTGAATACGACACTATCCCCGACCATGAACATCCCGTCATTATTGCAGGGTTCGGGCGAGTTGGACAGATCATCGGGCGCGTACTGCGTATGCATAATATCGAATTTACCGCTATTGAGCGCTCTGCCAATCGCGTTGATTTTGTACGTAAATTTGGTAATCAAGTCTACTATGGCGATCCCAAAAACCCTGAAATATTGCGAGCCGCTGGTATTAATAAGGCACGTATTTTTATCATTGCTGTTGATGATTTGGAGCGCTCAATCACTACCGCGCAATATTTAAATCGTAATTATCCTGATCTAATCGTTCTAGCTCGGGCGCGTGATCGTCAGCATTATTACCGTCTACGTGAAGTTGGTGTGCGTCATATCTGGCGTGAGACTTATTTGTCTTCACTCGATATGTCACGTGAATCGTTGCAATTATTGGGTATTTCACCTGAAAAAGCCCGCGAAACTATTCAGACTTTCCGTGATTATGATGATGATCTGATTGAGCGTCAGCAAGCTATCTACGGTGATGAGGCCAGTATGATTGCCTCAGCACAATCGGCTATGGCTGAGCTTGAGAGCTTATTTGACGAGGATATTGATAAATCACGCAAGTTAGATCTCAGCGAGTTTTATGAAGCGCTAAAGGGTCAAGCTATCCCTGTTGATGACAATGACAACGCAGCAACTGATCCTAAACCTTAAAGCTATCACTTTAAATCTATAGTTTCAGATTATTTATAGCTTTAGGGTATTTATAAATTTAGATTATTTTTAGATTCAAAGTGCTGTTTACTGTTTTAATTTTATCATTGATACGCGTTAATTATCCGCACAGTAAGCAGGCGCTTGTTTATCATTGAGGGATGTGGTGCAGTACCAGCTATTATCATCCATGTTATGATAAAAAATAAACTTTTGCTGATCAAGATAACGTATTGGAAACTTTACATTTTGAATGGTGGCGATAACCGCACAGTCTGAAGCTACGATACCATCAACTTGAGTCGCCATGCGTACTTGCACTTGTCTATTTTCAGTCGTTATCGGTAGCTGCGTAGGACAGCGATTCGTCTGCTCATAAAGTATCGCCACTTTGTTCTGCGCTGTTTTGCCACTATCATAAGCATCGAATACGACAGCATTCTCTTTGGGTTTAGCATAGATAGGCAAGAACTGTACATTGATAACGACTAGCGAAAATATAAAAAAGCCAAACCCTAAAGCCAATCCAAATAAGCTCACCCCACCCTCTTTCTTGAGATGCGCCTTTTGTGCCGCTTCATCACGTGGATGATCCTCAATAGCATCAGCGATTTCGCGACGCGCCATACGATAGTAATAAGCATCTGTCCAGCGTGCCACCATATACGACCAAAATATCCAAATAATACCAGCGATACCCATGCGTACTAGCATCTGGTAAGCATCTGGAATCACCCACATAGCGGCAAATTCAAAGGTAACTAAAACGATGGCGACATTTAGCTGAATAAATGACCAGCCAGCGACGCTATAAACAATAGCGTCCATATAACGCTTACGATACAGCAACCAAGGAAAGGTGATAAAAAATGCCGCCCAGTGCCACTTTGGTGATAAATAACCCTGTTTATCAAACTCCTCAAAGCGCTTGATATAATAGCTTTGCGTGCGATGACCGATAAACCATTGATCCAACTGTTTACGCCGAGCGGGCGTCAGTTTTTCTTGATAAAAAGGGGGCGGTGAATCAGTCTCGATAAATAACATGGCGATAAGCTCTGTTTTATTTCTCTCTTAGTCAGCCTTCTATTGTATTACAACTCAGCGTCCGTTACCTCGCCGATAAGCAAAAGTGTGATAACCATTCACACTAGAAACTATTTCGCCTATAATAGATCTATCTTTTATTGCAACTAAGCGTTCTTAATTCTATGAGTAACTCTTCTATTCCTGATAACTTTGATAACTCTGATCCCACTAACTCTACTGACCTTGATAGCCTTAATGATGGTACTTTGAGCAGTAATGTTACGGCTACTGATAATACTGTGGCTACTCAAGCTGACCCAACTGCTGTTAGTGATAAGCATATACGTATCGTTAACACCTTTATGAAACGTCGCACTCACATGAACAAAAACGCTGAGCAAGCCTTAACGGATCCAGAGTTTGCGCAGTATTTAGTTAATAATAGCTTCGGTGATGGTGACCTTAATGGTATTACCGATTTGCGTGTATTGTTTGCTGACACCCCAAATGGTAGCGCGGCACCGCTGACATTAGAGATTGGTTTTGGGCTTGGCGATTCACTGATTGAAATGGCAGCAGCTGAGCCGACACGTAACTTTATTGGGGTGGAAGTCCATGAGCCAGGCATTGGCAAATGCGCTTACATGGCAGGCACGCAGAACCTAACTAATATCAGAATTATTAACGGTGATGCCATCCAACTGCTCAAGCAATTACCTGAAAACCATATCGACCGTATTCAGCTATATTTTCCTGACCCTTGGCAAAAAAAGCGTCACTATAAGCGTCGTTTTGTCAGTCCTGAGCGTATGACAATCGTCACGCGCGCGCTCAAATCTGGCGGCTGGTTCCATACGGCGACCGACTGGGAACATTATGCCTTTTGGATGGTTGAAGTATTAGATAATTTTGTAGGCTTGACCAATCAAGCAGGTACAGGTCAATTTACTGCTCGGCCCGACTTTCGTCCGATGACTAAGTTTGAGCGTCGCGGTATAAACAGTGGTCATGGGGTTTGGGATCTGATTTATACTAAAGATTAATCTAATATTATCAGAGCTTGAATTGAATGTTAAAGTGCAGTGAGTAAGCGACTATCTATATAGTCGCTTTTTTATTTTTGTACAAAGCTAAGTTCTTGAGATAATATTTTTTATTCATATGACGTGAAACCTTGGCTATCTAGTCAGCTTTTTTAGCGAATAACCCATGCTAAAAGCTCCTGTCGTAGTAAAGCTACTGTTTTGCAAACTGCGCAAACATTGATAGTATAAGGCTTTGCTAAGTTCTCCCCAGAAGCTGTGGATAACCCTGTGGATAACTCACTACTTGACAACGACCTACGTTGATAGCCTAACGCTTGAGGTAAAATTGGTTACTTTTTATACAATTTATTATTCCATAAAAATCAAATACTTACATATAAATTAAATATAAAAATTTATTTTTAATTTATTTTAAAATAACTATTAGTCTGTATTATGTTTCACAGCAGCAGAATAAAATCATACTATTTGCTGTGGACAACTTGACAAACTATTAGCGCACTGGTTTGAATTTATGGTGATTACGACAATATTATACTACTTATATACCATAGTTATCTCATACGACAATTACTGTCGCTTAGCATCTGCTAAGACTCATCAGAAGGCTTGGTTTTTGCTATAATTACCTTATCTAATAAAGAGGCAATGACAACGGCACAATGTATTTTTCATTGTTAGTCAGCGTTGTAAAGCCTGACTATTATTGGCTTTTTAACTGCTATACCTATTCACATTTACTGTATAGTAAGATTTACTACTCATGTTAGCTTGTAACGGTTGTTTTACTCCTAATCCTCTACACCCCTTATCCTATTATCAAATGCAAGCTCTAAAGATAAGCGTTATTGATTACAGAAGCTCATTATGCGCTGTGTGAAATTTACACTCCTAAGATAATTTAGTAACCTATATTAACCATAAGGAGTCCATTATGGACGAGAATAAAGCCAAAGCACTCAAAGCCGCACTAGGTCAGATCGAAAAGCAGTTTGGTAAAAACACTATCATGCATTTAGGTGATGATTCAGCAGCGCTTAATAATGTTGACGTGGTCTCTACAGGGTCGTTAGGCTTAGATATCGCACTAGGTATCGGCGGTCTGCCTAAAGGTCGTATTGTGGAGATTTATGGCCCTGAAAGCTCTGGTAAAACGACGATGACTTTGCAGGCTATTGCACAGTGTCAAAAACAAGGTGGTACTTGTGCCTTTATCGATGCTGAACACGCCCTCGACCCTGTCTATGCACGTAAGCTAGGTATCAATACTGATGATCTACTTATTTCGCAGCCCGATAACGGTGAGCAAGCCCTAGAGATTACTGATATGCTAGTGCGCTCAGGTGCTGTCGATATGATCGTTATTGACTCTGTGGCAGCGCTCACACCGCGTGCTGAGATCGAAGGCGAGATGGGTGATTCGCACATGGGTTTACAAGCCCGTCTGATGAGTCAAGCCCTACGTAAGATTACGGGTAATGCTAAGCGCTCTAACTGCATGGTGGTCTTTATTAACCAAATTCGTATGAAAATTGGCGTCATGTTCGGTAGTCCTGAGACCACTACTGGTGGTAATGCGCTAAAATTCTATGCTTCGGTACGGATGGATATTCGCCGTATTGGTGCAGTCAAAAACGGTGATGAAATCATTGGTAATCAGACGCGAGTCAAAGTTATCAAAAACAAGATGGCACCACCCTTTCGTCAAGCAGAATTTGAGATTACCTATGGCGAAGGTACGAATCACTTAGCAGAAGTCATCGACTTGGGCGTTGATATCGGTGCCGTAGGCAAAGCGGGCTCTTGGTATAGTTATGGCGATGAAAAAATCGGTCAAGGTAAGGCCAATTCGGTAATTTATCTAAAAGAGAATCCTGCTATTGCTGAAGAAATTGAAGCCAAAATTCGTGCTGAAAAATTAGGTACGGTTAACGAAAATGCTGAGTCAGATGCTGACGAAATTGGGGCAGATGTAAACGCTGAATCAGAAGCACCTTTGTAATAATAAAGTGCTTATAGATCGTATAGAGGTCTTCTATGCAGATTAAAACCTTAGCCGAAATATTAGCCGAGTCGGACACCGACTCGGCTAATGCGGTTGGTGCAAAAAAAAAGCCCCGCAATAAAACCTACAATAAATCTCAGAACAAGCCTAGCAAGGCTAAGTTGTTTGAACGTATAAAATCAAAAAAGGTGAAGCGTTTAGATAAGCCTTCTAACGATGATTTTAACTATCAAGAAAAAACTCACGATCAAATATCCAGTGATAGCAATAGTGGTGACAGCAACAAGGACTATTTAGCAGATTCAGCTTCTGAGTCATATCAACCTAGCTCTCATTTTAAACCTCAGTCTAAACCCAAATCAAAACAAGGTACTAAGAAAAAAAAGCGTTTTCATCCTGCGGCTGCTTTTATTGCTGAATCGACTGATGCTCCCGTCTATACACCTCCTGAATCGCAGAGTATCAAACAGATGCTAGCAGAGGTAAAGGGTACTGTTGAGCTTAATGAAAATAGCGAGCAACCTGATGCTAATAAAGATATCAGTACAAATACGAATACCGATAACATACCCTCTGCTCTAAAAGCTTATCTGCGCACTCCAGAGCAAAAGCAAGCTGAGCTTGACGCTATAAAGGCCGAAAGTCGTTTGCGTTGGTTGGCGTTTTATTATCTATCGAGACGCGAGCATGGTAGAGCTGAGCTCAAGCAAAAGCTTATCGACAAGGAGCAAGATCCTGATAGCATCAATACGCTGCTGGATGAATTCGAGGAAAAAGGCTATCAAAGCGACTATCGTACAACTTTGATGCTCATTCGCGAAAATATTCGTAAGGGTCGCGGTCGCGGACGTATTAAACAGGAGTTTTACAAAAAAAAGCTCGCTATGCCAAGCAACATAGACGAGCTTATTGATATGGCAAATACTGAATCTGAAGAATTTAGTGAGTTTGTTGATGATGACGAGGACAGCTTAGTCGATGGTGTTGATTGGCTAAAGCTTGCCGTCACCGCGCGCATAAAAAAATACGGTGATAGCATCCCTACTGAGCAAAAAGAGAAAGCCAAGCAGTTGCGCTTTTTGCAATATCGCGGTTTTAAGGCTGATGTTTGCTTTGCTGCGCTCAACTATACTTTAGACAATTTAGATGAGCGTTTTTAGTACTTATAATGTCTCAAAACTTTAATTTTAAATACTTAATAGTAGCCCAAGAACTTCCACCATATCAGTCCCGCACCAATCCAAACCACTAAGTTCACCACACTCATCACCGCTCCTACACCCCACCATTCGCCAAGGGTAATATAACCTGAGTTAAAGATAACAGGTGCTGTACCCGTTGCATAGTGGGTCAAGGTCATCATAATATTACCTGCTGCTGCTAGAATAAGCGCGTATAACATTGGTGGCGCGCCTAAGCTTAGTCCAACGGCATAAAAGGCGGCAAATAGCGCAGTGATATGAGCAGTAGTACTCGCAAAAAAGTAATGAATATAGAGATAAACTAAAGTTAAAATCGCCACTGCACCGACCCAGCCGACTCCTGTTATCCCTATCATAGATTCGATATTCTCTGAGAACCAGCTGATAAGCCCTAATTTATTCAAGTACGAAGCCATCATAATCAGCGCGCCAAACCAAATAATCGTATCCCAAGCCGACTTTTCCTTAAGGATATCATCCCAAGTCAATACGCCTGTCACTATCAAAGTAGATAGCCCAATAAATGCTGTGGTTGTGGCATCAACGCTGAATTGCTCACCAAAGATAAGCGCAGGAATGTTGGCCCATAATATAAGCATCAGAGCAAACACACCGAGCATAATTTTTTCCTGCGTACTGACATGCCCCATCTCAATTAAATTATCTTTGGCAAAAGTCTTAGCATCAGGGGTTTGCTTAACCTCTGGCGGATAAATCAAATAAATAACGATCGGCATTAATATCAGACATAGCATACCCGGTATAAACATTGCCACAGCCCATGTCGTCCAAGACAATTGAATATCACCGCCAGTGGCTTTATTGACTAAATCAACGACTAGTGGATTAGGCGCAGTCGCTGTGATAAACATTCCAGAGGTAATCGGATTAGCATGGTAATTGACCATAGCTAAGTAGCTACCGATCTTTTTTTGACTACCCTCCTCTGGCGTAGAGTGAAAGCTTTGAGCGATAGACTTCATAATTGGATGAATAATCCCGCCGCCTCGTGCTGTATTAGAGGGTGTTATAGGCGCGATCATAAGCTCCGCTGCCGTTAATGAATAAGCGACACCGATAGTTTTTTTACCAAAGATCGAAATAAAATAGTATGCAATACGACGACCTAGACCTGTTTTTATTAGACCACGTGAGATCATCACTGCAATACCGATCAACCAAATTAATGGACTTGAGTAGCTTGATAATGCATCAGCAATAGCTACTTTTGGACTCTCATTAGTGACACCTGTAAGCGCTACTAATGTCACAGCAATAATAGCAATAGCGCCAATGGGTAATGCTTTGCCGATGATAGCTACAATAGTACCTATAAATAACGCTAACATGTGCCAAGCTTCTGGGGTCACGCCAGCAGGTACAGGAATAACAAACCAGATGATCAAGCCTGCTAAAATAGCAATGGCCGTAGGTATAGGTTTAAAAGGCATAGCGCACTCACTTGACGTAGTTTTAAATATAAAAAACCTTAGAGTCTATTGGGTTTTTTGAAAGGAAGCCTAGTTGTATACTGAAGTAATTATAAACTAACTTTATATTTAATATAAAACCACTTTGTTACTAATGATTTTTTAATATAAAAAAAGAGTATGTTGTCAAACATACTCTTCGATGACAAAACTTTAAAATAAGATACTTATAACAATTTGACTTATTTCAAGCCGCCTAAACGACTAGATAATTGACCCATAATTTGATCAATCTCTTGATTGGCCTCAGCTTCGTTATCTAAGTTGCCATTAGGAGTGAGCTGATTCATCACCTCAGGTAACAGCTCAGCCAGTCCTTGACGAACCTCGCTGTCATTTGCACCCGTATGAGCCGCCACTTGTTGAATCTCTTGCTCATCAAATAAGCGACTGATCTCATTAGGGTCGAGGTTCTCGTTCTGCTCGCTGTTACTCATCCAAGAGCGCGCTTGCTGCTCGTGACCCATACCAGTTATTTTGGATAAAGCCCCACCCAAACCACCATTACGTTGTACCCAGCTGAGCACCATTGGCATTAAAGCTGCTATTAGCATACCTTTACCACCGCCTCGGCTTTGCTGCCCACCACCTAATACGCTACCTAAGATATCACCGAGCCCACCTGCGCCTGCATTCATACCGCTGCGTTGATTACCCCCCAGCATACCGCCCAATCCCCCGACAATGTCATCTAACCCAAAACCTTTGTCCTGTTGGCGTTCGTATTGTTGCGGATTATAACCCCCTGTTTGACCACCACCGCCAAGCACACTTCCTAATATGTCACCAAGCCCACCTGTACGATGTGGATTCACACCTTGATTGACTGGATTGCGCTGAGCATCATTGGGATCCATAGCGCTGCGAGCGACTTGTGCTACCAAATTTCCTAGTAAACTCATAATTTTATCCTTATGTTATTTAGAATGCTGTTCATAGTTAAGATAACAGATATTGCGAGATTTCTAGATAGGCGTTTTGTTATGAGCTTTGTACATGAGTGACGGTGGCTAGTATGTTTATTGCTTGCCATTGCGTAGGTGTCATCTGATCGCGAAATATCGTGATAGATAGTAATTTTGATCGAGGTTCTACGACTTTAAATTGCAAATGTACTAATAACTGATAACGTTGTACGCTGATAAGTTCCGCTTGCCATAAGGCATCACCGCGGCTAGTACGCATTAGCAGCTGCCAGCCTTGATTTAAGCGCTGGCTAAGCGGAGGCTGGCTTAAATGCAGTACTATCGGCCGTGATAAAGCAAGATAGCTGACCACAAGCGCTGTTACTATAAAGACAAATAAGTACTGCCATAAGGATAGTTGAGCAAACAAAGCTAATAGTATTAACGTACCAATCAAAGTAATGTAAATCAATAAGCGTAAATAGCTCCCAGCTTTGACGGCAGCATCAATACGTAGAGAGGTCATAAGCGCTATATCCTTATAGTCCATTGAACCTTTATTAAGAGTCCATTTTAGACAAGCCGTCATATTAAAATATTAGCCACTATAGCGCCATTATTAATACGACTATAAACCCTTACTATGACGCCATATCTTGATCTTATTGACCAGCTCCCATACGGCCTTGTCCTCAGGCTGGGACTGATTGGTAAAATAATCAAGCAAGTCTGGGTCTTCATAAGTCAGCATTTCGGCAAATACTAATTGCTCAGCTGATGTCGCGTGTAGGTACTGCTCCTTAACATAAAGATCTATATAAAAATCTAACTCTTTAAGACCACGACGCGCTTGATAAATAATGCGCCGCTGCTCAATGGTTGGCTCGGGCTGTCTTGGTTGCTGATTTTGCAGGTGAGTTGTAGTCATAAATAACGCTCTCAATATAGTAAAAATTAAGGTCAGCTAGTCAAACAGCTGTATTTTATTAATCTCAATGGTAATCTTTATTATAAGTCGCCAACTGTTGCCATAATGATGTTGCCTGTTGCATCATCGCGACATTATGGGTGCGAATTATGCTAGCGCCTTGTTGCAATGCTAGCAGTCCTGCGGCAGTGCCCACAGCATCACGCTCTTGGGCTTGCGTATCGACCACTGTTGCAACACCACTTTTCTGTAGTACTTCTGCCAAAAAGCGCTTGCGTGAAATGCCAAACATGATAGGGAAATCAAGCACTTTTAAGCGATCAAGCTGAGTCAATAGCGCGCAATGATGTTCGTAAGTCTTAGCAAAACCAAAGCCTGGATCAATAATTATCTTATCACGTTTGACCCCTAATGCCGTTACCTCTTCAATACGATTATTCAGTTCAGTACTGACCTCAAAGATAACATCTTTATAGTGCGCCAAATCATTCATCGTCGTCGGCTCACCACGCATATGCATCAGCATAACGGGTATATCTAGGTCTGCCGCCATAAGTGCTGCGCCGTCACGTTTGAGCGCGCGCACATCGTTCCAAATGTCTGCCCCTGCTGCAAAAGCACTTTGCATAACAGATGGATTACTAGTATCGATAGATAGCCAAATATCATTGCCAAAATGGCTACGGATAGCTTCAACGACAGGCACTACTCGACCTATTTCCTCATCAGTCATCACCGCTTGCGCATTAGGCCGCGTTGATTCGCCGCCAATATCGATAATACTAGCCCCTGCCTTTATCATCATTTGACAATGAACCAGTGCGTCATCTACGCCATTGAACTGACCACCGTCTGAAAAAGAATCTGGTGTCACATTCAAAATACCCATAATATGTGGTTGTGATAAATCCAAAATCTTCTGACGACTCGTCACTGTATAGGCAGGCAAAGGGTTAAATAAAGGCATAATCAATCCAGTGTAGTTTTATATAAATACGAAGCCAACTTATGATATCAGTAAAGCAATACTAGCGCTAAGGCTCTCTCAAATTAGCTTGGTTATTAAGCATATATTTAACTGTCAGCTACAAAAAAGCCCTTTGTTAAAAGGGCTTTTCCTATAAATAAGTTAATGTCAAAAATATACTCTACATCGCAGGTAATGGCGGTGGTATAGAAGTCGTCTTAGTATCGTCTTTTGAGAGATTAATCTCGTTATGCTGATACACTCTTGGCGGACGTGGTGCTTCACCTGCTAAGATATCTTGCAACTGATCACGATCAATGGTTTCCCATTTCATCAAAGCATCGACCATCGCATGCATCTTATCTTTGTTGGCTTCGATCAGCTCACGGGCGATATCATACTGCTCCTCAAGCATGCGACGAACTTCATCATCGACCTTTTGCTGAGTAGCCTCTGAGATTGAGCGTCCGCCGCCACCAAAGTAACCTTGCGAGCTGTCATCATCTTCATACACCATAATACCAAGCGCATCAGACATACCATACTTAGTGACCATCGCTCGTGCCATTTTAGTGGCACGTTCAAAGTCATTAGAGGCACCAGTCGACATCTGATTGATAAAGACTTCTTCAGCGATACGACCCCCAAATAAAATAGCAAGATCGCTTAGCATTTTAGACTTATACATACTGGTTTGATCGTGCTCAGGTAGCTGCCAAGTGACACCAAGCGCAAAGCCGCGCGGCATAATAGTCACTTTGTGCACAGGATCAGTACCTGGTAGTAGTTCCGCAACTAGCGCATGGCCCGCTTCATGATAAGCAGTAGCACGGCGCTCCTCTTCACGGATGACCATAGATTTACGCTCAGGACCCATGTATAGCTTATCTTTAGCATCTTCAAAGTCATTCATATCGACGCTACGTTTACTACGACGAGCGGCAAACAGGGCAGCTTCGTTCACTAGGTTTGCCAACTGCGCACCAGTAAATCCAGGCGTACCACGAGCCAGTGAATTGGCATCAACCCCTGTCGTATTTGGTAATTTTTTCAAATGTACCTTTAATATTTGCTCGCGACCTTTAATATCTGGCAAGCCTACTTGTACTTGACGGTCAAAACGACCTGGACGTAGCAAGGCTTTGTCAAGAACATCAGCACGGTTAGTCGCTGCAATGACGATAACACCTTCGTTACCTTCAAAGCCATCCATCTCAACCAATAACTGGTTCAAAGTCTGTTCGCGCTCATCATTACCGCCGCCCATACCTGAGCCACGATGGCGACCTACGGCATCAATCTCATCGATAAAGATGATACAAGGTGCACTTTTTTTGGCTTGCTCAAACATATCACGAACACGCGAGGCACCAACACCGACGAACATCTCAACAAAATCTGAACCTGATATTGAGAAAAACGGTACTTTAGCTTCACCAGCGATCGCACGAGCTAGTAGTGTTTTACCAGTACCTGGTGGGCCTACCATCAAGATACCACGTGGAATAGTTGCGCCTAATTTAGTAAACTTGTCAGGATCACGTAAGAACTCAACCACTTCGACAACTTCTTCTTTAGCCTCTTCACAACCAGCTACGTCATCAAAGTTAACTTTGATCTGATCTTCAGTGAGCATCTTGGCTTTTGACTTACCAAAGCTCATAGGGCCGCCACCTTTACCGCCAGCGCCACCTTGCATATTGCGCATAAAGAACAGAAACAGGCCAATAATCAATAGAATAGGAAAGCTGGCAATTAACAGCTGCATCAATACACTTTGACGTTTTGGCGCTGTACCTTCGATATTGACTTGGTTTTCACGCAATAACGGTAATAGCTGTTCATCTGCTACCGCAGGGCGAATAGTCTCAAATGTTGATCCGTTTTTCTTCTCGCCAGTGATTTGCTCACCGTCAATTTCGATGCTAGCTACTTGGTTTTCTGACACTGCAGTCACAAACTCAGAGTAGTTAAGGCTATCAGGCTCAGTTGACTTATCGAAGCCACTGAATACCAGCACCAAAACGCCGATTACCACCAGCCACAATAAGGTATTTTTTACCATGTCGCTCACTAGTTTCCCCATCCCTTACTTATTGGTGTGTCAGTTTGACACGTGACGTCTGTAACCTATTAGGTTTCATCAGACGACTTTGCTTAAAATAGATAATAAAAACAAAGTTAATATACCATGTTATGTGGTTTTAACCCGCATTATTCAAGCATAAACTCATATTATTCAGTTAACTATTGTAGCAGTTTCAAACGACTGTAAATACTTGCCTACGCTGATGTCATAAGACAAAAAACCCATCATAACCTATTGAAAACATTGAAAATATAAATTATTTGGTTGCTATCCAGAATATCTCTTTGGAGCGCGCACGTGAAGCGGCAGGCTTTATACTGCGTACTTTACTAAAATCTTTTTGCATCTGTTGACGTAGCTCTTGCATGCCTACGCCTTCAAATACTTTCATAATCAAAGCGCCACCACTAGGTAGCGTGGCCAAAGCAAACTCCACTGCCAACTCACACAAGTAAATCATCCGCGGCTGATCCACTGCGCTATTGCCTGCGGTGTTAGGCGCCATATCAGACAATACGACATTCACTTGCTTGTTACCGACCTCGCGCATAATACTGTCGAAAACCTCAGCTTCACGAAAGTCACCCTGAATAAAAGTAACATCAGCTAAAGCGTCCATGGCTAAGATGTCAGAGGCGATAAGTGTACCCTTCTCACCAACTAATTTGCTCGCAACTTGTGACCAGCTACCAGGCGCACTACCTAGATCGACTACGGTCGCCCCTTTAGTAATAAGATTGGTTTTTTCATTGATCTCAAGCAGTTTATAAGCGGCGCGCGCACGATAGCCATCTTTTTGCGCTTTTTGTACGTAATGGTCATCGATATGCTCTTTTATCCAAGCACGGCTACTTTTTGTCAGTTTCTTATTGTCAATGCGGGTGGCCAAAACATTTGCTCCTGTTATACTTCTATAGCTTTACAGCTTTTTGCGAGCTGTGCTATTTACTGTGTGCTGCTCATTGATAGCTAATAGCTTTAAAAGCCTATATTAAGATCGTATTAAAGCATCATTTAACAGCTTTATTAGGCGTGAGCGTTTATAATAGATTCAAGACAATCATTTTAACATCATCATGATTAAAATCGTGCACAATACTGCCGATTTAATCCCAGATATGTTTTAGACAAACTGATTGTTAATTTTTAATTTGATAACGCTTAGGAATTTTATGCAACTCGATAACGCAACTATTAAACGCCTAAAAGGTATTGGTCACGAGCTAAAACCAATAGTCATGATCGGTAATAATGGTGTTACGCCAGCGATCACTGAAGAGATTGATCGTGCTTTGAGCGATCATGAGCTTATAAAGGTAAAACTACCAGCAGGAAGTAAGCACGAACGCGACTTGGTTTGTACTGAGCTAGCGGTTGCTGCTAAGGCTCAACTGATCCACACTATCGGACGTATGGCATTATTACTACGTCAAAATCCGAATGCCAACCCAAAACTGTCAAACTTAGCTCGCCATGCCGAGTAGCTTTAGTTTGACTATATAAGTAGATAAGCAAAGAAGGCTGCGAATGAATATCGTGGCCTTTTTTATCGACTATCATCCTACGTATTAGCTATGAAAGAAAAATTATCATGAGCCAACGCTTCAAACTACAGCTCGCTATGGATGGCTTGTCAATAGCTGCGCGACAGCTCAGCATCTCAGTAGAGCAGTTGCATCTTATCCAAGTCATGGTTGATATATCGCTTATTCAACCGTCAACGCTGGCGCTAACTTATCAAATTCGATTACCCAATAGGCGTCTGGCGAGTTTATTTGACTGGCCACAATGGCAACCTGATCAAGTCAAGTTTATCGATTACTTATGGGAGCAAACTTGTCTAGAGTGTTTTATAACGGGCGCTAACCCATCAAGTGATGTCAACCAAACCACCCATTATATCGAGATTAATGCGAGTCCCAATGGACGCTACGCGTTATATCAATTTGCAGATTACCGTCAGCCTGACTGTATGCCGCCTGTGCCCTTATATAAAGCTAATAGTGACGAGCAGGCTAGTATAAATTGGATAGCTCATTTACCCTTGAATCGTTTTCTTAACACAAGCTCGCTTAATGTAGCTCAGTGTCCAAAAGTGACGCCCAACTCTTTGTCTGCACTGATATTCACAGCTGTCTATGACTATAAACGTAGCTTTACTATCGATTTGGATCAATTGCCCTCAAGTTTACTCGCTAAGGGTATTGAGCAGCTGCACCCTTGCGTGATTCTTTACTTTGATAGCGTCGCTTTATACTTTGCAGCAAAGCACGCCTCCCCACCTGATTTTCATCAACAACACTATTGGACAAACTTTAAGCCGTAAAATTATCATTACGGTCTAAACTACCGTGCATATTGCAAATAAAACCTAAAGCATAAGCATAAAAAACTCAGTAATACCATTCTAAGGCATTACTGAGTTTTTAGAGTGCTACCATCTTAGCTCATTATTCAGCCATAGCTAGATAAATACCACGATCTGAGGCATCATCAACGTATTGAGAATCGCGCCATGTAGTATAGCTATAAGTGCCACTATACGGGCTAATGCTCTTCTGACGGAAGTCTGATACCCAATCGGTACCATCAAATATTTGGATATGACCATGTGGACGGCTTGAGGTACGGTTGTAGACAACAACATCACCTACTTGAGGTTGCATATCATTACTGATCTTAGTAAAGCCTGCATTGCTAAGCGTACCGCGAGTGGCATACTGATAAGCTGAAGGGTTAGGAGTGAATTCATAACCTGCAGACTGCAGCGCTTTACGCACATAACGTGCACAGTAACCAGAGCTTCTAGAGAGCGCCACACGTGAAGCACGAGCAGCAGCGATAGCAGGAGCTGAGTTGCTGTCTGGAATGCTACTTCTTACTTGCTGTTGGCGCTCATAAGATAAACGACTGGTCAATGAAGCTAACTGATATTCTTTTTGTTTGGCGTGAGCACTAAGGTTATCGATAGCTTGACTAATCTCGTCATTGCTAGACACATAGGCACCACTATTAGTGCTATATATATTTTTGACAGAACCGTAATTTTGAGAGATAGAGCTATTAGTGATGGTATGACTCAAGGTATTGTTCGGTTGAAAGGTTGTTTCTACAGCACCGTTAGCCTGCGCTATGCCCATTCCCAATACTGACAAAATCAATAAAGCTTGTTTCATAAATTTACTACCTATTGTTAATGCAAGATTGCTCATCATCCATGACAAACATCAATTAATTTAGAGGATATAATCACCAAACAAACATGATAAAATCCTAGGTCAAGCAGTAAGCTCTTTAATCTTCAATGGAACATGGCATCATTACCATCATATTTATCCATCTCACAAATAGCTTACGATGTATCTTAAGCACTTAAATAATCAACTCTATGGTTATGCATTGCTTAGCAAACGAGTATTCATCATGTCTAACAAACAACCTAATCAGCTCGCCAAACTTATCGATCATCAAATTTTTGCTGGTAGCGCACTACCTCAAACCCTTGCTGATAACATGCGTCTTTATGTAAAGGCGACTAATGAGCTAAAAGAGCTGTTAATAGACTGTTTACCTGATGAAATACTTGAAAGTTGCTGGGTAGTAGGTATAACCTCTGAGAAATTAACACTGAGTGTGATTTCTACTACTGCTGCCAACCATATTCGTTATTTACAAAAGTCATATCTAGAAGTGTTAACAAAGCAGTCTTTGACCTTTCAACACCTTAATCAAATTCAGGTGATAGTAGCTAAGACATCTCAACCAAATATGACTTCTCAAGCACTCTCTTCAGCCTTATCGGAATCGTCCAAAGCTCATGAATATAAAGCCCTGACCCCGAACACAAAACGGACTATAGCACAGGCAATAGAGCATGTCACCACTGATAAAAACCTCAAAAACGCTCTTTTAAGACTCATTAATGACTAAAACTTACTACCTTACAATGTAAAGTTATGTAAATAAACTATAAAAAAGCTGACTGAAAATACAACTTTTAGCGGTTTTTATCCAAAAAAAAGTCTGAACACCTTTATATGCATAATATGAATATAAAGGTGTTCAGACTTTTTGCTTCTTTAAGCTCTTATTTTACTAAGGGTTGGAATGGATGATAATCTAGCAATTATTGAAATAATGATAGCAAAATGACAATTATCGCCGTCTACTATGTAATATTACGTAATTGTTGCGATACATCCTGTATATTCGTGTACTTATCCCTTAACCATTGTATTAGTCAGAGGTAAATATTCGATAGGACAGCTTACATTGTCATAAAAAGTTACAATTTCGTAGCAACTTTCATCAGACAGCACTTCCCGAACGAGTAAATTATTCAAAGCATGACCTGATTTATAAGCATTGAAACGGCCCACTATCGGATAACCAATAAGATATAAGTCGCCCAAAGCATCTAAAATTTTATGGCGAACGAACTCATCAGCAAAACGCAGTCCTTCAGCGTTAAGCACTTTTGATTCATCGATAACTATGGCGTTATCCATGCTACCGCCTAGCGCTAGATTGTTCTTACGTAAAGCTTCAATATCATTTAAAAAGCCAAAGGTACGTGCGGAGCTTAACTCTTCGATGAAGTTTTGGGTAGAAAACTGCAATTGTGCGTGTTGATGATCTTTGTCAAAGGCTGGATGATCAAAGTCAATTTCGAAATTTAATTCAAAACCATCATAGGGACGAAGCTCTGCCCACTTGTCATCTACCCTCACCTTCACAGGTTTAATAATTCTTAAAAATTTCTTTGGCGCGTCTTGCTCTACAAACCCAGCTTGTAATAACAAACCTACAAAGGGTGAGGCACTACCATCCATGATAGGTATCTCGCTTGCTGATACTCGAATGAGCAAGTTATCAACGCCTAGACCTGCAACCGCGCTAAGCAGATGTTCAACCGTTCCTACTCGAGTACCGCCAAAGACTAGATTGGATGACATCATAGTGTCTTGAACCAAAAAAGCACTAGCTGGAATAGCAACACTATCTTCGATGTCTGAGCGCTCAAATACTACACCAGTATCGACAGGCTGAGGATAAAACTCTAAATTAACAGACTCGCCACTATGCAGACCTGTACCAGTAATTGATATCGCTGTTTTTATAGTTCGTTGATTCATGGCTACTCTCACATATTTTGTTACAATTACCCTAGTGTACCACTAGCCAATAGCAGTTCGCTATAGGCAAAAATTACTGATTTGTTTATTTATTATGTAAACTTATTTAATTGTTATTATTTTTTTAACAATTGAAAGGCATTTATAATTAGTATTAGAAGCTATTTTTTTTGTATGATTTGAATGAATCGTTCCTTATATACTTTAAATTCAATATCATACAAATAATCAAGACAAGAAAAAGCCAGCTCTATATAGCTGGCTTTTTTTCAAAACAAATGACGTTAATAAAAAGTTTCAATAGCCATTAAATTATTAAATAACAGTTATAAGTAACATTCTTGATAACATTTATGATTGCATTTCTCAAAATCAACTCTATCTGTTTTGCTGGCGTCTCAAATAGTCCTGAATACTATTGGTTTGAGTAGGTCGCTTCTCTTGCTCTGAGCTTGGGCGAGCAACATTATTTTGAAACGACTGCGCCTTTGATTGCTTTTGACTATTTAAAGCACTGGTGTGCAAGTTAGGATCAACCGCTTGATTACTAGTAGCAGAAGGGACTGGTTGTACAGTTTCAGACCCTGGTTGCTCATTCAGAGTCAGTCCAGTAGCTATAACAGTGACATGAATATCATCACCCATATCTTCGTCTATCACTGAACCATAGAAAATATCAGCTTCATCCGTATCAGTAATAGCCTCAACGATCTCACTGATTTGACTAAACTCTTCTAGTGATAAAGATTCAGAAGACATAACGTTGACGATCAAGCCTTTAGCATTCTCTAAACGCAAATCATCAAGTAACGGTGATCTGATCGCTTTTTCTGTTGCTTGACGAGCACGATCATCGCCACTAGCGCGACCGATACCCATCATAGCATGGCCTTTGGCGGTCATCGCTGTACGGATATCGTTGAAATCAATATTAATGACGCCTTTGCTCGCGATAGTCCCAGCAATACCTTGTACAGCATGCAACAACACATCATCTGCCTTTTTAAAAGCGTCTTGCATTGAGATGTTACCGTAGATACTCATTAGCTTGTCATTGGGAATAGTGATAATAGAGTCGACAAAATTGGTAAGCTGCTCAATACCAGCTTTAGCTGCTTTGATGCGCTTACCGCCTTCAAACTTAAAGGGTGTGGTCACTACAGCAACAGTAGGTACTTCCATCTCTTTAGCAATACGAGCGATAACAGGAGCTGCACCTGTACCAGTACCGCCACCCATACCTGCCGTAATGAATACCATATCCGCGCTTTCGAGTAAGCTGCGAATCGCATCCTCTTCACTCTCAGCGGCTTCACGTCCTACTTCAGGGTTAGCACCCGCACCTAAGCCACGGTTGCTCTTGGCACCGAGCTGTAGTTTATGCGGCGCAGTCAGACGATCAAGTGCTTGTTTATCTGTATTAGCGCAGACAAAAGTCACTCCTTGAATACCTTGCTGTACCATGTGCTCAACGGCATTACCGCCGCCGCCGCCGACCCCGAATACGATAAAACGAGCTTGACCATTAGATTGCGAATGATTGTCATCTGGCATGGTGTATTTTGACATAAATAGGTTTCTCCAGTTGCAGATAGCATAATGATCGATAGGTAATGACGCCTAAAAAACGTGTTATCGACTGACTATATGTAAATATATTAAATAAAATAAAGACTAATTGTCTACAAGATTTTTTTGAGCATACTATTAAAGCGTTGACCAACACCGCGAAAAGCATTCTTCACGCGTTTTTGCTCAGCCGCTTCCGGCTCACTTTGCTCACTGTGACGAAACTGCTCACTTTGACTATATAACAAAGTACCAAAAGCGGTCTGATAAGCACGATCGTTGACTTGTGTATTCAGCTGTTTGAAAGACTCTTCATTTTCAAAGTGGTTATAAGCGCTGATAGCAGGATGAGTATTCGTCATTACTACTGGCATCTTTAATAGCTTTTTAGCGAAAGGAACCATGCCTTTTATAGCACTACCACCACCTGTCAATACAAAACCGCGATCAATATAATGTAGCAGATCGGCATCATGAAGCTGACGCACTATTTCAGTAAATATTTGCACATAACGCGCTTCAATTATCTGCGCTAAACTATAAGTATGTACATTCAGAGCATCTGCTGCTCCCTGCGTCTTATAAAGAAAGAACACGCTAGGATCTATGCTAGGCACATCAACAGTACCATGTAATTTTTTTAGCTTTTCAGCCTCTATCATAGAAATACCAAAATCTGCTGATATATCCATGGTCACCGCATGACTACCGCTTGGCACGCAATGAGTAAAAATCAATTTGTTTTCTTTATAGACACAAATACTAGTTGTGCTGGCGCCAATGTCGATTAAGCAGACGCCTTGCTGACGCTCTTCATTTATAAGGCTATATTCAGCACTGGTTATGGCATCAAAAACCACATGATCAACACCAACATCACAGCTTTGCAGTAGTTTTTGAATATTTTGGCGACTGACCACTGGTAGCATCATCATATGATACATAACGGTGATGTCTTTAGCCAACATCTCCATAGCATCATCAACGATAGTGTCCTGCTCATCGACATAGATGCCTTGTTGACAGCAATGCATCAAATAATAGTCAGGAGGTAAGTCCTTGGATTTGGCATTAGACAAAGCTTGTACCATATCTTTTGCCGCGACTGTACCGTCTTCAACAGCGACTTGTCCTATACTGTTTTTACTGGATAGCTCAGGTGTTGATAAAGTTAACCAAACGCTGTGCACCCGACAGTTAGCAGTATCTTCCGCGTCTTGAATAGCTTGTTTGATGGCGCTTTGCAGACGTTCACGATGTATGATCTTACCTTGATAAAAGTCATTACTTTTGACTTGTCCAACACCCATAATGCGAATGTCTTTTTCGGACACAACACTACCTATCACCACATAGACTGCAGTGGCACTTAAATGAACAACGACTAGATTTTCAGTATTTTTCATGTTACCAGACAAATTATCATAAAACAGGAGACCATATGACGTCTCCATTAAATCATTAAAACGAACGTTTAAAGCCTTTAGAATAGAACAAACTTATTTACAAATAATAAAGCTAACAATTCAGTCATTAACTGGATGTTATATAGCGACTATTATTATAGATATTATATAAAAACAAAAGTATAAAAATCCAAAACTTAGGGCACAAGTATTAAGGCAAAGGTGCTACAGCTTCTAGCACTGGTTCTGCATTAAGCTCAACATTATGCCAAGCGATAGTAAAACCATTCTTATAACGCAAATCTACTGACTGAATGTTCTCACGACGACTGCTCAATTGACTTGCTAACAGTTGACTGAGATTGAGCAGTTTTTGCGCCGTGTTTTCGTTATCGACAATCACTCGTAAACCATTATCGAAACGTATTAGCCAAGTCATACGTGGCGTCAAAATAATATCTTCTACCTGCATGTCCAAAGGAGCGTACCAGTCATTTATCTGTTGCATCTGCTGCATAATAACCGGTGCTTGACTCACCTCACCTTGCAGATTTGCAAAACTTTGCTGCGTCAAATCTTTGTTATCTACTGGAACATAAACCTCGCCTTTAGCATCTACTAAGCGCTCAGTGCCAAAGTTAGCAACAGCTTGTTTGGGTAAGGCAGTAATCACTATGCCCTGTTGCCAGTTACGAGTGACACTCACTTGATCGACCCAAGCCATACCTAAGACGATATCACGTAAAGCTTGCAGGTCAGTCGTAAAAAAACTACTGACTACCTGCTGATCCATCGCTTGCTGTAAAATCTGATTTTGACTGACTGTCAGACCTTTAGTACTTACCAGAACTGCTGCTGGCGGTGCATCGCGTAGAGCCTTGGCACCCATCAGTAATATCAATAGTAACAAGCCGATTACCAATGCTGTAAAAAAGTACTTAGCAGATGTTGGTAGAGAAAATCTAGACTCTTGGCTAAGACGATCATCACTCATCAAGTCACCCAATTCATTGACAGCTTGAGTCATGATAGTAGTCGTTCCTATATTGCTTTAACTGTAGTGTGTAGTTATTTCTTGATATTTGTTTTTTAGTATTCAATATTAAAACGCATGACTAATGCTATAAATTTCTAACTAAAACAGCCCAGATATGAGGCCTGTCGTTCTGAAATTATCCGTCATTAAAGCTAGTAAGATATAAAAACTAATCAGTCATAACCATTACTAGGCTTTGATCTTATGCTAAACATTAAAATTTGGCATATCATATGCTTAACTATCAAAATAAGTCAATCGTTATGAAATAAATTTCTAATCTTAATGTTAACGTATTTTATCGCTAAACAATAGCTTAACCCGCGCTAAGACTATTGAATTTACACAAGTTTACATGTTGCTGTTTTATAGCAGCTTCCCTGAGACATTATAGATCAGACCGTTTGCGCTAAAATATGCCAGCATAAGTGCTCAAAATCCATACCGCGAGCTTTGGCTGCCATCGGTACTAAGCTATGACTGGTCATACCAGGTACAGTATTAATCTCAAGCAACCAAAAATTACCCTGCTGATCCTGCATGGCATCGACTCGGCCCCAGCCTTTGGCATCTACTGCCCGAAAGGCTGCAAGACTCAAAGCCTGCAAGTGTTGCTCCTCACTCACGCTCAAGCCACAAGGTATGTAGTAGCTAGTATCATTGCGATTGTACTTGGCTTCAAAGTCATAAAAATTAGTAATATCAGCGGGCTCTAGGCGAATAACAGGATAGGCTTCATCGTCAATAATAGCGATGGTAAATTCGCGGCCCGTAATCCAGCGCTCAGCCATAACTGCATCGCCGCAGCCAATAGCCGTTGCATAAGCGGCTGGCAATTCATCAAGATGATTTACTTTAGTCATGCCGATGCTAGAGCCTTCATGCACAGGCTTTATAATTAAAGGCAATCCGAGCATATTGACCACTTGCTGCCAGTCTGTATCAGCGCTTAGTAGTGCAAAAGGCGCGGTTGAGAGCCCGCAGCCTTGCCATAACTGCTTGGTACGTACTTTATCCATGCCTAATGCTGAAGCCAATATACCAGATCCCGTTTGCGGGATATCTAGCCATTGCAACATCCCTTGTAGGACGCCATCCTCACCGCCACGACCGTGTAATACATTGAACACTCGATCATAATCGCGAAGCTCGGTAATGTCTTGGTGCTTAGGATCAAAATGAGTAGCATCGACACCTTTATTCTGTAGCGCTTGCAATACCGCTGCGCCACTGTCTAACGATACACTGCGCTCATTACTACTACCACCATATACCACAGCGACTTTGCCAAAGACACTAGCGTCTTGTACTTTGCTATCAGTGATAGACATCAATTGTCTCGGGTCAGCCTGGTTAGTATGACTTTCACTCTGCTCAGTTTGTGCAGCAGTGGCTAAGGCGGGCTCTGGGTTCTCTATTGCTGCTGTAAGCTTATCAGTGCTGTGGTTATTACTCGCATAGTTATCACTTTTGAGCTCATTGATAGCGCTACTATTAGTGCCTAACTTGTCTTTATTGTTTTGATCGCTCATAAAATAGCCTTTCTATTTAATTTTAATCTTACTTAATTTTAACCCTACGCTTTTCGTACTTTTTATTGGTAAACGAAATTAATTAAGGTATAAGTCATTATCGATTAAGTCAATGGCGATCTGCCCCACATTACCTGCCCCTTGGGTAATTAGCATATCATTAGCTTTTAATAAACGCTGCATGGTTGCGGCAATATTGTCTTTATCCACAATAGTAGGCTCGACCTCACCTCGCAGGCGAATGCTCCGCGCAAGCGATTTAGTATCAGCGCCTGTGATCAGACTTTCACCTGCTGAATAAACCTCTAGTAATAGCAGCTCATCGACACTTGAGAGCACTTCAACAAAATCGTCAAAACAGTCGCGAGTTCGGCTATAACGATGCGGCTGGAACATCATGACTAAACGCTTGTCAGGGAAGCTCTGACGCGCCGCTTTGATGGTAGCATCGACTTCTTTTGGATGATGGCCATAATCATCAATAAGTAGCACATCGCCACCATCAATAGCTATCGGCCCATGCTGCTCAAAACGACGGCCAACGCCTGCAAATTTTTGTAAGGCGCGTTTGATTGCCTCATCATCAACACCTTCATCGCTCGCCATAGTGATCGCAGCTAGCGCGTTATAGACATTGTGAATACCAGGTATATTTAGCGTCAAATGTAGCGGCTCATTGTCACGGCGCAAGACTGTAAAATGAGTCTTAGTACCTTCAAATACGACGTCAGTCGCCTGAACATCGTTAAAAGGCTCAAGGCCAAAAGTCAGTACAGGGCGACCGATATCATCAATCATCGCATATAACTCTGGGTCATCACCACAAACAACAGCTAAGCCATAAAAAGGCATATTTTGTAAAAACTGAATATAAGCGGCTTTCAATTTATCAAAGCTATTATCATAAGTTTCCATATGATCTTGATCAATATTGGTCACAATTGCTGCCATCGGATGCAAGGATAAGAAAGACGCGTCGGACTCATCAGCTTCAGCAACGAGATAGCGACTACTGCCTAATGCCGCATTTTTGCCTGAAGCATTAAGCTTACCGCCAATCACATAAGTCGGATCAAGCTTACCCTCAGCCATCATCATGGTTAGTAAGCTAGTCGTTGTGGTCTTACCATGTGCCCCTGCGACCGCAATCCCATGACGATAGCGCATCAGCTCACCGAGCATATCAGCGCGGCGTACCACGGGCAGTCGAGCTTTGAGCGCCGCTTCAATCTCAGGGTTACTACGATCAATCGCTGATGACACTACGATCACATCGGCATTAGCGATGTTTATAGAATCATGTCCAATAAATATCTCAATGCCGATGCGCGCAAGACGTTGTGTAACAACACTTTGATTAATATCAGAGCCACTGACTTTATAGCCTTGATTGTTCATTACTTCAGCGATACCACACATCCCTGAGCCACCAATACCAACAAAATGCAGATGCTGAATACGACGCATTTCTGGAATTTCAATCAGACGTTTGGGTAAGGCTTTTGTGGTATTTGGCATAAAAATCTCTTTATCAATTTAATAAAATATGACTAAATAATTAACTAAAAGCTAGGATTATAACGCTTGCCATATAATCTCGGCTACTTGTGTACTAGCACTACGATTAGCAAGAGCATGACCTTTTTGCGCCATCGCAAGGCAAGTTGCGCGATCAAGCGCTAGCAGCTCATCCTTTAGGCGCTCAGGGGTTAGCTCATTTTGTGGCAATAGTATCGCCGCTTCATGTTCAGTCAAAGTACGAGCATTGGCCGTTTGGTGATCGTCAACAGCATGAGGCAGTGGGACAAAAATAGCTGCAATACCGACATTTTGAATCTCAGTGACGGTCAACGCTCCAGCACGGCACACGATAATATCTGCCCAATTATAAGCGTCTGCCATATCACTAATAAACGGCTGAACGCTAATATCATGCACTCCTAAATCTTGGCTATCATAAGCCGCTTGAGTCGCGGCCTCATTATTTCGTCCGCACTGATGACGTACTGCAAAGCTCTTATCTATCAGCGCTAAAGCTTTTGGCACTGTTTCATTGAGCACTTGTGCACCAAGCGAGCCGCCGACGACTAATAAGCGCAGTGGCGACTGATCGCTAACATCGTAACGCAAAGCTGGCGCGGCTACGCCTGTTATCGTATTACGCACAGGATTACCGACGGTCTCAAGCTTTGCATTACTTTGGCTATTACCAAAAGTATCTTCAAAGGCTTGTAGAACCTTTGCAGCGATTTTGGCTAAATAGCGATTACTCATGCCAGCGATAGCATTTTGCTCATGAATAATCAGCGGCGTACCTGTCATTCGCGCGGCAATACCGCCAGGCGCACTAACATAACCGCCAAAGCCTACAACAATATCAATATTATTACTGCGTATAATTTTGACAGCGGCCATGGTCGCAGACACTAGTGTCACGGGCATTTTCAACAGGCGTCCAATACCTTTACCGCGTAAACCTTGCATAGCAATAGGATGAAAAGCATAACCAGTAGGCTTGACTAAATCATTCTCCATTCCCGCCTCAGTCCCTAGCCAATGAATGACCGCCCCGCGGCGAGTTAGCTCTTCGCTCACGGCTAATGCTGGAAACACATGACCACCAGTACCCGCTGCCATCATCAATACATTTACTGTCTTCATAAAGCTGTGCCTGTCTTATCTTTGGACTCTTCAAGAGGGTAAATAACTACTGGTTACCCATGCGCTAGCGCCTACCAAAACTCGCTTAGTATAGAGTAAAATACTAAAAAATATATAGCGTTTTTAAAGCTTACTAACTATTTTTTAATGCAAGTTAATACAAGTCTTATCATTATCCTAGCTGCTGCTGACGTGCCTCGACCGCAAGGATAAAATCTGCAGCAATATCGGTGCCGCACTGATCGTCAATCTCACGTACGCACGTCGGACTAGTCACATTGATCTCAGTGATACGACCACCGATGAGATCTAAGCCTACGAACATCAGACCCTTTTCTTTGACGATAGGCGCGACCACTTGCGCGACTTTACGCTCAACATCAGTTAGCGACATTGCCACGCCGCTACCACCTGCCGCTAGATTACCACGAGTTTCGCCCTTAGTTGGAATCCGTGCTAAGCAGTAATCTACCACTACCCCATCGACGATCAACACACGCTTATCGCCATCGACAATCTCAGGTAGATAGCGCTGTGCCATAATCGGTAGAGTCTCAAGCTCCGTCAGCACTTCAATAGTCACGCCAATATTTGGGCTATCAGCTGTCAAGCGGAAAATACCCGTGCCACCCATACCATCTAAGGGCTTGACGATGACGTCTTGTTGCTCAGCGATAAACTGACGGATATGTGCCTGCTTGCTAGTCACAATCGTAGGACTCATATACTCACTAAACCAAGTAGCAAATAGCTTTTCGTTGCAGTCGCGTATTGCTTTTGGATCGTTAACCACCAGCACGCCAGCGGCTTTGGCATGATCAAGCATATAAGTGGCGTAGATAAAGCGCATATCGAACGGTGGATCTTTGCGCATTAATATCACATCGTAATCGCTGACTGGCAAAGTCGTTTTTTCACTTAACGTATAAAAGTTATCAGGATCACGCTGTACGGTTACTGGCTGCGCATCTATCTTTAATTGCCCGCGATCTAGCCACAAGTCATGAATCTGACAATAGCCTAGCGTATGCCCACGGTCCTGCGCCGCCCACATCATCGCCAGACTAGTATCTTTTTTATAATTGATACGCTCGATAGGATCCATGATAACTAGTATATTCAAAGCTTTAGAAGACTTGGCAGCAGATTGTGACATAACGGACTCGCTAAAATTAGTAATAGTGAATAAATGATCTAATAAATAAGTAGAAGATTTAATAAAATACGGTGAAAGGCTTTATTGCCAACTACACGCCATATTGTTGACGATAATGCTGCATTTTTGCGAGTTGCGTAGCATTGCTATCATCCGCTAGATAGACGATCAAATCGTCCATATCGACTAAGGTTAATACTGGAATCTGTAAGCTTGACGCTAGCTCTTGAATGGCTGACTGCTCGCCTTGACCTTTTTCTTTACGATCTAAAGCAACAATAATCCCTGCTACTGTCGCGCCTGCTTGCTGTAAGATATCTAATACTTCACGCATGGCAGTCCCTGCGGTGATGACATCATCCAATATCCAAACCGACTTACCGCTCACATCAGTGCCGACTAGATTGCCGCCTTCGCCGTGGGTTTTGGCCTCTTTACGATTATAGCCCCACTGAGCATTGATGCCATGATGTAGCCATAAAGCTTGCGCGGTTGCTGCTACAAAAGGAATACCTTTATAAGCGGCACCAAAAATCACCAACTCTTTACGCTCATCTTTATGATTGGCTACTTGCTGCTCTGCTAAGGCGGCGGCATAACCACTCGCTAATAATGACAGCATCTCACCTGATGCCAGCAAGCCTGCATTAAAAAAGTAAGGGCTAATACGGCCAGACTTGAGTACGAATTCGCCGAACTTTAATACTTGATTGTTTAAGGCCAGCTCAATAAAGCGCTGAGGTGAAAATGATGCTGTTTGATTATTTTGAGAGGTTTGAGTAGTAGGCATTGGTGTTCCTGTGGACGATAAATAAGATAGAGGTGGCTTCACTATTATAGACGAGGGCGACTAGCTTGACCAACCATTGATAGCGTAGTCTTGCATATTGGCATAACGCGATAGCAAACGACACCGTGAAGAGATATTAAAATAGCAATTATCGTCACTTATTTGTAGCTCCCAGCCTAGATGATAGGCTGCGACAATAATGTGACCGCTGAATATCCTGATTTGTCGATAGTGATGACGACTGGCTGGCATGTACTCTAATTGACTCAATAAATAGCTACGTACGTACTGGCAGATTTGCTCAGCGCTATAGCTTTTGTTAATGGACTTGCGGGTATCGCATTGTTGTAGCGCATGTACGGCCACGCTACAAGCCATAATATCGGTGGCTAAGCTGCCTACTCCTGTCTCAAAGTCCTGTGGCTGTAATATCACCTGCCAGTCATCAGCGTAAATACTATTGAGTAGCTCATCAGAATTATAGTTTTTTAGCAGTCTTTTGAACGATAAGGTTTTATCGACATGCTTAGTGCCTGTATTAAGCTTAGATTTAGGTTTGGGCTGAGCTTTTACAAAGCCAAAACGAGTCAAGGTAGGATAGTGTTGTATCGCTCGTTGAATATCAGCTAAATCAAGCAAAGTCATTTGCTCGATATCAGCCAATAGCGGTTGAGAGCTGTTATTGTGGTAAAAGCTCTCAGGTAGCTCGATAAGCTTTGCGGCACTTAACAAAGCTAAATGCTCAGCAAAGGGTTGAGATGCCATCAATGACCATTTTGATAATCGTAACGGATCAGACTGCTGTAGCCGTGCTGCACTGCCATACAATCGGCGCAACTGGCTATTCACTCGCCGCGCAGGCTCTGGAATATTAGTCAATGAGCGTGCAGGATCAAGAGGTATCTGCTTAGAGTCAAAGTTGGGATGCACAATAGCGGGTGGCTTTGAGTGTGCCAGTCTTACTGACTCAAGGCTATCTCCTGCTCGCCGATCTTCTACCCTGTCTAAATGAGTGTTAGATGAGCGTTTATCAGAAGTAGATGGCTGAGTCATGGCGTCTCCATAGAGCATAAAATATAAAGTAATAAATCTTGATTGATTCTTGATTAATTGGGGCGTGCTACTGATGCTGCAAAATGTAATGATAGCCTACTTGCCAATCTGGAAACTCAAGCCAAGCTAACGGAATATTGCTATGTAAGCGTTTACCCGTAGTCGCTGTCTTTTGAGTGTCAATGTCAGGTGCAGCCTCCCCTACTTGCGCGCTTAGCCAAGTCATCAATTCAAACGTGGTCACTGGCAGATAATCCGTGGCAATATACAGCGGCTTAAGCAATTGGGGCGCATCGAGCGTTAGCACTTTAGTAATAATAGTGACCAGATCGCTATCCATAATCCGATTGCTCCAAGCATTGCGGGCTATCGGCTTTTTGTTTTGCTCGCGAGCCTTACGCAAGCGCATCAAGCTCGCGCGACCATAAATGCCGCTGGGACGAATAATTATAGCCTTATCACCAAAGCCTTGCTGTAGTGCTTGCTCAGCTTGCAAGATAACTTTTGAGGCATCACGCTCAGGAGTTACAGGCGCAGTATTCTCGTCAATCCACTCGCCGTTATCTTGACCATAAACGCCCGTAGATGAGATAAATATAGCGCGCTTAAGCTTAGGGAGCTGCTTGGAGAAATCAGCTAAGTGCTGACATATCGCTAAATAACTATCGTTATAACCGCTGGCTGAATACTCATCAGGAGTGACAATGATAGCAATAGCAGTAAAATCCTGTAGCTGCTCGGCATGAAGTTTGAGCGCGTCAAGCTGTATAAACTTAGCCTTATTATCAAGATTATAATGACTGCGCTCGCCACGAGCTAGTCCCGTCACCTCTATGCCCTCACAAGCCAGCTTATTAGTCACAGGCAATCCTATGTCACCTTGACCGATAATCAATAACTGCTCAGTACCTATATCAGTACTCATAAATTATCCTTAACTATTATTATTCTTATTCAATACTTATTACTATTTAAACAATCCTCTACACTATGGTTATAAAGCCACATTTAAAAGTAACGCATATAAGCTAAGCTTAGATCGTCATTAGCATCAATCCGATCTTGCCAATCGTAGCTAGCATTGATGCGCAGCGCTTGCTTTTTATCGATATCATATTGCAGACCAAAACTTGCGATTGGCTGCCAATAGTTGCCTTGCACATCTACTTGATCGCTGCTGCCATGATACCAATACGGCAGCTGCAGTTCAGCTTCGGCACGTAACCGATTGTTAATCTGATAGATACATCCTGCATTGACTCCTACGCCTGCGCGGTAGCCTTTATTAATACCGCGCCCGCCTTGTAGCGCACCTGTCGCTAGTGTGTAACATAGCTGCGGTGGCATCTCTCCCTTCATCAGACCAGACGCGTCTATACGCGGTGTACCAAATACCCATGACTTACCATATTCAAGCGTCGTACTAGCCACTAAATGACCAGTACCGCCCTGCTGTGAGCCATCATTAATACGAGTCGCCTCAATAGTTGCGCCCCATGTACGACCCTTTTGGGCAGAATTAACAGGATTATAAGAGCGTCCGCGCAGCAAGGTAAAATTTTGCAATTCAACGCTTTTTGGCTGATCCCCTTTATCGCTATTATTATCGTAAAAACGCAGTGTTGCCGCTAGTCCCTCTAAATCGAAAAACTGATCAAATCCTGCTGTATGATCTAAGGTATCGTGAAAACCTGCCCTTAATCCTACATCGATATAACTATTATCACCACGCTTACCGATACCGATATGAGCACGCTGTAATGGATGGCGATCCAACGGATTATTATTAGATGGCGCAATAGTCAATGGTGATAATCTCTTGCCATCAGCCGACATACTAGATGAGGCATTCAACTTTACTGATTTTATCGCTTTGAGATCAGCTATATTTTTACGGCGATAACCAAGCTGATTTTTATAATCACTAGCAGCCTGATGAGCTTGATTTAATTGCGCTTGACGTACGCTACTATCCGCTGGCGTATAACGACTGTTCCCTAACAGCGCTTCTTTTTCAAGCAAATTGATCACATCTGAAGGGATCACCGCATAAGGCAATTTGCTTAATAGATGCTGATTAGGACGCACCACATCGATCAAGCGCAATATTTCTGAGGCGCAGTTATCAGTGGCAAAGTAGTAAGGTATTTTTAACTCCTTAGTCTCCCATACATGCAGCATAATTTGTTGCACCTCGGCAGGCATTAGCGCCAATTGATAGGTCCAAGTATCGCGCTCATCATCTTGTAGATACTCAGCTAACTTTTTAGGATATGGGTCAATTTCAATCCGATTGTCATAACCGCCACTGGCCGATTTTATGGCATACAGCAAAAAATTATCTGAACTATCACCATCAACCGTATCATTGAGCGCATAAGCATGATGGATTTGAGTAAAATCTTTGCTACTTGCTGGTGAGTCAATACGTAATAGCGTATGACCAAAAGCTGAGATTGGGTTGTCCAAATACTCTGCGGCAAACATGACCGATAGCTGCTGAGGGGCAAGCTCCGTCATCCAAGCATCAAGCTTTGGGCAGTCGATTTGTAGATCGATATCGTCTATTTTTAAATGGTTCGTCAGCCACTGTACTCGCGCAGGAAAGCGACAAAGCACTGAATCATCTGCCGCGACTCGATTATTATTAATGGTAGGCGTTGTCAACTCTTGCGCTAAGGCAATCAAAGTCGCGTCCAGCTCAGCTGCTGAATCTTGTTGTCCATTAGCTGTTAGATAGAACGCTTTACTATCAATTAGACTTTTATTAGTATCTTTGGCAAGCAGCCCCTTATCATCAATAAAATACAATAATCGTCGCCATGTTGTATGCTGAGCTAGATTGTCTGCTTGCGCTTGCTTACGCCAAATGTTTAATAGCTGCTCCGCATTAGCGGTTAAAATCTTACTGCTGGTCTGATCCATGGCTTGCGAATTTGGCGTAATAGCGCTGGCAGCAGTCATAGTAGGATTTAACTCAGCTTTCGGCTGTGCTTCATCTGATAGAGCGCCAGTTGTCACCACTGATTCTGGCGTTGGCAAAAACGCTTGCGCCTGCGCAGAGAGTAATAAAGCCGCTATAGCCAATGGCAAACGTGCGTAGTCGTTAAAAGCTTTTGGTAGCTTGATTGTCGATGGGCTGTTCTGAGTTATTGACATGACTTAATATCTCTTTTTTAATAAGGTCAGGTTTTTGATAAGATCAGATTTTATTGTGCTGCAAACCTTTTTATACCGCTGTTGCCTTCAATAATGCTATGAGTATTTATATACTATTTCTAAAAACCAAGCTTTTAGAAACTAAGCTTCTAAAAATCAATGAATAGAGAGTTTTATGTCTAATGCTATATCTAAGGCTTTAATGACTATCACCGACGGTCAATTATCTTCAGCTCACTGGTTGCCGTCACCCAATTGCAATACTCGCCCTGATGGCGTCACTATTGACACTATTGTTATCCATAATATTAGCTTGCCACCTGATGACTTTGGCGCCACAGATAGCCATGGTTTGCATTATGTCAAAGCCTTATTTACCAATCGGCTTGACTGGGATGCGCATCCTTATTTTCAAACGATTAAAGGCGCTGAAGTTTCCGCGCATTTACTAATTGAGCGTGATGGCACTATTACTCAATTTGTTAATTTTAATAATCGTGCTTGGCATGCTGGCAAGTCAAGCTACCTTGGGCGACCCAACTGTAATGATTATAGCATTGGTATTGAGCTTGAAGGTTCGGATTTTACGGCTTTTACCGACTCGCAATATGAAGCGCTTAATGAGGTGGTTCGAGCACTATATAAAGCCTATCCTAAAACTTGCCAGCACTTGACGGGCCATAGTGATATTGCACCAAATCGTAAAACCGATCCAGGGGAGCACTTTGACTGGGCACGGCTACGTGCGATGGTAGCTCAATTAGCTTAAACTACTTAGATCTTTAGACTCTATTTTTATATTGCTTGTACAGCTCATTCATTTATCTAGGCTACGTAGAGCTGTGAAAATGCTATAATCCGTCAGTTTTTGACACCAGTCAGTTATCAGACAAATTAGCGAATAGGTTCCCATGGCAAAAAGTCGATTATTTCGTTCAACAATGGTGGTCAGTAGCATGACTATGCTTTCGCGTATTTTAGGTTTAGTGCGCGATATCGTCTTACTAGGAGTATTCGGTGCAGGCGGGCTGATGGATGCGTTTTTGGTCGCCTTTAAAATTCCTAACTTTTTGCGTAGGCTATTTGCTGAAGGTGCGTTTAGCCAAGCTTTTGTGCCTGTATTATCAGAATACAAAGAAAAATACAGCCTGCAAGAAGTACAGATTCTGGTCAGTCGTACCTCAGGGGCGCTGCTGCTGATATTATCGATGCTGACGGTGGTAGTTATCTTGCTAGCGCCTTGGGTGGTGACTTTATTTGCGCCAGGGTTTGCCGATCAGCCTGATAAATTCGCTATCACTGCTGAACTGCTGCGCCTAACCTTTCCCTATCTTTTATTTATTTCCATGACCGCCTTTGCTAGTGGTATCCTGCAAAGCTATGGCCGCTTTGCAGCACCGGCCTTTGCCCCTGTACTATTAAACCTATGTATGATCGGGGCGGCACTAGTATTTGCGCCAATGTTTGAGACCCCTATTATGGCGCTCGGCTACGCTGTTGCTATCGCAGGCCTATTGCAACTACTCATTCAACTGCCACAGCTATCGCAGCAAAAGCTATTAGTCATGCCTAAGATTGACTTTCAGCATGAAGGCGTCCGTCGTATTCTAAAGCTGATGCTACCTGCTATCTTTGGGGTGTCAGTTACTCAAATTAACTTACTATTGAATACCATATTTGCCTCGCTCATGATCGGTGGCTCAGTGTCATGGCTATATGCCGCTGAGCGTATGAGCGAGCTCCCATTAGGGCTTATTGGCGTGGCTATCGGCACGGTTATTTTGCCTAGTCTATCCAAAAGTGAAGCACAAAAAGACGATGCTAACTTTAAGAGGACGATCGATTGGGCGGCGCGGTTAATTGTCATTGTCGGACTGCCTGCTGCAGCTGCATTATTTATGCTAGCGGATGTGCTAATGCAAGCGCTGTTTATGCGCGGCGAATTTACCTTACGTGATGCGCAAATGAGTGGTCTGGCGCTGCGTAGTATGGCAGGTGGCATCTTAGGATTTATGCTGATTAAAGTCTTTGCGCCTGCTTTTTTTGCGCGCCAAGATATCAGAACACCCGTCAAAATAGGTATTATTTCAGTATTTGCTAATATGATTTTTAGTGTGCTATTCATCGGTATTTTCCATTGGCTTGAGATACCGTTACATGGTGGTCTGGCTCTAGCTACCACAGGCGCCGCTTTTGTAAACTCTGGATTACTGTATTATTTCTTACACAAACGTGATATTTTTCGTTTTGGTAGTCACTGGAAAAAGCTATTTGCGCAGTTTATAGGCTCAACACTGGCGATGATCGCGGCTCTGTACTTTATGATTCCTTACTTTCCAACGGATTCAGCCCAGTGGCAACGCCTAGTTGCGCTACTGATCATGTGCGCGGTAGGTGCATTGGTGTATGCTGTCGTCCTACTTGCCAGTGGATTTCGCCCGCACCAGCTCAAGCATGGCTAAACCAGCTTACTACATTAGGGAGTGTTGAACATTCGACCGTAGCACTGACAGTGACTATTTTTTAGGCGATTCTAGATTAAAAATATTTAGTTTAGTCATTCTAAGCGGATCTTTTTAATGACGAAGCGGCAAAAAAGAGTCCTGTCCCTGCAGGCTGATGCTAAAATCGCTCTATTCGTTGTAAAAATCTAGCCAAGGCATCTGCATTACCTGCGATTTTTACCTAGACTAGAACCATTTTAGCTATCAGCAGTGCCTTCTTGTGAATGTTCAACACGCCCTAAAGATTTTAGGATTTATTATGAGAACTGATATTTTAAATGTGCAATATTTGCCCAAATTACTGACTGCTATGCTAGTGAGTAGCAGTCTATTATTGAGCGCCTGTAATAATAATGATGTCAATGAGATAAATACTGACTCTACTATTGACAAGGTAGATACTGATGATATCGATACTAATAACACTGTGGCTAGTGAGCCCAACGCTACGCTAGCTGATGAGGATAAAACCCTTGATTCTGCTAAGCTTGTAGAAGAGGAAGCGGTAGATGTCGATACCAATGCCAATGCCAATGCCAATGCTATTGATAATAATACTATCGACTCGACCTTTATCAACGCCAAGCAGCCCAGCTTAGTGACCAATCCTACTGAGGCTGGAACGCCAGAAGACACCGTCAAGCAAGCGCTCGATACTTTGTATTATGGTGAGGTAAAAGACGCGGTCAATTACTATAGAGTTGATATCGATAATTTTGAACAAGAGCTTGCTAATACCCAAAGCGCCTTTCAGCAAACGGTCGAGAGTGTCACTATTACCCATACTCAGTATAGCGTCGATAAGATACGCGCCACCATTACTGGTGAGCTGAAGCTAAAAGGTCAAAGTGAGCCAGCACCTCTAAAGTATCAACTACGCAAAGTGGGCAAAGAATGGAAAATATTAGGTTAAGCGATCGCCGCTAAAAATAAGCTAAGTCGCTAAAGCTGTTGCAGCATTAGCGTTCACAGCGATACCAAGTATCACCACATCAGCGATAAACCCATCCATATCACAAACTTGCGGTAGATAACCCCATTGGGTAAACCCAAGCTTGCCAAATAGCCTTAAGCTTGGCTGGTTATGAGCAAAAATCAGGGCGGTAATATTACGAATACCTAAACTGGGTGCTTGTATGATCATCCAACGCGCCAGCAAGCTACCTAGCCCTTTGCTCTGATAATCGCTGTGCAGGTAAATACTGATCTCGCTACTGATATGATAAGCGCTGCGAGCATATAAATCGCTAAAGCTACCCCAAGCGACAATAGGGGCTGTGTCATCTGTATCACCGTTTTGCTGATGAGCACTAGTCTTGAGTACTTTGACTACTCTGACCACATAGATAGGACGCTTAGGATTATTGATATGCTCGCTAAACCAAGCCGCACGCTCATCACAGCTGACCTCTGCTAGATTGGCAGTGGCTTGCTTACCTGCAATGCTTTGATTATAAATTGCTAAGATAGACGCTAAGTCACCCGTGCCTGCACGCTGAACTATAAATTGATCATTAAGCGATACCGCGTCGATAAAGGTGTCGGACATAACTATCCTTTTAGTTGGGTAATTTAAGTATTTTATTAGAGAGTAACCATAAGTCATGAGGCTATTATAATTAAAGTATAAAAAACGACTGGCTGTTAACAAAGCGTCGCTAATGATAAACGGCTGAATGCTGTTACTGGCGCTATTTTACTCTATAATGGCTAAGCCGTAAAAACTCAATTTATCGATATTTTATTATTCGCTTTTATTCAGATACTTTTTATATAAACACTTAGCATAGCTGCCAATTTATGAATACCTACTTTCTTGAGCCATTAATTAGCGCCTCGAACGCGGCGCAAACAGACAGCAGTATACAAATTCTGCCGCCTTGTGTACTGACTATCGGTAATTTTGATGGGGTGCATTTAGGACATCAAGCGATGCTAGCGCAAGTGCACGCTTTAGCTGATGAGCTAAAGATAAACTCAGCAGTGATGATATTTGAGCCGCAGCCTCGGGAGTTTTTTGCACCACAAAAAGCGCCTGCTCGCTTGACCAATTTAGCAGAGAAACAAGCGCTACTAGCAGAATATGGCGTTGAAAATTTGATAATAGCCAGCTTCGATAGTGAGTTTCGCGCTTTAAGTGCTAAAGAATTTGCTGATAGGTTAGCGCTACAGCTCAACGTGCAAGCGCTAGTGTTAGGCGATGACTTTCGCTTTGGTCATGACCGCACAGGTGATAGTCAGTTTTTGCGTGATTATGGTTTACAAGTGACTAATCTAGATACCGTTACTGATATCGTAAACAATAGTAGCCACAGTAACAATCAGAATAATAGTGCTGAGCGAATCAGCTCAACCCGTGTCCGTGATTTACTATTAGCGGGTGATATAGCAGCAGCCAATCAACTATTAGGCCGTGATTATATGATCACAGGGGCCGTAGTACGTGGCGATCAGATTGGTCGTACTATGGACTTTCCGACTGCTAATATTGATTTGGCACGCATTAAGCCTGCACTGCATGGTATTTTTGCCGTCGATGTCGTGGCGCTTGATGATGATGGTCAAGTGATAGCTAATGGGCTTAATTCATTATCAGTTGATGGCAAACAAGGAATTACAGGTTTGCGCGCGCATAGCTTATTTGGTACGGCTAATATTGGCACTAGACCTTCGGTAGATAAACCCCATGAATGGCGTCTAGAAGTGCATTTCCCGCAGCTGCAAGCCGATCTTTATGGCAAAACCCTACAAGTGCGCTTTTTGCACTTTTTACATGGTGAACGTCATTATGATGGTCTGCAAGCCCTAAAATCAGGTATTCATAATGATGTGGCGGATCTATTAGCTTGGCGAGAACAACAGCTTGATCAGAAATTTTAAGATTATCATCTTAAGACTGATTAAACTTAAAAACCCATGACATTTGCGGCCATGGGTTTCTTGCATTCAATATAGTTAAATTAATCTAAAACCAATTATGCTGTCGGATGCATACGTACATTCAATTCATCAATGATCTCAACCCATACTGCATCTCTTTTCCACTCTTCTTGCAAGAACATACGCTGCTTGTCACTCCAAATCTTGGCATTGACTAATTCTTCGTCCGCAGATAATTTGTTTGCTTCAATAAAATTATCAATAGCTTCATCTGAGCTATCTAATCCTAGCTGCGCAAATAAATCATTAATACTATAATTCGGCTCACCTAACATAGTGTCTCTCCTTAATGTTGTTATTAACTTTATCGTTTAAATTTTAATCTTTACAAATAAACCTCAATGCTTAAATACTTACTCAGTGTAGCAAGCTGACTTTTAAATGCTGTTATCCATCGTTATTAATTGTGTTAACAACAGGTTTTATACTGCAATGGTAATAATAATTTATAGCACAAAAAAAGCCCTACTATAACTAGTAAGGCTTTTTTCATACGCTATACAATAATCAGCTTATGGCAGCAAATGCGATACAGCATCACGCTCTTCGCTAAGCTCTTGCTCTGTAGCTGCCATCTTCTCTTTTGAGAAGTCAGAAGTTACATCAACGCCTTCAACGATAGACCAATCACCATTACTACAAGTACAAGGGAATGAGTAGATCAAGCCTTTAGCGATACCGTATTCGCCGTTTGAGTAGACACCCATAGATACCCAATCATCGCCTTCAGTACCCATTACCCACGTACGTACATGTGCAATAGCAGCGTTAGCAGCAGAAGCTGCAGATGAGGCGCCACGTGCTTTAATGATTGCCGCACCACGTTTTTGTACTTCTGGGATATAAGTGTTTTCGTACCAATCACGATCTACTAAATCTAACGCAGGCTTACCGTTGACTGTACAAGCGGTTAGGTCAGGATACTGAGTCGATGAATGGTTGCCCCAGATGATCATCTTTTTCACATCATTAACGGTGCTTTCAGTCTTTTCAGCTAACTGCGCTATACCGCGGTTATGATCTAAACGAGTCATTGCCGTAAAGTTACGTGGATCCAAATCTGGTGCGTTACGCTGAGCAATAACCGCATTGGTGTTTGCAGGATTACCTACAACTAACACTTTTACATCACGGCTTGCAACGTCATTCAAGGCTTTGCCTTGTGCTGAGAAAATCGCCGCGTTGGCTTCTAATAAGTCTTTACGCTCCATACCTGGGCCACGTGGACGTGAGCCTACTAATAAAGCATATTCGACATCTTTAAACGCAACTTTAGCATCATCAGTCTGAACAATATCTGTCAATAAAGGGAATGCACAGTCTTGTAGTTCCATAACCACACCCTTTAGGGCGTCAAGTGCTGGGGTAATTTCAAGCAAATTTAAAATAACTGGCTGATCTTTACCTAGCATCTCACCTGAGGCAATACGGAATAACATTGCATAACTGATATTACCAGCGGCACCGGTCACGGCAACACGTATAGGCTGTTTCATAAAATACTCCCTAATTGATTATTAGATATCTTTTTAAATAGCAACGCTTTTAAATAGCCATTCTCTAAATCAAAATTTCTCACAATGATTTTGGATGACAACTCTTGACCACCCTTTGATGGGCTAATTTACATAACATCAATTGCAAATCGCAGCTAGTGTAGCACCTCAAATGCTGCATCGTCTAGGGACATCATGGGGCTTAATACAGATGATATTGTTACATTTTAATTGTTAACTATTAAAAGTAGTGAAATATATTACCGAGCGCTACTTGCCACCTGAGATTATAAAGTTGCTACCGCAATTATTTACGGGTTGACTACAACTACTAAACTGGCTGCCCTCATAGCAAATATGGACATCAGTCAATATAGGCTGGCGACGATTGCCATCTTGGCAAATCAAATCGATACTTGATGATGACATTCCACTATTAAGGCGAGTCATCTGTCCGATAAAACGAGATTTAGACACTGTATAGCTGTTACCAGTATTGAGCTCACTAGGGAGCTTTAAATCACCTGCAAGGCTTACAATTTGACGGAAATAGCTGTTAGCACTAAACGGGCTACAAGCGCCATAGCGTTGCCATGCTTGGCTGCGCACGGCATTATCTGGCATGATACGATTGACCACTTTTAATTGTAATGGCGTCAAATCAGGTTCACTACCCCGCCCACAGCGAGTGCCATAACCCAAATTCAGACCTGACACTGTCAGTGAATAACCCTCTAGACATTGACGCATACGCGCACGCGTCGGTTGCAGCTTACATAGCGCAGGGGTCATCTCAATCATCAGAACGCGCTGACCCGACTTAGCCACGCTAGCAGCCTGTGCTGGCATCGCCATAAATGCAGATATAGATAATAGACTGACTATCCGACTTGCTGTATGAAATGCTGAATACTGTTGCTGTAAGCATCGAGGTTTTTTAGTAAAGCACAGACACGCTTGTCTAACCAGCTGACGATCAGTGGCTATATATCTCAGCGCTGCTCTACACTTTGGCAACGTCGGCAATTTTGGATATTTATTTGTCATAAGTAATAAAACGGTCAAAGGTTATTAAACAATGGCAATAGTCTTATGTAGCAATACTTGGAATAAGCATAGTTACTATTATCATGTTAACAAAACGCTTTTTTTTATATATAGCAAAATCGTAAGCTTACTAACAAATAACGACTAAATATCTTTATAAGCTTAGCCCATCACAACAAAGCCATTAGCAAATAATCGCTAATGGCTTTGTTAGATCTTAATATCATACTGACTAAGTTAAAAAGCGGCTGGAATAGTACCCATACGCTGAGTGATAGGCTGAGGACGACCTAACAAGCTACTATAGACAGTGGCGTTTTCCATCACATGCTTGACATAATTACGAGTCTCAGGATAGGCGATTGACTCAACATATTGGTCAGCATCTAGCGTGCCATAAACGGGCTGCCAGCGTTTGGCCTTATTAGGGCCTGCGTTATACCCTGCTGTTGCTAATACTGGCTGATAATTGAGCTTGGCCAAGATATCGCTCATATACCACGTGCCGTAACGAATATTGGTATCACCGCTATTAGCATTACTTGAGCTATAGGATTCACCAAGCTTACGAGCGATGTATTTTGCCGTATCGGGCATAATCTGCATCAAGCCACTAGCCCCAACACCTGAGCGGGCATTAGTCACAAAACGGCTCTCTTGGCGCATAATGCCGTAGGCCCACGCAGGATCAATACCGGCTGACTGGCTATAACGCACTACTTGCGATTGGTGCGGCATCGGATGCGATAGCGCCAAGCTGCTCGCTCTATCAGTGTTATCTGCGGCATAAACCGCACGATCTAGCCAGCCCATATCATGAGCTTGCAAGGCGGCGGCAATAATCAAATTGTCATCACGATTATCACGCGCAACTTTTACTGCCCAGTTCCATTCGCGATTGGCATAGGCACGGCTGGCATCACCATTATACAAGGCAAAGGCGCGAGCAAAGTTGGGGTCTTGCATGGCGCGATTGCGATCAGCACCGCTGACATTCGGTAGATTACTACCTCCCAAGCTACTGACATCAAAACGCTGACCGACTTTGTCTTTTGCCATCAAGCCGTAGTATTCATTACTCTTAGCTAAGTTTTGATACATTCTCTTAGCAGTGCTCTTTTTGTTATTATCACCTGATTGCTCGTAAGCGCGCGCTAGCCAATACTGCCATTGATTATCCTTTTGGGTCTCAGCATCCATCCTAGCGATCGCTTGGGCCACATCATCCCAGCGGCTAAAGCGAATGGCTGCCATCGCGTAATCTTCGGCTTCTTCAAAATTAAAGTCAGCGTCTAAGCTATTACGGAACCAGTCTACCGCCTCGCTATTGAAACCATCATCAGTATTGTGACCCATGCGCTCTACACCAAGAATACGATAGGCATAGCGGCGTGTGTCATCATCTAGTAAACGCGTAGCGCGCTGGTTGTCTTGTTTAACATCAAAGTCCAGCTGTATAGCAGCCTCACGATAAGACTTATCTGCCAAACGCCCCATCGCGTACAAATACAAGTATTGATTCATCTGGCTATTAGGCTGCATACCAAAACGACTAAAAAACGAGGTCGGACTTAGCTGAATTTCGCTAAGCGCTGAATAAGGAATTGAAACCCCTAGACGTGAAGACAACGACATTATATCGCCCGTTTTGCCTTTACGTAGCATACGCTTGAGACGTGCCACGCGATCTTGATTGCTAATAAGCGCATTATTATTCATCTCGCTCGCTAGCTGCTCGCATAATGCAGGTTGCTTAAGCGTTTTGAGCCAAACGTCAGATTTGGCCGCCATAGCACGCATAGTATCGCCACCATTATTGAACCCGAGGGCAATCGCACAGCGCTCACTAGCATCAGCATTGGTAATCAGGTTTGCCACTTGACGTACCGCTGCATAATCGCCTGAAGCCGCTTTGGTCTCGGCAAAGTCAGCGGCTAGCTTTTCTGCCATAACGGTATTAGGGTATTGACGGACAAACTGTGAAACGCTAGCAGCGCTTTGAGAGCCTATATCCAAATTCATGCGCCAATATGTTGGATACATCGCAAACAAACCACCGCTCATCTGCTGCTCATAACCATAAAGCGCACTAGTATCACCGCGATTTTCCGCTTGGGCAGCGGCATTAAAGGCGCTGACACTACTGTCTTGGTTATAGCTATTGCCTGACTGATAGCCAGTCTCTCCTTGATAGCTCTCATTATCGCCCCATGTCAGCTCCGCACAAGCCACTTGCGATAACCCAAGCGCACTCATTGCCGTAGCTAAGCTCAACGCACTCACTCTTAAAGTACTGGCATTAAAACGCTTATCAAAACGCTTAGTGAACGTGTCACTTTTTTGCAAAGTATTAGGCTGGTGCTGCTTTGGCATACGGACTCTCTTTATAATATATAATGATCAATGATTCGGTATAGATAACTTAATATAGATAGCGCTATAAAATTTATAAGCTGCTCAGGCGCTTATCATACTATATTAATTTCACTTACCACTATCCCCTTTACCTTTCATCAATAAAGAGGACAGTGGCGAGCAACACAACCGTGATAGGACTGACAACACTTAGATAAATCGTGCTATTCATAGCGATAGTGTTGTGACAATTACTAACAGTCAAAACAAAGCAATGGTTTTGAAGCGTTATGATTGTTTTAACTTTTAATGAGATTAACAGTTAGATAAGCAATTGATACTATTGTAATTAATTTATCATGATTGTCGCTGTCAGTCTAAGCTTCTTTTTCACTTTATCAGCCAATTATGATAAAATGCGTCACCATTAATGGCCTGTTGCCGCTATATTTGTTTATTAATCATGGATCTTCTTTATGAGTGTTACTGTATTTAATCCGCGCACCAATGATAATGCAGATACCGCACCTGCTGTCTCTACAGTCGTAGCGCCCTCTTTCATGGAAATATCAGAACCAGCTTCAGCGACAGCGCCAACCAGCAAAAAAGTTTTTATCGCCACGCAAGGCTGTCAGATGAACGTCTATGATTCTGATAAAATGCTCGACGTGCTTGGCGATTCGCACGGTATGCAGGTCACTCATAATATCGATGAAGCTGACGTACTCTTGATGAATACCTGCTCAATCCGCGAAAAAGCTCAGGAAAAGGTGTTTTCTGAGCTTGGACGCTGGCGTAAATTGAAAGAAAAACGCCCTGATTTAGTCATCGGTGTTGGTGGCTGCGTGGCCTCGCAAGAAGGCGATAACATTCAAAAACGCGCGCCTTATGTCGATATGGTTTTTGGTCCGCAAACTTTGCATCGCCTGCCAGAGTTGTACGACCAATCTAATGAGCAAAAAGACATTGCGCCCAAGAATCGTATCGGTACGATGGATATCTCCTTTCCTAGTATTGAGAAGTTTGACTTTTTGCCTGAGCCAAAAGTTGATGGTTTCAAAGCCTTTGTCTCCATTATGGAGGGCTGCTCAAAGTATTGCTCATTTTGCGTCGTGCCTTATACACGCGGTGAAGAATTATCACGTCCACTCGATGATGTGTTGGCTGAGATCGATAGTCTTGCCATGCAGGGCGTACGTGAGATTAATCTATTAGGTCAAAACGTCAACGGCTATCGCGGCGAAAAGGACGACGGTAGCATTTGTCATTTTGCTGAGCTATTGCATTATGTCTCGCATGTCGATGGCGTTGAGCGTATCCGCTATACTACTAGCCATCCATTAGAATTTACCGATGATATTATCGATGCTTATGCGCAGCTCCCAGAGCTAGTCTCGCACTTGCATCTACCTGTACAAAGTGGCTCGAACGCGATACTTGCGGCGATGAAACGTAACCATACTATCGATGTCTACACCACTCAAATCGAAAAACTCAAAGCGGTGCGCCCTGATATTCATCTGTCCAGTGACTTTATTATTGGTTTCCCTGGTGAGACCGATCAAGACTTTCAGGATACGCTTAATTTAGCAAAAGATTTAAACTTCGATCATTCTTATAGCTTTATTTACTCCAAGCGTCCCGGCACGCCAGCGGCAGAATTGCCTGATGATGTCAGTTTCACCACCAAAAAAGCGCGCTTGGCAGAATTTCAAAAGGTAATCATCGACTCGACACTCGCCAAGTCGCATGAGATGGTTGGCACTACGACCCGCGTACTCGTCGAGCAAGTCGCCAATCGCCATCCTGATTGCTTAATCGGTACGGCAGATAATACCCGTACGGTGATGTTCCCGTATGATGAAAGTAGAATGGATGAGCTACTGGGTAAAATCGTCAGCGTACGCGTGACTGATTTTGTCAGTCCGCATATGGTTAAGGGTGAATTGGTTGAGGTGTTGGCTTAAAACTTTAGAAGAAATTTAAGGTAATAAAGAAAGCCGTTCGCTATTAGATAGTGAACGGCTTTTTCGGTAAATATTAAAATTAGTTATCATTACTCTGATAACCAATCCGTTTGACGCAATCGCTGCTTAGTCTCGCGACGGCGTTTTTTGCGGACGATATTGATATCCTCTTTTTCGTGAATACCGCCTTTTCTTAACAACGGATCTAGCGCCAAATAATTGCGTGGTTTGACAGCGCCCAACGTTTGCTGACTTGCATTATTATCGGCATCATTTTTCTGTTCTAACTGGCGCTCAATTTGTTTGGCTTTTTTTAGAGTTTGTTCTAAGCTCATTTTTTTATCCTAATTTTCTATTTTTAATCAGTTCTCTTACCATTTTTATTCACGTATGGATAATTCATAAATTTCTCCTAAGTCTTTATATGTGAAGAGCTTTGCTTTAACTGAATAACAAAGCTCAGAACACAATTTGAAATGCTATTAACCTTTGATACACATCACTTGCTTTAGTGTATGCACCACTTCCACCAAGTCACTTTGATTGGCCATAACCTCGTCGATATCCTTGTACGCGCTAGGTATTTCATCGATGACGCCTTTGTCTTTACGACATTCAACGCCATCAGTTTGCGCCTTTAATTCATCGATGGTAAAGGCACGCATCGCCTTGCCTCGGCTCATCTTGCGCCCTGCCCCATGGGAGCAAGAACAGAACGATTCACTATCACCAAGTCCACGCACGATAAACGACTTGGCGCCCATTGAGCCGGGGATAATCCCTAACTCGCCTGCATAAGCGCTGATTGCGCCTTTGCGCGTGACATAGACTTGCTCACCAAAGTGCACTTCTTCATTGACATAGTTATGATGGCAATTAATCGCCTCTTTGGTTAATTGAAACCTAGGCAAACCGACTTGTGGTGACTGCAAAGCCTTAATGACCAAACGCATCATCTCGCGGCGGTTTTCTAGTGCGTAATCTTGCGCCCACTCGACCGCTTCGAGGTAATCGTCAAAACTGTTCGAGCCTGCAGCAAAGTAAGACAGATCACGATCAGGCACATGACCAAAGCGCGATTGACGCTCTTTTTTGGCAAGGTTAATAAAGTACTGTCCGATGCAATTACCGATGCCGCGACTACCAGAATGTAGCATGACCCAGACATCGTTGTTCTCATCTAAACACAACTCGATAAAGTGATTACCACCGCCTAGTGTGCCGATTTGCTTGGCCCACGTGCGCTCAAACCCTCGGAGCATCTTGAGCAAACCTGGATGCTTGTCAGTGATAGGCTTGAGGCGTTTCGCAAGCGGGTCAAGCGTTGAGTGCTTAGCTTGAATTTGCTTATGCATATTAAAACCGACAGGCACTTGCTGCTCAACCGCCAAGCGTACTGTTTTTAAGCTATCAGTTAAGTCACTTGCCGTCAGTGACAGGCGCACTGCATTCATACCGCAGCCAATATCGACCCCAACGGCTGCTGGGATAATGGCAGATTTGGTCGGAATCACGCTACCGACCGTCGCACCTTTACCGACATGCACATCGGGCATTACTGCGATGTGGGAATGCACAAACTCCAGCTGCGCTAAATTGCGCAATTGCTGTAAAGCGCCTTGCTCGACATCCGTGGTATAAATTTTGACAGGGACGCCGTGTTTACCGCTTTTATTTAATACTAATTGAATACTCATTCAGTAATATTCCATTTTTCGTTGTTATTTTTATTTGATTATCTTTTATTAGAATAAAGACATAACTTCTCTGTCCTAATTTAATAAGAATTTTTATTTTTAATAAATTTTAGACAATAAAATACCGTTATCTTTATTTAAACCAAATGAATGGCATCAATAAAAATATAAATTATTTTGATGAGTTTCAAAGAATAGAATAACTAAGGAGATGACGCTATTTCATATGACTGAGTAATTACGACACAACAAAATAGGCTGTCGATAATACTCAATACCGTATTTAAGAGAGTGCTTACTACTATTGAGTAAAGCGAGTCTACTGTGCAGTTAACTTTATAGAGAGTGCTTAGAATAGATAGCTAAGGGTAGCCAAACCTCTGGAAGTCATTACTGCTGTCATTTTCTTAGTACATTCAATCTTTAAAAACATCGTATTATTGGAATGGGACATAGTGATTCCTCCGTCAGTTATGGCTAATGGTCAAAGGTTGACCCTAGCAGATTAGATAAGATGTGTTATAGCAAAGCACTATAATCTTGTCGAATAATAATAACGCTTTAAAAATTAAAGTCAATATTTATTTTTAACTATCTCATAAATATATAATATATTTTTAAATTCATATTATACACTTAAAACTACCTCAAATTTTATGCATGTTCATAAAATCAATGTTCAACTATTTATTATTAACTTATAAAATGACTAATCACTTCGAATAATAATGCCGCTGCAATTAGCATAAAAATGACACCACACATTCTATTGAGCCAAGCTAAACGATTGCCAATATCGAGCCAACCCGCCAGCTTTTTGCCACCAAGGGTATAGATAATTTGCCAAATGGTTTCGCTTAAGAATAGCCCGATAGTGAGCAATATATATTGCGGCCAAAGCGGCGCGCTAAAATTAATAAACTTAGGAAAAAAAGCAGCAAAGAATAAAATAGCCTTTGGATTAGACAGTGATACCCAAACGCCCGTACGAAACAAAACCCTATTGCTAGGGCTAGATTTAGTCGCCGCGCTGGATAAACTACGGGGTTTAGGGTGCGACTGAGGGCTGTAGATAGTACTACCTTTTGCTTGGTCAAAATAATCCGCAGCGACCTCTGCACTCATCTCGCGAGCATCATCCATCAAACTACTATCACCACTATCACGCCATGAGCTTATCCCTAAATAAATAAGGTATATCGCACCGATTGTCTTGATAACCTCTAAAGCCCAAGGCTGTTGGCGACTGATAACATCCAGTCCTAGTAGCGTGGATAAAAGCAGCATAAACAGTCCAAGGCTCAGCCCTGCTAGCGTCCATACTGTACGTTTTACCCCATAATTCATGCCATATTGAAACGCCAACAGCATATTAGGACCTGGCGTTGCCGATATAAAAAATGTGCTAGCGAAGAATACTGCAAATAGATGCCAAGACATCGACGAACCCCTAGTTTATTAATTAAAAATACTACAAATATAAAAAAGTAAACACCGCCATAATGACGGTGTATTTCACAGCAATAACTCTATCTAAAACACTTGCCGTAGGGTGGGTTAGCTCAAGCGTAACACACCGATTCCAAAGTACAAATCAATCAACTATACAACTCTCTAGCAAACGTTGCAGGAAAACATCGCAGCGCTCAAGCTCACTAAGCGCAACATACTCATCGGCTTTATGGGCTTGCTCAATACTACCTGGACCGCAGATGATCGTTGGAATACCTGCATCAGTAAACTGCCCGCCCTCAGTGGCATAAGCGACTTTATGACGCTTGTCATCGTCAACCAATGCAGCTATCAATTTTTGCAGCTCATCATTGGTATTATCAGTCATGGCAGGCACGCTCTCTAGATGCTGTAGCTCAATACCTGTATCGGCCGAGCGCGCTTGCATCTGTGCGTTCAGCTCAGCGATTCTACTTTGAATAGGCGTCAATATATCGTCTTGCGTCATATGCGGCAGATTACGATAATCAAAGGTAAACTCGCATAGATTCGGGACAATATTAGTTGCCGTGCCGCCTTGTATTGTACCGACTGATAGCGTCGAGTACGGCACATCAAACAGCGCATCGCTATCATCACGATGGCTTAATTGCTCAGCCAAATCATCGACAAAGCCGATCATTTTGCTAGCATAACTTATGGCATTGACGCCTTGAGTAGTCAATGATGAATGAGCAGACTTGCCATGGACGCGACAACGATATACCGCAATGCCTTTATGCGCCACCACCATTGTCATCAAAGTTGGCTCGCCCACGATACAGTAATCAGGCTGGATACCACGCGCAGCCAAATCAGCCAAGATGAGTGGCGCGCCCAGGCAGCCTACCTCTTCATCAAATGATAAAGCCAAATGAATAGGACGTTTTAACTTACCAGCCTTAGACAGCTCAACAGCTTGAGGTAATAGCATTAATGCACAAGCGATAAAGCCTTTCATGTCGCATGATCCGCGCCCATAAAGCTTGTCACCACGAATAGTAGCGGTAAACGGATCAGAGCTCCAATCTTGCCCATCGACAGGTACGACATCGGTATGACCCGATAGCACCAGCCCGCCATTTACCACATCGGCATTTTTACCTGCTGGTACGGTGACGAATAGATTGGCTTTATCTTGCGCTGCATTAAAAGTTAAATCGACTGCTAAGCCTAACTGCTCACAATAAGCCTGCACATCTTTAATCAAGGCTAGATTTGAATGACGACTCACGGTGTCAAAGCCAATCAAACGCGTCAGCCAGTCGATACTGTTTTGAGGATAATTTTTCATATCATTGCATAGGTTTTCTTCAATTTTACTAGTTGTTACAGCCATTGGACGTCCCTTTTAACTTATCAAATCTAACAAACATAAGTAGTGCTTAGACTCACTAATTTCGCTTTTGAGCGCGTATTTGCAACGCTTTAACTTGTTCATCTAAGCCTGCAACCGGCCCTTCAACTGGTATATTAGGTGCAACTTCTTGGATAGATAAACTACTAATTGGTGAGCTCGATGTTGCGCCAATCTCCGCCATCCACTCGCCTAACTGCTTAGAGGAGCTGATATAGACGATACGTCCAAGACCTGCCCAAGCATGCGCCGCCGAGCACATCGCACAGTGCTCACCTGAGGTATAAACCGTCGCTTGCGTACGAGCATCGGCAGTCATATTTTGCGCCGCCCAGCGCGCCACCGCAATCTCTGGATGATAAGTGGCATCGACCGTATTAGCACGATTACGATCCTCATTCATCACTGTGCCATCAGCGTCCACCAGTACGCTACCAAAAGGCTCATCGCCTGCTGCTAAAGCTTCCTCTGCCAGCTCAATACAGCGCTGCAAATGCTTTTTATCCTTATCGTTTAGCATTTTATACTCCCACTTATGATTATCTACGTCCATACTGTAATAGCCAATATTAAGACGGATTATTCTGATTCATCACATCTAACACAGGTGGTATAGATTTTGACTTATTATTTGGCTTACCATTAGCGACTTGACTTTCTGCTTGCTGCTCTTTGGCCGTTTTGGCATCGATGGCTAGGCCTGCAATCAACGCGATATCTTTTACAGGTTTGCGGGTGCGGGTAGCAAAGCTGACAGGAACCATACGCGCGAACTCATAAATATGCAGGTAGGACTCCTCGCCACCCTCAAAATCTTCTTCATCTTCTAGTCTAATAGCGCCAATCTTTGCCAAATCAGTCAGCATTTCATTCTCTTCAGCCGTCAAACGACAATCGGTAATGCCAAAGCCGGTCATAAAACCATTCGCCCACTGTTTCAGTGCCATTACGCGCTCGTATAAATCATGTTCATCATCAGGAACTAAGGGCGTAAAGGCATAAGCATCGTCTTTATCTTTAAGCTGAAATACGGTGTCCTCAGCCTCTTCCGTCAATAGCGTCAAGGCAGGCTCTGGCAGCGGCGCAAAGCTTAGCTCCTCAAGTACTCTCGCCCAGCCTTCACTATCTGGCGCATCACAAGCCGTCATAAGGCCTGTCATCAGTCCATGCAACTCACTGATGCTCACATCCGTCCACTCTTCAAAGACTGTTAACCAAGTATTCCAGCCTGAAATGTTATCATTCATAAAATTATCCTAATTATTATTAATTACCCAATAGTGACTACTAAAAGTCGCCAAAAAACACTTATAACAAATAAGCTATCTGCTATATAAAGTATTATTGGCAATATAGAGGGCTGTGAGTTTGTTGATGAATTACGGTGTTGATATAGCTATTATGCGGTCACCTATGGCATTATTAAACGGATAACTATAAATTCATTCACACCCTACTGGTTAAGGATAGAAACTGACTATGTATGAACACCTAAAAGTCTTAGAAAAAATGGTACTCGATATCAAAAAGCAGTATCAGCTGGTCAGTGATGAGCTAAATACCCTCAAACAAAAGCCTAATACTGATCCAAAAGAGCTATCCGCGCTAAAGGCTAAGCTTGATACTAGCTTTGCTGAACGTGATGCCAGTAAAAAACAACTCAATGATCTGGATAATCGCTATCAAAGCCTAGCTGAAGCTCATCATATGATAGGTGAAGAGCAAGACAAGCTGCACACTCAATTGGCTGATTTGCAGCAAAAAAATAAAGATTTGCAACAGCAAAATGAGTCGCTTGCTCAACAAAATGGTGAGCTACAGCAGCAAAATCATGACTTGCAAGAAAAAAACCAGCTAGCAGCTGAACGTACTCAAGTGGTGCTCCAGCGTCTAACTCGTATCGATCAGATGGAGAGTTAAGCTTAGATTAACAACTACTGAATTAACTTTATTCTCATTATATTTTAAAACACTGTAGGATTTTTTATGACTGATAATACTTTTGACGATAAAAAAATGCCGCCGACAAAAACTGTGGCATCAGATCAAACTAAGGCTAATGAGCCAAAAACAGATAATGCTAATAAGTCAGCGTCCACTACAAGCTCGGCTACTGATGCTAGTGCTTCAGCCAGTAAAAGCACAGCTAACAAAGCTAATAGCAGTGCCACTTCTAAAACAGCAGCAAAGCCTGAAGCGGCAATGAAAAAGGTCGATATCGCCATCGCTGGAGTCAATTATAGCGTCTTCTGCCCTGTCAATGAGGAGAGCGAATTACGAGAAGCTGTCTACTATATCAACGACTTTACGGTCAATATCAAGCGAGAATCGCCAAATCTAAAGCAAGAAAATCTATTGGTATTAGCGTGCTTAAACTTATATGAAAAGATTCATGCCAATAATAAAATGGATGTCACACGTAAGCAAGATTCTGATCAAACCGAAGCTTTATTAAATAAAGTAATAGCGGACGCTCAGTCTATATTATAAATAGTATTTGCTAAGCTTAAAGTGCTCTCCAGTGAATAATGCGCTTAGGGCTGATAGCTCCTACCGGCATGAAAGGCGGCTTGATGCTCATAATTGCAGAAAAACAGCGTATTATCTGCCCTATCATTAGTATCCGCGTCAATGATAGTAGACTCAGGTACTATAGCATTGGTCTCTAGTACTCCGCGATATTCGGCTAAGCTGTGACCACAAAAGTCGCAATGACGCGGCTCTGTCACATCGCCTTTTTGCGGCATCATACTCTTAGGCGCACGCGGGTACATGACTTTATAAAAGAGCCACATGCAGATCCAGACTATGATAATTATAATAACAACAGCAAACACGGCAATGCTCCTTTGAATACCTGTTAACGATTATGACCATAGCTTAAAGTTTACTGTAAATTGACCTATCAGCACAATTATTAGCTCAAATAAAACCATTTGCTATAAAAAACGGCGCGGCCTTGATGATAAGTAGCAGCGCCATTTTTTATGCTCTGCAATGTGAGCTATCAGAGTCAGTGAGTGTAGCTAGCTTATACCATTCCCAAAAATTAGAGTGGCGCGGCAAACTTGTGCAAGTAATACATCTAGTAGACTTAGCAAGTTTAACAATGTCAATCGTACTCTTTGGTTTTGGTATTATTTATAATTGTAGCTCACTAATATCAGCCACAGTTAAGAATAATGCACGTACTTGTTTGAGCAGTGCTAAGCGATTGCCTTTGAGTGCAGCATCTTCACTATTCACCATCACATCATCAAAGAATTGCGTCAGTGGCTCATCTAGACTCGCAAGCTTTTGCAAGATTTGGGTGTAATCAGCCTCTTTAAGTAAAGGCGCTAATGCTGCCTGTGCTTGGTTCACTGCACGATACAGCTGTTGCTCGGCAGGCTCAGACAATAGCGACTCATCGATATTATCAGCCACTTGCGCCTCAGACTTAGCCAAAATATTAGCCACACGCTTATTAGAGTCGGCCAGCTTAGAGGCTTGCGGCAATTCACTAAAGGCTTGCACCGCGCGAATACGTTGATCAAAATCTAGCGGCATGTGCGGATTAATCGCTTGTACTGCCTGAATAGTATCGACACTGACACCCTGCTCAGTGTACATCGCCCGATAGCGTGAATTCAAAAAGGTGATGACTTGAGTAAAGGTATCACCCATCTTGATAGTGGCATCATTATCAGCGCTAGAGTAATTCTTAATCGCCTGCTCAACGAGCGCTACTAAGTTAATGGGCAGCTGCTTCTCTATTAAAATACGTAGAATACCAATGGCTGAGCGACGTAAACTAAACGGATCTTTTGAGCCTGTTGGCGCTTGGTCGATAGCAAAAATACCTACTAGCGTGTCCAAACGGTCTGCCAGTGCCAGACAGATACCAATTGGCGTTTGTGGTAGCACATCACCACTGAACTTGGGCAGATACTGCTCTTGCAAGCTGGCAGCAACGGCTTCAGGCTCATTATTTAAGCGGGCATAATAAGTACCTGCAATCCCTTGCAACTCAGGATATTCACCGACTAGCGAGCTTGCTAAGTCAGCCTTGGACAGTATAGCTGCGCGTACGGTCTCATCGATATCGATCTGCACACCTTGCTCTAGCATGAGGGTCGCGATAAAAGCAGCTAGCTTGGCAATACGCTCGGACTTTTGCCAGATAGTGCCTAACTTATCTTGAAATACTCGTGTCTTGAGGCTCTCAGTTAATGCAAATAAAGGCTGTTTTTGATCTTGCAGGAAGAAAAACTCTGCATCAGCTAAACGAGGACGGACGACTTTCTCATTACCTTCAACAATTTGGTTGGGGTCTTTGGATTCGATATTAGTTATAAATATAAAGTACGGTAGCAGCTTGCCTTGTTTGTCGGTCAAGCAAAAATACTTTTGATCGGCTTGCATGGTTGAGATTAGTGCCTCTTGTGGCACTTGCAAAAACCGCGGCTCAAAACTTGCGCGCAATGCAATAGGGAAATCAACTAGCGCGGTCACTTCATCGAGCAACCCTTGTGGCACGATTGCCTTTGCATTCACCTGATCGGCTAAAGTTTTTACTTGATTATTAATCAGCGTTCTACGCTTATCAAAATTCGCAATAACTTTTAAGCTTTGCAGCAGCGACTCGTAATTATCGGCATGGTCAATAGCGTGATAATCGGGACTATGAAAGCGATGACCGCGCGTCTGAGTGCCTGTTTGCTGACCTTGAATCGTCGCCTCAACGAGCTGGTCATCTTGCATCAAGACCGCCCACTGTACGGGACGCACGAACTCCTCTCTTGAGCTGCCCGAACGCATACGCTTGGCAATCGGCAGATTATCTAGTGCGGTTTGTAGTATCTGTGGTAGTAGCTCAGTGACCGCTTGCCCGTGAATGGTTTGCTCGTAGCCGACGTAATCGCCTTTATCCGTGTTGATAGTGATAAGCTCACTTGGATCAATACCTAAACCCTTGGCGAAACCAATGGCGGCGCGGCTTGGATTACCCTCCGCGTCAAATGCCGCTTTTATCGCAGGTCCACGCTTTTGCTCGCTACGATCAGGCTGCTTTTCACTGATACCTTGAATTTGTAGTGCCAAGCGACGCGGCGCGGCAAAGGCTCTGATGCTCTCGAAGCTAATGTCAGCATTTTTTAACTGATCCGTAACGCTGGTTTGTAGCGCATCACGTAGGGGTTTTAGACTTTTTGGCGGCAGCTCTTCACACCCCAACTCAAACAAAATCGTACTCATGGGATGCTCCTATTTATCGTTGTTGTTTTTGGCAGGTTTGTTATCATTATTTTGTTTATCAGCTTGCTCATCAGCTTTTGGCAAGTACTTATCCAAAGCGGCTTGGCGATGTTCATCATCGGCTAGTGGGAAGCCAAGCTTAGCGCGCGCCTCGACATAGCCTAATGCGACTTTACGCGCTAGTGTACGTACTCGCAGAATAAAACGCTGACGTTCGGTAACTGAAATCGCGCCACGCGCGTCCAATAAATTAAAGGCATGTGAGGCTTTTAGCACCATCTCATAAGCAGGCAGTGGTAAACCCTCAGCCACTAGCTTATCGGCTTGCTGCTCATAAAAGTCAAAAAACTCGCTCATCTTCGGTACATCAGCGTGTTCAAAGTTATAGGTTGACTGCTCAACTTCATTTTGATGAAACACATCGCCATAAGTGACTCGCCCAAATTCACCATCCGCCCAGACTAGATCATAAACGCTATCGACGCCTTGCACATACATTGCCAAGCGCTCAAGACCATAAGTAATCTCACCCGTTACTGGGAAGCACTCAATACCACCGACTTGCTGGAAATACGTAAACTGGGTGACTTCCATACCGTTGAGCCAGATCTCCCAACCCAGTCCCCACGCACCAAGCGTTGGCGACTCCCAGTTGTCTTCTACAAACCGTATATCATGTATCAGCGGATCAATGCCGATCGCCCTCAATGAGTCCAAATACAGCTCTTGAATATTAGGCGGATTAGGCTTGAGCACCACTTGAAACTGATAATAATGCTGCAAGCGATTCGGATTATCACCATAGCGCCCATCTGTTGGACGGCGTGAAGGCTGTACATAAGCGGCGTTCCAGCGCTCAGGACCTAAAGAGCGCAAGAAGGTTGCGGTATGAAAAGTACCTGCACCGACCTCCATGTCATAAGGCTGCAAGACTACGCAGCCCTTGGAAGCCCAGTAATTTTGTAGCGTTAAGATCAAGTCTTGAAAGGTTAAAGTTTGAGAGTTTATAGCTTGGGAAGTCATAGGAAAATCGCTGTGGAATGAATAGAGTGAGACAAAGCTTGAATAAACATTATTAAAAACTATTTAGCCCTGTATGGCTAAGTATTGGTTTAACTGCCTACCTTACTAAAAAATGGCTATTTTAGCTATATTTACCCTAACTAATTTTTACGAAGGCAGCAAAAAAATACCCAAATGAATAAACATTTGGGTAGGAGGAAAAGTGTAATACAGTATCCTGTTTGAACAGGCTTTTTGTTTTTGGTGAAGCTTTTTTCTAAAACGTTAACTTTGCTTATAAGACACGACTATTGAGGTGTAATGGACATTTTTCATGCTGTAATAGGGTCTAAAGCTATATACTGTCTGGATTTGCAAGGAATCAACACCATGAATCAAAAAACTGCCCTTTTTGTAGTGATAAACATACCAAGAAGAATGGACGTAAGCTTGGCAAACAGCAGTATCAATGTCTAGCTTGCAGGCGGCAGTTTTTAGGTGGTATCAGACTAAATAATCAAACGCTTTGGACTCAATATACTCAAGGTAAACAGACCTACAAACAACTGGCTGATAAGTACCACTGTAGTGTTAAAACCATACAAAGGCGGTTAGATAAAGTCAGTATTGAGTATCAGATTAAACGTCCTGAGACTGCTAATGTCATCATGGACACCACTTACTTTGGTCGCAAGTTTGGTTTGATGGTCTTTATGGATAACACGACTAGAACCGTACTTTATTACGCGATAGTGAGTCATGAAACCAACAGTGCCTACAAGCAAGGGATTGATCTCTTAGCATCGTCAGGCGTTGATATACAAAGCATCACCTGTGATGGAAGACGAGGACTGAGAGCCCTGTTTAGCAGCATCCCTTGTCAGATGTGCCAGTTCCATCAAGTACAAATAGTGACTCGTTATTTAACTCGTCGTCCTAAGAACATCGCTAGTATTGAGCTTAGATACCTCACTTCAAACTTAACACAGCTCGATAAATCCGACTTCGTAGAGCGCTTAGATCAGTGGTGTTTAACTCATGAAGACTATCTTGATGAACGTAGTACTAATGAAGATACGGGTAAAACGTGGTACACACATAAGCGTCTTAGAAGTGCTTATCGAAGCCTCAGAACCAATAGCGATTGGCTATTCACTTATCGAGAATATGAGCATTTGGACGTGCCCAACACCACAAATTCTCTTGAAGGGTTATTTAGTGAATTAAAGCGACAATTACACAGTCATCATGGTCTAAATGAGCATCGTAAGTTACGGTTTATTAAAGACTTTCTAGGGTCAAAGTCACTCAAATAGCATGAATTATGTCCATTAGCGACTACGTTCTACTTTCTAGCATGAATAATGTCCATTACACCACTATTGATAAGATTGACTAGTCGCTTTGGGCATGACGAACCACAATACGATATAAATTAAGATACCTGGAACTGCCGCACTTAACGATGATATCACCACAAATAAAATTCGAACCCAAAACGGTGACCATCCCACGTATTCTGCAATACCACCCATAACCCCTGCTAAAATACGATTGTTCCTTGAGCGATGCAGTTTTGCTAACTTGTTTGAAGAGTTGGTCAAATTTATACTCCTATCGGTTCTGCTTAACTTACGACTAAGTATAGCAACTTATGCTTAATTATCTGTTGATAGTGTAGGCATGCTTTGTGAATTTATGCTAACTAAAGTTGCTCTACCCTGTCATTATCGCTTGTAAGCTGCTGATTTTAAATAGTTATTTCAAAATGTTTCAAGAATGACTTTGTTACCTGTTTATTGCCGCAGTATAATTACCGCAAATTGTATAAAGAGTTGAAAAGCAACATTTTATAGTGGTCGTGATTGTATATTTTTTAACTTTTACGAATATCTATAGTCAAAGTAGCCCTATTTACAATAACCTACCTGTATAAATACGCAAACCTTTATACCATGCACATAAATTATTAATCTTGTCTATTGCTAACAATTATTAGCAATAGACAAGATTCACGCTTAAAGTCTATAGTCAAAACTCGCATTTAAAACATAGGAAGTCGTATGTACGATACTGGCATAATGATAGGACATTTTGAACCGCTACATTTAGGACAGATGCGTAGTATTCTAGCGGCAGCGGGACAAGCTAAAGAGCTGCATATCATCATCACTAAGCACCCTTCCCCGCATCCAGACTTTCATATTACTTTGCAAGATAAAGCCCGCTGGTTGCAGATGGCTTGTGCTGATCTGCCTTTTATCCATATCTATACGACAAAGACAATGGCGCTGCCACTACATGAAAGCTTTGATAAGGTGGCTGTCGATATAGCAGCAAGCAATGCCAAGCTGCAATTGATAACAGCAGAGTTGAGCTTGCCTACAGACGCAGTGCTGTTTATGGCAGAGAATCATCCCTTAGCACAAGATGGTGTACGCGCGCAGCTATCAATGCAGATCATCACTACTCCATTGCAATCAGAGTTTGACTCTTATGCTATCGCTCGCAATCCAATAGCGCATTGGTCAGCCATTCATCCAGAGGCGCGTGGCGACTATACTAAGACTGTAGCTATCGTCGGTGGTGAAAGCTCAGGCAAGACCACCTTAGTGCATAAACTGGCGAACTTCTACGGGGCCAGCTTTGCCTTAGAGATGGGACGGCTCTATGTTGGGACGGATTTGGGTGGTAGCGAGGTTGGGCTACAATATAGCGATTATGCGCCGATCGCTCTTAATCATGCGCAAGCTATACGGGAGGCCAAGGCCCGTGCTACTGCGCCTATAACGATTATCGATACGGACTTTGTCACCACGCAGGCATTTTGTGAGGAATATGAAGGGCGCAATCAGCCTTTCGTTGGTGCTTGTATTAATGAGTTTCGCTTAGATTATACGATTATGCTCGATAATAATACGCCTTGGGTCGCTGATGGCATGCGCTCATTAGGAGACGTGGCATCGCGTGGACGCTTTGAGCAGCGACTCATTGATATCTTTGGTCGTCATAACATTGAGCCACATCTGATAGATAAGCCAGATTATGATGCTCGTTATTTCGAGGCAGTAGCTTTTATTGATGAGTACGTTTATGGCAAATCAATTAGTAAATAAACCATAAAACTATAATTAAAAGATAACCGTTGAAATTTTGAGGATAATAAAAAAAATGCGCATTCAGCTATTGGATAATATTACAGGGAAGTGGGCGCTACAATGGATAGTGGCTTGGTTCATTGCAGGCGTACTAGCGTTATCGTCAGGGTTTTGGCTGACCACTGAGCATACTGGCCTTGATTGGTTCTATTTGGGTGTGTCATTTGTAGGGCTAGTCTGCGTTGTATCGCTATCGTTTCGTAAAAACATACTGGGCAACGGCTTTGGTATGGGTGCGACCGCTGGTGAAGTCATCGTACAGGGAACAGCGGGTTCAGTCGGCTTGATGCTAGCGCCATTATTTAACTTTTTTACTCACCTTTATGGGCTATTTTATTGGACTAAGAATACTGACGCTGATGGCGATATGATACCTAAATCGGCCAATAAGTGGGTTTGGCTGATTACGCTTACCTTTATGGTCATAGGCCTAGCTTTATTCCCTACGATTAATGATTTACTCGCCAGCTATGGCTACGGCGTCGTTGAAGATGACAATAGCTTATTTTTAGGTTTTATCTCGTTTTTTTGGATTAACGTTATCGCTTTTATATTATCGATTACTGCGCAGGCGGCGATGATATTACGCTACTCCTTTAACTGGTGGCTGTGGATTATCTCTAACTTTGTATGGTTGACCGTGAACTTAATGTCAGGTAATTATATCTTTGCTATTCAAACGATGGTCTATCAGGTCAATTCTTTCGTTGGGCTGTATGAATGGTATCGAAGCGAGCAGGACGCCCTGAAAACAGCGTGATAACAGAGCCTTATGACTGCGCGGTTTATGAGATAAAATGGTATGCAGACTGAAATAGTGCTACAACTAAACGATAGCTCAATTCATTTTTCACTAACAAGGAGGTTAGTATGTCTCGTAGCCGTCAACCCAGAATGTCCAAACGCTCCTTAGAGCAGTGGCTCACTGAATACGCGGTTAGCCACCAAAACCTCGTCAATAAAAAGATTCACTGGCTCGCTGTGCCCACTATCTTTGTCAGCATCTTAGGTATGGGCATGTCGCTATCCGTTTGGTTTACGCTAGTGCTGAGTGCTTTAGTCTTATTATTCTATATGCAGCTTTCAACATCACTATTTTTAGCGATGGGTATATTTATACTCATTTGCTTAAGTGTGATGGCAACACTTCCTATAGGCTTTAAGATCTGGGCAGCTGTCTTTGTTGTTGCTTGGATTGGGCAGTTCGTCGGTCATAAGATTGAAGGTAAAAAGCCATCATTTTTTGAAGATTTACAGTTTTTATTGATTGGCCCTGCTTGGGTAGTCAATAGCTTAATGAGTGGTAAAGACAAGCAAACAGCTTAATCATAAATTTGCATACAAATTTAATTTTGACAAAAAAAGCGCAACTCCTTTTAGAATTGAACTGACCCCCTAAACTTGGACAGTTTAAGTTTGAATCAAGGACTGAGTTCTGTATTGCACAGGACTCAGTCCTTTTAGGGTGTGTTGACATATATAGAATAATTGATAATCATAGTGTTATGACTAGATTAACCCTAAGTGATGCCCAGTGGGCAAAGATAGCACCGTATTGTGCAGGTAAAGAGACCGATGTTGGTAGAACAGCGGTAAATAATCGACTATTTATCGAAGCTGTTCTATGGATTGTCCGAACAGGTAGTCCGTGGCGAGACTTACCCCTGAATTTGGTAACTGGAACAGTGTTTATAAGCGCTACCGTCGATGGGTAAAAAGCGATAGATTCAGCAAGCTATTTAATGCTCTGAATGACTCAGATTTAGAGTATGCCATGATTGATGGCACTATTGTTAAGGTACATCGTCATGGACAAGGCGCAAAAGGGGGCTTGTCATCAGGCAATTGGCAAATCAAGAGGCGGTATGACCACTAAAATCATGGCAATGGTTGATGCATTAGGCAACCTTGTTGATTTTACTTTATTGAAAGGACAACAGCATGACATGGCTGGCGTTAAACCTTTAATTAAAGACAAAGAGTTTGGTGCATTGCTTGCTGATAGAGCCTTTGACACGGATTGGCTACTGCTAGACTTAGAAGAGCGTGGTAGCAAAGCGGTCATACCCCTAAACGCTCTCGTTTAAAGCAACGAGATTTCGATAAAGAAATGTACAAGTGGCGTCACTTAATCGAGAACTTCTTCTGTAAGCTGAAAGATTTCAAGAAAATTGCCATGCGTGCTGAAAAACGGATGAGTCGTTTGCTGCTAATATCTATTTAGCAGCGACGATTATCCATTTACGGTAATTGTCAACACACCCTAGTTTAAGCTGAATTCTTTCATGATTATAATAATGCATAAATCGGTGAATCTGTTTTTCTAATGCTTCAATAGTTTTAGGCTTCTCAATGTAGATAGTCTCACACTTTAGCGTCCCAAAGAAGCCTTCCATTAGTGCATTGTCTAAGCAATTCCCTTTTCGGCTCATACTTTGCTTAATATTATTATCTTTGAGCGTTTTGGCAAACGGTTTCATCTGATAATGCCAGCCTTGATCTGAATGCAGCGTTAGCTCTCTCTTTACACTTGCGCTTTGATGATATGTTTTTAACCGCGCGCTCAAGCATTTGTTTCACTACATCATATACGGGTCGTCTTGAAACTTGATAACTGATGATCTCATTGTTATAGCAATCGAGTATCGGTGACAGGTACAGCTTATCCTCGCCTACCTTAAACTCAGTGATATCAGTGAACCATCTGCGATTGGGTGCTTTCGCTCTAAACTTACGCTTGACTCTATTCTCAGCTATGACGCCGCATTGTCCTTTATAGGATCGATATTTCTGCCTTCTAATCCTTGCAGTCAATTTAAGCTCACTCATAAGTCTGGCAATCAGCTTATGATTGTATTTTAGATCTTCGTTCTTAAGTGCTTGGGTTATGCGCCGATAGCCATATCGGCCTTTGTGGTGATGATAAATATCAGTGATACGCTGTTTAAGAGTGGCGTACTTATCTTTACTACTAAGACTCGCTCTATGGTAGTAGAAACTACTCCTTGCAAGCTTTGCTATGGTAAGTAGCTCAGATAACGAGTGCTGATCCCTTAATTCTTCGATGAGCCTTGCTTTGTCGTAGCTTTCTCCCTTTCCCGAAGCAAGGCATCGAGCTTTTTTAAATAAGCATTCTCCGCACGCAGATATGCGTTTTCACGTTTGAGCTCTGCTGGGGTCTTTTCATCATCGGGTTTGTCTATGATAGGTGGCTTCATAGCGATACTATCCTTATATTTGGATGTGAGTCCAGACATACCGTAGAGCCGATAAGCTTTATACCAGTGGCTAATAAGAGCAGGTGAGCTGATATGAAACTTAAGTGCCGTTTCAGATTGGCTCAATCCTTCTGCTAACATCACAGTTATTACTTTATTCTTAAAGTCGCTACTGTATTTAGTTTTACGGGTTTTAGGTTTGATGGCGTCTATACCACTATGTTGATATTGTTCAGTCCATTTACTTACAAACCGTGGATTCACACCAAACTTCTCACCTGTAGCACCTTGGCTATGTCCTTGCTTGTAGTATGCTATGACTTTGATCTTAAAGTCTAGATCGTAACGCATAAAATAACCCCCAAAAGTTGTGTCCAACTTATGGGGGTCAGTTCAAATAGGCATTGCGCTTTTTTATTGACTACTAATCTATTAAGTAGAGAAACTAGATTGCTTATTGATCCAGCGTTTGCACTCCGGCACCGCTAACATAGGTAATAAAGGTTACGAAAATATTAATTTACCAACAGGTTTGCTCTAACCGAATTGGAATCGAGTCTCATGCTCAGCCCTTGATTTCAACCGTTTGTCTATTAACAATTTATTTAACGGCTGAGACCACCTATTATTGAAACAGCTTTCACTTTGTCCTAGGTGTTTTGGGATAAAAAATAATAAACCCTTTCCCAATTTTTATGAATTACTGTTAGTATTTCATAGCAGCTCAAATAATGAACTCAATGTACACGAGGATACAAGCATGGCAAACTGGTCAGAAGGCTACGTTAGCGATATTGGCTATACTTATGGATATTATGCAGAACTTAATCCCAACAGTGTCAAAATTCCCTTTTTGATGGCAGGGTTAGAGGCGCCAAAATTTACTACCGCTTGCGAGCTTGGCTTCGGTCAAGGCGTATCCATCAACGCCCATGCAGCAGCTTCAGACATTGAATGGTACGGCACAGACTTTAATCCCTCTCAAGCCAGCTTTGCGCAAGAGTTGTCTAATGTCTCAGGCAGTAATGCTCACCTTTATGATCAGTCATTTAGCGAGTTTTGTAGTCGTGACGACTTACCAGACTTCGACTTTATTGGCTTGCACGGTATTTGGTCTTGGGTCTCTAATGAGAACCGCGCTATCATCACTGATTTTATTCGCCGTAAGCTAAAAGTCGGCGGTGTACTTTATATCAGCTATAACACTCTGCCGGGCTGGTCAGCGGCCTCGCCTATTCGCCACATGCTCACTGAGCACGATCATATGCATGGCAGCCGTAGCCAAGGTATTGGTAAGCGAGTCAAAGCCTCTATCGAGTTTACCCAAGATTTGCTCAAATTGTGTCAGCCGTTAGTACAGCAAGTACCGTCTATCCCTGAGCGCTTGGATGCTATCAGCAAACAAAACCCTAACTATCTGGCGCATGAGTACTTCAACCGTGATTGGCAGCCGATGTATTTTTCTGAGATGGCTGATTGGTTATCACCGACGAAAACGAATTTTGCGTGTTCGGCAAGTTTTTTGGAGGATTATGCGCCTAGCAACTACACTGTAGATCAACGCGAGTTTATCAACAGCATAGACGACCCTATGTTTACTCAGAGCGTCAAAGACTACATTCACAACAAGCAGTTTCGCCGTGATTACTGGGTCAAAGGCGCACGTAATATCTCAACCGCTAAGTCTGAACAGACGTGGCATCAGCTACGTTTTATGATGATATCCAACGCCGAAAATATAAAATTTGAAGTCAAAGGCAGTATTGGTACAGTGACACTGCGTGATGATATTTATCAAAAAGTCGTCGATCTATTGAGTGATCATAAGATACATCAAGTTGCTGATCTGCAAAATAAGCTACCCGATGATTTTCAGCAAAACTGGTTATTTGAGTCGCTGGCTATTTTGCATAGTCAAGGTGCGATAATACTAGTACAAGACAACGATATCATTGAGTCGGTACGTGAACAGTGTCGCAAGCTTAATACTTATTTGATGCAACAAAGTCTAGTGAGCCCTGAGCTAACGGCATTAGTCAGTCCATTGACAGGTAGCGCGTTGACTTATGGTAGATTCCCACTGATCTTCTTATATGCGTATATACAAGGCAAAAAATCAAGACAAGAATGGGTCGATTATGCTTGGCAAGCACTGAAAAAGAACAATCAGTTGCTACTAAAAGATGGCAATACTTTGCAAGAGGAAAAAGACAATATCAAAGAGTTGAACCGTATGGTTGATGACTTTGAAAAGAATACGCTACCCTTAGCGAAACGTTTGCAGATTGTCGAGTAATTAACAAAAAAGTAGACTAATAAAGAGGTAGATTAATAAGCATTGTCAGTCAACAGACTAACAATGCTTATTAGCCATAAAATCTAGACCAAAAAAAGCCTCACATTCCCGATAAGAATGTGAGGCTTTTGCTAAGTGTCTATAGATTAGGTATTTAAAATACCCAGTACCTGAAACACTGTAGCCATATTTGGAGCGGGAAAAGAGATTCGAACTCTCGACCCCAACCTTGGCAAGGTTATGCTCTACCACTGAGCTATTCCCGCATATATCAATAAATGCTATTAGTAACACCGTCTTGATAGGCTGGCTATTTTAGCAATTATTTAGAATGTGTCAACCCCTTTTTTGCTTTTAAATAAAAATGACAGTTTCACACTCTCATTAGATTACGTTCAGATCAGGCTAATCAATTGATTTTGTACTCTATTTATCAGGATATTTATAATTGAACCGATAAAAATTATTTCAAAATTATTTTCGTTGTAGCGTATCTTCTAAGGAATATTAACAACTATCAAAAAACTTTACTTTTAGCGCAGTAACCATTGTTGACTTACCTATTTTTACACAGCTTTAAAATTACTAATATTCAACGATATTCATTTACAAGGCTATACTGTATTGTTACTTTTACTCTATTGGTTTCATGGGTACACAGCTATTATACTTATTGTCACTATACTTATTGCTCACTATACCTATATAGTCTAATTTCTAATAATTATTTTGTACCGTTTCATCTTATCTAAACTTTGAGGACTTATTATGAAAAAATTACTGACTACGACAATTATGGCAGCCTCGCTGTCAGCATTGAGTTTATCAGGTTGTACTAGTACTACTAGTGGTGGTGCAACAGGTATCGATCGCCAACAGTTGTTGTTGGTCTCAAGCGAGGAAGTTTTGCAAATGTCAGCGCAAAGCTACGCGCAAAGTATTCAAGAAGCTCGTGCAAAAGGTGTTCTTGACACTAATAAGGCACAACTAAATCGCCTTAAAGGTATTGCTAATCGTCTAGTTGGACAAGTCGGCACTTATCGTCCTGACGCGGCAAAGTGGAATTGGGAAGTGCACACCATTAAGTCTGAGCAGCTAAACGCCTTTGTCATGCCTGGTGGCAAAATCATGTTCTATTCTGGCATTATTGATCGACTAAACCTGACTGATGATGAAATCGCGTCTATCATGGGTCATGAGATATCACATGCCTTGCGTGAGCACTCTCGTGAGCGTCTATCGCGTGAGTACGCGACGCAAACGGGTATCGGTGTCGCGGCTAGCATATTTGGTCTATCACAAGGCCAAGCCCAATTAGCAGGCGTTGCTGGTGATTTAGGCCTAAGTCGTCCTCACAGTCGCACCCAAGAGTCTGAGGCAGATCAGCTCGGTCTCGAACTGATGGCGCGTGCAGGTTACAACCCGCAAGCGGCGATAACCTTATGGCAAAAAATGCAACGCGCCAGCCAAGGCGAGCCACCGCAGTTTTTGAGTACTCACCCTACTAGTAGCAATCGTATTGCTCAGCTGCAAGCTTTGATGCCTAAAGTGATGCCTTTGTATCAAAAGTCACGTCGCTAATTGCTAATCTGAAAGGCTAACAAGCTAAAAGTAGCCATTACTAACAGTGATATGAATGTAATAGAGTATAAATGGGAGTTTATGCTCTATTTTTCTGCTCGATGGTTTATTTTGTAGCGAAGGCTACGGCTATGGTATCTGTTATAATAATACGCTTATAATCATCTATATTTTACAGCTTGAGGACTACTATGATAACGCCTACTGCAACCGCCTTAAATCAAGCGCTACAAGCCCTGCACCCTGAGCACCTTGAGCTGATTAACGAATCTGTGGATCATGCCGGTTATTTTGAGGGAAAAGAGAGCCACTTTAAGCTCACTATCGTAAGCTCAGACTTTACTGGTAAGCGTCTTGTGGCGCGGCATCAATTGGTTTATGAAGCTGTAGCTGAGCTATTGACCTCTAAGGGTGGCAGTGTCCACGCACTAGCGATTCATGCATACACCCCTGATGAATGGCAAATGCAAGGCGTAAGCCCTGATAGCCCCCTATGTGCAGGTCAAAATAAATAGCTCTTTGAAACCCTTATATTTAGACTCTTATCTTCATCTACTTAGATGTGGTTTTACTTTATAAATACAGTCACGACCGTTAGCCATTATAGGAATTATTTTTCATGAAACATTTGCATACGCTATTGGTATTTTTATTGATTGGCGTGTTTGTTTATCAAAGCTACTTAGTGCTAAGCGCCAATAAACAAGCGGCGCGGCCGATCAAGATCGCCACTCATATTCTCTATGCGCTAGCTATTGTCACAGGCGCTTGGATGCTAATGCAATTGATGAGTGCTCAGGCACCTGTGCAATGGGTGTTTGCTAAGATTATTTTGTTAGTAGCTGCTATCAGTTCCAGTGTAAAGGCCTTTGATGGACAGGCCACGCCTAGCCAAAGCAAAGTTGGTATTCTTATCGCTGCCATCGCTTATGCTGGCATTGTGACTTTAGCTTATGTCAAACCTGAGAACTTATTTTAAGTTTTGGTTTTAAGTTATTATTTTAAATTATCAGTTAAAGTTTTTTTGATTTAGAGATTAATCTTTGATTACTATTCTACGTTTTTAGTATCATAAAGCGCTTATTTTTGCTATTTTAAAATAGGTAACAAACAATATATCTTAAATAAAGTCAACACCTTAGCACTATTTTACCCTATGGAGCCATTATGAAAAACCTTACTACAGCGTCGCTATTAGCAGCTGCTGGCATATTTGGCCTATCAGGCTGTGCCACTAGCGGTAATCTTACGCCACAGTACGTGCCACCGAGCACTTATCAAGGCTATAACTGTGAGTCGCTCGTTCAAGAGTACAATCGTGTAGAGCGTTACGTTGAGGGTACTAGCAAGCAGCGCTCAACCCTATCAACTTCGGGTGTCGGTGTCGGTATCTCCGCTGGTCGTTGGGGTATCTCCCCTAATATTAGCTTTGGTGTGGGTCAAAGTAACGATAATAAAGCGCGCGATGCTAAGTTATCACGCCTCTATGGCGAGCGCGATGCGATCGTTCAATCGGCGCGTATCCAGCGTTGTAGCTTTGCTAACGGTCTAAAGGTTTATGGTGAGTAATACGTCATATATATCTACTTAGATGGGTAAAAGCGATGTAATGAACTGACCCCCTAAACTTGGACAGTTTAAGTTTGAATCAAGGACTGAGTTCTGTATTGCACAGGACTCAGTCCTTTTAGTTTAAGCTGAATTCTTTCATGATTATAATAATGCATAAATCGGTGAATCTGTTTTTCTAATGCTTCAATAGTTTTAGGCTTCTCAATGTAGATAGTCTCACACTTTAGCGTCCCAAAGAAGCCTTCCATTAGTGCATTGGTAATCCCCCCAATAAATAAGAACACTTACAAATAGAGATTAACTGCTAAAATACACCAGCAGGAGAATCCTATGAAAAAGACACGCTTTAGCGACAACCAAATCGTCAACATCCTAAAACAAGCCGAACAAGGCGTCCCTATTACCGAGCTCTGCCGTGAGCATAACATCAGCCAAAGCACCTTCTACAACTGGCGATCTAAATATGGTGGTATGGACGCCACACTTATCAGCCGTCTTAAAGAGCTTGAAGTTGAAAATGCCCGCTTAAAGAAGATGTACGCTGATGAATGTCTTAAATCCGACATCCTACAGGATGCTATGTCAAAAAAGTGGTAGCGCCCCAAAGGCGCAAAGCGTTGGTTTGTCACTACATTGAAGATCGTGGTATTGGTATCCGCAGGGCTTGTAGCATCTTTAACATCAGCGTCACCTGTTATTATCACAAGTCGGTGGTAACAGATGAGAACCAGCAAATAGCGGACTTACTTATCAAACTGACTGATGAGAACAAGAACTGGGGCTTTGGCTTGTGCTTTTTAACCTTGCGTAATGTGCTAGGACTGCCGTACAACCATAAGCGGGTATATCGCATCTACTGCGAGCTTGAACTCAACCTTAGAATCAAGCCTAAGCGTCGCATTAAACGTGCTAAACCAATACCATTAGCAGTACCTGATAGGATTAACCAAAGCTGGAGCATGGACTTTATGCACGACAGCTTAACTGATGGCCGCGGCTTTAGACTGTTCAATGTCATTGATGATTACAACCGTGAGGCACTCACCGTTGAAGTCGACTTCTCGCTACCGGCCGGGAGGGTCATACGCAGTCTTAATCAGCTTATTGAGTACCGAGGCAAACCTGTGCAGATAAGATGCGATAACGGCCCTGAATACATCAGCAATGCGCTCAAAGACTGGGCTGAACAGCAAGGTATCATCTTAAGCTATATTGAACCTGGCAATCCACAGCAAAATGCGTATGTAGAGCGCTTTAACAGAACCATGAGATATGATTGGTTAAATCAGGAGCTGTTTGATAATCTAGAGCAGGTACGCGCACAAGCAGAAAACTGGTTATACCATTATAATCATAAGCGCCCAAACATGGGCAATGGCGGTTTTACACCGATACAGAAACTCAATCAGGCAGCTTAATTCTATTTATTAGGTGTCTTAAGTTTGGGAGGGTTACCCATTGTCTAAGCAATTCCCTTTTCGGCTCATACTTTGCTTAATATTATTATCTTTGAGCGTTTTGGCAAACGGTTTCATCTGATAATGCCAGCCTTGATCTGAATGCAGCGTTAGCTCCTCTTTACACTTGCGCTTTGATGATATGTTTTTAACCGCGCGCTCAAGCATTTGTTTCACTACATCATATACGGGTCGTCTTGAAACTTGATAACTGATGATCTCATTGTTATAGCAATCGAGTATCGGTGACAGGTACAGCTTATCCTCGCCTACCTTAAACTCAGTGATATCAGTGAACCATCTGCGATTGGGTGCTTTCGCTCTAAACTTACGCTTGACTCTATTCTCAGCTATGACGCCGCATTGTCCTTTATAGGATCGATATTTCTGCCTTCTAATCCTTGCAGTCAATTTAAGCTCACTCATAAGTCTGGCAATCAGCTTATGATTGTATTTTAGATCTTCGTTCTTAAGTGCTTGGGTTATGCGCCGATAGCCATATCGGCCTTTGTGGTGATGATAAATATCAGTGATACGCTGTTTAAGAGTGGCGTACTTATCTTTACTACTAAGACTCGCTCTATGGTAGTAGAAACTACTCCTTGCAAGCTTTGCTATGGTAAGTAGCTCAGATAACGAGTGCTGATCCCTTAATTCTTCGATGAGCCTTGCTTTGTCGTAGCTTTCTCCCTTTCCCGAAGCAAGGCATCGAGCTTTTTTAAATAAGCATTCTCCGCACGCAGATATGCGTTTTCACGTTTGAGCTCTGCTGGGGTCTTTTCATCATCGGGTTTGTCTATGATAGGTGGCTTCATAGCGATACTATCCTTATATTTGGATGTGAGTCCAGACATACCGTAGAGCCGATAAGCTTTATACCAGTGGCTAATAAGAGCAGGTGAGCTGATATGAAACTTAAGTGCCGTTTCAGATTGGCTCAATCCTTCTGCTAACATCACAGTTATTACTTTATTCTTAAAGTCGCTACTGTATTTAGTTTTACGGGTTTTAGGTTTGATGGCGTCTATACCACTATGTTGATATTGTTCAGTCCATTTACTTACAAACCGTGGATTCACACCAAACTTCTCACCTGTAGCACCTTGGCTATGTCCTTGCTTGTAGTATGCTATGACTTTGATCTTAAAGTCTAGATCGTAACGCATAAAATAACCCCCAAAAGTTGTGTCCAACTTATGGGGGTCAGTTCATAATGGACAAAATCCATGTTAAAAAAGCCAATACGCTATCAACGTATTGGCTTTTTGGTATTTGAATTAAACGAGTATAAAGCCTCAATTATAACGGCAAACTCTGCACCCACTGCACAATTTGCCCACTAGACAGTGCGCCTGACTGACGCGCGACCTCTTTTCCACCTCTAAACGCGACCATCGTTGGCAGACTACGGATATTATAAGGTGCGGCGGCTTGCTCGTATTTATCGGTTTGCAGCTTAGCAAAGACCACTTGCGGCAATTGACTCGCTGCCGTTTTGAACTGTGGTGCCATCATTAGACAAGGCTGACACCAGCTCGCCCAAAAGTCTACCACCGTTAAAACATCGTTTTTTTGAATCATTTTATGAGCCGTTTGCGCGGTTAGCTCATAGGCACTTGCAGTCAATAATGGCTTGCTACATTTACCGCAGTTAGGAGCAGCGCTTAGACGCGCGCTAGGGACTCGGTTGGTCGCTTGGCAATGAGTGCACACGATATGCATAGCTTGGTCGCTCATAAAATGACTCCTGTTTTATCACAAAAATAATAGTAAAGTTATATCATCTAAAATTATATATATCAAACCCCAACGCTAAGTCGATGGACGCGCCTGCCCACTATAGATATAAGTAAGCGCGCGCGGCCCTGATAGATATGCCTCGCTCAACGCTACAACCTCAAAGCCACCTGCCGCCAGCAGTGCTGGAATATTACGATCTAAGTGACAACCACCGGTTAACGGCTTCCATAAAGGTGTCAATCGGTGTTGCCAGCGCTCAACGGTAAGATCAGGTGCTAAGCCGTGCTCACAGAATAACAATTGGCCTGTGGGTTTTAGCACTCGTGCCATCTCCCGTAGCGCCGCTATTGGATCAGCGATACAACATAGCGTAAAGGTCATGACGATCGTATCAAAGCGATCTGTCGCCGCGTGAATACCTTGCACATCAACGGCTATTATCTCAACGGGAATAGCGATATCATCCGCCCGAGTACGCGCCAGCTTCTGCATTTGTGCTGCTGGATCGACTCCGACAATAGCAGAGACGGTATCTGGGTTATAAAACGGCAAATTAAGTCCGCTACCGATGCCGATCTCTAGCACTTCACCTGTGGCTTGCGGGATAATCTTGGCGCGCAACGCCATCACTGCACTCGTACCGCAGGCGATATCAATCATTTTGGGTAATACATAACGCTGATATGGATTCACAACTTTCTCCCTTTATTCTAGAGCTAGGCAACGGCTGAAGGATTGCCACCTTAATAAATTAAAAAGGCCGATAACATTATATATTACCGACCCTTTCTGATTTGCAACTATCTTTATTATCGTCTCAGCTTAGCGCTTGCAGGTATTCATACCTAATATCGTATAAAGGGGACAAAAACGGAATAGGCCGGTAAACAAAGGCACTAGTCCAATCACGCCCCACCAGCTGCTATAGTAGATACCAATAGCAATAATGATTATACCTGCGACGATCCTTAGTGTTCTTTCGGTGCTGCCTACATTAGCTTTCATAATTGATTCCTTAGATTAGTTCAATAAACGGGGTTTAAAATTAATATTTGTTACTATTAAAATTAAGGGCTATTCCCCTAATCTATGATGCTATTTACTGCCCTAAGACATTAATCGGTATTTTTAGGTAACGCATGCCATTATTTTCAGGTGCAGGTAAGTGTCCAGCATCGATATTGACTTGTACTGAGGGAATGATGAGCCGTGGCATCTCAAGAGTGGCATCACGGCGCTCACGCATCTCAATAAACTCTGCTTCATTAATACCGTCTTTGACATGAATGTTAGTCAGCTTTTGCGCCGCAACAGTAGTCGTTGGACAGTGCTTACGCCCTTGACTTGGATAGTCATGACACAAATACATGACGGTGTCGTCACTGAGAGCAAGTAGCTTTTGAATAGAATGATATAAAGTTTTGGCATCGCCGCCTGGGAAATCACAACGCGCAGTACCTACATCTGGGGCAAAAATCGTATCACCAACGAACACCGCTGTCTTGTTGCTATCCGCTGCGATATAAGCCATATCAGCTGGCGTGTGTCCAGGTACATGCATCGCAGTAATAGTTATGTCACCCAGCGCTAGCGTATCGCCTTCGTCCATCAAAATATCGAACTGACTGGCATCGGTGCGAAAGCTGCTATCAAAGTTGTATATTTGTTTAAATATCTTTTGTACTTCGGTAATATATTTGCCCATCACCAGCTCGCCACCTAGAGTCTCTTGTAGATACATGGCTGACGACAAATGATCGGCATGAGCATGGGTCTCAATGATATATACCAGCTGCCACCCTTGCTCGCGTACAAAATCAATAACCGAGTCGATATCTGCTGTACCAGTGTGTCCTGATTTAGGATCGAAATCTAATACAGGATCGATCACTGCACATAATTGTTGGGTAACATCTGCTAATACATGAGTATAAGTCTCAGTATCTTGATGTAAAAAAGAGTGGACTTGCATGGCGGCCTCGCTGTTATCTGAAGGTGTCGTCGACTACTGACATTATCTATATTGATATCAATCGAATTATTATTGGTTTTAATTAGCTATATCAATATAACAACACTATTACACTTTATCAATTTATATAATGTAAATAGCTATAATTTTTAGGATTTGTTATATAATTGGTGGCTATCTTATTGATTTTAGCTATTTATAACTTATATATAGCTCTTGCCCTTACAACAATAACCTCTATAATTTGTGACCTCTATAATCTACGACCCTTACAAGGAGTGTGCTTTGATGAATTCGACCTCAGTGGCTAACCATCCTGCCACCTCAACGCAATCAGATCATGCGCAATCAACTGCAGACGCTACTGATTTTGCGTCGATTGATCTTGCCAAACAAATGCAGGAGGCGTCAGCGCAAGCCAGCCAGCTGCTAAAATCCTTATCGCATCCTGATCGCTTATTACTATTATGTCAGCTCACGCAGGGCGAATACTGTGTAAGCGAGCTTGAAAGCCTCGTTGGTGTTGGGCAACCTAGCCTCTCACAGCAGTTGGGTATCTTGCGTAAAGATAATCTGGTGGCAACGCGGCGTGATGGTAAGCAAATCTATTATAGTATCGCCAGCGACGATGCCTTGGCGGTATTACAATTACTCTATCAGCGCTTTTGTGCCAAAGTAAATTGAGAGTAATAGCAGATACTTATCTGATCCTATAACTATTTGAGACGATGATATTTCACTATGTCTTTTATCGCTGAACGTCTATTACCTGCTTGGTTGCGTCACTACCAGCTCACGACTTTACCGACTGATGTGGTCGCAGGCTTAGTGGTAGGTATACTGGTCATTCCACAAAGTTTAGGGTACGCAGTACTGGCAGGACTTCCACCTGTCTACGGTCTATATGCAGCAATCGTGCCTGTTATCGTCTATGCATGGATCGGCTCAAGTAATGTGCAAGCAGTGGGTCCCGTCGCTATCACCGCAATCATGACCGCTAGTGCTTTGCATGCCTATGCAGATCAAGGCGCTGAGCAATATGTGCTAATGGCGAGCTTACTGGCGCTGATGGTCGGCGTATTATTGACCATTGCAGGACGGCTCAAGCTTGGCTGGATTATGCAATTTATCAGTCGCGGCGTCTCGGCAGGGTTTATCAGTGGTGCGGCAGTACTAATCTTTGTCAGCCAGCTTAAATATCTTACCGCTATTCCTATAGCAGGCAATAACTTAGTCGGCTACGTGTCGAGCATAACGAAGTACGCTCAGCAGCTACATCCACTAACGCTGCTCATTGGTGTCAGCGCTTTTGTACTGCTACTCACCAATCGCTATGCTAGTAAATGGATCTGGCGCTCATGGCTACCCGCTAGCTTCGCTAAGTGGGCTGAGCGCTTGTTTCCACTTCTGTTACTTATAGCAGCGCTACTAATGAGCTTGACTCTCCATTGGTCAACGTCTGGGGTTGCTACTATCGGCAAGATTCCGCAGGGGTTACCAAGCTTCACTCTGCCGCATACGCCCAATGTGCGTGAAGCGCTAAACCTCTTGCCTACTGCTTCTCTTATGGCGCTGATCGTATTTGTCTCAAGTAGCTCAGTGGCGAGCACCTATGCTCGCGTGCGCGATGAGCGCTTTGATGCCAATCGTGAGCTGACAGGACTCGGACTGGCAAATATCGCAGGCGGCCTGTTTCAGAGCTTTGCTATCGCTGGTGGCTTCTCGCGTACCGCAATCAATGCTGACTCAGGCGCAAGAACGCCCCTTGCTAGCTTAGTCACGGTACTAGTGATGATTGCCGCTTTGATCGCTTTTGGCGCCGCACTTGCGCCACTGCCCTATGCGATATTGGGTGCGACGATTATGGCCTCTATTGTTGGGCTGATCGATGTTGCTACCTTTAAATCAGCATGGCAACGCGATCGCTTGGATGCTGCCAGCTTTATCGCCGCCTTCGTTGGCGTATTAGTATTTGGACTCAATACTGGCTTGGTGATTGGTCTAATGGTGTCCTTTGCCAGCCTTATACTACAATCTAGTCAGCCGCATGTAGCGGTGGTCGGTCAGCTAGCAGGTACTGGGCACTTTCGTAATATTAACCGTCATGATGTGATTACTTTTCATAATTTAGTGATGCTGCGTATTGATGAGAGTCTGTTCTTTGGTAATAGCGAATCGGTACACCAGCATGTCTTGAGAGCGACCAAGCAATATCCAGATGCCAGTGAGATTATCTTAATTATGGCGGCGGTCAATCATATTGATCTCACTGCTCAAGAGATGCTCATGACGCTCAATAAGGAGCTTATCCTTGATAATAAGCATTTGCACTTTAGCTTTATTAAAGGCCCTGTTATGGATATCATCGGCAATACGCCTTTAATCACCGAGCTCTCAGGACAAGTTTATCTGAGTACTATCGATGCTGTGAATGCGCTAAAAGATCTTTAGATTATTTTAAACTTATAATGGTTGTTGCCGTCCCCCATACAATACCGTTATGATGGGTCACTGTAATACTAAACCTATTGTTAGCTTTTAATAACATCACTTAATTCAAGCAACCGACTTTACTTATGACTGAAAACATCACTATCTATAAACAAATCTATCCTGTGCAATGCGCCAAACTTGCAGAATTAGGCTATCGCTCGATCATTAATATTCGTCCTGATGATGAGCATATTACTCAGCCAAGCAGCCAAGATTTGGCGATGGCTACTGAACAAGCCAATTTGGCTTATCATCATCTACCTTTTGATGACGAGCGTTTGAGCATGGTTACTGTCGAGCAATTTGCCCAGTTTTATCATGCCTTTCCTAAGCCGATCTTGATGTTCTGTGGTACAGGTGCGCGTGCAAAATTACTGTATCAAAGTGCATTGATGCAAGGCCTGTTATAAAAAGCCAGCACACCCTATTTTATTCAATCAATAATACCCATTAAGGAAATTTTATGGCACATAATATCAATATCCAAGGGCAGATCACGCCTGAACAAGTTGCGACACTCGGCGAGCAAGGTTTTAAAACCATTATCAATAATCGTCCTGATGGTGAAGAGAGCAATCAGCCACTAAGTGCTGATATTGCTGCCGCTGCTGAGCAGGCAGGCATTGCGTATAAAGAAATCTCTTTTGCAGGTACTGGTCTGACTCAGCAGCATGTCGAGGACTTTGCTGACTTTTTTAATCAAGCTGAGCAGCCTGTTCTAATATTTTGTCGTACGGGCGCGCGCTCAACCGGTATTTATGAGGCAGCTAAAAAGATGGATTTGCTTGATGACTGAGTATAAATAATCTGCAGGACAGTCATTAAACGATTATTAAACAATCATTAGGCCTACATAAATTTGTAGGCCTTTTTTTATTACTCTTTATCGAGTGCACTGTTTTATATTATAAATAAGCTAAGGTCTGGTATGATTCAACATTAATTTATTAGAATATTGCTCTATTGGATGACTTATTAGTTGTTTTGCAGGCGGCATCAGGAAGATAAACCGTCAAGCTCATTTATCATTACGATTATTTTTACAAGGAAAGTTCCATGAGTAACATCGCTCTCAGCTTATTACCTTTAGCTCTTGCCTATATTATGTTTACCTTGGGGACTGGACTCAAAGGTAGCGACTTTAAAGTGATTAGTGCCTATCCCAAGGCCTTTTTTATCGGTCTATTTAATCAAGTTATCCTAGTACCTGTAGTGGCTTTAGTCGTCGTACTGGTCATGTCACCACCACCGATTATTGCTTTTGGCATTATGTTGATTAGTTTTTGTCCAGGCGGTGTCACCAGTAATATGCTTACCTTTTATGCCAAGGGCAATGTCGCGCTTTCTGTAGCCCTCACAGGTACAGTCAGTCTACTCTCTGTCATTACGTTACCTATCTTGATTACCTTTGCCTTTGATTACTTTTTGCAGGATCAAGCCCGCTCTATTAGTGCGGTAAAGATCGGTATAGTGATGTTTTTACTGACCACTCTACCAGTCACTTTAGGTATGCTAGCTCGTCATAAATTCACCGACTTTATGGTGCGTAGAAGTAATATTTTAAATGGGCTTGCCAGCGTCTTTTTTGTGTTGATTGTCTTCGCAGCGGTGGCTTCTAATTGGGAATTACTAAAATCACAAGTCAGCGTTATTGGGCTTGAGCTAGTATTTATTATCGCCACTTTATTTGCTTTGAGTATTATGATTGCAAAAGCGTTCAAGCTAAATTGGTCCGATACTAAAACTATCTCGATAGAAACTAGCATTCAAAATAGTACGACGGCGATTACTTTAGCGCCTATTATTATGGGTACAACCGCGAGTCTGCCTGCTATCGCGCTACCTGCTGCGGTCTACGGCGTGCTGATGTATGTGGTTGCTATTCCTGTTATTGCGCTGCTTCGGAATAAAAACTAGCTGAACCTTTTACAAACCTCTGCTAATTGCGCCCGTCCAAAATTTGGATGGGCATTTGCCGCTATAACCATCTCAATAATAACTTCGGGCAATTTTGGTAGCATAAAGGGTAATGGACTGTTCGCTTGAGTCAAAGGTGTCATCTGTCCAAGGCTAGTCTCTGCCACAACCGTTATTCCAAGTCTTGACTGCACCAAACTAATAATCGCTCCTACGCTATTGGCACTACAGATAAGCTGACTGGCAACATTTATCTGGCTCAAACTCTGCACAGCAACATGATGAAAATGGCAACTCTCATCGAATAAAACTAATGGCACACAGTGCATTTTTTCATAGCACTTTAGTAGCTGTTCGGGGTTGCCATTAAACGCCCACATGCCAGTGCTGTTTTGCAAAAACTGCCCTGCCTCTGTAGCTGATGAACGTGACACGATAGCCACGTCCAGTAAACCTGTGCATAACATCTCGCGAAGTCTTACAGAGTTATAACTGTGTACATGAATAGGCAAATCCGGCACGCAATGAAGGATTTGTGCCACTATCTTTGATAGTACTTGCTGTGCATAGTCATCAGGGCAGCCCAATTGCAATGGTCGAATAATCTGCTTGCTATCCTGCATCTGCCTTAATACATCATCATGCAAGCTTATAATATGCCTTGCATAACTCAATAAGAACTTACCATCCTCGGTTAATTTCAGCTTATGCCCTGACTTAATAAATAGCGATTTATTAGTTTGTTCAGCCAGCTTATGCATCTTTTGGCTTACAGCGCTCTGGCTGCGATGCACTTGTGCCGCTGCCTGGGTATAACTTCCGGTTTCAACCACTGCAATAAAGCAGCGTAACGCTTCAATATCCACTCATCTACCTCATAGACTAAAGTGTCATAAGATTCACATTAGCATAAGGCCTGCGATAGTGGATAGACTTTCATTCTCTAAACTTCTTATAGATAGCATTAGGTTTTTGCGCTGGTATGCAGTCAATATTGACGACATAATAAAATTCTATTTAAATTATTTAGGAGATCATTATGCAAAAGCCAGTTCTCATCATCGGTAATAAAAACTACTCATCTTGGTCGCTACGAGCTTGGCTACTACTCAAAGCTTTTGATATTGAGTTTGATGAGCAAGTTATTGAGCTGTTTTCGCCATCAGCGATGCCCGTGCTCGATGCTAATTCGCCAACGCTTAAAGTTCCTGTGTTGGTAGATAATGAAAAAGTGACCGTTTGGGATACGCTAGCTATTGCTATTTATGCCAACGATTATTTGACAAATATTGATATATGGTCAGGTAAAAATAAATCTGCAATAGAAACCAATGCTATAAATTCAAAAAAGGATAGAGCGTATTGTCAAAGTATCGTTGCTGAGATGCATTCAGGATTGTCGGGTATTCGTAGTGAGATGCCGATGAATATTCGAGCGACAGCCCGTATTGAGCCAAGCGCTACTTGTCTAAAAGATATCGCTCGTATTGAGCAAATATTTGAAGAATGTCTGGCAGGTAGAGCAGCCGATAGCTATTTATTTGGCAATTTTACGGTAGCGGATGCGTTCTTTGCTCCTGTGGTTTTGCGCCTACAAACTTATGCAAAAGCGTCTGGTATTGAGTTAAAACCAACCACTAAACAGTATTGCCAAACTATGCTAAATAACGTTCATATGCAATCTTGGATTGAATTGGCTTTAACAGAGACTCGGATAATTGAAGAAGATGAAGCGGGCGAGATTACGTCTGTATGCGGGGCATTGTCTAGATAAGTTATCTAATGTAAATAGAAAACCACCTCAACCATGCTAATAGGCTGAAGTGGTTTTTTGATTAAAGGGAGTAAAAGGTACTCAAACTACTTCTTCTGCTCTAAAGCCTCTTCTACCGCCTCTTTACCCCATGCACTCAAATCGATATCTAACTTCTCATACTGCTGCGCGTCGAATAATGGCTCTTTGACCCCTGCTTTTAGCTGTCTTGCAAAGTCATCAAGCAAGCGCTTAGCGCGTGGAAATAGCATAATTAGAGCGAGTAAGTTGGCAAGTGCTAGCACACCCATCAATGGATCAGCGAAGAAGAATACAGTCGTTGCCGCAGGCGCGACCGCTCCTAAAAACAATACGCCGATGACGACCACTCTTAGAATCAAAGTCGCCATTTTGACGTTCTTTTTGACCAAGAAGTTAATAGAATTTTCGCCCATATAATAGTTATACATAATAGAGCTTAAGGCAAATAACAATAGCGCTATAGTCAAGATATACTGTGACCAATCGCCCAGCTGATTACTTAGCGCTTGCTGCGCCAGTACAATACCATCAACCTCAGCCCCAGGCTGATATACCCCGCTGAGCAAAATCATAAAGGCTGTGGCACTACAGACGATAATCGTATCAATAAATACCGATAATGACTGCGAGATGCCTTGGCTAACAGGATGAGTGGCATAAGCAGTAGCAGCAATATTGGGCGCAGAACCCAAACCTGCTTCATTCGAGAACAAGCCGCGCTTCATACCTTGCTCAATCGCCACACCGATACCACCACCCACGACAGACTCGATACCAAAGGCATTTTTGACAATCATGACCATCAATGCAGGCAATTCGGTAAAGTTCAGCCCAATAACAACAAGCGCCATAGTAATATAAATCAGCGCCATAACAGGAATAACTACATCAGCTACTTTTGCAATGCGTTGGATACCGCCAAAGACAATAAACCCACCAGCCACAACCAATACTAAGCCTGATATCCAACGAGCTATCCCAAAGCTTTCAAGGGCAGAACCTGCTACCGTATTGCCTTGGAACGCGATAAAACCAATGGAAAACGACAGGAGTAGAGAAATAGCATAAATGACGGCGAGCCAGCGATAATCCTTGCCTAAACCATGCAAGATATAGGTTGCAGGGCCACCGCGAAAATTACCATCAGTATCTTTACGCTTATAGAGCTGAGCTAAGCTACACTCTACAATGCTGGTCATCATGCCAATTAAGGCTACGACCCACATCCAAAACACCGCACCCGGACCACCTAGAGAAATTGCCACGGCAACACCAGCGATATTACCACCGCCAACTCGTCCACCGATAGAGACTAGTAAAGCCTGACGGGCAGAAATACCCTCGTCTCCTACCTCATCTGTCTTAAACACCCTAAACATGCGTTTGAAATATCTAAACTGAGCAAACCTACCTACGATAGTGAATAATAGTCCAAAAATGATGAGCATCGGAACGAGTGCCCAGCCCCATGTTAAGTTGCTGACTTGAGAGAAAAATGCTTCAATATATTCCATAACTATTTTCCTTACATTCTTTAAATATCAGTAGTGAGGCGTATAACTCTATCTATATACCCTTGTCTAACGTTTGAGCATTTTTAGTCTATTTTTAGTCTCTTGATTTATATTTGATAAAGTCATCACTTAAACGCTGGATGTAGTCCCGAGTTTAACTGAACTTGTTATTGCACTAAAGTCACAGTTTTGTAAAAATAACCCTATCTTTTTGAAGCTATTTTCACTTATTAGCTGACTCAAATCATTGACTCTTTAGACATTAAGATAGAGGTTAGGCTAAAAACGCTAAAACTTTCCACAAAAAAACCACCTCAAAAGAGGTGGTTTTTAAACTAAATCAATTGCTAAATAGTCTTACTGCATTACCAAATACTCAAATGCCGATAGTGCCGCTTTACTACCTTCGCCCATCGCGATATTGATCTGCTTAAAAGGTACTGTAGTGACATCTCCACAAGCAAAGACACCTTTACGAGCCGTACGGCAGCGCTCATCAATCTCAATTTCGCCAAAGCGGTTCATATCGACAAAGCCTTTAACAAAGCTAGAATTTGGGATCAGGCCAATCTGCACAAACACCCCAGCTAAGTCGCGCTCATGAGTAGCGCCCGTTTTGCGATCTTCGAAGACAATAGAGCTGACCTTACCATCAGTAGCTTTGATCTCTTTGGTCGCCGCTCCCGTAATAAACTCAATGTTCGACTTCTCTTTTGCCTTATTAATTAATACCTGATCGGCCTTTAATTCATCGGCAAACTCAAGGACGGTCACGTGTTTGACGATACCTGCCAAGTCAAGCGCGGCTTCGACTCCCGAATTACCACCACCGATGACAGAGATGTCTTTGCCCTTAAAGAATGGGCCATCGCAATGCGCGCAATAGGCCACACCTTTACCGATATTTTCTTCTTCCCCCGGTACATTCAGCTTACGCCATTGCGCCCCAGTCGCTAAGATAATACTACGCGTCTCAAAGCTCTCGCCCGTACTCAGATGAATGCTATAGTTTTCATCAACAGTCTCATCTATCTCTTTTACAGTAACGTGCTGCTTAAGGGTAATATTGTACTCTTGCAAATGCTTAACGAAGTCTGCGGATAGATGCGTGCCTGTGGTTAACGGTACAGAGATCAAGTTCTCAATATCTTGGGTATCTTTGACCTGACCACCGATACGATCAGCGACCATCGTTACCTTTAGGCCTTTACGCGCAGTATAGATCGCTGCCGCAACACCAGCAGGACCTGCTCCGATGATAGTAACATCTTGCTGCTCTAACTGCTCGCTATCATCACTATCGGCTTCACCTAATAGATCAGGGAACTGCTCTTGTAGCTTGGTGATAAGTTTAGCCGTATCGATCAAACCATTGGCAAATGGCTTACCGTTTAAGAATACCGCTGGCACGCCTTGGATGTTATTAGCATCGACTTGCTCTTGGAATAATGCGCCATCAATCATCTCATTACTGATGTCATCGTTTAATAGTGCAAACTGATTAAGTGCCTGCACCACTTCTGGACAGCTATGGCATGACAATGACACATAGGTCTGAAACTGTAACGGCTTATTGAAGCGCTTCACGAGCTTTTGAATGCCTTCATCCAGCTTTAGCGTATGACCACCTGTTTGTAAAATGGCTAAAATGAGCGAGGTAAATTCATGCCCGCCAGGAATACCGCTAAATACGATGCCATTATCAACGAGCATATCGTCTTTATGGCTGCGTACTGCAAAGCTGATTGGGCTTGGCAAGCTATTGTCATTCGCTTTAGGGTCAAAATTTATCTTGTCTGTCGTGCTAGCAATGCTCGATAAAAAATCAATGAGCTCAGCGCGTTTGCTATGTTCACCACTACCTAATACAAAGGTAATAGGACGAGTCATCTTTTCGCTATAGCTCTTAACGGCATCTAGTAAGCTTTGGTCAATCATGATAATTCCTATTTATAAAAGTAAATAACTATTTAGATATTATAAAGTCAATGACAACTAGCGCGATTGGCACTTGGCGTATGACTTTTGATGATTCTATTATCGTGTCTTTGTGACCTTCGAGCAAGCTGAGAAACTCAAATACTAAGTTTAGTAAAACCAATCGTATATTGATATGTGTTTAGTATTATAAATAATAAATCTAGATATGACAGTGGTATCGCCATCATAATTTCGCTACAATCGAGAATGGATTGCATTATTAAGAAGGTAAAAATCATATCAACTCTTAATAATAATGTATCTTTGATGCATTATAGTTCAGTCACTAACCTTTCCATATTTATGCATCTTCACCCGATGTTTCAGCAAATTGTTTTAGAACAATTACTTGTAGCACTATATAAAAGCTTTAACATCGAAGGACTACAAACACTTAATAACAAGGATGATCACATGAGAAAAACAGATACTTGGCAAGATAATAAAGACATTATTAGTGAGCTCAAATTAAAAGACAGTCATTTTGCGGTTATTTTTGAAGAGCATACGCAGCTTGACCAGCAGATCAATCAGCTCGATAAAGACCGAGTGCAAAACGCCAGCCGTGACGATGAAATTGAGCAAATGAAGCGGCGCAAATTACAGCTTAAAGATGAGATTTATAAAATAATAGATAAAAACAAAGTGCAGTCTCATCCTTAGCATATTCAAATAACATATTGCAAAACTTAATAGTTGTCTAAATCCGATAACTGTACATATCTACAACTGCTTAAATTCAACGACTAAAAAACCCCATCAGCCGAAGCTAATGGGGTTTTCTGTACTTAGATCTTACTATCTAACAACTATCAAATAGCTTAGATTTTACCGACTAGATCTAGACTTGGCTTTAGGGTTGCTTGACCTGCTTCCCATGCTGCTGGACATACTTCACCATCGTTATCACGGACATACTGTGCCGCTTTTACTTTGCGTAGCATGTCTTTTGCGCTACGACCGATACCGCCAGCATGAATCTCAGCGACTTGAATCAGTCCGTCTGGATCGACTAAGAAAGTGCCACGTTCAGCCAAACCAGCTTCTTCGATCATAACGTTAAAGCCACGAGTGATACGGCCTGTAGGATCGCCGATCATCGGATATTGCACTTTACCGATAGCGTCTGAAGAGTCATGCCACGCTTTATGGGTGAAATGAGTATCGGTTGATACTGAATAGACTTCTACGCCTAGACCTTTTAGCTCTTCGTAATGAGATGCCATGTCCTCTAACTCAGTTGGGCAAACGAAGGTAAAATCAGCTGGGTAAAATAGGAAAATAGCCCAGCTGCCTTTTACGTCTTCAGAGGTGATGGTTTTAAACTCACCGCTTACATACGCATCTGCTGAAAACTCTGGAATTTCTTGATTGATAATAGACGCCATGTGAGGCTCCTTTATAGTTAATGGTTAATAATTTGTTGTTGTTTAAGTCTTATTGCTCTTGACTACCTGACAAACTATACGCGAATTCTATAATTAATCTAATTAAAAGTTTTTATCCTGATGTTTTGTTTTATTAATCTTGGTAAACTAGTTTACTGAGTATTGTTCATTGTCTAAACATACGTAAACCAGCTATGTCTACGGCCCAATTCATTATAGAATGGCACTATTAAATACTTACCAGAAAAGTAATATTCAAACGCAGCTGTTTTATGTTTATTCGTGATATTTTTTAGCGATTTAAATATCCATTATTCTAATAAAAGCCAGTCATTAAAGGATTTCTATGATTACCCTACGCCAACTCGAATTTGCTTTAGCCGTCGCCAAACACCGCCACTTCAAACGGGCAGCTGAAGACTGTAATATCTCACAATCTGCATTGAGCTTAGGTATCGCTGAGCTTGAAAAGCAACTGGATACGCAGATTTTCGAGCGTAACAATAAACAAGTACTTATCACCCCAATCGGGGAGGATATCCTAACTCGTGCTCAGCGGGTATTCTCTGAGGTCAATGACCTGACTACACGCGCGCAAAGCCATCAGACGCCATTAGCCTATCCTATGACTGTGGGCATTATCCCGACTATCGCGCCTTATCTACTACCCAAAGTATTGCCTGCCTTACGTCAGCATTATCCCGAATTTCGTATGACCATTATCGAGCAACAGACGGAGCGCTTGCTAGAGCAAGTACGTTATGGTCACATCGATACAGCTATTATCGCGCTGCCCTACGCAGTTGATGGGCTGCATAGCTTTGAGTTTTGGCATGAGGACTTTTTTGCAGTATTTCCTAAAGATGATGTCCATGCCGAGCTTGAAACTATCAATGCTGATGAGCTGGCAACGGCGAATCTGATGCTCCTTGGCGAAGGGCATTGTCTGACCGATCAAACCTTGTCAGTTTGTCACTTTGATCGGGAAAAGATGAAATCTAGCTTTTCTGATGCCAGTTTGAATACCTTAATTCAAATGGCCTTAGCAAAAATGGGCACCACTTTAGTACCGCAAATGGCATTGAGTCAGTTGCATTTGCAAAATCAGGATGCCATCGCTGTACCACTTGCCGAGGCAGGGCCGCACCGACATATTGCCTTTGTCACTCGCCTTAACTACGCGCGCGTTGATGATGTCAATCTACTGGGCGATGTGTTCAAGCAAGCGCTTGAGAGCGCTGCTAGCCAAGACTGAAGAGTGATCAATGACAACTAAAAAGATAAATAAAAGCTTGTCTTCACCACCACTGATTATGGATAGTCTCAGTAAGCACTTTACTGAGCACTTATTAGCTATCGACAATACTATTACGCCTGTTATTAGTCAGGCGTTGTGGCAGGATGTCGCCAATCATTACAGCGAGTCTGTGCGCGCTTATCACAACTTGACTCATCTTCAGCATTTATTTGAGCAGTTTGCGCACCTACGAGATAAATTAGAACAACCGCACATCGTCGCCCTAGCGCTGTTTTATCACGATATTATTTACGACCCAACTCAGCCAGATAATGAGCTAAACAGCGCAAAATATGCGGTAGCGCAATTACAAGACTATTTAGCCGTTGAGCAGTGCAAGCGTATCTATGCGCTAATTATAATGACGGCTACTCATCAACTGGGTGATAATAATGACAACATTTCAGATAGTGATGCCGCTTTTTTGTTAGATATGGATTTAAGTATCTTGGGTGCGGATTGGGCAGATTATGAGCGTTATGCCCAAGCAGTACGTCAAGAGTATGCGCATGTTGCTATCGATGATTATCGTAATGGACGCACTGCAGTTTTGGAAGGATTATTAGCCCATGATAGACTGTACTTAACCGATGATTATTATCAGCGCTTAGAGCATATAGCTCGGCGAAATATTGAATGTGAGATTACTGCAATTGCAGTTTAATAAATAGCTCACTACCTAGCCTTGCTGGATGGGAATTATAGCAAGGCTGCATAATCTCAATGTTAAAGTGCGACTGAAAACGCTGCTGATATGCCTCACTATTACCACCAAACGGCGGATGGTTATTACCAAAGTATTTATCAAATAGCAATCCTACTAGCTTACCCTTTGGCTTTAATAATCGTGCCATCTGCTCTACATACTCGTCACGGCGCTTAGGATGTATCGCGCAAAAAAAGGTTTGCTCTAGTGCCCAGTCAAACCTATATTGCTCAGCAGAAAGCTCAAAAAAATCGGCACAAATGAGCTGATCTTTAGGAAAATCAGCATAGCGCTTAGCAAAATTAGCAATTGGCGCAGCAGCAAAATCAACTAACGTGACATTGTTAAAGCCTTGCTCATGCAAGTAACCTACTTCATAAGCATTGCCAGCACCTGCTACTAAAATAGCTTGATCTTTTGCGGACTCGGGTAACTGATCGATATATCTTTTAAGCGGTGGTGAAACCTCACCCATATCCCATTGAATACTATCGTTCTCATAGCGCTGTTGCCAAAACTTGGCTTGGTTAACGTTTTTCATAAGTTAGCCTTTTTTGTAACAGGTTTACCTTTTATTCTCAATCTAATCTACCAGTCTTACCTGCCAGCATATCATGCCACTTTTTATAATCTGGCATTGCTTTTTCAACTGTTTGCCAAAAAGCGCGACTATGATTGGCATGATGCAAATGACATAGCTCATGGACGATAACATATTCAGTGCACTCAATAGGATATGCGGGCAAATAGACCGAGAGCCAAATTCGCCGAGCACGAGTATTGCAACTGCCCCAACGGGTGTGCATTTTTTTAATACGGGTCTCTACAGCTTGAGCTTTGATAATAGGTTGCCACTTCTCAAATAAATCTGGCATGACTAGCGATAACTGCTGACGATAATAGTCAAGCATTTGCTGATTGTTTAGGGTAAGGGTTTGCGCTACGCCCCACAGCATAATTGACTGAGAGGCTATCTTGGATATTGAGGCAAGCTGTTGTTTGCGCTCGTAATACTTGAGCACTTGCTCATGATGAGTGAGTGCCCAGTCCACGCGTTTATCGATGGCTTGCGCTATCTGCTCTACGTTAATAGTTAAAGGTACAGATACGCTTAGCAAATTAGGTCTTAAGCGAAAATTGATATTTTTGACCCGTTTTTGCTGAATTTTCAGCTCGATATCTGCCGCTGCTAAGCGTTGAGTGATTGAGTTTAATAAGGACTTACCTGACTCTCTAGCCATTACGTCTACCTTAAATATCTAACTTATATCATTCAAAAATTAAAGTGAGTATAGATGTACTATGCGCATGGTTGATTAGGTTGTAATGAGAAATTGGTGCGCTGGGCGCACCCTACAAAGGCTCATAGAGGTCTACTATCAAAGCGCTTGCAAGTGATTATCAAAAGACATCTTATGATGCTGACTATTTTGGATAATTCGACCAGACACTTCCTCGTCTGCGCTATCATCTAACGCCATACTTTTGGTCCGTAAGGTGGTTAACTGGCCTTGCCCATCACTAACGATAAAGCCTGAACTTATGTCATTGGTATAATTCTCATCATTAGCACTGCCGTTGGCACTAGTGTTGAAAATGGCACTAGTAGTAGCGCTATTGGTCAAAATTGAAGCCCCTGCGCAATCAGGGAGATTTACCGCATCGATTAATTTGCGCGTGGTTAGATCGTAAATCGCCGCGCAGCCACCGATAGGTGTGGTGACACAAAGCTGATTTTTCTCGCTATCGACTGCGACACTGGCGATATACTGATGAAAGCGCTGCCATTGATTGTTCGGCATAATGAGTGGCTTAAACTCGCTATCACCGCGCGAGTGAGTCAATACTAGCGGCACATTGATATGCCGCTCCCCTTGGAACTGAATGCCGATCATTACTGTACCATCATCATGCATGGCTAAATGACGAATACTCATCTGATTATGCTCAGGGATAATCTGTTCCAACAGCTCACCGTTATGGCGATTAAGATAGACCAGTGACGGACGCATACTATCTAAATTTAGCTCATCGCGTGACGCTTGCTCGGTCTTTATACCGCCATTAGCGATTATCAAAGTCTCACTATTAGGATGCATAAGCAGCTCATGCGGACCGATACCGTATGAGTCAAACTCTGCTACTTTTTGATAGCTATCATTAACATCATAAATACCGATTTTGCCGTTTAGAGTGACGGTATCATTTTCGGTCACATATAGCTGTGATCCGTCTAAGCTATAACAAGCGTGGCCATAAAAGTGCCGATCCGCTGCCGCTTTTATCGCGTGTTTTACTTGTCCAGTAGCCGTATCTAATACCCAAAAACTCTCGCTTGGACGACGACCCATCACTATCACATCACGGTTTTCGCTATCGCTACATTGGCTAGCACTCGGCTGTACAACAATATCATGCACGCGCTCAGGCATCGTGGTCTGCCAAACGATTTGCCGATCGGCATCGATACCGACGACGCCGAAGCCACTGTCTTCATCATTATTTAAAGTTTGCGGCATAGACGCCACGCCACTAACCCAGCTGACAGGTCGCGCTAGCATAGTAGTGGTATGCAATTTGGCTAAATCATTAATAGCATTATCCAAACCGTTTTCCGAGATGTCTTTTGAATAATTAACATAAGCACTAGTCGCTTGCTTATAGGCATAACGCAAGCGTGCCAGTTGCAACTGTTTTAGCTCTAATGATGGTAACGACTGCAAGCGTGCGTTGAGCCCTACTAGATAATCTTGCAAGCGTGCATTTGGTTGCTGTTGACGACGATAGCGATGATGAATACCGACCAATGTAGCTGTCCCCAAAACGCTACCTAACACTATACCTAATCCTGTTTTTATGACAGGCAAGCTTAATTCTGACAAAGCTTTAGAGGTTTTGCGCGGGCTCATCATGTGCATACCTTATATTATGAGTATTAAAACTTGCGGACTAAGCTATCGAACAATGATTAATTAATTAATTAATTAATCACCATCCGTACTATTGAAACCCACTCGAATACCTAGTGTCGGAATGAGCTGACGCTTGATAACTCTCGTGACTTTAGCTAAATGCTCTAGCAGATCTTGTTGCTTGGCTTTATCAGCAGTGGCAATATCCTCGGGCATTTGTGCTAGTAAGGTTGTCGTTTCCGCCAAGGCAGTAGATAACTCATCCCCAACGGTACTCTCATTATTAGTATTTAAGATTGCGGTTAATACAGGATCGGTCAGTACTTTGTTAAGGGTCGCAAGCTTTGCATTAATAATCGCACGACTCTGCCCAGCCGTTGCTGCTGGCACGTGACCTTTGGCTTTACCGCTCAAACCTAACGGTTGATCAATAGCATTAGATTTCATAGTTTCAACGAGTGACAGTAAGGAGTTGACCCATTGATTGAGTCCCTGATCGCTATCTGCCGTTTTGTCTATTGCTAATAATTCATTGGCGTTATCCTGCCAGAATTTTTCGATGTCTTTTAGACGAGTGCTTAAAGCTTCGCTGGTACTGATAACGTAGGCACATTGAGCGGCATCTAAGCTATCATTGGCATAAAGTGCTTCCTCAAGCCCTGGTATCCCTTGCACAATAGCGCTCTCACCTTGTAGTTGCGCTGGCGTCAGATTAGGATTAGCGGCTATCAGATCTGCAACGCCACTATGAACAAGACCGCGCTCATCAGGATAATAATTAATATATAGATTACTCATACTTTCGGTTGCAGGGCCAAAGTTTATCATCTCAGCGACTGCCCACGCTTGGGCTAGGTTGAGCCATTGATCGCGCAATGCTTGCAACTCATCGCCACTGACAGGAGCTCCTTGGCATCTCTTTTGTGCCAAATCATGGAGCATTTTGCTTTGCTGAGCGGCATCGGCATATGCTGGGACAACGATATTATCCGCTACATGAGTGAGATAAGTCTTTTGTGTATCTGCACTGATATCTACAGGAGTGATAGATATAGCTTCATTGTTTACCGTATCATTTTGCTGTGTAGTTGCAGTATCAGGAGCAACTTCTTGGCTCTCAACATCAGCACTTTGATTGTCATCGACAGGTTTGACGCAGCTGATTAGTAGTCCAGCGCTGAGCGCCGATAGCGCCATCATTAAAGCGTGGTTTTTTTTCATAGTTTTCTCATTGTAGACTTTAGTGTTCTAAGTATAAATAGCTTTGACTTATCAATCGATCTTTCAAGATACTGTCTTATAAAATATACTTATTTAAAAATACCGTTAGTTGTCATATCACGCTCAGCCATTTGCGAGCGCTTTTATAGTGACTGCAAAAATGCGTTTAGCTCAGCGCGGCCTTGCTTGTCTAACTGTAATACCTGCTGCTGTTGAATTTGTGCCTCGCCACCATGCCACAGTACTGCCTCGATAAGCGTACGAGCACGACCATCATGCAAAAAGGTGGCTTGTGGATCGACCGTTTGTGCTAGACCTATACCCCACAACGCTGGCGTACGCCATTCATAAGAATTGGCCAAGAATTCAACTTGTGCGTCTTTTGACGGCAATTTACCAGCGATAGTCCGATCGGCTAGATCATCGCCCATGTCATGCAATAGTAGATCAGTATAAGGATAAATCACTTGTCCATGCTGCTCAAGATGATCATCGTCGGTTTTTGGCAACTGATAGCGCGGCGTATGACAGCTTTGACAGCCCATATCATAAAAATGTTTTTTGCCAGCGAGCACCAGCTCACTATCAGCATCACGGCGATGCGGAACCGCTAAATTACGGGTATAAAACTCAACGAACTTGACCACTTCATCGCTGACTTCAACGGGTGGCTTGCCATTGCCTTGTTCATCAGCGCCAGTCGTTGCGTTTAGACAAGCCGTTTGCAACGGTGTACAAGACTCAATTGGGCGAATATTGGAGGTCAGTCCCATATCTTCATTAAAAGCGCTTTGATTTTGCGTGACGAGCTTAGTTTGCCCTGCTTTCCAGCCAAAACGCCCTAATGATGTCTTGCCCGTTTGTGGGTCAAGCACCCAGTTAAATTTGCCACTAATAGCCGTGGCGTCTTTACTAGCGCTGTTATCGACACTGACCGCTTGCTTCTTAATATCCGCATCAGGTATCTGATCGAGTAAACCTAGCCCAATCATCGGCAGCGCAATGCGTGGTGAGACCATTAGCTCATCATCAAACGCGCCATAACCTGGATCAGTCAGTGTAAAAGTAGGCGCGCGTAAAGTCTCGATATGACCATCAGCAAAAGTAACGGGCTTGTCCGTCCACTGTACCGAGATACGCGCCTCAGCGGGCACACCTTGAATGCCGCGATCTTGCAGCTGACCGCCATACATAGGATGCACGACTTTTTCTATCATCGACTGTGCAAGTTGTTTCCGCTCTTCATCAGTACTTGCAGGCATCGCCAAACGTATCAGTAAACTGTCCGCATCATCGCTACTAGTCATTGGTGCATGACCACGCCCATCTTTGATATGGCAGGACTGGCAAGCGGCAACATTGAACAATGCGCCAAGACCATCACGGCTATCGGTACTGGCAGGCGCGATCACCCAAGGTTGTTTAAAAAAGGCATTACCAACAAAAAAGTCACCTTTGCGTAAAGCCGTCAGGTTCGATGAAGGCTTAGAGTAACTCTCAGCGCTAGTAATAGTTACGCCTGTATCGCCACCTTGCTTGATCTCTTGCGGATCAAAAGTCGCCAGATGCTGCATCGATACGCCCGCTAAGCTTTCAACGGTTTGTGCGCGCTCAGTGGTGACAGATGAGTTATCAGCAACATTACTAGGTTGGCAAGCACTAATCGCGAGCGCGAATGATAGGGTTAAAGAGAGTTTGGTAGTCTGTGTAAAAAACGGCTTTGAGGTATTTGTTTGACGATGGTTAGATAAGAGTTGGGACTTATAATAGCTAAAATCTTGCTTGGTAGACTTGTGAATAAAAACTGATGGTAGCGCTTTTATTATATTCATATCTATAACCTGAGCCCAAATATAGAGCTATTAAAACGTAAACCAAAACACGCTGCTAATCACCATCAGCAACGTGTTTATTATACTTAAATAAATGGATTATGAAAACCATTCTCATTAACTAATAACGACTCGCTAGGCACGTCAGCTAATGAGCGGCACAGTCGCAATACTACGAGCTCACAGTGCCAATCCATTATTATAAGCTTAAATATAAACTTAGAACTATGAACCTGCATCAGCATCTAAATTATCGATACCAATAGCGCTAGCTGCGGTTTCGATACCAGATGTCAGCTCTTGCAGACTATTAATACCGTTCTCAATCCAGCCTCGACGCTTGTTTTGCTCTTCAGATGAGATATTATATTTGCTAGCTTGAGATACAGTAGGGATCATTTGATCGACTTTGATACCTTGATTTTCACCTTTATCGACAATGACGTTAAAAGCATTATCTACTTGCTCAAAGTCAGCTGTTAGTTTATCCGCAGCGTCTTTGTGCTCAGTGTCTATTAGATATTGCTTGATGCCGTAACCACCAATCGACTTGCCAGCGACGGTTTTATAATTACCATTAAAAATATTTTGGATGCCGCGTGCATTATTAGCGTAGCTTAAATGGGTCAAATCACTAAAGCAATCGTGTTCATCTTCAGTTGATCCTGTGACAAAGGCCACTTGCATACGCTGAGAGGCCAGCTCACCTAAAGCTAAACTGCCCATTTGATACATAACCTGACGTACAGCATTGCCATCTCTACGCGCAATCATATCGCTACGCAAAGTATCGACACTCTCAGGCTGCCACTCGGCCTCCATTGCGGTTAGATCATCGACTAGTAGCTGAGTCGCAGCTTTTATATATTGGCCACGGCGCTCGCAAATGCTAGCGTCAGTATTAGTAGTATCACCGCTAGTACATTGACCATCAGCGGTTAGATAATCACTAACAGGGCGAATGCCCGCTCCTTCGCCAACGCCATTAATGTCCTGACCCCATAATAAAAACTCTATCGCATGATAGCCCGTAGTGACATTCGCTTCACTACCACCTATCTCATTCATCTCAATTAATAATTCAGGGGTGATCTTACTGGTATCTTGCTTTAAGCTACCGACACTAAGGCTATCACTATTAATGATATTGTCCTGGCTATTATACTCCCCTTCATAGCTATCACTTACATAGTCGATCAGCGCCTCATCAAGTGGCCACGCATTAACTTGACCTTCCCACGCATCGATACTATTTAGCGCACGCTTATCATTGGCTACGACAAAACCTTCATCAAAACGGAAAACTTCAGTTTGTGAATAAGGCTGACGCGCCGCTTTATAAGCCGCTTTTGCTGCTAATAAATTGGCTTCAGTTGGCTCGCTTACATAAGTATTTATCGCTGTTTGCAATAGCCTCGCGGTATCAAGCGAATCCTTATAAGCATGATGAGCCATATCTGCATAGCTGATCAATAACCTATCGATATTCGCCTGCTCAGCATTTGGTGTTAGAGCTGCGCTCTCTACAGTCGTCTCAGCTTGCGTATCCGCTGCTGTAGTATTCTCTGCCTGCTTAGTACAGCCTGATAGTAATAGTGTGCCAGCAAGTGCAGCTACTAAAGCGGTCGGTATAAGCTTGCTCTTAGTTGTGATGTTAGTTACGGTAGAAATTGTCATATATAGCCTCAAAAGCATTGATAGGTCTCAGTGTCACAACATTTATTAAATATCAGTGCTGTGAATTATAATGATATTGATAACTATTATCAACTATATATTAATGATTGGTAATACTGCTAACCATTGATACGTATAAAATTCTTATAAACAAAGAATAAAAAAAGACCAACATTAAGTTGGCCTCTTTTTATCTAAATAAGCTGTGCTGAATTAGTTTACGCTACTTGGTGCATTAATAGTCAATTCAACACGGCGGTTTTGTTGACGACCATATTCGCTATCGTTACTAGCAACTGGACGTGACTCACCATAAGCCACGACATTGATACGATTAGCTGGAACACCGTTAGCCGTTAGATAATTTGCGACTGCATAAGCACGATCACGTGATAGACCTTGGTTATATGACGCAGCACCTTTACTATCGGTATGACCTGCGATAGTGATGGTGTTTTGGTTGTACTGGTTCATCGTTTGAGCAAGCTTACTAAGCGTTGGTCTAAATGATGCATTAAGAGTCGCATCATCGAATGAGAAAGTAATATTACCTGGCATAACCAAATCAATATTACCATTAGGATTTGGCGTAACAGTAACCCCTGTACCTGCCATTTGCTGCTCTAACTGTTTGGCTTGACGCTCCATGTATAGACCTACACCAGCACCTAATGCAGCACCAATTGCCGCATCACGACCAGTTTTGTCACCACCAGTCGCTTTAGAGATTACAGCGCCGCCAGCTGCACCCGCTAGAGTACCTAGTGCTGTTTTATTTAAACGTTGCTGTCCAGTATTAGGATCAGTAGTACAACCGCTCAAAGCTAAACCTGATGCTACTGCTACAACCATAAGTTGATTACGCATAATTTTTCCTCTTAATTTTAAAGTGAGCTTTATAAATTTTGATGACTCTATACTACTTGTTATTGGTTACTACTTAATTATTAGCAACTATATACTAATAGCACATCAGTAACTTTTATCAAACGACTAGAGCTACTGCTAATATGCTTATATCCGTCATTATTATGGCAAGCTCAATCTAATTATGTGTAATATTTTGTCATAACTCTGTATATAGCGTATACGATAGCCTACTAATACCAAGTAAACCATGTATTAATAAAAAAATGTTTGCTGGTAATAAGCTATATTAGTAGATAATCTTTGCCAGTATAAGTTACGTTTATAGGCTAACTATGCTTTTTATTTCTGCTAAAATCGCTTTAATAATTTATAGCTTGAATAATATTGATAGCATTAATAGCTTATGGCGTTTTATACAGAGATTAATTTTTATCTCAAAAATACTTTGAATAAACTGACTTCGTCATACAAGGATTTTATATGAGTTTGGCTTCCACTATTCAAAAGCTGCATAAACGAGCGCCTAAACTTGGCAAGGCCGCCTCCTTAGTGACAGCAGCAACCGTCATTACTGGTAGTAGTTTTAGAGCGGGTCTTCCGATATGGGTTATGGGTGCAGCCAAAGTCATTACTGGCTCGCAAACCGCTGACGATCAAGTTATCAAAGTAACCAATCGTTGGATCGCTACGAACAATACCATGATAGATGACATGTTATTAGATAAAGACTGGCGGATCAATTTGCCCGATGATGTTCATCCCAATGGCAAATATCTATTAATCAGTAATCATCAATCTTGGGTAGATACTAGTATCGTGCAGTATATCAGTGCAAAGCGCTTGCCTTTAACACGGTTTTTTACCAAGTTTGAGCTGATTTACATTCCCGTCGTTGGGCAAGCCTTTTACTTTTTAGACTTTCCTATGATGCGTCGGCACTCAAAAGAACAGGTCGCCAAAAACCCTGCCTTAAAGGGCAAAGATATTATCGAGGCCAAACGTGCCTGTGCGCTATTAAAGAACAAGCCCTTTACTCTGCTTAACTATTTGGAAGGGACCCGCTTTACCCCTCTTAAGCATGATAAGCAAAAGTCGCCCTACACTCATTTATTGAAACCACGCGCTGGCGGCTTGGCATTGGCGATCAACGCTTTGGGTTCAGAGATTGATGGCATTTTGGATATGACTATTGTCTATCCTGATGGCATACCGACTTATAGTGATTTGTGGAAAGGTAACATCAAGCGCTTAGGCGTAGATGTGCGCCATATTGAGATGCCAAAAGACTTATTTACTAGTATCGAAGAAGGTAGCTTTGAGCATGATGATACTATCAAAGAAGAGTTGTTTGATTGGTTAGCTGGCATTTGGCAGCAAAAGGATCAGCTCATCAGCACTATGCGTGCTGAATTTGAACCGTTACCCAAAGCATAGTTCTCTAGGCCGCTTTCTAAAGCCTAGGGCGTTTTCAACACGCCCTAGCGTCCAAATCAAGCTATGTTTGAGCGTTTTCATCATGAGTTACGCTATCAGCGCTAGCATATCTGCTTTTGTAACGTTATTATTGCAGAAAAGTTATCCTGTTTATAGGATGATGCTACTGCAATAGTAAGCTTTAATTAATAAAAGGTATGACTGTGCTCGCCTCTTCTAACGCCTCTTTAATAGATGCACAGCTTGCGTCTAATGCTTCTATATCAAGTGCCTCTACGCAGTCAGCCGATTCACCAGCTACTGGTCCATCCAATGCTGATCTAAGTCCCCAGCGCCCTAATAAGCCAAGACCGAGCCGCCTTAAGCTCACTTATGATATTGTTATGCTAATCGCTATTAGTATTGATCTACTCTTGATCAGTATTGATGCTATATTGATGAGCAACTTTAGTAGTGAAGTGACTCGCTGGCTTACGCTTAGCAATACTTTGAGCTGGTATCAAGATACTTTGCATATACCTCTGCGTACCGCTGGCGGGTTTTTTACTATATTTTTGATCTTGGAGCTCTTACTACGCTGGGCTATTGCTATAAAGGATCAAATCTATTATCGTTGGTTTTTCTTCCCCTTTATTCATTGGTATGAAGTATTGGGCTGCTTTCCGCAGCTACGGGCGCTACGTCTGTTTCGGGCAGTAGTGATAGGTCGACGGCTACATCAGCTGGGCTATCAAGTATTGCCGCAGCCATGGATCAATCGCATAAAGTTTTATATTAATATTCTACTAGAAGAGCTGTCCGATCGTGTCATTTTGACGACTATTCATAATTATAAAGAGCAGCTAACCGACTCAGCAATGCAAAAATCGCTGATTCAAAAGCTAGTCGATCGTAATCGCGATGATATGGAAGCGGTATTACTATCACTGTTGCAGACAGAACTGGCGCCGCAGCTGCAAAAGCTATCTGGCAAATCAGCTGGTGGTGCTTTGATTGCCAATGAGGTTGGCCTGGCGATTGAAGATGGCATAGCCAATACTCCTGAGCTACACCGATTGCTAAGGCTCATCCCTATTGCTGGCAGCTTGATCGAATCGCAACTACAACAAATCGGTCATAGCGTCGGTGAGAACGTCGTCTACTCGCTAAATGAGCGCTTACTAGAGCCTGAGCTTATCGATACCCTACTCAAGACTGTAGCCCATAGCATCGCTTATATGGACATTAACAATACTGAGCTTGATACCTTAATCGCTAGTATTATTGCCGATAGCTTGACCGAATTTGAAGCGCAAATAAAAGTACAGCAATGGAAGCATCATGATATGTTGAGATTTTAATACTCTATACCCTACCCTTTGATGACAAGATAAATAAAGCAACTCTAGCATTACCCGTATTTTTAAGGATTACTACCATGACAAATTCGGCAACAAATGATCAATCACCACCTGCCATGGCTTTTTTTGGCAAGATGCTGACCTTTTCGCGCATACAGTTAATCACTAATGATCTTCATGCTATCGATGCTCAGCTGGCCACTATGCTCAGTAATAAGACCAGCAATATGCCAGTGATTATCGATAGCGATATTGAGCAAGATTTGCCCGCCCTAACAGAGCTCTTGTGGTCTTGGGGTCTACAGCCTATAGGCGTAGTAAAAGGCTTATTAGAAGATCAAGCTCGCATCCAACGCTTGGCTATCTTTCCAGGTGATGGCAAACGTATTGAGCGCATCATATCTACTCAAAAGTCAGCAGTACAATTACAAAGTAATACGGCTAATTCTAAAGAGGCTCACAGCTCTGATAACGATAACAGTATCAGTGCTAACAACAGTGCTAATATTCAGGCAGGTGCAAACGAAGATTCAAACGCTAGTCCTGCTATAGCTACTTCTTCTGAAACTATAATCAGCACTGAGCAAATCACCAGCCTTATCTATGATCAAATGTTACGGTCTGGCCAAAGTCTCAATCATGTCGGTGGCGATTTAATACTAACCAATAGTATTAATAGTGGCGCTGAGGCCATTACTGATAACAGTCTACACGTCTACGGTCGCGCACAAGGGCGACTAGTAGCAGGCGCTACAGGTGATAAAGACGCCCGTATATTCTGCCAAGTTTTTAACCCTTCACTAGTATCAGTAGCCGGTACTTACTGTCTACGTGACAATTTGCCCGAAGGCATTATCGATAAAGCCGTACAAGTGCGCTTTATTGAAGGTGAAGGCTTAGTTTTCAAAGTTATGGAAGATATCTAGCCAGCTTGCGGCTTTATTATTTACCGAGCTCATTTATAATAGTTATATTTATGACTTGCTTAATGTTGGAGTAAGTTTAATCAACAAGACTATGCTACTATAATTTATTAATTGGTCCATCATATACACTCTCGGTAGTAGGTTGTACCAAAAAGTGTTGCTCAATAACGTATTCGTTCTGATTGCTGATGTTTGTTAATGACTGGCTATAAATTTATAGATATATATGCTAGGCTTACGCTCGCAGACAACAAATGTACTGATAGGTATTGTTAGTAGATTCATCAGTTTACAGATACTTATGTTGTTTTATTTAATAAAAATCTCATTGATTGATAGGAGTGTGCCATTGTGGCGAAGATTGTTGTAATCACTTCAGGTAAAGGTGGTGTGGGTAAAACCACCACTAGTGCTTCTTTTGCCGCAGGACTGGCGTTACGAGGCTATAAGACAGTGGTTATCGATTTTGATGTAGGTCTACGTAATCTAGATTTGATCATGGGCTGTGAGAATCGTATTGTTTATGATTTTGTTGACGTTATCACTGGTAATGCTCGCCTGTCACAAGCACTAGTCAAAGATAAGCGTTTAGATAATTTATATATTCTTCCTGCCAGTCAAACTCGTGATAAAGATGCACTAACAGATGAAGGCGTATCTGAGGTGATGGCTGAGCTGTCAAAACAGTTCGATTATATTATTTGTGATTCGCCTGCTGGTATTGAGCGCGGCGCGCAGCTGGCTATGTATCACGCTGATGAAGCTATTATCGTCACTAATCCTGAGATCTCATCTGTGCGCGACTCGGATCGTATCATAGGGATTTTGCAAAGCCGCACCAAAAAGGTTGAAGAAGACCAAGGATCTATTCGCGAGCATCTTATTATAACGCGCTATAATGCGGAGCGTGCTGCTGCTAATGAGATGATGAGTATTGACACTATCTCTAATGACATCTTAAAAGTGCCGTTATTAGGAGTGATACCTGAGAGTCATTCGGTGCTAGAAGCTTCAAACCACGGTGAGCCTGTTATTCATTATACCGACTCAGTAGCTGGACAGTGTTATGACGATATTGTTGCGCGTTTTTTGGGTGAAGAGCGACCACTGCGTCATATTGATATAAAGAAAAAGAGTCTACTACAGCGTTGGTTTGGAGGTTAATAATGAGCAAGAAAAAAGGATTTTGGAGTAATTTATTTGGTACTGATGATCGTAGCTCTGGTAGCGCTAATATGGCGACTGAGCGTCTCAAGGTAATTGTGGCTAGCGAAAACCGCTTAAACAATCGCTTAACAGCCGATCGTATCGAAAAGATGAAACGTGAAATACTAGAAGTCGTCAATAAGTATATTAATGGCGTACAAATTGATGATGTCAATATAAACCATCGTTCTGAGGATGCTCTTGATGTGTTAGAGATGAACATCAGCTTACCTGAACATAAAAAATAATCTGATGAAATCGCTAAGCTATAAAACCGATTATCAATAGCAAAAGCCCCAAATACTATAATCAATAATGATAGTATTTGGGGCTTTTTTATGCGGCTATTTTTATTTGTGCTTATATTTATTAAGCTCAATTATATTGAAATCTACTTCATACGATTGATCAGCTTATCTTTTAAGATAAATTGATGATACAGCGCCGCGCCAACATGTAGTAGTGTAAAAGCTATAATCATCGGCCAAATAATATCGGTATGAATATCATTAAAAAGACGCGCTAAACTACGATCAGGGGTCACAAAGACTGGTATTTCGAACAGTCCAAAAATATCTACTGGTCGCCCGCCATAAACGGACATCAGTAGTCCAGCTATGGGCATAGCAATCAACAAGGCATAAAGTGCAAAATGATTTAACTGCGATATCAATAGTTGCCACTTGGGCATAACAACAGGTGCAGGCGCTCTAGTTAATAAACGGTTGAGGACTCGTGCTATCATCCAACACAGTACACTGATGCCAAAAGCCTTATGTAGACTAATATATAGCTTAGTATCCGTATACTGATATAGCAGCATCAATAGCCAAGTCACTAATAATAACAGGGCACTAATCCAATGAAATACTTGACTGCTAAGGGGCCATTTATTTGAGCGTATATTGGTGCTATTCATTATCTACCTTCTTGTGCGCTAAACCTAACTTATATAAATACTCATTTGACCAAACGGATTATATAGTAAATAGAATAGTATTCAAGATTATCTCGAACCGTTCAAATCAACCAAATGATGCGCTATTTTGTCCAAATCTGGTATCAAGTACTCAACATTGTCGATTAGTACCATTTGATACAGATAAGAGGATACTTCGTTTTCATTTAAAGGTTGTTGACTGCTTTTATTATCAGAGTCATCCTTAGACTGAGCTTTACTAGATTTCTTTGCTTGATGCTTATTATATTCAGCGGTTAAGACAGGCTGATGCTGGTATTTTTTAGGTAGCTCTATATCTTTGACTTCAGAGATGCGCAGCTTCGCTTGGCGCAACTCACCTGCCGTTTGCAGAGCTATACGATGATTAATAGTATTACCTTCTAAGATAATAATTTTATCAACGTCTTGTTTTTGCGGTAACAGGTGAAAAACGGCTATTTCTTGTCGTTGCCATAGATAAGTCCAAACTCGTTCTTGCTCCTCCTCAATATTCAGAATCAAACTGCTAGGAATAACCCAAGCAGGTTGACCCATAGCAGGAATCATCGTCACCGCCAACATACCTTTATCAGTCGTCAATAGGCTGACTGCTTCAAACGAATGCTTGATGATCTGGTCCATAAGCTACTCACAATCAATAGAAAATTTATCTGAATATACTTTTTACTCATAGATGGTCTAGCCATCATAATCTAAACGTACTTCACTATCTAGAAGCTTGTTTATCTTCTCAAGCAGTTGTATTTCTTGAAAAGGTTTACCCATATAATCATCGACACCTACTTCAAATGCGCGCGTACGATGTTTTTCCCCTGTACGCGAGGTGATCATAATAATGGGTATTAATTGCAGGCGTTTATTATGACGAATATGAGTTGCAACCTCAAAACCGTCCATTCTAGGCATTTCAATATCTAATAAAATCAAATCCGGTACGGTCTCTTGTAGAATCTCAATCGCATCTACCCCATCTTTGGCAATCATAACATTAACACCTTGCCGCTCTAAAAATCTTGAGGTGACTTTACGTACCGTTACCGAGTCATCAACGACCATAACCGTTGGTCGCCTCTTAGTATCAGCAGTATTAACCTTGAGAGTAGGCTTCACAGCTTTTGATAAAGAAGCATTACGCATCAAGGCCACTAGATCCAAAGCCAGCATAACAGAACCGTCACCCATGATAGTAGCTGCTGAAATTCCTGTGATATGCGACAGTTGACGACCTAAAGGCTTAACCACCATCTCAATACGCGAACCTGAGATCTGATCCACTAGCAGAGCGATATTTTGTCCCGTGCGGCTCTTTATAATGACCAAAGGTAGGCTGGTATTGGTATTCACTATCAGCTCACTAAATTTACTACCTGAGAGGATCTCATTGAGATAACGGACACGATATGCTTGATCGTCAATGGCAAGCATAGCGGCACCTGACTTAAAATAATCATAGAGCTTTTCAGAATTAACTCTTACCACTCGCTCAATCTGTACCAATGGAATCGCATAATAGCCATCAGCCACTCGCACCACTAACGCATCAGTGATAGCCACTGATAAAGGCACGCGTATCGTAAATTGCGAGCCTTTATTAGGCTCAGACGACACTGACACTACCCCGCCCAGCTGACGAATTTCACTGACGACGATATCCATACCCACGCCACGTCCAGATATTTGAGTCAACTGATCGGTGGTGCTAAGACCCGCGTTAAAGACATACTGCATTATATCCAAATCGCTAAGCGTATGATCATCAACATCGATTAAGCCTTTACTAACCGCTTTTTTGCGTACCGCTTCGACATCGATGCCACGTCCATCATCCTTTAGGTGAATGACCACTTCACTACCTTCACGCAGGACTTCTAAAGTAATATGACCACTAGAATCCTTACCTGATTTTAGGCGCGTCTGAGTATCTTCAATACCATGATCGACCGCGTTTCTGATCATATGCTCAAGGGGTGAGGTGATACGTTCTAAGATGGTTCTGTCCATCTCATCGTCAGCGTTGATAATCGTTAAGTCAACAGATTTGTCCAGCTCATTGGCCGTTTGACGTACGATACGCTCCAAACGCGGAGTCAGACGAGTAAAAGGAACAATGCGCGAGCTCATGAGACCATCTTGCAACTCTGTTTGGGTACGTGCTAACTGCAATAGCAGGCTTTCGCTATCTTGAGTCTTTTCTAACAAAGTATTATTAATATCCACCAAATCTGATGCTGATTCGCTCAAAGACTTGGATAATTGGTTCAATGAGGAATACTGGTCCATCTCCAGTGGATCAAAATCTTCACTATCAATCAGTTTTTCATCTATTTGCGATAGTATCTGTACTTCTAGCTCCAGCTCCATGCGCCTGAGCTGATCGGCCAACCGCTGCACTGTAGTACCCATCTCTTCAATACTATTGGTCAAGCTGGTCATACCCATATCAATACGCGTACGGTTGATCGCTGACTCGCCAGATAGATTGATCATATGTTCAACTGAGCTACTAGGTATGCGGATTACCTCAGCAGTGCTAACGCTCTCAACTGGTTCAGAGAAGTTGCCTGACATCGATGGCATCTCACTGACATCAATGGCTATGTAGTGTTTTTCTGAGCCTTTTTTGGCGTTTAATATCGTTTCGCGTAAATCATTGAGCGACTCATTGGGAATTTTTTTGAGACTATCAGACTTACTGTTGAATTGCTTTAAAGCTGCAATAAATGCGACGGGAGTTGGTGGATTAACACGCTGTTTTAATACAAAAACAGCGTCAACGATCCAGTCATGACAAGCGGTCAACAGCTTTGAGGCCATCTTAGTAGCGGGTCGACGGCGAAGGGCCAACTCTTCGTATATACTCTCCATCTCATGCGATAAATCGGCGATACCATTAGCTCCGACCATACGGGCGCCGCCTTTGATGGTATGTAGGTCTCGCTGTAATGATTGCAGTGCTTCAGTATTATGATTATTAGTCAAAAACAGCTGTAAACTCTTATTACTACTGCTAATGAGCTCTTCAGCTTCTTCTAGATAAAGCGCTAAGATATCAGCGTCAGGCTGTTCATTAGGCCATGATTCTGCTATCAGCTCATTTATACTAATTGCTGATGTCGACTCGCTATCTTCTTCTGTCTTTAATAAGCTTGCATTATCCTGAGCTTCAGGTGCTGGTATTGTGAGATTGACGTGATAAGGCAGTTTTCCCATTTGCAAGAACTTTCGACATTGCTCAATCAGCTCAAGCGCAAAAAACGACTGTTTGGCAGTTAATAACTGATCAATCTGTAAAACTAAAACATCCTGCAGTTTTTTTATGACGTAAGCCCATTGCATAGTCGGACTGATATCATCTTCTATGAAACGTTCATATATATCAACTATCTGATAAGTAAGCTCACTGACACTATAGATACCTGCCATCTGCGCGCCACCTTTGATAGTGTGCGCGTAGCGTTGTAGTTTTTTTATCGTAGCTAAGTTTTCGATATCATCACACCAGATATCTAAAGTGTCGCTAATAGCCTCATTTAACTCTTGCGCTTCTTCTAAAAATATCTCTAACAGCTCAACATCAGTATTAATAATCTCAATGTGCAGCTCGCGTGCGGGTTTGCTTGCGACATTATAAGTATCTTTGGAAGATTGAGGGATAAGAGGTTGTTGAGAGGAGATAGCGAGTAGGCTCTCAAGCACTTGCTGATCAATTTTTGGCGACATACTAGCTGCTAGCGCATCAAACAGCCCAACCAGCTGGGCATGTCCGCTTAGCAATACTTGCTGTATAGCCGTATCGATAGCTAAGCTCGGATACTTATATAAGTGATGATAGACGCTATCTAAGGCTTCAAGGAGCGGCGGAAACTTCGGTAACTCTAAAGTCTTAGCTGCCAATCTAGCTATTTGTTGACGCTGCTGATGAATATAGGTCTGTACTGATTGCAGATGCTCAATGCTTGGATTAGCATCATTTATATCACTGAGCTTATGATCATCCTCATTCTTAGCATCAGCATCAAGCATATTGGACGTTGCATTCTCAGATTTTAGTGCAGATACTAATTGCCACTCGGCATCTAGGAGTCCGTCAATACCTAAGTCTAATAGCTGCGCTGCGCTCAATTGACTGTCAATCATAACAGGTAATTCATCAGACTCATCAAGCATAGCCTGTAGTGAGGCCAAGTCATCATCACTGTGCGTCTCTTCGACAACGCTATTTTGCTGCTTTAAGCTTGAGTCATAGCTGTCTAGATATCCCTTAATCAAAGATACCGATTGAGTCAGCGCCTGCAAGTGTTGCGGTGTCATAGGAATATCTTGCTGCTGCAACTGCTCTAGGCTATGCTCTATAGTAGCGCTAACTTCGCTGATAGCGACCAAAGCGCTTGAGCCTGAAGCGGCTCGTAAAGTATGAAAAGCTCGCACGATTTGATCGCTGACTTTGACTCGGCGCTTATGTTTATACTTCTGTACAAAATCATCTATCTCTTGTACTAGGCTCTGTGCCTCTTCGATAAATATCTCACAAAGCGCTTGCTCCTCCTCACTTTGCGGCGCTATTATGACAGACGCTTCTGCCATAATCTCATTGACTGAATACATAGTCTGGAGCATAGGGTCGATGTTATCACTATCACTGCTACTCTCATCATAGGTATGGCTTTTATCAGTTTCGTCAGCTTTACCAGTTTTAGAATCGCTACGCTCATTAGCCAAGGCGTAAGCTTGTATATCTGAATAGCTGAAGGTGTCTCCTTGCTTTTGGCTATAAGCAGTAGCACAAGCTATCCATAATAAGACGTTAGCGGGATAGTCTATTTTACTTTCAGCAAAAATAACAACCAGCTGCGGATAAGCACTTAAAACATCGCTAATCAGACTTTGTATGTCTGTAGATACTAGGATACTAGACTCTAATACTCTATTAAGAAGATTCTCAATTGACCATGCCAGCTCAGCACTAGTATTTGCACCTACCATACGCCCTGAACCTTTTAGGGTATGAAAGCCGAGTCGAATCTCTTTGAGTTTTGTCAAATCATTAGGAGCATTTTTCCATTGCTCATTCAATGTTGTGATATGAGCCAGCACCTCTTGAGCTTCTTCGATAAATATCTCTTTGATATCGGGATCGGCATCGCTTGAATCAGTAGGCAACGGTGTTGCTTGTTTTATAAAAGGCGCAAGCGCTACTGGAAGGCTAGAGTCCGAGTTTATTGGACTTAGACTGCGCTTATCATTGGTTGTAGAGTCGCTATTGATAGCCTTTTTTGTATCAGCATCAGTACTAGTATTGGCACTGTCTTTATTAGCATTGGGCTTTGGCTCACTTTCAGCGCTACTTATCCCTTGAGATAATGGCAAACCTGCGATCAAATTATTGCTTTTTAATATAGTATGAGCCAAGTCAATGCTCGGTTGCTGCTCGTTAGAAAAGTCATCAATCAAAATCGTTACTTGCTCTTTAGCCTGCAATACTAACGTTATTAAGTCCTCAGTGACTAATAAGGTATTATTGACGACTGCACTGAGTAAATGCTCAACTGTCGCCGCTAGCGTGCTGATGCCAAAAGCGCCGGCTACCTTTGCTGACACTTTTAAGGCGTAAAAGTTACTTCTCATCTCTGTTAAAGCAGTCAAATCCTGCAAGTCTTGTTGCCATGTCAGCAAAAGGTTCTCTAAATCACTAACAACCTCTATCGCCTCTATAATGAAAAGACTACGAACCGCTTCATTCATCTGCAAATTATCCGCTTTTATTTTCGTTCGAACCAGCTGTAAGGCAGCACTCTCCGATGGTTCGTTCTCTCGCTGTTGCTGACCATTTTTATCACTATTAGTATCAGTAGCGCCAGAGTTAGTAGTGGCGCCATCATCACTCATAGTTTTATTAGTTGTGTTCTTGGCTGTTGTAGCATCCGTAACCTCTCCACTATCATCATAGCGCACGACAGCAGTCGCAGCATTATCTGTGCTGTGCCCAACTACTTGCCATTTATCTGCTTCAAAATCAGCATCTGGCGTTGCCAGTCTCACCGTTAATAAGTGTTGCGCTTGTTCAATATAATCATACGCTTGTTGCACTAGATACTGATCTAATACTTGCTGGGCCCAATAATCCAGCAAGCGCTCGAGAATAGCTATAATTGCTGCTAGTACTTGGGTTAGCTCTATGCCAATAGAGTTGATGTTATGCGTAGTAATTTGCGCAAATAAGCTATCTAACGCATCGCTAATTTGTTGTAATGAAAGTACCCCCATCTCTGCTAGCACAGTATTAAGATCAGTAGTAGCGCTAGTAGATGCCTTTAACGCATCGGGATGGCTTTTGATATTATCAGTGATATTTAGCTTAATATCTGTAAAAGCTTGGCGTAGCCTCGCTAGCGAGTTTTTGTCACTATCTTCTGTCAGTTCGTCGTCTATTAATTCGTCGTCTGCTAATTCATCCAAATTTTGTCGATTGCGACCTATAATATTAGCACTGGCATCATTGATAACTGGCCGCCCGAGATAACTAGAAATAGCATGCTCAGTATCATATATAATGCTACACAGCTCTTGCAGTTGACGCTCAATCTGCCACTGCATTTGCGAAAAAGCGTCTTCTGAATTCATACTAGCCGTAAGATCTGTCAGAATTTGAGCGACTTGGTTTTCATACAGCACCCAGCCTCTTTGCGCCAACTGTTCCTTTAGACGCTGTAGAGGGTCTACTACAGCCTGCGGCTCATCAAGCGTAAATATTATAGTCTCAAGCTCAGTCAGCATATAGGACAAAAAACGCACCTCTATATCAGCTTGGCGCGTCAGCTTATCAAGCTTAGCCTGAATACTCTCGTCAGTGGTTGCTAAGCTAAGCTGTAGATAAATATCTGTCGCTAAACGCTCGACAAGCTCATCTTGATTAACCAAAGTACTTGGCTCAATGGCTATCTGTATGACTTGCTCTAATTGCAACAGTAGTGAACAAATCTGCTTGGAAGACTGTGGTTGGCTTATTAAACTGTTCAACCATAGTTCAGTTAGGAACCATAGCCGCTTGTTATCGATAGCCGTAGCTGCCAGCTCGGCCTGCCATAGACTACGACAAACCTTGATCAGCGCTTGTATAACAGGGGCTTGTTTGTTATCAACTAGTGACTCAGCCAGCAGTTTTTGCATTTGCTGCTGCCACGCTTTTAGTAATTGCTGATATTTACTCGTTTTTAATGCTGGATTGGTCTTATGTTTTGGAATGATAAGATCAATATACTGAGTAAAGCTCACCGTGGCACTATCAAATCCGCTACGCTGATAACGCTCATTGTCAATATGTGCTATCTGAGAGGTAATGGATTTTTCATGCCGCAAAGTTGACTCTTTTGGCGTGAGCATTTGAGTGAGCTCAGCGATAGTGCTATCAATAAGCACACGACGATAGCTACCCGTTTGTACAAAAAATATTAGCTCGTTTTTTAATAGATTATGAGCAAACGTACCCAATCGTTCTGAACGTTTTGACTGCTCATACGATATTTTAGAGGCTTTAGCCAATTGACTAAGCTTACTCGCCAGTAAGCTCAATCTTGGTAAGTCTGCTATAAGCAATACTTGAGCAATTTGTTTATAAGATTGTATTGTATTGTTAGCCTTCAGATCACCTTTTAAGTCACTATGGTGCTGCCAGTTGTCAGACATTTGTGATAGTTGCTGGTCTAGCAATGGCAATAGCCATTCAAGCATCACAATTTTGTTGGACTGGGTATTCATAGGATTATCCTGACTTGTTAAGGCGCTAATTCTTACCAGCTATCAATTATGATACTTATAGCTAATGCTCAGAGGTCGATTAATGCTTGGTAGTTCATTAACCTCTGAGCATTAACTAGTACCTAGTCATTGGCAACAGCTAAACCAAAAATCGTGTTGAATGACAAGGTTTTTATAGCATGAGTATTAGCTATGATTTGATATCTTGAAACCTGTTACAGATTCTTGCAGTGCTCCAGCCATCTCATTGAGCTCACCGACTGAACGCGCTGTTGCTAACGTGCCTGAAGAAGTTTGTGAGGTGATGTCTTGAATGATAGTCATAGTGTTCGAGATATGACCTGCTGATTCTGCCTGCTGCTGCGCGGCATTAGAGATATTCTGAATAAGGTCGGATAGTGTATTAGAGACGTTTTGCACCTCTTCAAGTGCCTCACCAGCATCTTTTGCTAAGCGCGCACCACGTACCACCTCTGAGGTTGTCGACTCCATCGACATGACAGCCTCATTGGTATCAGCCTGAATGGTCTTAACTAAGGTTTCAATCTGTTTAGTTGCTTTAGCCGAGCGCTCAGCCAAACGCTGAACCTCATCAGCCACTACCGCAAACCCGCGCCCTGCCTCGCCTGCCATTGACGCTTGAATAGCGGCATTCAATGCCAAAACGTTGGTCTGATCGGCAATATCATTAATCAAACTGACAATATCGCCAATCTCTTGCGAGGATTCGCCCAAGCGCTTAATACGCTTTGAGGTTTCTTGAATCTGGTTACGAATAACATTCATACCCTCAATGGAACGCTGTACAACCTCAGCACCATTATAAGCAATATCGACTGAACGCTCAGCCACTATCGCTGACTCAGTCGCATTATTGGACACTTTATCAATCGATACCGCCATCTCATTGATAGACGCGGATACTCCAGCGATTTCTTGGGCCTGATGCTCAGAGGCCTTTGCAAGCTCAACGGCTTTGAGCTGTGTACGCTCAGAGGACTGGGATACTTGCTCAGCAGTATTATTAATCACCATTACTAGCTGACGTAACTGATCAATGGCAAAGTTTACTGAGTCAGCGATAGCTCCTGTAAAGTCCTCCGATACCGTAGCACTGACGGTCAAATCGCCTTCTGCTAAGTCGCCTAATTCATCAAGCAGACGTAAAATAGCCATCTGATTACGCTCATTTTCTTCTTGAATTTGACGCGAGCGCTCCGACTCAGTTTCCGCCTCTTGTCGACGGCGTAGCGTTTCTTGTTCAACTAATAAGGTGCGCTCACTACCATCGCGTTGCTTGAACAGCTGTGATAAAGAATAGACCACTATAATTAAAGCGATTACAAAAGCGATTACGGGTAAAACCACTGCTTGATTGAAATTCTGTAAATACTGACTCACTGCTGATAGTGAATTAAATATAACAACTAAGCTAATTATGATGACTACCGTGAAAATCCCTAACAAAGCGATCCATTTACTATTATTATTTTCGGTAGGTAAAGCAGATTTATTCATATTAAGCGCAGATCGTTTAGTCATATCATTCATTGTAGTTATTCCTTTATATTGCAGCATCAATATAGCGCGAGTCTTGTGCTAATAAGCTTGGCATAAAAACCAACCATTCTTGTTGGTTCTTGAAAAACCTACCGTGATTGTAGGGCGCAAATGGCGAGTGACTGTCCATAGGCTGCGCACGATACTGACTGCGCGTAAACTGCTCAATCCCTAGCACTTGATCAACGATCAGCCCTGAAAATACCGTACTATGATCAACGACGATTACCTTGCGCTGGCTCAATTGCGGTAGATGACTGGGCACGGCTAATAGCTTAGACAGATCTGTCAGCGGCAGCAGACGCCCACGAACATTAGCAATACCTAAGAGCCAAGGTTTTACTAAAGGAACACTAGTGTATTCAGGCATAGCCAGTATCTCTGACACCTCTCCTATAGGTGCAACTAAACGCTGACCACCCACCTCAAATACCACCCCGCGCCAGTCATACTCTTGTCCGCCTTGACGACCACTCAGACGTGCTTTGGCTAAATCAGCCAAACGCAGTAGCTCAATAAATCCTTTAGAGGTCACAAATTACTCCGTTACCATGCGAATAACACGCATTAATTCCGTCTCATCGATAGGCTTAACCAGATACTCTTTGGCACCTTGGCGCTTACCCCATACCCGATCGGTCTCTTGGCTTTTGGTACTTATCATCACAATAGGGATGTGTGCAGTGGCTTCTGTGTGAGTGATCTTACGAGTGGCCTGAAAACCATTCATCTCAGGCATAACCACATCCATCAAAATAACATCTGGTATATGGTCAGTGGCCATCTGACAACCTTGTTGACCGTTAACGGCTTCTAGTACTTTATAGCTATTTTTAGCCAGCATATCGCGAAGCTTTGCCATCTCAGATGGCGAATCATCAATGACTAGAACCGTGGTCATAGGCGTTTCCTTGATTATCAGTGATACCCTCTATGATATAGGGCGAGAATAACACTGTGAATGTTTTGAGTATTGTGTAGATAACAAAACCCGTAGGTTTTAAAATCAGTATTTCTGTCTATCATAAATTCATTATGACTGAACCGTATCGCGATACTTATTAATGGCGTCAAATAGCTCATCTTTACTAAAAGGCTTAGTCAAATATTCATCAGAGCCAACAATGCGCCCGCGAGCTTTGTCAAATAAGCCATCCTTTGATGACAGCATAATAACGGGCTTGCTGGCGTAACTTGGATTATTTTTTATCAAAGCACAGGTCTGATAGCCATCAAGACGTGGCATCATAATGTCGACAAAAATGATATCTGGATTATTATCCACAATCTTTGCCAAGGCATCAAAACCGTCGACGGCAGTAATGACCTCACATCCTGCACGTTGTAGTAAAGTCTCTGCCGTACGGCGGATAGTTTTTGAATCATCAATAACCATCACCTTTAGCCCTTCAAAATTATTTTCCATGTTTTGTATCCTATAAATAACGGTTTTATGCGTAGTAGCAGTGTTTGTTGTACAAATTTATGGTTATGATTTATCCGCTGCAGGTAATATTTTTATATATCCAATATGCTATTTATATGTGCTCAATGCATCATGACAACAGTCAAGATCAAATTAACAAGTACTAGCCTATTATAGCATTGACTACCGTTATATTTTTAGCACAAAGACTAAACTGAGCCTTCATACTGCCTTAATAATTATCTGATAGCAAAATATAAACTAAAAATAAATTTTAGCTTTATTAGAAGCAAGTCATAACCCTGTAGCGTTTGCGCTTTATCATAGCAAAAAATATCGATAATGCGCACTGTTTAACGAGCAAGTTAACAGTATTTAGTCGAGCGCTTAGCTAGATAACTCAGTTTTTGCGCCTAAGCTTTGTCTACGCAATGGAATAACGTTTATAATTGCAAATTATAATCTAAATAACAATAGGTGACATGGTGTCCGATAATCATAAGAAATACTATAAAAAAGGCTATAAACATAAGGAAGGTTATAAAAAGGCTGTTTTAAGAATTTCTCTGCTAACCGTCATAATAACTATGACAGGCTGCCAGCCTCCTGAGCCAATCGCTGAAAAGCCAGTTATCGACGCTCAGCCCGCAACTGATTTGCCTATTATCATTGATGAGAACACAGTCACTATGTCACCTGAGCATATACTGAGCATTAAGCCCTCGCGTTATCAGCCAAGCTTAGGCTTGCAAGGGAATATCGCGGCAATCAAACAGGCCCGCTTTAAAGCCAGTCAAGCATTGACTGTGCAACAAGTACTGGTTGAGCCTAATCAATGGGTAGAGGCTGGCACCCCCCTATTTATAGTCGAGCGTCAAGATACCACCACTCAAGCAGATGCTATCGCAGATAGCATCTCTTCTAACGGTAATGATAGCGATATCAACCCTAAGGAAGATAGTACTATGACAGCGGATACGCCAAATGATCTGACTGCAAAATCGAATATTACTACAACAACGGCTGATACAACACTTGAGAATACCGTTAACAAAAGCAAAGATAAAAACCTCTCTAAACCCAAGATGAACGCCCCGTCATCTATTACTATCAAAGCGCCATTTACGGGCCGCGTAGATACTCTATCTATTCAAGCTATGCAGCAACTAGATATCAATGATCCTATGCTAAGCTTAAGCAATGATAATGATCTATATTTTGTTGCGACGCTGCCTATTCAAGCGAAGCCTCGACTCTCAGTGGGACAAACCGTAAATTTTACAACGGCGAGTCTAAGCGGCACTTTTACAGGTCAAGTGAGTAAGCTGACCGTTAGCACTGACGATAAGCTATTGGTTGATGTGCATATTATTAATACCGATAACAATCGTGGTAAGCTTAAAGCCAATATGGCGGTGACTGGGCGCGTTGATTATGGACAGATAGAGGTCGGTACTATCGTTCCAAAAAGTGCTATTCATGATGCCGATTTATCAGCTCTTAGCAAAGCGCCTTTTAGACCTATGATGACCCTTAGAGCCAATGTTTGGATTATTCAGCAAAATCAGCGTTTGACGCGTCAGCCAGTAGAAGTCATCGAATACGATCCTGATACGGATCGCTATCTAATCGCTGGCATTAATAATGATAGTCTCATCTGTTTAGCCCAGCTGCCCCTACAATCCGCTGGCAAAAGGGTGATTGTTTCTTAAAATAAGCGTGGTCACTATACAAAATATAGCTTTAAAACTTTAGCTTGGTTGCTTGAGGTTATTTGCTTCAGTTTAGCTACTTTGATTCAGTTACTTTAGCTCAGTTGATGGGACTCAGTTACATGGTGTAGAAATATTAACAAAGCATGTCTTGTTTGGTAACGTCACAATTAGGCACTATAGTCTAGGCTAAGCTTGATTAACAATCAGCGTTTAGACTGTTATATCATTATAAAAAGCTAACAGATATAAGAATTGACAGAAAAAACATTAAACATTAACTTTAGAGGCTATTTTATGAGCAAGCAGATTTTATTGATTGAAGATGATCCAGATTTGGCAGAATTGATCAGTGATTATTTAACGATGAATTACTACGATGTCCATCATGCGGGTCTAGGTCAAGAAGGTTTAGACTTACTGGACACCAAAGAGCGTGATATTGATTTAGTCGTGCTTGACTTAATGCTACCTGATATGGATGGTATGCAAGTCTGCCAAAAAATTCGTGGCAATAAAAATAATATGACTAATAAAGTACCTATTATTATGCTCACGGCCAAGGGCGATACTACTGATCGTGTACTTGGGCTTGAGATGGGTGCTGACGATTATATTGCCAAGCCTTTTGAGCCACGTGAGCTATTGGCTCGTATTCGTGCGGTTATCCGTCGTCATGAGCAGCCTAACCAAGCTGAGAGTCAATCGGATAGTTTAACTTTTGGTCGTTTGAGTGTGTTTCCTGACAGCCATGAAGTCACTATCGATGAGCAGCCTGTACGTCTGACTACTCATCAGTTTCAACTGCTTCACTACTTTGCCACTCATTCAGGTAAAGTACTCAATCGTGAGCAATTGTGGCAAGCGATGCCCAATGATGACAGCTCAGACAATATCGATCGTGCTATCGATGTTCATATTTCACGTTTGCGCGCACTGATCGAGGACAATCCTCGTCAGCCAAAACGTATCATTACGGTACGTGGTGTCGGTTATCAGTTTGCAACAGATCAAGTTTAAGTGATAACAGTTTGATGTTGCGACTGTAACTTCTAAACTCTATAACTTTTGAGCACTGTAACCTCTAACAATGACTACTGAGACTATTTGATGCAGCAATTGGGTTTTCGCTCTGTTTTTGCTAAGCTATTCGCCAGCGTAATGCTGGCGCTTATCTTATTTGCGGTAGCAATGGTGCTGCTGACTCAATTGGTTCATGACAAAGATGCTAACATCCGCTCTGAGGTGTTAGCGATGCAAATTTTGGGACAGATCGATCCTTTTTTGCAGGAGCTCAATATCTCAGTTAGTAATGAGAACCGTCTACAGTCACGCTTTATGCTAGCCGTAGTCAAAAAAAGCTTCGATATATTTGATGAGTCTTTGCAAGCTAAGATGGGCTTATATGATGCTCAGGGCAACTTGCTCATGCAGACCGATAATAGCGATCTGCCGCTTGAGCTGCCTGCAACGCCTTCATTATTGTCGCGTATTTTCCCCTCTTTTGTAGAGCATCCACCCACTCAGCAAGCACAAGTCTACAGTAGCACTGGCTACACCTTATTATACGAGTCACGCCTGCCACCCAAAAAACCTGTACTGTCCGCTGCCCTGAATTTATTTACCGGGACGCTGCTGCTATTATTGATTATGTCATGTGCGCTGTGGTGGATTGCGCGTTCAATGACTTGGCGGATCAATCAGATGAGCCAGCAGATGAGTCAGCTCGGTGATGGCGACTTTAGTGTACGAGTCAACGCCCGCGGTAATGATGAAATTGCTCTACTGGCACGCGGATTTAATCAAGCCGCGCAAAAGATTGAACACCTTATTAATGCTAATAATTTATTACTCGCCCATGCCTCTCACGAATTGCGCACGCCCATTACTCGTATTCGTTTGCAGATTGAAATGATGGGTATGCTAGCGGCAGCAATGCCTAGCGATACTAAAGCTAAATTCGATAAGCGGGCGCAGGCAATCAATCGTGATCTGTCAGGGCTCAATGATTTGGTCGAGAGTATTTTGCTGGTAAGTCGTCTAGATGCAGGTCACGTCATGCAGCAAATTGAGACTTTTGACTTATATGACTTGGTCAATCAAGAACGTCAACACTTCTCTGAGGCAACTTTAATCGGTGAGCATATCGCTATCGAAGGCCAACCTCCTATGCTTACGCATCTGATCCGTAATCTATTAACCAACGCGATGCTACACGGCGAGCCGCCTATTACTGTGCTTCTTTATGGTGTACAGACTATCGATGAGGCCGATATTATTCCCGATTATCTACTGCAATCTTTGTTATCTAGTAGCTTGATTGACTACAACGATCCCGATCACAGTCATTATGATGAGCCATTGGGTGATATAGCATGGTCTGAAAATGGTCAACAGACGACTGGCCACGCTAAAGATGCCATAACTAAAGACGACAATAAGACTAAAGCAGATCCTAGTAGCGCGTTGCCTATTATTTATTGCAATGGTGAGACCATTAATGACGAGATACTCAATGACGATTTGATCAAAAATAGCAATACTAGATATGCTTTTGACGATAATAGCGATGACTCTGACACGTATAATAAAGCGAGCACCTTATCACTCGAACAAGCAGTAGAGCGAAAATTACCTGGTAATACAATTAGTAATAAGCATTCTACTGATGAGCTCTCTTATAAAAACAATAGTCCTAGAAACATTGCACCTTTACTGCTCAATAATCACGATAAAACAGCCACCAATCTAACAGATAAAATCAAAAAAGTAGTTTGGCGTTTAGTTCCTGAAACCTCACAAGCCAAAACGTCATTGCTAGCAGATAACAATGCAGTAAACGATGATCAGCCAAATAAGTCTAAGATAAATAATCAGAAGTCTAAAAAAGCCAGTAAAGAGATTGCTGATAAGACTTCTTTAACGATGATTGAGACCACAGATGCGGAGGCATCTCCTCGTAAAGAAGGCTTATTTAAAAAACATCTCAAAAAACCTAAAATTGAAACACGACCTCCGCCCAACTATGTCGTATTAGCTGTGATAGACGAAGGCTCTGGTATACCAGAAGATAAGCGCGAAGAAATCTTTAGCCCTTTTGTACGTTTGCAACAAAAGAAAAAAGGCTCAGGGCTTGGCTTATCGCTGGTCTCGCAAATTGTCACCGCGCATCAAGGACGTATTACGACCGACACTATCAATGGCTATACTAGATTTTTATTAGTACTACCCGTAAAGCACGACCCGCATTATAACTATAATGATCATAACAGTCATGAATGATCATTATAGCCATGACTAAAAAGACTAGAGCCTACCCTATTCTCTCACTTCTCAATAGTGTATTAGCTCTCACTTACTCACTAATATCCTACCTCTATATCCTTAGTCACTAACCTCATAACTAAATCCGTCAATAATATGCTATATTGACGCCCCTATTTTGTTATCACCTTTCAAAGCTTGTTTAATCCTTCAAAAATAAGCACTGCTGATAACCAAAAAAACTTATCTAATCTTGAGTTTTCTATGAGCGAGATGATCGTCCTAAATGATGTAACCAAAAGCTTTATGAGTGATCGCTCTATAAAGGGTGCCGATGGTAAAACGTTGCAATTTGTAGCGGTTGAGCCGACCTCATTGTCTGTACAGCAAGGCGAGATATTCGGCTTGATGGGTTATTCAGGGGCAGGCAAGTCAACTTTGCTACGCCTGATAAATATGCTTGAGCGCCCTGATAGCGGTCAAGTCATTATTGATGGTGTGGACTTGACTCAGTTATCCGCCAGCGACTTACGCATTGCCCGACATAATATAGGTATGATTTTCCAGCAGTTTAATTTGATGGCTAATCGTACGGTATATGATAACGTCGCCTTTAATCTAACCGTCTCAGGGTACGCGAGTCGCGATATAAACAAGCGGGTAATGGCGTGCCTAGACATTGTCGATCTTACGGATAAAGCGGATCAATATCCTGCTCAGTTATCGGGTGGGCAAAAGCAGCGCGTTGGGATTGCTCGGGCTATTGCGCCTAGTCCTAAAGTGTTGCTAGCCGATGAGCCAACTAGTGCGCTCGATCCTGCCACGACGCGTAGCTTGCTCACCTGCCTGCGTGATATCAATGAGCAATTAGGCGTGACCATCGTCATCGTCACCCATGAGATGAGCGTTATTCGCCGTCTCTGCCATCGCGCCGCCTTGCTACATCAAGGACATCTGCTTGAGGTTGCGGATGTTAGCGATGGCCTGATTCAAGCGACTACTTTAATCGGCAAAGGCTTAGTACAAGAAGACTAGCCAAAAGAGATTCTTATGTTAACTGGCACTGAATTATCCGTCTCAATTGATAAACTACTGACCCTACGTAAAGAAATTTGGCAGGCGACCCTCGATACTTTTATTATGCTAGGTATCTCAACGACTGCAGCGATTATTATTGGTGGAATATTTGGAATATTTTTATTCTTATCAAGTGATCGACAGTTCTTACAGAACAAAGCGCTATATGGAATATTAGGTAGTATTACCAACTTCATGCGCGCCTTTCCGTTCGTGATTTTGATGATTGCAATGAGCCCTTTTACCAAAGCTATCGTCGGCACAGGCATTGGACCTATTGCCGCCTCCTTAGTGCTGGCTATTGCAGGTTCGTTTTATTTTGCGCGGTTGGTTGAACAAAACCTGCGTGAAGTGCCGCGCGGTATCATTGAAGCCACTGAATCTATGGGCGCACGTCCCTTCACTATTATCAAAGTACTGCTCAATGAGGCGCGCTCAGGATTGATATTGTCCGTCACGATCCTGTGTATTAGCTTACTATCTTATTCAGCAGCGGCAGGTATGATCGGTGGTGGTGGCCTTGGTGATTTGGCGATTCGTTATGGTTACTATCGTTATCAAACTGAGGTTATGGTGTTCATCGTCATTATGCTATCGATTATGGTGATCTCAATTCAGGCTTTTGGTAATTGGCTAGCCACTCGCTTAGATAAGCGCTAGGCCGCGCCCAAAGCGTAGAATTTAGTTATCATAAGTGAAACCCTTGACTTTAGCGCGTCCTAAGTTTAGCTTTATCATCATTTGCCCAGTGGTGCCGAATTAAAAGCCGTCATCTTAATTTGTTCATCTTTTAATACCAGCCTTTTGTATTATTAGCTATTTACCACTTATCCTTGAGGAAAAACCATGAAATTAACAGATATCAGTCGTCAATTAGCAACCGCATTAGCGACTGTTGGCGTATCAGGTCTCGTGCTCGTTGGCTGTAATAATTCATCAGCACCAGAAGCCACTAAAGAGGCAGTAACCGAAGGTGAAACTGCCGTAGCCGCTCCTAGTGATATCGATCCTGACCATACCAAGATCGTCATCGGTACGACCGAAGGCGACTTTGCTGATATGGTCCGTAATCAAGTCAAAGGCTCGCTAGAAGCGCAAGGCTACGAAGTTGAGTTAATCACTTTTACCGATTATGTGCGTCCAAATTTAGCTTTGGCTGATGGCGACCTAGATATTAATATCTTCCAGCATAAGCCCTATCTCGATAACTTTAAAGCCGAAAATAATCTTGATTTGATTGAGCTATTTCAAGTTCCTACCGCGCCATTAGGTATTTATTCTGGCAAAAAGACTAACATCGAAGAAGCCTATAAAGGCATGAGCGTCTCAGCGCCGAACGATCCTAGTAACTTTGCTCGCGCGTTAGTAATGATGAGCGATCTTGGTTGGATTACGTTAAAAGACGATATCGACCCGCTGACTGCAGCAAAGTCTGATATTGCTGATAATAGTAAATACGATATCAAGATCGTTGAATTAGAAGCCGCTCAATTACCACGCGCTCGTGACGAAGTTGACTTTGCGGTTATTAATGGTAATTATGCGACTGACGCTGGCATTGAATTGACGAGTGCTCTATTCCAAGAGCCTAGCTTCAATTATGTCAATTGGTCAGCGATTAAATCTGCTGATGCTAATAAAAAATGGGTCAAAGACATCACTAACGCTTATAACTCAGATGAGTTTAAAAAGTATGCGAACGACACTTTCCCAGGCTATAAATATCCAAAGATTTGGAATCCAGAAGATTATGCCGCAAAAGTTAGCGCTACTGCAGGTACGGCTACTGCTACTGGCCAAGTCGCTGCTGCTGAATAGCTAGCTTTTCAGAGCTATAAACAGTAAATATGAAAACGCCCACTACCTACTGGTAATGGGCGTTTTTTTCTCTAAGCCTATTAGAACCACTACAAACTACTTAGTGTTTCTAAACAAGTCCAGCTCAATCTCATAAATAGGCTCAGGCTTTTTAAACAGGTACTTACCATTGCGAATAGAGGCCAGTACATCCGCACGCTGGCGCACTGCTTCAAATGGACTTGTCGCATCTAGTACTAAGAAGTTCGCGGCTTTGCCAACGTCTATCCCGTACTCGTCTTCGATATTCAAAGTTTTCGCGCCGTTAAAGGTGATGAAGTCAAGGCAGACGTCAAGTTGCGATAATGACATGGTTTGTGCCAAATGAATACCATTATCTAAGATATTCATCATGTTACCGTTGCCCGCAGGATACCAAGGATCATTGATAGAATCTTGACCAAAAGAGATGTTGATCCCATTTTCCCAAAATTCCTTCACTCGCGTGAGGCCACGACGCTTGGGATAAGTATCTTGGCGACCTTGCAAATAAGCGTTCTCAGTAGGTAGCGCAATGAAATTCATCTGTGATTGTTCAAACAGTCCCATCATGCGAAACGCATAAGCATCGTCTGCGGAACCAAATGAACAGGTATGGCTAGCTGCCGTACGCGTACCGATATCTTCAATCATTACCAAAGCATTTAATAATTGTACGTGGCGACTCATTGGATCGTCAGTTTCATCACAATGCACGTCGATAAGCTTGTCATACTTCAGCGCAAGCTCAACCGTCTTACGCACAGAATCTTGACCGAACTCGTATGCCCATTCAAAATGTGGGATACCGCCGACGCAGTCCGCGCCCATCTTTAACGCCTCTTCCATCAGCTCAACAGCGCCTTTATAGGCGTACATACCCTCTTGCGGAAAAGCGACAATCTGACTAGTGACGTTGTCTTTTAGCTCTTCGCGCAGCTCCAGCATGGCTTTAAGCCCAGTCAAATCAGGGTCGCAGACGTCAATTGCACCCCTTTGGACACCTCTTCTTGAATACCTTTTAGCATCCGCGATTTAGCATCTTCAAAAGTTTGCGTCTTTTTGACATCGTGCCAGCGAGCAATACCTTCGAATAAGGTACCTGTGGCGTTCTTGGCATCATCGCCGCCGCCCGTGTAGACATAATCAAGATGCAGATGCGAGTCCACATATGGCGGTACGATCAAACGGCCTTTGAGATCAATCTCTTCATCAGCAACAGGCAAGCCCTTACCAATCTGCTGAATAACACCGTCTTTGACCAAAATCTCAGTAGCATCGCTATTGCGATAGATATTGGCATTGGTAAATTTAATCATGACAAACTCCTATTATTATTGATTAAAATTGCTTATCGAATATTATTTTATTAAAAGCTATTTTATTGAACGCTACTTCATTGAACGCTACCCGACAGTAGGCGCATCCAACGTTTTCTTAGAGATAAAGGTAATGATGATGGCAGGAATGAAACAAAGAATGGATAGATACACAATGCCTAAGACGCCTGTCTCTGGCATATGCACCAAAATCAAGCCCGCAAGCCATGTCGCAATCATAATTGAGAAGTTGAACACACTTGATTGTACGGAAGTGGCAATCGCTTTGGCCTCGGTAACCTGATGGCTGACAGCGGTCTGAAACATCGTCACTAAAGGACCAAAAGCGAGTCCCCAGAGTAAGAAAGCAAAATGCGCGAAACCATTAGTGCCTTTAAAAAATACAAATAATCCCATCGCTACCAAGCCGCCGCCTAACATGCCGACGATTAAGCCGCGCAGATGCGTATCGATAATCTTGGCAGATAGGATCACTGAAATCACCGAACCGATACCGAAGATAAGTAGCGCTAGGCTAATGCCGCCAGTGAAAGCAATAGTTTCTACCAATAAGGTAATGTAGGTATAGGTACTATAATGAGCAACGACTGCCAAGAAGGTGAGAGCTAAGACTATCCAGACGCCAGGTATTTTTAGCACGGCTATTGGGGAGTTACTTTGCGTCAGTTTCTCGCCCTTTACCGAAGGTAAAAACTTCATCGCCAATAGCGCAATGACCCCGCCTAGTACACCGAGTACGATAAAGGAGGTGCGCCAGCCCACTTGCGTCCCGATTAAAGTCATCACTGGCAGACCCAAACTCACACCAAAGGTATTACCTGCCATGATGATAGTGATTGCCTTACCATGCATATTCTCTGGCACAAGCGCGGTACCGTAGGCAGCAATCATCGGCCACATAATACCGGCACAAATACCACCCAAAATACGCATAGCAACAATAAGCGGATAAGATGAAGTGAGCCCGACGACGATGTTGGAGACCGCAAAACCTGCCAACAGCGCCATTAAAAGAATTTTACGGTTGACCCACAGCGTCATACTGATAAGTGGAATAGCAAAAATCGCCGAGGCGAGCGCATAGATACCGACCAAAAATCCGACTTGGGTCTGTTCAATACCAAGACCTGCCGTCATTTGCGGCAAAATACCAGAAGGCATCAGCTCTGAGAGAATACCGATGAACGTAACACTGGCCATAAGGCCAAAGATGAACCAAGAAATAGGGCTCTGTCCGACGTTATTATTTTTTGATAGCTCGTCTTTTGCTTGATTAGCTTTTGAAAGACTAGACACATCTTCTCCTAGTTGACTAAAGGTTTCAAAAGGTCATTGCATAGCCCTTTGATGATATATCCATCCGTAGAAATCTAAACGTCCGTAAAGTTCTAAATGATTGGTTGCTCCACCATTTAATTCAACTATAGGATAAGGGATTTATTAAAACCCTAATATAAGTAAGGTTTTGTAATGGGCTAATCTTATGTACTACAAAGTGACGTTACAGCCTGTTTGTCCTTTGTAGGAAACCGTCACTCACGCTTTCATCTGATTAGGACTGCGCCTATAGTGAACAGGTAAAATGATAATTTGCTAAGGTTTTAGTTAAGTTGTCATTTCCTGATTTTCACCAACAATCTAACAATCATAAGGATAATAATATGAGCACTAAAACCTATACTATTCGCACCGCAGGACAAGCTAATATTCCAGTTCTCGGACTAGGTACATGGCAGTCAACAGGACAAGACTGTATCGATGTGGTCAGTAAAGCCTTACAGATGGGTTATGAACATATTGATACCGCGCAAGCTTATGGCAATGAAGTCGAGGTTGGAAAAGGTATTAAACAGTCAGGCGTGGCACGTGATAAATTCTTTTTGACGACGAAGATTTTCCCTGATGATATGAAGTTTGAGCCAGAGAAACTAGTGGCAGCAGTAAAGCGTTCGTTAGCAGATTTAGATACCGATTATGTTGATTTACTATTGCTACATTGGCCTGATGATCGTGTCCCATTATCTGAGACTATTCCAGCACTGTGCGAGCTACAAAAGCAAGGCTTAACGCGCCATATCGGTGTCTCTAACTTTAATATTGCTAATATCTTAGAGGCCAAGAAATATGCTGACGTGCCGATTGTGGTCAACCAAGTAGAGTTTCATCCGTTTATTAAGCAAGATACTTTGCAGACTTTTCTGAACAATCACCATATTTTATTAGAAGCTTATTCGCCATTAGCGCGCGGTGATGTATTCGATAATGACATCATCAAAGAAATCGCTGACAAGCATAACGTGACGCCTGCTCAGATATCACTGGCTTGGATACTATCAGATAAAGACCGTATCGCTATTCCAAAGACCTCTAATCCTGACCACTTACAAGGCAACTTAGACGCCATCAACGTTGAGCTCAGTGCTGATGAAATAGAACAAATTAGCAAGCTAGCCACTAGCGACGGTCGTAAAATTGAACATCCAGATTATACCCCTGAGTGGGATGATTGATTAGGAATAAAAAGTCTACCATCTAAAAGTTAAGACTATTTTTATTACTAAAAAAGCCACTGCATCAGACAGTGGCTTTTTTGCGATGAATTTTTAGATTAATTTAGCTAAAAATAATTCTACTGTACGAGAGTTTGAGTTTTATGCAAAGGTTCAGCAGGATTGTACTGCTCAGAAGCAGGTGCTAGGCTGCTACGATTATTCTCTTTAAGAGAGTTTGCGACCTCAGCTGGCATGTAGTTTTCGTCATGCTTAGCGAGCACTTCACCCGCTACAAAGGTCTTACCTTGCATCTTACCTGTGGCGACTACCCCTGAGTTTTCGGCGAACAAATCAGGCAATATACCTTGATAAGTCACAGGTACTGTTGATTGAAAGTCAGTAATATCAAATTCAACGCTCAAAGGATCGGTTGGCGAGCGCTGTACACTGCCTGCAACCACCATACCACCTGCACGAATGCGCTTATCTTGAGGGGCCTGACCTTCTGAGATAGCCGTTGGGTCAAAATAATAATCCGTCTGTTGCCCGATAGCATACAGTACCAGTACTACGGCCACTGCTGCACCTGCAAGGGTAAAAAAGACCCACATAAGTTTTTTGCGACGAACTGCGTTCATACGACTCCCTCATAATATGCTTTTGATATCGGCTCTACAGATTGAAAACAGAGACTTATTCAGCCTGACTCTATGCAAATCATAGCTCTTAGCTATGCAGATAAAGACCTTATATAGGCTATATGGTAGCGATCTGAGTATAAATCAATAGGCGATGATAGCAAGTCAACTACAGAAAATTGCTAGCGACTATGCTGTTAAATCTCAGTGTTTGAAGCTTTGGTGTTTAGAATCTCAAAGTCTAGACGCCTCACTAGTAGCGTTACGCTGTGCTTGTCTTGCCTGCTGAATAGTAAGCTGCTTGATCAGCGCTTGACGTTGGCGACGGCTATAGATCACCATTATTGACATCATAACGATGGTAATAGCCCAACAAGACCAAACAAAGACACCATGCTCGCCCATAGCGATAAACTCAGACAAGCTATAAAAATAAGGCTGCATTAGACTCTCCAGCTAGTCAATTTTGCTATAAATTTTAGAACAACGGCTACTTATTTTGATTACGAATGTACTCTTTTACCCAAGCTTTGCCTTGATCGCGATATAAAATCAAAGTATTGGTCCGATAAATCGCTAGCGTTGCAACCAATAAATAAGTACCAATAACCATAAACAGTAATGGCATCCACATATCGGCAGACATCTTAGGCGCTTCGGTCAGGGTAAAAGTCGCGCCTTGATGCAAAGTGTTCCACCATTCAACAGAATATTTAATAATAGGCAAATTAACTGCACCAACGATAGACAAAATAGCAGCGGCTTTACCACGATTGGCAGTATGTTCAAAAGCAGCAAATAGAGCCATTACTCCAGCGTATAAAAATGCCAGAATCAACATCGATGTGAGACGCGCATCCCACACCCAATAAGTACCCCAAGTAGGTTTGGCCCAAATAGAGCCCGTCAACAAGCTGATTACACACAGCAAAAACCCTATCGGTGCTATTGCCTGCGCGACTAAATTAGCAGTTTTTATTTTCCATACTAGGTAGATAACCCCAAGTATCGCAAGCGCAAAATAAATCGATATAGCAATACTAGCAGCAGGTACATGGATGAATATAATACGATAGCTATTGCCTTGCAAATAGTCAGGCGGCGCAAATGCTAAGCCCCAAATACTACCTATCATTAAAAAAATAGTAGCTAAGATAGCAAGCCATTTTACCCAAGGCGCAAATAGGCGAAAAAATTGCTTAGTGCCCACAGTGGTCAAAAAGCCTTGCCAGATGCGCTGGCGCATTGAACCATTTGGACTGGGAGTTGAGCTATTATTAAGGTTGGACATGGGATAGACCTATTGCACAGCGTATGGTTTGAGTGGATATAACCAGTGGGCATTGGCCCTACTTATTATACATCTCTATAACCTGCTGACATTAAATACTGACAAAATAGATAACGAGTTATTCAATAGTTCATTATAGCAAAACTGGCACTTTTCAGCATGAAGTAAATAGTCCAGCTAAAAACCTTTGAGTCTGCAAAATCTATATTAATTTGCACATCATTACACATACTCTAATTAAGCCACGACATCTTTAAAGTCACCGAGATGACCCAGGGCATAATCACGACTGACATTATGCTACCTGCTAGCAGTAACGCTAAAATAGGCAAGCCATTCAGGCCTGTGGCAAATAAATCAACCGCACCTGTAGCAAAGATAAGTACCGGCAGCTGCATCGGTAAGGCAATCAATGGCACTAATACTGCACCGTTTTTCAGTGATAAGGTTAAGCTACTAGCGACCGCTGAGAGCATAAGCAGCATAGGACTACCTACGATAATAGATAACATCAAGATACCAGCTTCAAACCAGCTAAGCTGAAATAAAGGCACCGCGAGTAAGCTCAACAACGCCACAATACCGCTGCTAAATAGCCAGTGAATCGCCAAGCGAATCAGCACCCAAAGCGGTAAGGAGGCTTGAGAAACAACCAACTGTGCTAAAGTGCCGTTATCAAGCGCGGGCTTAAATAAGCTATCGACGCCCATCACTAGCGATAATAAAGCCGCGATCCAAACCGCTGACACGGCAAGGCGCTGTAATAGCTCAGGCTCACTACCAACGGCTAATGGAAACAGGGTTACGATAACCAAAAACAATATCAAGGGGTAAAGCCACTGCACGGCTCCTTGCTGCTTAACTTGCCATTCGCGCCGCCACAGCTGCATAAAAAGAATACTACGCGGCTCTGACATTATTGGGCTCTCTGTCATTATTTATCCTTTGTACCGCAATTTTTGTATTTTATGACTTTATCTTCTACAACTTTATTTTTTGTGTGCAGCCTAATAACAGCTCATATAATCTGACAAATCAAGGCGCCCAGTGGCGACATTGACTGGCTGGTGGCTAGTCATTACTATCGCTCCACCTGCCTGCGCAAACTCTTGCAGGCGCATCTGCATGCGAGCTACCATATCGACATCGAGCGCTGTGAAAGGCTCATCAAGTAACCATAATGGCGTGACATCAGCAGTCAATAAGTATAAGCGCGCCAAAGTCACGCGACGGGTCTGACCTGCGGATAAATGGCTTGAGCTAATCGTCTCAAATCCTTGCAGACCAACCCAAGTCAATGCTTCATCGATATCGTCGATGCTGGGTGTAATACCATACAGATTAAGCAAAAACGTTAGGTTCTGCGCTACCGTCAGACTGGTATTGATGCCCAGCTGATGTGAGACATATAATGGCTGCATAGGTACGCCCGCCTGCCCCTTATAGTGAATATCTCCTATCAACACTGGCAATAGACCTGCTAGCTGCATCAGCAAAGTGGTTTTTCCAGTGCCATTAGCGCCAACCAAATGACAGATATCGCCTGCCATTAAGGATAGTTTGACCTGCTCACACAAAGGCGTCTCGCCGCGTTGAACACTCAGCTGCTCAAACTCTAAAATAGAGGGCCTCGCAGATTCTGTTATAGATAGAGACGATGCCGTCATCCAAACCTCTTATTGTTTTTTCGATGAGCAATAAATATTCACCAGAAATAAATACTATCTCTAGGGCATAATAGGCTATGCTTACCCTCACAGTATAACAAATTGCCGACGACTATGACCTCAAATATGACCTCAAAAGATATGCAAAACCTGACTGCAAATAATATTAGCAACCAAAGCCAAAGCTCGGCATCCAAAAACTCAACATCTACATCTACTGCCTCTATAGCAAACCTAGATGGCCTTATTGAAGCGCAAGTTAGCTTTATGCAGCACTGGTTGCGTGAGCAGGCACAGTCGCTTACTGTGCAAGCATGGCAATGGCTGGGCGAGCAGCCGATCAGCCGCTACATCAAGAATGAGGACTTACAATATCTCATCAAGGACTGGTTATTGTCCCAGCCGATGAGCGAGGTTATGCGTAAAGATATTCGTGATATCTTGCACAGTGTTATCTATCATCCTATCAATGACACTGTACCATTATCTGAGCTTATTGATGACGGTCAAATAGATACCGTTGCGCATTATATCGGCAGTCATGAGCAGCAGCGCAGTATACTTATTCATACTTTAATCGGTAATGAAACCTTTGCTGACTTATTAACTCAAACTCTCTATCACGCCATCAACGACTTTATGGAGAACACTTTAGATAAAGCTGGCGGTGTCGGTAAACTTATGAAAATGGGGCGCAGCTCATTCGAGAAAGCGACCAATCGCAACCTTGATGAAAAGCTGCAAACTTATCTAAATCGTAATATAAAAGACTTAGCTCGCCGCGCTGAAGCGAATGCGCAAGAGCATCTATCTAATGAAGAAGTCGCCCGTCTACTGATTACTGGCTGGGCGCGTATCAAAGATCAGCCGATCAGTCATATTCAGACTTATCTTAATGCTGATCCTGATAATGGCAGCATCTATCATCTTGAGGCTAGCGTGCAACAGAGCTACGAGCGCCTGCGGGTATCGCCCTATCTGCACAGCCTGATTACTATTGGGGTGACGACTTGGTATAACGCTCATCAAACCGATACTTTTGCCAGCTTAGCGGCCAGTTTAAATATTGATGAGGCCGCGATATCTCAGCTCAGCACCGCCCTACTTCCCCTAGCGCATGATGCTATCGACAGCCCTTGGTTTAGTGCTCATATCCACGAGATGCTGCAAGCCTTTTATAATCAGGCCACCATTACAGATAGCTTTACTTTTGATGAATAAAAACCAATGACTAAAAATATAGTCGCTAAAAGCTGATTGCCAATAGCTAATCGTTAAATACTAATGAGCGCTTACCTTTTTTATCAAAAGTCTGAAAATTATGAGTTAATCTTTATGAGTGACGATCCTAAGCTTACTTTATGGCAAAAGCTCAAACGCCTGCTGACCAGCGCTGCACCGCAGTCGATTATAGATGCTATAGATGAGCCTCAGGATTCATCACTAGTAGACTCCATTAACTCTAAGAGCTCTATTCACCCTAACAGTAGGGCCAAAGTATCTTTAATCAAACAGCCTAGTACTGAGTCGACGCCTGTTATCGACTATCTCAAACGCTACTTAGATATTAAGCAGTGGCACTATACTCACTATCGCCCCAGAAAAAACGACCCGCAAAAGTCTCATCATCTCTCCCTACGGATGCGTAGCAAAAAGCTCGACTGTGGTTATCTGTTTCGAGTACAAGAAAAAAACGCGTTGTTAGCACTCTACGGGGTGTTGCCCTTTGTGATACCAGAGAGCCATCAAAATGCCGCCATACTGCTGATAACTCAGATCAACTATGACATGCTCATTGGCAATCTTGAGTTAGATACCCGTGATGGTGAGCTGCGCTATAAAAACGCTCTCGATGTTGAAGCCGTTGGTATGAATGACGCCACTATTGAGTATTTACTACAGAGCGTAATTGCGATGACTACCGTCGCTTATGAGATATTTGGTGACTTAGTCGATACACAAGATCCAAGTGAAGATATAGCAACGCTACTCAGTGAGCTACGCCTGCAAGCCGATGCTAGAGTATTCTTTTTACCCTCACAAAAGAGGCAATAATTGCTGCATAAAGCTACTATTCTCCTACTCTACCAGTGATTGTTTTAGCTAAAATTACACTATTAAAAAACTATTAATTTTTTGAAAGGATGCTCTTTAATTCTATGCTAAAAATCGCCTATTCCGAGATCTTTCGGTATTCCGTACCCGAGAAACACCGCTTCCCTATGCAGAAATACACGATGATTCCTGAGCGATTGCTGTCTGAGGGCACTATCACCACGGCTAACTTTTTTGCGCCAAAGCGCTTGAGCGAAGCTGAGATTTTGACCACCCATACCCCTGAGTATTGGTATAAGCTCAAAACTCAGACGTTAACGCCAAAAGAGGCTCGACCTATTGGTTTTGAGATGACACCAGCTTTGGTCGATCGCGGTCGTCATATCGCTCACGCTACTTATGAATGCGCGTTATACGCTCAGCAATATGGCGTGGCGATGAACGTTGCAGGTGGCACTCATCATGCTTTTGCCGATCACGGCGAAGGATTTTGTGTGTTTAATGACGTCTGTATCGCTAGCAATTTGTTATTAAATCGCGGGCAAGCGCAGAAGATATTAGTCGTGGATTTGGACGTGCATCAAGGCAATGGTAACGCCAGCATCATGGCGGATGAGCCTCGGGTGTTTGTCTTTAGTATGCATGGCGCAAAGAACTACCCGTTTCGTAAACAGCTATCAGATCTAGACATCGAGCTGGATAATGACACAGGTGATGAGGAATATTTGCAGATTTTGACAGAGACTTTACCACGATTAATAACAGAGGTCGCGCCAGATATGATCTTTTATCAATCTGCGGTTGATGTGCTAGCGACTGATAAACTAGGGAAATTAGGACTAACGCAGGCGGGCTGCATGGCGCGTGATGACTATGTGTTGCGTACGGCTAAAGCGGCTAATATACCCGTCGCTATCGTCATGGGCGGCGGCTATTCGGAAGATATTGAGGATGTGGTCGAGGCGCATTGCAACACCTTTCGGGTGGCGCAGCAGATATATTTTAGTGAAACGGCTAGCTAGTTTTTTTGTTGAATATAGATATCATCTTGTAAAATCATAATCAAGTGAGTAATTTTGATAAGTAGCATGGGTGTTAACCCACGGATTATATTGCAATTATAGAATATGAGTTTTTTGATAGTCGATGAAGTAAAGTAATAGGACAATTTTATATGGCAAAATTACTGATTGGTTTAGGAGTAGTGTTAGTTATAGTTGGTATCATTTGGCTCCTATTTCCAAGCGCTTTTTCTTGGATTGGTAATATGCCAGGAGACATCAAACACACCTCAGGCAATACCCGCGTGTACTTCCCGATTGTCTCTATGATTATCATAAGTATAGTAGCGACTATCGTCTTAAACTTATTCAATCGTTAAAGGTATCGCTAAACATACAGAGTCAGACACTTTATTGCTCTAGGGCCTTGTTCTACAAAAACGCCGTAATTCCCTGCCAGCCTACCCGCAATCCAAGTACTGTCAAAATCACCAAAATAAGCTGACGAAAACGCGCTTGTGGCAGGTAACGACGCATACGAATACCGATCAATAGCGCTACAACGGATAAGACACTAAGTAGCGCAATTAATTGCCACTCTCCATGGCTTAGCGCCATAATAGGCTCACGTAGGACGATAATTTGCGCGATTTTGCCTAATAGATAACACATATTGCCGACTTTGGCGATGGTGTTTTTATCGTCGCTGGCAGACAAAAGATACATCATCAATATCGTTGACATGGCATTGGTCGAACCGCCAATAATACCTGCGCTAAATCCTACGATGATCAGCACAGGCTTGGTATTGGGTAGCTTAATTTGCTTGCCCAGTAAGCTGCTGATAACGTAATAGCCAATCACCGCCGCTAGCAGCAGTAGAATATAAGCGCTATCTACGATTAGCAGTAACTTGGCACCCAAGATACTGCCAAGCAGACTGGCTAACGCGAGCAGCCAATAGCGCCTGCCATAATAAATGAAGTTTTGCCAAATAGTGCGCTCGCCACCCGCCAGCCAAGTCATAGCATTGAGTAGTAAGGATGGAAAAATCACAAGGACAATGGCATACGGCAAGGGATACATGCTGGCCAAAGCCGTGGTTGTTACCAGCGTTACACCTAGCCCGCTAATACCATGTAGTAGCGATGCCAGCGCAAAAATCGCCATCAGCAATAGCGTCTGCGTGCTGTCGCTATCGATCGCGACTGTCATAGTGCTAAGACCATAGCGCTAAAAGAGAAGCGACTGTAGCGACAACCCAATTAGCCACGTCGACGCTGCCAGATGGTCTCACCAATGATGGTAGTGAGCCGCTTAGCAATATCATCTTTACTGGCTTTATCTAAGTTTATGGCCTCGCGCTCATAGTCTTTGGCAAAAAATACTTGCATAGCATTATCGTCGCTCGCAAAGCCAATATCTGCGCGTGAGACATCATTACAAGCGATGATATCTAAGTCTTTTGCGACTAATTTACCACGCGCATAGTGCTCGACATCTTGCGTTTCAGCAGCAAAACCTACAACAAACAATTCAGGATGCGCCAAAGAAATCGTCGCCAAAATATCAGGATTTTTAATGAGACTTAGGCTCATAGCGTCCTGCGTTTTTTTGATTTTTTGCGGGGCAGCTTCCTCAGTACGATAGTCCGCGACCGCAGCGGTTGCGATAAAGATATCAGCCGCTAGAGGTTGCTGCTCATCATGATGATGATTATGAGTATGAGTAGGATGGTCATCACCACAATCGCAGTCGCCATTTTGATGATCATGGTTATGATGGTGGTTGTGCACATGGTTGTGATTGTAATTACTCAGTGAATGATCATGCGCCAAGACTGATAGGCTAGGTAACTTGAGTAACATGGGATGAGTGCCATCTACACACTGCTGCGCGGCTATTAGCATATCTTGCGCGGACAATACATCGATACGCGTTGCGCCAAGCGGTGTTGGCAGAGCAACTTTACCACCTACCACAAGTATTACTTTAGCGCCTGCCTCAATACAAGCGCGCGCCAAAGCAAAGCCCATCTTCCCCGAGGAATGGTTGGATAAATAACGGACGGGATCGATAGCTTCTACTGTAGGCCCTGCGGTAATAACGACTGTCTTATCTGCCAATAGCGGCGCTGTCGTCTGCTGCGCACAGAACAGAAGGACTTCATCTAGCAGCTGCTCAGGTTCAGGTAGTCTACCTGCACCCACATCACCGCACGCCTGCTCGCCACTGGCAGGCTCAATCATATAGTAATTCATATCGCGCAATGTCTGCACATTTAGGGTCACGGCTGGATGCGCCCACATCTGCTGATTCATCGCTGGCGCAATAATCACAGGTGCCGTAGTAGCCAGGCAAACGGTAGTCAGTAAATCATCGGCCATACCCATCGCAAGCCGCGCTAAAGTATTGGCAGAGGCAGGCGCTATAATGACTAGATCCGCCCATTTAGCCAACTCAATATGACCCATACCCGCCTCAGCTTGCTCATCAAGCAAAGAGGTATGCACTTCATTACCCGTCAAAGCCTGCAAAGTCAGCGGTGCGATAAAGGCTTGCGCTCCAGTCGTCATAATAACCCGCACTTCAAACCCTGCTTTAATGAGCAGGCGGGCAAAAATAGCCGATTTATAAGCGGCAATACCACCAGTAATAGCCAGTACAATGTTTTTCATAGGCGTAGCGTTACTATAGATAATTGAAAGATAATTGAGAAAAGATAAAAAGATAAAATTGCGCTTATAGTAACAATTATGAGATAAGTTAGGTAAGGTTTTATTTGGTTATCTAATCGACTGCGTAAATTTTATAAATTTATAACTTTTAATTAAGGAGTAGCAATGGCTATCAAAGACTGGCACGAAGACGATAGACCGCGTGAGAAACTTCTGAAGTTTGGCGCCAGTCAGTTGTCTGATGCTGAAATACTAGCGATATTTCTGCGTACGGGTACTCAGTCGCAGTCTGCTATCGAATTAGCGCGCTACTTAATCGATCATTTTGGCACCTTAGCTGAGTTGCTTGCAGCGCCAAAAGAGACCGTCTTAGCCTGTCACGGTATCGGTCCTGCCAAATACGCGCAAATGCTGGCATCCTTAGAGATGGGTACGCGCTATCTCAATAGTCAACTCAAGACAGGACAAGCGCTGGGACGCTCGCAGGTGGTCAAAGACTATATCAGCACGCAACTGCGGGGTGAGACGCGTGAAGTCTTTGCCGTGCTATGCTTGGATAATGCGCTAAATCTGCTCAACTTTGAGATACTGTTTACGGGTGGTCTATCTTCATGCTCCGTCTGTATCAAACATGTCTTGCGTCATGCCCTCAATCACGCTGCCAGCCAGCTGATTATCGCTCATAATCATCCTCATACTGACGCTAAACCCTCAACTGCTGATAATTTATTGACTTATGAATTAAAAAAGGCTTGCGATCTCATAGATCTAGCCTTGATTGATCACATCATTGTCGGTCGTAATGATACGCTATCATATGCTGAGAGCAGCTTAGCGCCTTTTGACTAATTATTTGATACTTATCAGAAAATAGGATTAAGCTCTTATATTCCTATTGAAAATAATACATATCATTGACATAGGATTGCATTTTTGTCCTTGATAGTTGATAAAACAAGTTTCATAGTAGTAGACATATATTTTTTAGTTATAGAATAAGTATTTTTGGCATAACTAGTATTTAGCTTAAATACTGCATCAAAGCTTTAGGGCTATTCAAAATCTTATCTATCTATTAGCATAATTTTAATGCTGTTTTATCAAGGAGAGTGTCATGGCGATTGGCCTATTTATATTGGCAGTGATTATTCAGTTAGCCGTCGTTTTGGCCATCTTTTTGCTGTCACTATCTCGCGTTACTGGTAGTATCGTAGCGCTCATTACGGTAGTAGTCACCGCTATTATTAGTCCGTGGTCGCTGATCTTGGGTGTGCCGATAGCACTATTGTGTCTAGTGCTGCTTATCACCCCTATGCGTCAGGCGCTCATTACTAAGCGAGTTTATAAAACCTTGGGCGGCGCTATGCCGAGTATGAGTGATACTGAGCGCGAAGCACTCGACGCTGGTACGAGCTGGTGGGAAAAAGAGCTATTTATGGGTGCGCCTAACTGGGATACTTTTGCCGCCTATCCTTATCCACAGCTGTCTGAGGAAGAGCAAAGCTTTATTGACAATGAAGTCGAAACGTTATGTGCCATGCTGGATGAATGGCAGATTCAGCACGAAGATAAGGAGCTGTCGCCAAAAGCTTGGCAGTTCATTAAAGACAATGGCTTTTTGGGACTTATTATTCCTAAAGAATATGGCGGTCTGGCGTTTAGCTCTTATGCGCAAAGTCGCGTCATGAGTAAGATCGCCTCACGCTCACCTACCGCTGCGGTCACTTGCATGGTGCCCAACTCTTTGGGACCTGGTGAGCTGCTCATGCATTATGGTACGGATGCGCAGAAGCAACATTGGCTACCAGGTCTGGCGAACGGTGATGAGATTCCCTGCTTTGGTCTAACAGGCCCTGAGGCAGGATCTGATGCTGGCGCTATTCCTGATACTGGGGTTGTCTGTTACGGCACACACGAGGGCGAGCAGATGCTTGGCTTGCGTATGAACTTCTCTAAACGCTGGATTACTCTTGCGCCTATCGCCACAGTCGTCGGCTTAGCCTTTAAGATGTACGACCCTGAGGGCTTACTTGGCGATAATGGTTTGGGCGAGGCGGGTAAAACCGATTACGGCATTACTTGTGCACTAGTCCCTGCCGATCATGATGGGGTTATCACAGGTCCGCGCCATTATCCAAGTGGCTCGCCCTTCATGAATGGTACGGTTGACGGCGTAGATGTATTTATTCCCTTAGACTATATTATCGGCGGTGTTGAGAACGCTGGGCGCGGTTGGCGAATGCTGATGGAATGTCTGGGTGTTGGTCGCGGTATCTCCTTACCAGCGCTATCGACCTCAGCCAGTGAGATGACTTATTTATCCGTCAGTGCCTTTGCTAAGGTACGGGAGCAATTTAAGATCTCTGTCGGTAAGTTTGAGGGCGTACAAGATGCGACGAGTCGTATGGCGAGCCAAACTTATATGTTAGAGGCTTTCAGACATCTCGTCACTTGCGGTCTCAATCAAGGGGGTACGCCATCAGTGATGACCGCTATGGCAAAATATTACGCCACTGAAACTATGCGTGAGGTCATCAATGACGGTATGGACGTGGTAGGTGGTCGCGCGATTCAGATGGGACCGCGTAACTTTTTATCGACGCCCTATCAAGCTATTCCTGTTTCAATTACGGTAGAAGGCGCCAATATTCTCACCCGATCCTTGATGATATTTGGTCAAGGGGCGATGCGTTGTCATCCGTATTTATTCGATGAGCTACAACTATTACAAAGTGAAGATAAACAGAGCGCTGTTAAAGAGTTTGATACTTTATTCTTTAAGCATTTAGGCTACACCTTTAATCGCGGTGCTAAGGCTTTTGTCGCAGGTTATGTCGGTGGTAGCAAGTCAGCCCCAAGCTTTGCTGATAAATTCACTCGTCCCTACTACCAGCATATCAATCGTCTCAGCGCTAGCTTTGCACTAACCGCTGATATGGCTCTAGGACTGCTGGCTGGTGATCTCAAGCGTAAAGAGATGCTCTCTGGTCGCTTAGCGGATATTCATGGACACCTCTTTATTGCCACCGCTATTTTGCAGTTTTATGAGCATGGTAGTAAATCTAAAGCGGAGCAGTTGCATGCTGAGGTTGCCCTGCAAGATAGTCTTTATACTATTCAAGAGGCTTTTTTGGCGCTATTTGAGAACTTCCCCAATCGTATGGCAGCAAATCTTGTGAGTTTTGTGACTTTTCCAAGTGGTCGTATTTTCACACCTGTCAGCGATGCGCTAAAAACTCAACTGGGTGATGTCTTCATGGATGATTTTGAGGCCAACCCCTTCCGTGATTATCTCAAAACGATGGTTTATTACAATACTGAGCCTGACGATATCACGGGACGCATGGAGCATGCCTATCAGATGCTGCTAGCAATTGAACCTTTATGGCATAAGTTCAAAAAAGCTGAACATAATGGTGATTTTGAGGGTTTAACTTTTGAAGATCATGTCGTTCATGCCAGTCAGATTGGTGAGGTTACTGAAGAAGAGGCTGAGCAACTTATCAACTATAACGCGCTACGTTTTGACTCGCTATTGACTGATGTGTTCGATGAACATCTGCATACTGCCCTAGATCGTATCAACCCGCATAGCCTTGAGAATGCAGTATATAAGCTTACTGACTATGCTCAACTTAAAAGTAGTGCGCAGCTGAATAGTGATGCAGAAAATGAAAAAGCCGCTAGTGACTCTGTAGCTCAAGAGAGTGTTGATAAAGATTTAGCTATCTATGAGCAGACAGGAGACGCTAATCCTAATCATGGTTACGAAGCAGATGGCGATGTCAAGATGGTCGATGAACAAACTGAAATCAAAGAAGCTACTGAGCAAGCAGACTTTACGGATAGCGACCCGCAAGATGACGCTTTAAATCATCGTAGCCGTGATGCTGAGTCTATCCTCAGTGAGCGTATGAGTTACAACCATAAAGCTCTAGACAAATCGAGTACGAGCTCTAGTAAAGACAACGTAGCTGAACACTTCGAATCTAACAATCCTACAGATACTGCTAATATAGGTACTGCTTGGCATGATGGCTTGCAACGTGGCAACTCACAGCGTCATGACGTAGATGAGAGCGATAAGGCGTAAAAGCTGTCTTACGACAAAACGTTTAAGATTCACACGTTAAAGGTATATACATAATCTAAAAATAACTATAAGCAAGGCTATCCGTTATGGGTAGCCTTGCTTTTTTGTATTTGTAGTAGGTCGTGTTCCTTTATGTTTAATTAATTAATTACTTTAAGTAATACTTACCATAAAAATTGCTTAAAAAATATTAGTTTATTAATCATAATATGTTTAGAATGAATAAATGACTTATTTTTAGGCTATTATTTGACGATAAACCTATAAATCATTAAGTTATGAGAAATAATTGAAAGACTTGATAAAAAAACATTGTAGCACCCTTAATAGTTATTTATATTGTCCGCCCGATATAGAAGTAAGTAATAATAGAGATGGACAAGAGATGATAGAAAAGAATTTTTAGACGTAACAATAGTGGTAACAAATCTGTACTTACCATTATTTTGATTGGATGATGGCTTGTTAACAAGCGTTACGTACACACAAGGATATAAGTTATGTGGAAGAATATGGGATTAACCGGCAAGATTATTGTTGCTATGGTACTAGGTATTATACTGGGCTTAACTATCAACGTGCTAAATTTGAATGTTGAAGGTAGCTTTATCAATACTTATGTGACTGAAGGGTTGTTTGCCATTATAGGTAAGCTATTTATTAATTCGTTAAAAATGTTAGTCGTTCCTTTGGTACTTGTATCACTGATTTGTGGAGTTTGTGGTATTGGTGATATTCGTCTGCTTGGGCGTATTGGTACTAAGACCTTCTTTATCTATATGATGACTACGGCACTTGCCATCACGACTGCTATTAGCCTTGGCGTATTGCTTGGCATTGGCAAAGGTATGAATATTCCTACCGAGGCCGCTTTTGAAGCCAAAGCAGCGCCGCCGCTCATGGAGGTATTCGCTAATATCATTCCCTCCAATCCTATTAGTGCGATGGCTAATGGCGACATGTTATCGATTATCTTTTTTGCCGTATTATTAGGTATTAGTATTCTGATGGTTGGTAAGCCTGCTAAAGGTTTAGTGAAGAGCTTAGAGTTATTTAATGAGGTCATCTTGAAGATGGTGACTATTATTATGAATCTTGCACCCTATGGTGTTTTTGTACTCTTAGCGAATGCCATGGCAGACTTAGGCTTAGATCTTATTGTCTCTTTACTCGGCTATGTCGCCGTACTCGTCGGCTCACTCGCGTTTCACTTCTTTATCACTATGATGATTGTCCTAAAGCTATTCTCAGGGTTATCAGTCAAAACCTTTTTGGCAAAAATGCGCGAAGTACAGATTTTTGCTTTTAGTACTTCAAGCTCGAACGCGACTATTCCTATTACCCTACGTACGGTCACTAAACGTATGGGTGTGGACAACTCAGTAGCTTCGTTTACTGTCCCTTTTGGCGCTACTATCAATATGGATGGTACGGCTATTATGCAAGGTACGGCAACTATTTTTATTGCCAATATTTATGGTATCGACTTAGGTATTGCTGAATATTTGACCGTAATCTTAATGTCAGTACTTGCCTCTATTGGTACTGCTGGTGTGCCAGGTGTGGGTCTTATCATGTTATCGATGGTCTTCTCGCAAGTTGGTCTACCAGTCGAGGGTATCGCTCTTATCTTAGGCGTGGATCGTATTCTTGATATGCTACGTACGGCTGTAAACGTCGGTGGTGATGCTGCAGTAACTGCTATTGTCGCAAAATCTGAGGGCAAGATGGACTTGGCAATTTACAATGATCCTGCTGCTGGCACTAAAGAAGTTTTCGATGGACATATTGATGAAGATAGCGAACGCGAATTTGCCGGTGTCTTTACCGATGGGAAAATGGGTAGCGAATATGATGATGATCGTCATTCGTAATAATTAACTATTCCTTAGCGAACCTCTGTAAAAAGTCCTAGTCAAATAGTCTAGGACTTTTTATTTATACCTGCTTTATTAGAATGACGCTGTAAATTACTCTAAATAAAATCCCCTACAGCATTCTAAGTATTTACTGTGTTTTATCCCAAAAAAATGGTTAAAACCTGTACTAAGGTGAGGAAGAGTATGGCGTGGTTGGTGCCACAACATTAGGTATTACAGTAGCCACTTATGGCTTAGTGGCAGGCGGCTTAGTTGGTGGACCTGTTGCACGTAAACTCATCCATAACCTTGGCATCAGCCCTACACTCGCCGACCCTAATCCCACTGATATCGAAAAAGTAGCCAGCGCACAGTCGTTATATAGCACTAAACATGACGAGAATGAGATTCTTCACGAAAAAGAAATCTTTGAAAAGCCCGATCATATTCGCCTTATCACCGCCTCTTCTACTATCGAGTCGTTAGCGTTATTTGCGGCCGCTTTAGCTTTTGCCGATATCATGACGAACGTTGCAGAAGGGACTTGGTTTCAACTGCCTACCTTCGTTTGGGCGCTAGCAGCTGAGGTCATTATTCACAACTCGCTTACTATAGTGTTTAACTTCGATATATTCGATTGTGCTATTGATGTTATCGATAACGCCTCTTTGAGCTTGTTCTTAGCGATGGCGTTGCTATCATTGAAGCTATGGCAATTAACCGATTTGGCGGGCCCAGTACTGATTATATTATTAGTACAAACCCTGATTATGATTATCTATGTTTACCTTGTAACCTTTAAAATAATGGGTAAAGATTACGATGCCGCTGTATTGTCAGCGGGGCATTGTGGCTTTGGTATGGGCGCAACCCCGACCGCTATTGCTAATATGCAAGCTGTGACTGATCGTTATTTGGCATCACCAAAAGCGTTTTTGATTGTGCCTATGGTCGGTGCTTTTTTTGTGGATATCGTCAACGCGACGGTCTTACAGATATTTGTCACCGTGCTTTAGCAGTGACTTAGTAGTGTGATAGTAATAAATAAACCCCTAAGCCTATAAATCTTGGGGGTTTTTATTATTTGGAACTTTATTCTAAATTAACCAAACACGTATTTAGTCAGCATCGCTAAACAAACCAGCACGATCATTGGACGAATCAATCTACTGCCACCTTTAACTACCATTTGTGAGCCAAAGTACGCGCCTAGGGTTTGACCAACCATCATTGCCAGCCCCACCTTCCATAATACATTGCCGCCTAAGATAAAAAATATTAATGAGCCGACGTTGGTAGATAGGTTTAGCACCTTTGCCGCGCCTGTCGCCTCCACGATCTTACGACCACGTAGAGCGACGTTACCGAGTGCAAAGAACATACCTGTGCCAGGGCCCATATAACCGTCATAAAAGCCAATAACGGGCGCTACTACTTTTTGCCATTTGCGCTCACTAATACGCGGGGTGGATCGTACCTCGCCTAATTTTGGTGCAAATAAAGTATAAATACCAATAACCGCTATAAGAAACGGTATCAGTTTTTCAAGTAGATCAGGCGGTGATAGTTGTACCGCAATAGAACCAATAATAGAGCCAGCAAAGGCGCCAATGATAGCGACTTTAATACGCCTTGGGTTGATGACACCCTTTTTTATCATCGTAATAGAAGCAGCAAGCGCCCCTGATGCCGCTTGTAACTTGTTGGTGCCCAATGTCAGCACAGGCGGTATATTTGCCAATAACATAGCAGGAATAGTCAATAAACCACCGCCACCTGCAATAGCATCAATAAAACCTGCTAAGGCAGCAACAGCGGTCAACATCAAGATAACTTCTAAAGAAAGGGATAAGTCCATGGCACTGGCCTTGTAAATGTATAACGAAATAACGGGAGTGTATTCAACTGATAAAGGTCGGTTGCTAAGAGAAAAAAGGATTAACTATTGATATATGGCTTAAGAGTCAATAAGATGAATAAGCAAAACCATACATTATAGAGCCAAAGTTCTAAAAATAGCTAAAGTTTGCCCATTTTAGTGATTTGATGACTAGACAACACTGCATCAACGTTTCATATTTTGTAAGATGACATCTAGTATTTAGCACTTTTTATAGGCACCTATACTTATAAGCACGTATATTTTGACGCTATACATGACTGTTTCACTGAATCAAAAGGAGTGATAAGGCATTAAGTAATAACCGTAAAATCTTTATGGAAGAAGATTGCACAACTTTTATAATAAGGATGCCCACAATTCAGCATTACTCTACTATCAGTCTCACCATCTAAGACCACTGCAGGATTACTGCCCAAGCTATACGGTTGCCTAATAGAGAGCGCTTGGCTTGTTTATTATTGATATAACATTATGAAAACATAGATAAATGCTATTAAACGTTATTATTGACGATACTATTTATCTATGTTTATTGAATATTTTGCAACTGAGGACGATATGGCAATACAAAGAATAAAGGCGTTTTTTGAGTTCGAAGCATCAGGTGGGATTATTTTAGCTCTAGCCGCTATCGCAGCAATGATTATCGCTAATACTCCTCTCAATGTGTGGTATGAGTCCTTTATTCATGCGCCAGTTGCCATTCAAATAGGTAGCTTTGAGATTGCCAAAGATGCTCATCACTGGATCAATGATGGCTTGATGGCGATTTTCTTTTTTTTGGTTGGGCTTGAGCTCAAACGCGAAGTCCTTATCGGTGAGCTCTCTAACGTCAAGCAGATTATCTTGCCAGCAGGTGCGGCAATCGGTGGGATGATTTTTCCCGCTATTGTCTATCTGATATTTAACTACAATGAGCCTGAATACTGGAAAGGTTGGGCGATTCCTGCGGCTACTGATATTGCTTTTGCCTTAGGTATTTTGAGCTTATTGGGGAGTCGCGTACCCAACTCGCTAAAAGTGTTCTTGGTCTCCATTGCTATCTTCGATGACATTGGCGCTATTTTAATTATCGCTTTGTTTTATACCAGCGAGTTATCTTTGAGCGCCATTGCATTGGCAGGACTATGTCTGCCCTTTTTATATCTGCTTAACCGTCGTAATGTCACGAACATTGCGCCCTATTTGATAATCGGCTTAGTGATGTGGGTGTTCGTCTTAAAGTCTGGTATTCACGCCACCTTAGCAGGTGTAGTACTAGCCTTATTTATACCGATGTTCGATAAGACCGATCCTGAACACTCGCCCTTAGAAGAGCTTGAGCACAGTTTGCAAGATATTGTATCTTACGCCATTTTGCCACTTTTCGCTTTTGCCAACTCAGGTATTTCTCTAAAAGGCGCAGGACTTGCTGATTTGTTCCATTCAGTCCCGCTAGGTATTGCCGCAGGATTATTCATTGGTAAACAGCTTGGTGTTATGCTTGCTTGCTGGCTGATATTTAAATTAGGTGTCTCTAAGATGCCTAATGGTATGAATTTCCAGCAAATATATGGCGCTGCGCTGCTATGTGGTGTCGGCTTTACCATGAGCTTGTTTATTGGTGGCCTTGCATTTGCAGGTGGCGATTATGTGTTTGATGAACGCTTAGGTATCATTATGGGATCCATTGTCTCAGGTATCGCCGGCTACATTATGCTAAAAGTCACTTTAAAAGATGAAGTAAATACTACTTCAGTTGATCTGACTCACCCATAGGCGACAAGCTAGTACTTGCTTATAGAGGCTAATACAGGAGGTCAGTATGCAGTTAATAACTATGCGGTTAATGACCACGATGGTTGTAATAGGCAGCATCTCGCTACTCTCAGGCTGTGCTACGCTATCCAAGCAAGAATGCATGGTCGGTGACTGGCAAGCTATTGGTTATAATGATGGTGTAGCAGGCTACTCCGTAGAGCGACTAGCTTCACACTCTAAAGCTTGCGCCAAAGTAAGTGTTGCCCCTAACTATCAGGCGTGGGAGCGCGGTCGCGAACTTGGGTTGCAGCAATACTGTACCGCTGATAGTGCTTACAACCTAGGTCGCCGCGGTCAAACGCTGAATAACGTCTGTCCTGCATCTATGATGAGCGGTCTACGTAAAATCAATCAGCAAGGTCAGCAGTACTACACCTTCATTAATGAGATAGAAAAAGATAAGCAGCTGATCAAGACCTATCGCGCAGAGTATGACAAGCTGCGTAATGGTGACATGCTAGATTTTGAGACCGAAAAAGAAGCACGTACACGCTTGTTGTACTTGCCAAAAGAATTATACAAAATTCAACGAAGAATCGATAATAATGAGCGCAAAATAGAGCTATTAGATCAAACAAGTCCTTATCTATAATAGGATTTATAAGATACTAGGTATTATAATAGGTTTGATAATAACGCTAAGCCTCTAAGATAGCTGTTTTTTGATTTTTTCGTTAACAGAGCTTACACTTAGCGACTTATCATTCACAAAACTGAGCATTCATAGGACTTAGTGATCATAAGACCTAGCATTCACAATAAGAGCCGTTGATGAGTATAGATAACAGCACTCCTACAAGCCCCTTAAGCCGTCAGATCTATCAACGTCATGGACGTACTACAAGTATTGATGATCATAGTGATTTGCAGGTTTTACGTCGTATCAAGCGCCACCTTCTGCCTAAAGATTTTGCTATCTCACCGACATTGTTAGCCCAAATAGTAGAGGGTTATGATATCGGTGATCCTATCGCGGATAAGCTTGCCACCGACGGCATACGCTTTGCTAAGCCGCTGCAGCGCAGTATTATCCAAGGTGAGAGTAACCAATTGCTTGCTGACAAACCCTCTTTTGTGATGCTGACTGAGCAATTTGGTGCTCATCCTGACTGGTACGACCCTAAGCTGGCTGAGATTGGGGCTATTGCTTACCGTCGCTATCCCCTAATGCTGATTTGGTTATTGCGCAATGTGGCGCTGATGGCAGGCTATAGTATTCCTGCTCTCTCCTTACCACTTATTCAGACAGGCGCACTAATGCATGATGCCCTGCCTAGGCTCATGCGTACTTACGCTTATATATTAGCAGTATCTGAATACCCACAGCTCAATACTAACCCTAAGCAAGCGCCTATTAGTCAAGTACTAGCGATCAGCTCTGAGGGCTGGCGACAGTCTATAAATGTGCGTCAAATTCATACCTTAGTTCGGCAAAACCTGCTTAAAGGCAAGTTAACTTCAGCAGAAGGTGTTATTGCTGATAGTGATCAACATCATAATGCTGATGGTAGCTGGAATACAGATTATTGGGGTGTGCCGATTAATCAAAGTGATATGATCGCCACTCACTTGCAGTTTTCATTATTGATTATGCGTGGTCTGCGTATTTTGGGTGCGCGTATCAGTAGCGAGGAAGCGCAAGGCATCCTACATCTGTGGAATCTTGCCAGCTATTGGATGGGCGTCGATCTTGAGCGCTTGCCCAAAGATGAAGCCGCCTGTTGGGAGTGGCTTTATACTTACCTCTCAATCCAGCAGCTGGATTTTAAAATGGGACAGCCATTAGCCAAAGCGCTACATGATCTACCGCGCCAACTCATGGGTGAAGACAATCGTAAAGGTCGTTTTGTAGAGATGGTCAACGCTAGCGTGACCCGAACCTTAGTCGGTGATGATATCGGCGATGGGCTGGACTTGCCAAAGTCCAAAATTCGCTTTGGCGTGCTGTCGTCTGTGCCGATACTGTTCGCACTCGATAGCGCACGACAGTATAATGATAGAGTTGCTGATAAGCTAGAGCGTTTTCGAGCTCGCCGCCAAGATAATATGAACTGGTGGCTCAAAAAGAACGATAATTATTATAAATAGCTATCGCTGACCTAATCTTAAACTAACGATCTAATGCTATGCCTGACTCTTGCACCCGATAATACCAATCGAGCTGGCGATCAAAGCCTGTCTTGAGCAAATTTGCCAAAATCATACCCGTTAAGCCCCAAACCGTCTCGCCTTCTATCTCCCAGCTTGGGGTGACGATAGTCGATGTCTGCCCCAGCATGGTATACTCTATCGCATACTCAATGGTCGGCTGAGTGGTAAAAGTCTCAAAGTCTGCCCAAAAGATACGCGATATCTCTGCCAACTCAGGCACCAGCACCAAATCTGGTGCTATAAGCGCCACAATAGGGCGTACACTCATACCGCTTTTTGAGGTTTGAATAGGCAATTGACCAACGATCTGTACTTTATTCGGTGACAAGGCGGTTTCTTCACAGGCTTCTCGCAGTGCCGTCACGACGTTGTTGCCATCCCCTATTTCATATTTCCCGCCAGCACAAGATATCTCGCTAGCATGACTCTTCATATGTGCGGCGCGCCGAGTCAATAATAGCTTGGGACGATTTTCATTAGTGATAGCAACTAGTACCGAAGCATCGGCAATAGGGGTTTTATATAAGCTATCTAATAAGCGAGTGCGATTGCTATTATGATAAATACCATCTCTGCTATTAGTATTATTTAGCGTTTGGCCTATCGTCTGATCTGGCGTATTAAGCGTTTCATACTGCACACGCTCAGCCAATTGTCTCAGCGTAGGATGACGGATAAAAGCGGGCAGCGCGACTGCTAATTCATTAAAATTATCAGCATATGGCGGTTTGGTCATTATAAGTACCTTCTTTTTCTTAGCTATTCTTTATTATATTTTTGCAATTTAGAACAACACTGTGTTTTCATTTTTATTTCAAAAACCTTCAGATCTTCAATATTATTAAACGGTAGCCGTTAAAAGCTGCGTTTGATTTAGACTAGCCTAAACCCTGCACTACTGCACAAGGTTTATGTGACTGCTGATACGTTTATTAACTTTCAGCGCTCGACAAACCTTAATATCAGCTCAATCTGTGCTATCTTAAGATAAAACCCTAAAACAATCTTTTACTGCTTGTTTTTACTTACTGAGAATAAATTTCATTTATTATTTTTATAACAATAAGGCCGTTACTATGCGCTATTGTCTCGAATGTGGCCACGAAGCCGAACGTAAAATCCCACCTACTGATAATATACCGCGTTTGGTATGCCCTAATTGCAATTATATTCACTACGAAAACCCAAAAGTGATTTGTGGCTCGTTAGTCGTACATAAACACAGAGTATTGTTATGCCGTCGTGCTATTGAGCCACAATATGGTCTTTGGACGATACCTGCGGGGTTTATGGAAAATGGTGAGACCATCGCAGAGGGAGCAGCGCGCGAGAGCTTTGAAGAAGCAGATGCAGTAGTCACTAATCCGCAGCTGTACTGTATTTATGATATTCCTGATATCGGTCAGATTTACGTTATCTATTTGACTGACCTTAAAGACGGCGCCTATGGTATCGGCTCTGAGAGTCTTGACTGCGCGTTATTCGCTGAGGAAGATATTCCATGGGACACTATTGCTTTTGAGGCGGTAAAGCGTACCCTAAAGAGCTATTTTGCGGATCGCAAGCAGTTTGAAGGACACGCCAATTTCCCTATTCATCAAGACCAAATCGCTAAAGATCAAAGCATTAAGCGTTATTAGCATAAAAGCATCAATTATTACTGAACCTAAAGCATAAAAAGCCAAGCAACTATGCTTGGCTTTTTATGTTCTAAGATATAGCAGTAGGTTAGCTCTTAATTTTACAAACTTTAAAGCCAAGCTCTTTGATAGTCTCTTCTTTATCGTATGGCGCTAATACTGAACGCACGTGTTTTTGGTCTTGCAAATATTGTTTAGCCACGCGCTGCAAATCTGCAATAGTGACTGCCAATATAGCGGTGCGCATTTTACGTTGCCACGCCTCGCCGCGATGATGCAGGTTGGCAAAGCAAGCTTTTATCGCCTCGCCAGCTGGAGAGCCTGGCTTATCCATTCCTGAAATAATGCCTAAGATGGCCTCTTCTAACTGTTCATCAGACTGCGGTTCAGCCAATAGCCATTCGATACTGGCATCAAAATGCGCAAAGGTCTCACTACAATTGGGATCACGATAGCTAAAGAACTTAAAGGCACATGCATTGGCATCGTAGCCTGCGCCGCCACCATAAGCGCCGCCGCGCTCACGAATAGCACTATGCAGATAGCCGTTGCGCAAGTAAGGCGCAAGCACCATTAGTGCTGCGGTATCAGGATGATCAGCAGCGGGCACAGTATAAGCGCTGGCGTTGTGATAGACATTGGTTGCCACTAGCCAAGCCAAATCCTCAACAATAGGATTACTCTCTAAAGCTTGTGCTGCATCTGTTTCACCGTTCAACGCCACATCTAAAGATAATTCAGTGAACTCGCTTGGAATATTAACCGCTGATAATTGAGCCGTTGTTTCAAATTTTGGCGCATCGCTGTCTTGCCAGCTCTCGACAATCAGATCACTTAAACGCTCGGTTTGCTCCGCTTCACAAATAATAGCTGCATGCTTAGGCAGACTCAGCAGACGCTGATGTAAGTCCATCAAACTCGTCGCAAGCTGATCCCAAAGCGCCTCATCTTCACCAGCATGAGTCAAAAACTCCTTGAGCGCATTAAGTGCGGGCAGACCACTACGCACATACTCCAACTGCGCTTGACGGCTCATAGCACGACTGGCGGTCTGGAGCGCATAAGCGTGACCCGCACTAGATAGGCGCGATTGCCAAGAGGCTTGGCGTGATTGCAAGATTTCTTTAATACGTGCGTGCTCGGTAAAGACGCTATGCTCCATGACTTCCTTGAGCAGATCGATAGCCTCAGGCTTACGATTCAAGGCACGAGTTGCCATGACAAAATAGCTGCTTATGGTTTGGCTATCATCAATACTGGTGCGCTGGCTCACGCGTGCCGTCACCCCAGAGGAATGCGCCGCTTGCTTAGCTTGCAGCTCATAAGCATCCATTGAGTCGGTACCAAGCTCAGATAATAGGGCTAAATAAATCGGCAATAGCGGATGATTAATCACATCATTAGCAGGCAGCTGCTTATATATAGAGTCGGCGTTTTCAGGGTTAATTGCGTCTGTTAATGGCACAATAACTTGATAATAATACAGACCATTAGTGCCCGCTTCATATTCAAATAACGTGCTCTTCTCGCCACTTAGCATGACTTGCTTTTGACTGCCTTGCTTAAAGCTAATATCTGCAGGCACATCCTCTAATCCAACCTTTGGCAACAAGCTCAAGTCATCTGGTGCGGCTTGACGCGCCGCCAAGTCTAGCGCTTGTTGCTTTAGAATAGACTTATCATCAGCGCTCATATCCATCGCGATAGTGTCAAGACGCACTTGTTCAGCAGCCGCAAGACGCGCAGATTTTTCGCTATCTGGTGTCAACGTCACACGTACGCGATGGTTATTATCAAGTAGGTGATGCTTGATTAAATTAGGTAGCCACTGCTTATCTTTTACCTGCTCGCGTAGCCATAGTAGGTGCTCATCAACTTCCCAAACATCTAGAGGATTGCCATCATGAATAGCGGTACTAAAGCCCTCAAGCAATAGATTCAACCCATAAGGCATACTATCGCCACCAATATGACGCTGATCGATTTCAATCTGATGCAGTATGGTCTCAATGGTTTCATCATCGATAGGCTGGCTGGCCACTTGCGTCAACAAGTCAATGATACCTTGCTCAACCGCTTCGGCATGCTCAGCTTCAGAACCGCGCAGACCGGTATAGAACACCATTTCGTAATGGCTATCATCAAGGCCTAATAATGGGCTTGGTGCTTTACCCAGCGGATGGCTATCAAGATAGGCACGTAATGGCGAGCCTGCATGCTCAATTAATACGCCCTCAAGCAAACGCAATGCCAAGCGCTGCTTGGGATCAGTAATCGACGGCAATAACCACGCGATAACATGGTGAGTTTGGTGGTCTCCTGCCTCATCAGCAGTATAAGTGTCGGTAGCGATAATAGGGGCAGAAAAGCGCACTTCTGGACGCGAAACATGCTTTTTACCCGCCGCAAACCGTGTCAAAGCATCCTCATGGATCTTAGTTTGAGTCTCGCGTACTGGAATATTACCAAAGCTCATAATCACACTATTAGACGGATGATAGTGGCTCTGATGAAACTCGACCAGCTCGTTGTGGGTCAAGTCTGGAATATCAGCAGGGTCACCGCCAGAATTATAATGATAAGTCGTAGTCGGGAATAAGTGATGGGCGACGGTATGATAAAGCTGATCAATCTCATCACTCATCGCGCCTTTCATCTCGTTAAAGACAATGCCCTTAAACTCAGGCTTATCATCAGCATCTAATTCGACACGGATACCCTCTTGAGCAAAATCAAGCGGATGAATATTAGGGAAAAATGAGGCATCAAGATAAATAGCTAATAAGTTAAAGTAGTCGTTCTTATTTTGTGTGGCATACGGATAAGCCGTCCAATCGGCAGCGGTCATCGCATTCATAAAAGTATTGAGTGAGCGCTTAATCATCGAAAAGAACGGATCACGTACGGGGAACTTCTCAGAGCCACAGAGCGCCACGTGCTCAAGCACATGTGCCTCACCTTTTGAGTCCATTGGCTGAGTACGAAAGCCGACCAAAAAAGCATTCTCATCGCTTGGATGCGCCAAATGATAATGCATCGCTCCTGTCTTAACATGCTGACTGATCAACACATCCATCGATAGTGCCTCGATATGGCGGTGTTCAAGCAGCTCAAATTCGGGATGCAGTGTTAAGTCAGCGTTAAAAATGTCGGTCATAGTTATCCTTATTATTGCCTTTTTGCTCTTATTAATTGAGTAAATAACGGCTTACAAAAATTGTTATCAAGCTACTGAAATTGAATAGCATCTAAATGTAATGATGAATTTGATAAAAGCATCATCAAATAGCATTTGCCTAACGCTGGTAGATGGGGCTTGCTTATATAGAAGTCAAGGTGAATAGAAGTCGAAGTAACGGGCTAAACTTGTGGATTCGAGGTTAGATATAGATCATTAGCCAAAAGAATTACCATCAACGGACTTAACAAAGTATATCCGCAGTGCTACTATGGAGTTATCTACTAAAAAATTGTATCGCAAGCAAGGGCCAACTTATGAGTTATCAACACGTTTTGTTAGTGACTGATTTATTATCCGATGCCGATATAGTCGCCCAAAAGGCCAAGTATGTCATTGCCAATCGTCCTGAAATCAAGCTATCCATTTTACACATCGTTGAAGATGATATGGTGCGCTTTAGTTATGAGTTAGTCCCTGCTTCTAGTCTCTCAGGTGAAACCGATGGCGAGCATTGGCAACAGGCACGAGCCAAGCTGGCGCAGTTCCTAGAACGTAACCAGCTAAATGCGGTCAAGTCAGAGGTAACTGCTGCTATCTCGAATGATAAAGGTATTGTTAACTATTGCCATAAACAAGATGTTGACCTGCTCATTATTGGACGCCATGAACGTCGCGGAATCGCCGCTTGGCTAGTTGGTGCCACGGCGGATAATATCTTACCTAATGTGCCTTGCGATAGCTTAGTAGTTAAACTCGATATGCCAGTATCGGCATAACTAGGGCGTGTTGATTATGTTATTAACTAGGCAATACTACTTAAGACAGCAGGCCCTAGTAGTGATATTATAAAGGTAATATCTAATTTGAATAACTTAGAGCGAGGGTTGTAATTATGACTTATCAACATATCTTACTGGTGACCGATCTACTCTCTGACGCTGATATAGTGGCACAAAAGGCTAAGCATATCGTGGTCAATCGCCCCGGATCTAAGCTGTCGGTGCTGCATATTGTCAAAGATACTATGGTTGGCTTCGGCTATGAGCTGGTGCCTGCGTCTAGTCTATATGATGAGATCGATGATGAGCGCTGTCAAGAAGCCCGCGCAAAGCTGGCTGAGTTTTTGCTGCGTAATGAGCTGACAGTGGTGAACTCTGAGGTGACAACGGCCATCTCCAATAGTGAAGGCATCGTTAATTATTGCGAAAAAAACGATGTTGATTTATTAGTCATCGGTCGTCATGAGCGTCACGGTATCGCCGCTTGGCTCAGTGGCGCAACGGCTGATAATATCTTGCCAAATGTACCGTGTGATAGCTTAGTGGTTAGACTGGATAAACCTGTATAAAAGATAGCTAAAGTTACTTATAAATTAAAAATAGCGCTTTAGATTTATTTCTATAGCGCTATTTTAGTTTTGAATTGCTATTTAGTAAGCGACTTAACCCTCGCTAATAATATTAATAAAGCTCTGCCAAATCGGACTTTGATGACGAGCTTTATGCCAGACTAGCCACCATGTCCGTGCCAAGTCGATATTATCTACCTTTATTTGCACCAGCTTACCATCTGCCAGCTCCGGCTCTATGACATATTGAGACAGACAGCCAATGCCGATATCTGCACTGACCATATTCTTGATCGCCTCCGATTGCTGAATCGCCATGACTACCTCAACGTTTGGTAGATGTTGCAGCAGTTGCTCATCGATAATCTGCCGTGTACCTGAACCCGCTTCTCTCACTAACAAGGGTAGCTGTGCTAATTGATCAGTGTTTAGTCGGTAACAAGCTTCATTCGTATCATAATTAGCTAAATCCGTTAACCACTTGCTATCTCGCTTGGCAAACAATATCAAAGTATCAGTGCGCCAAGCTTGCTGCTCTATCACTTTACTATCAGCTGGACGCGGCATTCCCTCAACTAGCGCAAGATCTATATTAAGTTGTTCAACTTCGCTTACCACTTCCTGAGTATTGGCAATAGTCATCTCAATGTGAGCATTAGGTAGCTTCTCATATAGCTTTGCCAGCAATGGCGGTAGTACATAATTGCCAATAGTAGTACTGGCGCCAATATGAATCTGCCCTGCTTGATGCTTATGATAGTGCTCAAGCACTAAGGATTGTTCCAATATAGCTTGCGCTTGCACATAGACAGGCTGCGCATTTGCATGTGGATTGAGCCTGCGTCCTACCCGCTCAAACAATGGCATTTGCAACCGTGCTTCAAGTTCACTTAATGCATGACTTACCGCTGATTGTGATAAATGCAGCTGTAAGCTGGCGCTACTGGTGCTCCCTGTTTTATAAATACTCACAAATATGGCCAATTGTCTGAGGGTAATCTTTGGTAAGGTCTGCGCTAGAGTCTGCATGGTGTTCTCTATTCATTTATGATTGTAGGTGCATTTAGTTTTTTTAAGGTACGCGGGAGGCATCCTACGCCCATGTCAGTTTTAAAAAAATCTATCTAAAAAACCGATAGTTTATATCTTATTAATCTGTTTTTATTATAGATTAACTTTACTTATAATAGCTTTATTCACTTTAAATTCTTAAAAATAATAAATCTATTATAAGTAGAAAAGCCATGATCGCTTTTGCCCAAGCCATTAGTCACTATATTCCTAAGTATCGCCAGCTCATGGGACTTATGGTTGTACTAATTGGTAGCTTGTTTTGCTTATGGCTTAATACTAGCTTGGATATATGGAGTAACGGGCGCATCGTCGGCTTATCTTCACTAACCTTAGCTATCTTGATCGGTATGGTGTTAGGCAATACTATATATCCTAAATGCGCCGCGAAGCTAGCCGATGGCGTGTGTTTCGCTAAAGGACAAATACTGCGCTTGGCCATTATATTTTATGGCTTTAAATTGACGCTCACTGAAGTCGCTAGCGTCGGTATGCCAGCCGTTATGAGTGATGCGATAGTATTGACCTCGACCTTTTTATTAACCTACTGGATCGGCACTAAGTTGTTAAAAGTTGATAAAGAAACTACTTTGCTCATCGGTGCTGGCGCTAGTATCTGCGGGGCGGCTGCCGTTATCGCAGCTGAGCCTGTGGTCAAGGCAGAAGCGCATAAAGTGACTATCGCAGTGGCAACGGTCGTCGTATTTGGTACTATAGCAATGCTACTCTACCCTTTTCTTTATCATTTAGGCTGGCTACAAGTTTGGCTTAGTCCGCAAGATTACGGCGTCTATACGGGATCTACTGTTCATGAGGTCGCGCAAGTGGTGGTCGCTGGTAATGCAATCAGCCTTGAGGTCGGTGATACGGCGGTCGTGACCAAAATGATTCGCGTAATGATGCTCGCGCCTTTTCTTTTGATACTCTCATTTGCTCTTACCAAAAGCGGTGGTAGTGATGGTGAAAAGCTATCGATCATGAGCCGTGTTAAGCAAGTCAAAGTGCCTTGGTTTGCTTTTATCTTTATCTTAATCGTACTGCTACACACTTGGTTACCGATGTCTAAGAGTTTTGAAAATACGATGGTGAGATTGGACGATATCTTACTGACGATGGCGATGTTTGCGCTCGGCTTGACCACGCATCTAAGCGCCATCAAGCAAGCTGGTGCTAAGCCGCTTATCTTAGGCGCTATAATGTTTGGCTGGTTGATAATAGGTGGTGGCCTGATCAATGTGGGTATTAGCTTTATTTGATGAGCAAAGCCAAATCTGTTAAAACCCAAAAAAGCCTACACTATTGATATAGCGTAGGCTTTTTTGATCAACACCAAATCGCAGGCATAAAAAAACGAACCCTTAGGTTCGCTTTTCTTAACACTTTACTTTCTAATCAGAGATTAGATAGCAACGATGTTATGAGCTTGTGGACCTTTTTGACCTTGAGTTACAGTGAACTCAACTTCTTGGCCTTCAGCTAAAGTTTTGAAGCCTGAACCAGTGATTTCGCTGTAATGAGCAAAAACGTCTGCGCCGTTTTCTGGAGCGATGAAACCAAAGCCTTTAGCTTCGTTAAACCACTTAACAGTACCTTTTTGAGTATCTGACATAATTCTAATCCTAATTTAAATCTATTGATGGTCAAATGACCGATAATGCTTGCAAATAGCTACTGAACGGTAAATATTAAAACGAAGAATTATAACTAATACTACGTGGTAATGATTTGGTGCAGAACTGCTCTTAAGCTTGGGTGTATTATAATGCTGATAATCTACTATCGCAAGCCCTATCTGATATTTTGTGTAACAGGTTAAAAATAACCAATTTTTTGCACTAAAACCCTGTTTTATCAAGCATTTGGTAATCTAAACAAATAAATAACCACCCCAGTACAGACTGCCGCCACGACCCAAGCCATCCAAGCTATCGGATCAGGCAGTTTATAAAAAAGCATAATCGTAGAGGCCGCCATCATGATAGTCGCTAAAAACTTAGCATAGCGCGGTACCGCATGATTGTTCTCCCAGTCACGAACGAACTTACCGAAGAATCGATGGTTAATTAGCCAAAAGTGAAAGCGTCTTGAACTACGCGCCCAGCAACCTGCCGCCAATAGTATAAAAGGGGCAGTTGGCATTACAGGTAGTAGCACGCCAACGATTCCAAGTACAAAGAATATCCAGCCTGCGATAAGAAACGTCCAGCGTACTGTAGGGTTAGCCGACTGGTTGGTCTTAGGACGATAATAGAAAGATTTTTTGTTGTCGGTCATGGAGGTAGTGTCAATGGCTATAAAGGATTGAATAACGCTATCTACTGTTAATATTAGGCAAGCATGCAATAATCTATAACAATGAACAAGACTCTTTTTGCATCTTTTAACGATATAAATGTGCTTGACTGTTGTAGACAGTGCTATCTTTAGCAGCTCTATAACCACTACAAAATATAAAAACTATTGGACCGTTATCTGCTACGTAAGTAATGACGTTATATAAGTCTAAATGCAAAAACCGCCCCTATGTCAAAATATGAGCGGTTTTCATTATTCAAATAGCTATTATCAGTAGGCTTTATATTAGTAAAAGCACAATTATCACAAAGACCATAAAGTAACCAAACGTCCCACCGATAGCGTAGCGGGTTTTGATGGCTTGATCCTTAATCTGTAGTCTAGTTAAGGTAGTACCTAGTTTAATGATTGAAATACTAAAAAAGTAAAAAGCGAGCAACAGCAACACTAGGCTAATCATAAATATTACGACAGGAGATATAACACCAAAAAAAGTAACCGTCTCTGGGAATAAAATCTTACCTTTAATGACTAAAATCAGTAAAACCGTAGCCAAACCCGACGCAGAGGCATGAAAAAATATAATATCATGTAAGGTCGCACCCGCTTTATAAAAACTATTTTCTATCTTAAAATCAGTAGCACTAGCTTTTTCTGCGCTAACGCCTCTATTGACCATCGATCTATAAGCATTTATTTTACTTACGGCAATAAGGAAGGCAAGAAATGTCAGGGCAATCCACAATAAAGCATATATATTTAAGATGATGATTACTCCAAAAGTGATGAAAAATAAATTAAATATACCATTTATAGTAATAGCTTTATGTATAAATAAGACTAATAGCGACACTTATCATTGATTTATTTCTTTCACATGCTTAGTTTGAATGTATTGAAGCTTTGATCGTAAAGTGTTAGAGAGCTAAGCATAAAAAAGCCGCTTACGGTTTAAGTTGTGAGCGGTTTTTTGTTATCTTGAGCTATGCTGAAAAAACTGTAGAACCAAACTTGGTAAACTAACGACTCAATGAGGAGTTTATCATGACTAAGAAAATCAGAACCTATAGTGCAGCATTCAAAGCTGAAGCCGTTAAAAAGATAGCAGATAATAAGGGCAATGTTTCAGCGACTGCAAAGCAGCTTGGCATCGCCATGCAGACCTTATCTAACTGGCAAAACAAAGCTGATAAAGGCAAGCTGATCGGTACTAAAGAATATGATCCTGAGCTCATGGCTATACTAGAAGAGAATAAACGTCTTAAACGTGATCTCAAAGTTGCTCAGGAAGAGAGAGATATTCTAAAAAAGGCCACGGCGTACTTCGCGAAGCACAGTTGATGAGGTACGTCTTTATCAAGGATAACCAGAAAATATTTAGCATCACTTGTATGTGTCACGTATTAGATGTCAAGCCATCAAGCTATTATAACTGGATAAATCGTGGTGTTAGTAATCAGCAGATCCACCGCAACCAGTGTGAGCTGCTGGTTCGCGTGGCTCATGATGAAACTAAGCAGCGCTATGGCTGTGAGCGATTGCATGCTCATCTTGCAGAGCAAGGCCATCATATCAGTCAATACATGGTAAGACGCATTAAAGAAGAATACGGTATTGTTTGCCGTCGTCACAAGCGTTTTAAAGTTACCACCAACTCAAACCATAACAAGTTTATTTATCCAAACCTGCTCGATCAAAAATTTGATACCAGTCGTCCTAACGAAGCTTGGGTTAGTGACATCACTTACATATGGACAGATGAGGGTTGGCTATACTTAGCAGGTGTTAAAGACCTCTACACTAAAGAGCTGGTCGGCTATGCTATCCACAAGCGTATGACAGCAGATTTAGTTTGCCGTGCACTCAATATGGCCATCAAGAACAAACGACCCAACCAACAGCTGATTGTGCATTCTGATAGAGGCAGTCAGTACTGTAGTTATGACTATCATAAGATCATTAAGAAGCATAAATTTAAGGGTTCAATGTCCAGACGTGGTAATTGCTTTGATAATGCTCCGATAGAGAGTTTCTGGGGCATATTGAAAAATGAGTTAGTGTATCATCAGGATTATAAAATGAGATTCGAAGCTATCAATGACATCATTAAATATATTGAGCTTGAGTATAACCAGACTAGGGCGTGTCTTCAATTGGATAAGGCATAAATAATAGTTACAATACCGCATCTACTGAGTCGATGCGAGAAATACAAGTTATGGCAAGAAAAGCATTAACAGATACACTTTGGGATCAATTGCAATCGACGATGATAAAGTACGGCTGCTATCAAACTCAAAACAGTCGAGAGATCATGGAAGCCATACTGTGGAAACTACGCACAGGGGCGCCTTGGCGTGACATACCTAAAGAATTGTGTTCTTGGAAAACAGCTTATAGTCGCTTTAATCGATGGTCGAAAACTGGCTTATGGGAGAATTTTTTTTTAGCTTACGCAAAGAAATTGATACGGAATGGGTATTCACAGACGGAAGCTATGTTCGCTGTCACCAGCATGCAAGTGGAGCTCGGCGTGGTGAAGATAGAGCAATTGGACGAAGCCGTGGCGGCGCAACTACAAAGATACACCTATCCTGTGATGCCGATGGATATCCGCTCAATTTTAAAATCACTGGGGGTGACGTCCACGACAGTCAAGTTGCAGGTGAATTGATTGACATGATTGGACAAGCTGATTACTTTATCGCTGATAAGGGCTATGATTCCCAAGCGATTAGGGATAAAGCTTACATGCATGACATGATCCCTATAATCCCTAAAAGAAGCAATGCTAAAGCGCCTAATCCAGAGTTTGATAGCTATTTGTACAAACTGCGTCATCTTGTTGAAAATATGTTTGCAAGGCTTAAGCACTTTCGTAGTATCGCTACTCGCTATGAGAAGTTAGCTCGTAATTTTAAGTCAATGCTCTATCTAGCGTGTACTCTCGTTCATTGTAAGATGAATTGAAGACACGCCCTAGAATCCAAAAGGGTTTGGGCTATAAAACGCCAAGACAGGTGTGGTTTGATTTTTATCGTCAAGCTGCGTAACTAAAATCTCCCAAGTCAATGTCTACAGATTTGACAGCATAGGTCATCTAGCTAAAACGTAACTATCAAAGATGATTTGCAGGCTATTAACCACCTTCGTTATTGTGCATCATCGCCCCAATATTTGGCAATGACTTTTGGAAAGCAGTAGTCCTTTGGCATTACGGTGATAGCAATCGGTACTAGTATCGATTTGGTCACGCCACCTATACTCTCGCATGTCGCATCTTTGGGAACATTATAATAGATAATCCGTAAAGTGTTCTCAGGACAAAGATCTGAGCATTGGAATGATTTTATAACTTCAGTACCATTATGATAACCGATGACCCATTGCTGCGTGCCTTCGCTTGGCGCTGACTCTTTTTGCTCAGCAGCTCGAATGAGGTCGGCGTCCGTCAAGGTGTCTTCATTGGTCGGTGCAGTGACGCAAGCGGCTAGGCTTATTATCAGTGCGCTAAGAGTGAGATATTTGGCTTTTGAGATTATTGGCATTATTTTCATAACGGTTACTCCCCATTTATTCTGCTATTAACCCTATCGTGTGAGCTTCTTTCAGCCAACTGGGAAACTCTTCTAACATATTCTCATATAAAGCTTCTTCGCTGATATATTTTAATTCAGTAACTTAGCTTAAATACAAATGTACAATATTAGCTACGACTTATAGCATTAGGATAAAAGTCTTTAATCAGCTCTTTATTAGTTAACTTCCACCTATAGTCATCTGCATCATAAACCAAAGTGTAGCGGTATTGGTATCTTGGAAAGTTATTGCCGCCATCGGAATGGTCATCGCTATAGTCTGAAGATGTAACTAATAGCACTCCATTATATAACTCGACATCCTGAATAAATCTTGTATTGATCTGATACTCATCTTCGTTTACGTCATCTAGAATGTCTTGTTGCTCAACTAAGAAAGGACGCGTTTCAGTATATCTTGAGAAAGATGTCAGATAATTGTTATATGTACCACTACCTCCAGCACAACCAGCATCGCCACCCCAAAAAACAATATACTTAGTCCCTATCTCGTTCTGTCCTGTAAAGTCCATTACAGTTTCTACTAAGTGAATATCATCGATTGTAGTTTTGTCACTTTCTGAATCATCCGCAAAAGTAGTAATACAAGCTATTGATTGCGCGTAATTACTAGCTTGTTTCAAAACCTCATACTTCTCTTGTATAGGTGGTTTGGCTACAGCAAGGTTAGACGTCGTTGCTAGAATAGCTAAACCCATTCCTTTAATAACTAAAGACTTCTTAGAAAAGTTCATATAATTTCCTCTAAATTTATAAAATTAATGCAAATATACTTAATATTTAAACATTAAAAAGACCGTTACAGCATATCAATGTAACGGTCTTTTCGCCCTAGGCAAACTAAAAACTGAATTTTAGATACTAAGGGTGAGTTGTAATTTGATTATGAATGCTTCTTTATAAATATGCAAACTTGTAGAGTGAAAGTTGCAGATCGTAGGTTGGTGTGGAGCCTGCGACACCCAACGATTCGATCTGATATCGATTTCTATTGGACTTTGACGTATAAGCTTTACTGTGATTAGTACATTTTCATCTATATTGAAATTGCTTAATTATAGGCGTTATCCGATAATCAGATGGTTAATTGTGTTTCTTTAAAGAACATATACATATGAAAGGTAGCTTAACGTGAATACGTATAATTCTACTCATGAAGTAGCTTATCCTCTTTCTAAGTTCTTCGATACAAATATCGAGATAATTTTTAGTTACTTTCATGAAATTTCAATTTTTTTATATAATCATGCTCATGGTAAAAATCTCTATAAGCTTGTATAGAAACTCGTCTACTTACCAATAAGTTATCTATAAATTCTTGTTCATTTTTACTATTTTTTAAAACATATAAAAAATGGAAAATATTAAGATAAAAACTATTCAGAAAGCCGTTGACATGTTCCATCTGAAAAATAGAGTTTTCATTACTAATCTCATTAGTAAACTTCAATAAATTTTCGTTGAAGTTCAATAAAATACTACATTCATGACTTGTCAGTTTTTTATCTTCAGTCGAAGTAAGTTCTTTATTATAAAGTAGTCTCAAGAAATTACTGAAGACATCTTTTGAATGAAGTGACAGATAATCTAGAGACGACAGAGACATCTTTAATACTTCTCTATCATCCAAAGGTAGCTCAGTGCCATCTTTAAATATAATCTCATCATAGTTGTAAATATATCTCATATGCCTGTTTGCTTGAATTTGTGAAGCTATTAAGCTCTTACTCAAATCGTCAAGAAGATAGAATAAGTTGACCTATGCTGTCAAATCTGTAGACATTGACTTGGGAGATTTTAGTTACGCAGCTTGACGATAAAAATCAAACCACACCTGTCTTGGCGTTTTATAGCCCAAACCCTTTTGGATTCTAGTCTGGTTATACTCAAGCTCAATATATTTAATGATGTCATTGATAGCTTCGAATCTCATTTTATAATCCTGATGATACACTAACTCATTTTTCAATATGCCCCAGAAACTCTCTATCGGAGCATTATCAAAGCAATTACCACGTCTGGACATTGAACCCTTAAATTTATGCTTCTTAATGATCTTATGATAGTCATAACTACAGTACTGACTGCCTCTATCAGAATGCACAATCAGCTGTTGGTTGGGTCGTTTGTTCTTGATGGCCATATTGAGTGCACGGCAAACTAAATCTGCTGTCATACGCTTGTGGATAGCATAGCCGACCAGCTCTTTAGTGTAGAGGTCTTTAACACCTGCTAAGTATAGCCAACCCTCATCTGTCCATATGTAAGTGATGTCACTAACCCAAGCTTCGTTAGGACGACTGGTATCAAATTTTTGATCGAGCAGGTTTGGATAAATAAACTTGTTATGGTTTGAGTTGGTGGTAACTTTAAAACGCTTGTGACGACGGCAAACAATACCGTATTCTTCTTTAATGCGTCTTACCATGTATTGACTGATATGATGGCCTTGCTCTGCAAGATGAGCATGCAATCGCTCACAGCCATAGCGCTGCTTAGTTTCATCATGAGCCACGCGAACCAGCAGCTCACACTGGTTGCGGTGGATCTGCTGATTACTAACACCACGATTTATCCAGTTATAATAGCTTGATGGCTTGACATCTAATACGTGACACATACAAGTGATGCTAAATATTTTCTGGTTATCCTTGATAAAGACGTACCTCATCAACTGTGCTTCGCGAAGTACGCCGTGGCCTTTTTTAGAATATCTCTCTCTTCCTGAGCAACTTTGAGATCACGTTTAAGACGTTTATTCTCTTCTAGTATAGCCATGAGCTCAGGATCATATTCTTTAGTACCGATCAGCTTGCCTTTATCAGCTTTGTTTTGCCAGTTAGATAAGGTCTGCATGGCGATGCCAAGCTGCTTTGCAGTCGCTGAAACATTGCCCTTATTATCTGCTATCTTTTTAACGGCTTCAGCTTTGAATGCTGCACTATAGGTTCTGATTTTCTTAGTCATGATAAACTCCTCATTGAGTCGTTAGTTTACCAAGTTTGGTTCTACAGTTTTTTCAGCATAGCTCAAAGTTTCCCTTCTTAGCAAATTTAGTCAACTCCTTCTTTTTTATCTCAATAAATAGAATATGCTCTGAATTCGAAATTACCAAATCACACTCTAACTCTTCTGATTTTAGGTATAAATCTGCTCTTTTCTGCTTACTAAGCTTATATTTTTTAGCTCCAATATATTCAATATTCTTTTCTTTAAGCTTAAAATACATATACTCTTCTAAATAATCACCAAATTTAATATTCAAAACTTTGTAATCCTCACCACATGATAGCAGTATATTCTGTAGTACTCGATAAAATGCAATTGAAAAGAATCTAGTTTCTAATATTAAATAATACTCATTTATTTTAATAAAAGGCTTATCTATAGAGTTCACCTTATCGAAATCATCATAGTTATTAAATAAATTATTTATATTATTATCATGTGTAAAATTATTAAGATATTTTTCTATATTAGTTGTAGAATTAGCCAATAAAGGGGATAAATCAGAAGCACAAAAATTATTTTTATCTTTACCTATAAGCTCTCTCGTAAATTTAATTATTTCTATAAAATTACATACATCTTTGTATTTATCATATTTTTTAGCTAAGAAAGTGACAAAATCAAAGACATCATTAGGCTCATACTGCTCGATTTTGTAAAAATTATCGGTTGTTATAATCTTGATGAGTTTATCTAGCATGTCGTCAGTATTATTATTAGCCATCATCTCATAATCAAGACCAAAACCTTGAAGTTCAAACAGTAAAGCATAGTTTTTAGATAGTTCAAATAAATCTCTTATGATGCTATGAAAATCTTCATCGTTATCAACTCTAGGTTCTTGACATATGTGCTTCATAGCTAATTGTAATAAAAAGCCATAAGGTAATATTTCTTCTTTATGCTCTGTAGAAGAGTTAACACTAAACTTGTATAAGTTATTTGACTCATTCAACAGCAACTTATTAATGCTATCAGTAAGTACTAGATAAAGAGAGTGTCCAAGCCTATTAACCTTTGTATCGATAAATTTGAATATTGCATCTGTGCTATTACGAGTAATTAACCCTTTTCTAACACGAATAATGAAACCTTTTTTATGAAAAAAATCACATGCCTCTATAGACTTTAGTAAACTAGTATCTATATTTAGTTGTTGAATATACTTATCTCTCTTATTATCAAAATTCTCAATATAATATTTAGCCATAATAATAGCGCAAACCCAGTCAGAATCCTGACTAGAGTATGTATCTTGTATTCCAAATCGGATAAATAATAGATTAAATACATCTAAATACTGTTGATTCTTATCATTATTTTTCCATAGGAATTGTCTTGTTAACCTTTTTCTTAAATCCTGTATTCTTACTTTTATACTATCTTCCCTATTTATAAAAGCGAACATTTTACTCTCAAAATCTTTTTCTAAATTATTCTGATAGACAGTATTATTTAGGACTTTTTCGTAAAATAAAGGCTCAAGAATATCAACAAGCGATCTATCTTGCGCTTGGTCAAAAAGGCTTATAAATTTATCGTAATCCATATTTTTTCTTATAAAGTAACATTGTTTCAACTAATGCCATTTGGCACAGTCATAAAATTCTCAATTCAAAATTATAAAATAATTCAAACCCTACCTAACCCAACAAAGAACTAATCTTCACCTCTCTTCCCAACCCGTCAACAATCTCATTAATCCGACTCGCCAGCGCATTCTCTTCCTCACTATACGCATCCTTTTTAAATAGCGCCTTCGACTTCCTCGCGGCTTTTATATAAGCACTATTTTTATAAAGCGCTGCAGTGACTTCTTTATTGGCAGACGCTAGCTGACTACCGTACGACTCTAGCTCTCTATTACTAGCGTTAAGTAGGACTACCGTATTTTCTAGCTTTTCAGAGTTATCTAAAATAGCCTGTATCTTACCTATGAGCACCTTATCTTGCTGCTCAAACTTCTTAGCATTAGCCCGTGACTTAAAGGTTGAGAACGCTATAGTCGGTATAATCATAATCGCTAACACTATAATATAGCTCATAAGGCTAGTACCGCTACCGCCCAGAGCTAATAGTAAAAACCAGATGACCATTATGGTGAGCAGCACTGCCATGATGCCTGAGAATATTGAAAACGAGGGAAACCACGTCTTAAGACGAGCTGATTTAGTAAACCCTAAACTATCGATAGTATTAACTTGGCTATCTATTTTATCGGTGATTTTGAGGGTTTCAATAACGGTTTTTATAGGCGTAGTATCTTCTACCAAGCGACTGCTCACTTTTAGCTCTTTTATCATAGCAGCAATATTTTGCTCTAACTTGGCAATACCGATGTTAATCTTCTCTTGGAGCTCAGTGACTTTATTAAAGATAAAGCTATACTGCTCATAAGTATTATCGTAGGAGTTTTTACTTTTTATAGCGTGTTGATGATGGCCCAAAGTCGTTATATGTAATAAGGCACTTTTAGAGCTGCTCTCTTCATACGCTTCTCTATCGTAGTCGATGTTTGAGTAGGTCTTGAGCTGTCGATACTTTGGCGAGTCTTTTTTCTTATTTTGATACAAGAAATAGCTAAGGATAGCCAGTAGCAAAACGATAATAACTAGCTTGAAATAAATACTATCCATAAGTATTTTCCAATATCAATGAGGTGTTATGAATAAAATCAACCTACTACCCTACAGCTTTTTTTATAACTAATTCTGCTTTTATTCCATCACCCTTTTATATAGGTTGAGTTCCGTGTCTTCATTATCATCTCAATTTTTCACTCTTGGGATTTTGAAATACTTCAAAATATCCTCTCCATTTTCTTTTATCATTTGTGATCTATCAGATTCATTTTTCTTTTTTAAGTAAGCAATATATCCCTCAAAAACGTCATCTTTGGTTTTCAGTTTAGATAAATCTTGACTAACAAATTCATGTTGAATCTCTTTCGCTTTCAAATTCAGATATTCAAGAGTCAATCTATTAATTTCGTCAATTAAAGGATTATTATCGGTATTAATGATTGGTTTACTTGCTGGATTAACTTTAATGATATCAATTCCAGAATTCGGATCACTTCCGTCAATTTGAGAAAATGCTGTTGTAGAAAATAAAGTAAATGCGAATAAGAATAGTATTTTTTTCATAACGATACCTATTTAGTTAATAGTTTAAGGTTGTACATAATCATATACGCATTTATTAGTGACTGTTAAAGGGAATGTCTTTAAGCGTTTGCTTCTCTTACAACGCCTTCAACTCCTCCATCTGCCCCGCCATAGCCGCAAGCTGTCCCTCTAGCTCAGCCAATTTTGCCTTCTCAGCATCGACCACCTCGCTTGGCGCTTTACTCACAAAGCCTTCATTACCGAGCTTACGTGAGATACCTGTCGCTTGACCTTTGAGCTTCTCATAAGACTTACCTAGACGTGCCAGCTCAGCGGTTGGATCGATAAGACCTTTCATCGGCACTAAGACGCGCAGCTGACCAACCATACTTGATGACGATAGCGGAATCTTTTGATCAGAGCCGTCACCACTATTTATAATCTCTAGGCTCTCGATCTTAGCAAGCGCTTTGAACTGGTTTTTGATACGGGATAGACGCGCCTCTTCATCGCTTGAGACGTTTTGTAGCAGCACTGGCAGACGTATGGCATTACCGAGCTTCATCTCGCCGCGAATATTACGCACACTGGCAATTAGCTCTTGGAGCCATGCCATATCCGCCTCAACTTGCTCACTGATTTGTGCCTCATCCGTTTTTGGATAGTCAGCGACCACGATGCTGTCGGTGTTTTTGCGATTCAGTAGCGGTGCAACCGTCTGCCAGATTTGCTCGGTCAGATACGGCATAATTGGATGAGTAAAGCGTAATGCGGTCTCTAGTACATGCAAGAGCACATAGCGGATTTGTGCTTTGCGCTCATCGGACACCGAATCGTCATTCAAGCTGGCTTTGGCAAGTTCAACATACCAATCGCAATATTCATTCCAGATAAACTCATAAATATCATGACTAACCATATCGAGGCGATACTGAGCGAAATGCTGATGAATATCGGCAACGGTAGAGTTCAAACGGCTCATGATCCATTTTTCGGGTAGCTCCCAAACTTCCACGTTAGCCGTTTGGTCGATAGGCTTGGCACTACCCTCTTTATCGACACAATTCATCAATACGAAACGACTAGCGTTCCAGATTTTATTACAGAAGTTGCGGTAGCCCTCGACACGCTTGAGATCAAAGTTAATATCGCGACCCGTACTGGCTAGCGAGGTAAAAGTAAAGCGTAGCGCATCAGTACCATAAGCCGCGATACCTTCTGGGAACTCTTTACGCGTTTGCTTTTCAATCTTGGCAGCGTCTTTGGGGTTCATCATATTGCTAGTACGTTTTTCAACCAGCGTCTCAAGATCAATACCGTCAATGATATCGATAGGATCGAGGACGTTACCTTTAGACTTGGACATCTTCTGGCCATTACCATCACGTACAAGTCCATGCACATAAACCGTCTTAAACGGCACTTGCGGCGTGCCGTCTTCGTTTTTGACGAAATGCATGGTCATCATGATCATGCGCGCAACCCAAAAGAAAATAATGTCAAAACCTGTGACTAAGACACTAGTCGGGTGAAAAGTCTCTAATACTTTTTTATCGGCTGACTCGTCGGCCCAACCCAAGGTGCTAAAGGTCCACAGCCCAGAGCTAAACCACGTATCTAGCACGTCATCGTCTTGGCGTAATTTTACATCATCAGCTAAGCTGTATTTGCTGCGCACTTCTGCCTCATCACGGGCGACGTAGATAGTGCCTTCCTCATCATACCAAGCAGGAATACGATGTCCCCACCACAGCTGACGGCTGATACACCAGTCCTGCAAATCGGTCATCCATGCCATATACATGTTTTTGTATTGCGCAGGCACAAATTCGATATCGCCATTCTCTACCGCATCGATAGCAGGTTTGGCCAGTTTTTCAACCGCGACATACCACTGATCGGTCAACCATGGCTCAACGATGACGCCACTACGATCACCGCGTGGGGCTTTGAGCGCATAGTCTTCGATATCTTCTAACCAGTCTTGCGCTTTTGCTTGTTCTACGATTTGTTTGCGAGCAGCAAAACGCTCAACACCAGCATAAGTTACACCATTATGATCGCTTGGTGTGGCTTCGAGCTCAGGATCACGGGTTTGTAGATCAGGATAGACTTCCATATTTGCTAAAATATTAGCATGTCCATCAAGCATATTAATCAATGGCAACTCATGACGACGACCGAGGTCATAATCATTAAAATCATGAGCTGGGGTTATTTTGACACAACCTGTACCAAACTCGATATCGACATAATCATCAGCGACGATAGGCACCACTCGTCCAGTAATCGGCAAAGTAATAGTTTTGCCAATCAAGTGCGCATAACGCTCATCACTTGGATTGACCGCGACTGCCGTATCACCCAATAAAGTTTCAGGACGTGTTGTCGCAACTACTAGATAGTTTTTGCCATCTTGGGTAGTGGTATCGTTATCGGTAAAGTGATAGCGGAAATGCCAAAGTGAGCCTTTTTCATCATGGTTCTCGACTTCTAGATCAGACAACGCGGTTTGAAACTTAGGATCCCAATTGACCAGACGCTTACCGCGATAAATCAAGCCATCATCGAATAGACGTACGAATACTTCTTTTACCGCGTTGGATAGGCCATCATCCATGGTAAAGCGCTCACGCGACCAATCGACTGAGCTACCTAAACGACGAATCTGCGTAGTAATATTATCGCCCGACTCCTCTTTCCACTCCCAAACCTTATTAATAAACTCTCCACGACCTAAATCATGACGCTTGATACCTTCGGCGTTGAGACGACGCTCAACGACCATTTGGGTGGCGATACCCGCATGATCGGTGCCAGGTTGCCATAAAGTATTGTCACCATCCATACGGTGGAAACGGGTCAAGGCATCCATAATGGCATTGTTAAAGCCGTGTCCCATATGTAGCGAGCCTGTCACGTTTGGCGGTGGCAAGGCAATAGAGAACGATTCGTCTTTATCAAAGGTCGGCTGAAAATAGCCACTGTCTTCCCAGTTTTGATACATACCTGCTTCGACATCGCTGGGATTATAGGCGTTTTCTAACTGGCTGAGGGCGGCTTGGATAGAGTGAGTAAGGTTGGTTTTAGAATTAGGAATGGTCATAGTGAATACGTCTTTTATTGATGATATTTATTGAAATGAATGTGGTAAATTTAGAGAAAATAAGTAATAGCGTGATTTTAACGCAGATAGCAGTATTTTGTTAGCGTTAAGGTGAATTAGACGTATAGCTCTTTAAGGAGTAGTAAACAATTAACAACATCAAACCGTTTATCCATCAACATCATATAAGCTGATTATAGTCTACAATAAATCTTTTTAATCCAAAGCTATAATCTGATAAACAGTGAGCTACTTGTGCCCAAAACCCCTAAGTCAACCAGCCCTGATTCTAGCAAAATGAGCAAAGATGATAACAGTAGTAAAACGGCTGCTACCGAAAACCTAGAAGATCACGATTTCTCCGAAACTATTAGTGAAGAAGACGTTGATACCATCAAAAAAGTCGCCAACGATGACAACCTAAGCAAGCCTAAAAGCTATGCTAGCATCTTAGTTGAGCAAGTCATTGATGCCAAAGAAACCTTTAATCGCTCTTTAGGCTCCTTGTTTACTAGCGCTTTTACTGCAGGGCTAGAGATTGGCTTTAGCTTATTTGTCATTCTATCCGCCTTTGCACTATTGAGCGAAGTAGTGCCCAGCCACTACGCGATGGTTTTATCCTCCCTGCTCTATCCATTGGGCTTTATCATCGTCGTCATCGGTCAGTCGTTGTTATTCACTGAGCAAACCTCATTGCTGAGCCTACCTGTACTCAATGGTATCGAGCCTTTGCACAAGCTATTACGACTTTGGGGCATTGTCATCGCAGGTAATATTGTCGGTGGCTGTCTGTTTGCTGCACTGATGATTGGCCTTGGTATTAACATGGATTTGTTTAGCGTGGCTGACATTGATGCTTACGCCCAGCACGTCTTAGACTTTAAGTGGTGGGTGATATTTGGTAGTTCAATTCTAGCAGGTTGGATGATGGGCGTGGCTGCGTGGCTAGTGACCTCTGCACGCGATACCATTAGTCGTATCGTGCTAGTCACTTTAATTACGGGAAGTATTGGGTTTTTAGGTTTGCACCACAGTATTGTCGGTAATATCGAGGTGTTTTCAGCCTTAATGTATGGTAATACGGTGAGCTTACCCAGCTATTTGCTATTTTTAATCATAGTATTAGTCGGTAATACTATCGGCGGCGTGGTATTATTTGTCGCGATACTCAAAAACCGAACGTTTTTGTTTGATGTTGCCAAAGTAAAAGAGCAAGCTGAGGATGATAAAAAAGAGAGCATGAATTCACGAATGCGTTAATAATTTAATGAAATAATATTTAGTTTTCGTAGAGCTTTTGTAGGGTGCGCTTCGCGCACCGATATTCGATTATAACTTTGTAATCGGTGCGTGGAACGTACCCTACGCATACTAAGATAGCCATCAAATGAATCAAAAAAACAGTGATAGTTTAAAGAGAGTATTTATAAGGAAGGTTGCTGCAAATAAAGAGGAGTTTCAACTAAAAGAGTTGTTCTGAGTAAGTAGAGTAAAGTTTTAGTGCTCAGTACTAACTACCGCCGTACCATAAGCAATGGCTTCAACCATACTGCCCAATTGATTGATATTACTGACCTCTAGGCGTAAGCCGTAGATATGGTTATAGCCTGCAGCTTGTGCTTGTATGCGCATACGCACAATAGCCTCACGGCGAGCACGATCAAGTAGCGTCTCATAAGTCGTTAAGTTTTTGCCGAAGAGACTGAGCACACGGGCGATGATCATCTTGAAGTAATCCTGTGCAATGACCACGCTACCTAGTACCAGCTCGCCTTGAGTATCAGGATTCATTTTGGGCTGATAAAAACGCTCAGTCGATACGATAATATGGCGTAGCTCAAGCTCAGCTATCTTCAGGCGGGCTAAATGCTGACGCTCATGGCGCGCGCCAAAAAACCAGCCCACTACGAACAGTACTAGCAGTGGCGCATAGTTAAACAGCATTTGGGTAAAAGAGTTATTCATCACCGATCTCTTTTCTTAGGTCGCTTGTCATAGATAGCTTAGCCAAAAGGGTTAAAACGAGGCAGATCTTCAACAGCGGTGTCGGGTTGCTGCGGACTGGTTGAATTTGATGAATAGTGTCCAGATGAGTCATGTGGGCCGCTTGATGGCTGATAGCTAGGTTGCTGCTGCATAGGAACAGCCTTGACTGCCGTGCCATAGACAAACAATTCAGAAGCACCTTGAGCGATGCTAGAGGTCGAAAATCTTAAACCTACTACCGCGTCAGCGCCTAGCGCCTCGGCTTTGACGATCATACGATCTATCGCCTCTTGGCGCGACTCTTCTAATAGCTCAGTGTAAGCAGTCAACTCACCACCGACGATGTTTTTGAGACCCGCAAAAAGATCTTTGCCAACGTGTTTTGAGCGTACCGTACTACCATAAACCACATCTAAGCGCTCAGTAATCTGATAGTTCGGCAAATGCTCAAGATTGGAGAGTTGCACGGTCATAATAAGCCTTATTTTAAAACGATAGACTGCTATCAGTCATTAGTATGAAACAACAAAAATAGCTCAGTTAAGTTACCTTCGATGCTGTTGGCCATTTGTGCCATCTTGTCATCGTCGCCACGCATTTGCATAAGCTCAGGGTCTTCGTCATCGATACCACTGAGGACGATCATAGGTAGCGTTAGTACTGCTACATCGTCAGCATTTTCTTCGTTCTCTAACCAATCAGTAGCCTCATCAGCATACATCGCATCGACAAAACCAATAGACCAAGCGACCAAATCTGACTCATCAGAGAAGTCTACTTTGACCTCTTCATTGCCCGCATCTTCATTGAAGGGCAGCGCGATAGGTGTCTCGTTTTTGAGCTCATCCATAATAGATTTGCGCCAGCGCTTGATCCCGTCAACGACATTTTCTGGAATCTTGCTGGTTTGACCTTCAAATAGCGCCTCTAGCCAATTTGGTAGATTTGGACCAATAACGGTAGCCGTCAAAAACCCGTGCATAGCCACACTATCGAGCACATATTGACTCTCTTGATTGTCTAAATAATCTAGTAAAGCATCAAAGCTCATTGGATTGCTCATAGTATAATAGCCTCAAATCAATAGCATCACAAAAACGAAATTCAATTATATCTACCCAGTATTATCATTCATTACAGTACAAATATAATAGGTAGAAAGGTAAAGCGTGCCAATAGACACAATAGCAAATTTTATAAAGCAATTAGCTTAGCATAGTTAAGATATGATAAAGCGTTATCTGGCAACTTTTATGACGACTTGGGCAGTACAACAACTATCAAATAGTTGTCAAATAATTATCAAGCAGTTATCAATCGTCTTCATCATCCCAGTCATCATCTTCATCCCAGCTATCGTCTAGGCTATCTAAATCATCAAGCTCATCTTTGAGCTCTTTTGCCAGACGCTTTTCTTCTAATAAGTTATCTATTAGACGACGCTTCTCAAGGCTGCTCAAGCGCGTACGGACACTAGTCTCAGCCTCTTCGACCATCTTTGCATCATCATCTTCACTAAAATCATCATCAAAATCGTCGTCGATATCAGCATCGCTCATAGCGGTCTCCTGTCATTAAAAAAGATAGTTCACATTGTTACTTATGCCTTATAAAGTCTCTTAGGGGCTTTGTCAATCTTTTTTGTATTTATCGCTATTCATTGCCTGTCATAAGTACTGCATTACGAACATCCGCCAAGCGCTGAATCATCGCATCATTAGCGCCTTCAAACACCGCGCACTCGCGCTCATAAACAGTAGTCGGACGATTGAGGTTATGCACTTGAACATGATTTGCAATCTGTCTAAGCGCTGCACTAGGTAATAAGATGAGCATTTGCTCCTTTTTGCCGACGCTTTTGAGCAATTGAGTCATAGCATCGCTCTGCGCGCTATCACTGACCCCAGCTTTTGCAGGTAGAGCAAAACGTGCCAGCTCGATATGCTTATCATGGATAATCTTATTAAGCATTAAATACAGCTTGCCTAGCATCACTCCTGCAAGCGCTACTTTGGCATGGCTATTATCCGCTTTGAGGATAACTTGCGCACCGCTCTCATCAAAGTAAGGCTTATTCGTAGCGCTGACGCCTAGCAGCAAAGGCTGTTGTAACAACTCGCTGAGCGCTTGATCTAATAGCTGAGTGCATAACGCCAAATACGGCATGCGCATCTCAGGCGCTAGGCGCTCCATCATCTTGTATTCATCATGGAACTTGATTTGCACGCTGACACTGTCAAAGCTGCGCGCTGCTGACAACTTATTACTATTGGCTTTTTGCGTAGTCGAGCCTATAGACGCTAACGGATCCGCTGTTGCTGTATCTGGTACTTGATCCTTATCACTACTGGCTACTGACTCCTCTAAGCCGCCGCCACTTTGCTGCGACTTTAGATAAGCATTAAGCTCATTATGAATCACAGCGGTATTGATAGCCGCACCCGTACTTTCAGCCTTAGTCACTGCACTATGGCTGGGTATCATGCTTTTATCAGTTGAATCTATCTTCTCACTCCTAGGGTCATGATCATTGAAATCATCTGAAGGCTGACGAGTACGTCTTACCGTGTCATTAACGTATTTTTGCCGATGTATATCATCGATTTTATGACTCAAAGCATTGATTTGCGCTTTGGTAGGACGGGCGATATAACCGTATGCGACCCACAATAATAAATGCAAAAATAGCGAACCGATCACAAATGGCCACTGCATACTGATAATTTCGCCTTTGCTGATATCTTTTAAGGTCAGCGCCACGCTACCGATGACCGCATCACCTTTGGTCGCTATCTGCTCGATAGTATCGCCTTGCTGCATAGGCGCATTGCCCACGGGCACTAAGATAGTATCGTCAGTATCTTTTATTACCAACCGCGCAACGTCCTGCTCGCTAGTATAGCGATTGGCGATGACACTGAGACTGACTCTATCCTTATTCTCTAAAGACAGACGCGCCTCATCAATCAGCTGCGCGACCATTTGCTCGCCTTTTAATGCGCGGCTATTGCTCAGCTGTTGGTCAGTACTGATAATAAGTAATAAGGTTTGCAGACAAAAACTAACCAAAACAATAATGGCAAACAACCCTTGCCTAGGCGCTAAATACATCATGATAGAGTGAACTTATTTAAAGGAGAAAATCGAAAACGAGGCTATTGCTCATTTTCATGAAAAAGACGTGCGATTATAGGACACTTAACGATTTTATTTACCTAGCAATAATTCGCTTAGCAATAATATTTGCCTAAATGCCTTTGGTTATCATAGCGCTTTTTAGTCGACTGTTTTATCTTTTATGGCAGATATAGTAGCTTTAATAAGTAACGGCTACTGTATAAGCGGCTATTTTAGCTATTAGCAGTGCTCATTTATGAAAGATCAAACAGAGCCTAGCTAAAATAGAGGTGCTGCCAGTACTATCGCCGAATGTTTAATAGCCCCTATAGGCGCTACCTTGTAAAGCTGTTATTATTCCTAATCTTATCTGCGCATACAAGGGACAATTGAGCCATGCCAAAAAAAATATCGTATTCGTTACCAAAAGACAGCAAAGCATGGCAACAAGCCGTTGATTCTATTGCTGAGCTATTACCTGATGATATTGGTCTGCGTGATTTTGATGCGCTACAATCCCTGCCCTTATTTGCAGTCATTGTCGTGCTACCCGTACAAGTATCAGCGTTAGATATTCATCAGTATATCCAGTCTTGGGTCGATGAGCAGCCCAATTGGCATCTTGTGACCGTAGCAGAAGATACTGAAGCCAATTATATAGATATCTCTGTAGACTCTAGCGTTAATACGCCCAATCCTGCGTATGTGACTACTAGTGATGCAGACGCTCATGATAGTTCAAATGTGAGTATCGTAGTAAATTCAAATCAGAATCCTGCGTTGCTCCCAATTATTAAAGCACAGGTATTTCGCTACTTACTCGTACCTGTCAGCGATACCCTAATGCATCCTGCCAAGAAGACTGCTGCTGCGCATATGATTGATGAGCAGTTGACCTCACGCCTGCGTCACGACTTGGCAACGCATCATCAAACGCAAAGTGCAATAGGCAGCGATGCGGCAATGGCGACAGCTTTTAATAGCGCAGACTTAGTCGATTGTCATATCTTATCAGTGGGTCATATGCTGCGTACCCATAAGCTAGCTTGCTTTGACATGGATTCCACTCTTATTGAGCAAGAGGTTATTGTTGAGCTTGCCAAGACTGCTGGGGTCGGCATGCAAGTCGAAGCCATTACCGAGGCTGCAATGCGTGGTGAGATTGACTTTGATGACTCCTTTGCTCAGCGCGTAGCGTTACTCAAAGGGGTTCCAACTCACGTGCTTGATGAGATCTGCGCGCGGCTTACACTATCGACAGGAGCACGTACGACTATTAGCGCCCTCAAAGCCTTAGGCTATCATACAATACTAGTCTCTGGTGGCTTTACCTATTTTGCTCGTTATATTGCTGAACAACTAGGGATAGATGAGGTGCATGCCAATAATCTAGATATCGATGAAGATGAGGTGAGCGGTCATATCCAGCTGCCTATCATCAATGGTGAAAAAAAGGCAGCTATCGTCGCGCACACCGCAGAGCGTTTAGGGATTGCTATGTCGCAAGTAGTCTGTGTTGGTGATGGTGCTAATGACTTGCCCATGATGGCAATTGCCGATTTAGGCGTCGCCTATCGAGCCAAGTCTATTGTCCAAGCGCGTGCTGACGCAGCTGTCAATGTCACAGGCCTTGAGGGTGTTCTATATGCTTTAGGTTATCCTGCGCTAGTCGCTAATGCATAAGTACAAGCATAAGCATTGATAGATTATTATTTTATAAGCTGGGCTTACGACTATTTCGTTCACTCAGCTTATTTTCCGTTTTATTTAAACTTGTATTTTAAACTTAAGTTTTAACTTATATTCCGCAAAAGGAGTCGTCCATGACGGCATCAAAGCCATCAAAACCTGATGAAGCTTTATCAGAATCAACGTCAACTTCGTCGAACCAAACACTTGATAGCGTAGCGCCGACTCACGATAGCGCCAAGCAGTTTTTTGCTGTTTATATTAAAGGTATGGCGATGGGCGCTGCTGACATTGTCCCAGGTGTCTCTGGCGGCACCATTGCGCTGATTGCAGGTATCTATCAGCGCCTGATTAATGCGCTAGGCAGTATTGGCCCTAATCTGTGGTCAGTATTTCGCAGACAAGGTGGCATCAAGGGCTTTATGGAAGTATGGCGACAAGTTGATGCTACTTTTTTATTATTTCTGCTATTAGGTATTGGCACTAGCATCGTCACTTTAGCAGGTATTATCAAAGGCTTGCTCGACAATCAACCACTACTGATTTGGTCGTTCTTTTTTGGTCTAGTGGTAGCGACAGTACTACTCTTGCTAACTGAAATAAAACGCTGGAATGCTGCGCGCGCAGGATTATTTATCACAGGCTTAGTAGTCGCAGTTGTCATTAGTAGTTTGCCGCTACTGGCAGGCAGTCCAAGCTTACCCTATCTGTTTTTTGCAGGCGCTATTGCTATTTGCGCGATGATCTTACCGGGAGTATCTGGATCCTTTATCTTATTGCTGTTAGGCGCTTACGATACGGTTTTGAAGGCGGTACATACCTTTGATTTGACGACTATCATTACTTTAATGGCGGGCATGCTCACAGGGCTATTGCTATTTACCCGCATACTAAAATGGCTACTATCGCGCTATTATCAGGCCACGCTGGCGCTGCTTACTGGCTTTATTGCAGGCTCATTAGTAAAGGTTTGGCCTTGGAAAGTAGATGCTTTGGGCAGTCTAAACGCTGAGGCTATCACTAATGTTGCACCTTGGGCGTACCCTACTGGCGCTCATTGGCTCACCACGCTAAGTCTTATGTTATTAGGCGCAGTATTGGTATCGTTATTGTCTTGGTGGGGACATCGGACTAATCATTCAAAGCTTATTGACGAATAAAACGAATGATCACGATAGTAAATAAAATCTTTGGTAGATATAGATATCTTGCATCATCAAAAAGCAATGTCGAAAAGGTAATTCTTTCTCCTAAAAATAGACGTCAACGGTTGTCGCAAAGTCGCGTTTTGGTCTTTCGATATACAGGCAAAACTCTCATAATAGGGTATTGAAATTCACCTTTTGCATAGCGAGATGAATGATGCTTTTGACACTATTATCGAGTAGCACTCTAGCCAGTATTTCTGTAGGCTCTCTAAGCGGCGCGGCTATACTAGGCTATGGCTTATTAGCCAGTTTGATTTTTGCCATCGCCCTATCCTCTCAGCGCTGGCTACTTTGGTATGTACTCGGCGGCGTCCTCTACTGGCTAGCTGTTGAGATTATTCAGAGCCTATTGATAAGCTGGACGACATTGTCCCAATGGCATACGTATGTCGTGGCTATGGGTATTAGTTGGCTGCCATTATTTGCTTGGGTGCTCTATCGCGCCGTGCGTTATGAGGATGTTAGCCCTACTTTGCAGCAGCAGCGCGAGCTTGAGGCTGCGCGTTATGTTGAGCATAGCCCTATTTATGATGATGATTATACGCCACGCTTTGAGTAGTTAAATGATAAAAGTATTGTTTTAATATTCAAAATCAAACTATGCATCACAAATTATGCGCCTTATCAGGGCGCTTTTTTATTCACTTAATATATTGTTTTGCAAGCGTTATATCTCAAAACTGATGAATAAATAATGACAATTGAGTTATAATTTAGCACTATAATTTTGCTAACAATTACTATAGAGTACCTTTAATTTTTATTCACCTCTTTATCCTCTATTTAGGAGATCCATCATGTTTACTATTCCTGTGTTAGATATAAAATCTGATCCATTAGATGCTCTACTAGCTATCGTAGGCTATCGCTTATCGATGCTCGCTGATAGCGACAATGAAGACTTTAAGGCCAAGTTAGCGGATCGCAAAGTTACTATTGAATTCATTAGTGAAGCCTCTGATATAGGGCGTTACTTTAGCTTTGACAACGGTCAGTTCACGCAGCACAGTGGTCATGCCGATAATGCTGATTTGACTATTAAGTTTAAAGACTCTATGACAGGTGTTAAGCTATTGACTAAAGGTAGCTTGCCTGGCTTTATGACGGCAGTGCAAGAAGGCAACCTAAGCATTGAGGGCGATTATAGCCTCCTTATGTGGTTCAATAAGCTTGCCAAACATATCGTCCCTGAGATTCCAGAAGAGCTACAGCCACATATTCAAAGAGCTAAACCTTATGTCTATAAAGCGCAACAGTTTGCAGAGCATTGGGTCGGTGTGGCTAAACATAAACTAGGTAAATAGTTTAGCAAGCTTGACATAGTAGCGCTAAAGCTCAATTCTGATAATTTATGTCTCTGCTAGTACTATCTGCTAAGATACTAAGGTTGCGGTATACTAATACGGCAACCTTTTTTATGATTCAAATTTTGGTTTTACTCTATTCTTATAAAAGGACTTATCATGGCAGGCCTGCTAAGTATCACTGAACCTACCTTATCTACTGACACTGACACTCTGACTGAAAATAATTTTGCTGATAATACATCAAAAACCAACACGACTTCACTGGCCGACAAACCCAGTCGCCAGCAGGTTAAAGCGCTATTTGAATTGCCATTATTAGACTTGTTATCACAAGCACAGGCCATTCACCGTCAGCACTTTACCGCTAACGAAGTACAAATCAGTACTTTGTTATCAATCAAAACGGGCAACTGTCCTGAGGACTGTGGCTACTGCTCACAATCTGGTCACCACCGTGACAAGACCAAGTTGCAAGCTGAAAAACGCTTAGAAGTTGATAAGGTTATAGCAGCAGCGCGGCGTGCCAAAGCGACCGGCTCATCGCGTTTTTGTATGGGCGCGGCGTGGAAGCATCCTAGCGCCAAAGACATGCCTTATGTGGTCGAATTGATCAAAGAAGTCAAAGACTTAGGGCTTGAGACCTGTATGACTCTAGGCATGCTCAACCCCGAGCAAGCAGGCCAATTAGCCGATGCTGGACTCGACTACTATAACCATAACCTTGATACCTCTAGAAACTATTATGATCAAGTGGTCAGCACTCGTAGCTATGACGATCGTCTAGATACGCTAAGTAATGTACGCGCTTCGGGCATCAATGTCTGTAGCGGTAATATCGTTGGCATGGGTGAGAGCCGTGATGATCGGATTGACTGGCTGTGCGAGCTGATCAAAATGCCCAAAGCGCCAGAGTCGATACCTGTTAATCTATTAGTGCCGATAGCGGGCACGCCGCTGGGTGATAAAGTGCTAAGCGAAGGTGAGCTGTCAGTACTCGAGTGGATACGTACTATTGCCGTGACTCGCATTTGCTGTCCGACCAGTTATGTGCGCCTATCAGCGGGTCGTGAGAGCTTATCTGATAGTGAGCAAGCGCTGGCCTTTATGGCAGGAGCAAACTCGTTCTTTTATGGTGATAAGCTACTGACTACTGGTAATGCCAGTCAGGCTAGTGATGATAGACTCATGCGTGAGCTGGGCTTGACTAAGCATATTGCAGCACCCAGAGCGCCCAAGCTGTTGCCTGTCACTGACGCTATGAGTGGTCATCAAATGCAAGTTGTATTAGCCGAATAAGTTTTTGCTTAGATAAGTTGCGGTCATAGTGAGTCTGATGGCTGTTAAAGCAAGTCAATATACGTTAAGCTTGCCCGCATTTAACATGGCTAAACACAGCTAGAGCATTAGGAATATAAGCATGATAGAGTATATAAACTGGATTAAAGCGGCTCACGTTATCTCAATGGTGACTTGGTTTGCAGCGATTTTCTACTTGCCGCGCCTGTTTGTCTATCATGCCATGAGCGAGGATAGAATAAGTCAGGATCGCTTTGTGATTATGGAGCGCAAGCTGTATCGCGGTATTATGATCCCCTCAATGATAGCGACGTGGGCGCTTGGCTTGTGGATGGTATATCTGGGCTGGGAGGTCTATAAAACTCAGGGCTGGTTACACCTAAAAATAGTCTTAGTAATTCTATTATCTGCTTATAATGGCGCCTGCGGATTTTATCGTAAAAAACTCATAGACAACCCTCAATATAAGTCACACGTGTTTTGGCGCTGGTTCAATGAAGTGCCTGTTTTTGCGCTGATATTTATAGTAATTTTGGTAATCGTAAAACCCTTTTAAAATTACATTATCTATAAAATAAAAGCGTCCGTAATACTGAGTTACGGACGCTTTTTTATGGCGAGTAGCTTTTTGTTATTCTAAATAACAGGTCGCATGATTTGATAGACATTACTTAAGTCATAAACCCGATAGCGTGCAGGCTCACGACGACTCTCACCTGCATAGCTCAGTATTAGCGCTTGCTTGGCTGACTCATCGACCCAACCGACAAACATGCCGCTGTGCTCAACGCCATTGTAGCCATGATTGATATAATATAGCCAATCGCCAATCTCAATCTCACTGCTATTGGCATAAGGGCCTTGTCTATAAGATCCTTTATGCAGGGTATCACGCGTCACGCCAGCACGATTGAACACGGCATTGAGATAGTCCCAGCAACCCCCTTGAATAATAGTGCGCTCATTAAGTGCCATTTTACGAGCGGTGCTAATAACCTCGCGAGCAGCAGGGCTACTTTGCATTTCAGCTTGACTTAGCAGCGACAAATATTCGCTATCGACATTGTCATAGCTACCTGAAAGAAAGGCAGGTAGCACAGAGGGCGTCGGCTCTATTTCAGGATAGCGATAAGTATTAGGAGCAGCACTCTTATTATAGTTATAAGTAGGTGCTGATGTAGATGCCGCACGCTTGATAGTGGAGCGGGTACTGACTCTAGCAGAAGGGGCTGCCAGCTCAGGTTGCGCAGACTTTTGCGCGATGAGAGCGCTCATATTATCGGCCTGAGCTTGGCTGGTGACACTTAGCATTGATAGTAATAAAGCGGTTATCGGTATTATTTTAGTCACACAAGATAAACTATTATTTAACGCGCTGATCGATGCTTGTGGCATGATTAACTCCTCACAAAACAGCAAAAATAACTCAGTTAGCATAGCGTCTGATTCAGTCGCTATGAAAGTATAAGATCTAGTTATAAACCATTTTGAAAGCGAGCTGCAAGCATTATTACTCATTTTTGGACAAAAAGAGGTTTTGAAGAATAAGTGCAAGGTAGGTGCAAGATTTTAGTAATAAACAGCTAGTCACTTTTCATCTTAATATTAACATGGCGTTTATTAAGTGTTTGACCTTGCAAGATAGCTTTAGTCGCTTGGGCTTCTTGGCTATTATCAAAGCCGCTGATATGATATTTACGTACATTTGTGGCATCGACGATCTGTAGCTGCTCGCCGTACAACGTTATTTTGTCCCCGTCGGCTATAGTAATCGTGTTACGTTTGCCTTGATTCTCATGAATCAAGGACCCCGCACTGATCAACAATACGCCGCTATTAATCACGCCAGCCATTGCTTTCTTACGCTGTTGGCGCTGCCTATTAAAAAAGAAACTTCCTATAATTAATAGTGCTAGCGCGGCAATAGATAAGCGCTCAGATAATAAGCTCATCGCCATTGCCACTGCGATTGCGCCAATCAATAACGCCGACCCAAACCAAAATAGCCCATTATCGCTCGCTGGTGGCTGCTCCTGCAAAGTAATTTTGGCGCCCTCATCAGTGAGCTTAAGCATATATTAGACCTCAATAGTTAATGGCTTAATAGGTGAAGGCGGTATCAAAAGTTATCAATAGCGAAGAATTGACTAAACTGAACGATGACTCTACCAGCCCAAAGCCGTCTTTTGCATAGTAATAAGCTCAGCGATGCCCTGTTCAGCTAGCGCCAACATATCGTCCGCTTGCTTACGAGTAAACGGCTTTTCTTCAGCGGTGCCTTGGAGTTCAATAAACTCACCCTTTTGCGTCATTACAACGTTGAGATCAGTATCACAGCTGGCATCTTCTTCATAGTTTAGATCTAGATACGCCTCACCATCCTTCATGCCGACAGAAACGGCTGCCACCAAGCCGATTAATGGATCGGCTTTGAGTTTTTTGGTTCGCTGCAATCTCTCTATCGCATCAATCAAGGCAATAGCCGCGCCTGTGACACTAGCGGTACGTGTGCCTCCATCAGCTTGCAGGACATCACAGTCGAGATAAATCGTGTTTTCACCAAGCTTACTCAAATCTATCATCGCACGCAGACTACGACCGATCAGACGCTGAATCTCTTGAGTACGTCCTGACTGCTTGCCACGAGCGGCTTCGCGCTGGTTACGAGTATTAGTCGCGCGCGGTAGCATGCCATATTCAGCGGTAATCCATCCTTTGCCTTTGCCTTTAAGCCAACGCGGTACACCCGACTCGACACTAGCAGTACATAATACTTTGGTATCGCCAAAGCTGACCAATACTGAGCCTTCAGCGTGCTTGGTATAATGGCGCTCAAAGCTGATCGAACGAAGTTGATTAAGCTGGCGGTTATCATTACGCATAAAGTGTCCTAGTATAAAATGAGTACGGTGTTGTGGATCATAAATAGCTAAACGGATAAACAGTGAATAAAATAAACCGTAAAATTGATGAGATATCCTAACGTGACAGTCGCGTAATAGCAAGATTTACGCTAGAAAAGCCTAACGTCATTGTTCGGTTAAAATGCAGAAAAACAAAGATAAAGTATCTTTGTTTTTCTTAAAGTAGCTTAGTTTAGAAACCTAGTTTAGAAATTTAGTTTAGGAACCTGATTATGGAGCTTATTAGAATAGGCAGCTAGATTACTCTAAGCCTTCCATTTTGCGTAGCTCTTTACGCAGTATTTTACCGACATTAGATTTAGGTAGCTCATCAACGAACTCAATATGACGCGGACGCTTATAGCCTGTTAAATGCTTTTTACCAAAATCAAGCAGCTCTTGTTCTGTGACCTCACCTTTTTTGACCACAAACAGCTTTGGATCTTCACCGCGATCATCATTAGGTATGCCGATAGCGCCGCACTCTAATACATTAGGATGCTCCGTCATAACCTCTTCAATCTCATTAGGATAGACATTAAAACCTGAGACAATAATCATATCTTTTTTGCGATCAACGATTTTGATAAAGCCTTTTTCGTCCATAATACCAATATCACCCGTCTTAAAATATCCATTAGCAGTAAAGGTGTTTTTGGTTTCATCAGGACGATTCTGATAGCCGATCATCACTTGTGGGCCTTTGACCGCTATCTCACCTCGTTCGCCTATTTCGACCTCATTCTCATCATCATCGAGCAGTACCACATCAGTGCTAGAGGCGGGTATACCGATCTTACCTGTGAACTTAGCGATGGTCATCGGGTTAAACGCTACAACGGGTGAGGTCTCAGATAGACCATAGCCTTCAACGATAGGCAAGCCTGTGATCTGATGCCATTCCTTTGCCACGCTTGGTAGTACTGACATGCCGCCACCGATAGCGGCTTTTAGGTTGGAGAAGTCCAAATCAGCAAACGCCTTTTTTTGCACTAGACCATTGAATAAGGTATTAACCGCTGGTATAAAGGCCGGCTTATATTTACCCATCTCTTTGATTAAACCATCCAAATCGCGCGGGTTCGGAATCAAGAGTCCAGCATAGCCTTGATACATACCGTACATTCCACAAACCATGAACGAGAACACATGATACAGCGGTAGCGCCGTCAAGATAACATCGTCGCTGCTGGCATCATCATCAAAAGCGCTATTCATCAGCGCACTGATCTGTAGCATATTGGCGACCAAATTGCCATGGGATAGCATAGCGCCCTTGGCAACGCCCGTAGTGCCGCCTGTGTATTGTAGTAGTGCCACATCGCTCAGATTCAGATCAGGACGCTGATATTTGCTAGCCGATACCGTATTGAGCGCCTCTTTAAAGCTAGTGCTCTTAGGTAAATTATACGCAGGAATCATCTTCTTAATATAACGCGCGGCTAAATTGACAACGGTTCCTTTGATCGTCCCTAACATATCACCAATCTTGCAGACGACTACGTGCTTAACTTGACCTTTATCTTCGGCCTCTTCGTAGGTCTTGGCAAAATTCTCAACGATAAATAATGCTTTGGCGCCGCTATCATGCAGCTGATGTGACAGCTCGCGACTGGTATACATCGGATTGACATTGACGAGCACCATGCCTGCGCGGATGATACCAAGTGCAACGATAGGATACTGCAAAATATTCGGCATCATAACGGCAACTTTATCACCTTTATTCAATCCTAAAGATTGCAGATAACTGGCTATTTGTCGACTGTATAAATCCAACTCTTTAAAGCTAATAGAAGCGCCCATGCAGATATAAGCAGGCTTTTTGCCGTAACGGCGAAAGTTGCGCTCAAAGACATCAAGCAATGAGGTTTCGTCATCTGGCATATCGATAGTGGCATCGATACCGTAACGCTCATAAGCGTTTAGCCAAGCTCTATCGCTGGCAATAGTTGGCATCGTTGGAAACTCATTGGTCTTTTTCATCGGCAGGTTATCCTTGACTTAAGCTTAAAGCGCCTAAGTTGTATATGTTAATCTTAAAAGTATTGAGCTAAAATTTTAGAATTTTTCGCACTATTTTCGCACTATTTTTGCGATATGTTTTTGAACTATGTTTTTGCGCTATGTTTTGAACTATTAGGCACTAGGTAATGTCGGTATTTTTTGGCACTGTTTTTTGGCACTGTTTTTTGGCACTATAGCAGTTTTGGCTTAAATGCACTAGCGCCAAACCATTCACACTATTGCGTTACCGTCCACATTACTGCGTCATAGTATTGATCTTACTTATCCCGCCCTAAAGCTTCGCAAAAAAAATGACAAGGTAGCATTCAAGCCACCTTATCATTTATTTGCTTAGCATTAACAATTTAGTATTAACAACGAAGAACTAAGCGTTGTTTTTTTCTTCCATAGCTCGCAGGTCTTTATGTAAGATTTTACCGACGTTAGATTTAGGTAGCTCGTCAATGAACTCTACATAACGGGGGCGCTTATAACCCGTTAAATTCTCTTTAGCATAATCGAGGACTTGCTCTTTCGTTAAGCTGTCATCTTGGCGTACGACAAATATCTTTGGTACTTCACCGCTTTTTTCATCGTCGATACCGATGACACCGCATTCTATAATTTTAGGATGATTGGCCATAACCTCTTCAACTTCATTAGGATAAACATTAAAGCCAGACACCAAAATCATATTCTTTTTGCGATCGACGATAGTGATTTGACCGCTATCATCCATAATACCGATATCACCCGTTAAGAAGTAGCCATCATCGGTCATCGATTCACGCGTTGCATCGTCACGCTTCCAGTACCCTTTCATGACTTGTGGGCCACGAATACCGATCTCGCCGCGCTCGCCTAACGCCACCCCATTTCCTTCCTCATCTATAATAGCAACTTCAGTCGCTGGCATCGGTACCCCAATATTACCGCTAAAGGACGCACTATTGATAGGGTTAGCGGTCGCAACGGGTGAAGTCTCAGACAGACCATAGCCCTGAACAATTGTATTGCCAGTTACCTGTAGCCATTTGTTTGCGGTATCGCTGAGTACCGCCATACCGCCACCCATCGACACGCGTAACTTGCTATGATCCAAGGCTTTGAAGTCTGCGTTATTTGCCAAAACATTAAATAAGGTGTTAACCGCAGGAAACAACGCTGGTGGGTGGCCTTTGTAAGCTTTTATCAAGCTATCAAGGTCGCGTGGATTGGGTACTAGCAAACCAATGCAACCACGATACAGACCGAACATACCACAAAGAGTAAAGGAGAAAATATGATATAACGGCAAGGCAGTCATAATGACTGGCTGCTCGTCACTACCCTCAAACTCATCAAAAGCGCTGCCTAAGAAGGTATTACATTGAATAAGGTTAGCGACCAGATTCTTATGCGTCAGCATCGCCCCTTTAGCCACTCCAGTAGTACCACCCGTATATTGTAATACCGCAATATCATCGAGGGTAATATCAGTTGGGCGCTTATATTTGCGCGCCGCAGATTTTTTGAGCATAGCTTTAAAGCTTATGCTGTTAGAGATACTATAATCAGGAACCATCTTTTTGACATGGCGCACGACAGTATTGACCATAAAACCTTTAAGCGTACCCATCATATCGCCCATACCAGTGATCACGACGTTATCAACAACGTTACGACCGATATCCTGATATGTTTTGGCAAAGTTCTCAACCATGATGAGCGCTTTGGCTTCTGAATCGGTTAATTGATGCTCAAGCTCTTTGGTGGTGTATAAGGGATTGACGTTCACTAATGTCAAGCCTGCACGCAGTACGCCAATGACAGTAACAGGTAGTTGCAAGACATTGGGCATCATCACCGCGACTTTATCGCCTTTAACGAGCCCTAATGACTGTAAATACACGGCCACTTGTTTACTATGCTCATCTACTTCTTTAAAGCTGATCGAGGCGCCCATGCAGACAAAAGCAGTTTTATTACTATATTTGCTAAAGCTGTCTTCAAAAATCTCAATAAGTGAGGTGTCATCAGCTGGCATATCGATATCGTAAGTAAGCCCTAGCTCTTCATAAGTTTTGAGCCAAACTTTATCATTAAGACGAGTTGGATTGCCTTGAGCTTGATTGTCCATAATCTTAAATCTCCTGATGGTTAAATTTATAACATAGTCCTTTGCTCATTAAGATACACACTTTATACAAACTACTCAATATAAAAGATGGCAACTTGGGTTTGTAAGGTGACTTGGCGGTCAATACTTTAAATAGAATCAAAGCGGTAGGGCGTTACTTAATACTACTTACTAAATAACGCCAAGTATACTAACTATTTGATTATTATGCTTATATTTATCGTAATAGCACCGTAGTAAACCGATTTTAGATAGGTTGTATCTGGTTATAGTTTAATTTTTATTATCAAGTGCTTTTGCCAGTTCAGTTAAGCTAACAAAATTACGTCGCAAGCCTTCTTTATCGCTACTTGGCTGGCGAGCGATACTGGTATTGGCCAGCTTACCGCTATCAGTGTAGTTCCAGTCATTGATATATTGACTTTGAGAAAGACGCTGACCGAACCCTGCAACTGCGACTGCAAACTGAGTGTCACTGTTGGCTTTGCTCAAATCTCGGCTACTATTAACAATAGCTTGGCTAACAAGCTTAGAGCTAGCACCTGTAGGTTCTTTATAACGTAGTTTTAAGAAACCAAGCTCATTAGTTTTGCTGTTGGCTTTGTTATTGTTTTTATTATTTGCTTTATCTTTGTTACTGTCATAACGGCGCTCGCTATATAGGCCTACCTGCCCTACTGGCGTGACTTCAAATAGCGCAACCACCGCTTTACCTTCCCCAAGCTCACCCGCATCGACTTTATCATTATTGAAGTCTTGCTCACTCAAAACACGGTTCTCATAGCCGATCAAGCGCCATTCACTTATCACTTCAGGATTGAACTCAAGCTGGATTTTGACGTCTTTCGCAACCGTATTAAAAGTGGACGCCAGCTCATCGTTAAAGACTTTTTTGGATTCGGTAAGACTATCAATATAGCTATAATTACCATTACCATTATTTGCCATTTGCTCCATCATATAATCATTAAGATTGCCACGACCAAAGCCTACCGTCGATAATGAGATGCCGCGATCGCGATTGGCTTTGACCAGATCAAGCATCTCATCGACATCGCTAATACCGACATTGAAGTCACCATCAGTCAGCATCACAATACGATTAATACCGTTTTTTTGCATGGCTTGTGCCGCTTGATTATAAGCCAGCTTTAGCGCATCTTCGCCATTGGTAGAGCCTGCCGCATTCAAGCTATCGATAGCCGCTATAATTTTAGCCTTTTCATCGCCGCCAGTCATAGGCAAAGCCACACTCGTACGACCTGAATAAGTCACAATACTGACGCTATCTTGCGCTCGCAATTGCTGAGTGAGTAGCTTTAGCGAGGACTGTGCTAATGGCAGCTTATCGCGCGAGGACATCGAGCCTGATACATCAATCAAGAATACCAAGTTCGCTGGCGGTAGCTGGGGAGCGGCTATATATTGTTTTGGATCGACTGCTTTTATCGCCACTTTAACGATTTTATTATCCTGATCGGCTCTATCCCATGGCGAGTCGACGACTTCGGTTGCTACTATAAAAGGCGCATTACCTAGACGTTTGCCATCGTCGAATTGATAATTAAAGTAGTTCAGCATCTCCTCAACGCGTACTGCATCGACTGGCGGCAGCTGACCTTCATTAAGATAGCGTCGCACATTGGCATAGCTGCCCGTATCAGTATCGATAGATAGCGTTGCTACTGCCATCTCGCTGGTTTTATTGACAGGATTTGGCTTATTATCTTGGTAATTGTCACGATCTTTGGGCTGCACGACGCCGGGTGACATCCTAATAGCATTACCAGCGCTGGCCATCTTTGCTGATGACGCCATATCTACTTGTGACATAGGGCTCACTACTACTGGCGAGTTTTGATTTACTGTACTGCTGGACGGCTCAGCTCTTAGTGGCTCACTCCTTTGTTGTGTACTACAAGCTGTCAAGCTAAACGCTATCGCACTTACTAACAGTGCGTTTTTTGCTAATTTATATTTACGGAGACGCAATGTAGATACTGACATAGGTAATATCCTTATAAATTATAATGAGTAGTGATTTATTTTGACTAAAGTAAGCAAAATATTTTATTAATACTACTTAACTCATTGTTTAAAAGCTATCTATAAAATTATGGATAAAACTATAAACACCACGTCATAGCTTGTCGTCTATTATCTTAGTTGCCTTTTTACTTATTGTCATTTGCTTTAAGATAGGACTACTTTATTATTACTTAGAAGCCTCTTATAAGGTGCTTATCTGCAAACTGCTCTTATAATACATAGCAAATTAAAACCTATTATCAAAATCAAAACTATAAAAGCGAAACCTATTTTATGCCTGATATTATCGATAACGTGATTCCAGACAACGATGCGCTAGATACGCGCTCGGTCGCCGAATTTACTGAGCAAGCCTACCTCAACTATGCCATGTACGTGATCATGGATCGTGCACTGCCCAACATTGCCGATGGTCTAAAACCTGTACAGCGGCGCATTATTTATGCGATGAGCGAGCTGGGTCTTAAGTCATCGAGTAAGCCCAAAAAGTCCGCGCGTACGGTCGGTGACGTGTTGGGTAAATATCACCCACATGGTGACAGCGCTTGCTATGAGGCGATGGTACTCATGGCGCAACCGTTCAGCTATCGCTATCCACTGATATTTGGCCAAGGGAATTGGGGTAGCCCTGATGATCCTAAATCCTTTGCCGCGATGCGCTATACCGAAGCCAAAATGTCGGCTTATGCCAATACTTTACTAGCGGAACTCGGTCAAGGCACGGTCGATTGGCAAGATAACTTCGATGGCACTATGCAAGAGCCAACGACCTTGCCTGCGCGTCTGCCTAATATTTTATTGAACGGTACGACAGGTATCGCGGTTGGGATGGCAACCGATATTCCACCGCATAATCTTAATGAAGTGGTACGCGCCGCTATTCGTTTGCTCAAAAACCCTGAGCTATCGGTTAAGCAATTAACTCAATCGATACCAGCGCCTGATCTACCAACTTCGGCTGAGATTATTACTAGTAAAAAAGATCTACAAGCACTATACGAGAGTGGACGCGGTAGCTATAAAATGCGCGCGACTTTCCATATTGATCCTAAAGAAAAAAATCTTGTCATCATCGATGCGCTACCCTATCAAGTCTCAGGTAATAAGATTCAAGAGCAAATCGCCAAACTCATGACGGATAAAAAACTGCCTTGGGTCGTTGATATTCATGATGAGTCCGACCACGAAAACCCTTGCCGTATTGTCTTAGAGCTAAAATCAACCCGCGTTGATGTGGCACGGGTCATGAGCCATCTGTTTGCCAGTACTGAGCTTGAGAGCAATTACCGCGTCAATATGAATGTGATTGGCCTAAACGGTAAGCCACAAGTTAAAAACCTAAAAGAAATCTTAGCCGAATGGTTAGTCAGTCGCCGCTCAGTCGTCACGCGTCGCTTAGAATATCGCCTCGATAAAATTGATAAGCGCTTGCATATCCTTGCAGGCTTATTAATCGCTTATCTAAATATCGATGAAGTCATTCGTATCATTCGTGAGGAAGACGATCCGAAGCTGGCATTGATGATAGGCTATGATCTCAGCGAGATCCAAGCCAACGCGATTTTGGATATTCGTCTGCGTCAACTGGCAAAATTAGAAGAGTTTGAGCTACGTCGTGAGCAAGATGAGCTGGCAGCAGAGCGCGCCACATTGCAGGAATACCTCGATAATCCTGAGAGCCTAACGGGTCTAATCATTGATGAGCTGACCGAAGATATGAAAGCTCATGGTGATAATCGTATGTCGCCACTAGCCGAGCGCGAAGAAGCACAAGCGCTCAAAGAGTCCGATCTAGTGCCTAGTGAGCCAATTACTGCGGTGTTGTCAAAAGCAGGTTGGATACGCGCTGCAAAAGGCCATGAAGTCGATGCGACAACCATGAGTTATCGCTCAGGGGATGGCTATCAAGCCTACGTGCGCGGTAAATCTAACGAAAAAATCTACGTCCTCGATAGTACAGGTCGTAGCTATAGTATTGATGCGCATAACTTGGCCTCGGCGCGTGGTCAAGGCGATCCACTGACTAGCGTACTTAAGCCACCAGCTGGCGCATACTTTGAGCAGCTATTAACCGGTGATAACGATCAGCGTATTATTCTCGCTAGCTCACAAGGCTACGGCTTTATTAATACTATTGGTAATCTCGATAGCAATCAAAAAGCAGGTAAGAATATTATTAACTTAGCTACTGATAGTCGTCTGCTTCCTGTCGCGCGTATTGAGGTTAATAGCAGCAATGATAGCGCTATAACCGCTCTTCCTGATCACCTCGCTGTCGTGACAAATGCAGGCTATCTATTAATATTTGCGCTCGATGATTTGCCTGAACAAGCCCGTGGTAAAGGTAATAAAATGATTAAATTAAAAGACGGTGAAGAAGTGCTTGCCATCACGCCACTCAGTCAGCAAGACAGCCTAATTATTACTGCTGGTAAACGTCATGTGACGCTAAAACCCAATGATTTAGCCAATTATACGGGCAGTCGTGGTAATCGTGGTGGACAGTTGCCAAGAGGTTTTCAGAATGTGACGAGTGTTGAGGTTGGGTAGTTTGATTTGATTCAGTAGCGTAGGTGGAACGATAGCGAAACCCACAGTTTGGAATTAAAGCACCTATTTTGACTACAGCTCAGTTTATTAAGGATTGAAATGACAACTGAAAACTACTCGTCCGACGCTCCAGTTACTACTAAAGTTGAAGATATATTCTCTCGTTGGAAGTTTTCTGAACGAGTAGCACAAGTAATTGCTAATCGTCGTGACCCAAGCAGTATCGTAATTGGTCTTTATGGCAGATGGGGCGATGGTAAAACCTCAGTTCTCAACTTTATTGAGCAATCGCTAAACTCTAACGATGATGTTATATGTATAACCTTTAATCCTTGGCGATTTGGTACAGAAGATCAGCTCTTGATGGGTTTCTTCAATCAAATAGCTGAAGCCTTAGATGATAAACTGGAGACAACAGGAGATACGCTTAAAGAGATTGGTAAGAAAGTCATTTCACCTTTGGCTTCTTTAGCTGGAATTGGAGGAGTCGGTGAAATTGCAACCTCATTTATTTCAATGCCTGACATAAACATTTTCAAAAGTAGAACTGAACAACTTCTAGAAAAATCTCAGAAGCGTGTATTAATATTGATTGATGATGTAGATAGGTTGGATAAGACGGAAATTCATGCCTTGTTTCGTCTAGTAAAATTGACAGCAGATTTTAAGTACACCTCTTATATTCTTGCATTTGATAAAGATATTGTCGCCTCATCTTTACAAGATAGATATTCGACCTCTCGAGGCAATTCAGGTGAGGCGTTTCTAGAAAAAATTATTCAAGTGCCATTGCACCTACCATATATCGATAAACGAACTTTAAGAGATTTTTGTTTTCAAGGGGTAGATACAGCTCTTGAATTAGCCAACATTCAGCTAACTGATGAGCAAGCTCAAGAGTTTGCTCGCAATTTTGTCTCTGCATTTGATAGCTGCATCACTACACCTAGGAAAGCAAAACTTTATGGCAACATTCTAACGTTCTCTTTGCCTATTTTAAAAGGTGAAGTCAACCCTGTTGACCTGATGTTAATCGAAGGAATTAGAGCTTTCTATCCTAGGCTATACGAATCCATCAGAGATAATGAGAAACTATTTGTTGGGACGTTCTCTACAAGTAGTGGCTCCTTTCATGACGCTGACAAAGAACTTATTAAGGCACTAATTGAAAATGCACTGAGTACAACTGCATCAAGTAATAAAGAAGATTTGAAAGAATTATTAAAAAATCTTTTCCCTAAATTACAAGCTGTATATGGAAGAATCCACCACTCAGGAGACTCTCATAAAATTTGGAATGATAACCAAAGGATATGTTCGAAAAACTACTTTTCAAGATACTTTGGTTACTCAGTATCACCTAGTGATGTATCTGACATAGCAGTTACTCAATTACTGCAAAATATAAATAATTGGGATGAGCCTTATAATTATCAAACCAATCCTCTAAAGGACTTTATAACACCTGAAAATGCTGAAAAGTTAATACAAAAACTACGTAGCCAGATTGACTGGAGTGGTGAGTTTTACCAACCGCTTATTTCATCTATAGCGCAAGTCGGTAACATTATTCCAGATACTAAAACCTTTCTTTCATTTAATCCTCTTGTTCAATCTGTAGTTTTAATTGCTGATATGATACTTAATATCGATAAAAGTGAGCAAATGATCACTGCAAAACTTGCACTTGATAATACTCCAAATCTTGAATATCAGACTGAGCTATTTAGATGGCTGTATCATAGTGAGAATGAAAACCCTAAACCTAACTGTTTTAGTTTGGAAGAAAGAAGTGAATTAGGTAATCACCTAGGTAAAAGAATTTTTTCTGATATCGAGACTATTGATATTACATCTCAGAAACCTGACTTGGTATCACGTATTTTTTGGATATTAAGCGAGTATGTAGACAAAACTCGCTTGAACAATTATGTTGAACTTTTAGTTAACTCAGATTCAAAAGCTGCTTATAGAATAATTAATGCTTATATTCCAACATTTACAAGTTTGACAAATGGAACTGAAAGCAAAGAAGGTTTGGATGAATCCAATTATAAGTATCTCTCTAATCACTTAGATACTTCTATTATTTTTGAAGCAATTAAGCGTGATTTGCCTAGTTTAATTATAAATTTGAATGAACATCCAACATTGAAAAGTCGTGATGAAGATAGAGAGTTGATTATTCCTCAACAATTTATATGGTGGTATAGAAAAGAAATTATTAGAAATCAATATAATAACCTAAAGTACCAGCAATTTAGCGTTATATCGGCTTCAAAAAACAGTATCATTCCTTTTATCAAAAATTCAAATAAGCAATAACCACGACCAATAATGAAAAAATCATAAGCTCATCGCTAGCCCCTGAGCGAGGAGATAACAAAGCACTGCTTTGTCCGAGCGCAAGAGAGTTTGCATTTTCGCAAATTCTATAGCGGTATCCTGCTTGGCTGGGCGAGTTGTGAGGACTAGGTTTTGGAGTAGCTCGCGGAGCAGGAGACACCACAAACCGTAGCCCTCACCTCGCGCAGATAGCAGATACAAGCGGAAGGCGGGAATGGCTCCCAATAATATTTATAATCGTCACAAGCTTGGATAAAATTATTATATAGACAAAAATGGTGCGTGAAACGCACCCTACAAGTGATGATTGGTAAGCAATCCCCTAACCCTGCCGTAACCCCAAAATCGGAATCACCAAATCCTCTTCATCAGTCAGATGCTGCTGTAGCAAATCCGTCACTTTTACCAGCGTTTCATGCAATTGTTCGGCGAGCGCCTTATCCTCACCCTCACTTTTCGCCAGCGCATCGTTTTGAATTTGCAATTTATCCAGTAGCGCATTGAGATACTCATGGTCATGACCTAATACCTCAAAAGCAGGCGCCAGTGCAGGATACATACTGACAAACTCAGGGAAAAAGCCGTCGTCCTCTACCCCGTGATGCTGGTGCAATTTGAGCACGTGCATATTGATGCGCTTGAGGATTTGCGAGCGGTATTCTGCCCAGTCATACTCGCCATCAATATAAGCCTCGCTGATTTGCGTAAGGATGCGTTGGCGCTTACGAATATTGGTATGTACCTTGAGCCAACCTGAAGTTTTATACGCATAATCTGCGCTAAACCATTGGTCTGGCGGTAGCTTATTGAATAAGAACAGCCAATCCGCTTCCAACCGACTGTCAGGATGACGCGGTGACAAGCTAAATAGATCATCGTCTATATCTTGTTGGCTTTTGTCGTTGGCAGCTATGGTCATTTGGTAGTCCTAATTTTTATTATTGATGCATGTATATATAGTGGTTTTGCTATCTGATTTATAGTGGCAACCAAGCAAAACTCTTTTCTAATCTTCGCAACAATAGTATTAAGGACATTGTTTTGGCGCGAACCCAGTAACATAACCCACCATTACAACCTCATAACCGCTCATTTATAATGGCTTGTCTTAGTGAATATAAGCTTACGCCATGAATAAACGTATCAGCCTAATTTTCCCACATCAACTGTTTGCTGATACTTCGCTTTGGCAAGAGGAGTGCTACCTGATTGAAGAGGACTTGTACTTTACCCAGTTTCCTTTTCATAAACAAAAGCTAGTCCTGCATCGTGCCAGTATGAAAGCCTATGAGCAGAAATTAATTAATGCGGGCAAAACCGTACATTATATTGACTCATCACATGAGCATAGTGACTGCCGTCAGCTAATTGCTAGCTTTATAAGTCATAAAAATGAGCCTGACAATGATGAGGCTATTAAAAAAATATACTGTATTGATGTGGTCGATGACTGGCTACGGATGCATATTCAACAAGCCATATTAGACGCAGATATCGACTTTGATGTCTCTCCTACACCGATGTTTCTCAATCCTCTACCCGTCTATTGCGACTTCTTTCGCGATAACCGTTTGTTCCATCATAACTTTTATATCGAGCAACGCAAGCGTGAAAAGATACTGGTTGATGACGAAGATGAACCTATCGGTGGAAAATGGTCATTCGATGAGGATAATCGTAAAAAGTACCCGCGTAAACAGACGCCACCCGATGTAACTTTTCCTGAATTAAGTGAGCATTATGAAGAGGCAATAGATTATGTTGAGGATAATTTTAGCAAGCACTATGGTGAGATAAATTCAGATTTTCGTTATCCGACCACTCATGATGAGGCAGAACAGTGGCTAAAGAACTTTCTATCAAAGCGCTTTAAAGACTTTGGTAAATACGAAGATGCGATAGTCGATGACGAGCATATCTTGCATCATAGTCTGCTGACGCCAATGCTTAACACTGGCCTGTTAACCCCGCGACAGGTCATTGAGCGCACGCTTGAGTGTAGCGAAGAGTACGATATCCCTATCAACTCGTTAGAAGGCTTTATGCGTCAAATTATCGGTTGGCGTGAGTTTATGTATGGGCTGTATGAGTCGGTCGGTCGCAAGCAGCGTAGTCGCAACTTTTGGGGCTTTAAACGTAAAATTCCAAAGAGTTTTTATACGGGTGATACGGGCATTGTCCCTATCGATGAGACGATTAAAAAAGTACTCAAAACAGGCTATGCGCATCATATTGAGCGACTGATGATCTTTGGTAATTTCATGCTGCTGTGCGAGTTTGACCCTGATGAAGTACATCAGTGGTTTATGGAGCTATTTATTGACGCTTACGATTGGGTGATGGTGCCCAACGTCTACGGCATGAGTCAATTCGCTGATGGTGGACTCGTCGCGACCAAGCCTTATATTAGTGGTAGCAATTATATTAATAAAATGAGCAATTATCAGGTTAAGTCTAAAGGCGAGCTAATCGAGTGGGCAGCGATTTGGGATGGCTTGTTTTGGCGCTTTATGCATGTCCATCGTGACTTTTTTGAAAAGAATCCGCGTATTGGTATGCTACTATCGATGTGGGATAAGATGGATAAAGCTCAACAAAAAGAGCACTTAGATAATGCCGAGCAGTTTTTGGCGAAGCTTGATAAAGAGGATTAGCAAGCGCTTCTAAAGCGATCATTTTACTCTCGTAGGGTGGGTTAGTTTTAGTATATTCTCGCAGAGAATGAAGATAAAACGTAACCCGCCAATGTTAACTGTTATCTAGACTATTTGTCAGATGACGCTTCGCTAACCCACCCTATACAACTGTCTGTTAATAAGTGCTGCATAAAGCTAAACCGCAAACATTACCTTATATGCACTTATCTATAGAGACTAACTATAGTAGTATTTGTATTAATAAAAAATAATAGGATTATTATGTTTACCGAATTTAAGTCCAGTGGAGCGCCGACAAATACTGCGATATCAACGCCAATACCAACGCCAAAAATTATCTTCTTTGATATTGATGATACCTTAAGTCGTAAGGGCGTTATTGCCGAGCATAATAAAGCGACACTAGAGGCATTAGCCAGCAGTGACATTAAGCTAATCATCTCTACAGGACGTTCAAGAGCGATCCTGCCGCCTGATATTTTGGCTTTGCTTGATGCTGACGTACTCGACGCTATTATCTGTATGAATGGGCAATACAGCTTTAATAAAGACGGTATTATCAGTCACTATCCGCTTTCAGACACACAAACCTCCAAAATTGTGCAGCTGTGCCAGACTAGCAAACTCATTCATAAATTTGACTCTGCAACTCATATTGCTTGGTCCGCTGAAAATGAGCGCTTACGTGAGTACAATTCAATCACGCCTAACTCAATTCTTGACCCTGATTATTATAAAACCAATACTGTCTATCAGTGCTCGGTATTCTTTAATAATCAAATCGATAAAATGCAGGACGTTAACTTTGCGCAAGACGAGTTAAAGCTCGTGCATTGGCATACGGTAGGCGCAGATATCTTGCCAGTAGATGCCTCAAAAGCACGTGGAATCTCGGATGTTTGCAAATATTATGATGTAGACGCTAATGACTGTATGGCATTTGGTGACGGCATGAATGATCTTGAGATGTTTGACTTAGTAGGATTTGCAGTGGCGATGGGTGACGCGCAACCTGCCCTAAAAGAGCGCGCCGACTTGGTTACGGGAACGATTGAGGAATATGGTATTCAGGAGGTGCTGGATAAGTTGCAGATAGTGCAAAAGGTTTGATTTTGAGTCTTTTAAACGCCAATCTATAAACAATAGCCCTTGCTGATATTCGGCAAGGGCTATTATTTATCAAGATAATTTTAGAAGTTATCTTGCAGGATAAAAGGTCTCAGAACCTGGCCCGACAGGCAGACCAAATACAAATACCCAAACGCAGAATAATATAACCCAACCAATCAAAAACGCAATAGAATACGGCAACATCATCGCCATCAGTGTGCCGACACCCGTGTTCTTTTTGTAGCGAATAGCTACTGCCATAATCAGACCAAAATAGCTCATCATAGGCGTAATGATGTTAGTGGTCGAATCACCGATACGATATGCCGCTTGGATCATTTCAGGGGCATAGCCTGTGAGCATCAGCATAGGGACGAATATCGGCGCAGTAATAGCCCACTGAGCAGAGGCTGAGCCGAGCATTAAGTTGACCATTGCACAGATTAAGATAAATCCAACTAATAAGAATGGTCCTGTCAGACCAATATCATTGAGGAAAGTTGCGCCTGCTACGGCCATCACTGAGCCAAGGTTTGACCAGTTGAAAAATGCAGTAAACTGCGCGGCAAAGAACACTAAGACAATATAGATACTGAGTGAGCTCATTGCATTGCTCATCGCATCAACAACGTCTTGATTACTTTTTATGCTGCCAGTGATTTTGCCGTAGATATAACCTGGTATCGCAAAAAATACAAAGATAAAGACAACTATACCATTCAAGAAGGGTGACCCTGAGACTAGCCCTGTTTCGGCATTACGCAATACCCCATCAGCGGGTACAACTGTCCACGCGAGCAATAAGCAGAACACCAGCATGCTGACGCCTGCCCATACTAGACCTTTTTTCTCAATCGCGCTGACATGTTCAGCTTTCGTCTCTAGTATAGAAGGATCGTCAGCGTCATTTGGGTTGTATTCCCCTAAGCTTGGCTCAACGATTTTCTCAGTCACAAAATAACCCAGAGCACTGATTAGCACCGTACTTACGACCATAAAGTACCAGTTGGCTTCTGCACCAACGGTATAGGCAGGATCGATAATACGTGCCGCCTCTTGGGTGATTCCTGATAATAAAGGATCGACCGTACCTAGCAATAGATTAGCGCTATAGCCACCCGATACTCCAGCGAATGCTGCTGCGATACCTGCTAGTGGATGTCTACCAAGCGAATGAAATATAACTCCCGCCAGTGGTATCAATACCACATAACCAAGCTCCGCTGCGGTATTCGACATGATACCGGCAAAGACAATGGTAAACGTCACCATCTTTTTGGGTGCGTTTAACACTAGCCCGCGCAATGCGGCTGAAATCATGCCTGAGTATTCTGCAATACCGACCCCCAGTAGCGCCACTAGCACCGTACCTAAAGGCACAAATCCCGTGAAGTTGGTCACTAAGTTTTCAACGATGCGTGCCAGCCCCTCGCCGTTTAGTAGATTGACAACCTGAATAACACCATCTTCGCTACGTCCTTTTGCACCCTCGGGTCGTGGATCAATGACTGAGACACCCAAGTATGAGAATAAGGCTGATAACACCAATAAAAGCACCGACATCCATACGAATAAAATCACAGGATGTGGCAATAAATTACCTAGCCACTCAACGCCCTTCAAAAAACGCTGCATACGTGAGCTTTTAGCTTCTACTTCAAAATTATTGTTGGATGAACTACCATTTGGTGAGCCATTTCCTTGCATAAATCATAATCCCTATCCGATGTTTGACTATTATCAGAACTTAGTAGAATTCTAAGCTCTGAACAAAATTTCGAATTTAATCATAATTTTTAAATAAAAACAAACTATTTTTATGGAATATAGAAACAATTAGTAATAAACAATATTGGTCTAACCGATGCGAAGGCAACTAAGCTATAAAAGTAAAGACCTATATAAATATAGGTCTTTAAAATAAGCGCGTCACTGAGGTTTATCTAATGGATAGTAGCTTTACACTATTGATAATAATACTGAAAGGTTAAGACGCTTTACCTGCGCTCCGTTACCAAATCATAGATCCAACTGCCAAGTTTATACAGACCTACAGCAATCAAAATAAATAGCAAAGCGGCCAGCAAGTAAGCCACGCTGGCATATTGGTCAGCCAGCCCATGGTAAACGCCACACCAAGATAGGTCTCCAGCGGCCAGCTTAATAGTGAGGTATCCATGCCTGTGTTAAAAAACACCATGATAGCGCATAGCCCTATGGCAGCTGTAATAATGCCCGCGATTTTACGATTACTCATATCTTCTCTTTAATATTTTTTTTCTAAAACTATCTTCTTATATAGCTGCTACGGCATGGTCAAACCACCGTCAACCGCGATAGACTGACCCGTAATGGCCGCACTTAAATCTGATGCCATCAGCAATACGGAATTGGCAAAGTCGGCAACCAAAGTCGCTTGACGTAGTGGCGTGGTTGTCGCAATGTAATTAAACACCTCTTCGGTCGTTAAGCTACTAGCGTCCGTCGTCTTGAGCAGTCCACCTGCTAACAGATTCACGCGAATACCGTATTGCCCAAGCTCGCTCGCCAAATTACGGGTTAGACCAATCAGTGCAGATTTGGCGGTGGTATAGTCGTAATAAGTGACCACTGGGTTATAAACGAGATTGGTTGAGATATTGATAATCTTGCCCATTTTCTGGGTTTTCATTTGCGGCAATACCGCTTGAACGGTATTTACTGCGCCTTTGACAATGCCGTCAATCTGCTGCGAGAAGTGCGTCCATTGAACGGTTTCAATGCTAGTGTAGTCTGCGCTTGGATCGAACTGATAACTTGGCAAGGCATTATTCACTAACACATCAATGCGTCCAAAACGCTTGATCACTTCCGCTGCCATCGCCTGCATTTGAGTTAAATCAGACACATCACCACAATAAGCAAAAACTTGCCCGCCAGCTTTCTCTATATCAGCGACTATCTTGTTCGCAGCAGCTTCACTATTGAGATAATTGACGCAAACACTTGCACCTGCTGCCGCCATTTGCGTAGCGATTTGGGCGCCGAGGCCACGGCTTGCGCCTGTCACGATGACGACTTTATCGGTTAATAATGCTGGAATAGTAGCTTGAGTCTTACTCATTATAATTGTCCTTAATTATAGTTGTGAATAGCTTATGCTTATAATTTATAATATAAAACAGCGCCAATCATAGCATGATTGATAGTTTCGAAATAAATCGACGATACATAGATAAAGATTCTTACCCTTTAAATGTTGCTAGATAATGACCATAAAGATATAAGTTTATTGATTTGTCTTATTTTGGAGAACTTTTTTGACCTTATTTTCTACTGACACCACGACTCGTAGGCTACCCAAGGCCTTAATATGCGCAGCTATTGGCTTAAGTTTAGCTAGCTGTAGCAACTCTAGTGATCCAGCGACAGATGGCGCAGCGGATAGTGATATTACGCTCAATCTGTATAACTGGTCTGAATATATGCCACAAGAGATCCTTGATGGCTTTGAGGATGAGACAGGAATATCGGTTAATTACACGACCTTTGATTCTAATGAAGCGATGTATGCCAAGCTCAAATTACTGGATGATTCGAGCCAGTATGATCTTGCTATTCCCTCGACTTACTATGTCGAAAAGATGGCGAAAGAGGACCTTTTACAAGAATTAGATAAATCTAAACTGAGTAACTTTAAAAATCTGGACACCTCATTTACCAATACTAAAGTCGATCCTGACAACAAATACTCTATCCCCTATATGTGGGGCAGTACGGGCTTAGCTATTAATGGGGATGAAATTGATCCTGCTACCGTAAATAGTTGGAATGATCTGTGGCGGCCTGAATATAAAAATCAAGTCATGCTGATGAATGATATGCGTGAAGTGTTCGGCATGGCGCTCTTAACCCTTGGCTACTCAGGTAACAGCACTAACCCTAACGAGATCAAAGCCGCTTATGACAAGCTTACTACCTTGATGCCTAATGTTAAAACCTTTAACTCAGATGCCACGCGCATTCCTTATATCGAAGGCGAAACTAATATCGGTATGACGTGGAATGGCGAGGCGGTCATGGCAAATGATGAGGGCTTAACCAGTTTGGTTTATAAATACCCTAGCGAGGGCGCGATACTGTGGATGGACAATTTTGTAATTCCTAAAAACGCCAAAAACGTCGATGCGGCACATCAGTTTATCGACTATCTATTGCAGCCTGAAAATGCCAAAATCGTTAGTGAAGAGATTGGCTATGCATCACCGAATATATCGGCACGTGAGCTGATGGAAGATAGTGTGCGTAATAATAAAACGATTTATCCTTCTAAAGAGACTTTAGCCAAAGCCGAGTTCCAAGAAGATGTTGGCGATGCGGCGCTGCAAGTGTATCAGCAGTATTGGGATATGCTAAAAACAGGACGTTAATACTTAAGTCTAAAGGCCTCTATAAAGATAAAACGCTGACCCCTAATGGTCAGCGTTTTATCTTTATAATGTTAGGGTCTGTTGACCACTTACAAATGAGCACTGCTGATAGCCAAAATAGGTCTAGTAAGTAGAATAATTTTATAAGTGTAAATCTGTCTCACCACCATGATCTTCTATACGGCGCTGCTCACGGCGCTGATACCTAAGGCCTGAGGCCGAGTACCATTGGGTATTGGTCTTCTGTAATAGATCACTAAGACGCTTTAACTGTGATTGTAAGGTTTGGGTCAACCAAAAATACCCTTGCCATTCAAAAGCTAGATGCTGCACGCTTGGATATTCAGATACTTTGATACGCGTAATAGGTCGAAACGTCTCATCGCTTGGGCTGCGTAGTACCGCTGCCATATGCTGCATAGCTTGCGTCAATTCATGTTGATAATGCATAAGTAAAATGTGATTGTCCTCGTCAATCTCAATACTCGCCAAACGCGGCGCAGCGCTAAGCAATAAGTCAATAGTACCAATAATATTACGGTGCGTACGTTGAATCGTCTCAATAGTTTCTTTTTTGATTCCCGATTCACTTATGGTAGCCGCCATATGAGGCCTTACTGCCAATAGGCGCTTATTGATCTCTTTTAGCGCTTTGACCAGCGCTTTATTGACAGGCACATCGGCAATCGTGTGAGTTGTCGCATAAATGATATTAGGAGCATCATCCGTTGCAACAGGCTCAAAGGTCTGATGAGTGAGCGTATCAGCGCCTATATGATCCCCTACATTAGCGTACAAATTACTGCAAGCTTCAAGGTTAGTGGCCAGTAAAAACCGCCACATCAGTGTAGACTTTAATGGCAAAATTAAGGTTGCAACTACAGCAATTCCTGCGCCAAGCAAAATATTAAAAGCGCGATAAAGACCATCTTGGCCGATATTGCTCTGATCGGGACTTGAGACGATCATCAGCATGGTAATCCCCGTGAGCAGACCGATATAGCCGAGCTGCTTGACTGCTACGTAGCCGATGATACCGCTAATCACGCCGATGGACAGATAATACAACCAAAGCCATTGACCGATATCTTGACTTAGCCAAATAAACCCTAAACCCACCACTACGCCAAGTAGCGTTCCTAATATACGCTCTTTGGCCTTGGTATAGATCGCCCCTTGATACTGTAGTAAACCCAAAATCACGAATACTGTGATAGTCGTCCATTCGCCATGCGGCAAGTGGGTCAGTTTATTGAGTAATAAAGCGCTCAATACCGCCACACCTAAGCGTATGGCATGCAAAACATCGGCATGTAAATAGCGAGCATAAGGCTCTACAAATGGCGCAATGATACGCTGCCAAATAGTTAGTTTCATATAAGGACGCTTTCTTGGTAAAAGTTATTGGCTACAAAATCAAAGCTGGTGATTAGTGCCTGTCTTAGAATATAGCATAATGTTATAGACAAAAAATAATAAACGCTGAGCACTAATGATCAGCGTTTTACGCTTAAACGCTGATATGCGTCACAAAGGTTATAGATGTTTATAGCTTTATAAGTGCAAATCTGTTTCATGGCCTTGCTCTTTAATTCGACGCTGTTCACGGCGCTGATAGCTAATACCAGACGATGCAAACCACTTGGGTTTAGTCATCTGTAATAAGTCACTCAGCTGTTGTAGCTGTGTTTGCAACGTTTGAGTCAACCAAAAGTAACCTTGCCACTCAAAAGCTAATTGTTGCACGCTAGGGTATTCTGAGACGGCAATACGTGTAATAGGACGAAATACTTCGTCATTTGGGCTACGTAATACAGCAGCGATATGTTGCATCGCTTGCGTTAGCTCGTGTTGATAATGCATAAGCAATACATGATTGTCGTCATCAATGTTAATATTAGCCAAACGTGGTGCCGCAGTGAGTAGCAAGTCGATCGTGCCAATAATATTGCGATGCATGCGCTGAATGGTCTCAAGCTTCTCCTTTTTTATGCCAGATTCACTCGCAGTTGCCGCAATATGTGGACGTACGGCTAAGAGTCGCTTGTTGATCTGCTGCAACTCCGTGACCAACGTTTTATCGACAGGTATACCACTGACCGTAAAAGCAACTGGATTCATGTTCTGTACCGAGTCATCAACCTCTTCATCAGCACTATCAATATGATCGCCTACTCCAGCATAGAGATGACTACAAGACTCAAGATTACTCGCCAATAAGAACCGCCACATCAATGTTGATTTCAGTGGCAAAATCAAAGTCGCTGCTACCGCAACCCCAGTACCTAATAGAATATTTAAAGCGCGGTACATACCATCTTGCCCGATACTACTATGACCCAATTCCGAGACAATCATCAGCATGGTAATACCAGTCAATAAACCCGTATAACCGAGATTTCTAATAGCCATATAACCGATAATACCACTGAATATCCCTATAATAGCAAAGTCTATCCATAGCCACGTACCCACGCTGTGACTGAACCCTATAATGCCGATCGCAGCGACGATGCCTAACAGCGTCCCTAAAACTCGCTCTTTAGCCTTAGTATAAATGGCACCTTGAAATTGCAACAACCCTAAGATAATAAAGACAGTAATCGTCGTCCACTCGCCATGAGGAAAGCCACTAATAATATTGACTAAGAGAGCCAGTATAATGGCAATACCCAAACGTATCGCATGTAATATATCGGCGTGCTGATAACGCGCATAAGGCTCAAAAAGGGGTGCCGTCAATTGTTTCCAAACAGTCGTTTTCACGTAAAAGTACTCTTTTTGTCATTAAGATAAATAAAAATATTAGAGTATACAACTACTTTTTAGTTGTCACTTAACCAAAAAATAACGCCTTTTACCTATTAAAAGATAAAAGACGTTACCTGTCTAAATAAAAGCTAGATCAATTATGAAGGTGAATCAATATTCTAGAAACTTAAACTTCTAAATAATCCAAAATACCCTCAGCGGCTTCGCGCCCTTCCCAAATAGCGGTCACTACTAAATCTGAACCACGTACCATGTCGCCACCTGCAAATATCTTTGGGTTTTTGGTCTGGAATTTAAAGGTTTGCACTTCAGGTGCGATCACTAAGCCTGAGCTATTCATCGCTACTTGCTGATTATCGAACCAATCGGCAGGACTAGGACGGAAACCAAAAGCCATAATAACCGCATCGCACGGAATGATCTCCTCAGAGTTAGGGATCGGTTCAGGGCGGCTGCGGCCACGATTATCAGGAGCGCCTAATTGAGTAGTAACCACTTTTACCGCATTGACCTTACCGTTTAAGCCAACGATTTCTATGGGCTGGCGATTGAATAAAAACTCAACCCCTTCTTCACGGGCATTGACCACTTCACGGCGCGAGCCTGGCATATTTTCTTCATCACGACGATAAGCACAAACCACTTGCTCAGCACCTTGGCGAATACTAGTACGATTACAGTCCATCGCTGTATCACCGCCACCGAGCACCACTACTTTCTTACCCTTAAAATCAACGTATTCTGTCGGATCTTTTTCCCAGTCATTGCAGCGATTGACGTTTGCAATTAGGAAGTCTAGCGCGTCATGGACTCCTTCAAGCTCTTCACCAGCAAAGCCGCCACGCATATAAGTATAAGCGCCCATACCCATAAATACCGCATCATAATCGCGCATGAGCTCATCGATACTCACATCAACCCCAATCTCAGTCTCAAGACGGAACTCCATGCCCATACCTTCAAAGATGACACGGCGATTGCGCATGACGTCTTTTTCCATCTTGAATTCAGGAATACCAAAGGTGAGCAGACCACCAATCTCAGGTCGCTTATCAAATAGTACTGGCTTGACACCATTTCTAACTAAGATATCGGCGCAGCCTAAACCTGCGGGTCCTGCACCGATGATCGCGACTTTTTTATCAGTCCAAACTACCTCTGACATATCGGGACGCCAGCCAAGAGCAAAGGCGGTATCGTTAATGTATTTTTCGACATTACCGATAGTCACCGCACCAAAACCGTCGTTCAGTGTACAAGCGCCTTCACATAGACGATCTTGTGGACAGACACGTCCGCAAACCTCAGGCAGAGTATTCGTACGGTGGCACAGTTCAGCTGCCTGAAATATTTGCCCTTCACTCGCAAGCTTAAGCCAGTTAGGAATGTAATTATGTACAGGACATTTCCATTCACAATATGGATTACCGCACTCAAGGCAGCGATGTGACTGACTAGCCACTGCTTCGCTCTCAAGCGGAGTATAAATCTCCACAAACTCAGTAGCACGAGTGACGACGTCTTTTTTCATCGGTTCAAGTCTGGGTACTTCTAAAAACTGATAGTTATTCTCTAAGCGTTTTGCCATGATGTCATCTCTTATATAGTCAGTTTTAAAGGTCAAATTACTGCGGATCTGCCATCGTTGTTTTCAATAGATTTACGATGCTTGCCGCTTTTGGTTTAACCAAATAAAACTTGCGCACATAATGCTCAAAATCAGCCAATATGGTCTGACCCCATGCGCTATTAGTCTTATCGACATGGTTCTGTATCACCTGCTGTAAGTAGATACGATGCTCTTCGGTCTGCTCACTAGAGATACGATTAAGATCGATCAGCTCATGATTACAGCGATCAAAGAAGTCACCATCCATATCTAGTACATAAGCGAAGCCGCCCGTCATGCCCGCGCCAAAGTTAAGGCCTGTACGTCCAAGGATAGTGACAATACCACCTGTCATATACTCACAGCAGTGATCGCCTGTACCTTCAACAACGACTTGGGCGCCTGAGTTTCTTACCCCGAAACGCTCACCTGCGGTACCCGCTGCATAGAGCTTACCGCCAGTAGCGCCGTATAGACAAGTATTACCTATAATAGCGGTCTCATGAGCGACAAAGCTTGAATCCTTTGGTGGATAGATGACAATCTCGCCACCTGCCATGCCTTTACCAACGTAGTCATTGGCATCGCCCTCAAGCTCAATGTTTAGCCCACCTGCGTTCCAAACGCCTAGACTTTGACCTGCAGTACCTGTCAGATGCAAATTAATCGGCATATCGCTCATGCCCAGATTACCCCATAACTGGGCAATCTCACCTGAGATACGCGCACCGATAGAGCGATCGCAGTTGCCAATCGAATAGCTATAGTCGCCGCCCTGACCTTTACGAATGCTAAGACCCATATCGTTGATCATTTGCTCAGCGAGTAGACCTTTATCGAACGGCTCATTACGCTCTACTTGACAAGTTTGCGGCTTACCGCTAGCGGCAGGATGACTAAATAATAGCGGCGACAAATCCAAATGCTGCTGTTTAGCTGTAGTGCCTTCTAGTACTTCAAGCAGGTCAGTACGACCAACCAGCTCCTCCATACTACGCACCCCTAAAGCGGCAAGCCATTCACGAGTTTCGGTCGCCACAAACTTAAAGAAGTTAATAAGCATTTCAGCTTCACCGATATAGTGCTCATCGCGTAATTCAGCTTTTTGAGTGGCAACCCCTGTTGGACAGTTATTGAGATGACAGATACGCAAATATTTACAGCCAACCGCGATCATCGGTGTCGTACCGAAGCCGAAGCTCTCAGCTCCTAAGATCGCCGCTTTTACCACATCAAGGCCAGTTTTGAGGCCACCATCGGTCTGCACGCGTACTTTATCGCGCAGGCCATTGACTCGTAGCGACTGATGAGTCTCAGCCAGTCCAAGCTCCCATGGCGAACCGGCATGATGAATCGAAGATAACGGCGATGCTGCTGTACCACCATCATAGCCTGAAATAGTGATCAGATCAGCATAAGCTTTTGCCACTCCCGTAGCGATAGTGCCAACCCCTGGACGCGAAACTAGCTTGACTGACACTAGGGCATCAGGATTGACTTGTTTAAGATCAAAAATCAGCTGCGCTAAATCTTCGATAGAGTAAATATCATGATGCGGCGGCGGTGAAATCAGAGTTACCCCTGGTACTGAGTAACGCAAACGGGCAATCAACGCATTGACCTTACCACCTGGCAATTGACCACCCTCACCTGGTTTTGCTCCTTGTGCAACTTTAATCTGCATGACTTCTGCTGAACGAAGATAAGCAGGTGTCACTCCAAAGCGACCAGAAGCGACTTGCTTAATTTTAGAGTTACGTAGCGTGCCGTAACGTACAGGGTCTTCCCCGCCCTCACCTGAGTTTGAGCGCCCGCCAATGGTATTCATCGCCATAGCGATTGATTCGTGCGCTTCAGGAGATAAAGCGCCAAGCGACATGCCAGCAGAGTCAAAGCGTTTGAGTATCTTGGTCATATCTTCGACGTCATCGACAGCGATAGGATTATCGGTCTTAAGCGCTAACAAATCACGTAAAGTTGCAATCGGACGACTATTGACGATATTGGCATAGTTACGATAGTTCTCGTAGTCGCCTGTACGTACGGCGGTATGCAAGCTGTTAATCACGTCTGGATTAAAGGCATGATATTCTTTATTAAAGACAAACTTCAATAATCCACCTTGATCGAGGGGCATACGGCGTTTATAGGCATTGGCAGCTAGCTGCGCTTGGTCTGCTGCTAAATCAGCAAAGGTTGCGCCTTTAATCCGACTTTGCACACCCTTAAAGCAAAGATTGACCACTTCCTCAGACAAGCCAACCGCTTCAAACAACTGTGCACCGCGATAAGAGACGATCGTTGAGATGCCCATCTTTGATAGAATTTTTAATAATCCCTTATCCAAGCCCTTACGGAAGTTAACCCGTGCTTGAATCGGATCGCCCAGTAGCTCACCAGTAGCGACTAAGTCATCAATAACGTCATAAGCTAAATAAGGATAGACGCAAGTTGCGCCAAAGCCGATTAGCACCGCTACTTGATGAGAATCACGCGCCAGACCTGTCTCAATAATTAAGTTAGCATCGGTACGAATGCCCTGTGCGATTAGATAATGATGCACTGCACCTGTAACCATAATAGCGTTGGCAGGTACTTTATCAGCGCTGATGTCTTTATCAGAGAGTACGATCAGCGTTTGACCTGCACGAATAGCGCTAGCCACTTGCTCGCAAATAGTAGTAATAGCTTCTGATAACTCTAAATTTAAATCATAATTTAGGTTAATACGAGCGATCCCAAAGGCAGGATCATCAAGGTTCTCAATCTGCTGCATTTTGCTAGCTGATAGTACAGGCGAGGATAAAATAATACGATGCGCGTCCATGGCCGTAGGCGCAAATATATTAGTCTGCGCACCAAGACAAGTCTGTAGCGACATGACGATAGATTCACGTAGCGGATCAATCGGTGGATTGGTCACCTGCGCAAACTGCTGACGGAAAAAGTCACCAACATGACGTATTTGCTGTGACAAGACCGCCATCGGCGTATCATCACCCATCGAGCCGACGGGCTCTTGACCGTTTTCGGCATTGGGGCGAATGATTTCGGTACGCTCTTCGTTAGTGACGTGATACATCTTTTGTAATGTTTTAAGAGGTATTCCACGACACGCCTGTGCGGCGATTTGCTCTTCAATGCGTTCATCATCACGAATACGTGTAGCCTGCTCACGTAACCATTTACGATACGGATGCGCTTTTTTGAGTAGCGTTGCTATGGTTTTATTATCCATAACTTGCCCTGTCAAAGTATCAATCACTAGCATCTGACCCGGTCCAACTCGACCTTTTGCCAGCACATCTTTTGGCGCATAGTCCCACACACCAATTTCAGAGGCTACCGTGATATAACCGTTCTTAGTGGTGACCCAACGTGAGGGGCGCAAACCATTACGATCGAGCATACAGACGGCATAGCGACCATCTTGAATGACCAGACCTGCTGGACCATCCCACGCCTCCATATGCTGCGAGTAAAACTCATAAAACGCGCGCAGATCCATGTCCATACTATCGACATTTTGCCATGCTGGCGGCACTAGAATTGACATCGAATGAAACAGGCTCATACCGCCCGACATCAGTACCTCAAGCATGTTATCTAAGCTTGATGAGTCTGAACCGGTGCTATTGACCAGAGGTGTCAGCTCACTTAGATTCGGCAGTTTAGCGGATTTAAGCTTCGGCGTACGCGCCTCAGCCCAATTGCGGTTACCGGTAATCGTGTTCAACTCACCATTATGCGCCAGATAGCGAAATGGCTGAGCTAATGGCCAACGCGGTAAGGTGTTAGTCGAGAAGCGTTGATGGAACACTACAATATGTGAGGCCAAACGCTCATCTTTTAAATCCGTAAAGAACGCTGGCAAGTCTGACGGCATCACCAGACCTTTGTAGATGATGGTCTGACAGTTTAATGAACAAACATAAAATAGTTCATCATTCGTCAGACGTTGCTCGGCTTTTTTGCGCGCGATAAATAGCTTACGGTTAAAGTCATCAGCATTTAAGTCATCTGGTGCGTTGACAAATATTTGCTTAAAGCCAGGTAAAGTCTCACGCCCGATCTCACCAACTATATCGAGGTTAACAGGCACATCACGCCAGCCTGCAACCGTCAAATCTTGCGCGATTATTTCCTCACTTAAGATTTGCTCGCTATGCTCAGCTTGGTCTTTATCTAAGTTAACAAATACCATGCCAACAGCGAAGTTATCAGTAATGGCAAGGTGCTGCTCGCTGGCAATAGCTGCAAAAAAGCTCTTAGGCGTCGCTAGCAGTAAACCACAGCCGTCACCCGTCTTACCATCAGCGGCGACACCGCCACGATGCGTCATACAGCTCAAGCTGTGAATAGCAGTTTTGACTAAGTCATGGCTGGCTTGTCCCTCAATATGAGCGATTAAACCAAAACCACAGTTATCAGAAAAGTCATCTGGAGTGGCCAGATGAGTGTGCGAGGAAATCATTGACATGGCTAATCCTTTTTAATGAGCAAGTAGCGTACGATCCAATGCAGATCATACGCTCTATTACGCAGGCAGAACGGGCTAATACTTAATATTCCAATAAGCGGATTAATAGATGGTGAGATGAGCAGTGATATGCTATTTTACTATATTGACAAAAATACTTGTCAACTATTCATCTGATTAAGAGATAAACCACCTTGCAACAATGGCTTGAGAATTAATAGCTTATTTTATGCCTTTATATATAACAAATCGCTTGTTGCCGTAAGAACTTATTGCAGCAAAAGCTAGGCGATTATGGGCAGTCAACTCTCAAAACTCAGTTATTTGCCAATCGCTAAATATAGATATTAGACGCTCCATATTTGAGCGTCCCAGTGGCCCAAATAAAGGGTATGAGAAGAAAAGAGATGTCTTATGCAAAAGCTTTACTCAAGTTTGCAAGTGACAGCGCTTAAAAACGTTAGGGTATAGCGAAACATTATAGAACAGCTACATTAACTGTAATTTACGATAACTATACAGAGCGTCGCCTAAAGTTATATTAGTGAATGAGAGCAAAAAAATCCAGTCTTTTCTATAAACTGTGCTGATTTTATACTCTGTCCCAAGATTAGGGTAACATGGCAAACTTGTGCAAGCACTATACTTAATAGGTTTAGCGAGTTTAGCTGTGTCAATCGTATTCTTGGGTTTGCTATTAGTTATAAAATAAAATTAGATGGATAGGGGCTGTATAAAAAAATCTCAATCACCAGTTAGCGATTGAGATTTTTGGCTATGGAAAATCACTATTAACCATAGCTTTAATAAAGATTGATAAATAAAAAATAAATAAATAGCAGCTAATTAAGAGAATTACTCACTTTTCTCCTCTATTAGCTCTTTCATGCTATCAGTATTGTTTTTGCTACCGGCTTTATCCGTATTTGCTACTGGCTTTTTAGGACTACTCTCTTGCGGTTTACTCGGGTTAGTCGCTGAGCTTGGCGGTTTGGGTGTGGCAACTACTGGCGGTTTTTTCACCTCTTGCTTAGCAGGCGGCACATCGTCTTCAGATGATAAGATGCGCTCTTCATTGACGGTTAAAGTCTCCGAATTGTCGTTTGACTGGCGAATACTTTCCGCATTATTATTGTTGTTATTACTATTATTAGTAGATGTTTGGCTGGCAGTAGTAGCACTGTCATCGCTGTTGTCCTTAACAATGACGGGCGCTCTTTGACGAACGGGCACTTCACGCTTTGTAGGCTTGAGCTTGACGGATCGGGTGCGTTTAGTGCTCAGATCCTTGATAGGCTGCGGACGCTCATAATTGTCTATGATACTGACGTAACGATTGACCTCTTCAGGTAATACCCGTACATCAGCAGGCAGGCCAAAATCTATCAGCTTTGCGCCACCTACCGCCTCTTGTGGACTACTCATGAGACCATACGTGAGCATATAACGTATCTTATTGTCCTCATCACGATAGCGAAAATAGGCAAATTTCTTGCGATCTTTGCGCCCTTCTAAATAGCTGACGATGACATCGTTCTCAGCCACATTCATCACTTGCACGGTCCATTTACCTTTATTGGCAAGCAAGTAGCCTTTGTCTTTGAACTCATCAGGATAATTGCGTAGATCACGTACGGTATCTTCGAAGTTAATCGGTTGTACATCAGCATCAAGCTCGTGTAATGACTCAATAGATAGCGTTTGCTCAAGCTCGCTGGCGGTGACTTGCGGCGTGGCGATAGGCGCGTTTTCAATCTTGGCACCAATTGCAGGCGTTTGGCTGGCCATCCAAACCAAAGCAGTTACCACTCCTAGTAGTAATGTCACCATCAACCAAATTAATGCTTGGCGACGATATGACTTACTATTAGAGCGAGTCGTTGAGCTCGAGTGCGCCATGAGAATTTCCTTGAAAAGGTATAAAAGGCAACTTTAAAATAGCTTCATTATAAGCCAGCATTCATTAATGCTGTTGCGACAATACGTCAGTAAGCAGTTGATTATCGAAGTCAGTAGTCAATATCGCTTTACCTAGTGATTTTAACAAAATAAGACGGATTTGTCCTTGTTTGACTTTTTTATCATGCCCCATCAGGCTAAGCGCAGTCTCTAGTGCTATAGGCGGTGGTGTAATCGGTAGATTGGCCAAGATCAATACTCGCTTGACCCGTGCTACATCTGCATCGCTTATCCAGCCAAGCTTATGTGATAGTTGAGCAGCTTGCACCATACCTGCTGCCACCGCCTCACCATGTAACCACTTGCCATAGCCCTCATGGGTCTCAATGACATGACCAAAGGTATGACCAAAGTTCAATATGGCTCTTATCCCCGATTCGCGCTCATCTTGCGCGACGATGTCGGCTTTATACTGGCAGCAGCGCTTTACCGCTATAGCTAATACTTCCAAATCTAGCGCCATCATCGCTGGCAGATTATCCTCAAGCCAGCTCAAAAACTCAATATCCATAATAAGCGCGTACTTAATCACCTCAGCTAGCCCTGCCGAGAGCTCGCGGGCTGGCAAAGTTTGCAAAGTATTCATATCTGCCAGCACCATCTGCGGCTGCCAAAATGCACCAATCATGTTTTTGCCTTGGCGGTGATTGATACCTGTTTTACCACCGACGCTTGAATCTACTTGCGATAATAACGTCGTTGGTATTTGGATAAAATTGACCCCGCGCATAAAGCTGGCGGCCGCAAAACCCGTCATATCGCCGATCACTCCACCACCAAGTGCGATCAAGGTTACATCACGATTGAAGTGCTGCGCCATAAGCACATCGTATATTTTATCGATGCTGGACTGATTCTTATACTGCTCGCCATCAGGCAAAATACAGACTGCAACTGTAAACTGAGCCTCTAGCTGTGCTTGCAGTCTAGCTAGATATAGTGGCGCTACCGTATCGTTAGTGACGATCAATACTTGCCCAGCGCTAATAAAAGGAGTGATTTGCGCTGCCATGTCGCCTATAGCCGTAGCGTTTTGCGCAGTGATGACTATCGGGTAATCATGACTTTGAGTATGTACACTTAAGCTATCATCAACCAAATTGGGGCTCATGTTATACTCCTAGTATTCTATTGTCTGCAAAGGTAAATATTTACCTTACTATTTTTTTGACACAAAACCAATATTGATACTATTGTCAATATTGGTATCTATGTCTGTATTTATACCAGCCTTAGCATCGGCAATAGAGGCTAAAACTTCAGCGGCATTTTCACTGAAAAAAATCTCCAGCTGCCGCAATAATTGATTGACCATATGGCGTGGATAAGTATGACCTGTAGGCATAATGATATGCGCGATTTGCCGGTATAAGGGATCACGTATTAGGTAGAGATCTTGTAGTATTTGGCGAGGATTAGGCTGTTGTAATAGCGGTCGCGACTTATCTTTTGCAGTACGTATCATCTGCACATCGACTGAGGCATTTAAGTACACGACTATACCGCGCTCACGCAAAAACTTTCTGTTGTCCGCAGATATAACAGCGCCGCCGCCCGTTGCAAGGACAATTTGATTGTATCGCGTTAGCTCATCGATAGCTCGAGTCTCGCGCATTCTAAATCCAGCTTCGCCTTCTTTAGCAAATATCCAAGCAATATCAGCGCCTGTCTGCGATTCGATATACCAGTCACTATCTACAAACTCGCGGCTCAGCTGTTTGGCAAGCAGTCGACCTATCGTCGTTTTCCCCGATCCCATCGGCCCTACTAAAAATACCGAAGGTAGTTCCTCCAACATAATACTCACTCAGATAAATTAGCTATGATACAACGTCAGTAATATTCTGGCTAGTGATGTAATTCACTATTCACGATAAAAACCTGTACGCGATAAAAGCTTACTCACGATAAAAATCGCTATTACACCTCAAGCCCATCTATATTTTATAAAAATGTCCCATAAAAAAACAAGCCATTAAGCTTGCTTCGTTATGTCACTTTATAGCTAGTTTATTCTAAACGGCTTATGCCATCGTTGACTAATCTAGTGGTAATGAAGATCAGTAGCTCTTCTTTATTATTGCTGCGTACATCACGGCGGAAAGCACGACCAATATAAGGCAAGTCACCTAAGAACGGGACTTTATCTACACCGTTATTAGTACGGTTTTTGAATACACCGCCCAATACAATAGTTTGCCCATCTTCAACAATGACATTGGTTGATATGGAGTCCTCAGAGATGGCAACCTGATTATTAATAATGGTTGGCGTGCCATTAGTAATCAAGAGTTGCAGACCAATTTTGCCATCAGGGGTAATATTTGGTGTGGCCTCAAGACTTAAAGCAGCCTCTCTAAAGCTAGTCGTCGTAGCCCCACTGGCAGCCGCCTCTTGATAAGGTATCTGTGTACCTGATGAGACTTTTGCCGTTTGTTTATCGGCAGTCAAAATCTTCGGTGTTGAGATGACTTCACCGCGATTATCGGCTTGCAGGGCTGAGAGCTCAAGATCTAACATCAAGTCTGAGATACCAAGTAAACCAAAAGCAATACTACCAGCAGGGTTACTGACGCCTAGATCAACGTTTAAGTTGTCAGGACGACTGATGTTATAAGAGGGATAAGAGACCGTTTGACCATTAACTGTGGTCGTCTCAATATCGAAATCTTTAAGATCGGCAAGCGTCTGCTGACTGCCACCAACTAGCAAGTTACGGTTATTAGCCGCACCATTTGATAATATGCCCCAGCTAACGCCGATCTCTTTACTAAAGGTGTCTGTAGCACTTACGATACGGGCTTCAATCATCACCTGACGTACTGGAATGTCGATCTTGCCTATGAGCTTACGAATGTTTTCGATACTATCAGCGACATCTTGAATAATTAAAGTATTGGTACGCTTATCAATAGTTACTGTGCCACGATTAGATAATAAAGTATTATTATCCTGATTACCTAAGTTGTTATTAGTACCACCAAAGCCACCATTACCAGAGGGGCCACTACCATCTGAGATCAACGTTAGCACATCCTCAGCGCGGGCATAGCTTAGACGAATGTATTCTGTTCTAAGTGGTGAAAAGGCTTCGACAGCTTGTTGCGCCGCCAGCTCCTGTGCTTCTTGTTCAGCAAGCTCAGTTGCAGGGGCAACTAAGATCACATTACCGTTTTCACGCTTGCCCAGATTTTTACTTTTGAGGATAATATCTAGTGCTTGATCCCAAGGGACGTTAATCAGACGCAAAGTAATATTACCAGCAACTGAGTCACTTGCGACAACGTTCATATTAGTGAACTGGGCTAAAATATCGAGCACACTACGAATCTCAACGTCTTGGAACTCCATAGATAGCGCTTCGCCAGTATAAACTTTTTCCTCAAGCGTAGGCTCAGTCAATAATTCAGGTTTACTGATAGTTATATTAAGCTGATTGCCTGATTGATACGCTTGATACTCATAATCACTGTTCATATTAATGGTGATAACACCATTTTGACCTTGGTTTTTGGTATCAATACCCGCCACTAGACCGCTATTGACATTAAGACGTCGTAGCAAATTTCTTGGGACAGTACTACCAGTCATACGTACGATCAGCTTATTACCTTGACGCTGTACATCGATAGGAATGGCTTCATTGACTAAAGCAATACTAATATTACCACCACCATCACCGCCTGCTGCAAAATTGAGTGCGCTTAGACCATCATAGCTGTACTGCTGGGCAACTTGAGTAGCGGCAAGCCTAGGGTCTAGTAACGGGTTGACTCGCACGATCATCGTATCAGCGGGTACGGTATTAGCATTGACTCGTACTTGAGTGTTGTTAGTAGTAGTGCCAGCAATAATAGGCGTACTAGGCACGACCTCAACGCTAGTCTCAATAATAGGGGTGACAACAGGATTGGTTACTAGAGTATCAACTCCGCGGACAGGTGTTACCGTATTCACAGGTATTACAGTCCTAATAGGATCTACAATCGCTACGGCTTGATTAGGCTCGGTAATAGTTAACAATAAATCATTACCACTTACGACAGTTGTATAGTTACCGGTTTGCTTTAGGCCCACAATCATCCTTGTGGTACTGTCATTATTAAGCGTTGTAATCTCGTTAACCATGCCAATATTATAATCGGTAAAGCGGCTGGCAAGACCGTTTTGTACTTGCTCAAAGTCTAATACTAAACGACTAGGATCATCCAACTGATAAGCAGCTGGCAAAACAGGCGCTTCGCCAAAGCCTAGACGTAACTGAGTCACTGTAGGCGCTGTTTGTACCACTGATACGCTGTTAATACGCGGCTCAGCATAAATATTACTGCTGATCGCCATCATGCTGACTGCCAGTACTGGCATGACAAAGCTACAGGTAGAGATCGCAAAGCTCGTGGATACGCGGTTACTCATGCTCTTTACCTTAGTATTGCGTGATGTCATTATTCATTCCTCAAAAAAAACGCCTACTTAGTTTATAGGAGAAACCAGCGACTGTGGTTTTTCAACAAATCCAGCACGGCTATCAGGCACAATTTCAATCAAATTAATCTGGGTTGGCGTAATCTCAACAATGCGACCATCGTTCAAGCCAATATAATCCCCAACTTTAACGTTGGCAACGGAGCCATCAGGACGCTGTATGAGCGCATATTGCTGACCCTCAGGAGATACCAGTACTCCACGAAAGGTCATTTGCGCCAGCTCATACTGCTCCAAAGGCTCTTTGACACGAGTGACATCAGGACGTATACCATCAATAGCCGTAGTAGCACCCTGCACATTAACTAGGCTTGGGGGTAGAAATGGGCTACGTAGCAAGTTAGCGCCATAGACAAAATCCTCAACCAACTGCGGTGGTGGTGGCGGTTCAATAGGCTGAGACATCTCATTGCGAATATTATCCATCGCTTGCGCAGCCATACCGACACGGTCACTACAACCTGTCATCCCTAACACTATAATGCTTAGCGCGGTCAACATAGGTGCTTGCTTTATACTAGTACAGCATTGCCTAATATCTAGTTGCTTAAGTTTCATTAGTTGCTCTCCTCAGCCACATCAGCTGGGTCTTTTTCCACTATTTCTTTTGAGCGATAAGTTTTGGTTTGTAGTACTAAGTTTAGCTCAGGAATAGCCTCTAAAGTCGGCTGCGGATTACTAACCTCAAAATCGTGCATCGTAATAATACGGGGCAAAGCGGCAAGTCCACTCAAGAAGCTACCGAACTGATGATACTCACCTAAAGCGGCAATTCGAATCGGCTGTTCAATAAAGAACTCATTTTCAATTTCAGGCTCAACAGAGATATCCTGAAAGCGAATATTACTCCCGACACCCGTCATATTAATGCCCTCTACTAGCTCTGATACCCGAGTCTCTTTAGGCAGTTGATCTAATAGGGTTTTGAACTCTATCTCCATTTGAGCCACTTGAATTTTATAGGCTTGCAGGTGGCGTGCGCGTGATTCTTTTTTTCGATAACTATCCAGTAATACTTGCTGTTCACTCTCCGACGCTTTAATCTCATCTATTTTATTACTAATAGGTAATGCCCAAGCTAAGGCTGCAATAAAAGCCACAATAAACACTAACACTGTGACTTTGACAGCAACAGGCCAGCTACCGTAGTTTTCAGTATCTAAGGACTCAAAGCTACGACGGAAATCTGTAAAATTAAAGCCGGGGCTTACAGGCTTTGCGCCACTATTATTTTGTTTTTTTAATCGTAACTTTTTGCGGGTAAGCTTCATGGGTTACCTCCAGTTTCAGCGGTAACGGTTGCAGTTGAGACTGGTGCAGAGCTTACAGACTGTGCTTGAGTGGTGATCACAAACTGCACATAACTGTCTTCAGGATAGACAGGTCGAGGCGCCTCGCCGGTCGTCACCGTAGTATTAAGCTCAGGTGTGGGTTGATAAGCGGTGATGTTTTGCTGAATATTACGTACCGCTGAGTTGCCCATCCAACTGCTACTATCCAAATTACGAATCAAGCTTGATACTACGTTAGGATTATCAGCCAACCCTGTTAAGGTAATCAAATCGCCTTCGCGTTTTAAATTATTCAGATACAGTGCGGGTGGAATAGCCTTAGCGATATCATCCCATAGGCGTACAGGCACTGGACGACGACCCTGCAAATCCTGAATAACCGACATACGCGAAATAATATCCGCGCGGCGTTGCTCCAAACTGTCGATCTCAACTAGAGCGGCATCTAAGCGATTATTCTCTTGGGTGATTAGCGCATTAGCATCGCGCTGCTCTTCAAGCTCATTATTGAAATAGCTCCAAGTTGCCAGTGCTGCTATTAAAGCTAATAGCGTGACTGCCGCTACTAAAGTAATGAACTCTTTGTTGCGACGCAGGCGCTCCTCAGCACGCCATGGCAATAGATTAATAGTTGGCATCAGTCAAAGCTCCTTAAAGACAGACCACATGCTGCCATCAAACTTGGAGCATCAACAGCCAGCTGCTCGCTGTCTATAAAGGGATCTATGGTCATATTAATAAAAGGATTGGCAACACTCACGGGTACACCAAGTCTTTGTTGTACCATGCCATATAACCCAGGAATAGAGCTACTACCCCCTGCAAGCACGACGTGATCTACATTATTATATTGACTAGAAGAGAAGTAAAACTGTAGCGAACGGTTTATCTGTTGAATAACGTTTTCCATAAATGGCGTTAGAATCTCTAGGTAATAATCATCTGGTAAAGTGTGCTCACGCTTATTGATAGTTGCCTCTTCAAACGATAAGCCGTAGCGATTTTGAATAGCCTCCGTCAGCTGCATACCACCAAATAACTGCTCACGGCTATAGACAAACTCGCCATTTTTGGCAATATATAAAGTCGTCTGATTATGGCCAATATCGATCAGAGCCACCAATTCAGGTATACCTGGTAAGCTGTCTACCATGAGACCAAAAGCCCGCTCTATGGCATGCGACTCAATATCCATAATTTTGGTATCAAGACCACCAAAGGCTAGTGCATCAACACGTTGATCAACGTTTTCTGAGCGTGAGGCGGCAAGCAGCACTTGTACTAATTTGTCATCAACTATTGAGGAACCAAGCACTTCAAAATCTAGATTCACCTCTTCCAAGGGGTAAGGAATATACTGATCAGCATCTAGCCGTATTTGTGCTTCACGCTCAACATCGGTAAGCGCGACATCCATATCAATAATCTTAGTAATAACTGCTGAGCCTGCAACAGAGGTTGCAGCCAAACTACCTGCTACTTGACCACGTTTAACTACTCTAGCAACCGACTCACCTACAATTTCAGTATCAACAATTATTTTATCAACGACTGCGCCCACAGGTAATGCTTCTACTGCATAAGACTTCAGGTGAAAAAGGCCTTGCTGACGTTGGATATTTACCATCTTTACAGAAGTAGAACTAATGTCCAGTCCTATTAGATGTCGACTCTTAGAAGAGAATAGCCTCACAAATTCTACACCTTATATAAAATTTACGTTCTGACAGTTGTTCGTGACATTCGACTACAATACTTTACTTAACTCTTACTATCAAGCGAATATAGATGGGCGGAAAGTAATTTACACATTTATTATGCCTTAGACATTTTGTTCAAGGTATAATAAAGTATTTATAGCAAAATTTAACCGATAAGTCTTCTTATGACCACAAAAAATGCCTCTGCTCGTCTTCTCCGCTTTTTCGTAGGGCTTTTTATTGCCTGTCTTGCGTTAGCGGTCATCTTGACACTGGCTGTACCTATCGGTTTTTATGGTATGGCAATGTACCTATCGCCCACCCTGCCAAGCTTGCAAGAGATTAAGACAGCCAGCCTAGAGATGCCGTTACAGATCTATAGTAGCGATGATAAATTAATCGGCCAGTACGGCAATCGTTTATCTTTACCTGTTAAATATGATGAAATTCCAGAAAATCTGACTAATGCTTTTCTAGCAGCCGAAGACGCTTCGTTTTTTCAACATAGTGGTATCAGTATAAAAGGTCTTGGACGAGCCGTCACCGAAGTGGTCACTGATGATGAAGGTCAAACAGGTGGTTCTACTATCACTATGCAAGTTGCAAAAAACTACTTTTTAAGCTCTGAGCGTACTTTAAACCGAAAATTGACTGAGCTGTTTTTGGCACGAAAAATGGAGGATGAGCTCAGTAAGGATGAGATTCTAACCTTATATGTCAACAAAATTTATTTAGGTGAGGGCGCTTACGGCATTCGTGCAGCCGCTAGAAAATACTATAGTAAATCTCTAGATAATCTTAATATCGCTGAAATGGCAATGCTAGCAGGCCTGCCAAAAGCGCCATCGAAGTATAATCCAGTAGCGAACCCAAGTCGAGCACTTACTCGACGCAACTGGATTATTGGTCGGATGTATGAGCTGAACTATATTAATAAAGCTCAACGTGATGAAGCCGTAAGCTCGCCTATTAACCTCAATCTTTATCAAGAAAAGCTCGATGTCAATATGCCTTATTTGGCAGAGATGACACGGTATGCTTTGGTTAGTCGCTATGGTGAACAGGTTGTTAATGGCGGGTGGCGGGTGCGTCTTACGGTTGATAGTCAAGCACAAATAGATGCAGAAAAAGCGGTGTTAAAAGGTTTAATTGATTATGATCATCGTCATGGCTGGCGTGGAGCCGAAGCGAACGATGAACCATTAGAGAACTTCAGTCGTTACAGCAATATGTCGCCTGCTAAAGTTACTAAGGTCAGTTCTCGAAGCTTCGATGCGCTCATGTTGTCTGGCGAGACTGTCACCGTTAACTGGTCAGGTATGCGCTGGGCACGTAAATACATCTCTGCCGATCGCTTTGGCAATTCGCCAAGCAACGCGGCGCAAATCGTTAATGAAGACGATATTATTCGTCTGGTTCCAACCGATAGCGGTAATTGGCAATTGGCGCAAATACCTGACGTACAAGGCAGCTTAGTCTCCTTAGATCCTGAAACAGGTGCGGTTAACGCTCTAGTGGGTGGATTTGATTTTAATCACAGTAAATTCAACCGTGCGGTACAAGGTTGGCGTCAGCCTGGCTCGACTATTAAGCCTTTAGTCTATACCGCAGCTTTAGAAAAAGGCTACCGTCCTGACAGTATAGTCTCTGATCAACCTATCCAAGTGGGCGATTGGAAACCCAAAAACTCAGATGGGCGCTTTTTGGGCGATATCACTTTACGCCGTGGGCTTTATTTATCACGCAACTTAGTTTCTATTCGTCTATTGCAAGCTATAGGTATCTCAGATGCCCGTAATCTGCTAGATCAATTCGGTTTAGACAAAGAAAAACTACCGACTACTTTGTCGCTCGCGCTTGGTGCAGGTCAAGCCACTACTTTGCAGATGGCTACTGCCTACGCCACCTTTGCTAACGGTGGACATCGTGTTCAGCCCTACTTTATTGAGCAGATATATAATTACGATAATAAGCTACTGTTTCAAGCCAACCCACAACGAGCTTGTGCCTTATGCTTTAATGAGCAGCTTGAAGAAGCAAACCTTGAACTCGTAGAGAACTATAATAAAACAGATGAAGAAATAGCTGCCAAAAATGATGGCACAACAGACGAAAATAATTTAGAAGGCACAGAAAGCACAACAGACACAACGACGGAGCCTACAACAGTCAAACCTATCGATTTAAGTATTTATAATGCGACTCCTGATGCTGATCGTCTCAAAGCACCAGTAATACAGTATGTTACAGCGACTCAAGCACCACGTATTCTACAACCAAGGGTTGCTTTTGAGATGGCGAATATCTTACGTGATGTGGTACAGCGCGGTACTGCGGTTCGAGCTCGCTCTCTCGGCCGTGATGATATCGGCGGTAAAACAGGTACTACCAATGAAGCTAAAGATGCTTGGTTTGCAGGCTTTCATCCGACCAACGCTACCATTGTATGGATGGGTTTCGATCAGCCATCAACGCTAGGTCGACGCGAATATGGCGGTGTAGCAGCCCTGCCCGTTTGGGTGGACTTTATGCGCGCGCAACTGAAAGACACCCCTCGTCAATGGGTATCTACCAGCAATAAGTCAAAGTCTAAAAAGCAAAAACAGCGTGTTATTGAGATGACTGATGATGGTGTAGTAACCACCAGTGGTGATGAGGAAGAAGGTACTACTAACACCTCTACTAAACCAATCAAACCTAAAACCCAACAGCGCAAGCCGCCAGAGCCTGAGATAAATACTGAGGATAGTGAGGTGGCCATAGAAAATAGCGTCCTACCTACTCAGCGCTCTGATAGAGCAACGCCAAATCGTTTAGCAGCAACACCAGTATCACAATTGCCTCCTATGCCTGAATAATAGGGCGTGTTGCTAATAAAAAAGGGTGCACTCATTTAATGAATGCACCCTTTTTTATTTTAGATAAAGCCCATATAGCCTACTATTGATATATAAATAACCTATTAAAACTCTACCATCCCTGCTCGCAGCTGATCAATAAGCACTAAAAACTGCTGACGCCATTCACGAATAGTGGCATCATCAGGTAGCCATTGATTTGATAATGTCACTACGTTTACAATCAGATCTCGTGGTTCATTCTCTGTATTAGCGACAGGCTGCGTAGCGAGCTCATCAGGCTGCACTGCATATAGGCAGCGCTGATAAGCACGTTCAACATTAGCCAAAAATCCTTGCTGCTGCAATTGTTGTAGACGTTGTATTTCTGGTGAGACTTGTGTGCGCACACTCAGTGCTTGTTCAATATCTATTAAAGCTGGCTGAGCAATAGTTAGGCCATAAAAGTGACCCAATTCTTGTAAAAAAGCTAAATAAGTCCCGTATAAGTGAAAAATAGCCGTCTCACAATGCGCTTGATAAAGCTGCTTATCAACACTATCACCTGCGGCTTGACAGGCCAGCCTACAAAAATATAGCTTTTGATTGGTACGATCTGCTTGATATTTAGCAACACGAGTTTTGCCTGCCATGGGTTTATTATCCTTATAAGTGATTAGCTATTCTTCTTGGTTATAAAATCGATTACAAATCTTAGTGTACTATTTTTTACTCTACGTTTCTCGCAAAATACCTCGATTTTGAAAGGTAAAAAAGCCAGCTATGTGAACTGACCCCCTAAACTTGGACAGTTTAAGTTTGAATCAAGGACTGAGTTCTGTATTGCACAGGACTCAGTCCTTTTAGTTTAAGCTGAATTCTTTCATGATTATAATAATGCATAAATCGGTGAATCTGTTTTTCTAATGCTTCAATAGTTTTAGGCTTCTCAATGTAGATAGTCTCACACTTTAGCGTCCCAAAGAAGCCTTCCATTAGTGCATTGTCTAAGCAATTCCCTTTTCGGCTCATACTTTGCTTAATATTATTATCTTTGAGCGTTTTGGCAAACGGTTTCATCTGATAATGCCAGCCTTGATCTGAATGCAGCGTTAGCTCCTCTTTACACTTGCGCTTTGATGATATGTTTTTAACCGCGCGCTCAAGCATTTGTTTCACTACATCATATACGGGTCGTCTTGAAACTTGATAACTGATGATCTCATTGTTATAGCAATCGAGTATCGGTGACAGGTACAGCTTATCCTCGCCTACCTTAAACTCAGTGATATCAGTGAACCATCTGCGATTGGGTGCTTTCGCTCTAAACTTACGCTTGACTCTATTCTCAGCTATGACGCCGCATTGTCCTTTATAGGATCGATATTTCTGCCTTCTAATCCTTGCAGTCAATTTAAGCTCACTCATAAGTCTGGCAATCAGCTTATGATTGTATTTTAGATCTTCGTTCTTAAGTGCTTGGGTTATGCGCCGATAGCCATATCGGCCTTTGTGGTGATGATAAATATCAGTGATACGCTGTTTAAGAGTGGCGTACTTATCTTTACTACTAAGACTCGCTCTATGGTAGTAGAAACTACTCCTTGCAAGCTTTGCTATGGTAAGTAGCTCAGATAACGAGTGCTGATCCCTTAATTCTTCGATGAGCCTTGCTTTGTCGTAGCTTTCTCCCTTTCCCGAAGCAAGGCATCGAGCTTTTTTAAATAAGCATTCTCCGCACGCAGATATGCGTTTTCACGTTTGAGCTCTGCTGGGGTCTTTTCATCATCGGGTTTGTCTATGATAGGTGGCTTCATAGCGATACTATCCTTATATTTGGATGTGAGTCCAGACATACCGTAGAGCCGATAAGCTTTATACCAGTGGCTAATAAGAGCAGGTGAGCTGATATGAAACTTAAGTGCCGTTTCAGATTGGCTCAATCCTTCTGCTAACATCACAGTTATTACTTTATTCTTAAAGTCGCTACTGTATTTAGTTTTACGGGTTTTAGGTTTGATGGCGTCTATACCACTATGTTGATATTGTTCAGTCCATTTACTTACAAACCGTGGATTCACACCAAACTTCTCACCTGTAGCACCTTGGCTATGTCCTTGCTTGTAGTATGCTATGACTTTGATCTTAAAGTCTAGATCGTAACGCATAAAATAACCCCCAAAAGTTGTGTCCAACTTATGGGGGTCAGTTCATGTAGCTGGCTTTTTTATTATTGAAGTATTGTAGCTAAAGCAAAATATTAATTATCTTGATTAAGCTCTTGAGCAAAGGCTTCATCAAAGCTGGCAAAGTCTTTATTATCACCTGTCGCAGTATTCATATCAAACGCAGCACTATCAAAAGAGGCGTTTAAGTCTTTATCTTGCAGTTTTTGATCGGCTTTATCTTTACGAGCTTTATGATAAGCCAAACCTGTACCTGCTGGGATCAAACGACCGACTACCACGTTTTCTTTCAAACCGCGTAGCTCATCAACCTTACCTGTTACCGCAGCGGCTGTTAGCACGCGTGTGGTTTCTTGGAAGGAAGCTGCTGAGATAAAGCTTTCAGTAGCCAAACTCGCTTTGGTGATACCTAGCAATTGACGCTCGTATTGTACTGGGAACTTATCTTCCGCCTCGAGCTTAGCATTAAGCGCTCTGATATCAACATACTCAACCTGATCGCCTTTAAAGTGACTAGAGTCACCAGCATCGGTAATCTCAACTTTACGCAACATCTGACGAATGATGACTTCGATATGCTTATCGTTGATTTTCACACCTTGCAGGCGGTAAACATCTTGCACTTCGTTAACGATATAATCAGCAAGCGCCGTTTGACCTTTTAGACGTAAGATGTCATGCGGGTTTTGTGGACCATCAGCGATCACTTCACCACGTGCTACCGTCTCGTTCTCAAAGACGTTGATTTGACGCCATTTTGGGATCAGCTCTTCATGCACTTCACCATCTTCATTAGTGATAATGAAGCGGTTTTTGCCTTTAGTTTCTTTGCCAAAGCTCACCACACCTGTCATCTCTGCCATAATGGCATGATCTTTTGGACGGCGTGCTTCGAATAGATCAGCAACTCGTGGCAAACCACCTGTGATATCTTTAGTACCTGAAGACGCTTGTGGTACACGGCCTAGGATAGAACCTGCTGCTACTTTTTCGCCATCGCTAACCCGAATAATCGTCTCAGCAGGTAAGAAGTAAACGACTTCTTTGCCAGCATCAGTATTCAAGATAATAGCGGGACGCAAGTCTTTGGCATTACTTGAACGATCACGAGTCGCTAGAATTTCAAACGAGCTCATACCAGTGGCATCATCAACTTTCACCGTCGCTGTCATACCATCAGTGATATCGCTAAAGCGCGCTTTACCAGCAAATTCTGTGATAATAGGATGCGTATGCGGATCCCACTTAGCGATAGTCTGACCGCCTTCGACTTGATCTTCGTTTTTGACAAGTACGCTTGAACCATAAGGTACTTTATAGCGCTCACGCTCACGACCTAACTCATCAGTTAAAGCAATTTCAGCTGAACGAGAGACGATAACTAAGTGACCATCAACGTGCTCAACCGTTTTCATATTCTCAAAATGTACTTGACCACCATTACGTACAGAGATGCTATTGTCCACAGAAGCTGAGCTTGCTGCCCCGCCTACGTGGAACGTACGCATGGTTAGCTGAGTACCTGGCTCACCGATAGACTGCGCTGCCATGACACCAACTGACTCACCGATGTTGACTTTATGACCACGAGCAAGGTCACGGCCATAACACTGGGCACACACACCATGTGCGATATCACAGGTAATCACTGAACGAACCCAGATATCATCGATAGCGTTATCATCAAGCACGTCAACCCAATGCTCATCGATTAAAGTACCCGCTGGAATGAGGATTTTATCAGCATCGTCGTTATAGGTGACATCACGTGAAGTGACACGACCTAGTACTAAGTCACCAAGCTTTTCAATGATCTCGCCACCCTGAATGTGCGGGGTCATTAGCAAGCCAACTTCAGTACCACAATCATCACTAGTGATAACCAAATCTTGTGCCACATCGACTAAACGACGAGTCAAGTAGCCTGAGTTAGCTGTTTTCAATGCGGTATCGGCTAGACCTTTACGCGCACCGTGAGTCGAGATAAAGTACTGAAGTACGGTCAAGCCTTCACGGAAGTTAGCTTTAATAGGCGTCTCAATAATAGAGCCATCTGGTTTTGCCATCAAACCACGCATACCAGCCAACTGACGAATCTGCGCGGCACTACCACGAGCACCAGAGTCTGACATGATAAAGATTGAGTTGAAAGATTTTTGCTCTTCCTCTTCACCTTTTGAGTTCATGACTTTATCAGTGGCTAAGTTATCCATCATCGCTTTGGCGACTTTATCATTGGTACGTGACCAGATATCGACCACTTTGTTATAGCGCTCACCAGCAGTCACAAAACCTTGCTCAAACTGATCTTCGATTTCGCGAACTTCTGCTTCTGCGACACCGATGATTTGTTTTTTACTTGGCGGAATAACCATATCATCTAGGCAAATAGACACCCCTGATAACGTTGCTTGCGCAAAACCTAAGTACATTAATTGGTCAGCGAACATAACGCTGTCTTTAACACCTAGGTTACGATAGCAAGAGTTGATCAATTTTGAGATGTTTTTCTTAGTCATCTCTTGATTACACTCTTCAAACGCCATACCTTCAGGCATGATGTTCCAGATAAGCAAACGGCCTGCAACAGTATCTTTTAAAGATACGGTATAAGTCGCATTACCATCAGCATCAAAAACAGTTTCTTTTACGCGTACTTTAATTTTTGCATTGACATGTAAGTCATTAGAGCCAATAGCGCGCAGAGCCTCGTTAACCGTCGAGAATATCATGCCCTCGCCTTTGACGTTGACTGATGAGCGGCTGATATAGTAAAGACCCAATACCACATCTTGTGACGGTACAATAATCGGATCACCGTTAGCAGGTGACAAGATATTATTGGTCGACATCATAAGGGCACGCGATTCAAGCTGCGCCTCTAGCGTCAATGGCACGTGAACGGCCATTTGGTCACCATCAAAATCGGCGTTAAACGCGGTACAAACCAATGGATGCAACTGAATTGCTTTACCTTCGATTAGTACTGGCTCAAATGCCTGTAGACCCAAACGGTGAAGCGTTGGTGCACGGTTAAGCAGTACTGGATGCTCACGGATAACCATGGCCAGCATATCCCACACTTGTGGCTCTTCACGCTCTACCATCTTTTTGGCAGCTTTAATCGTCGTTGCCAAACCATGAGACAATAGCTTGTTATAAGTAAATGGCTTGAATAGTTCAAGTGCCATTTTCTTTGGTAGACCACACTGATGTAGACGTAGTGTTGGACCTACAACGATAACCGAACGGCCAGAGTAATCGACACGCTTACCCAATAAGTTCTGACGGAAACGACCTTGCTTACCTTTGATCATATCAGCCAAAGATTTCAATGGACGCTTGTTACTACCAGTAATGGCACGACCGCGACGACCGTTATCAAGCAACGCATCAACTGATTCTTGCAACATACGTTTTTCGTTACGTACAATGATATCAGGGGCGCTTAATTCAAGCAGACGCTTTAGACGGTTGTTACGGTTGATCACGCGGCGATACAAGTCGTTTAGATCTGATGTTGCAAAACGACCCCCTTCTAGTGGTACTAGAGGACGCAAATCTGGTGGTAGTACTGGTAAGATGTTCATTACCATCCACTCAGGCTTATTATTAGAATCACGGAATGCTTCTAATAGCTTAAGACGCTTAGACATCTTTTTAAGCTTAGTCTCAGAACCTGTTTGCGGAATCACTTCACGCAGCTCATCAATCTCGATGTCAAGATCGATATCTTTGAGCAAGTCTTGAACCGCTTCTGCACCCATCTTAGCGACAAACTCATCGCCAAACTCTTCAAGGGCACGATAATAATCTTCATCGTCAAGTAGCTGGTATTTCTCTAAAGAAGTTAAACCAGGTTCAGTGACGATATAGCTTTCAAAATAAAGCACACGCTCGATATCGCGAAGCGTCATGTCTAGCAATAGACCGATGCGGCTTGGTAATGATTTTAAGAACCAAATATGCGCAACAGGACTGGCTAGGTCAATATGACCCATGCGGTCACGACGCACTTTTGCAGTAGTAACTTCGACGCCACATTTTTCACAGATAACGCCTTGGAATTTACGGCGCTTGTACTTGCCACAGAGGCATTCAAAATCTTTTACAGGGCCAAAAATTTTGGCACAGAATAGACCATCACGCTCAGGCTTGAAGGTACGATAGTTAATCGTCTCAGGTTTTTTGACTTCACCATGCGACCATGACTTGATCACGTCAGGCGAGGCTAAAGTAATTTGGATACTGTCAAACTCATGGTTACCATTGCTGGTAGGGCTTTGCATGATATCGAGTAAATCTTTCAAGTTGCTTCTCCGTTATCTCTATAATCATCTATTAGTGTTGTCACTATTATGACAGTGGCATTGCTAGATAAATGACTGAAGGCAATGAATAGGGTTGAGATAAATATCTAAAAGCAGCAGCACAATATAATACTGCGGCGTACTGCTCTTAGTTAACTAATCAATTGTATAAAATCAATTAGTTGGTCTGTTTTAGCTCTATATTGATACCCAAAGATTTGATCTCTTTGGTCAGTACGTTAAACGATTCAGGCATACCTGGATCCATGTACTGCTCACCATCAACGATGTTTTTGTACATGCGTGTACGACCTTCAACGTCATCTGATTTCACCGTTAGCATCTCTTGCAAGGTGTAAGTTGCACCGTAAGCTTCTAGTGCCCATACTTCCATCTCACCAAAGCGCTGACCACCGAACTGTGCTTTACCACCGAGTGGCTGCTGAGTGACTAGTGAATAAGATCCTGTTGAACGTGCATGCATTTTGTCATCAACCAAATGGTTAAGTTTGAGCATATACATGTAGCCAACGGTCACTTTACGATCGAACTTCTGACCAGTACGACCATCATACAAGGTTTGCTGACCATCACGATCCATACCAGCAAGCTCAAGCAAGTCTTTGACTTGATGCTCATGAGCACCATCAAACACTGCAGTACCCATAGGCACACCTGCGCGTAAGTTATCAGCTAACGCCATGATATCGTCATCAGTTAGGCTATCAAGATCAACTTGCTCGCCACCGACTTTGTTATAGATTTGGTCTAAGAAATCGCGCAAATCTTTAATCGCAGCTTGGGCTTTAAGCATACCATCTATCTTCTCGCCTAAGCCTTTAGCCGCCATACCTAAATGGGTCTCTAGTACCTGTCCGATGTTCATACGCGACGGTACACCCAATGGGTTCAGTACGATATCAACGGTGTTGCCGTGCTCATCATAAGGCATATCTTCAACAGGCATGATACGTGATACCACACCTTTGTTACCATGACGACCCGCCATTTTATCACCTGGCTGAATACGACGTTTGACCGCTAGATACACCTTAACGATTTTTTGTACGCCGTGTTGCAGATCATCACCAGCGGTTAATTTGCGTTTTTTCTCAGCAAACTTACTATCGATATCTTTTTGCTTATCGACTAAGAACTCAGCGATTTGGGTAAGACGCTCTGAGATATCCTCTTCTACTGGCTGGATATCAAGTAAGGTCTCCAAATTCATATCTTTCATGTCGTCAGCTTGCATGATAGTTCCAGCTTTTAGACCAGAACCACCGCTAACTTTTTGACCGTCAAGCAAGCTTGCGATACGACCACGCGCTGCTGCCTCAAAGATACGTAGCTCTTCTTTTAAATCTTTGCGATAGCTATCGAGCTGAGACTTTTCGATGGCACGCGCACGTGCATCTTTTTCAACGCCATCACGGGTAAAGACTTGTACGTCAATGACCGTACCTTTGCTCGACGTTGGGACACGTAAAGAGGTGTCTTTAACATCAGCCGCTTTTTCACCAAAGATGGCCCGCAGTAGCTTCTCTTCCGGCGTCAATTGGGTCTCACCTTTTGGCGTGACTTTACCAACTAAGATGTCACCCGCATCAACCTCTGCACCGATATAAACGATACCTGCTTCATCAAGACTTGATAAAGCGGCTTCGCCAACGTTTGGAATATCTGCAGTGATTTCCTCTGTTCCCAGCTTGGTATCACGAGCCACACAAGTGAGCTCTTGAATATGAATAGTGGTAAAGCGATCTTCTTTGACGACCTTTTCTGATAACAGAATTGAATCCTCAAAGTTGTAGCCATTCCACGGCATAAAGGCGATACGGATATTCTGACCCAATGCCAACTCACCAAGATCCGTTGAAGGACCATCAGCTAAGATGTCGCCTAAAGCAATTTCATCACCTTGGTTGACGATAATACGTTGATTGATACAAGTGTTTTGGTTAGAACGGGTGTATTTAACTAAATTATAGATATCAATACCCGCTTCACCTGCGACCATCTCATCTTCGTTAACACGTACTACAATGCGTGAGGCATCAACATCTTCAATCACGCCACCACGACGAGCGATCACACAAACACCAGAATCACGTGCAACGTAACGCTCCATACCCGTACCGACTAACGGCTTATCAGCACGTAATGTAGGCACTGCTTGACGCTGCATGTTCGAGCCCATCAAGGCACGGTTAGCATCATCATGCTCTAGGAACGGAATAAGACCCGCTGCAACCGATACTACCTGGCTTGGCGACACATCCATATGCGTCACTTTTTCAGGTGGCATACGCACAAATTCACCATAGCTACGGACACTGACCATTTCATCGGAAAGCGCACCATCTTCAGTCATCGGTGAGTCAGCCTGTGCAATGACAGTACCAACCTCTTCAATCGCTGATAAGTACTCAATAACATCAGTCACTTTGCCATCGACAACTTGACGATAAGGCGTTTCTAGAAAGCCAAAGCTGTTAGTTTTGGCAAAAGTCGCTAGTGAGTTGATCAAACCAATGTTTGGACCCTCTGGAGTCTCAATCGGGCAAACGCGACCATAATGCGTATCATGTACGTCACGTACTTCAAAGCCTGCGCGTTCACGAGTTAGACCACCTGGCCCTAGTGCTGATACACGGCGTTTATGGGTAACTTCAGACAATGGGTTGTTCTGATCCATAAACTGTGACAACTGGCTTGAGCCAAAGAACTCTTTGACCGCAGCGGCAACAGGCTTGGAGTTGATCAAATCTTGTGGCGACAAGTTATCTGATTCTGCTGATGATAAACGCTCTTTTACGGCACGCTCAACACGTACTAAACCAACACGGAATTGATTTTCTGCCATCTCGCCGACCGAACGAATACGACGGTTCCCTAAATGGTCAATATCATCGACATCACCGCGACCGTTACGAATCTCAATCAGCTCTTTGAGCACATTGACGATATCATCATTGGTCAATACACTACGTTCGCGTTGAATCTCTGGATCATCAGTATTATCAAACTCAAGACCCAAACGACGGTTAAACTTCATACGACCAACGTTAGATAAATCATAACGATCGGCGTTAAAGAACATGCTTTCAAATAATTTCTCAGCCGTCTCAACGGTTGGTGGCTCACCTGGACGCATAACTTTGTAAATTTCGATCAAAGCTTCTTCACGGCTTGAGGTGCTATCAGCGCGTAATGTATCAGCGATATAACTGCCTTGATCGATATCATTAGTGAACAAGATGCTGAACTCTTTGATAGAATCGCTGGCTTCAAATGAGTTTAATTTAACCAATAATTCATGGTCGATTGGCGTATTAGCGCGCGCAATCACTTCATCGTTCACGATAATATCTTCAGCTAGAATACGCTCATAGAGGTATTCATCAGGTACAGCAATACGCGTCATACCGGCTTCTTCAAGTTGACGGATACGACGCGCATTGATACGTTTGCCTTGCTCAACGATGACGTCACCATTAGGCGCAACGATATCGAACTGAGCCATCTCACCACGTAAGCGATCAGCAACTAGATCAATCTCGAACTGCTCTTCACCTTTGTATACAGCGACTTTGTCAAAGAACAGATCTAAAATCTCACCTGTGCTAAGACCTAGCGCGCGTAAAATAATAGATGCCAGCAATTTACGGCGACGGTCAATACGAGCAAAGACTAAATCTTTTGCATCAAATTCGAAATCTAACCATGAACCGCGGTAAGGAATAATACGCGCGTTATAAAGCACCTTACCACTTGAATGTGACTTGCCTTTATCGTGATCAAAGAATACACCAGGTGAACGATGCAGCTGCGACACGATAACACGCTCAGTACCATTAATAATAAAGGTACCGTTAGCGGTCATCAATGGCATCTCGCCCATATAAACACTTTGCTCACGGATATCTTTTACCGCAGCTTTACTGTCTTTGTCTTTGCTGTCTTTGTCTTTAATAATCAGACGAATCTTGACGCGCATAGGTGCGGCAAAAGTTGAGCCACGTAGAATACACTCACGCTCATCAAATTCAGGCGTGCCTAAATAGTACTCAACAAATTGCAGCTCTGCATTACCAGAGTGACTCTCAATTGGGAAAATAGAGGAGTATGCCGCTTGCAAACCAGTATTCTCACGAGCTTTTGGCTTTTTGTGCTCTTGCAAAAAGTGCTCATAAGAATCTACTTGGATAGACAATAAATAGGGAATGTCCATCACAGTAGGCAATTCAGCAAAGCTTTTGCGAATACGCTTTTTTTCAGTATAAGAATATGCCATCGAGAGTCCTTACAGTAACGTGGAAACAAATTAAAAGCGTGACCGATATGCATAAATACCATGCATAGGCCACGTAAACGATAATACTTGTTGCTATTTAACTCGTGCTAAAGAGCTAAAATAAAGATTCATTGAAAAATATACAATGGTTAAATCAAATAGTCTTTTGATACAACTTAAAACTTGTACTCTAAAAATTTCATCAATAACAGTTACAGTCAGCTGTATACCTATCAATATTCACAACTCAACACTGACAGTAAAATCATGCTAAAGTACTAAATAGTAATAAATCATTCATCATTAGCGATAGCTGGGCTTAACAGCTCAAAAGCGCTTTAAAATAAATAAGTTTATTGGAGTAAATAAGGCTATTAGAAAAGTATGCGGGCACGGAAAAATGCCAAACATCCAACGACGTTTAGCCTAATTTAATATAAAAAATAAAACTACTGTGCTTGCTTGCACTGTGTTTACTTGCATAGCTATCGTGTGTCCTTTTGATGGGTATCCACCGCTGATAAAAGAGCTTTTGGCAGACACAAAAGGTCAAGCTGGCAATTATAATAAAAAAAAGCTGATAATGCAAGGCATTACCAGCTTTTTTATGTATCACATAAAGTAGCTACCTAATAGCAACTACTTAACTGTAATCCAAAATAAGCTCAGCTTATTTTAGTTCAACAGTAGCGCCAGCTTCTTCAAGTTTCTTTTTCAACTCTTCAGCTTCAACTTTGTTTGCGCCTTCTTTGATTGGTGCTGGAGCACTTTCAACCAAATCTTTCGCTTCTTTCAAGCCAAGGCCAGTCGCTTCACGTACTGCTTTAATGACGCCAACTTTCTTCTCGCCAAAGCTGGCAAGAATAACGTCAAATTCGTCTTTTTCTTCAGCAGCAGCAGCAGCAGGACCGGCAGCAGCAGGGGCAGCAGCAACAGCAGCAGTTACGCCGAATTTTTCTTCCATAGCGCTGATTAATTCAACGATATCCATTACTGACATTTCAGCGATTGCGTTTAACACATCATCTTTAGATAGTGCCATGAGAGATCTCCGTTATCTGATAAAAATTAATTGATTTTAATAGCGTTGTGATTGCGTGCCACAATTTATAAAAGGCGTGGCTTAAGTACAATCAGCGCTGTAAAATTTACGTTAAAACAAGCAATTAAGCAGCTTCTTGTGCGTCTTTGATTGCTGCTACAGTGCGAACCAGCTTACTAGGAACAGCGTTCATAGTTTGGACAAGCTTAGTCACAGGTGCATTCATAGTAGCCATCAAGATAGAGAGTGCTTCGTCGCGAGTTGGTAGCTTCGATACGCGCTCTAGCTCTTCTGGACCATAAACCACACCGCCGACTGATACTAATTTAGCTTCTAAAGCTTTGTTCTCTTTACCAAAGTCGAAAACGACTCTAGCAGCAGATCCCAAATCTTCCATTGAAAAGGCTAAAAGTAGTGGACCAGTCATGCTGTCGGACATGCACTCAAACTTAGTGCCTTCAAAAGCGCGTTTTGCTAGGGTATTTTTTACCACTTTCAAAACCACACCTTTATCACGGGCTTGTTCGCGCAGCTTAGTAAGCTTTGCAACACCAATACCATGATATTCGGCAGCTACTGCTGAGTAAGCATTAGCAGCAACTTCAGACACTTCAGCCACAACTTGTTGTTTTTGCTCTAGCGTTAATGCCATAAGTTGACTCCTTAATCTTACCAATCATAGCTTGTAACCTAAGTCACAAGCTATGATTGACTTGATACGATACGTTACTTATAAATACTATCGAAATAGCATCTACTCGTAACGACTGATTACGGCACCGTTATCAGAATGACGTCGAATAACAGAATAGTATTGATATTAGTATCAATAAAAACACTACCCTATCGGCTCTAGTCTTAAACTGGGTGGGTCACCGTCTGCGTAGGACAATTAAGATTTTCATCTGTCATCGATTAACAAAACCAGCTCAATGCTATCAAAACTAACAGCCTCAAACTGCTCTCTACCTACGGTCTTAGACAGCGTAGCTTTTGCTACGCTGACCTAATTTGAATAAATCTGTTCTATATTAGTAAACTATTATTTAGCCATACGATGTGGAACAGGATCAATACTGATACCTGGGCCCATAGTACTAGATAAAGAGATCTTTTTGATAAAAGTACCCTTTGAAGTCGCAGGCTTAGCACGCTTTAGATCAGCAAGTAGCGCTTGCGCATTTTGCATGATTTGATCTGCTGTAAAGCCAACTTGACCGATAGTCGCGTGGATAATACCACCTTTATCGACACGGTACTGAGCTTGACCGGCTTTAGCGTTAGTCACAGCTTCTGCAACGTTTGGCGTTACGGTACCGACTTTAGGGTTAGGCATTAGACCACGTGGACCTAGGATAGTACCTAACTGACCAACGACACGCATAGCATCAGGAGCTGCAATCACAACATCAAAGTCCATGTTACCCGCTTTGATTTGGTCTGCAAGATCATCCATACCGACGATGTCAGCACCAGCTTCTTTAGCGGCTTCAGCAGCAGCGCCTTGAGCAAATACAGCAACGCGTTTGGTTTTACCAGTACCGGCAGGTAAGTTGGTAGCGCCACGAACGACTTGGTCAGATTTACGTGGATCAACACCCAAGTTAATCGCAATATCGATAGACTCTTTGAACTTAAGCGTTGGCAAATCATTTAAGATCTGTACGGCTTCTTCAATAGTGTATTGCTTATCGTTATCCACACGGCTATTGATTTCTTTTTGACGTTTGGTTAGCTTACTCATTTACACACCCTCCACGGTAATACCCATCGAACGGGCAGTACCAGCAACGGTACGAACAGCAGCATCTAAATCAGCAGCGGTTAAATCTGCATCTTTAGTCTTTACAATTTCTTCTAACTGAGCACGCGTCACTTTACCGACTTTAGCGGTATTTGGCGTACCAGAACCTTTAGCGATGCCTGCCGCTTTACGCAGTAAAAACGCTGCTGGTGGCGACTTCATGATAAAGGTAAAAGACTTATCACTATAAACCGTGATTTCAGTCGGGATCGGCAAACCTGGCTCTTGGCTTGCGGTCGCAGCGTTAAATTCTTTACAGAACGCCATTATGTTCACGCCTTTTTGACCCAAAGCTGGACCAATAGGTGGTGAAGGATTCGCTTTACCTGCTGGGACTTGCAGTTTGATGTAACCATCAATCTTCTTAGCCATGATTTTCTCCTATATGGGTGATAGCGCCAGTTTTTCACCATTTCTAGTAACTAGACAATGAAAAACAACAGCTCCCCTGTTAATGTAACTGCTAGAACAACTTAAATTCTATTACTTAAAAACTTACTTCTTGAAACTCGTTTCTTAACTGTTTAATCTATTTTTTCAACTTTACTAAATTCAAGCTCAACCTGAGTCGGTCGATTGAATACGTTTACCGTCAGTTGCAGTTTAGACTTTTCGTAATCCACTTTTTCGACCATACCTTTAAAGTCAGTAAAGGGACCATCGATGACCAATAGCTCTTCGCCTGGCTCAAATAGAGTCTTAGGACGCGGATTGGTCTCAGCTTGATTCAGACGATTTAAGATGCGGTCGGCTTCTACTTGGGTGATAGGTGCAGGTGTTTCAGCCGTACCACCAATAAAGCCCATAATACGCGGGCATTCATTAACAATATGCCAAGTGCTATCGTTCATTTCCATTTGGATCAATACGTATCCTGGAAAAAACTTACGCTCACTCTTACGCTTTTTACCATCACGCATCTCGACGACTTCTTCGGTAGGTACTAAGACATCACCAAAAGAATCCGCAAAGTCGCTACGGTTAATACGATCAGTTAATGAACGTTGTACTTGTTTTTCATATCCTGAAAACGCTTGGACAATATACCAACGCATATCACGCTCCTGATCTTTAAGTTAAAAATAAACCGTTATACTGATAACGGTAGTTAAAATAGCTAATACGCTTGCTTTAACCAATAAACAAACCAACAAACCAGTTAAAAAAGTTATCTAATAGCCATATGAAAAACCCAACAATCGCGATCACGACAATGGTTTGCCATGTGTATTGAAAGGTCTCATCTTTGGTCGGCCAAGTGACGCGGCGTAACTCTACCCCAGCGTCTGTCAATAACGTTTTAAACGCACTACCTTGATGGGTCATTGCCAAACAAATAAGTGCAAATACTGCTAGTGCTACAATAATACCAATACGTACCCAAACATCATTGGCAGGTTGCCAAACGCCAGGTAAATACTGATTAGCAAAGGTTGCACAAATCAGTGCAACAATAGCCAGTAGCCATAATATAATATCTTTCGCTGACCCTGTCTTCGCCACTTCTACAGCTGAGGTATTCGATGCTGAGATGTGCTTTCCTTTAGATAGCATTCCGCCCGCAACGGCCTTGGCGTCAGATAACTTTGTATCGAGGTTATCTTGCTCATTGCTCATAAAGGACTCGCTTGGGAGATAGCTATAACAAAGATAGGATAAAATAGATGGCAGGCGATGTAGGACTCGAACCTACAACCCTCGGTTTTGGAGACCGATGCTCTACCAATTGAGCCAATCGCCTATGGGTGTTAAGGCTGATTATTATACCTATCTTTGATAAGAATGCAAGTTTTAGCAGGTTTTTATTTGCTTGGCTTATAAAAAACTCTAAAATTGACAATATTCTTGAATTGCTAAGATTGGCTTTGCTACAAAACTGGGCGTAGGGTGCGCCCCGCGCACCGATTTTTGATTACAATCTTTTTAATAATACGCACAGCAACTGCGTAGAGTGGCTAATTTATTCAAACTCTTGTAGAGAGTGAGGAAGAGACATAACTTACCGTTGAATTATGAACTTGGTGGGTTACGCTTTGGCTAACCCACCCTACACTTGCTTCCAGATTTGCCACCATTTTTTATTTATAACATCATCTTTTCTAAATTTAAAAAATGCTGAATCAATTACATGGTCATCTACAGTATAGGTATCGAATCCAAGTTTATCATTCATTAATTCATGTAAAATTATTTGTGGTAGTGAATCTTCAGTATAAAATTCAGTCTCATTATCAGGGTCAAAACAAACCTTTTCATGCTCATAATCTTCATCATTTATATACTCTGTACGTGCGTTTTTCCACCTTAACTCAATTTCATCGAGTTCACCTTTATCAATAGTAGTTTCATAAGTGATACTACGAAACCTTCTGACAGTCTGCTTATTGAGCATAAGCGCATAACTATAAGTACCTCCACTGTCGTACTCTTCAAAAATAAAAACAAATTCAGGAGTGAAAAATTTCTGAATAATTTCCATATTAACTGATTTTTCATTTTGTAAAATCTCATCGACAAGCTTAGCATTGGATATTATTAAATACTTATCAGTCTTAGCGACAAAAAAATAGTCCTCGTCTCTACAGTCACAAGATTCCTCAATGAGTATGAACTCTTTATCAAATAAATGAATTAAGATAGACATAAAATCCAAGTCTTTTGTATCTGTTTGAATCACAATACCATTGGCTGATGTACCCATAATTTTTCCGTTATTTTTTGACAGTACACTTTTATACTGTATAAAAGGCTGTAGGTTGGGTGAAGCTTGCGACACCCAACGCAATAAAATAAATCTTCATTCACGATTATCATGTTGGGTCTCGTCGCTCGATACCAACCTACTCCACATTTATTATAGTTAACGTTAAAAATATTGTCTTTTAAATAGAATTTGTAAATCTTCAACGAACATCTATCTTTACCAACATCCAAAAAAAAGCCACCCTCAACTAAGAGAGCGGCTTTTGACTAACGGTTTAGCTTAAACTACAGATTGCTCTGTAAGTTAAAACTTAAACGTTTACGTTAGCAACAACACCAGCGCCTACGGTACGGCCACCTTCACGAATAGCGAAGCGAAGACCTTTGTCCATAGCGATTGGGTGGATAAGCTCTACGCCCATCTCAACGTTATCACCAGGCATAACCATTTCAGTACCGTCTTGTAATTGGATTGCGCCAGTTACGTCAGTAGTACGGAAGTAGAACTGTGGACGATAGCCGTTTAGGAATGGCGTATGACGACCACCCTCTTCTTTGCTTAGTACGTATACTTCAGCGTCAAACTTGGTATGCGGGGTGATTGAACCTGGCTTAGCAAGTACTTGGCCACGTTGTACGTCTTCACGCTTAGTACCACGTAGGAGTACGCCACAGTTTTCGCCTGCACGACCTTCGTCAAGCAGTTTACGGAACATCTCTACACCGGTACAGGTGGTTTTTTGAGTGTCACGGATACCGACGATTTCGATTTCGTCACCAACTTTAACGATACCAGATTCAACACGGCCAGTTACTACAGTACCACGACCTGAGATTGAGAAGACGTCTTCGATTGGCATTAGGAATGCTTTGTCGATGTCACGCTCAGGCTCTGGGATGTAGGTGTCAAGAATGTTTAGTAGTTCAACTACGGCTGGTTGGCCATATTTTTCTTGTGAGCCTTTTAGGGCTTCAGTAGCAGAACCATGGATGATTGGGGTGTCATCACCTGGGAAGTCGTAATCAGAAAGTAATTCACGTACTTCCATTTCAACTAGCTCAAGTAGTTCTTCGTCATCTACTACGTCACATTTGTTCATGAATACGACGATGTACGGTACGCCAACCTGACGTGATAACAAGATGTGTTCACGAGTCTGTGGCATTGGGCCATCAGTCGCTGATACGACTAAGATAGCGCCATCCATCTGTGCAGCACCGGTGATCATGTTTTTGACATAATCGGCGTGACCTGGGCAATCAACGTGAGCGTAGTGACGAGCGTCAGTGTCATACTCTACGTGTGAGGTGTTGATGGTGATGCCACGTGCTTTTTCTTCTGGGGCTGAGTCAATAGACGCGTAGTCTTTGGCTTCGCCACCTGAGGTAATAGCAGCAACCGTTGCAATAGCTGCTGTCAATGTGGTTTTACCGTGATCAACGTGTCCGATAGTTCCGACGTTGACGTGTGGCTTTTTGCGTTCAAACTTGGCCTTTGCCATGGGTGTTTCCTCTTTTATTGGGGCTCAGCACTTTAGCCGTGTTTATACACTAGCTAGAACAATACTGACCGCATTAAGATAAGTGTTAAAAGTATGCACATTCGATGTGCAGGTATTATAAGAAAATTAGCGCCAATAACAAGTCTTTTAACCGATTATTGGCGTAATTGTCGCGGACAAACTAAAGATAAGCTTTATTTTGCCCTATCTAGCAGTACTTATTAACAGTACTTGCTTTAACAATATTTACTCGTCTTCATCTTTTGAGTTGAACTTAGCGATGATCTCAGCAGATACTGACTTTGGAATCTCAGCGTACTTTTGGAATTCCATAGAGTAAGTAGCACGACCCTGCGACATAGAGCGCATTTGGGTTGCATAACCGAACATCTCTGCTAATGGTACTTCAGCGCGGATCTGCTTAGTGCCACCAGGTAGATCTTCCATACCCTGAACCATACCACGACGACGGTTAAGATCGCCCATGATATCGCCCATGTAATCTTCTGGAGTTTCAACTTCAACTTTCATGATTGGCTCAAGTAGCGCAGGATTTGCCGCTAAGAAACCTTTACGGAAAGCCATAGAACCTGCCATTTTGAATGACAATTCATCAGAATCGACATCATGGTAAGAACCATCATATAAAGTCGCTTTTACGTTGACGATTGGGTAACCAGCAAGGACACCATTTTTCATGCGTTCTTGAATACCTTTATCAACAGCACCATGGAACTCTTTTGGTACCGTACCACCAACAACTTCTTCAGCGAATTCATATTCAACATCGCCCGATGGATCAAGTGGCTCAAGACGTAACCAAACGTGACCGAATTTACCACGACCACCGGTTTGACGTACGAATTTGCCTTCTTGTTCAACGGTTTCACGAATGGTTTCGCGATAAGCAACCTGCGGCGCACCGATGTTGGCTTCAACGTTGAATTCACGTTTCATACGGTCAACAAGAATTTCTAAGTGAAGCTCACCCATACCACTGATGATCGTCTGACCAGACTCTTCGTCAGTATGTACACGGAACGATGGATCTTCTTTCGCCAAACGACCTAGAGCAATTGACATTCTTTCCTGATCCGCTTTAGTCTTAGGCTCAACTGCTAGACTGATAACTGGATCTGGGAATTCCATACGCTCAAGCGTGATAACATTTTGCTCATCACAAAGCGTATCACCAGTAGTGACGTCTTTCATACCAACTAAGGCTGCGATATCACCAGTACGAATCTCTTGAAGCTCTTGTTGAGCATCTGCCATCATCTGTACGATACGGCCAACTCGCTCACGCTTCATCTTAACTGGGTTATAAACGCTGCTACCCTGCTTAAGAACACCTGAGTAAACACGAACGAAGGTTAAGTTACCCACGAACTTGTCATTCATGATTTTGAATGCAAGTGCTGAGAACGGTGCTTCATCTGACGCTTCACGGGTGCCTTCAGACTCTTCTTTGTCATCAAGGATACCCTTAATAGCAGGGACGTCCATAGGTGCTGGAAGATACTGAATAACCGCATCCAACATCTTTTGAACACCTTTGTTTTTAAAGGCAGTACCACAAAGCAATGGAATGATTTCGTTTTCAATAGTCAATTGACGAATAGCGCTATTGATTTGATCTACAGTCAATTCACCGTTTTCGAGATACTCGTTCATCAGCTCTTCAGTAGCTTCAGCAGCGCTTTCTACTAGATACTCACGATACTCTTCTGCTTTTTCTTGAAGCTCTGCTGGAATTTCACGTTCTTCGTATTCCATACCTTGAGACGCTTCATCCCAATAAATAGCTTTCATAGTTACAAGATCAACCACACCTTCGAAGTTGTCTTCTTTACCAATTGGAACAACTAGAGGTACTGGCTTACCACCTAAGCGAGTTTTAATCTGTTCAACAACGCGATAAAAATCAGCACCAACACGATCCATTTTATTAATGAACGCAAGACGTGGTACTTTGTATTTATTAGCCTGACGCCATACCGTTTCAGACTGTGGCTGTACGCCACCTACTGCACAATAAACCATGCACGCGCCATCAAGAACACGCATAGAACGTTCAACTTCAATCGTGAAATCAACGTGACCTGGGGTGTCAATGATATTGATACGATGTTCATCAAACTGCTTAGCCATACCTGACCAAAAGCAAGTGGTTGCAGCTGACGTGATAGTAATACCACGTTCTTGTTCCTGCTCCATCCAATCCATGGTGGCTGCGCCATCATGTACTTCGCCAAGTTTGTGGCTAACACCAGTGTAAAACAAAACACGCTCAGTAGTAGTCGTTTTACCAGCATCAATGTGCGCTGAGATACCAATATTGCGATAGCGCTTTAGGGGAGTTGTACGAGCCATAATATTTTCCTAAGGAAATTAGTGTATATATTTGTGTCGCTACCGCTTAACCTTGGCAAAAGCATTTAGCTCTAGTCTTTTATTAATAACTTCATAAACCTAATACGGTTAAAAAAGTATTCAATAGTAAGGATAAAGTGGCATTGAATGTGGAACAAAACAAACATACAAAATCGTGATAATAGATGTTCCCCATTGCTGTCAATTACATACTAAAGTCATTCAGTACTGCAATTGAGAATGGCGAGAATCAATAAACAATAACGTGGCTAATTGATTATTCAGTTAGCCACGCTTAGCAATTAGATAATCAATGACCGTTATTAGCATTAATAATGATTGACTATAAAAGATGCTTATATCTCTAAATAAATTTAGAAACGATAATGAGAGAATGCTTTGTTAGCATCTGCCATACGGTGAACTTCGTCACGTTTCTTCATAGCATTGCCTTTGCCTTCAGAGGCATCAGACAACTCACCAGCTAGGCGTAAAGCCATAGATTTTTCAGAACGCTTTGCAGCAGCTTCAGCTATCCAACGCATAGCCAATGCAGTACGACGGGAGGGGCGTACTTCCATTGGTACTTGATAGGTAGCACCACCAACGCGGCGAGCTTTTACTTCGACCATTGGGCGCACATTTTCTAGCACTTCTTCAAAGAACGATACTGGATCTTCGATGTTACGCTTTTGCGCTACAGTCTCAAGAGCACCGTAAACGATACGCTCAGCAGTAGATTTTTTACCATGGCTCATCACGTGGTTGATGAATTTTGCGATGGTTTGGCTACCAAACTTAGGATCCGGTAGGATCTCACGGGTAGCTACGACGCGACGTCTTGGCATAATAAATTTCCTTGTCTTCAGGAGTGTCTGACATTCACAATCTCGTACTGTTTAATTTACGTAGCAGCGAGTTGTCAGTCAGCCTTACTGCATGGTGTTATGTCATCTAAGCTCTAATACTAGTAAGACCTAGCATAAAACTTAAAACAACATCGAACCCATGCACAGTTAATGGGGTGTACTAATCAAGCTAAAACAATACTGTTATATTAGTCTTAAATATATAAGTATTAAGCTTTAGGCTTCTTAGCACCATATTTAGAGCGACCTTGTCTACGGTCTTTTACGCCAGCGCAATCGAGTGCACCACGGACAGTGTGATAACGTACACCTGGTAGATCTTTAACACGACCACCACGGATAAGCACAACACTATGCTCTTGTAAATTATGACCTTCGCCGCCGATGTAGCTTGCTACTTCATAACCTGAAGTTAAGCGAACACGACATACTTTACGCATGGCAGAGTTAGGTTTTTTAGGGGTAGTAGTATATACACGAGTACATACACCGCGACGTTGTGGGCACGCTTGCAACGCAGGAACTTTTGACTTTTCCTTGATGGTTTTGCGACCCTTACGAATTAATTGGTTAGTTGTTGCCATAAGGCATCCTTCTCCCGTTGGGTATAAAACAAAAAAATGGGTCAATGCCCAACCATTTGACGTTTGTCTAAGGTTTTTAGGCTACCCATTTTTAGGACAATGTATTATAAAGATATATTGCTACTATTTCAACTATTTATCACTAGATACCCTTTACAACATTCAAAAGATGTGTATAAAGCCAATTATGAAAGGTATAGGGTAAAAGGTAAAACGTTAATAGATGTGTTGAATTATCTGTAAATGGCGATAATGTATTGTTTTTCAAGTACCGTATTTAAAGTAGCTTGTCATAAAACTATTTTACATTGTCGCCATAATTTACGGATAAACCCTCAGCTGCACTTATTTTTTGGCTTCTGCTGGTTGCTTAGTTTCGCTTTTACTTTCAGCTTTATCAGCAGCTTTGTCGTTTTTAGCCTTATCAGCACCCTTTTCTATCTTGCTGTTGTCATCGGTATCTGTACCAGCACTTTCTTGTTTGGCACTGTTTTTAGTATCAGACTTAGTGGTGTCAGTTTTGCTATCTGATTTGTCTTCTGTTTTACCAGAATCTTTTTTATCAACGTCAGTGTTAGCGTCTTTTTTGACCTCAGCTTCACTGCTGCTATCATCGGTAATCGCCCGATTGGCAAGTTTTGCTTCTGGGGCAAAAGTCGCTCTCGCTACTCCAATGACCTCTTCAATCAGACGACTGTTATAACGCATACCTACGATAACCGCAGTGGCTGGTAAAAAGCGACGAATCCAAGATAGGTTGATCTGATCCAACTCAATCCCTACTTGACTGGCGATACTATCGACTTGCTCTGCATAGTAGTTAACGTTTTTGTTTTTGAGACCCAAGTTCTTTAGCTCGCTATGTAGACCATTGCCTTGAGCGTTATCAAGTAAGCCTTTACCTACTCCAAGACCTGCTAGCAGTGCTTGCTTCTCTTGCATCTTGCTTAAATCGGCGTTAGCGAGTAGCTCATAAGCCATCTTAACGCCTTGCTTACCTGTCAGGGGTTGATCATAAACGGCGGCCAACTGATATACTGTACGTAAAGATACTAGCAACAACCACAAGGTGTCGGCTAATAATCCTGGCAAGCCTGCCAAGCCCGTTAAGCCACCTAAAGTCGCTAATGCTCTATTCTGATTGGCAATATCGGTGGCAAGCGCATAACGCTGCTCATCATCTAGGCTTGAGATATCAGCAAAGCGATGCTCACTTGGTAAATCAATCTGACTCCAAGTTGACGCCAGTTTTGCCACTTGAGCAAACGCACCATCGACTGTTGATTGGAAAAAACTATCAGGTACTATCTTTTTGGCATATTTACCATAAGTTGCAAAACGATTACCCAATAACTGCTGCGTGGCTTTTAGGGTTTGCTCACGAAATAAATCTTGCTGATAGTCCTCATCACCTAAATTGACAGCTTTGAAGTGTCGAGGCTGACCTGTCTTAGCATTGGCACTATCTAATAGTGAGCCGACGCGTTCAAGATTGTCACGGGTAAAATGTCCAACAGTACTAATGCCTTTTGAGAGAATGTCACGCTTTGCCATAGTTATATCCTTAAATTAATGGTAATGAAATATTTTAGTTTTTGTATTGCTCGCTAATAATAATGTCTAGGCGCGCTAACAGCAACGACATCTAGATTAGATTTAGGGTTTTATAGTAGCTAAACTTCGGACTCAATGTCAGTGTTAACAATGTTATTAGGATAGTAAAGTTTGTATCTAAAAATATAAATGATTTATTTATAGATATAGTATTTAACCTTCTTTTTAAATGTTGATAGCCTCTTACATTGCTTATCAGCACAAAATAATTTCTGCTTTTGATAACTAATTTACTATTAGATAGATATTTTATAGAGCTGATACGCTATCATAGCTACAAATAGGGTATGCTTGTACACTGAAATTATGTTTCGTCATAAATTTAAGGGTTTTATTATAAAATTAAGGCTCAAGCAAACACAAAAGTTATTGCTTATCATGTATTTAAGCTGTGATAAGCACTCAATATCATAAGGAACAGACTATGCGTAGAGTGGTTATTACAGGAGCAGGGATTGTCTCTTGCATCGGATATGATTTGACGTCCGTTACTGAATCTTTGCAGCAAGGGCAGTCAGGCATTACTTTTAACGAGTCTTATGCTGAGCATGGCTTTAAGTCGCAGGTCAGTGGTAGTATCGATAAATCACAGCTCGATACTTCTACTATTGATCGTAAGCTTAAACGCTTTTTTAGCGATGCCAGTCTTTATGCTTATGTCTGTGCTTTAGATGCTATTAAACAGTCTGGGTTGTCCCTTGATACTATTAGTCAAAACCCAAGAGTTGGCGTCGTAGCAGGTTCAGGTGGTGCCTCAACAGAAGGTGTTTCTGTTGCAGTAGATGCTATGCGTGAAAAAGGCTTGCGCGGTGTCGGTGCGATGGCAGTACCTAAAACGATGAGTAGCTCGATATCAGCGGCGCTTGCCACAGGACTAAAAATTCATGGTCCCTCCTACTCTATCAGCTCAGCTTGTGCCACCTCAATGCATTGTATTGGGCATGCTATGGAGCTGATTCAATTAGGTAAAGCTGACGTGGTATTAGCAGGTGGTAGCGAAGCTGAGCACTGGACACAGTCTTGCATGTTTGATGCCATGGGTGCGATGAGTACTCAATATAATGACACGCCAAAGCAGTCCTCACGTGCTTATGACAAAGACCGCGATGGCTTTGTGATTGCCGCAGGTGGCGCGATGGTCGTGGTTGAAAGCTTAGAGCATGCCCAAGCTCGCGGTGCCAATATCTTAGCCGAAATCGTCGGTTATGGCGCAACCTCCGACGGCGCTGAAATGGTCGCGCCAAGTGGTGAAGGTGCGGTGCGCTGTATGCAACAAGCTCTAGATCAGGCTGGATTAAAAACCGTTGATTATATTAATAGTCATGGTACTAGCACGCCACTTGGTGATATCACTGAGCTTGGCGCTATTGAAAAAGTGTTTGGCAACTCTGGTACTGATGCTAATACTGAGAGCCGCGCTTCTGTACCCCCTATTAGCTCAACCAAATCTATGACCGGTCATAGTTTAGGAGCAGTTGGCGCACAAGAGCTTATCTACTGCTTACTCATGTTACAAGAGCAATTTATTGCTCCTAGCATCAATGTTGAAAACTTAGATCCTGCTATTGAAGGCTTCGATATTGTTACCAAAAAACGCGATGTACAGCTTGATACGCTAATGACCAATAGCTTTGGCTTTGGTGGTACTAACGCAACTTTAATTATCAAAAATTTTACTGCTTAATCTATGATAGTAACAGACAACAATCAACAATCTGACTTTAAAAGTACGCCATCGGTTCTCAATCGATGGCGTTTTGCTGGCTTGTCAGCAGCAGATCTGTTACCGCGTTTACAGCGTCATCTGACAGCACAAAAACCTACGGCAAACTGGCAACTGGTTTGGCTCAATAATAATGGTCAGCCTGTTATAGGCTTGCTACCTAAGATGAGCTGGTCCGTTTATTTTAATGCTAATAAGCCTTGTTCCGTCTCAATAGAAAACCCTAAAAATAAAAAAAGCTATTACAAAGTTGTCGAGATGTGTCGTGATAAGTCATCGATAATAGCATCCTATTGCAGTTATCTAGAGTGGCAAGAGGAGCTAATCACTTATAGTAAGGCTTACGAGGCAGTCGCTACTCATTCAGCTCTACTAGATGAAAAAAATATAATCAATCAAAAACCCAGCTATCAGCACGGTCTTATTGGTTTTATTGGTTATGATATGGCAGCTCATGAGCTAAGCCCTATAGCAGATATTCCTCAAGCCGCGCAGCCTTGTGCAGTGCTGGGTCATTACGATATTTATTTATCGCCAGTCAAAGACAATAGTCAAACCAGCTGGCAGTTGACTACGCCACTGTCTAACCCTTTAGATACTGCTGCTGATCAAGCTATCATTGATGAACTTAAAAACTATCTACAGCATTTAGATGATGCGTTGAATAATGAGTTGGTCACAAACTCTAATAATATCGCCCTAAAAAATAAAGTACCACTTGCCCCGCTGATGCTCAAAGCGAAATGGCAAAAAAATGATTACGAGCAAGCTTTTGCAAAAACTCAAGACTATCTACAACGAGGCGACTGTTATCAGATTAACCTCACCCAAGCATGGCAGGGATGTCTAAAAGAATCTAACAATAACAGAGCACCGAAACTGCTCGATTATCTCCCTAGCTTACATGCTAATACTAACGCACCATTTGCAGGCTATTTAGGACTTAATACTTTTGTTAATACTAATTCAAAACCTAGTGATTTAAAAGCTGGCGATCTAAAAGCTAGTAATCCAAAAAAAGAAAGGACACAGAATATAGACTTTGAGTTATTAAGCTGTTCACCTGAGCTGTTCTTTACCTTTACTACCGATCAAACAACCAATACTCGTCATATCATTACCAAACCTATCAAAGGCACTATGCCACGCGGCGAAAGCTCTGAGCAAGATAATGCTCTAAAACAACAGCTAATAACTAGCGACAAAGACCGCAGCGAAAATGTAATGATCGTCGATTTATTGCGTAATGATTTGGGCAGATATGCCAAGACAGGTAGCGTCAAAGTACCAAAGCTATTTGCGATTGAAAGTTTTAGCAATGTCCATCACATGGTCAGCACGATTACCGCTGAGCTAAAAGAGCAGGCTCATCCCCTAGCTGTATTATTCGGTAGTCTGCCTGCTGGCTCTATCACGGGTACACCCAAAAAACGCGCGGTCGAAATCATAGCCGAACTAGAAGGTGCTGCACGAGGGGCGTATTGTGGCACTATGGGCTATATGAACTTCGATGGTAGTGGTCAATGGAACGTGTTGATTCGCACTTTGCAGGCGAATGAATCTCCAAATGGCACTAGAAAAGTAAGCCTATGGGCAGGCGGTGGCATTACTATTGCATCCAACTGTGCAAGCGAATATCAGGAGTGTTTGGATAAAGTAGGCAATTTGCTTGGGGTGTTGGCGGATGAAAATGCTGGTAAATAGTGAATATTTTAGAGTTATAATAAAAAATGTAATTTGCTAATCACTAGCTAATAGCAAACCAACCTCACCTTCATGATAAACTTGCACACCCATCTCTTGTAGATACTGCGCAGTAATGCCATCGCCTTTACGCAGCTTACTACTAAAGCTACCGTCATAGATCAAATCCCGTCCACACGATGGGCTTTTTGACTTAAGTAAAGCACGCGTAATCCTATACTGACGAGCCAAATCACAAGCTTTCTTAGCCCCCATAATAAAGGCGTCAGTCTCACATTTACCATTGCAATCTATGACCTCAATGCGATCACCTTGCTGTTGAATCTCAGCAGATGGTCGCGGTGTTGGCAGTCCGCCTAGCAACTCAGGACAGATAGGTATGACGTTGAATTTATTACGCAGTCTTATCAACAGCTCGTTACTACTTAGCTGTGCATGATTACCATCATAGCGTACAGGCTGGCCTAATAGACAGGCACTAACTAACAGTGGCTCTTTATCATTGACTAGCATTTTATCTACCGATATCTGAACTGATGACCAATTGCCACTGACAGCATCAGTAGCATGTATCGCCGTCAAGGCTTCAATCAACCGCTCATGCTGCGCTGCCGTGCCTATCGTAATACGCAAGTACTCACTGATTCGAGCTTTGTCAAAATGGCGAACGATAATGCCCTGCTCGCGTAATGCATCAGCGACGTCACTGGCATTGCCGTCTTGTGGACGGGCAAAAACAAAGTTGGCATGTGATGGCAATACTTGATAGCCAAGATCAGTCAGCTTAGAGGTTAATAACTCACGTAAATCAATGACTTTTTGGCAGGTTTGCTCAAAATAATCATGATCTAATACACTAGCTCTTGCGCCTGCCTGCGCCAACTTATCTAACGGATAGCTATTAAAGCTATTTTTCATTCGCGTTAACGCTTCGATTAAAGAGGGATTACTAAAGGCCATGCCCACCCGTAAACCCGCTAATGAGCGCGATTTTGAAAAGGTTTGAGTGACTAGCAAGTTATCAAATTCGTTAATAAGACTTATCGCTGAAACTGACTGACCCTCATCCGTTGATGCAAAGTCAATATAAGCCTCATCGATAACAATCACCGCATTAGAATGTTCATCAGCCAATTTGCGAATATCATCAAGCCCTAACAGCAGACCAGTCGGTGCATTCGGGTTAGCAATAATAATACCGCTACAAGGTTGGCGATAAGCATCCGGATCGATACTAAAATCATTTTCTAAGGCAATCTTGACCAACTCAACACCAAAGGTCTGCGCGTATACAGGATAAAAACTATAGCTGATATCGGGTGCTAATATAGGACGCTCTTTCATAAAAAAGCTGGCAAATATCAGGGCTAACACTTCATCCGAACCGTTACCAACAAACACTTGGTTGCTATCAAGATTATGTAACCCTGCCAATGCGCTACGCAGATCATCAGACTCAGGCGCTGGATATAGACGCAGCTCGCAAGCTTGCTCAGTTAAGAGCTTAGCGATTGCTACAGCTACTGCTGGCGAGGGAGGAAACGGATTCTCATTAGTGTTTAATTTACATAAATTATCATGCTGTGGCTGCTCACCAGGGACATAAGGTGACAAATGACGAGCTTTGGCTGACCAAAGTCTATTATCGATTTTTTGCTCACTCATAAATCATCCTACTCTGCACACTATACGCGGCGTTAATTAATGACTATAAGATTTTAAATACAAAATCTTATTCAATCTTTACTATCATAGCTGGTTACTGTTCGTTCACGATATTTTATATCTGCTAGTGCGTCCCTGCTTATAGTAAACACTAGCTTATGGGAAACACTAGCATTTGTCTCATCATCGAGCCGTTTATTGATAACGATAGCGAGCCGAGCGCGCATGAGCATCCAAATCCTCACGCTGCGCTAGAATGTCTGCGGTTTGGGCTAAAGGCTTACTGCCCGACTCGCTACAATAGATAATCGATGATTTCTTTTGGAAGTCATACACGCCAAGTGGTGAAGAGAATCTTGCTGTTCCAGAAGTTGGCAATACATGATTGGGCCCTGCACAGTAGTCACCGATGGCCTCTGGCGTATGACGACCCATAAATATCGCGCCCGCGTGACGAATATCATTTAGCAGAGCATCAGGGTCATCGACAGATAACTCTAAGTGCTCAGGTGCGATACGATTGATCAATGCCATGCCCTCTTCTCGATTCTGCACTAAAATAAGCGCGCCACGATTTTGCAGAGCATCACGAGCGATATCTGCTTTTGGCAACTCGCTCAATGCTTTTTCAATCTCTATAGCGACTTCTGCTAACTGCTCACGACTGGTCGTCACAAAGATAGCTTGAGCGATGCGATCATGCTCAGCTTGCGACAATAAATCCATCGCGAGCCAATCAGCACGATCAGCCGCCTCGCCCTCAGCATAGACTAGCACCTCAGATGGCCCTGCTATCATGTCGATACCGACTTGCCCAAAGACTGCGCGTTTGGCTGCGGCAACGTATTTATTCCCAGGACCTGTGATTTTGTCCACTACTGGAATAGTATCAGTGCCATAAGCCAATGCGGCGACGGCTTGTGCACCACCAATAGTAAATACTCTATCGACTTTTGCTAGATGTGCGGCGGCTAGTACCAATGGGTTAAGCACGCCTTTTGGCGCAGGTACCACCATAATCACTTCAGTGACACCAGCGACTTTGGCAGGGATAGCATTCATTAGTACTGATGAAGGGTAGGAAGCTAAGCCGCCTGGTACATAGATGCCTACTCGATCCAAAGGCGTGACTTTTTGGCCCAAACGATTACCTAGCGCATCGGTATAGTCCCAGCTGTCTTGTACTTGGCGCTCATGAAAGCTCTGTACTCGCGTAGCAGCAGTCGTTAATGCCTGTTTGACCTCGGCGTCAAGCTCAGCAAAGGCGGTCGCTAAAGACTCTTGTGTTAATTCTAGCTCGCTCATCGTTGTCGCTGGATGCTGATCAAATTGTTGGGTCAAGGCCAATACCGCTTGATCACCCTGTTGACGAACTCGCATGATAATATCATCAACCGTAGTCAATAACTGCGCATCATTGACGGTCTCAAAAGCTAACAAGGCATCTATTTGCTGTCCAAAGTCACTATCTTGGGTACTCAATTGACGCATAAAACCATCCTATACTAATATCAAAAATTCATCAGATCAATAAAGCAAACAGCTTACAAATCAGCTGAGTTAAATTTATTATTAAATAACTGAAACAACAAAACCAGTTTACCATGCTAGATATATCTTATAGCGATAAACTGGTTTTAAGTTTTGTATTCTTAACATTGATATTACTAATGTAGTACGACCTAATTATTACTCGCAATACTAGCTTTAAAGCTCTCTAAAATAGGCTCAAGTAGTGCAAATTTACGCTTATAACTCACTTGGTTAACGATGAGACGGGAGGACACATCACAGATATGATCGCGTGGCTCAAGACCATTAGCGATTAACGTATTACCTGTGTCGACCACATCGACGATTAAGTCGCCTAAGCCAACTAATGGCGCTAGCTCCATCGAGCCATAAAGCTTGATGACATCGACCTGCTGCCCTTGACTAGCAAAATAAGCGCGAGCGACATTGACGTATTTAGTCGCGATACGCAAGCGACGCTTTGGTAACACTAGCCCTTTTACCCCTGCCGTCATCAGCTTGCATTGAGCAATCTGTAAGTCTAATAGCTCATAAACATGATTGGCACCGTGCTCAAGCAAGACGTCCTTGCCCGCCACTCCAAAGTCAGCAGCAGCGTGTTCGACATAGGTCGGTACATCGCTGGCACGCAATATGAGTACGCGTACATTTGGATTAGTCGTGGGGAAAATAAGCTTACGCGAAGCAGCAGGATCTTCTAATAGCTCAATCCCAGCAGCCTTTAATAAAGGCATGGTTTCTTCTAGTATGCGCCCTTTAGACAAAGCCAAAGTTAACCCATTAAATTCGTTATCTACTTGGTTTAATAAGGCATCATTTTGCAAAGTTGTTTGTTCAGTATCGGTTTGTTCAGTCTCATTTTTTTCAGTCATAGCCGCTAAATGTCCATACACAGTTGTTATCCTTTTACGCTGCTATCTTGTTATAGATAAGAGTGTCGGTAGCAGCGTAAAGAAGACTCTTTTAATAATTATTATGGCGTGTTATCAGTCGTTGCTATTAATGCGCTCGATAGTGACACCTAGAGCACGTAGTTTATTTTCGACATCTTCGTAGCCACGATCAATATGATAGATACGATCGATCAGGCTCTCGCCTTCAGCGGCAGCTGCCGCCATCACTAGTGACATTGAGGCACGTAGATCCGTTGCCATAACAGGTGCTGCTGTAAAGCACTCAACCCCTTTGACCACTGCGGTATGACCATCGACTTGAATGGACGCCCCTAAGCGATTGAGCTCTGGCACGTGCATATAACGGTTTTCAAAGATGTTTTCGATAAAGGTACTCGTGCCATCAGCAAGACAAGCAATCGCCATCAGCTGGGCTTGCATATCGGTTGGAAATCCAGGATGCGGCTGAGTACGAATATCGACAGGTAATGGACGCCCAGTTATCTTAGCGCGAATCCAATCATCGCCAGTCGTCACCGTCGCGCCCATTGACTCAAACTTCTCAAGCACGGGAATCAATAATAAAGACGAGGTGTTGGTGGCTAGAACATCACCGCGAGTCATTAGCGCGCCCGCAAGGTATGAGCCTGTCTCAATACGATCAGGGACGACCGAATACTCACAGCCATGTAAGCGCTCAACGCCTTCAATGGTCATGGTTGCAGTACCAATGCCGCTTATTTTCGCGCCCATCGCCACCAGCATATTAGCCAAATCAACGACTTCAGGCTCGCGTGCACAGTTGCCTAGCACTGTAGTACCTTTGGCTAATGCTGCTGCCATAATGACGTTTTCAGTACCGCCAACAGTGACCATATCGAATGAGAAGTTACAGCCGATAAGCTTGCCACCTTTAGGAGCCTGCGCTTTTACATAGCCGTTCTCGACACTGATGGTAGCGCCCATCGCTTCAAAAGCTTTTAGATGCTGATCAACAGGACGTGAGCCAATCGCGCAGCCACCAGGCAGAGACACTTCCGCTTCACCAAAACGCGCCAACAATGGCCCTAATACTAAAATTGAGGCACGCATGGTTTTGACTAGATCATAGGGTGCGTAGAAGTTATCGATACTCGCCGTATCGCAGGTGACGGTAGATTCTTGCTTTTGAATCTTGATACCCATGCCGCCAATCAGCTTAATCAACGTACGTACATCTTGCAAGGAAGGCACATTATGCAAGGTCGTTGGGGTTTCGGCCAATATCATAGCGGCAAGTAAAGGCAAAGCTGCATTTTTGGCGCCTGAAATTTTGACTTCGCCTGCAATACGGCTACTACCGGTGATTAAAAACTGATCCATAAGATACCAACTTGAATGTGACATTTAAATGTGAGTAAGAAGCGTAAACATACAGAATATAAGAGTAACTTACGCTAGAAAAAGACTAAAAGCAGTCCTATGAGCGACTACTTAGAAAACCAATCCGACTACCCAAAATTAGCTCTGCTGTTGAGTTTCCCATTCAGCGGGCGTCAGCGCTTGAATATTAAGCGCATGAATATCACCACTGGCGATTTTGTCGTTGACCAGCGCATAAACCGCTTGCTGACGTTGTACGGCACGTTTGCCCTCAAAACTCGCATCGACAACGCGCACGTCGAACTTAGTGCCTTGATTGGCCGCTTGAATAAAAGCGTCTGGATAATGCGTCTGTAAAAATGCGATTAAGTCGTCAGCGTTCATGCTCATAAGATATCCTGTCTTTAATTAGATAATAATTTTTGAATGGCGACATTATAACAAGAGTTTGAGCATCTTACAGCATTGTCTGTGTATAAGCGCACATGACATATACACAGACGACATTCACATTACTATAATGATAATAACGACTTTTACGATTATGCAAAAGCGAAGCACTTTATCTTAGCTTTAACGCATTCTGATTTGCTCGACACGCTTTATGGTGCGACGCTCTATCACTCGATCTGATTGACTGGCTAAGTTAAACTTAACATCAGACTGACGCAGATTCTCAGGAATAGTAAGCTGTATAACCATAGTCGATTTTGTATCACAAGGTACTGTTATACACCACTGCTGCTCGATGCCTTTTTCGATGATTGGATTCCATTTAATATCATAATTGTATTTTTTATTGACCCGTTCTAACTTCGGCACGATGACTTTATTCAGATAAGTAGGACGATCGTTCTCTCTTAGCTCATTGTATTGGCTCATCTCTGAGTCAGTGAAAGGTATATTGGCGATAGGCTGTGAGCTAGGGTCTTTTTTGATAATAATATCAATTCCTGTAATAGGGTCATTGCCACCTGCTGCCAGTGCTAGTGATGAGAATGCTAGTGACGGTAGTGCTATCGTTAGGCTTAATAGTGAGAGTTTGAGTGGGCGCATAGAGATAGTCATAATGATAGTCCTTTAGATTGAGTTAGCTTTCCATATTTTAATGCTTGGCCATAGAGCTTAATACTTAGATATTAGTTTTATAGCCGTTATTTTTATTGTTTTCATATGGCTATCGACTAAAGCGATGACGACTCATTCTTTTAACAGAGCTACTCTATAATAGAGCGATATAACATCAAATTGACAGGTTTTTATAAAAAATATTCTGTTATCTAAATACAAACCTTAAGTTCTTCATTATTTAACTTAAAATGCACAAAAAACCCCCAGCTAGCGCTATGCCAAACTGGGGATTTTTTATATTAAATCATTAATTGAGTAAATTTACTCTTATCAAACTATTTCAGCTCTTTATCTAGATAAGTTAGTACTTGCGCGCGCACATCATTGACCCAGCGCAAAGGCTTCGCCATTGCACCAATGCTAGTGGCGTGGCTTGCGCCTTTGATCTCACCCGTCTCAACCGTTGCGCCAAAATCCTTTAGTGCTTGGGTCATCTTAATCGTGTTGGTTTCATAAACGATCTTGTCATTCTCTGCGGTTAATAGTAGATACGGCGGCTGAGCGCCCTTTAGCTGACGATCGGGCATCACCTCATCAGGCGTTGCATCGCTAGGAAAAGCACTCGCACTATCGAACTTACGAAAATCATAGCTATAAGGCCCTGCGATACCGAGGACCGCACTGATATCACTAGGCTTAACCCCATAAGGTGCCAAAAAGTCCGCATTGGATACGGCAGCTACCGCATTAAACGCACCTGCTGAATGACCAACGACTGCTAAACGCTCAGGATTGGCATGGAATTTTGTAGCATTCTCATAGCTCCAAGCGATAGCTTTGGCCGTATCTTCTACAAAATCAGGATAGACATACTCGGGCGCTTTACGATAGTTAACGACTGCTGTGACATAGCCTGCTTGGGCAAAGCTCTCCCCAACAAAAGCATAATCCTCTTTACTACCATTCTCCCATGAGCCACCGTAGACGAAAACTACCATCGGATAGCTATCAGTAATGGCGCTCTGTGCTTGCATGGCTTGTGCTAAGGGCTTGGGATAGTACATATCCAAGTTTTGTAACGGTGCGTCACCGTAGTCGATATCACGACTGACACCGACACCGCCACTTGATGAGATACCATTGACAATGCCCAACGCTGATAGCGCTTGTGCTTGCTGAGTGACAAGAGCAATACTCCCTATCGCCATTAGGGTAGTTAGCCCTACCTTTGCCAGATTAACGATATGGGTTTTATCTACTCGCTCATTGACTGATGTCGGCTTGTTGGTATCTTTCATGTTTGATATCCCTTTTTATTAAATATGCGCGCAAATTTAGTTTTGACACTTTGTGCGTAGACCCTATTATCTTAGTCGCAACTTTGCTCACGGGCGTATTTTTACTGTTATCTCTATAAGGGTTATTGTGAAGATAACCTACCTATAGCGAGCACATTATAAAGATAAACAAGAATATCTATTTAGATCAGGGCGCATTCTCATCGAAAAGGTGTTGTTTTGATTGAGGACACGCCTCAGCACTAGAGGCTGCTTACGGTTGGTTTTTATACAGCTCAATATAAGGGCTAGATTCGCTTGGCGCAGCGGTCGTATCTCTTATGACGGGCGTTGGTGTGGTCGTTAGGCTATTGTTTGGTGCATTAGTAACTATACTAGTAGGAGCCGTGATTGCACCCGTCGTATTGTCTACATTGCGCTCAAACATAATGTCCTCGTCACCAATAGAGGTACCATTATCATTGACCAGTCTAGTGAGTAGTACCAGCTCAGTCACTCCAGCCGTATCATTTGCCACGTCAATTACTAAGCTTTGTTGCGTAGGCGTCATGCGACCCATGACATAAACGACGCCGTTATTAGTAACTGTTTTGACTTGTGAGGATTTTATATTGTTATTTGTGAGCGCTTTGGCTATCAGCTTTGAATTAATATAATTATCTTGCACTGTAGAGCTATAGCCACGAGCGACGCCGACACTCAGCTCATTATAGACATGGCGTACATCTGGCATTGAGCGGATCACTTGCTCCACTTGCGACTTTATCTCTTCGGTTGGCACTTCACCACTGAGTAGCACCTCACTATAAAAGCTGTCGATACTCATACGGCTGGTCTCTTGTAGGTTTTGCTTTAGTGCGTAGGCGTTAATCTTTGCGGTATGCTCAATACTACGATCCAGCAGGCGCTGGGGAATCGTACGCTCAGTCACTGGTACGCCATAAGTACCTTGTGTGCTATTGGTCAGATAGTTAGTGGTACAGCCCGTGCTAATGACAGCGGTCAGGGCAATAGCGCTCGCCATAGTACAACGCAGCCATAGTGGACTATTAACAGTATGCATCCTTATCATCTCTTGCCTCGCAAATACGAAATATTGAACTTAGTAAGTTATAGGAAAAATAACATTTGAAAAGTAACTTTTAAAAGGTAACTTTAGTTTTTATAGCTGGCTTTATAATTTATAGATAGATTTATAATAAGTCACCCAAAATTTTATGGCCGGTTATTATGAGCAGTTATAGCGAAAACACAACTTTACCAAGCTTGCGCCACAAAAGCACCCTTTAACCACTCAGGTTGATAGCTGGGTTTTGTCATACTAGGTTTTATCGCATTAGATTTTATCAAACGGCTACTAGCAGACTCTGACTTATCCTTTTCAAGTTTAGCTTTTGCAATATCTGCTTTATTTATATCGAACTTATTTATATTATAAGCAACCACATCAAATCGACAGTCATAATCGGCATATTCAGGATGCTGCTGCAAAAAATATTGAGCCGCTTTGATAATTTTGCGCTGCTTAGTACTAGTAACGCTCAGGGCAGCATCGCCAAAACTTGAGCGCTGGCGCTGTCTGACCTCAACGAATACTAGCGTCGACCATGCGACGCCTACCTCTATCATCACCAAATCCAGCTCACCTACTTTTGGCTGCTGCCAGTTTTTGGCAATCAGTTGCAAACCTTGCTGCTGTAGATAGTCGCAGGCGAGCTGCTCAAAATAACTGCCTTGACGCTGAGTTGGTGAAGTGGCTATTAAAGGGCTTCGAGGTTTATGACTTTTACTTTTATTAACATGAGCCACATTCGTCTTGGTAGTGCTTGAGTTAGTTTCAGTATTTATATCAACCCTATTAGCCGAATGTTCAGAGTCCGTTAGGTATATAAGGTTATGATTAGCTTTATCATTATTAGTCATAACCTAAATCCACTGTCGGTGATGCGAAAGCTATATAGCTAAGCCGTTTAGCTAATCCATAAACTTTAGCGGCTATTGCATTTGTAATTATCATAGCACAACATGGTAAACTAACCGCTTTTGTGTCTCTCTATTTTAACCAACGCTTAAGAGGTCTTATGTCCACCCCAACCAAAATGCCCGCTTGTCTATATATCGTGGCGACTCCGATTGGTAATCTTGGCGATATGACCACGCGCGCGATAGAGACGCTCAAGCAAGTCGCTATTATCGCTTGTGAAGATACGCGTACCTCAGGGCGACTGCTTGCGCATTTTGGGATCGATACTAAGTCAAGTAAAGACGCTGATTTTAGCACTGATAGCATTGTTAGCCCTGATAGTGAGGCTAAAACCCATAGCGAGCTTGCAGCTGATGCAGTGCTAAATAATGAGACACCCAAAAAAGGTCATAATAAGTTATGGGCCTATCATGAGCATAATAGCGCGATCCAAACACCCAAAATAATTGAGATGATTCAACAAGGCTATTCGGTAGCTCTTATTAGTGATGCGGGCACGCCTTTGGTCAGTGATCCAGGGTTCCAGCTCGTACAAGCCGCTCATGCAGCAGGGGTTACGGTATCGCCGATAGTCGGCGCGTCAGCGGCTATTGCAGCGCTATCAGTAGCAGGCCTACCCTCTGATCGCTTTAGCTTTATTGGCTTTTTGCCTGCTAAGACTCATGGTCGCCAAAAGCAACTTACCGCTCTAAAAAGCGCAGCTGAGACCCTCATCTTTTATGAAGCGCCGCATCGTATTATTGCCAGTCTTGAGGATATGGCAGCGGTATTCGGTGGTGAGCGCCAAGCAACCTTTTGTCGCGAGCTAACTAAGACCTTTGAGACCGTGCATAAGAGCACGCTTAGCGACTTAATTGAGTTTGTCAAAGCGGATGACAATCAGCAACGTGGCGAGATGGTGATCGTGGTGGCGGGCTATACTATCGTGCAAGATGAAGATGATCTAAGCGCCCACGATGAGCTGCTTAAGCGGCTGTTAGATGACTTATCCGTTAAAAAAGCGGCCGCCCTAGCCGCTGATATTACTGGGGTAAAAAAGAATGCGCTTTATCAGCGTTTATTAGCCCTACAAGAGTAAAAGACCTTATAGTTATTAGCAGTAGCAGTAATGAACCGAATTGAATAATTTTTAGAGCTTTCATTTTAATATTTTAGTCAAGGGAATAAGTTATGTACGATGTAATGGCGATAGGTAATGCGCTGGTTGATCACGAGTATGTGTTATCAGATGCCGCCTTAGAAGATACGGGCTTAACCAAAGGTAATATGACTTTGGCAGAGCTTGGCGAGCAGCAAGAATTATTAGCCTTTTTGGCACTGGCCGAGATTAAATCTGCCAAACAAGCAGGCGGTGGCTCAGCGGCTAATACCATGTTTGCCTATGCCAGCTTAGGTGGCAAACCATTCTATGCTTGCCGTGTGGGCGATGATAAGCCTGGGCAATTTTATTTGCAGGACTTGCATCAGGCAGGGGTTGCCACCTCGGATAAGTCAATCCATGCTGGCGGTGTGACGGGCACTTGCGTCGTCGCCATCACTGATGATGGTGAGCGCACGATGCAGACTTATCTTGGCACCTCAAGTGAGATCACCGCTGATAATGTCGATTTCGATGCATTAACAGAGGCTAATTGGCTATATATCGAGGGGTATCTAGGCATGTCTGCAAGCATTCAACCTGCAATGGCGCAATTGCAACAGCAAGCGGCAGCTAATGACGCCAAAATCGCGGTAAGCTTTGCTGATCCTGCCGTAGTCAGGTTTGCCAAAGACGGCCTACTTAATATGCTTGGCAATAAGGTTGAGGTGATATTCTGCAATAGTGAAGAGGCGCGCCTATTTACTGGTGAAGAGCCGATCAAGTCCACAGCGCAAGCTTTACTTGATCATTGCCGAATAGCCGTCGTCACTGATGGGGCAAACGGTGCTGTGATTGCGCAAAAATCTGACACTGACGCCCAGGTTAGCTTCTATGAAGTGGCTACGCCTAAGGTCACTGATGTCATCGATACTAATGGCGCAGGTGATAACTATGCTGGGGCTTTTTTATATGCTTTGGCACAGGGCTATAGCTTGCCTGAATGTGGTCGTCTTGCCTCTGAGGTCGCAGCCCAAATTATTCAGCAGTTCGGTCCACGCTTAGAGTCGCAAGACTATAAAGATATCGCTCATCGTGTGTTATCGGTTTAGATAAAACGCTATCAACTGTCTATAAGCTATAAGCAAAAAGCCCTTATCACTGTATTTAGCGATAGGGGGGTTTTGTTGAGTTCATCCGTTATTTTATAAGCTTATTGGTTAAGCAGAAGCTAGCGCTTGTGCCAAATCTGCTTTTATATCATCAATATGTTCAATACCTATCGATAAGCGCACCATATCTTCGCTAACCCCAGCTTGCTCAAGCTCTTGTCCATTGAGCTGACGATGAGTGGTAGAAGCTGGATGACAAGCCAAAGATTTGGCGTCGCCGATGTTGACCAGACGAGTGATCAGCTGCAAAGCATCAATAAAGCATGCCCCTGCCTCGCTGCCGCCTACTACTCCGAAAGTAAGAATGGATGAAGGCGTGCCGTTCATATACTTTTGTGCCAATGCGTGCTCAGGATGATCGGGTAAGCCTGCATATTTGACCCATGCCACCTTGTCATGCCCTTGTAGATATTCTGCAACGGCTTGTGCATTCTGAACATGACGCTCCATACGCAGACTCAAGGTTTCTATCCCTTGCAAAATACCAAAGGCATTGAGCGGACTGAGTGCGGCTCCCGTATTACGCAGTGGTGCGACCCGAGCACGAGCGATAAAGGCAGCGGCCCCGACGTCTTTGACAAAGTTGACACCATGGTAGCTGGCATCAGGCGTATTGAGCAGCGGGAAACGCTCAGGATGATCGCCCCAAGGGAAAGTACCGCTATCGACGATAGCACCGCCAATTGAAGTCCCTGTACCGCTCATATATTTGGTCAATGAATGGACAACGATATCCGCGCCATATTCAAACGGGCGACAAAGTGCAGGAGTCGCCACGGTATTGTCAATGACGACAGGTACACCATACTCATGAGCGATGTCACTGAGCGCTTGAATATCAACGATATTGCCGAGCGGATTACCGATACTCTCAGCAAATACCATCTTAGTTTTGTCATCGATCAAATCACGAATAGCTTCAGGATTTTTATGATCAAAAAATCGTACTTCTACTCCTTGACGCGGTAAGGTATGCGCAAAAAAGTTATACGTTCCACCATACAATGTCGATACCGCAACGATATTATCACCCATCTCACAGATAGTCTGCACGGCATAAGTAATAGCCGCCATTCCAGAGGCAACAGCTAGGCCACCTATACCGCCTTCTAATGCGGCTACTCGTTCTTCAAGCACTGCATTAGTCGGGTTCATAATACGCGTATAGATATTGCCTGCCACTTTTAGATCAAATAGATCTGCGCCATGTTGAGTATTATCAAACGCATAAGAGCTAGTATGATAAATAGGTACAGCGACCGCTTTGGTGGTTGGCTCGACGCTATAGCCGGCATGAATCGCTAAAGTTTCTAAGCGCTGCTTGTGCTCTGACTGATTGGCCGCTTGCTCATTTGAGTTTTGGTCACTCATACATCACTCCTTGTTAAGTATTAAAATTAGGTATAAAGATAGATATTAGGATAATAAAAACGGTTGATAAAAACTATTAATAAAACAGATGCCATAAAAAAGCTAGGTCAATAGTAACCTAGCTTCGTTATGAATAAAATAGCCATTTTTCATTCGATTAATTAATTTTAAGAATAAACGACTTTTTGAGAACTTCGGAAATTCTAACAATTCTACTGGGCCATTTATTTATAGCTGTTTATTTATAATAAGCATTTTCGGTGCTGCTATGGTCCGTATCATCAACCACTTGGGTTAGCTCAGGAATTTGCTGCTTTAGCTGAACTTCAACCCCTTGACGCAAAGTCATATCGACCGCTGAGCAGCCTTGACAGCCACCACCGAATTTTAAGACAGCGGTCAGGCCAATACCTTCCTCTTCAATGAGCTCAAGCAATTGTACATCACCACCATGTGCAGCAAGGCCGGGGTTAATCTCTGACTGCAATACGTAGTTAATACGCTCTTCAATACTAGCATCAGCGCCCACTTTTGGCACTTTTGAATTTGGCGCACGGAAGGTCAGCTGACCACCGAAACGGTCTTTATTATAGTCAATTACTGCATCTTCTAAATAAGGCACAGAAGCGGCTTCGATAAAGGCAGCGAAATTGTCATAGCTGAATTTTAGATCAGCGCTGTCCTCTTCACCTGGCTGATTGTACGCCATACAGCACTCGGCACGCGGTGTCCCTGGATGCTCAACGAAGATACGCACACCAATGCCGTCCGTATCTTGCTTAGATAACAAATCTGCTAAATAGCCTTGCGCGGACTCCGTAATAGTAATATTACTCTTAGTCTCAAGCTGCTCAGTATCTAATGCTGATTCATACTCTGAAGCGTCTGCAAGCTCTGTAGGGGCAGCGCTGGTTGGATTATTTTCGCTCATAATTACTCCTGATTCATTACTTAGTCATTGTTCTGTAAGATAAGATAGTTACGTTCAAAATGTCTTTTTAATAGCATATATTAGGGTCTGTTTGATCTTTTGATCATAGCAATAACAGTGACTATTTTTAACCTTATCTGCGGCAAAAAAGAACACTGTCCACTACTAGCATAGCTCTCGTCTTACGGACGAACAAAGCAGTGCTTTACTTATTCCGTCCTCAGCGCAGTTATGAAGGCGATGCGCTTAATTATCAAGTATTCTTTAAATTGAGTATCGCTAATATTTAAAACGTTTGCGAATAACTAACGCTGCTAGTGCGGGCACACCAAACACGGCTAAAAAGAAGGGTATCTCTTCTAACACAGTATAACCTGAGCTGATGACACCAATACTGAGATTAATAGCCGCCACAATAAACCACAATCCTATAAACATAACAGCGATGCGACTTGCTCCATGATCACCTTTGAATAGACGCGCGATAAAGCAAAATGTGGCTAGCAGCACTAGTCCTGCCACAATTAAAATAATAGTGCGCATAGTAGCTCTCTGTAAAAAGTAGATAGATAAAGTTTTAGACTAATTATAAAATAGTGATGGCTGAGATAACTATGACCCATTCGCTGGCCTTTGGCAAACCTGTTTTTGCCTCTTATATACTTGTAATCAGCAAATAGTTAGCTAATTAAAATGAGTCAAATTTATGATAACCCAAAGCTTACATCGAGTTACAACTTCAGACGGTGAGCAAATCGCGCTTTGGCAAGTTAGCGATGATCCTGTCGAGCAACAATATTTTGCTGATAAAACTAAAATCAAAGCGCAAAATATACTCATGATTCATGGTACGTTTTCAGACAAAAGAGTCAACTTAGGTATGGCTGGCTACTTAGCCAAGCTTGGTCATAGGTGCTACATTATGGAGTGGCGCGGCCATGGCGACAGCTCAATTCCCTCCGATAAATTCAACTTTGAGACCATCGCCTTTTATGACATTGCAGCGACTTTTCAGTATTTATTCGACGAATTAAAGGTAGACAATCTACATGCAGTGACCCATAGCGGTGGCGGTATTTGCTTGACGATGTTTTTGACGCAAAACCAGCATTATATCGCTAAAATAAACAGTATCACGATGGTCGCTTGCCAAGCTTATGGCGCAGTGCTCAACACTCAAAGCTACGCTAAAATAACCTTGCTAAAAACTATGACTCGCCTGCTGGGATATGTTCCTGCTAAAAGGTTTAAACTAGGTCCAATCAATGAGAGCTACCATACGATGAGTCAGTGGTATAACTGGAATCTAGGTAAACACTTCCAAAGTAGCTTAGCTAAGCATGATAGCGATCATCAAGAAAGCAGCGTGGATGAGACCTTCGATTATCGTCAGCTGATGCCGTCTATTACTATTCCTATTTATGCTATCAGCGCCAAAGGTGATCATTTTATCGCGCCACCGAGTGGCTGCCAGTTATTCCTAAATGACTTTAATAATTCTACTAATGTCTTTTGTGAATTTGCTATCAAAAATGGTCACTTAGAAGATTATAACCATAGTCGCATCATACTCAGCAGTAACGCTGCCAAAGAAGTTTGGTCGACGATTGCCGCTTGGGTTAATAGGCATACTAAAGTCTAGTCTGAACAGGAAATATACGTTATTCTTTGTGATAAAAGGTGTAAACCCAATCGCTACTAATCATACCTACGCAAAACATCTTTACACTTGCCAGCTCTTCATAAGCTGTGTCAGTATTAGCGTCATTGAATTAACATCAAAAATAATTCTGAATACTTGATAGCTATTCTGTAGGGAGTTGACGTTTATGAGTGAATTATCAGAGCAAGAACAAATGGAAAACCCACTAGAAGTTAAGGTTGGTCTAGATAATCAAGCCAATAAACATTATAAATATCTAGTATTTATTGGACGTTTTCAGCCCTTTCACAATGGGCATAAAGCGGTGATTGATGAGGCGCTTAAGCGTTCTGATGAAGTCATTATACTTATTGGTTCAGCCAACTTACCCCGTAGTTTACGCAATCCCTTTAGCGTCGATGAACGTACAGCGATGATTAAAGGCGCTTATCCAAAAGATGAAGCGGCGCGCATTCACTGCGTAGCACTCGATGATGTGCTCTATAATGATACGCGCTGGCTACAATATGTACAGGCTAGCGTCAGATCAGTGACTGAGGATTTGCGCTCTGATATCGGTCTGATTGGGCATTCAAAAGACAGCTCATCTTATTATCTGTCATTATTCCCTCATTGGGCATCTATATCTGTTCCTAGCTATCATAATTTGTCAGCAACTCCTATTCGTGAAAGTTATCTTATGGGTGCGACGCCAACCCCTGAGCGTACCCCTGAATCTACTCGCAAAGTATTAGATAAGTTCAAAGCAACAGATGACTATCAGCAGTTGCATATCGAGGCAGGTTTTATCGATAAGTACAAAAAACAATGGGCTTCTGTACCTTATCCACCGACCTTTATGACTGCCGATGCACTGGTGGTTCAGTCAGGACATATACTATTGGTCGAGCGTCGTAGCATGCCAGGACGCGGACTTTGGGCGCTGCCAGGTGGCTTTGTCGATCCAAAAGAAACTTTGCTTGATGCTTGTATTCGTGAATTGCGTGAAGAGACACGCCTAAAGGTACCAGAACCTGTACTGCGCGGCTCGCGTCATAGCCAGCATACCTTTGATGATCCGTATCGCTCCGCTCGTGGTCGCACCATTACCCAAGCCTTTTATTTTCAACTTAAAAACGATGCCAAAGGCTTACCAAAAGTGAAAGGTGGGGATGATGCGGCACAAGCTTTTTGGTTGCCATTAGCAGAGCTTGATTCCAAAAAGATGTTTGAAGATCACTATGCGATTATCATGAAGATGGTTGGGTTGTAATACTTGCAATTGATATTTGAAACTATACAGCGCTATCAACTTATTTTGACCTTTTAGGTCATAATATAGTCAGTTTCAAGTAAAAATTATCGATATTATTTTATAAGTATTATTTTAATGATTTAAGTTTCACTGCCCGCGCCGATAGACGGCAAAGGCTTATTTCGTCGCAACTTGTTTAACAAAGCAACCAGCGACATCAAAAAGCAGAGGAGTTCTGTGATGTACACCAGCAATTTTAATAATTTAATCTTAAATAGCGATAGCTACAAGACCTCCCATTGGGTGCAATATCCAGCGGGCAGCGAGTATATGTCCAGCTATGTCGAAGCTCGCGGTGGCGACTACGACGTGGTGTTCTTTGGTTTGCAAGCCTTTATCAAAGAATACCTAAGCACGCCTGTCACGACCCAAGATATCGATGAAGCCGAAGCCGTCATTCAAGCGCATGGTCTCACCTTTAACCGCGCTGGTTGGGAGCTTTTAGTCGACAGACATGGCGGGTATCTACCGCTACGAATTGAAGCGGTTCCCGAAGGTACTATCGTACCCGTCTCTAACGTCGTCTGCCAAATTATCAATACTGACCCTGACTTTTATTGGCTACCCAGCTATATCGAGACCTCCCTTTTACGGGCGATTTGGTATCCTTCAACCGTTGCCAGCGTGTCGCGCTATTGCAAAGGTATTATCCGTGATGCGCTAGAGAAATCTGCTGACAATCTTGACTCATTACCGTTTCGCTTACATGACTTTGGCGCGCGCGGTGCTTCAAGCTTTGAATCGGTTGCGCTTGGTAGCTTGGCACATTTGGTCAACTTTTCAGGTACTGACTCCATGACCGCTTTAGTCGCCGCCAGCCGCTGGTATGGTATGAATAAAGATATGCCAGCGTTTTCAATCCCCGCCGCTGAACACAGCACGATGACCGCTTGGGGCCCTGATGGCGAAACGGCTGCTTATGCCAATATGCTGGAGCAGTTCGGCGGTGTAGATAAAGCCTTTTCGGTCGTATCTGACAGCTATGACTTGTGGAATGCTATTGACAATATCTGGGGCGATAGTCTGAAGGATGACGTCAAAAACATGGGTGGCACGCTGGTTATCCGTCCTGATAGCGGTGAGCCGATCAAAGTGGTTCGGGAAGCATTAGAGCGTCTAGCGGTCAAATTCGGTACGACTTTTAATAGCAAAGGCTATAAAGTCTTGCCAGATTATGTGCGTATTATCCAAGGCGACGGCATCAGTCCTCAAAGTCTCGGCAAAATAGCCAATGCAGTCATGGAAGCAGGCTTTAGTGCAGATAACATTACCTTTGGCATGGGCGGTGGTCTATTGCAGCAAGTCAATCGCGACACTATGAGCTGGGCGATGAAAGCCAGTGCAATCTCAATCGATGGTAACTGGAAAGAAATCTATAAAGATCCTATTACTAGCCATTCTAAACGCTCAAAAAAAGGTCGCTTAGCATTAATAAAAGATAGTCGCGGTCAACTGCAAACCGTTAAAGCTGATGACCTACTTGCCGATAGCGACAACTTATTACGTGAGGTGTTCGTCGATGGTAAGCTAGTCGTCGAAGACAGTCTAACGACTATTCGGGAGCGTGCCCGATGGTAGCGCTCAAATCAGCACCGAACAAAATTAAGAGTGTCGCCAAAGATATACTATTAGCGCCTATCTACTTGTATCAAGGCCATAAGGTGAAACGCGATACTTTACGTCTGCCTGAACCTGAAGGCATACGCTGCGGGCGAGTTATGTTAAATGCCGCTGACGATATAAGCACTGATAATACCAATAACCATAAACAAACTCTTAAGCAGCAAACGCTTAGTCTAATGATCGTTGGTGATTCAGCGGCGGCTGGGGTCGGTAGTCAGACCCAAGAGCAGGCTCTAGCGGGTAAACTGATACCTGCTTTGCAGCAGCAAGCGTTAACTAACGAAGCATTTGGTCAGCAATTTGATGAGCTAACTTGGTCAGTACAAGCGACAACGGGGCATACTAGCTTCGATATTCTGCGTCGCCTTTATGTGTTAGCTAAACCTACTCATCCGCTCGATGTGATGGTACTAAGTGTTGGGGTCAATGATACTACTGCAAACGTCTCAACGGCTGAGTGGCAACAACAGCTTGAATCAATTATTGCTATTGCTCAGCGCAAATTCGGTGTCGCTCATTTGATTTTTGCAAGATTGCCGCAAATGGCACAGATGCCAGCACTCCCTGCACCCTTGAGTCACTTTATCGGAGCAAAAGCGACTAAGCTGGATGATATATTACAGCAAGTTTGTACCGATCATGATGGCGTCACTTATATGGCAACTGACTTTACAAGGATGATGGATGAGCACGCTAATGGTGCCGCTATAGATATTTCAGTGATGTTCGCGGACGACGGCTTTCATCCTAGCAGTCTGATGTATGGTTATTGGGCGCAGCAATTAGCAGAGCTTGTTGTTGAATTACTTGATATCTCTAATGATTCCGCCTTAGAGTAACCACTAAAACTATAGTTTAAAACCCAAAAAACCCCTCTAGTCAAACTGTCCAAGGTTATGGAATCAGTTCATACTTGTAGGGGTTTTTATTGTCTATAGATTGTTGAAGTTTGATTGACTGCTTCAAACTAAGAGCGTGCCTGATGACTACTCCTCATGCACCGTTTTTGCAACTTTTGGCTGTATATAAATGGTGCATTAAAAAAAAGAAGAATCATTACGGTGCAAAAAAATCTCGATATCTCTTAATAAAGACCAGTATTAGTGCAAAATCTTATATTTTAGGTTGGCATAAATATTGATGTATTAATAAAAGTTATGATCGGTTCGTTCACTCGACCTATTAGTCTGCTATTTTGTCTTTTTGGAGAAATATATGTCTTTATTGCCTACCCTTATCACTGCTACTCACGTCAATACAAACTATCGTGTGGATTCAAGATTAAAATCGCGTTTGTCTATATTGGCAATCGCTGTTATAGGCAGTCTAAGCCTCATAGGTTGCCAAAAACCCGCAGAAACTAGTAGCGAAACAACAGTCGAAACAACCGAAAATACTACTGCATCTACGACAGATAGCGATACGATCAAAGTAGGTATCTTGCACTCACTATCTGGCACGATGGCCATCTCTGAAACATCTCTAAAAGATACGGCACTGATGACCATTAATGAGATCAATGCTAACGGTGGTGTGTTAGGTAAGCAGCTAGAACCTGTTGTGGTTGATCCCGCCTCCGACTGGCCATTATTCGCTGAAAAAGCTCGTCAGCTATTAACTCAAGATAAAGTTGATGTGATATTTGGTGGCTGGACATCCGTGTCACGTAAGTCAGTACTGCCAGTGGTTGAAGAGTTAAACGGCTTGATGTTCTACCCTGTACAGTACGAGGGTCAAGAACAGTCAGAAAACATCTTCTATACTGGGGCGGCTCCCAATCAGCAAGCCATTCCTGCCGTTGAGTACTTGATGAGTCCAGAGGGCGGTAGTGCAAAACGCTTTGTATTACTTGGCACAGATTATGTCTACCCCCGTACCACCAACCAAATCTTACGTGCCTTCTTAAAATCTGAGGGCATCGCTGAAGAAGATATTATGGAGGAATACACGCCATTTGGTTTTAGTAATTATCAGACTATCGTAGGTGATATCAAAAATTTCTCTACGGGTAAAAAGACAGCCGTTATCTCTACTATTAACGGTGACTCAAACGTGCCTTTTTATCGTGAGCTTGCCAATCAAGGCATTAAAGCCTCCGACATTCCAGTTATGGCATTCTCAGTAGGTGAAGAGGAGCTACGCGGTATCGATACCAGCTTACTGCAAGGTCATCTGGCCGCATGGAACTACTTTATGTCCATTAAAAACCCAGAAAATAATGGCTTTACCAAAAGATATAAACAGTACGCACTAGACAATAACCTCCCTAATGCGGACAAAGTTGTGACTAACGATCCTATGGAAGCCACCTATGTCGGTATCAATATGTGGAAACAAGCGGTTGAAAAAGCGGGTACAACTGATGTCGATAAAGTACGTATTAGCATGGGTGGTCAAACGTTTGATGCTCCATCAGGGTACACACTGAAAATGGATGAAGAAAACCATCACTTATGGAAGCCTGTCATGATCGGTCAAATCCGTGCTGATGGCCAGTTCGATGTGATTAGCAAAACACCAGAAGCTATCCGTGCGCAGCCATGGAGTCAGTACATTCCTAAATAAGGTCGTAACCACTTAATTATTCGCCCCTTATTGGTTCAATACCAGCAATCCTTTTAAACTCTCTACTGATTAAGAACATTTTTCAGTAGAGAGCTGGAGGAGTGTTGACTGTAAAAAAGGAATTACCATGGCACATTTTTATGTTTATTCTAAAAGTGACGCGCAAGCCAACTACTCTGATAAGCCCTTTATCATTGGCCTACTCTCTTTATTTGTGTATCTCTTAATAACTATCACTGCGCCTGCCTATGCTCACGAGACGCCAGTCGTACACAGCCATGATGAGGCTGTGTCTACCAATACAATGACGGCGACATCTAATGCCATAAGTGATCAGACTTTGCTTACTCAAAACGAGCAATCTCTCACCACGCCAGCTGATGCTAGTTTAAGTCAAGGCGATGCCATTGAGCAGTTTGTTGCCGCAGACTTCGGCAAACGCCAAGCGATGTTAAATAATTGGCCAGCATCTATTGAGAGCCTAGATACTTTAGTGGCGCTCATTAGTAATGATGAGCTATACCAAGGCAATGGCGGGCAGACGTATCTGCTAAATAGCGACGATCAACTGTTTACCTACCCAAATAAGCAAGAAACCGCGGATTGGCCTAGCGACTTATCACAAGTGACCTTGACCAATGTGCTCCGCTCGGCGCTAACTTTTGGACAAGCCAAAGTTAAGCTTGAGTCAGAGGATACGGCTCAACGTATTCAAGCCGTTGATATTCTCTCAAAAAATATAGACCAAGTAGACCCCACTACTATCTTAGCAGCAGCGGCTACAGAGGATAATAGTAAAGTTAAGGATGCTCTCGCCTATCTACAGGCACGTATTGAGTTTAGAGATGGTGATCTAGCGACTAAAATAGCCGCTGTGAACTTACTTGCCGATAGTGATAGCCCGCAGGTCTTGGTTGAGCTCAAGCGAGCATTGACGGCAAGCGATTTAGATCCTGTGCTTAAATCTAGTCTGCTAGATGCTGAGGCGAGTATCGAGCGACGCATTACCTTCAGCACTTGGATGGGACATCTTTTTACGGGTATGAGCACTGCTAGTATTTTGTTATTGGCAGCCCTTGGACTTGCGATCACCTTTGGACTCCTTGGGGTCATCAATATGGCTCATGGCGAGCTAATTATGATTGGCGCTTATGCCACTTATGTGGTGCAAAACCTTTTTCAAGCGTATTTTCCTGAAATGGCGGGTTGGTATCTGATTGCGGCTATACCCGTGGCCTTCTTAGTCAGTGCCATTATCGGCATGATTATCGAACGAATCGTTATTCGCCCTCTTTATGGTCGTGAGCTTGAAACCTTACTAGCCACTTTTGGTGTCAGTCTTATTCTTATGCAATTAGTGCGCATGGTCTTTGGTGCACAGAATGTTGAAGTTAGTAATGTCGCTTGGCTAAGCGGCGCTTATCAGGTGTCCTCAAGCCTAGTACTCCCCTATAACCGCATCGCCATTATCGGCTTTACGATTATAGTTCTTATGCTCCTTGTGTATCTACTCAACAAAACTCGCTTTGGCTTATTTGTGCGCGCTGTGACCCAAAATCGGCAAATGGCTCGCGCTGTTGGTATTCGCTCTGCGCGTATCGATATGCTGGCATTCGGCCTTGGCTCTGGTTTAGCTGGTCTTGCTGGCTGCGCGCTTGCACAAGTAGGCAACGTCGGACCTGATCTGGGTCAGACTTATATTATTGATGCGTTTTTGGTCGTTGTCGTGGGCGGCGTAGGACAAGTATGGGGCGCCGTATTGGCATCCTTAGGTCTTGGTGTCAGTGGTACTGTGCTTGAGATTGGCATTGGTGCGGTGATGGCTAAGATTGTGTTATTGGTTCTTGTGATTTTGTTTATTCAAAAACGTCCACAAGGTTTATTTGCCCTAAAAGGCCGTTTTGTGGATTAAGGAGAACCTCATGCGTTTGACTCAACTGTTATCTGATTCCCCGCGTAACTCTATTTTGATTGGTTTATGCTTTTTGGTACTACTGATTTTACCTTGGCTACACTTGATGCCTGAGAGCTCAAGTTTTCACTTGTCTGCCTACTGGATAACGCTTATTGGCAAAATCATGGCTTTAGCAATGGTGGCACTGGCACTAGATCTCGTCTGGGGTTACGCTGGTATATTAAGCTTAGGTCATGGCCTTTATTTTGCCTTGGGCGGTTATGCCTTTGGTATGTACTTAACGCGCGAAACAGCAGGCAACGCTCTGCCAGACTTTATGCGTTTTTTGAGCTGGACTGAAATGCCGTGGTATTGGGCGGGAACGCAGCACTTTTGGTGGGCTATGGCCTTGGTGGTGCTCGTTCCAGGTCTGGTCGCTTTTATCTTTGGCTATTTTGCTTTTCGCTCAAAAATTAAAGGGGTTTACTTTTCGATTATCACCCAAGCCATGACCTACGCCGCAGCCTTACTGTTTTTCCGTAACGAAACAGGCTTCGGTGGTAATAATGGCTTCACAGGTTTTACCACGTTGCTCGGGTATGACATCACAGCTTCTTCAACCCGAGCGATGTTGTGTTTTACCACAGCTTTAGCTCTGCTACTGTCATACATAGGGCTACGCTACTTGATGAACCAGCCTTATGGCCGCGTGCTTGGTGCTATTCGTGATAGCGAAAATCGTTTGCAATATCTGGGTTATCGCACGCTTTGGTACAAGCTATCCGCTTGGGTGTTGTCCGCTGTGATTGCGGGTATCGCAGGTGCTCTATATGTGCCTCAGGTTGGCATCATTAACCCAGGCGAGATGAATCCTGTCAACTCCATCGAGATGGCCGTATGGGTGGCTGCTGGAGGTAGAGGGTCACTTATTGGTGCTATTGTAGGCGCTGGCGCAGTCAATGCGATTAAGACTTATTTTACTGTAGCTTACCCTGAGTTTTGGCTGCTTATTTTAGGGGGATTATTCGTAGTCGTTACTATATTTCTACCTAACGGTATCATTGGTGTCCTCGATCGTTTTAAGAAGGAAAAAGAATGATGTCAAAAGTATCTAACAAGACTGATAGTATGCGTACTCCAGTAGGGAATAATAAAGCGACTGACCGTATAACGGCTACAGAAAACAGGGCTGCTCGTCCCGTCACTACTTTGGCCGAAGATTATGGCGACAGTGCTGGTTTAGCACGCCCTACCCCTAAATCAGGTCCAGATATGAGGCATGGTATCGCGCTGTATTTGGAAGACGTTAGCGTATGGTTTGACTCGTTTCGGGCACTTAATGACTTATCTTTATATATTGAAGAGGGTGAGCTACGCTGTATCATCGGTCCTAATGGCGCGGGCAAGACCACTTTAATGGATGTTATCACTGGTAAAACACGTCCGACTAAAGGAAGTGCATTTTTTGGTCAAACTCATAATTTAGCCAAGCTGTCTACCGAAGAAATCGCTGAGGCTGGCATTGGCCGTAAGTTTCAAAAACCAACGGTATTTGAAAAGTTCACCGTGCTCGATAATTTAATGCTAGCCGCGCCCAAAGATAAGCGGGTATCAAAAAGTTGGTTTACCAAAATTGATGCGCAAACTCAAGATACGCTTGACTCAACGCTACAGCAAATTCGCTTAAAAGACATGACAAGCAAGCCAGCAGGGTTATTATCTCATGGTCAAAAACAGTGGCTAGAGATCGGCATGTTACTGATGCAAAGACCAAAACTCATCTTGCTTGATGAGCCTGTGGCAGGTATGACCGATGCCGAAACCGAGCACACCGCTGAGCTGTGTCTACGCCTCAAAAAGAATCATACCTTAGTCGTGGTTGAGCATGACATGACCTTTATTGATGCTATTAGTGAGAAAGTAACCGTTTTAGCAAATGGTGCTATCTTGGCCGAAGGGACTTTGAGTGAAGTGCAAAACGATGAGGCCGTTATTGAGACCTACTTAGGTCGATAATACACTTGAGTCGATAATAAACTTAACTCGATAATAAACTCAGATCAATAACAAATAATAGCGCTTAAAACTGAACCTAAAAAAGAATGCAGGTGTTTATATGTTAGAAGTTAATGCTATAAATCAATATTACGGTGGTAGTCACATTTTACGGGACGTCACTCTTACCGCGCCTGTAGGTGAATGTAGCGTCGTACTGGGCCGTAATGGGGTCGGTAAAACTACTTTACTCAAATGCTTGATGGGTATTTTACCTATTAAATCGGGGGAGATTTTATTAGACGGTAAGGATATTAGTAAGATGACGCCTGAACAGCGCGTGCGCGCAGGACTCGCTTATGTGCCGCAAGGACGCGATATCTTTTCTACCTTAAGCGTTGAAGAAAACATCCTCATTGGCATGGCAAAATTCTCTCAGGGTAAGGCAAGTAAAGTACCCAAACATTTATACGATATATTTCCGGTACTCGATGAGATGAAGCATCGCCGTGGCGGCGATCTATCAGGCGGTCAGCAGCAGCAGCTGGCTATTGCAAGAGCACTGGCATCTGAGCCGTCAGTACTAATCTTGGATGAGCCTACTGAGGGTATCCAGCCCTCCATTATCAAAGATATCGGTAGAGTCATTCGTAGTCTTGCCAATAAAGGCGATATGGCAATTGTTTTGGTTGAGCAATTTTATGAGTTTGCAGAAGAGCTTGCTGATAACTATACTGTGCTCTCTCGCGGGCAGGTGGTTGCTCAAGGAGCAGGTCACGTCATGGCTGAGAATAACATCCAAGAATTGGTGGCCATATAATTAGCAGCCGCAGCCTATTCAATTGAGCATTGAGAAGGTAATATATTCTATATTTTTATGAGCTGTGATAGTCAAACCTAAGTTTGATTATCACAGTATAGCCTCAAGGATATTATATTTTGACTTGGCAATCTTCGCTACAGCTGCATTTTGACTGCGCCTCTCATACGAAAAAAACTCGACTGTTTCATCGTGCTCATACGGGTGCTTTAGTGGTACAGCGCGCGCTGTATCCTGAGCCTGATGGCCAAGAGGGGATTTGCCATATTTACGTGTTGTACCCGCCCGCTGGTATTGCCGATGATGACCGCTTAACCTTAGACTTTACTCTCAAGCCTAATAGTCACGCTGTAATCACGACTCCTGGAGCGGGCAAATGGTATGGTCAAAGAAAGTCTCTACGGCACTATGTATCTTCTGAATCTTCTGAATCCTCAAAGTTTATTAGCGCAGAACAACATATCGACGCGCGCCTTGCTGACCATGCTATTCTTGAATGGCTCCCTCAAGAAAGCATCTATTACGATCACTCTGTCTCTTGCGCCAATAATCGCTTTTATTTAGCTAAGAGCGCCAGTTTGTTAACTTGGGATATTGCTGTGTTCGGGCGTCAAGCGTATCATGAGGTTTTTGCCAATGGTCATTATGCCAACCGCTTAGAGATATGGCGTGATGATAACTTATTGGTCAGTGAGTACACCTCCCAACAAGCAAATACGCGCTGGTTTACCTCACCACTTGGGTTGAACCATCATCATGTGCACGGCTCTTTTTGGGCAATACCCAGCACAGAGGTCATTGCACCAGAGCTACAAGATAATCCACTAAAGCTTGGTCAGTATTTAGATACTATTATTGCCGAGATACGTCATCTTATCGATCAGCAGTCGCTACCTATTTACTGTACTCATAACTATCAAGGTATTAATTGTCGCTATTTGGGCGCGGAGGTACGGACTTGTTTTGACGCTTTTTATCAAGTTCGCGAGCTGATTAGGTCTAAATGGTACGCGCTTGAACCCCATCGACCGAGAATTTGGGATACCTAATATCACCTACTATGCATCTCTATGCATCTCAAGCAATGCGTCACTAAAGCACAATGACACTATTTAGCATATCTTTTATAACTATTAAGAACGCTCAATAATTTATAAAGAATGATAATAACCAAGGAGTATCCATGCAATTAAATCCTACAGAAAAAGATAAACTCTTGCTATTTACAGCAGGCATGGTAGCGGAGCGTCGTAAACATCGCGGCGTCAAGCTGAATTATCCTGAGTCTATCGCTTACATTAGCATGTTACTAATGGAAGGCGCGCGTGATGGCAAAACCGTGGCTCAGTTAATGAGTGAAGGCGCTACCTACCTATCTGCCGATGATGTCATGGAAGGTATTGCAGAGATGATACATGATGTGCAAGTGGAAGCCACTTTTCCCGATGGTACTAAGCTGGTGACGGTACATAACCCCATCGTGTAGCTTGCTTGTTTCAAGCTCGTATGAAACGTTATTGAACTAAGCTATAGCCATAGACTATTAAGGATAATTAATATCATGATGAAAGCAGGTGAATATAAAATAAAAGCAGGCAATATGGCCTTAAACGCTGAGCGCTGCGTTCAAACCATAGCAGTCATCAATACCGGCGACCGCCCTATTCAAATCGGTTCTCACTATCACTTTTATGAAGTCAATTCAGCACTAAGCTTTGATCGAGAGTTGACGCTCGGCTATCGTTTGAACATCATCTCTGGTACGGCAGTACGCTTTGAGCCAGGACAAACACGGGAAGTTGAGCTGGTTGCTATCGCAGGTCGTCAGCATATCTATGGTTTTGCGGGCAAAGTTATGGGGCCAGCTGAGGTTAAAAACACGACTGCTACTTCACAAAATTCTATCGACAGACGTATTCACGCAGAGCATTTTGGTCCTACTACAGGGGATAAATTACGCTTAGCCGATACTCATTTATGGCTTGAAGTTGAGTATGATTTGACTAGCTTCATGGATCAGCGTTCTGATGTTCACAAGGTCAGTGTTGGTGAAGAGGTTAAGTTTGGCGGCGGTAAAGTGATCCGTGATGGTATGGGTCAATCGCAGTTACTGGGCGATCAAGTTGCCGATACGATCATTACCAATGCCTTAATCGTCGATTATACGGGTATTTATAAAGCTGATGTTGCTATCAAAGAGGGGCGCATTAGTGGCATCGGTAAAGCCGGTAATCCTGATATTCAGCCTAATGTGACGCTACCTATTGGCGCAGCGACAGAGATTATCGCAGGAGAAGGTAAAATTCTGACTGCTGGCGGTATCGATAGCCATATTCATTTTATTGCGCCGCAGCAATGTGAGACGGCATTGATGTCTGGTCTCACCACAATGCTAGGCGGTGGTACGGGACCCGCTGAGGGTACGCTTGCCACCACTTGTACGCCTGGCGCTTATCATATTCAGAGTATGCTAAAAGCCACTGACTCTATTGCGATGAATATCGGACTATTAGGCAAAGGCAATGTCAGCTTACCTGCGCCTATTGTCGAGCAAATTGAAGCAGGTGCTATCGGTCTTAAGCTCCATGAAGACTGGGGCTCTACGCCCAAAGCCATTGATAACTGCCTTAGCGTGGCTGAAGAATACGATGTACAAGTGGCGATTCACACCGATACACTTAATGAGAGCGGCTATTTGGATAGCACTTTAGGCGCGTTTAAAGACCGCTGTATTCACACCTTTCATACCGAAGGCGCAGGCGGTGGTCATGCTCCAGATATACTAAAAGCCATTGGGGAGACTAACGTGCTACCCTCGTCCACTAACCCGACGCGCCCGTTCACTATTAACACCATTGATGAGCATCTAGACATGCTCATGGTTTGTCATCATTTGAGCCCCTCTATCGCTGAAGATGTCGCTTTTGCAGAGAGCCGTATTCGTAAAGAAACCATCGCCGCTGAAGATATCTTACAAGATATGGGTGCTATCGCTATGATGAGTAGTGATTCGCAAGCTATGGGACGTGTGGGAGAAGTCATTATTCGCACGTGGCAAACCGCTGATAAGATGAAAGCTCAGCGCGGCCACCTCGCTCCTGATCAATCGGCTAAAACTGAGCAGTCCTCTGAAAATATAACCCTAAGCGATGCTGACGCTGATAGCGGTAACGATAATTTTCGTATCAAACGCTATATTGCAAAATACACTATCAATCCTGCGATTACTCATGGTATCAGTGATGAGGTAGGTTCTGTTGAAGTCGGCAAATGGGCAGATTTAGTATTATGGTCACCCGCATTTTTTGGGGTAAAACCTGATCGTATCATCAAAGGTGGCTTGATAGCCGCAGCGCCTATGGGTGATCCCAATGCCTCTATCTCTACTCCGCAGCCTGTACACTATCGCAGCATGTTCGGTAGCTTCCCCAAAACTGTGGCGCAAACTTGTATCACCTTTATGTCCAGTGCCGCTATTGATAAGGGCGTTGATAAGCAATTGGGGTTAGAGAAGGTCATAAAAGCCGTCCACAATATCCGTCAGATACGCAAGCAAGACATGAAGTTTAATAGCTACTGCCCTGACATGGAGGTCAATCCTGAGACCTATGAAGTCTATGCCGATGGCAAACTATTGACCTGCGAGCCTGCCGAGCATTTGCCAATGGCGCAGCGCTACTTTTTATTCTAGTTGTTTTTTTATTTTGTTAGAGATACAAATACAAAACTTTAAATAAGCTATTTCAACTGACTGTAGACATCTTTATGATAATTTATACCCAACGTCTCGAGACATCAGCTCTTAGTGCTGAACAGCGAACCATAATTGACAATCAAAAACAGGTAGGCAACTTTTTATATTTAGACTTTGATACTCGCCAGCGCAGCCGATTCAAAGCACAAACTCAGCAGCAAGAAACCCTTGGTGTGGATCTACCCCGTACGGAAACCATTAAGAATGGCTGTGTGCTAGCAGACTATCAAGGCAACCTAATACAGATTATGGCTGCCAAGCAAGCCTTAATCGAAGTGACTGCCGATAATAGCTTTGATCTAATGAAGGGCGCTTATCATTTAGGTAACCGTCATGTGCCATTAATGATTGCACCCAAAGCACTTTACTTTGAGCCTGACCATGTTTTAGAGGGGATGCTACAGCAACTTGGCCTACATACCCAAGCAGTCCAAGCGCCGTTCGAACCAGAAACGGGTGCCTACAAAGGCGATAACGGCGGGCATGCTCATTCTCATGCTCACTCCCATAGTCATCATAGTCATGGTGATAGTCGTCATGACCACACCCACTCTCATGACTAATCCTGCCAGTACCGCACACGGTATAAATGATGCAAATTATGATGCAGACATAACTGGACGTTTGCTTATGCTAGCCTCAAGTAACTTGCCTATTGGCAGTTATACCTACTCCCAAGGTGTAGAGTCCGCTATTGAGTCAGGGCTTATTCATGATGAAAGCAGCTGCTTAGCATTTATGAGTGACTATCTGGAGCTCGCACTGTGTCGTTATGAGCTACCGCTATTGGCGCTTATGATTGAAGCCCTGACGGTTGATGACGTAGCGCTTGCTGATGCCTTAGGCAAGGATTATCACGCCAGCCGTGAGAGTAAAGAGTTCGTCTATGAGTCGAGCCAATTGGCACTATCCTTATCCGCATGGCTTGATGAGGTACTTAAGCTTGATGTACCTGATAGCTTGCTTGCCCACGGCTTTTTGCCACTGTTTGCCCATATTAGCGCGCATTGGCAATTTAAGCCTGAGCAAGCGATGACCACCTACGCCTTTGGTCAAATAGAAAATATGGTACTGGCAGCGGTCAAAACCGTACCGCTTGGGCAAATGGCAGGACAGCGAGTTATTTGGCAATTACAGCAGTTGTTAAGCACGCAAGTATATCCGCTAGCGACCCGCGTCAAGCAAAGCTTTTTGCACCTTCAGGATACGTCTGTGGAAGTCAACATAAAGCTAAATCTACTTTATCAGCAGCTACATATGTCCGCGAATTTACCAAATTTAGCGATACTCTCTTGTCAGCATGAAAAGCAATACAGCCGATTATTTCGCTCTTAAACACTGACACACCTAACTTCTATTGAACAATACTTATTGAACTACCGTTATTTAATAACCCTTATCGAGGATATTTATTTATGGCACTGACACCTAAAGTCGAAAACACTCATTCAGATACGACACTATCACCTCTACGCTTAGGTATTGGCGGTCCTGTTGGTTCAGGTAAAACAGCATTAACCCTCAGATTATGTCAGCGCTTACGTGATAGCGTCAATATGGCCGTAGTGACCAATGATATCTATACCAAAGAGGACTCTGAGTTCTTGACCCGTCATGAGGCGATGCCAGCCGAGCGTATTCGCGGTGTTGAAACAGGGGGCTGCCCGCACACGGCTATTCGTGAAGATGCCTCAATTAATCTCGCTGCCATCGCTGAATTACAGCAACAATTTGCAGGTCTTGAGCTTATTATTATTGAATCTGGCGGTGATAATTTGGCCGCTACCTTTAGCCCTGAATTATCCGACTTAACACTTTATGTCATTGACGTCTCAGCAGGCGATAAAATCCCTCGTAAAGGCGGGCCTGGCATTATGAAATCCGACTTACTCATTATCAATAAAACCGATCTTGCCCCTTTAGTTGGCGCGTCACTAGAGGTTATGGCACATGACGCCAAAAAAATGCGCGGTGATAAGCCTGTGGTCTTTAGTAATATGAAAACAGGCGACGGTCTTGATGACATTGTGGCCTTCATTCTTGATAAAGGCATGATAAGCGCGGCGTAAGACGCTACCTGTGCTGTGATATATTAAAACCACATACGCTAGCATTAATAACTATTTTATCCACTGATAAACGGCTCAGCAGATCGTGAGTATATCGATTTGTTGACTTATTAAGGATGTATTATCATGAGCACAAAAGCATCACAATCTATAGCCTCTAAAAGCCTCACTAGAAAAACAGTCATCAGCGGCAGCTTCGCACTACTGACATTGCTGCCAACACTAGCATTTTCTCATTCTGGACATAACCTGTTAGCGACAGATACCGCATTCATGAGTTCGATATTGTCTGGTATATTGCATCCTTTGACCGGGCTTGATCACCTCATGCTAGCGCTCGGCATGGGCATGCTATTGACTCAAATGCACAGCTTCAAAAAAGGCTTTGCCTCATTAGGGATTGGTTTGGTAGTGGGATTTGCACTGAGCTTGAGTGTGAGCTTGAACCCTATGTTTATCGAATACGGTATTCTATTCTCTATCGTCGCACTCACCACAGCCCTTATGAGCCGCTACTTTAATAACTCATTGAATCAAAGCAACAAAGCATCCTTTAAAACAGGGCATAACTTAGCCATCATTGGTTTTGGTGCGCTCGCTATGTTCCACGGAGCTGCACATGCCATTGAGGTCCCTGCAAGCAGCACTATAGCGGGTTTCTTTACTGGTATGATCATTGCTATGCTTGGTCTATATACTGTTGGCAAAGGTGTTGCCATTTATCTGAACCATCGCTTACCAGACAGCATGATGGTAATCCCCCCAATAAATAAGAACACTTACAAATAGAGATTAACTGCTAAAATACACCAGCAGGAGAATCCTATGAAAAAGACACGCTTTAGCGACAACCAAATCGTCAACATCCTAAAACAAGCCGAACAAGGCGTCCCTATTACCGAGCTCTGCCGTGAGCATAACATCAGCCAAAGCACCTTCTACAACTGGCGATCTAAATATGGTGGTATGGACGCCACACTTATCAGCCGTCTTAAAGAGCTTGAAGTTGAAAATGCCCGCTTAAAGAAGATGTACGCTGATGAATGTCTTAAATCCGACATCCTACAGGATGCTATGTCAAAAAAGTGGTAGCGCCCCAAAGGCGCAAAGCGTTGGTTTGTCACTACATTGAAGATCGTGGTATTGGTATCCGCAGGGCTTGTAGCATCTTTAACATCAGCGTCACCTGTTATTATCACAAGTCGGTGGTAACAGATGAGAACCAGCAAATAGCGGACTTACTTATCAAACTGACTGATGAGAACAAGAACTGGGGCTTTGGCTTGTGCTTTTTAACCTTGCGTAATGTGCTAGGACTGCCGTACAACCATAAGCGGGTATATCGCATCTACTGCGAGCTTGAACTCAACCTTAGAATCAAGCCTAAGCGTCGCATTAAACGTGCTAAACCAATACCATTAGCAGTACCTGATAGGATTAACCAAAGCTGGAGCATGGACTTTATGCACGACAGCTTAACTGATGGCCGCGGCTTTAGACTGTTCAATGTCATTGATGATTACAACCGTGAGGCACTCACCGTTGAAGTCGACTTCTCGCTACCGGCCGGGAGGGTCATACGCAGTCTTAATCAGCTTATTGAGTACCGAGGCAAACCTGTGCAGATAAGATGCGATAACGGCCCTGAATACATCAGCAATGCGCTCAAAGACTGGGCTGAACAGCAAGGTATCATCTTAAGCTATATTGAACCTGGCAATCCACAGCAAAATGCGTATGTAGAGCGCTTTAACAGAACCATGAGATATGATTGGTTAAATCAGGAGCTGTTTGATAATCTAGAGCAGGTACGCGCACAAGCAGAAAACTGGTTATACCATTATAATCATAAGCGCCCAAACATGGGCAATGGCGGTTTTACACCGATACAGAAACTCAATCAGGCAGCTTAATTCTATTTATTAGGTGTCTTAAGTTTGGGAGGGTTACCTGATGACTCAACGCATTATCGCTGTTTTTGGATTGTGTGCTGTACTGTTGAGCTAGTTCAGGATGCGAGCGCCAAACTGTCTAGGCTATGCACTGATGGAGAGCTTCTTTGAGATATTCAAGTATGAGACTATCTACATTGAAAAGAATAAAACGACTGAGACATTAGAAAAACAAATTCATGAATATGTGCATTACTGTAATGATGAAAGAATTCAGCTTAAACTAAAAAGACTGAGCCCTGTACAATACAGGGCTCAGTCCTTGGTCAAACTTAAACTGTCCAAGTCTAGAGGATCAGTTTATTAAGGGCGGTTTTTTTATCTTCACACTATTATAGGGCATAAGTAAAAATAACTTATACTCAATAGCAATCTTATTCAGCAGAATCAGCAGCTTTCTTATTACGGCCACCGAATGCGCCAAAACGTTTGTTAAAGCTAGCAACACGACCTTCAGTAGAGGTTTTACGTTGCTCGCCCGTATAGAACGGATGCGATGCACTTGAGATATCAAGTGGATAGTACGGATATTCTGTGCCTTCATACTCGCGAGTGGTTTTGGTCTTAACGGTTGAACGGGTTAAGAAATAAACGTCAGCATTGGTGTCATGGAACAAAACGTCATGATAATCAGGATGGATATCTTTACGCATAATAATCTCTCTAGGTCCGATGCATGTCATCTAACTGATGGATAATCAGGATTGACATACGTAACTGAGGCACTAAGCACATATCTAAGGCTGGCAATCACGTCACTGGCTTATTCCAGCACTCAACACCACACCTCTGCTCTCTTAGCCTTCCGCAGCGGGAAAATTAAAGGGCGATTTTAACGGTTTTTACGTTTTGATGCAAGTTAAGTGCAAATGATAAAACAAGATTCAATTTATCTATAGTTTGATTAAGCTCTTGTTAAGTAAACCCTATTAAGTAAAACATAAGTAACTCTCGTTTGCATAACGCTACTGACTTTTGCGCTTCAATACGTTATAAACAATAAGTAATTTTATCGTTGATGTTTAATATTCATTATTAAGCACCGACGTTTTATTAAATAGCATTTATTAAAATCACTTATCAATAGGATTAATAATTTATGAGCAATTTTTCTTTAGCTACCTTAACTAAGACTGTATCTAAAACTTTAATTATTAGCTCAGCTTTAGCAATGACTACCCTTGCCAGCGCGGCTATGCCAACGCAGTGGGAGCTGGACAATTCACATACTCGCGTCGGCTTTGAGGTTGAGCATTTAGGCTTTTCAACCACTATGGGTCGCTTCGATAAAGTTGATGGCACGCTTAATTACAACATGAAAGCGCCTGATGCTACGCAAATGAGCTTTGTCATTGACACGGATAGTATTAATACGGCATGGGAGGCACGTGATAAACACCTAAAAACAGATGACTTCTTTAACGTTGCCAAATACCCAACGATGACCTTCAAATCAACGCAGGTCAATTTTATTAACCCTATCCAAGCCAAAGTCACTGGCGACTTCACCTTACTAGGTAAAACGATGCCGTTAACGCTTGATGTGACCCTAAAAAAGCTTGCTGATAGTCCGATGACTAAAGAGCCTGTCATTGGCTTTCGCGCGACAGGTAATATCGACCGCGCCGCTTATGGTATGACCATGTTTGCAGGCGGTATCACTACTAATGTACCTATCCAAATCGACGGCGAGCTGATTGAGAAAAAGTAATTTGAAAACATTGTTTTTATAGATGATATTATTATATTTTTGCCAGCTAAAATTTATAGTAATAAACAAAAAGCAGCCTAAAGTGGCTGCTTTTCTATGATCTATTTTAAATTTTTAGCTAAAGTCAATAATTAAGATTGGCTAGCAATTACTGAGTTTTGACCGTGCGCCATACGCCGCCCATGCCTTCACCTTTCATATCACCCGCTTTCATGTCTTTTACAAAGTAATATAATGGCTTGCCGTTAGCTGCCCATTGGTAAGTACCGTCATCGCGTTGAATGGTAGTGAATTGACTGCTGGTTTTGGCATTACTTGGTGCGGTTAATGCAGGCCAAGCGGTAACCCTCCCAAACTTAAGACACCTAATAAATAGAACTAAGCTGCCTGATTGAGTTTCTGTATCGGTGTAAAACCGCCATTGCCCATGTTTGGGCGCTTATGATTATAATGGTATAACCAGTTTTCTGCTTGTGCGCGTACCTGCTCTAGATTATCAAACAGCTCCTGATTTAACCAATCATATCTCATGGTTCTGTTAAAGCGCTCTACATACGCATTTTGCTGTGGATTGCCAGGTTCAATATAGCTTAAGATGATACCTTGCTGCTCAGCCCAGTCTTTGAGCGCATTGCTGATGTATTCAGGGCCGTTATCGCATCTTATCTGCACAGGTTTGCCTCGGTACTCAATAAGCTGATTAAGACTGCGTATGACCCTTTGCGCCGGTAGCGAGAAGTCGACCTCAACGGTGAGTGCCTCACGGTTGTAATCATCAATGACATTGAACAGTCTAAAGCCGCGGCCATCAGTTAAGCTGTCGTGCATAAAGTCCATGCTCCAGCTTTGGTTAATCCTATCAGGTACTGCTAATGGTATTGGTTTAGCACGTTTAATGCGACGCTTAGGCTTGATTCTAAGGTTGAGTTCAAGCTCGCAGTAGATGCGATATACCCGCTTATGGTTGTACGGCAGTCCTAGCACATTACGCAAGGTTAAAAAGCACAAGCCAAAGCCCCAGTTCTTGTTCTCATCAGTCAGTTTGATAAGTAAGTCCGCTATTTGCTGGTTCTCATCTGTTACCACCGACTTGTGATAATAACAGGTGACGCTGATGTTAAAGATGCTACAAGCCCTGCGGATACCAATACCACGATCTTCAATGTAGTGACAAACCAACGCTTTGCGCCTTTGGGGCGCTACCACTTTTTTGACATAGCATCCTGTAGGATGTCGGATTTAAGACATTCATCAGCGTACATCTTCTTTAAGCGGGCATTTTCAACTTCAAGCTCTTTAAGACGGCTGATAAGTGTGGCGTCCATACCACCATATTTAGATCGCCAGTTGTAGAAGGTGCTTTGGCTGATGTTATGCTCACGGCAGAGCTCGGTAATAGGGACGCCTTGTTCGGCTTGTTTTAGGATGTTGACGATTTGGTTGTCGCTAAAGCGTGTCTTTTTCATAGGATTCTCCTGCTGGTGTATTTTAGCAGTTAATCTCTATTTGTAAGTGTTCTTATTTATTGGGGGGATTACCAAGCCTTTAAGCAATCGCCCATACAGTTTGATTTATTCATGGTATCTTTATCAAAGGTATAGAGCGTTCTGTTATTGACTGTGCTGATTAGCATACCGTTTTGACTAGCGACTGGTGCGCTAGACATCATCTGCATATCAGACATATCTTTGTCACCCATACCGACCATATTTTTCATCATCGTACAGCCTGAAAGCGTCAGAACACCTGTTAACGCTGACAACATAATAATATTTTTCATAGCAATATCCTTATCTCATAGTGAAAGATTATCTTATTAATACTGTCTATATATTAATAGCGAGCTGTTTCAATATAGCATAGCCATCATCATAATTACTTGCCCTCTACTTCAAACCAACAAAACATATCAAAGCCATAAACGGATTATAAAAATTAAATCAAAAATATCTAAACTTTAGGTTTTCATCGTAGGCTACTTTACAGTTTGCTTTCACTCATTGACAAAAGTTATGCACGAATTTACGCGTTTACAGCCATATAAATCTTAATATTCCGTAAAATGATTATTCAACAACAAACGATTAGATAAAACCCTATAGCAAGCACCACCATAGCAATTGTCATTACCATCATTGATACGCTAGCAACTACCGTCAAATGTTGTATTGTCCTATAAATAGCCAACAATTTGGAATATGAGAACCGTGCTCCAACATCTCTATTGAACTGGGCTGTTAACGCACTCATATCTAGACAAAGACAATAAAATCAATAAGTTCGCCACTATCTTGCACTATTGCTACTACGATAGGCTAAATGGCTCCAAGGATACCTACTCGATTATGACTCATTCTTTTGACTACGCTCATACCTTCGCAACTACAGATGCAACCACTGTGCCTTTGGCTACTGATAAAGCTAAGAAGCGAGTCGGTATCTTGGGTGGCGGTACTGCTGGCGCGACTATCGCTATTCGTCTAGCAGCATTAGGACTTGAGACTTACCTATTCGAGAAGAAAAAATCACTTATCGATGGCCCGCCCATGTGCCATTTGCATGCAGGTGGTAATCTATATCGTGAGATTCCTGATGAGGATTGCGTCGCACTACTCAAGCAATGTATTGATATCTTACGTCTTTATCCTTATACCATAGACGTGCGCCCTACTGTGTTCGCCGTGCCCACTCGTGATGAAGGTATGCCTGAGGATCTACTGCCGCGTCTAGATATATTGACCCAAGCTTATCGTGATCTTATTGAGCAAGATCCTAACAATAAAGTATTGGGCGAGCCAAAAGACTACTATCAGCTCTACAGCCATGAGCGGCTTATTGAATTATCCCAGCGCGAGCAAGTCGCTGTGCCTAGCACTGTCGATGAATGGGTCATACCGGTTGCCAAATATTTAGACTTGAATAAAGTCAAATATCCGCTGATTGTGGTGCAAGAGTACGGCTGGAATATCTTTCGCTTGGCAGCATCAGCTCAGCTTGCGTTAGATGGCTACGATAATGCTCACGTCTTTACTGATACCAAAGTTGAGCAAGTAGTAGCTGTTGAGTGTACTGACTGTAGCAATGCCAATCATCATGTCTCTAAATGGCGTATTGACTATCAACAAAGTCCTCAAGCCTTTAAGCATAATAACAATACCAGTAATGACACCAATAATGATGTTGCAAAACGCACAGCACAATCTGATTCTATAGAAGTCGATTATCTAGTCAATGCTTGTGGCTTTCGTACTGGCATTATCGATGATATGGTCGGTGTCGATGTCACACGTATGGTAGAGTTTAAGTCCTCATACATCACCCACTGGGATGATGCTGGCGGGCAAATACCTGAGATTATTGTTTATGGCGCGCGTGGTACGCCTGAGGGTATGGCGCAGCTTACCCCATACCCTGGCGGTTATTTCCAGATTCATGGTATGAGTAAATTTATAACGTTGTTTGATGATGGCTTGGTGGCCTCTACTAAGGATAGCTCACAACCTAAGCTGCCTGCCCAGTATGTGCATTATATCGAAGATGGCTGGGATAAAGCGCCACTACAAGCGCGTAGTCAGCAATCGATCGACTATGTTGCTGAGTTTGTACCGACTTTCAATAGTGCACGTACCGTAGGCAATGCCTTATATGGTGGCCAGCAAATTCCAGGTGAGGATGATACTCTACGAGTGGCGGATGTCAGTCTCTATCCTAATCTGCATTATGCACGCGCTGAAAACGTCAAAGCGTCATCAACGTTGATCGCTGCTGATGAGATCGTTGAGCAGCTAATTGAGCTTGACTTATTAGCAAGCGATTTACCTGCTAATCAAGATCGTTATGCTCATAATTGGCAGTATTTGGTAGATAATGATAGCTTGACTATTGATGGCGCTGCTAGAGTGTTGGCTGAACAACGCGGCTTTCCTACTCGGATGGCGGACGTCAACCATAGTATCCGTGATGTGGCATTAGATGACTTGACCCCAGTGATGGTCTAGGCTGTAGAATATATAATTACTATTAACAAAAGGGCTTAGCGTAATACGCTAAGCCCTTTTGTTATCTGGCTGTTATTAACGCTTTAAATTGACCGTTTCGTTTAAATTGTCAATTTTCTTATCAATTTACTTAGGGCGTGTCTTCAATTGGATAAGGCATAAATAATAGTTACAATACCGCATCTACTGAGTCGATGCGAGAAATACAAGTTATGGCAAGAAAAGCATTAACAGATACACTTTGGGATCAATTGCAATCGACGATGATAAAGTACGGCTGCTATCAAACTCAAAACAGTCGAGAGATCATGGAAGCCATACTGTGGAAACTACGCACAGGGGCGCCTTGGCGTGACATACCTAAAGAATTGTGTTCTTGGAAAACAGCTTATAGTCGCTTTAATCGATGGTCGAAAACTGGCTTATGGGAGAATTTTTTTTTAGCTTACGCAAAGAAATTGATACGGAATGGGTATTCACAGACGGAAGCTATGTTCGCTGTCACCAGCATGCAAGTGGAGCTCGGCGTGGTGAAGATAGAGCAATTGGACGAAGCCGTGGCGGCGCAACTACAAAGATACACCTATCCTGTGATGCCGATGGATATCCGCTCAATTTTAAAATCACTGGGGGTGACGTCCACGACAGTCAAGTTGCAGGTGAATTGATTGACATGATTGGACAAGCTGATTACTTTATCGCTGATAAGGGCTATGATTCCCAAGCGATTAGGGATAAAGCTTACATGCATGACATGATCCCTATAATCCCTAAAAGAAGCAATGCTAAAGCGCCTAATCCAGAGTTTGATAGCTATTTGTACAAACTGCGTCATCTTGTTGAAAATATGTTTGCAAGGCTTAAGCACTTTCGTAGTATCGCTACTCGCTATGAGAAGTTAGCTCGTAATTTTAAGTCAATGCTCTATCTAGCGTGTACTCTCGTTCATTGTAAGATGAATTGAAGACACGCCCTAGTTACCCACCATCTTCTTAGTGTCTACTTCTTCATCAATAGTTACGATCGTCTGTAGTAGCTCAATCGCCTCAGCGATACTATTACAGACCACTAAACGCTCAAGATCCTCAGCCTTCATAAAGCCCTGATCAGTGGTAAATTTAAGGTGCTCAATTAGACTGTCATAAAAGCCATTAATATTGAGAATAATCATCGGCTTTTCGTGCTGATACAACTGTCGCCATGTGGCAATTTCCATTATCTCTTCTAGAGTACCTAGGCCACCTGGTAGGGTAATAAAGGCATTCGCATACTCCGCCATAACCGTCTTGCGAGTGTGCATGGTATCCGTTAGATGCAGACGCGTTAAGCCCTCGTGAGCGATCTCATGCTTGAGCATAAAGGTTGGGATAACACCTACTGCCTGTGCGCCACCATCGACTACGCCATCAGCGACCGCACCCATCAAGCCGATACTAGCACCGCCATAGACTAGCCCTAAGCCGTTCTTTGCAAGCGCGCTACCTAGCTCACGCGCCGCTTGTTCATAAACCTCATCATTGCCCAAGCGCGATCCACAATAGACGGCTACTAATGGCATAGTAAGGCTTGATTTATCGACTGCTTGTTCTATATCGGCTATATCGTGACTGGTTATTACTTCATACGTATCGTTATTGATTTTCATTTGCATCATGTCGTGCCCTTAGTTTAGTTTTTAAATTTTAATTTTAATTTTTTTAGATATCGTGCTTTTTTTAATTTTAGTATCATTTTTATCTATGACTGTGATGATATTAATTTTTATGCTGGTTGATTGGATTATTGGTTAAAATTAGGCTACGTTTATTTTACCATAAGCCATACTAATACTGGTTGGCAACGCTTGATCACTACGTAATCACTACAAGCTAGCGCTCAATACTCAGGCAATTTAGGATATAACTATGTCAGATAATGAATCATTCCACAACTTGCAGCAAGAATATAATATCAAAGAAGCTATGAATAACAATGAGACTATAAAAACATACTCATTAACTATAATGACTGAACGCAACCACACGCTGGCAGCTACTATTTATCGTCCTCGAAATCAGATCAAGACCGCGATAATGATAGCACCAGCAACAGGTATTAAGCGCCAGTTTTATCATCATTTTGCTGAGTTTTTAGCAGGGCATGACTTCGGAGTGATTACTTTTGATAATGAAGGTATCGGTGAGTCGTTGACCACTGATTTGAAAAAATGTGATGCTTCCCTGATTAGCTGGGGTCGTCATGACATGCCAGCGGTGCTCGATGCCCTGCACTATGAGTTTCCTGATGCCTCATATCATCTGATCGGTCATAGTGCAGGTGGTCAGCTCATTGGCTTGATGCCTAATTACAAGGCTATCAGCTCAGTATTCAATGTCGCCTGCTCGTCAGGATGTATCGCCAATATGGACATGCCCTACAAGCTCAAAGCGATGGGATTTATGGATGTCTTTATACCGCTAAGTAATCTAACTTTGGGCTATACGCCAGCGGACAGAATCGGTATGGGCGAGCCACTACCACGAGGCGTTGCCAGACAGTGGCGTGAGTGGTGCAATGGCTCAGGCTATATTCAAACCGCACTTGGCAAAACTATCCATACGCACTTTTATAATAAAGTTGCGATGTCCGCACTTTGGCTAGGCTTTAGTGATGATGAAATCGCTAATAGTAAAAATATCGACGATATGATCAGAGTATTCCCAAACATGCCTGTAGAAAAGCACTACCTTGACCCTAAGGCCTTAGGCGTCAATAGCATAGGACACATGCGTTTCTTTAGTCGTAAGACTCATGCACAAGCGCCTGAGCTTTGGCAAATGGCAGTAGACTGGTTTAAAACGCATTAGCCTTATTTTAATTGGCTTTTACCACAGGTTTATCACGCAAACGAGACAGTACTAACGGTATAAAAAATCCTAGGGTACATAGCAAGATACCCCAAGCGTTCGTTCCTAATAGCAAGGCATAATCACCATCGCCTATAGCCCAGCTCTGGGGTACAGCGCCAATGGCTAATGCTACCCCTAACATCAGACCCGTCCAAAAACTTAAATGAAAGCTCCACGGTGACCAGCTGGTAAACTTATAAAACAAAAATACCGGCGCTAGCCCCATAACCATAGTGCCAGAGATAGTCGTCGCCAGCAGGATATCAGTACCTGCAAACATAGGTATATTACCCAGTAGAGCAAAAATAATCATGACGCCAGCACCAACTTTTACACTGGGTAGACTTTGAATGCTACGCTGCGCAAGCCTTGGCAAATCTACCGCTAGCGACTTAGCTAACGAGCTAAAAGTAGAATCCAGCGTCGAGCCTGCTGAGGTCATCATAATTACGCTCATAAAAAACAGCGCCGCCAGCCCTAGCGAGCGTCCAACAGCGACAGGTGCATTGCCCATCGCATCGATACCGTTTAAGCGCGCATGTACTCCTACTAAGCTGAAAACAAATACTGCTACAAAGCCTAGCAATCCTGCGACTACGAAGCTCTTGAGCATGGTCTTTTCATTATTTACAAAGCCGCGATCGGTCAGTACAGGATCATGAAAAGGATAGCTAAACAGCTGTAGCAAAGCCACTAATAATAAATCTACACCACCATTCAGTCGAAAGCTACCCGACTGCAATAAAGCGCTCGGATCATTAGCAGGCAAAATCATAAATATGACTGCGCCTAAAAAGAACACAAAGACAAAGGTCTGAATCACATCGGTAAATATAGAGGAGCGCAGCCCGCCTTTTAAACTATAAGCTAAGGTAAATCCTGTAAAGATCATCGCTGCTGTATAATACTGCCACTGTCCAGGCAGACCAAAATAGCCACCGACGACTGCAGTATTACTCCAAATTTCATTGTAGAGCCGAATCAAAATAGCCGCGGCAAAAGCTAATGACGCTAGCCGTCCAAAGCGCGAAGTCAAAAACTCTTGTAAGCTACGCGCGCCTGTCTGCGTACGAATCAGATAAATCACATAGCCCGCTACGGGAATAGAGAGCCAATAACTGGCATAAGCGAGGCCACCGACGACCCCATAGGTTGCGCCTAGATTGGCCGCATTAGTCACTGACTTGGCAAATATCCAACTGATAAAAATACTAGCAGTCAGTGCCCATTGACCAACTGGCTTACCTTGTTCATCAACCCCTTTGTAGAACGACTCTGAACTTTTACTTTTGGGTGATAGCACATACATAATCACGCCATAAACCAGCAAAAACCCCCAAAATAATGCAGCTTCAGTGATACCCATTGTAGATGACATCCTTGTTTTGTTTGGCTATCACTAACCTTTAGAGTTCACTTTGAATGCTATAAAGTTTTAATGAGTAGAGTCTTCTGTAGACTTCAACTTTTCAGCGGCAACACGCTTGGTTAAAGCAGTATGCAATGAGGGCTGTAAGTTATGAATATTGGCAAGCATCCATTTGATATAGTCGATAGGCACCTCTTTTATTAACTTGCCTTTGTGCTTACCAAAGGGCATCTTGCCTGTCGGACTGGCTTTGTTCGATATTTTGTGGGCAGCAGCAAAATCAGTCGGCTCAATCTCAAGGCGCTCGCAGCAGGCTTTATATAGCAGGTAACACATTCGCGCGTCACCCAAAGCATCGTGCGCCGCGATAGTCATTTTGCTCGCCTCGCCTTTACCTATTAGCTGCTCGATACACTTTGATTGACCATAATAGCGCCATTCTGGAAAGGCCACACGCGCCAGTCTAACGGTACAAATCAGCTTGGCCGCTGGGCGACCAATGACTCGCCAATCAAAGCGTACATTATGACCAATTAGATACTCTGGCAGCTCAAACTCATCAATATCAAACGGCTCAAGTCCAGCGACATCCTCGTCGGTGATACCATGCACCTTTATCACCACAGGCGATATAGCACGGCCACTATTAAAGTACTGCATCCACTCAAAGCCTGTAGCAACATTGATAGTCGCCACTTGAATAGGTCGCGGGTCGCCGCCTCGGTCGGTCTCTGTATCGATAATCAGCGCAGTTGCTATCTCAGTCATTCATCAAACACCTATCTCTTTTACCAAACACCATTCAAAGTTTTGGCACATATTCTATAGAATAACATTCTAGACCTTTACTTAAGAGTAAATAAGGCGAATCAATGCTACCTAACGAGTCATCAACACCGCCACCCTTACCAGTGCCGCCAAAGCCTTCGCTCTTTAGTCGGATACTCAGTTTACTACTAAGAGCGGTTTTTTTATTTGCGCTTTTGTTTATATTTGACAAGCTATTGCCAACTATTCGCTTACAAATGCAAACCTTAGTCGAAAGTCAATGGCAACAGGTGAATTTATTGCAAGAAGAGCTACCTATAGATAACAGCCTGCCTAATCCATTACCTGGGCAGAGCTTAACGGATACTTGGGGCGCGGCTCGTAGCCAAGGTCGCTCTCACGAGGGTATAGATATCTTCGCTGAGCGCAATACACCCGTACAAGCCACCACCCACGGCATTGTCAGTAAGGTAGGTGAAAATACTCTAGGCGGTCGCGTGGTCGTCATCGTTGGCCCTGGTGGCGCGGGACATTATTATGCGCATCTAGAAGATTATGCTGATATCAGTGTCAATGACTGGGTCGAGGCAGGCGATACTATCGGCTATGTTGGTGATAGTGGTAACGCTAAAGGCACGCCGCCACATGTGCATTATGGAATATATATCAATGGCAGCGCGGTCAATCCTTATCCCTTATTAATAAAAAACTAGCGATAAAAACGTTAACTTTGAAAACTTTGACTAGCTTATATATTAAGTCTCTAATAAGAAATTTAACGGCCCATCATTGATACTCTCAACTTGCATATTAGCGCCAAACTCACCCGTTGCTACGAGCGGATGCTGAGTCTTGGCATAAGTGATCATCTCTGCAAATAGCACTTGCGCGGCATCAGGCGTCATCGCGCGCCCAAAGTCAGGACGGCGACCTTTATCGGTTCTCGCCATTAGCGTAAATTGCGATACTAGTAACAATCCGCCATTCACTTGTTGCAAGTTCTGATCAAGCTTGCCTAGTTTGCTAATATCTTCAGTATTTTCAAAAATACGATAAGTCAAAATCTTATCGATCATCCGCTGCATGCTTTGGCTGTTATCATCTTTGCCCAGACCGATATAAGCCAAAATACCTTGCTCAATTGCGCCAACGCTATGTCCATCAACTTTGACACTAGCGGAGCTGACCCGCTGAATAAGTGCTCTCATTAAATCATCCTTATATTAAACTGCCCTTAACCAATTACACGCATACGAATGCTGTCGACCATGATAAAATATGACACATTATTATTCACTACTATTCCTATTAAAAAAATTGGTACTCTATTATGACTTTATTTACCACTATTCAACAGTTTGTACCGCAGCAAAAACTCAGTCGCGCCGCTGGACGTTTAGCTTCTAGTCGTCACCCAATGGTCAAAAAAGCCTTTATACGTAGCTTTGCAAAAGCCTATGGGGTTAGTTTGGATGAGTATGAGCGCCAAAGCTTTAATGCTTATGAGAGCTTTAATGACTTCTTCACTCGTGAGCTCAAAGACAAGGCACGCCCTATTGATAAGACGGTGCAAGGTATTGTTAGCCCCGCTGATGGCGTTATCTCGCAGTTGGGTCAAATAGAAGATGCTAAGCTGTTGCAAGCCAAAGGTCGCTATTACGAGATTGGACAATTACTAGCCAATACTGACGATGGCGATTACTTTGCCGATGGCAGCTTTGCCACCGTCTATCTAGCGCCAAGTAACTATCATCGGGTGCATATGCCATTCGCTGGCACTTTGACCACCACTCGCTATGTGCCTGGTACTTTATTTTCGGTTAATAATAGCACAGCCGCTAACGTGCCTGATTTGTTTGCACGTAACGAGCGCTTAGTCTGTATGTTCGATACAGAATATGGCAAAGCTGCGGTAGTAATGGTTGGCGCGATGATTGTTGCAGGTATCGAAACCGTAGCGACGGGTAAAATTACGCGTACTAAAGATATTCAGCTAGAGCAGCATGAGATAAAGCTTGAAAAGGGCGATGAGCTTGGACGCTTTTATCTAGGTTCAACTGCTATTGTGATTTTGCCAAAGGCCGCGAAAGCGAATTGGCAAGAGAGTATGAGTGCTAATACTAAAGTTGAGATGGGTGAGCTTTTAGGATTGGCAAACGCAGAATAAAGCTTTTGTTATTAATAATTTTGTCTGAAAAAGCCGCTAACATGAAACTGCTAGCGGCTTTTTTTATTTAAAAAAATTGTAGGTAAGACCTTATCAATACCGATAATGACCATGAATAGGATAAGCAAACAGAATGTTTTCTTCTTGAGTGCCACGTCCGATATTGTGAATAATAAGTGGCGTACCATCATCCGCGCTTTTGTCTGAAACCACACCAATATGGGGCAAATTACTATTGGGCAAACGCCATGAGACGATATCACCTGTCTTAAAGCTGTCCTTATCAGTCATCGATAAACTCTGTCCATGACGCTCAAGGTAAGTCTCGATATTGGGTACACGGCGATGGTCAATATTTTTATCAGTGGATTTGAGACCCCAAATCTTAGGATAAGCAGAGAAATTGGCTTTCATATCGACATTGATCAGCTGCTGCAAGTCAATATTTTGCAAGCGATAAGCGCGGACGACTACATCGGTACAGACGCCCGTATTTTGCGCCACATCACCGCGCGGAAAGTCTAGCTTGCGATAAGTAGGATCGTAGCTAGTTGTGACCCCAATTTGCTTTTTAGCATCAACAGCTAATTTATCGCCACTGCTAACAGTATTAGCGGCTATAGCTGGTGTTAACAAAGCTATTGAAAGCACCACTGCAAATAAACTTTTGACACTGTTACGTTTTGCCTTACCCATCGCTGCACCCTACTTTATATATTCGACTGATTATTTAATAAGATTACTAATCGTTTTAAAAGCAGGGTCTTGACTTGAACGGCATAGCTCAAACAATACAGTCTCAACCGTAGTAATGATGCCACCTGCACGGCGAATACGACGCAAAGCTAGCTTTTTATCATAGGGAAAACGAGAACCTACCGCATCACCAATAATGACAGGTTGTAGACCTTGATCAAGTAAATCAAGCGCAGTTTGTAATACACAAACATGAGACTCTACCCCAAACAACAACACGATACTACGATTTTGCTGCGCTAAATGATTCCATGCATCAGGATTGTCACAAGCACTAAAAGTGACCTTTTCAAAGCCCTTGCTATTTTTATCTTCTAACAGCTCACGAATTTCGGGTAGCGTCTCGCCTAAGCCTTTTTTATATTGTTCGTTCAGCATAATAGGAACCCCTAAGGCTTGCAGACCTTTAATGAGTATTACTATTTTTTTGACGATATTCTCATGGTCGTGAATGTGCGGTGTTAAACGCTCTTGAACGTCAATAACCATAGCTTGGGTGTTTTCGCGGGCAATACGGTAAGTACGGTCAATAATCATAGTGGACATAATACACTCCTTGTACCTCTGTAGCAGATGGCGACAGATCAGTTTATTTTTATAGTATATGCTCCTTCTCATTTAGTCACATTTTGTTGAGGACGTCAACGAGGATAACCTATCGTAACAACTTATAACGAGCCTAGCTGCGCCGGTTTACTATTAACAGAAAATAAAAAAGCCTTCAATCATATAGATCAAAGGCTTTAAATTATGCAATAAACTGATTCGAAAATTTAAACTTTATATCTACACACGCTCAATAATAGTGGCGATACCTTGGCCGAGACCGATACACATAGTTGCTAGTCCAACTTCGGTATCCATCTGCTCCATTGCGTTTAGCAAAGTCACAGTAATACGCGCGCCTGAACAACCAAGCGGATGACCAAGTGCAATCGCACCGCCGTTGACATTGATGATGTCTTGCTTGTCCGTCAGACCTAAGTTTTTGAGTACTGATAGTCCTTGCGCAGCAAAGGCTTCGTTTAGCTCAATAGTTTGGATATCATCAAGACTTAAGCCCGCACGTTTTAGCGCTTTTTGCGTAGCTGGTACAGGGCCATAACCCATAATAGCCGCGTCACAACCAGCGATTGCCATACTGCGGATACGGGCGCGTGGCTTAAGACCTAAGTCTTTAGCTTTTTGGGCGCTCATCACTAGCATCGCTGATGCACCATCTGATAATGCTGATGAAGTTGCAGCCGTAACCGTACCCCCTTTAGGATCAAACGCTGGACGTAGCTTTTGCATTTGCTCCATCGTCGCATCAGGACGAATCACTTCATCAACGGTACATAATTGCAAACGGCCCGCTTCATCATGACCTTCAATACCGACGATTTCATTTTTAAAACGACCTTCAGTAGTCGCTTCCCACGCGCGGCGATGCGACTCTAGACCGAATGCATCTTGCTCTTCGCGAGTAATACCATTCATGCGACCAAGCATTTCAGCGGTCAAGCCCATCATATTTGAGGCTTTAGCGTAGTGCTTTGAGGCCGCTGGATTTAAGTCAACGCCATGCATCATACCGACGTGACCCATGTGCTCAACACCACCAATAATAAATAAATCACCTTGCTGAGTCATGATTTGCGCAGCAGCAGTATGCAGGGCTTGCATAGATGAGCCACATAGACGGTTAACGGTTTGACCGCCAGCAGTCTTTGGAATACCAGCCAATAGACCGATATTACGACCGATATTTAGGCCTTGCTCTAGAGTCTGGTTAACACAGCCCCAGATAATATCTTCGACATCATTAGTATCGAAATCATTACGCTCAACTAACGCGCGAACTAATTCTGCTGATAAGCTATCAGCACGCACATGACGGAACATACCATTTTTTGTTTTGCCCATCGCTGAGCGTACGCCATCGACAATGACCACATCATTTGGACTTAAAGTTGTCATATTAATTTTCCTTTTAAATTTTTATTAGTGATCGTCAGCTTGTTTTTGATCTAAAAATAAGCTGGCGACATTTATCCTAATTGAGTGTGCGCATTATGCCGTGGCGTAAAACGTCTCACCAGCGGCTGCCATGTCACGTATTTTTTGTGGGGCTTCATAGGCTTTGCCAAGATGCGCGTATTTCTCACACAGTGCTAAGTAGTTATCAAGACCCATTTGGTCGATATAACGACAAGGTCCGCCACGGAATGGTGGGAAACCAACGCCCATAATCATCGCCATATCCGCCTCGCTTGGCGTGCTGACGATATTATCTTCTAGGCAGCGTACCGTCTCATTGCAGAACGCTAGCATGGTGCGATCAATAATAGCCTGATCATCAAACGCTTGCTTTTCACTATCAGTAGTGGCTTTCAATAGCTCATAAGTCGCTTCATCAGGGGTTTTCTTCGGCTTACCGCGCTTGTCCATTTCATACTTATAAAAACCAACGCCGTTCTTTTGACCTAAGCGTTTGTTGTCATATAGATGCTCGATAGCGCCTTTATAGTCGGCTTTCATGCGATCAGGATAGCCTTCTGCCATCACCTCAGCACCATGTACACCTGTATCTAGACCGACCACATCGATCAAGTACGCAGGACCCATAGGCCAGCCGAATTTTTCCATGACTTTATCCACATGGACGAAATCAGCACCTTGCTTAAGCAGTAAATCAAAGGCGCCAAAATATGGGAACAGTACACGGTTGACTAAGAAACCTGGGCAATCATTGACCACGATAGGCGTTTTGCCCATTTTGGTTGCTAGCGCCACAGTCGTTGCGATAGCCGCTTCAGAAGACTTCTCACCACGGATGACTTCTACTAGTGGCATACGGTGAACAGGGTTAAAGAAATGCATACCGACGAAGTTCTCTGGGCGTGCCAGCTCTTCCGCTAGATAAGTGATAGAAATAGTAGAGGTGTTAGAGGCGATGATAGCGTCGTCTTTGACTAAGCCTTCGACTTCTTTTAGCACTGAACGCTTGATTTTTGGATTCTCAACGACCGCTTCGATAACGATATCAGTATCGCTAAAGTCGCCGTAGTTAAGTGTTGGACGGATACGACTTAACGTTTCACCCATTTTGGTCGGAGTCATTTTGCCACGGTCGACCATTTTACCTAATAGCTTACTGGCTTCACCCATCCCCAAATCTAATTGCTCAGATTTGATATCTTTCATGATGATTGGCAAGCCTTTACTGGCGGCTTGATAGGCGATACCACCACCCATGATGCCTGCGCCTAGTACGGCAGCTTCATTAATATCATGCGCTTGTTTGCTATGCTTTTTGGCCAATTTTTTGACCAATTGATCGCTCAAGAATAGACCTACTAAGCTCTCTGCTTGTGGCGTCTTAGCTGCTTTGGCAAAGTAAGTGGCTTCAACTTTTATCGCCTCATCACGTGATAGATTGACATGCTTTTCAATCGCTTCAATCGCTAGAGCTGGCGCAGGATATTGCTTAGGATTGGCCTTAGCAAAGATCATACCTTTCGCACTGTTAAAAGCCATCGCTTGCTCAAGCGGATTGAGCTTAACTGGATTGATTTTTTCTTCACGCTTGGCTTGCCAATCCAGCTCACCTGAGATACATTTTTTGACCAGATCAATAGCTGCATCTTGTAGATCATCGGCAGAAACAGTCGCATCAACTAAGCCTAGTTTTAGCGCGTCTAGTGCCTTCTTCGGTGAACCTGTAGCGATGAGCTCTAATGCATTATCGATACCGATGACGCGTGAGCTACGCACTGTACCGCCAAAGCCTGGGAAGATACCCAATTGGGTCTCAGGTAGACCGATGATGGCTTTGTCGCTCATAACGCGATATTCACAGACCAGCGTCATCTCACAACCACCGCCCAGCGCTGCGCCATTGATAGCGGCTACTTTTGGAAATGGCAAATCTTCAAAGCGATTAAAGTCATCATTGATGCTAATAACCCAGTTTTTAATACTCTCTTCATCTTGCTTAAACGAAGCGACAAATTCAGTGATATCAGCACCTGCAATAAAGACGCCTTTGCCTGAGGTAACGATCAAGCCTTTAACGTCATTGGCGCTCTCTAATGCGCTAACCGCTTCGCCAAATTGCTTATTGGTCTCGGCGTCAAATTTATTTACGCTCTCATTCTCGGCGTTATAATGCATATTGGCGATGCCATCCTCTAGCATGCTCACGGTAATGCGATTTCCTTGATATACCATTTGGAACTCCTTGCTATGTATTAAATTGCTAGTTATAAAACTGCTATGTATTAAGAGCTATCTCGTCAAGTTAAAAAACAAACCTATTTTTTAAGTAAAGTAGCTCATTATTATTAACAAAATTTTCAGCACAAATTATTTAGTTCAAACAATAAAGTTATCTTCGATAAGCTGTTATCGTCAATTAGTGTAGGGATTATAGTAGCAACTGTCACAAGCTAAAACCAAACGCACAAGTCACTATTTAATGAGTAATTATAAATAGTAAGCAATAGCCACTCGTTTAGAATGCTATAAAGATCACACTTGCTTTATAAAAACATATTCAGCTAACAAGTTAAATCATCAATGAGTAAAGATAAATAGCAGAAAAGTATCATTACTATGACTTTAAACATCAAAAAATAGCTAGAACTATCAAGGTATGAAGAAAAGCCATATAGGCAGTATTGTCTATCATGCTAAACTACCCTACTTTTACTTTCTTACTTCAACTGGGCTCGAATTATGACCGTCTCTGTTGCACCGCGTTTTATTCCTTTTCATTCTTTTGAGCAGCTGCACGATGCTTTGCGTAACCAGTTAGCGCAAGATATTGAGGCGCTGTTTGCTTATGCTCAGCTGCCAAGCCCGCTGGATGAGGCCTGTCGTTATGTCATGACGGGACAAGGTAAGCTGGTGCGTCCATTGCTAGTCGCTAGTAGTTTTGTCAGCGTTGAGGCCAGTCATAACCGCGCAAAGGACAGCTCTCAAACGCCTGATTTGAATAGCGCTACTTTAAATATAGAAACGGGGTTGGATGACTTATTAAATAGCGAAATTCATTATGATATGTGCAGGCGTGCCGCGTTAGCCGTTGAGCTATTGCATACTTACTCGTTGGTACACGATGATCTGCCCTGTATGGATGATGATGCGCTGCGCCGTGGGCAGCCGACTTGTCACATTGTCTTTAGTGAAGCGACAGCATTGCTAGCAGGTGATGTGTTGCAGACCTTGGCCTTTGAAATACTAACTGCTGAGGTTGAGACCTTCGCGCCTTTTGATGCTCATATCGCCAGTAGCTTGCTGGCAGTATTTGCGCCACGTGCGCGACGTATGGTGGCAGGTCAAATGCTCGATCTAAATGCTGAAGCGAGCGCGGGGATAATGCAGAATGAGCTAGAGGCAATCCATCGTGATAAGACAGGCGCTTTGATTGAAGCGGCAATGCTGATGGGCGGCATTTGCGCAGGCGCTACTGCATTACAACGCATGGCATTACAAGAGTGCGCGGGGCATATCGGTCTCGCCTTTCAAGTACAAGACGATATATTGGACGTGATTGGTAATACCGATGATTTAGGCAAACCTGTCGGTAGTGATGAGAAGTTAGATAAATCGACTTACGTAAAACTAATGGGTGTCGAGAAAGCCAAAGAGTACGCGCAATCGTTGTTTAACGAAGGTCGCAGCGCAATAATACGTGAGCTGAATACTAGTACTGACGATAGCGTTGATATTAATAGTGCTAGTAAAAACAGTGCGCTACTTGAGCTTATTGATTGGCTATGGGCGCGTAATAAATAGCTACTCTTATAGCTGTGTTAAAAATCAAACAAAAATAGGTTAACTAACAGCTTTGTTAGAATTATGCTCATGCTAAACTGCTTATCATTGATAACTATAATTGATACGTTTGGTATAAATAATATGACTGATAATAATTTAAACCGTTCTCATAATCATGAACCTAGTCATGAACACGTTCATAACGACCACGATGAACATACCCCAAATGCAGGCTCGCTAGCAGCTGATAGTTTTGCGGCTGATGCCAAAGGTAAAGCAGGGTTTGGTCGTATCGTTAAAGCTGCAGGCTACTCCGCTGATGGTTTTATGGCGGCTTATAAAAATGAAGCGGCCTTTCGCCAAGCCTTTTGGCTCAATTTAGTATTGTTGATTGTGCTGATATTTATACCTTTGACGATCACTATGAAAATGATCCTGCTAATCGCCTCTGTGCTATCTATCATCGTTGAGCTATTTAATACGGGATTAGAAGCCAGTATCGATCATACGTCTACCCAGCAACATCCCTTAGCCAAGATAGGTAAAGACGTCGGCTCTGCGGCACAGTTTTTAGCGTTAACCTTACTATTTATTTTGTGGTTAATGGCACTATCTACTTTTCTGTTTTAAGACGATGTTTTTAAAAGGTGGCTTTTAAGAAAAGGCAAAAGGTTATGATTGAAGATACTGCAAGTCGAACCGACGCAACTCAAAATTCGGCTAATCCAATGCCGACTGTCTATCTTGGCACAGGCGGCTATAGCGATACCGACTTGCTCGGCACGCTTTATCCTGATGGCACTAAAAAAACAGACTTCTTATGTGAATACGCCAAGCAATATGGCGCGGTCGAGATTAATAGCACCTTCTACGCACCTATTGGGCAAAAAGCCTTTGCAGGCATGGTTAATAAGGCTTATGTGCAAACCGATAGTGAATTAAAATTTGCGGTGAAACTGCATCAGGACTTCACTCATGCGCGCAAAGGCACAGCGGAACATGCGCAAGCCTTTCTCACTGCCCTAACGCCACTAATAGAAGCGAATTGTCTAGCGCCATTATTACTGCAATTCCCACACGGCTTTGACCGTACTCGCCAGCATCGGCTTTATTTAGCCCAACTAGTCAGCTGGTTTGCTGGCTTCCCATTAGCGATAGAGTTTCGCCACAGTGGTTGGCATACCCCGCAAGTGGTCGATAGCTTCAAAGAGCAAGGCATTATTTGGTGTAGCGTTGATTACCCCAAGGTGAATGGTCTACCGCCATCAAGGCTAATATTTACCGAGCGCACAGGCTATCTGCGCATGCATGGCAATAACTTAGACTGGTGGGGCGCGATGAGTGCATCTGATCGTCATGATTATCGCTATAGCAAGCCTGAGATGCAGGACTGGGCACAGACGATTGCCAATCAACGCGAGCACTTCGATACGCTGTATATATTCTTTCAAAACACGGTTAATGCTCATGCTTATTATAATATTGCGATGTTGCGAGAGGCTTTAACAGCGTATGATTTTAATGTTTTGTAGACTTAAAAATTTTGATGCACAAGGTTCGTAGGGTGTGATTGGTTTTATAAAGCTCTCATAGAGAATTCAAATAAAACGTAACCCGCCTTTTTATATTTCGATATAAAAACAATTCTAACTTGGGCAGATTGTAGCGTGGGTGGCAACCTGCGACTTTGCATTCTTCGAAATATTTACGGAAATTCTATTTAAAGAATTTCCCTTGCAAAGCTAAAATTGCAATGCAATTTTTTAACGCTTTTCAGGATTACCACCCACGCTACGAAATACCGCAAATTTCCCATTCTAAAAGAGCCAACTCAAACCTATGGATTCACTCAGTCAAATCGTCTTAGGTGCCAGCGTCCAAGGGACAATACTCGGTAAATATCAAGGCCGTAAAGCCTATCTATATGGCGCAATGCTCGGAACTTTACCTGATTTGGATGTGCTTATTCGTTATGGCGATCCTGTCAGCAACATGACTTATCATCGCGGCTTTAGTCATTCGCTAATTGTCTTGACTATAGTGGGAACATTAGGCTCTTGGCTAATCACCAGTTACCATCGATGGCGTGACATGCCTTTGCCCTACTCGGGTAAACGCTTAGCGCTGGCGATGACTTTGGCGCTCACTACCCATCCAATTTTAGACAGCTTCACGGTCTATGGCACTCAGCTATTTTGGCCGTTACAAGACCCCTTGCAAATTACTCCTATCAGTATCGCCTCAATATTTATTATCGATCCGCTTTACACTTTGCCGCTGCTTTTTGCGATGATCTTTGGACTAGTAAAAGGGCGTAGTCTTAGTGTTTTTAAACAGGGTTTATTAGCGAATTTTCAGCGTTTGGCAGTAATAATGCTTATGGTAAGTAGTAGCTATTTACTACTATCACTAGGTCTAAAATATCATGCACAAGATAAAGCCGAGCAAACCTTAGCAGCGGCTAATATTGATAATATCGTCCGTATCAAAACTATGCCTGTATTACCGACTATCCTGATGTGGCGTACTCTCGCAGAAGATAAGCAAAATAGATTTATTGAGCTGCGTGGTAGTGTTTTAGATAAGCGTTTGCCTGAATATCGTTATCTGACTCAATACAATAATTCGACTAGGCTAAATGCAAATTTACCAAGCGCTAGCCAGCCCTATGCAAAGAGGCTGGATTGGTTCTCTGGGGAATGGACAGGGTATCGAACGCAAACGCTTGCTGATAACTCTGATAAAAAAAGTACACAATTGGTCGTTGATGATTTACGGATGATGGCAGGCGATACGGCTTTCTTTAGTTTTGTATTGGCAAATAAAGCGCGTCAAGAGTCGCCATGGCAATCTATTACGCCTATAGACGCTCCCATTATCAAAGTTGATGGTGAACCTGATGTATCGCGCATTAAATTGGTAAAACAAGGGTTTGTGAGAGTATTTGACGAGTCGGTTGTGGATATAGATGGTGGTTGGGTTTTGGTTGATGAGGAGTCTAAATATTAAAAATATTGTAGAATACGGTTAACAGAGCGTAGCCCACTAATATAGACATTAAATAGCATACAATGTGAGATGTGTGTACTAACTATACTTCATTTATATAATACACTTAAGATCAAGGGTAAGTATGAACTTAGAATCAATATTGAGATTACCAAAAGAACATAAGCGTACGTTCATACTTCTCTTATTATCGCTATTCATTATCATATTATTTGTAGATTGGAACTTTAGTGGACTTCCATTGCGTGAAGCTTTCCTAGGTTACGTAAGATCGATCGGCGGTGCAGTTCTTACATCTCTATTCTTATTATGGATGATTACATCGTTTCTCCCTAGCCAAAAAGAAAGTGAAGAATTATTAGAAATTGAAGCATCGAAAATTACAGAAGAATTTAACAATCTTTTAGAATCGGCTACAAGATGGCGCTATAAAGGAAACTTTGGTCGCTACATGCGTGGTAAAGTCTTGCCTACTTTGTCTAACAGACCAAACTGTCATATTAGTGCTTGTATTATTGATCCTACGAACGATAAGCTTTGTGAAAAGCATTCACAATACCGTAGTCAGATAAACTCAATCGATAAAGGTAAGAAATATGATGCAGATACAGTCGCACTCCAAGCGGTTGTTACAATTGTAATTTGTGCTTGGTATTCTGTAAACAGAAGAGCAAAGATTGAACTTTATTTATCTCAATCCTTTGACCCTGTTCGTATCGACTCAAATGATGAAGCAATGATTATCACGGTAGAGGATAGACGTAGTCCTGCACTAAAGGTAATGAAGAATCACTTCACATATAAGCATTTTGAGATGTCTATGGAGTTTGCTCGAGAGCAAGGTAGAATTGTTAACTTAGGAGGTGTTAGAAAAGGTATTAAACTTTCTCAGCTTCAGCAACAAGATATTGTAGATGCATTATCCCAAGCAGATATGTCAAAAATCTGTCAGAGGCTTACACCGAGAAAAATTCTCAAAGCCTGTATAGAATCGGAAAACCCTTATGAGAACTGACTTTTTAAAATTATCAGAGTTTATTTTGGAAAATTTGGAGACTCTATCTTCAAATCTTGTTCCACTTTGGCATCCACTTGGTTTTGTTTCTTGTGTAGTTGAGAACGTTCCTTCAAGTCATACTGTGCGTTTGCACTATTGGCCTAGAGGTGAGAGAAGAGTTAAAAATCCAGACTGGCCAATTCATACGCATTCTTACACACTTACAAGCTTAGTTCTCAAAGGTAAATTAAGAGATTTGCAGTATCGCGTAGCAACTGGCCATGAAAAAAGGGTTTACTCTGTAAATTACTTTGAAGGCGGCTCTGAGATTGTTAGAACTTCAGAAACAGTTGAAGTACACGACAAAATTGACGAAATTAGGTTTTCTGGTGATCAGTATCAAGTTTCCTGTGGTGTGTTCCATCAAACACAAGTGTCAATTGATCAATCAGTAGTGACTTTGGTTATTTTAAAAGATCATGTTTCGGAAGCTCCAAAGGTGCTAGGGGATGAACAGTCAGAAAAGTACCCTTATGACCGTATACCATTTAACTCGGTCCATTTTTGGAGCGAAGTACATAATGCTCTAACTCAATATTTGAGTAAATCAGTTAATAAAGACTTTGACTAAACAGAAAACAACCAAAACAAAAAGGACACCTCACTGTGTCCTTTTTCTCATCCAAACCCTTAATAGCTAAAGAATACTTTTCAATGCCCACCTCTTAACCTTTATGCTTTGCATCTGCGTAGACACAATGGATAAGCTTATCCTAAAATAAATATACATAACCGCTCTACTCATTGTCTTTACACACTGGTAACGTCTATACCGTCAATTAAACATTATCAGTCAAAGTGTAATATAAGCACTCTGATATTTATCCACAATAATAGAAAGAATAATAATGACAACACTAAATAATAAAGTCGCGATTGTAACCGGTCCATCAAAAGGTATCGGCGCCCAGATAGCCATATTGCTTGTAGCAGCAGGTGCTAAAACCGTTATCAATTACGCAAATGATGACGCAGCAGCCAATGATATCGTAAACCAGATTAAATCAGCAGGCGTTGAAGCCATTGCCGTGCAAGCCGATGTTAGTGATACCAAACAAGTCGAAGCAATGTTTGATGCCACTATCAGCGCTTTTGGTAAGCCAGATATTTTGGTCAATAGCGCAGGCATAATGATTAATAAACTCATTGCCGAGACCACCGATGAAGACTTTGACCGTATATTTGCTATCAATGTAAAAGGCACGTTCAATACATTGCGTGAAGCCGCGACTAAACTCAATGACGGTGGGCGTGTCGTAAATCTCTCAAGTACAACTACTCGCATGCTGCTACCTAGTTACGGCACCTACTGTGCGACCAAAGGTGCAGTCGATCAGCTGACTAGAATCTTTGCAAAAGAAGTCGGCGAGCGCAACATCACGGTCAATGCAGTATCTCCCGGCCCTACTGATACCGAGCTATTTCATCAAGGTAAGGCGGATGACACGGTAGAAAGACTTGCTAGCATGTCACCGTTTAACCGTATCGGTGAACCTATCGACATTGCGCGCGTAGTATTATTTTTGGTGAGTGAAGAAGCGGCTTGGGTCACAGGACAAAACATCGGTGCTAATGGTGGTATAGCGTAATAGGTTCGTGCTGTTAACAATGACCAAACAAAAAAAGGACACCTCACGGTGTCCTTTTTTATCAATCAAAAACCTAGTTATTTAAGAGTTATTTACTCTTCAACACCAGCATCTTGACCTTTATATTTTGCGTTCGCATAGTCCCAGTTCACTAGCTTGTCTAGGAACGTATCGACATAATCAGGACGACGGTTACGGTAATCGACATAATACGCATGTTCCCATACATCACAAGTTAATACCGCTACTTGGTCATGAGCCAATGGCGTATCAGCGTTAGCTGTTTTTGCGATTGATAGTGTGCCACCAACTTTATCAGCGACTAGCCATGCCCAACCTGAACCAAACTGAGTCAATGCTGCGTTTTTGAACTCTTCACGGAACTTATCATAGCTACCGAAGTCTTCTTCGATTTTGCCTTTTAGATCACCAGTAGGTTCGCCGCCACCGTTCTCAGGCGTCATGCAGTTCCAGTAGAACGTATGGTTCCAAACTTGTGCTGCTTGGTTAAACATACCTTGCTTGCTGTCATCTTTAGACGTCGCTTCGATGATTTCTGGAAGAGTTTTGTCTTCCATACCAGAGCCTGGTAGCAAGTCATTGAGCTTATTAACATAAGCGGCATGATGCTTGTCGTGATGATATTCTAGCGTTTCAGCGCTGATATGTGGCTCTAGCGCGTCTTTAGCATACGGTAGTTCTGGTAAAGTAATATTTGACATAGTTATTTTATCCTTGCTGTTTTAGCCCTTTATAATATAGGTATTATAAAATAATAACTATAAAATACTAGGCTAAGTTGGCTGAGTTTATTATTAGTGAATGAGCAAAGTACCAGTTAAAGCGATACACTTTGCTATAAAGTAAATAGACAACCTGAAAACAACTTAGCTAATGATGTTATCGTTAAATATTGGTAATATCTATCAATATTCATCAACAACAAAGGTAAGTTGCATATTGTTAACTTTTAATTTACAAGCTATAAGCTATAATTCACTGTAGCTTGCCAATTAGTATAACAATAATCTTGTCTCTTATCCGTTACCGAATGTTATAGCTTCACCCTATCCTACAACACCTACAATTTATCCAAAACAAAAATAAAACTATTTATTTTAAATCATAGGCTTAACTTTTATGTATACTTCTCAACAGTCGTATGAAGCTAGCAATATATTCAAGCAAGATTGGGTTTTGGCCAGTAACAATAAAGGCAAACTAGCAGAATTCAAGCGCTTATTCACTGATGCTAACTTGAATGTCACGATTATTCCACAAGGTCAGCTCGATATCGAGGACGCTATCGAGGATGGTCTAAGCTTTGTAGAAAACGCGATTATCAAAGCCCGTCACGCCAGCCGTATCAGCGAATTGCCTGCTATCGCAGATGATTCAGGACTATGCGTGCCCGCACTGGGTAATGCGCCGGGCATCTACTCTGCTCGCTATGCTGGTGATCACAGTAATGATGCGAATAATAACGCCAAACTGATTGCAGACTTACAGCCTATCCGTGCGCAAAACCGCGCTAATAATACAGATATACCTATCAAAGGTATGTTTGTCTGCGTACTCGCAATGGTGCGTCACGCTGATGATCCGCTACCGATTATCGCTCAAGGCTTATGGCAAGGTGAAATCTTGGAGCAAGTACATGGCAATGATGGATTTGGTTATGATCCGCTGTTTTGGTTAGCAGATCTACAGGCGAGCGCTGCTAGTCTTAGCACAGATGATAAAAACAACATCAGTCATCGCGGACAAGCTATCAGGCAATTATTGCAGCAATTGCAAGCTTAACTTATTTAAAAGTGGTATTTTTTGCATTTTTTTACTTTTATCTTAAAGCTAAGCGGATAGATAACTTTTACTTTAATTGGTAGATAGATTATACTAATCTACTTTTAAAATTTTATTATGAGCTACCATTTGTCGCGCTTATCTACGAATCAGACATTTTGGCGCTTTATTTATTGATATTTATAGCCTGATACTGCTATCTGCACTGTCAGGCTTTTGATATCCCCCATTCATTCTAATGGCAATCTGCTCATAGAGATCTGAGCTCAGTACACGATTGTCTGACATTTTCATTCTAAAGGTGTAATTAACATGGCAACAGATTTACAAGTCACAACCAACAAGCTGTCTAATAAAGAAACTCAGCTAACCGTAAAAGTACCCGTCGAAAAAATCCAAAACAAAGTCGAAGGTCGTATTCGCCAAGTGGCTAAGACTGCCAAGATTGATGGTTTCCGTAAAGGCAATGTGCCTATGTCACATATCCGTAGCCAATACGGCGCTGGTATTCAACAAGAAGTGATCAATGATGTGATCCGCGACACCGTATTTGAAGCGATCAAATCTGAAGATATCCGTGCGGTTGGCATGCCTAATATCGATGACGTTAAGCTTGAAGATGACTTCTTAGTTTATCAAGCGACGGTTGAGATCTTCCCAGAAGTTGACGTCCAAGGTATCGATGAGATCGAAGTTGAGCGTCATACTGCTAAAGTCGCTGATGCTGATGTCGACACCATGATCGAAAATCTACAAAAACAGCGTGAAGAGTTTGTAGAGAAAAAAGGCATGGCAGCTAAAGACAATCAAGTGACCTTTGATTTTGAAGGCTCAATCGATGGTGAAAAATTCGATGGCGGCTCAAGCGAGGACTTCAAACTAGTCATCGGTAGCAATCAGATGATTCCAGGCTTTGAAGACGGTATCAAAGGCATGAAAGCTGGCGAAGAAAAAGTTATTGATGTGACTTTCCCAGAAGACTATCAAGCAGAAGAGCTTGCTGGTAAAGAAGCACAGTTCAAAATCAACGTTAAGTTAGTTGAAAAGTCTAAATTACCAGAGATCGATGATGCGTTCCTAGAGCTGTTCGGTGTTAAAGAGGGCGGCGTTGATAAGTTAAAAGAAGACGTACGCAAAAACATGGAACGCGAGATCAAAAGCGCATCTCGTAGCCAAGTTAAGCAAGCGACTTTTGATGCGCTACTTGAGAAGAACGAGTTTGACGTGCCAAACGCTATGCTAGAGCAAGAGATTGACCGTCAGCGTAGTATGATGATGCAACGCTTCTCTCAGCAGTTCGGCGCAGGCGCTGATAGCTTCGATAAAGACATGCTACCTAATGAGCTGTTCGAAGAGCAAGCATTACGTGCGGCCCGTCTTGGTATCATTGTTGCCCGTGTTATCGATACCAAAGGCTTAGAAGTCGATCAAGAGCGCGTTGAGAAGTTCATTCAAGAAGCGTCAGAGAACTACGAAGACCCAAGTGAAGTCATCGAATACTATACCAATGACAAGCAACAACGTGCGAACATTGAGTCAGTAGTATTAGAAGACCAAGTCGTCGATTATCTGATTGATCAAGGTAAAGTAACTGACAAAGAAGTCAGCTATCAAGACCTCTTAGCTGCGCAGCAACAGCAGCAGCAAGCAATGTAATAAGCGCTATTCGCTACTAGCTTTTCATATGATGCCTCAACAAATATTGTTGGGGCATTTTTACTCTAGCTTTTTATTGCCTGTTTGCTGCTTTCACCCTTGATAAATGAGTAGGCACGCCCTATTAATAGGGAATAAATTATCATTTGTAAGGTAAGTATTTACTAGGTGCCAATAAAAAAGCTACTATTACGGCACTTATATTATTCGCCTTGTTATCTAAAAACCGATGCATGAATAAATGACTGATAATCAGCTTTTTAGCTCATCTATTTTTATATTATACCCTTGCATTATTAATAGGATTTTTCCATGACAGATTATGATCGCATTACCTCCAATCCGCATTTTGATACGCTAATGAGCGCCCACAATGCTCAAGGTGCTCAAAGCGCATCACAGAACGCACCCCATAATGCTTTAGTTCCTATGGTTGTTGAACAGTCTGCTCGTGGTGAGCGCTCATTTGATATTTTCTCGCGCCTATTGCGCGAGCGCGTTATCTTTTTGACGGGCGAAGTTGAAGATAATATGGCCAACTTGATTGTGGCGCAGTTATTATTTTTAGAAGCTGAGAACCCTGATAAAGATATCCATTTATATGTCAATTCACCAGGTGGTGTGGTCACAGCAGGTATGGCCATTTATGATACGATGAACTTCATCAAGCCTGACGTATCGACGATTTGCTTAGGTCAAGCGGCTTCTATGGGTTCATTCCTATTGTCCGCTGGTGCTAAAGGCAAACGCTATGCACTAGCCAATTCACGCGTTATGATCCATCAACCTTTAGGCGGTTTCCGTGGTCAAGCGTCAGATATCGAGATACATGCTCGTGAAATCATTGAGCTAAAAGCTAAGCTTAATCGTCTATTAGCTGAGCATACTGGTCAGCCTGTTGAGCGCTTAGAGAAAGACACTGATCGCGATAACTTTATGAGCGCTGCGGCTGCCAAAGATTATGGGTTGGTCGATGAAGTATTAGAGCGTCGCCCTGCTGAGCTAAAAATATAATTGAGTAGTCACCTATACTATATCTGTAAAGCGCTCAATTTTGAGCGCGATTACTGAGTTGATACTAAGTTTGCTCAGCTTTAGAACATCTGCTTTGAACACTATTAGCTCTAAACATTATTAGCTTTAAAAATCAGGAGTGCCGATATATGGCAGAAGATAAAACCCCGCATTGCTCGTTTTGCGGTAAAGCCAAAAAAGAAGTTAAACAGTTAATCGCGGCTGACGATGCCAATATCTGCAATGAATGTATTGAGCTATGCACAGATTTGATTGCTGATAGCGACACAGATGACGACGATTCTGATAGCGAATTAGATACTTCGTGGGTCAATAAAAAGTTACCAACGCCAAAAGAGCTACGCGCTAAGCTAGATGAGTATGTCATCGGTCAAGACGCGGCAAAAAAGGCACTGTCAGTTGCGGTTTATAACCATTATAAGCGCCTAAAAGTCAGTCAGACACTAGCTCGTGATAGTAAAAAAGCCAAGATCGGCGCTGACGAAGCTATGGTCGAATTATCTAAGAGTAATATCCTACTGATTGGCCCAACGGGTTCTGGTAAGACGTTACTAGCACAGACGTTAGCGCGCCTGCTTGATGTCCCTTTTGCTATGGCCGATGCAACCACGCTGACCGAAGCAGGTTACGTTGGTGAAGACGTTGAAAACATTGTACAAAAGCTATTACAAGCCTCTGATTACGATGTTGGTAAAGCAGAGCAAGGCATTATCTACATCGATGAGATCGATAAGATCAGTAAAAAAGGCGAGAACCCGTCTATTACCCGTGATGTTTCAGGTGAAGGTGTCCAGCAGGCTTTGCTTAAATTGATCGAAGGGACTGTCGCTGCTATTCCACCGCATGGTGGTCGTAAGCATCCACAGCAAGAGCTGATCCAAGTCGATACTAGCAATATTCTAATTATTGTTGGTGGTGCGTTTGCAGGACTTGATAAAGTCATTCAGCAGCGGACTGAAAAGACAGGTATTGGCTTCAATGCGGATGTCAGCTCAAAAGACGATAGCAAGCGTAGCTCAGATCTGCTGCAAAAAGTCGAGCCTGAGGACTTGATTAAGTTTGGTCTTATTCCAGAGCTAATCGGACGCCTGCCCGTACTTGCCGCGCTGACTGAGTTGGACGAAGAAGCTCTAGTACAGATATTGACTGAGCCCAAAAACGCATTAGTCAAACAGTATGAGTATCTTTTTGATATGGAAGGCGCTAAGATTACCTTTACGGATAAAGCACTCGATGCCATCGCCAAAAAAGCTATGGAGCGTAAAACAGGGGCGCGTGGTCTTCGATCTATCGTCGAAAACGTCTTGTTAGATACGATGTATGAGCTACCCTCTATAAAAGACGCCAAAACCGTTACGGTCGATGAAAAAGTCATTAACGAAGGCAAAATACCTAAAATTGCATAGATTGCCTAAATCACATAGTTAGTCTGTGTGGTTTTGATAGCAACACGATAATAGCAAAGCAGCAAAAGCGTTTAGCATTCATTATGTTAAACGCTTTTTTTATGGCTCATAATTTTATGAATCAGATTGCAAAATACTTTTTAGAAAGTGACAGCCGCGTTTATTAATCCTGACAACCGTTATTAAAAATCATGCTAAGGTAAATTATTATCAAAGTAGCTCATTAAAAGCAACTCTCTAAAAGTAACTTGTCATTATAAATTATTAGCAAAACAGGAACGGTTTATCATGCTAAAAACATTAGCTGCCACCAGCGCGTCACTACGCCAGCATTTACCTACTACATCAGTAGCAACTAAAGACATCGCGCCCTTTTACCAAGATCATGTGGCGGCTATTACTGGCGCAGGCTCAGGTATGGGTCGCGCCTTGGCTATTCATCTAGCAAAGATGGGCTGTCATCTTGCCTTATCAGATATCAACCCAGAGGAGCTTACGCAAACGCAAGAAATGCTAGTGGGTTATGATATCAAAACTACTATTACCGTACTTGATGTGGCTGATAAAGAGGCGGTTTATGAGTGGGCGAATAGTGTGATGGCAGATCATAACAAGGTTAACTTTATCTTTAACAATGCAGGTGTGGCGCTGTACTCTACTGTTGAAGGCAGTAGCATCAGCGAGCTTGAATGGGTGATGGACATTAATTTTTGGGGTGTGGTATATGGCACCAAAGCATTTTTGCCCTTAATAAAAAACAGCGTGAAACAAAGCCAAGCTAACGATACTACAGAGAACGGTCACATCATTAATATCTCCAGTCTTTTTGGTCTGACCGCTCAGCCCTCGCAGTCGGCTTATAATGCTAGCAAGTTTGCGGTGCGCGGCTTTACTGAAAGTCTGCGCCAAGAGCTAAACATTCAATGCTGCGGAGTTTCGGCGACTTGTATTCATCCAGGCGGTATAAAAACCAACATCGCCAATAGTGCGCGTGGTAATGATAGTATCAGCGAACTGGGTATGGGCAGCAGCGATAAAGCAATTAGAAGCTTTAATAAATTCTTAAAATTCGATGCGGATGATGCCGCTTGGGTTATTCTACAAGCTGCTGCTAATGACCAGTCGCGCTGCTTAATAGGTAATGATGCCAAGGTAATAGATGCCGTTCAACGCATTTTTCCCTCAAATTATGGAACGGTTCTTTATCGCGCAACTAAAATTGCTCGTAGGCTCAAAACTAAGCGTTAAGGCATAGTTTTTGTTAATACTTTATAGGCTTAAGCCAGTTAAATTAATAGGGGCGCTCAAACGTTGACAATGTTTGAGCGCCCCTATTGGTTGTATGATTGTTAAATGAGACAACATTACAGGATTTTATATCTTATTTTTTTATATAATAACAATTGAAAATCGATGACTTTACTGTCTTCACTTTTGCCATTTTGTAGATAGGTTTATTCAAATAAACCTATACTTACTTCTTCTACAATTAGTCATTCTAAGCATTTAGTACTGTTAATATCAGTCATAAATTATAGATATTCTCAAACAAAGAGCTGTCCAAACTACTTAGTAAAGTAGCACACTACCAAGTGTTTACATATTATTTATTATCATAAGGATATGACAATGAAATCTTTTTCACTAGCCAAACCCTCTCTTCTTATATTGGCTATTCTCGCTGCCAGCGCTTGTAGCAATGAGCAAAATATAAAAGCGGTTGATCGGGTTGAGGAAGCGGCAGCGATAGCTCGCGTACAAGGGCTTGAGGCACGTGCTGAGCAATTAAAGAATGATATGCCAGCGGCTACTGAAGCTTCTGCAGGTGCAGCTACTGGTAGCACTGCTGGAGCAAAACCTACGATTCAAATGCCAGACGAATCTACTATCCCAGATGATGAGTACGGTGCGGCGGTAAGGCGTGGCTTGCAAATCATACTTATAAAGAGCTACCTGATAATGTCGGCAATCAGCTCAATTGTACTAGCTGTCACTTAGCCAACGGTTCAGAAGCTTTTGCCGCACCATGGCAAAATATGCCAAGTATTTATCCTATTTATCGTACTCGTGCAGGTCGTATCAACACTATTCAAGAACGTATCAATGGCTGCTTTGAGCGGTCTATGAATGGTACTGCGTTAGATTTAGGATCAGATGATATGAATGCTATGGTCTCTTATATGGCTTGGTTATCAAAAGATATGCCTTATGGCGTCTCACCAGAAGGTCGCGGTTTTGTCAAAGTGGATAAGTCATTAGAGCCAGATACTGTCAATGGTGAAAAGCTATTTGCTGAAAAATGTAGCGTCTGTCACGGCGTTGACGGTGAAGGTCAATATAATGATGACGGCACTTACGTTTTCCCAGCGGTTGCTGGCGACAAGTCCTTTAATGATGGCGCTGGTATGGCACGTACTTATACCGCTGCCAGCTTTATTAAAGGCAAGATGCCCTTTGGTCAAGGTAACTCGCTTAGTGACCAAGAAGCCGTCGATATTGCAGGCTACTTTACTCATCTGCCGCGTCCAGTTAAGGCTAATAAAGACAAAGATTGGCCCAATGGCGATGCACCAAAAGATGTGCGCCGCTAATAATTAATTTTTTATAGGTAGTATCTAAATTTGAACAATAAAAAGCCCAGCTTATTTAAATAAGCTGGGCTTTTACTTTTAGATAAGTAAAAACGATTATGGCAGTTTCATATCTCCAGCGACCAGCCAACCCATACGACGCATAATGTAGGCGACTACTCCTGCAATAATAGCAGGTAGTACAAACATTAATAATATGATCGCTGTCCATAATTCAGTGACACCCATCAGCTCTTGCGAGGCTTCAATCACTCCGAACACCCCAACTAATCCTGCCGTACCCATACCTGCACCCGTAGCCGTACAAGCCAACTGAAAGACAACCGTAGCAATCGGTCCGACGATAGCGCTGGCAATCACCGCGGGCAATAGAACTATCGGTTTTCTGAGTACGTTGGGTATTTGCAGCATACTCGTGCCTAGACCTTGGGATATGACACCACTCACGCCGTTATCTTTATAACTAGCGACAGCAAAGCCGATCATATGTGCTGCGCAGCCGACTACTGCTGCCCCACCTGCTACACCACCCAAACCAATAGCGATACAAATAGCGGCACTAGAGGTTGGTAGCGTCAACAAAATACCCACTACGACTGCGATCACGATACCCATTAATAAGGGCTGTAGCTCAGTGGCGGCTTGAATACCGATACCAATAGCGTTAACAGCTGCGACTACTGGCGGATTGAGCAGCGCACAGACCGCCCAAGCGACTGCGCATACGACTAAAGGCACTAGCAAGATATCAAGCTTAGTCTTGCCCGCTACCCAAGTACCTGCGCGATAAGCAAATACAGCGGCTAAGTACGCACCGATGGGGTTACCTGGCAGTGCTAAAAACGTTGCTGGACCTACCTCTTGCGGGATAAATAAAGTGCCCGCCATTAGTGCTTCAGAGTGCGCGCCTAACATCCCCGCTACCAGGCAGCTAAGCATCACTAACGTCGGTGCTTTTAGATAATAAGCGATGCCAACGCCGATACCTGCACCCATCAACACAGATGCCAACTTGCCAATCGAGACCAATACTGGCAAATTCAACCAACCACCGATTTGTGAGATGATAAGTCCTGCAATTAAGGTGACAAATAGTCCTAATGCCATACCTGTAAAAGCATCAATAAAGTATTTTTGAAAAAATGCCTTAATAGGTCTAGGTGGTGGTGTAGAAATAGCAGTCGTCATTAGAGTACTCTTTGTCTAATAATTTGAGTTTTAGAACTTATCGCTTAGTCATTTACTAATTCGGTAATTCAAAATATAACACAGATAATCATCAATATTTGAGCATAAAAAAAGCGCCTTGTTGACGCTTTTTATACCTGATTCTATTTTAACGACGCTGCTCAACGATAATTGAGTCGATACCATTATTTTGCAGGCGTTGCTGGGCGTTGGTCACGACTTGCCGATTATTCATCGGACGTGAGATAACTTGATAAATAGGCGCACCGCTACCTGTCGTATTTTTGATTACTCTGGCATCAACCCCAGCCATCAGTACTTGCGCACGGCGGCGATCGGCTTCATCCGCATTGCCAAAGCTATTTATCTGTAAAATATAAGTAGTAGCAGCGGCAGGTTTTGGTACTGTGGCAGTCGCATTATTGGGTCGAGTTACGGTGCTACCAGCGTTAGTGGTACTGCTGTTACTATTAGGCGTAGTACCGTCATAAGTAGTGTTTTCTTCTACAATGACGATATCATTATCAGCGCTGGCATTGCCGCTACCAGCATTATTTGGTGCGCCTCGAGTAGGCTCGATAGTCGTATTCTCGGAGATACCAAAATTACCTGGATCATTATTATTAGCAGTGCTCTCAGGCTGAGTAATCACTACATCTGGCTCAAAGGCTTCAATATTACCTATCTGCTCGCTATTTGAATTGCCAATAGCCTCATCAGGTATTGTCGCCATTTCTTGATTGGGCAAGATATCATAAAATTCATAATCACCATTATCGACATCAGTATTGACCCGTGGCTCAACTTGCCGATCACGATCAGTCTCAGACTCGCCTGCGGGGCTAAAGTCAAATAGTGGTGATAAATACAAAAACACGCCGATCATAAGGGTCAAGATAGCCCCTACAAACATCCATAATAAGCCTGAGACACTACTGGTCTTGCGCTTTTGAGTCGCGCCTTTAGGTTTTTTGGCCAACATGGATCAGATTCTCCCTACCAAAATGTTGATTTTGCATTCTATTAATTTATGATATTAGACGATTTGCAATAACATTTATAAAGTTAACGCTATTGCCGCCTCAAAACCCTTTATCGAGCTAAAGCCTGTGTTTTTCAATAGCCACCAACCACAACTACATACTAGCAGGTGCTGATAGGCCGAGTAAATTAAGTCCATTAGCCACTACTTGCCTGACCGCCTTAGATAAACGCAAACGGGCTTGCATCAGCTCAAGCTCATCGGCGCTTGGGGTCTCACCTGAGGTAAGACTCATAGGCAAAATACGATTGCCATCATACCAACCATGAAACAGCGCCGCTAACTCTTTGAGATAGTTAGTCAATATATGTGGCTCATAGCCTGTCGCAGCTCGCATTAGCGTCGCAGGATAAGCCGCTAATAGCTTAATCAGCTCCTCTTCACTATTCGCAATCAGTAGCTCTTGATGCTGTGCGCCCACGCTATCATCAACGCTCAGGCCACAAGATTCTAGCTTTTCAAGCACTCGGCAAACCCGAGCATGAGCATATTGAATGTAATAAACCAAATTGTCTTTACTTTGTGACTTGGCCAGCTCTAAGTCAAAATCGATATGCACCTCGGGCTTACGTGCCACGTAATAAAAACGCGCCGCATCATTACCGACCTCAGCACGCAAATCGCGCAAGGTGACAAAGTCGCCCGAGCGTGATGACATTTGCGCTTTTTGATCGCCGCGCCACAGAGCGACAAACTGCACCAGCACCACATCCAGACGGTTTTCATCAATACCTAAGGCCGTTAGTGCCGCTTTGACTCGTGGCACATAGCCATGATGATCCGCGCCCCAAACGTTAATAACCTTGTCAAAGCCGCGATCGAATTTATTTTTATGATAAGCGATATCAGAGGCAAAGTAAGTGGTCTGTCCGTTGGCACGGCGGACAACTCTGTCTTTTTCATCGCCAAAGTCCGTCGATTTAAACCAGATATTACCATCCTTCTCGTATAGATAACCTTTGTCATCTAGTACTTGCAGAACAGGCGCAATCTCAGCATCGATAGACTTTTCATGGAACCAGCACTCATAGCTTACGCCAAAGTCGTTCAAATCGTCTTTGATATCCGCCAAAATGCCACTTAATGCAGCATTTAAAAACAGCTCGTAGTTATCATGACCGAGCAAGGCTTTACTATTGGCAATCAGCCCATCGATATGCGCTTCTTTGTCACCTGATATTAGCTCTTTGTCACCAGCTGCATTGAGCTCATACTGAGCATCATCAGGCACATCTTTAGCCACTTGCTCAAAGCTATGCACATAACTATCGCCATGTTGCTGTTTCAATGTCGCGGCGATGTCACGGACATAATCCCCTTGATAAGCATTCACTGGGAATACTACTTTTTCACTATTAGCGTCTAAGTAGCGCAGATAAGTACTCGTCGCCAAGATGTCCATCTGCCGACCAGCGTCATTGACATAGTACTCACGCGTAACATCATAGCCAACCGCTTCGAGCAAATTGGCGACACTCATGCCAAATGCCGCGCCGCGTCCATGACCGACATGCAAACTAGACGTCGGATTAGCAGAGACAAACTCCACTTGCAGCTTTTGACCGTCGAACTTATCACTTAAACCAAAGCTATCTTGCTGAGCAAAAATGTCATCCAATACTGCAAACTTAGCTTCAGTGTTCAAAAACACATTGATAAACCCAGGACCTGCGATATCGACTTGGCGGATGTCTTTATTCTCTGGTAGCGCGGCAACGATTTTTTCAGCCAATGCACGTGGATTAGACTTGGCTGCTTTGGCCGCAGTCATCGCAATATTGCTGGCAAAATCACCATGACTAGTGTCTTTAGTACGAGTAATTTGGCTATTATTTTGCCAATCAGCTGGCAACACGCCTTGTGTCTTTAGGACTTGGGTGGCAGCATCAAAAATGGAGGCTAGAGTATCGATTTGGGCTTGTGACATAAGAAGGTAAACTCGGATAGATAATACGAAAATATAAATAACCTGTAAATATAACAACCTTTGGGGGTTATTGCACTAACTGTAGCAAAATTATCTCAGGTATAGACTATTTACAACAACAAGAGGATATTAGCATAGCAAGGTTGTAATGACTTAGTAGTCGCGTATGACAGCTTATTTAGCTCGTATTACTAATTTCAAGCATTTATAGCTATACGGTTCTACGTTATAATAGCTTTCATTGCTGATTGTGCTACAAAGCTCTACTATAATGCGCTGCCATAAAACATCATTAGCAGATGGATCATTATAAAATAATGCGCATTAATACTATATAGGATAATGATATGTTTGCTATTGCCGCCAGTACCGTTACCAATTGGGGACTATACGTTCTATTGCCAATGTTTATTGCTCTATTGGTGTTTATTATGTTCGATATCTCTAAAAAATCTGATGCAGGACGTGCGGGTACTTTTTGGATTTTCTTAGCGTTAGGCGCAGGCTTTGCTGGTTTTATATTCAAGCTGTTGTTAGAGGTTGCCTTTAAAAAATGGTATATCGGCTAGAGAGTGGCTGATATTTTTTATATAAAACGATAACTTAAACTCTAAATAGCCAATTAGACGATTTTTGACGAAAATCGATGTTATCTTGTTGACTTATTAGGTTGAATAACTTCACTCACGTAGGTCGGCATATTCCAAGCGCCACCCGCTTGAATACCACGACACATGCCTGTTGATTGCTCAAGCGTTTTGGCAAAATTTTTACCATCCCACACCCATGATTGCGTTGACCAGCAGTCGCCTAAACCTCGACCCTTTTGTGCTGAGAATATCTTGCCATTACCATATTCTGAACCAGAAGCCGTAATGAGCATAGGTTTGCTAGGGTAGTCATTAGCAATAAGCCAATAACCCGTTCCCGTATTGTACGCCGCTCTCCAACAAGGGAAGCTGGCTAAAGTATGCTTAGCATCAATAGGCATAAATCGCCAGATTTTATCTTTTTCATCTACCCATGGAGTGTCTGATGTTAAGATATTACAGGTATCCTTATCAGATTCGCTCAAAGATGCTGCGACCCAAGCACTCATTTTATCTTGCCATTGCTCACTATAACGCTCACTGAGCTGCTGGTAATATTTTTGCCCATCTGAGCCTTTTTCTTCTGCGCTGGCATACTCTGAAATGGGATATGGTGCTACAGCATAAATCTTAGGGATAGACTTGGCGGGTTTAAGTGGTTGTCTCGTGGTACTATTTTTACTGACGAGTGCTAACGGCGATCCAACTCTTCCTTGTACCTCATCAAGCTTTAATAGCACCGCTGCCATACCAACGTCAGAAACTTGCCAGAATAGATCGCCTGATTTAAATTTAATGCTAGTATTTTGGCGGGCGCTTTTAACGAGCTGCTGAGTTTGCGATTGGCTTAATTCACCCATCCTATTAGCGGATAGTTGTATGATGCCGTGAGATCGACCATTTAATAATAGTTCAACCATAAAATCGGTCTTCGCTAACTGCTCATTAACCAGCTTTTCTTGCTCAGCATCCTCCCAGTTATTTAATTGTACTTGCCCTATTGCTGTCTTCTCGCCCGCCTTTATCGATAATAATAAGCTCGCGACCCTATTGTTCTCGCTTCTTGTCATGTCATCTGTATAACCTGCTGCCCGACAAGTCAAAGTATTGTCACAGACCAGTTGCCAGTCGTCTTTCATGTAGCCCCATTCTGCAAACGGACTGTCTGGGTCATCTGCTTGATCGAACTCAGCGTGCACAGTGCTCGATCCCATTATTGCCAGCAATAACGAGATTACTCCTGCACTAACTAAGGTAGTTGATACTGGTTTTAGGGTTAACTTTGGCATGACAAAGATCCTTTATAGATAATCCTGTGAATTAAGATTTGGTAACATTGTAGTAGTGAGAACACGCTCAACGCCAGTTAGTAATCCTCTATTAACTATACGCTCATTGCCGAATTAGGCATTCTATTTCTACTCCAAAACTAAAATTTTAATTTATCTAGTGGCAATCAAGGTGGCACGTTTTGGCGCAGGATAGCCTTCTATCGTTTTGCTATTATCATTGGGATCAAGAAAGTCACTTAAAGATTGATAAGTCATCCATTCGGTCGCACGTTGCTCCTCCACACTGGTCACATCCAAATCAACACAGCGCACATTGCTAAACCCTACCTTTTCTAGCCAGCCAATTAGTGCGGCGACTGACGGCAAAAAATACACATTATTCATTTGCGCATAACGATCATGGGGCACGAGTACCGTGTTGGCATCGCCATCAATCACTAAGGTTTCAAGCACCAGCTCGCCACCTTTTACCAGTTGTCCTTTGAGCTGTTGCAAATGCTCAAACGGCGACTGCCGATGATAGAGCACGCCCATACTAAACACCGTATCGAACAGCTGACTATACGCAGGTAAGGCTTCTAATGGTACGGGGATATAATGGGTACGATCAGCATCCGCTGACCCGACAAAGTGCCGAATCGCCATAAACTGGTGATAAAATAAACAAGATGGATCAACGATAATTACGGTATCAGCGCCAGCGCCTGTCATACGCCAACCGTGATAACCAGAGCCACCACCGACATCAAGCACCCGCCGACCCTTTAAAGAACTCAAATGCGGAGCCACCCTAGCCCACTTCCAATCGCTATGCCATTCGGTATCTATATGCACACCTGATGCATCATTGCCAATCTGCTTTCCAATATAAAAGGGCCCTTTTCGCCACGGCATGAGCTGCTTGAGTAACGCCAACGTTTGCTTGCGCTCAGAATTGTTTATTAACGCATTAATTGTAATAGCTGCACTATTCAAGTCCACATTGTCCGCACTAATATTCGGTAGACGTGCAACAGAAGATTGATAAGCAGGCGCGTGAGCATAATTGCGCTTATCTTTAATAGCGGTTAGCCATTCAGGCAATAAAGTTAGCCACTCATAAGCACTGGGATGCGTCTGCGCTAACGTCAGCAAAGTTAAATATAATTCGCGTTCAGCTTGGGTGATAGTATCGTTAGTCATAGATAGTTCAATTTTCGTTAATTTAGATTTAAAAGGGATAAATATAAAAATATTGGCCTCAAGATTTGGGTTATTTAACAGTCGTGAAATATGCGGGTCATGGGCTATTTATTTTTAGTGGTTAGTTAAAATTATTAATGAGCAAAGTTTGCCGTAGGGTGGGTTAGACTTGTCAAATTCTCGCAGAGAATGCAGTCAAGGCGTAACCCACCATTTTAGATAACAATAACTTCATATCTGGTGAGTTACGCATTCGCTAACCCACCCTACAAAAAGCACAATCCAAACTACGAGCTATTTTCTAAACATTGAATTTTACGCCTTTCCTTCTAAAATTTCTGCTTCACTGCGAAAGTCATCATATTCAAATGCGCCATAATCATTAGGCACATCTTTTAGAATAATTTTCCCTTCTTCTAACCACTCTATAACATTTCTAGCATCCTCAATAATATTAGGATAGAACTTATCAATAATATTGGTAGTATCATTTGTTAATATAACTGGATAGGAGGAATCGACTACGCATAATCCACAAAGTATGCCTAGCTTTTGCAGGAACCTATAACCACTACAATACAAGTTATATGTCATCAAAATTGAGTCAGCAGAGTTTTCATCCTTATTAATAATTGACTGTAAATATTCCTTGATTCGATCTATTTCAAATTTATAAAAATGTACGTATTTCGCGAAATAATCATGAAAATGATTAAAACTATGTCCAACGCTATAATCAAAAGAAATCAATTCAAAATATAAATCGGGGCTGTCAGACTCCAATAAATCATCCGAATACAACCAGTGTTCAAATTCTTCTAACGTCATTTTTTTGGTTAACACTTGATGAATTTTTTTCTCGACTATAGGTGAAATCATATTTTTAACCTGCGTTTTTTAATACGGTGCGTGGAACGCACCCTACACAATCCAAAATTCTATTTCTTAGAAACTAACTCAAACCAAAACAAATACACGCAAGAAAACCGATGTCACCGCTAGCCTCGATTGCAGCGGTTATCCTGCTGGGTTGGCTGAGTTGCGAGGGCTTGGTTTTGGGGTGGCTCGCGTAGCAGGAGACGCGCCAAACCTTAGCCTATCGCCTCAGGCAAACTAGCAGATAATAGCGAAAAGCGGGATCAGCTCCCAGTATTTATTCAAGCTACTCAAACACCACTACTTAAACGCCACCATAGAAGCAAAATTCAAAAACTGAAACCACGTTAAATGTCGCGCAAAGCCAACTTGATCTAAACGCTCATGATGCTGGTCTAAAGTATCGGTAATTAGCACGTTCTCTAGCGCATTGCGCTTGCCACTAATCTCCATCTCGCTGTAGCCATTGGCGCGTTTAAAGTCATAATAGCGCTCAACTAGCCATGCATCGTATTGCTCATCAAAGGCATGGGTCTTTTCGGTCAATACCAAAATACCGCCTTCGCTTAATGCCGCATGTATCTTTTCTAATACCGCTACCCGATCTGCTGCGGGTAAGAACTGTAGGGTTAGATTAAGAATAACCATATCGCAAGGCTCAAGCTCAATATCACGGATATCCGCAGTGATAACTTCGATATCATGTTTAGGGTAGTTATCGCTTAACAGTTTCTCAGCTTCACCAGTCATCGCAGGGGATATATCGACGGCTTTTATCTGTAAGTCATGAGCAGCAAACTCACCTGCCAGCGCCATCGTAGCGCCACCAAGCGAGCAGCCCAAATCATATACTCGGCTAACCCGTTGACCTTTCTCATCCTGCTGGCGATACTTGCAATGACGTCGCGCAAAGAGTGGCAACATCGCCAGCACTTGACCGTAGCCTGGCACGCTGCGACGAATCATATCGGGGAAGCAGGCGACGACTTGCTCATCAAAGGAGAATCGCGACGCTTTATCCAGCGGCGTGGTAAACAAGGTGTCATGTAGTACAGCACTGTTTTGTTCAGCGTTTGGTTGCTCAGTGATAGGGTGCGCAGTAGACGATGATAAGGGATTAGTTTGGCTCATGGAAAGGCTCATTTTTTAATAATGTTTTTATACTATTTCAGAGGGCAGTACTATTAGCAAAATCCTATTATAACATTACTGTTTGTTACCCATGTTTATTAGCTTGCTTGCTATTCTAAATAAGTAAAATTAAGCTAACTAGCTAACACGATTAGTGAACGTTGCTTAATTCCACTTGTTAATAATGAATATCAATAATAATAGGATTAATTATGCAAACCATTATCTTAGGCGGTGGCTGTTTTTGGTGCACAGAATCAGTATTTTTATCATTAAAAGGCGTCCAGTCCGTCGTTTCAGGCTATATGGGCGGCGCGGCATCTACAGCTAATTATCAAGCAGTCTGTAGCGGTACTAGCGGTCATATCGAAGTTATCAAAATCGAATTTGACGAGTCTGTAATGCCATTAGAGGTGCTACTCGATGTATTCTTTGGCACGCATGATCCGACGACCAAAGACCGTCAAGGTAACGACGTCGGCAGTCAGTATCGCAGTATCGTTTATTACACGGATGAGGCGCAAAAACCAACCATCGATCGCACGATCAATAAATTGCGTGATATGGGCTTGAACATCGTTACTGAAGTGCACCCTGCTGTTGAGTTTTATAAAGCAGAAGAGGCACATCAAGACTTCTTTAACCGTAATCCAGGTCAGGGTTATTGCAACTTTGCAATACCACCTAAACTTGCCAAATTACGCAAAGAGTTTAGTAAATATATGGTGAGCTAACCCATAGTACCTCTTTAATGATAAGCTTAATAATAAGCCAAGTGTTAAAACGCTTGGCTTTTTTAGTCGCTTTGGCGTTACTATTGAATAGATAGTGAAACTTGAAATAAAAAGACTTTAAATAAAAAGGTATCTGGTATGAATGCTGAATTTTGGCAAGCGCGCTGGCAACAAGGTCGCATTGGCTTTAATCAAGCTACTGTTAATCCTTTATTGATGAACTACTTTGCAGAGCTTGAATTGCCTGTAGGCAGTTGTATCTTTGCGCCTTTGTGTGGCAAGTCTATCGATATGCTGTGGCTTGCCGAGCAAGGCTATCATGTGGTTGGCGCTGAGCTAGTAGAGTCAGCAGTGCAAGAGTTCTTTAGCGAGCAGCATATAACACCGACTATTTATGAACATGCTAATAATCCAGCTATTAAATGCTACGTAGGACGGCTATCAGATCAAGCCCCATCGACTAGCATATCTTTATGGGTTGGCGATATCTTTTCGCTGAGTGCTGATGATATCGGTCAAATAGATGCTGTCTATGATCGAGCCGCACTTATCGCTATGCCAGCTGATATGCGAGTTAAGTATATTGAGCAAGTCATAGCGCTGTGTGGCAATGCTCCACAGCTACTATTAACCTTAAATTACGATCAAAACGAATGGGCAGGTCCGCCATTCTCTATTAGTCGTGAGCAAATCCAGCAGTATTATAGCAACTATTATAATATCACTGAGCTTGAAGATAAGTCTGCAACGCTAAACGCTAATCCCGATATGAGCGTCACTGAGCATGTTTGGCTGTTAAAAAACAATAGAGAAAGTCGATGAAAATTTTGGTTATGCTAATAAGTTTTATCGCTTTTTTATTAGTCGCCTTATCAGGGCCTTTGCATAGATTTGGTGTTATTAATTTGGGCACGGCATTTACAGGATTTAAGTATGGCGTATATGTAGGCATTGCCGCGCTGGTATTATTAGCGCTAGTCTTTGTGGTGCAAATAGTATCCAAGCGCAAACTAATAACTCTGACTAGCTCAGTGACCGTCGCTATATTCTCAGCTATAGCGATAATAATACCCGTAACTATGCTAAAACAAGGGACAAGCGCCCCGCCTATCCATGATATCTCAACCGATCTGATCAATCCGCCTGAATTTGATGCGGTAGCTCCGCTGCGCGCTGATGCGCCAAACCCGATCACTTATGCAGGTGTGGCTAGTGCTGAGCAACAGCGCCAAGCTTACCCTGAGCTTAAGACTTTGACTTATAATCAGTCCAAAGCTGAGCTGGTTATCGCTATTGAACAAGCAACCAAAAATCTAGGTTGGGACTTAGTAGATGCTGATGTTAATAAGGGTAAAATTGAGGCCACCGATACCACAACTTGGTTTGGCTTTAAGGACGATATAGTGATACGAGTCAATGATCAAGGAGATAAGCGTGAGGTCGACATCCGTAGTAAATCACGCATTGGCGCCAGCGACTTGGGCAAAAACGCCAAGCGGATTCATGACTTTATTGAAGAGTTGGATGTGGTTTTGGGAGAGTGATTAGGGTTTGCTTTATAGCCTCGAACATCTAATTACTAATAACTAAATCCAGCTAAACGCTCAATCGCTATATTTACAGATTGGTCATCAAATATCTTAACTTTACGCTCACCCCATTGAGTGCTATTAGACTGTCGAAACCAGTTTTCTAGTCCTCGCTTAATATCACTAAGTGTTGGGGGTATATCTTCTTCATAAACTAACCAATCAACTGTTGCTAATAACTCCATACCATAAGGCGACTCAAACCCATCAATTAATTCACTAACTGCGTTCAAAATGGGTAAATACTCGCTCCCTTGATTTTCTAAATAATTTTGCACTTCATTTTTATGGTCATAATTAAAACGAATTGTACTATCGAATGCCTTACTGTCTGCAATACGCTTATCTGACTTCAGATAGTACCCATCAAGACTGTTCAACAAGTGCCTTAACTCATCGGCATAAGGTCCATATTTATTGACTTCAAAAGTCAAATTAAAAGGATCTTTTGAACTTCTAGAGGCAGTACTTCGGTTTAATATATATACCAATTTTTGTACTTCAAGTGGGCTACAGTCCATACCAATAACAAGATAACGACGTATTAGCTCTAATACTAAAGCTCTAGCAGGAGTTAACTTTTTGACACCTGCTTGCTTTTTGACGTTCTGGTATTGTAGAGTCGGTTCATAAACGATGATATCAACGTCTTCCAACTCACCCAAAGCCTGTTCAATCCTAGGCTTTACTTGATACCAATTCAATCCTCCGTTACCTGCTCCTAATGGTGGAATAGCAATCGATTCAATGTTATTTTCTATGATAAAACGGCATAAATCTTGAAGACCTTCTTCAATCCAACTCATCTGTGACTTGGCTCGCCAATGCTGCTTAGTTGGAAAGTTTATAATCCATTTAACACCTATCAGCTCATCAGTGCTAGTGACAAACATTTTACCTGTTTGTACCTCATTTGATTCACATGCCTTAGCATACTCTCGCATATTTTTGGGAAAGCGTTCTTTAAACATTAAGGCGATTCCTTTGCCCATAATGCCTACCGTATTGACAGTATTTACCAGCGCTTCGACATCCGCTTCCAACAAATTGCCAGTCGTGTAGGTAATCATTGCTTCTCTCCGTTCACCTTCTAGGTGATGTTTATTCTACTTCCACGCTACCGTAATGGGTGCGAACAAAAAATAGACTCATGCTATTTTTTAATACTGATCGACATCACTACTAGCGTAGTGAAATATATTACTAAAAATACCAATCACTTCTTACTACCACTCGTATATTTGAATTATGTTGATTTAACCATCCTTGAATTTTTACTTTTACTGCTTCGCTATAACACACAATTGCCTTCAACTGCTCAATAGGATGATGCTGATAGATCAACGCCTCTGCCATATACCGATCCTTTTTTTGTGGATCGTTATTATCTCGACTAAAGTCACGCTTCTGTAAAATATTCCAATCAACATTATTTAAGTACGCTAAGTCTTTATAAAAATTTGCGTATTGCATATAAGCATGTCTATCGGTAAAAACAAAGTCAACATCATCAGTTTTCAGGTCGTGCAGACTAGCCACTAAAATGATAATATCTTCGTTGTTTACCTTATTGATGTCACCATACCCTGTATAAATATTATAAAACATCGGTGAAAATGGCGTAAAGTAAAAAGGCACGTAATCATTTAGCGTACCTCCGCTACCGATTGGCACCTGTCTTGTGCTACGTTTATCTATCAACTCTTTATCACCAATAGTTATCCAGCTATTTGATTGAAGTGTTGTATTGGCACAATGAAGTCCATTTTGGATAATCCAAGGCATATTGTCGCAATGCACAATACGCCATATCAAAGCATGTTCAGCATTTAAAAAATCGTAACTCATGAATTTCCTCTAAGCACAATTGAATAGCCCATATGGATTTTTTAAACACAAATTAATATCAAATGCACTATTAAAACCATACTCTGTATTAAAAGTTACGCTTACGTCTTCATTATCATTTATTGATAGTATAGCAACGCTATATTGAATAATGCGACCTTTTAATCCAATCAAACGACATCAGTTGACATAAGCTTATCATTGTACTTATTACAATCTTTGATGACGGCTATGATATATAACTCTCAACCTCACTCTTGCGTCAGCTTATAGTAACTAAGTACGTTTGCGCCTTTTCTTTATTATCAATATTGGTTACTCTAAACTATTCTAACCATCTTCAACTCTACTTTTATTATCGTTTTTGCTATCACTTATGCTTATAGGATATTTTCATGCGTTTGACCAAACTGTCTACCTTATCACTACTTAGCGCGGCTATTGGCTTGTCTCTTGCCAGCACCGCTCAGGCCGCTCGTCCTGATGCGCCTTATCTATCAAACTCTGAATTCCAACAATGCTTAGATGGTCTAAAGAACTCAAGCAAGTTTCGCGGTGTTGATAGCTATACCTTTAATAACTACCGTCCGAGTGAGCCCGATCCGAGCGTCATTCAATCGCTGAACTATCAGCCTGAATTTCAAAAAGACATTTGGGATTATCTATCAGTGCTAGTAGATAAAGAGCGCGTAGAGGATGGTATCCAAGCTAAGCGTCAATGGGCAGATACCTTACGTAGTATCGAGTCTCGCTACGGTGTAAAAGCTGAGCACGTGCTTGGGGTATGGGGTGTAGAGTCCAACTTTGGTCAGACTTTAGGTAAAAAGCCCTTGTTTGAATCACTAGCGACGTTATCTTGTTTTGATCGTCGTCAAAGCTACTTTCAGGGTGAATACGCTAATGCTTTGAAAATTGTACAAAACGGCGATATTAACCCAAGCGATATGACTGGCTCATGGGCAGGCGCATTTGGGCAGACGCAGTTTATGCCCAGCACCTTTTTGGAGTTAGCGGTTGATTTTGATGGAGATGGTCGTCGCGACTTAGTCAATAGTGTGCCAGACGCGCTCGCTTCTACCGCCAACTTCTTGGACAATCGTGGCTATCGTTCAGGTGAGCCGTGGGGTTATGAAGTCAAATTACCCAGTGGTTATTGGGCAGCATCCAGTCGTAAGAATAAAAAATCTATGACTCATTGGCGTAATCAAGGGTTAACGCTTGCTAATGGTAGTCCGCTACCCTACGATTTGAGTAGTGCTGGCTTATTACTGCCAGCAGGTGAAGACGGTCCTGCGTTTTTAGTGGGCAAGAACTTCGATACTTTTTACTCTTATAACGCTTCAGAGAGCTATGCGCTAGCGATTGCTCATTTATCTGATTTGATCACTAGTGAGAATAGTAGCAAGACTGACTTTGTTACCGCGTGGCCAACCAATGATCCAGGTATCAGTCGCCAGCAGTCTAAAGATATTCAACAAGCCTTATTAAATGCAGGCTACGATATTGGCGGTGTTGATGGCATTATCGGTGACAATACGCGCACTGCTATTCAACAGTATCAAACCAGCCGTGGCATCTTCCCTGCTGATGGTCGTGCAGGACAGAATTTTTATCGCACTATCGTTGGTAATGGTAATGCCGTCAGCAATAGCTATAACAATAGCCTTCCTTTGGTTCCAGCCGCTGCTGATCGTATGGGACAGCTGATTCAACAGCAAACTGTTACGCCTGCTGCGAATACCTACCCTTCACCTGCTCAACCCTCTAGCAATATCCGTTATCGCCGTGTCCCCACTAGTGATGGTAGTATTCGTTTAGAGCGTATCAATTAAGGTTTATAATTAAACATAAATATAGTCAACCATAAAAGAACCTCGCTATTACTCATAGTTAATTTTGAGTAGTAGCGAGGCTTTTTAATTTTAGACTTTAAATTTTGAACTTAGTAGATGCAGTTCACTAAAATCAATTAGACGATCGGTGGCGGATTTGGTTTACCATTGTCGCCATCCCAATTCTCACGTGCTTTTTCATCAAGATCGGCTGGCGTTTTTGGCTCCCATTTGCCATTCTCTTTCCATGTTGCATCGCCCCAATCAGCATCTTCTTCCTTTCTATCTAAATCTTTATAAGCTTGACTAGGATCTATACCACGGCGTTTCATATCAGCAACTTGCTCTTCTAGAGTATGAAATTGATCCGCATCGTGCATCGTTTTCTCTAGACCATCGATCTCTTTTCTTAAGTCATCATGTTTAGGGTTAGTCATTGGATTCTCCTCAATAGAATTTAAATTATCATAACTTATTATCGGTAATCTACTTTGTTTTAACAACCTTAGACGCGTACGATTTGTATTACAGAACGTAGCAGATAAAGACAACTCAAGACAACGATTGTTTTTGAGTCTCTAAAAGATTTTTTGCATAAAAGGTAAGTTTCCATAACTGCTGAGTAGTACGCGAGGTAGAGGTAACTATTTGAATCCAGTTGGCAGCTACTAATAATTGTTGTAATCGATGAAAATCCTGCTCAGATATCTTATAGCGAGAGACCGCATGTACATTGGGCATAAAGCTCTTTATCTCAGGCTCAGCTTTGTCCGCAATCAAATGGTTGAAACAGCTTTGTAAACCATAATTTGAGAAAGCCAAAGGTATGTTTGCTAGTGCGACTAATATTTGTTGCCAAGTCAGCGCTGTTGATAACTCTACATCGCTTAAATTACCACCTTCATAGGCTTGAGCAGTATATTTAATAGTGATAGTTTCAGATAAAGAAATTGGCATGGTTAGCTTATCTGTATCTTGCGTGCCATCATGACTGTTAACATTGCGATTAGCATCATGATTATTAGCATCATGATTATTAGCATCATGGTCATAAGTATCATGGTCATAAGTATCATGGTCATAATTATCGTAATCAGAAGCACAATTATCTGTCTTGTTTAATGCTTGAGCATTCCTAGAAGCAGATTTATCAATCGATTTATTATGAAACGAAGTATTTTTAAAAGAGCGTTTAAATGGTTTGTTACCCTCATTTACTATATTTTGTGAATGCATAGAGTAGCCTGTGTCTATATCGCTTTTCATCGCCCAAGACGCCACTATCTTATGGTTTGCTAACATCTCATTATTAGCATAGCTCAATAGCTGACCAATATCAGTGCTACTATTATAATAGTATATATGGTTAGATTGTCGTTCAACCAAACGAGTAAAATCCTGCAATTGCCAGCTTACTTTTGTCTCTTCATCACGAGTTTTAATCAGGGTAATCATCGGCTTATTCTTAGCTTTAGCACCCAAATAGCTCAAATGCATTTGACTGACCATTACATTACGAGATGCACCATAATCATCACCTACTACTACTATAATATAGTCGCAAACCTCGATATTTTGTCGGCTATAAAAAGAGGCTTGCGATATTTGATTGCCAACATCATAGGTCAGAAAAGCAACTTTTTGAAAAAAAATTGCTAAGCTGTCTAATACCAGCGATTGATCATGCGCTGCGCATATGACGTGAATATGATAGCGACTATTCGACAAAGTAACCCCTATGTTGACAAAATTCTTATTGAATAATATAACAATATTCAATTATAACCTGATTAATAGGTCTTTTGCTCTTATTATCGACTTTAGCTCATTAGTTTATTATATTTTTAGACTATAGCTGATCATTGTTAAAACAATAATGTTTGTACTCAATAATTAAAACTCATAATAAATAGTAGTCTTTGCACCAAGCAAACGCGGTAACATGTCCATTAACTGGCTATCATATTTACTGGCATAAAAAGTTAAAGGCTGTATAAAGTCATCTCTTCTATCTAAAGCCAATATTTTATTGATAACCAATAGATGTTGTACGCGAGCAGCAATAGCTTGTCCTGAATCGACCACTTGCATTGGAAAATGATTATCAGTGATTTGTTTCAATAAAAACTCGCGAAAAAAAGGATAGTGTGTACAGCCTAAGACCAAATAATCTATTCCTTCAGCACAAAAATATTTTAGCATCTGCTTTAGGCGTTCGGCAGTTTCAGAGTTCTCAGGCATGCCAGCTTCTACCCATGGCACTAAATAGGGATCGAAATATTTAGTGACTGTATAGCCTCTGGGAGTTGCAACCTCAGTAATCACTTGATTCAACAGATCGCCCTGTAGAGTGGCCTTAGTTGCTAATACTGCAATTTTACCACTTTTACTATTGAGTACTGCAGGCTTTAGGGCAGGCACTAAGCCTACGATAGGCAACTGCGGGTAACGATAGCGCGCAATCTCCAACGCATAAGCTGAGGCGCTATTGCAAGCGATGACAATAAGCTTACAGCCCTGATGATAAAGCCAATCTATAGCATTGAGCGTTAAGTTTTCAATATCCCTGCTTTCTCTGTTGCCATAAGGGACGTGCTTGGTATCTGCGTAATAAATATAACGCTCGCTTGGTAATTGTTGTGCTAAATGCTTGTATACAGACAGACCTCCAACGCCTGAGTCAAATAATCCTATTGGCGCATCGCTCTTATTACTATAATTGATTATTTCACTATTGAGACGGGTATCTTGAAAAATAGGCATATCATAACTTTTATCATGCTGACGATCTGCTTCATAAACTTCAAGCTTATTGACTACCTTTGCACTATATATAGAAGTATTATCATCCAAATCAGCCATTTTCTGTCTGCCAGCAATTATAAATAAAAATCATAGTTAACCGATATTATGCCTTTAACTTTTTGGCATCGATAAACAATAAGACTGACCGCCACTATGTAGCGTCAATATCGTTTCTCCTTGTTGCTCAGATAAATCACCGATTTCTGTGAGATGATAAAAAGTATTGCGGCCAATCAGTGCCGTCAAGCCATTACGTACAGGCATATAAGGTCTAACTTGTAACTCATCGGTGCTAGGTGCAAGCTTTGGCTCATAAGCGCGTAAGGTAATAGGATGGGTCTCATCTAAACGCACGATATCGCCAGTAGTCGTAGTAAATTCTAGCCAGCTTACTTGATGACCATCAATGACCTCTTCCACAATACCGACATCATTAATTAATAAAGGCACATCTTCGACAGTAATTCGTAGTTTTTGTACTGGGGTTTTTAGATAGTATTCAATTTCACCATTATTTTGCTCTGCCCATAATACGGTAGAAAACAAAGCTACCAAGGACTGGCGAGTCATGAGAGCACCCTCATGCCACCATTCGCCATTGGCTTTTATGACTAAATCCATATCAGCAGTTTGTGTAGGGTGCCACTTATCTAAAGGGGGAATAGAGCGCCCTTGTCGAGTTCCAGCATCCACTTTTAGGTACTGACTAAGGGCTTCAGCTGTGGTGAGATCATGCTCTTGTGTCTCAAGACCATCTCGTTGATTATTGTCCTTTATTTTAGTACCTTCTACTTTAGTATTGGGTGTTTCGGCATTAAGGTTTTTATCATTAGTAGCATTATTCATACTTAACTCTCCTAATTTACGGCTATCTAGTCATTAAAGTTTGCCCTATCTTCTATTACTATTCATTTTAGTTTCAGGTATTATAGGACAAATATATTTTGTAGATTTAGCCCTACCTTAACATCGATACTTATCATTGCGTATCACGTTTGTAGAGCATTTCTATTATAATAAGTAATTGTTACCGTAAAATAGACGCATGAGTATGCTTTTAATAGTCTTTTTTACGCTCAAAGCTACTAGGCTTTTTTCCAAAAGCCCCCACATAACAATACTCGATAGCACTTTTGTAATAATTTTTATTGTGACAGATCTTATATTAGTATAAGTCTACCATTAAAGTATTATTTCACTTGTCTCATCACGTTAACAAAACGTTGTCGATTGATTCCGTAAAAGCCGTTTTTCGGGCAGCTATATATCTAGAGGTAATTAGCGCTGCAAGCTTGGTTATTTAATTGCTAGGTTAATGAATCCTTAGATAAGCCATTATAAGTTTAGGAGTAGGTATGCAAGAGCAAGACCGTAAGACATCAGTGGTTGATACTGATATTGATACTATCAACACTGATGCGCCACTAGCAGTAGATACTGCTAAGACAGATATGACTAAAGCTGACGATATTCGCGATAACGATGCTGAAGCCGTTGTCACTGAAAAGTCTGTAGTAGAAGTCACTGAGCAACCTACTGTTGATACTTTGCCAGCAGCGACAGTGGTCGTTGAAGAATCAGTAGCTAATGAAGCTGTCACCGAAAAGCCAGTAGCCAAAGAAGCTATTGTTGAAGAGCCAGCAGTCGAACAAGTCGTTGTTGAAGAGCCGATTATCGAAGAGCCTGAGATTGAGCGCGAATCAATGGAGTTCGATGTCATCGTTGTCGGTGGTGGTCCTGCTGGTCTATCTGCTGCTATTCGTTTGCGTCAGCAAGCCATTGCCGCAGGTAATGACGAATTCATGGTCTGTGTGGTCGAAAAAGGCTCTGAATTTGGCGCTCATATTTTATCAGGTGCCGTCATTGAGCCGCGTGCTTTGGATGAACTCATTCCTGATTGGAAAGAAAAAGGCGCGCCCCTCAATGTGCCAGCGACTGAAGATCGCGTTTATATGCTCAATTCAGCCAAACGTTCTATTAAGCTGATTGACTCCGTTATACCAGAGAGCATGCATAATAAAGGCAATTACATTGTCTCTTTAGCCAACGTAGTACGATGGCTCGCTGAGCAAGCTGAAGAATTAGAAGTCATGATGTTCCCAGGCTTCCCAGCAGCTGATATCTTGTATAACGATGATGGCTCAGTCAGAGGTATTTTGACGGGCGATATGGGCGTGGCTGCTGATGGCGATGCTAAACCAAGCTTTGAGCCAGGTTATGAGCTATTAGCCAAATACACTATCTTTACTGAAGGTAGCCGTGGACACCTAGGCAAGCGCCTAATCAGTCGCTTCAGCTTAGATAAAGACGCTGATCCACAGCATTACGGTATTGGCCTAAAAGAGCTATGGGATATCGACCCTGCTAAGCACGAAGAAGGCGTGGTAATGCATGGTTCAGGCTGGCCTTTGACTGATACAGGCTCAACAGGTGGCTGGTGGTTATATTTTGCTGAAAATAACCAAGTCAGCTTTGGTATCGTGATTGATTTGTCCTACTCTAACCCTTATATGTCGCCGTTTGATGAATTACAGCGCTTAAAGACGCACCCTTTGATTAGCAATATTTTAGGGGGTGGTAAGCGCATCTCTTATGGCGCGCGCTCTTTAACTAAAGGCGGCTTAAATTCATTACCTAAGCTTACCTTCCCTGGTGGCGTATTAGCTGGCGATGATGCTGGCTTCTTAAATCCTGCCAAAATCAAAGGTACGCATACCGCTATGAAGTCAGGTATGCTAGCTGCAGAAGCTGTCTTTGAAGCGTTGCAAGCAGGTCGTCAGCATGATGAAGTCACTGAATATACCACTATGTTTGAAGAGTCGTGGTTATATCAAGATAATCACCATGCCCGTAACTTCTCACCATCAATGCACCGTATGGGTCAGTGGATGGGCGGTGCCTATAACTTTGTTGAGCAAAACTTGCTCGGTGGTCAGTCGTTCCTTACTATTCATGATAATCTAAAGGATTACGATCAGCTTGAGCGTGCCGCGCATGCTTATAAGCCCGAGTATCCAAAGCCTGATGGCAAATTGACCTTTGATAAGCTATCGTCAGTCTTTATCTCTAATACCAATCATGCAGAAAATCAGCCTGTGCATTTAAAGCTGACAGATGCGACCGTTCCTATTTCTATCAACTTGCCTTTATATGCTGAGCCTGCACGTTTGTATTGTCCAGCTGGCGTTTATGAAGTGGTAGAAGATGCTAAAGGTGCGCATTTTGTCATTAATGCGCAAAACTGTGTACATTGTAAGACCTGCGATATAAAAGACCCTTCGCAGAATATCACTTGGGTCACGCCAGAAGGCGGCGGCGGTCCTAACTATCCCAATATGTAAGCTAATTATTGCTTATTTCAATATTACTGCTTATTTTAATAAAAAACTCCGTTCACTATGAACGGAGTTTTTTGCTTCTCTATTTGTAGTCACCATAACTTACCAGCGCTACGGTAGTACTGCTAGTATAGGTTTTTTGCAGCCTCTGTCTGCTAGCACGCAACAAAAAAAGCTTGTGAACATACCAACTATCGAGGTCATCCGTATCCAAAACACCGCATCAGAACCACCCAAATAAACCGCGTAGCGATTGTAAAGCAAATACCAAACCAATAAGCACAGACATCAGTAGTCCATACCAAGGGTTATCAACGATTAATCACTCATTGCTGCCTCAGCTCTTTGTTATTAATCCTTGAAATTGTATACTAGTGCTCTATAACATAAAATTATTATCAAGTATAGTCACTCATATCAACTATAGTAGATAAAAGTTGGCTATAACAATCAGTAATAGACCTACCTTTTACATAGATATTCACCAAATAAATAACAAACATTTATTTTAGAGATTTCGTTGATATAATCTCGGTTATCATGATAACTCTGTTACTGATGGTACAGTATATATGCCTTTGACTGGTTATCTGAAAAATCTAGACTGCTCAATTTAGCACTCAAGCACTTAGTTACTGAAAAGTAATTTTAAATTACTTATTGTTAACTGGCGCAGTTTTGTATATATTCCTAATAGATTTATGACTGTTCCGTATAGTCATGAACAAATGAGCAAATAAACTGATATTAGAAATATTTGAATTTAAACGGTTGTTTTATAAATAATATCAGTAAGTGTTAAGCGTGACTCTTAAGATAAATATCATCTCTTTAATTTAGGAGTTTAATCTTATTAAGCAGTCACCAAACTTGCTCAGTTGGTTAACAAAATAGATTGGATGATTATTTGGTCATTCTGCTTTAGCAGCCTATGTAAAGTTTTAGAATATTGATATTTTTAATCTTTAGCATAGACAACGATTAAATCGTATTAGGCGATAGATGCTAAATCACAGTGACTTGTTCGTCCTTGATCAAATATCTTGTTTTTATATCAGGCAAAGGAGTTGTCCTATGGAAAGTCACAACGACCCATCTGGTTATTGGAGTGCCAATATCCGTCTCATTATAGGTAGCTTAATCATTTGGGCAGTATGCTCTTATGGTTTTGGTATTTTATTACGCCCACTAATAGCAGGTATAAAAATTGGTGGTACTGACTTAGGTTTTTGGTTTGCACAGCAGGGATCTATCGGGATCTTTATTATCCTAATTTTCTTCTATGCTTGGCGTATGAATAAGCTAGATAAACAATATGGTGTAGACGAGGAATAGCCCCATGAGTCAATTTGTTATTAATATTATTTTTGTGGGACTGTCTTTTGCGCTATATTTTGGTATCGCGATTTGGGCACGTGCCGGTTCTACTAGTGAGTTTTATGTTGCAGGCGGTGGCGTCCATCCCGTAGTAAACGGTATGGCAACGGCTGCTGACTGGATGAGTGCCGCGTCATTCATCTCCATGGCAGGTCTAATTGCCGCCAGTGGTTATGGTGCATCGACTTATCTAATGGGCTGGACAGGCGGCTATGTTCTACTAGCCATGTTGTTAGCACCTTACTTACGTAAGTTCGGTAAGTTTACGGTGCCTGACTTTATTGGTGATCGTTTTTACTCTAAGACTGCAGCTATGATTGCTGTGGTTTGTTTGATTATTGCTTCGACTACTTATGTTATCGGTCAGATGACCGGTGCTGGTGTTGCCTTTTCACGCTTCTTAGAAGTTGAAAATACAACAGGTCTTATTATTGCTGCTATCGTTGTATTCTTTTACGCGGTACTTGGTGGTATGAAAGGGATTACTTATACGCAGGTTGCGCAGTATGTGGTTCTAATGATTGCTTATACCATTCCTGCGGTATTTATTTCACTTGAATTAACAGGTAATCCGATTCCAGGCCTAGGCTTGTTCTCAAACCATGTTGAATCAGGCGTGCCTATTTTGACTAAGCTAAACCAAGTCGTTACTGATCTAGGTTTTGCTTCTTACACTGCTGATGTACCTAACAAGCTAAACATGGTGCTATTTACTTTATCATTAATGATTGGTACAGCAGGTCTACCCCACGTTATTATTCGCTTCTTCACGGTTCCTAAAGTTGCCGACGCACGTTGGACAGCGGGTTGGACACTAGTATTTATCTCGCTATTATACTTTACTGCTCCAGCAGTAGGGGCTATGGCGCGTTTAAACTTGGTCGATACTATCTATCCACAGGGTGTTGATGCAGAGCCTATTAACTATGATCAACGTCCAGACTGGATGAGAACATGGGAAGACACAGGTCTTATCAAGTATAACGATTTAAATAACGATGGTCGTGTTCAGTTCTATAGCGATGGTGGTCTTGGTGCTGCTGAGGCGGCTTTAGCTACTGCAACTACTGATGGTGGCGATGTTGCCGCAGCAACTGCAGCGGTTGATGCTGCTCGTATTGCAAATGATTCTGTACTTGACGGTGCACTTGCTGCTCGTGGTTGGGCAGGTAACGAGCTGGATGTGAATGCTGATATTATGGTATTGGCGAATCCAGAAATTGCTAATCTACCGCCTTGGGTTATTGGTCTTATTGCCGCCGGTGGTTTGGCTGCAGCGCTATCAACAGCCGCAGGTCTACTACTCGCTATCTCATCAGCGATCAGTCATGACTTGATCAAACGTAACCTAAATCCGAATATTACTGATGCGCAAGAGTTGAAATATGCTCGTATCACTATGGGTGTAGCGATTGTAGTAGCGACTTACTTAGGTATTAATCCACCAGGGTTTGCCGCACAGGTGGTAGCATTAGCCTTTGGTATTGCGGGTGCATCCTTGTTCCCTGTACTAATGATGGGTATTTTCTCAAAACGTATTAACAACCTTGGCGCTATCGCTGGTATGTTAACCGGTTTGATTACTATCCTAGTCTACATCTTTGTATTCAAAGGCTGGTTCTTTATCAGTGGTACGGCTAGCTTCCCTGATACTGAAGAGTACTGGTTATTTGGTATCTCACCATTATCATTTGGTGCAGTTGGTGCCTTGCTTAACTTCATCGTAGCATTTGCAGTATCTTATGCTACTGCGCCACCACCTGCTCATATCCAAGAGTTGGTTGAGAGCGTACGTTCTCCACGTGGTGCAGGCGGTGCTGTTGATCACTAAGCTATCGACTAATAAGCTTAGATATTGAACGTATCGTTTGTTACTCTATCACTCACAGGCAGCTACTTGCTTGTGAGTGATTTTTTTATCCTATTATTGTTATAATTTAGACCTCTTAGAATAGATTTTATGACAAGTCATTGTTGTGTTAAATGCGCCGAGTGCGTTAAGGACAGAAGTTATGCTTTTTGAGTTTATCGCAACTATAGCAGCTGGATTTGGTTTGGCTGGGATAGCACTAGTTATCACTCACCTCAGTAAGTTGGCGGGCAAACGGGCGCCAAAATGGTTGATTCCGCTATTCGCTGCTATAGGTATTTTTGGTTTTCAGATCAATCAAGAATATAAATGGTATGGTCAACAAGTCGCTCAACTACCAGAAGGCGTGGAAGTTGTTAAGACTGCTAAAGAGAGCACTTGGTTTCGTCCTTGGTCTTATATCAAACCACAGATTTTTCGCTTTATAGCTGCAGACAGTGGCAACGCTCGCGCTAATGCCAATAATGAAAATATGTATTTAGTTAATTTATATTTATTTGAGCGTCGTAGAAGTGTGCAACAGATTACACAAGTTATCGACTGTACAACTCCAGCTCGAGCAGACTATGTGTTACAAGAGAAAGATAGCACAATGACTATTGATGAGCATGTGAAGCAAACGACTGCTTGGCGCTCTTTAGCAAAGGACGATCCTTTATATACTACTATTTGTTTGAATAACGCTTAAAAAGCATTGAGTAATCATGTTTAGAGTTGGCTCCTAACAATAGACCGGCGCATAGACCACCAAAGTGCGCTGCAAAAGACATCCCTGGCTGCGGCATCAAGCCTTGCTTAATAGTAAACCAAAATCCAGCTCCCATAACGATACAGGCTAATAAATAGCCCCAACGCCGTGCGAATAGCGCACCGCCTATCATATAACCTAGCATCGCAAAACATAACCCTGAGGCACCAATATGTATCGATAGTGGCGAACCTAGCAGCCAAGTCATAACCCCCGAGGCTACGATTAGCTTAAGTATAGTACGATAAGCGTTGGTCTCGAACAGTCCAAATAAGAATAGTATTTGCAATAAAATAAGACTATTACCTATGATATGAGTTATATCACCATGCATAGTCCATGAGGCAAATATCCCTATCATACTACGCAGATCTACGGTACGCGGCACTATACCAAATATATTCCACAGCCCGAATAAGAAGATATTATTAATAAAAAACAGTACCCACATAGGGATCAAAACAAAAGCATATAACCCTATCACTTGCTTTAGGCGGGTCAAGATTAAAGCAAGCATAGGTTGCCAGTTCATAGTTAACCTCTAGAGTTATAGCAATGAAGCTCAATACTTTACAGAGCGCGGTTCGCGTTTAGTGGGAGTAAACGATAATAATGAAGCTTTTTTATCTGCTATTGAATAATTATTAGCATGTAGTAAAGAAGTAGAATGATAAGGTACTAAAGCTGTTGGTACAAATTTTCGAGCGGCATTAATATGTTTGATAGAATCATCAAAAAAGATATGCGGCGCAAAGGTTTTAAGTACCGCTGTTTTATCAAGACCACCTAAAAAGAATGCCATGTCCACATCTACGCCCCACTGACGCAAAGTCTTTATCGCGCGCAAGTCTGCTGGCGCATTACGTGCAGTGACTAAAGCAATAGTGATTGGACGATGCTGCATCCGCGCGGGCAATCGTGCTTGCAACTTGGACAGCTTAATAAGTAATTCAGCGTAAGGGCCTTTATCAATGGGCAAGTCACGCAATTGCGCCTCACGATCATGAAAAGCCTTTAGACCTTTTTGCTTATACAGTAGCTCTCCTGAATCATCAAATAACACCGCATCACCGTCAAAAGCGATGCGTAGCTGCTGAGTATCGAGCTTATAAGTATTGACAGGCGTAGCATCTAAGATAGCACAAGCACAAATATTGGCATCCGCGACTTGCTGAGCATCTTCTCTATTGGTGGTCAAAAACAAGTCTACCTTAAAATCATCAATATAAGGGGCAACAGAACTGCCTGAGATAAAAGCTGAGCGCGAGATGTTTAACTTATGGGTTCGGATGGCATTAAGCACTTGAATACCCGTATCAGGGCTACTCTTAGAGACAATAACCACTTCAACTAATGGCATCTGTAAGTCTGAATCCGATTTTCCACAGCTATCGCAATAATTATTTAGGTTCAGCAAAGCTTGTATAAGCGGATAACCTGCACCGATAGCTAAAGGATCATCTTCACGTTTGGCCATGTAATCGCGAAACTCTTTTACTGCGCTATCTGGACGCTGCTTAAGTAGATCAAGTAAGTAGTTCTCAGATTCTGATAAATCAAATAACGCTGTCGCGGATATTGCCACTATAAGCGTACTACTAAGATCAATGGCCATGTTCTTCTACTTCTCTTCTTATGTTGTTAATTTATCCAGTTTAGCAATTAAACCTCAGTAGGTAAGTAAGATTTTATTATTGGCTACTCTTTAATAGTAATCCCTTTTGTACTGATAATTGATTAAATAATACTTAATTATCATTACTACTTATTAACATAAACTATATAATAATATTGAAATATATCCTCCTGGCCTCAAATAAATAGCTAAGAGTAAGGTAACCCTCCCAAACTTAAGACACCTAATAAATAGAATTAAGCTGCCTGATTGAGTTTCTGTATCGGTGTAAAACCGCCATTGCCCATGTTTGGGCGCTTATGATTATAATGGTATAACCAGTTTTCTGCTTGTGCGCGTACCTGCTCTAGATTATCAAACAGCTCCTGATTTAACCAATCATATCTCATGGTTCTGTTAAAGCGCTCTACATACGCATTTTGCTGTGGATTGCCAGGTTCAATATAGCTTAAGATGATACCTTGCTGTTCAGCCCAGTCTTTGAGCGCATTGCTGATGTATTCAGGGCCGTTATCGCATCTTATCTGCACAGGTTTGCCTCGGTACTCAATAAGCTGATTAAGACTGCGTATGACCCTCCCGGCCGGTAGCGAGAAGTCGACTTCAACGGTGAGTGCCTCACGGTTGTAATCATCAATGACATTGAACAGTCTAAAGCCGCGGCCATCAGTTAAGCTGTCGTGCATAAAGTCCATGCTCCAGCTTTGGTTAATCCTATCAGGTACTGCTAATGGTATTGGTTTAGCACGTTTAATGCGACGCTTAGGCTTGATTCTAAGGTTGAGTTCAAGCTCGCAGTAGATGCGATATACCCGCTTATGGTTGTACGGCAGTCCTAGCACATTACGCAAGGTTAAAAGCACAAGCCAAAGCCCCAGTTCTTGTTCTCATCAGTCAGTTTGATAAGTAAGTCCGCTATTTGCTGGTTCTCATCTGTTACCACCGACTTGTGATAATAACAGGTGACGCTGATGTTAAAGATGCTACAAGCCCTGCGGATACCAATACCACGATCTTCAATGTAGTGACAAACCAACGCTTTGCGCCTTTGGGGCGCTACCACTTTTTGACATAGCATCCTGTAGGATGTCGGATTTAAGACATTCATCAGCGTACATCTTCTTTAAGCGGGCATTTTCAACTTCAAGCTCTTTAAGACGGCTGATAAGTGTGGCGTCCATACCACCATATTTAGATCGCCAGTTGTAGAAGGTGCTTTGGCTGATGTTATGCTCACGGCAGAGCTCGGTAATAGGGACGCCTTGTTCGGCTTGTTTTAGGATGTTGACGATTTGGTTGTCGCTAAAGCGTGTCTTTTTCATAGGATTCTCCTGCTGGTGTATTTTAGCAGTTAATCTCTATTTGTAAGTGTTCTTATTTATTGGGGGGATTACCGTAATAAATCAATGCTCACCAACAGATATTAAAAAATAAGGAGAGAATAATGAATAATACTGCAGCGAATAGCAAAAAAGATACTGTGACCCAATCGCGTCAAATCGAGCAGCTTTTTGCTGGGGTCGATACCCAAGACGGCGCTGGCGTTAAATTGACTCGCGTACTGACGCAGCAGCTGCAACAGCGCCTCGATCCGTACTTGATGCTCGATAACTTTAAAAGTGACAATCCAGATGATTATGTCGCAGGGTTCCCCAATCACCCGCATCGCGGCTTTGAAACCATTACTTATATGATTACGGGGCGTATGCGTCATCGTGATAGCGTGGGTAACGAAGGGCTATTACAGAACGGCGGCGTGCAGTGGATGACAGCGGCGAGCGGTGTTATTCATTCAGAGCTACCGGAACAAGAAGACGGCGCGATGGAAGGCTTTCAGCTGTGGCTTAATCTACCTGCCAAAGATAAAATGAATGACCCTTGGTATAAAGACTTCCAAAGTGAGGACTTGCCTAAATACACAACTGAAGATAGCGTAGACGTTACGGTAATCGCGGGTAGATCGCATGGCGTAGAAGGTGCAGTCACCCGCGACATTACTGAGCCGACGTATTTGGATATTCATTTACCAGCAGGAACGAGCTTTAGCCAAGCCATTCCAGCCGATCACAATGCGTTTGCCTTTGTCTATCGCGGTACGGTAGACATTGAAGGCGAAATCGTACCGAGTAAAAACATGGCTATCTTGAAAAATGACGAAAATGCCGATGGCGTTACCATTACTGCTGATAGTGGTGAGGATACCAAAGTGATTTTAATCACGGGTCGCCCACTACGCGAGCCGATTGTGCAATACGGTCCTTTTGTGATGAACAGTCAGCAAGAAATCATGCAGGCCGTCACTGACTTCCAAAATGGTAAGTTTGGTGAAGGTGCTTAATTAATAGCCTAGCTTGTTGAATATTATACTGAATAAGCCCGTATTAGTTAGCTAATATGGGCTTTTTTATGGGGAAATCGCTGCTTTAGTAGTTCTTTCCTGAGCGTCAGCTTTGGTTAAGTATGAGTAAGAATAACTGTAGGAAGTAAGCAGCATATTGGAAAGACTTGACAACAAGTAGGTACTTAAATGAGTTTTATTTCGAAAAAGTGAGAAAGCTTTATATACTGAATTATGCTCTAGAGTATAAACAGAACGCAATAAGAAAAAAATCAATACTAGTTCTTTATTTTTAATCAATCAAACAGGCATTCCTGAAGAGCTTCTTTAGCTTCAAGGTCAGCTTCTTTTTGTGCTTGAGCAACGTCAAGACCTTGGTTCTGAATAACCTTTTTAACTTTGCGGTACTTTCGAAACTCATCTACTGTAAGCTCTCGATCCTCTAAATGTGGCTTAATAATTGCTTCAGCTCCTTCCTTACCATACTTCTTCTCAAGACGATCGTATTTAAAGTTTTCAGATGCTTCACGTGCTGTACCAGCTACAGTTTTTTTAGCTTCTTCAAACATAACTGTTCTCCATTATTTGCGCGGCTTAATTACCGTTCAATAGCTATATGGGTAAAACATACGACTTTCAAGCTAATAACATGTATTTTGCTTATAAACTACAAATAAAAACACCTTCTATCAAAATATTTACTGATAAACATGTAAAATACAACTGACAGAACGTAATTATTTACTAATTCCATATTATATGATTTTTTGTAATCTCTTTATATTTAGAATCAAGATGAATATTACTGAGTATCTTGGGACGACTAATCAGAAAATCTAAAATTTCTTGCACTCTATCACTTATTGCATTAGCTCTTAGTAGTTTCAAGATATCGACCATATGTTCTTGACAAATTGAATTCGTCAAACTGGCACGAACTTCATTAGAATGCATTGCTAAAATTACATTTATAATATTCGCGTCACCAAGAAGAGAAAAGAACTCATCATAGCTCTTTTTACCACCAGGTGAAACTCCCTGATTGTATGGTATTCCTTTACCAATTCTACAAATTAAGACTACTTTAATAATCTTTGCAGCTCTTTCTTCTGGAAGATCATGCTCTGTTTCTAAATATGTGAGTATTTTTCTAATATACTGAGGTTCGTTATGAAAATTATTATATTCATACCTAGCCTCTAATAAATCGTTAGCGTAACTATCTAATGCAATAATTCTAGAATCTAAAGATTGATACTTATTTCCATTACAAAATGTAAAGAACTCCAGACCAAGCCGGTGTTTTTCTTCGTGAAGATTGTTTTTATAACCATCTAAAGTAACCCCCAGTTTATACCTAATATTCTCACTACTTCTCTCCCAAATATGTGGCGCAAATAAGGCAATATTTTTTCTTACAATATTACCTGTTCTATCCGAAGTATAAATACCAAAAATACTATTAAGCAAATTATCAGTATTTTGAAGAGAAAGTTCTCTAAGGGGTCTTTCCATACTCCTTATATCTTGTTCATTTAAAACCGAAGTAGAAATTTTAAGATTGTCAATAAACGATTTTATTTGGATAGCAGATTCTGAGGGCTTGTCATTTAGAATATCCTTAACACAAGTCTGTAACCAAGCTAGCAATTCAAAGGCATTTATCGAGTAGGAATTAGGATGTGATGCTCCGATATCATTTCTCATAGTTAATATATGATGCAATTTTACATAAACGACATCTGATATTAATTCAAGCTTTTTAGAAGTGTTAATAAGAGTATTATCTTTTAAACCAGATAAATCTTCTTCTGTTGAAAAGTCTTCTCTTCTTGAGCCACCAATTGCAGCATCAAAAAACATATCCAATCCATAAATAACAGCTTTGTGGCGTAAATTTATCACTACTTCATTCCATACATAATTTAAAGAAGCGTCAAATAAGCCAATAGCTGCTCCTGCTACAAACTTGGATAGATATCTTGCTTCACGTTTAACATCGTCAGGTAAGGACTGTATGAATATGGGTAGATTTTGTTCAATGACTTTTCTTTCTGATAATTCAGCAATGATATTATCTGTTGGTAAACCAAGATAAGTTAAATATTCTTCGAACTTAGTTGTATCTGTAGACAATAAGATGCCATCTTTATGCCCTAAAACCTCATTAGCCATTTCAATCCTTATATAAAGATAATGAAAATTCAACAGTAAATTAACAATATAAATATAGTGCCTTTTTTTGTGATTAAACACAATTAATAAGATAAAAAAAGCCCCCAACACATAAGTGTCGGGGGCTTTTTAGAATAGAGAGCTGACGATGACCTACTCTCACATGGCCGGAGCCACACTACCATTGGCGCTAAGACGTTTCACTTCTGAGTTCGAGAAGGGATCAGGTGGTTCCGTCTTGCTATTGTCGTCAGCAAAGGGGGTTAGATATGAGTCTGTTATTGTTTTACTTATTGACTAAGTATCACTATCCTAACTGAATCAAGGATAAGGTGATATCGATATAATGCTTTATATACAAAACCACTTGGGTGTTGTATGGTCAAGCCAAACGAGCAATTAGTACAGGTTAGCTACACACATCGCTGTGCTTCCACACCCTGCCTATCAACGTCGTAGTCTTCAACGGCTCTTTAGGGAAATCTTATCTTGAGGTGGGCTTCCCGCTTAGATGCTTTCAGCGGTTATCCCATCCGAACGTAGCTACCGGGCAATGCCATTGGCATGACAACCCGAACACCAGTGGTTCGTCCACTCTGGTCCTCTCGTACTAGGAGCAGCTCCTCTCAAATTTCCAACGCCCACGGTAGATAGGGACCGAACTGTCTCACGACGTTCTAAACCCAGCTCGCGTACCTCTTTAAATGGCGAACAGCCATACCCTTAGGACCTGCTTCAGCCCTAGGATGAGATGAGCCGACATCGAGGTGCCAAACACCGCCGTCGATATGAACTCTTGGGCGGTATCAGCCTGTTATCCCCAGAGTACCTTTTATCCGTTGAGCGATGGCCCTTCCATACAGAACCACCGGATCACTAAGACCTACTTTCGTACCTGCTCGACTTGTGGGTCTCGCAGTTAAGCGCGCTTTTGCCTTTATACTCTACGACCGATTTCCGACCGGTCTGAGCGCACCTTCGTACTCCTCCGTTACTCTTTAGGAGGAGACCGCCCCAGTCAAACTACCCACCATACATTGTCCTCGGTACTGTTATACCTGAGTTAGAACCCCAACATGACCAGGGTGGTATTTCAAGATTGGCTCCACCAACACTAGCGTGCTGGCTTCAAAGCCTCCCACCTATCCTGCACAAGTCAGGTCAAAGTTCAATGTAAAGCTGTAGTAAAGGTTCACGGGGTCTTTCCGTCTAGCCGCGGGTACACAGCATCTTCACTGCGATTTCGATTTCACTGAGTCTCTGCTGGAGACAGCGCTGCCATCATTATGCCATTCGTGCAGGTCGGAACTTACCCGACAAGGAATTTCGCTACCTTAGGACCGTTATAGTTACGGCCGCCGTTTACTGGGGCTTCGATCAAGAGCTTCGCTTACGCTAACCCCATCAATTAACCTTCCAGCACCGGGCAGGCATCACACCCTATACGTCCACTTTCGTGTTTGCAGAGTGCTGTGTTTTTAATAAACAGTTGCAGCAGCCTGGTATCTGCGACTGCCAACAGCTCAAGGAGCAAGTCCTATCACCATCAGCAGCGTACCTTCTCCCGAAGTTACGGTACCATTTTGCCTAGTTCCTTCAGCAGAGTTCTCTCAAGCGCCTTGGTATTCTCTACCTGATCACCTGTGTCGGTTTAGGGTACGATTCGTTTATAACTATTGCTTAGAAGCTTTTCCTGGAAGCATGGTATTTGCCACTTCACTGTACAAGTACAGCTTGCTATCAGATCTCAGCCTTGTTGTAGCCCGGATTTACCTAAGCCACAAGCCTACATCCTTTCACCTGGACAACCAACGCCAGGCTGACATAACCTTCTCCGTCCCTCCATCGCATTATAAACAAGTATCGGAATATTAACCGATTTCCCATCGACTACGCCTTTCGGCCTCGCCTTAGGGGTCGACTCACCCAGCCCCGATTAACGTTGGACTGGAACCCTTGATCTTCCGGCGTGCGAGCTTTTCACTCGCATTATCGTTACTCACGTCAGCATTCGCTCTTGTGATACCTCCAGCATGCCTTACGACACACCTTCACAGGCTTACACAACGCTCCCCTACCACTTGAAAACAAATTCAAATCCGCAGCTTCGGCTCCTAGTTTGAGCCCCGTTACATCTTCCGCGCGGGCCGACTCGACTAGTGAGCTATTACGCTTTCTTTAAAGGATGGCTGCTTCTAAGCCAACCTCCTAGCTGTCTATGCCTTCCCACCTCGTTTCCCACTTAACTAGGAATTTGGGGCCTTAGCTGGCGGTCTGGGTTGTTTCCCTCTCCACAATGGACGTTAGCACCCACTGTGTGTCTCCCGGATATCACTCATCGGTATTCGGAGTTTGCATCGGTTTGGTAAGTCGGTATGACCCCCTAGCCGAAACAGTGCTCTACCCCCAATGGTGTTCGTCCGAGGCGCTACCTAAATAGCTTTCGGGGAGAACCAGCTATCACCGAGTTTGATTAGCCTTTCACCCCTATCCACAAGTCATCCCCTGGCTTTTCAACGACAGTGGGTTCGGTCCTCCGGTGTCTGTTACGACACTTTCAACCTGCTCATGGATAGATCACTCGGTTTCGGGTCTATACCCTGCAACTATGACGCCCTATTAAGACTCGGTTTCCCTACGGCTCCCCTAAATGGTTAACCTCGCTACAGAATATAAGTCGCTGACCCATTATACAAAAGGTACGCGGTCACCACGCAAGGTGGCTCCCACTGCTTGTACGCACACGGTTTCAGGTTCTATTTCACTCCCCTCACAGGGGTTCTTTTCGCCTTTCCCTCACGGTACTGGTTCACTATCGGTCAGTCAGGAGTATTTAGCCTTGGAGGATGGTCCCCCCATCTTCAAACAGGATTTCTCGTGTCCCGCTCTACTTAATATGTCATCTCTAGAATTTAAAATACAGGACTATCACCTACTACGGTCAGCTTTCCCACGCTGTTCTTCTATTCTAGAAACAATCGGCTTCTCCCCGTTCGCTCGCCGCTACTTGGGGAATCTCATTTGATGTCTTTTCCTAAGGGTACTGAGATGTTTCACTTCCCCTCGTTCGCTTCCCATACAAGTATGGAATACCTATCTTATGATAGGTGGGTTTCCCCATTCAGAAATCTCCGGATCACAGGATATTGCCGCCTCCCCGAAGCTTATCGCAGGCTGTCACGTCTTTCATCGCCTCTGACTGCCAAGGCATCCACCATGTGCGCTTAATTACTTGACCATACAACCCCAAAGGGTCTTTGTCAGCAATTATAACGATATCACCTAATTTATACGCTTGATTCAGTTCTCTTTACTTTTTTAATAACCCACCCCTGGGATAACAACTGATGTCGTTAAGAGGTGAGTTATTAAGGTTAGAAAAAAACGCGTGAACACGCTCTTTCTAACCCAGACTCATATCTATGTTTTTAAATAGTTCCTACGCTCTCGTCGAGTCGTAAGCTCTGTATAAAACAGAAAGAAATAATCAATCTTACCCTCAGGTAAAGTGAATCATTTGTTTCTATTTATACTCATTGTCTATATCAGCATTTATTAATGTATGGTGGAGCCAAACGGAGTCGAACCGTTGACCTCCTGCGTGCAAGGCAGGCGCTCTACCAACTGAGCTATGGCCCCGTAATAAAATGGTAGGCCTGGGCAGACTTGAACTGCCGACCCCCGCGTTATCAACACGGTGCTCTAACCAGCTGAGCTACAGGCCTGTAAGAGGCATATACCTCATGCTAATATTTAAGCTAACTAAAGAACAACTTGTTGTGAATTCTTGCCAAGTGGATGCGTCTATAAGGAGGTGATCCAGCCGCAGGTTCCCCTACGGCTACCTTGTTACGACTTCACCCCAGTCATCAACCACACCGTGGTGAGCGCCTCCCCTAAGGTTAGGCTACCCACTTCTGGTGCAATCAACTCCCATGGTGTGACGGGCGGTGTGTACAAGGCCCGGGAACGTATTCACCGCGGCATTCTGATCCGCGATTACTAGCGATTCCTACTTCATGGAGTCGAGTTGCAGACTCCAATCTGGACTACGATAGGCTTTTTGAGATTCGCATCACATCGCTGTGTAGCTGCCCTCTGTACCTACCATTGTAGCACGTGTGTAGCCCTGGTCGTAAGGGCCATGATGACTTGACGTCGTCCCCGCCTTCCTCCAGTTTGTCACTGGCAGTATCCTTAGAGTTCCCGGCTTAACCCGCTGGTAACTAAGGACAAGGGTTGCGCTCGTTGCGGGACTTAACCCAACATCTCACGACACGAGCTGACGACAGCCATGCAGCACCTGTATTCTAATTCCCGAAGGCACTCCCGCATCTCTGCAGGATTCTAGATATGTCAAGACCAGGTAAGGTTCTTCGCGTTGCATCGAATTAAACCACATGCTCCACCGCTTGTGCGGGCCCCCGTCAATTCATTTGAGTTTTAACCTTGCGGCCGTACTCCCCAGGCGGTCTACTTATTGCGTTAGCTGCGTCACTAAGTCCTCAAGGGACCCAACGACTAGTAGACATCGTTTACGGCGTGGACTACCAGGGTATCTAATCCTGTTTGCTACCCACGCTTTCGAGCCTCAGTGTCAGTATTATGCCAGAAGGCTGCCTTCGCCATCGGTATTCCTCCAGATCTCTACGCATTTCACCGCTACACCTGGAATTCTACCTTCCTCTCACATACTCTAGCACGACAGTTTCAGATGCAGTTCCCAGGTTGAGCCCGGGGATTTCACATCTGACTTATCGAGCCACCTACGCTCCCTTTACGCCCAGTAATTCCGATTAACGCTTGCACCCTCTGTATTACCGCGGCTGCTGGCACAGAGTTAGCCGGTGCTTATTCTGCAGCTAATGTCATCGCATATGGGTATTAACCATATGGTCTTCTTCACTGCTTAAAGTGCTTTACAACCAAAAGGCCTTCTTCACACACGCGGCATGGCTGGATCAGGGTTGCCCCCATTGTCCAATATTCCCCACTGCTGCCTCCCGTAGGAGTCCGGGCCGTGTCTCAGTCCCGGTGTGGCTGATCATCCTCTCAGACCAGCTACAGATCGTCGCCATGGTAGGCCTTTACCCCACCATCTAGCTAATCCGACTTAGGCTCATCTAATAGCGAGAGCAGTAAACTGCCCCCTTTCTCCCGTAGGTCGTATGCGGTATTAATACGAGTTTCCCCGTGCTATCCCCCACTACTAGGTAGATTCCTAAGTATTACTCACCCGTCCGCCGCTCGACGCCTACTAGCAAGCTAGTATCGTTTCCGCTCGACTTGCATGTGTTAAGCCTGCCGCCAGCGTTCAATCTGAGCCATGATCAAACTCTTCAGTTTAATCTTGCTATGTAACCCTTTAAAGAGGTCACTAAACTTGGCTCATCTATTCTGGCAAAATCGCTAAAAATTATGTTCGTAATGAATTAACTTTGAGTTTTTCTGCTGTCTTAGATGATAAATTTTTATAGTTAGAATCAACTCCGAAAAGAAGTCTCAACCAACTTTATTTATGCACCCTATCTCAGCAAAAATCCACACAAGTTGTTCTTTAGTTAAGCTTTTAAATAGTAACCACTTCTGTCGTCCAGTAAGTAGTTTGTATCAGTATTCTTATCTAGCTATTCGGCTCTAAACCATGTGGCTTATGCTGTTTAGCGAGCTGACTATCATAACACAATCGATAAGTCTGTCAAGCTTTTATTTTATTTCTTTATAATTTGTTTCATCCGATTTGCTGTCATTATCACTAATATCTCTTAGTGTTTAACTTCTAGCTCGTCTTGATGAGGTGCGTATTATAGACGCTTTAATTATGTTGTCAAGAGTTTATTTTATTTAGTTTGAATGTTTTTATCATGCTACCTAGGTAGTTGGTTTTAACATTCAATCTATCGGCTGATCGGGTAATAGCTTCGCTATTAATAATAAGTGGTTAACCACTTTCTGATCCGCCTTCCCTTTCGACTGGGTGGCATTATACGCAGTTCTGAATGAGCGTCAAGCTTAGTTTGAGCTTTATTTTTATTTAATTTGATTGAGATGTATTAGTGTAGGTTTATCAATGGGTTAGAATCAATATTAATTATAAAGTATTAAAGAAAATACAGTCTGCGGATTACCACCTACGCTACTCGTGCTCAAATATATAGCTAAAGATAGGTTATTAAATTGGTGCGCGGGGCGCACCCTGTGAAGCTCAGCATTTAGCCATGCTACAACTTTCCCATCTTCTCAAAGAATACTTTATAAGCCGCTGCCTTTTTCTCTAGTGCCAATGGATAGGCACGTGAGGTAGAAGGCAGTCTATATAGAGTGAGCCCATTCACCTTATTATCCTCTAGCTTCTGTTCATCATGCCACTGATAAGGGTAATCGATACTTTGATTGGTCTTTGGATGTTTTGACTTGATCGGTGGAGTCTGTAATAGATCAAGTAATACCTCCGTAGCTTTACCACCTGTAGTAAATAGCGCGGCGACTTTTGGCACCTGTGGCAGAATCAGATCCAAATTGACAGGGGTGACTACGGTTAGATTCTTATCAGAAGCGTTGCCTGTTTCGCGAATCGCTTGCTTAACGGTAGGGCAAGAAGCAATACCACGCTCAAACATAAAAGCGCGAATACGCTCAGGGTCAAAACGCTTCTCGTCCCCTACTCTAAAGTAGTCGACATCATCAAAGAACACTTTGCCATAAATACGCCACATATCATTATAGAAGTTGGGATAATGAAAACGCATCGCCCATTTATCGCTAGTCGGTGGGAAAGTACCCATCATCATCACTGTAGCATCGGGTGGTAGAACAGGCTCAAAAGGATGATCTTCGATTTCTTGTCCTATATTGTACGAGTTATCTGTAGCTTGCTCAGATTGATCATTATTAGTTTTGATAACAGATGTTTTATTTGTCATAACATTCTTCATTAGAAAAGCGATTTTTTGTTATCATAGCATACGATTAAAATTCAAAATTAAACTAAGGCTAAACGCCAAAACTAAAAGACAAGAGAGACCTTATGAGCGACCAAAACCGCAACCCAGATGACAAATTAGATATTACTGTCATTGATCATCCATTAGTACGTCATAAACTCAGTCTAATGCGCGAAAAGGATTGTAGTACTTATAAATTTCGTACGCTCACTAAAGAGCTAGCGCGTTTGATGGCTTATGAAGCGAGTCGCGATTTTGAGATTGAAAAATTTCCAATGCAAGGCTGGTGCGGGGAGATTGAAGGTGAGCAAATCGTCGGTAAAACCGCAACGATTGTGCCTATCTTGCGCGCTGGTATCGGCATGTTAGACGGGGTGCTCGATTTGATTCCTACTGCCAAAATATCTGTGGTTGGTCTACAGCGCGACGAGGAAACCTTACAACCTGTGCCGTTCTTTGAGAAGTTCGTCAGTCATATGGATAAACGCCCTGCGCTTATTATTGATCCGATGCTTGCTACTGGTGGTTCAATGGTCGCCACTATCGATATGCTCAAACGTCATGGCTGCAAAAACATCAAGGCTTTGGTATTAGTAGCCGCGCCTGAAGGCGTACGCTTAGTCAACGAGGCGCATCCTGACGTGACTATTTATACCGCAGCGCTCGATAGTCATTTGGATGAGCACGGCTACATTATTCCAGGTCTGGGTGATGCTGGTGATAAGATATTTGGTAAGCAGTTGGGTCAATAATTAATCACTATAAATTTTTGTGAAAATAGGGAGTACATATAATGAATGTATTAATCACAGGGGCGAGCGCTGGATTTGGTGAAGCGTTAGCTAGGCGTCTAGTAGCGAAAGGTCATAAAGTAATCGGCGCTGCTCGCCGCCTTGAGAAACTTGAGACTATAGCTAATGAGCTTGGCGAATTGTTTTTACCCGTTAAAATGGATGTTAGTGATACGGCATCTCTGCCGCAAATTATCGCTGACTTGCCTACTGAGTTCAGTCAAATAGATGTGTTAGTAAATAATGCAGGACTCGCACTGGGTACTGAACCTGCCTATAAAGCTGATCTCAATGATTGGATGCAGATGGCCGATACCAATATCAAAGGGCTAATAGCACTCACTCATGCTGTTCTGCCTGCGATGGTTGAGCGTAATAGCGGTTATATTATCAATGTGGGCTCTATTGCTGGCAGTTGGCCGTATTATGGTGGCAATGTCTATGGTGCAACCAAAGCCTTCGTCAAGCAATTTAGCTTAAACTTACGTGCCGATCTATTAGGTACACAAGTGCGCGTGACCAATCTTGAACCGGGTGCCGTGGCAGGTACTGAATTCTCAAACGTGCGCTATCATGGTGATGATGGTAAGGCAGATAAGGTATACGAAGGCTTTAAAAACATGACGGGTGATGATATTGGCGATATCTTGTTATGGCTTATCGAGACTCCTGCACACATCAATGTCAATCGCTTAGAGGTCATGCCAGTAGCACAAACTTACAATGGCCTGACGATTGCTAAAGACTAACTGTTTTTAAAAGGTTTAGGCAGTCCCTAAACAACACATCAAACTTAACGCAATTCATAGCTACGTAGCAGTATAGGGCGATCCGTACTGCTACTTTCACTGCTTTTTTCAAAGCATTTATCAATACTCTGCTCATCGACCAGACGCAAATCATCGAACCCCAACAGTAATACTTCATTGCGGGTACGCTCGCTGGTGCGCTTATTATGGCGTATTGGAAAGCCTAATACTTGTTTGCTGGTTACTCTTATTTGATTGACTACCGTCTGTGCAGACGGTAGTTTTTGTGCGCCTACTAGTACTGTTGCAGGATTAAGCGTAGTGGTAAATAGTTTCTCTTGTCGAGCCTTTTTGGGCATATTACCTGCTACAAATAATATTTGCTCAAGCGGTAAATACTGACCATGGCGCATTAGCTCACGGCGAAATAGCACGGGTATATCCATGTTAAAGCTGTCCTCAGATTGATGATAAATCGCGGCAAAGCTACGCTGGATATAGCGGCCAAATACTGAGGTATTGATCCATTCTTGATAAGCCTCATTATCTTGCAGCTGCTTAGTAAAGGCCAGCGGCTCTATACTTGTACGCTGAGTCAATAACGCCATCAGTAACGCTTGCGGACTCTCAAAACTCTGCTGCTCCCAAACTTGCGGATAAAGGCTGTTATCAAGATCAGGTAGCGTCTTTATACTCATCAAGTAATATCCTTTTGTCATATGATAGCGAACAAAGCATTTTACGATTCTATTTTATGCTAAGGTCATTTACTATTTCTATGGTTATGACATTAACTCTTTTACTATAACAAGCTCTTGATAATAAGATAAGGATATTTTATGACGAATAATACACCTGTTTTAACGCCGCTAACTTTAACATTGGAATGGTTTTTGAATCCTGATCACCTGCCTTTTATCGCAGGCATTCATACGGGCGCTTATAAAAAGTCAGGTTTGGATATTGAGATGATAGAGCCGACGGAACATTACGATGGCTTTAGCGAGTTGCAGGCAGGTCATATTGATTTGCATGTTAACGAGCCTATTCATCTGTTTGAGCATCATTTTGATGATCTAAAAGCGCTAGGCTGTTTTTTCGTGACCGATGGCGGCGTGATGATGAAGCAAAGCAGTATGGAGAAACTGCATGCTAATCAGCCTATTCGTATTACTACGCCAGCGGCTAATTCGGTCACTAATAAAATTGGATTTGAGATATTGCATCGTTATGCCAAACAAAATGGTTTTGAATTAGATCGTGATAATGTCGAGTTTGTAGAAACTGACTTTCAGCATTTAGAAAATTTGCAAAAAGGTGATGCGCATGGTGGCTTTGATGGCGCGTGGTTATGCTTTTATAACTTTGAGGGTATAGAAGCCAATCATATCGGGCTTGATTACACCTTTATCGATCAAAACTTGTCGCCTTATCCTAATTTTTCGGCATTGGAGCTAATGACAACACATAAGACTTTCAATGACAAGCAGGCAGCTATAGAGCAGTTTGTGCAAGTCAGCACTGAGATGGGTCAATTATGTATTAATAATCCAGAGCAGGCGCGCGAGATTTATTATGGCTACACTGGTGAGGAACCGTCTGCTTTGATGGATGACATTATCAATGACACATTGAAGCGTTTGATTACTCCTATTAAACCAGATAACGCGCGTTGGTTAGCACTGCGTGATATGCTAACGAAGCTAGATATCGCTGCCGTTAGTGACGCGCAATATGCCAAACTATGGTAATAGCGGAAGAATCGTTGTGATCAATAACATTGTAAAAAAGCCTAAACCTTACCACTTGCAAACTATCAGCGTTGCTGGCTCTGATGGTACGTTGTTACCAATCTCAGTGATTGGTCGCGGTCAACCTGTGTTAATGCTACATGCCTTTGGTATGGATGCGCGGCAGTTTTTGCCGTTTATTTTACCTCTGATTAATCAGTATCAGTTTTATTTGCCACATTTTAGAGGTTTTGGTTTGGCGGATAATCTACAGTTGCCGCAGTTTGACTTTATTGAGCAGTACGCGGCAGATACTAAGCAAGTTATTGACTATATCGTTAAGGCAACGGGCGTTAACAAAATATCTGTCGCTGGCATTTCGATGGGTGCGCTGGTGATGTGGGCTTACTTTAAACGCTTTGGGACTAGTGAAATCAGCCGCTATTTGAATATCGATCAAGCGCCTATTATTCGTAATCAACCTAACTGGCAAGGTGGCGTATTTGGAGCACGACAAGATGAGTTGTTTGCTCAGTTTGAGTCATTAATTAGTAAAACTGAGCCTTATATGCAGGTGAATAACTTTCGTCATTTACCTTATGAGTTAAAATTAGGTTTATTAGCAATGGAGCGCGCGTTTTCCTTGCTATCGATCAGTCGTCAGCATTCACAACTACTAGTAAAGACTTTAAGCCATCGCGCCCCGCACAAAGTGGCGTTAATGACTCATAGCACTTGGCAGCATAAACTGCGTTGTCTAAATGCTTATGTGCAATTGCCCTACGATTATCGCGATGTTTTGGAGACGGTGGATATTCCAACGACGTTATTAATTGGTGGTCGCTCAAAGCTATATGATCCAGAATGGCAACAACAGTTGCTTGAGTTACTGCCCAATGCGCACAGCATTATTTTGCCAAAGTCAGGGCATGCGGTGCCAATGGATGCGCCTATTGAGTTTTATCAAGCTTTAAAGAGATTTTTGCATAATTAAACTTGAAGAAACTAGGTTGGGCAGACGTAAAAAAAAGCGACTATAAAAGTCGCTTTTTTATTAAATAAGCCATGAGATTCGTTCGCAGAAAACCACAACTAAAAAGCCATAACTAATCGTTTAATTCTTGAATCAATTCAAATCGCGGAATTTCTTTACCATCAACTGTGACCATTTCAGCGAACATCGCAAGCGGACGTACCCACACGCCATATTCACCGTATAGGCAACGATATACCACTAGCGATTCTTCGGTTTCTGAATGCTGCGCCGTATGCAATACTTGATAAAGACTGCCTTTATAGTGGCGGTAAATGCCTTGGGGGATATTCATTTTTAATAAACCTTGTTCATATCAATATCATAGCCCGATGCTTTTATTTCTCTTGCAAGTTGAAACTTCCAAGCGCCTTTACTGTCCATAGTTTCATACACTACGCCTGATACATCATTTGGAATTTCAACTTCTTCTTTTACAAGGGCAATAACATTGGCACGACCAATTTTTCCAATTAAAAGTCCATGCTCAAAAACAACATTTTGTCTTGCTCTTGGTTTTAGCTTGTCTGGTTCAGTTTTCACTCCACCAATATCACATGAGGTATAAAGCACAATCGCAAAACCAACATCCGTATGTTTTTCTAGCTTCTCTATAATGGTGTCACCTGAATTCACTTGCTCGTGAAGAATAACCGCTTCAAGTCTAAGTTTTTCAACAAACCTTGCTACTTCGTTTTTAGCACCGTCATCATGACCATGGACTATGAATACTTTCGATAAATCTTTTTCATGGGTCTCTGTCATAGCTCCCCTGTCTATAGAATCAAGCATTTTTAATTCCTCTACTACTTCCACCATAAGTTTTAATGTTGCTGCATAACCAGTATCCCATTGCTTTCTCCAATCAGACTCACTGACCTCAAGATCGTTAATGTCATACAAATGATCAGGTATATCCATTTCCCGTTTGAAAGCAATATAAGGATTGAAAGTAATCTTATTAATTTTTTCAGTGTAGTATGCACTGTTATCTAAATATTTTGCTAATAACACTTCAAAGCTTCTGAGTAATTGCTCTTTTTCCTGACTATTCTTATACGTCATCTGTTCAAATTTCAGAACAATTAACTCAAAAGCTTCAATTTTATCCATATCAGCTCACCGTCACTTTAGCATAGCCTTTCTTACCTGCCTGAATGACTACTGTCTGCCCTGAGGTTAAGCTAAAACCACCATCAACCACTTCACCATCGACTTTTACTGCGCCACGTTTTACCATGTCTTTGGCAGCTGAGTTATTTTTGGCTAATTTCGCTTGGTTGAGTATTTGGGTAATAAATAGCGCGTCCGCACCCTCTAAGTCTAAAGTAATCTCTGGTAAATCAACGGGCAATTCGCCATCAGCAAGCACGTTACCCGCTGATTTGTGCGCATTGGCAGCGGCATCAGCATCATGGAAACGCTCGATTAACTCTTCGGCAAGAATACGCTTGATCTCTTGTGGATTACGACCTTTTTCCATCTCATTCATCAATCCTTCGACCTCTTCCATTGGCTTAAAGCTTAAGAACTCAAAGTAGCGACGAATCAGCGTATCTGGCATAGACAAAATCTTTTGATACATTGTGCCCGGCGCATCATAAATGCCGACATAGTTATTCAAAGACTTGGACATTTTATTGACACCGTCTAAGCCTTCTAGAATCGGCACAGTGATACAAACTTGTGGCTCTTGACCGTAGCGACTTTGCAGAGTACGACCCATCAGCAAATTAAAAGTCTGATCGGTACCGCCAAGCTCGACGTCGGCTTTGAGAGCAATAGAATCATAACCTTGTACTAATGGATAGAGAAATTCGTGAATAGCAATTGGAGTTTGGGCAGCATAACGCTTGGAAAAATCATCACGCTCAAGCATCCGTGATACCGTGAGCTGGCTAGATAATTGAATCATATCGGCAGCTGACATGTCCTTAAACCATTCTGAGTTAAAAACAATACGGGTTTTTTCTTTATCCAAAATCTTAAAAACTTGCTCTGCATAAGTCTGAGCATTGGCCTGAATTTGCTCATCAGTCAGTGGCGGACGGGTACTGTTTTTGCCCGAAGGGTCGCCAATCTTGGCAGTATAATCCCCGATTAAGAAATAAATCTCATGACCCAGATCTTGAAAATGCTTAAGCTTGTTGATTAATACAGTATGACCCAAATGTAGATCAGGCGCAGTAGGATCAAAGCCTGCCTTAATGCGTAGCGGACGGTTTTGCTTTAACTTCGCCACTAAATCCTCGGTAGATAAAATCTCTTGAGTACCGCGTTGGATAAGGGCCAGCTGTTCTTCTACAGTATATGATGATTCAGTCATGGTGCTCTCTTTATTGTCTTTTTAAATGTTTAAGTCGTAATCAAGGTTTAAACCTTTGGGGCGGTGCAAAAAATGGTAGAATTTGGCAGATATATTAGCGTTTTTTAGGATAAATTGCCATGAGTAAGCCTGCACCAATTATTAATAACGCTCAACAAGATACTTTGTCAGATGACGATAATCTAAATTATGCCACCCTCACCGACGCTCTTGAACAAACCCTATTCGAAAACTTCGACGATGGTCTGTATGTCGGCATGATGTCGGGTACCAGCCTCGATGGTATGGATGCGGTGTTGTGTCGGTTTAATAATGATGAAAACAACACCTCAGCGCCTATGACATTATTAGCAACTTATAGCCAAGACTTCCCACTGCGTCTGCGTGAGGTGCTATTGGCACTATGTCAGCCTAATGGAATAAAGCATCTAAAACCTCAAAGCAATGAACCATCTAGCGAACCAAAGAGCGAATTGGACTGGTTCGGTTGGGCAAGTCGGGTTTATGGTGAGTTTGCCAGCGAGGTGGTTAATAAATTATTGCAGCAAGCCGATATCGATGCAGAGAATGTATTAGCTATTGGCTGTCATGGACAGACCGTACGCCATCGTCCGCACATGGGATATACTCTACAATTACTCGATGCCAATATGATCGCTGAACGCACAGGTATCAGCGTGGTCAGTGACTTTCGCCGTCGCGATATGGCCGTTGGTGGTCAAGGTGCGCCGTTAGTACCTGCCTTCCATCAAGCGTTATTTACTGATGCTAACACTACTCGGATTATGCTCAATTTAGGCGGTATCGCTAATATTGCTGTCTTGCCAGCGACTAATATTAATGCAGATGGACAAACTGAGCAGCAAGTGGTTGGCTACGATACTGGCCCTGCTAATTTATTGCTAGATGCTTGGACGCTGCTACATACCGGTAAGCATTACGATGCCGCAGGCGCATGGGCGCAATCAGGCCGCGTCATCGCACCACTATTGAATCAGCTGTTGAGTCATGCGTTCTTTGCTAAAGACTACCCAAAAAGTACAGGTCGTGAAGACTTCAATTTGGCTTGGCTGCAAGAGGAGCTGCAAACATTTGACACACACTCCTCCGATACTCGCTATTCATCAGCGGACGTACAGGCGACACTGACGGAGCTGACAGCGGTAACGGCTAGCAATCAAATTAGACAATTCACCAAGTCTGAAGATACTGCTATAGAAAATGAAACAGCTGAAGTGTATGTCTGCGGTGGTGGCGCATTAAATAGCTATCTGATGGCTCGCTTGCAAGCGCATCTGCCACATTGCAAAGTGACCACTACTGCCAGCTTAGGTCTTGAGCCGACGTGGGTAGAAGCGGTCGCTTTTGCTTGGCTGGCACGGCAAACGCTAATGGGCGAAACGGGCAACCTGCCTGCGGTCACAGGCGCGAATAAAAGTGTGGTGCTAGGACAAGTTTGTTTTGCTTAGCTTGTATTCCATTGGCCTGTTATCCTAACGTCTTTTATATAAAGGGCTTTAAGTTTACAAGCGTAAACTTATCTAGCCTATAATGGTTGCTAAAATACCGAGATAGCGCTATAAATAGTAAAGCGTTAGTAGATAAGTTGTAGCAGCCATGCAATCATCAATAGTATAAATGGCAAAACCCTTTTGAATCATTAAGGATTTATTATATGAGTCAACACAGTCATTCAAACTCATCATCACAAAAACATCGTAAATCGCCACATTTTGAGCGCTCTGATGAGACGCGCGTAGTCGTCACTGGGATGGGCGCGATCACTCCACTAGGCTTGGATGTAGAGAGCACTTGGACGCGGTTGCTGGCTGGTGAAAGCGGTATCTCAACGATTGAGCATTTTGACGCCACAGATTACCGTACTCAAATTGCGGGTACAATTAAAGATTTTGACGCCAAGCAGTATATGAATGTCAAAGACGCGCGACGCTATGATAAGTTTATGCAGTATGGTATAGCAGCGACCTCTATGGCGCTAAAAGATGCAGGGTTTATCAGTGAGGTTAGTGCAAATGAAGCACCTGTACAAAATGTCGATCCAGAACGTTTTGGGGTAATCTTAGGCTCAGGTATTGGTGGTATTCAGACTATCGAAGACAGCTCTGCGATGCTCAATAGTAAAGGCCCTCGCAAAGTCTCACCCTTTATTATTCCAGGTTCTATTGTGAATATGGCAGCTGGGCTAGTGGCGATCAAGCACAACTTGCAAGGCCCTAACTTGGCGACTGCGACTGCTTGCACCACTGCGACCCATGCTATCGGCTTAGCCGCACGGCTTATCGCTTATGGTGATGCCGATGTGATGGTAGCAGGCGGCAGTGAGAAAGGCTCAAGCCCACTTGGTATGTCAGGCTTTGCCGCGATGCACGCCTTATCGACACGTAATGACGAGCCTACTCGTGCCTCGCGTCCGTTCGACAAAGATCGCGATGGTTTTGTGCTTGGAGATGGTTCAGGCATGATGGTTCTTGAGAGCTTAGCTCATGCTAAAGTTCGCGGCGCAACTATATTGGCCGAGATGGTGGGCTTTGGCATGAGCGATGATGCCAGTCATATCACCTCGCCGCCTGAAGACGGTCGCGGTGCAGCGCGAGCTATGCAAAACGCAGTTAATGACGCAGGGATTGATGCCTCGCAAGTCGGTTATGTCAACGCTCATGGTACGAGTACGCCAGCGGGCGACGTGGCTGAGTCAATTGCGATCGAGACGGTATTTTCTGCGGTAAAAGACAGTATATTAGTCAGCTCAACGAAGTCTATGACCGGTCATTTGCTGGGCGCGGCAGGTGGCATCGAGGCGATATTTACAGTGCTAGCATTGCAACATCAGCAAGTACCGCCGACGATCAATCTGGATAATCTTGAGGATAACTGTAATCTTGATTATGTCGCCAATCAATCACGCAAAGTTGATGATTTAAATTATGCAGTGTCGAATAGCTTTGGCTTTGGTGGCACCAATGGCTCCTTAGTATTCGCCCGTTGGCAGGCTTAGCTTTTATATTTCACCCGATACTATCCTAGTAGAATAAGGTTTATATTAATTTTGCTACGTTTGCCCCCTTGCAGCCTCTTATCGACCTTGGGTATGATAAGGGGTATTTTTCATTCTGGAAGCCACTATGTCAAGCTATTCGTTTTCCCATCAATTTTATCAGCACTGGACGGGCGCGCCCAAGCCAGTACGGGCAGCGATCGTACAAGAGCTGACCGATATTACTGATTTACTGCAAACTGAGATTCCGTTTGAAAAATTTGTCTTTACCACTCATGATCTCGATGCGCACCTCGATGACTTATATTGTGTCTATGATCTACAACAAGCAGCGGCGCAAAGACAAGCTGACGAGCAAGCGGCCGAACAACAAAAATTAGAAGAGCAAAGACAGCTTGAAGCGCTTGAGAATGAAGCCAAAGAAAAGCAGCAGCAAGCTGAACGGCAACAAATAGAAGCATTAGCCTATACAGAAAATGCTGTAGAAAATACTGATATCAAAAACGAAGACTCTAAGCAGCCAAATAGCAAAGGTACACCGAACAAAAAAGCCACTACTCTTACTACTCCCGTAAAAGCGGTTACGGACAATCTAAATATAGAGTCAGCTATTGATCTGAAGCTAAAGAACACTAAGCTAAACGTTGAGCATGAGGCATTATTCAGCGAGCTTGAAGGTCAGATCGATGATTATCTCACCGAGCAGATGTTACAGATGTCTGAAAACCTAAAATCTTGGCTACGTGCTGAGATCAGTCGTCAATTGGCGGATAAAGAGTAAAATTTTAAATATTGTTCTAGTTAAAATAGGTATTGTTTAGAATAAAAAAGCTACTCTTAACTAAATTTAAAACCTATTTTTTGTTATTAAGTATTCTTACTTTAAAAGTCTTTTGCTGGGCTAAAGCCACAGCCTACGCGACATTAACTACATTTTTGCTAACTCAAAGTTTATATATATCTTATAGGTTATTACAAAAAGTAATTTCTATTAATAATTTGGGCTATGCCGTAGGCTGGTGCTTTTAGCCCAGCATCTTTTCCTCGTGTTATAGAAAAGCGCTCAGTAATTACTTACTGAGCGCTTTTCTATTGGCTTTGAAAATTGCCCTTTAAAACAAACTGCTTTTATATCGCTTGGGTACGCTCAGTTAACCACTCCAACGCTGCGCCTGATACTCGGCTCTTTAGCTCAGTATAAACTTGGCTATGATAATTGTTAAGCCAGTCAATCTCGACTTGGTTAAGCAGTGATTTATCAATCAGGCGCGTATCAATCGGACAATAGGTTACTGTTTCAAAGTATAAAAACTCACCAAACTCAGTCTCAATCGGATTAGCGACCGCTCGGCTAACGACTAAATTCTCAATACGAATACCCCATTTGCCTTCGCGATATAGACCTGGCTCATTACTAGTAATCATATTGGCTCTCATGGCGCGCTCTTTAGTATTAGGCGCGTTATAAGAGATACCTTGTGGGCCTTCGTGTACATTTAAAAAGTAACCAACACCATGACCTGTGCCATGTCCATAATCCATCTGCGCTTGCCATAACGGCGCACGGCAGATCGCATCGATAGCAGGCGATGAGATACCTTTAGGGAAACAAGCATTGGCCAAGGCAATATGCGCGCGGAGCACGGTAGTAAAGTCGCGCTTATGCTCGCTAGTGACTTGCCCAATACCGACGACGCGAGTGATATCCGTCGTGCCGTTTTGATATTGTGCACCTGAATCTATCAGTAATAATCCGCCCGCGCCAGCCTCGACGTCTAAATAGCTAAACTTTTGCGGTGTCGCCCGATAATGCGGCAATGCCCCGTTTTCATTAAAGCCTGCAATGGTCGGAAAGCTTGGCGAGACATAGTTTGGCTGCTGACTACGCACGGCTATCAACATACTATCGACGTCCAGCTCGCTGAGGCGCTCGCCTTTGTCTAAGCGCTGTTCAAACTCTGCGAAGAACTGGCATAATGCCGCGCCATCTTGACGCATGGCTTCGCGAACATGCTCAATATCAGCATCTGACTTGACAGATTTGAGCATCGTGCTCGGTGCTATTTGCTCAATAAAACCGACATTATCGACTATCTCAGACAAAGTACCAACGGCAACTTTGCTGGGATCCAATAGCAATAAATCATCAGGGGTTAATTGACCTAAAGCACCTTGTATCGCCTCATAATCTGCTAAAGCGATGCCACTATCTGCTAAGCTTTGCGCAATTTCACTGCTGACTTTATGGTTGTCAATAAATAAAATAGCAGTATCGGCATCAATCAGCATATGCGCCAAAAACACAGGATTGTAATCGACATCAGCACCACGCAAATTAGTCAGCCACGCGATATCATCTAAGCTAGATAATAAATGATGACTCGCACCTGCCTCCGTCATGCCAGCACGTACTGCGGCAAGCTTTGAGGCCGCTGATTGAGCCACGAATTGCGCATCATGCTGATATAACTTGGCGTTCGGTAATGCTGGACGCTCCGCCCAAATCTCAGAAATAACATCTCGATCGGTAATCAAGGTTATGTCATTGGCCTCAAAAGCATCGAGCAATTTATCTTGTTCGCTAATAGACAACACATTGCCATCGACAGCGACGCTATCGCCCTCGCTTAAATGCTCAGCGAGCCAGTCAATATGATTGAGCTGATGAGCAGCACCGAGCTTTTGCAGCTCAATACCTGTCTCTGCTAGCTCATCCGCCGCATGTACCCAATAGCGGCTATCCGCCCAAAGTCCTGCAAAGTCAGCGCTCACAACTAGCGTGCCTGCTGAACCCGTAAACCCTGATAGCCATTCGCGGGTTTGCCAATACTCTGGCAGATACTCGGACAAATGCGGATCGGCTGATGGCACGATAATGGCGGTCAAATCTTGCTTAGCGAGTTGCGCGCGTAAGTCAGCAATGCGCTGCTGGATGTCGGCTTTGGAGGGAATAGTTTGAGTCGTCATAGGATCTCTTTTTATTGATTTGGATATATGAATGGTGATGTTGCTATTCTATATGGAGCGCCCTACCCATATTCCAAGCTAGAGGCTGTTAGCAGTGATGAATTATATAAAAGCTGAACAATCATTTGTCATTTACCTAGCAGCTCGCTATAGTTAATGTCACTTAAAAATCTATAAAAACATCACCAGAACCTCATAAACTCTCTTAACAATACCCAATAAGGCAAGCCCTAATAATGAGTCTAGACTACGCCCATATCCGCGAGCAATTAAACCGTATTATCCACGATTACAAAGACGCTGAAGGCTATGAGCGCGGACAAAGTCAGAACTTTTGGACGCAAATATTCAATGCCTATGGCGTCTCAGGTCAAGTGCAGCTCAAAGCCTTTGAGCATCGCCTCAAAAACGACAAAGCGCAAAAGTACGTCGATGCTTTTATCCCCAAGCTGGTGATGATTGAGCAAAAAAGTCGCGGGCTGGATCTAAATAAAGCCTACACCCAAGTCAGCGAATACTACGATAAGCTCAAGACCGATAAGCCTAGATATATCGTGTTATGCAACTTTGATGAGCTATGGCTGTATGACATCGCTAATCCTATGGATATTAAAGAGCATAAATGTGCGTTGACCGATTTGCCCAAGAACGCAGAGTGGCTAGACTTTTTAGCACCAAATGCGGCGATGAGCGAGATCGTAGAGGAAAACCCGATAAACCGTCAAGCCACGGAGATGGTTGCCAAACTGCATCAAGCCTTTATCACTGATGGGGTCAATGCTGACGAGCTGGCGCTATTTTTGACGCGATTGATATTTTGCTTTTTTGCTGATGATACGGGGATATTCGGTCAAAGAAACTTGCTCGATGGGCTACTGACCAATGAGGCCAAAGCCGATGGTAGCAATATACACGAAGTCTTTACCACGCTATTCGATACTCTAAACACTGAGCAGCGCTCAGCCCGTCTGCCTGAGAGCTATGCTGCCTTTGCCTATATCAATGGCGATCTGTTCTCGCAATCGATTCGTATTCCCTATTTTGATGAAAATCTATATAACCTCGTTGTGCAGTGTAATAATCTCGATTGGAGCGAGATTAGCCCGGCGATCTTTGGCTCGATGTTCCAAAGCGTGCTCGATATCGATGACAGTGCGGCGAGTGACCCAAATAGTAATGACAAGCGCCGTGAGTTTGGGGCGCACTATACCAGTGAGAAGAACATTCTCAAGGTCATTAATTCGCTATTTTTGCAAGAGCTGCGCGATGAGTTCTCAAAATGTAGCAAGGATAAGCCACGGGCGCTCAAGCTGTATGAGAAGCTGCCAACGCTAACTTTCTTTGATCCTGCGTGTGGCTGTGGCAATTTTCTCATTATCGCTTATCGTGAGCTGCGGCTGTTAGAGAATCAGCTTATCGCGCAGATTTATGGCGATCAAAAGGGTCTACTCGATATCAGCAGTATGTGTCAGGTCACCGTCGAGCAGTTTTATGGGATTGAGATTGAGCCGCACGCGGCCCATATCGCGCGGGTGGCGATGTGGATTACGGATCATCAGCTCAATCAAGCCACGGCTGAGCGTTTTGGCACCACGCGCCCGACGACGCCTATCGTGTATAGTCCGCATATCACGGAGGGCAATGCCTTACAGCTCTACTGGGCGGATATTCTGCCTGCCAATGACTGCGACTTTATCATGGGCAATCCGCCTTTTATTGGTTATGCTTATCAAAATAAAGATCAAAAAGCTGACATAGCTTTAGTTGCAAGTAATATTAAAAAGCATAAATCCTTAGATTATGTTTCGGGCTGGTACGTCAAAGCCATGCATTATATGCAAGCGGTGACTAAACAAAACCATTATATTGAAACTGCTTTTGTCTCAACTAATTCAGTTGTACAAGGCGAGCATGTTGCCAATTTATGGCAATATATTTTCAACGAATGTGGCGGTCACATTAACTTTGCGCATCATACTTTTAAATGGTCAAATGAGGGTAAAGGTGTAGCTGCTGTGCATTGCGTTATCATCGGTTATTCAACTATTGAGCATAAAGAAAAAACGATATTTAATTACGATGATATTTCTAGTGACCCTATACCGCAAAAAGCAAAAGCAATTAACGGTTATTTGGTGGATGGTGCATTAGTATTTTTTGATAGAACTAAAAAACAGATATCTAATGAATTAGAAATGTCACGAGGCAACCAACCTACCGATGGTGGTAATTTATTATTATCAAATGATGAATACGAAGAACTAATCCAGTTAGAGCCTTTAGCTAAAAAATATATCAAACGCTATATGATGGGTTATGAGTTTCTTAATGACGTAAAACGTTGGTGCTTATGGTTTGATGGCTGTGATGCAATAAAATTAAATAAAGACTTGCAAAACATGCCATTAGTTAGACAGCGGATTGAAGATGTCAAAAACACAAGACTTGCAAGCACTAAAATTGCTACTGTCAAAAAGGCTGAAACACCGCATCTGTTCGATGAACGAAGACACACTAATGAAAATTACATAGGTTTACCAAGAGTATCTTCAGAAAATAGAAAGTTTATACCGATTGGTTTTTTAAAGGAGGAAGTAGCTGGCGATAAGCTATATATACTTTTAGGAGGTACACTTTATCATTTTGGTATTTTATCAAGCTCTGTGCATAATGCTTTTATGCGTTTGACCGCAGGCAGAATGAAAAGTGATTATAGTTATTCAAACACTATCGTCTATAACAATTTTCAATATCCGTTTGATGCTGATGATGACGATGCCAAAACCCTTAAAGCCAAAGACACTATCGAGGCCGCTGCACAGCAAGTATTGGATGCGCGGGCGTTTTATCAAGACGGCACGGAAGACGCGCCAACTCTCGCCAAGTTATATAACACTTATATGATCGACCCTTATCCCAAGCTCACAGCAGCCCATAACGTCCTCGATAAAGCGGTAGATAAAGCTTATGGCTATAAAGGCAATGGCACAGACGCTCATCGAGTAGAGTTTTTATTGAAGCGTATTGCGGATAGTGCGTGATTAAAGGTTTGAGCTTTTGTAGAGTGCATTTCATGCACCAGAATCTGAGTTATAACTACCTTCAAAAACGAACTACCAATCTTAAACCCAAAAAACTCGCTATCCATGACGGAAAGCGAGTTTTTATTATACTAAAACTTATTTTAATAATTACTGAGCTGGTGCTGGTTGTACTGCGTCGGCATCGCCGTCGGCTTGTTCAGCAGTTAGATCCACATCAGCTGCTGCGGCTTGATCGACCGTACCATCGGCAGTCGCTGTAGCAGAACCCGTTGCCACTACCGCATCACCCGTGCTAGGTGCGGGCGTGACCGTCGCATCAGCTGGAACATCGGTAGCCGCTGCATCATCAGTAGCCACTTCTGCCACAGGTGCGGCGGCTGGTTCAGCAGCTGGAGCAGCGGCGATAACTGCAGCTTCATCAGCGGCTATCGACTCAGCCGTAGGCTCAGCGGTGATATGCTCACCCGCTGGACGCAAAAAGGCCGAAATACCGATAAGCAACACGATGCCTAAAAATAAGCCGACGCCAACTAAGGCAAATAAAAACTCTTTTTTTGGACTGTTATTGACAACATGTTCTGACATAGCTTATCACCCTCGAAAGAATATTTGAAATATTGAGATATTATATCGCAATTTATAGCGATTTGTTAAATCCCTCACCTATTTAAAGGAATTATTATGTTAGCCGCAATGGTTTATGAGCTTATTCAGTAGCTACTTACCCAACCGCGCTCTTGCAATACTGTTTTTGCCCAAATAACTGAGCAATAGCAGTAAGCTGATAAAGATCAAAATAGGCGCATTACCAAAAGTCGTATACGGCGTATGGCCGACTCGCGCCTGAATAGTACCGCGCAATACCGTACGCTCAAACTGCGGCGCACGCTTAACGATCTGACCTCTATGATCAATGATTGCCGTTACCCCAGTATTGGTCGCACGCATGAACCAGCGCCCGTTCTCCAGCGCCCGCATTTGTACCATTTGCAGATGTTGCAACGGCCCTGCTGACGTGCCAAACCAAGCATCATTCGATATCGTTAATAAAAAGTCGGTATCGATGGCGTTTTTGCGCGTAGTATCTGGATAGGCCACTTCATAACAAATCGCTGAGCCTAGATTATGACCGCGCACTCGCAATGGCGACTGTTGATCATCACCACGGCTATAGCTAATCATCTCTTGACTACCTGCCAGACCTGGCAGTAGATCTAGTGTACCTTGAAAAGGAATATACTCCCCATACGGCACCAAGCGCTGCTTTTTATACAGACCCTCTGCCTGTGCACCGAGCGCTATGACGCTATTATAGAAGGGCGCGTATTTATCAGTGCTCGGATCGAATGCCGCCTCATCTTGATAAGGAATACCCGTGACCCAAGTGGTGTCCGTCTCCTTGGCTATCTCGACCATTTCACCGATAAAGCCGACTGCCTCCGTCTGAAACATCGGAATGGATGACTCAGGCCACAGCACAATGTCACGGCCCCACTCGCTACGAGTGAGGGTTGCATATATCTTGAGCGTCTCCACTTGGAACTCAGTGAGCCATTTTAAGTCTTGCGGGATATTGCCTTGGATGAGCGATACCGAAAGATCAGGCGTACCCTTGGGCTTCGTCCACTGCGGATCAGCCAGCCACAGCGAGGTGCTAACGACTAGCAGGGCAAATGAGGCCAATAGATAGCCGCCACGATTGCGCATCTGCTCAACCACACTAGCTGCGAGTAATACCGCCACAAAAGTCACGGCAAATATACCCGCCACAGGCGCAAGTGACGATAGCCAATACTGCTCAGTAAAGGCATAACCAATGAATAACCAAGGAAATCCTGAGAACAGCCACGTCTTAAGCCATTCTTGAAATACCCAAAGCGCTGCAAAAGCAAAAGGCTGCTTGCCAACTACCCGATTGAATAGTAGCGCCATAAAGCCATGAAATAGCCCCATAATCAGGCCCATGATCGCGATCAAAATCAGCGCAAGCCACGCTGGTGTATCGCCGTAATCATGAATAGAGGTATAAAGCCAAAAAGCGCCAACGCACCACAGCCCTGTACCATAAGCTTCACCGATAATAAAGGCACGTTTACCGCTCATCTCGGGCAATAACAACGCATATAAAATCGCAGGCGATATCAAAGCCAATGGCCAGAACCCATAAGGTGCTAGCGCTAAAGTAAATGACGCTCCTGCAAGCGCAGCCAGCACAATCAGCAGACCTAACGGTCTTTTTTTCGACTTGTTCGCATTGAGGCGCTTTTGCAAATCATCAGTAGACAGACGCATAGTTATTACCTAAAACCTTAAACTTAGAACCGAACGACAAATTTTTAGTGTTTTTAATGTAAAGAGGCTGTTTACGCATCCGCTCAAATTAAATGCGACTATGATACCAGCCTGCGCCAATAAAGGGGTAAATTTGCGTAGTTAGGTTAGACTGCTAACCATAAAAAACACGGCCGTAGCCGTGTTTTTTTATTTATGTCTAAGACTAATTTATCAATAAAATTAATGACTACCAATCAATACCTGATTATCCGCTTTTATATTGGTCAGCTCAAGATCGTTAATAGAGCGCCCTTCTACATCAGTAATAGTGATTTTCCAGTCATCTATCTCGACGCTCTCGCCCTCTAAGTCACTGACATAACCGAGCGCCTGCATGACTAAACCGCCCATCGTATCGACATCGGTATCATCAAAATGGCTGCCTAGCTCATCGTTACAGTCTTCAATCACCGTCGAGGCTTGCACGCACCAAGTATTAGGCTTTTCAGGATGGATGACAATATTATTGATATCGCTGTCTTCATCAAAGTCATCATGCTCATCAACGATATCACCGACGATTTCTTCTAATAAATCCTCCATCGTCACCACACCTGCAAAGTTACCGAACTCGTCAACGACGATTGCCATATGGACTTGGGTGCGTTGCAGTGAGCGTAAAAGGGTATCGGAACGTGCGTTTTCACTGATATACAATGGCTGGCGCACTAAGTCTTTAAGACGTTTGCTATCGATTTTTTCGTCTTGATCGCGCACCATATAGACGAGCAGCGGAATCAAGTCTTTTGCCAGTAGAATACCGATCACTGCATCGTCATCTTGGCTGTCAAATACAGGATAGCGTGAGTGCGTGGTCTCTAAGATGATATCCATGACCTCAGCCAGACTAGTACTCTCGTGCAGGCTGATAACTTGTGGGCGCGGGGTCATGATCTCCCGCACTTGGGTGGCGGGCAAGTCCAATACGCCCTCGAGCATATCAACCGTATCAGGCTCTAAAAACCGGCGCGATTCCTGCACCAGATTGATTAGCTCATCACGGGTTTCGGGGGCGGTCGATAGCCAGCGTTTTAAGCCGCGCATCGACCAGCTACTCGGGCTGGGAGTGTCTTCAGACATGGTAACGTGAGTTAACCTCTTTGGTTGGTAGATATAGATAAAGTATAAACCGTTAGATGGGGATAAAATAGCTAACATCAAACGGGTAGCAAATTAGTTTCACTTTATCGCAAGCCTTTATCACATTCAACGATAAATTTATGCAAATTGTATTGTCAGTGTGATATAAATTTTGCTATGGTCAAAACATTGATTTCATTATTCATTTTAATATACATCTTAACATTGATTTCACCACTTACTTCAACACCTACTTAAGTAACGCAATCCTATGTCGCTCAGCTCCTCTTTTAAATCATGGTGGTCAAAGCGCACTGCAAATAAACAGGCTCTAAACCGACCACCAAGCATTGAACCTACTAATCATAAGCCGCTTAGCTGGTGGCGATTACTCATACGTTTGCTTATCTTAATTACTTTAATACTCTCGGCAATCTGGCTATTGCTGGCTATTTGGTATCAGTTTGGCGCTCTATCAGCCATCACTTGGCTGGCAGCAGTCATAATAGTAGGTTTATTAGCGGCATTAATTACTTCGCGCTATCTACCAAAGCTAACTGATAAGCTAGCTTATAAGCTGATGAATAAACCCGCGCTTACTACCCACAATCGACGCCGATACTCAAGGGTCTTACTGGCAGGCTATACCAGCGTTTGGCTGCTCGGTCTGGGCTGGTTTTTCTCTATTGAAGCCAAACAGGAGCGCAACTGGCAGCCTGATGTCAGTGAAGTAGTCAGCTATACTCGCGACGCTAATAATCCTAACTTGATAACCTTTACTAACGTGCGTAACTTCGACTGGCATGCGCCGCGCGGTGATGGCGAAGAGATCACATCCGATGCGCGCTGGGAGACTCGTACGGTCGATATGTCCAAGCTAGCAGGCGTCGATATATTTAATTCGTATTGGATGGGGCCATTGATTGCGCACACCTTAGTTAGCTTTCGCTTTGAAGATGATCGGCCGCTCGCTTTCTCCTTTGAGATTCGCAAAGAGGACGATGAGACATTTTCGGCATTAGCTGGGTTTTTTCGCCGCTTTGAGCTGAGCCTGATTGCTAGCGAGGAGCGTGATATTATTTATACTCGTACTAATGCGCGCGGCGAGCAAGTGTATCTATTCCCTGTTAGTCACTTGCAGCAAAGCGAGGTTCAGTCGCTATTTGAATCCTACCTTATCGCAGCGGATGAGCTCAATGCGCAGCCGTCTTGGTATAATACTTTTACCAGTAACTGTACTAATATTATTTTTTATATGGCGCGGATCGTCAGCGGTGAGCGCCTGCCTTGGGATTATCGTATTTGGGTGTCGGGCTGGCTGCCCAATTATCTGTACGATATCGGTATGCTAGATGCTGATATTAGTTCTAATGATGCTGGCACTGACGCTAATTCTGAGCAAAATGATAACCAAGAAAGCACTGAGCCGTGGTCGATGGAGCAATGGTATGAGCGTGCGCATATCAATCCAAAAGTGCGCGGCTTTGATAATAGCGCTAATTTAGACGTCAGTAATAACAGCGCTGAGTTTTCTAGGCAGATTCGCCAAGGTATTCCAATTCCGCCACTGGCTGATACGCAAGTTGAAGCTGAGGCAGATGCCATCTCACAGGCTAGAATGACGGCTGAATAGAATGTGTGATTAAAGCGTAATGATACGATTTTGATCTCAGGTTTCAATTTTTATTTCAATATAAAGGTTTGCCCCTGAATTTTTACCTACTAGTTTGAATATAAATAGCTATCGAATATTGTTTGAATGCATCTTGCTTAAAATGATAAATGTATTTTGGCGATACGGCTTTGATTGTAGTTAATGTAGTCACCTTAATAGCATACTCATTGGGATCGTTATTATCATAATAAATTGCTGCCACCGACTCTCCTAAGTGCTCTGCAATCGCTTTGATCAGTGGCGAGCTAATCCCTTGCAATAATAATCGGCGCTGCGCCTCTTTAATAGAGACGTCAAAATTTTGCGCATAAAACCAAGGCGCTGCATTTATCCCTGACTCGGTTAAAATATTAAAATAGTAATCGGGCAATGGCTCATCTTTATATAATTTATCCGCTAGTGCCTCTATTTTTTGCCAATCTATAGTCATAGTTTCCACAGTTTTAGCAGCTGGTTTATTAAATAGCTTTTGCTCATACTCTAACCTTAGCTTTCAAGGCGTCACCCAATTCACCACTCGCGGCTCCATCTCTTCATCACTCATACCGACCTCAGAGACACAGCGCCCAGCGATACCGATATTTGCCGCGCGCATTTGCTGCTGAGTCGCTACCGCATCTCCAGTCAATAATAGATGCCACGCTGGCAAGGATTGACCTTTATATAAGCGCTTATAGGCACAGTGTGCAGGCAGCCACATCATAGAGGGCAGCTTGCCGATAGTAAGCTGAATGCAGTCAGGTACATACTCTTGGCGCGTATCATAATGCTGACAATACCCCGTCTCGCAGTTCATCAGCTGACAGGCGACATCGGTATACTCAACTAAAGCCTCATCGACATTGCCCTCTTCATCCTCATCAACGTATTTAATCAGACAGCAACTCCCGCAGCCATCACATAGAGCCTCCCACTCGCTATGATTTAGCTCATTGAGTGCAAAGCGCGTCCAAAATTGTGGACGCAGCTCTGTATCTTTTGACTCTGAGCTCTCGACATCAGATGTTTCAGCAGTAGAGGTTAGCGAGCTGACTTTTGACGGGCTGGATGGCGATAAAAAATTTAAATTCATAGGATCAGCTTTTAATAGGTGGCTTGTAGGAAACAATGGGATAAGTAGCAACCATTTTGATAACGAGCGTTACAGTATTATAGCTGTTTTTACGTGATTTGGGCGTTAAGGTAGAACGGTTGAATAAAAGGTAAGGTATTAATATATAAAATCATTGGTTCCTACCTTGCTAAAAACCACACTAAAAAAAGGATAATAATATGTCTATTAAGACTTTTGAGCTAGTCAGTACTACCGATAATGGCGTTGAGCTAAAGAGCTATGTCGCGCTACCTGAGAGCGCCAGTAATGATAATCCAGTCACAGGTATCTTAGTCGCGCCAGAATGGTGGGGCGTGGTCGAGCATCCCAAATCCGTCACTGAGCGTCTTGCAAAAGCGGGCTATGCGGCTGTCGCTATGGATGTGTTTGGCGAGGGTAAACTCACCACTGACGCAGCAATGGCTAATATGTGGATGGAGCAAGTGCTCGCTGACCAAGATATGCTGATGGCGCGTTGCCAGCTGATCTTAAATGATTTTAGTGATCAAATGGGCGTCAATGGCGATAATCTTGGCGCAATTGGCTTTTGTTTCGGTGGTAAAGTCGTGTTAGATATGGCGCGCGAAGGTATGCCTCTCAAAGCTGTCGCGACTTTCCATGGTAACTTATCACCAAAGCAGCCTGCGGATAAAAACTTTGCCACCAAAGTATTAGTTGCGCATGGTGGTGCTGATTCTATGGTAACGATGGATGCAGTAGAGGGCTTCAAAAAAGAGATGGAGGCAGCAGGTGTCGATTATACCGTCGATGTCTATGACGATGCTAAGCATGGCTTTACCAATCCACAAGCCGATAAACGCGCGGCAGATAATGATGCCGATTTAGGTTACAACGAGGCCGCTGCCAAGCAAAGCTGGGATAAAATGATGGACTTTATGAAAGCGAACTTGGGCTAGTTTGTTCTATCTTTTTCATCCTGTCTTAAAGGCGTAGGGTGCACTCTATCGCACTAATTATTTTTTATATTATCGCACTGGTGCGCTGGGCACACCCTACAAAAACTAAGCAGAGTATATTAATTATACTCTGCTTTTTTATGGGCTAAGCGTAGCTGGACTTACGTCTCTGTTAAATAACATCGTCACCGCATTGTAAGATAGAATACTTGATAATAAGTATTAAGAACATATTGAGGTCTACAATGGATTGGTTTTCGATTATTATTTTGCTGATCATCGCTAGTGTCTTTTATAAAAAGCTAAATGCACAGCTTAAGCAACTACGCGGTGATATAACGAAGCTACAAATTGAGCTGCAACAGCACAAAGATAATGCTAAAGCTTTAAAGTCCCCAGATTCCATTGCTAATAATACCACCCCATTGACCTCATCCAGCACAGCAGCGCCACAACCAATATTACCACCGCCACTGCCGACTAGGATTAGTGCTGACGAGCAGACCAACCCTGTGCTAAGTGAGCACTTCGTAGATAATACTCCTACTATAAAAGCGTTATCTACTGATCCAAAGCCAGTACCAAGTCAACTAGCCGCTGCTACGCCAATCATGGAGCCAGATGAGCACTCGCTCCCTATCGTCACCTCCCTATTTAACTCGCTGAAAAACTGGTTCTTAGGGGGTAACTTAGTCGTGCGTGTTGGCGTTTTAGTATTACTGGTCGGTGTGGTTTTATTGCTACGCTTAGTCAGCGATTATGTCGAGATTTCTATAGAGTCCAAACTTATCGCTATCGGTGTCACAGGGTTAGCGCTGGCAGGTTTAGGTCTAAAGCTTGCGACTAAACGCTTTGCCTACGGTATCACCTTGCAAGGAGCAGGCTTAGCCATCGCTTACTTGACGACCTTTTTTGCCTACAACGTCTATGAGGTACTTGCCAGCGTACCGAGCTTTATTACTTTAGGACTGATATCTGCGCTTACTATTGGCTTAGCCATCCGTCAAAACGCTTTTCCTTTAGCGCTGTTAGCTTTGGGCGGTGGTTTTTTTGCGCCTCTATTGACGGCAACGGATACAGGTAGCTTGACGGCATTATTTAGCTATTATCTGCTGTTAAACATCGCCGTCGCCATCATTGCTCATTACCGTACTTGGAAAATATTGAATATATTAGGCGTCGCAGTGACTTTTGGTCTGGCTTATTACTTCGGTGGTTTTGCTAGTGTAAGTAGCGAGATTGATGAACAGCGTTGGTCGCTTGTGCTACTGGTTGCTCTACATCTAGCGCTGTATCTGTTTATAGCGATACGCTATACCCAGCAGATTATTACCTATAATGTCAATTATGAAGCCGCTACCTCTATGACGGCTACAATAGCTGCAACTGCCTATACTACCAATGCAAAACCTGTGCATAGCCATAGCAATAATCTCTATCTCTACCCGATGGATATAGGGCTATTGTTTTCAGTGCCTGTATTAGCGTTCGGATTATTTGCTGCTCTATTGCATGATATTGAGCAGGCGCTAACCCTGACTAGTGCCATTTTAGGGGCTGTTTATTTGGGCTTGGGCTGGTCGCTCATTCGTCGTAGTCAGCGCTATGCGCTGATTACTGAGGGAATGCTGGCGTTAGGGTTTGGCTTTTTGGCCTTAGTTATACCCTTAGCCTTTGATGCTGAGTGGATTGCAGTTGGCTGGTCGATTCAGGGCGTAGCGCTGGTTTGGTTTGGACGGCGCTCGCTACGCGCGTGGCTCGTGATCTTTGGTCTATTATTACAGATAGCCAGTGTCGGATTGTTATTCTTATACGCCTTTTTTGGCGATGCGACCACTTTAGCTATGTCACTCTCCGCTATCGCCAGCCTTAGTGTGGTGTTTATTTTGCGAGCCAGCAATTCGCCTAATATCTTGTTCAATGCCAACTCGCAAGCAGATACCAATATTCTTCATACCACCAATACTATTGATAATAATAATCTAGATGACATAAATAGTGAGGTAACCAAATACGCAAGTGCTCTAGGTATCAGCCCTCAAGCCGCTCGGCAGTGGCTTATGAGTATCAACCGTCAAACCACTGCCTTCAATGTGGTATGGCGCAGTCCTGCCTTTATAAGCTTTTTAACTGCTATAGCTATCGTTTGGTCGCTTTACGTTTTAATCAACGACTTTGATCTGTGGTTTGAGCATTGGCAATTAGCAACAACGACTTTAATAGCACTAGCGACTTTGCTTAGTTTGAGTATTTATTGGCTAATCAATCGCTATCGCACTTGGGCGGAGGTTCGCTATTTTAGCCACGCCTTACTGAGCTTATTTTATCTAGCTCTAATACTGCAATTACCGCAAAAGTTCGAGTTTGACCATCAATGGAGCGCTATAAACTGGGCAGTTTTTAGCGTCCTTTTACTCGGCTGGCTAATCATCGCTCAGCTATGGTTGAAAACGTGGTATAGCAAGCTTGTCATCAATAAAGATGCTGATGCTAGTACTGTTGCTGATGTTGATGTTGATGTTGATAATGTTAGTAATGAGACAAATACTAAAAATAATTCTTCATATCAATACGCCAGTTGGTTAGCGACTGGCATATTAGTGCTGGCGGCGGCTGTCTATTACAGTTGGTCGGACTCAGGTGGGGTGGTGACCATCGCTATCATTAGTCTGTGCTTGATTGTATTGATACAATTTGCTGAGCGTCACTTGGCAAGCATACTGCCATGGTTTGATTGGCATAAAGCATTAGCAGGCTGTAGCGCTCTATTCGTACCACTATTGCTCATCTGGGTCGTTATTACTAACTGGTATCACGATGGTATCGTCTGGGACTTACCTTATATTCCTGTGCTAAATCTGTATGATATCGCAGTGCTACTGGCGATGGCTTATGGTCTAAAAGTATATGCTTTATCGCAAAATAATAGCGCTTTACAAAGTACTGCGCACGCTCATCAACACAAAACTATTTTTAAAAATCTCCTGCTTAGAGTGATTGGTATTATTAGCTTTTGGGTACTCTCAAGTATGCTAATACGTACGCTGCACGCCTTTAATGGCACGCCGCTGTGGAATGATGGCGCTTGGAGTGATGATAAAGTACAAACCAGTTTGACGATACTATGGACGCTGACCGCCCTTGTCGCCACCTTTATGTCGAGCCGAAACGGTAAGCGCTTTTGGTGGTTTATGGGTATTGGCTTACTCGGCGTAGTAGTACTCAAACTGGTGCTGGTCGACTTATCACAGACAGGCGCTATTTTGCGCGTCATCTCCTTCTTAGTAGCAGGTAGCTTGATATTATTGATTGGTTATCTTGCGCCACTGCCACCTGAGCATGAAAAAGAGAGTGAAATAATGGACGATATTGAAAAACAGCACAAGTGACAAGCCATAAGCAGACTTCATGGAGAAATTATAACGTGACGACTTGGGTTCTGTAGTAAACTGAGCACCACAGCTACTCTGGACGCATTGTCTAGAATTTGCGCATCATTTATTAAAAAGGCAGTAAAAGCAGATGGATAAGAAAGCAAATATTCAGTGGTTCCCAGGGCACATGAATAAGGCGCGTAACGAAGTCAAAGAAGTCATGCCACAGATGGATATCATCATCGAGGTGCTTGACGCGCGTATTCCGTATAGCAGTGAAAACCCAATGGTAGCCTCATTACGTGGTGAAAAACCTGTCATCAAGATTTTAAACAAAGCCGATTTGGCTGATCCTGAGATGACTCAAGCGTGGATGGATTACTTTGAGCAAGAAAACGGTGTCAAGGCGCTCGCCTTTGATGATAATAAAGCCGATCACGTCCATCGTATTGTTGAGCTATGTAAGCGTCTTATGCCCAATAAAGCCGAATCAGGGCGACAAATTAAAGCGATGATATTAGGTATTCCCAACGTTGGTAAATCAACTTTGATTAATACTTTAGCAGGTCGAGCCGTTGCCAAAACAGGTAATGAGCCTGCGGTCACTAAGTCGCAGCAGCTCATCAAACTAGATGGTGGCATTATGCTCTATGACACGCCTGGTATGCTCTGGCCAAAAGTTGAAAATGCTAATTCAGGCTATCGCTTAGCAGCGACTGGCGGTATTCGTGATACTGCCTTTGACTTCGATGATGTGGCGGGTTATACCGCAGAATATCTATTGAAGGCTTATCCTGAACTGCTAAAAACGCGCTATAAAATTGACGAATTGCCCAAGACCGATTGGCAATTTTTTGAAATCGCTGGTCGCAATCGTGGCTGTATTCGCGCAGGCAATCAAGTCGATACGTATCGGATGTCTGAGATACTGGTCAATGAATTACGCAGCGGTACGATAGGTCGCATCAGTCTAGAAACCCCTGAAATGCGTGAAGCGGAAGAAGCGGTAGTCGCGGAGCAACGTCTAGCGGATGAAGAGCGTAAAAAGGCAAAGTTAGAGGAAAAGCATCAACGTAAATTGCGCGCGCGAAAGAATCGGAAGTAAGAATTTTAAGAATAGGGTGAAAATATGTCTGATTTAAATTTTTGGTTATTGTTTCTAACCGCTGCCTTCGCATTAAACATTGCTCCAGGACCAGATCTTTTATATATCCTGACTAAAACTATTAGACATGGCAAAAAAGTGGGACTAGCCTCAGCAATCGGGGTATGTACAGGGGCATTATTTCATGTATTTATTGCTTCTATTGGTCTATCAGCTATCTTAGTTTCCTCAGCATTAGCTTTTAGTATCGTAAAATATGCTGGTGCAGCTTACCTTTTATATCTTGCTTATGAATCTTTTAAGTCATCAGGTTTTGAGCTAAATAATGATAAGTTGAGTCTTAACCAGAGCAAAGAGACTGCATTCAAAGCTTTTAAACAGGGAGTATATATCGATATCTTGAACCCTAAAGTAGCAATATTCTTTATGGCATTTTTACCCCAGTTTATTCGTGAAGGTGCAGGCTCACCGTCATTTCAGCTTTTTTACTTAGGATTGATGGTTATTACTGTTGCCATTATTGTAGAGTTTGCCTACGTGTTTGCAGCAGATAAAATATCTTCTAAAGTTCGAAGTAGTAAAAAGATTAGTCTTTGGTTGAATAGAGCTGTAGGAACAATATTTGCTAGTTTAGGAATAAAGTTAGCTGCTACATCTAATTAGAAATTTTATACGTAGGGTGTGGTTAGTTTTATAAAATTTTTAGCAAGAATTTTGATAAAGCGTAACCCGCCGTTGATAGCATTGGTTAGTAGGCGGGTTACGCTGCGCTAATTTCACCCTACGGCATTGCACCATGTTTATAATTGGCTGAAACGCATCCTACTTGCTATAAGGAGGTTAAGTTTTGATATATACAAATATACTTATGTCAGACTATTTAGACTTTAACGAAGCTAAAATTAAAAAAACTAAACTAGACAAAAAATTAAATACTGTTTTAGAAAATGGTTTTATACTTGTAGGTGATTGCATTTTCTTAAAAAGTATTTATCCTTCTAATTACGATAGGCTTATAATAAAAGAGGAAGATATCAAAGAGCAGTTTGTTGATTTCTCAGGTTATGAGTATTCGACTAATAAATTTCATATCGAAGATTTTACCGACCAAGACCCATTCATTCATTCAATCTATTATATTTTCTGGAAAATTCAAAGAAAAATGGATTGCTGAATTTCCTCACATCAGTTGTACTATATTAATAAGCTTCCAAGACGATGAGATTGGACAGTTTGCTACTTTTACTTTCTATAAATATAGAAAAAACGAAGTAGTCTTTGAGCTTGATAATCTTGAAGACGTTATGCAGCCCTTATACATAGAGAAAATATCTAAAGCAAACCATTTGTAGGGTGTGCCCAGCGCACCGTTTATTTAGCTATATATGCTCATACCTTAAATAGCTTTCACTATGAATAAATCGACTTTATATTTAATCTAATTAACCTTATACAGAACACTTATATAACTCTAGATTTTAGCAAACGCTTTCGTCATCGGTGCGTGGAACGCACCCTACCTGCCAAGACTAAATCTATGACTCAAAAAAAACCAGTCGCTACCTCTTCCAATTTTACAAAAATACTCTGCCTAGTTTTATCAAAAATATCTGTTTATGTGTATAATAAATATAAATCATACACATTCTCTTAAGGAGTACCCGTATGCGTACAAATATACATATTGACGATAATCTAATGTCTGACGCTCAGCGTCTATCTGGCGCAAAAACCAAGAAAGAAGCCGTTGAGCAAGGTCTAAAGCTACTGGTGCAAATGCATGAACAACAAAGCATCAGACAGTTACGCGGCAAACTACAGTGGGATGGAGATTTAGACCAGATGCGCCAAGGCATTAATACAACTGAGTCCTCTGTATGAGATCGAACCTCACTCCTACAATTATCGTAGATTCCAGCGTTTGGATAGATTACTTTAATGGTATCGTAACCGTGCATACCGAACTTTTAGATAATTTATTATCGCAATCAAAAATCGGTATTACAGACATTATTTTGATGGAAGTCTTGCAAGGATTTAGAGAAGATAAGCATTACTCGCAGGCTTTTTCAGCGCTAAATACGCTCACCTGTTATGATATCTTAGGTAAGAATAATGCTATCCGTTATGTGTCTTATTATCGAGAGCTTCGCAAAAAAGGCATAACTATTCGTAAATCTAATGATGTTATGATTGCTGGGTTTTGTATCGACAGCCAAATTCCTCTGCTTTTTAGTGATAAAGATTTTACTCCTTTTGTAAAACATCTCGGTTTAATCTCAGCACTGGATATTAAAGCCCATTAGTATTACTTAGTGCGTAGGATGCGCCCAGCGCATTGTCTAGTTAGCTATATATGCTCATACCCTAGATAGCTTTCGCTGATAATAAAACGACTTTATATGCTGTCTAACAAACCTCATATAAACTAATAGAAAAAGTATAAATATCAGCAAACATCTTCTTATCGGTGCGCGAGGCGCACCTTACCTGCCAAGACCAAATCTATGACCAAAACAAAACCTAGCGAAAAATACAAATCTTCAGAAGAGAGCTTTGCTCATTCTACCCAATCTCTCAACACCTTTGCCCCACGCCTACTAGCATGGTTCGCCACCAACGGTCGCCATGATCTGCCTTGGCAACAGCATCAAACCGATACGCCTAATCCTTATATCGTTTGGCTATCAGAAGTCATGCTACAACAGACCCAAGTTACTACTGTACTGCCCTACTTTGCTCGTTTTATGACCTCATTTCCGACCGTACAGGATTTAGCAGCAGCAGAGTGGGATGTGATCGCCGAGCATTGGGCAGGCATGGGCTATTATGCGCGAGCGCGTAATTTGCATAAAGGCGCAAAGCAACTCGTTGAGATTATTGATGACACTGGTGACTTTCCGCAGACATTAGAAGGTTGGGAAGCGATATCAGGCGTTGGGCCATCGACCGCTGGTGCAATTGTGGCAATGGGCTTGCATGGCTATGGGGTGATCTGTGATGGTAATGTCAAACGGGTGCTGACACGCTGGGCGGCTATCGATGGCGATATCATGAAGTCAGCGACTACCAAAGAATTATGGGCACTAGCCATACGTTTGACGCCAATAGAAAATTCTGGATTATTCGCCCAAGCGATGATGGATATGGGCGCAACTTTATGCGTGCGTCGTCATCCAAATTGTGCGGCTTGTCCATTACAAGCGGATTGCTTAGCCCATGCACAAGGACGCGAAATGGACTATCCTGTCAAAGCTAAAAAACAACCCAAGCCTAGCAAATTTAGTAACGCCTTAATTATCCAAAATAGCGATAGTGAGATATTGTGGCTACAGCGCCCCGATAACGGTATTTGGGGTGGGTTATGGAGCTTGCCATTAGCGTTTATAAAAAAGATTGAAGGTGCTGTCAAGACGGCTAATACAGTTGCCGAAGATAAGCCGTCAAAAGTGGCGAGCAATGTTAAAGCGTATGAGCAAGTTTATGAGACAGAATTTACTACCGCTGAGCAAATTATTGATGAATGGTTAGCGAAGAATGAGCTGGTCACAAAGTCACTGACTCATGATTTATTTGCCGATGCCCCTGCACCTATTAAGCATTCTTTGACTCATTTTCATTGGTATCTCACCCCGCAGCAATTAACCTTAAATAATAAACAAGCTCAAGATATAAGCAAAATTTTGCAAGCTGCTGAGGTAAATTTGAATTGGTTAAATGCTAGTGAAGCTCAAGAGACTTTAGGATTGCCACGGGCTATGGTGAAGATTATCGAGGGCTAAAAATAAAATTCCACTCTTAACTCTCAATTTATTATGGACTACCGTAGGTTAGCGTCGAGGGATGAGACCCTGAGAGCCGTAAAAATGAAGCACTGTTTCATTAGGCTCGCAAGGAAAATTTTTTAAATAGAATTTTCTATCATAGATTGAAAATAGTTGGGTGTCGCAAGCTCCACACCAACCTACTTTAAAACCATGAGTATTTTCAAAGATAAAGCATTTAAATCAAGACTTCGGCACTCTGAGCCGCATTAAGCCTTCTTGTTGTACAGTTGCTACCAAACGGCCATCTTGCCAAAACTGACCATGATTAAGACCCATAGCATTGGATGTGGTATCACTCCACATGTCATATAGTAGCCATTCATTTAGATCAAAATTACGATGAAAATGCATCGAATGATCGATGCTCGCCGCTTGCAGACCGCTGGTCATAAAGCTGATGCCATGAGACATCAGACCTGTACCGACCAGATAATAATCAGAGGAAAACGCCAGTAGCGCTTGCTGAATAGCGATCGGCTGTTTGCCCAATTCAAGAATGCGTAACCAATTGGCTTGTTTAGGTTTCATCGGTTCTGGATGAATAGGATCACGCGATTTGATGGGCTTAATCTCGACATGGCGATGACGCATAAAACGGGCTTTTAGAGCATCTGGCACTTTACCGACATAGTCTTCTTTGAGCTCTTGCTCAGTTGCCAAATCTTCAGGTGGCGGATAAGCTGGCATATCCTCTTGATACTCTAAACCTTCCTCCATCGAGGAGAAAGACGTAATCATCGAAAATATCACTTGCTCAACAGGCGGCTTACCACGGGCTTGCTTGTATTGAATGGCAGTGACTTGACGCGCTGATAGGCTACGACCATCACGTAAGCGACGCACTTGATAGATCACTGGCTGATCAATATCGCCACCACGCAAAAAATAACCATGCAGGGAGTGACAAGGCTTATCTTCATCAAGCGTATGAGCTGCGGCCATTATCGCTTGCGCCAATACTTGACCACCAAAGATACGCGCACCGACATAGTCATGGCTTTTACCTTCAAATACATCAGGGCTGACTTCGATAAGCGCTACGGTCGCCAGTAGCTCAGCGATCAATTGCGCGTGATTTGGCATAAAAATTCCTTGCGTTCAATGAATACTGCCTGCTTATACACAGATAGCATTAGCAATGATTTGATTATAACGATACTCAAAGCGATCACTATAATAGGGGTAATCAATAAATAATAACTTTTATTTTAATAACTTAACTCGTATTTTATAGCTTATCCACTATAAGTCTTGCTAGCGCTAAGCTTAGTTTTAAAGCCGGACATCTTACCCAATATTGATACGGTTAGCCAGTTATTGAATGATCAAAAGGGCAAATAAACCTGACCGTTTGGGTTTTATTTTATACTGCAAAATAGCCAAACTATAAAACGTACTAGTAACTTTAATAAAAAGCCATAGCAATGAAAAAGAGATACTTAGCTAGTATCTCTTTTTTATTTTTAAGCTGTTTTAAGGCTTTACTGATACCAGCACGCGGATTGAATCAGGCACTAAAGATAAAGTCGCCAGCGCCTGCTCACCTTGCAGTTGCAATTGCTCTAAGCGCTCAATCTCGGTATCTCGCACATTGGGATTGATCGTTTGCAGATGCTTGAGGCGTTTGACCTCGCGTGACCATTGCTGGCTAAAGCGAGTATTCGCCTGCTCGCCAATATCTAGCAATTGCGCACGGGCGATGGCCTCAGCTTCGTAATAGCGCTGCTCTATCACATCGCTACGCGCTTTAATGACTTGCCGCGCACGGTTTTTATCCAAGCGCTCAATGTGCGGCATGATCATATCGCTACTGATACGACTCGATAAGTCGCTTCCTTGCTCGCTAATGAATACACGGATGTTTTGCGTAGGTAGTGTCGCAGGTAGATTCAGTAACTTGGGCGCGATAGCCTCTACGCGAAAGTTCACTTCTAGCATGACCATACCTTGTGGCATAGCATTGCTTTTGAGCATACCGACCGTCGTATTACCAAAGGTGCTGGTACTCGCCAGCTCATAGATCGCACGCATCAATGGATGCTCATGAGTAACGAAGTCGATCTCTTCACGCTGTAGAGCCAGTTCACGCTCAAAGGTCAAGGTCATACCGTCCTCGTCGCCTAACGGCAGACCCTCAATATAGTCACTAATCTCAGTGCTATCGACAGGTGAGATGACCCACGAGCCATCACGCTGCACGCTATAATCGATATTAGCTGATGCCAAAAAGCGCTCAACGAATTGCGGCAAAAGATTATTAGCATCAAAATCATGCATAGCGTTCGCGATACGTCCTGCCACTCTTGGACGACACGAGTTATATTCTAAGAGACGGTCACGACCCATTTGCAGTTGCGACTCAAGACCTAAGCGGGTTTGCTTGGCATCCGCAATAAGATCTTGCAAAATCACTTGGTTATCAGACGTATCCGCACCTTCTATTTTTATGCCTTCTAGCAGCGGCTTTAACTCTGCAATATATTGCTCTTGTACGCTTTGCGCGGTTGGAGATATCTGGTTAAAGATATTGAGCGCACTATTGTACCAGTGATACAGACGCTCTTGCGCGGTGCCTTCAATATAAGGCACATGCAAAGTAATTTGCTCAGTCTGTCCGATACGATCTAAGCGACCGATACGCTGCTCTAGAGTATCTGGATTGGCAGGTAGATCCCAAAGTATCAACTGGCTGGCAAACTGAAAATTACGACCTTCCGAGCCAATCTCCGAGCACAGTAATATCTGCGCGCCCTCAGTATCAGCAAAGTAGGCCGATGCTTGATCACGCTCAAGTAGCGTCATCTGTTCAGTAAAGATCGCAGTCTTAATGCCAGCATGTAGACGTAATACCGCCTCCAGGCTCTCAACGGTCGCACCACTACGCGCTATGAGTAGCACCTTTTTCTGACGCAGTTCGCCCTTTAGAATATCAATCAACCACGGGACGCGTGGCTCATCCTCAAGCCAGCTACCATCGGGTTGGTTTTCTTCACCCCATAACTGCTCGCGCAACTTGCCAACGGTCTGATAGCTGCCTATCCAAGTATCTGGCAGTGGTAGCGGATGTGCTCGGCTTGTGCGCCCATAAAAGCCTTTAACGCTCTCACGAGTGTTACGGAATAACACTCGGCCCGTACCATGGCGATCCAGCAATTCATTGAGCGCATAAGTGCGCAGTTTCTCGTCTTCGTTGATCGCCGCTAGCTCATCGTCACTAACCTCAAGCAGGTGGGTCAACGCGGCTATTTGATTAACGCTTAACGGCTCATCTTCTATTAAGGTACTCGCTACCAAAGCCGTCTGAGCAAAAGCCTCTTGACCATCGATAAACTCTTCTAAGTCATCGAAGCGATCGGCATCGAGCAGGCGCAAACGAGCAAAGTGGCTCTCAACCCCAAGCTGTTCGGGCGTCGCTGTTAGCAATAATACACCCGCCGTTTCTTCCGCAAAATCAGCAACTAAATCATACTTTTCATTACCACCTGAAGCCTCATTCCAATGCAGATGATGCGCCTCATCAACGACTAATAAATCAAAACCTGCCTCCATCGCTTGATCGTATAGATCATGATGATCAAGCAGCAGATCCATACCCGCGATAATACACTGCTCGGTTGCAAAGACGTTTTGCTCAGGATCATGCTCTTTAATCGCGGCGGTACGCACTAGATCAAACAGCGCAAAGTTGAGATTAAAGCGTCGACGTAGCTCGATCATCCACTGATACTGCAAGCTATCAGGTACTAAGATCAGCACCCGCTCAGCTTTACCTGTGAGGAGCTGCTGATGAATGATTAACCCTGCCTCTATCGTTTTGCCAAGGCCGACCTCATCCGCGAGTAATACGCGTGGCGCGATACGTTTGCCGACTTCATGAGCGATATACAGCTGATGCTCAATAATATCAACACGCGCGCCCATAAAACCCTTGAGTGGGTGTCCTGCCAGCGCGGTTTGCATACGCAAAATATCTTGGCGCAAATCATACCAGTCGCTGCGCTCAATACGTCCTGCCAGCAAGCGCTCAAGCGGCTTTGCTAGGGTAATATTAGCGGCAAGACGGGTCTCCATAATAGGCTTTATAGCAGTGCCTTGCTCATCATCTTCGACACTATATTTGAGCACACCCATCACCTCATCAACATCAGTGACGGTATAATTGTGACCTTGTTGATCACAGATACTATCGCCAACTTTGAATATGACTCGTGATAAAGGCGCGGACATCTTGGCGTAGACGCGCATCTCTTCGCTCTGTGGAAATAAGATATGTACACAGCGATCATCGACATCGATGACCACACCTAAGCCGAGTTCGGACTCAGTATCAGATAAATAACGTTGACCAACGGCGAATTCGGAGCTGTGCAGAGAGGCGGCAGTAATAGTCATAGGGCAGTGTCTTTTTGTACTCAGTTAAGAAGAAGATAAGTCGTAATAATGATACGTTTGGGCTATTTCTATTTAATAAACGCAAAACTAATCAGTGTAAAGTTAATCAGCGCAAAAGCCGAACCATTATATAACGTTAGCGGTTAGATGAGTGCGTTATTCTCACTTTTCAAGAGACTATCTATTTACCAAGTTCTGAGCGCCATTAAGTCTAAATGCTATCAAGTTATAAGTGCTGTTAAATGATAGGTGTAATAGTCAACGGTTCTCGTTCGTGCCTTCTTATGCTACATTGACTAAAAAACTCACAACACTGTTTATAGCATGAGCTTGAGCTGATGTTTATCGATAATAAATCTCTAAGGAATAACCATGAAAGCTGTATTTTTAGATAGAGGAACCTTTTCTCAAGACTTAGACTTACCAGTACCAGCGGGTATCACCGATTACGTCACTTATGACGATACTGAACATAGCGACGAGATTATTATTGAGCGCTGTATAGATGCCGAGATTATTATCGCTAATAAAGTTAAAATCAGCGCAGCAGCGATTGCCAAGCTGCCCAAGCTGAAGCTCATTCAGCTAACTGCCACAGGCATGAATAATGTCAATCAAGAGGCCTGCAAAACCCATAATGTCACCCTATTAAATGTTGCAGGCTATGCGGTCAAAAGCGTACCTGAACATACCTTTATGCTGATGCTCAATGCGATGCGTGCAGGTGTCTATTATCATAACAAAGTCATCGACGGCTCATGGCAAGACAATGGCAACTGGTGTTTGCTCGATATACCCCTGATAGATCTAGAGGATAAAACCTTAGGTATTATCGGTGTGGGTACTATCGGTAAGCGCGTCACCGACATCGCCCGCGCTTTTGGCATGACAGTATTATGGGCGGAGCACCAAGGCCGCGAGCCGCGAAATCAAGATTATACGGCATTCGACGAAGTGCTCGCCAGCTCAGATGTCATTAGCTTGCATTGCCCATTGACTGAGCAAACTGAACATTTAATTAATAAAGAAACGCTTGCCAAAATGCACAAGCAGCCCTTGATCATCAATGTCGCACGCGGCGGTATCGTCGATTCGCAAGCGCTAACCGATGCCATCAACAGTGAGCAAATTATCGGTTATGGTAGCGATGTTTTTGAACAAGAGCCGATCGCTGCTGACGATCCGCTGCACAGCCTTAGCAAGCATCCACGGGTGATATTTAGCCCGCATAACGCTTGGGGCAGCGAAAGTGCGCAAATCACCTTGTGGAATATTTTGAGCAAGCAAGTGGCTGAGTTTATTGAGAATAGCTAACGTATTAAAGTCAGTTATCGCAATGTGCTACCGACATGACTTTTAGTGTGCTTTTCGCAAACGGTACAGAGGCTGCAAAAATTGTGTTAATAGCACTGATGGTATTTTTCTAGCGACTAAAGCTGAGCCACTTGTCCTTTATTCGTCGATGTTTGAGTATGATACGATCACTTAAGTAATTGCTAGTGACTTTCCATGGATAGCGGTCGCCTTGCTTGGGTAGCTCATCTTTAGCGCGGCTAATATAGCCTGCTGATAGTGAACCCATGATCGTATCTGCTTGGCGCTGCACATTTTCGCCTTCAATCTCAACTTGCGGCACAGCTGTATAATAGCGATGCTTTTTCATATGATTCAATAGCCTTATCAAGTAGCTACAGGCCAGATCGACTTTGAGCGTCCACGACGCATTGGTATAACCAAAGATAACCGCCATATTAGGAACACCTTCAACCAGCACCGCTTTGTAAGTCATACGCGAGCCTATAGTAGTCTCGATCCCGTCGACATATATCTTGGCCCCGCCAAGCATTTGTAATTTCAGTCCCGTTGCGGTAACGATAATATCAGCGTCAAGATGCTGACCTGACTTAAGGGTAATTCCCGTTGACGTAAAGTGGCTGATCTGATCAGTGACCACTTCTGCACGCTCGCCATGCAAGGCTAGAAATAAGTCACTGTCAGGTATAGCGCACAGGCGTTCATCCCAAGGATTATAATCGGGTAAAAAGTGCTTCACATCTACCCCACTATCTTTGAGGTCGCGTTTTGCCCAATACTTTAATAATCCCCGTAGCACTTTTGGTGCATGTACTGCCAACTGATAGACGCCTTGCTGCCTCAGCACATTACGCGTTCTGAGCAAAGTATAAGCTTGCTGCTCAGATAACGGTGAGTACTTAGCGGATAACCAATTGAGCGCAGCGTCATCACCTGCAACGCTGGCGACATAAGTCGGACTGCGTTGCAGCATCGTCACATGCCGCGCGCACTGCTGGCCATCTTTATCGACTAGCGCTGGCAATAAAGTCATCGCTGTTGCGCCACTGCCAATAATCACCATCTTTTTATCATCGTAATCTACATCACGCCAAAACTGTGGATGCACAATTTGCCCTGCAAAGTCCTCTTCACCTTCAAACTGCGGTCGATAGCCTACTTCATAATCGTAATAGCCTGTTGCGCCAACTACAAAGTTTGCTGATAGAGTAAACATCTCGCCGCTATTATGATTTTTGATGGTCGCCGTCCATAATTGCTGGCTACTCGACCATGACAATTGCTGGACTTCATGACGATAGCGAATGTGCTGGATAACTTTGTATTCGCGGGCAGTATCAGTGATATAGCTTTTTATATCGCTACCACTAGCTAGCATTCTAGCGTTGACCCAAGGGCGAAAGCTATAGCCAAAAGTGAGCGCGTCTGAGTCTGAACGTATCCCTGGATAATTAAATAAATCCCAAGTGCCGCCTAGGTCTGCGCGTTTCTCTAACACTACAAAGCGCTGCGCTAAAGACTGGTTTTTAGGGTTACAACCTTTTCTCTTATGGCTGTCTTTTTTGGCAATGCGCTTATTAGCAAAGTCATTGCCGAAATAGCTTTGCTGCTTATCTTGTTGTAAATAGCAGGCCATACCGATACCGGCGACACCTGCGCCAATAATCAACACTTCATAATCTGCGCGCACAGGTGATGGCGACTGACTACTTACAAGTCGGCTGCTGATACTATTTTTAATAGCTTGTTTGGCTGCGCTAATGCCGAGCATAATATTATCCTTGTATAACTTATCACTATCTTATTATGAATAAGCTATTGATTTATCGAGAATATTCGACTCTATAGTTCACAGCTGTACACCGCTACCTCATCATACCCATAACAATATAAAAGCGCAGCGTGTAAAAGCTTAGCCATTCAAAAATTTTAGCGTTTGTAACCACTTAACGCCTATTCATTCAAAAAGGACACGGACTTTGCCAATCCATCCAAGCACCAAGCACAGGATGCTTAAGGCGCAATTGCTGCGCGTGCAAGTTCAGCCTTGGTGCGATAGTCAAGGCGGCATCCTCAGCATAGATAGGGTCACCAATGATCACATGACCGGCATGCACCATATGCACCCGCAGCTGATGGCTACGACCCGTCACTGGCTGCAGCGCAACCCTAGTCACCGTTTGCCCCGCACAGTCCTCAAAACCTAGTATTTCATATTTAGTCAGCGCATTTTTATGCCAGTCGAGATCTACCACATGACGCGGTTTAGTCGTAGGCTCGTAGCGTACAGGGATAGATATTTTACCTCTTGCACCGACAGCTTCCCACTCGCCGAATACTCGCGCTTGATAAGTTTTTTGCGGCAAGCGCTCAATAAATTGCTTACTGATATGGGTTTGCGCAGCAGCATTTTTGGCAAATATTAGTAGCCCTGAGGTATCCATATCCAAACGATGAATCAATTTGACCTGTGGATTGACGCGCTCAAGCCTAGCCAGCAAGCTCACTTTAAGCGTCTTACCATCGACACTCAGTAGGCCTGCTGGCTTATCAACCAACCAAATATCATCATCTTCATAGACAGTCACTTGCTCTGCAAAATCTCTAAAAAATCGAGCATCCTGTTGAGCTTCTTGTAGATTAAGAGCGGCTGTAGTGTCGTCATTGTAGAGCATAAAATTACTACTTATATAGGGCAAGTTAGAGTTGTTTGAATACTTACAATTTACTCAACAGTAAACTATAAGTACTTGAGGAAGTTAAGTGTTGTTTGATATGTTAATTTGAGTGTCGATTTATTGTATTAATAGTAATGGTTAGCTATTTCAACCAGCTATGTACTACCAAGCATGCTAGTATAACGGCATATTTTTATTCATCCTTAATTTTCTTTAATCGGGTTTTAACAGCTTAATATTAATGCCTGGATTAAAGAAATCATAAAAAAGAGAGAAAATTATGTCAGATCTTATCGTAAATACTACTGATGACAACTTTGATCAAGATGTCTTGCAAGCAGATGTTCCTGTTTTGGTTGATTTTTGGGCAACGTGGTGTGGCCCATGTAAATCTATTGCGCCTATCTTAGAAGATTTAGCGAGCGAGTACGAAGGTAAAGTCAAAATCGTCAAAGTCGATGTCGATAGCAACCCACAAGCGGCGAGCCGTTTTGGTATTCGTAACATTCCTACTTTGTTTGTCTTCAAAAACGGCGAAAAAGTAGACTCTGTTATGGGTCTACAACCAAAGTCTGAGCTGGCTAAAGTATTAGATAAGCATATCTAAGCGATCTGTACTAATCAGCCTTGATCAATACTAAATTGATCAACAATAACTTTATAAATAATAAAAAAGCCGTTATCTCATCCAGATAACGGCTTTTTGCTACCGTTTGAGCTAAAAAAACCAATTATCCAATTTTTTTAGCAAAAATAATTGACAAGGCTATCTTGAAAACCGTATAGTCTTGTCTCAAGCAAAATCTAATATGTGTCATAAGCGTCCTGTCGCTGGTTACCTTGTGTTTATAATCATTGAATACAAATATAATTATTAGATACCGTAACTAGCTATCATTACTAAATATTGTAACTAGTCGTCATTACTGAATAAATAAATAACTACGATAATAAGTATTAAATACTTATCATATCCCTTTATGTGGCCTTTCTTATCGTCATCATTTCTTTGCTCTTTTTAATAGTGCAAGTCATGACTCGATGTATAAAATCTGGTTCTACCTAAAGATCAACTTTGTGCACACCTCCTATTATCATACTAATGTTGTCCCAAACAATGTCATAGGTTGTGCTTTCAATGGCCTCTCGCGCCTGATCACCTGCTAACGACTTATCTATGAATTTAACTGAATTAAAGAAAAAATCAATCGCTGAGCTATTGACCATTGCCAAAGAGATGGGTCTTGACAATATGGCGCGTAGCCGTAAGCAAGACATCATATTTGCTATTCTAAAAACTCACGCCCGTAACGGTGAAGCCATTTATGGTGATGGCGTATTAGAAGTACTCCCTGATGGCTTTGGCTTTTTGCGCTCATCTGAAGGCTCATATTTGGCAGGTCCTGATGATATCTATGTCAGCCCAAGTCAGATTCGCCGTTTTAGTCTTAAGACAGGTGATAGCATCGCGGGCACTATTCGCCCGCCAAAAGATTCTGAGCGTTATTTTGCGCTGCTCAAAGTGGGTGAGATCAACTTTGATACTCCAGATCGCTCGCGTCACAAGCTTATCTTTGAGAATTTGACCCCATTATTTCCCACTGAGCATCTTAAGCTTGAATCTGGTAACGGTACTAGTGAAGATTTAACCGGTCGAATCATTGATTTAATCGCACCTATCGGTAAAGGTCAGCGCTCGATCATTGTTGCGCCGCCTAAAGCGGGTAAGACCGTCCTCTTGCAGACCATCGCTCAAGCCATTACCCGCAACAACCCTGAGTGTTATTTGATCGTGCTCTTGATTGATGAGCGCCCAGAAGAAGTTACTGAGATGGTGCGTACCGTTCGTGGTGAAGTCGTCGCTTCAACGTTTGATGAGCCGCCGCAGCGCCATGTACAAGTCGCTGAAATGGTCATTGAAAAGGCCAAACGTCTTGTTGAGCATAAGCAAGACGTGGTTATTTTGCTCGACTCTATTACTCGTCTGGCTCGTGCTTATAACACGGTCATCCCATCATCAGGCAAAGTACTGACAGGTGGTCTTGACGCCAATGCGCTTGAGCGGCCAAAACGCTTTTTTGGTGCCGCACGTAATGTCGAGGAAGGAGGCAGCCTGACTATTATTGCCAGCGCTTTGATTGACACGGGTAGTAAAATGGATAGTGTAATCTTTGAAGAATTTAAGGGGACTGGTAACCAAGAGATTACTCTTGAGCGTGATTTGGCAGAAAAGCGCGTTTTCCCGGCGATCAATATCAAGCGATCAGGTACTCGTCGCGAAGAGCGTTTGCTCAGTGAAGACAAGTTACGTAAAGTCTGGATCCTGCGCAAGCTATTGCAGCCGATGGATGGTGTACAAGCGACTGAATTCTTATTAGATCGTCTAAAAGAGGCGAAAACGAATGATGAGTTCTTTGAGCAAATGAAGCGCAAATCACAGAACTAATTCCTTTACACTTGACTTAACCTATATCTAAGACTGCATTATTGCAGTCTTTTTTATTAACACGATTTTTATAACACTGTAAAATCAGTTAGCGTAATATCAATACAAATACAAGATGAATAAGTGAATACCCTACTGACGTCACAGTAGGGAAACATCGTTAACAGTCTATTTGCAAAGCTTAGCGTTTCTACTACGACCAGATGCCTATATAAAGGCTACTATAATCGCTAAGAAGATACTCGCATGCTCAATATGTGGTACTCTAAATCAAATATTTGACAAAACTTATAGGTGATAATATGAAATTAGCTCAATCTATCGCAATGGCAACCATTGCAAGCTCAGCTTTAATTATGACGGGTTGTAACTCTACTGGTGGTTATAATAGCGGTGTCAGTAATACTGCCAAAGGTGCCACTGCTGGTGCTGTTGCTGGTGCTTTGATTAAAAGTGGTGGCGATAGTAAAGATATCGCTCGTGGCGCGTTAGGTGGTGCTGCTATTGGTGGTGCTGGTGGTTACATCTATGACAAAACCAAGAACTAATCTTTAATCCTTATAAAAAACAACCCCGATATCAATATAGCGGGGTTATTTTTTATAAGATTTTTATTGTATAGACGACAGCTAAGCTCGAAAAGACTAGCGCTAACTTATTTATCGAGTATCAGTAAAGATAACTACAGCGCACCACTAAACGTATCACAGGATTGAATATCACCGCTGTCAAGCCCTCGACTAAACCATTGCACCCGTTGCTGACTAGTACCATGAGTGAAATTATCAGGCACAACTGCACCGCCACCTGCTTGCGCTAAACGATCATCACCGATTTGACCTGCCGCATTAATAGCTTCATCGATATCTCCTGCTTCCAAGAACTGCACTCGCTCCTGATTACGATTCGCCCAAACCCCAGCAAAACAATCTGCTTGTAGCTCTTGCAATACCGATAGCTTATTCGCTTGCGTACGAGTCACTTGCCGACTAGCTTCAGCCACTTGTTGGCTAATACCTAGTAAAGTCTGTACATGATGACCGACTTCGTGCGAGATCACATAAGCCTGCGCAAAATCCCCTGCCTTACCGCTATTTTCTTGATCGCCTGAGCCTTGCTGATCACCGCTAATGCCTAAGTTACGACGCATCTCTACAAAAAAGGAAGTATCAAGATAGACGGTTTGATCACCAGGACAATAAAAAGGGCCTGTCGCAGAGGTTGCACTACCACAAGCTGAATTGACTTGCCCATTAAATAAGATCAGCTCAGGCTCTTTATAAGTCTGACCGCCCTCTTGGAATATTTGACCCCATACCGCTTCGGTATCGGCCAATACTACTTTTACGAACTGCGTATCACGATCATCGCTAGTTGCCACTTCAGTTGATGAGCTGCCGCCGCCGCCAGCAACGACTTGCCCTGTCTGCAGCGCTGTCATCGGATTGACCCCGAATACTAACCACAGAATACCTGCGATGATAATGCCACCGATACCACCACCAATCATCTTACCGCCACCACGACTGGTTCGAACGTTAGAGCTACCCCTTCTACCTTGCCATTTCATAATATTACCCTCTAATGTTGCTACTATATGTTGAGTATAGTTATAACTCTATTTTAAATCAGTTCTCAATTTATAAATCAAAGTACAAGTTAGCTATATAACTAACTAATTTTACTGGATTATACTTATATTAGTTGATAAAACTGTAATAAATTTCGACCTATCTACAGTTAGTACAATTCAGTTACATTTATACTGTTAATTTTTAATATAAAGTCTTTTCATTTTCATAAAAAACATATAGAATGCGTGCAAGCTGAGTAGCTGTGACTAAGAGTAGTTGATCTTCAAAATAAATTGAAGGCTCAACCTTTAGTTATGTCTACTTATCATTTCATTTTTTGGAGAATATTATGGATATTAAATTACTTGCACTTGCTGGTATCATGGCTGCTTCTATGGGCTTAACAGCTTGTGATAGCAATACTGAAAACGCTGCTGAAGATTTATCTGACGCACAAGAAGAAGTACAAGACGCGCAAGAAGAATTAGCTGAAGGCTCAGCTGACGGTGAAGCTGTAGATCCTGCTGCTGCTGAAGCTGCTATGGCTGCTGAAGCTGATATTGCTGATGCACAAGTTGCTACTGCAACTGACGAGATGGATGCTGAAGTTCCTATGGACGGCACTACTACTAGCGTAGACGTAGCTAGCAACACTGAAGCCGCTAACGCAGCTGACGAAGTTGTAGTTGTTGAGCCTGCTCAATAAGTTACTACTTATAAAAGTTTTATAAAAAAGAGAGCTTACGCTCTCTTTTTTTATGCCTGATATTCATGAGTACTGCCTAGGGTCTGTTGAACATTCGATCATGGCACTGACAGAGACTATTTTTTAGGTGATTCTAGATTAAAAATATCTAGTTTAGTCATTCTAAGCGGATCTTTTTGATGACGAATCGACAAAAAAGAGTCCTGTCCTTGCAGGCTGATGCTAAAATCGCTCTATTCGTTGTAAAAATCTAGCCAAGGCATTTGTATTACCTGCAATTTTTACCTAGACTAGACCTATTTTAGCTATCAGCAGTGCTCATTTATGAATGTTCAACAGACCCTAATACTTATAACGAACTTAACTCACGCATTAGATTATTTGCTGATTCAGCATTCAATAGGTACGGGTTAAAATTGACTGTGGTCGAATATTTGAGATAAACGGCAGCATTTTGCTCGGTTGGCGAGGCATAGTTCATTGACCATTTTGCCCATTCACGATGTTTTATCTCGCGGGTTTCTAGTAGCTGTAAATCATAATGGCGCTGATCAGCAATCAGTCCATACAGCAATCTATTGATCTGTGCTCTTGGCCCCTCAATAGTCTGCAAAAAATAATCTTTATTGAAAGTAAGCATGCCCGTTATACCATTGGCAGCATTATTTTCTTGAGCTTGTTTGAGGATTTCATTAAAGTCTTCGGCAGATACATCGGAGTTTGCGCGACTGGCGTAAGTCATACTTATTAAGATATGGGCATCGATATTATTTTGGCTCATGTTCTATCTCTTATATAAAGGCTGTTTTATATGTTATATCTAAGTATACCAATACGGTAGAATCCAACTATCAATTCAAGGTCTCATAAAACTTTTGTATACCATCAGCCAAATTATCATTAGCAGAGCTTTGCATATGTTGTACCAAGGCTTGCAGTTGTAAAATATTATCGCATTTTTCTAAACTGAGCATATACACCCAAGCTTCTTGACCTGGTGCTTTTTGTTCAATGTAAGCAGCTAATTCTGCTCTTTTACTTTCAAAATCGGCATTAAAATTTTTATCATAATAATGCTTTTCATCGTCTGATAACTTTTTAGGTTCTGTCTCAATCTCAGTCTCAAAGCCTGCCGCTACATTTACTTCTATATTCTGCACGCGTTGCGCATCCTCATCTGAGAGTGTCGCTGTTTCAGATGCTGCGAATAAGCTTGTCTCTGTAGGCTCACCTTGATCACTGGACGCTACCTCTATATATTGCAAATCTTGCAATAGCTCAAAAAGTACGGCTACTCCGCCCGACTCGGCAAATATCTCACTGCTATCCAAAGACTTAAGATAGCTGTCATAGCGACTTTCCCCGTCAATTAAAAACAGCAAAGTTCGAGCCTGACGTGGCAATATATCTAATTCTTTATTTTTGATCTTTTCACGTCCTAGAGCACTTTTTTGAAATACTTGGCTATTATTCATTTGTGGACCCAATTCGGCTAGTTAGTTCGATACTTCTTAACTATTTGTCTAACATAGTTTTAATACTAAAGTATTGAAACTACTTTTCATAGAGGTTTTGATAGCTTCATAAAAAACGAGGCGTTAAGCTTTAATATATAGCTTAACACCTCGTTAGTTTTTATTGCTTTTTTATAATAGCAATCTTATAGACTAGCAGTAATAGCTACTCATCAAGCAAACGCTCGTCTACCTTTTGACGGAATTTTTGTCCTGTCTTAAAAGTAACCACGCGACGAGCGGATACTGCAACCGCTTCGCCCGTTTTGGGATTGCGACCTGGACGACTGTTTTTGTCCTTGAGCTCAAAGTTACCAAAACCCGAAAGCTTGACCTCTTTACCTTTGATTAAACTCTCTGATAATTCCTCAAAAAAATTCTCTACCAAGCAACGTCCTTCTTGACGAGTGATGTTCAGACGGCTCATCAAATGCTCGATCATATCGGATTTGGTTAAAGTGCTCACAGTACGACTCCTATGCTGTTTTGCTATAGTGTGGCTAATATCTGCTATAACTAATTTATGTGAGTAAGCTGGCGTATTATTAAATACAGTTTGGCTATTATAAATGATTTTTGCCTAGTTTTTAATAAAAGATGCAATAAAACCTTTTATTAATAACAAGTTACTGTTATCACTTAGCGCCTTTATGATTTTATCCTGTAACAGATAAGACTTTTATAACGCTAAAGCTAATGATAAATTTGCTAAAATCAACTTTAGCTATCGCGCAATTGTGCATTATGTTTTGAGTTTAAAGCTGTCACTACTTTATCAGTAGCGGCTTTGATTGATTCATCAGATAAAGTTTGCGTAGGGTCCTGCCACGTCAAAGCAAAGGCTAATGAACGTTGGCCTTCTGGTACCTTGTCGCCCTGATATACATCAAACAGCCACATATCTTTTAGTAGTTCGCCTGCCACGCTACGTATCGTAGCTTGCAAGGCTTGCACACTAATATCACTATTGACTAAGATTGCGATATCACGGCGAACCTGTGGGAATTTGCTCGGCGTCGCAATCAGCTGCTGTTCGCGTGCCAACGCCAATAATGGTGCTAAGGCCAATTGTGCTACCCAAGTCACTGGTAGATCCAGCTGCTTTGCGGTATTAGGATGCAGCTGCCCAAGCCAGCCAATATAATGATCATCTATGTAGAGCTTCGCGCCCTGCCCTGGGTGTAAAAAGTCTAAATCACTACGCTCATAGCGGATGCGAGCGCTATCTGTCTGCACTGGTAGCAGCTGCTCAATATCGTGTTTTAGATCATAGAAGTCGGTAGCACGGTTTTGATAAGCTTGCTCATCCCAAACATTGCCAACAGCAACCAGAGCGATACTAGGCGTCTGCACTAACTCGCTGATGTTTTGCCCAACAAAGCTTAAACCCGTCTCAAAGAATCGAATACGAGACTGCTGACGATTAAGGTTATATTGCACACAAGGTAGCAAGCTTGATAAAAGCGTACGACGCATCACCGCTAGATCACTGGAGATCGGATTAGCGAGTGGTAATACTGCCCCTAACGCTTCATCATCTATCATAGCTTCTAATTTAGCATCGCTAAAACTAAAGCTAATCGCCTCCATATAACCAATATCGACTAACGCCAGTTTCATCTCATGGGTCAAATCTGCAGTATCGTCATAGTTCATGCTGACTTGTAGATGAGGTAGCACGCTAGGTATATTGTCATAGCCATAGATACGCGCCAACTCTTCGATTAGATCTTCGCTTATACTCATATCAAAACGATACGATGGCGGCGTGCAGATCAGCGCATTATCTTGCTGCGCCACTTTAAAGCCTAATTGCGTCAAGATACGCACCATAGTATCTACTGCAATCTCAATACCTAGCACCTCTGCCACTTTGGTAATAGGTAAGATAATAGCCTTGCGCGCAGGTAGATGATCGCTATGCTCAGCCGTTACGATTTGTCCCGCTTGGCCACCAGCAATATTAGTAATCAAATCAGTAGCGCGTGCTAGCGCTAAAGCTGGCAACTCAAAGTCAACCCCACGCTCAAAACGCTGCGAGGCATCGGTATGCAGACCAAAGCGGCGCGCGCGTGCGGCGATAGCAAGCGGACTAAAAAAAGCGCTCTCAAGCACAATATTAGTCGTGCTATCAGTGACACTACTGCGTTTGCCACCCATGATACCTGCTAGTGCTAACACCCCTTCATCATCAGCAATCACCAGCTCATCACCATTTAAGGTCACAGTCTGATCATTGAGTAAGGTAAGGCTCTCTTGAGACTCAGCCAAACGCACTATTATGCTACCTTTGATCGTATCGGCATCAAAAGCATGCAAGGGCTGACCCAATTCCATCAGCACATAGTTGGTCACATCGACTAAAAAATTATGGCTACGTAGGCCCGACTGCACTAGTCTATCCGCCAGCCATTTTGGGGTAGCTATACTACGATCGATATCGCTAATAGCCTGCAATAAGTAGCGTGGGCATTGCTCTGTGGCATCAACCGTGACATCAGGAGTAGTAAAACTACTTCCAGCTACTACATCATTGACCACAGTAATCTCTGGCGGTTGCATGGTCATACTATTGATGACTGCAATCTCACGCGCGATACCACGGACGCTAAAGCAGTCGCCACGATTAGGGGTGATTGAGATATCAAGTATTTGGTTATCCAAGCCTAAATACTCGCGGATATCGGTACCAACAGGAGCGTCGCTAGGCAATGCTAATAGACCATCGATATCATCTACTAGATCAATCTCAGAAGCACCGCAAAGCATACCGTTCGAAGCGACGCCACGTAGCTCGCTGGCTTTGATATGAAAACCCGCTTTACCATTACTGCCATCGCTGGTAGGCAATACTGCACCGATAGTGGCGACAGGCGCTTTCATACCAACCGCTACATTTGGCGCACCACAAACGATTTGAAGAAGCTCATCTCCTCCAACATTCACTTGCGTTACTCTCAGCTTATCAGCATCAGGGTGTTGCTCGACGCTGATGACTTCACCGACGACAACGCCGTTAAAGGCACGAGCAACCGCATAACGATCATCAATCTCTAGTCCAGCCATCGTTAATTGTTCGGCCAACTGCTCACTGGTATTAGTAGGGTTCACCCATTGACGTAGCCACTGTTCGCTAATTTTCATAAGTATCTCGGATCAGAATTTTAGAATAAAGGTAGACGTATTAATATCAAAAATGAAAATCTAGCCAAACTGCTTTAAAAAACGCACGTCGTTTTGGAAGAATAAACGCAAGTCATCTATACCGTAATACAGCATCGCAAAGCGTTCAATACCCATACCAAAGGCAAAGCCTGTATATTTTTCTGCGTCAATACCACAGTTGGTTAGCACTTGTGGGTGCACCATGCCGCAACCCATCACCTCTAACCACTTACCATTGTCATCTAAGATATCAACCTCAGCGGATGGCTCAGTGAATGGGAAGAAAGACGGACGGAAACGAACGGTCAACTCTTTGGCGAAGAACGCTTCTAGAAACTCACTAATCAAACCTTTTAATTCAGCAAAGGTGCTCGACTCGGTTACCATCAAGCCTTCTAACTGATGAAACATTGGCGAATGAGTCTGGTCTGAATCATTACGATACACGCGACCTGGGCAGATAATGCGAATCGGCGGAGCGCTTTGCTCCATAGTCCGTATCTGTACAGGACTGGTGTGCGTACGTAGTAGATAATGCGCGTCAAAATAAAAAGTATCGTGCATCGCGCGCGCAGGATGATGCGAGGGAATATTTAGCGCTTCAAAATTATAATAGTCGCTCTCAACCTCAGGACCTGTCGCTACGTTAAAACCCGCCTGTACAAAAAACTGCTGCATACGCTGAGTGATCATAGTGACAGGATGCAAATGACCTTTCGCACTACCGCGAGCTGGCAAGGTAATATCAATGCTCTCGCTGGCAAGCTTAGCGTTTAGCGCTTGAGTCTCTACCTGTTGCTGCTGCTCAGTTAATGCTTCTTGGATACTAGTGCGGGCCCCGTGCAACCAGCCGCCATAAGTCTTTTTGTCGTCAGCGCCAAGCTTACCCATCTGCTTTGAGAAGCCCGTTAATAGGCTCTTTTTACCCGTAAACTGCACACGCAGCTCTTGTAATGCGGGCACATCATCTGCTTGATTGATAAGCATTTGGGCGTGACTTGCAAACTCGATTAGCTGAGCTTCAGTCAGCTGATTGAGCTCTAATGGTAGAGTCGGTAACGCCGACAAATCGGTAGCAGCAGGGGTAGTCATAAGACGCATTATTCCTGATTTAAACAACGTATTGAGGGTTTGAGTGAATATGGCAAATTATCTACTTAGAAATAATTTGAATATTCAAACAATAACTATAAAAAAAGCCACCGACTAGCGGTAGCTTTTATTAATAGTAGAGTATTAATCAATATCAATCTCGTCTTTAACACTCATCAACGGAGCATCAAAAAAGATTAATATTTATGCCAGTTCCGCTTTTGCTTTTTCAACGAGTGCAGTGAAAGTCGCTGCATCATGCATAGCGATGTCAGCAAGTACGCGACGATCGATATCGATGTTAGCCAATTTCATGCCATTGATAAAGCGGCTATAGCTTAAACCGTTTAAGCGTGCACCAGCATTGATACGTGCAATCCAAAGACGACGGAAAGTACGTTTTTTGTTGCGACGGTCACGATAAGCATATTGACCAGCTTTAGTAACTGCCTGTACTGCTACACGATAAACACGTGAGCGAGCACCATAATAACCTTTAGCGCGTTTTAAGATTTTTTTGTGACGGCGATTTGCCTGTACACCACGTTTTACACGGGCCATAATTTACTCCAAGATTCTTTAAATACAGTAAGCGATATTAATTGCTGTTAGGCGATAGATTGCAAAGTCAGATAACCTTTGTACTACTACTTTTATAGTAAATAAAAATGATAATAGCCCAAAAGTGACTTTAGTCAATTAGATGTATGGGCACATACGACGAACTGCTGCTTCGTCAGACTTGTCCACCATCTTAAGACCACGCAACTGGCGAATACGCTTAGCTGATTTCTTGGTCAAAATGTGGCTCTTAAATGCTTGCTTACGCTTGAAGCCATTTGCTGTTTTTTTGAAGCGTTTAGCTGCACCGCTTCTAGTTTTCATCTTATTTTTCATGATGAGTTGCCTCTTTTTCTGTGTTAGAACCTGGTCGTCAAATAGTTGATTAAGTTAGTAATTATATCGATAACTACCAAACCTCTATTTGCCTCGAGGTGGGAGGCGCTATTTTAGCAGAAGTGTTGTGATTTTGCCACCGCTAGTTTTGACTTTTATACCTGCGCCAACGATATGCACATTTAGTATTAGTTTTGTTGAATGAGGCGCTGCTCCGGTCTCGCTTTCAGTTGGTTTTCACAGTATCATCGTTATATAAACCACCCCTATTTCATAATTCTTATAAGATTATTTTTATGACTTCCTCTACTCTAGCTACTCCTAATTGGCTCACTGCTATCACTTTTAATCAAGACGGTTTAATTCCTGCCATTGCCCAAGATCACGCGTCAGGGCGCATTCTGATGATGGCATGGATGAATGCCGAGGCACTACAATTGACCGCGCAGACTCAGACTGCTGTTTATTATTCACGCTCGCGAGCTAAGCTTTGGCATAAGGGAGAGACCTCTGGACACACACAACAAGTTCATGATATTCGCTTAGACTGCGACGCTGATGTGATAGTGCTTAGCGTGACTCAAATAGGTGGTATCGCCTGTCATACGGGTCGTGAATCCTGTTTTTATCAGCGCCTAGATCTATCAGGTTCTACGCCAAAATGGCAAACGGTTGATGCGGTCTTAAAAGATCCCAGCGACATTTATGGTAGTAAGGATGATGCCGACGGTAATAAAAGCACTATTGGACAATCTGTAGATAATAAAACGGTAGATGATAAAACCAAAGCGCTTATCAATCGCTCAGTCCTTCAACAGCTCGATACCGTTTTGGCTGAACGCAAACAAGCCGATAGCGATAGCTCTTATGTGGCCAGTCTCTATGCTAAAGGCCTCAATAAAATCCTAGAAAAAGTAGGCGAGGAAGCGACGGAAAGTATTATTGCCGCCAAGGACTTTGCACATAGCAATGAGCAAGCCGATAAAGCTGACTATGATGCCGCGCGTGATGAGCTTATCTATGAAGTCGCGGACGTCTGGTTTCATACTTTAGTAAGCTTAGCTTGGTTCGATATCGAATCTGATGCAGTATTGAATGAGTTAGGACGCCGTTTTGGTCTCTCAGGTATTGATGAAAAAGCGGCTCGCTAATCATTAAAGTGTCTAATTAATCCATTAAACTACTTAGGGTTAATCGATCATCTAAGCTATTGATTCAGTCAACCCAACAACCGTAACGTTGTTTTTGCCTTTTTATGGTCAGTACGCGTTATAATATAGGACTACTGACCTGAAGTTTTGGTTACTGGTTTTATCAAGATAATAAGGACAACGTTATGGGTAGTTTTTCCATTACACACTGGTTAATTCTGTTAGTCGTCGTCGTTGTAGTCTTTGGCACCTCTAAACTGAAAAATGCTGGCAAAGATCTGGGCGGCGCGGTAAAAGGCTTTAAAGAAGCGGTAAAAGATGAAGAGGTTGAACACGCCAAAAAACACCGTGTCCTCGATCATGATGCTGGCATACCTACTGACCCTCACGCTACGCCTGCTCATACCACTGATGATATCGAAATCAGCCCTGCGCCTACTGATGATCAGCACAGAGTGTAAGCTGTTTGCGACTGTCATAAATAGTGATGCTTAACCCTTATGTTTGATATTGGCTTTTCTGAGATTTTCTTATTCGGTGTTATTGCCTTGATTGTCTTGGGCCCTGAAAAATTGCCACAAGCAGCGCGTACTGCTGGGCAATGGTATGCCAAATTGCGTCGTACTGTTACGACGATTCAGTCTGAGATAGAAGCTGAATTGGATCTAGCCGAGACTAGGCAGCAGATGCAAGATGAGTTGGCCAGTATTCGCAAGACTCGATCCGATATGGCTAATGAGATGGCCCAAATGCGTGGCAGTCTCAAGTCTTTTGAAAACTCGCAAAACGATAGTATTAAAGCGGATCAGTTTACTACGCTGAATCAAGAGCAGCAGAACTCGCCTGCAGAATTCTCCTATGCTTATGATAGCGATGCTCCTGATGACCTAGAGAAGACATCAGAGTCGTTACTGTCTGGCAGTCAAGCAAATGATCAGGCTGACAATCAAGCTAATGATCAAACTGCTACAAAAGACAGCCATCAAAATGAAAATGAAATTAATAGCCAAACTGTCGTTATCGATAAACCACCACTAATGACACGTCCTTGGGAGAACATGTGGTTTCGACTAGGCGCTTATGATCAAGTACGTCGTCTGCCAGCAGCGCCCTATTTACCCAACTATAAAGCGGATATACTGTTGTACACTAATGATGCTGCCGATAGCACTCGTAGCAAGACTACTTTAGAGACACAGCAGGCTGAGAAATGAGTCTATTTAAACGCCAAAAAAGCCGCCAGCAAAAGCTAGAAAAGTCAGAAAGCTCAGAAAGCTCAGAAAGCTCAGCGCCTAGTGAGCAACCCAAAGAGATGTTAGATACACTAGGTGATATGCCGATTACTCAGCATTTGATTGAGCTACGCGCACATTTAGTCAAAATATGTATCGCGGTATTAATTATATTTTTGGCATTAGTAGGCTTTTCGCGTGAGCTATATGACTTTTTATCCAATCCATTAGTAGCGCAATTACCTGCTAACTCCACGATGATCGCCACTGATATCACTTCTAACTTTATGGCGCCTATTCGCCTAACTATATTTGTCGCGGCATTTGTGGCGATGCCTTATATTTTGTATCAGATATGGTCGTTTGTCGCGCCTGGCCTGTATAAAAAAGAGAAGAAAATAGCCGTACCTGTGCTGCTATCCTCGATAATGTTGTTTTATGCTGGGGTTGCGTTTGCCTACTTTATTGTCCTCAAAGGGGTATTAAAGTTCTTTATTATGTTCGCCCCGCAAAATGTCTTACCAATGACCGATATCGACAGCTACTTAAGCTTTGCACTCAAGCTATTTATGGTGTTTGGACTGACTTTTGAGATACCAGTAGTGACCTTTTTATTGATATTGGTCGGTATTGTCTCCATTGACAGCCTAGAGGATAAACGCCGTTATATCATTGTCGGCTGTTTTGGCGTCGCTGCGGTTGTGACGCCGCCTGATGGGATATCGATGTTGATGCTCGCCTTTCCTATGTGGCTACTGTTTGAGCTGGGTCTGTTGTTAGCAAAATTGCTAATCAAAGATAAGGCTAAGATAGAAACCAGTGCAGTTTTAGCTGATGAGTAATTAATTGAGACGTTATTAACCGCTAATATCCTTTATACTAGGCTGAGAAAATACTGAACTAAAAAACAATAGGCTCACAAACTCATAACTTTTAATTTATTTAATATTTACCAGCCATTGTTTATACCTTGGCTTTTTTTAGCGCTATAGCTTTTATGCTTAATACTTTTAACTCTTATATGTTTCAAAATTTTTAGGTAGCTTTTATGTCTGCATCCATGCCCGCTTATATGAGTAGTCCAACCGATGAGCAGCTTGCTGCGCTCAATATGGCGATGGATCACAAGTCGTTTAAGGTGGTGGCGTATGCAGGTGCAGGTAAGACGACCACACTCAAGCTTATTGGTGAGCGCCTGCGCGGTCGCGGATTATACTTAGCTTTTAATAAAGCTATTTCCAATGATGCGCGCTCAAAATTTCCAGGTCATGTGGATTGTCGCACCTTTCACTCCTTGGCCTATCGCCATGTACCGCGCGATATCACCGCCAAACTATCATTACCGCGATTTTCACCGAAGCGCTTGGGCGATGACTTGGGCTTGCGACCCGTGCAAGTGCGGCGGCAAATGGACGGCGTTAATAAATATATTACTTTGACGCCAGCGCGTCTGGCTCGTTTTGTCAGCGATGCGGTGAGTAACTTTTGTAGCACCCATGCCAGCTATCCTGCGCCAAGACATATCGACTTTCCTAAGTGGCTAGATGAGTCAGATGCTGAGCAACTGCGTGAGATGCTCTATCCTGCCGTTGAGCAGCGCTGGCTACAGTCGATAGATGCGCGTCATCCAGCGGGTATCGGTCATGATATTTATCTGAAATTGTGGGCATTATCTAAGCCAAGCATTCCCGCTGATTTTATTCTGTTTGATGAAGCGCAGGATGCTGATCCACTGATGATGGGTATCTTAACCCAACAGTCCAAACAAGTGATTTATGTCGGCGACGCGCATCAGCAGATTTATGAATGGCGCGGTGCGGTCAATGCGATGAAAAAGCTGCCACTGCCGCAGACTTTATTAACCCAGTCGTTTCGTTTTGGTGATCCTATTGCTGAGGTTGCTAATACTTTATTAAAAGCCTTGCAAGAAGATGTGCCCTTGATTGGCAATCCTAATAAACAGTCATCAACGGTAAAAGGATTGGTTCATAGCAAAAAGGACGCGATACTCTGTCGCACCAATGCCGCCGCTATGTCGCAATTATTAACGGGTCTAAAATTAGGTCATCGGGTAGCATTGCAGGCGGATACTGAGCGGATGCTAAAGTTCTGTCAGGCGGCTGAAAATTTAAAAAATGGTAAATCGGCTTATGGCGTGCCAGAGCTGGCTTATTTCTATAACTGGTCGGATGTACAAGAGTATTCTGAGACCTCTGAGGGTAGCGATCTTAAGACTTTGGTCAAGCTAGTCGATGATCATGGCACCAAAGTGCTGACCCAAGCGGTTAATAGCTTAACCCGTATCGAAAATGCTGACTATGTCATCTCAACCGCGCATAAAGCTAAAGGTCTAGAATGGGGCAAAGTGCAACTCGATGATGACTTTTATTATGATGTGACGACTAACGGTATTAAGATTAGCCCAGAAGAATTGCGCTTGCTGTATGTGGCCTGTACCCGCGCACAAGTGAACTTAGATATTGCTAATATTCAACCGTTGATATCAGGCTTGCAGACGGGTAAAAAGGTTATTTATGGGTCTTGAGTTTGATTTCAGTTTTTGGCTAGCTTATTTAGTTAACTCATTGTTCATTTTGATCTTTGCCATCCCAAAAGCGAATATATTTAAAATAAGCAAATAGTCCAATAATACCTGCAATACACCAACCAAGCTCTGCCCACCACATAAAGGTGTCCTGAATATAACGACTTTCAAAAAGTCCCCAGCAGTTACGAGTCAAAAAACTATACCCACCAGATAGTATAGCTGTAACACACATCAGTACGAATATAATTTTATAGCCTATCCATTGTAAGTCTAGTTCATCTTCTAGCTTAGATTTTTCACAACATATTAAATTTTCTTTTTTCATAAATCTATGATGGATACCTGTATACATTAAAGCCAAAACCCACCAGCCCATTATCCTTGCTGTAGTATACAAATAACTAAAGTTCCCACTTCCTATCCCTCTAGCATAGCTATTAGGGTCTAGAATGTGCGCCATACCTGCAAAAAAACCTAATGACAATATAAAAATTATAATAAAGTTATCAAACGCTCTACCTTTCCAAATAGTCCTACGTTTTCTTTTGCGGTTATATAGGATTATAAACGAATAGAGTACTATTACAGGAGTTAAGGGTAGCCATATTTCCATCATGTGCTTATTATCTCCTTATGACTGTAACTGTATAAAAAGCAATAGCTTTTGTAGGGTGTTCTCCATCGCACCAGTTATAGGTTACAACTGCCTTCAAAAATCCTATTTAAAGGATTTTTCTTGTAAGTCTAACAAAGTAACACTTTGTTTTAACGACTTTCAGGTGCGTTGGAGAGCACCCTACGCCTATCCATATATTAGACATAACAAAGTCCTATTTATAGTTCATTTATGACTATAATGCTAGCATAAAATTATCTCTCAACTACTAAAAACAGCCTATTAAATATATGTCATTTTCCAACAAGTTCTTCGCACATCCTGTCCGTCTCCTAGCCCCAATGGAAGGCTTGACTGATCCTTTGATGCGGCAAATACTAACGCAAATCGCTGCCGATTTAGGCCGTCCTTACGATTGGTCAGTGAGTGAATTTATCCGCGTCACTCAGCACGTCTTGCCTGCTCATGTCTTCTATCGATTCGTGCCAGAATTACATAATGATGCTAAGACCACCTCGGGTACGCCTATTCATATTCAACTATTAGGTAGCGAAGCACAACTGATGGCTGAGAATGCTGCCTATGCTTGTGAGCTTGGCGCCCCTGCTATCGATATTAATTTTGGTTGTCCCGCTAAGACCGTCAATAGCCATCGCGGTGGCTCAGTATTGTTGGATGAACCTGAGGTAATGTACGAGATTATCAGTGCGGTACGTCAAGCCGTGCCTAACGATATTCCAGTCTCCGCCAAGATACGTCTCGGCTATACCGATACTAGTAGAATGGATGATATTCGCGGCGCTATCGCAGCTAGCGGTACAGATTGGCTGACTATTCATGCACGCACCAAAACCCAAGGCTATAAGCCACCTGCTTATTGGGATAAGATTCAGAGCTTTAATGCCCTCGATATACCTGTCATCGCTAATGGTGAGATTTGGAATAGCAAACAAGCCCTAAACTGTATGCAGCAGTCAGGAACTCAGCATCTGATGTTAGGTCGAGGAGCAGTGACACGCCCAGATTTACTAGCGCAATTAGAAAAGTCGACTGGGAATAATTTGATTGATAAGGCTGAGTTATCTTGGCAAGTGCTATTGAATCATCAGATTAAATTCTTAGAGGGCGCCGCAAAAAACGATGTGGTACTAGTCGGTCGCTATAAGCAGTGGCTCGGTATGCTGAGTAAAGGCTACGTTGAAGCGCAGCCTTTATGGAATGAGATTAAGCGCGAGAGAAATAGAGTAGCTATTATTGAAACGCTAAAAACTAGCTTGCAACAATAATCACTTTTATAATAAGAATTTTTTGAATCGTTAGCCACTATAACTATTAAAATTACAGCGTTTTAGCATTAAAAGATTGCCAAAGTCTTAAACACTAATGCGAATTGCTAAATAGAACAGCATCAAACTACATATCATCGATAATACCCAAAGTATTGAGCGAAACATCGGCAAGTTAGTAATATAAGCGACGCAGTAGCCAATGCGGATCAGCACATATAACCAAGCTAAAATATTGATAATGGACTGTGGCACAAAAAATAGCATCGCAACTAACACTGCTGCCAGAAATATCGGCAGCGTCTCATAACTGTTTTGTTGAGCGGCATTAGCTCTTGCTGCTAACCCCGTGGCATTTTGCATAAAATCACGAGGATTGGCATTGTTCCTGATCTTAAATCCGCCAAACACCTTAGCCGCTAGAGAAACCAACCACGGCAATAAACTAGCAACTAGCATTGCCCATATTGCTGACGCTGCGGTATCAGAGATAAATCCAAAAAGCATATTCATAATTTCAATGACCCCTACCCTGCAATCACTTCATAATCATGAGTGATATTTACGCCACCTTGCACCAGCATACGACTAGCCGAGCAATACTTTTCCGCAGAAAGTCTAATCGCTCTTTCGACTTGCTTGTCTGCTATATCAGAACCTGTGACTACAAAATGCATATGGATAGCGGTATAAACAGCGGGAACAGTTTCGGCCCGCTCAGCGGTTAGCTCACAGCGCACATCCGTTACCTCTTGACGTGACTTTTGTAGTATCGATACCACATCATAACTCGCACAGCCGCCAAGTCCGAGCAATATCAGCTCCATGGGGCTTGCGCCTTTTTCTTTATCCGCATCTATCTGTACATTATGCCCTGATGGCGATACGCCCATAAAAGCTTTGCTCTCTTGCCAAGTAACGCTTGCTTTTGACTCTGCCATTGTTAACTATCCTTTTTTTAAATCTCTACTCATATAAAGTAAAATTAGTGCTGAAATTTTAGGTGTTCAGTTTAGCACAAGCTAAAAGCTGTTTTTATAGCTCAATTGTCATAGCTAAAATTATCTACTATTACCTGTTTAGATAATCGCTACTTTTAGATAGCAATCCTGATTCAATTATTATCACCATACATAGTCGTGAAACATTTTATAGCAAAATATTGTTACACATTTTGATGGTTTCTTGGTTTAATAGCAGTAATGAAACTCATTTTTATCAGGTAGCTATAGTAGTCACCCAATAATAATTATGACTACTGTTTATACCCTGTAAAAACGAGATCTTTTAAATGATTAAAAGGTTACGCTATGATAGATGCAGACGGCTTTCGCGCCAATGTCGGCATCATCTTGGCGAATACACAAGGACAAGTGCTATGGGCAAAACGCATTGGTCATAACGCTTGGCAGTTTCCTCAAGGTGGTATTGACCGTGGGGAGACGCCAATGGATGCGATGTATCGAGAGCTCTGGGAAGAGGTCGGATTACACCCGCGTCATGTAGACTTACTGGCAGTTACCCAAGATTGGCTACGTTACCGTTTGCCCAATCGTTACGTGCGCCATGGACAACACCCTTTGTGTATTGGGCAAAAACAGAAGTGGTTTTTGCTGCGCTTAGATGAGCTGAACACTCAACACATCCGCTTTGATGAAGGCAAGCCAGAATTTGACCATTGGCAATGGGTCAGCTACTGGTACCCCCTCGGACAAGTGATTCACTTTAAACGCGGAGTATATCGCCGAGCTTTACAGGAGCTAGTACGTGAGCTACCGCTAAAGCAAGAGCTGATTATCCCAGAACAGGACAATCATTTACTGATGGATTAAATAGATGATTTGATTTATAAAGTAAAAACACCTTTGTTAGGCGCTAGCATCTTTAGCGTTTAACAGAGGTTTTTTTATGTCTAATGCTGAGAGCACAATTCAAGAATTATATATCAAACCCAAAATATATGACTAAAAGTGCTCGACTCGTTTAGCTTTTGTAGGATGCGCTACGCCTACTATTAATGGTGCGATGGAGCGTACCCTACGGCTTGATTCATCTGATAAATCTAAACATAATTTAAAGATCGGTCGTTTCACGACTAATAAGTTGAGCTTTTAGTTCTGACTCATCAGCTTTTGTACAGCGTAGAGTTAAAATACTTTGCGTTCTAGTGCCATAGCTTGGCATTTTTATAGCGGTATCGTTTAAAACTATCGGTGCGATAAACACTGATGATAATGCTTGCTCAATTGGCTTTGCTACACCTGTTTTAGGTAATTTATTCTCAGGTGCCAATGTCTTATCAGACATCACGTCAAGGGCAGCATCTTGCCAATAATCTAAACGGCTATCCTCACCTATTAACGGCAATACTTCTTGTCTTAAACGTCCGCGCAATTTTTCAGTTTTAAACCAACCCTCATCAGGCTGACCATTAGAGAACACATGCAGACCTGAGTGTAGCGCTGTTGGCGCATAGCCGCGATTATTGACGATAACCGCTTGCTTATCGTTGCCAATAATCAAATTAAAACCGGCATAATCTTGCAAATTTATTTGCCTTGCAAAAGCCATTGGTGATAAATCGCTGGTCAGAAAGTTGGTGACTAATTCACCGCGCGAGCGCTCATCTGCACTTGCTTGCACGCCATCACGAAAGTTCAATACCGCGGCCCAACGTCCATTTTGTTCAGCAGTGACTTGATGTTGTTGTTGATACGATTGTTGCTGCTTTTGTCGATAGACGCCTAGCCAAGTGCCACCACTTTGGCTATCACGACCCGCGTAGACTGGTTGATCTGACCACTGGTGTAAAGCCTGAGTTGGACGCTCAAGGAACTCATCACGATTAGACAATAGTACCAGTGGTAGTTCATCAAACAGCTGCCAAGCAATGGCGACGATGCACATAGTTATCCTTGTTTAGTTGTTTATTTTAATAGTTGCCTGTTAACGTTTTTTTAGCAGGATAACTCAGCTGATAGGTACTTTGCACCGTTTGCGACTGCTGACTTCGCAAGTTAAATTCCCAAGCGACTATGCCTTTATTATCATTCCAATCGCGCTCAGTCACTGGTGGTGTATAGGTCGCATTGACTTTGAGGTCATCATCACGACTGATCGGCTCACTACCTAATACTTGCAGGCGAATAGGGCGAGTGTGCTGATTGGTAAACTGATAAGCTTGGGTTTTGGTTAAAGTCTGGGTGCGATTAAATGCGCCTTGGTCGCCTTGCTTGTCTTCATTAGCCAATTGCTTGACGATCATATTAGGGTCAATACCAAAACCGATCCCTTGCTCTTTTAGCAGCTGATAGCTGTAGCGCGACTGACCGATGTAGTTATCGTCGCGGTACAACTGCAAGGAGCCATCGACCCAAGCTGGGGTCAAGAACGGTGCTGACGCATACCAATAGCCTGCCAGCTCAGCGCTTGGCGTACTACGAACCCAAACCTTACTAGGACCTGATTGCTCATCCAGCAAAGTCCGCACGCGGCGACCATCGCTAGGAATACTAATACGCTGTGGTAGCTTATATTCAATAATGCCATTTTTATTCTGACTACTTACGGTAAAGCTAGGTAGCGGCGCCATACCAGCATCCATTGCATCAGCCTCAGACATTCGTCCAGAGACCACAACAGGTACGGGAGCATAAGCAGGTTCCATCATCGGCTGCACACTAACGGTTTTATTATTTTCTTCATACAGCCCTAATCGCGGCACGTTAGGCAATTGACCCGTGGTATTTTTATTAGGATTAACTGAGCTTAGCGTCAGGGGCACATTGATCCAGTTCTCACCCGTTTGCTGAGCAATGACAGCCGATGCGGTAATAGCCAACTGCTCACTCTCAGTGTTAAGCCGCGCCTGATAGGTCGGCTGCCAACTCGCACCGCGCACTTGGTAATGTAGCTTAACGGAACTTGGGCTGCGACTGGCTGTACGTACACTGACTTGGGTCACATTATTACGAGTAGAGGTCGTGCTGCCAGCCATCAGCTGATTGAGAGCATCCTGCGCCCGAGCTTGGCGCTGCTGAATATCTAATATTTTCTTATTAATAGCAGTGGCCTGAGTATCTAAGTCGCGCACATTATTAGCAAGCGTACCATCGATACTGATTTGCGTCACTTTAGCTAAGTTTTGCAAATAGACTTTAGTTAAATAAGCGGCTTCTAATTCGGCATTAATATCTGCTAGATTATCTTGTCCAGTTTGTACTTTTGCGTCACCTTGATACTGACACTGCGCGGCCTGCTCCCCGCTCAAGTCCTCAATACTGACTTCACCGATATTGACGTTAGCAGCTGCTTGCACGCTCAAACTATCTTTATCTATAAATGGTGATAAACAAGAGAATACCAGCGTCTGCTCGCCGCTGCCATTGATCGGCAGTGCTCTAGTAACGCTAGCAAGACCCTGATAGATAGTGACTTGCTCAACTTGGCTGTTAGCAGCTTGGATACTAGGGCTAATCATAGCCAGCGCAACGCTAGACAAGAGCCCTGCTGCCAATCGTTTATCATTAATGAGTTGCTGATTTTTTGTATTCATTACAGTCAAAATCTTTGTTGATTGAAGCTTTTGCATAAATACTTCCTCAAAATTTAAGAGCCGTTTTTCTATACTAGCGGTTTTTTATAGCCTTTGCTATTCATTGCATTATGCTAGTGTTCGTTCAAGTCGAATTTTGCTATTATAGTCAGCACTTTACTACCCTATTTAAGACACTTTTATGATCATTCATCCCCAGTACGATCCCGTAGCCCTGTCTATGGGCCCAGTCGAAGTACACTGGTACGGCTTAATGTATTTGTTGGCCTTTGCAGCCGCTTACGGTTTGGCTTGGTATCGCAGCACCAAACGCGATAACTGGTCGACAGATATGGTCTCAGACTTAGTGTTTTTTGGTGCGCTTGGGGTGATATTAGGCGGTCGTATCGGCTACGTCTTATTTTATCAATTCGGTGAATTATTACAAAACCCAGCTTATCTGTTTAAAGTTTGGGAAGGCGGCATGTCCTTTCACGGCGGCTTAATTGGCGTTGGTCTTGGCATGTTGTATTTTGCCCGTAAATATAAAAAGACCCCATTTCAAGTGCTCGACTTTATCGTACCTTGTGTACCGACAGGGTTATTATTCGGTCGTATAGGTAACTATATCAATGGCGAGCTATGGGGACGTGTCTCTGATGGCGGCTATAATTGGCTGACCTATTTTCCGCAAGCGGCGCAAGCTGATTTGGCATTACTACAGACCAATCCTGCGCTCCAACAGCTAGTCACTGAGGTTAATGGCCAAGCGCTACTGCCACGCCATCCCTCACAGCTTTATCAAGCGCTAACCGAAGGCCTACTACTGTTCCTACTCTTGTGGTGGTACTCAAGCAAGCCGCGTCCGCGTATGGCCGTCACTGGCGTCTTTATGCTCAGTTATGGCTTTAGTCGCTTTATCGTCGAATTCTTCCGTCAGCCCGATGCTGATCAAGGCTTTATCTTGTTAGGCTGGGTGACTAAAGGGCAGATATTGAGTGCGCCAATGATTATCATCGGCATTTTCTTAATTATTTACGCTTACAAGCGCGATATTTATGACTGGGGTCGCCAGTCGGCTTATTAAGATGTTTTGAAACTGAGGTAGCTTGAAATTGAGTAATATTGAAAGTAAATGATGTTGAAAGTAAGTGATATTAAAACCAAAGATTATGGAATTTGAAAAGTCATGATTACTACGAAGAATGAAGCGGCTTACCTTGATTTGTTAAGGCTCGTACTGGCTGAGGGTACTGAAAAAGGCGATCGTACAGGTACAGGTACGTTAAGTCATTTTGGGGCACAATTACGCTTTGACTTGCAGGCGGGCTTTCCGCTAATGACCACCAAAAAGGTACACTTTAAGTCCATCGCTTATGAGCTACTATGGTTTTTGAGTGGTAGCACTCATGTCGATTATTTACAACAGAATAACGTACGTATCTGGAATGAATGGGCAACGGGTGAGCAGACTGCGCGCTTTAATCGCGTTGAAGGTGATTTAGGGCCTATATATGGTCATCAATGGCGTAATTATGGCGCTAGTAAAACAGCTACTGGATACAATCAGGATGGTGTTGATCAAATCACTGACGTCATTGAGCAGATAAAAACCAATCCTAATTCGCGGCGCTTGATTGTCTCAGGTTGGAATCCAGCTGAGGCCAATCAGGTCGCATTGCCACCTTGTCATACCCTATTTCAATTCTTTGTCGCGGACAACAAGCTCTCTTGCCAGCTATATCAACGCTCAGCAGATTTATTCTTATTATACCCCCATAACAATAATGCACAATACGGAGTAATAGATCGTATATAATGCAATACATAACTTAGTCTATGTATTGAGATAGTGATTATTATGGATGTTAAAGTTTGTTTTGATACAAAGTTAGATTTATCTAAGTCTTGTTTACTCAATGAGATTCCAAATTTATCATTGAACAAAACCGTAACAGTGAATGGTGTTGGAGTATTTGATGATGATGGCAAGATCCTTCCTCTTGTTTCTGAGTATTTGTCGTATCGAACCAAACATCAAATAATCTCTTATAAATCAGCAGTTACTTATGGTAGAAACCTAAGCTACTTCTTAAGTTATATTCGTAGTCGTCCAGATTATGATGACAGTGAATCTGATGAAGTATTTATTACAGTTCCAAAATACGTAATTCAAGAATACCTGACATTTTTAATCCGTGAAGACCATAAGAACTCATCTACTGTTAGAAGTCGAGATGAGACAATACATGCCTTCATCGAATACCTTTGTAGCCCTACAGAAGACCGTGATAAGCTTAGACAAGATAACCCATATAGCGATGGCTTGCTATCAAAACCACCAAAGCGCACACCGATTAGCTCTTGCACACTTGATGACCTTTTCATATTGATTGAATTTACTGATTCAGAACGAGAAAGAGCTTTACTCCAGTTTTTATACGACTCTGGCTTACGTCGTTCAGAACTACCTAGAGTTACTCTTCAAGACTTTAAAGATATTACTAGCCTTAATTCTGAAAAATATATTTCCCGCGATACTGACCTGCCTATTCATCCCGACTATGTATCTTTGAAAGTTAAAGGAAGTAAGGGCCGTGGTAATCAAATTAAGCCACGCTGGACTTTGCTTAGCTTAGTAACTATCAAACGTGTGGAAAAATACCACGCATCTCCCTTGTATAAAAAATACGCTCGTAAATATTTAAAGCCGTCTGAAACACCAGCGTTCCTTAATGCTGAAGGCACTCCTTACACCCCAAATTCAATCAGTAAGCTACTTGAACGTATAAGTAAACGCGCAATCAAACACGGTCGACTCAATCGACTGATTTCTCCCCACAAGCTACGGCATGGCAACGCTTATTCAATACTACAGTCAAAGGATTTAGGGTCTAACTATGTAGATCGGCTTGCTATTGTGCAGAATTGCTTAGGCCACAACCATCCTAGTACTACACAGATATACACTAATATCCCTCAAGATATCTACAAGAGCATGTGTGACGAGAATGGTGATACATTAACCAAAGCTGAGAAAATGAAGCGCTTATCTGAACAGACACAGTTAAGAATTGGCATTAAGGACATCAAATGAAAAACATTGGAATAACCATTGATGAGATTCATGAGGATTTTCCTGAGCCAGGAACTTTAGGTACAGACTTTAAGAACGTTGAAGAAAAACAACCGATTAAAGACGCCGAAGCAGCTGTTATAGAATGGGTATCGAAAACAGCTGGAGATAAAGAATCACTATGGGAAATACCAATTAGTAAAGCGGATAATACTTTAGGCTTCAGTGTAGCTGTTAAGCATATTCAGAGTGCTGTAGGTGTCTCATACTCTGTTGCACAAAAATATAGGGGTCTTACTACTCCTTTAATTGAAAGGATGATTGAAGAAGGGATTCTAGTAATACCAAGTGAAAGCTACGAAGCGGCTGGCATCGAAAACACTAGAAAACTTTTGAATTGGTACAGAAAGCTAACTGTAGAGGAAAAGCACACTTTACCTATTTTCGGCAACAAAATTTCGATAGGAAAAATGTCTCCAGAACAACTACCTATAAAAAAAGAATCCTTAAGATTTAATGTTGTTAAAGATTCTTGGGAATTCATTCACAAAGACTTAGAAAAAATTGGAATTATTGATCCAAATTATAAAAGCGTTGCTGAAAGAACAAGCGAAGCGAATGTCAATAGAATAAATCATAGTGAAAGTCAGATAGAGCGTTTTCATAGACTCGCAGCAAGAGAGCTAAATGCAGCTGATGACTTCTTCCCTCCTTCAAAATTAGAACCGTTTATTCAGGTTGAGCAACTGTTTGCTTGTAGTAGCAAAACTGTCTCTTCAAAATCAGGCAAGAGTAATTATAGAGTTGCGAGTAGTTCATTTATAGAGTTCTTATCTAAACTGTATGGAAATAAACCCTTTAGAATCGTAACAACTTTTGATGAATACCTATTATCTAGATATCGGAAATATTTAGAGGGCAAGGTAATAAATAAAGAAATATCAAGTCATCATGCAAATACAGTTTTGAGTTCAGTCCGTATAACATTGAATCGGCTGACTCAAGTACGCGATATAGAATATAGCTTTTTCAATATAAATGGATTTGCTACAACTAGAGAAACAGATGTTAAAAAGCCATTTACAATGAACGAGCGACTTCGAATATTAGAGGCTATTGAAAAAGGATTGAGCGAATCTAGAAAAGCCCTCAAACCTTATAAGAAAACGGGTTTAGGTAGCAATCCTTTGGACGAAAAGGGTTCAGTCATTAGAGGCCTTTCGACACTAGAGAATGCGCGATGGCTCTTTGAAAACCGCTTAATGTGTAAGCCAGTTCATTATAATACAGCTAAATCACCTATTGAAAAGTCTTTCTTAAGAATTATTAATGATTCAGATAAGGGTTTGATAGAGGTATACAACGACTGGGGCATTACCCCAATGATAAATATGGATACACTAACGCCTTACGTTTTAAGGCTTGCTCAAATTACTGGTTTAAATGCAAATCCTTTACTTTCTCTTGATATAAACGATTATGTAGATTCCCATCCGGCAACATCGCGGCCTTGTCTTAGATATTGGAAAGAAAGGTCTGATGGTCATAAAGAATACCACCTCGATCTTTTTAATGCAGAACTGACATGGCTTACGTCATCTCAAGCTAAGTCTATAAAAATTATTTTTGAAGAATTAGTCCAATTGACGAGTAGTTTTCGACAAGACATTGAAGATAATGCTTTTAAAGATAGGTTGTTTATCTATCAGTCGAATAGTACAAAAAAGCACGGCAGAGTATCTCCACTATTAGGAAACAAAGAAAAAAATACAGAAGCATTGGGAGCTAGTTTGTCCAGGTTTGTTAAGAAATATAATTTAAAAAATGATGCAGGAGATCCCCTAACTCTTACAATAAGTCGCTTTAGACCAACATTTGTTAGTGAGATGCTTAGAAATGGCGTAACTGTACGTGAAATTCAACTCATGTTGGGTCACTCCTCACTCCAAACAACTCTCGGTTATATAGATTCTCTAGATTTTAACTCCATGAGTAGAATGAAGATAAATGATGAATTAGAAGAGATACATCAATCGACTCTGGATAAAAAAGTTGAGAAAGTGCCAGAAGATATAGAGTCCAAAAAAAATGATGAGTTGGTAACAACCTTTCATACTCCTCTAGCTGAATGCAGAAATATTTTTGACCCACCAGATTTTGTAAAAAATCTTTCATCCTACATACCTGGTACTCCATGCTCACAATATAACAAATGTTTGGGTTGTGACAATGTCATTATTACAGCTAAGAATCTGCCTGAAATTTTTGCAATGAAGCGTGACTATACGCTTTTGAAAGAGCACTCCCGTGTCATGGATACACCCTATGGGCATGTTATTTCAGAGAATTTAGAACTGATAAAAGGTATTACAGAACCTGAACTATCTAATTTTTCCTTAGAAGAATTAGAAAATGGACGGCGTTTAGCAGAATACATTGAAACGACCACACTAGTTGATGGAGTAATCTAATGGACGATGAAAAAAAGCTGAATGTATTAACAGGTTTTGCAGAACATCGTTTATATGTTTTAGATGCTCTAGACCATGCTACAGTTCAAAAGAAGAAGCACCTTCAAAATAATTACACAGATGACATAGAGTATGTGACGTACCTTATGGACAAACCTGTATCGAAATTATCAAAGTTTTCTGACGACTTTTGGGACTTTAATGACGACTATCCTAATGCTGCACGAAATGTTCAGGGCGCAAAGCTCCGCATTAGTTTTTCAAAGTATACAGATATCCCAAGATTCGTTTTAATAGAAATAAAAATCATATTCGAGTTGGCCTTGCTAAACAATTCGATTTTCAAGCTTCAAAGTAAGGAAGGCCAAAGTCGAACAAAAAAAGTCTTAAAAGCAAACTCTTTAATTACAATTTTTGAAAATGGATTAACGTTTATTAATGAAATATTTAAACAGGCATCTCATGAGCTAGGCTATGAGTTTGTTCAGGAAAAAATCAGAACACTCTCCGATATAACACCCGAACTGTATTCCAAAGCTGCTGAAAACTATGATCGCGTAAAAGGTGTGGAGCTAGATAAATTTTTCAAATATCTACGCAGCCCGGCTTCTGTCAAGTATGTATTTGAAAAACCTATCGCTTATGTAGAGTTAAATAGCCTGAAATGGAAGAAACTTGCTAATACTAATACTTCGAAAAAAGAACAAGTACTGCCAGATCTGGTATTTGAATCTCTCTCGAAAATGGCTTCCTTTATCATAGTGGACTTTTTAAACGCTACAGGAGCTTCAGCAAAGATATCAGATCCTAACTCCTTAGAAAGATTTAATACAAGCAACCACGTTTCATGGGCAAACGAAGAAGGAGTAACCCACGAAATTTTAAATGCTTATATTGCTATGAGATTAGGAACTAAAGGCTATCCTTCAAGTTTCATTACAAACATAATTGAACCCTATGATTGGATGCTCAAAAAAGACTCTAGTGTCATGGGTGGACGAACTTTACGTAACGCATTGAAAAAACGTGGTTACAAGTTAGATAATCTTAGAGAATACTTTAACCTCGTAGCGTATGCCTGCGCGTATTTAGTGGGTCAATATACAGGTATGAGACCATCTGAACTATCAGAAATAAGAGTTCAGGATTGTTCGTGCTTAATTCAAAGTGACTCCGTCTGGCTGATTGAAAGTACGGTCAAAAAGCATAAAGATGAAGTTAGTACAGGTTTGTTTGACGACAGATGGGTAGCTATACCAATTGTTAAGGATGCAGTATTAGCAGCTTCGTATATCTCAAAAATTAAGGCGTCGCCCTACTTAATTTCTAATGTAGATACTGTTAAACCTGATAACTCCCCCCTGAGCTATGCTGAAAAAACTGTAGAACCAAACTTGGTAAACTAACGACTCAATGAGGAGTTTATCATGACTAAGAAAATCAGAACCTATAGTGCAGCATTCAAAGCTGAAGCCGTTAAAAAGATAGCAGATAATAAGGGCAATGTTTCAGCGACTGCAAAGCAGCTTGGCATCGCCATGCAGACCTTATCTAACTGGCAAAACAAAGCTGATAAAGGCAAGCTGATCGGTACTAAAGAATATGATCCTGAGCTCATGGCTATACTAGAAGAGAATAAACGTCTTAAACGTGATCTCAAAGTTGCTCAGGAAGAGAGAGATATTCTAAAAAAGGCCACGGCGTACTTCGCGAAGCACAGTTGATGAGGTACGTCTTTATCAAGGATAACCAGAAAATATTTAGCATCACTTGTATGTGTCACGTATTAGATGTCAAGCCATCAAGCTATTATAACTGGATAAATCGTGGTGTTAGTAATCAGCAGATCCACCGCAACCAGTGTGAGCTGCTGGTTCGCGTGGCTCATGATGAAACTAAGCAGCGCTATGGCTGTGAGCGATTGCATGCTCATCTTGCAGAGCAAGGCCATCATATCAGTCAATACATGGTAAGACGCATTAAAGAAGAATACGGTATTGTTTGCCGTCGTCACAAGCGTTTTAAAGTTACCACCAACTCAAACCATAACAAGTTTATTTATCCAAACCTGCTCGATCAAAAATTTGATACCAGTCGTCCTAACGAAGCTTGGGTTAGTGACATCACTTACATATGGACAGATGAGGGTTGGCTATACTTAGCAGGTGTTAAAGACCTCTACACTAAAGAGCTGGTCGGCTATGCTATCCACAAGCGTATGACAGCAGATTTAGTTTGCCGTGCACTCAATATGGCCATCAAGAACAAACGACCCAACCAACAGCTGATTGTGCATTCTGATAGAGGCAGTCAGTACTGTAGTTATGACTATCATAAGATCATTAAGAAGCATAAATTTAAGGGTTCAATGTCCAGACGTGGTAATTGCTTTGATAATGCTCCGATAGAGAGTTTCTGGGGCATATTGAAAAATGAGTTAGTGTATCATCAGGATTATAAAATGAGATTCGAAGCTATCAATGACATCATTAAATATATTGAGCTTGAGTATAACCAGACTAGAATCCAAAAGGGTTTGGGCTATAAAACGCCAAGACAGGTGTGGTTTGATTTTTATCGTCAAGCTGCGTAACTAAAATCTCCCAAGTCAATGTCTACAGATTTGACAGCATAGGTCACCCAGTCAATGACTAGTACTGGTATCGTGTATCAAATGAATAACTTTATTAGCCAACTCTTAGGCGAAAAAGTTGCTAAAGAACTAAAATTCAATCCATATATGTTAAGACACACATTAACATATCAATTGTTTAAGGCTGAAGTTGGATTGCCTCTTATATCGTTTCAATTGAAACATTTTGTAGAGAGCATCTCTAAGTACACATCTACTGGCGCCACCTCGTCAGTTACGTTAGGCTACGGTGATATAGGTGAGATGCTGTCAAAAGACGGCAACCGAAAAGGTGATACGAAATCACTGCGCCGAGCAGCTGAATTAGATGCTATTAAAACTGCCCATAATCCAAATGGTACATATTATGGTGGTAAAGCGAGTGAGCATAAAAAAGGTCTGATCAAGACGTTTAGTGGATATATGGCTGAAGGATACACAGAGGATGAGATTTATGAGGCTATGGTAGATCAAGGGGTTGCCATGGTCTATATGGGACAAGGGCTTTGCTATGGTGGTAGAGCAGAAGAGTATGACTCAAGCCTACCATGTATTGGTTCACTGCGTTGTAACCCAGCTCGATGCAAACAAGCCGTTGTAACTACTAAGCATGCTCCTAAATGGCGTGAAGTTTACATGTTAAATAAAACCAACCTCAATAAACCAGAATATTCAGACAATCGAGAGCAAATTCTATCAGCAATGAACGAGGCCAAAATGGTATTGGAAAATCTTGGTGAGGCAATCGAACTATGAGTAATGAAGCTTATGATCAAAAAAATAATGACGACTATGAAGCAATAACTTCTGCTCTAAATATTGCCCTAATAGATCTTGAAAATAATAAAAAACTAAAACCCACTATAGCGCAACTTTCGAAGATGACTGGTATTCATCGAAATACTATTACAAACCGTGGTTGGCCTGTCCAAAAGCTAAATCAGATCAAAGATATCAGAAAAGCTGAAGAGAAATCGCGTAAAGAAAAAAAAGCTATAGATAACGCTGATGTTAAGAATGCGCTTGAAGCAAAAATGATTCAAGCACAAAATGAGGTTATCTACTGGTTTAATGAATATCAAGATATAAAAAGAGTCACTCAACACTCAGATAAACGGTTACAAAAAATGAAAGAGTCACGAGATTATTATAAAACACAATCTGATACAGATAAAAGGTCGTTATTAGAAGCTAGACAGGAGATTAAAAAACTGAGACAAATGTTAGCTTTAAAAGATGCAACACCGAACCAGCTGATGCACTAATCTATCGAAAACTACCTATGCTATAAAAAGTATAAACTTAATTTCCTTGTACTTAAAAGCTAGCAAGAGCTTAGCTAACAAATATATACCTTATAGCATAAATCACATATATTAATACTTTATGCCTAACAGAAATTTATCATCTTTCTTAACTTTTAATTTATATTTGTATCAAACTGAGAATGGATACGCGATAGACTCATGATACTGATACCCTTCCACTTCAAAATCGTCCAATGTTACCCATGTCTCAATATCTTCGAGAGACTTAATTTCAGGGTTAATGTGAAGTTTAGGGGCTGGATACGGTTCGCGTTTTAATTGCACATCACGCATTAACTCTAATTGGTCTTCATATATATGTGCATTTACAATCTTGTGATAAGCTTTTCCAGCCTCATGCCCCGTAATTTGAGCCATTAAAGCCAATAAAGTAAAAACCTGGACTTGATTGAAATTTTGACCTAATGGCACATCACAGGAACGTTGTGATGAAGTCAAATAAAGCTTGCCACCTAACAACGAAAATGTATGAGTATGCATACAAGGACGTAAACATCCCATATGAAACTCACCTGGATTATAGAAAGTTAGGATTTCACCTCGATCATCAATACCGTTCCGCAAGTTATCATAAATCTTACGAAGCTGGTCAAACTCCTCTCCTACTGAATTACGCCACCTGCGGCCCTGTACACCATATACTCGGCCCATATCATCCTCACCTTTACGATAAGGATTAGCTAACCAAGCTTCATTTTCATTGGCATTAGCGTTCCATGTATTACATCCAATAGCTCGAAACTGAGCTGCGCTATCATAACCACGTAGATACCCTAATAATTCTGCGATAGCTGCTTTCCAATAACTCTTTCGAGTAGTTACTAAGGGAAACTCATTAGCTCCTACATTGTAGTTTAAATCAGCATTAATAACGGTTAAGCAGCGTTTTCCAGTCCGTTCATTCTCGACCCATACACCCTCATCAACTATACGTTGACATAAATCTAGATATTGTTTCATTCAATAACCTTAATTGGACTGTATACTTTTCTCGTGAGGTAATTTCTTATTGCCCGTGATCACAACACATTTTACCTCATGATTTCATTGAGCATTATAAAGTTTCAAGGCTCAATTGTACAAACCTGTTCGTAACAACTAATTGTCTTAATAACTTATCAACAGGCTATGCCCCAATGGATCCAATGAAACCGAATCATTCTATCTAAAACCATTTACCATAATGCAGCTTTATGCGCAGAATGCGCGGTTCCCTAGTGAGGACTTGAATCTTTGGCTGTGAGCTAATGGTATTAAGGTTTCAACTTGCTGAGATAGCCACAGTGTACTTCATGATGTACTTACCATAGATATTCTATCTATGATCGGTGCGCTAGTGAGGACTTGAAGAGACCATCCCAGATTCTGTGTAACTGACGTTTAGATTAAATACTTACACAAAATTTAGGAAGGTCTCTGAAAATTAACCACCTGACACAACTCGTCACCTACTAACAGATCTTGGCGGTCATAAAAGTTGCCCCAACGCTTATAATTATTATCCGTTCTCGACTCAGGGTTATAAGTAATGGCGATGTAGGTTTGAATTTTATTAGTGTCCTAAATTAGTTGACCACCACCAGATTCTTATCAAAGACTTCATCATCTATTATTCGCCAAACGGCAACTTGCTGATGGTCTTTGGTGGTGACTAGATTTAAAGTTTGTTCAATCATTGCTTGAGGTCTCATATCCTTATGATGTTTATTTGCTTCAAACCCAGTTACTTTACACTTAGCGGTTTAATTAAGCTACTTACTTGAGCTATTTGCTTCAGTTATTAGGCTTGGCTACTTACTCAACTTCAATATTCTAAAGGCGCCCTGAATAACTAAAGCAAATACGATGCTACCAATAATCAAATCAGGCGTACTAGAGTGTAACCAATTAACCAAAATCCCTGCAACAATTACCCCTAAATTGATAATCACATCGTTTGAAGTGAAAATCATACTGGCTTGCATATGGGCTTCTTCTTCTTTGCTTTTCGATTTTTGTAGTAAATAGAGGCAAATCAAGTTTGCAATTAGCGCAAGAATCGATATGACTATCATGGTAGAAAAGTCAGGTAACTGCTCATTGCCAAAGAAACGTCTTAGTACTTCTAAAAAACCAAGAATCGCTAGCGTAATTTGAAAATATCCGGCAATTCTAGCAATCCGTTTTTTCTTAATGACCGTTCCACCGACCGCAAATAAGCTAATTCCGTACACCAAGCTATCTGCTAACATATCTAAGCTGTCGGCGACCAACCCCATCGAACGAGAAATCAGTCCCGTGCTCATTTCAATAATAAAGAAAGCAAAGTTAATGACCAGCACTATCCATAGTAGCTTTCTTTGCTCAGCATCTTTTTTGTGACTAGAGTCAGCATCAATTTTAAAATTATTGTTGGGATCAGAGGGGTCAATGGTTTCGGTCGAGAGTAGGGTGTCTCCTAATTTTAGGTCATGAATAGCAGTCTCTATCCCTTCTATATTGTCATGATGAAACACAGTTAATTGACGGTTAGGAATGTCGAACTCAAGATGTTCAATATTCGAGTGGCCCTCTAATTTCATTCGGATTAGGTTTTCCTCCGAAGGGCAGTCCATCTTCGATATTTTAAAAGTTGTTTTATTCATAGTTACATTTATATCCGGGTGGTGGTTCAAAAAGTAGGCTGAAAAAAAACAGGCTGAGAAATTGATAAATAGTGAAATGCAAATGACACTATACATCAAATGCCCAGCCTGTCTAAGTGACAATATAAAGAAAAATGGTTTCAAAAGCCATACCCCAGGGGCACTATCAAAACAGGTCTCTTAATCAATTAATAGTCTACTTATAATAGACTGCAATAATGGAACTACTTATAACAGACTATTTTAGGTGTTTATGTTTATCAGAGCATAGAGCGCCAATCAAAGATCAAGATGCCAAGCGTGCCAAAAGTGAGCTCATATAGTTTGCTGCTGATCATGGTCACAAAATTGCCGCCTTCTATGTTGAAAACGAGTCAGACGCAACTTTAATATGTCCACAGTTAATGTAACTGATAAATGATGCCCATGAAGGCGATATAATTTGGTTGAGCAGATTGACCGCTTAGCACGTTTAAACCAAGCTGATTGGGATACTCTCAAAAGAATGCTATTAGAAAAGAAGCTGGCGGTAGTATCAGAAGAGCTACCGACCTCTTATATAACGCCTCAATCTGATAGCAGCATTGAATTTATGAGCAGCGTATTACAGGCCATCAATTCGATGATGCTTTATATGCTCGCTGCTATTGCTAGAAAGGACTATGAAGATCGACGTAACCGTCAGATGTAAGGTGTTTCTCGTGCTAAGGTAGAAAGTAAATATTCAGGACGTAGGAAAGATACCGAGAAGCGTAAGATTATCGCTAGCCTTCTGAAATCTGGGCGTAGTTATTCTGAAATACAAGCTACAGCTAAGTGCTCGCGTCATTTGATAGCTGTATAGCTAAATAAATACTCAAATACTCAAATACTCAAATACTCAAAATTATTTTGAGGATCTGTAATAACCTTGCCAAATAAAAATGGTCTGTTATCAAAGTTCCTTTAATATATTCTGTTTAAGTAAGAAAAATATTGATTACGTTTCAGGTGACAGTATTTTAGCCGAATCTTTTATAAACGAATCATTATCGTAACGATGACACAAATACTAGGGTGTGTTGACATATATAGAATAATTGATAATCATAGTGTTATGACTAGATTAACCCTAAGTGATGCCCAGTGGGCAAAGATAGCACCGTATTGTGCAGGTAAAGAGACCGATGTTGGTAGAACAGCGGTAAATAATCGACTATTTATCGAAGCTGTTCTATGGATTGTCCGAACAGGTAGTCCGTGGCGAGACTTACCCCCTGAATTTGGTAACTGGAACAGTGTTTATAAGCGCTACCGTCGATGGGTAAAAAGCGATAGATTCAGCAAGCTATTTAATGCTCTGAATGACTCAGATTTAGAGTATGCCATGATTGATGGCACTATTGTTAAGGTACATCGTCATGGACAAGGCGCAAAAGGGGGGCTTGTCATCAGGCAATTGGCAAATCAAGAGGCGGTATGACCACTAAAATCATGGCAATGGTTGATGCATTAGGCAACCTTGTTGATTTTACTTTATTGAAAGGACAACAGCATGACATGGCTGGCGTTAAACCTTTAATTAAAGACAAAGAGTTTGGTGCATTGCTTGCTGATAGAGCCTTTGACACGGATTGGCTACTGCTAGACTTAGAAGAGCGTGGTAGCAAAGCGGTCATACCCCCTAAACGCTCTCGTTTAAAGCAACGAGATTTCGATAAAGAAATGTACAAGTGGCGTCACTTAATCGAGAACTTCTTCTGTAAGCTGAAAGATTTCAAGAAAATTGCCATGCGTGCTGAAAAAACGGATGAGTCGTTTGCTGCTAATATCTATTTAGCAGCGACGATTATCCATTTACGGTAATTGTCAACACACCCTAGCGTTATTGCGAGTAAATACTGATGTAAATAATAAGGTAAGTAGTTAAATAAATAGTAATAAATAACGTTAAACCAAGGATTTAGCGTCTATATTAAAAAAGCTATTTAGTAAGATTGAAAAAGACAACGTCCTATTATCAAAGGACGTTGGCTTTTTAATGGGTAGAAATGATGTGGAATTTATCTACATTTAAACGATTAATTTAGCGCGGTTAAGGTTTGCTCAAACGCTGCGCGCCCGATTTCACCCACTTGTTGATTGACCAATTGCCCGTCTTGATAATACAGCAATGCTGGCGGACCAAACAATTTATAACGCGCTAAGATTGCTTTTGAATCCGCTGTAGTCTCTGTGATATCAAGTTTGACCAATTGCCAATCTTGCATTTGCGCAGGACGATTATGAAATAAGTTTTTATCCATAATCCGGCATGCAATACACCATTCGGCGGTGATAAAGACCAGCACTTTAGGATTGGCGGCGACAATAGTGTCTAGCTCAGCCAGCGTAGTAACAGTTTTATCTGTTGCATTACTCATGGCTGGTTGATCAGCAGTTGTCTGCAGCACCGGAACCGCAGTTAGGGAGGCAAGCGGATGCAAGCTGTCGTCATTGCCCAATGCGGCGCCGACGATTAAACACGTCGCCCAAATACCAGCGATTAAGCCTAGCGCTTGGGTCAGCATCCGACCTTTGCCTAGCCAGCTCCACGCCCACATCGCCACGACCATAAACCACAGCGCCCAAACCATCAGCATCACAGGCGAGATAAAGACGCGTTCAATTAATAACAATGCCACGGCAAAAAGCAACAAAGCAAAGCCCTGCTTGACCCAATGCATCCACTCGCCTGCTTTTGGCATGATTTTACCTTGGGTCGCGCCAATTAAGATAAGCGGCGCCGATAAACCAAAACCGAGCATAAATAAAGCGGCAAAGCCAAGGAGCGGACTTCCAATCGTTGATACAGCAAGCAGCGCCCCAAATAAGGGCGCCGAAACACAAGGCGATACCACGAGCGCCGATAAGAATCCCGCAATTAAACTGCCGCCCGTACTACCAAGTTTGCTATCCCCTGCTTGGCTTAAACCCTGCATTTTACTACTGATGAATCTTGGCAGACGAATACTAAATACGCCCAACATATAAAGGGCTAATAAGACAAAAACGATGGCAAACCCAATTAAAATAATCGGATTTTGTAGCCAACCGATAATGCCTAACGATTCGCCAAATACCGCAATGACCGCGCCTAAAATACCATAAGCGATGGCAACACCAATAGCGTAGCTGGTCGTTAAAATAACACCGCGTTTTACCGTTGGATTGTCTTCACGCGCGACGATATTGGCAACAATCGGTAGCATCGGTAACACGCATGGCGTCAATGCCAAGACCAACCCTGCCAAGAACAATAACACCAATGCCAACCACGGATGCGAAGCTAAGCCAAAAGGGTCACTATTAATGGCGTTATCAACGACAACGGTATTGTTTGTTGCAGCAGCATTATTTATGACAGCGTCATTGTTCGCTGCTTCACTTGTGACATTATCGCCTACAACCTCTTCATCGGCGCCAGAGATGGTATTGATTGCACCAAGCTCTGCATCTAACGCTTCGTCATCTAACGCTTCGTCATCTAACAATGCATAATCAATCACCTCGTCATCTGGCGTAGTTTGCTCTGTAGCAATACTATCGATATCTGTCCCATCTGTAGAGGCTTGCGCAGTTTCTACATTGCTGTTATTGCTCGCAGAAACTGTAGCAGTACTACTTGAACTATTGGCTGCCGATTGTGACGCAGCAGCAATATTGACTGTGGTTTTTATTTTCTCCGGTGGATAGCATAGACCCGCTTTGGCACAGCCTTGCCAACCTATCGTTACAGCGGCATTATTTATCGCCTTGCCATTACTACTACTCAAAATGGTAGTAGCAACCATATTGGCTTGGTCAAATACCAATACTTGCCCAAAGGTCGGATCATCTATGGAGATAGGCTTTTGGCTAAAGCTAAAAGGTGCGGCACTCACGCCAGCAGGCAGCGTTAGCTTAATTTGGTCTTTATAAACATAGTGCTCAGGCGTAATGTCAAAGTTAATGGCTAAGCGCGTGCCATTATTGGTCGGTTTGCTGCTACTGCTGACTTGAAACGCTTCGTTAACGGGCAAAAATTTCGGTTGGGTCGCGCTTTTATCACTGCTAAACAAATCGCCCAATCCTGCCGCTTGCGATGCCACTGGCACGGCCGTCAGCCCAGTCGCTGCTAGCCCTGTCAATAATGAACCCGCGCTGAAAGCGAACGCCAACAGATAAGATTTTTTCGACGATTTATTTTGCGTTAATGACGGAGACTTTTCTGCGCTCTTAAGGGACATGAAGGGCTACCTATTATTTCCAATATTCGAATTGACCAATTCACTGTCTGTATGGACTTGTCTATTTACAACCCCAGTTCGGGATAAGCCACATTGTAACTCATGAGCTATGCTGAAGAAACCGTAGAGATAAACTTGGTAAACTAAGCGTATTAATCGGAGTTTATCATGACCAAGAAAGTAAGAACCTACAGTGACGAATTTAAAGCCGAGGCCGTCAAGAAGATATCAGACAATAATGGCAATATCTCAGCCACTGCAAAGCAGCTTGGCATTGCCATGCAAACGCTATCAAATTGGCATAACAAAGCCAATCAAGGCAAGCTTGTCGGCACAGAGCAATACGATCCTGAACTTATGAGTGCTCTTCAAGAAATAAAGCAGCTCAAGCGGCAGCTCAAAGTGGCTGAAGAGGAACGCGAAATACTAAATGAGGAGGGATAAAGCGAAGCACTGCTTCGCCCCGACGCAAGGGGAGAGCTATGCTCGAGTTGGCGACGGCGTACTTCGCGAGAAACAGCTAGTCAGGTACGCCTTTATCAAAGACAACCAGTTCCTCTTTCGCATCACCACTATGTGCCGTGTGTTAAGGGTTAAGCCATCAAGCTATTACGACTGGCTAAGTCGTGATCTCAGCGACCAACAGATACATCGCAACCAGTCTGAATTACTGGTTAAAGCGGCTCACAATGAAACGAAAGAACGTTATGGCGCAGATCGACTGCATGCTCATCTAAGCGAGCAAGGCCATAACATTAGCCTGTATATGGTAAGAAGCATCAAAGAGCAACACGGCATTAAATGTCGTCGTCATAAGCGCTTTAAAGTCACCACCGACTCCAATCACAACAAGCTGGTCTATCCAAACGTACTGGATCAGAAGTTTGATGCTAAGCGCCCTAACGAGTCGTGGGTCAGCGACATCACCTATATCTGGACGAATGAGGGTTGGCTGTACTTAGCAGGGGTCAAAGACTTATACACCAAAGAGCTTGTCGGTTACGCTATTAACAAGCGTATGACCGCAGATTTAGTTTGCAAAGCACTAAATATGGCCATCAAGAGTAAACGTCCAAGCAAAGGGCTAATCGTTCATTCAGACAGAGGCAGTCAGTATTGCAGTCACGCCTACCACAAGACCATTAAGCAGCATCAATTTATAGGCTCAATGAGCGGCAAAGGCAACTGTTTCGATAACGCTCCGATAGAAAGCTTCTGGGGCACATTAAAGAATGAGCTGGTATATCATCAAGACTATAAAACAAGGTTCACAGCCATCAATGATATTATCAGTTATATCGAGCTGTACTACAATCAGACGAGGATTCAAAAGGGTTTGGGCTATCAATCGCCAAGACAGGTGTGGTTTGATTATTATCGTCAAGCTGCGTAATTAAAATCTCCCAAGTTTATGTATACGGATTTGACGGCAGGGGTCAATAGTTTAAAACTTTTATATTTACGTGCGTTAGGACGTTACCTAGAAAAAATAAAAAACTTACGCTGATTAAATTATTATGATTAAGTTTACTATTACCCTCGTCTTCTAAGTGTGGTTAGACCTTTGCCAAAATAGCTTATTAGTAATAACAGGGTTATTATTATCAAGATAGGATAATTTCCCATAAGCATAAAGGGCGTGTTACCAACCCGTGCCTGTATCTCACCACGTAGTACAGTACGCTCAAACTGCGGTGCGCGTTTTACAATACGACCTTTATGGTTAATGATAGCGGTAACACCAGTATTGGTCGCTCGAATAAACCAGCGCCCGTTCTCAAGCGCGCGCATTTGTACCATTTGCAAATGTTGCAATGGTCCTGCTGAAGTGCCAAACCAGGCATCGTTAGAGACGGTCAACAAAAAGTCAGTATCGATGGCATTTTTACGCGTGGTATCTGGATAAGCTACCTCATAACAGATAGCCGTCCCTATATTGTGTTCACGCACCTTTAGCGGTGACTGCTGATCACTACCACGACTATAGCTCTTAATATCCTGACTACCGGCCAAACTTGGGAAAATATCGAGCACGCCTTCAAATGGAATATACTCTCCAAAAGGCACTAGACGCTGCTTCTTGTATAGGCCTTCCGCTTCTACACCTCGAGCAATCACGCTATTGTAAAATGGGGGATACTTATCCGTACTGGCATTGAATGCCGCTTTATCCTTATAAGGGATACCAGTTATCCATGTCGTATTGGTCGCATTGGCCATTTCTATCATTTCACTAATAAAGCCCGCAGCCTCATCCTGAAACATCGGAATAGATGATTCAGGCCACACCACCACATCACGTCCCCACTCAGTGCGCGTTAACTTCGCATAAATCTTTAGCGTTTCTACTTGATATTGCGTCAGCCACTTTATATCTTGTGAAATATTACCTTGAATCAATGACACTGACAGATCAGGTGTGCCCTTAGGTTTTGTCCATTGCGGATTGACCAGCCATAATGATGTGCTAATGGCTAATAACAGTACAGAAACGACGGCATAACTACTGCGTCGAAGCAGTAGCTCTACTAAACTTGCAGCCAATAGTATGGCAACAAAAGAGACGGCAAAAACACCAGCAACGGGTGCTAAGGACGATAACCAATACTCTTCAGTAAACGCATAACCAACAAACAGCCACGGAAAGCCTGTGAATAACCAAGTTTTTAACCATTCTTGTAGCACCCAAAGAGCAGCAAATGAAAAGGGTTGTTTGCCTACCATACGGTTAAAGGCTAGTGCTAAAAATCCATGAAACAGTCCCATACCGAGACCCATCAATCCAATCATAATCAATGCGAGCCACGTTGGAGTATCGCTATAATCATGGATAGCTGTATAGAGCCAAAAGCCGCCGACGCACCATAGCCCCATACCGTAAGCTTCACCGATAATAAAAGCGCGACGACCACTCATATTTGGCACCAACAGCGCATATAAAATCGCTGGTGACACTATTGCTAGCGGCCAGAACCCATAAGGCGATAATGCAAATAAAAAAATAGCCCCTGCAAGCCATGCTGCTACTAGCGTAAGCCATAGCGGTAATTGATTTAAGTGAGTACTCAAACGCTTTTGTAGACTAATAGTAGACAGGTGCATCGCAAATTATCCAAAATTATGAGCCTTGAATTTTTAATCAAAATCCAAAACTCAGATAGACCCGTTAATACTACAGGCAGCATTTCAAAATAAAAACTGCTTATGATACCAGTCCGCACTGCTCAATGTATAAATTTACGTACCCCGTTTGATGGGTTATTATGCTACATTACCAAACGATATGAAGTGTTACTTGACCTTCTATAGCTCACAATATCTACAGTACATGAGAGAGCACTATGACCCCCTTAAAAATAAAATCCAGTCTTATATTCAATCGTCATCTGTCTAAGGGGTTGCGTGGTACGCTGGTGTTACTTGCCGCCTCATCACTATTTGCTTGTAGCCAACCGAGTAGTGGCGTATCTGATGCAAACACAACATCAGTAACAACCGAAAATGCAACAGCTATCACTTTAAAGGAAGATGAACCAAACGCTAAAAGTGCTCACATGATGACAAGGTCAGTAAGTAAACCAGACCTACTAAAAAACGTCTCAGCTACGGTCTATAAAGATGCCAATTGCGGCTGCTGTAAAGAATGGATAAGTCATGCAGAAGATAATGGTCTAAGTGCAACCGCGCAAGATGTTGCGGACTTAGCCGTATTTAAAGAGCGCTACAGCGTTCCAACTGAGATGCGTTCTTGCCATACTGTAGTCACTACTGATGATTACGTCTTTGAAGGTCATGTACCTGCTAAGTATATGGCGCAGTTCTTAGAAAATCCGCCAGTACAAGCTATGGGTCTTGCCGTACCTGGCATGCCTGTTGGTAGCCCAGGTATGGAGTATCAAAATAAATTCATGCCCTATCAGGTTATGCAGCTCAATAAAGACGGGACGACCCAAGTTTATGCTGATATTGAATCGGTAGAGCAGCAATTATAGTGTGTTAGCAGTTAAGAATACTTTGATTATAGTGTTAGCGTTAAAAGTAAATGAGGCAGGTATAAGACTGTTCTATTGCTTATAAAATGATTCTTCATCAAAAAAATCATTAGCTATTGCGACTTTAAAAGCAAAAATAACTTTGAATTTGTAACTTTTGATGACAATGTAAGCGGATTTATCGGTTATTAACCCTTAAAATAGATAAATAATTAAGGGTTAATACAAGAATATACAGGATGTATCGAAACAATTACGTAATATTACATAAGCCAGTAGGGAATTAACATCTATATTAATATTATAAATTATTATATTATCTTAATAATTAGTTAGACCCTATATAGGGTAATTACTTCATCCAATAAAAAAACGTCTGAGGGTTAAATCTATAATTTAGATTTAACCCTCAGACGTTTTTTTGCTTATAAAACAGTAGAAATTGTTGTCAATTTAGTCAGCTATATTCTGTATATGTTACACAAACTTACATTGTAAAATGTGGAATATTAGCAATTTTTTCAACATCAAAAAAGTATTTTTGGGGTTTTTAAGGGTGATGACAGGCTAAACAGCCTATGCTAAAGTCGGCTTTGTGTTTTGGCCAGCAGCTTGATTTGCAACAGCTTCGTAAGACTTCAATGATGTGCTGTGATCGCCAATAATCATTTTTTATATGAATAATATGCAGCAGAAGTATCAGTCACTATGACGTATATATACTTGAGTTGTTGAAATTTAATTGACTGCGCTGTTGTTGATAACAGACCATTTTGAATTAACCGTAGGTATTAGATTTATGAAACAGGCTTTATTGATTTTGTCAGTACTGGGTATGGGCATAGCACAAACGAGTGGTGCTGCTATCACAATCTCTCAAACAAATAATACCATCACCAATACTTCTGTGGCATCAAACTACGGTTCATCAAAAAACATCTATAGCACTAGCAGTGGTGCTTATGTTTCTAGTAATGACGAAATCAGTCAAGCTATTAGCAACCTAAGTGCGCAGGCTAAGCAAAAAGAGAGTCGGCTTTCATCATTAAACAGCCGCTTATACGCTGAAAAACAACAGCAGCAAGTCAATACAGTTCCTGATAGCAATTCAGCCCCCGCTATCGCTGCTGCTCGTGCTTCACGAGTGGCTCTATCTGGTAGCTCTGGATACTGTGCCCGTTACGTACGTAAAGCACTACAATCAGCAGGTTATGAGTTCACCCCCAATCCTTCAGCCTATCAGTACGCCACTCGTGGCACGCTTGATAAAGCAGGTTTTAGCAAAATCAGTAATGATATGCCAACCCAAGTAGGTGATGTTATTGTCTATGATCGCTCATCAAAGCGTCCACATGGCCATATCCAAATCTTTGATGGCGAAAACTGGATTTCTGATTTCCGTCAGAACAGCATCAGCCCATACAGTGGTGTCTATGCTTATACCACATGGCGTGATTCAAAATACGTGGATGACGCATCCGCATCAGATCGAAATATCTACCTTGCTATGAATGATAAATAAGACCTGATAAGTCAGCACAACATAGTTATTATTTCCTCCAACCCCAGTAGTGATCTTAATATCATTGCTGGGTTTTTTTGTGCTTAACATCAGGGTGTATTTAACCTTTCATGATTTGATCAGTCAGAAATGAACACTACTAATATCATTACTCATGACAAGAATTATCGGCAAGAGCCTTTAATATCCCACATGATACCGCTGGTGCACTACTTGCACATTTCTGGCGCAAAACAGTCAAGTGCTGCTTTAAGTGCATCAGTTCTTCCATTCGTATTTCTACAGCATAAATTTGCTTATCTAGTAAGGAGCTCACATCACCACAGTCTTTATCAGGTTCCTCCCAAAACTCAAGTAAGATTCGTACTTCGTCTAGAGCCATGTCAAGCGTACGGCAGTGTAGGATAAATTGTAGACGCTCAATGTGCTCTTCATTATATAAACGATAATTCCCTGCGCTGCGAGAAGGCTCAGGTAATAAGTGCTCCTTTTCGTAATAGCGAATGGTTTCCACTGTGGCACCTGTGCGTTTAGCGAGCTCACCAATTTTGATTGTCATAATAACCTCTATGATTTAAATAATTAAAGTGGCTGTAAAGACTGGCGCTAGAGAAATTGAATTTACAAAACTGTAGATAGACAACCTTGACTCTAAAGCCACTAGAGGGTTCATAATACCATTATTCAAAGGGTAAATTATTATGAAATATCATATTGAAGGTATGGACTGTGCCAGTTGCATCGGCAAGATTGAAACAGCTTTGAAACGTATGCCTGGGGTTTCTGATGTTGAGCTAAATTTTGCTACAGAAACGCTAGAGCTAAGCTTGGCCCCTGATGCGCCGACTCAGGCTAGTGATATTGAAAAAACCATCAAAAGCCTAGGGTTCGGTATATCTGCCAATACTGGTCAACAAACTGTATCGGCTATTGATATTGACAGCGACAATCAGATGGCTCCGCAGGATAAGCGGTGGTGGCAAACTCAAAAAGGCAAACAGGTTGTTGGTCTCGGTATTTTGATGGGCAGCGCTTATGCACTGTCACTACTGTTCCCCGCTTATGGGATATGGGTGTTTGCCATCGCTGTGATTGTAGGCGTTTTTCCATTTGCACGCAAAGCCTTAGCACTGGCTAAAACAGGTTCATTCTTTTCAATTGAAACGCTGATGTCCGTCGCCGTGCTTGGCGCACTTATCATTGGTGAAGCTGAAGAGGCCGCAGCGGTTGTCTTTTTGTTCTCAATCGGTGAACTGTTTGAGAGTATCGCTGCTGATCGCGCTCGCGCTGGCATCAGAGCCTTATCATCGCTGGTTCCGAAAAGTGCGATTTTACTTGATGCTCAAGGTGGGCAGCGTAACGTTCCAGCGACTTCACTACAAGTGAATGACCTTGTGCTGGTGCGTCCTGGAGATAGGGTATCTGCTGATGGTTCCATTGTTCAAGGTGCGTCCAGCCTTGATGATTCGCCCGTGACGGGAGAGTCTGTTCCTGTTGCCAAGACGATGGGTGACAATGTATTTGCAGGGTCAATTAACATCGATGGTGTGCTCCAAGTGCGCGTAGAAAAGACAGCCGCCGATAACACTATTTCGCGCATTATTGATTTGGTAGAGCAAGCGCAAGCTTCCAAAGCACCCACTGCCCGTTTTATTGAGAAATTCAGTCGTTACTATACACCGGCTGTGATGGCTATTGCCGCCCTAATTATCATCGTCCCACCGTTAACCATGGGCGGAGATTGGTCAACTTGGTTATATCGAGGTCTAGCCTTATTATTGATCGCTTGTCCTTGTGCTCTTGTGCTCTCAACACCAGCTGCTATCGCCTCTGGTCTAGCGGTCGGTGCGCGCCGCGGCTTGCTGATCAAGGGCGGTAGTGCTTTAGAAACCATCGGCCAAGTGAAGACAGTCGCTTTTGACAAGACAGGCACTTTAACTGAAGGCAAACCACGCGTGACCGATGTTGTTGACATTACACAAGAGTATTCAAGTGTTCAAGGTCAGGATTCTCAGGATCAGGGTTCTCAAGGTAAAGATAAGGTATTGGCGCTCTTTGCCAGTGTGGAGACAGGTTCTAGTCACCCGCTTGCTGAAGCTATTGTCAGTCATGCCAAAGCCGCCAAAGTTGTCATACCTGTGGCTTCTAAAGCTTCTGCTACTGCGGGTAAAGCGGTACACGCAACTATCGCTGGGCGCGCGCTAGCTATCGGTTCGCCTGTTTATGCCGCAGATGAGGCATCAATTTCAGCCGAGCAACAGGCACAAATCGAGGCGCTGCAAAATGAGGGCAAGACCGTCTCAGTTCTTTTCGATGAGCAAAGTCGAGAAGTGCTTGGATTGGTCGCACTAAGAGACGAGTTACGAGACGACGCTCATGAAGGTGTGGCTCAACTTAAAGCGATGGGTGTGCGCTCCGTCATGCTAACAGGCGACAACCGCTTAACCGCTCAAGCACTTGCCAGTAATTTAGACGTGGAATGGGAAGCTGAGCTGTTGCCTGAGGACAAACTGCGCTTGCTTAACGAGATGAAGAATAACAGAAAAATAGCGATGGTGGGTGATGGTATTAACGATGCGCCAGCACTAGCAACCGCTGATGTTGGCATCGCGATGGGTGGTGGTACCGATGTGGCCATTGAGACGGCCGATATCGCATTATTAAAAAGTCGTGTTACAGACATGGCCCATCTGATTGCACTTTCGCGTGCCACCATGCGCAACATTCATCAGAACGTCATTTTCGCTTTAGGTCTCAAAGGCGTCTTTCTGATCACGACCGTATTCGGCATTACTGGACTATGGATTGCGGTTCTAGCTGATGCTGGAGCAACAGTGCTCGTTACTCTCAATGCGTTACGTTTACTGCGCTTTAAAGGCGCGCCTCCACTGGTAACTCCGCCTAAAGTAGTTAAATAAAACCCTTCGAAATCAATTAAAAACTAGAGATAGCAGCAGATTTCGGGGGTGGGTTCTAATAATAAAAATTCCACCGCTACAGTAAACTGCAACCGCATTAGAGTAAATAAGGTTAGACCGTATGTTGATTACAGAATTGGGCTATTTTGCCTTGCTTACCGCTTTTGTATTGGCGTTATTGCAGGTAATTCTGCCAACTATTGGTGTTATTCGTAACCAAGTTGCTTGGCAACGACTAGCCCCTAGCTTAGCTTGGGCACAGTTTGCCGCCATGATAACGTCATTTGGCGCTTTGATAGCAGGTTTTTATTATAATGATTTTAGCCTCAGTTACGTCGCGCAGCATTCCAATACGCTGTTGCCTTGGTACTATAAGTTATCGGCGACATGGGGCGGACACGAGGGCTCTTTGCTGCTATGGATGACCATCATGGCCACATGGTGTGCACTGGTATCATACTTTAGTCGCGGCTTGCCGTTATCAATGCGTGCGCGGGTATTAGTTATTTTGGCCGGTGTACAGTTAATGATGCTAACAATGCTGATATTTACCTCGTCACCGTTTGAGCGTACCTTACCCAATCTAGCGGTCGATGGCGCTGATTTAAATCCTGTCCTACAAGATTTCGGTCTGATTATTCATCCGCCCATGTTATATATGGGCTATGTGGGTATGGTAGTGCCTTTTGCATTTTGTATGGCGGCATTGTGGGAAGGGCGTTTAGATGCTGCTTGGACACGCTGGTCACGTCCATGGGCGCTGGCGGCTTGGGGATTTTTGACCATTGGTATTGCACTGGGCTCGTGGTGGGCCTACTACGAGCTTGGCTGGGGCGGTTGGTGGTTTTGGGATCCGGTAGAGAACGCCTCGTTTATGCCTTGGCTTGTCGGCTTAGCATTGCTGCATTCATTAGCAGTCACTGAAAAGCGCGGGGTGTTTAAAGCATGGACCATCATGCTGGCTATTTTCGCCTTTGCCTTAAGCTTGCTTGGCACGTTCCTGGTACGCTCTGGAGTCCTTACCTCAGTGCATTCGTTTGCCGCTGATCCGACGCGTGGTTTGGTTATCTTAGCTATTCTTGGCATTATCATCGGTAGTGGTCTATTGATGTTTGCCGTTCGCGGTTGGCGTTTAACCGTTGAAAGTCAATATCAGCTGATTTCACGTGAGTCCTTTTTAGTGATCAACAACGCCATCATTTTGATTGCAACCTTAGTGGTGTTGCTCGGCACCCTCTATCCTATTATCGCTGATGCCTTTGGTTTAGGACAAGTGTCCGTCGGCCCTCCTTATTTTAATGCATTATTTGTACCTTTAACGTGGCTGTTATTAATAGCTATGGGTATGGGCTCAAATATTCGCTGGAAAAAAGACACCCGTCCACTACTGGGTATAGGCATGGTCATCGCCGTTAGTAGCTTAGTATTAGCCGCCATTATTACTTACTTTGTTAATCCATCGTCTATGCTTAATATTGGTGTGACTTTAGCCGTTAGCTTTTGGGTACTGCTATGGATGGCAGTTGATTTTAAAGATAAAACTAAGAATGCGCCTAATCTTTTTAACGGTTTGCGGCAGTTGCGTCTGAGCTATTGGGGTCAACAGACTGCTCATATTGGCGTATTGGTTGCTGTCATTGGCATAGCCTTTACTAGTAGCTTGAGTATTGAGCGTGACGTAGCAATGGGTATTGGCGATACAGTCAATGTTCAAGGTTACGATTTTGAAGTAACTGAATTTTTTGAAATAAAGGGGAGTAACTTTGATGCAACGCAAGCTGAGGTTGTAGTGACTAAGAATGGCCAAGAAGTGGCAACGCTATATCCTGAAAAACGTACGTATATTATCAGCACTATGCCAACAACTGAGGCCGCTATTGACCCCAATCTTATGCGCGATGTTTATGTCGCACTGGGCGAACCTATTGCCGATGGTAGTAACCAATGGGCATTAAGGATTTATGTAAAACCATTAATTCGCTGGATTTGGTTAGGGGCAATTATCATGGCTCTAGGTGGATTAATTAGCATGCTTGATAAACGATACCGCATCAAAAAAGTTAAAGCTCCATTGCTAGTTACTGGTGATCTGGCTACTGATGGAGTCAATGAGGTAGCTATTGAACAGGCAATCTCAGCATCGACGATGTCGACACTAAAGGAGAAATAAATGACTATGTCGAATAATACTCCTGAGCAAAAAGATAGCCAAAACAGTAAGCAGCGTAACCCAAAGACAATGAAAAAAAAGCAGACGAAGCTATGGTTCTTAGTTCCGCTTATCCTCTTTTTTGGTTTGGTAGTTATATTGTACATGCGCTTAGGTAAACCAACAGACATTGTGACCAATACCGCTCTTGAGCGTCCGGTTCCTACCTTTGAGCTGCCGTTATTAGCAGATACTACCCGTACTATCACCAATGATAATTTGCCGGATAAGCCGTTTTTACTTAATGTTTGGGGCTCATGGTGCCCAACTTGCGTTATTGAGCATCCGTTTTTAATGCAACTAGAAGAGCGCGGCGTTGATATCGTTGGTGTGAATTATAAGGATGAGATTGGTAATGCGCTCAGTTACTTAAACCGAGGCGGTGATCCATTTTCTATGTCTATTCAGGATTCATTGGGTCAGTTTGCTCTAGACTTAGGCATAACTGGTGCGCCCGAAACCTTTGTTGTGGATGGAGATGGCATCATTCGTCAGCATATTGTTGGTGAGGTTAATGAAGCCAATTGGCAACAGCGTGTTAAGCCGTGCCTGACCGTACTTAATGAGGCTAATAAGAACAACGATAGTCCTGATCTCATTCAGGTTGAGGAGATGTGCAAATGAACGTTATTCGAATAAGAGCTCCTCAACTAAAACCCAATATAGTTTTAAAACTAGCAAGCTTAATACTAGCGTGTCTGCTTAACATGACGGCAAACGCAGCTATTGACGTATACGATTTTGACTCACCACAGCAAGAAGCTCAGTATCGTGGATTAATAGAAGAGTTTCGCTGCCCAAAATGCCAAAATCAAAACCTTGCAGCCTCTGATGCACCGATTGCACAGGATCTAAAGCAAAAAGTCTATGATTTAATTAAAGATAGACGTAGTGATGCTGAAATACGCGTCTATATGCAAGAGCGCTACGGTGACTTTATTAGCTACAAGCCGCCTATGCGACCATCAACATGGATCCTATGGTTTTTTCCACCACTATTATTGCTCGTCTTAATTATTGGTTGGTTTTGGCAAAGTAAGCGTCGCCAAGTTGTTGCCCGTGGTCAAAGCGGCGTCACAGTGAACAGTACTGCTGCCTTGACCTCTACGGAAAAGGCTGAGCTTGATCGTCTATTATCGCAAGCTGAGAGTGTCGACCACGACATTACTAGCCTAGAGGACAAAAAATGACTCTATTTTCTACTTTTGGCTTATTTGTAACTCTAAGCTTGCTGATTGCTCTTATATTTGCGCTGATTGCTATTATGCCATGGCTACGAGCACCGCGTTTGCAGTCCAAACCAATAGACAATCAACTGCTAGATATTAATGTTGCAGTATTTCGCGAACGTTTAGCTGAGCTACAAACAGATAAAGACAGCGGTACTATTAATAATAGCCATTATCAAAATCAAAAGCTGGAGCTTGAGCGTCAGCTATTAGATGCGCAGCGTCAGATAACACCTATGGTCACCCCTGATGTCAAAAGCCGTTTAATTGTCGCAGCTTGGATCCCAATATTGGCTGCAATGGCGTATTTACTAATAGGCAATCGTACGCCCGTGTTTGATTTGTGGACAGCTGAGGACAAAGTAGGACAAGTGGCTGACGACCTATTGACAGCTAAAATTGACAAGCCGCCATCATGGGCGTTTGAAGATGGTCGTCAACTGATTAGCGCCATGCAAACCAATGTTCATCGTAATGCTGATGATCCTAATCGCTGGATGCGCCTATCCGAGCTTTTCTTATCTATGGAGGCAACTGATTCTGCGCTGGAAGCCTTATCTCGTGCCTATCGTTTAGCTCCTGAAAATGAAGAAATCGCCACCACTTATGCTCAGACTAGCTTTTTCGTTAATGAAGGTCAGTTAGACGCCAATATTCGCCGTGTATTACAAGCTATATTAGCTAAGAATCCGCAGCATGAACGGGCTCAAATGCTCATGGCAATGGGTGAGACTCGTAGTAGTAACTTTGCCCAAGCGCAAGGTTGGATTAAACGCTTACAAGGCAGCATTGTGGCCAAACCAGGTGATCATACTAAAGCTTTAGCAAGCTTAGATGAGTTAAGCAACTACGTTAGCACGCAAGAAAAGCAAGCGCTAGAAGGTATTGACGTGACAGTGAAAATTAACGCTAATTTATTACCGTTAGTGAAAGCTGATGATGTGTTGTTTGTTGCGATACGTGACGTTAAAGGAGGTCCACCGTTTGCCGCCAAACGTTTACCCATTAGTGTTATTGAGCAAGGTGAGGCCAGTATCCGCTTAAGCAATCTTGATGCGATGATGCCAGATCGCACGTTAAATTCAGCTCGTAGTGACAAAACTCAGTTAGCAGTCGTTGCTCGTATTAGTCATAGCGGTAATGCCATAGCAGAGTCAGGCGACTTATCGGGTAATCCGATAGTGATTAGTGCTGAACAGACTCAGGTTAATATTGAAATCAATCAACAGATTCCCTAATAAAAAATTATTACCGTAAGTTTCATAATACCAGAGCGGTAAGTGGAGCCGTTTTTAAAAGTGGCGCTATTAATAGTCGTATACTAAAAACATATACGTTTAACATTGTTCATTGTATAAACACAGATAAAGAAAACAACTATGACTGAATCTACCGACAGATTAGATAGTACTAAATTGAATAGCGTTGAATCGGCTAGTACTAATATTGCTGACAATAAAGTACCTATAGCTGTGAGTAGTACTCATCAATCAATTGACTCTAAAACCATGAATCATACGCCTAAAGCTATGTACGTAACCTCAGGCAACTCGATAACACCTAAAGGTAAGTTGAATAAAATGCCAAAAATGGTTGCCAATGGCAGTCGCGCTTTTATCTGGTATTTGTTGGCGATAATGGTATTAATACTTGATCAATGGACTAAGTGGTTGGCCCAAACCAAATTAGCGTTCAATGACCCCGTACCGGTCATTGAACCATTTCTCAACTGGACACTCGCTTATAACTATGGGGCAGCATTTAGCTTTTTAGCCGACGCTGGCGGTTGGCAGAAATGGTTTTTCTCAGGCTTAGCTTTTGTAATGGCTATCTTTTTAACGGTTTATTTAATCAAAGCGCCACGTGCAGCCAAGCTATTGTCCATGGGGTTAGCCTTAATGCTCGGTGGTGCGATTGGCAACTTAATCGATCGTTTAAGAATTGGTAAAGTGGTTGACTTTATCCATGTGCATTATGCTGATGTCTGGAATTATCCTATTTTCAATGTTGCAGATATAGGTGTCTGTGTCGGTGTCGCATTGATTATAATTGACATGATATTTTTAGAAAGTAAGCGTAATAAATAAGCACATTGATGCCGATTATCACAAACAAAATGAACTAGCGTCGTAGTCACTCTATACGGAAAAATACTTTTTATACTTGAGTATGTTTATAAAATGTGAACTGGAAGGTAATGTATGACTGGTATAGGTACTCACTCATTTTAGGTCTTAAAACCCAATACTTAAAAGCTCTGCGTAGAGCCATTATTATAGAGACATTGAATAATCCATAAATTCTTTATTGATAATAACAAAAGGAAAATATAGTGTCACAGACTCAGCCAACTATTGAAAAAATTCACAGCCTTAGAAAAAAAACAAGAGACAGCGTTAAAAAGTCTTACCCTTATATAGTCGATACACTCTAAAAATGTCATAGCACTACTGGGATGAATTTTGCGCAGCCTCTGGGAACGCAGCACGCAAGTAAAATTTATACCAGTAGCGCGTTTAAATCCATAACATTTTTACATTCAGCTGACTATAGGCTATCTAGAAGGCACCTCTTTCTTATTATTGCTCTTCATCGCCATGCCACTAAAATATATGATGGACATTCCAGAAGGTGTGAAATACATCGGTATGGCACACGGTATGTTGTTTATTACCTATATCATAATACTTATAGGCTCAGCTATCAAAATGAAAATGCCTCTTTGGGCAATACCTGCGGGCGTACTCGGCTCACTCTTACCTTTTGGCCCATTTATATTCGATCATTTACTAAAAAAGAACTTGCAGGAAAATGTAAGTAAAGAAGCCTAGAACAAGCTCTGCTATAAATGCCACAAACGTATCTTATTACTCAAGATTATTTTTCCTAACTAAATCACAAGCCGCCATCACTCATCGTGGCGACAAATGAATAACATTGAGCAGAAATTAATCACAATAAAACTTTAATTCAGACCCAGTATGAATAGTCTCACACTCCAGTTACTTTTCGAACTTATCTTACATACTATCGACAAACCCGTTTTGTTTAAAAGCTAAACAGGTTTTGTCATCCGCGATGGCTTTCCTGTTATCGTAGGGTATACCCCAAGGGAACCAACCATTTAACCCTTCAAACCTATTAACAGACTACTCAAAATAGACTGTTAATATGGAACTATCTATAACAGGCTTTTGAATTATGGGACTGGTCGCCGCGCTTTTGCCCTATCATTAGCCTATACCCAAAACATAAAACCTCTAAACAATAACTTATCTATCATTAGTCTTGTTTTACATATTAAACGATAGTATTATCCTTAAACGCTAAATTACAAGTCTAAACGATAAGATAATGCTATGACAGTCAGAATTTATGTAAGAGCGAGCACTAAAGACCAAGATGCTAAGAGAGCCTTGTCTGAGTTGATTAGCTTTAGCAAAAGCTATGAAGATGACCATGCTGAGTATGTTGAAAATTACAGTGGTACTAAGTTAGATAGACCAGCGCTTACTAAATTGCTTGTTGATGCTAATCAAGACGATATATTGCTTGTTGAGAGTGTAGATAGATTGAGTAGATTATCCCAGGATGACTTTGCTATTTTAAAGCAAAGAATTAAAGACAAAGGGTTAAGGCTAGTAGTAGCAGACCTGCCCACTACTCATACAATCAACGTTGGTATGACTGGTGAAATTCTAAACGTAGTAAATAACATGCTCATAGACTTATTAGCTACGATGGCTAAATTAGATAATGACAAGCGTAGAGAGCGGATCAAACAGGGTTTAGCTAGAAGTGGTTATAAGCCCTCAGGTAAGAAGCCTAATATAGCAAAGCATAAACGTATCTTAGAATTAGATAGTCAAAACACTATGACAAAAGATGAGATAGCCAAGGCGGTTGGTGTTGGGGTAGCTACCGTTTATCGTGTGTTAAAACATTCTTAATAGCTCAGATACTTTACATTATAGACTAGCCTTTTATCGGATCTATATAAATATGCTAAATCAAGATACAGTTAAGTTGACAAAAATCGTGAGGCCTTTCTCAGCGAAAATGCTCAGCTTCATAAGGAAATAGAAACCCTAAAAAAACACTTGTCAGAAAACACAGCTGCATTAATTAGCATAATTAATGCAGTTAGCATAAATACTACTGTACCTGTTGAAAGGCTGATTGCACCTCGCGTGATAAGGGAAATGCGAGACGAAGAATAAGCTTTTATCTATTAAGGTTTTAAACGAAATTTATCAACAAACTGTGTAGCAACGTCATATCCATGGATATGCACGCCTACCTCATGGTATTCTTCACCATAGTTGATAGAAGCGTTAGAAGACAACCAATTCAAGCTAGTAATTAAGACATCATTATTATCCCATGCTAGAACTTTTGCATGATGTTTTTTTGGATGAGGTGACTGCCTTAATCTAATAGGATATTCTAATTCATCTAGAGTAGTTCTTGTGACATCTATTTCTGTCTGCTTGATATACTTAGACCTAGTTGAGTAAAATAAATATTTTTTCACAGTTGAATGCTTCATAGCATCGTAAATTGGTCGCTTGGGAGTGCTGTTTATTAGATCGCTAGTCATGAAAATTCGTTTTTGGGCTTCATTGCACGCACGATCAACATAGTTATAATGCTGATTCTTTAGGACTAATTTAACAGTTAGCTTGTCTTCGTTTCTGTATTTATCTATATTATTATCCAGTTCATTTTTTACTGAGTTCTTGATTTGACTAGCATAATTCAGAATCTCTTGGCGTACAGAAGTACTAATTTTATTCTTACCTATACAAATATTAGCTGTAACTTCTAGAAAGGACTTAACAAAACGTTGGTCGTAGACTACTACAGAGGCTTCAAACCTATTAAATTTTGCATATAAAAAATTACATGAACTGACCATTACACAATGGCCTCTATCTTCATGCTCAGTAACAACGAATTTTGCATGTGATTCAGTACGTCTAAAGTCGTTCATATTGACTAGATTAACGATACCTTCTCTTCTGCAACTTTCATTAAAGCTATCTAGCATCTCCCTAACTTTCTCATCTTCTTCATATGATCGCTCAAACCCCTCCTCATGGCTTTCTAAGCTGGTCTTACCCCATAATATATATACAGATACTTCTCTCCGTAAAGCCTCTTTTATCGCTTGAAAATACTCAGTATAGATAGGTGGGTAAACCTCTTTATTTTGTATGCACCATGTGCCGATAAATGTAGAATGAATAATTAAGAAGTTCTTAGAATATTTAATGAGTTCTAAGAACTTAGACTCAGTCTCTTCACCTCCATAGACAAAATCCACCTCATTCCTATGGACTGTTATGGCAGACTCAATACTCTTTTGTTCTATTTCGGGCATAATAATTTGATTATCATGACTTCTACTGATACCTGACGGTAAAGTTGACTCAATTTGCTGAATAAGTTTGGGATTTAATAGACTATACAAAGAGTTCTTTATTATTTTGGATTGATTTTGAGGGGTATATAACATGTCTACTAGTAAATAGCTTCTACTATCTAATAGAGCTATATTTAGATCATCTGCTTTTATGACGTCTTCATTACTATGACCTGCTATCTCACACATTCTCTCGTAATCAGGGTAAACTGAACTACTAATCAGAGGTAATTCAACTATCTCCTTTTTCTCCTTCAACTTAACTTCTTGATAGCGAGCATACTGCATAAACTGTATTTCAGATTTGTAGAAATTATAATAGTTATTCAGAGAATCAACATGTATTTCTCTTTTACTACTATAGTCCGTAGTCTGGCAAGTCAATTCATGGTTTTTACTATTGGACAAAATATAGGCCTGCTTTCCGCTTTCAGTAATTCTCAAAGAAAAATCAGTATCAGTGGTGATGATGTCAATCCAACCTACATCACACATAGGTAAGATTATTTGTAAGATTATTTGTTTTTTTATATTGGACTTTTGGCTAAGATCAGCCAATGTCATTTCATTACTATATAGTTCTTTCAAAAACAGATAGTCAATTATTGACCAACCTATACTTTTACTTATACTAAATAGATAGCTATTACTCAAAAATGGTACTGCAACTGTGTATTGGATAAAATTAGACTTCTTATTGCTTCTTTTGTTTTTATTCTTACTCATTACTAGTCCTTTAAAAACTCAGTTGCTGAAACAAAATTGACGTTAGTATATGCTTTTTCATTTGTCGGAATATCATCGTTTAGTAGTATCTCAAAGTCAGATTGACAATAGTCTACTAGTCTATCCAAGAACTCTTTGTTTTCTTCTGATAGATATCTTCTAGAGTTGTCTCTTTCTTCAGTTTCGAGCTCCTGCCATCTTCTGAATAATCCAAAGCACCCAACAATTATCATTTTATATTTCGCTCTGCTCAATAGCACATTCATTCTACGCATATCTGATAAAAATCCTAATGCAGAGTTGATTGGAGTGAAGCTATTATGCCGAACCATACTTATAACTATTACGTCAGCTTCATTTCCTTGAAATGAGTCTACAGTAGAGGCTAGTTCTTGATTTAAGTTACTAGAGAAGCAATCATCAATACTACTCAAGTTAATCTGCATATTAATCATTGCAACTTGCTTTGAATAAGGGCTTAACACTTTCAATGAGTATTTTTCATCAAAATCTGTCGTTAATTTTGATAGCAGTTCTATTATGATTTTTATCTCTTGTTGATTCACATATTTCTTTTCGAAGCTTTTCATTCCTAATTTGCTTTGTTTATCAGGTAAATCCACCCAAATTATTGCATTATCACTATTCAAGCCTTTTAAATTACTTTCTTTAAAATAAAAAGGCGAGTGGCTACTGAAATGTTCCACTTTCTCAGGATGATTTTTTAGCTCGCCATTGTAAACTGTAGTTGACACAATGTTAGCAATATCAGGATGCATCCTATGTTGAATATTCAGCATGTTGCCAAAACTTGGCTGTCTATTATTTAATATATGCTTAGCATCTATACTTAGGCTACGAAATAAAGAGAAATAGCGTTTCATGTTGTTAAGTATCTTAATTTTAGTGTCTTTATCTATCAATCCCCTTTTTAATCCAATATCATAACGAATAACATTCCTCAGACCGTTATCTTCCAATAGCCCTAATACCAGATCTACATCGAAAGAATCAGGTTTGTTGATTATTTTCTCCATGAGTTGTTCAGAAAAAGCGGGTAATTGTTTGTAGTCACCAATCATGACTCTTTTATTTGCAGCCATCATTGGTGATATTAGTTCCAGACCAGATGCTTTGGCAGCCTCTTCCATAATCGAAACGTCGAAATTGATATCATCTTGCACTAGATTAGACATTAAACCAGAGTTGGAAGTAGTGAAAACCAAGTTGGCTGAGCGAAGTATATATTTAAAAAAACTTCTATCTGGATTTTTTATAAATTTATCTAGCTTTTTTTTGATACCAGAATCTTTATAATTTCTTTTAAACATATCGCTTTGTTTGAAGCTTTCTATAAAGGGTTTAGTGGTTTCAAAAACAATATCACCATCTTCTTTTTTGCTCTGTTTACCATCATTAAAGGCCTCAATTACGATAAGATCATCATAACAACTTAAATCCCTTAAACTATTAAGTACTCCATCGTAAAGGATTTTTACAGTAGCGTGTGCTTGCGCAGATAATAAGACTTTCGCACTAGACTCCTCTTCAAATAAGTGTCTCACATAATTAGTTATTAAAAATGTCTTACCTACTCCAGGTGGCCCTTCAATAAAATAGTTTGGATTGGTTTTAATTAGTGAGTTAAAAACTTCTTTTTTCGAGTTATCGAAATTTTTAAGTATGTCCTCTACTTCGAAATCTCTAGATGATACAAAAAAGTTTCCAGCTGGGTCTGCTAGACTAACTAGTAGTGATGCATGATCCATTAAGGTCTCAAAAGACCTAATTCTTCGTTTTATTTGGGCCTGATCTCCCTCTAGATCTGATGAGTATATTCGAAAGATATCGGTTGCAAAATTACTCAACTCAATATCTAGTTTGTCTACTGAAGAAAAGATATATTGTCCATTCAACTCCCCAATAAATGTTATCTTCTTCCTTTCGCCATTCTCTATGTCTTTATTAGATTTTTTTGGCTCTATAATCCAAAACTCTTCTAGCTTATTTTCATCGAAGCATCTCTTAAATCTATCAGAAGGTTTTTGAAGGCTTAGAGCATGAGATATTATAGTATTTTCAACATTATCTTCTTCTCTAAACTCAATTGTAAAATAGTTTATTCCCTTTTCTGTAAAAAGGTTAGCCTGTTTCTTTATATCTTCTTCATCTACAACATCAATTCTTATTAAGTATTTTTTTGACTCCATTTCAGCAACATCAACTGCGAATGATACAAGAAGTCCTTGCAAACACTCCATTTCATCTTCAGTGAATTTAGTTGTTTTTTCTAGTTGAAGTAGCTTCAATTGCCAAGAATTTTCATCTGATAAATCATTTTTAATTGTGAATACATCTTTAGCGAAAACAAGCTTCCCTTTGAAATCAAGTTTCTCTGCGCTATTTAGCCAATTTGGAGGTGATGTAATATTATTAATATATGCTATACCCCAATTAGGGAATCTATCACTCTTAAAACTATTGAAGCTATATAGTAGGTTTTTTCCTTGGATGAGGTAATGGTTATTTCTAGCACGGAAGACTCTAATAGTATCTAAATCTAAGTCTTCTTTAAGGAAATTATAAACGTCCATATCCGTAAGTGCATTAGAATTATATTCACTTATAGGGTTTTCTGATAGATATGATCTCATATCCTCTCGTATTCTTTGAAAAACTGTAGAATCTGACCTGCCTGTTGTAATATAAAACTTTGGCAAGACTGTAAAGTCTACATCTGATAAATTGCTTATAAGTTTTATTATTAATTTTTTAATTGTATTAATATTTGTGATACTGGTGAGATTTCCTTGTGAAACACCACATTGCAGTTGTTCAATAATACTAATTTCAATTTTTGATAACTTAGTACTTTGATAATTATTTTCATCAATATCCATTAATTTTAAAATTAACTTACTAAGATCTTTCCAGTCTTGATGGGTTGTACATATGAGTCCTGTATTTTCATCAAATATAGGTATACTTGCAGATTTATTAAAATCTACTGATTTTTCAAACCCGCTTAATATGAATCGTTCATCCTCTTCCCGATCAGTAGAGTCGTTATACATTATACTGTTTATATTTATATTTCTATGAATAATGTCTTGCTGATGTAGTATCTCAATACCTGTAATAAGCCTCTGGATGTTTTTCCAAAATATTATTCTACTGTGAATAGTAAGATTCTTTAAATCAAGCAACCAATGTTTATTCTCACTTTTTAAACTAATCCTTCTTGTTCTTGGTAGAGCTTTAGCTTTTTTCTCTTCAATGAAATCAAGTAGGCTTAATACATTTTCATCTGCTGGATAGACTAAGCAATAAACTCCATTATCAATAAAACTATCATGTATAAGCTCTAAATATTTATCGGCATTGGTAACAGATTTTAGCTTCCTCAATTGACGAGACTCATTTAACCATATCTCTTTGACAAATTCATTCTGGACTTCATACTTTGGTGTCCAAGACTTTAGCTTAAAATCTCTATTAGAGGTTTGATCGTAATAAAACCACGCTTTTACATAGTAATATTGATATTCCTCCTCATATATAAGATCGTCTTCTAGCATGCTATCTATAAAACTCATTTTTTATTTTCCTCTATTTTTATATTCTGTTAGTAATATTTTGATGTTCTTTAAGAGAATTTCTACCAATATTATTTTTATCTGCAATCTAATTTTGCTTAAGAATACTAAGATTAGAAATAGAAAAATACTCGAAAAACCTTATGTTTCAGTAACTAAAAAAATAATTCAATAGATAAAATTTTGAGAAATCTCATTTTTTTATATTGTAGTAAAATATATATTTTTAGTTCTCTAAAGCAATCTAGAATAAGTCAAAAAACACTTTAACTCATTTAAGAGGGTCTCAGACTAAAATATTGAGATATTCTACAAGTGGTAAAAGGTCGGGTTAGCCCTAATATCTTACCCTACAGCCTTAATTTGAACATTATCGAAAAGAAATATGAATAACTAAAGTTACTATAGCAAAAGGTATGCATAAAATTTACTTAAGATAACCTCTGATTCAGTTTATGTCATTTTCATGAATCTTCAACTATAGCACTACTTGCTTGAATAGTTTTTAAATATGATAGGTTATACTAGACCTCTTGCAAAAGTACCGTTTTATTGACCTTCGTTAACGGAGTATCAAAGGCTAGCAATGACTTATGCAAGAGAGCTACTATTTATTCACTTATAATCTCAAATATTAGCCGAGTATTATATGATTAAAAGTCTAGCAGATTATAAATACACAACATATGTTAAAATATAAGTTATCCTTAACGCTAGCTAGATAGGAAACGTACTGCCATGGCTGGTATCAACAAATTAGAACTATCCGAAGCTGATATTATCAGTAAATTCATTCTACCTGCCGTTATTAGCTCAGGCTGGGATGACATGACCCAAATTCGCGAAGAGGTGAAGCTTCGTGACGGCAAGGTTATCGTCCGTGGTCAAATGGCAGTACGTAAGACAGTTAAGTCAGCTGACATTGTTTTATACCACAAGCCTAACCTGCCGCTTGCTGTTATCGAAGCTAAAGCGAACAAACACTCTATTGGTAAAGGTATGCAGCAAGCGCTTGACTATGCTGGGCTGCTTGAAGTACCGTTTATATTTTCATCCAATGGCGATGGCTTTATTTTTCATGATAAAACCAGTACCACTACTCTCGAAACAGAGATTTCACTATCAGACTTCCCAACGCCAGCTGAGCTATGGGATAAGTATTGTCAGTGGAAAGGCTATACGCAAGCACAGCTGCCTATCATCACTCAAGACTATCACGATGATGGCAGTGGCAAATCACCGCGATACTACCAGCTCCAAGCCATCAATAAGACCATAGAAGCCATTGCTCGCGGACAAAATCGTATCCTACTCGTAATGGCGACAGGGACAGGCAAAACCTATACTGCATTTCAAATTATTTGGCGTCTGTGGAAAGCTAGAGAAAAAAAGCGCATTTTGTTTTTAGCTGACCGCAATATTTTGGTCGATCAAACTCGGGTGAATGACTTTCAGCCTTTTGGCACTGCGATGACCAAAATAGAAGGTCGTACGGTTGATCCAGCCTTTGAGATTCATCTTGGCTTATATCAAGCGTTAACAGGCCCAGAAGAGCATCAGAAGGCCTTTAAACAGGTCGCACCAGACTTCTTTGACCTAATCGTCATTGACGAGTGCCACAGAGGTAGTGCTGCTGAAGACAGTGCTTGGCGTGAGATATTAGAGTATTTTAATAGCGCCACACAAGTAGGCTTAACGGCGACACCTAAAGAGACTGACGAGGTCTCTAATTCGTATTACTTTGGCGATCCTGTTTATACCTATACCCTAAAACAGGGTATTGAAGATGGTTTTTTAGCGCCTTATAAAGTGGTTCGAATTGATATCGATGTCGATATGCAAGGCTGGCGTCCAACGAAAGGACAGACAGATAAGCATGGTGAGTTGATTGAGGATCGTATCTATAATCAAAAAGACTTTGATCGCACTTTAGTGATTGATGAGCGTACTGAATTGGTGGCTCAGACCATCACTAGCTACCTTCAGCGTACTGACCCAATGGCCAAGACCATTGTATTCTGTAATGACATTGATCATGCAGAGCGAATGCGCCGTGCTTTGATTAACTGCAATCCAGAGCAGGTCAAAAAGAACGAAAAGTATGTCATGAAAATCACGGGTGATGATGAGTTAGGCAAAGCGCAGCTTGATAACTTCATCAATCCAAAGAAACCTTATCCAGTGATAGCGACAACGTCGGAGCTGATGACGACTGGTGTCGATGCCCAAACCTGTAAGCTAATCGTCTTAGATCAAAACATCAAATCGATGACCAAGTTTAAGCAAATTATTGGCCGTGGGACTCGTATCAATGATAAATATGGCAAATTATGGTTTACGATTCTCGACTTCAAAAAAGCAACTGAGCTATTTGCCGATGAGCGCTTCGATGGTACTCCTGAGCGTGTTATGAAAATGACACCATCACAGGTCAATGGAGGCAGTGATGAGCTAGATAAGATGGTAGATGGTGAATCAGGGGCCGAATTAGAGGAGACTTATGATACTAAAACGTCTCACAACAACGAAGGTGACAATGACTCCGATATGGGCGGCAGTGACGTTGATACAGGTGACGACCTTGGCGGCAGTGAGCCAGCGAAAAAATACTATGTGAAAGGTGTAGCTGTAAAAGTAACGGCACAGCGTATCCAATATTATGATACTGATGGTAAGCTAGTCACCGAGTCTTTTCAGGACTATACTCGCAAAACTTTCACTAAGCAGTTCGCTAGTTTGGATGAGTTTACCAAGCGTTGGAACGATGAGGAACGTAAACAGACCATTATTGATGAGCTGGCAAACGCTGGTATTATTTGGGAAGCCTTACAAGAAGAGATAGGGTCAGATATGGACCCCTTTGATCTGATTTGTCATGTGGTTTATGACCAGCCACCTTTGACCCGTCGTGAACGTGCGAATGAAGTCAAAAAGCGCAATTACTTTACCAAGTATTCAGAAACTGCTCAAAAAGTACTTAATGCTTTGCTCGATAAGTATGCTGATGCGGGTGTAGAAGAAATCGAAAGCTTGAACGTGCTCAAAGTAAAACCACTTGATCAGTTAGGTAGTCCGATGGAAATTGTCAGAGAAGGCTTTGGTAGCAAAAAAGACTATCAGCAAGCCATTAGTGATCTCGAAGATGAAATCTATTGGGCACCGCCACCTAAACAAGCTTAATTGACTAGAAGAAATTCGCTACAGTCTATATATCCGAGCCTATTATTGAGGCTTGTTTTATTCCTATCATTTATAAAGACCTATCGTTTATTAAAAAGAGAAACAACATGTCAATCAGTTCTGTTATTAAGTCTATTCAAGATATCATGCGTCAAGATGCTGGTGTCGATGGTGATGCCCAACGTCTAAGCCAATTGTCATGGTTATTGTTTCTCAAGATATTTGATGCACAAGAAGAAGCGCTTGAGTTTGAACAAGAAAACTATAAGACCCCCATCCCTGAGAAATACCTTTGGCGTAATTGGGCGGCTGATCCCGAAGGTATCACTGGTGAGGAGCTACTAGAGTTCGTAAACGATGAGATATTCGTTGACCTAAAAAACCTTACCGCGCCAGTAGATACTAACCCACGTGGCTTTGTCGTGCGTCAAGGTTTGAGCGATGCCTACAACTATATGAAAAACGGCACGCTGCTACGCCAAGTAATTAACAAGCTCAACGAAGTGGACTTCAATCGTTCAGATGAGCGCCATCTGTTTGGTGATATTTATGAGCAACTGCTACGTGATTTACAGAGTGCGGGTAATGCAGGTGAGTTCTATACCCCTCGTGCCGTGACGCGCTTCATCGTTGACCGTGTGGATCCAAAGCTCGGTGAGCGCGTCATGGATCCAGCTTGTGGTACAGGTGGGTTTTTGGCCTGTTCGTTCGATCATGTCAAAAACAACTATGTTGAAACTGCTGAAGATCACCAAGTACTACAGCAGCAGATTTTAGGGTTTGAAAAGAAACAACTGCCGCATTTGCTCTGTACGACCAATATGATGCTGCATGGCATCGAAGTACCCGTACAGATACGTCACGATAACACCCTAAATAAGCCGCTATCGAGCTGGGACAGTGATATTGATGTCATGGTAACCAACCCACCTTTTGGCGGCACTGAAGAGCACGGTATCGAAAAGAACTTCCCTGCTGAGTTTCAAACACGCGAAACGGCAGATTTGTTTTTACAATTAATCATTGAGGTTTTGAAAGATAAAGGTCGCGCTGCCGTCGTATTACCTGATGGAACCTTGTTTGGTGAAGGAGTAAAAACCAAGCTAAAGAAAATGCTGACAGAAGAATGTAATCTACATACCATCGTGCGCTTACCAAACGGTGTGTTTAACCCCTATACAGGCATTAAGACCAATATTCTCTTCTTTACCAAAGGTCAGCCAACCAAAGATATTTGGTTTTATGAGCATCCTTATCCTGAAGGCGTCAAAAATTATAGTAAAACCAAACCAATGAAGTTTGAAGAGTTTCAAACCGAGATTGACTGGTGGGGTGATGAGTCTGATGGTTTTGCCAGTCGTGTCGAAAACGATCATGCTTGGAAAGTCAGTATTGAAGAGGTCATCGAACGTAATTATAACCTCGATATCTCAAACCCCTACCAAGGCGAGGTCATTGATTATGACCCTAATAAGCTACTGGCTGAATATGCAGAGCAACAACAAAGCATCGATACGTTACGCAGCCAACTAAAAGATGTACTGGGTACTGCACTGTCTACTAACACGACAGAGAGCAAGTAGCTATGAACCTAAAGACAAGCTTAGAGATGGGTAAAGATATAAGCAAACCAGAGCAGTTGATCACTGAACATATCGATATCTGGACCAGCGCTATACGGGCTAAATCGACTAGTGGGCGTGGTAGCAGCAAAAAGTATGAGCTATACGGCATTAGCAAATTGCGTGAGCTAATATTTGACTTGGCAGTACGTGGCAAGCTAGTTCCGCAGAACCCTGACGATGAACCAGCATCTGTTTTAGTTAAAAAAATGCTTACTAAAAAAGAGAAAAGTATCGAAGAAGGTACTATAAAGAAAGGAAAGCCTTTACCTGATATTTTAACAAATCAAATGAACTTTGATACTCCAACTGGTTGGGAGTGGTGCATACTGGGAGAAGTTTGTCACATTGAACGTGGAGGCTCTCCACGTCCTATTAAAAGCTATCTAACAGAATCGGATGATGGTTTAAATTGGATTAAAATTAGTGATACAGATCAAGGTGGCAAGTACATTAATCAAACCGTTGAAAAAATACGCCCTGAAGGTTTGAAAAAAACTAGGATGGTTTATCCAGGGGATTTTCTACTAACGAATTCAATGTCTTTCGGTCGCCCTTACATTACGAATATCGAAGGATGCATACATGATGGTTGGTTAAGAATTAACCCACCTAATGAAATAAATAAAAACTTTCTTTATTTACTTCTATCCAGTCCTTATGTTTACAAAATATTTAAAGAATCAGCTTCTGGAGCGGTGGTGCAAAACTTAAATTCGGAAAAAGTAAGAGGCCTTGTCTTTGCACTACCTCCTTTTGATGAACAAGCCGTTATTGCTGCTAAAGTTGATGAACTGATGCTGCTATGTGATCAGCTAGACCAGCAAACCGAAGCCAGTATCGAAGCTCATGCGACACTTGTAGAAGTATTATTAGCCACGTTGACAGATAGTGCAGATGCTGATGAGCTGGCACAAAACTGGGCGAGAATTTCTGAGCATTTCGATAGTCTATTTACCACTGAGCAAAGCATCGAAGCCCTAAAGCAAACTGTGTTGCAATTAGCAGTAATGGGTAAGTTAGTTCCACAAAATCCAAACGATGAACCTGCTTCGGTATTGTTAGAAAAGATTGCGGAAGAAAAAGAGCGCTTGGTTACAGAGAAAAAGATTAGAAAAACGAAAATATCACCAAAAGTTAATAGTATTTTTAATCTTCCTCAAGGGTGGCAGTTCATAGTTTTAGGTGAAATAGGCTACTTTTTTGGTGGGAAAACGCCTAGCAAAATGAAGCCAGAATATTGGAACGGTTCAATTCCTTGGGTTACACCTAAAGATATGAAATTTGATTCAATAGTTAAATCTGAGGATGCTGTTACCCAGTTAGCTGTACAAGATGGCCTTCTTAAAGTCGATATAAATAATATTCTATTTGTTGTGAGAAGTGGGATTTTACGTAGACATTTTCCGGTAGCAATTGCTAATGTAGAATGTACAATAAACCAAGACCTTAAAGCATTACAGCTATTTTCTGATGATCTTACAGACTACGTATTGCTAATGATGAAAGGTTATGAAAAATATATTTTGAAGTACCTGACTAAGACAGGAGTAACTGTTGAGAGTATTATGTTTAAGGAGTTTTCAGAATATAGATTTATGTTGCCCCCTCTAGCTGAACAAACTCGTATCGTTACCAAAGTTGATGAATTAATGGCTATTTGCGATCAGCTAAAAGAAAAGTTAAAGCAATCTCAAGAGACGCAAGTTCAACTTACCAATGCGTTGGTTGATCGGGCTTTAGGGTAAGTTTTAGTATTGGGCTAAGTGTTTTATATGTCTTGATAAGATATAATATCTCTTATCAAGACATTCTACTCGTTAAATCGAATAATGTTGGTGTTACTGGTAAGGACCACTGACCATTTACATAGTCCGTACTGTGCATAATTAAAAATGCACAGTCAGAATATAGCGCTCTACATTAGAAAATAAAACAACTTGTGCATAAATTAGGGGTTGTAAATTTCATAGGCGTGCCTTTCAACATTGCGAGCTATGCGCTATTAACTCATATGATCGCGCAGGTATGTGGTCTAGAAGTTGGAGAGTTTGTTTGGACAGGTGGTGATTGCCATATCTATCAGAACCACCGTGAACAGGCCGAGCTACAGCTGACTCGCTCGCTATATAAATTGCCGACATTGTCTTTGAACCCTGAAGTAAAAGACATATTTGCGTTTGAGTACGAAGACATTAGTGTCAATGACTATGAGTCGCACCCTGCTATCAAAGCCAAAGTTGCCGTATAAAGTTAGTTTGGTTAACTACGCTAAATAAGAGCAAGATTTAAAAATACAATAAAAAGGATATATTATGAGCTATGCCCATACCGAAGTTGCCCAAATCGCCGCTATTAGTAGCAATCGTTGTATCGGTAAAAACAATGACCTACCTTGGCATATCTCAGCCGATTTGCAACATTTTAAAAAGATGACGACTGCCAATAGCGATAGTGACATTAAAGGCATTGTCATCATGGGCCGTAAAACCTTTGAGTCAATGAACAGTAAACCGCTACCAAAACGCATTAGCTTCATTATCACGAGTCAGTTGGATTATGCTCAGAAAAAGGGTTTAGAAAACTGCGATAATGCTTATGTTGTGCATAATTTGGATGATGCTTTGACCCAAGCGGCCAGCCTTGCGCATGGCGCACATTTGGAAACGATTTGGGTGATCGGTGGTGAGCAAGTATTTGGCAATGCAATGATGTATACCGACCGTATTGAGCTGACTCATGTAGCTACTGAAATCAATGATGGCGATGCTTTTTACCCTGAGCTGCCAAGCGACTTTGAAGCTGTTCAAGAATCCGAGCAGATGCATGATGATAAAAGTGGTTTGGACTTTAAATTTGTGAGTTATAAGAGAGAAAAAAGTCGCTAAGCTTTCGGCAGTAGCGACTTTTTAAAATCATAATTTTCGGCATGATTTGGCGTAGGGTGCGCCCTGCGCACCAATAACGGATTATACCCTAATATTTGTAGGCTGGTTTTCAGCAAGTTATTACGATTTAAGGAAACTCTATTTAAAGAGTTTACCTTGCGAAACCAAAATTGCAGTGCAATTTTTTAAAGTTTCTCAGGGCTAAAGCTACAGCTTACACCAAAAACTACGCTCTTTGAGAGTGGAATATCACAATCACTCATGCAACACCTTATAAACCGTCTTGGCGAGCACATGCCCAATACCTGTTACGCCTGCCAGCTCTTGCTGGGACGCACCAAGTAATTGTTGCAAGCCACCAAAATGATTAAGCAAATCACGGCGGCGCTTTTCACCTAGCCCTGGTATCACCTCAAGCACTGACGATGAACGGCGCTTATCACGCTTTTTACGATGCGCAGTAATGGCAAAGCGATGCGCTTCATCACGAATATGCATCAGTAAATGCAAAGCCTTGCTATCCATCGGTAGATCTAACGGCTCGTGGTTCAAGAAATGTAATACCTCAAGCCCGGCTTTACGCCCTTCTCCCTTTGCGACACTGACCAGCAAAGTATCGTTAAGCATATCCAGCTCAATCAGCACTTCTTTCGCCATACTCAGCTGACCTTTACCACCATCAATCAATAATAAATCGGGTAACGGCTGCTTCTTATAGCGGCGAGTTAATACTTGTTTCATCGCTGCATAGTCATCACCACCGACGATATCATGGATCGCATATTGACGATAATCACGCCGACGCGAGCCGCCCTGATCAAACACCACGCAGCTACCAATTGTTGCCTCGCCCATGGTATGCGAAATATCAAAACACTCAATACGATCAATCACCCGATCGGTGACCGTTGTCAGCACATCTTTGAGCGCGCCAAAACGCGCATGCAGCTCCAGATAATCGCCTAATTTAGTTTTTAGGGCGTTATGAGCGTTAAGAGTCGCTAGATCCAGCCATTCGGCACGATGCTCACGGACGCTGGTTTTGATAACCACTTTGCTACCAAAATGAGTCGCCAAGGCCTCAGCAACCGCCAACTGATCAGGTAACTCATGACTTAAGATAATCTCCGCAGGCAAGTCGTCGGTCACTTGAAAATAAAACGACATAATAAAGGCGGATAGGTTATCTGCTAGCGGCTCGCTACTATCAACATCAGGGAAGTAGTTTTTGCCACCTAGCACTCGCCCACCGCGCACTGTCAGCACATTAACTGTAGTCATGCCCGCTTGACTATCAATCGCAATGACATCAGCCTCGCCTTGCACGGTATAGACAGCTTGTCTTGCTTGCACTTCGCGTAGCATCGATAACTGATCGCGATAAAATACCGCCCTTTCAAAATCTAACTCTTCAGCTGCGCCTTCCATCTTTTCAATCAGAGTACTGTGAATATCACCAGAATCCCCTTTTAAAAAGCGGATAGTATTATTAACATCTTCGATATAGTCCTCTGGCGTTACCAGACCAACGCACGGCGCACGGCAGCGTTTGATTTGATACTCAAGGCAGGGGCGTTTGCGCTGTTTAAAAAAGGTATTGGTACATTGGCGCATCTGAAACATCTTTTGCATCAGCACTAATGTCTCTTTTGCAGCATGAGCTGAGGGAAACGGGCCGAAGAATTTGCCTTTTTGATGATTGCCTTTACCGCGTCCATAAGCCAATCGTGGATAAGGTTTATCTGCTGAAATAAAGACATAGAGATAAGACTTATCGTCACGTAGCATCACGTTATAAGGCGGACGATATTCTTTGATTAAATTTTGCTCAAGTAATAGCGCTTCGGTCTCGCTACGGGTAATGATCGTTTCGATATTATCAATACGGGCAACTAATGCACGAGTTTTCGGATGGTCGATGGTCTTAGCAAAGTAGCTATTAACCCGACTTTTAAGTGATTTTGCCTTGCCAACATAGAGAATATCACCATTTTTACCCAGCATCTTATATACCCCTGGCAAATTAGGCAGGCGTTTGATGAGATGTTTTAGACGGACTTTCCGATCCTCTTTGTCATTATTATTGCTATTATTGACGCTGTTATTATTATTAACAGTAGTTACTTCTGGAGCTTTGGCCATAATTAATAATACTCATAAAAACGCTGGGTTACGCTTAGTTATGGGGTAATTTTGCTTAAATTGCAAGCACAAAAAAGCCAGCACTCGGCTGACTTTTAGAAGTTAGGAGACGTCATTTGGTAACAGAATACTAATGACGGAAGCTGGCTACTAGCGCAGGAATACCTGGCAGCATACCGACGATAGCCATAACACCCGTTAGAATAATAAACACGGCTGCTGGTATTATCCAGCGACTCATTTTGGATAAGTTGGCACTACGCTCTTTGGAACCAATTAAGCCCAAATTATCTAGTAGCAAGGTAATCGACCAACCGAATGCTGGATTAACTAACGCTGAAGCAAACACCACAATCGCTGCTGACTGGGTGGTTTTACCTTCGCGCGTCATCTCCATACCAGCCTCTAGTAGCGGAATAAAGACGCCAACGATTAAGGCCACACACATCACAGGTTCCCAAATCGCCAAATCCATCGGATAGCCCCAAAGACCAGCAATCAGACAGAACAACGCGGTTAATACCGCACCAGCAGGAATCGGACGCTTAGCAATCGCCGCAGGGACAATATAAGTTCCCCACGATGACGCAAAGTTAGCACCACCAAGTACTGAGCCAGCTACTTGTCTTATAGAAGCACTGGTCATCGTATCATCAATATCCATTAGCACGCGCTCAGTCCGTTTTGGATAACTTATCTTTTGGAACACTTGATGACCCAAAAAATCAGGCGACCACATAGCGACAGCCAGTACAGCAAAAGGAAGTACTACGATAAAGCTCTCAACCGTTGGCAACCCTAGCATCCAGCCTGTGTTCTCACCCCACCAATAAGCAGGACTCATATGCGGCAAGCCTGGAGCAGTTTTAAACTCGAATGGCGCACCCATAGCAAACGCCACGCCGCCACCCAGTAGACAGCTGAGCGGTACGGCAAGCCAACGCTTCTGGTAATTTTCTAACACCGCATAAAGCACGATGGTTAGCAAAATTACGGTAAAGGCAATATGCGACATACCAATGCCCTCTGCCCATGCAAATAGATTCTTAACTTGTGAGGTGGTGCCAATAAAGCCTAGGTATAGTAGTAAACCGCCGCACACTCCCTTACTCGTTAAATTTGCCAGCAGACTTCCACCTTTACTGATGGCTAATAGCAGCCCAAATGCACCAATGAGCAAGCCAAAGGCCATCGGATGACCACCGGCAGCGACGACAATAGGAATGAGCGGAATTAACGGGCCATGAGTCCCTGCTAAGTTAGCAGTCGGTAATAATAAGCCTGAGAATAAAAAGACAAAAACAGCGACAATCAGTAATTCATAACGAACGTTTTCTAATACAAAGGCCTCGCTCAATCCGAGTGGCCCTGCAAAAGTAGCCGCAATCGCACCAACCATGACGACTTTGCCGATAGTCGCTGCCATCGCAGGAATAGTATCCTCATATTCAAAGCGGTAGTCACGAAAAGGTAGGTTAACTCGCCAGCGTTTAGGCTGCATGATTTGCAATTCATGTTTTAGATAAGCATCGCGGTTTTTGAAACTAGCGCTTGGTTTGTGCAGATTTGGATAACTGTCAGGTAGTTCATTAGAATCGTTATTACTAGGGTTGTTGTTACCATCGTGATTGCTATCAGAGGAATTGGGTTGCTGGAGACTATGCTCGACAGCCGAATCTTGAGTACTACTCATCACACCACCTTATAACGTCTGAAACCATTTATCAAAATAAGCTATCAAAATAAGAACTATTTGAGTGCGGCAGACGATTATTTGTTTTAGTAAACAAATGAGCCGCCCAACACAAATTGATAGCTATTGTAAGTTACAAGGTTTTCAGATTCGAGCAGCATATGCCAAATTAGCCGTTAAAAAGATACAAAATGTATCAACACTAACATTATGGATATCTTAAACACTGGCCGATAAAATATAGTTTAGTGTCTAACGCTTATTTTTAGACCCGCTGGACGTTTTTTTACCCAATTGATAAATTTTTTTACTTCACTATGTGCTTGCAAACGCTCAACGCTGTGATAGTAGCTCGCCAGTTCATGGTTATCGAACAGTCGATGCACTTGACTGTGGCAAGGTCGACAGAGCATAGCAATATCGGTTTTCATTGCTACGCGGCTAAAATGGCGCTGGGTCTGAGTTTTATTGTGCCGTGCCAGTGGGATAAGATGATGGCGAGTCAGTGGCAACTCAGTACGAGCACATAACTCACAAGCGCTGTCAGTATTAATATCGCTTTGCGTAGTAGTTAGATTATTATTATGAGACATAATTATTTCCCTGCTTTTAAACCAGTTACGCATTAAGACTGGTAGATAATTCCATTATTAATTATTATAGACCTCTTTTATCAGCTTAGAGCGTACAAAAGCTCAGGGCGTGTTGAACCCTTGCGATAATTATAAAAATACCACAGGATATCTGTATGAGCCTATTACCGAAGAATTTTGAAACCTTTAAGCGTAAAACTAAAAAGAATATCATGCCGCTACTATCTCCCCATTTATTGAAGCTGCGTATTAACAGCTACGCGCCTTATGTCGGCGCTGGCATTAAGGTTGAGCATGTTGACTTAGATCAAGGGCTATGTGTGGTCAGCATGGGTCTAAATGCGCTTAATAAAAACATTGTCGGTACCCAGTTTGGCGGTAGCTTATATTCGATGATCGACCCGTTTTATATGACTATGCTATTGCATCAGCTTGGTGGCAGTTATGTAGTCTGGGATAAAAGCTCTCACATTGAGTTTATAGCGCCAGGTAAGACCAAAGTCACTGCCCGTATAAAAATACCTAACGATGAAATTGCTCAAATTCGCAAGCTGGCCGAGGATGGCGAAGCAGTATTTCGTGATTATAAAACTGAGATTGTTGATACTCAGCAAAAAGTCATCGCTACCGTAACCAAAACCGTTTATATCCGTTTGCGTAATCACAGCAAATCTAAAGATCAAAGTAGCCCTATAGCGGCTATTGATTAGAGAGCATTTTTACTTAGGTCGTGTTGAACGATTAAAACTCAATGTAATTTAAAGTCTACTATCTTAAGTTATAGATACAAAAACCCCAGTTTGGCATTAGCACAAACTGGGGTTTTGTCTTTTTTGGTACGCCTACTTATTAATATAATAAACCTATAAATAAGGGCTTGTAGCAGATCTCAGCTTAGATACCTGGTGCAGTATCAACAGCATCAGGAACGCCGGCATCAGTCTTTTTCTGAGCGCTAGGCTTCGCTGGACGTGCGCCCAACTTTTCGCGGATACGTGCTGATTTACCAGAACGCTCACGTAAGTAGTAAAGTTTCGCACGACGAACCGCACCACGGCGTTTCAATTCGATGCTATCGATAATAGGTGAATGCAACTGGAATGCACGCTCAACACCAACACCGCTTGAAATTTTACGCACGGTGAATGCTGAGTTTAGACCACGGTTACGCTTAGCGATTACTACACCTTCAAAAGCCTGTAAACGCTCACGTTCGCCTTCACGAACTTTTACTTGTACGACAACCGTGTCGCCAGGGCTAAATTTCGGATGCTCACGCAATTGAGAGTTTTCAACACTTTGCACTAATGGATGTTTGTTGCTCATGAGAGTTATCTCCTCACATTAGATAATAGAGGCTATGCGCATATCACCTGTTTGTAATAATGGATTGTATCTGAATCATCTATAGTTAAACTTCATAATAAAAAGTATAATTAAAAAATAGTCACATACAGGATAAGGGTTTGGTAAACGGCCATTATTTTATGACCTGTTCAGTTATTATATAAAACTTATAAATTAACTTTTAAAGCCGTTATTGCTATCATTTATTTAATGGCTATTGCTATCAGATTTCGCTAGAGCTTTTAGCCATTTCGCTTGCTGAGCATTTGGCGTGAACGCTTGCCATAAGTCTGGCCGACGCGCTTGGGTTCGAGCAACTTGCTGACCAAAACGCCATTTGGCGATATTAGCATGATGACCTGAAAGTAGTACATCAGGAACGCTCATACCAGCATACTCATGTGGCTTAGTATAATGTGGGCAGTCCAGCAAACCATCGACAAACGAATCTTGTATTGCGGACTGATCGTCGCCCATAGTATCAGGCAGACGACGTATCACACTATCCATCAGCACCATCGCTGGTAGTTCACCGCCTGTAAGGACATAATCCCCAATAGACACTTCACTATCGACATAGTGCATAAGTAGACGCTCATCAATGCCTTCATAACGACCACATAATATAATCATGCCATCGTAATCGCTCATCTTAAGCACACTATTCTCGCTCAGCGTCTGTCCTTGTGGGGACATATAGATCACTGGGCAATGCGCCGCATCAATACGACAACCATGCTGAGTAGCACGGCCGCGAGCATCATCAATCGCTTGTGCTAGCGGCTCTGCCATCATTACCATACCAGGACCACCACCATAGGGGCGCTCGTCGATACGGCGATAATTATCAGCGGTATAATCGCGTGGGTTAATGCAATCAATCGTGACCTGACCTTGAGCGCTAGCTCGTCCCGTAATACCAAAATCACGAATCGAGGCAAACATCTCAGGGAAAATACTAATCACGGCAAAATACATCTAAATCCTATAGCGATAAATATTGATGCGTATTAATAGTCGCTTGGCCAAGCAACCACTACCGTTTTGCTAGCCATATCGACTTGCATAACCGTTTGCTTATGCCAAGGTATCAGGCGCTCTTCATTATCTAAACTGTCTGAGGTAACCGCTACTCGCATTATATCGTGAGCACCCGTTTCAAACATTTCAGTGATGTCGCCCAAATACTCGTCTTGTTCATTGATGACTTTCAAGCCCACCAAGTCTGACCAATAATACTCATCTGCCGCCGTCTCTGGTAATACGTCTTCGACCCAAACGGTAACTCCGTTCATAGTCTCAGCCACATTACGATCAGGTACTTGCTCAAACTGAGCAACAATTCCCGATCCTTGCTGACGCCACGCTTTGACAGTCAATGGCTGCATACCAGTGGCAGTTTTCATCCACCACGGCTGCATAGCAAAGATGTCTTCGCGATTATCCGTTTCACTAAATACCCATACCCAGCCTTTTATGCCATAAGGCTTTTTGAGCTGAGCGATTTTCATCAAGGCTTTAGGATCTGGAGCAGATGACATAGCGGCGAACCTAGCTTTTTATAAATGATAATAAACAATAAGTAATGACTACTATAAAATCTAGCAACTACTTATCAAAACAATAAATTTTTATCGCAACAATAAGCTTACAGCAGCAATAAACAGTTAATAGCGCACTTGGATTAACCAGTTACGCAGTATTTCAAAAACTGTATTAATGCAAGCTAAATACTATAAAAGCTTAGTTAACATCGTTAAATCAGCTTTTATATTATAAGCTCTGCGTTTACTACTTAAGCCGTAGCTTCAGTGGTAGCTACAGCTTTAGTGTAAGACTTAACTATTGATGCAACGCGATCTGAAGGCTGTGCGCCTTTGTCAATCCAAGACTGATACGCTTCCATGTTAACGCGTACAGACTCTTCTGAATCTTTAGCTAGCGGATTAAAAAAGCCAATGTTTTCGATGTAACGGCCATCACGCGCGCGGCGTTGATCGGCAACTACTACTTGATAAAACGGGCGTTTCTTGGCACCGCCCCGTGCTAAACGAATAACAACCATGTGAATTCTCTCTTTCGCAGGTATACCAAAAAGGGCGTAATTATAACATAGTATTTTTTGATTAAACACCTAAACTGTGTTTATTTAATGCTTTTATAACATCAGCTTATCGAAGTCTGTCTTATGCCTTATGCTTTATGAAAACCTTGAATGTCTCATGGCACAATAAGGGCTATTGCACTATACTTTAGGCTACTATTGACTTGCTAGAGCCACCACTGATATGACACCTCCAAGCTCACGTACACGTCGCCAAAGCTTATTTTCTCGCTCTTACTCTAACAGCTGGAAGACGACTTTGGTGGTCGCCTTTATTGTCATTATTAGTGTTGGCTTGAGCATCTGGTTTTTTTGGCGAAGCCTTTATCTGCCTGAGCTAAAGAGTCATGCTCGTTATCTAACGAGCGAGCTGCGCTTAATAAATAGCGTAAAACAAGACTGGCAAGATGATTTGAAAGTACAACGCTGGGTCTATAACCACTCGCATGTGGTTGTGGTAAACAATCCTAATGACTTTCCACAAGTATCAGACAAGGCTTTTGTAGGATTATTTACCGATGTATTACAGCGTGAGATCGGGGCGCAGCTGGGGCGTCCAGTAGAGGTCTACTTTAAGTTCAAGCCTACCCCGCAGATTTGGATACAAGATAGCCGCGACACTAGCTTTTGGATACGTGAGTCCGTTGTTTACTACTCCCAATATAGTCCTGTACTATTATTTTTATTCTTACTTGGGCTACCTATATTGACGCTATTAACTATTATTTTATTGGCGCGTCAGCTCAATAGACCGTTGCGGCACTTGCAACGTGCGGCAACTAACTATATTCGTTTGGGGCATGCAACAACATTACCGATTGATAATGGGCCAACCGAAATCCGCCAAGTCAATACCGCGTTTAATAGGCTATTTACGACGCTCAATCAAGCGCAAAAAGAACGCACTATTATGCTGGCAGGTATCTCTCATGACCTACGTACCCCATTGACACGGATGCGTCTGACTGCAGAGATGTTGCCTGATGACTTTTTTCGTGAAGGTCTTATTTACGACATTGAAGATATGGATGCGATCCTTGAGCAGTTCATCTCTTTTATGAAAGATGGTTCTGATGAGCCTGTTCGTCTAACCAATTTAGATACGATATTTAAAGAGATTATGGTGCAGTTTGCGCCGATGAAGTTTGTTTACCAGTCTGATTGCGATAAAGCAGTACCGATACGCCCCTTATCAATCAAGCGCCTAATCATAAACTTAGTCAATAACGCCAATCGCTATGGTAAACCGCCGATTTATCTATCCGTGACTATCGTCCCGACATTTATTGAAACTGAAATCGTAATAGATGAAGATGTGATTAGCGAGAGCGATATGAACAAAGAAGCGCAAGAGCAATTAGTGATTTGTGTGCGTGATTGCGGTGATGGGGTAGCAGAGGATCAGCTAGAGCGCATCATGCAGCCCTTTGAGCGCGGTGAGACGGCTCGTACCACTCAAGGTAGCGGATTGGGACTAGCGATTGTGAATCGTATTGCTGGGCTACATCATGGTAAAGTCGAAGCGACTAATCATCCGCATGGCGGCTTGCAAGTCTGCGTGCGTATTCCTCTAATATCTAAAGTTACAGACGATGATACAGCAGCTATTGATATTAAAACCTTACCTAACCCTGATAACGTTATCAAAGGCGAATAAAGGTAAACTTACGCTAACACAAATGCTCAAAATAAAACTGCCAGCAAAATGCCAATGTACCAGCCTTAGCCTGTTGACTTGGCAATGATACTTACTACTCTCTTTCCCCAATAGGCGGTGGAATATAAGCCGCGCTATTCGCAAAAACCAAGGGCTGGGTAATTTCAGATTGCGCCTTTTGTAGGCTATCGGTGGCGCTTGGCTGCTCTAAAAATAAGTAATACCCTAAAGTAATAGCATTCAAAATTACTAGAGCACCAAATAAATAAGGCATTGATTACCCTCCTATTTTACAATTTTATGCATAAGCTGCAAAATTTTTGAACTAGCTCTCAAAACTTCTCTCGCTTTGCTCTTGAGTAATCTGATCGGCAGCAATGGTTTGGGTTAGAGGCTTTACTGGCCAAGTCATAGTAAAACGAGCACCGCCAAGATCAGGACTCTCGTCCACACTCATAATACCATTAAACCAAAAAGCAATGCGTGATACTATCGATAAGCCCAATCCATAGCCTCCTGATGCTCTTGTGCGGCTGTCATCTAAGCGTGCAAAAGGAATAAACACCTTTTCACGATCTGCCTCTGGAATACCATGCCCATCATCTTCAACCATCACAAAAGCGTCACCTTTTTTGACTCCAGCGCTAATAACAATCGTCGTCTCTGCATAGCGTAGAGCATTACCAGCCAAGTTCTGAATGACGCGATGTAAATAGCGACGATCAGCAATAGCCGTTACTTTTGCATTAGGCGGGTTCCCCATGATCTTAATATCTTTGCCTAAAGCATTGGTCTCACGCACGACCTGCTCTATCAGCTCTTTTAGGTTTACAGACTCTAGATCAAGCTTAGGCGAGCCTTCCTCTAATTTAGCATAGGTTAAGATTTCATCGATTAGACCATTCAAAGATTCGATATCTTCGTCAATAAAATCACGCTGTTGAAACCGTGAGTCTTCATCCTCAGTATCAGCAAGCATATCGACGGCAAAGCGGATACGAGCAACGGGTGTACGCAATTCATGAGACACTGCGCGTGTCAGCTCACGCTGAGATTCAATCAAGCGTTTGATATGTGATGTCATAGCATTAAAAGTTGCTGACAAACGCGCAATTTCATCTTGGCCTATCACTTGCACCTGAATATCGAGATTGCCTTCGCTAACCTCATTAACCCCAACTTGAATCAGCTGCAATTTGCGCTCAAGGGGAAAGATAAGCGCATAGACGCCCAAACTGATTAAGAACATACTAATCAGTACCATACTGATAATAAGATTCAGTGGAAACCAATTAAAGAGCGGTACAGGTCCCATCATCACGACCATATCATTGATCTCAGATGGCACAATAATTTTGATCGAAGAGCTGCCTTGACTACTGCTCGTATCTTGAAACAAAATCACCACTTCATCACGGCGCAAACGGGCCAATTGATCGCTATCCAAATTTAAGGTATTAATACCTTTCAAGGTCAGTGGAAAGGCAAATTTCTCTGATAGCTGCGCCAGTCGTTCACGTTTTTCCGATATTCTTGCATAATAGGACAAGTCATCTAATAAAAACACTGCCATAGCACGTACTTGCTGTTCAGTCACTTGTGATATTCTGACCGTCAATACACTTTCACCATCTGGCAGGCGATGATAAACATCAGCGAAAGTTGGTTGAGACACATAGCGTACAACAGTCTTATCATCTTCAAAACGACGTAGCTCACTTGAGCTAAAATCTATTTCTTTAATCGGTAGCACGCGAAAGCTTGAGCCAAAAAGACTGCTGGCATCTGATAACCAATATTCGCGCTGAGACTCGCTTTCTTGACGAGAAATCCCTTCACTTACTAAATAAAAAGCACCTGTCGCCATATTTTCGCGATAAGACTGGACACGCTCTTTATTAATAGTATCCATCAAAAGCTGTGCAAATAAAGCCACACATAGACAGACAATCAAGAGTCCACCATAGATACGAACGAAGATACTGTGTTTTAACGAAGAGACTAATGACATACGTGTCGTGACCAAACGGTTGAATGTGAATGAGATAAAAATAGAGCGCTTTTTATTTATAGCAGCTAATTAAACCATATAATACTAATAATAAGGTTAAAAAATTAAAGTTTAGCCCTAAAAAAACCAGCATAGCGCTGGTTTTTCAGTAATTAACTATCAATAGACTATCTTAAAAGAACCAGAAAATTTAATTGCCTTCTTTTACAAACAAATAGCCTTTGCTACGCACAGTCTTAATGCGTTTTGGATTTTCAGGATCATCACCGATTTTTGGACGAATACGTGAGATACGCACATCGATAGAGCGATCCTGACCATCATACTCAATACCGCGCAGACGCTCAAAGATATCTTCGCGTGACAAAATACGACCTGCGTTAGAAGCTAATAGCCATAATAAATCATATTCAGCACTAGTAAAATCGACAAGCTCTTCGCCTAGCATTACCGAACGACCACCATTATCAATAACCAATTCACCGAACTCTAAACGCTGCGGTACATCTTCTGATGGTGCATTCTCAGAGCGACGCAACAAGGCACGGATACGAGCAAGCAATACTCGTGGTTGTGCAGGCTTGGCAACATAATCATCAGCGCCCATCTCTAAACCTAGTACTTGATCCATATCTTCGGTGCGCGCCGTCAACATCAAAATAGGGTTTTGATAATGAGGACGTACTTCACGGCAGACCGTCAAGCCATCGCTACCAGGTAGCATAACATCGAGCACTACTAAATCAGGTTGTTCACTTACAATACGACGGATAGCGCGGTTACCATCGGTCTCAATTGCTACTTCTAAGCCGTTTTTGACCAAATAATCTTGTGTCAACATGGCCAGACGCTCATCATCCTCAACAATCAAAATTCGAGGGGTATTATCGTCATCATTTGTTGTCATTTTGGTGTCCTCTAATACATCTTAATTAAAATAAAAAAGTTAACTCATAAATATTAACAGCACAATAAAATAGCACGATTTATTCTATGACTATTCATGCCTTTATGTTGGTATTTGTATTGACTTACTAGCTTAAGTTATCGTTACTTATTGCAGTACAAAGCATAGGGCTTCCTATACTATAGCCTATTGTTACTAACAAAACCTATAAACAATACAGATTAAAACTTTAGTATACGTCCAATATTTCTAATATATTCAATATAAGCTGCCATATAGACATTATTCTAATATAAATAATCCCTATTATAAATTTATTAATGATTGAGCAGTCATTTTCTAGTATTTATAGCAAAATTATCTGCTTGATAATATAACGAAATATTAAGGATACTGCTAGTAAATTTTATTAAAAACGCTTATTTGCTACCGCTTGAGCGTCATTCGATGAATATCAATAATAATTATAAAGATGCCATAAAAAAACAGCCCCTAATGGACTGTTTTTTTAATAAAAAATGTTAATTATATTCTAACAAATTAGTAACGAGGTTAGCTGCGGTTTTGGTACTTGCGGATAGTTTGCAACTGCGCTACTGACTCTGCAAGAGATGCTAGTGCAGCATTAGTTTGCAGCGTATCAGACTGATTAACTAGCATCTGCTCCGCTTGACGGCGAGCTTCAACGATCTTGCTTTCATCAAGGTTGTGCGCACGCATAGCCGTATCTGCTAAGATAGTTACCATCTGCGGCTGAACTTCTAAAACACCGCCTGAAACATAGATAACTTCTTCCTCACCATTTGCTGTTTGTACGCGCATTGCGCCTGGCTTTAGCAAAGTAATAAGTGGCGTGTGGCCTGGCAATATCCCGATTTCACCTTCAACTCCAGTGGCGATCAGCATACTAATCTCCCCTGAATATAACTCTTCACGGGCACTTACGACGCGACATTGTAACGTTGCCATACTAAACTCCATGTTTTAAAAACGGTTCTAAAAGCAGCTATAAAATCTGCAGTTATAAATCTACAATATAAGCGAGTACATAGATCATAATTTATGCACTCGCTTAATGTCGTAACGACTTATGCTGCGGTAGATTTCATTTTTTCAGCTTTAGCGACCACTTCATCGATACCGCCTGCCATATAGAAAGCTTGCTCTGGTAAATCATCATATTCACCAGCGATGATTGCTTTGAAACTAGCAATGGTATCGCGTAGTGGGACATATTTACCAGGTGCGCCGGTGAAGATCTCAGCAACGTGGAATGGCTGTGATAAGAAGCGCTGAATCTTACGTGCGCGATAAACGGTTAGTTTATCTTCTTCTGATAGCTCATCCATACCCAGAATAGCAATGATGTCTTTGAGCTCTTTATACTGCTGAAGTACCATCTGCACACCGCGAGCGACGTTATAATGCTCTTCTCCGATCACTTGTGGATCAAGCTGGCGAGAGGTTGAATCTAGTGGATCAACCGCAGGATAAATACCTTGTGAAGCAATATCACGGCTCAATACGACCGTTGCATCCAAGTGAGCAAAAGTTGTCGCAGGTGATGGATCGGTCAAATCATCCGCTGGTACATATACCGCTTGAACTGAAGTAATAGAACCTGACTGAGTTGACGTGATACGCTCTTGAAGCATACCCATCTCTTCCGCTAGTGTTGGCTGATAACCAACTGCTGATGGCATACGACCTAGTAGTGCTGATACTTCAGTACCCGCTAGCGTATAGCGATAGATGTTATCAACGAATAGTAGTACGTCACGACCTTTACCAGTGGCAGGATCTTTAGTGTCACGGAAGTATTCAGCCATGGTAAGACCAGATAGCGCAACACGTAGACGGTTACCCGGCGGCTCATTCATCTGACCGTATACCATCGCAACTTTAGATTTGCTAAAGTCTTCAACGTTGACAACGCCCGCTTCTTGCATTTCGTGATAGAAGTCATTTCCTTCACGAGTACGCTCACCGACACCAGCGAATACGGATAGACCTTCGTGTTTCAATGCGATGTTGTTGATCAGTTCCATCATGTTGACCGTTTTACCGACACCCGCACCACCGAACAAACCAACTTTACCACCTTTAGCAAACGGGCAAAGTAAGTCAATTACCTTGATACCTGTCTCTAAAAGCTCAGTGCTGTTTGATTGGTCAGCATAGCTTGGCGCGTCACGGTGAATAGACCAGCGCTCATCAGCAACGACAGGACCTTCTTCATCGATAGGACGTCCAAGAACATCCATAATACGACCTAGCGTACCAACACCTACTGGCACAGAAATTGGACCACCAGTGTTAGTAACCGGTAGGTTGCGCTTGAGGCCTTCGGTTGAGCCCATAGCAATCGTACGTACGATGCCATCACCCAACTGCTGCTGTACTTCTAAAGTGGTTTCGGTGCCATCAACTTGCAGGGCATCATAAATCTGTGGAACTTCGTTACGGTTGAACTCAACGTCAAGAACCGCGCCAATAATCTGTACAATACGACCGCTACTCATTGCGTTCTCCTTTAACTTCTATATATATAGGGGTTTCATATCTCATAAAGAGGATCAATTATGAAACAGCAGCAGCACCGCCAACGATTTCCGAGATCTCTCGGGTAATCGCCGCTTGACGCAGCTTGTTATAAACCAGTTGTAAATCGTTGATTAAGTCGCCAGCATTATCGGTTGCCGCTTTCATTGCAACCATACGTGATGACTGCTCTGAAGCAATGTTTTCCATAACCGCTTGATAGACGATCGATTCGATATAGCGCCCAAGCAATTCATCAATCAAAGTTTTGACATCAGGCTCGTAGATATAATCCCAGCTCAGTTCGGTTTTTATACCGCTCTCTTCGCCGTTTAAAGCATTCTCTGGTAATGGTACCAGCTGATTAACTGTAGGCTTTTGAGTCATCGCATTGATGAATTGGTTATAAACCACATAGATACGGTCTATATTGCCTTTATTATAGTCATCAAGCATAGCTTGCACAGGCGAGTTAATCTGCTCAAAGGTTGGCTTATCGCCATAATCAGTCACAGCTGAGGTAACTTTACCGCCGAAGCTCTTAAAAAAGCTGACGCCTTTAGAACCAATAACGGCAAACTCAGCGTCTACGGACTGGTCTTGATACTGTTGAATATTTTTTGATAAAGCTTTGAATAAGTTAATATTCAAACCACCCGCTAGACCTCGATCTGAGGTGATAACGATATAGCCCACTTTATTAACTGGGCGCGTTACCATATACGGATGCTTATAGTCTGATGAGGCATGCACCAAATGCGAGATAACCCGGCGCATACTATCGGCATACGGGCGACCCACACTCATGCGCTCTTGAGCTCGGCGCATCTTACTCGCCGCTACCATTTGCATAGCACGAGTAATTTTTTGGGTGCTTTTAATACTGGTGACTTTGGCACGTATCTCTTTTAAGCTTGCCATAATGATTCCAATATAAGAGGGTTAAAAAGCATTGACGCACTATTTAAATAAAAAACACAACTACTATTAAATAACACTACGCAATTATATGCTGCTGCTTATAGGTAGTGACACGGATTTAAAAAACGTGCCACTATCCTTACTATCAGCTAGATTAGCTTAACCCGTTAACTTAGTATTTACTAACTTAGTATTTGTTAACTCAGTAACTATTAACCTAGTAACTGCTAAACTAGTAACTGTGGTTTTGTTTAAAAGTCTCAACAGATGATTTTAAACGACCAGCAATATCATCATTATAGTTTGCTGTTTCATCAATCTCATTCATTAAGTCAGATTGCTCATCGTGCATATAACGCAAGTAAGCTTCTTCAAAAGAGCCAATCTTATCGACAGGTACGTCTGCTAAGAAACCTTCATTTGAAGCATAGATAACAGCGGCTTGCTCAGAGATAGACATGGGCTGATATTGTTTTTGTTTCATCAGTTCAGTCACACGCTCACCATGATCCAACTGTTCGCGCGTCGCATCATCAAGATCTGATGCAAACTGAGCAAAGGCTGCTAATTCACGATACTGAGCCAGTGCAGTACGAATACCACCAGATAATTTCTTAATGATCTTCGTTTGCGCTGCACCACCAACACGAGATACCGAGATACCAGCGTTAACTGCTGGACGGATACCTGAGTTAAATAGGCTTGACTCTAAGAAGATCTGACCATCAGTAATTGAAATTACGTTAGTTGGTACGAATGCAGATACGTCACCCGCTTGAGTTTCAATAATCGGCAATGCAGTCAAAGAACCTGTTTTACCAACCACTTCACCATTAGTGAACTTCTCTACATACGCTGCGTTGACGCGTGATGCACGCTCAAGTAAACGTGAATGAAGATAGAATACATCTCCAGGATAAGCTTCACGACCTGGTGGACGACGTAGCAACAGTGATATCTGACGATAAGCAACCGCTTGCTTTGATAAATCATCAAAGATGATTAACGCATCTTCACCGCGGTCACGGAAATACTCACCCATCGTACAACCTGAATATGGTGCGATATACTGTAGTGCTGCTGGCTCTGAGGCTGACGCGACTACTACTGTGGTATACTCAAGTGCGCCAGTTTGCTCAAGCTTACGTACAACGTTAGCGATCGTAGAACGCTTCTGACCAATAGCCACATAAACACATTTGATGCCAGATGATTTTTGCGCAATAATCGCATCAATCGCCATCGCGGTTTTACCCGTCTGACGGTCACCAATGATAAGCTCACGCTGACCACGACCGATTGGAATCATAGTGTCAACGGCTTTATAACCGGTCATTACCGGTTGATCAACAGATTGACGATCGATAACGCCCGGGGCGATTTTCTCGACTTTATCAGTCATTTTGGCATCGATAGGGCCTTTGCCATCGATAGGATTACCTAGGGCATCAACAACACGTCCTAGCAGCTCAGGGCCTACAGGTACTTCAAGAATACGACCTGTACAATAAGCCTTTTGGCCTTCTTGTAATTTTAGATAATCACCTAAGACTACTGCACCGACAGAATCACGCTCTAAGTTCAGCGCCATACCGTAGATTTCGCCTTCAAACTCGATCATTTCGCCATACATGGCATCTTCAAGACCATGAATCTGCACGATACCGTCAGATACTTTGACAATCGTGCCTTCATTCTTTGCAGTTGCACCCGCATCAAGGTCTTGAATACGCTGCTTAATCAGACTACTGATTTCCGCTGGATTCAATTGTTGCATTGCCTGGATTCCTTTAATTTATGATACCGCTTGCGTGCTTAAAGATGCCTACTAACACTCCAAGCCATCTTTAGCTCGATAGTGTCTGTAGAACGTATTAAGCCGTTAGCTGTGTTTTTAACTGTTTTAACTTGCCGCGCACCGAATCATCAATGATCTTGTCACCAACTTTTATGGTAGCGCCTGCTAAAAGACTAGGGTCAACGGTTTCGTGGATCACCACACTAGCATTGAGCGAAGTGGAGAGACGAGTTTGTATCTGTTCACGTTGAGCCACTGTCAATGGATAAGCTGTAGTTACATAAGCGTCGAGCTGCTTTAGGCTAATCGCTTTGTGACGACGATAATGCTCGTAAACCTCAGGCAGCAAAGCTAAACGCTCTTGCTCTGCTAACTGATTGACAAAGTTGCTAAGCGCCGCAGATACTTTAGGAGAGCTTGAGCTATCACTAGAGCCTTTGGTTGCACTTAATAACTGCTTAAAAGCAGACTCGCCATCATCAGCTACTTGCGTATCATAAAGATCAGTCAAAGCCGCTGACTTATGCTCAGCGCTAACCGCTGGATTGTCTAGCATAGTGTGGAACGATTTATCACTGACAATAGTGCTGGCAACGAATAAAAAGTCTTCCCACGCGTTGACTACGCCGTGCTCGTTAGCATAGTCAAACGCAGCTTTTGCATAGGGTCGTGCTAAGGTTGATAAGTCAGCCATTATATCCTCACAATTACAGCTTCGCCGCCAGTTGATCTAACATGCTGGCATGTTTTTGCATATCGACTTTTTCTTGCAAAATCTTCTCAGCACCAAGGACTGCAAGCTCTGCAACTTGATTACGTAATGACTCACGCGCTTGATTGATTTCTTGGTCGATTGCCGCTTGTGCTTGCTGACGAATACGCTCGCCTTCTATTTGTGCTTGCGATTTGGCGTCTTCAACAAGTTGATTAGCGCTTTTATTCGCCTGCTCAATGAGCGCAGCCGCTTTAGTCTTAGCAAGGTTAAGCTCTTGCTCTACATCTTGCTCTGCGGTCGCCAGGTCGGCTTTTGCTTTTTCAGCGGCATTTAAGCCTTCAGCGATTTTGCGCTGACGCTCATTAATAGCACCGATAAGTGGTGGCCACACAAACTTCATGCAGAACATCACAAAGATTGCAAAAGCAATGGCTTGACCGATGAGGGTAGAATTGATATTCACGTGATCACCTCTTTGTTAATGAAAAATCAGTTTCATTGACCATGTTTGATAGTCAAGGTTTGGCTATGGTTTCTAGACAAGCATCGAAAATCAAACATTTTCAACTGAGCTTTCTGATTAACCTGCTAGAGGGTTTGCGAACAACAATAGCATAGCGATACCAACACCGATCATTGGGATCGCATCAAGTAAGCCTGCTACGATGAACATACGGGTTTGCAACTGTGAGCCAAGCTCTGGTTGACGGGCAACGCCTTCTAAGAATTTGCCACCTAAGATTGCAAAGCCAATACCTGTACCTAGTGCGCCAAGGCCGATAAGTAGCGCTACTGCGATAACTGTGTAACCACCTAATACTGGATCCATTGATGTAACCTCATTTACCTATTGAAAAATTAATGTTCAGTTGAAGATGCTAGTGACATATAAACTATCGTTAGCATCATAAATACGAACGCTTGGAGGGTAATAATTAAAATATGGAAAATCGCCCATGGTACTGATAGTGCCCACTGAATCCAAAAAGGCATCAAGGCAATCAGTATGAAAATCAACTCACCAGCATACATGTTACCGAATAGTCGTAGACCTAAAGAGATAGGCTTGGCTATTAGGGTAACAAACTCTAAGATGAAGTTAATGGGTATTAAAATAATTTGTACGATAGGGTTTTTAGCGCTAAAAGGATGTAGCGTTAACTCGCCAACAAACCCGCCTAAACCTTTTTCTTTGATACTATAAAATAAAATCAAGATAAAGACAGAGAAGGACATACCAAGGGTAATGTTAGGATCAGTCGTTGGGACAATCTTAAAGAACACATGATGCGGATCGTGTCCCATCATTGCGCCGATTTGTCCAGCAATCATCGGGATAAAATCAACGGGTAGTAAATCCATCAAGTTCATCAAGAATATCCACACAAAGATGGTCAACGCTAAAGGCGCGATCAGCTTTGAGGTGCCACTGTAAGAGTCACGGACGTTGTTATCAACGAACTCAACAATCATCTCAACGGCAGCCTGTGTTTTGCTTGGCACCCCTGAAGTGACTTTTCGAGCGACCATCCAAAAGATCGCACAGAAAACAATGCCTAAACCAATTGACCAAAGCATAGAATCAAGGTGGATGGCTTTAAAGCCCATAGCACTTGCTTCTTCTGCCGTATAGGCAACCTTCCAACCTTCGCCCGGCAAATAGCCGTACGTCCAATTGGTCAAATGGTGAGAGATATATTCTGTTGTTGTTTGCTCGCCTGCCATAGTTTCAGCTTCTTATTAATCAACGATTTACTCAACTACCAAAAATATGGTTGTTATCTTCTAAGGTTGTTTATCTCACTTATTAATGAGACAAATAAACGCCTATTCAGCGCCCTTAAAATCAATAACAGCCACCCCAATCTAGCTTTTACCCTAATGCAAATACTTGTTTTTATTAGCTTTACATAAATTTTAGCTATAAAAAAAGGGCTTGAAAGTAATAACTACTAGCCCTTTATATTCACATATAAGCTTATTTTACATAAGCTGGTTATATGTTGGCTTGTCTGTATCCATTCGACAAGTCTGCTGCTCAAATTAGTAAAGTTGAGCAAAACAATTAGTTGTGTATAGTAATGCAGCGTTGTATTCGTGTAAAGCCTATTATTCATTTTTTATCTACTATCTGCTTGATTTATTAGCTAACAGCTTTAACAGTATAGGTTTAGGTTAATAAAGAAATTGTAAGATATTATTTTAAGTCTTGTTTTTAGTGAAAATTAGGCGTATTGAGCTATCATCCATTTATAACGTTACTTTATACGGCCCAACATCAGTACATGGCTGACTTTCATGGTAATAAACCCTATAAATAGAGCGGGTGCGGATAAGGGCTCAACCGTAGTAAAGATTAGAGCAAAACCAAAAACCGTCAATAGCCACTTTAGCGCCTGTCCACGGAAAAATTGACTAACAATGCGATTGCGAGCCTGATAGCCAGTATAACTAAACATAAACCAAGCGAATACCATTTGGGTTGCAAAACCTAGAAAACCACCGATAGCAGCACTTTTGGCTATGACTAAATCACTATGCAGCCAGCTACTATCTATCAGCCAAGCGCTGACAATAACTAATAATAGTGCCCAAGTTTGCCGTTTGAAATAGACCCGAATTTGATCTTTTTGGCTGCGTTTAGCAGGTTGGGTCATCAGCTATCCTAAAATGTTAAAGGCTCAACAAAGCGCTGATTATTATAGTAATTAACCTGAGCGTAAGCAAGTGAAACACGGCTACTATCAATTGTTTAGCGCTGACTTGACTTAAGCTTTATCTACAGCGAGCTAATTTTAAAGACACACTGGTTATCAGTTTTGTAGGGTGTGGTTAGCGAAGCATAAACCGCCAAATATTTTAGATAACAATAGTTTAGATAGCATAGGCAGGTTACGTTTTATCTTGATTCTCTGCGAGAACAGAATAAAACTAACCTACTCTACGATAATTAAGTCATCGCTCACTTTAATATACTTAGACAGTTACGAGTAAGGTTTTACTCATATTAAAGTAGTTATCAGTGACAAACTAAACTATGCAGTTGGTTATCTGCTCGCTCATATCACGCCAGCCTTGTACAAAGTCCTGAGTGGCACTCATATCCTCTGATTGTATAGTGCTAGTCACAGGCTGTAGCTTCGCCAATAACCCTTTTGCAGGCGTACTTTGCGTGACCAAACACATGGTTTCAGCAGGGCGCTGCTCGCTCAGCCAACGTATTTGACTGGCTTTTGGTGCTAAATGATGATCCTGGCTTAGGCTGCCGACAAATTGAAGATTGGTAGCTGCTTCTAGGTACTGATAAGCATCATGATAAGCCCAATAAGGACGCAGCTGATTGAGATTTTTCGGCTTATTTTGTAAGGCTACTGCTTGATCCATACGCTGAGCAAACTCTTGCGCGTTGGCTTGATACAGCGCTTTATATTGCGGATTGGCATGGCTATGGATTACTGCCAAAGCGCGAGTGATTGCCTTGGCATTTTCAGGATCTAGCCAAATATGGGGATCTAACGTTCCTTGCATAGGCTGACCTTTGACGTCGCGAAGTGGGTGGCGATTGAAAGCGTCAAAGGCAAACAGTGAGATAGCATTTGGCGCAGTCTCTAAGCTAGTGGCTAGATTATTCTCTAATGACTTGCCAAACCAAACCACGAATTTGCTGTCCTGTATGTTTTTGATATCGCCTGGACTAATACTGCCATGATGACCGACTTCGCTTGGGTCTAATAGCTGTTTGGCTGAGGGTGCACCTATCGTTACCGCTTCGCTTAATAAAAATAGCGGATAGTTACTGACACTGACAGTCGCGGCTTGGGCATTTAAAATCATAGTGCTTATCATCACCAAAGCTGTTATCACCAGTCGCGGCAAGCTCAAAACAGGAGTTGATGCTTTGTTGATCAATGTCTTACACAAGCCGATGTCAGACTTTGTCTTTTTAGTGATAAGACTGGGATAAGATTTCATAGGTAAGCAATCCTCAATAAATAAGTGGTGATAAGGTAAATGGTACAAGGTAAGCGATGATAAATAATAGGACAGTGATGCGCCTTTTATTATTTCATTATGTTATACCATAACAATTATAAATGTATAGTTATTTTGAGCTATAATTTTAAAATGGTATTATGTTATAATATAACGATTGACAATTATCATTTGGAGCTACTCTTTGTCTACTACTGTTTCTGCTTGTCAGCATCCTCACGATACTCAGCATCTTTCAAGCGCTGATATCGCTGAGCGATTGATCGCTGCCATAGAGCAGTGTCGTGTACGAGGTGTGCGTTTTACTCAGCTACGCAAGCAAATATATGAGCTAGTTCTACAAGCTAAGAAGCCTGTCGGTGCTTATGATTTGATGACCCAGCTACAGCAGCTACGCTTAGCACAGATGGCTGACACTGATGGCTTAGCTACAGAGCTTGTCGCCAAACAAAAGAAGCAACTTCCTAAAAATGTAGCGCCACCAACGGTGTATCGTAGTCTGGAGTTTTTATTAGGCGAAGGTCTTATCCATCAACTGACCTCAATCAATGCTTATGTGCCTTGCTGTCATCCCCGCGCTGAGCATACCGCCGCCTTTCTGATCTGTGACATATGCCTGCGCGTACAAGAATGTAGTAGCTTGCCTATACAAGAGATGATGAGCTTTGCAGAACAAGACGTTGGCTTTAGAGTGACTCGTAGCGTCATTGAATTGAGCGGTCGCTGCCAAAACTGTCATTAGCTTTTACAGGTTAACCCTTTTCATTTTTAGTTGATCCTTTTATAGCTACTACTATGCCCTGATTTACGTCCGATGAGCTACCCTATTATGAGTTATTTAAGTCTTTCCTCCAGCTCGCCCAACGTTTCTACTGATCAGTCAAATATCGATATACTCAACGCCAGTAATGAGAAGCGACCTATCGATAGTAAGCTTATAAGCTTAGACAATATCAACTACGATATCGATGGGCAACGCCTGCTATCTCATATCAATATCGACATTGCAGTCAATGAGACTTTAAGCCTTATTGGCCCTAATGGCGCTGGTAAATCAACGCTGGTCAAGCTGATCCTAGGTCTGATAAAGCCCAGTCAAGGCCGCATCATCACTCATCAAGCACTACGATTAGGCTACGTACCGCAGCGTTTTGCCGTAGCGCCTATCTTGCCACTGCGGGTGACTGACTTGTTAGCACAAGCCAATAAATCACGATTGAGCGCTGATCAGCGCCAATTTATCTTTGATAATTTATCTTTGAATCATTTGCTGCCACAGCAGATGCTGCATTTATCAGGTGGTGAAACTCAACGCGTGCTGCTAGCAAGAGCCTTGCTCGAGAAGCCCAATTTACTGATTTTAGATGAGCCGATGCAAGGATTGGATCCTGAGACCGAGCTTTGGCTGTATAAGTTTATCGATGAGCTACCCGAATTTTTGCGCTGTGCAATGCTTGTGGTATCTCACGATCTGCATTGGGTGATGAGAGGCTCTCGGCGAGTGATCTGTTTGAATAAGCACATTTGCTGCGAGGGTCAGCCCAGCGAGCTGGCGATTAGCACTGAGTTTCAAAAGCTATTTGGTCATCACTACGAGCAGCCTTATGTGCACAAGCCTCATGCTTGCGAGCATCATAGTCGTTAATAAAAAAATGACTACTAAGAAAAGTTACTGATAAACAATCATTACTTATCATTTTCACAACGAATTTTAATGGACACTTTATGACTGCTTGGTTGGCTATCATCGCCCCTGCTTGGATCGCAGGCAGCATTCTAGGACTGCTATCAGCTCCACTTGGCTGTCTCGTATTATGGCGGCGTATGGCTTTTTTTGCTGATGCACTAGCGCATGGTACGCTGCTTGGTGTGGCACTAGCCGTCTGGTGGCAATTGCCTATGGGTATTGGGATCGCGATAGTCAGTATCGCGGTTGTGTTAGGACTAGTGCTCATTGATGATGAGCGGCTGCCTGTAGATGCCGTATTAGCCGTAGTCGCGGTGACTTTATTATGTCTTGGGCTACTAGCTTTGACTCAATTGACCAACCAGCAAGCCAATGTATTGGGGTTTTTATTCGGTAACTTACTTGAGCTGGATTGGTCAGATTTACCCCTACTTGGCGTTAGCGTAGCGGTAGGCTTAGGGCTGCTAATATATATTTGGCCTGCGCAAGTCAAGCTGGCCACTCATGAAGCTTTAGCTCGTATTCAGGGTATTGATCCGACTCGCCAGCGGCTGTTTTTTATGGGTCTACTAGCAGGGTTTTGTGCCATTGCCCTACAAGCGGTCGGCAGCTTACTTATCAGTGGCTTATTGGTACTGCCCGCTTTGACCGCAAGGCTTTATTCCACAGCACCTAAGCAGATGGTGATCATCGCCCTAGTCATAGCACAGGTTGGAGTAACGCTAGGGGTTTGGGGTAGTATCTGGCTGGATATTCAGACAGGTTTATCGATAGTATTAGTGCTAGCGATAATATTCTTTGCAGCACTTATCCTCTCAAAGTTGCTCTCGTCTAAGCCGATATTGGCTAAATTTCTCGCGCGTCGTCGTCAACACTAAAAAATAGCTCGAAGGGATAAGGCTAAAATTATTATCATAATTAATTCAACTTTATTTTACTGAAGTCATTAAAATTTCACAAAAACTATGTTATAACCTTTTGCTACATTTACTTTTTAGAATGTTACTAATTAGGCTATATTGACCACTCGATAAGGATTGCCCCTTATGCTAAGTCGTCCTGTTTATATCCATGCTCAGAGCGAAGTATTCAATATTTTGCAACTGACTGATTTACATTTAACCACTGACAACGCCATGCACAGCTGTCAGCAGAGGTTTGATAAGGTGCTTAATCAAGCGCTTGAGGAAGCAGCTGAACAGAATGTGGTATGTGATTTGATTTTAGTAACAGGTGATCTAGTCAGTCAGGTTGAGCCTGCTATTTATGATTATATTTTTGCGGTATTGACTGCGACGAATATTCCTTTTGCTTGTATTGCGGGCAATCACGACGTTACCGATGAGGTCGGTCATGATTTACCGTTTGATCAGCGCCAGCTTATCGCACACCCTGCTGATCCACGTCTGCTGAGTCGCTATATTATAGATTCTGATTACTGGCAAATATTACTGATAAACTCTGCTATTGCTGGCCGAGTTGCAGGCGAGATTGAAGAGGATGATATCGACTGGCTATGTACGCAGCTTGACCGCTGTGATAAGCCTGCATTGCTCGCAATCCACCATCATCTTATCCCTATGTGCTCTGAATGGATAGATGCGCATATGGTACAAAATGCTGAAATGTTTTGGCAACGTACTAAAGACTGTGATAATTTACGCGTTATCATCAATGGGCATACGCATCAAGAACAAGTCCAGCATCGTAATGGTGTTACTGTTTATACAACACCTTCAACTTGCTATCAGTATCAGCCCCTTAATGATGAATTTGCTTATGATAAGACGTCGCGTCCTGGATTTCGCTGGTTGCAATTAGCCAACAATGGACAGGTTGCAAGCTGGGTTAAAAGGTCGGATACTTGAGCGCCATTATTATTCTTATAAAAACATTGTAGTCGTATAAAGCTATTGCTATAAGTAAATATCGGCTATGATAAGGTAGAGATAAGAGATTTTGGTGAAATGGATATTTGTCCAAAAGTATGAAGATAATGTTGTTTTTATAATTAAAAATGAAGCAAACTTAAATTGCGTTAAATGTACGACCTAAGCAAAGTCCGTTAAGAATTATTTTTATACTAGAGTAAAGTCACGCTGACTCTTTGTTTTGCGCTATTGTTTTGTTGGATTAATTTGAAAAAATAGGATACCTACTATGAGCACCCTAACCACAGATCCGAATGATGTAAAGCTCACCCCTTATGAGCCAGCTAAAGACGAAGAATATATGTCTGATGCCCAGCTTGAGCACTTTAAAGCTATTTTGTTAGATTGGAAGCACCAGCTGGTAGGTGAGGCTGATCGTACTAAGACCTACATTCAAGATGAATCAAGCTCTATGCCAGATATCAATAATCGGGCCACTCAAGAAGAAGAGTTTGCTTTAGCGCTGCGCACTCGTGATCGTGAGCGTAAGCTGATTCGCAAAATCGACAAGTCAATGTCAGACATTGAGAACGATGATTATGGTTTTTGTGAGACTTGTGGCGTTGAGATCGGCTTGCGTCGCTTAGAAGCTCGCCCCACTGCAACTCAGTGTATTGATTGCAAGACATTATCCGAGATGAAAGAGCGTCAAAACCAAGGTCAGTAGTCGCTTAATTTTTGTACCTCTAAAGAATAAAAAGTGAGCATTTCTTAATAGGAGTTCTCACTTTATTTTGTGCGCTCTATTTTATGAATACTATTAAGAGTTACCATACTCATCTGCAATCCATCATTCAAAAGTACCCATGAATGCTACTGAAAATAAATATCTTTTTGAAACAAGCTTGTTTATCCTAAAGCTATCTTCTCATTTTGGTAGCTGATTACTTTGAACTCCAGTAAAAACCTCAACTCTCCCTCTACATTTGTGTCATCAAAGTCAAAAAGTCACCCTCAAGTGCGTATACCCGTAGGTCGTTTTGCGCCTTCGCCTACGGGTGAGCTACATTTAGGCTCTTTGACCACTGCGCTGGCAAGCTACTGCCATATCAAGTCATTAGGCGGTGATTGGCTACTACGTATGGAAGATACCGATATCACGCGTTGTGATCGTCAGTTCAGTGAGCAGATATTATTAGACTTAGAAGCACTTGGAATGCTCTGGGATGGCGATATTATTTATCAGTCTGAGCGTACTGACATCTATAATGACTATTTGCAGTCAGCGCTACAGCCGCTAAGCTATGGCTGTCAGTGTTCGCGTAAGCGCTTAGCACAGTTTTGGGCGGTACAGGAGCATCAGCAACAGCTCAACCCTACTGATAAAAAGTCTGATCGGCAGCGCTATCCTCGCTGTTGTATCGATGCTGAGCTAAACAAGCAACATCATAAACTGCGCTTGCAATTACCCGATTACACCACAGGGTTTATAGATGGTATTCAAGGGCTGCAATGGGCGAATCCTCAGCAAACTTTAGGTGATATGGTCGTGCGTCGGCAAGACAGTACCATTAACTACATCCTAGCAGCTAGTATCGATGATGGCTTGCAAAATGTCAGCCATATCATGCGTGGCCTCGATATCCTACCAATGACCACCGCGCAAATCGCTATCATGCAAATGGTCAAATTGCCTGCTATCGAGCGCTGGTATCATCTACCCTTAATCTGTAATAGCGAAGGTCAAAAGCTATCGAAACAGAATCTAGCGCAACCTATCAATACTAGCCAGCCCAGCAGGCTACTAGCTACTGCACTACACTTATTGAAACAGCCAGCAGTCGATATCGATACCCCAGAGCGAATGCTCATGCAAGCTGTGAGTCAATGGACAAATAAACCGCTACAAGGGTTAGAGCAGCTAAATGAGAGTGGTAGATAGTTTAGATTATTAGGGCGTGTTCCGTGGGTTAGCACCCACGCTACGTCATGTTTGCTTGTAAGCTCAAGAGTGTTTTATTAATAATAACGACATTGACTCTTTTCAATCTCAGGGCTTTCTTTATATATTTTTAATAATAAGGCGACCATGATTAAGCTAATTAGCATTGATGAGCCGCCATAGCTAAAGAATGGCATGGTCAAACCTTTCGTCGGCATCGCACCCATATTCATCGCTGCATTAATAATAGTTTGGGCAATAAAAATAACTCCAATGCCAAAAGCAGTATAGCTCATACGCATCTGTCGACGTTTTAGTGCATTGTAGCTAATACGCATTGCACTGCCGATAATAAGAGCCTCTAGTAGCAAAATCATCGTTACGCCGACAAAGCCCAATTCCTCACCCGTAATCGCTAACAAAAAATCGGTATGTGCTTCTGGCAAATGTGAGAGTTTTTGCACGCTTTCGCCATAGCCGACCCCTGTGAACTGACCACGACCAAAAGCGATCAGACTACGCGCCAGCTGATAATCCGTATCTTGAATATCATCAAACGGGTCTAAAAATGATAAGGCGCGGGTCAATCGATACTCCACCAGCGTTACCGCTAATACCCCAAGACCGCCTACTACTGCACCTAATGCCAAGAATTGCTTATAAGGCGCGCCTGCAATATAAAATATCGCAAATACGGTACCTACAATTACTACCAGCGAGCCAAAATCGGGCTGCAACAACAATAACAACGTCATCATGCCAATAACTAATGAGATGCGCAAAAACCCATCCCAACCATTACGCACTTCAAATGAGCGCCGCACTACGAAGTCGGAGACAAAAACGATAATCACTAACTTGGCAAGCTCTGCTACCTGAAAGTTAATAAATACCAAATTGAGCCAACGCTTTGAGCCATTGATTGGCGTACCAAACAACGTTGCGATCAATAGCAACGCTGTGATCCCTAATAGAATAAATTGCGTGCCTGTTTGATATAGCGTCTTTAGCGGTACCAGATAATAAGCTAGCGCTGCCGCAAACAGTCCAACACCCATATAGAGCAGCTGACGATTAAAAAAATGCAGCTCGGTCATACCGCGACTCAGCGCAAAGGGTATAGAAGCCGAAGCGACCATCAGCAGACTGAGCACCATCATACAGCCGACACTAGAGAGGAGTATTGAGCGCACTGAAGGTAAGGACAGAACACCGTCTGAGCGCGTATTCAGCTTAGACGAGGTAGATTTATTAAAAAAGGAGAGCGCCATAATATTCAAACACACTAACAAGCAAAGTACACGGCGTCTAATACCTGATATTCAATATCCAGTATAAGTAACAAGACGCCACCGTTAAATCATTAAGTTATTAATCATCAAGCTATTAAGAACATAGCATTAAACTGTTGAAGACGTAATATTGAACTACTGAACAATAAGTTATTGACAGTAGCAGCAATAGCTATACAAAACAATAGGATAAGACAGGCGTATATTAACACTTATCTCGCTTTCATTGAGAATCGATAACAGTAGTACCAGCGGCAAGCTCATTAACTAACTGAGTAAAATATTCACCGCGAGCGGCGTAGCCACTGAACTGATCAAAGCTGGCACAAGCAGGCGATAGGAGCACCGCTTGCACTTGCGATAGACTACTATCGGTTAGCTGTCCAATAATAACAAAAGCATTATCTAAGGTTTGGCATTGATGCAGACGAACGTCATCACTGAGGGCAGCGGCACGCAGATCTTGCTCTATCAGCTTGCTATCTTCGCCAATACATAGGACTTGGCTGACATATTTATTAATAAAAGGGCTCAGCTCACCGAATTGTTGTGCCTTGCCTTGTCCGCCTAAAATCAATAACAGCTTGCCATCTTTTGGCGCATATACGGCACCGAGTCCTTCGATAGCTGCAATCGTTGAGCCGATATTAGTGCCTTTTGAATCATTGAAATAGTCGATATCTGCTACTGTAGCGATATATTGACAGCGATGTTCAAGACCTGCGAACTGTTGTAGAGTATTTAGCATGCTCTCTAATGGGATGCCTGCCAGCTCACCAAGTGCTAGCGCAGCTTGAGCATTGAGCAGATTATGACGACCTTTTATCACCAGCTTATCTGCCGATAGTAATCGCTCTGTACCACGCGCTAAATAAATTTGCCCATCAGGCTCAGTGATCAAGCCATATTGACCATTATCAGGCGCATGAATACCTGTACTAATACGCGGTAAGTTATCGGCAACTAAAGGCCGTGTCAAGGCATCCTCACGGTTAATCACCACGGACTTTGCACCCTGAAAGATGCGGTGTTTGGCTTGATGATAGCCGAGCATATCGCCGTGACGATCCAAATGATCGGGCGACATATTGAGCACAGTAGCGACCTGAGCGCCAAGGTTAGTCACCGTTTCTAATTGAAAGCTCGATAGCTCTAGCACTGCCAGCTGCATATTCGGATTGGCTAGCAAATTCAATGCAGGTATACCGATATTACCGCCTACCCCAACATCGATACCTGCATCCTCTGCCATTTGCCCCACTAAGCTGGTTACGGTGCTCTTAGCGTTAGAGCCTGTGATTGCGACAATAGGCACAGTGCAAGCGGCGCAAAACAATTGAATATCGCTGACGACAGCAATACCTGCTTGGCGAGCGGCTGCAACGGCTGCGGTAGTTAGAGCAATACCAGGGCTAATAACAATACGAGCAGCTTGCAACAATAACTCAGCATCAATTGCCCCAAATTGTCGAATCTCAACAGCTGCAGGTAATTGCTCTGCTAGTAATGGTTTGCTTTGGCTGTCAGTCACAGCAACTTGATAGCCATGACCTGCTAAATATCGCGCTGCTGAGAGTCCTGACTGTCCTAGGCCTACCACTACCTGTAGTCCACCGCCTTTATGAATAAGAGTATCTGTTGTGGCACGGCTAGTCATATTTTATCCTTTTAAGGGGCTGGTATTGAAGGGCTAATAATAGCTTACGCTTCGGTTGCATGGCATCATAACGCTATCGTTCATTTTTCGATACTGCTTTTTTGCCACTTTGTGCTATTATGCGCATACTTTTATATGAAATTGTAATGCACGACTTAAGCGTGCCATACCTATCCTATTTTATTCTTGGTCTGAGTGTCATACGCTTAGAGACCTTGCTTGAATATCTAACCAAATCTTATAGTCTTCATAGCCTGCAATACGCTTCAATAACTTTAAAATGATAGCGTCTAGATGATAGTTTTTGAGCTATCAAGCTAAGCAGCACCTTATTTAATGGATCAGCTTTTTTAATAATTAAACCTTAATTATTAATACGGTATCAACTCTATTAGATAATGATGAATTTTTTCGCCTCCAACCCTATGCAGTTTACTTATGACCTCATTTATTGATAGCTTACATGACGAATGGTTCTCTAATATCCGCGGTGACATTTTATCGGGTACTGTAGTCGCACTAGCGCTGATTCCAGAAGCCATTGCCTTCTCTATTATCGCAGGTGTCGATCCAAAAGTCGGTCTTTATGCCTCGTTTTGTATTGCTGTCGTCATCAGCTTTGTAGGGGGACGCCCTGGGATGATCTCAGCAGCTACTGGTGCTATGGCTCTAGTCATGGTCGATCTAGTCGCTGATTATGGCTTGCAATACTTGCTGGCCGCCACGCTTTTGTGCGGTGGTATTCAGATTGTAATGGGTATTTTAAAGCTTGGCAATCTTATGCGCTTTGTGTCGCGCTCGGTGATAATAGGCTTCGTCAATGCGCTCGCGATTTTGATCTTTGCCGCGCAGCTGCCTGAGCTCAATCCAATGACTGAGCGAGTTGGCTTGACGGTCTACATTATGACGGCAGCGGGGCTGGCGATTATTTATCTGTTTCCGCTGATTCCTAAGATCGGTCGTATACTACCCTCGCCCTTGATCTGTATCGTCGGTCTGACCGCGGTGGCTATGTATCTGAATCTAGATATCCGCAACGTTGGTAGTATGGGCGATCTGCCTGATTCGCTACCTGTATTTTTATTGCCTGATATCCCGCTTAATTTAGATACTTTATTAATTATCGCGCCTTATTCTATTACTCTTGCGATCATCGGTTTACTTGAGTCCATGATGACCGCGACTATCGTCGATGAGCTCACCGATACCTCAAGTGATAAGAACCGCGAGTGCCGTGGTCAAGGCATATCGAATGTGGTTGCTGGATTCTTCGGTGGTATGGCAGGTTGTGCGATGATTGGTCAGTCAATGATCAACATAAAATCAGGAGGTCGAGGGCGCTTATCAGCATTGATAGCAGGGGTAGTACTCCTCATTATGGTGGTATTTTTAGGTCAATGGGTCAGCCAGATTCCAATGGCAGCGCTGGTAGCCGTGATGATTATGGTCTCTATCGGTACCTTTAACTGGCAGTCTATCCGCGAGTTCAAAACTCATCCTTTATCCTTTAATATCGTCATGCTAGCCACGGTATTGACCACCGTACTTACTCATAACTTAGCTTATGGAGTCGGCGTTGGGGTGCTGCTATCCGCGCTCGCCTTTGCTAATAAGATCGGTCAGTTCTTAACGATATTTAGCGAGTATGATGATGCTAATAATAGTCGCTACTATTACGTACAAGGGCAAGTGTTCTTTGCTTCGTCCACCCAGTTTTTGAACAGCTTTGACACCAAAGAGGCGCTCGATAGTATCCAAATCGACGTTAGCCAAGCGCATTTTTGGGATGTTAGCGCGGTAGATACTTTGGATAAGCTTGTGATGCGCTTGCAACGTGAGGGAACTGATGTCAAAGTGGTAGGCCTTAATAACGCCAGTCGGACTTTGATTGATCGCTTCTCTATCCACGATCGCCGTGATATCGGGTTACTGGATTAATATCTGTTGAATTACATACCTCTTGAGTTTGGCGCTAGTTTTATTATCGATGTGGTTGTCTTATGAGTAATTTAAAACCCAATAGTGTGATTGCCTGCTTGGACTGTCCCGATCATGTGCAAGCGGTTCTAGACGCTAGTATGTGGGCGGCGATGCGCCTGCGAGTGCCTATAGGCCTACTCCATTCGATACCTAGTGTGCAGCAAAAAGCCGCTGTTAACTATTCAGGCTGCCTAAACATCGATGATGAAAGCTACCTGCTCGATCAGTTCACCAGCAAAGAGCAGCTGAGTAATGGCGAGCTAAAAGCTCAAGGCCGACTCCTGCTCCATCAAGCAGCGGCATATTGTGCCCAAAACCAGCCCAAACGCCAAACTTATACTTTGCATCGCCACGAGCATCTAAGTGAAAGCCTAGATTATGTCGATAATGAAGCTCAGCTAGTGGTTATCGGTCACGAGGTCACTTGCAAATCTACGCTAAGCCAGCTGATCCGTCTTAGTCACTGCCCTGTTTTGGTGACCCCTGCACCATTTTTGCCCCCTACTACCGCTTTATTCGCCTTTGATAATCGTGCGACTACTCATAAAATGCTTGATTGGCTATGCAAAATCCCGCTAACTCGTAACCTGACCATTCATATCGTGATGGTCGGTCGTGATACTTCTGAAAATTGCGATGCACTAAGAGAGGCTTACGCGCGACTTAAGCAAGCAGGTATCAACTGTAAAAAGAAGTTGATACAAAGCCGCGATGCTTGTGCAGCAATTAGCTATTACCAACAGGAGCATGAAATAGGTCTACTTATGACAGGTGCTTTTGGGCAGTCACGACTGCGCGAGATGCTACAAGGCAGCGATACTAAAAAGCTGCTAGGCACTACTAAAACCCCTTATCTATTGTTCCCCAAAGCTTAGCTTTCTTAACAGCTTACACTCTGTATAGCCCAGCGCTTATAGGCTCAAAGCTCCAATGTTTCACTATATAAGCGTATTGAAACCTACGTAAATCAACAGCTGTTTTCTCTAATTATCACTCCTCATTTTCATAGCGTTCAGCTAAAAGCGTTTACTAAGCTGTTCAGATATTTTATGGCTAATTTTTGCCGTTATCCATATTTTACTGCCATGAACAACGCAGCAAAACATCCTAAGATAGCCTGCCCTAAACCGAGCAAAGTTGGTTATAATAAACCGACAGCTGACTAATCATCAGCGCTATGTTAACTTTTTTTACAGCAATCGTATTTATAAAATGCCGTAAAAAGCATTCTATGCTGTTATCAATGGCTTCATCTAAGACGCTTAAGTCCATCCGTAATCAACCCCTTTTGAGAGCGTTTGGCATAATTCTTGAATGTCTTAAGTGAGATAAATTGAGCACAGTAGCCGTACGATGCATCAAAACGCATGCATAAGCCTGCGATATTACTTAGATAAGGATAATCTTATGAAGCTAATCACTGCTATTTTAAAACCTTTTAAACTCGACGATGTGCGTGAAGCACTATCTGAGATTGGTGTTAAAGGCGTCACTGTCACCGAAGTCAAAGGTTTTGGTCGCCAAAAAGGACATACCGAGCTTTATCGCGGCGCAGAATACGTGGTGGACTTTTTACCTAAAGTAAAAGTTGAAGTCGCGGTGATCGATGAGATGGTCGAGCCCGCTATCGAAGCCATTACTCGTATCGCTAGCACTGGCAAAATCGGTGACGGCAAAATCTTCGTAACTGCGCTCGAACAAGTCATTCGCATTCGTACTGGAGAATCAGGTCCTGATGCCATCTAAATAATTTACGAGCCCAAGTCTATATCGCTGTTATTGCTCACTATTGAGTCTCTACAGCGATTTATAGACCACTGCTCATAAAACACGCTTAGCTATCTAAAAAAAAGTATCTGCATTGTCAATTCAAGGGGGAATTAAGATGCAAAGTCAAATTTTCGAACTACAGTACGCGCTCGATACGTTTTATTTTTTAATCTGTGGGGCGCTGGTCATGTGGATGGCCGCAGGCTTCACTATGTTAGAGGCAGGTTTAGTACGATCAAAAAACACCGTTGAGATATTGACAAAGAACATTTCACTGTTTGCTGTTGCTTGTACTATGTATATGGTGTGCGGTTATGCCATTATGTATGGTGGCAACATGTTTTTAAGCGGTATTGCAGGCAATGAGAGCTTAGTAGAGAACGCTTTAGCAGCCTCTGTAGAAAACGGCTTCAACGGTGATTCGGTATACTCTGATCCTTCTGACTTTTTCTTCCAAGTTGTGTTTGTGGCAACCTGTATGTCGATCGTTTCAGGTGCGGTCGCTGAGCGCATGAAGCTATGGGCGTTTCTATTATTCGCGGTAGTGATGACTGGCTTTATCTATCCAATGGAAGGTAGCTGGACTTGGGGTGGCAACGATGTATTTGGCTTATTTAACTTAACTGAGCTTGGTTTTTCAGACTTTGCAGGCTCTGGCATTGTCCATATGGCGGGTGCTGCTGCTGCACTAGCAGGCGTACTATTATTAGGAGCTCGCAAAGGCAAATATGGTGCTAATGGCGAAATACGTGCCATTCCTGGCGCAAACTTGCCATTAGCAGCGCTAGGTACGCTAATCTTATGGATGGGCTGGTTCGGCTTTAATGGTGGCTCAGTATTGAAACTGGGAGATATCGATAGTGCGAACACGGTCGCTATGGTGTTCCTAAATACTAATGCCGCAGCCGCTGGCGGGGCAATCGGCTCACTAATAATCGCCCGCCTTATCTTTGGCAAAGCTGATTTAACAATGCTCTTAAATGGTGCACTAGCAGGACTGGTTGCTATTACTGCTGAACCTTCAACGCCAACGGCACTGCAAGCGACTTTATTTGGCGTGGCCGCAGGAGTGATCGTAGTTCTTTCTATCTTAGCAATAGATAAAATGAAAATCGATGATCCAGTTGGTGCTATCTCAGTACATGGCGTCGTTGGTCTATTTGGCTTGTTGATCGTGCCGATTACAAATCCAGCATCTACCTTTATCGGTCAGATTGCTGGTGCTGCTACCATTTTTGTTTGGGTATTTGTCACCAGTTTAATTGTGTGGAGCGTGCTCAAAGCTGTCATTGGTATTCGTATCTCTGAAGAAGATGAATATGAGGGCGCTGATATCGCTGAATGCGGTATGGAAGCTTATCCTGAATTTACAAAATAAATATTCTATAGCTATAATAGAACAAACTAAAAATCCCGCTAAACCAATAGGCTTAGCGGGATTTTTGTATAAAGTAATTACGATAGTAAATACTGAGTTTTAAAATAAAATCTAAAACAAAACACTATCTTATTTCTTTTTCCACTCTTGGCTACGGAAGATCGGGCCTATGTAACCTTTGAGCTTAAGAGTATTACCTTCTAAATTAGCGGTCATACGATAATCTTTGCCTTTAGCAGGATCGGTAATCGTACCACCACTATATTTACCGCCACCATCTGCTTTTAGGTTTCTGATAACCGTAGTACCGACATATTGCTTAGCTTTTGCAGTAGAACCAGCAATCAGCTTACCTGTCAAGACGCCATTAGATTCTGTGATTTTTACCACGCCTTTTGGCTGGCCGTCATCATAAGTCTGCCAAGTAGTGTTATGCAGTGGATCCGCAGCAAATGCCATAGTAGCCATGCTGATACCTGCTACTGCCATCATAGATTTTGTAAATAATTTCATAAATCGACTCCTTTCGTACGATGATTATTCAAAATGTGAACTCGAAATAGCATTTATAATATCCTTTACTATCTCCTAGCTACTGTCTCTATCACTATAACCGATAGAGAATTAACCAAAGAAAAAGTAATATAAACGCTAACTTGAGCCATTATAAGCATATTTTGCACTTTGCCTAGTAATTTTTTATATAAATTCCTTTCTGTAATTAACAATTATATCAAAGGCTTATAGAAACGGGTTGTCAACGGTTTCGTCTGTTCGGTCATCTTTTATCTTTGACACCTCATCATTTATTGTGTACTGACTTGTTTTTTCAAAGTGCTTTAGTATCTTGCTTGTTAACTCATTTAATTGCTTTGCTTGCTCAAAACCTATCTCATTAAGGTATAAATCAATATCCCCATAGATAATAATCTTATCGGTTTGATTCTCGATAGTCAGCTCACCAATCTGCATACTTTGATGATCGTTAGCAAAAGGGTCAATCATGCGTGTATCCTTTTTATCCAAATTTAGCCAGAGTCTATTCGATGATAACGAATTAAGCTTGTAGTTGCATCACTAACCACTGGATAATGGCAACGACAAATATCATCCAAGCAGGCTCTTCATCAGTGTTAGAAATACCCAAGTCATCACCTGCCTGCATAGGCAGTGCTAGCGCCTGCGATCTAACCTGATAGTCCAATATAGGCATCACATCAATCCCCGTTTGCTCAGCTAGCTCATCAAGGCTGATAATTTCTATCCGCTCCGATTCATCATTGGGCGCGTAATAGACGCCTGCTCGATTAATTGCAGGGATATAAACCGCTTTAAAAAAGTGACTGGGTACGATGACACGACCTTCGAGTTGCTTAGGCCTTTTATCCTTGAACGCTACGCCTGTTACGCTATAGACCTCACCATACTGCTGAGTCAAGTAACGCGTAGCTGACTCGATATTGCGCCAAATATAACGATTATTACGTGGTGACTGTGGAGCGATATTGGCCATACTAAAGCTATCGTACTGCTGGCTACGATTGGCCATGTTGCCATTGGGCGCTAGATGACCACGATCAAACCCTGAGCCTGAATAGTCTGAAAGCTTCGCGCGCATCGACTGCGGTAGCCTGCTCTCCTCATGAAAGCTATCATCACGATCAATTAGCTTGGCCTGATTGAGACGAGTGCGATCCAAATATTCTGCTGACCATAAAGGTGTGCGTGTAACGCCCGAATACATCACCGCAAAACCATCAAAGCATAGCGCCTGAGTATTTTTGCTTAACTTGGCATTGGTGAATTCAGGATAGATGCCGCCATAGAACGACTCGCTACAATCACTAAAATTATTGGCGTGAGCGGTTGGCATGCTAAATATAGCAATGATTACTGTTAAACCAATAGATTTAGGACCAACTGTCATCATAGAACTCATTACCATAGTTTGTGTTTGTTGATATAAATACATTATCCTAGCAGGCGCATACTTGTATATAAAGAAAGTAAAGCTCGCTACCAGCTAGAATAATTTCGCTAAGTACCAAACTAATAGCTGAATTTTGCCCTTTATCCAGTCGATAATACCTAAGACAAATAGCATCCAAGCAGGCTCTTCATCATTTATTGTGAGATTATCTAAATCCTTACCGGCTTTAAGTGGTAAATCTAAAGCCTGCGCTTTGACCTGATAGTCTAATACAGGCATAACATCGATACCTGTTTGTGCTATCAACTCATCTAAGCTGATAATTTCTATGCTCTCAAACTCATCATTAGGTGCGTAATAAACGCCAGCTTGATTGGTCGCAGGAATATATATTGCTTTAAAGAAATGACTAGGCACTAGGACGCGATTATTTAAACGAGCTAGCTTTTTGGTTGTGAAAGCAACGCCAGTGACTGTATAGATCTCACCATACTGTTGAGTCAAATAGCGCGTAGCTGATTCAATATTACGCCAAACATAACGGCTATTGCGCGGTGATTGCGGTGCAATATTGGCTAGACTAAAGCTATCGTACTGCTGAGAGCGATTTGCCATATCACCGTTAGGTGCTAGATGCCCACGATCATAACCTGAGCCAGAATAGTCCTTTAATGATGCACGGAAAGATTCAGGCAAACGACTCTCTTCATGAAAGCTAGCATCATAGTCGATTCGTTTAGCATCATTCAGGCGCTTGCGAGTCAGATACTCAGCTGACCATAATGGGGTACGCGAAACTCCTGAATACATAACGGCAAAACCATCAAAGCATAGCGCTTGAGTATTGTTACTTAATTTTGTATTAATGAATTCAGGATAAATACCGCCATAAAAAGACTCGCTACACTGGCTTAAGTCCTCAGCATGTGCTACTGACATAGTTGCTACTACAGTGACTACTATAAGGGTGCTATTAAATATAGAATTAATCTGACTATTGTTGAAGCTGTTTTTGCCACTATTAATTTTACCGTTCACTCTCATTACCCTATCATCAACTATTATTCAGCTTTGCATACTGCGCGCGCACTCTATCCTAGCAGGCGCTTGGTTATAATGAAAGATAAGACACATTAATCTATAATCATGACCTGCAAGTCGTGACATTGTAGGCACTATCGTCTATAATGAGCCGTCTCAAAACGGTGACGTGGGTGAGTGGCTGAAACCGCACGCCTGGAAAGTGTGTATGCGTTAATAGCGTATCGAGAGTTCGAATCTCTCCGTCACCGCCAATCTTATAAAATCTTAGTTTTCCCACCTTGACCCAATTCCACTCATATACCAATTAAACCCTGACCCCTGCCGTCAATCCCGTAGACTTAAACTTGGGAGATTTTAGTTACGCAGCCTGACGATAATAATCAAACCACACCTGTCTTGGCGTTTTATAGCCCAAACCCTTTTGAATCCTCGTTTGGTTGTAGTACAGCTCAATATAGCCAATGATATCGCTGATGGCTTCGAACCTTGTTTTATAGTCTTCGTGATACACCAACTCATTCTTTAATACGCCCCAGAAACTTTCTATCGGAGCGTTGTCGAAACAATTGCCTTTGCCACTCATAGATCCTGTAAACTGATGCTGTTTAATGATCTTGTGGTAGGCATGGCTACAGTACTGACTGCCTCTGTCAGAATGAACGATTAGCCCTTTAGTAGGTCGTTTATTCTTAATCGCTATGTTGAGTGCACGGCATACTAAATCTGCGGTCATACGCTTGTTAATAGCGTAACCGACAAGCTCTTTGGTGTATAAGTCTTTAACACCTGCTAAGTATAGCCAACCCTCATCTGTCCAAATATAAGTGATGTCACTGACCCAAGCCTCATTAGGGCGATTGGCATTAAATTTCTGTTCTAGACGGTTTGGATAGATAAGCTTGTTATGGTTTGAGTTGGTGGTGACTTTAAAGCGTTGGTAATCCCCCCAATAAATAAGAACACTTACAAATAGAGATTAACTGCTAAAATACACCAGCAGGAGAATCCTATGAAAAAGACACGCTTTAGCGACAACCAAATCGTCAACATCCTAAAACAAGCCGAACAAGGCGTCCCTATTACCGAGCTCTGCCGTGAGCATAACATCAGCCAAAGCACCTTCTACAACTGGCGATCTAAATATGGTGGTATGGACGCCACACTTATCAGCCGTCTTAAAGAGCTTGAAGTTGAAAATGCCCGCTTAAAGAAGATGTACGCTGATGAATGTCTTAAATCCGACATCCTACAGGATGCTATGTCAAAAAAGTGGTAGCGCCCCAAAGGCGCAAAGCGTTGGTTTGTCACTACATTGAAGATCGTGGTATTGGTATCCGCAGGGCTTGTAGCATCTTTAACATCAGCGTCACCTGTTATTATCACAAGTCGGTGGTAACAGATGAGAACCAGCAAATAGCGGACTTACTTATCAAACTGACTGATGAGAACAAGAACTGGGGCTTTGGCTTGTGCTTTTTAACCTTGCGTAATGTGCTAGGACTGCCGTACAACCATAAGCGGGTATATCGCATCTACTGCGAGCTTGAACTCAACCTTAGAATCAAGCCTAAGCGTCGCATTAAACGTGCTAAACCAATACCATTAGCAGTACCTGATAGGATTAACCAAAGCTGGAGCATGGACTTTATGCACGACAGCTTAACTGATGGCCGCGGCTTTAGACTGTTCAATGTCATTGATGATTACAACCGTGAGGCACTCACCGTTGAAGTCGACTTCTCGCTACCGGCCGGGAGGGTCATACGCAGTCTTAATCAGCTTATTGAGTACCGAGGCAAACCTGTGCAGATAAGATGCGATAACGGCCCTGAATACATCAGCAATGCGCTCAAAGACTGGGCTGAACAGCAAGGTATCATCTTAAGCTATATTGAACCTGGCAATCCACAGCAAAATGCGTATGTAGAGCGCTTTAACAGAACCATGAGATATGATTGGTTAAATCAGGAGCTGTTTGATAATCTAGAGCAGGTACGCGCACAAGCAGAAAACTGGTTATACCATTATAATCATAAGCGCCCAAACATGGGCAATGGCGGTTTTACACCGATACAGAAACTCAATCAGGCAGCTTAATTCTATTTATTAGGTGTCTTAAGTTTGGGAGGGTTACCCGTTTATGGCGACGGCATTTAATGCCGCACTCTTCTTTAATGCGTCTAACCATATATTTACTTATGGCATATCCTTGCCTTGTAAGGTAAGCATGCAATCGCTCATAGCCATAGCGCTGCTTAGTCTCATCATGAGCCACGCGAACTAGCAACTCACACTGATTGCGATGAATCTGCTGATTACTGACACCACGATTGATCCAGTTGTAATAGCTTGATGGCTTAACATCTAATACGTGACACATGCAGGTGATGCTAAATATTTTCTGGTTATCCTTGATAAAGACGTACTTCATCAACTGTGCTTCGCGAAGTACGCCGTGGCCTTTTTTAGAATGTCTCGCTCTTCTTGAGCAACTTTGAGATCACGTTTAAGACGTTTATTCTCTTCTAGTATAGTCATAAGCTCAGGATCATATTCTTTAGTACCGATTAGCTTGCCTTTATTAGCTTTGTTTTGCCAGTTAGATAAGGTCTGCATAGCGATGCCAAGCTGCTTTGCCGTTACTGAAACATTGCCATCATTATCTGCTATCTTTTTAACGGCTTCAGCTTTGAATGCTGCACTATAGGTTCTGATTTTCTTAGTCATGATAAACTCCTCATTGAGTCGTTAGTTTACCAAGTTTGGTTCTACAGTTTTTTCAGCATAGCTCAATATTCATGGAACAGTTAAATGCGAACACACAACAAAACGTATCAACAGCTAGCGCTTTACAGATACCTCGCATGATACCGCTCAAGCAAGTAATGCATTATACAGCGCTTAGTAGTACTACGATTTATGAGATGGTCAATAAAAAATCTGATCGTTACGATCCAACATTCCCTGTTCAAGTGAAATTATCAAGGGGACGTGTAGCATGGGTTGAGAGTGAGATTGCAGAATGGTTAGAATTCAAAATAGCTGCGAGAACTTATTAAGCAGTGATATGAAAATAAGCCACTCGAAGTGGCTTATTTATTAAATAATTGAGAGTATGAAATTTTTAGAACAATATAAAAGCAATTGGAGTAACTATTATTAAGCTCAGTAATGTCCTTTCAAACCATATAATAACGAGGTCTCTAACTTTAATAGGTATATCTGTAGATAAGATACTTGGCACACTAGCAGAAAAGAAAATAATAGACGATACGCAAACAACTGCAATCACAAATTTGGTAATTATGTCTGCTTCAACGACCAACAATGGGGGCAAAAACATTTCAGTAATACCAAGAGCAGCTGCTTTTGCGGCTAGCATTGGATCAGGTAGCTGCAATAGATAAGTAAATGGATAGAAAACATACGCTAGGATATCAAACAACAATGTATATTCTGCTAACATAAGAGCGACAATGCCAATAGATAAAATGGTTGGCAGAATGCTCATCGTCATCAACAATCCATCTTTTGTATTTACCAATATATTTTTAAATATATTGTCAGCTTTGCCAGCTGCTTGCATACCTTCCTTAAAGGCATGGCTTACTCTAGACCCACTATATTCATGCTCATTTTCTGAATGAATAGGTGTACCGTCAATATACTCTTCAGGCATGTTACGCAAAGGGTAGATACGTACTGTTATAGCGGTGACTAAGAAAGTAACAAAAAGCGTCGTCCAAAAATACAGGTTCCAGCTTTCCATTAAATCAAGCGTTTTAGCAACGACAATCATAAAAGCTACAGTCACAGTGGAAAAACCGGTTGCTACAATAGTAGCTTGACGTTTGGTGAATTTCTTTTCACGATATTCACGATTTGTAATTAACAAACCAACAGCAAAACTGGCTACAAAAGATGCTAAAGCATTAACTGCAGAGCGACCTGGTGTATTCCAAATAGGCTTCATAATGGGTTTAGCAATAATGCCCATAAACTCAAGCAATCCGTAGCCTGTAAGTAGCCCTAAAAATGCACCACCTAAAGGAACCATTACTCCTACAGGGATTACCAAATAATTAAATACATAAGGGGCAATGTGAGGGTTAAGGAACCACTGTGGTCCCTGTTCAAAATAAACCAAAAGTGCAAAGAAAGTACCTAGTATCTTTAGCATGGTAAACACGATATGAAAGGTACTTTTATTCCATGATTTATTAATAAATGGATAAACACTACCAGCAACAATGAGTAATAGGATGAAAAAAGTTATCCCTGTTGGAAAGTTACTGCTTAACCAAGTAGCCATATGATCCAAAGGTATCGAAGAGACCTCACCAATCTTAATAGGTACAAAGAATATAAAAATGCCTAGTAACGAATACAAGAAAAATCGAAACACTGATAGTGAAGATACCAATTTAGATCGATTGCCTTCCATGACATATCTCTCCTAGATAAGTTGAAATAAATAAATCAAACACTAGCTCTATAACTTAATAGTAACTAGTGTCTAATTTCGTCAACACATACACTCTAGTCTGTTCGTCCTTCTAAACCTGCTAACTCTTTGTCTGAAGCAACAGGAGCTTTCATCTCGAATATTTTTTCTACGACAGTGTAATCATAGTATCCGAGACGTGCTAAAGGTTTGATGGCAGCAATATCTATTTTGCCATTATCCATAATGAACTCATCTTTGATGTGAACATGCGCAACACGACCAATGATAATGTCAAATGTTGAAACTGGATTTCCTGTTGGAATACGAATGGATTGAACATACTCAATCTCAAAGTTAATTGGTGACTCGGCAACTCTAGGTGCAGGTGCTTCGATACAATCAGATTTTGTGACACCGGCAAATTCAAACTCATCTTCACCGTACGGTAATGCTTTAGCAGATTTATTAACGGCTTCACGCAAATCATATGTGGCCATGTTCCACACAAACCATCCAGTTTCTTCAAGATTACGCACAGTATCTTTTCGGCTTTGACCGTCATCTAAAACAGATTGATTAGCAACAAACATAACCATCGGTGGATCCCAAGTTAAGTTTTGATACTGACTATAAGGGGCAAGGTTAACTTTACCGTCTTTCGATATAGTCGAAATCCAACCAATTGGTCGAGGCACGGCGCTACTCTTGAACGGGTCGAATGGTAAGCCATGACTACGGATACCATCGTTTTTAGGAGAATAATGCATAAAATATCCTTATAAATGCGTTACTAGAAACCAGAGCTAAAGAATGTATTATTTGTATATACAATTCATCCTTATTTAATAAAATAGCTTATTTTTTTTAAGAGAGCAAGTGAAAATTACTTATTTTTTGAATTTTGAGAAACAAAAATTACTTAAAAAAATAGCCCCGTTTTTCAATGAGGCTATTCAAAATTCTAATTTCAGTTTTGATATATCTAACATTTGTTCAAGATAACTGTTCACCTATTTTTCTTTGAAAAGGATAAGATTAATAACTGCTTAAAAAACCTGCTTTTACAAGAGTGCAAGGCTTATTGGCACCGAATATCCAACCCTCACACATTCAAATACAGCTCTGCCATACCATCAAGCTTATCCTTCATCTCTTTCCAATTCGGCATGACTTGCGTTAATAGGCGCCAAAAGTTCTCGCTATGATTATGCTCAGCGATATGACACAGCTCATGCAATATCACGTAATCAATGCACTCCTTTGGGGCTTTTATTAAATGAGGATTTAATATTAAATTGCCTTTAATTGAGCAGCTCCCCCATTGCTTTTTCATAGTCATTAACTTTATTGAAGGACTACTATCAACCCATGAGGCCTTATGCAGCAAGGCTTCAAGCCTCTCTCTAGAGACCGACGTAAATTTATCTTTATACCATTTATCAATCAAGCTTTTCACGAGAACTGCTTGTTTTTCAGAGTCTAATTCAGAATCAATTTGAGACAATTCCACATTCAGCTTACCGCGACTAAGCTTCACAGTACTGTTGATCCCATCGTTAGCTTCTGCATCGGTTATCACTTTTAACACATAACGACGACCCAGATAAAACTGGGTTTCACCGCTAACATATCGTTTGGGTAATACATGTTTTTTTTGCTTAGTAAAGTCTTGCAGACTTTGCCATATCCAACGAGCACGTTTCATTATAGCGTCATGGATTATTTCTTCGCTGGCATCGACAGGTGCGGTGGCAACCACACGCTGATCAGGATGTACCTTGATAACCACTTTTCTAGGCTTGCTTGATTTGCTCTTTTCATCAATAAGCGTATCATTTTTATACTTATTTTTTGCGTCTTTACGCACCACTTCATAATGGATCTTATCTTCGCCATAATAAAAGTCGCTAGTCTCAGTCATTGCCTACTATCCTCTTGCTGCTCTTGGGCTATTTGTCTCTCTCGACAGCCCAAGTCGGGTGATCTTTAGCACGGCTTCAATGAGCTGCTGCGCTTTATCGATACCTAAGTCAGCAAACAACATTGGCAATAATCGCCTATTAATCGCATTTTCGATTTCACTGGCATTGATGGAATATTCCGCCACATTCGTTTTAACTACTTCATCAATCTCAAAGGCGTAAGCGACCAGCTTGTCATTATCTAGCTCTTTATCCACTAAAAAGTCCGCGTCAAATAAGTGCTTAAATAAACCAAAATAAGCCTGAGCATGTTTGTTTAACTTACCACTATCATCGACAAAATCATTCGGCACATCAGCAACATCATCGCGGTCTTTGACGGCTTGCTCGAAGTCAGCAAACATCATGTACTGCTTTACAGGTGCATCAAACATCGCCTTGGCATCAGCAATCGCTTGCTTAAGTAGTTTAGAGAAGTACTCTTGCGCATAAGGATCATCAGCCAAATCTTGCTCAATCATCTTAGTGACACGACCTGTGATTTTATCGGTTTGGTTACGGGCTTCATCGTCACTCATCGCTTCAGGCTTAATGTTTTTTCCTAGGTTATCGACTAGGTAGACGCCTTTCGCTTCTTTAACCTCAAGCCCTGCAATGTGCTTATCGAGTAAGCTGCGAATATCTGCTTCATACTCATCGTAGTCGATGGTCTCATCAGCGTCTTCACGCACTTGCTTACGTAGGTTAATAAAGGCTTTTAGATCGGCTTTGTAGCGATCACGCTTATTATCAAATGATTTGTCTTCAAAGAAAGATGCTGATTGCAACGCAATTTTCATGGCGTTAGAAAACTCAGTCAAAGCAGCATAAAAGTCGTCACGTTCCTTTAGCTTGGTATCGACCACTCTGCCATCAATCTCTTGCATCTTTGGCGCAAGCACTTGTCTGAGAGAGGGGCCGTCTTGTTTGTTTTTCACCGACGAGAAGATAGCCCACAGCTCGCTATGCAGTCTTGGTAGCTGTTTGTACTCGGTATCCATGGCGTTATATAAACCTTTGAGGTCTTCGATATCAAAGCCACCTTGCGTACGTTCGGCTAAGTCTTGGTATTTCTCAATGGTGATATCGAGCTCTTTTAAGATGCCACGATAATCAATCAAATAACCAAAGCGTTTTTTCTCATGCAAGCGGTTCACCCGTGCAATCGCCTGAATCAAGTTATGCTGCTTTAAGGGTTTATCGATATACAGTACAGTATTTTTTGGCTCATCAAAGCCCGTTAATAGCTTATCAACGACGATCATAATGTCAGGACCATCATCCTGACTAAAGGCTTCTATAATGGCTTTGGTGTAGGCTTTTTCATCACCGCCGAAGTCCGCGGCGACATTATCTTGCCACCAGTTTTGTACGATGTCTTTTGATTCGCCATCGACGGTATCATGCCCCTCACGGGTATCAGGCGGTGACATGGCAACCACTGAGGTCACTTTGCCAATCTTATCTAGCGCAAGCTTGTAGCGGATGGCTGAGGCTTTAGAATCACAAGCCAGTTGACCTTTTAGATGCTGCTGTTTAAAGTTTTGGAAGTGATCAGAGATGTCATGAGCGATCAGCTCAATACGACCTTCAACCTGATAGATTTGACCCTTTTGTGAGAACTTACGCTTGAGATCCATTTTTTGATCATCGGTAAGCTTTTGGGTGATACGGTCAAACCAAGCATCGATAGCGGCGTCATTGGTATTGAGCTCAGGAACGCGCTCTTCATATAAGAGTGGGGTGACGGTTTTGTCTTTGACCGCTTGTTGCATGGTGTAGGAGTGAATAATGCTACCGAATTTGTTTTCGGTCTTATCATCTTTTAGCAATGGCGTACCAGTAAAGGCAATAAAGGCGGCGTTTGGTAGGGCTTGAGCCATACGGATATTGTTCTCACCATTTTGGCTACGGTGACCTTCATCGACCATGACGATGATATTTGGGCTGTCGTTATAGCATTCATCATACTTAACGGCTGAGCCAAACTTATTAATAATGGAGAAAATAACGCGCTCATTACCGTGACCGATTTGCTGCGCGAGACGACGACCAGAGGTTGCCATGGCGTCACGGCTATCGCGTTTGCTGGTTATTACGCCACCTGATTTAAAGGTATTGCTTAGCTGGGTTTCCAAATCGACACGATCCGTGACGACAATAATTCGACACTTCGCGAGCTCTTCTAACCAAATGAGCGCCTTGGAGAAAAACACCATAGTGAAAGATTTACCACTGCCTGTAGTATGCCAAATCACTCCACCCTCACGACTACCCTTCTCATCGAAACTGCTGATACGTTCAATCAGGGCTTTGATACCAAAGACTTGCTGATATCGGGCAACAATTTTGCCAGCCTTTTTATCAAACAAGGTAAACATGCGCGTCATTTCAAGCAAACGCTCAGGCTGTAATAAGCTAATGATAAGGCGGTCTTGATCGGTAACGACTAGATCACCGCCATCAATCAATGACTGATATTCATCTTTAATAAAGGCAGGACGATGGGCAAACAGACTCTCAATCTGCTCAGGACTGAGCGCTTGATTTTTTAGACGGGCAAACTCAGGCTCAGAGATCTCTTCTTCGACCCACTTCGCCCAAAATTTCTCAGGCGTACCGCAAGTGGCATACAGACCGTCATTACCATTTACCGCTAGCAGTAACTGGCTATAGGCAAATAGATGCGGGATTTGTTTTTGACCTTGGTTACGGATGTGCTGGGAGACGGCTTGAGTGTTGGTTGATTGCCACTCTCTACTGGAATCAGGGCGTTTAGCTTCGATCACTGCCAGTGGTAGACCATTCACAAAGCAGACGATATCAGGAATGACGTTGCCTGTACCCTCGGCATTTTGTACGACAAACTCTTCAGTAACGTGAAAGCTATTATTGTCGATGTTATTCCAATCGATCAAACTGATGGTTTGCGAAGTTTTTTTACCATCGATGAACTCAGTCACGGTCACGCCATAGAGCATAGCGTTATAGAGCTTTTCATTGGCGAGCTGCAAGCCTAAGTTCATGGCGGGATTTAGCTCGTGCATGATTTTATCAATGGCACTGTCTGATAAATAATGCGGTGTGCCTTCAAACATAAAGGTTTGCTTGGCTAAGAACTCACGCATGATCGGCAATAACACTACTTGGTTAGTGGCTTTGTTAGCATTTGCCTGATTAGCTAGCAGCTTGTTGCTACGCATGGCATGGCATTGGCTTGGGGGAATAAATTGATAGCCCAGCGTAGTGAGCAAGGTTAAGGCAGGGATTTTTGAAGCAAATTCTTCTTGGAAGTTGATGCTGGAGTTGATCATATCTGCCTACTTTAGACATAGCGTTTGTTTGGTTGCTTATTTAGTTATATCGATTGTAGCCCAAAACTCCATAAAAAAGGCAAAGAAAAACCGCCAAGGTTGCGCGTTACCCAAAGGGCACTAAGCGTGGCGGTTATGTTGGGTATAGATTAGTGTTTGTAGGCTGGGTTTTTAACGCAGCAAACCTACCAAAAGCAAAAGTTTAAAAGGATTGGCCTCGATATCTGAATGCTTTAAAAGGTGGGGAAATATGCGAGTCATGGGACGGTGTTCTTTAAGACTGCATTCGCGCCTCGTCCCTCGGCAAAAGCTACTTTCGTCTTGTACTCGGACAGAGCAATGCTCTAATACATCAATTGCAGAAAATGACATAGATAGACACAAAAAGATATATCGAAAATAGTTGCAGCTGATATACTTCTTATATATTATTAAGTAATTATATTTATAATATACTAGCATATTAGATTAATCATGCTAATGCCATCATAATCGCGTAAAGAGAAAGGAGATGAAGATGGACACTAACAATCAAAGGAAACAAAGCTTTATAGAGAAGGCTCTTGGGATAAACAGGCCAGAAGTCAGAGTAAGTAGAAATGGAAAGCTCTTAATTGATAAGCATGGAAATGTACGCTCTAACTATAACAACCCTGAAGTTAGAGATAGGCTTAAAAATCAAATATCTGCTCAGACTAGATTAAGCAATATCTAACCTTATAATGAGAATATCTGAATCATGAATGTACTGACAGTTCTGTTGATTCTTTTACTTGGATATCGGATTAATTCTCATGTAGACGAAAAAACATACAAACTTAAGCGTAGTGTAGGATGGGAGTCCTACGCAATACTAGCTATTGATGGGGTGATCTCACTATCAATAGCTTTTTTTTGCTTAATTTTCTTATATATTTTAGCTCTATTATTAGGTAGTTTAGTAGGGTCGCCTATTCTTAATTTAAGTCTATTTGAAACCCATATATCTAAAGTTTTAGAGGATGAATATATAAAATGCTTATTTATCTTCATGATATTAGTAGCATCAGTTACAATTAATGAGATACGTTTAAATGTACTAAATGCAGAACCAAATTTAAGTGCATTGAAAAAGCTAGATGGAATGATGAGTATTGTAATTACTGCCTTAGAAAATTCTTCATACCTTAAAATATCGCTGAGTTCGGGAAAAGTGTATATAGGTATATTATTAAAAGAGGATTTTAAAAGCGGACCTGATGAAACATTAATTATACTGCCAATGTTGAGTGGTTACCGTGATAAAGAAAATTTAAATATGCATTTAGATTGTAATTATCTAGATGTGTATTTAAGACACGGAATTGTTGAGATACAATCTGAAGGGATTTCTCATCATCCAGAACTAGCTGAAACTGCTTCAATGTTAATTCCTGTAAGCGAGATAGAATCAATAGCGTTTTTTGATGTCAATATGCATAAAGATTTTAAGTTTGGAGAAGATGCAGTTAAACGATTTAGAGTTTCACAAACTTTAGAACCTGATTCGTCTATAGAATTTGATATTAGTAACTATTTAAATAGAGATAGCTAATCGAATCCAGTTGTAGCAATAATCTTTGCTACAACTGGAAGTAGTGATAAAAATTTTGTCATCAATAGGTTTGATAGTATGTATGACACTATTTAAATAAATCTCTTGTATAATTCGCTGTTAAATTTTCATATTCAGATGCTCAGCTAATGAGAATCACCAAAAACGTGCTTTTACAAGAGGTCTAATATAGTTCTATTGTGGTGTGGAAATCACCCTACGCCTTAACCTCCCCATCAACCACCACCCTTTTCTTACCCGTCAACAACACCTGCATCAGCGCCTTTTTCTCTTGCTGTAAATCAGCCAATTGCTGCTCAAGTAAATCAATTTCTTTATCGGCATTGATTAACACGGTGGCGATTTTTTGTTGTTCTTTTAAGTTACTGGGAATTGAAACGTCTAAACTTGCTAAGTCTTTTCCATAAACATGAATAATTGTAATGCCTTGACCTTTTCGAGCGATTTCGAACTTCTTAGTATGAGTAAGAAGATGAGCCATAAATATTGCATCAATTGATTTTTTAGGTCTAAGAATATTGATATCTCCACCAAGCAAAATATTATCTTCAAGGATTGCTGTAGCATTCGCTAAATCAATTCCTGTAGTTGTTGTTGATGCTGGTATCAACACATCACCTTTTATAGACTTAATAGAGTTTGTTTCCGTTGTTCTACTTTTGACTTCGCGAATAACTTCACCGTAATGCGTATATAGCTCACCATATAGCACGCATTTATTACCATTCTCTGTCAGTTGACCTTTGGATATACCCTTACCGCGTTTGAAAGAATATAAACTTCCTAGTTTGCTATCTTCCCACTCACCCTCAAACCTTTTCCCCGACTCATCAAGCAAACGCTTTTTACCCGTCAGCAATTGCTGCATCAACGCTTTTTTCTGCTGGGTACTATTATCAATCAAACGCTCAGTCATGCTAATCGCTTTATCCCAAGTGGATAGGATTTTGGCGATTTTTTGTTGTTCTGGGAGAGGTGGAATTAAAACTGATATTTCTCTAATTTGAGTAGCTGACAGATTAGCCTGCTTAGTTCCACCAGGCAAAGAATATAGTTTTGATAGAAAAATCTCACTTTTTAAAACATTTAGAACAAAACCTTTAGCGTCGCTGTTTCTTGGTTCGATTTTTAAAACGCGTTGATTGAGCAAACAGTCCTGAGTATTTTCAGGAATTTCTACAGCAAAACCATAGTCTCTTTTACCCATTGTTCCAGTCATTGACATAACTAAATCACCTGACTGTAGCAAAAACCTTTTATATTCAGTGGCGAAGTCATCAGGTAAATATATTGGGCTCCTATCAAGTTGGAACTGATTTTGATATAAATTACCCATTCGTACTAAAGGTATTCCTTTTTTCACAAAGTCATTACTTTTAAACGCATACCCCATGACTGTATCAGCTAAATCTGAGACTAAGCCTTTTTTCCAACCATTAGGCACCATAACCCAACTCCTTTAAATATCCTGACATCTCATCCTCTAACAGATTTAACTCGGCTTTAAGCGCCAAACGCTCAGCACGAACCGCATCCAAATCAATATCCGCCTCTTCTTCAAAGGTATCGACATAGCGCGGAATGTTTAGGTTAAAGTCGTTTTCCTTAATCTCATCAAAGCTCGCTAGATACGCGTATTTATCGACACTTTCCCGCGCTTTATACGTCTCAATGATCCTAGCGATATTATCTTCGGTCAGCTGGTTTTGGTTTTTACCTGATTTAAACTCATTGCTAGCATCGATGAATAACACCGTGTCATCGGTCTTATTCTTTTTAAACAGCAGAATAGCGGCTGGAATCCCCGTCCCAAAGAACAGCTTTTCTGGTAAGCCAATCACCGTATCGAGCAGGTTTTCTTCAATAAGTTGCTGACGGATTTTGCCTTCACTAGACGCACGGAACAGCACGCCATGCGGTACGACCACACCCATACGTCCAGTGCTTGGCTTAAGCGTTTCGATCATATGACTGATAAAGGCATAGTCGCCCTTGGTCTTGGGTGGTACACCGCGATGAAAGCGACCATAGGGATCGCTACTGGCATCCTCATGACCCCATTTATCCAGTGAAAACGGCGGATTGGCGGTCACCACATCGAACTGTAATAAGTGCTTGCCGTCCTTGTCGAGTAGCAGCGGATTACGGATGGTATCGCCCCACTTGATACGGTGGTTGTCCTCACCGTGTAGGAACATATTCATCTTGGCCAGTGCCCATGTCGAGCCAATGGCTTCTTGACCGTATAGCGCATACTTCTTAGAATTTGAGTTTTTGCGTACCATCGCCCCGCATTTAATGAGTAGCGAGCCTGAACCACAGGCTGGATCACAGATTTCATCACCTTCGACAGGCTCAAGAATAGTTGCTAGTAAGTTAGATACTTCAGGCGGTGTATAGAACTCACCCGCCGTCGCGCCACTACTTGCCGCAAAATGCTTGATTAAATACTCGTACGCATTGCCAATCACATCCAAGCTACCGACACGCTCGGCACTTAGATTTAGTATGTCTTTGCCAAAATCTTCTAACAAGTGGCGTAGTAGCTCATTCTTTTGCTTTTCTTGACCGAGTTTATCAGTGTTAAAACTAATATCTTGAAAGACGTTTTTGAGCTTGGTACCGTTGGCTTCTTCAATCGCATGTAGCGCCTCGTCAATACGTTGACCATTGCCCGGCTGATGACGCTGCTCATATAAGTCCCAAAAGCTTGCGCCTTCAGGCAATACAAAACGCTGCTTGGACATCATGGCATGGATCAGCTCGGGGTTGTTGCCAAACTGCTCGACCAGCTTGTTGTACTCATCTCGATATACATCAGATAGGTACTTTAGGAACAGCATGGTTAAGATGAAGTCTTTATAGGTATCGGCGCTAATGACCCCACGAAAGGTGTCACAGGCGTTCCATACGGCTTTGTTGATATCGTCTTGATTAATCTTATTGGTCATTTTATTAGCGGTGCTGGCGGGCATTTATAGTTCCTAAATACTTTGGAAGGTGTGGATTTGATAGTGAGGTAATGATAGCAGGGTCTAGGCTGGTTGACGGATATTAGTGGCTAGAAGTTCAACTCTAGTAGATATTTATATAAATTAATTGAATAAACTAAGGGGCCAAAGCACAAAAATACTTGATAACAATGTGACTATTATGGGTACTGAGAAGATATGTTTAACAGTGTATATGTATAAGTCATTTAATCATGCTTAGGCGGTACGGAATAGGTGCCAACAACATGTGCGACCAAGTCACTAGAGCCCTCTGAATATAAAGAAACTTCGCCTACGATAAGCGTGCGACCTACTTTTAGCAAGCTACACTCAGCAATAATACGTGCTTCTGCTGAGGGTTTACGCAAAAAATTAATGGTCAGGCTTGTCGTCACTGTCAACGGTACAATTCCAATCTTGCCAAGTATAGCTACATAGAGTGCGACATCAGCAATACTCATCAATACAGGACCTGAGACAGTGCCACCAGGACGCAGCTCGTCTATACCGATATCATGTGATAAGGTCGAACCACTATTACCTACTGCTTCAACAATACATTTGGTTTGAGGAAACTCTAACGCTAAAAAGGCAGCTATTTCTTCTTTGGTTGCAGACATACATACTCCTAGAGTCTAATTATTCTTATGACCTAACCGACTTTCTCATCAAAGGTTAGTGGTCTGTTACTATCGTCGAACGTAAGGAGTGGACATTTATTTAAATGAGTTAAAAATCTTATCTAACTTGTAGGATAGCATTACTGAAAAGCAAGACAAATAGAAAGCTTCATTACCATCCTAACCATTTATCTCAAAACTTCACGACAATCATCGTCCTCTGATTCTTACCTGCGCTCAGATTTTTCAATCATCTATTTCTATATCTAAAGTCATCTTTGCAAGGCATCGTTCTATCTGATTAACATAAAAGTTGGCAGTATGCTTTATACCAGCATCTATCCCAATACTACTCTAATAATTGATCACTCGCTGACAGCTTGCTGCAAAAAAATTGTCACTGCACTGGTAACAGAATGCTTCACCATTATAATATTGAGAATAAGTGAAAAAATTATCTTACGAGTATACAATGAGAATCATGCAGACATCTTGGTTAAGGAACCATTGGCGCTGTTTGGCGTGACTATGACAATGCTAGACGGTTTAAACAATATGAATAAAAAATGAGCCTAACTTACTAGAAACAGTTTTTTAGTGATAGTATATGTTTGAAATCAAATAATGACTTAGAAATACTTAGTTACATTTCATTATGAGATAAATCCCAATATCCATCTTGCATTCAATGCTTAATAGGTGTTGGTCTAATAGTTGGTCTATAAATACAAACATAAATATTAATACCTTAAGTATCAATTACCTATAATAGTAGTTGTGCTTCCTCCTTCACCGCCAATCTTATATACTCTGCTTAATCAAAACCTCTGTTTTACTATTCTGTTCTACCCCACCATAAAATATATTTTATTTATTTAAATATATCTCTATCATGCCTTCGTCTCTTTCCAATTCAGCATCATTTGCGTTAATGATCGGCAAAAGTGTTCGCTATGATTATTAATTGTGCTCGGCTACATATCATGCATAGTCATATCAAAACCCAGCTCAAATCCACAGCTCAGCCTTCGATGATAGCTATAGTCGTGCTTTTGTCTGATAGAGTATCTATTACTGCCTATTTATTAAGCTTTTTATGGGTCAATAGTCACCGTATCGGTCATAAATCACTACCAAAAATATGCTAAAATCCTTAGTAAGGATAGGGTTTTAAATGTGACTAACTGAGGAAAAAGCTATGGCGAAAAAGACCAGTAAGAGCAAAACTGAACGTATAGAGGATCAATACGTGACAGATAGCAAAGGTATCGAAAGCTATGAGACCGAAAAAAAGCAGTCAGGCTATCAATTTAAAACCAAAGAAGTCATCGACGGCATTATTCTACAAGATCTGAAGGATGGTAACATCGATGGTATCTCCGATCACTTGCAAGCGTTAATCCATGATGCCTCACAAGATGACCTGATAAAGCTAAAAGACTTATTTGCTCAAAGCGCTTTGGACAAGCAAGTAAAAACAGGGATCAAAAAAGATGATGAGCTATCCGCTAAATGGCGTGAGGGTAGCTATCCTTATGAGAACCGCTTGTCACGCAAGACTTATGAAAAGCAAAAGTATCATCTACAAGTAGAGCTACTAAAGCTGCAACGCTGGGTCCGTGAAACAGGACAAAAAGTAGTTATTGTCTTTGAAGGTCGTGATGCCGCGGGTAAAGGCGGTACGATTAAGCGCTTTATGGAACATCTCAACCCTCGCGGTGCCAAAGTGGTTGCGCTGGAAAAACCATCTGAACAGGAGCTTGGACAATGGTATTTTCAGCGTTATGTTCAGCATCTACCGACGCAAGGCGAGTTTGTACTTTTTGATCGCTCATGGTATAACCGAGCAGGCGTAGAGCGGGTAATGAACTTTTGTACTGATGAGCAGTATCAGACCTTTATGCGTCAGGTTCCAGGCTTTGAGAAAAACCTGATCGATTCGGGCGTACATCTAATCAAGTTTTGGTTTTCGGTGAGCCGTGATGAACAGCGCCGCCGCTTTGCTCAACGTGAGGCTCATCCATTAAAGCAATGGAAGTTGTCGCCTATCGATATGGCATCACTCGATAAGTGGGATGACTACACGTTGGCGAAAGAGACGATGTTCTATAACACCGATCACGCTGAGTCGCCTTGGATCGTAATTAAGTCCGACTGTAAAAAGCGCGCGCGGCTAAATGCTATGCGATATGTACTCAATAAGCTACCGTATGACAATAAAGACAAAGAGCAAATCGGCTATGTTGATCCGCTGATTGTCGGTCGTGCTGGCGCTCTGTATGAGCTGGGTGAAAAAGACGAGCTAGCAGTGGTTTAAATTATTACAGTATTTAGACTAGCATCGATACCGCTACTCTAAGCTGCCTGATCCTACTCAAGCCATCCAATTACGATCGGGTGGCTTTTTTGTGCGCGGTGATGGCTTTTATCCTTACATTTACTTTCTTAAATTAGATAATATATTTTTATATAACGATAAACTATGTATCATTATATAAATAATATCGGTTTGCATGCTATAATATTATATTGATTTTCGTGGGAAAAATTCTGTTGTCTGATAGTGATTTGTACGAGAAGTGACTGTCAAACGATTTCAGGTTTACCCTCAAGATAATCAGTTGATAATATTATAGAGTTTGTAGGAACGTAGATGGTAACTATAATACAAGATTTAAAAAAAGACTGGTCACTTTCAGCATCTGTTGCTGGTTTTTTAGCCGTACTCATTGCTTATGCTGGACCGTTAGTGATTTTTTTTCAAGCAGCACAAGCGGCGCAAGTATCAGAGGCGATGATGGCGTCTTGGATTTGGGGGATATCGATAGGCGCAGCGATACCGAGTATTTACCTCTCTATCAAATATAAAGCACCGATAGTAAACGCTTGGTCTGTGCCAGGAACGGTTTTACTCGTGACCTTATTTCCACAGATGAGTATTAATGAGGCCGTTGCTGGTTATATTATTTCAGCCATTGTCATTTTCATTGTCGGCGTGACGGGTTATTTTGATAAAATTCTAAAGTGGATCCCTAACAGTATCGCCGCAGGTATGATGGCAGGCATACTATTTCAATTCGGTTTGGCATTATTCGTCGCCACTGACACTATGCCGGTTATCATTTTTAGTATGTTGGGTTGTTATCTATTAGCCAAACGCCTGTCACCGCGCTATACGATGATTTGGGTATTGTTGTGTGGCATTATCTTAAGCTTAGTATTTGGCAAGATGAATCCTGTTGATGTTGATTTTACAATGACGGTTCCTGTTTTTATTTCGCCAGAATGGTCATGGAACTCAACGTTTAACCTTGCTGTTCCCCTTATCCTTGTCAGTTTGACAGGGCAGTTTTTACCTGGGATGGCGATCTTGAATTTAAGTGGTTATGACACGCCAGCGAAACCTATTGTTATGGGCTCTAGCATTGCTTCATTAGCCGTTGCTTTTATAGGCGGTATTACCATTACGCTAGCCGCGATAACTGCTGCACTATGTACGGGAAAAGATGCGCACGAGCTCAAAGAAAAGCGCTATATCGCTGGTGTCGCTAATGGTGTTTTTTACTTATTAGGCGGGGTATTTGCTGGTAGCATTGTACTGGTATTTAGCTTATTGCCTAAAGAGCTGATCGCCGCTCTAGCTGGTTTGGCACTGATAGGTGCTATCTCAGCCAATATTACTGTGGCTATGAAAGATGAGAGCCAAAGAGAACCGGCATTGATTACCTTTTTGGCAACAGCCTCTGGCATGCAGTTTTTGGGATTAAGTTCAGTTTTTTGGGGCCTTTGTATCGGTATCGTTGCTCATTACCTATTAACTAAAAAAATCCCTCAGCCAATTAATGTATAACTGAATTAATAGTTATAGTAGATTAATAATGACAAGGATGTTATTGCTTCAAAATTCGATTATAGTTATTGTTTATAATAATAACTTTCAACATTCAAATAGGGATCGAACTATGCAAAACTTAGGATTAGGGATAATAGCAGGGCTTGGCCTGAGCCTGAGCGCTTGTGTCACCATTAACGGCGCACCGATGGGCACTACAGATGACACGACTATAGTCACCCAATACCCAATTGAAGCCACGATGCTCAACATCTATACCAAAGCGCGTAGTGCAAAACTAATGGCAATAGTCGAGGGTCAAACCGTAACGGCAGATATCAAAGTCACGCCCAAAGGGGCTATGCTGTTCAATGGCAAATCTGTACAAGGTGGCGAAATCAGCACTATTAGCACTCTATCGGGTCAAGTGACCAATCAAGCCGTTGCTACTAACTACTTTACGTTGAATCCGCTAGTATTCCACGGCTTTACGGACAATACAGGTATATACTCAGTATCAAATCAAACCTCCAGCATCCCTAAGAGCGCACGCGTTGGCGAGTCTAGCAGTTTTGTCACTGATACGGTCTATACCGATCAAACGATGAGCCGCCAATTGGGCATTTATGAGCAGACATGGTCACTGACTCAAGATAGCAATAAAACCGCATGGTTCTGTATAGGCACCTCTGGTAATCTACTGATCAATAATGACCCTGATAGTGCGTCGACAGAATGCTATAAAATTAATGCTCAAGGTGATATCTTGGCTAGCAAAGTAGTTATTACACAGCCTGCTGAAAATGGTAACGGAACGATTGAACTGATGAGCCAGTAGGTTTTACTAACTTGCCTAATAACTTGACAATAGCTTTACTGAATTCTTTAGTGGGGTTTGCAATACTAGTAACTCGTTTATTATAAAAAGGAATTTATTGTGATATTGACTACAAACACTTCTATTCATTATGCTGATGATAATAGCTGCAATTGCCCAAAATGCGATTGTAAAAATTCAGCCACTTGCAAGAGTTGCAATTGCTGTGCAAACTGCTGCCAGTGCAATTGATTGTCAACGCCACTAATGAACAGTATAAATTAGTAAATTAGTAAAATAATCAGTGTCCTAAAGTTATATTTAGGGCGCTGTTTTTTATTGAGAATAAAACTACTTAGTCCTGCAACGTTATCTACCTAGACCCCTCTCTCCTATTTCTGATGGCCTTATAAATGCGCACTGATTACTCCAAATCAAATACCCAGTCATCAGCGCTTAGCTCATTATGGCCTATACTAGTCATAGCGGCGCTCGCATTGACCCTGCGCCCGACTTTGACATCTACTGGCCCGTTACTGGATGAGATTCGACTTAGCACAGGGATTGGCTTGCAGACTGCCTCGCTACTGGTAGTGCTGCCTATGCTGTGTATGGGCATCTATCCGCTACTACTGCCTTGGCTAGGTAAAAGCTTAAGTGAGAGCACTTGGATAATAGGCGGATTGATCGCCATTGCTTTATCAGGGTTATGGCGACTAGGGCTAACTTCAAGTGAGGCGTTGATTTTCAGTACGTTGTTAGGCGGTATTGGTATCGCCATTGTACAGTCGATGGCACCCGGCGTGGTCAAGCGCTGGTATCCTCAGCGTGTACCACTAACGATGGGGATTTATTCCGCCTTTTTGATGGCAGGCGGCGGTATTGCAGCGACCTTTAGCCCGTCAATCGCTCAGCATTATGGTAGCTGGCAGGCAGGTCTTGGTATATGGTTAATATTGCCCGTTATTGCCTTATTGATGTGGTGGTTTAGACCAGCTGAAGTGATTCAGACCGAACAAGGTAGCGTGTCGGTTAACTTTTTTAAGAATCGCCGTGCGTGGCTACTCGCCATCTATTTTGGCCTCGCCAATGCAGGCTACGCTTGTATGATTGCTTTTTTGCCGACTTATGCTCGTGGTCTAGGGTGGAGCGCTCAAAGTAGCGGTGAGCTGATCGGCATTATGACCATATTTCAGGTGATAGGCGCACTAGGCGCTCCTGCGCTCTCAAACAGTCGACTAGATCGTAGGCCTTGGTTATTCTTCGCCGTCGGTATTCAGATCGTAGGTTTTGCAGGATTAATCTTGATGCCTGAGTCACTATTATTGCTGTGGGCAGCTCTAATAGGTGCAGGCCTTGGCGCTTGTTTTTCGTTGACACTAACGGTAGCACTTGATCATTTATCTGCACCAAACTTGGCGGGTGCACTGACTGCTTTTGTGCAAGGTATTGGTTTTATTATTACTGCGATTGTCCCCTACTTTGCAGGCGCACTACATGAATGGCAAGGCGGTTTCCAGATTATTTGGGTCATGCTTATTTTGACGTTAATAGGCATGTTAGCGGTCACTATAAGGTTTAATCCTGACAGTTATGCTGCAGCTATGAACTATTGATATTCTTTAAGCAACTACTTATTTTGAAGCTGATATGCAAACTCTACCTATATTAAACAGTGCAAGGGCGCAAAATATAGTTAATACTATTGTCATTACTCAAGCAGACCTAAAAGCTTTGGAATAAAGGCTTATGGCGCTCAAAACAGTTTTCGCTTAAAGCAATTACGCTCAACACAATAAAAGGTAGCCGATGTTACTTAAAGTCTTACGTACCTTACTCACCATTAGCGGCTTAGTTTTTATTATAGACTGCGTCATCTTGATTGCTGTTGACAAAATTAATTTCAGTACCGTAGTGCCACTTTTAATAGGTCTTATCTTTATCGCTCATGGACTGTTTTGGCATACTATTCGCAATTTTGTGATTCAAAGCACTTGGCTCAATATCAGCTGGCACGCGCTATGGATTTTGTTTGGATTATGGCTAGTGAGTTTTGGCGTATTTATAGGGTCTTTGCAACAGCAGATTAAGCTGAGTAAGCAAGTTACACCGCCCGTTGCCGCTGTCATTATATTAGGATCAGGCACAGTCGGTGGTCAGCCAACGCCAACGCTCGCCGCCCGATTAGATAGAGCTGTACCTGTTATCAAATCACAACCGCAAGCTGTCGTTATTACCAGTGGTGGGGTGGGCTTTGGGCGCACGCGTAGTGAAGCCGATATTATGGCGACTTATCTTTATGAGACTCACGGCATACCTTTAGCGCGAGTGACGCAAGAAGGCGAGAGCACCAGCACAGAGGAGAATCTAATCAATAGCCAAGCTATTTTAGCAGCTCAATCAATCAGTCTAAGTGAGCCTATCGCTATCGTCACCAGCGATTTTCATACGATCCGCTCAGCAGCTATTGCCCGTCACCAAGGCTATAAGCAACCAATATTACTAGCCAGCCCCACCCCATTGTCCGTCCGTTATAACGCTTGGTTTCGAGAGTATTTTGCTTTTGTTAGTGGCTGGCTATTCAATGAATATTAAAAGGGTTAAGACTCACACTCTACCAATAAAAACGGGGCAGTTTTACTGATCTCAGAGCAAGCCACATCTTCAGGCACACCTTGAGCGACAATATGCCCACCCGCGTCCCCTGCGCCAGGCCCGATATCCATAACCCAGTCGCTATTGCTAGCCACTTGCATATCATGCTCGACCATAATAACCGTGTTGCCTGCATCGACTAGTCCATTCAATTGCGCCATCAACATTGATACGTCTTTAGGGTGCAAGCCAGTGGTCGGTTCGTCCAGCACATAAAGCGTATCGCCACGCTGGCTGCGCTGTAGTTCGGTAGCTAGCTTGATGCGTTGCGCTTCACCACCTGAGAGCTCGGTAGCTGGCTGACCCAATCTTAAGTAGCCTAGCCCAACTTGTAATAAAGCATCTAATGCTCGCAAAATAGATGGCTCATCAATGAAGAACTCATAGGCGCTCTCAACCGTAAGCGCCAGTACTTCAGCGATATTTTTATCGCGATATGTGATTTCTAACGTGTCCTCATTATAGCGCTGGCCATGACAGACTTGGCAGGGAGAATAAACGCTAGGTAAAAACAGCAGCTCGACCATCACGAAGCCTAAGCCTTCACAATTAGGGCAGCGACCTTTGGTAGTATTAAATGAAAAACGACCGACATTATAACGGCGTGCTTTGGCCTCGTCGGTGGCTGCAAACCGCTTACGCACATGATCAAACAACCCAGTATAAGTCGCTAAGTTAGAGCGCGGTGTACGCCCAATAGCCTTTTGATCGACAGTGACTAATCGTTTTATATCATCCATGCCAGCGATGATTTGACCACCCGTTGGGGTCTCTAACTCTTGCTCTAATAAATCAGCTTCGCCCATTGGCGCTTCTATGACTTGTTTTTGTCCTAGTACCTCATAGACCAGCTCAACCAGCGCCTGACTCACCAAGCTCGATTTACCTGAACCGGATACCCCAGTCACGGTAGTCATCACCCCTAACGGGAACTCGACAGCTAACCCTTGCAAGTTATTGCGCTCAACCCCTGCGAGTTTTAGCCAAGCCATTGGCTGTCTTGGCATATGTTGGCCGCGCTCAGTAACGCTTTTAGCAGTATTAAAGAGATACTGACCTGTATGTGACTGTTTAACTGTACGTAGTCCCTCGACAGGACCACTATAAATCACTTCGCCGCCATGAGCTCCAGCATCGGGGCCAACGTCGACTATCCAATCAGCATGTCGAATAACACTGACATCGTGTTCGACTACAAATACCGAGTTGCCAGACGCGATAAGCTCATCTAACGCGCCTAATAACGCTTGAGTATCAGCAGGATGCAGACCAGCAGAAGGTTCATCCAGTACATACACTACTCCAAACAGTTTCGAGCGAATTTGAGTGGCTAAGCGCAAGCGTTGCAGCTCACCTGGCGATAAGGTCGGCGTAGTACGCTCAAGCGATAAGTAGCCCAATCCTAGCATCGTCAATGCCTCGACACGCGAGAGAATATCACTAGCAATACGCTGAGCGACAATGGCTTTTTCTCGATCTACAGTATCATCAGTTGGTTTAGCTTCGGCAGCAGCACGTAGCTTAAGCGCGACTTCGGTGAGTGTTAGTTGCGATAATTCACCGATATCCAGTCCAGCAAATTTGACCGATAGCGACGCTCGTTTTAGCTTTTTGCCATGACACTCTGGGCATACTGAGATTTGCATAAATTGAGACACCCGCTTTTTGGTGAGCGGGCTTTGAGTGGTTGCAAAAGAGTGCAGAATAAAGTTTTTAGCACTAGTGAACGTACCTTTATAATTAGGTTTTTCGTTACTGTCGATGGCCGCACGTACTTGCTCGATATTATATTCTGGATAGACAGGTACAGTTGGCGTCTCATCAGTGAATAGTATCCAATCGCGAGTTGCTTTAGGCAGCTTATGCCAAGGTACATCGATATCGTAACCCAAGGTAGTTAGAATACGGCTCAAATTCTGACCTTGCCATGCGGGTGGCCATGCAGCAATCGCTCTATCCCGAATGGTCTTAGTAGGATCAGGAACTAGCAGCTGCTCAGTGACTTCGAACACGCGGCCAATACCTGAACAAGTTGGACAAGCGCCCTCTGGAGTATTTGGCGAAAACGCATCAGCATACAAGATACCTTGACCAGCAGGATACTCACCCGCCCGTGAGTACAGCATGCGCAGACCATTTGAGATCGTAGTTATACTACCGACTGATGAGCGTACCGAAGGCGTACCACGCTGTTGTTGTAGGGCGACCGCTGGCGGCAGCCCTTCTATCGCATCGACATCTGGCTCATCGACTTGATCTATCAAGCGCCTTGCATAAGGCGATACTGAATCTAGGTAGCGGCGTTGCGATTCGGCAAATAAAGTACCAAACGCTAGCGACGACTTGCCGGAACCAGAGATACCAGTGAATACTACTAATTTATCACGTGGCAAATCGACATCAACGTTTTTTAGATTATGAACGCGTGCGCCTCTTACTTGGATGCTGTGACCTGCTTGAATACTGTGATCTGGATTATCTAGGAAGTTATTATCAATACGCTTATTGTTAGCACTTTTATCATTAGTAGTGGCCATAAAAAGGCTGTTCCTATTTTTGGATGTTTTAGTTTTGATGTGTTTAAATTGTATTTTTCAAAGAAATTTTTGAGGAATTTATAGAAAAGTGTTTATCGCTCGAAGTTAAGTAACTTGAAGCTGTATAAATAATAGAAGGGAATGAAGATAATCTTAACATTTTGCTATACTGGTATAGATAACACCTTACTGACACAGTACGCATTACTTACATAGCTTTACTCGTCGTTCAGAGACAAAAAAATCCCATCATAGCTGCGGGATTTTTATAGTTTAGTCATAGTGGATCAAAGTGCAACGTAGCCACCTTCCTATTTAGTGGTAACCATTATATCTGGTTCTTTGTAAAATATAATGACCCCAAATAGTAAAAGACCTTTACGGGTGAGTAATAGTTATCTGTGTATTTTAAGCTCATTATGGAAGCAAGCGCTCTGCTAAAAACTCTACTAACAGCCTAATTTTGGGGGATAAATAACGATTGTACGGGTAGAGCGCCCATATAGCCTCTTCAGGCTCTCTATAGCTATCTAATATGCTTATCAGCGTTCCTGATTGTAAATACTTTTGCACATAATAATCAGGCAACTGCACAATACCTAGCCCCTTTAGTGCAGCGTCAGCCAAACTATAACCGCTGTTATAACGCACGCTACCAGTCACCCGAATATTGCGCTCTTTGCCCTGTTCTTTAAAATGCCAGTAATCCAAGGTGCCAAGCAAACAGTTATGCTGGCCAAGCTCAGTCAGCGTGTTTGGTACACCGTATTTTTTGATATAAGCAGGCGCGGCACAAACAAAGTTGGTGCGGCTACTGAGTTTTTTAGCCATCATTGTCGAATCATTTAAATTACCGATACGAATCGCTAAATCATAACCGCCCTCTAATAAGTCAACCGTTTGATTACTCAAAAAAGCGGTCACTTCGATATCGCTATAGCGCATCATAAAGTCATTCACTAGTGGTAGTAACTGTTGCTCTCCATAGGTGACTGGGGCGGTAAGCTTAATCCTACCTTGCGGTTTTGATTGCAAATTACTGACGGCTTGCTCAGCAGCATCTAAACCGTCTAGCACCGCGCGGCAGTGCTGGTAAAACACTTGCCCCTCTTCAGTGAGCGATACCCTACGCGTGGTGCGATACAGCAACTTGATATTCAGACGCTTCTCTAAGGCGCTTACCTGACGGCTGACTTGCGCGGTTGAGAGACCAATATTTTTGGCGGCTTTAGTAAAGCTTTCGTATTCAGCCACGTAGACAAATTCGCTAATACCTTCCCATTTCATGATTGTTACCACAGCGTAAAAGATATTTTCGAATATAGCATATTATCATCAGTTCAGAAATAAGTATAATAGTTACTATAAGCTTAAATATGCTACAGTCTATAACACTCGTTTATTACAGTTAAGGCTTGCATATACTAAAAGTCCAATTCACTAAAAAAAGAGAGACTGTTATGTCAGATAAATTTATCAAATCTAAAGCCGCCATCGCTTGGGGACCAAACCAACCATTATCGATCGAAGAAGTCGATGTGATGCTGCCGCGCAAAGGCGAAGTATTAGTAAAAATTCTTGCTAGTGGTGTCTGTCATACCGATGCTTATACGCTATCGGGTGAGGATCCAGAAGGTGTGTTCCCAGCGATCTTAGGTCATGAAGGTGGCGGTATCGTTGAGCAAATCGGTGAAGGTGTCACCAGCGTGCAAGTTGGCGATCATGTCATTCCTTTATATACCGCAGAATGTGGCGAATGTAAATTTTGCTTATCAGGCAAAACCAACCTATGCTCAGCAGTGCGCGAGACTCAAGGTAAAGGTCTTATGCCAGACGGCACAACGCGTTTTTATAAAGATGGTGAGCCAATTTACCATTATATGGGTTGCTCAACCTTTTCTGAATACACAGTATTGCCAGAGATTTCATTGGCCAAAGTCAATAAAGACGCACCGTTAGAAAAAGTTTGCTTACTTGGTTGCGGCGTGACGACCGGTATGGGCGCGGTCATGAATACCGCCAAGGTTGAAGAAGGCGCTACTGTGGCTATCTTTGGTCTTGGTGGTATTGGACTCGCAGCCGTTATCGGTGCCAAAATGGCCAAAGCCAGCCGTATCATTGGCGTTGATATTAACGAAGATAAATTTGAATTGGCTAAAAAACTAGGCGCGACTGATTGCATCAACTCTAAAGACTACGATAAGCCTATCCAAGAGGTCATCGTTGAGATGACGGATGGCGGCGTTGATTACTCGTTTGAGTGTATCGGTAATGTCGATGTCATGCGTTCAGCGCTTGAGTGCTGCCACAAAGGCTGGGGCGAGTCGGTTATCATCGGTGTCGCTGGTGCAGGTAAAGAAATCTCAACCCGTCCATTCCAGCTAGTAACAGGTCGCGTCTGGCGTGGTTCAGCATTTGGTGGGGTTAAAGGCCGTTCAGAGCTACCTGGTTACGTCGATCGTTATATGCAAGGTGATATCCCATTGAACGACTTTATCACTCATACCATGCCATTAGAAAATATTAATGAAGCGTTTGACTTGATGCATAAAGGTGAGAGTATTCGTACAGTGTTGCATTTTAAATCATAAAAGTCAGCTATCTAATTTAAGTCATAAGTATGCTGTCCCGAGATGGGGCAGCATTTTTGATTGAGTTATTATATTTTGAGTTGTCGTAGTTACTCGTGTATGACAGGTGTGCCTTCTGTACTAAACGCAAAGGCTTTATTGCTAAAATTGCCAATCATAACAGCCTCTATCACTGGCGTCACTGTCTCATCTATGCCTTCAACTTCAACGATAAAATTAGCCCCTGCACCGCCTCTATTCTCTTCCTTTTCAACAATATAATTGAGCGTGCCCATCGCTGGTAGCTCAATAGGCTTGTCTAAATAGGCTTTTACAAAATTACCGTGCGTATCATAATAATCAATTTTATTAATATAAAGTGACTTATTTAGGGTAGTATTACGCACGCTCAACGTCGCTGATAGCAACACCTTTCGATTGTCTCTATCGGTATAAATGTCAGAATAAATCGGCACATAAAAGCTCTGTTTATACTTAAACTGACTCCGATCCACCTCAGTGGTCATCTCCAGCTCTTTGATAGGATCTTGATGCTTCTCAGAATACATGACATTTGGATCTTGTGCGGCCTGATCACAGCCCATTAGCAGCAGTAGCGTCACCATAGATAACATAGATCTACCATAGACTTTCATAGCTTGCTCCTTTTATGATGACCTTTGATAATGATGATTAAGTTTGTAATTAATCTTGATCAATAGCAATAGCAATGGCAAAGCTGTTACTACCTACTATCGACTAATACTTTGAAGTTTGCAACTCTACTATTTTTGTGTCTTGAACATTCTTGCTTGACACTGATTTGCTAGCAAGACTTTATCGCAATACCACATAAAAACTGACCCGTATGCGACATGACCTGTTTATAAGCTAGAACTTAAACTCAGTCTTTGCAATGCCTCATTGTTAAACCGAAGCTTAGCAATAAGGGTCACTACCTTATAAAAACTTACTTTATGGTAGAGTGGTTTATAATCACTCAAAGCTGACTCTCTATTAGCACACCTGCCTACTATCGGATATTTTTATGGTCACTGACATACTGCTAACGATTCACTTTATTTTGCTGATCGTTATCTCCCTTAGAGTTTTAGCTCGCCATGATCTATCCTCACCTGCGCGGCTGGCTTGGCTAGTCATTTTATTTATCCTGCCCTATATTGGCGTAGTTGTATATTGGATGTTTGGTGAGATTCACTTAGGCCGTGGCTTTGAGCGTGAGCATCGACAGATTATCGATAGATTGCATAGCCATAACCCTGAAGTGCTCGGTCATAACGCCTCATTAGCGGAGGCAATAAAACCCGCCTATCAGGCTGCATTTTCTTATTCGGCTAATGTGACTGGATTTCATACCACACTTGGTAATCGTGCTGAGCTAATGGGTGATGCAGCCGATACTCAAGCGCGGATGATTGCGGACTTTGACGCAGCAACCGATCATATTCATGTTTTGTATTATATTTGGCTGATCGATGGGATGGGTATTGATACGGCAGAGGCCTTAATACGTGCTGCTAAGCGTGGCATGACTTGCCGAGCGATGGTCGATGGCATGGGCTCACGTAAGATGATCGGCTCCAAGATTTGGCAAGAGATGATCAAGGCTGGTGTACAAGTGAGCGTAGCGCTACCGATTAGCAACCTGATAAAGGTTATCTTATTCAGTCGTTTGGATCTACGCAATCACCGCAAAATCACTGTGATAGATGGTAAAATTGGCTATTGTGGCAGTCGTAACTGCGCCGATCCTGAATTTCGCGTTAAGCCAAAATACGCACCATGGGTAGATATCATGTTACGAGTTGAAGGACCAGTGGTTGCCCAAAATCAGATGTTGTTCGCTAGTGATTGGCTCACTCAAAACCCTGAAACTCCCGTTGAGAGCTTTAAGTATTATACTGATATCGATAGTGAACAGCAGGCTGATGGTTTTGCAGCTCAGGTATTTGCAGACGGGCCAACTCAGCGTCATGGCACCACCCCGCAGTTATTGAGCGCACTGATTAGCCAAGCCCAGCATACGCTTATTATCTCCACCCCTTACTTTGTTCCTGATTATTCGCTAGTTAGCATTTTGTGCGCGACAGCCTATCGCGGTGTCGATGTGACGATGATTTTCCCCCAAAAAAACGACTCTTTTGTGGTTGCAGCGACTTCTCATAGCTACTACTGGCAATTGCTTGAGGCGGGCGTAAAAATCTATGAGTATAAGCCTGGGCTACTGCACGCTAAGACTTTGACTATTGATGGCGAAATCAGCTTGATCGGCTCAACCAATCTTGATCTGCGCAGCTTTGATTTGAACTATGAGAATAACGTGGTTATCAGCGATAAAACGCTGACTGCCGATATCGTTGAGCGGCAGTTTCAATACATCGCTGACTCAGATGAGGTGCTTCGCGAGCATGTTGAGGCGTGGTCAGTCCCTTATAAAATATGGAATAATATCGTTGCGACTATGGGGCCTGTTCTTTAGAGTGTCTGGTTTGAGCCTCGCCCTTTGACGTCTTCTGCAATATATAAACAACAAACTTAGCTTCTGTTATAAAAGGCTTAGTATCAACCAAATCTAGTAAAGCTCGACGCTTATCAATTTGCGCCCGATACGCATACGGCGTCATGGTCAATAAGTCCGCCAGCGCTTCTGCTGACAAGCTCAACTCAGTGCTTACTTGATGGGTCTCAAGCAAAGTAAAATACGGCGCAAGCTCAGTCAAAAACTTGTCTGAATCATGCTCACGAACCTCATCAAATAGTGCTGCGCGCATACTCGCTAGATGACCACTATCAGGTTTGGCAATGATTAGATAGCCATTATCTTGCAAAACCTGAGCGAATGCTGCTGGCAGTATCGGACTGAAAATACTACTAATACCCGTTATGCTCTGCGCTTGTAGCGGTAGATGAGCGGCGCTGGTAACGATTGGGTAAACAACAGTCTTTTTCGGCGACGGCTGCTGACTATCTTTTTGGCTTTGTTGGCGCGTCTGCTCATGATTAACTCCTTGATTGGTGTTTGCAACGTCTTGTTGATACCACAAAGTATGCGCCGCTTTACTACCTTTTGCCATTTCTATCAATGCAGGCTTACTGATATCAGCAGCTATTAGCTCATCGATATCGACTTGCTCTGCTAGCGCTTGAGTATAGTAGCCCTCACCGCAGCCAATATCGAGCCAGCGTCTGTTAGCATAAGCGACCTGTTCATTATACGCCCGCTCTTTGACTGACATCTCTTTAGCTAACCATAAGGTTATTTGCTCACAGATTAAGTCTCGTAGCGGCTGATAGTAGCCTGCCTGCAAAAAACGTTGCCGCGCCTTAATTGATAAAGCACTGTCACCGGGCGCTTTGGACTTCTTTTGCTGTACCGGTAACAGATTGACGTACCCTTGCCGCGCCACATCAAAGCTGTGCGTCGTTTGTTTAGAATTGAGACTGCCATCACAACACCAATTATAAATAGCAGGTTGCAGTGGTGACTGGCAAAGCGGGCAAATAAATAAGGACACGACATTCTCAAAGGCAGCAAAAAAGTAGAAAAATTAAAACAACATCTTAGCAAAACTCAGCTTATTTAACCTACTAAAAATGCTTTAACAAGCGCCTTTTTAGTAGGTAAATTGATAGCTAATAAGTTAATTGATAACGCTAAGTTTTATCTTAGTTTCAAGGTCATAAGACCAAAGATCACTAGCAAAATCGCGATAATCCAGAATCGAACCACCACTTGGGTCTCTTTCCAACCGATCTCTTCAAAGTGATGATGTAGTGGCGCCATACGAAAGATACGCTTCTTACGCAATTTGTAAGAGCCTACTTGTAATATAACGGATAAGGCTTCAGCGACAAATAAGCCACCCATAATCGCAAAGGCGATCTCTTGGCGGGTCATGACTGCAATCGTTCCCAGCATTGCACCTAATGCTAGCGCGCCAACATCACCCATAAACACTTGGGCAGGATGCGCGTTAAACCACAAAAATCCTAGACCTGCGCCAACCATAGCGCCACAAACAATGATAACCTCAGAGTTATAGGCGATATAAGGCACATGCAAATACTCGGAGAAACGTACATCACCCGAAACATAAGCCATCGCCCCTAGACCTGCCGCCACTAATACTACAGGTAGGATGGCCAAACCATCCAAGCCATCGGTTAAGTTGACCGCATTGGAGGCACCATTAATCACGAAATAAGTAAAAATAATAAAACCGATACCCAGCGGTAGCGCTGAGAAAGGAATGATCCAATCTTTAAAGACAGGCAATAATAAATCCTGCATCGCTCTGGTAGTCGTGATATCTGGCTGGAGGGTGGCAATATAATAAAGCGATGCGCCAACGAATAGCGCACCCATCGATAACCAAAAGTACTTTTTGCGCGCGATCAAACCTTTGGGATCTTTATATTTGATCTTGAGCCAATCATCAGTCCAACCGACTGCGCCAAAGATAATCATCACCACCAGCAGAATCCACACATAAGGATTGTTTAGTCGCGCCCACAAGAGTGTCGATATCGCAATAGTGGCTAAGATCATCACCCCGCCCATCGTCGGTGTCCCAGTCTTCGCTAGATGCGACTGTGGCCCGTCATTACGTATAGCCTGCCCGTACTTAAGCGTGCGCAAATGACGAATGACCCGACCACCAAAGGTCATGCTCAAAGCTAGCGCTGTCACGACCGCTAATAAAGCTCGCAGGGTTAAAGAGGATACCGCAGAAAACGGCGTATAATACTGGCTAAGCCATTCAAACAACCAAACTAACACCGCCTACTCCTTTACTAGTGCATCAATAAGGGTTTCCATTTCCATAAATCGCGACCCCTTGAACAATACCGTACAAGGGTGCAATTGCTGCACTTGTAAATACTGCTGTAAATAAGATAAAAGACTGTCTTTATCATCGAAAGCTTGCGCGTTGATACTATCCGCTGTGCCAATCTCTTTGGCACCTGCTACCGTATAACCTGCGTATTCACCAACACAAAGCAATATATCTATGCCAGCGGTAGCAATCGTTCGACCTAAGCTTTGGTGCTCACTGACCGCCGCCGCGCCAAGCTCGCCGATATCTCCTAATACTAAAATTTTCGTACCTGTTTGCGCGGCTAATACTTTGGTCGCGGCCCGTACCGAATGCGGGTTAGAGTTATAAGTATCATCGATTAAGCGATGCAAGCCTAGCATCTGACTATCTAAACGGCCTTTTGCTGGACGGGCATTCTCTAACCCGACAACGATGTCATCTATACTGATGTTAAGGGCATGGGCACAGGCGGCAGCTGCCAAAGCATTATTGACATTATGCTCGCCCGCCAATGGCAGACAGATATCTTTTACTTGCGTGCCAATATGTAATTTGAACTCGCTACGCTCAGGCTCAACATCGAGGTGGCTGGCACTAACATCAGTATTACCGAAGCCAATGACGTTTGCAGTGTTATCCTCAGCAATGCGGCGCAACTGGTTAGTAAAATCGTCATTATCGGGCACGATAGCGTACTGCTCAGCCTTTAGAGTATGGTAAATCTCAGCCTTAGTTTGGCAAATACCCTCACGACTACCGAATTCTCCCAAATGTGCTGTGCCAATATTGAGAATACAAGCCACATCAGGGCGGACAATTTCGGTAGTATAAGCAATCTCACCGATATGATTGGCGCCAAGCTCTATAATGGCATAGCGATGATGATCGGAGAGCTCAAGCAGCATCATGGGCACGCCCAAGTCATTATTGAGGTTACCGCGAGTGATAAGGGTTGGTGCTAGGCGACCAAAAATACTGCCTAGCATCTCCTTACAAGTGGTCTTACCACTGGAGCCTGTAATAGCGATAATAGTTACATCTTTATGCTGCTGACGGCGATGTGCAGCCAAATGTCCCAGAGCCAAGCGCGTATCACTGACCACTAACTGTGGAATACTCGTTGAAATCGGGCGCGAGACAATAGCGGCAAGTGCGCCTTTAGAAGCGGCTAGATTGATATAATCATGACCATCAAAGTTATCGCCTTGTAAGGCCAAAAAGATATCGCCGCTCTTTATAGTCCGTGTATCGGTAGCAATACGATTGGCTGTGACAATATGGGCAGCCGTCTTATCATCACTAGCTTGGTTATCAGCGGTTTTTTGAGTTTCAGGAAGCTGCCAACGCCCATCGAGTGTCGTCGTGGCTGCTAGCAGATTGTCAGCTTGCCAAACATAAAGCCCTTGCGACTGTATCGTATTTTCAGTATCGGCGGTCATCATTGTTACCTCTAAGTAGCGGCTTATTTTTATTTATTAATGTAAAAGTAGGTGTGAACTTAAATACAGTTATTAATTTAAACGCAGGGGTTAATCAAAAGTTCAGCAGATAATTATAACCGCCCTGCTTGCTGCAGCGCTTGCTGCAATACGATACTGTCATCAAAGTCATGACGCACGCCATGGATCTCTTGATAAGTCTCATGGCCTTTGCCTGCGATAACTACGATATCATCTACGCCTGCATGATTAACCGCATATTCAATCGCTTGTCTGCGAGCAGGCTCGATATAGGTACGCTGATATTGCTCAGTGCTCATACCGACTTGCATGTCTTGTAATATCTGCTTCGGATCTTCAGTACGCGGATTGTCGGCGGTCAAGATGACGCGGTCAGCACCTGCTAGACCTGCCTGCGCCATCAATGGACGCTTGCCGCTATCACGATCACCGCCGCAGCCGAACACTGCCCATAACTGACCTTTACAATGCGTTTTTAGACTAGCGAGCACTTGGCTGAGGGCATCAGGCGTGTGCGCGTAATCGACTATAAAACAGCCGTCGTTAGATGCCACGCGCTGCATCCGTCCGACAGCACCTTGCAGCTGTGGTACTAGCTTGGCTACCTGCTCAATATCTATACCAAGTGCGACTACAGCACCGATAGCGGCTAGTAGATTAGCCACATTAAAACGCCCTAATAAGGGGCTAACTACGGTTATATCCGTCGTTTGAGTATCAGCGATTTGGGTGCGTAAAGTGATCTTTACCCCCTCCAAACTCGGTTCAATATCAGTGGCGACAAAGGTAGCTTGCGCTGAGGGCTGTAAGCTATACGTCCAGACTGTTAGATTGCTGGCATATGCCGTATCTAGCATCACTTGCGCATAGTTTTCACCATGAGCATCATCGATATTAATAATAGCGTGGGTCAGATCTGGAAAATAGCGACAATCAAACAGCTTCGCCTTTGCCGCGACATACTCATCCATATCAGTATGATAATCAAGATGATCACGACTAAGGTTGGTATAAATGGCAACTTTTATAGGCACGCCTTGCAGACGCTGCTGATCAAGGCCGTGCGAGCTGGCCTCAAGCGCTAATAGATCGGCGCTTTCTACACCCATCTGATGTAAGAACTGCTGCACTGCCAAGGCATCGCCTGTGGTATGGCTAGCTTGTACCAAAGCGCCCAGTCTGCCATTGCCTGCTGTACCCATAACGGCACTGCTGAGTGACGCCAGCTGTGCTAATTGCGCAACCAATTGACTAATAGTGGTCTTACCATTAGTACCTGTCACGGCTACTACGCTCGGTAGGGCGACAGACTGATGATACTGCAGCTTTGCTTGCGCTAAATCTCCCAATACATCACGAATATTAGGCACGTATAGCACAGGACAAGGTAGGTTGTCTAAATCCTGCGTGTTGTTAGCGGATTCATCATCAGTAGCTAGCAAAGCACTGGGCTCAATCTCAGATAAAATAAAGGCGGCTTGCGCGGCGGCTTGTTTAAGATACTCTGAACTGGCTTGAGGATTTTGCGTTTGGCTAGTGAGCAAGACAAAAACGTCGCCTTTATTGACTTGCCGACTGTCTAAACAAAGCTGATGAAAAGGGATTTCATTAATTGAATCTAGACCATCTGCTGCTCGAGCTATGCCTCTTAATGACTGATTTATCGTACTATCGCTACTACTGTCTATTAGCTGCTGCAAAGTCACACTATCAAAAGTCACAGTATTATCAGAAGCTTGAGTCATGGGCAAATCCTAGACAAATAATAAAAATAGCCGTTAGCATAACTCGTTAAAAGGGTCGATGCAAAAAATAGGGTGAAATTAATTTATAAATTATTTAACGCTTATAATTAATTATAAGCATTAAAGTTAATCCTAAATAAAAACAAGACGCGTAAAGGGGTTAGCGTATTCAAGCCTGTCGCTAATAACTGCCAACGATAACTGCCAATAATAGATAGCCTAATACACTAGCTACTGCGTCTCTAAAGGCTTATCTAAAGGTACGTTGTAGAGACGTAGCGCTTCTTTCATCACGTTATGAAAAACTGGCGCTGCAGTTAGACCTGCATAATGCAGACCACGCGGATCCTCTAGCAGTATCACCCCTACTAGCTTAGGGTTGGATGCAGGTGCCATACCAGCGAACACATTACGGTACTGGTCAGTGTAATAGCCACCGTCTGGATTGATACGTCGTGAGGTACCTGTCTTACCCGCAACGCGGTAGCCATCAATAGCCGCCGCTTTTGCCGTACCGCCAGGCTCAGTGACTGCCTCTAACATTTTTACAATATCCATCGCCTGCTCATGCTCCATGATGCGCTTACTTGGCAGTGGCTTAGCATTTTTGTCCAAGGTCAATGGATGCATCACTCCGCCTGAGGCCAATGCCGCATAAGCTTGTGCAACTTGCGCCAGTGTGACTTGTAGACCATAACCATAGCTGACGGTTGCCCTGCGCGAATACTCTTTTTCTTTTGGCGTTGTTACTCGTCCTGTGCCTTCACCTGGGAACTGCAATGGTGTCTTGCTACCAAAGCCAAATTTATGCTGCATGTTAGTGATAGCATCAGGTGGCAATGATAATGCTATTTTGGTTGAGGCGACGTTACTAGATTTTTGCAAAAGCGTCGCAAAGTTAATCGTACCCAAGTTATTATGATCACGAATCGTATAGCCCTGCACGCGAATAGAGCCTGGATTGGTATCAATAAGCGAATTAGAGGTGTATTTACCTGAGTCTAATGCTGCGGCAACCGTGAAGGGCTTCATCACAGAGCCAGGCTCAAACACATCAAGCAGCGCGCGATTGCGCTGGTTTTCGCCCGTCATCTCATTGAGATTATTAGAATTGAACGAAGGCCATGTCGATAGCGCTAATACTTCACCTGTTTGCACATCAACGATCATGCCTGTCGACCACCGCGCTTGCTGCAAGCGACCCGCTTTCTCTAGCTCTTTATAGAGCAAATACTGCAAACGCGAATCAATGGTCAATGCCATATCTTGCCCTGCGATTTCTGGCTTGAGTTGCTTAAGCTCTCGTAAGCTATTTTGCTTGGCGTCTTTTAAGATCAGTACTTTGCCATCTTCTCCCGATAGCATCGACTCAAATTGACGCTCGATACCTGCCCGCCCCTCATAGCCGCCATCAGGATCATTGGCGTTTTGACCCATAAAGCCTAACAGCTGTGAGTTAGGCTGCGGCTGTGGATAATAACGTTGAAAAAAGTTCTTCTCATAAACGCCTGGGAAGTCAAGAGAGCTGACGCTTTGGGCAATCTCAGGGGTGACTTTATTGAGTAGCGGCAGATAGTGCGAGCCTGCGCCTGAGGGTAGCGCCGCTTTTACGGCATCGGCATCCGTGACATCGACACTAGTATCAATAGCGGCTGCCTGTTGTAACTTTTCTACAGAGATATTAGCCGCTACCGCCAGCGGAGTCAGATCCATATTATCTAAGCGCTTTTGCATCCGTGCTTGCATCTGCGGATGATCAGGGTTTTCGATGACAATGCGCTTGAGCTCATAGTACTCTTGGGCATAGTCGTGCGGACTAAAGGAGACCGTAGCGAGTGGCGCACTAACCGCAAGCGGCAAATCATTGCGATCAGTAATCATACCACGATAGGACTTTTGCGTACGCACGCTGGTAATTAGCTCATTACCTTTATCTTGATAAAACTGTGCATTGGCGACTTGAATATAGTAAGCGCGACCTATTAAACCGACTAAAATGATCAGCGCTAGACCCCAAATCGTGCGAAAGCGGTTTTTATCACTCTCAAAGCCGCCACGTGATGACGCACCAGAGGCCTTATTAAAGGGGCGCTTGCTGCGGTTTTTGACGCTAGTATAAGCGCCTTTCGAAGTATTGTTTTTTAATCGCTGGGTCAGTCTATTGGTGCGACTTTTACTGGTATCTTTCGTCTTGTTAGCCGCCTCTTTGCTACCTTTTGTGCTATTACGACGTAGAGGTTTGATGACTTTTCCTGCTGGGCCTGCTGCCGATTTATCAGTGGCTGATTTTTTATTACCGGTTTTAGCAGTGCCTTTAGCGGTTGGTTTTTTATCGCTCATTGACCTGCCCCCAACGCGTTAGGTGTCGCTTCTAACGATTCATCCAATTCATTATTGTCAGCTACAACAGGTTTAGACGTAGCGCTAGCCGCTACTGGCGCACCCAGTTGAATAATAAGCTTGTCTTTTAGGGTTGGCGAATACATGTTCAACTCAGAGACAGCACGACTGGCAATCTGCGGGGTAGCACTGAAGGTTTGCTGCTCAATCAATAAGCGCTGATGCTCTACTTGTAATTTGCGCTGCTGCTTTTTCATATCTTGCAAAGTTTTATAATCCTGATGATATTGCTGTACGCCGTCAGCCGTTTTGATACCGCTCCAGATGATACCCGCTGCTAGCAACAGTAGTACTAAAACGTAGATACTGACCACATTAAAACGCTGTGCAAATATCTCACTGACGTCAGTGGTAGCCTGTGATGTCGCTTTGTGTCGGGTAGTCGGTTTGCCTGATAATGCCATGACGATCTCGGAAAGGTGAGCTTACATATAAAATAATTATCTCAAAATGCTATAAATCTCAATGTGTCATAAAGAGTTTTTATAGTTCATTGCAATAATAAAAATGTCAGTTATATTTGATAAGAACCTAGCAGTACCTTTACTTAGCTATTGCTTATAAAGAACTAAAAAGTTATTCAAGCAACGTTAAGACAAGCAACAAAGACTAGCAGCTAATGTTTACAGCTTCTTAACAGCCGCGTAGTCATTCAGCATGAACGACTACTTTTAATACTTACTATTTGTAATAATGACTACTTATTGTTTTCGCTATCTAAAATATCAACAACAGTATCTGTACGAGTCGCTGACCGTAACCACGCGCTACGCGAGCGCGGATTAGTAGCGATTTCAGCTTTGCTTGGGCCAACACGTTTAGGCTTGCCAAAGTAGCGTGGACGATCGGGACGTATCGGCAGATTCTCATCTTCAGGATACTGTCCTTTACTATGGCGCTGCAAAAACTGCTTGATCAGTCGATCCTCTAAAGAGTGAAAGCTAATAACCGCTAATTGTCCGCCTGCCTTGATAACTGGAATGCTTTGCTGCAAAAAGCTTTCGACATCGCCTAGCTCATTATTAATAAATATACGCATCGCCTGAAAGCTTTGAGTCGCTGGATGCTTGCCACGTTGCCAATTGGGATGCGCTACCTTAATGACTTCTGCTAACTCTAAAGTAGAAGTATAACTGTCCATAGCTTTAATCGCCCGTGCAATACGGCGACTGTGACGCTCCTCGCCAAACTCATAGAGTACGTTAGCCAAAGTCTCATCATCCACTTGCTCAAGCCATTCTGAAACAGGTTGACCGCGACTGGTATCCATACGCATATCGACCGCACCATCACGCATAAAGCTAAAGCCGCGACTGCCATCATCGATCTGCGGCGATGAGATGCCCAAATCTGCCATCAGCCCATCAACTTGAGTAATACCCATCGCGGCTAAGCTGGTGGTCAAAGTTGCAAAACTATCATGCACGATTTTCACCCGACTATCTGTGCTAGCCAATTGCTCAGCCACGCTAATAGCAGTCGGGTCTTTATCAAAGACAATCAGCTGCGCATCGTCAGCTAACTGAGATAGTAACAGTCGACTATGACCGCCACGACCGAAAGTTGCATCGACATAAATGCCGCTCACTTGTAGGCTTTCATTGTCATTATTAGGCAATGACTTGACGCCCAATACGGCGGCAACGGCTTCGTTCAATAATACCGCTTCGTGGTTAAAGCTTAATTCATCGGACATAATTATTGTTTTTCTCTTATTTTAGTGCGTGAATGTTAGATGAATTAAACTAAGTTTTAGATAACGAAACGAATAACTCAATAAATAACGATCCATTAGACTAACAATAGTAAAAATCAGATGAAAATAAACCACTTATCATTGATCTAGCGTTATTATCGCAAGGATACACGGCTAGTCAAGCATCATCTAGGCTTTTCAATAAAAAATATTGACTATCCCTGTTATAATGACGCTATATTTTACGCTATCTGCTACTGTTAATTTTACTTTTTTAACCCTCATTTTTTGATTAACAATAATATTCTGAGACTACTATGACCCAAATGACGACTTCTCCTAGCAATCGCCCTATCCGCACCCGTATCGCCCCATCGCCTACTGGCTTTCCGCATGTTGGCACCGCTTATATTGCATTATTTAATTTAGCCTTTGCCAAAGCAAACGGCGGTGAATTCATTCTGCGCATCGAAGATACTGACCAAGTGCGCTCAACCGAGCAGTCTGAGCAGATGATCTTAGACGCGCTACGTTGGGTTGGCCTTGATTGGGCAGAAGGCCCTGACGTTGGCGGCCCACATGCGCCTTATCGTCAGAGCGAACGCGCTGATATCTATAAAGAGCACGCGCAAATGCTCCTCGATAGCGATCACGCCTTTCGCTGCTTTTGTACTAGTGAAGATTTAGATATCATGCGCGGCGAACAAATGGCAAGAGGTGAAACGCCACGCTACAACGGTCACTGTGCTCACATGAACTCAGAAAAGAGTTTAGTGGTGGATGCGTTATCAGACAGGCCACACGTAATTCGTATGCGCGTACCATCTGAGGGCATTTGCAAAGTGGAAGATATGCTCCGCGGTACGGTTGAGATCCCTTGGGCGCAGGTCGATATGCAAGTGCTGCTCAAGACTGACGGACTGCCCACTTATCATTTAGCCAACGTCGTCGATGATCACTTAATGGAGATCAGCCATGTGATGCGCGGTGAAGAGTGGCTCAACTCTGCGCCAAAGCATCAGCTGCTGTATGAATACTTTGGTTGGGAGATGCCTGTACTCTGCCATATGCCATTACTACGTAACCCTGATAAATCAAAGCTGTCTAAACGTAAAAACCCAACCTCGATCACTTATTATCGTGATGCTGGCGTATTACCAGAAGCGCTACTAAATTATCTAGGTCGTATGGGCTACTCAATGCCTGATGAGGCAGAAAAATTCACCTTAGAGGAAATGATAGCGAGCTTTGATATTCAACGGGTCTCACTTGGCGGCCCTATTTTTGACGTTGAAAAACTAAATTGGCTCAATGCTGAATGGCTACGCGCGCTCACGCCAGAGGAATTAAAAAACAAAATCCTAGAATGGGCAAACGATAGCGATAAACTCACTGCTATGGCAGCCGCTATCCAGCCGCGTATCGAACTACTCTCTGATGCAGTCAACTGGGGTGGCTTTTACTTCCAAAACTTGCCAGCAATCAAAGCAGAAGACTTTAGCCATAAATCGCTCTCCGATGAGCAAATCATGGAAGTACTGCAACTGGCTATTTGGCAATTAGAGGCGCTACCGACTTGGTCGGAAGAAAACATCTATGCGACTATCAAGGGCATGTCTGCTGCGCTTGATATTAAGATGCGTGACTTTATCGCCCCGTTCTTTATCGCTATCGCGGGTAGCTCATCGTCAACGCCTGTGATGAACTCAATGTGGATCATCGGTGCGGATATGACGCTAATACGCTTGCGTCATGCAGTAGATACGCTTGGTGGTCTAGGTAAGAAAAAGTTGAAAAAGCTAGAGAAAACGGCGGCTGATCTGCCTGATTTTTTGGTTGATGCAGATGAATAAGGTTAAAAAGTATTTTGGTTTGTAGGCTAGGTTTTTAACCCAGCTACAAAATTACGAACGAAGAAAACTATCTGCTATAAGAAAAGCATGAGTTTTGTGAAAGCAAAGCCCATGCTTTTCGCATTAAACGTAACCTACCATCTAATGCTTAACTTATAAACTGGTGGGTTACGCTTGTGATGACCTAATCTACAAGTACTTACTAAAGGTAGGTAAAATCCATATGAGGATATTGACTTTCCATTATCTCTTGAAGCTTCTGATTTTGTTCGCGAGTTGGTAATTTGCCATACATACCTAAATCCTTTTGAACCTTTTTTTCAAACTCTTCAATTTCTTTATCTAAATTATCTGAATTGCTTTTCATTTCACTATTTCTCATACTATCTTCCTAAAAACTTGGATTTCATTCGTAAATTGGTAGTGTATATACTTTTCAACTACTATTGTAGCTTTTCTAGAGTGCGCCATGCGTATCAGCAACAAGATTATTGCCGTCCATCGGTGCGTGGAACGCACCCTACTTACTGATTCTTTATTTAACCTAGAAACTGGAAATAAATATGGTCGCCAAAACCGTCACTATAGAAAGCAAAGACTATGTCTTTAACACGCTCAAAGAAGCACAGAAATATTATAATATAATCGTAAAAGAGCTATATGATGCCAAGCTAACTTTAACAACAGGTCAAGACTTTGAAGACTTAAAGTGGATATATACCACCTACTCTAACTATAGTAGTCATAATATAGATCGACTAAAAGAATCTGCTGTCGTTGGCTTTAAAGGCGTAAGTACAGTACAACAAAAAGGTGGACAATATATCCAAACCAAATGTTGTGCCATTGTTTTTTCAGATGGAACTGAAGAGGAATTTTTTACCGACAAAGCTATTAAAGAGATTGCTATCAAGCAAAATCCACGCTAATTTGCCATTATTAAACTTTTGTAGTCATCGTATTATGCGCCGTGCACACCAGTTTTTTAGGGTGCGTTCCACGCACCGATAGTATCAGCTTATAATCGTAAATTGCTTGTGCTGGGTTAAAAACCCAGCCTACAAAAAACCAAAGAGACAACTCATGAAATACCCGACCGTGATAAACCCTGAAAAAGTCGGAGAATACGATGAAGCCGCTTACTCAGGTGGTGGCTATTTCTTTGATGAAGTGCTGGAGTATCGGGTTTGGTGCTATCCTGATACAGGTGCAGATATTACAGATAACAATGGCATCCCCTTAAATGTCGCTATTGAATATTACCGTGCTTTTGCGACTTTCGAGCAAGCTCTAGGATTTGCTAATGATACGCCAGACTCAAGAGCGCCAGTCGCTCTAGTAAGACAGCTCGAATGGGTCGATCAACCCTCGCGAGGGGTTTATATTCATAATAAAGGTGAGCGTATTACCGAATGGCAGGCAAACTGGTTAACTCGTGGCGTCAGACAAGCGGACGATATCAGTGAGTTTTTGCTTAAAAACGCTAAAGCTCAGTAGTATTTTTCTTTATTATCATTTAATTTAAAATTAGCTATTGACAACATCGCTCTACTTGCCTAAAATACGCACACTCTTAGCGAGGGGCTATAGCTCAGTTGGTAGAGCACTTGCATGGCATGCAAGGGGTCAACGGTTCGACTCCGTTTAGCTCCACCATCTATTTATTATTAGCTTTACGATAATAAATATCGCTAGTAGGACAGTATCAGCACCTAGGCAAGGCTTATTATTAATAGATAAGCACTCTGATATTGTGAAGTACCGTTGTAGCCTTATTTATTAAGCTATAACACTCTATGCGTCCCCATCGTCTAGAGGCCTAGGACACCGCCCTTTCACGGCGGTAACGGGGGTTCGAATCCCCCTGGGGACGCCACTATTCGGCGTCACTTATTAGCTCTTTTAGTATTATAAAAGATCAGACTAATAAGGTACACTCTAAAAAGCCCGATCATTTATTTGATTGGGCTTTTTTTATGCTACATGATCACAATTTATTGGATTCTTTTCGATACCTTTTGTTATGACTTACCTAAACTTTTAAAAGATAGATTTAGTGATAAATAAGTACCGACTAATATCACCATTGAGCCGATAATAGCGCCAATATCTAGAGCCTCGCCAAGTAATAAATACCCTAAGATAATCGCAAAAATAGGTATTACCAAAGTAATGCTGGTCGCACGCATTGGGCCAATGCTTTTGATCAGCTGATTCATAAACACTAGCGCAATTGCGGTAGAGAAAACACCAATACAAATAACGGATACCCATGCCTTTACGCTAATGCTAGCGCCATAGGGGAAATTATAAACAGCAATAGGGAGCATGACTAAGCTGGCTATAATCAGCGAGCCTGCGGTAATCGCTACAGGTGAGATATCTTCTAAGTAATTCCTAGTGATATTAGCACCGACCGCATAGCCCACTGCACCTAATAGCGCATAGCCCATCGGTAGCAAATTTGAGCTCAAATCTTGGGCTCCTGACTCAGAAAATAAGCTCTCGCTCATCAAGATGACTACCCCAATTACGCCAATAATTAAGCCTACTATTTGCTTTTTAGCCAGTTTTTCATTAAAAAAGGTACTGGCAATAAAACCGCTCATCATCGGCACCGCAGCGTTGAGTACCGCTAATACACCTGCATTGACAGTCTGCGCTGAAAAGGAAAATAAGATAAATGGAATCGCGGCAGAGAATAAGCCTACGATAGTGAGTATCTTCCATCGCTCTTTGATACCTGCGCGATCTTTTGAGCTGACTATTAAGAAGATAACCATAGTCAGACCTGCAAAGATCACTCGCAAACTGGCAAAGGCTAATGAGCCAAACTCAGGAACGCCTACGCGATAAAATACAAAAGATATCGACCACATAAAGGACAGGGTAATAAATATAATCAGGTCGCGTCTGCTCATCGTTTACTCAATAGTGATAGTTATCTTTTTGCCTGACATGGCTTGAAACTGCTACTCTCATAAAGCCATGATGATAGCGTTTTAAACGCACAAAAGGTGGTGTATTTGTGTACTGATAGTCAATGTAGGTGAAGTGGATTTTAAGAATTAAGGTTTATTGAGATATAGGTTTTATTAAAATAGCTATTTTGGGGTAGGCTAGATTTTTAACCCAGCAAATTTACCTAAACTATTTAAAGCGAAGTAAAGTAGATACGCTAATAATTAACGTGCAATTGGTATCAATTTTCCTTGCGTGCTGTGTCTACGCTGACAGAGGCTGCGCAAAATTAATCTTAATTGCACTGTATCAGCGCTAAAGTGAGTCAGCTATATCTAGAGTAAATTATCTATAAAACCTTCAAACAGCAAAATAATCAGACAGCCTACGGCATAACAAACCAAATCCTCTACGCTAAAAGTATTACCTAAGACAATATAAGGCACATTACCCTGCTCAAACCCTAACCTATCCGCCAATTTAAAATACTGGCTAAATTCGATAGCAAAAGCGAATATCAGCGTAAATAAGATCACTGCCTTTCTATTAAAATTAACGATAGTCATCAAGGCGCTATATATCAATATAACGACCAATACATCACCTAGGTAATGCCTTATCCAGCCACCCGTATATTTGGCAATCGCTATCTCAACTAAGAAAAGCACAATAGCTAAGAAGAAATAGCCGAAGTGAAAGCGAAATTTAGTTATTTTTGACAAGGCTTATCCTACGCTTATGACAATTAACAGAACATCAGCGTAGCAAACAAACAGTCTATTTATCATGAAGTAATAAAGGATTATTTTAGCGCTGAGTTGATACAGAGTAGGTTAAGTACAAGCTTTTAAGTTATGCTTGGATCAACGCCATGAAATCCTTCGCAACATCACTAAAAAAGAGTCTCATCCATGTTCGGTATCGAAAACTACTTAGGATTTATTGCTGCCAGCGTTTTGCTAAATGTCACTCCTGGCACCGATAGCATGTATATCATTACGCGCAGTATCTCTCAGGGTAGCAGAGCGGGATTTTATTCTGTATTGGGCATCACTTCAGGGATTTTGGTACATACGGTTCTAGCAGCGCTAGGGTTATCCATCCTGCTGGCTAACTCTCCTTTTGCCTTTATGATCGTCAAATATATTGGCGCTATCTACTTATGTTATTTGGGCTATAAGATGATAATAAATAAAAGTGAATCGCTATTAGCCAATAGTTTACCAAAAGGTGAACAGCCTACTCGCTCAAAACCGTTAGATCGTTGGAAGATATACCAGCAAGGCGTATTAACCAACGTCTTTAATCCAAAAGTCGCGCTATTTTTTATCGCCTTTTTCCCGCATTTTATCGACGCAAGCTATGCGTATGTCACGGTATCATTTTTGATGTTAGGCATTAGCTTTGCGATCACTGGCTTTTTATGGTGCTCGTGCTTGGCTTTTTTGGCATCGATATTTAGTAAAAATTTACGTGAGAATCCAGCTATTGAGTCAATATTAAATAAGATCGGCGGTGTGGTATTTATTGGGATGGGGATTAAGCTGTTGACGGAGAGGGGTTAAGTAAATGCGGATCAGCGTTTCTAAGGATAGATTTATAAGGCTACACTCACTTAATCACGTGTTAGTTATATACAAAGCAATTATTAAATTTAGGAGAAATAATGAGCATTATTCAAAACGCAATAGATTCAATCCAAATTGGAGTTGAGGATTTTGAAAGTGATGATGAGGTAATCCCCCCAATAAATAAGAACACTTACAAATAGAGATTAACTGCTAAAATACACCAGCAGGAGAATCCTATGAAAAAGACACGCTTTAGCGACAACCAAATCGTCAACATCCTAAAACAAGCCGAACAAGGCGTCCCTATTACCGAGCTCTGCCGTGAGCATAACATCAGCCAAAGCACCTTCTACAACTGGCGATCTAAATATGGTGGTATGGACGCCACACTTATCAGCCGTCTTAAAGAGCTTGAAGTTGAAAATGCCCGCTTAAAGAAGATGTACGCTGATGAATGTCTTAAATCCGACATCCTACAGGATGCTATGTCAAAAAAGTGGTAGCGCCCCAAAGGCGCAAAGCGTTGGTTTGTCACTACATTGAAGATCGTGGTATTGGTATCCGCAGGGCTTGTAGCATCTTTAACATCAGCGTCACCTGTTATTATCACAAGTCGGTGGTAACAGATGAGAACCAGCAAATAGCGGACTTACTTATCAAACTGACTGATGAGAACAAGAACTGGGGCTTTGGCTTGTGCTTTTTAACCTTGCGTAATGTGCTAGGACTGCCGTACAACCATAAGCGGGTATATCGCATCTACTGCGAGCTTGAACTCAACCTTAGAATCAAGCCTAAGCGTCGCATTAAACGTGCTAAACCAATACCATTAGCAGTACCTGATAGGATTAACCAAAGCTGGAGCATGGACTTTATGCACGACAGCTTAACTGATGGCCGCGGCTTTAGACTGTTCAATGTCATTGATGATTACAACCGTGAGGCACTCACCGTTGAAGTCGACTTCTCGCTACCGGCCGGGAGGGTCATACGCAGTCTTAATCAGCTTATTGAGTACCGAGGCAAACCTGTGCAGATAAGATGCGATAACGGCCCTGAATACATCAGCAATGCGCTCAAAGACTGGGCTGAACAGCAAGGTATCATCTTAAGCTATATTGAACCTGGCAATCCACAGCAAAATGCGTATGTAGAGCGCTTTAACAGAACCATGAGATATGATTGGTTAAATCAGGAGCTGTTTGATAATCTAGAGCAGGTACGCGCACAAGCAGAAAACTGGTTATACCATTATAATCATAAGCGCCCAAACATGGGCAATGGCGGTTTTACACCGATACAGAAACTCAATCAGGCAGCTTAGTTCTATTTATTAGGTGTCTTAAGTTTGGGAGGGTTACCATGATAGGCGTAGTGTTTCTGCTGTGAGAAATATTGCGGCTGGAATTTTATTATTGTACAAAGAGAAGCTTTGCCAACTGTCTCCAAGTAATAACAAAGAGTTGCTAATAAAACAGAATATTAGACCTATACAAAATGCAAAAGGCGATATAACTTTTGAAGGCAAAGGTCATAAGACGGTTGATGTCCAGTCGATAAAAGAAAGATTTGCCAGCTTAAACGTCAAAGTAGAATGGAAACGTTTCGATGAGATTAATAAACTAAGAAACGATTTAGAACACTACTATACATCTGAATCTCCTGATGCTGTCCGAGAAATTGTAGCCAAGTCATTTTTACTGATTAGAGACTTTCTATCAGAACACTTGCAAGAAGATCCTCAAGAAATCCTTGGCAACGATTGCTGGACAACTTTGCTTGATGTGAGCGATGTTTATTCAGCAGAAGAACAAGCTTGTAGAGAGAGTATTAACACAGTCGACTGGAAGTATAATTCAGTTAAAGTAACTCTTAAAAATCTTCGTTGTCATCAGTGTCACTCTCCATTGATACAAGCACCGCATTCTGATGATATTTATCCGATGATTGATTTGCATTGCAAGTCATGTGGAGATGATTTCTGCTTCTATGATGTACTTGAACAATGTATTGATGACTCTCTAGCTGGAGACGCACATATAAACATAAAAGATGGGGGCAATTCTCCTTATGATTTATGCCACGAGTGTGGGAAAAGCACATTCATTCATGAAGAGGAATGTTGTGTAGCATGTGATTACGAAATGGAATACACCGAATGTGAAACGTGTGGAGATCCTCTAAGCTTAGAAGATCAATATAATGAAGGCAAGTGTAGCTACTGCCAGTATAAGTGGGAAAAGTTCATGGCAGAGTGATCTAACAAATTATATTTTCTTGTCCATTTCAATTTTTGGTGGTGTTCTAAAAAGTATGCTGGCATCAGACGTAGCCATAATTGACATAGAATAACACCAGATCGAATACCTTAAAGTGATTATCAAGCTTTTTCGAGAAGCAGCAGGTTTTTCTAACGGCTCGACGTAACCGGTGTCTCAAGCGACAGTTATTGCCTTCTATACCTACCGTATGCTGTTTGCCAACTCGCTTATGATCTGATTTAAAAGCCGTCAAAAAGCTATCCCAGTTGTCCATACTAATAGAGTCATAGCTGACTTTGAGCTGATTTAGACGTGCTCTTAGCTTCTTAGCCGTTCTCAAATCACGTTTGCCCCAGACATAAGCGACAATCTCATTGGTAGCACGGTCATAAGCATAAATCAGCCAGACTTTACGTTTCTTACGGTACACGTAAGTCCAGAACTCATCAACTTCTAAGCGTTCATAGTAGCTCTGCTTAGGCGCAATCTTATATACGGATGAGCCTATGGTACTTAGCACTTTACCAATGCTAACTGAGGCTATAATAGCAATGTCTCTAATGCCACAGCCTCTCACTGTCATTAGCCGTATTTTATCTTCTATTCTAGAGTGACAGCCGTTATAAGTTAAGGCATGATCGCCAATGAACTGACGCTTGCAGGCTTTGCATTGGTAGTTTTGCTTACCATAGCTTTTTTTGCCATTTTTCTTTAAACTGGGACTGTGACAGTCGGGGCAGCTGATATCTATTTGTGTCTTCATAACCTCAAATATATCATCTTGCTTTGGCTGTCACCCTCCTTTATTACCTCAGCATACTTTCTGATACACCACCCAATTTTTTAGTTAAGTATAACGTTGTATCAATTACAAGCGGACAGTGCGCGTAGGGTGCGCCCCGCGCACCATGATATATAGACCCATTCAGACCACGCTTAATATCAGCAAGTAAGTGATGCAAGAATTAGCCCTGATAGCAGCGGTTATCCTGACGGGCTAGGCGAATTGCAGGCGGTTGGTTTTGAGACGTTATCGAGTCAACAGGAACTGCTCAAGCCGTAGCGCCTGCCTCGCCTCGACTGGCAGATAGTAGCGAATAGCAGGATTAGCTTCCTCCATAAAAACATAGCTAATAAAAAACCCCAACATAAGGTTGAGGTTTTATTTTTTAAGAACTATTTAAAAGTTAACCAGCTTCCATACTCTCAGCAGCGAGTTGACGCAGTACATAGTGCAATACCCCACCATGACGCACATATTCACGCTCTTTTGGTGTCTGTAGCATGACGTTCACATCAAAGCTCTCAGTTGAGCCATCAGCACGAGTAGCTGTGACTTTTGCTGTTTTGCTCTCACCGTTATCAAGACCTGTAATACTCATGACTTCTGAACCATCAAGCTTATAGGTCTCTGCGTTTTCACCGTCTTTAAAGGTTAATGGCAACACACCCATACCGACTAAGTTTGAACGGTGAATACGCTCAAATGAGCTGGTCAATACCGCTTTTACTCCGAGCAAAATAGTACCTTTGGCTGCCCAGTCACGACTTGAGCCAGAGCCATACTCGCTACCGCCTAGTACTACGAGCGGACGCTTGTCTTCTTTATACTTCATCGCCGCATCATAGATAGCCATTTCTTGACCATCTTGTAACGTGGCGCTATCACCGTTGAAGTAATACGTATAACCGCCCTCTTTGCCACCCATCATTGAGTTTTTGATACGGATATTAGCAAAGGTGCCGCGTGTCATCACCGCATCGTTGCCACGGCGTGAGCCATAACTATTAAAATCCGCTTCCATTACGCCGCGCTCTTGCAAGTACTTGCCCGCAGGAGAGTCAGCATCGATATTACCAGCAGGCGAGATATGATCTGTGGTGATCGAATCACCGAATAGACCTAAAATACGCGCGCCTTCGATATCAGGAATACCTTCTGGCTGCATCGTCATACCATCGAAGAAAGGTGGGTTTTTGATATAAGTAGACGTCTCCTCCCATGGGTACAGTTGGCTATCGGCTGAGCTAATAGCATTCCATGCGGCACTACCGTCAAACACTTCACCGTAGTTTTTACGGAACATATCAGCGTCAATATTATTAGCGATTAGCTCGTTAATCTCTTCTGACGTTGGCCAGATATCTTTTAAGAACACATCATTGCCGTCTTGGTCTTGTCCTAGTGGCTGCGTCGTCAAGTCGATATCGACCGTACCTGCCAGCGCATAAGCGACTACCAACGGAGGTGATGCTAAGTAGCTGGCCTTTACGTGTGAGTGAATACGACCTTCAAAATTACGATTACCTGAGAGTACAGCCGCTGCGACCAAATCTTTTTCTTCGATACCTTTTTCGATCGACTCTAAGAGCGGTCCTGAGTTACCGATACAAGTCGTACAGCCATAGCCGACTAAGTAAAAGCCTGTTTTTTCTAGCTCGTCCATTAGCTTGGTTTTTTCAAGGTAATCAGTGACTACTTTTGAACCAGGTGCGAGTGAAGTCTTCACCCAAGGCTTGGCTTTCAGACCTTTTGCCGCGGCTTTTTTCGCAACCAGTCCCGCTCCAATCATAACCGCAGGGTTTGAGGTATTCGTACACGAGGTGATAGCGGCGATAACGACCGAACCATCACGCAGCTTATGGCTTTTATCATCGATATTGACATCAGAGTAGACGTTAGGTTTAGCATAGAGTTTATCGGCTTGCTCTTGCTCGCCGCCTTCTTCGTCAAAACGCTCCTTACCTTTGATTTCCGATTTGCGATCTTTGGTCATTTTTTCTAGCGTTTCGCCAAATTTTTCGTGCATATCAGATAGATTGATACGCTGCTGTGGTAAGTTAGGACCTGCAAGTGCAGGCTGTACCGATGATAAATCCAGCTCAAGCTTACTTGAATAAGTTGCTGCTGGCGTATCAGCATCGTGCCATAAGCCTTGCGCCTTGGCGTACTGCTCAACGAGCTTAATTTGGCTCTCATCCCGTCCTGATAGACGCAGATAATCAATCGCCATTTGGTCAATCGGGAAGATACCACAAGTCGCACCATACTCTGGCGACATATTGGCAATGGTGGCGCGATCAGCCAGTGGCATACTATGCAGACCTTCGCCGAAGAACTCAACGAATTTACCGACCACGCCATGAGCTCGTAGCATTTCAACCACGCGCAATACTAAATCCGTTGCGGTAACGCCTTCATTAAGTTTGCCAGTCAGCTCAAAACCGACCACTTGTGGGATCAGCATTGAGGACGGTTGACCAAGCATTGCCGCTTCAGCTTCAATACCACCGACACCCCAACCAAGCACGCCGATACCATTAATCATCGTGGTATGACTATCCGTACCAAACACCGTATCCGGATAAGCGGTCAGCTCGCCATCTACATCTGCTGCCATTACCACGCGTGCCAGATACTCAAGGTTAACCTGATGCACAATACCTGTCGCTGGTGGTACAACTACGAAATTTTCAAAGGCGTTACGACCCCAATGCAAAAACTCATAGCGCTCATTGTTGCGTTTAAACTCAATCTTTTCATTCAAATCTAGCGCATCTTCGCGGCCGTAAGCGTCAACTTGTACAGAGTGATCAACGACCAACTCACTTGGGATAAAGGGATTAATTTGCTCAGCACGACCACCAAGCTCGACCACGGCATCACGCATCGCCGCTAAATCGACAACCGATGGTACACCAGTGAAATCTTGCAACACAACACGGGCTGGCATAAAGGCGATTTCTTTTGACGCTTCTGCACCTGCGTCCCAATTGGCGACCGCTTCGATATGGTCTTTACCAACAGACTGACCGTCATCCTCATTGCGCAATAAGTTTTCTAAAACAACTTTCATGCAAAAGGGTAACTTACTAATATTTTTGTAAGTTTCAGTTAATTTTGGCAAGCTGTAATAGGCATGATCCTTGCCGTCAACACTCAAAGTGTTTTTTACATTGAAGATATCACTCATGGTAGCTTCCTTATCGTTGTTATATATACTCGAACATAAATCATTATAAATTTATGCTGATAATTGGTGGCTAAATAATGGTACTTAACGTTTTAGTGAATGAGTTTATTTAGAGGTAATGAGATCTATTCGATAACGAGTAAGAGTAGTTAACAAGATAACCCCTTGTGTTCTCAGGCTACTAAAATTTCTTATATCAATAAAAGCTGTATTAACAAAAGATATAAGTATATCTCTACTGTTTAACAGTAACGTTCTTTTACCATAACAAATATACCGTGGTTTGTTAACGTCTAGATGTAGGCAAATCGTGGCTCAATCGTAACCGTAAAAGTAGCTTAGCGGTTTATCAGCAAGGTATCGCACCCTATTCTACTTTTGACGACGACCGCTGCGAAACACGTAGCTATCATCGTAAAAGCTGGCATCAGTATTCTCTGACCAAAAATGCGGCACGCCCAGAATAGGTAGGGGCGCAAGCTGACGCGGAGTAACGTTGTCTTGTGATAATAACTCATTTATATATATGGCAAGCTGGTCATCCAAATAAGCGATGCGCTCAGGCAAAGATAATGCAAAAAAATCAGCCGCTACATTAATAACCACGCTATGCGCACACAAAGCTTTGCGTGGTTGTATTAACTGTTCGAGCAAGGCATGACCAAAAATATAAACGGCAGCTTGAGAATGTGTATCACGTTTTTTGGGATTATCCCACTTATCACGCGGTACAACCAAACTTGCCTGCCAGTCAAAATTAATCAATGCCTCACCTATGCTAGGGTCAGCGGTCACGAGTATCGCGCCATTTTCATCAAATACAGTGATAGTGTCGCGCACTCGCCCGCGTCTTGCACCTCTACCATCCTCATGACACGCTGCAATCTCTAGCATATGATAATAATTTAGCATAGCTTTGGTCTTTGGAAAACTCAGCCAAATACTGCCGTTAAAAAGATCATGCAAATTATCGCGCGTCGGAATATTACCCGTACTGCCGATAAATTGCTCATAACCCATTCCCTCAGGCAATACGTCTTGTGAGACAAACCTCAAACGATAAGCTTGATTGTCTTCTATAGGTTGAGTGGTCGGCAATGGAGTTTGGCAGTCTTCACTTTGCTGCTGTAAAGCTGTATTTAATACTTTGGCAATGACATCTATTTGAGTATCTAAGCTAGCAGTATTAGCTAGTTGCTTATCGGCTTTATTAACATTAGCATTAGCATCACTCAGCTGCTTTATAGTGGCACTTAGATAGCTTAATTGATTTATGTGAGCCAACCAAGGCGCTTGCCAGTCGATAGGGGCAAAGCTTGCATCAAGTTGGTTATAAGAATAAGAGCTTGAGAAATCGTTATTAATTGAGTTAGCAATAGTCATAATTAGAGTCTCAAAATAAGTATCTTAGAGTCTGTAGTGGATTGGCCTATGGTATCATAGAGCGCTTTTTTAATAGCAGCAGACCCCTTATTTAGAGCACTACTTGAGACCCTTTTTATGGCCAATTTCAACACCCATCTTAACGGCGCATTTGCCGTGAGTGGTATCGCCGCTTTAACCATTTATAAAACTGGGTTGATTGACGATTCAGCCTTTTTGATGTGCGTAGCGCTTGGTACTATAGGTGGACTACTACCTGATTTGGATTCGGACAACTCTACACCGATCAAACTTGGCTTTAATTTAGCCTCCTTTATGTTTGCTTTTGGGCTAGTGATGCACTGGCGTGATGAGTTAAGTTTGCTTGCTTTGATGGCGTTATGGCTGGCGGGCTATGGCTTTATGCGCTACGTGGTGTTTTATATCTTTACCACGATGACGGTGCATCGCGGGGTCATTCATTCGGTGCCTTATATGGCAATCCTAGGTCTGGGATTGACTTGCTTAAGCTATTTTGTCATGGATAATGCTTTGATTACCAGCTGGTTTTATGGGCTATTTCTGTTTGGTGGCGCACTGGTACATCTAAGCCTTGATGAACTATATAGCGTTAATTTATCAGGCATGAAAATGAAGCGCTCATCAGGCACAGCGATGAAGTTTTATCAGCATCGAGATAAATGGTGGTATTTGCTACTTTATGTATTGATAGCGGTGCTTTTATACGTTGCTCCACCTTTTGAGCCGTTTTGGCAGCAAGTGCGTGACCCTGCGCCTTGGGCACAGCTTAGAGTGGGCATGTTGCCGAATATTCTAGAAGACTATTTTCGTTAGAATAGCTTTAAATGATGCATGGAATGCACCCCCTACGATAAACCATATTCAGTCAGAGTAAATTATGCAACTATGCCCTTGCCAAGTCTCGCCAAAGTTAGATTTCTTAATACAGCCCATAGCTTATAGCGACTGCTGTCAGCCGTATCACGATAGTTTACTTGATAACAGTAGTGATAAAGCTGATGGTATCAAAGCCGAAAGTGCTGAGCGTCTCATGCGTACGCGTTATAGTGCTTTTGTGTTGGTGAAGCCAGAATATATCGTCAAGACTACTTTACCTGCGCAGCAAGCATTACTTGATACTAAGTCTATAGAATCATGGGCACGTGAGACCAATTGGGCAGGATTAGAGATTGTCAGTCATACTGCAAAGCTAGGTAAGCGTCATGCACAAGTTGAGTTTAAAGCGTTTTATACCCAGTCAAAAGGGCAGCCTGATGGTCAGCAAGCTGCGCATCATGAATTATCTAGTTTCGTAAAGGTAAAAGATAAAACAAGTGAGCGCTGGTACTTTTTAGATCCGACTGTTGATATGAGTGTTAGTCAAAAACAGCCGTGTATTTGTGGGTCTGGGGAGAAGTTTAAGCGGTGTTGTGGTGACTTCATCTAAACACTCGCCCCAACCGCTCGTGCAATGGCTATCCCTTCGTCAATCGTTAAAAACTTACGCTGGCTTGGACTGTCTTTAAATAGAATATCGCCATCTCGAAAGATGATGCATTCGTTGACGGCCAGCTGTTGCCATTTTTCATTTTTGGTCAAGGGTACGGTGACTAAGATAGTGACTTTATCAGTATCAGTGGTCACATCACCAAAGTTAATCGCCAGCTCATCATCAGCCAACTCCGCCTTGCCAAATGGCGCTTGACGGGTGAGATAAAACAATAAGCTACCCGCATAAGCCAGTTGCCAATTGCCATTAGATATCAGGCAATTAAACAGCCCATTGGCCGATAGATAACGGCATTGAGTGGTCAGAAAGTTGAATAGAGTCCGATCATCAGGACGCGATTTAAAGCTGCTCTTAAGGCGATTAATTAAGTAGCAAAATGCCATTTCAGAATCAGTAGTACCGACAGGCTGGCAGTATTCAGCATTGCCATTGTCTTGCAAACGCTGACAGCGCTGAATAAAAGACTTATTCATCTGTCCATTATGCGCAAATACCCACTGCTCGCCCCATACTTCACGGACAAAGGGATGGGTGTTAGCCAAGCAGTTTTGACCTTGAGTGGCCTTACGGATATGAGCGATGACATTTATCGCCTTGATCGGATAGTTATTGACCAAATCTGCGACAGGCGACTCATGGCTAGGGCGATTATCATGGAACAGACGCAGCCCCGTTGAAGCGTTATTATTGTCAGCGCAGTCACTACGCTCAAAAAACGCAATACCAAAACCATCTTCGTGGCTGTCCGTCATGCCGCCGCGCCGACGAAACCCTGCAAAGCTAAAGCCTATATCGGTTGGGACATTACAGTTCATACCTAAGAGTTGACACATTTACAGAGTACCGCCTTTATTCATTGTACTGCCATCGCTTATCGCTTGGTTTGATGAAGTGTCGTTACTGATACCTAATTCAGCATCACTCATCTGGGCCAGCAAACTTGCACCATCAGCACCATCGTTATTGACGCTTTGTAGAATCTGCTGAGCTTGTGCTAGATCGGTTTTTTCGACCCATAATACGATGCCAGAGTTCATGCCTGGTATAGCGCTCAGCGGCTGGAGAGAAACTGTAACGCCATTATTACGTAATAGGTTGGCATGTAGCTCGCCTTGTATATTAGTGTCGTAGCGTGCCAGCTGGTGCCAGTTATCAGATTCATTAGTCATAGTATTATCCTTTAATTGGGCAATGTTAGGTTCTACAGATTTAGCCATAAAAAGGCTTGGCAGCCTATAAGTGGCTAAGACTTTGAGAATAGATAAGGTCAATTCAGAATAAGCCTATACAAAAGGATGAGAATAAAATTAAACCAATTGATTCATTGTATATTCTTTAACCAGCGCTAGGGTAGCTATATCATTACTAATCCCAGCTTTCTATCACTTGATATAAATCAGCTAAAAGCTTTATTGATAACTAACAAACCCTTGTGACCAATTGATTTGACCTAGCGGATACTCATCAATATGAAAACCGTTTGGATAATCTATAAAACCAGGCTGTGACTTTAATTGATCTATAGCTGCTTGAGCCTGTTTGCTAGTAGCAAATACTCCGATAAGTTTAAAATCTTCTACGTCATTATCTTTGTTGTCATCTTTATAGCGAGCATGTTCAAGCACATATACAGTATTTTGCGATTTTTCGACATGCGAGAAGTGATAAGCGGCAAGGCGTTTCATTAAGTCAGGGTTTTTGACCATGATATTATCGCCCGTACGTCCCTCGGTGCGATTATAATGAATGACATTAAGGCGCAGTAGCCAGAATATCACTGCCGCTTTGGCAAGCATCACCGGTAGCGCCTGTTTTTCATCAAAATTAAGCACGCGCTTAGACTCATACCCCTTTAAAAAAGCGCTCATTTTACTACGGTCAAAATTTACCGTCTCGCCTTGCTCAGCATCGCCCCAAGTCGTACAAAAGTCATTGATAGTGATGGCAATATCCATCACATAATGATCGACACTGACCTCAGTAAAATCAAGTAAGCCCGTCAGTTTTGCATTGGCTTGTTGACCATTGTTAGAGGGCAAATTCTGTGCTGGCAGGTTTTGTGATGGTAAGTCCCACAAGGTATTATCAGCAAACATATCAAGATGACACAGACCTTTTGGCAAGGTATCAAGTGGCAAATCCGTATAAGACTGCCAAATATCACGCATCAGTTTGGCTTCATCACCAGGCATAAATTGAATTTCGCGATCACGAACCTCACTCCACGGATAAAGCGCTACGCCATAATCCTCGCTTGGTTGCAGCGCCTGCAAGGTTTCATGCAGTAGTGCTAACGCTGCGCCAATCTCGTGACACATCGCTTGGGTAGTTTGCTTAGGATGCGCGCCAGCTAGGCAAGGTACTAAGGTAATGGCTTTATTATCGTAATGGATAACGTAGCTTTTTTGCTTTGTATTATCATCTTCTTCATCATTGACTAGAGCCAATGGCGCAGCAACGGGCAGTTTACCTTGCAATTGATTAAGAATAACCGCCATTTTTTCGATATCACTTGGTGGACGCTCTTCGAATAAAGTGAAGACATAAGAGTGCTCGCCATCGCTATCATCAGTGGTTTGAATAAACCAGTTTGAGTTTTTGATACCTTGGGTAATCGGAATAGCACGGGCAAAAGATACGCCAAAGTTTTGACAAAATGCAGCAAATTGCTCATTAGTAAGTTGAGTATAGACGGACATGGGCGCTCTCGTAAGAATTGATGAATAAATGGAGATATTGAATCATTTAGAATAAGGCTATTATACCTAAAATTGTTAAGCTTACACCTTGATGCGGCAACTACCTTTATTATTCAAAGTTATTTGGCTTTTAAGGTTGATATCGTCACCATTACTCCATCACAGTTTAGAATAAGCCTTAACAACATTTCCATTATGGTTTTTACTTTTTATTATAAAAACGACTGCGTACAAACTACTTATTCTTAGCAATCTCTAAACCTTTTTCAATCGATAAATACTCAGGCCACTCTGGAATATCTTGATAAATAATCTCGCCCTCAGCAAATATCACGCACTCGTTGATAGCTAACTGTTGCCAGTTTTCGTCACTAGTCAATGGTGTCGTCGCGAGTACGGTGATAACATCGTCAGACTTGTTAACTTGAGCGAAATCGATAGTGACATCAGCATCTATAAGCGTTGCTGAGCCAAACGGCGCTTGGCGGGTAACATAAAATAGTAAAGTGGTGGCGTAACTCAGTAGCCAATCACCATTAGATAATAAGCAATTAAAAAAGACCATTCTCAGCCAAAAATCGACACTGCTTTGTCAAAAAGTCAAACATCGTCTTATCATCAGGCTTATGCTCAAAACGCTCTTTTAACTGGTTAAGCAAATAGCAAAAGGCAAACTCGGAATCCGTATCGCCTACTGGGCAATAATAGCGCGACACTCCTTGCTTGATAGCATCGTTATCACTCGCCTGCTTAATAGTCATTTTACCATTATGAGAAAACACCCAAGACTCACCCCATATCTCACGAATAAAGGGATGAGCATTACGCAACAGACTATCATCTGACTTACGCAGATGCACGATAGTGGTTAAAGCTTTAACTTTAGTGAGGCTCACCAGTTCAGCAATTGGCGAGTCCATAGCCGCGCGATCATCACAATACAGTCGTAGCCCTGTCGGCTCAAAATAAGCCACGCCAAAGCCCTCAGTATGATCATCAGTCAAGCCGCCACGACAACGAAAGCCTGTAAAGGAAAAGCTAATATCGGCAGGGTTTTTGCTGTTCATAGCGAACAATTGACACATAAGGAGCCTTAATATTTTTTTAAAATTTCAATTATCAAATTTTTGAACTTTGAGAGGTTAAACAATAACTTTATTATATATAAATTCAAATAAATGATAGTTAAAAGTTTTGTTAGCTTTGTAGTTTTAAGAAAATTAAAGTAGTTATAAAAGACCTCTTGCAAAAGTAGTTGTAAGACACAACATATATTATTGAACTCTACTTACTTAATAGATATGCCAAACATAGATAAGCTACTCAAACAAAGTGACGCTGGTTTTAAACGCTACACTGGCATTCATAAAGCCACCTTTTATGACATGCTTGATGCCATGCAAGAGCATGAAGCATCTAAGACCAAATCAGGCAGACCAAGTGTGCTCAGTCTTAAGGAGCAGATACTACTCGCCCTGACTTATTGGCGTGAATACCGCACGCTTTATCATATCAGTATGGACTTTGGTATTCATGAGTCTTCTGCTAGCCGTATCATTCGTAAAGTAGAAGACATCCTGATTGACTCTGGCAAGTTTGAATTGCCTAAAAAGTTGCCTAGTCGTGTCGATGAGGATACCAATTGGTCAGTCGTCATTGTCGATGCCACCGAAACCCCAATTGAGCGTCCAAAAAAAACCAAAGAGACTACTATAGCGGTAAGAAAAAACAACACACCTTAAAAGCGCAGGTTATCGTCCATTGGCAAACAGGGTTGATACTTGATGTGCAAACCTGTAAAGGGTCAATCCACGATTTTAAGCTGTATAAAGATACTTGTCCTGATTGGTTACCTGAGAATACTAACTATCTAGCAGACAGTGGTTATCAGGGTATAGCAAATCTACATAACCAAACTTTCACACCATTTAAGAAACCTCGTGGTGGTCAGTTATTGGAGATATGCAAACAGGCCAATCACTATCTGGCAAAGTTCCGTATTGTGGTTGAGCACAAAATAGGCTTAATCAAGTTGTTTAAAATCGTGGCTCATAAATATCGCAACCGTCGTCAGCGCTATGATCTTAGAATGAAGCTGTTTGCTGGTATCATTAATTCCGAGCTTAGACTATGACTTTTGCAAGAGGTCTAAAATAGATAGCTTAAATGTCGATTACCATGATATCAGCTTGCTAATTTTGGTAAAATGCATCGATAAATACCTTTATGGTTTTAAATGAATAAGTGAGACCCTATGCTAGCAAAACGTATTATTCCATGTTTGGATGTAGATAATGGTCGCGTGGTCAAAGGTGTGCAGTTCGTCGATATTATCGATGCAGGCGATCCTGTCGAAGTCGCTAGACGCTATAACGAACAAGGCGCTGATGAGATTACTTTTTTAGATATTACGGCGACCAGCGACGCGCGTGATACTACCTATCATACGGTTGAGCGTATGGCAGAAAGCGTCTTTGTACCGCTAACTGTCGGTGGCGGTGTACGTAAGGTCGCTGATATCCGTAACCTGCTTAATGCAGGCGCAGATAAAGTGGCGATCAACTCAGCAGCTGTTTTTACTCCTGAATTCGTAGGGGAAGCGGCACAAAAATTTGGCAACCAATGTATCGTCGTGGCTATCGATGCTAAGCAAGTCGCTGATATTATGATCGATGGTATCCTGCAACCACGTTGGGAAATCTTTACCCATGGCGGTCGTAAGCCGACAGGCATAGATGCGGTTGCTTGGGCGTCTAAAATGGCAGAGCTGGGCGCTGGTGAATTATTAGTCACTTCAATGGATGGGGATGGTACCAAAAAGGGCTACGATTTAGCTTTAATGAAGCAGATTACTAGCCATGTCAACGTACCAGTAATCGCTTCAGGTGGTGTCGGTAATTTGCAGCATTTAGCCGATGGTGTATTGCAAGGTGGCGTCGATGCGGTACTTGCCGCTAGTATCTTCCACTTCGGTGAGCACACTGTTTTGGAGGCAAAACGCTACATGGCAGCACAAGGTATACCGATGCGCCTATAAGGCAGTAATGGCTGTGTAAAACACAATTTTATTTAGAAAAATGCTATCATAGCGCTACCTATTTATTGATGATAACTCATCTCAGCACATTTACGATAAAAACGATTCATAATAAAGGATAACTCTATGTCAAATTTACAACAACAGCGCGATGCCGTCACTCATATCGATGGTAACTTGCACCAAAATGCTGACGTTCGTGTCGGTATAGTGGTCGCCCGTTTCAACGGCTTTGTCGTTGAGTCACTAGTAGATGGCGCTATCGATGCGCTATTACGTCATGGCGTATTGGGTAGCAATATCACTGTCGTCCGAGTACCTGGCGCTTTTGAGTTACCGCTAGTCGCCCAGCGTGCTGCTGAATCAGATCGTTTTGACGCTATTGTCGCTTTGGGCGCTATTATCCGTGGTAGCACCCCACATTTCGACTTTGTGGCCAGCGAATCCGCTAAAGGCTTAAGTAGTGTTGCTACCGATTATAATATCCCTGTCGCTAATGGCGTATTAACCACCGATAGCATCGAGCAAGCGATTGAACGTGCGGGCACTAAAGCCGGTAACAAAGGCTCAGAGGCGGCGATGGTGGTGCTTGAGATGATCGCGGTACTATCACAGCTAGATATCGATGACAGCGATGAAGACGACGCTTAATTTGAAGCGCTCGTAGGTTAATCATTTTAAAAAATTAATGAGCGCTATGCCACTATCATAGCGCTCATGCTCTAAAACGGACTGGCAAAATTTACCAGTCGACTACTATTTAACAGCATTGTTTCTTATTAATAATACGCTCCAAAACCATTTATTAACGACCCTATTTAACATATTAACACCTAGGTACTGACCCTTATGACTGACCAACTCAAGCAAGCTATTAACGCTGCAAAAACCGCTCAAAACCATACCGACATGGATTTGAAGTCCGAACAAGCCGAAGCGATTCGTCTGGCAAGCAGTAGTGCTGGTGAGCAGAGCTTCGATATGAGTGAGTCGACTTATAAGACTAGTCACACGGCGGTACGAAAGGCGCGTCGATTTGCTATGCAAGGCTTGTATGAGTGGCTAGTTACCGATCGTCGCTTTGATACCTCAGGTAAGATGGGCTGGAAAGACAATGCCCCACATGATATCGCAGCGCGTACGCGTGCCACTAATGCGATGCATACAGTACATATTGGCTATTATCATGAGATGATGCATGATATCCCAGAGCAAATTGATGCTTTAGATGCGCTTATTAGCCAGCATCTAGACCGTGAAGTGGATCAGCTCGATACCGTTGAACACGCGATTTTGCTGATTGGTGCTTATGAGCTACAAAACCGCTTAGAGATTCCTTATAAAGTCGTGATGGACGAAGCGATGAAGCTGAATAATCACTTTGGAGCGACCGACGCGCATAAATTAATCAATGCGGTACTGGATAGAATAGCCATTGAATTGCGTAGTCTTGAAGTAGAAGCTGACACCAAAGCCAATAAGCGCAACTCACAAAGGCCTGCGGTTACACAAATATCAGTACCAACGCTAGTCAACGAAACAGCGCTAGCTGCCGAAACTGAGACAGCTGATGCCTCTACTAAGCCCCGAATTAGCGCTAATAAAGCAGGCGTTAAGCGTAAGCGCCCTAATAAAGCTACCGCTGGCACTAGTACCAAAGCTGCGATTGCTAATGCAAAGGCTCAATCCATCAATACAAAAACAGACACCATTAAAACAGAGGATGCAGTACCAGCTGCTATCGTTGAAGAAACCAGCACGGTTACTATCAACGAAACCGTTGATAGTCAAAATGTAGAGACTACTACAGAGACGGGTACAGAAAATTTAGATACGGCTAGTATCGTTGGTGTCAGTGTAAGTGAGTCAACAGCAGAGGCACATGATAGTAGTATCGATGATGATACTGCTCATCCAGAAAACACTGTTAATAAAGACAACGACTCGTTATGACTGAATTTGAGCTAATTGAGCGCATATTTCTTAAGCTGCAAGCTGATTTATCTTTGCCTACTGATATCAGTCAAGGCATCAATAAAGGCATCGGTGATGACGCTGCCGTAATGAGCTTGCCAGCTGACGCGCGGCTGGTGAGTTGCATCGATACGCTCGTGCAAGGCCGACACTTTAGCGCAGATTGGGACGAGGTTAACGCGTTAGCATTCTCTATTGGCTATAAAGCAGTTGCCGTCAATATCTCAGATTTAGCCGCTATGGGCGCCGCGCCGCACAGCATCTTACTAGCATTAGCTTTGCCTGAGCGCTTAGCTAATGAGCTATGGCTAACTGAATTTGCTAAGGGCTTATTTCATGCCTGCAAGCTATTCAATGTGGCGCTGATCGGTGGTGATACGACTCGTAGTGATAGCTTAATATTGAGTGTTAGCGCTCAAGGGCTATTAGAGAAAAACACCCCAGCAGTCTATCGCTCAGGTGCGCAAGTGGGTGACAAGGTCTATGTATCGGGTACGCTTGGTGATGCCGCTTATGCTTTGAGAAACCTAGATAATGCCCATAATACTAGTGCTCAAGAGCTTGTCCATCGCTTACATATGCCAACGCCGCGTATCACATTAGGTGCTGCGTTAGCAAAAATTGGCGCGACCGCCATGATAGATATCTCTGACGGGCTGTATCAGGACTTAGGTCATATCTGTCAGCAGAGTGGCGTTGCGATGCGCGTCAATCTTGAGCAGCTACCGGTTAGTGAGCCGTTAGCAAAAGTCGATTTGGCCCAGCGTCTATTGTGTCAATTGACCGGGGGCGATGATTACGAGCTAGCTTTTACTTTGCCTGCTAATGTCGAGCTACCTATCAGTAATACTCAAGTCACTTGCATTGGTGAAGTTATCGCTACTGCTGATAATGCTGATAGAAACTCTACCACCCCATTACATCCACAGTTATTTTATCAAAATCAAGCCGTCACTCAGGCAAACCCAGCACCTTTTACCATGCTTCCCACTTTGACGGGTTATCAACACTTTGCAGGTTAAGCTATGACTAATGACGCCTCTAACAACGAGCATAAGCCTGATAATAGCCATAAGCCTGATATCAGTAAGGCCAATAACTGCCCGCCCCTGCCTGCTAATGCCAGTACACTTGACGCCATAGTTTATTGGTTAGGTATTGGTTTGGGTAGCGGGCTGCCACGTCGCGCGCCTGGTACTTGGGGAACCGTTGGTGGACTCATTATCGCTATTCCGCTGATGAGCTTAGGCTTTGTGCCTTTTTTGATTATCACGATACTATCTTGTGTGATTGGCGTTTGGATATGTGGTCGTAGCTCTGAGCTAATGAACGTCCATGATGATCCGCATATCGTTTGGGATGAATGGTCGGGTATTTGGATTACCCTACTACCTTTCTCATATTTGAACGTAAGTATCGCTAACTTTTGGCAAGACATTACTCAAGCGCTATCTATTCTCTCGTTAGCAGTCGCTTTTATCCTATTTCGCTTTTTTGATATTATAAAACCGCCCCCTATCGGCTGGGCGGACGAAAAAGTCGCAGGCGGTCTCGGTATTATGCTTGATGATATTATCGCAGGGGTCATGGCCGCAATCGTTTGGATTATTTTTATCGTAGGTATAATGCTATAGCCAGCAGCATTGGTAATAGAGAATAACGCTCTATTATCACCTGTTAACTATTCCAATATAAATTAATGCCAACATAAATCGATATTTTCTACCTATATGTATTATCGGATATTTAGGTTATAATTTTAAACTATATCTTGTTACACTTTTGGAAATACTATGTCCTTATCTGCGTCTTCATCTTTATCTGTCGTTATTCTCGCTGCTGGCAAAGGCACGCGCATGCAGTCCGCTAAGCCAAAAGTACTGCAGACTCTAGCGGGGAAAACCTTGCTAGGTCACGTATTAGATACTTGCTATCAGCTTGATGTGGATGACACTATCATCGTTTATGGTTTTGGCGGTGATCAAGTTAAGACGACTATCGACAATCAATATGCGCATCTGCCTATTACTTGGGTCGCGCAAACGGAACAATTAGGCACAGGACACGCGGTAAAAGTCGCTCTCGATAAGTTGCCAAAAGAGGGACAAAGTCTAATACTTTATGGTGACGTGCCACTGGTTAGCAATCAGACTTTAACCAGTCTAAAGAGCGCTAATACTGACGGTATGTCGATGCTAACACTGACCGTAGCCAATCCCTTTGGTCTTGGTCGTATCAAGCGTAATAGCAATGGGCATATCGAGGCTATCGTTGAGCAAAAAGACGCTAATGATGACGAGCGACTCATTGCTGAGATTAATAGCGGTATTTATTGTGTAGATAATGCCTTGCTACATAAATATTTGCCAAAGCTTTCTAATGATAATGCGCAGCAAGAGTATTATTTGACCGATATTGTAAAAATGGCAGTAGCAGATGGCGTTACTATCGCCGCGATTGAGCCTGAGCATGCATTTGAGATTGAAGGGGTTAATAACCGTCAACAGCTTGCCAGCTTAGAGCGCGCTTGGCAGAATAAAATAGTTGCTGATTTGCAAGTGGCTGGTGTGCAATTTGCTGATCCAACTCGCGTTGATATTCGTGGTAGCTTGAGCGCTGGACAAGATGTGTTCGTCGATGTCAATGTCGTGTTTGAAGGGGATTGTGTGCTTGGTGATAATGTTTATATTGAAGCTGGCTGTATTATTAAGAATGCAAAAATCGGTAATGCTTGTCATCTAAAACCCTATTGTGTCATTGATCGTACTCAAGTTGGTGCAGGCGTCGATATTGGACCTTTTGCCAATCTACGTCCTGATACGGTGTTGGCGGATAACAGCAAAGTTGGTAATTTTGTTGAGATTAAAAAATCAACAATTGGTCATGGCAGCAAGGTTAATCACTTAAGCTATATTGGCGATGCCACAGTCGGCACTGGTGCCAATATCGGTGCGGGAACCATTACCTGTAATTATGATGGGGTCAATAAATCACAAACGATCATCGAAGATAATGCCTTTATTGGTTCAAACTCAAGCTTAGTGGCGCCAGTGACTATCGGTGAGAATGCTACGGTTGGTGCAGGTTCTGTCATTACCAGCGATGTCGATGCCAATGCCTTAGCTTTAGGTCGCGCTAAGCAAGTGCAAAAAACTAGCTTTATACGGCCAACTAAAAAATAAATAGCACAGCAACGTAAACGTTTTTTATCTAAAAATAACAGCGTAAGGAATGTATGATGAGAAAATTTTTATCGGTTATTTTTATTTTTTCAACTACCGTTCTGTCATTTTCAATAGCCTCAGCGAGCACTACTTTAGAATATGATGGAGAGTGCAACTACTCTGATGCTAAAAAAGTATCAAAGTACTCAGGTAACTGTCATTTTAACTGGGGTGTGGGTATGCTGCCTGATCCTGATAACGCTTCTTACGAGCGTTATATAATGACCTACCCTAATGGTAATGAAGTTTGGATATATATCAACGCGAACGGTTCTGCTAGTGTCAATGACATCACAGCGGTGTCATTAGAAGCGAAAAAAGGGTATAGAAAAGTGATGACTACTGAAGGTGAAGTATTTGAATTTACTCAAGGGTCAGAATAACGCTTGAATGTTTAAGTTTGGCCATTTACAAGTATCACTTTATTAATTATGAGCAGCGCGGCAATATTTGTGGTGCTGCTTATTAGTATTTATCTAGACCTTAGGGTCTGTTGATCTATAAATAACAAAATAAATTTAATTTAAGGACTCATTATGTGTGGAATCGTAGGCGCAGTTGCTGAGCGTAATATCGCTAATATCTTGCTTGAAGGTCTTAAGCGCTTAGAGTATCGAGGGTACGATTCTGCGGGTCTCACCGTGATTCGTGATGGCGAGCTACATCGCGAACGCCAAGTCGGTAAAGTACAAGCGCTAGTCGATGCGGTCGCTGTCAATCCTGAGTTTTTTGATGGTCATATTGGTATTGCTCATACGCGCTGGGCGACTCATGGCGAGCCTGCACAGCGTAATGCTCATCCGCATGTATCAGGAAAAATCGCCGTCGTCCATAATGGTATCGTTGAGAACTACGCTGAGCTCAAAGAAGAGCTAATCGCCAAAGGCTATGAGTTCACCTCACAAACCGATACCGAAGTGGTCGCCCATTTAATCAATGATCTATACAGCCAAAGCCCTGATTTATTAGAGGCGGTACGTGCAGTCATTCCGTTATTGCACGGTGCGTTTGCCTTAGGAATCGTCCATGTCGATAGTCCTGATGAGCTGATAACCGTACGTTTAGGCTCACCGCTAGTGATTGGTGTGGGTATTGGTGAGAACTTTATCGCCTCAGATCAACTGGCACTATTACCTGTGACCAACCGCTTTATTTACTTAGAAGAAGGTGATATCGCCAAGTTAACTCGTAATAGCATTCAGATCTTTGCTGATGGCATTGAGGTGAGTCGCAAAATCAATGAGATTGATGCGCAGCAACATAATGCAGATAAAGGCGAGTTCAAGCACTATATGCTTAAAGAGATTTACGAGCAGCCTGATGCAGTCGCCCGTACTATTGAGATGGCAGTAGATAATGCCGATACTCCTACCTTACGTAGCGACTTCTTACAGCGCCATGAGGCACAGCTTGCTGGTATTCGTAACATACAAGTGATTGCTTGTGGCACTAGCTATCATGCGGGTATGGTCGCCAAGTACTGGTTTGAGAACTTGACTCGCCTACCCTGCTCAGTCGAAGTTGCTAGTGAATTTCGCTATCGTAACCCAGTCGTCGTCGACAACTCGCTGGTTATCTGTATCTCCCAATCAGGTGAAACTGCTGATACTTTATCCGCGCTACGCGATACACAAAAGCAAAATCCAACGGGTTTAGTCAGTTTAGCCTTATGTAACGTGCCAACCTCGTCGCTAGTGCGCGAAACCGATATCTATCTACCAACGCTAGCAGGCCCTGAGATTGGTGTTGCCTCTACCAAGGCCTTTACCACCCAGCTTGCCGCTTTAATGCTGTTAGTATTGAAGATTGGCGCTACTCAATCACGTATTGATAATGAACGCCTAACGGATTTACTCAGTGAGCTACACAAGCTCCCTGGTCAGCTGTTTGCTAGCCTCAAGCTAGACGGCGATATTCAAATCATGAGCGAAAACTTTGAAGATAAGAAAAGCTGCCTATTTTTAGGGCGCGGTCTTCAGTTCCCAATCGCCTTAGAAGGTGCACTTAAGCTAAAAGAAATCTCATACATTCACGCTGAAGGCTATGCGGCAGGCGAGCTAAAACATGGGCCGCTGGCACTCGTTGATAAAGACATGCCTATCGTCGTACTCGCGCCAAAAGACAGTATGTTCGATAAGCTCAAAGCCAATATGCAAGAGGTGCACGCGCGCCACGGTGAGCTGTTTGTATTCGCTAGTGAAGCCAGAAAAATGGTCGCTGAGGATCGATTACATGTGGTCTATGTGCCTGATGTCTGTGAGACTCTAGCGCCTATCGTTTATAGTGTGCCAATACAGTTATTGTCTTATCATGTGGCAGTCATGCGTGGTACCGATGTTGACCAGCCACGCAATCTAGCTAAGAGTGTTACGGTTGAGTAGGTTTGAAGCGTAAAAACTGAGTGTAAAAAATCCCCGCTACTGTCTTGATAGTAGTGGGGATTTTTTATTGGGAAACATAGACTGTGTAACTAACAAAAAGTTATCATACTTCAGAAGGCGGGAAGATAGCATAGCGATTTTTATAAAAAGTATAACCCGTTAACGTTATAAATACAGCGATGCCAAGCAGTAAGACTAGCTGAATTATCGAGGCTAATGAGGGAGCAACTAAACCATTAGTGTAGGCGCTATAGATACCGAAGTATGCCCATGCGACTGCGATAGGAAAGACCGCATTTCGATAGCGCAGCACATAGCCTACTACTAGAGCCACTATCACTAACAATACGATAATCGTCCAAACTGAGCCTGAAATACCAAACCCTTGCCATCTTTGTTGAACAGATAAGATAGCTGTATTCAAGATAGTGGCAACAAACACCCAAGACGCGTAAAGGCTAAAAGCTATGCCTGCTAAAGTAGACGGGAACTCGTCTCGTCCGTTGTAGATTCTATGCACAATAGCCACTAACGAGGCTAATATACCGATTATAAAGAGCGTTGACAGCCCTACTCTTTCGTAAGAAAAAGCCACGATCCATGCCATGTTAAATAAGCTACTGACCACGAATGGTACAGATATAAGTCCGATGAGTTTGGCTACTGCTGGATCTTCTCTTTTTAAAAAACAGTAACCAAGTGTCGCAAATACAAGCATATAAATGACGCCCCAAATCGAAAACGTAAACCCATTCGGGGTGAGAGGCGTTTGATATTTCCCTGAGACAGCAGCCTGTCCCATACCATTAAAAAATCCAGATGCGCCTAGATAGTTGACACCTAAAGTGGCGAAAAAAACCAGTAAATTTATAACCGTCCACACAGTCGACCGTTTGGAATTTAACTCATTCATTATTTACGATTCCCTTTATAACTTAGTTCTTACAACCTTATCTAGAAAAGCTGAAATATGACAACTCTTTCTAAAGTTATAATAACCTTTATCAAAAAAAAATCACAAATATGATCAAAACGAATATCTATAAAAAATAGCAGCTATATACTTATAGTATTTAAAATAACAGTATCTAACGTAAAGGCATTAACAGCATGGATATCGAAAGCGACATCGCAAGCCCAATAGACATTATCTATGAAGATGAATTTTTGGTAGCGATTAATAAAGAAGCTGGTCTATTGGTGCATCGCAGTTGGCTGGATACAGGCGAGACGCGCTTTGCCATGCAGCTTACCCGTGATGCGGTAGGTTGCCATGTCTTTCCAGTACATAGGTTAGATAAGCCGACATCAGGCGTGTTGCTCTTTGCTAAGAGCTCAGCCGTGGCGCGTAGCCTTAACGAGGCCTTTACTGAGCACAAAGTGACTAAGCAATATTTAGCTGTGGTGCGCGGCTATATGCCAGAGCAAGGAGTCGTCGACTATGCGTTGAGCTTTAAGCCTGATGCTATCGCCGATAAGTTTGCCGACTTGGATAAACCCGCTCAAGAGGCGGTAACCCATTGGCAGAGTCTAGCCCAAATTGAGTTGCCCTTTGCGGTGTCAAAAAAGCATGAGACGAGCCGCTATAGTCTAGTGCGCTTAACACCCGAGACAGGACGTAAGCATCAACTGCGTCGGCACATGAGACATTTATTTCATCATATAGTGGGTGATACTAGCCATGGTGACGGACGGCACAATCGGTTTTTTCGTAGTCAATATGATTGCTCACGCATGTTGCTACATGCCCAGACTTTAGCACTTAGTCATCCCGTCACTGGCGAGCCATTGTTGCTAAAAGCAGGATTGGACGATCAATGGATGCGTGTTTTAGAGGAGTTTGATTGGGCAGAGAGTGTTGAAGTTTCAAGTCTCTAGTGAGGACTCGAATATTAGGCTGTAGGTTAATGGTATCAGTGTTTTAATTTATTGGAATGATCACAGTGTACTTCATAGTGTGCTTACCCTATATATTCTATTCGTGATAAGTACGCTTGAGACAGGTGTCCACTTAATTGTCTATGAGCGCAGTCGCAACTGTATGTATCCTGAGTTTCGGTTTAAGTTAAAATATGCTCATTGGGTATATATGATGCTGCGGGTTGAGCGACCGTAGTCGCACAAAATGAAAGGCTATTTGCTAGCGACTAATTAACTTAAAAACCTAATAATTCAGTCGAGCGCTTTAGGTATCATACTGAGCCGCAGCCTGATGTTTTGACTATTGAAACTAATAATACACATATCGGAAAGGTGTATTATTAGTTGATGATAGACCACAATAATTTAATGATCGGCTTTAAGCCAATTACTAAGCCACGTTGATCTCTGGATTCTCTCCTGATAGCTCTTCTTGCTCAACGTCATTATTCTTTTCCTTAGGCATAATCAAGCTCATCAAAATAGCAGAAATACCGGCAACAGTAACAGATGAGCTAAAAATACTTTTCATTAATGGTGGAAATGAATTAGTTATTTCAGGCACTGCAACCACACCAAGCCCTAAACCAAAAGAGACAGCCATAATGAGTAAGTCACGACGGTCTAACTCAGCAGTCGCTAAAATACGAATACCTGCGGCAGCAACCGTACCAAATATCACTAAGGTTGCTCCTCCTAAAACTGGTTTTGGTATGGTTTGTAATACGGCACCAATAATCGGAAATAACCCAAGCAAAACAAGTAAACCCGCAACATAAAAGGCAACATAGCGACTTGCCACACCCGTTAACTGAATAACCCCATTATTTTGACTAAAAGTCGACATTGGAAAACTGCCGAAGATAGCGGCTATACAAGAATTAACCCCATCACTTAATACACCACTTCTAATGCGATCAACGTATACAGGCCCTTGTGTAGGCTCATTCGAAACGACAGAGTTTGCCGTTAAATCACCTGTGGTCTCAATAGCAGTTACTACTGAGATAATAGCTATGGGAATAAATGCCGCTAAGTCAAAGTTAAAACCATATTTAAAGGGCATAGGAACAGATATTAGTGCTGTATCAGGAATTGCAAAGGTAACCATTCCCATAAAGTAGGCAGTAATATAGCCAATTACCATACCGATCATAATACCAGAAAGGCGTAATATTGGATTATTAAAGCGATTCATGAAAATAACGGCAACTAATGTCACCGCGCCGACAATCACAAACTTTGCGGCACCAAATTCTTCATTACCAAAACCACCAGCGATATCTGTCATTCCTACTTCAAGTAACGATAAACCAATGGTAGTAATAACTATGCCAGTGGTCACAGGTGTTATTACATTTTTTAGTTTATGGATAAAACGACTTAAAATTATTTCAACGAAAGAAGCAAAGAAAGCAACGCCAAAAATCATCGCTAAAATATCTTCTGGAGTACCACCACGGTTTTTCACAATAAAACCCGCAGCTAAAATAGCACTTAAAAAGGCGAAGCTTGTTCCTTGTACACAGAGTAGACCAGAGCCTATAGGACCAATGCGTTTAGCTTGTATGAAAGTACCAACACCGGAGACTACTAATGCCATTGAGATTAAATAAGGTAACTCACTTCCTAATCCTAATGTACCGCCAATAACTAAAGCAGGGGTAATAATGCCAATAAAGCTGGCCAATATATGTTGCAAAGCAGCAAAAAAAGCTTTTTGTGGAGAAGGACGATCATGAAGACCGTATAACAATTCAGATTTTCTTCGTGGTGCGTTCATAGAAACCTCTATTAAATATATTTAACAAGGCATATTGAACATTCAATCATGGCACTGATAGCGACTATTTTTGTCAATGAAGCAGCAAAAAATCCTGTCTTGAGAACAGGTAAAGTAATCCTTTACTTATTTCGTCCTCGAAGCTGATGCTAAAACTGGCCCCAGCTATTTATAAGCAGTGTGCTGCAAATCTAGCCAAGGCATTAGAATTATCATTAGCATTAGAATCAATTTTTGCCTAGTCTGAACCCAGCTTTTACAGAGTAGCAGCTATCAACAGTGTCTATTGGTGAATGTCTAACACGTCCTAATTGTGTTTATATAATTTACATTCACATATTTCTAAGCATGTGCCAAATTCGCCGCTAGCGTAATTTGTTTTGCCATTAATTGATTAATGTCGACATCAACTACTTGACCTTCTAATACACGCCATTTACCGGCAACCATTACCTTATCTGCTTTAGTTGCGCCACAAAGTAATAGTGCTGCAACAGGAGATCCTGCACCTGCAAAGCGTATTTCATCAAGTTTAAATAGCGCTATATCGGCTTGTTTACCTACCGCTATCTCCCCAATATCATCACGTCCTAAACATCCTGCTGAGCCTTTAGTGGCCCAATCAAACGCCTTTTGATGAGTAATCTCTTTAGCGCCATAACGCAGACGTTGTAACAGTAAAGCTTGACGAACTTCACCAATCATATTCGAACCGTCATTTGATGCTGAGCCATCAACACCAAGACCGACAGGGCAACCTGCCTCTTGTAGTGCAATGGTAGGACACTGCCCTGACGCTAATATCATGTTTGATGAAGGGCAATGAGCAATCCCTACGTTAGCTGCCCCTAACCGTACTATTTCTTCATCATTAAAATGAATACCGTGTGCAAGCCACGTACGATTATTTAGCCAACCAACGCGCTCAAGATAGTCCACAGGGCGCACACCAAACATCTTTATACAAAAGTCTGTTTCATCATGGGTTTCGGCCAAATGGGTGTGCAAGCGAACATCAAGATCTTGAGCTAAATCAGCCGTTGCTCGCATTAGCTCTTCACTAACCGAAAATGGTGAGCATGGGGCTAGTGCTATGCGGGTCATCGCGCCATCTTCATATTGATGATAGGCTTTAATCAATCGTTGGCTATCCTCTAAGATTTCGTGATCTGTTTGAATGGTGGTTCTGGGAGGTAAGCCGCCCTGATCTTCACCTAAGCTCATTGAGCCACGGGTAAGGTGAACACGAATACCTAGTTTGGTTGCCTGTTCTACTTGAATATCAATAGCATGCTCTAAACCATTAGGAAATAAATAATGATGATCACTGGCTGTAGTACAACCAGAGAGTAGTAGTTCGCAAAGCGCTATTTGGGTAGATGTTGCTATCATTTCAGGGGTTAGTCTAGCCCAAACGGGATAGAGGCTTTGTAACCAAGGAAAGAGATTTTTGTTCAACGCGGCAGGAAAAGCACGGGTTAAGGTCTGATAAAAGTGATGGTGGCTATTGATTAAGCCGGGTATAAGAACGTGTTCATGGGCATCGACTACTTCGTCAACCACTTGCAAAGGTTGTTCGCCAGCACTGATTAATTCAACAATAACATCATCTTGAATAACAATGCCACCCGCATAAGCTGGGTCTAAACAGTCGAGGGGATTTTTTATCCAAATTTTTTGAGATTTAACCTGCATAGTAACTCCTAGTCATCAGGTTTAGGAAAGATTAAAAAAGTCTTAATCGCTTAAACCCGGATGTAGGAGCTACTGGCACACAAACCGGAAAGGTGTGAAGAGTAGTTGATTTAAAATCACGGCTATTTAATGATCGCCTCCAAATCATTGTTCATAAATATATTGGCAAAAAATAACTGCGTTGTCAATTATTAAATAAGTTTTGCTGTACTTTGCTATATTTAGTTCGATATAAAATCGATATACCTCATATCATAAAGTGGTTTAGGTAGATTATTCTCTATCCACAGCCTTGGCATAAAAATTTAGCTTACGCTCCCTTTTTTCAACAGGATATATCTATCTTTAATTTTACTCTCGCCATTAGTATTTTTTTGAAATTTGTTAACAATGTTCAGATGGTCATGCTGCTTTGAATATCATTTTTGGCGCTAAAAGCAATATCTACGAATGCGCTTACTGTTGCGCTAACCTCATTTTTTTTAAATTGAATTTGTACTGGGATTTGCTTATTTACATTGTTTAAAGCTATAAAGTGACAGCCTTCGCTATATAGCTTTCGAACACAATACGGAGCTATCGCTACGCCTAATCCTGCTGCCACTTCGGTCACTAATGTTTGCACGTGTTTGGGTTGGCTGACGATATTGGGCGAAAAACCTGCCTGTCTACATATCATGATGGTTTCATCAAATAGACCAAGAGCTTCATCACGATTAAAAATAATAAACTTTTCTTCTTTCAGCTGCGTCAAATCAATAGTTTTCTGACTCGCCAGCGTATGGCTCTGGTTCACAATAGCAACAAGCTGATCGATATAAACATTATGGCTGACAAAGTCATCAGCAATAGCACTCAACAATGGCCTTGAAAAACCAATGTTGATACGGTCATTGTTGAACGCTTCTATTTGTTCGGTCACCTTCATCCCGTTACTGGCGAGCCCTTGTTGCTAAAAGTAGGATTAGATGATCAATGGATAAACCTCTTGGAAGCGTTTATTTGGGTAGAGAGTGCTGAAATTTAGGGTTCATCTTAAAAAATATTATTAATAGAGTCGAAATACTGGCCTTAAAGTGGTCAGCAGACTTTAAAAGAAAAAGTAACCAATCCTAATATTATCGTGGGCGAATACAGCATCTAATTGAGAGTTTTTAAAACAACACGTCTATGTTTCTTAATATCATTATCAGACCACTAACCACCATAAGTATGAGCAGCATGACTCTAAACTGACTGATGCTTATACCCGCCAAAAAGCGTTTGCCAATGATATTGCCTACGACAGCACCTAGTCCTAATACTAGGCCATATAGCCAAATTTTAGCAGTGAGTACGCCAAAAAAGGTATAACTACCAATTTGTACAATACCTACAAAAAATGAATTAGCTGTTTTGGTGGCAATAAGGCTTTCTTTTTCTAGTCCAGCATTCATATAAAAAGGATTGAGTATCGGACCAAGACCACCGACTAAGGTGCTCATAAAAGCAATGACAAAGCCTAAAGGAATAAATCCTACTTTCGGCATATCAAACGTTTTAGCGACTTTACCGAACTTATATTGGAAAATAGTGGACACTAAAAACGCGCCAACCAATAGTTGAATCCAGCCAGCATCTAAACGACTAAAAACCAATGCCGCTAACCATGCTCCGATAATAGCACTTGGTACATAGTACTTAGTTAATGACCAATCAATATCACTCCAAAATAGGTACATTCTTGAAGTGTTGCTGATAAAAGTAGCTACGTTGATGACAGGTGGCGCAATCGCGGCTCCTACCATCCAAGAAGTGAATGGTATTAGTAAAATAGCACCACCACCACCTGAGATAGTTGAGATAATAAAAGCTATCATCCCAGCGATAAAAAAACCTGCTAAATGCCACATTGGGATGGATTGTAATAAATCTAAAATAGGCATCATCATAAAATCCTATTCCATAAATGATATTAATTGATAATGATTAACTCATTTTTCGTAATGAATTAGATATCTCATCCTAGTAGCCTTTATTCTTGTCAGAGCGTCAAAGTATTGTCAGAAATATAAGTCTTAACGAGCTGCTAAAAAAACGGCGGTCATACCCAGAGTACAACCGCCGTAAGAAATCTTTTTTAAGAATAAAGTAGTTAGGATTTATCTAATAGCTTTCTTAAAGCGCTTACGATACATTTTGCGAATAATTGGCATGAATATCATGACAACTACCAAACCCCATAGTGACACGGTGATTGGGCTACTCCATAGAATAGACATCTCACCTTGGGAAATAGACAAGGCACGTCTGAGGTTAGATTCCATTAGCTCTCCTAGTACATAACCTAGAATAAGGGCTGATAGAGGGAAATGTAACTTACGTAAGAAATAACCAAATATCCCAAGTGCTACCATGAATACCATATCAAAGGTCGTGCTGTTGATAGAGTAAACACCAACGAAACTGATAGCAGCAATTGATGGTATCAAGATATAGTTTGGTACATTAAGTAGCTTAGAAAATACACCGACCAAAGGAATATTCATAACTAACAAGATAACGTTACAAATAAATAGCGAGGCAATAAGACCCCAAACGATATCTGGCTGCTCAGTAAATAGCTGTGGACCTGGTGTAATATTATACAGAGTCAACGCACCCATCATGACTGCTGTCGTACCAGAACCAGGAACACCCAAGGTCAACATTGGTACGAATGAACCACAGGCTGATGCGTTGTTAGCTGCCTCTGGAGAGGCTAAACCACGAAGATCACCTTCACCAAATTTGCCAGTGTCTCCAGCAATTTTGCGCTCACTAGCGTAGGTCATAGCACTCGCGATAGTCGCGCCTGCACCCGGCAAAATACCAACGAAGAAGCCCATTATGCCACTACGAACCATAGCGCCAATGGTAAAGAGAAACTCTTTTAGGTTGAACAAGCTACGCTTACCTTGCGCGATTACTTTCCCACCAGTACTGGTTCTTTCGAGCAAAATCAAGATTTCACTGACACTGAAAAAGCCAATAACGATCGTTGTGAACTGAATACCATCAGACAAATTGACTGAATCAAAGGTATAGCGATAAATACCTGTGACTGCATCGACACCAACAGTAGCCAGACCCAAACCGATCAATGCTGACACTGCTGTCTTGATAGGTTGATCACCAACCAAACCACTCAAGCAGCAAATCGCGAATACCATCAATACGAAGTATTCAGCAGGTCCAAAAGACACCGCCCATTTGGCCAATAGAGGCGCGAATAAGACCACACCAATAGTCGCAATCGTAGAACCAACAAACGAGGCGACCGCAGAGATGGATAAGGCGATGCCTGCTTTGCCCTGAATCGCTAGCGGGTTACCATCTAATGAGGTCATAACCGCCGCGGCAGATCCCGGCACGTTAAGTAGAATGGCAGAAATACGACCGCCATATTCGCAACCAAGATAAACAGCTGCTAGTAAGATAAGCGCACTCTCTGGTGGCAGACCAAGGGCAAAGGCAAAAGGTAATAGAATTGCCACACCATTAATAGGGCCAAGGCCAGGCAACATACCCACAACAGTACCAATAAAAGCACCGATAAGCGCAATAAGTAAGTTTTTGGGCAACATCGCTACGCCAAAACCTTGCATTAAAAAGTCAAAAGTTTCCATAATAGCTATCCCATAATTCCTGATAATATTCCAAGTGGCAGAATCACATCCAAAGCTATGTCAAATAAGACATACAGGGCGATACTGATCACAACTGAAAAGATAAGGCTTTTAATAGGATTGCCGGCAAACAATAAACCAACCGCAAAACACATCAGTGTCGTAGCAACAACAAAACCTAAAGGCTCAAAAATTAAGCTATAAATCAATAATGTGCTGACACACAGCACAAGATTTCTAAGCACGACGTTGTTATAGCCTAAATCGATGGCTTTTGTAAATCGCGCCGGACGAAAAGCAATAATCAAGGTCAAAAGCGCCATAAGTGAGAAAATCAAAATAGGATAGGGTCTAGGGCCGATAGGATCATAGGCAATAGGAGCAACGTAACCAATAGCTAAATAGACCAAAAATAAGCTAAATAGTCCCATTAATCCAGAAAATGCACGTTCCATTGTCATAGAAGTATTCCTTAAATTCCAAAATAAGAAGGTTGAGAGATGTCTCATCTTTCAACCTTCGATAAATACTATAAAACTCAGTATTCAATCATTAAGGGGATGTGATCTGAGTAATACTACTTAGTTGCAGCATCAACAAGACCGTACTCAGCAGACAACTCACGTAGCTCACCAGTACGTTTATAAACGTATGCTTCTAGCTCATCACCAGTCATAGAGAATGGCAGTAGCTCTTGCTGCTCGCGTAACTCAGCGAATTTTGGATCAGCAAGCATAGTATCAAAGCTCGCTTTCCACCAGTCATAAGCAGCAGGGCTGACATCTGGACCCATGTAATAACCACGTACCACTGGCCAAGTAACGTCATAACCTTGCTCTACAGCAGTGGGAATATCGGCCATAGTGCCACCCAATCTTTCATCTGAAAATACAGCTAACACACGTAACTTGCCAGCAGTGGCTTGTGGCATGATCTCAGCAATACCAGCGCTCACGACAGTAACATGGTTACCCATTACCGCTGTTATTGCCTCTCCGCCACCTTCCATCGCGACATAAGTCATATCACTAGGGTTGACGCCAGCCGCTTTGGCTAAAATCGCCGTTTGCATCCAGTCTTGACCGCCAACACTACCACCAGCTGCAAAGCTAATTGCTTTTGGATTTGATTTGAGCCCAGCGACTAATCCTGCTAAATCTTTAATAGGTGATTCTGCATTGACAGCGATAGCACCATAATCGGTACCTACGCCTGCTAGCCACTTCACATCTTTTTCAGTGAATTTACCGAACTTACCTTGCGATAAGTTGAGGATAGAGCCAGTAGAGAAAGCAATGATTGCATCGTTATTAGCGCGATCATTGGCAACGATCTTGTTATAAGCAACAGCGCCTACGCCACCTGGCATATAAGTGACGCGCATTGGGTCTTCTAAGATACCGGTATCTCTTAAGCCCGCCTGCGCAAGCTTACAAGTCAAGTCAAAGCCACCACCTGGTTTTGCTGGAGCAATACATTCTGGACGTGAAGGACCTGCAAACTCATCTGCGCCTACGCTAGCAGTTTTATTAGCATTGTCACAGGCTGTCAGAGATAGGATGGATAGACCAAGAGCCAAATAGGAAAGTTTTTTCACACGACACTCCTTGTGTGTATTTTTACAGTAAAAATTTAATAGGATTCTAATCAGAATAACAAATTGTCAAAATTACGATCAGATTAATGAAGTTACTACACTTCATTAGAATATGTTTTTTTGTCACTGTGCAAAAGTAACAGACTATTTAAAAAATAACAAGAAACATATGTATGTATATATGAATTTTATAGTAGTATACTTGCTCAAAGACTAATTCATTACCTCTTACTGCTCTAATAAAAAAGATAAAGATATTAAATTAGTATTTCTGAATGAATATTTTTATCAATTAAAACAACAGGATACTTCGTTTTTGATAGAAGAGATTATTGAGTCGTACTAAGCATCAAATTGATATTAGCATCACTAAGAGACTACAATAACATTATGAGAAGTTATGCATTTATTATGAGGAACCGATCTATTGTGGTCAAAATATTGTGGTTAAAATAAGATAAGCAGATATAAATAATTCAAAGAGACTAAGACATACTTTACTTATAAGCAGTTAGAATATTAACTGAATAACTAAAATTGCTAGTATTCCAACGCCAATATCTAAAGGCACCGCCTTGAATAATAGCGCATTGAAAAGCTTGTCTTTGCTTATAACAACTTGAGAAGCGCCTAGCATTAAACTACCTCCTGATGAGAAAGGGGAAAGTGATGAGCTTTGCGCTCCCACCACAATACAGGTAAATAGCAATAAAGGGTTTAGTCCGGAGGCAACGGCGAGAGGCAGTACCATAGGAAATAAAGTAGGGGCAACTACGCCGAGTGTACTAGCAAATACCGACATAATAGCGCTGATAACGAAGACTAGAAACGGTATCATCCAAATAGGAACGTTAGTACTTAGCCATTCTGTTAGCTCGTAAATAACCCCTATTTCTACTCCTAAACTAATTAACATACCAACGCCACAAATCATAATAAGCGTATTCCAAGGTATTAGTGCAATCACTGCTTTTTCGTCACCTAGCTTTAGAAACAAACTAATTAAAGCAAAAATAATAGCAATAAAACCAATATCAATTCGATCATTCAAAAACTGAATCTCTGCTACCTGCGGCATAAGTAGGTTTGCAATAGGTACAACAAGCACAATGGCCATCATGATAAAAATCAGCATAATAGATTGTTTTTGTTTAGGATCAAAAGGTTCTGGAACTATCGTTTGAATCGCGATTTTGCTATTTTTGGCAGTGATAAAGCTATAAATACCTAACAGAATTATAGGCATAATAAAAGTAGCAGCGAAGATGCTTAAGACATAAGTAAAAGTATTATCATTTGCTACGCCTGCGCCGCGCATTAGTTCCCTAAAAATAACACCGCTCTGTGAGGTGATAAAGTTAGCACCAGCTAAGGCACCGTAATTCACTGACAAGGTTGCAATAACAAGATTCAAGTTAGTGCGTTTAGACAACAGTAGGATCATAGGTGCCATAGTGGCTAGAACGGTATAATAACCAGCTCCTAAGCCTGCAATAATCGTAGCAACAAAGAAAATAACCAAAGGTAATAATTCGGGGAAGTGACGACACTTATAGATTAAATGATTAGATAGCTTCTCTAAAGCGCCGTTAGCTAAAGGAAAGTTATAGAAAAGAGTAACCGCAAAAATAACAAAGAAAATTTTGAGGGGCCATAGCTCAATAATCTCATACGCTTTCAGTCCCATACCAAAACAACCGATAAGGTATGAAAATGCGATCGCAAATAGACCAATATTGATTTTGGTGGTATAGCCCAAAATGATACATATTACTATAGCGGCTATAATATAAAGCGTCACGACTGCCCCTTGACTTTAACTATATGAAGTCTGTAACAAACTATATCAGTTTTTACAGAGTAAAGAGCATTACGATGATATCAACCAATAGCTTTCCAGATTAGAAAATCTATACGAGCTTCAAAAGTGTATTTAGTTGAGTAGAATGATAGCAAAAAAGGTCACATTATTTAGATAAAATTGACCGCTAATATATCACTCAGTTTTAACAGTGAAGTGACACCTATAAAATTTACTCCAGGCTTAAGCTAGCCTGATTAGACATACACCTCCTTTTAGAACAATAACAGCGCTTGACGAGACTAAAAAATTAATAAGAAACTTTTTATTACGGTGGAAAAAAATGTTAAATAATTTCAAAGAGTTTAAAATGCCACGCTATGAGCAAGTGCGATGGCACATACAGTCTTTATTGACAGAGAGTAAATGGGATGAAAACACACCTTTGCCTACGGAACAGGAGTTTGCAGATAAGTATGAGGTATCTGTGGGAACCGTACGTAAAGCTGTTGAGAAATTAGTAGAAGATGGGGTCTTAATAAAGCAACAAGGCAAAGGCACTTTTCTAAAGCGCCCAAACTTTGAAAGTTCATTATTAAGATTTTTTAAGTTCCGTGATAAAGACGCTTGCTATGTCACGCCGAAAGGCATAGTCAAAAAAACTATGGTAATAGCCGGTATTGATGATATTAATAAAAAGCTGAATATAAGTAAAAACCAAGCTCTAATCTACATGGAACGTGTGCGTATGGTTGAAGATAGAGTCTTATTGAGTGAAAGAATCTGGCTGCCTAAGAATCGCTATCAAGCCTTTGTAACTTTAGATTCCGAGGATTTTGAAAATCTTCTTTATCCATTTTATTATACAAAGTGCGGTCAGTTTGTGTCGTCTGCTGTAGAGACACTGTTTTTTATAACCGATCACAGCGATTCTTATTTAGGCAATAGCAAGCAAGAAAACTTAGTCAAAGTGTGCCGCATTGCCAAAAATTTAGAAGGTGACCCTATCGAGTATAGAGAGTCATATGGACTAGCAGAGAAGTTCAGTTATGAGATTAATATTATTTAGTGACATCGATGGTCATAGTCAAAGAATATCTATCTTGGATTGTTATAATCTAATCTCAAACCAAGCCTTTATAAAGAAAATACAGCCCCACCACGAATAACAATACCGAAAAACATTTCTTTAATAGCTCTGGCGATAAGATATGAGCCACTTTTGCACCAACCTTGGCAGTGAAAAAGCTCATACTAGCGATGCCTAAAAAGGCATAAATATGCACAAAGCCAATGGTATTAGGTACATTGATGTCCTGTTGCATGCCAAAAAGCATAAAACCCAATGCACCAGCAATGGCAATAGGCAAACCACACGCTGCTGAGGTGCCAACCGCTTTTTGCATGACTACACCATAACGAGTGAGATACGGCACCGTTAAGCTACCGCCGCCAATACCAAAGATAGCAGAAGCGATACCAATGACGCCGCCTGCCGCGAGTTGCTTAGGCTTTGACGGTAGTTCTGAGTTAGCAGCATTGGCAGCATTAATGTTATTGCCCGCAGTGCTAGCTACTTTCTTTTTGCCACCCATAAACATTTTATAAGCAACCCAAAGCAAAAATACCCCAACGATAAGCTGAAGATATAGCCCTGATATATGCCCTGCAACCCCTGCCCCAAAAAAGCAGCCGAGCGCTAAACCTGGTGCTAGGTTTTTAAAGACAGGCCACATGACAGCGCCTTTTTTATTGTGCGCCATGAGCGAGCTGATAGAGGTGATAATAATGGTCGCAAGCGATGTCCCTAGAGCCAGATGCATGACATTATCAGCAGGATAGTCCATTTGCGTAAAGACGATAAATAACAAGGGTACGATGATAGTGCCACCGCCCACACCAAAAAGCCCTGCAGCAAAACCTGCTAGAGCACCTATGATTAAAAAAATGAGTATTTCCACGGGATGACTGCTTTTAAGTTGGATTAATTTTAGGAATAAAGAGTTAAAATTGGCTAAAGTGCTATTTTAGCTAAATAAAAGCTAGATGGCGAATCTAAGCAATCTCTACTTGAGCCACTTGATGGTAAGCGCGATTAAAATAAACCAAACTTTCTTCTTGCTGACTTTGTTTGATAGCCACTACTCGGCACATAAAAATACTGTGGCTACCCACTTGCTGAATATCCTCAATCTCACAGTCAAAGCTCACCAAAGCATCTTCCAAGACAGGCGAACCTGTTACTAGCTCCGTCCAAGAACCTTGCTCAAAGCGCTCTTTTGAACTCAATCTAGAGGCAAAGGCGTTAGATAGGTATTCATGCTGCGCGCCTAATACATTGACACTTAACGTCTCATTATCCACAAAATGAGCGTGTGAGCGGGCAGCTTGATTCATACAGACCAACAAAGTTGGCGGCGTATCGGTGACGCTACACACCGCTGATGCGGTAAAGCCATGAGCACCAGAGTAGCCTTTTGTGGTGATTACATTGACCGCTGTCGTTAACAAAGCCATGGCATTTTTAAAGTCGGTTGCTTCAATCATCTCTTAAATCCTAAATGTGATTATAACTTATCGACAGCTAGCTTTTAAGCTGTCAGTTCTTGACGCACAATCGCAGCACCCACACTCAATGCTTCTAGCTTGCCTCGAGCCACTTGGCGAGATAGAGGCGCCATACCGCAGTTGGTCGAAGGATAGAGCTTGTCTGCATCGACGAATTGCAGGGCTTTACGTAGCGTATTGGCGACTTCTTCAGGAGTTTCGATAGTATTAGTCGCTACATCGATAGCACCAATCATCACTTTTTTGCCGCGAATCAGTTCGATTAGATCCATCGGCACGTGCGAGTTTTGACACTCAAGCGAGATAATATCGATGCTTGACTGTTGCAGCTTCGGAAACGCTTTTTCATATTGACGCCATTCTGAGCCTAGCGTTTTCTTCCAATTATTATTGGCTTCGATACCATAGCCGTAACAGATGTGCACTGCCGTCTCGCACTTTAGACCTTCGATAGCGCGCTCTAAAGTAGCCACACCCCAGTCGTTAACATCATCGAAGAACACGTTAAAGGCGGGCTCATCAAATTGGATAATATCCACACCAGCCGCCTCTAATTCGCGTGCCTCGTCATTAAGGATTTTAGCAAATTCCCACGCCAATTTTTCACGGCTTTTATAATGACTGTCATATAGCGTATCAATCATGGTCATTGGGCCAGGCAATGCCCATTTAATCGGCTGATCGGTTTGTGCGCGTAAAAACTTGGCATCGTCAACGAAGACAGGCTTGGTACGGCTTACCGCACCCACCACGGTTGGCACACTAGCATCATAACGATCACGGATTTTGACCGTCTCACGCTGCTCAAAATCGACGCCATCCAGATGTTCAATAAAGGTAGTGACAAAATGCTGACGGGTCTGCTCGCCATCACTGACAATATCGATCCCTGCATGAATTTGCTCTTGCAAGGATACCCGTAGCGCATCTTGCTTGGCATCAATTAACTGCTCACCTTCTAATGCCCAAGGAGACCAAATTTTCTCAGGTTCTGCCAGCCAAGATGGTTTGGGTAAGCTGCCAGCGGTTGAGGTCGGTAATAATATTTGTTTTGGTGATGATGTTGTGGTCATATTGATTTATCTTTTATATTTTAATGGTTTATATTTAAGCGGAGTTTTGGTTCATTAAGCAGCGCGTTTTTTAGGAGCAGGCTTTTGAGCTTCATAGTTTGCTGCCCATTGTTCAAGAATACCTTGATACGGCTTGATAAACTCTTCTTCGGTGAACTTACCTTGCGTTACCGCCATTTGGCTGCGCTCTTCGCGGTCATAGACTATTTGCGTCAGCGAGTAGTCTTGATATTTTAAGCTCGGTTGATATATCTGCGCTGCGGTTGAGTTGGCATTATAAATCTCAGGGCGATAGATTTTTTGGAACGTCTCCATCGTCGCAATGGCGCTGATTAGCTCAAGATCGGTATAGTCACTTAACAAGTCACCAGCGAAATAAAACGCTAAAGGCGCAGCACTACCAGCAGGCATAAAGTAACGAACGGTTAAACCCATTTTATGAAAATAATCATCGGTCAGTGAATACTCATCCTGTCTGTACTCTACTCCTAATACTGGATGCTGATTGGCTGTACGCTGATAGATTTTGCTGGTTGATACACTCAGACAAATTACAGGATCTTTGGTAAAGTTGGATTGGTAGGCCTCTGACTGCAAAAGGTATTGAAACAATTTGCCATGCAAATCACCAAAACTCTCCGGTGGTGGAGATCCTGGGTTCTTATCGAAATGATCTAAAAGTACTACGCTAAAATCATAGTCACGTACATAAGAAGAGAAACTATTGCCAATCATACCCTTGATACGAGTGTTATCTTTGTGATCGATAATCGTAGTTTGTAGCATCTCAATAATAGGAAATGCATCACCCTTGCCTTCGATATCCATATTGGCTGAAATAATATCAACCTCGACAGAATAGCGGTCGGCGCTTGGATTATCCGAATGCGCCAAGGCATTAAAACGATTGTTGATCATTCTTAGAGTTTTGCTTAAGTTTTCTTGACGATGCTCGCCACGTGCTAGATTGGCAAAGTTCGTAGTCAGACGTGTACTGTCTGCAGGACTATATCCCTCATCAAATCGGATACGCTTAATGGAACAGCTAAACTTATTACTCAATTGGTTACTCATGGTGACTCTCAACTTTAATTATTTTGGATAGACCAAATTTCTTTATGAGAGAATCATACCCGAACTATGACATGAATAAAAACGACTTAAATTTAATTTATGATGAATAATATTCATGTATATACTTAGCTCATTAAGAGAGTTAGACCCTACGCCAGCATGAAAAATATCCATTATACCGAGCACAGTTTTTATCATGAGCAATAAAAAAAGCTGCCAATCAATGATTGGCAGCTTTTGGTAAAAATAGGTTAGTAGTGTTTTATTGAATAACTGTCACATCAAGCGTGACACGGCGGTTTGGCTGCAAGCAGTCAATCTCTTGTTGGCGAGGTAGTGTGGTTGAACATTGCTGGACAGGCTGAGTCTCACCTGCCCCTGTTGCAATAATGGTATTGGCATTCACGCCTTGATTGATCAGATAGCTGCGTACCGTTTGAGCGCGTTTGATGGATAAGTTCATGTTATAGGCGTCATCCCCTTTGCGATCGGTATGACCTGTGACGATGATTCTGCTATCACCCATATCTTGATACTGTCTAAGCTTGGAGGCCAGCTCATCAAGCTCTAGTCTTCCTTGCGTCAGCATGTCTTGGGTATCGGATTTGTCAAATCTAAACAGAGCATCAGCGCCTAAGTTGATCCGCTCTTTGATAGGCGCAGGCGGAACTGGCACTGCAACGGGAGCAGGCATCTGCTGGATGATCGTTTGTGTCACTACTTGCGGCTCTTCCACTGGTGGTGGACAATCAGCAGGACTCCAATAGAACTCTTGACCCTTGAACTGCTTATCAAAGATGATTTTGTATTGGCAGATTTTGACGGAGTTATCTGGCATATAAAATTTCATAATGTAGTCCCATTCGCGGGCATACTGCCCTTCGCTAAAATGGGGACGACCAAGCAGCTGGTAGACATCATCTTTACCAACGCCAGGACGCATCTTTGATAAGTTCTCTCTATTAGGGAACTGGCCTTGATCCTGCCAAGCTTTGTCCAAATCTGGAAAGACGATGTCTTGCATCTGCACTTGTCCTTGATCGGTGATGCCATCGCTTAGATGGGTGGTACCTAGACAGCCGCTCATGCCAAGTACTGCTAAACTCAGTGCGCTAATGCCCGCAACTTTACTTATGTGATTGTTCATGTGACTTCCTTTTAAAATTGATCAAATGGTTAGGAGGGACTTGCACCTTGTTTAACGAAGGTGCAAGACACTACAGGTTTTTACTGTTTTTAGAAATGGAACCCTGCTCCAATCGCAGCGCCAGCATTACCTTGGGTATCTGCTGTACCATTCAATTTCATCACCCAACGACCATTGTCAGAGACTCTCGATAGACCGACAGCAACTGCGCTCTCGCCGTTGTAGGTTGCAATACCACCACCAATCAATGAGCGACCTGGTAGGAATGACTGAGGTATCGACGACATTGCCATAGCTGCTGAGATACCAGCATTAGCGTCATCTTCTACTTCACCTATTTTATAGCCAAGCTCGTTGATGCTGTTATTGATCACATTACCAAAGTTATTCAACTGACCGCCGTTAATAGCATCTGTACTGCCATCAGCGATGACACCATCAGCGACACCAGTCACTACTTTACCGCCTGCGTTAATGCCAGTCGCTGTGATGCTTGGACCGTCTTTGATAGTCACACCGTCATTGTTAACGACGGTATTGCCAGTAGTAACGCTGCCATCATTGCCTAGGTCTATGTCTTTGTTAAGGTTGAAGATGACCTCATTATCATTAGCAGGTTTAGTGACTTTGATGTTGCCATCAGTGTTGTTAAAGTCAACCGTGCCGCCATTAGCTACATTTGATGAGTTACCACCTTGAGCGGTGACATTGAAGCCTTTATTAGCGCCTGCAACGACATTATTTAGCTGACCGACGTTAACGGCATCGGTGTCATTTTTACCAGCACCGACACCTGTGATGACATTGCCGCCATTATTAAGACCTGCATTGCCTAGAGTCACATCACCTTTGTCACCGCCGGTGATGGTTAGACCGTCATTCTTAACTGTGGTATCACCTACGGTTAGGCCATCACCATTTAGCACGTTATCACCAGCCGTCACGCTATCAACGTTAAGGTCTTTTGATGTTGCAACCTTATAGTCAGTAGAGCCATCCGCATTGGTAGACTTAGTAACAAGAATGTTATCACCTTCGGTCACGGTTGATTTGGCTTGAGCGGCTTTGGTGTTAACAGCTTTGATAGCGTCATCAATGGTGTCTTTACCTGTACCGCCAATGTCAGTTGTGGTTACGATACCGCCTACATTGGTTGCGTTGCCTCCAATGACGTTGGTAATAGAGCCTGCGGTAGCATTGAGCTGACCACCGTTCACCGCATCTTTGCTGTCAGGTGCGATAGTGCCGTCAGCAACGTTAATGATTTTGTTGCCACCGTTGTCAAGACCTGTCTGTGAGATTTTGACATCACCAAAGGTTGCACTGTTAAGACCAGTGAGGTCTTTGGCAAGCTTTACGGTTAATCCATTGTTACCATTAGCAGTGATACCAATATTATTACCAGTAAGCTTAGTAGTATCTGTTACGCCACCTGTGATATTGAGCGTATCGCCAAGCTTGCTATTGACAGTCGTACCGCTATCACCTGCAAAGTTTAGACCTTTATTCATACTATTATTAGTAGCATTTAACTGATTAACGTTAACTGCATCAGTACCAAGAATCCCTGGAGCAACATTACTAATAACTTTGTTGCCTACATCAATACCTGTTTTGGTGATACTCGGACCACCGGTGATGGTAAGACCTTCTGTGTTCAGTACGCTGTTACCAACGGTCACGCTGTCAAGCTCGGTGAGATCACGAGCCATGACGAGGTTGAGTTTGCCATCTTTGCTGTCAACGCGTAGGTTGGCGCCTGAGGCGGTTGCACTGTCTGCAAGCTCGCCTTCGATGCTCAAGGTTTCGTTGAGTTTCTTGGCGATGGTGTCGCCGGTGTTACCAGCAAATTTGAGGCCGTCCGCTAAGGTGGCAACCTCTGTGTCGTCGATGACGATGCGGGTGATGCCGTCTTTGCCATCAACGCCTGGGGTGCCATCTTTGACGGTGATGGTGCCGTTGGTGCCGTCAGCGCCCGTGAGGCCGATTGAGCCATCTTTACCATTGAGGACAACGCCTGAGATGCCATCTGCGCCATTAACGCCAATGGTGCCATCTTTGCCAGGTTGTCCGTTAGCGCCTGGGCCACCAACGGTGAGGTCGCTGCCTAAGGCGAAGTCGACGTTGTTGTCGGTGATGGTGGTGATGATGCTGCCATCGGTGCTGTCATAGGTGACGGTTTCGCCAAGTTTGACGTTGTCCGCGGCGCCGTTAGCGCCTGCGATGTTAAAGCCTTTGTTCACTTGCGTGTTGGTGTCATTCAATTGACCGACGTTCACCGCATCGGTGTCGTCTGTGCCTGCCGCAACATTGGTGATTTTGTTGCCAGCAACGTCCACTTTACTGGTGGTAAAGGTTGGGCCACCGGTGATGGTAAGACCTTCTGTGTTCAGTACGCTGTTGCCAACGGTCACGCTGTCAAGCTCGGTGAGATCACGAGCCATGACGAGGTTGAGTTTGCCATCTTTGCTGTCAACGCGTAGGTTGGCGCCTGAGGCGGTTGCACTGTCTGCAAGCTCGCCTTCGATGCTCAAGGTTTCGTTGAGTTTCTTGGCGATGGTGTCGCCGGTGTTACCAGCAAATTTGAGGCCGTCCGCTAAGGTGGCAACCTCTGTGTCGTCGATGACGATGCGGGTGATGCCGTCTTTGCCATCAACGCCTGGGGTGCCATCTTTGACGGTGATGGTGCCGTTGGTGCCGTCAGCGCCCGTGAGGCCGATTGAGCCATCTTTACCATTGAGGACAACGCCTGAGATGCCATCTGCGCCATTAACGCCAATGGTGCCATCTTTGCCAGGTTGTCCGTTAGCGCCTGGGCCACCAACGGTGAGGTCGCTGCCTAAGGCGAAGTCGACGTTGTTGTCGGTGATGGTGGTGATGATGCTGCCATCGGTGCTGTCATAGGTGACGGTTTCGCCAAGTTTGACGTTGTCCGCGGCGCCGTTAGCGCCTGCGATGTTAAAGCCTTTGTTCACTTGCGTGTTGGTGTCATTCAATTGACCGACGTTCACCGCATCGGTGTCGTCTGTGCCTGCCGCAACATTGGTGATTTTGTTGCCAGCTACGTCCACTTGACTACTGGTAAAGGTTGGGCCACCGGTGATGGTAAGACCTTCTGTGTTCAGTACGCTGTTGCCAACGGTCACGCTGTCAAGCTCGGTGAGATCACGAGCCATGACGAGGTTGAGTTTGCCATCTTTGCTGTCAACGCGTAGGTTGGCGCCTGAGGCGGTTGCACTGTCTGCAAGCTCGCCTTCGATGCTCAAGGTTTCGTTGAGTTTCTTGGCGATGGTGTCGCCGGTGTTACCAGCAAATTTGAGGCCGTCCGCTAAGGTGGCAACCTCTGTGTCGTCGATGACGATGCGGGTGATGCCGTCTTTGCCATCAACGCCTGGGGTGCCATCTTTGACGGTGATGGTGCCGTTGGTGCCATCAGCGCCCGTGAGGCCGATTGAGCCATCTTTACCATTGAGGACAACGCCTGAGATGCCATCTGCGCCATTAACGCCAATGGTGCCATCTTTGCCAGGTTGTCCGTTAGCGCCTGGGCCACCAACGGTGAGGTCGCTGCCTAAGGCGAAGTCGACGTTGTTGTCGGTGATGGTGGTGATGATGCTGCCATCGGTGCTGTCATAGGTGACGGTTTCGCCAAGTTTGACGTTGTCCGCGGCGCCGTTAGCGCCTGCGATGTTAAAGCCTTTGTTCACTTGCGTGTTGGTGTCATTCAATTGACCGACGTTCACCGCATCGGTGTCGTCTGTGCCTGCCGCAACATTGGTGATTTTGTTGCCAGCAACGTCCACTTTACTGGTGGTAAAGGTTGGGCCACCGTGATGGTAAGACCTTCTGTGTTCAGTACGCTGTTGCCAACGGTCACGCTGTCAAGCTCGGTGAGATCACGAGCCATGACGAGGTTGAGTTTGCCATCTTTGCTGTCAACGCGTAGGTTGGCGCCTGAGGCGGTTGCACTGTCTGCAAGCTCGCCTTCGATGCTCAAGGTTTCGTTGAGTTTCTTGGCGATGGTGTCGCCGGTGTTACCAGCAAATTTGAGGCCGTCCGCTAAGGTGGCAACCTCTGTGTCGTCGATGACGATGCGGGTGATGCCGTCTTTGCCATCAACGCCTGGGGTGCCATCTTTGACGGTGATGGTGCCGTTGGTGCCGTCAGCGCCCGTGAGGCCGATTGAGCCATCTTTACCATTGAGGACAACGCCTGAGATGCCATCTGCGCCATTAACGCCAATGGTGCCATCTTTGCCAGGAAGTCCGTTAGCGCCTGGGCCACCAACGGTGAGGTCGCTGCCTAAGGCGAAGTCGACGTTGTTGTCGGTGATGGTGGTGATGATGCTGCCATCGGTGCTGTCATAGGTGACGGTTTCGCCAAGTTTGACGTTGTCCGCGGCGCCGTTAGCGCCTGCGATGTTAAAGCCTTTGTTCACTTGCGTGTTGGTGTCATTCAATTGACCGACGTTCACCGCATCGGTGTCGTCTGTGCCTGCCGCAACATTGGTGATTTTGTTGCCAGCAACGTCCACTTTACTGGTGGTAAAGGTTGGGCCACCGGTGATGGTAAGACCTTCTGTGTTCAGTACGCTGTTGCCAACGGTCACGCTGTCAAGCTCGGTGAGATCACGAGCCATGACGAGGTTGAGTTTGCCATCTTTGCTGTCAACGCGTAGGTTGGCGCCTGAGGCGGTTGCACTGTCTGCAAGCTCGCCTTCGATGCTCAAGGTTTCGTTGAGTTTCTTGGCGATGGTGTCGCCGGTGTTACCAGCAAATTTGAGGCCGTCCGCTAAGGTGGCAACCTCTGTGTCGTCGATGACGATGCGGGTGATGCCGTCTTTGCCATCAACGCCTGGGGTGCCATCTTTGACGGTGATGGTGCCGTTGGTGCCGTCAGCGCCCGTGAGGCCGATTGAGCCATCTTTACCATTGAGGACAACGCCTGAGATGCCATCTGCGCCATTAACGCCAATGGTGCCATCTTTGCCAGGAAGTCCGTTAGCGCCTGGGCCACCAACGGTGAGGTCGCTGCCTAAGGCGAAGTCGACGTTGTTGTCGGTGATGGTGGTGATGATGCTGCCATCGGTGCTGTCATAGGTGACGGTTTCGCCAAGTTTGACGTTGTCCGCGGCGCCGTTAGCGCCTGCGATGTTAAAGCCTTTGTTCACTTGCGTGTTGGTGTCATTCAATTGACCGACGTTCACCGCATCGGTGTCGTCTGTGCCTGCCGCAACATTGGTGATTTTGTTGCCAGCAACGTCCACTTTACTGGTGGTAAAGGTTGGGCCACCAGTGATGGTGAGACCTTCTGTGTTCAGTACGCTGTTGCCAACGGTCACGCTGTCAAGCTCGGTGAGATCACGAGCCATGACGAGGTTGAGTTTGCCATCTTTGCTGTCAACGCGTAGGTTGGCGCCTGAGGCGGTTGCACTGTCTGCAAGCTCGCCTTCGATGCTCAAGGTTTCGTTGAGTTTCTTGGCGATGGTGTCGCCGGTGTTACCAGCAAATTTGAGGCCGTCCGCTAAGGTGGCAACCTCTGTGTCGTCGATGACGATGCGGGTGATGCCGTCTTTGCCATCAACGCCTGGGGTGCCATCTTTGACGGTGATGGTGCCGTTGGTGCCGTCAGCGCCCGTGAGGCCGATTGAGCCATCTTTACCATTGAGGACAACGCCTGAGATGCCATCTGCGCCATTAACGCCAATGGTGCCATCTTTGCCAGGAAGTCCGTTAGCGCCTGGGCCACCAACGGTGAGGTCGCTGCCTAAGGCGAAGTCGACGTTGTTGTCGGTGATGGTGGTGATGATGCTGCCATCGGTGCTGTCATAGGTGACGGTTTCGCCAAGTTTGACGTTGTCCGCGGCGCCGTTAGCGCCTGCGATGTTAAAGCCTTTGTTCACTTGCGTGTTGGTGTCATTCAATTGACCGACGTTCACCGCATCGGTGTCGTCTGTGCCTGCCGCAACATTGGTGATTTTGTTGCCAGCAACGTCCACTTTACTGGTGGTAAAGGTTGGGCCACCGGTGATGGTAAGACCTTCTGTGTTCAGTACGCTGTTGCCAACGGTCACGCTGTCAAGCTCGGTGAGATCACGAGCCATGACGAGGTTGAGTTTGCCATCTTTGCTGTCAACGCGTAGGTTGGCGCCTGAGGCGGTTGCACTGTCTGCAAGCTCGCCTTCGATGCTCAAGGTTTCGTTGAGTTTCTTGGCGATGGTGTCGCCGGTGTTACCAGCAAATTTGAGGCCGTCCGCTAAGGTGGCAACCTCTGTGTCGTCGATGACGATGCGGGTGATGCCGTCAACGCCATCAACGCCTGGGGTGCCATCTTTGACGGTGATGGTGCCGTTGGTGCCGTCAGCGCCCGTGAGGCCGATTGAGCCATCTTTACCATTGAGGACAACGCCTGAGATGCCATCTGCGCCATTAACGCCAATGGTGCCATCTTTGCCAGGTTGTCCGTTAGCGCCTGGGCCACCAACGGTGAGGTCGCTGCCTAAGGCGAAGTCGACGTTGTTGTCGGTGATGGTGGTGATGATGCTGCCATCGGTGCTGTCATAGGTGACGGTTTCGCCAAGTTTGACGTTGTCCGCGGCGCCGTTAGCGCCTGCGATGTTAAAGCCTTTGTTGATAGTTTCATTAGAAGCTGTTAGCTGATCAACGTTGACTGCATCAGTTCCTGCAACCCCTGTGGCGACATTTGAGATAACTTTGCTACCGGCATCAATACCACTTGTGGTGATGCTTGGGTTGCCTGCGCCTAAGGTTAGGCCTGTGTTAGTTAAGATGCTGTTGCCAGCAGTAAAGCTGTTTGCGGTGACGCTACCTACAGTAATGTCATTTGCAAGATCGTAGTTAATAGTGTTATCAGCGGTTTTAGTAACTACTAAATTATTATCGTCATTAGTAAAGTCAACGGTCTCACCAAGCTTGACGTTGTCTGAGTTTTTGCCCTCAGCGCTGATGTTGAAGCCTTTAGCGATATCAGTAGTATTAGTACCTACTTGCGTTAGGGTGTCTTTAGTCTTTTGACCTAAAGCGACTTGGTAGTCGGTATCATTGTTAGCATCTTTGGTGCCTTTGGTGACGGTAAGGGCGTCATTATCCGCTGAGCTTACTGTGGTGCCATCTGCATTGACGGTGTAAGTGGTTTCATTACCATTAACTTCTGTGACAACGCTTGCATTGGTGCCGCCTGCAACAACTGTTTTACCTATGCCTGCGGTGATGCCTTTTAGCTGATCAACGTTGACTGCATCAGTTCCTGCAACCCCTGTGGCTACATTTGAAATAACTTTGCTACCGGCATCAATACCGCTGGTGGTGATGCTTGGGTTGCCTGCGCCTAAGGTGAGGCCTGTGTTAGTTAAGATGCTGTTACCAGCAGTAAAGCTGTTTGCGGTGACGGTGTCAACGGTGAGGTCTTTATTAAGTGCAAAGTCAACGACGTTGCCTGTTTTGCTGACGGTGATGTTAGTTTCACCATTAGCAGTGCCGATGTCTACGGTGTCGCCCGCTTTGATTGCACCTGTATCAGCACCATTACTCTCAAGGTTGAAGCCACCTTGTAAGGTTGTGATGTCACCTGCGTTTTTGGTGATGTTTTTGGTGTTGTTGGTGACGTTGGTGTTGGTAGTATTGAGCTGGCTACCATTAATAGCGTCTTTAGAATCTTTGCTGATGTCGCCATCTGCTACATTGGTAATTTTGTTGCCAGCAACGTCCACTTGACTGGTGGTAAAGGTCGGACCACCGGTGATGGTGAGGCCATCGTTGTTTAATACGCTATTGCCTGTGGTGACGCTAGCTAAGCTGATATTCTGCTTAACTGAGATCTTAACGCCACCTGCCTCCTCGGTTAGGTCTATGTTGTCGCCAGTGACGAAGTTAGCAGTGTTGTCATCTTTAGTTAAGGTCTTGACGTTTTGACCATCAATTTGGGTAACGACTGACTGTAGTGAGCTATCGGCTTTATCTAAGCTGTCTTTGGTGTCTTTGCCTAAGGCTACTTGGTAGTCGGTAACGTTGTTAGCATCTTTGGTGCCTTTGGTGACGGTAAGGGCGTCATTATCCGCTGAGCTTACTGTGGTGCCATCGGCATTGACGGTGTAAGTGGTCTTGTTGCCATCAACTTTTGTAGCAACGCTTGTATTGGTGCCGCCCTCTACTACAGTTTTACCTAGACCTGCGGTAAAGGATTTAATATCGCCAATATTCGCAGCGTTGGTGTCTACATTGCCACCGCTTGCGACGTTAGTGATCTTGTCACCACCAACACTTAAGCCATCAGCCGTGCTGGTTAAGACCGTGTTGTTGGTCGCATTACCTATGGTCACTTGATTGACACTGATGTCTTTAGCTAGATCATAGTTGATGGTGTTGTTAGCGGTTTTAGTGACCACTAAGTTGTTGTCATCATTAGTAAAGTCGACGGTCTCACCAAGCTTGACGTTGTCTTTGTTCTGACCTTCAGCTGTGATGTTGAAACCTTTGTTGACGGTTTCAGAAACATTGGTAATTGATTGATTAGTGGCGTTGAGTTGACTGCCATTAATGGCATCAGTGCTATCTGCGCTAATCTTACCGCTAGCCACATTTTTGATTTGACGCTCAGAACCCTTGGAGCCTACAGAAACTTGAGCGCCAGTATCACCGTCTTCGACACTGCCCGCAAAATTGTATTTAACGCCATTAATAGTAACTGACTTCTCAGAGGTCGCATCGCCATCGGTGGTTGAACCTGCACCTAATGCAACTGAGCCCTTTTTGGTCGCTTTAGAAGCTACACCAAATGCAGATGAGGCGTCGCCACTTGCTTCAGCACGAGTACCAAAAGCCGTAGACAAAGCACCTGACGCTGCAGACTGTACACCAATAGTAATTGCGCCAGCACCTGAAGCTTTAGCTGGTGTATAAAGATTACTGGTATCAACTAAGTCTTTGCCACCAGAGTATTCTTTAAATAGAGCGTTTACAGTGCCGCCATTCAGGGCGCTTGCCGCGGTGCTACCATTTGTATTTGTTCTTGAAGCATCGTTTAGATCGTCGCCACCTATTGCTATAGATGAATTACCTGCTGAGACAGTGTTGGCACCAATAGCAATGGACTGGTTACCACTAGAGGTTGTTGGTGCTGAGTCACTTAGATTATCCTGAACACCACCGATAGCGATAGACTGTTGGCCTGAGGCTACAGAGTTATTACCAATAGCTACGCTGTTGACACCTTGACCTGTGGCACCGCCACCGATAGCAACGGTGTTTGTTCCAGCAGCAGTGGTATCTTTACCTATAGCAATGGCATTCGTACCCGTTGCGCCTTTATTATCTGCGTTGCCACCACCTGTAGAGTTTACACTGAAGTATTTAACTGATCCGCCGCCCGATATAATAGCAGCATTAAGCTGGCTTAAGTTGACCGCATCTTTATCATTAGTACCGTTGGCGACATTGGTAATCTTGTCGCCACCGACACTCAAACCATTAGCCGTGCTGGTTAAGACCGTGTTGTTGGTCGCATTACCTATGGTCACTTGATTGACACTGATGTCTTTAGCAAGATCATAGTTGATGGTGTTATTAGCAGTTTTAGTGACAACTAGATTATTGTCGTCATTAGTGAAGTCAACGGTCTCACCAAGCTTGACGTTGTCTGAGTTTTTGCCCTCAGCGCTGATGTTGAAGCCTTTAGCGATAGTGTTGGTGTTATTGCTAATGTTAGTTGTGTTGTTCTTAATGTTGGTAGTGTTAGTACCCACTTGCGTTAAAGTGTCTTTGGTCTTTTGACCTAAGTCAACTTTATAGTCGGTGACGTTGTTAGCATCTTTAGTGCCAGCGGTAACGGTAATCGCATCATTATTTGCTGAGCTAACTTTAGTACCATCGGTATTGACCGTATAAGTGGTTGTGTTGCCGTCTACTTTTGTGGCTACATTAGCATTCGTGCCACCTTTTACAACTGTTTTTCCAAGACCTGTGGTGAGAGACTTAATATCGCCAATATTTGCGGCATTCGTGTCTACATTACCACCGCTCTTCACATTGGTGATCTGGTTGCCACCATTGTTAAGACCGTTATTAGTCAAGTTGACATTTTGGTTAGGGCCACCTGCTATATTAATACCCGCATTGTTGACGACAGTATTGCCGATCTTAAGATGACCCTCTTGAGTCAAATCAATCTTTTTAGATAGCTTAACGGTTAGAGTATCATGACCGTCAGCGACCACTCCGATATTATTATCAGTTAGATTAGTAGCGCCGCCTTTGACCTTTAGAGTCTCACCTAATTTGCGATCAACATTGCTGCCCGTATCACCTGCAAAGGTAATTGGCTTTTTAGTGGCTGAAGATAGTTCATGAGCGACTGAATACAGCTGGCTGCCGTTAATAGCATCAGTGCTATGAGCATTAATATTACCTGCGGCGACGTTTTTGAGTTGACGCTCATTACCTGCACTACCAAACGATACCTGATCGCCTGCGTGAATGTCTTTTGAACCAGCAAAACCGCCAAAAGTCACATCGCCGACTTTGGCACTTTGAACGCCGTTAGCGTCTTTATCGGTAATAGAGTGAGCTCCAATGGCGACTGAACCGTGTTTGGTCGCTTTTGCCACTTTACCAAGAGCAGTAGCGTAATCTGCTGTTGCTTCAGAGTATGATCCAACTGAGGTAGAGCCGAATTTTTCTGCTTTTGCCTTATGACCGACGGCTGAAGCATATTTTTCTAACGCTTCAGATTGTGATCCAATCGCGGTAGAAGCGTATGCTTTTGCTTTCGCTATCTTACCGAAGGCTGAAGCATACTGGTCTGTCGCCTCAGAGTATGCGCCAACTGCAGTAGCACCATGGCCTCTCGCTAGTGCAACGTTACCTATTGCAACACCGTAATTATCAGCGCTGGCGCCATAGCCACAAGTCACCGCAGTAGTTCCTATACAATAGAAATTATTATAAGTTGCGCTAGCTTGCATGCTCAGCCCTGAGGCTGCTAGTCCTGCACATATCGCACTCAGACGCAATGCGTTACTATTTGAGTTGATGACATCCAAAGCGTTAGCACCTGAACTGACCGCTCCGCTTGATGACTTACCTTGGCTCTTGGCATACTCTGCAACAGCAGTGAAGCAGCCTAATGAGCGATTCCAAACAACTTTATAATTACGATTCATGAGAGTGCTTCCTGTGTATTCAAACGTTTGTATTAGTTAATGAGCAAATGCGTTTAGCGAATGAGTGAGTTCTAAAAAATGAGCTAAATTGGTAACGAATGGTTCAATAATTAGTTAAATATGTGATTTCTTGTAAGTTATATATAATGTTAGTTAGAAAGACCAACCATATCAATGTCACCCATATGAGATTTAATACCGCTTGTCTAATTAAAATATGAATAGATAGTTTCAAGCTCAGAACTTCATTTATTTTGACTATTTCTAACTATTATTAAAAACAATTGTCAACTAAATAATGAAAAATACTATTATAGATAGGCTTATTTTCAAAATGCCTAATGGTCAAATCACTGTAGAGTAAAAGAGCTATTTATTAGAAATAGTTAACTGTTTTTATAGCGTTGTGATTGTAGAGTTATTGAAAACAAAGAGCCAATATTCTTATAGATATATATTTATTCGAAATATCAATGTCTTATCAGCCAATTTAATAAAATCAACACTCTTTCTTGAAGTCACTGATTACTGTTTAATAGACTGGTATAAAGTTGATAGGTAGCTAGATTTTTAGCTAAAAACTCAATATGGAAGGAAGTTATTTCTTAAAATGCCAAATGAGCACGTCTTAAACAAAGTCCTGCTATTGTTCAATGCCGATAACTCAGTTTTTAAGGTGAAATTGTGCAAAAATACGACCTATTTGTGTGTGAAATCTATACAGCTTTTACAATAGAAACCTACATAGAATTGAGACATATATTGTTAAATTGGTGATTGAGTTTTCACCCTGTTATCTACTACTGATAACCGCTAACTATTATGGATAAAACAACAATGACAGATCTAATTATAAAAAATGCGCAATTAGCAGGACGAAAGCAGTTAGTCGATATCCACGTAACAGAGGCAATGATCACTGACATTGCAGATTCTAAAAATAGAGCTGATGATAATGAAACAATTATTCATAAGATTTATAATGCTAAAGGTCACTTTGTCTGCACAGGATTTTATGAAAGCCATATCCATTTGGATAAAGCTTGCATTCTAGATCGTTGTAGCGTCACTGAAGGTACGCTAAAGGAAGCGGTTGATGAGACGGGTAATGCAAAAGAAGATTTCACAGAAGAGGACGTCTTTGAACGTGCCTCAAAAGTGGTAGAGATGGCTATCAAAAAGGGCACTGTTGGCCTGCGAAGCTTCGTTGAGACTGACGAAAAAACAGAGATGCGTAGTTTTGTAGCCCTAAAGAGAGTGCAAGAAAAGTATGCCTTTGCTATTGATATAGAGCTTTGTGCCTTTGCGCAATCGGGGCTAACCACTAAGCCTCTAACTCAAAAACTACTCAAACAAGCCCTATCTCGAGGCGCTGATTTGATCGGTGGCTGTCCTTATAAAGATGATAATCCTGATGAGCACATCGAGATGATATTTGATATCGCTGAACAATTCGATGTCGATGTGGATTTTCATTTAGACTTTGACTTAGATCCTGAGGGTTCAACTATTCCAAAAGTAGCTGAGGAGACGATCAAGCGTAATTATCAAGGTCGCGTCTCTATCGGTCATGTGACTAAGCTTGCGGCAATGGATAAGATGAAACGTGGCGAGATGGCAGGACTATTGAAGCAGGCAGACATCACCTTGATCGTCTTGCCAGCCACTGATATTTATATTAATGGTAGTGACTATGAGAAGCTCATTCCTCGCGGCACAGTCAACGCCAATCAATTTGCCGATCTGGGTATTAATACGACCATCTCTAGTAATAATATTTTAAATGCTTTTACGCCTTTCGGTGATGCTTCATTAATTCGTATGGCTAATATGTATGTCAATATCGCTCAGCTATCGACTGACGATGAAATGAAAGACGCTTTTGCAATGATTACTAAAAATGCAGCTAAGCTATTATCTTTTGAGACTGAAATAAAGGTAGAAGTGCCAGCAACTTTAGTCGTTATAGAAGCAAAAGATGCTATTGAGGCTATTAGAACCAACTCGCAAGCTTTAGCAGGATTTAAGAATGGCAAGCAGACCTTTTGTAATGAGGCTGCCTATATTTGCTTTGAGTAAAGTTATTTTAAAACCACTGAATGCAAAAAGCGCAGTCCTATTTTGACTGCGCTTTTTTGTGGGATTATGTTTTTACCATAACACTCTATCGTATCAGTCCTTACATAGCTCTAACTCTAGACAAGTATTATGAAGTTGCTTGAGCACCACTTCATAGCAAATTCCAACCACATTGATTCTATACTTACCACTTTTTGCGCCACGAGTCCGTATGACGATCTCTCGTGATACGCAGTTATTGCCGCCCTCTATACAAGGTCCTAAATCGCCAAAGCATATAGGTCCTACAGGTATAATTTGTACTGAAGGCGTGCCATCAGGCATCAGAGGTACAGGGGAGCCGTCAGCTATAGTGACGTAAAGGTATGAGATACGCACATTGCTAAAAGTAATGTTTGAGTAGCAATTACAGATTGAGATCATCGCAACTTCAACATCGTCCGTCTCAAAACAGTCGCAGTCGCTATCGCCCCATGCTATAGATACGCAAGACTCGAAATTAGGTAATCGAACTTGTTTGCATTTACCTCCATCAGGTCCAATGCAAGAACAAGATTGATCTTTTCCATTACAGTGCTCTAGGGTATTTAACTTTTGCTCTTTGAGGTAATTTAAATAGTTATTTATAGAGTTGCCGATAAGACCACAAAAATCAAACCGCATATCTTTCATTTCACTTAGCTTTTTATCTTCATAGATTTCTTGGATACTCGTAATTTGTTTTTGTTCCTGTTCAGCAGCGATGGCCTTTTTATCCTCATTTTTAATCTTGGCATCTCTCATAATATTCTCCTAGTTAATAAATTTTTTCTACAACTTCCCTGTCCTAGTGAGCTCATTAGGCCAAGCTTTTAGGTGATTAATCGATAAATAATTTATTAAAAATAACTACTTACTGTTTAAGCTACAGCTTTATATTCAAAAAATCGAATATAATGTACATGCTTTACTAATTATCTATCAATAAAAAGACCTTTATCACTTATATGAAATGATAAAGGTCATCTATTTTGAGGTAAATATTATTTGTATCAATAAAAGTACTTTTCAGAAACAGTGAAGTATTTTAAAGTTTATCACTAATAGGTTTTGCCATTCTAACCCCACCCCAAGTCACTAAAGCCACACCCAGTGCAATCAAAGAAGCTCCTAATATTAGTCCCTCTGGTGGTGCCTCTCCTTGTAAGAACACTGCGACAGGCACGCCAACGACTGCACCAATTGCACCAAGTAAGCTCAATAGTACAGGGCCGCCTGTCTTTTGTAATAAGAATAGTAATAAGAACTGCGCGGCAAATATACAAGCCTGTACTGTGATCAGTATTACGGGTTGAGCTTGATTAAGGGGAATAGTCAGTGAGAAATTTGGTAGCAAAGCAACTGCTGCTAATATTAAAGCGGCGGCTATCAGCATTCCAGGGGATAAGGCGATAGCAGAAGCGTTAGCAGGCCAGCGCAGTGAGCGATATATGTTACCGATGGCGAGCAATATAGGGCCACAAAGCGCCAGAACTATCCAAAATATACTAGCATCAGGCGCTGCAAATTTACGAGTGGCTAACACCCCAGCGCCCGCTAAGGCTGCGGCTACCCCAAGAGCGCGCCATTTATCAAAGCGCTCAATACTGAGCAGTAAAGCGCCCAAATAGGTTAATAAAGGAGGTAGCGCAATAATCAGTGCAACAAAACCTGCCCCGACATGAGGAATCGCTGAGAAAAAAATCAGATTAGAGCCTGCAACACTAACTAATGCAGCGATGACGTAATATTCTAAATTTCGGCCATTCAAAGGTAAGGTATCTCGTTGTATTAAGGCAACAATCTGCAAAATTAGCGCCGCCCCTGCTATTGACCAAAATAAATAACCTAGTGGCGTCAAACCAATTTCAATAGCGAATTTGGCAAGATTAGTAGATATTCCTAAAAATACACCACCGACTAATAGACAAGCGAACGGAATCAGCCAAGCATTTTTACGATTAGATATCTTATGTTGCATAGCTGCGCTCACCTGTCTTAATGATTAAAAAGGCCAAAACTTAGGTTAAGTTTTGGCCTTGTCCATAGGGTAAATAGTTATACGGCAAACACTTACTGTTTTGCCGCTTCGATTTGAATTTTTAATTTGACCATTTCGGTAATACCAAGCAAAGTATATTTGCTGACATCCCATTTTCGGCGGTCAATAGTGGTGGTAAAATCACCACCACAGACTTGGCTTTTGGCAATAAAGCTAAAGTAACAGTTAAACTTAGTAGCACTTAGAGTGACAGGATGAGTAGCACCATGCATGGTCAAATTACCATCCACTTTTACCACATCCCCAACTTCCATACCATTAGCATTAGTATCTGCGAAGTGCCAGTTAGTGGATTTAAAAGAAATCAGCGGATATTTGTCAGCATCAAAAAAGTCAGGACTAATAAGCACATTATCAAAGGCTTTATTGCCCGTGTTTAAGCTGTTCACTGGAATAACAACTGAGATATCACCTACTTTAGCATCAGGGTCATATTGCAGTTGACCTGTTATATTATAAAACCCGCCGCTATTCGTTGAAGTACCAAAATGATCAATCTCAAAGCGCGCATTGCTATTATCAGGCACGATTAGATAAGTGGTAGCCTGTGTGCTACCGATAGCTCCTGCTAGCAATAACGCACCGATCAACGACTTTTTATAATGTGCAGCGACCTTCGATAAAAAATGACTCATAACAACATTCCTTTGTAGTGTTATTTAATTAATGGTATCAACCGCTGAGCTATCAGTCGCTTGCTTTTTATCCTTGCCATGCGGTACGAGCCACTTTGAGAACCAGCCTGATACATCATCCATCAGCGTATAAATCACAGGAATGACTACTAAGCTTAGCAAAGTAGAGGTCACTAAACCACCGATGACCGCCGCTGCCATCGGACGACGGAAAGTCGGATCAGCATCACCCCAACCGAATACCAGTGGCAACATGCCAGCGCCCATAGCAATTGTGGTCATAATAATCGGCCGCGCACGCTTGCGACAAGCATCAATAATAGCGTCGAGACGTGCAAGCCCACGATTTTGCGCGATGATAGCGTAGTCAACGAGCAGAATTGAGTTTTTGGTCGCGATACCCATTAGCATAATAAAGCCAATCATCGATGGCATCGATAGGCTGCTGCCCGTGATAACTAGACCTGCAAGCGCACCACCAATCGATAGTGGTAGCGCCATCAAAATAGTAAAAGGCTGCAATAATTTGCCGAAAAGTAAAATAAGCACCCCTAAAATACAAACAATACCAACCGACATCGCGATAATGAAGCCACTAAATAGCTCAGCCATGTTCTCAGCTTGACCTTGTTCAACGATACTGATTGTTGATGGTAAATTCTGCATCGTAGGAGTCTGTTTGACCGCTTCTACTAACTCACCAAGCTCACCATCCGCAGGTTGCACCGTGACACTAATAGCTCGTTCACGATCTAGGCGTTTGATCTGCGCAGGCCCTGTACCAAACTCTAAATCAGCGACTTCACCGAGACGCACGCCTTCGCTTGTCGGACGACTATTGAGCACGTATAAGCCTTCTAGCTGCGTAACGTTTTGTTTGGCGACATCAGGTAGACGCACCACGATAGGTATCTGACGCGTATCGAGATTGAGCTTGGAGAGACGCTGCTCATAATCGCCAACTGTCGCTATGCGTAGCGTTGAGGCGATATCTTGCGTCGTCACGCCTTTGTCAGCCATGGCTAATCGATCGGGAATGACCGTCAGCTCCGGTCTAGGTAAGCTTCGATCGCTAGTGACCGCTCCTGCGGCTGGTAGCGCACGCACCTCGGTCATAATTTTCTGAGCGGTTTGCTCCAAAATCTCTGGACTACTACTGGTTAAAGAGAAGTTATAGCCACTTCCGCCGCCACTGCCTATACCAACGGTAAAGCGCGCACCAGGCACCTCTTCCATCAAAGCACTGATTTCACGTTCTATCGATTTTTTGAAAGCGCGTTCATCTCTCGCTACGAGCACGATATCTAAATTGGCAATATTTTTGGCTTTGCTACCGCCGCTAGAGCCTGCCTCCATAGTAGCTTGCGCTTCTCCGACAGAGGTAAAAATATTGCTAACCTCAGGCATTGCCAAAATACGACTACTAGCCATTTCAGCGACACGCTCAGTGTCAGCTAGCTCAGCATCGGGCGTCAGCTCTATTGATACGCGCGTCTGATTACCATTATCATCTGGAATAAATGCTGTTGGTAATAGTCCTGCCAAGCTTAGTGAGCCGACGAATAACAGTAGCGTTGTGCCCATGGTTATCCAGCGATGACTTAGTGTCCACGAAACCACTTTAAGATAGCCTGTCATGACTCTACTTTGCTTTTCGACTCGATGCTTTTCAGGCCGCAATATATAAGCCGCCATCATCGGCGTTATCAGACGTGCGACTAGCAAAGACATCACGATTGAGATAGCAGCCGTCCAACCAAATTGACGGAAGAACTGACCGACAACACCGCCCATAAAGGCCGTTGGTAAAAATACTGCGACCAGCGTAAAGGTCGTAGCCACTACCGCTAAGCCAATCTCATCAGCCGCTTCCATCGCCGCTTCATAAGGTGTTTTGCCCATTCGTAAATGGCGAATAATGTTTTCAACCTCAACGATAGCGTCATCGACTAATACGCCAACGACTAACGATAAAGCTAGTAGAGTAATAATATTAAGGCTAAAGTCGAATAAGTACATCCCTAAAAAGGTAGGAATAATGGACAGTGGTAACGCAACGGCAGTGACGATGGTTGCACGAATATTACGCAGGAATAAAAAGACCACGATGACGGCTAAAATACCGCCTTCAATCAGCATAGTGAGCGAAGCCTTATAATCTTCTGCTACTGGCACGGCGCGGTCGTAGACCTTTTCTATGTTAATACTACTCATCTCACTACTGAGTTTGGCAAGCTCGGCATCGACCCGTTCTGCTACTTCAACTTCACCATTACCACGCGAGCGTACAATGTTGAAGGCCACTACGGTTTGCTCATTTAACTTAGCCACTGAACTACGATCAGCCGGAGCATCGGTGATGGTTGCCATACGTCCTAGCGCTTGTGTCCCGCCTATCGGTACGGCAATCTGTAAATTGTTCAACTCGTTAGCGCGCTCAACTGCACCCAATACTCTGATAGTTTGCGTCGCATTACCGACCTCAGCTTCCCCGCCAGCTCCGTCTTGCTGAATACCTGCTATTTGCTGCGATAGCTGCACGATAGAGAGCTGTAATCCACTGAGCACGATAGGGTCTGCTGCAATTCTAATCTCACGCTGCAACCCACCGATACGATTAACCGAACCAACGCCAGGTATATCCGATAGACGCTTGGTAATCGTATCATCGACGAACCACGACAAATCCTCAACGCTCATATTGTCCGCAGCAACTGAATAGGTCACTACTGGAAACCCTGAGGTCGAGACTTTAGTAATAATCGGATCATTGGCAGCAGCTGGTAGATCGCCACGAATCTCATCGACTGCGGAGCGGATATCATCGAGCGCTTCTTGAATATCTTTTTCTAACACGAATTCAGAAACAATCGTTACCGCGCCTGTTTGTACGGTGGTACGGATATGATCGATACCATTGATACTGGTTAACTTGTTTTCAATCTTTTTGGCGACGTCGTTTTCTAGTTGTACGGGATCAGCACCAGGTAAGGTTACGGTCACTACTACAGACGGGAAATCAATATCAGGAAATTCCTGCACTTTCATCTGCCCAAAACCGTATATTCCACCCATGGTTAAGAGCACGAATAAAAGAATAGCGACTAGCGGATTTCGAATCGAATAAGCCGACGCATTCATACTCATGAGGATGCCTGCGCTGATTTCTGTACTGATTTTCGTACTGAGGCTGTTGAGTTTGTTGCTTGAGCTACGGCGCTAGCATTAGTGTTGGTTTCGCTATTAGTACTACTCTCGACCACACGTACAAGATCGCCTTCATTTAAGAAGCTACCACCTTGCTTTACTAAGCGACTATCTGCTGGTAACGGCTCTGCAATCGCAACATTTTCACCGAAGCGCGCGCCTAGTTGCACACGCTCACGTTTGACGCGCCCGACGGTTTTGTCATTAGTGGTTTTGATATCAGTCACTAGCATCACATAGTCGTAACCATCATTACTGATAATCGCACTATTAGGCACCGTTTGCATACTGACGCTACCTAATAAGAACTCGCCCGTTTGATACATGCCAGCTCGAGCATTACTACTATTAGCGAGACTGGCATAAATAGTAATTTGACGATTGTCACTGGCGGTTGGTGCGATACGGCGCACCTCTCCCATTACTGACTGTCCTTGCGATAGGCTCACTTTGACAGGCGTACCTATCTTTACCTCACCAATGAGCTTGGGATCGATATCCGCTTGCCATTCTAAGGTGCCGTTTTTGATAATAGTAAATAATGGCTCACCGCCTGCTACTTGCCCAACTTCGATTAGCTTTTCACTGATAATACCGCTGACAGGCGCAGTGACTGTGGCGTTAGATAAGCTTAAACGCTGGCTACTGAGCCGTGCTCTAGCCGACTGTAGAGCCGCTTGCGCTCGTAGCTCAGAGGTACGATAGCGATCAGCCTCTTGACGACTAATAGCATCGATATCTATTAAAGGGAGTACTCTTGCGGCATCCGCTTTAGCATTAGCAAGGGTCGCTTGTGCTTCTGCTTCATCAGCCTCTGCTTGCAATATCTGCTGTTGCACCGCATCAGTATCGAAGATAGCGAGTACTTGACCTGCTTTGACACGTTGACCTTCCTCGACCAGTACCCGTTCGATTGCCACGCCACTCACTTTAGCGCTGACATTGGCAGTGTCTTTCGCGCTAATCGTCCCGTCAGCGCTCAAAGTATTGCCGATATTATCTTGGCTTGGCATCACAGTTTCGACCGATAGTACTGTTTGCTCTGCATCAATAACCTCACCATTTTTATCATTAGTCTGTGCATTAGTAGCGACTTCTTGCGCATCAGTATCAGCACTATTAGCGCCCCAGTATTTGCCTAGAAGCACTCCGCCAATAAGCACAGCGATTAGTACTGGAATTAACCAGACTGGTAGCTTAGTCGCAGGCGAGCTTGAGTCTGCTTGACGATATGGCGGCAGCTGAGTCTCAGATACTGGCACTGACTTAAGCATCGGCTCGGACTCGACTAGGGGTTGCGGCGTAGGCTTATCACTAGAATCTGGAAGGTCACTCATAATCAATCTCTATATCTGTCTGATAACTAAAGGTAGGCATTCGAACAAAGCTAACAACTCGGTCAAGGGTGCTAAAAAACTGATAGATAACAACAACTAGCAATTATACTTTATTTAGTAGACAGTGGTGGAAGTTGCTGGGACTTGTAGAGTCACTAGGATAATACGGTATAGTAGTACGGTCTGTTAGACATCTACAAATAAGGATCATTAATGCATTTTTCTAAACTATTAATTATCAGCACATTGGCTATTAGCGGCTATGTACAGGCCAGTAGTTCTGAAATCGAATACTGCGTGCATCCAGAATTTCAATCGGGCCCTTATACCTATTTGGGTTGTCTGCAAGATGATATGGCTATTGTTGGATACGTTCCTTATTACGGTGCCGTTGATACGGATGGGATGGAGATTATTCCGCCAAAGTACGACCTGATTTACCCTTTTTCAGAAGGAGTTGCAGTCGTTATGGATTTTGCTAGCAAGAAGAACGCTTATATTAATAAGCAAGGAGACTTTGTTACCGACTTTATATTTGATAATGCGCGTGAATTCTCTGAAGGGTTAGGGGCGGTCAATCAAAACCCACCAAACGGTATCTTTAATCCTGATGCAGGCGGTTGGGGATTTATTGATGCTAAAGGTGAGGTGCAGATTCCGCTGCAATATCAGAATGTAGCCTATGAGGGCTTTAAGCAGGGCTATGCAGCCGTTGAGCAAAAAGGCAAATGGGGCATGATCGACAAGAGCAATAACATTCATGTGCCTTTTATTTACGACTCTTTGAGCAATTACAATAGCGATAGAGCCTCTGCTGAACTCAATGGTAAGGATGGTTATATTGATCTACAAGGCAAGCCTGTCATTCCATTCATTTATGATAATGCTGCTAGATTTCAAGATGGCGTAGCCTTTGTTCGAAAGGCGTATAAGTATGCGCTAATTGATACCTCAGGTAAGCTGCTCACGCCTTTTATCTATGACAACGCTGATCCGTTTTTTGAAGGCGTAGCGGCGGTGATGATTGTCGACAAATATGGCTATATACTACCCTCAGGGCAGCGGCTAACCGAGATAGAATATGACAAGGTTTATCCTTCTAAAGAAGGATTAATGGCAGTCAAAAAAAACGATAAATGGGGCTACGTAGACCATAGTGGTGCGCTGGTGATTCCTTATCAATTCGATGACTCTCGATATTTTTATAGTGGGGTGGCGGAGGTCAGCGTCGATGGCGAAAAATTCTATATTGATCAAATGGGTCAAAGGCTTACTCTTCCATAACATAAGGCTTATTTACGATATAAAAATAGCAAGCTGGCAAGTTTATACCAGTCGCGCTAATAAAGACCACGCTCTTCAAACTTATCAACCAGCTTTAAGGATTGGCTGATCGCTTTGGCGCTACACCAGCTAATGATATCACCTGGCAGGCGAATAGCTTTGCGATTGACGATCCAAAAGTCAGTTAGATCACTACTTTGCTCACTGAGCAATTGCGCAATGAGCTTGCCATTAAGATGCGTGAGCGACACACCATGACCGATGCAGCCACAAGTGTAAATTATTTTTTTAGAATTCAAAAACCCAATTTCTGGGGTCATATCAACGTTAACAGAGGTCGGTCCGCCCCACCTGTAGGCGATTTTTACCTCATTGAGTTGCGGATAAAGCCATTTCAGATGGTTTTCGCAGTGCTGCCATGCTTTTGGATTAATATCTTTATCCATATTGCTGCCATAAGCCACATCGACCATGCCCCCACCCATGGTAATACGTCCATCGACGGTCGGTCGAAAATAATGTACCAACTGTCTGTTGTCCTCGAATGCTTGTTTGTTTTGCCAGCCGATAGACTGCCATTGCTCCACCGTTAGCGGCTCTGTGACTATTTGATAAGTCCAGACTGGCAGCTGATGCTTTTTAAGGTTGACGCTTTTGAGATTAACACTAGGTAAGTTACGCGTATAACCGTTGGTACAGATCACCAGCTTTTCGCTAGTGATACTACCTTTTGGCGTGGTTACTTTAATAGTTTTGGATTCTTGAATGTCTATTGCAGGAGTAGATTCATAAATGACAACCCCTAGCTGCAAACAGATTCTTTTAAGCTCTCGAACTTGTTTACAAGGATTTAACAGTCCCGTTTCGGACTCATAAGTTGCGCCAAGGAATTTAGCCGTTTTAAACTCTGCCGCTAGGCTATCTTTAGAGCACCAAGACATATCGCTGTCGATGCCAAGCTTTTGAAATAGTGCATAAGTGTTATCCAGCCTCTTTAGTTGCCTATCACTGTAGGCAACACGAAACATGCCCGTGTGCCTGTAATCTGCTTGAAAATTATGCTCCTCGTTAAGCTTGCGTACATGAGCGACCGCTTTGCTCATATAATGATGCGCCTCAACCGTTTTTTGCTCACCCCAGCGCCATACCGTTACCTCAGGCTCTAATCCAAACAGCTTCATACTAAAACCGCCATTACGCCCACTAGCCCCATAGCCAATAATAGCCGCTTCAATGACGACAACGGTGGCGTTCGGATTAACTTTTTTGAATTCGTAAGCGGTGCTAAGGCCACTAAAGCCACCACCGATGATACAAACATCAGCTGTAATATGGCTATCAAGGGCTTTATTAGGATGATAAAAACCATAATCTCGTAACCAAAAAGACTTCTCCTCATACATCGCTTGACTATCCGTTAGCATGACTCTTCTCCTTTTCTTAAATATAGACATGTATAGTCATAATAACAATAAAAAGTGTGAGGACTGCTGTTAGATGATTTAAATTAACTAAAATCTATCTGAAGAAATATTTACATATTGGCTTCAGTTTACCCTTGAGTTATCTTGGCAATATGCTACTATCTATATATGCCTTATTAAAACCACATTATAATTATGGTTATTTTACAACTTTATTGTTATCAATAATTTATGACGCTTTATATGATATTAATTTAAGTCTCATCTTCTAAATGCTCATGAATAATTAAATTTTTAATTTCGAGCTACATCCACAAACTAAGGAGCTGATCATGGCTAATAAAGAGAAAGTAAAAGCAGTAAAAAAGGACATTAAAGAAACCAAGCAAGAAATCAAGACTCAGCAGCAACGTCTTAAAGATCTTAAAAAGGATCTGAAGAAAGCAAAGAAAGAGAAACCTGAGAAAAAATCTAAGAGTAAGAAAAAAGAGAAGTAAAGTATTACTTTAAACGCTTTCTAGAAAGTTGATTTTTGGGTAGGGGGAAGGATAGCGTTGGCTATCCTTTTTTTATTTAAAGTATAGGGCGTGTTGAACATTCGATCGTGGCACTGACAGTGACTATTTTTTAGGCGCTTCGCAGATAAAAATGGTAAGACGAGTTTTCTAAGCGTCTATTTTTAGCAATGAAGCGGTAAAAAAGAGTTCTGTCCTTGCAGGTTGATGCTAAAATCGCTCTATTCGTTGTAACCGTCTAACTAAAAACAGCTAGCCAAGGCATCTGCATTACCTGCGACTTTCACTTTCACTTAGACTAGAACACGGCTTTGATAAACTAGTAGCTATCAGCAGTGCTCATTTATGAATGTTCAACACGCCCTAGATAATAGTTAAGAATTATACGTAAGCTAATCGCTAAACTTTTCTTTAAGCATTGGTATAGCGACTGGCCTCAGGCATCCAGCGGTGGATCAATTGACTGACGTCAGCTTTACGGCTGCTATCGGCAATCAAGTGCTTGGCGAGGCGCTGCGCAATAGCGAATAGCTGCTCATCACGGATTAGATCCGCTAGATAATAGCCAACATTACCCGTTTGCCGTTTGCCAAGTAGTTCACCAGGCCCGCGCAGCTCTAGGTCTTTTTGGGCGATTACAAAACCGTCGGTACTATCGCGTAGCACATTCAAGCGCTCAGTACCTGTCTCAGAGAGTGGCTTTTGATACAGCAGCACGCAATAGCTCTTAGCCCGCCCACGTCCTACGCGCCCGCGCAATTGATGCAGTTGCGAAAGTCCTAGACGCTCAGCATTTTCAATGACCATCAGTGAAGCATTAGGGACATCGACTCCGACTTCGATGACCGTCGTGGCAATTAATAAATCCAGCTCACCAGCTTTGAACTGCTGCATAATCGCTTGCTTATCGACCGACTTCATCTTGCCGTGTACTAGTCCAATGCGGATGTCTAAGCGCTCATTAAGATCCTCGAAAGTTGCCTCAGCCGCTTGCGCGTCCAACACGCTAGACTCCTCAACTAACGAGCAGACCCAATAAGCTTGCCTGCCCTCTTCGCAGTTAATAGCAATACGCTCAATCACATCGTCACGGCGGTTACGATCGATAGTGACGGTAGTAATTGGCGTGCGTCCTGGTGGTAGCTCATCAATGATAGAAGTATCCATATCGCCATAGACGCTCATCGCCAGCGTCCGTGGTATTGGGGTTGCGGTCATGATCAGCTGATGTGGCGTACTGCCAGCGACGCCTTTATTAGTCAACGCCATCCGCTGCTCAACCCCAAAGCGATGCTGCTCATCAATAATCACTAAACCCAACTTGGCAAATTGCACCGTATCTTGAAAGAGCGCGTGAGTACCAACGACGATTTGTACCGTATTTTCTACAACTGCTGCTAGCGCTTCGCGGCGCTGCTTTGCGGTTTGCTTACCCGCCAGCCAACCCACGCCAATACCCAACGGCTCAAACCACTGTTTAAAGTTCAATAAATGCTGCTCGGCTAATATCTCAGTCGGTGCCATGACTGCCACTTGCCAGCCACTATCAAGCGCGTAGCCTGCTGCTCCTGCTGCTACCAAAGTCTTACCTGAACCAACATCGCCTTGTATTAGCCTGAGCATCGGAATAGAGGTTGCCATATCAGCGGTAATATCTTTTATGACTCTTTGCTGAGCGCCTGTCAGCTCAAACGGCAAGGCTGCAAACAACTGATCTGACAATGGGCTCTTATTAGCACATTTCGGCGCTTTAAACTTATGCAGTTGCTGACGCCGATACAATAGGCTGAGCTGATGCGCGGTTAGCTCTTCAATGATTAAGCGCTGGCAAGCGGCATGGCTGCGGGCCGTAAGCTGGGTTAACAGCTTATATTGCTGGTTGGCGTCAGTATAAGTTGGCGGAGTATGGAGGAGTACTAGCGCTTCAAATATAGTCAGATTATAGACATTATTATTGATAGCGCTATTGATAGCATTAGGCGCTAGACTACTGGTATTACTATGGTTATATATAGTAGGGCTAGCTTTGCTAACACTGTTATTGGCACTGTCGTTGACGCTATTGTCAGGAACTCGACGCGCCAAGGTCGAAAAGATATCTTCTGCATCGGCCTCAACTACGATAGGTTTTGTAGGCTCAAAAGGCGCTAATGGCAAGTCAGCGACTACCGCAAAATCCTCTCGTGTAAACAAGGTCATCGGCAGACCTTGAGAGCGCACGGTTTGTAGAGCCAATCTAATTAACGTCCGTAGTTTATTTTGATGTAAGCCCTTTACGGTCGGATAAATCGGCTGTAATCCAATATCAGTGAAGGCCGTATTGCCTGTGATGATTTGATATTCAGGATGATGTATCTGCTTACCATAACGGCTGACTTTGACTTCTCCGAATAGCTGCAACTCAGTGCCCAAACTCATAGTTTGCTCAAGGCCGCGATAGACTTTAAAGAATCGCAATCCCACTGTACCCGTACCATCATCTATTATCACGGTCATGCCGCTGCGCTTATTATCGACATGCACCACGCGACCTTGAATGAGAGCCGCCTGCCCGTGTGCGACATCATTTATAGATACCAGTCGACTGCGATCCTCATAGCCGCGCGGTAGATGCAACAGCAGATCAAATATACGCGCGATACCTAACTGCGCCAGCTGATCGGCTACCTTTGGACCAACTCCAGGCAGCGCAGATACTGGCATATCTAGCGCTGTAGGCTCACTATCCATGGGACTGTTTATCGTCTGTATAGCAGGTGTTGGCATCGAAAGTCCTAGTCATATAGCTTTTAGAATTAGATTAGCATATCAACAGAGTTTTGCAGAATGAATAAATGACCTTTGATATAAATAATGAGTTTTAACTTATAAAGCAATATAAAATTCAAACAGATATCATTAATGCTGTGTAAGCTGGTGCTTTAGCCCAGCAAACCATTATGCAAAATCACAATAGCGGATAATTTAATGAATTATGCTAAGCTACTACTGGTAATAAAACTTTAATACTAAGGCTCACTATGGCGAGTATCTCTTTGATTAGACCTATTATCTATACTGGCTTATTTGGCGCGTCTGCCCTGTTGGTGAGCGCTTGTAGCACTATAACCCCAGCTGCTACGCCTGTAGAACCCATAATAGAAGCGCCGCGCGTGGCTTTAGTGCTGGGCGGTGGCGGGGCTAAGGGCTTTGCTCATGTCGGTGTGATCAAGGCTTTGGAAGAAAGCGGCATCACCCCAGACATAGTAGTAGGTACTAGTGTCGGCAGCTTAGTGGGTAGTCTCTATGCCAGCGGGATCACTGCCAATCGACTTGAGCAATTAGCCTTAACCACCGCTGATAATGAGCTGCTTGATTTTACTTTGTCCAATCAAGGCTTCATCGAAGGCATTAAGCTTAAGAACTTTATTAATGCTAATGTCAAAGGACAATCCATAGAAGACTTTCCGATTACTTTTGCCGCTATTGCAGCAGAGAGGAGCACTTTAACCAAGGCCGTCTTTAGCACAGGTAATGCTGGGCTTGCCGTACAAGCTTCTTGTAGCGTGCCGAATATATTTATCTCACCGCGCATTCCCGAAAAAACTGGCAAAAAATATATCGATGGCGGCGTGGTCAGTTTAGTACCCGTCGATAGCGCCTTTGACTTAGGGGCAGATATCGTCATCGCTGTCGATGTAACGGCTACTGATAGCACGGCGCCAAAAACATCTAGTCAGATGTTGAATATTAAATCATTAGCCAGCTTTTGGGGTTTGTTAGAGCAAAACTTAACCACAAACATCAGCACCACTAACGGCAAGCGTACTAATGCAGAGCTGAACCGCGCCGATATCGTTATTACGCCAAAGGTAAGTCATATCAGCTCATTAGATACCAGCCAGCGCCGCGCTTTAATCGACTCTGGCAATCAAGCAACCACCCTACAAATTGTCAATATTAAGCAGTTGATTACGGATAAATCCAAAAGCAAATATGCAAAGCTATAAATATGTAACGCTATAAAAAAGCACTACCCTAATAAAGGATAGTGCTGCATGTTAAAAGTCGAGAACTATTATTTGATCTAAAACACTGTTAATTTAAAGCGTCGTTGATTAAAAGACAGTTAAACCATCTATTTAACGCGCGCACGATACTTAACCATCACCGTGTCATTGAGACCCACGCCTTCTAGATTCCAGCGCACTGACTTGTAAAACTGTAAAGGGATCTCTTGATTTTGACCATTCATCTGGCCACGTAATGGCATCCGCGCAAAGGTGCTGTTATCAACACTTGCAAAAGCGAAGTCTGGTGCTACGCCGCCCAATAACTCAACTTGCTGAGGAATACTCATCGTAACCGTCATTTTACGTACACGATCAGCGTTATTATTAGTGAAATATCCATGATACTCCAACACATTACCTGACTGCAGACGAGTACTATTAGTGACTGGCGATAACGACTCCAGACCATTAGCATCAACAGTGATCAAGGATGCCGTAATTTTACTGCTTACTGCTTGCGCATTTGAAGCACTGTTATTTGAAGCGCTACTAGCGGCTATTTGCATAGCTATAGGATCAGCTGCTCCCTCTGGCGTTGGCAACATAGCTGAGGCTTGAGTGACAACCATAGCGCCAACTAGCGTACCAGCAACGACATGAAATAAGCGATGACCACGCCAAGCGGCGAAAGGATTAGCAAAAGAATTGGTTTTTTTCATGATATTTGAGATTCCTAATTAAGATATCGATAAAACAATAAGGATAAATACGGCGTCTTACAAACTAAAAATACAAATTAAGAAATAGTGGCGATTGTTTTAAATTATTTATATTCGAGAATATTCAGATTTAAAGTCAAGTATATAGCATAAAGATTAGGGTACAGCGCTTAGCATAACAAAAACTTTTTCTTAACACATTAACCCCGTGTTGAGGTTGTGTATAAAACAACTATCTACCTACTAGGGCTCACTATAATAACCGACTTGCTAAAATAAAAAGATAGCTCATAACTATAATTTTTGCTATGGTAATTCTATAATTGACAAGAATCTAGTCATTAAAAATCTGACTGTTAAAATACAGTTATTAAAATCGTCGTTGTTAAACTTGTTGTTAAACTACAGCTATCCCCTTTTTCTCTCTACTACTTACTGTCCCTACTATGATGACTTGCGCCATGCCTAAGATCAACCCAGAATACGTTCATTGGTTCCGTAACTCGGCACCTTATATCAATACCCATCGCGGCAAGACTTTCGTGATCATGTTCGGTGGTGAGGCGGTCAAGCACCCTAACTTTAGTACCCTTATTCACGACTTTGCGCTACTGCATAGTTTAGGTATCAAGCTAGTACTCGTACATGGCGCGCGCCCGCAAATCGAGCACAACCTCCAAGAGGCCGGTATTGACTCGCCCCTACATAGAGATATTCGAGTCACACCGCGTATTGCTATGTCACCGATTCTGCAAGCGGTTGGCGCTATTCGTTTGCAAATAGAGGCGCAGTTATCCATGGGCTTGGCCAACTCTCCTATGTACGGCTCACGTATCGATGCGGTGTCGGGTAACTTTGTTACTGCACGCCCCTATGGCATCCGTGATGGCGTTGATTACCAGATGACGGGTGAAGTACGCTCCATCGATATCGATGCCATAAAAAACAACTTAGCTCATAATCATATCGTGATACTAGGATCAATGGGCTTTTCAGCGACGGGCGAAGTGTTCAATTTATTAGCTGAAGACGTCGCGCTTAGCGCAGCGGTAGCCTTAGAGGCAGACAAGCTTATTTTCTTAGGAGAGGAAGCTGATATTAATGATAATGGTCGCCCGCTGCATGAGATGATCCCTAATGAAGTCGATCGCTTTTTACGTGAGCGTGATGTCAATAATGAGATAAATTATTTCTTGCACTGTGCAAGTAGTGCCTGTCGTCAAGGCGTTCATCGCACGCACATTATCTCTTATGCCAAAAATGGTGCGCTATTAGAAGAGCTGTTCACCCGCGATGGTTCAGGGACTTTGATCAGTCACGATCCTTACGAAGAGATTCGCCATGCTGATATCGATGATGTGGTGGGATTGACTGAATTGCTTGCACCGCTAGAGGATCAAGGTATTTTAGTAGCACGTTCTCGCGAGCGCTTAGAGCAAGAGATTGATCGTTATAGTGTCATTGAGCGTGACGGCATGATTTTAGGCTGCGCTGCGCTGTATCCATTAGATGATAGCTCAGCAGAAATCGCTTGTGTCGCCGTACATCCTGATTACCGTAATGGTAGTCGCGGTACTGATTTGCTGGCGTTTTTAGAGCAGCAAGCGCGTAGCCACGGACTACACAAACTATTTGTATTGACTACGCGTACCGCGCATTGGTTTGTGGAGCAGGGTTTTGCAGAGGTTGATGCTGACAGCTTACCTGAGGCGCGCCAGCAACAGTACTATAATGGTCGCAACTCAAAAGTGTTTCAGAAAAAGCTATAGCTTGCACTTTTAAGCAGTTATTCACTAAAAAATAGCCACTAAAAAGCCCTCATAGCAAAAACTATGAGGGCTTTTTTTAACCTAAAATCTAAGTCGGTTATTTTACTTTTAATAATTCCACGACAAATACTAAAGTGCTGTTAGGCTCGATACCTTGATTTCCTGCTTCGCCATAAGCGATGTCTGATGGGATATAGAACTCATACTTTGCACCTTCTTTCATAAGCTGTACGCCCTCAGTCCAGCCCGCAATAACTTGATTCAATGGGAATTCAACAGGCTCGCCACGCTCATATGAGCTGTCGAACACTGTACCATCGATCAGTTTACCTTCGTAATTGACTTCGACTACGTCAGTTGCTTTTGGTGATTTACCTGTACCTTCGGTCAATACTTTATATTGCAAACCTGAAGCCGTTTCCATCACGCCTTCTTTTTTAGCGTTCGCCACTAAGAATGCCGCGCCCGCTGTTTTGTTCTCTACGACTTTAGCTTCCATATCTTCTACAAACTTCTCTTCTTGAGCTTTTTGGTAATCCGTCAATACTTTTTCCATCTGCTCTTGCGTCAAGGCTGATTTAGTACCTTCATAGCCATCACGAAAGCCTTTTTCAAAAGTATCAAGATCTAAGTCCGCTATAGATTCCTTATTACCATCAGCCATCATGTAGCCCAAGCTATAGCCTACTTTTTGCTCAGCGGTACTTTGTTCTGTTATTGATACACTGGCAGCAGCCGTTTCTTTATTGTTAGTGCTACAGCCAGTCGTTAATAAAATAGCAGCGCTCAAAGCACTGATTGTTAAAGTAGTGATTTTTTTCATAAAATATTCTCGAGTTATCAAAAAGGTATGGATAATTATTTGAGGGCTATCATAACAAATCTTGGTTTTATGAACCATTAATAAGATAAAAATATTGAATCATTGTATATACTTTGTAACTAACAGCTATCTGTATAACAACTTATCACACAAATATGATGCTAAGTTAAGATTTCTATCTTTATTCAGTACATGATATCAGCTAAGCTGTATCTGCCTTATATTTGAATAGCTTAATATAATCATTTTATGATAGACAGCTTAGGGTTATACGATAATAATTTTTATTATTAATAACTTACATCATTACGGCGCGACGTATTAGTTAATATCGATAATGAGAGTTAAAGTGCTTAAGAGTTACTTTACGCAACTGTTTACCCTAAAATGAATTGTTTTTTATCAAAATTTGAATAGTGGCAAACCTTACTATGATCTTAATTATACTGTTATGATACTTAGGTCGAAGCTTGATAGTTTAGGATAACTGTTAAGTATTCTTGCGATAATAGAATAATTTCAATTAGAACCCTACTCATATGCTAATTAATTCAAGAGTAATACTCCTCGCTACTAGCATATGATAATTTGAGGAAAAAAGGACGAATCCAATGCTTACATCATTCAACGGTTATCTTGGCGGGCCCATAGGCTCTATCATTGGTGCCATTTTAATTTTCATTATTGGCTGGCTAGTCGCCTTAGGTATTGCTGCTGTAGTACGCAATGTTTTAGCTAAAGTGAATGTTAATCAGCGTATGAACTCATCAACAGGTAAATCTTATGACATAGAGGGAATCATCTCTAAGGTTGTCTTTTGGTTTATCTTTATTATTGCCATTTCAGCGGCGCTTAATCAGCTGAATTTAAACTCTATCTCAGCACCATTTGCCAATATGGTGGGTCAAGTATTGAGCTTTATCCCAAATCTAGTAGCTGCTATAGCTATTGGTGTGATTGGTTGGGTTGTTGCAACGGTAGTGCGTACAGCAGTTACCGCTGGACTATCTAAGACATCAATGGATGAACGCTTAAGTGCCCAAGCTGGCGTTAAGCCTATGAGTAGTACTATTGCTGACATCATATACTGGTTTATCCTATTGATCGTATTGACGATGGTATTAGGTCAACTAGAGCTCGACGGTTTATTCGCGCCTTTAAGCTTGATGGTTAGCCAGATATTTGACGCTATTCCTAATATCCTCAAAGCAGGTATCGTACTATTCATCGGTTATATCATTGCCAAAGTTGTCCGTGGTATTGTTACTAATCTTGTTTCTACCGTTAATGTACAAGAGCTTGCTTCAAAAGCAGGTTTGAGTGAGCAAAACAGTTTACCTAATATTGCAGGTTCATTAGCGTTTTTATTAGTTATTATTCCAACGATTATAGCGGCACTTGAAGCCTTAAAAATAGAAGTTATCGCGCGTCCTGCGACCAATATGCTCAACAAAATCGTTGAAGCACTGCCTAATATTTTTATGGCAATCGCCATCTTAGTCGTTACCTACTTCATCATGCGTATGGTTGCAGGTATTGTTAAGGGTCTTATCGAAAACACTCAGATCAACCAGTTACCCGCCAAAGTCGGCCTACAAGAAACTATGGGCGACAAAAAGATCTCTGATCTAGTCGGTTACGCTATTATTTTCTTTGCTATGCTGTTTGCTTCTATCGCTGCAGCTGACCTGTTAGGCTTTGAAGCAATCTCAGCTATTATCACTATGTTTATCGCTTTTGGCGCAAACATTATCCTAGGCGCGATAATCTTATTTATCGGCTTTTGGTTGGCTAATATCATTGCAGGTGTGGTTGAGCGCTCTGAAAAAGGCTCACAATTCTTAGCCAATATCGTTCGTGTATTGATCATGGGCTTAGTGCTGGCTATGGGCTTAAAAGCCATGGGTATCGCTGATTCTATCGTTAATCTAGCCTTCGGTCTGACGCTAGGCGCCGTTGCCGTTGCTTTCGCACTATCTTTCGGTCTAGGTGGTCGCGATGCTGCTGCTCGTCTATTGAGCAAAATGCAAGACAAAATGGATGAAGAAAGCAAGAAAGCAAAAGCTAAATCAGCGCTACAACCAAGCAAATCTACTGAAGAAAAAGTTAAAGAGTCTGTGAGCGATAACACGCCTACAGCGCCTAGTACTTCAATGACTCCAAGTGCATCAGCTACTGATCTGCGTACGGACACGGTAGATACTAGTGATCTTAATACCAATACAGTAGACATCAATAATGACGCTAACAATGGCTCATCACCTAGTAGCGGTCTGATTGACGACACTAATAAGTAAATTATAAATCTTTTCGTAAATATAAAAAAGACAGCCTAGGCTGTCTTTTTTTTGTGCGGCATTTTAACTATAATAATGCTGTCGTAATACGATTGACTAAGACAACCAGTAACGCTCTTTGAATGTTAATCATTAGGAGTATTTGCTGGAACAGTAAGGCTAAGGTTCAAGCTTGGCAGCTTAAGATTAGGTGTCAACTTAGAGTTAACTTGGCTCTTTTTCTCTATCGTCTGCTTAGGTTTTTGTTGCTGACTTAACCGCTGCAATTGCTTAGTCAGCTGACGCTCTTTGGCAGTCATCGCAACAATAGGTTGAATCCATAGATCTATATCGATAAAAGTACCTTCTTCATCTCCTATAAAGTCTATACCCATCACAATAACGTGATGTAACTCCTCTAGTGGCAGGCGTGTGGCTACTTCTTGGGCGACGGTGGCTAAGTTAGGTTGAATCTTTTGCCGACTTTGCTGCGCATTGGCTCCTTGACCATAGAATATTAACACATAGTGTCGTCCTAGACTCTCATAGGAGTGCTGATGCACTACATATCCCTGCTCTATCATCACAGCCGATTGCTTAGGGTGTTTATATATCGTACGCACCAGCTCATGCCGTGAAAACAGTGACTCATCTAGTAGCTGCTGCTGCCACTGCTTAGCCGACATAGCGGCGACTTTATCACTGTTATTAGCCTCAAGGCTAGTAGCTTTGACGTTGTTAGAACCTTCAAGCTTCTCATAAGTAAGCTCAATCATCTGTGTGCTCAGCTGCGACCACAGCATAGCGGCCTGTTGCATATGCTGCTGATACATCTGCGCGGTCGCACTGCCTTGCTTTTGCGCCAAACTCATAGTGATGAGCGCAGCATTAGGCTTGTCTTGAATAGCATAACTAATGACTGCATTATCTACGCTGATAGCTTGGGCAAACAATTTAGTACTGTTTCTAAACTGCTGTAATAGCTTTTTTTCAGAGTCAAATGTTGCGATGCCTCTAGTGATTGAATCTTGCAGCTGCTCGATATGATAGCTCAAAAATCGCCATAGATCACAAGGGGTCTTTAGAGTCGCTAGTGCCGCCTGCCAGTCTTGCCAGCTAAAGACTTGTAATGCACCGCTGGTTTCACTAATATCTAATACGAGCTCTTCCATAAAGTAGCTTGCACCAAAGCTATGGCTTAACTGCTGCGAGCTTTTTTTGTTCGTCTTGAACGTATTAGCTAGCGCATCATCGAGCCTGATATCGATGATGAGCACGCAATAGGACTGCTCATCTTGTTCATTCTTTTGCACACAGCGCTTTTGCCAAGCTAGTGCGGACTTGATGACGGCTTGGCGTGCGCCTTCGATAGCGCCCTTACTAGCCGCGGCAGGCAAATGCAAGGTACCGTTTAATAAACGTAACGTTCCTGATGGCAATAAATAGCTGGACTGTTGCAGCTGGCAGTTATCCTCTAAATTGCTCATTGCCAAAACAGCAATAGGCTCCGCGTCGATCTGCTCATAGCAAGCTAACTCATTTATTTTTTTGCTAATGTCGGAGTCGGTTGGTAACAGTTCAGGCACAGCGCTTACCTCATGTTATAAATTGAAAATAAATAAAGAAGTAGTAAGACCTCTATTTATAAACGGTAGTGTTACTTGGGCTTATATCGCTTTCACAGCTATGACTTGGTATGATGAAATGAGTTTACAAATAGGATTAAACACGAACCCTATTTAAAACAACCATTTGCTAAATTTTATTTGTATAACCAGCTTATTTCAGCCGTTATATTGATATATCATGTGGTACTTATAACCCTAATGCTATAACGAAATTTTTATGATAACAGGGATTAAAAATTATGAAACGTTTTAACGATAAAGTGGTCATTATTACTGGCGCAGATTCTGATATTGGACGCACAACAGCGCTCAAATTTGCCAAAGAAGAAGCCAATTGTGTATTAGTTGGTATCAATCATGATTTATTAGAATACATCTATAAAGATCTTCCACAGGATCATACTTGGATCAATACAGGCAATCACCTTACTGTAACTTGCAAGGTCAATGAATCTTCACAGATCGAAGAGATGATAAAGCATGTGCTCGAAAAGTATGGCCACATCGATGTACTGGTCAATATAGATACTGAAATTGGCATTCATCAGTCTGTCATTCCAGAACTCATAAAGACCAAAGGTAATATCGTTAATGTTACCACACTTACAGATATACCAAGTGATTGGAACCTTGATGCTTATTATGCCGAAAAAGATAACTTTGACAAAACCACAAAAGAATTAGCTTTAAAAAATGCTGCAAGTGGCGTACGTGTCAATGCTGTCGCGGCAGGTCTAGTCACAACAGATACCAGCTCTAACCCTTTCGTCACACATTGTCCATTAGGAAAAACAGCAACGCCTAACGACGTTACCAGTGCCATTGTATTTTTGGCGAGTAACGATGCTGCGATGATAACGGGGGTTAATTTGCCTATCGACGGTGGTATTAGTGCCTTGAATACATGATTACCAATAAAAGATCTTCTACTAATCAAAACTCATTCGGCATGGTATTAGCAGCCTAGCACAAGAATAATTAGAGAGAAGAGTCTCATCTAATCGGTACTATTATTAATATCCTGTAGCGGCTTTGACAGACGCTCAGGATGACGAGGTATCACGCCGCGATACTGCTCATAGATTTTTGGTAGATCCGCTTCGATATCCCCTGTAGGATATACAGGGGTCAAAAACCGCACCTCTTTGGTATTATAATCAAGCGCTACTGGCAAGATTGGCACATTAGCGCCAACTGCTAAATAGTAAAACCCTGTCTTCCAGCTTTGAGTATAGTCGCGCGTGCCCTCAGGCGATAATCCCAAAAACAACGGCTCGCCCGTCTTAAACTTATCGATACTGGCTTGCAGCACTGAGCCTTTGATACTACGATTAATCGGTATGATACCCGTCCAAGTCAATAGTTGCTTAAGTACAGGTACTTTGAATAGCGTATGCTTACCCATAATACTGATCTTTATATCCAGCGCAAATAGGCTAGGCAACGCATAAACACCGTCAACATTAGAAGTATGCGGTAGGGCTAAGACAACGGCTTGCGAGATATTAGGTATCTCACCAACCGTACGCCACCCTGCTACCTTCATTAGCCATGATGATATTGGCGGTACAATAGTGCCATTACGCTTAGGCACAAGGTTACCTAAGTCCTTTCTACGTAACTTAGGTAATATTTTAGAGCGAGTCGCTTGAGAACGGGCGGTAGGTTTAGAGAACATAGCAGCACTATAAAAAAAGAATTAATTCATCATAACATTTACACCTGTTCACTGAATTAATATTTGCCATAATTAGCAAAATATTTAACAGTATTTAAGGATGAAATTTGATCAGCGCTGCTATAGTAGATTGAGTTTTAAAACGCATAGCTTATAAAGCGATATCTGCCAAGTTACCTTTATGCTCAAGCCATGTCTTGCGATCGGCAGAGCGTTTTTTGGCTAAGAGCATATCCATTACGCTATTGGTCAATACCATATCATCCATATCGAGCTGTACCAATCGACGCGTATCGCGATTCATCGTGGTCTCACGCAATTGTTCAGCGCTCATCTCACCCAAGCCTTTGAAGCGAGTAATCTGCGCTTTTTTATTGCCAGGCACATTGGCTAATATATGCTCAAGCTCGCTCTCATCCAGCGCATAATGCACCTCACGACCAACATCAACTCGATACAGTGGCGGCATCGCGACAAACAAATGCCCTGCATCAACTAACGCAGGAAAATGCTTCACAAACAATGCGCAAATCAGCGTGGCAATGTGTAAACCATCAGAGTCGGCATCGGCAAGAATACAAACCTTGTCATAACGTAACTCAGACAAATCATCCGAGGCAGGATCAACCCCGATAGCGATAGCAATATCATGGATTTCTTGGCTTGATAGCACCGTATCTGAGGACACCTCCCACGTATTGAGAATCTTGCCACGCAAGGGTAATATCGCCTGATAATGACGGTCACGCGCTTGCTTAGCTGAGCCACCAGCAGAGTCACCCTCTACCAAGAACAGCTCTGCCCCATCACGCAAGTCACCACGACAATCCGCCAGCTTACCGGGTAAAGCTGGGCCTTGAGTGATTTTCTTGCGAGCAACTTTTTTGGCAGATTTTAGGCGACGACCTGCTTTGTTAATTGCCAACTCTGCAATTTGCGCACCTATATCCGCATGTTTATTCAGCCATAAGCTAAAGGCATCTTTAGCTAAAGTTTGCACCGCGCCAGCCGCTTCTCGACTCGATAAACGCTCTTTGGTCTGACCCGAAAATTGCGGCTCAGAGAACTTGAGCGATAAGATGTAATTAACCCCATCCCATACATCTTCTGCAGTCAGCTTAACACTGCGTGGCAATAAGTTATGAATATCACAAAACTCGCGTAACGCCTCTAAGATACCGGTACGCAAGCCATTGACATGCGTACCGCCTTGAGCCGTAGGAATGAGGTTAACGTAGCTCTCCTGCACAGGCGTGCCGCCCTCAGGCAACCAAGATAAAGCAAAAGTAATGCCTGCACGTTCGCCCTCGACGGCCTCATGATCATAATAAAAAGGCACATCAGGTAGCGTCTCTAAACCATCTAGTTGCTCTGCTAAATATTCAACTACACCATCAGTAAACTGCCAAACAATTTTTTCATTATTGATATCATCAACGAATTCAATCGTTAGACCAGCGGCTAATACGGCTTTGGCCTTGAGGTTATGTTTGAGCTGTTTGATGTTAAATTTAGGCGTATCAAAGAAGCTACCATCCGCCCAAAAGCGCACCTTAGTACCACGCTTGCGCTTATTAGGGCTGACTGATTCTACTAAACCAGTAACTGGTGCGCCATTCTCTAGCGCCATATCATACTGAGTAGCGTCGCGCCATACGGTGACTTCTAAGCGTGTCGACAAAGCATTGACCACTGAGATACCCACGCCATGCAAGCCACCTGATACTTGATAATTAGAAGTCGAAAACTTACCACCCGCATGTAAACGGGTTAATATAATTTCAATTCCTGTTTGCTTAAACTCAGGATGGATATCGGTTGGCATACCACGACCATCGTCTTCTACCGATAGCGAGCCGTCCTCATAGAGCTGTACTTTGATCGTTTTAGCATAGCCTGCTAAGGCTTCATCGACTGAGTTATCGATCACTTCTTGCGCCAAATGGTTCGGGCGCGTAGTGTCGGTATACATACCTGGGCGGCGACGAACAGGCTCTAGTCCTTCCAAAACTTCTAATGATTGCGCGGTATATTGACTCACAAATGCTATCCTTAATTTTTATAAACTACTAATTCTATTACTCTATTATAGCTAAAAATGGGGCTGTCAGCACTGATAGTCAATAGCTTGCGTCATATAATGTCGTCTCTTAAATGAACAGCGCTCACTATAACTGTTTTAAAATTTCTAGCACTTTTGATAAATGTGCCTCAAAATCACTAAAGCGATGATCACCACCTGCTTGTAGGGTCACGGTAGCGCCTTGCTGACGATAAAACGCGGCTGATAAGTTGGCATCGAGTAATTCGTCTCCTTTCTTGATCATGACTTCAACGTCGCTTGGATTTTCAACGGTTGATAAGGTGTGACGCGTAAACCATTGTAAGTCAGCTTTAGTCAATGCCCAGCCACCATCAGTAGTATGCAGCACCTTATTTTGGTGGCTAACTGCCTTTGGAGCATCTGCTACGCTTTTGTCAGCATCAAAGCGCTGTAGGGTAATATGTGGTTGGGTGCTAGGGTTGATAAGTAGCGCAGGACAGCCTGTTTGATTACTAACTAAAGTGGCAAAGTAACCGCCTAACGAGCTGCCTACTAACACAACTTTAGAGCCTTTACCCAACTCTTCTACTAGATGTATTAGCTTATCGAATACTACTTGTGGCGGTTGGTTTAGATCAGGACGATGTACGGTGATATCAGGGTGATGCTGTTGGCAATACTCGTCTAATAATAGACCTTTAGTAGAATTGGCATCGCTATCTAAGCCATGAATATAGATAAGGTTCATGTATGGTCTCGCTTATTAGAATTGTCATATTTTTATAAAACAAAGTCGATGCTAAAGAGAATAGCACGTAGGCATCAATGACAATAATAACAATATGGCACACTGATAGTCTTAAGTGGCACAATGGCGCTAGTAATTTGGCTATTTCTGCATAAGTGAACTTTTTATAAAACTAAAGTATTATGTATCTAGAGACAGCAGAACGAGCGTGGTATCGCCATGACCCAACAAATCGAATTATTTGATATCGCAAATCCTTGTGTTAGCGTCTGCACGAGCAATAAAAAGGGCTATTGCTTTGGCTGCCTGCGCAGTCGCACGGAGCGTCAGCTATGGCTAAGTATGAGCAATGAGCAGCGTCGTGAAGTACTTAGATTAATCGTAGGACGTAAACAGCGTATTGAACAGATGCGGCAACTGAAAGGTCAGCAACTAGGCTTTGATTTTGAGGAGGTGGTTGAGGTTGGTGAGTTGTTTTAGACTCTTAAATTAATTCATTAATTTTAAACTAGAGTTAATAACGAGTTTTGTTTCGACAATATAGTAGCTTACTCATTAAATATCAGCAAAAATAGTCCTAAATTTCATAAACTCACTAACATAATGTCTATTATCATTAATATTGTTAGTTTTGCCACTTATATTCAAATAATACCTTGAAATATCATTCATCCGATTAACTACTTTTAGCCAATGGCTGTAGCTACGAGATTTAGTAAAAGGATCCCATTTGAGACAATAAAGATTTTTAAATAGAGGATGTACATCAGTATATGACTCTAGAATATATTTCAATAATTTATTTTCACCATAAAAGTTTGAATGCTCAATATATCCAGAAATAAAATCGCAATCTATTACTCCACAGTCATCGACTTTTAATAATTTTTCAAAATTATCTACTAAGGTTGTATACATAACTTGGCTTTTATCGATTATTCTCTTTGAAAGATTTCTCATCAATCCACTCTGAATGATTAAAGAAAGCTCTTCTCCATTAAGTGTATATTCAGTTAAATATAGAAAAATGTCAGAATCTTCAGCAAGATTTATTATGTGCATTAGCATTCTAAGCTCAATTGCTAATGCTATTCCTAATTTTTTAGTTGGCTCTACATTAAGATATTCCTCTATACATCTTTTATCGAATTCATGAGATACGATTTTAAGTGTAACCTTAATATCTCTATCCTCATCGTCTGAAAGAACTTCTACCATTTCATTGACTGTAGGAATGCCTTCTGGTTCTACATTATAAATAGTTTTATAAGCATCGTATAATCCATACTTTGATATATAATTTCGAGTCTTAAGAAACCAATCTACTTCACTCATATCCTTTGTACGCGGCACGATAGATAAAGATATACTCATTATTAAGCCTTAAGAAAATCAATCTTGTTAAATATTAATTTATCATAATATTTTGCTATATTATTTAGCATAAATTTGTCTGAAATTTCTACAATACCTATGTAATCATCAAATCTTTGACCAATAGATCCACCAATATAAAATATTTTAACCATCAAACCCTCACTCCAATAAATATAATACCTATCATGCATGGATTCTTTTGAGTGAATTAACTCAATGCTTTTCAGTAAGCCGTTCCTTATTAGATACGACTTTCGGTCATTAATTTTCATTTTTCTATCTATTTTTCCATCGTCACCATTTACAGAGTCAAATTTTGATATGATTTCAAGATTAATATTTCCACTGCCACCGAATAAAGATGTAAGGTTATCCAAATCTAGTGGCAAGATATATGGATCAATAATTGATATTTTTTCAATTTCTGGCAAATTGACTGTAATGCTGTTAAAAAGAGTCACTACATATTCAAAAGGGTTGTCGCTTAAGGTTTTCGGAATACATGAATTAGATTTACTAACCAATGAACTTTTACGATCAGCTATCATGTCTCTTAAGCTAGTCACTATTCTTTACCTACAGTCATATTTAATTCACTATATTTTGAGATAATAGAACCGTTTTCTAGTGCTACTGTATCTCCTAAGACTTTACTTCTAATTTTTACGCTTCTAATAAAGCCGTGCTTACTGTTATAGACCACTATTCCTTGATCTATTATTTTGATTTCAAGTTCATAAGGGCTTGCGTGAAAATCAACAGTCAATTTACCATCTAATATTTTACCTTCCACAGTTTGCGATTCTGTTTCTTCAAAATATCCTGTAATAATATAATCTGCTTGAGTATAAGTATTAAACTCATCATAGAAAGTCACGTTTAACTTAGTTGGCTCTCTATCCTCACCTGAAGCAGGCTTATCAATGAATTTAGGTTTTACAACAATTCGAGCAGGATTATAGAAAGTAAACGAGTTGATCAATTCTGGTCGACTTGAAAAATCAAGATCAAATCTTTTTTTAATATCTTTTAAAAGATTCTTGTGCTCAATAATCCAATTTTGATACTCATCACCTATTATTTGATGGCCAGTAAACATTGATATTTTGCTACATCGATCTATTAGTGGATTGTAAATCGTCTCATCTGAACGTAGTGTAAGGGAATCATTGTATTCCTTTTCATAGTTAAACGAAATTCCTTCAATAATTTCTATTTTTTTCCTCTGTTGATGTATGAAATTAATTTTTTGGCTTGCAGCAATGAATCTAGCTTTAAACCTTTGTTTTAAACCGATTGTTAAATCAGTCTCTTCAGTTAAGTCAAATTCCCCACATTTCCAAACAATACACTCTCCATAGATAATATTATTATTCCGATCATAAATGAAAAAGTATTTATAACTGTTCATATAAGCTCTTCTATAAGTTGGACTATAACAAATATTAATAACCTGTACTCAAGATATAAAGATGAAACCTCAACTTATGCTATTCTACACTTGTTGGCACTAATGTAACTTAAAAGTATCTAATATTTTAACATTAGCAGCTTTATAAGTTTTATGAATCGATATAAAACTGCAACCAAACAAAACCCCCTATGGCATCAGTCAAAGGGGGTTTAAGGAATAGGGAGCTGACGATGACCTGAGAACCGTTAAAAAATTGCATGTCAATTTTAGGTTCGCAAGAGCTATTCCTTTAACTAGGAATAGCTGCGTAGGTCACAGGGTGATGACTAAATCAAAGGTAAAAAAAAGAGCCACCCCGTTAAGGATGACTCTTTTTAGAATAGAGAGCTGACGATGACCTACTCTCACATGGCCGGAGCCACACTACCATTGGCGCTAAGACGTTTCACTTCTGAGTTCGAGAAGGGATCAGGTGGTTCCGTCTTGCTATTGTCGTCAGCAAAGGGGGTTAGATATGAGTCTGTGTTTTACTTATTTGACTAAGTATCACTATCCTAACTGAATCAAGGATAAGGTGATATCGATATAATGCTTTATATACAAAACCACTTGGGTGTTGTATGGTCAAGCCAAACGAGCAATTAGTACAGGTTAGCTACACACATCGCTGTGCTTCCACACCCTGCCTATCAACGTCGTAGTCTTCAACGGCTCTTTAGGGAAATCTTATCTTGAGGTGGGCTTCCCGCTTAGATGCTTTCAGCGGTTATCCCATCCGAACGTAGCTACCGGGCAATGCCATTGGCATGACAACCCGAACACCAGTGGTTCGTCCACTCTGGTCCTCTCGTACTAGGAGCAGCTCCTCTCAAATTTCCAACGCCCACGGTAGATAGGGACCGAACTGTCTCACGACGTTCTAAACCCAGCTCGCGTACCTCTTTAAATGGCGAACAGCCATACCCTTAGGACCTGCTTCAGCCCTAGGATGAGATGAGCCGACATCGAGGTGCCAAACACCGCCGTCGATATGAACTCTTGGGCGGTATCAGCCTGTTATCCCCAGAGTACCTTTTATCCGTTGAGCGATGGCCCTTCCATACAGAACCACCGGATCACTAAGACCTACTTTCGTACCTGCTCGACTTGTGGGTCTCGCAGTTAAGCGCGCTTTTGCCTTTATACTCTACGACCGATTTCCGACCGGTCTGAGCGCACCTTCGTACTCCTCCGTTACTCTTTAGGAGGAGACCGCCCCAGTCAAACTACCCACCATACATTGTCCTCGGTACTGTTATACCTGAGTTAGAACCCCAACATGACCAGGGTGGTATTTCAAGATTGGCTCCACCAACACTAGCGTGCTGGCTTCAAAGCCTCCCACCTATCCTGCACAAGTCAGGTCAAAGTTCAATGTAAAGCTGTAGTAAAGGTTCACGGGGTCTTTCCGTCTAGCCGCGGGTACACAGCATCTTCACTGCGATTTCGATTTCACTGAGTCTCTGCTGGAGACAGCGCTGCCATCATTATGCCATTCGTGCAGGTCGGAACTTACCCGACAAGGAATTTCGCTACCTTAGGACCGTTATAGTTACGGCCGCCGTTTACTGGGGCTTCGATCAAGAGCTTCGCTTACGCTAACCCCATCAATTAACCTTCCAGCACCGGGCAGGCATCACACCCTATACGTCCACTTTCGTGTTTGCAGAGTGCTGTGTTTTTAATAAACAGTTGCAGCAGCCTGGTATCTGCGACTGCCAACAGCTCAAGGAGCAAGTCCTATCACCATCAGCAGCGTACCTTCTCCCGAAGTTACGGTACCATTTTGCCTAGTTCCTTCAGCAGAGTTCTCTCAAGCGCCTTGGTATTCTCTACCTGATCACCTGTGTCGGTTTAGGGTACGATTCGTTTATAACTATTGCTTAGAAGCTTTTCCTGGAAGCATGGTATTTGCCACTTCACTGTACAAGTACAGCTTGCTATCAGATCTCAGCCTTGTTGTAGCCCGGATTTACCTAAGCCACAAGCCTACATCCTTTCACCTGGACAACCAACGCCAGGCTGACATAACCTTCTCCGTCCCTCCATCGCATTATAAACAAGTATCGGAATATTAACCGATTTCCCATCGACTACGCCTTTCGGCCTCGCCTTAGGGGTCGACTCACCCAGCCCCGATTAACGTTGGACTGGAACCCTTGATCTTCCGGCGTGCGAGCTTTTCACTCGCATTATCGTTACTCACGTCAGCATTCGCTCTTGTGATACCTCCAGCATGCCTTACGACACACCTTCACAGGCTTACACAACGCTCCCCTACCACTTGAAAACAAATTCAAATCCGCAGCTTCGGCTCCTAGTTTGAGCCCCGTTACATCTTCCGCGCGGGCCGACTCGACTAGTGAGCTATTACGCTTTCTTTAAAGGATGGCTGCTTCTAAGCCAACCTCCTAGCTGTCTATGCCTTCCCACCTCGTTTCCCACTTAACTAGGAATTTGGGGCCTTAGCTGGCGGTCTGGGTTGTTTCCCTCTCCACAATGGACGTTAGCACCCACTGTGTGTCTCCCGGATATCACTCATCGGTATTCGGAGTTTGCATCGGTTTGGTAAGTCGGTATGACCCCCTAGCCGAAACAGTGCTCTACCCCCAATGGTGTTCGTCCGAGGCGCTACCTAAATAGCTTTCGGGGAGAACCAGCTATCACCGAGTTTGATTAGCCTTTCACCCCTATCCACAAGTCATCCCCTGGCTTTTCAACGACAGTGGGTTCGGTCCTCCGGTGTCTGTTACGACACTTTCAACCTGCTCATGGATAGATCACTCGGTTTCGGGTCTATACCCTGCAACTATGACGCCCTATTAAGACTCGGTTTCCCTACGGCTCCCCTAAATGGTTAACCTCGCTACAGAATATAAGTCGCTGACCCATTATACAAAAGGTACGCGGTCACCACGCAAGGTGGCTCCCACTGCTTGTACGCACACGGTTTCAGGTTCTATTTCACTCCCCTCACAGGGGTTCTTTTCGCCTTTCCCTCACGGTACTGGTTCACTATCGGTCAGTCAGGAGTATTTAGCCTTGGAGGATGGTCCCCCCATCTTCAAACAGGATTTCTCGTGTCCCGCTCTACTTAATATGTCATCTCTAGAATTTAAAATACAGGACTATCACCTACTACGGTCAGCTTTCCCACGCTGTTCTTCTATTCTAGAAACAATCGGCTTCTCCCCGTTCGCTCGCCGCTACTTGGGGAATCTCATTTGATGTCTTTTCCTAAGGGTACTGAGATGTTTCACTTCCCCTCGTTCGCTTCCCATACAAGTATGGAATACCTATCTTATGATAGGTGGGTTTCCCCATTCAGAAATCTCCGGATCACAGGATATTGCCGCCTCCCCGAAGCTTATCGCAGGCTGTCACGTCTTTCATCGCCTCTGACTGCCAAGGCATCCACCATGTGCGCTTAATTACTTGACCATACAACCCCAAAGGGTCTTTGTCAGCAATTATAACGATATCACCTAATTTATACGCTTGATTCAGTTCTCTTTACTTTTTTAATAACCCACCCCTGGGATAACAACTGATGTCGTTAAGAGGTGAGTTATTAAGGTTAGAAAAAAACGCGTGAACACGCTCTTTCTAACCCAGACTCATATCTATGTTTTTAAATAGTTCCTACGCTCTCGTCGAGTCGTAAGCTCTGTATAAAACAGAAAGAAATAATCAATCTTACCCTCAGGTAAAGTGAATCATTTGTTTCTATTTATACTCATTGTCTATATCAGCATTTATTAATGTATGGTGGAGCCAAACGGAGTCGAACCGTTGACCTCCTGCGTGCAAGGCAGGCGCTCTACCAACTGAGCTATGGCCCCGTAATAAAATGGTAGGCCTGGGCAGACTTGAACTGCCGACCCCCGCGTTATCAACACGGTGCTCTAACCAGCTGAGCTACAGGCCTGTAAGAGGCATATACCTCATGCTAATATTTAAGCTAACTAAAGAACAACTTGTTGTGAATTCTTGCCAAGTGGATGCGTCTATAAGGAGGTGATCCAGCCGCAGGTTCCCCTACGGCTACCTTGTTACGACTTCACCCCAGTCATCAACCACACCGTGGTGAGCGCCTCCCCTAAGGTTAGGCTACCCACTTCTGGTGCAATCAACTCCCATGGTGTGACGGGCGGTGTGTACAAGGCCCGGGAACGTATTCACCGCGGCATTCTGATCCGCGATTACTAGCGATTCCTACTTCATGGAGTCGAGTTGCAGACTCCAATCTGGACTACGATAGGCTTTTTGAGATTCGCATCACATCGCTGTGTAGCTGCCCTCTGTACCTACCATTGTAGCACGTGTGTAGCCCTGGTCGTAAGGGCCATGATGACTTGACGTCGTCCCCGCCTTCCTCCAGTTTGTCACTGGCAGTATCCTTAGAGTTCCCGGCTTAACCCGCTGGTAACTAAGGACAAGGGTTGCGCTCGTTGCGGGACTTAACCCAACATCTCACGACACGAGCTGACGACAGCCATGCAGCACCTGTATTCTAATTCCCGAAGGCACTCCCGCATCTCTGCAGGATTCTAGATATGTCAAGACCAGGTAAGGTTCTTCGCGTTGCATCGAATTAAACCACATGCTCCACCGCTTGTGCGGGCCCCCGTCAATTCATTTGAGTTTTAACCTTGCGGCCGTACTCCCCAGGCGGTCTACTTATTGCGTTAGCTGCGTCACTAAGTCCTCAAGGGACCCAACGACTAGTAGACATCGTTTACGGCGTGGACTACCAGGGTATCTAATCCTGTTTGCTACCCACGCTTTCGAGCCTCAGTGTCAGTATTATGCCAGAAGGCTGCCTTCGCCATCGGTATTCCTCCAGATCTCTACGCATTTCACCGCTACACCTGGAATTCTACCTTCCTCTCACATACTCTAGCACGACAGTTTCAGATGCAGTTCCCAGGTTGAGCCCGGGGATTTCACATCTGACTTATCGAGCCACCTACGCTCCCTTTACGCCCAGTAATTCCGATTAACGCTTGCACCCTCTGTATTACCGCGGCTGCTGGCACAGAGTTAGCCGGTGCTTATTCTGCAGCTAATGTCATCGCATATGGGTATTAACCATATGGTCTTCTTCACTGCTTAAAGTGCTTTACAACCAAAAGGCCTTCTTCACACACGCGGCATGGCTGGATCAGGGTTGCCCCCATTGTCCAATATTCCCCACTGCTGCCTCCCGTAGGAGTCCGGGCCGTGTCTCAGTCCCGGTGTGGCTGATCATCCTCTCAGACCAGCTACAGATCGTCGCCATGGTAGGCCTTTACCCCACCATCTAGCTAATCCGACTTAGGCTCATCTAATAGCGAGAGCAGTAAACTGCCCCCTTTCTCCCGTAGGTCGTATGCGGTATTAATACGAGTTTCCCCGTGCTATCCCCCACTACTAGGTAGATTCCTAAGTATTACTCACCCGTCCGCCGCTCGACGCCTACTAGCAAGCTAGTATCGTTTCCGCTCGACTTGCATGTGTTAAGCCTGCCGCCAGCGTTCAATCTGAGCCATGATCAAACTCTTCAGTTTAATCTTGCTATGTAACCCTTTAAAGAGGTCACTAAACTTGGCTCATCTATTCTGGCAAAATCGCTAAAAATTATGTTCGTAATGAATTAACTTTGAGTTTTTCTGCTGTCTTAGATGATAAATTTTTATAGTTAGAATCAACTCCGAAAAGAAGTCTCAACCAACTTTATTTATGCACCCTATCTCAGCAAAAATCCACACAAGTTGTTCTTTAGTTAAGCTTTTAAATAGTAACCACTTCTGTCGTCCAGTAAGTAGTTTGTATCAGTATTCTTATCTAGCTATTCGGCTCTAAACCATGTGGCTTATGCTGTTTAGCGAGCTGACTATCATAACACAATCGATAAGTCTGTCAAGCTTTTATTTTATTTCTTTATAATTTGTTTCATCCGATTTGCTGTCATTATCACTAATATCTCTTAGTGTTTAACTTCTAGCTCGTCTTGATGAGGTGCGTATTATAGACGCTTTAATTATGTTGTCAAGAGTTTATTTTATTTAGTTTGAATGTTTTTATCATGCTACCTAGGTAGTTGGTTTTAACATTCAATCTATCAGCTGATTGGTTAATAGCTTCGCTATTAATAGTAAGTGGTAAACCACTTTCCCAATCCGCCTTCCCTCTCGACTGGGTGGCATTATACGTAGTTCTGGATAAGCGTCAAGCGGTTTGTTAAAGATTATTAAGGTTATTTTCAGTTAATTTGATATTTATAGTTTTATCAATGCTTTACGATATCTTTTATTTTCTATTGCCTACGCTTTTAGTTACGGATGCTTTGTCACTGCTTTATTGATCACTTCCTTTACTCTAGTTATCAGCCAATTTGCCTCTATATATAGTAAAGTTGATTTTTTGATCCGTGTACTGTTTATACATTATAGCTAATCTTGTTTTCATTCTTATAGGATAGTGTTCTATATAGAAGAGTTCTTATAATAGAAGAACTTTATCAACGAGTAGCGATGAAGTAGATATAACTTTACCACTGGCTTCGATAGATTCGATGTCCTAGTACTATCTATCTATCTATCTATCTATCTATCTATCTATCTATAAGATAGCATGCTATAGAGAAAACTAGATATAAGTAAATAGCAAGAATAGCTACTAAAAATCGTTTATAATAGCGCCAACTCTATAATATTGATACTTTGGCTGGCATTTGTGTCGGTTTTTCTGCTTTAATAAATAGTTGTCTACATTAGATAACGTATAAATAATATTGGATTTAAGACTATGGTAGCGATCACTTTACCCGATGGTAGCGTAAAACAGTTTGACGGTCACACTACAGTGATGCAAGTGGCCGAAAGTATTGGGCCAGGACTCGCGAAGGCTACGATAGCTGGCCGCGTTGACGGACATCTAGTAGATGCCAGCGATCCTATAGTAGCCGATGCCAAAGTCGAAATCGTTACCGCAAAAGATGATGATGGTGTCGACATTATCCGTCACTCTTGCGCTCACTTATTAGGTCATGCGGTCAAGCAGCTATATCCTGAGGTAAAAATGGTTATCGGCCCCGTCATTGACGATGGTTTTTATTATGATATTTTTAGCGAGACGCCCTTCACGCCTGAGCATATGGAAGCAATCGAAAAGCGTATGATGGCGCTTATTAAGCAAGACTATGATGTTATCAAGAAGATAACCCCACGCGATGAAGTCATTAAAATATTTGAAGAGCGCGGTGAGGATTATAAGCTTAAGCTGATTAATGATATGCCAGGCGAAGATGCCTTTGGTCTCTATCATCATCAAGAATATGTCGATATGTGCCGTGGCCCGCACGTGCCTAACACTCGATTCTTAAAAGTATTCAAGCTCACTAAGATGTCGGGCGCTTATTGGCGCGGTGACGCGAAGAATGAACAGTTACAACGTATCTACGGCACAGCTTGGGCAGACAAAAAGCAGCTAAAAGCCTATATCCAACGTATTGAAGAAGCAGAGAAGCGTGATCACCGTAAAATTGGTAAAGCCTTAAACTTGTTTCATATGCAAGAGCAAGCGCCAGGTATGGTGTTTTGGCATCCAAATGGCTGGACAATTTATCAAGTACTTGAGCAATATATGCGTAAAGTACAAAATGATAATGGCTATGAAGAGATCAAAACCCCGCAAATCGTTGATCGTAGTCTGTGGGAGCGCTCAGGTCACTGGGGCAACTATGCGACCAATATGTTCACCACCTCTAGTGAAAGCCGTGATTATGCGGTAAAGCCGATGAACTGCCCTTGTCACGTGCAAGTATTCAATCAAGGTCTAAAATCTTACCGCGACTTGCCGCTACGTATGGCGGAGTTTGGCTCTTGTCATCGCAATGAACCATCAGGCTCACTACATGGTTTGATGCGGGTACGTGGTTTTACTCAAGATGACGCGCATATCTTCTGTACGCAAGCGCAGATTCAGGCGGAGGTGGCAGACTTTATTAAGCTGACTTTAGCTGTTTATGAAGACTTTGGCTTTAAAGACATCATTATGAAACTCTCTACTCGCCCTGAAAAGCGCGTAGGTAGTGATGAATCTTGGGACTTCGCAGAAAAAGCGCTAGCTGATGCGCTCGATAGCTCAGGTCTCAATTGGGATTATTTGCCAGGCGAAGGCGCTTTTTATGGTCCTAAGATTGAATTTAGTCTCAAAGACTCTTTAGGACGTGTTTGGCAGTGCGGTACTATTCAGGTCGATCCTAATATGACTGAACGTCTTGACGCTGAATTCGTTAATGAGCAAAACGAACGTGAAGTGCCTATTATGCTACACCGTGCTATCTTAGGTTCATTCGAGCGTTTCATTGGTATACTCATCGAAAACTATGCTGGTTGGATGCCTGTTTGGCTTGCGCCGCAACAAGTAGTTGTCATGAATATTACTGATAAACAGGCCGAAGCTTGCGAAAACGTGGTAAAAGAGCTGAAAAATGCAGGTCTGCGTGCTAATAGTGACTTGCGTAACGAAAAAATTGGATTTAAGATACGAGAGAAAACATTAGAACGTATTCCCTATATGTTAGTATTAGGGGATAAAGAAGTAGAATCAGGCAAGGTCAACGTCCGAACTCGCGAAGGTGAGAATTTAGGCGTGATGAGTGTCTCAGAGTTTATTACCTTAGTAAATGTAGCTGTCAGCGAAAAAGGCCGACAGACCCCAAAAATAGATCAGGAGTAATACCTATTAAACAGTCGAATCGTTTAAACATTAATGAAGATATCAGCGTCAAAGAAGTCCGTTTAGTAAAAGAAGACGGCGAGCAAATGGGCGTAGTCGATATCGAAACCGCGATGAAAGCGGCACGCGAAGACAATTTAGATTTGGTCGAGCTGGTGCCCGATGCCAAGCCGCCCGTGTGCAAGATCATGGATTATAAACATTATCTGTATGATCAAAAGCAAAAGGCGAAAGAGGCTAAAAAGAACCAAAAGCAAACTCAGCTCAAAGAGATGAAATTGCGTCCTAGTACTGAAGAGGCCGATTATCAGGTAAAACTGAAAAAAATCGTTAGCTTCTTGGAAGATCAGGATAAGGTTAAAATTAGTATTCGCTTTCGTGGTCGTGAGATGGCGCATCAAGAGATCGGTCGTAAGCAGCTTGATCGTATTATCGAAGACACCGCTGAAATCTCAAATGTTGAGCAATACCCTAAGATGGAAGGTCGTCAGATGGGTATGCTATTAGGGCCTACTAAGAAAAGATAAATGCTTGCCCTAATCTTAGGGTTAGTATTTAGTATTATTTTTTGACCATCAATATGCGTACGTGTATTGATGGTTTTTTACTATTGCGCCGAGCAAAACATGTTGCAGCACGTATAAACGAGTTTACAAAATCAGCCTTCTAACCTTGATAATTACAAGGTAATCTAAAGCAGAATATATCATCTAATTGTAAACAAACCCCAATATAATAATAAAGCTTATAGTAGACCTTTTAAAATTAATCCCCTCTATTAAAGGAATATCCATGCAAGAATTGACCCCACCTGAAAATGCAGCCGCGCCTAGTATTTCGTTAACCCCGCCTGCTGCTGTTAAAGAAGTACAAAAGAGCGAAGCGGATCAGATGGTCAAGCTGGATGAAAGCCAAATCCCAGAGCTCGATGCTAAAGTCGATGCCTTTGTCGATCATGTTCTAAATAATTCAGTACATAGTCCTGAATTTCAGCAAAATGTTCAATCTATCCACAACTTAGGCTCAAAAGAGATTCGAGAGTCCGCGCAAGTCTCTAACCGTATGCTTGAGCTACCCGCTAAAAGCCTGAACGACAGCTTGTTTGATAACTCCCCTATTGCTAAGTCATTGACAGATTTGCGCGGTATTGTAGAGGATTTAGATCCTAGCAAAAAGCAGTTAACTAGCTCGCGTAAGCTATTCGGCATCATTCCTTTTGGTAATAAAGTACAAGATTACTTTCGTCAATATGAATCCGCACAGTCGCATATCAATGCGGTGGTGACCAGTCTATATAATGGTAAGGATGAGCTGCTCAAAGACAATGCCATGATCGAGCAAGAAAAAGTCAATATGTGGGAGCTCATGCAGTCGATTCGCCAGTACGTCTATGTCGGAAAGAAAATCGATGAGCAACTCGAGCAAAAGGTCTATGCTATTGAAGCGAGCGACCCTGAAAAGGCTCGTATTATAAAAGAAGAGATGCTGTTCTATGTGCGTCAAAAAAATACCGACTTTTTGACTCAGTTGGCCGTCAACGTTCAAGGCTATTTAGCCTTAGATACTATTCGCCGTAATAATATGGAGCTGATAAAGGGGGTCGATCGCGCCACAACAACGACCGTTTCAGCGCTACGTACGGCGGTTATTGTTGCGCAAGCGATGACCAATCAAAAGCTAGTATTAGATCAGATTACTGCTTTGAACAAAACCACTAGCAGCTTAATTGAATCAACCTCAGCGATGCTCAAACGTCAGTCTGGCGAGATTCATGAGCAGGCGACCAGTAGTACTATTGAGCTCGATAAACTGCAAAACGCTTTTAATAATGTCTATGACACAATGGATATGATCAGTAATTATAAGATTGAGGCGCTTGAGAACATGAAGCAGACGGTCAATACTTTGACAACTGAAGTCGACAAAGCTCAAAAGTATTTGGATAAATCGAATCAAACAACAGTGCTTGAGGTTACAAAAGAGCTGGATAGTAAAAAGATAACGAATAAATCAGACGGTCTTGATATCGATATCTAAAGACCGCATTTACTTAGTAATAATAGGCTATCGATGACATGTGGACAATTGACATAAGCTATTAAGCGAATGTTCGTGTTAAGATAGCCATACTAACATTTTTAGAGCTAGCAAGTTTAGAGCTAACAATTTCAGAGCTAATAAGCTTAAAACCAATAATCCTAAAAACAGATACGGTACTTTATGAGTTGGAATGATCCAAACGCCTCAAGTGAGGCACAAAGATATGTTAACCCCATCCCTAGTCGCGAGCTAATCATTGGCACGATCAATGAGCTGGGTGAAACCACGCACCAAAAATTGGCAAAAGCCTTTAATATTGATGATGAAGATCAAATTGAAGCCCTAGCCAATCGACTAAAAGCTATGGTGCGCGATGGACAAATTACCCGTGAAGGACGCCCTTCGCGCTTTCGTACGGTAACCAAACACGATGTTGTCACAGGAACCGTCTCAGCTCATGCTAAAGGCTTCGGTTTTGTACTGCTAAGTGATATGCCTGATTTGTTTTTGCACGAAAAGCAAATGCGCTGGGTATTCAATGGCGATACCGTTGAAGCGGTAGGCACTTCTACAGACAATCGTGGTCGCACAGAAGGTCGTATCGTTGATGTCGTTGAGCGCCAACAAAACCAATTCATTGGTACCTTGGCTAAAGATGAAGACGGCTATTGCGTTGAGCTGGGTAGCCCAAACAACCATCAGCCGATTACCGTTACTGATGACAACGTAAAAGCCATGGATGTAAAGCTTGGTTATCCTGTCAAAGTAGATGTGATTGATTGGCCAAACCAGCACGAATTTGCGACGGGTAAGATTACTGAAGTGCTCAGCGATGATAATGATCGTGAGTTAATTATTGAGACCACTTTACTGAACTACGATATTCCTTTTGAGTTTAGCGCAGCGACGCTTAAACAAGCCAATGACTATAAAGAGCCGACCGAAAAAGATATAAAAGGTCGTACTGATCTGCGTAATATACCCCTGGTCACTATAGATGGGGAAGATGCCCGTGATTTTGATGATGCGGTGTTTGCAGAGAAGCGCTCTGGTGGTAACTATCGAGTGCTTGTGGCTATTGCTGATGTCAGCAATTATGTCACACCGAACTCGCCACTAGACAAAGAGGCTTATGAGCGCGGTACTTCGGTATATTTCCCACATCGCGTTATACCGATGTTGCCAGAGGTGTTATCGAACGGTCTATGCTCACTAAATCCTAACGTCGACCGCTTGTGTATGGTCGCTGATATTAAAGTGTCGCGCGCGGGTAAAGTGACAGGCTATGAGTTTTATCCTGCGGTTATGAACTCACAAGCGCGCTTAACTTATAACCAAGTCAATGACTATTTTAATGATCCAAAAGACGCTAGTATTCCTAAGTCTTTAACGGGCAATGCAGAGGTCAAAAAGTCTGTTGATACGCTGCATCAGCTTTATGACTTGCTGGTGAAAAAACGTGAAGAGCGCCATGCGATGGAGTTTGAAACGGTTGAAACTTATATTAAATTTAACGAGACGGGTGGTATCGCAGCTATCGTGCCGCGTACACGAGGGGATGCGCATAAGCTGATCGAAGAGTGTATGCTGCTGGCTAATACTTGTGCGGCGAATTTTGCGCTAAAACATGAGTTGCCTGTGTTATATCGTAACCATGATAAGCCCGATGGCGAAAAGTCCATGCGTATTCATGAGTACGCCAAGAACTTTGGCCTGTCCTTCCCAGAGGAGAGCCCAACACAAGCAGACTATCAGCGCATTATTGAAGCCACTAAAGAGCGTCCTGATGCTATCAGTATCCATAGTATGCTATTGCGCTCGATGATGCAGGCCAACTATGCCCCTGATAATATCGGTCATTTTGGCTTAGCTTACGATGAATACAGTCACTTTACTTCACCGATTCGCCGTTATCCTGATCTGATGCTCCATCGGGCAATAAAAGCCAAAGTGACGAATAGTCAACAGCCTGTTATGGACTTTTCACTCGATGGTGCTGGCACGCAAACGTCAGATACTGAGCGCCGTGCTGAAAAAGCATCACGCTATGTTGAGTCATGGCTCAAATGCCATTACATGAAAGATCATGTCGGTGAAGACTTTGAAGGTGTGGTCACTAGTGTTACAAGCTTTGGCTTATTTGTGACTTTGACTGATCTGTATATCGATGGATTGGTACATATCTCTAATGTAGGCGATGATTACTTTGTCTATGATGAAAAGCAGCAGCAGCTTATCGGTAAAGATAAAGGCAACTTATTTGGCCTAGGTGACTCAGTACGAGTAAAAGTGGCTGGCGTCAATATGGATCTCTTGCAGATAGATTTTGATCTAAAAGAAAAACTCAAATCGAGTGAGATGAATCAAAGCAAAAAAGGTCCTGCTAAGAAAGCACCCGCTAAAAAGAATACTCGTAGTAAAAGTAAAAAAAGCTAGTTTACTAGATTTTCAAACAGCTCTCAAAACAATAAACAAAAAGGCTAACGTTATCGTTAGCCTTTTTTTTGCACAATTTTATCGTTTGTTAATTACAATAAAACCTCACTATTGAGCATTATCCATCTGCTCAAGACGCTGCTGTTCAACGTTTTGAGCTTGTTCAATTTGACTAATAGTATTATCAATAATCGCTTTAGGTTGCTTGCCTAATGGTTGTGCTGCAATATCCACTGATCCATCAGTGGTGTCATTTGCAATAGATGAGCTTATCTCAGTAACTGCTGCTACATCTTTATCCAACAGCGCAGCTCTATCCTTTTCGTGAAAGTAGTTATTAATCATGTTAAAGCCAAGCAACATAAAAATAGTGGCTAGAGTAAAAGCAATCAAGTGTTTTCTTTGCATAATTGCAACCTTAAGTTTGATGATTCATCTTGTACTATTCTTGTGGACTGTTTTTATTTAAAAGATTCGTCTCGCCTGTATTATCCGCAATCTCTTGTTCTACCTTTTCCTTTAGCTTCTGATCAGGACTAGCATCTAGTACTTCATCAGCCTCAGCCCCTTGCAAGATTTGCTTAGCACGGGCTTTTGCTTGTTGTTTTTCCAGATCGTCAGAATTTTTATTGTTAATGATATTAGCACCTGTCTGGTCAGGCATTATGGATTTAACCGTCAATTCGGGTAAAGCATTCTCGCCGCTATTACTTTGTAGGTGCTCAAGTGCTTTTTCAACTTTGCTATCGAAGCGTAATTTGTAAATAGGTTCAGGTAAGCTAAAGCCTGTGTTCTCTAAGGCGTGCTTGGTTTCACGAATAGCGATACTGCGTGCTTTTGGATAATCTGTCTGCGTCTGGTCAACCCAGACTTGAAACTCAAGGACAATATTTGAATCACCAACGTTAGTGATAATTGCGATTGGCTTAGGCTTGGCTAATACGAAGTCCAAAGTGCGTAGAGCATCTAAGCCCACTTTAATCGCGGCTAGTGGATCGTCATTAGCATCAACGCCTAGCTCAAAGGTAAATCTGCGCTCAGGGTTTTTGGTATAGTTTAATATAGTCGCTTTGAAAACTTCGGCATTAGGAATGCGCAGCTGGTTACCGTCTAAAGTCATCAAAATAGTGGCTCTTGACGTCAAACGCACGACAATGCCCTCCTTATCATTGATAACGATTTGATCACGAGCCCGAAACGGTTGGCGAATACTAAGCAGTAAGGAGGCTATATAATTCTCTATACTGTCTTTTACCGCAAAACCTACCGCAATACCGATAACCCCAGCACCACCAAGCAGCGTTCCAAGTAGAGTTTCTGCGCCAATCAAACTTAACGCTAATATTAAGCCAAAGATGATAAAAATGACTTTAACGGTTTGCGATAGCAGTTCAGCGACAAAAGGGTTGGGCGTAAGGCGCTGCCAGAACTTTTTACGATTGGATAGAAAGCTGCCAAACCAAGCCACTACGCCAAATATGACTAAGCCGACCAGTATCAGTGGCAAAGCTTTCATAAAGTTCTTAACTTGGTTTTTTAGGCCTTGATATACGGTATTGACGTTGTCCTGCACATCGAGCGTACGCTCAATCTTGTCTTCTACTGTAACCACATCGGTTAAGCGATTGGTTAGGTTAATCGCTTGTTGCGCTTTTTTCTCATTAGGGGTCTCTCCTGCAAGGGTAACCACACCTTGCGTCACGCTTGCGGTAACCGCTTGCAGACCGTCAATCTCAGAGAAGATACCGCTAATTCGAGCGCGTATATCATTATCTTTTTGCGGGGTTGGGGTGGTTTCTATCTGTGCATTATTAGTGCTCTCACCACTGATCACAGGTGGCGGCTTTACTGAGTCTACGGGAGCTACGCCTGCTTCACTGTTATCAGCTGCACCACTCTCAGGATCAGCTTCAGCCCCTTTATTGGAGCTCAACGCGCCTTCTGGTAGCCCTAAAGCTGTGGCCGTATCTGCTAATACTTTATCAGAGGTACTAGTAGACGCTTCTTCAGCAGCTAAAGCTGGCAAGCCAAAAGTCATGCTTAGTAGCAGTATTTGACTATAAACCAGCAATTGCTTAGCCAATGATAGGCGATTTGGAGAAGCTGCCATAGATATCCTTTGTCACCTAGTATTGAAGGCAATAAGACAGGTTAAACCCGATGCTTATTTACCGTCTAAGTAGTTCTGTGCTTCGCCCAAGTCTAGCGTACCCTCATAAATGGCACGACCAGTAATAATACCCTCGATACAATCACCAAAAGGCTTAAGCAACTCAATATCTTTTATATCAGTGACGCCGCCAGAGGCGATAACAGGTAGACCCCCTTCGCGGGCAAGATTGACCGTTTGTTCTACATTGACGCCTTGCATCATACCATCGCGGTTGATATCAGTATAAACAATGGAGGAGACGCCAACATCGGCAAAGCGCTTAGCCAATTCAGTGGCACGAGTATCCGTAACATTGGCCCAGCCGTGGGTCGCTACCATGCCATCTTTGGCATCAATACCTACGATAATGTGACCTGCAAACTCGCGACAAGCTTCAGCGACAAACTCAGGGTCTTCAACGGCTTTGGTACCGATAATGATGTAAGTTAGACCTGCGGTAATGTATTGCTCTATAGTGCGCATATTACGCACACCACCGCCAAGCTGAATAGGTAAATTAGGGAAAGCTTTGGCAATATCATGAACGACTTGTTTATGAACTGGCACGCCATCAAAAGCACCATTGAGATCTACTAAATGCAAACGACGAGCACCCTCATGCACCCAACGCGCTGCCATCGCAACTGGATCATCAGAGAACACGGTATCGTCCTCCATCCGTCCTTGTTTTAGACGAACACATTTGCCGTCTTTAAGATCAATAGCTGGGATTATTACTGGTACTGCTACTGGTACTGCACACATAGAGCATTCCTTATAAAAGTCTTACATTTTTAGCAAAACAAGCAAAATTAAGAATATTGATTATCCTGTTTAAACAGGTGTTTTATGGTTTAAGTCTGATTATTAGCACTTTCAAATCACGTTTTGTACTCAAGAGAAAATAAACTACTGATGATTAGGGCGTGTTAAACATTCAAAAAATAGTCACTGTCAGTGCCACGGTTGAATTATCAAACACGCCCTAACTCATAACCATAAGTTTATCTATCTAAAATCAAGACTAATATCAGCTAAATTGAGTTACTGACTGGCAATTTTAGGTTAATTTAGCGTATAATCCTAGGTAAATTTGTACATGTTTCTATATAGTTGTCTAAAAGTGTCCGTCTTTATAGACCGCTTTTCGGTATCTATTGAAGACCATTAAATGCTAGTAACTAAATAATAGCAGCGTGCTTGAGACTATTAAGAACACTATATACAGATATAGTTTAGATAATTTCTAATATTTCAATTGCAAAATAGGCATTGAATAGTTTTCGATTTTCAGATCATTAAATGGGTTAACTAATAATCGATTTTATTGTGCATATGCTTATAACACCCTTACAATTTTAGCCAAGTATATTATTGTAGGCTATTGATTTATATAAGCTTTGTTTCCATATAATACACATTGACCATTTACTGATTCAGATGATTGCTTATCTAATCAAACTGACATGACAATTTTAAAGACTTTATATGTATAGACTGTTTGTTATTTAAAACGATCAACCTGTTTTCAGATAGCAGATACTAACATATACCTTGGTAGCCAGTCGCCACTTGGTAATTCGTATAAGACATTAACGTGTTGTTTAGGAGTCTAAGATCAGCGTTAATCATCTTATCTAATAGTACTACTTAAGCGTATATATAAAGCATTTAATTCCTGTTTTGCGTCATCGATAGAGAATTGAATGCTTTTAATAATGTTAAAGTTGCTACTGTCGATATGCCGAACAGGATGTCTGGTATCGTTTTGGACTATGGACTAAGTTTTCGCCTATGATTACCATCAAAAAAGGTTTGGATTTGCCTATCACCGGTGAGCCCTCCCGCGAGATATCTGAGCACCAACCAACACATGTGGCACTCATTGGCTATGATTATGTGGGCATGAAGCCTACTATGAACGTCAAAGAAGGCGACATCGTAGCCAAAGGTCAGCCCGTTTTTGAAGATAAGAAACGTGCTGGCGTCATCTACACTGCCCCTGCTGCTGGCAAAGTCATCGCTATCAAACGTGGTGAGCGCCGCGTATTTGAGAGTCTCGTGATCGCTGTCGACCCTAAGGGTGAAGAAGTGGAGTTTGAGCGTTTTGACTCTGGGCAGCTGGCTTCTCTTGACTCTGAAGTGATTGAGAAACAATTACTAGCTTCAGGTGAATGGACAGCATTTCGTACGCGTCCTTACAGCCGTGCGCCTGAGATCGGTGCGCGTCCGCAAGCGATCTTTGTCACTGCCATGGATACCAATCCATTAGCTTTTGATCCAATGCTATTGATCAATGAGCAGACTCAAGCATTTAACGATGGTTTATCCGCTCTATCTACCTTAAGTCCAAAGACCTTTGTCTGTCATCATGGCGATGCTCATTTGACCCCTGCCACCAATATGGCAACCGATAACGTCACTGAGTACCATAGCTTTAGTGGTAAGCACCCTGCGGGTTTGGCTGGTACGCACATTCACTTTTTGCACCCGCTTATGCGCGGCGTCAGTGTTTGGACGATCGGTTATCAAGATGTGATTGCTATCGGTAAGCTGTTTACCACAGGACGTCTATATACTCGTCGTCTCTTGAGCCTAGCAGGACCTGCAGTAAAAGCACCGCATCTCGTCGCAACCGAGCGCGGCGCGGACGTTACTGCTTTGACTAAAGGCAAACTGGTCGGTGATGATAACCGTATCATCTCAGGCTCAGTACTGTCGGGTCGCAAAGTGTTTGACAATGTCGCTTATTTGGGTCGTTTTCATGACCAGGTCAGTGTGTTGTCCGAAGGCCATGAGCGTCCAGCATTTCACTTCTTTACTCCTGGTAAAAATCGCTTCTCAAAGCTGCCTATTTATATCTCGCAGTTTTTTAAGAAAAAATATAATTTCACTACGACGACTAATGGTTCACCGCGAGCGATGGTGCCAATTGGCGTTTACGAAGAGGTGATGCCGCAGGACTATCTGCCAACGCAGCTGTTACGTGCGCTCATTGTTGAAGACATTATCACTGCTGTTGACTTAGGTGTCTTAGAACTTGATGAAGAAGATTTGGCTCTGTGCACCTTTGTATCCCCTGGCAAATACGAATACAGCGATATCTTGCGTGATAATTTGACACGCATTGAGCTGGAGGGTTAACCACGATGAAATTTTTACACAACATGTTCGATCGTATGGAGCCGTCTTTTGTTAAGGGTGGTAAGCACGAAAAATACTATCCTATCTTTGAGATGTTCGATACGTTTTTGCGTCAGCCAGATTCAACGACTTTTACTTCTTCTCATGTGCGCGACGGTATTGATCTAAAGCGCATTATGATTACGGTGTGGATGTGTACTTTTCCAGCGATGTTCTTTGGCATGTACAACGTCGGTCACCAAGCGCTAACCGCTATTGCTGAGCTTGGTCTACAGGCTGATGGCTGGCGTACTATCATCACTGGCATGGTGGGCTATGATCCGACTAGTATCTGGGCTTGTTTTGTTTACGGGGCGATGCAGTTCTTACCGATTTATATCGTCACCTTTGTCGTTGGTATTACTTGTGAGATTCTGTTCGCTATTACCCGTGGTCATGACGTCAATGAGGGCTTTTTTGTTACCTCAGTGCTGTACGCACTGATCATGCCACCAGATATTCCTTTATGGCAAGTGGCTTTGGGTATTATCTTTGGGGTTGTCGTTGCCAAAGAAGTATTCGGTGGTACGGGTAAGAACTTCTTAAACCCTGCCCTATCGGGACGAGCTTTTCTTTACTTCGCTTATCCGTCCTATATATCAGGCGATTCGGTATGGACAGCGGTCGATGGGTTCTCAGGAGCGACGCCACTTGGCCTAGCCGCTCTTGGCGTAAGTCCAGCTGACTTTACTAACGTCTATGGTCAAGCGATTACTTGGAGCGATGCCTTTTTTGGTAATATCCAAGGTAGTGTCGGTGAAGTATCGACTTTAGCTATCTTGTTTGGCGCGGCAGTGTTGCTGTGGACGCGTATTGCTTCATGGCGCATCATGTCAGGCTGTGTTATCGGTTTGGTTGCTACCTCACTTATCTTTAATATGATTGGCTCTGATGACAATCTGATGATGGAACTGCCTTTTTATTGGCACTTAGTCATCGGTGGCTTTGCTTTTGGTGCGGTATTTATGGCCACGGATCCTGTATCAGCGGCGCATACCAATAAAGGTCGCTGGGCTTATGGTATCTTGATTGGCTTTATGACGGTATTGATCCGTGTGGTCAATCCAGCTTTCCCAGAAGGCATCATGCTGGCTATTTTGTTCGCCAACCTATTTGCTCCATTGTTTGATTATTTTGTGACACAAGCGAATATCAAACGTCAAACGGCACGGAGGGTTCGTTATGTCCAAGCCCAAAAGTAATAACATGAAAACGGTCAGCGTAGCGTTAACGTTATGCTTAGTATGTTCAGTACTCGTTTCAGCGGCAGCGGTTGGTTTAAAGCCATCGCAAGTCGAAAACGCGCGCTTAGACCGTAACAAGAACATTTTAGTAGCGGCTGGTATGTTTGATCCAGCACAAGATACCAATGATGATGTCGCTGAACGCTTTAAAGACTTCGATGTCGAAATCGTTGATTTGAAGGCGGGCGATTATCTTGAGGATGATGCGCTAAGCGCAGTCGGTATCGATGATCGCAATGCTTATGATGCCAGCCAAGCGACCAAAAATCAGGCACTAAGTGAAGACTTGGGTGATAACGATCCCGCTAGTATTGGCCGTGTACCTAAATATGCCAAAGTCTATGTCAAAAATGATGATGCTGGCAAGCCTGAACTGGTCGTATTACCCATTCAAGGCTACGGCTTATGGGGTACAATTTATGGGTTTTTAACGCTTGAAAGCGATATGAATACCATCAAAGGTATTAGCTTTTATGAGCATAAAGAAACCCCAGGTCTTGGCGCGCGTATCGAAGAGCCAAAATGGCGTGCGACGTGGAGCGGTATTCACTCGTATGATGAAAACGGCGAAGTCGCTACTGGCGTGGCCAAAGCAGGTAATCCAAAAGATAACTGGGTCGATGGTATTAGCGGTGCGACTTTGACCAGTCGTGGTGTCAGTAACATGATTCAGTTCTGGTTGGGTGAGCAAGGCTACAAGCCTTATTTAGATGCACAGCGTGAACAGAGTGGCAAAACACTTGAGAGTACGGATGCAGTTGCTCGTCAAAGCTTACATCAAGATAGCCCTTATCAAAAGCTAGGTCAGAATGATGCTGCCCTAACTCATTCTGTAACCAAGCTGGCAGTCGTTGTACCAGCTGCCAATGTTACAACTGCTACCAATGGCAAGGAGGCGTAAGATGGCTAATACCAAAGAGATTTTAGTTTCCCCTATTTTTGACAATAACCCTATTGGTTTACAGATTTTAGGGATTTGTTCAGCATTAGCAGTGACCACGAGCGTCTCAAATGCTCTCGTCATGAGTGTGGCGCTGACATTAGTGACCGCGTTTTCAAGCTTTTTTATCTCAATTATTCGCAAAAAAATCCCGTCAAGTATTCGTATTATTGTGCAGATGACTATTATTGCCTCTTTGGTTATTTTAGTGGATCAGGTACTAAAAGCGGTCGCTTATGATGTTAGTAAGGGCCTGTCGGTATTTGTCGGCTTGATTATTACTAACTGTATTGTTATGGGTCGCGCCGAAGCATATGCGATGAGTAACCCACCTATTCCCAGCTTTTTAGATGGCATCGGTAACGGTCTTGGCTACTCTGCGGTACTACTGTTTGTCGCTAGTATCCGTGAGATATTTGGCGCTGGCAGTTGGTTTGGCTTCACGCTATTACAGCCTGCTACTGATGGTGGCTGGTACGTACCTAATGGTCTGATGCTATTACCGCCTTCAGCGTTCTTTATTATCACTATGTTTATTGTCATCATACGTATCTGGAAACCAGAACAGATCGAAGAAGCTGACTTCGTTATGAAGCCTCAGTCTAAAGGCATGGCGCACGGAGGCGGACACTAATGGGACATTATATTAGCTTATTTATAACCTCAGTCTTTATTGAAAATATGGCCTTGGCCTATTTTTTAGGCATGTGTACCTTTTTGGCGGTATCAAAAAAGGTCTCAACGGCTATCGGTCTTGGGGTTGCCGTCATCGTGGTTATGGCTATCACCGTGCCACTAAATAACCTACTCTTTCAGTTCATCCTAAAAGATGGAGCACTGGCTTGGGCAGGTTTCCCAGGGATTGACTTAAGCTTCTTAGGCTTGCTGAGCTACATCGGTCTAATCGCGGCAACGGTACAGATTCTAGAGATGTTCTTAGACAAGTTCGTGCCTGCCTTGTATAACGCGCTTGGTGTATTCTTACCCTTGATTACAGTCAACTGTGCGATCTTAGGTGGCGTACTATTTATGGTTGAGCGTGACTATAACTTTGGCGAATCTATGGTCTATGGTATCGGTGCAGGTTTTGGTTGGGCGCTAGCAATTACTGTATTGGCTGGTATCCGCGAAAAGCTTAAGTACTCAGATATTCCAGCACCTCTACAAGGCTTAGGGATTACGTTTCTTACCGTAGGGCTTATGTCATTAGGCTTTATGTCGTTCGGTGGTATGTCCATCTAAACGATAACCCTTATTAGCTATTTGAGATAATTAATTCATTTATTCGGTAAGGTTGCAGATCATAAATTGATTTATATTTGCTCCCCTACCCCATAAATTAAGGACACTTACCATGGATTATGCTACGGCGATTGGTGGCGTCGCTATGTTCACTGTGATTATCATGAGCCTTGTTGCTATTATTTTAGCAGCGCGCTCTAGATTAGTCAGCTCAGGCGACGTTACTATCCATATTAATGAAAATCCTGATAATGACGTAGTAACCCCTGCAGGTGGCAAACTATTACAAACCCTTGCAGCTGAAGGTATATTTTTATCTTCAGCTTGTGGTGGTGGTGGTACTTGTGCGCAGTGTCGTTGCCGAGTCATCGAAGGTGGTGGTTCTATTCTACCTACCGAAGAAGGTTATTTTACCCAAGGTGAAATCCGTAACCATATGCGTCTGGCTTGTCAGGTTGCTGTTAAGCAAGATATGGAAATTGAGATTGATCCTGAATTCTTTGATGTACAAAAATGGGAATGCGAGGTTATCTCAAATGATAACGTTGCGACCTTTATTAAAGAGTTAGTACTTAAAATCCCAGAAGGCGAGGAAGTCAACTTTCGTGCTGGTGGTTATGTACAGCTTGAGGCACCACCTCATGAAGTGCATTACAAAGACTTTGATATCGCTGAAGAATATCGCGAAGATTGGGATAAGTTTGGTATTTTTGATTATGTATCAAAAGTTGATGAGCCCGTTATCCGTGCTTATTCAATGGCCAACTACCCTGAAGAAAAAGGCTTAATCAAGTTCAACATTCGTATTGCAAGTCCGCCACCTCGTGGTCCTGCTAATATTCCGCCAGGTAAGATGTCTTCTTGGACGTTTAGCTTAAAACCAGGCGATAAAGTTACCGTATCAGGCCCTTATGGTGAGTTCTTTGCCAAAGATACTGAAGCTGAGATGATATTCGTTGGTGGTGGTGCAGGTATGGCGCCAATGCGCTCGCATATCTTTGATCAGCTCAAACGCTTGAATACTGATCGTAAGATTAGCTTTTGGTATGGTGCGCGCTCAATTCGTGAGATGTTCTACGTCGAAGATTATGATCAACTAGAAGAGCAATTTGATAACTTTGAATGGCATGTTGCGCTGTCCGATCCCCTACCAGAGGATAATTGGACAGGTTATACCGGCTTTATTCATAATGTCTTATTGGAAGAGTATCTAAAAGGTCATCCAAATCCAGAAGACTGTGAATATTATATGTGTGGGCCACCGATGATGAATGCTGCGGTCATCGATATGCTGCATAGCATGGGCGTCGAAGATGAAAACATCGCGCTTGATGACTTTGGTGGTTAACTCTAATAAGTGAACGAATAATATTTAAATAAGAGTCTCAATTGAGGCTCTTTTTTTATGGCTGTTTATAACGGCACAGTCTACAAAATTGAATAGTAACTTGCCTAAGCTTTGCTATAGTACTAGTTCATTCATCCTATAAAAAGAATAGCTATGAAAACAGATTACGAAGAATTGACAATTTGGATAACGGGCGCTTCAAGTGGTATTGGTGAGGCGATGGCACTTGAATTTGCTAAGCAAGGCGCACGAATTATCTTGAGTGGTCGTAATGAAAAAAAGTTAGCACTAGTCAAAAACTGCTGTAAAAACTCAGATAAGCACATTATCGCAGCTTTTGATATTTGCGATGCCGAGCAAGTTAACAACACTTATGAGCAGTTAAAGTCACAAAACGTACAAATCAATTGGCTAATCAATAATGCAGGTATTAGTCAGCGCTCGCTTATTATGGAAACTAATGAGGACGTTGAACGTAAGATCATGGAGATAGACTATTTTGCGCAAACCCGTCTAACACGATTGGTATTGCCCGATATGCTCGCTCAAGATGGTGGCAAAGTGATTATGATATCGAGCGTAGCAGGCCTTGTAGGAACGCAATATCGCGGGGCTTATAGTGCTGCCAAAGCCGCTATTCATCTGTGGGCCAATAGTTTACGTGCTGAATTGTTTGATCAGGGAATAGAAGTCGCAACTATCTTTCCAGGTTTTATCCAGACTAATGTCTCTTTGAATGCTTTAACGGGGGATGGCAGCGTCCAAGGAACCATGGATGAAGCTACTGAGAAAGGTCTAAAAGCCAGCGATTTTGCCAAGCAAGTGGTTAGAGCACTAAGCAGAGGGGATGAATATATCGTCGTTGGTGGTCGACTAGAAAACTTTGCCACTAAAGTCAATCGAATCTCACCGTCTAGATTATATAAAATGATTCGTGCAAGTAAGGTCAAGTAGCTTATTAACAATTAAATTAAATTTGGACAATACATAAAAGCATAAGCCATTTGCTCAATAGTTATTGTTCAAGATATTTGAGTCGAAGGGGTGTAAAATGTACCCATCACATTCACCCCTACTCTATATCAATACTCCTTATGATAAATTTATCGTTACTAACACCTACTAAAACCAGCACTTATAAACCCTTACTAGCTGCTATAAGCTCTGTCGCAGTTATCAGCCTAACTGCCTGCCAGCAGCCACCAGAGTATAATTATCTTAGTGGCGAGACAATGGGCACAAGCTATCATATTACTTATAAGCTACCTGACCATGCTAGTGACGCTAACGAGGCTGATATTCAAGCCGCTATCGATAAGCGACTGCAGCAGATCAACGATAGTATGTCGACTTATCAAGATGACTCCACCATCTCAAAATTTAATCGTTTAGCAAAAGACACACCGATAGTTATTGACGCTGATTTTAATCAAGTGCTAGCAGTATCTAGACAGGTCTATGAGCAGTCAAACGGAGCCTTTGACCCGACGGTGATGCCTCTTGTTGAGACTTGGGGTTTTGGTAGTACGATGACGGTTGAGCGCTTGCAAAGTCCACCATCCGCACTAGAAATTGCTGAGGCCAAGGCGCTAGTCAATTTTGAAAGCGTACTGCATCGTGATGATAGTATCTACAAAACCCAAGACGGTGTTGGCTTGGACTTCTCGGCAGTCGCCAAAGGCTATGGCGTCGATGTCATCGCTGATGTACTGCGTGATGACTATCAGATTCGTAATTATATGGTGGAGATCGGTGGCGAAGTGGCGACCTCTGGCGTCAGCGCGCAACAGCAGCCTTGGCAAATAGCCCTTGACGCGCCTATCGAAGGCAGTACCGTTAGCGAGCGTCAGACGATTGCTGCTATCCGTCAGCCTACGAACATGGGCAATAAAATGCATCTAGCAACTTCGGGCAACTATCGTAATTCTGTTATTTTTGATAATAAACGTTATAGCCATACTATAGATCCGACTACGGGCGATCCGATAGTAGGCGGTGCACCATCGGTCACTGTGGCAGCGGATTCAGTAGCTCTAGCCGATGCTTGGGCCACAGCGTTGACCGCTATGCCGTACAAGAAAGCTTTAAGTATCGCTAAAAAGAAAAACATAGCTGCATTGTTTGTGATATTAGCGGATAGTGTTGAGGCAGGCGATGCTGCCGATAGTCTTGAGGACTGGCAAATAGTAGAAACGCCAGCTATGCAAAATCTGCGTGCAGATAAAAAGAGCTGAATTTAGAATCACTAATCGTCATCTATAGATAGCCGATAAACTATTGATAATAAACGAAGCGCTTGAAATTTTGCTATACTAGCGTTATATCATTATTATAAATAAAGATTAAGATTATAACTAGAGGTCACTCTTATGCTTAGCCAATTGCTTCCTATGCTTGCCATTACTTTTACTGTGTTCGTGTTGTTCTTTGTGTTTATGGGCATCGGTTATATGTACAAAAAAGAACCCCTTAAAGGCTCTTGCGGCGGCGTCGCTAAACTCATGGGCAATGAAAAATGTGATTATTGTGGCGATGATCCCAATAAATGTGATGCTAATATTACTGAGCAATCTACAAGCGCACTTAAAGCCGCTCAATTGGGTAAATCTGCACTATAAACGATTAGTTACCATACGCTGGTAGTACCGTCTCTAATATGCTCCTATAATAGCGCTAGCCCTTATAAAAGAGGTTTAGCGTTATTTTTATATCAAGCTATGTCATCTTAAAGTCTAAAAATTATTAGTAACTCTATTTATAGTTAATAGAATTGCTCGTCCATATCACTTGCTTTCTGTAAGTTTTTTTTGCTTATCTGCTGTATTCACCACCATTATGGTGGAATTTTTTTGGTGTTATTTTAAAAAGTGCTCTTTTGTTAGCAATTACCCAATAACGTGTCCTTTTTCTTACTATACAGTGCTGCTATGTCTAACCCTGCTAATTTATACTCTAATCCTGCGCCAACTAAGCGTAAAATGATAAATCCGCCTTCTTCAAAATTCACCTTTTGGCTAGTCCTCTGCGCTATGATGCTGCTCGGTGCCAACATGCGTGCGCCCATTGTGGCGCTGGGCTCCATTGCCCCAGTAGTGCAAGAGGCGCTAAATATCTCAGAAATCCAAATCGGTTGGCTCGGTGCAGTGCCTATGCTGACCTTTGCACTTGGGGCTCTGATCTCACCAAGCATTGGGAAGCGTTTTGGTATCGAAAATACCTTGATCGTTATGATTATCATGCTGACCTTTGGTATGGTGCTGCGAGCCGTTGTGCCGACGTGGATTGGGTTTTTGAGTGGTACGGTGCTATTAACTCTAGCGATTGGCTTTGCCAATACCTTAGCTGCGCCTGTGATTAAGCAGCGTACGCCAAAAAATATTCCGTTAGTGACGGGCCTGTTCAGTCTGACCATGACAGTCGCTGCCGGTATTATTGCGGGCGTGGTATTGCCATTATCGGAATGGGTCGGCTGGCAATGGGCGCTAGGTGGCTGGTCGATATTAGGACTATTTACCATTGTCATTTGGATATTTTTGCGCATACGTCTTGGTTCATCACGTGATCAAGTGATTCCTGCCGCCGTTGAAGGATCATCCAACGTTTCTGTCTGGCGCACCAGCTTTGCGTGGCAAATCGGCATATTCTTGGGTGTTCAATCCTTGCTGTACTACACGGTTGCTAGCTTTTTACCGTCGATCTTAGTCAGTAAAGGTATGGACGCGGTGCAAGGAGGGCAAATGAGTGCGGTATTTCAGTTTATGGCACCGTTGGCTATTTTAATCATAACGTGGCTCATTAATCGCGGTCGTCCTATTCAGGCGCTGGCGGTGTCTGCCGCTACTCTTAACGTCATCGGTATTTTAGGTCTCAGCTATTTGTCAGTAGATTTGGCTTGGTTATGGTCAGCACTCATGGGCTTAGGCTGCGCCGCTATCTTTACCTTAAGTATCATGCTGTTTTCTTTGCGCACTTATACCACTAATCAAGCGAGTGAGCTGTCTGGCATGGCACAGTTCGTCGGCTATATTATTGCGTTCTTTGGTCCACTAGGCACTGGCTGGTTACATAAGATCACCGATAGCTGGGATTTACCACTATTTATAACGCTTATTTTGATGATTATGAACGTAGGCATTGCTTGGCTAGTTAGTCGTCCAGTGATGGTCGATGGTAAAAAGATTTAAACTAAAATGATAATCTTAACGGTTGCGCAATATTGCTAAGTAGCTTGGTTTGCTACACTAGTAATATTGCTCATAGGATAAGATAGTTATGATAAACCGCTCTCGTAATTCAGCTCAATCCAACAAAAAAAATTCTCTAGTATGGCGACCCTTATCCTATTTAACGGTTGCTGTGTTGTCCTCAGTAGTCGCGCTTAGTGGCTGCCAAAAAAAGCCTGAAACTGATGTCGTTGCCGATCCTACAACTGAGACTCAAACCTCTGAGCCTGCAACGGTAACGGCTCCTGTTGCACAAAGCAATGATGCTGATAACGCTGATGTTAATGCCAGTGGCTTAACGGAACAAGGCATGCTGGCTCCTGTAACAGTCTTAGCCTTAGGCGACTCTTTGACCGAAGGCTTAGGCGTGGCAAAGGATGACAATTACCCTGCGCAATTACAAGCCAGCCTACAAAACATGGGCTATAAAAATGTTGAAGTGGTGAACTCAGGACTGAGCGGTGAGACTAGCACAGGCTTGGTTAATCGCATAGATTGGGTATTGCAGACTAAGCCTGATATTACTATTTTGACTATCGGTGCAAATGACGCTATTCGCGGTCTAGATATCGCAACGATTGAGGCGAATATTCGTACTGCGGTTAAAAAGCTGCAAGATAATGGCAGCGAGGTCATCTTAGGTGGTATGCAAATCTATGACAATTTAGGTAATGATTACGTTAAGTCATTTAGCGCTATTTATCCTCGGGTTGCCGAAGATATGAACGTACCTCTTATTCCTTTTTTCTTAAAGGGTGTCGGTGGTGATGCTAATCTCAATCAAGCGGATGCTATTCATCCGACTAAAGAGGGTTATACCATCATCGTTAATGATAATATTCTACCAGTGCTAAAGCCTGAGCTTGAGCAAATGCTACTATCGACTCAAGCAAATTCGCAGACTTCTGTAGCCACGCCAGCAGTTGAGACTGTCCAATGACCTCTAATACTTCAACTAGCCAAGACAAAGTGCTACTCCGTGCCACGCAACTCAATAAAACTGTGACCGTCGGTGAGCAAAAGCTAGCCATTATCAAAGACGTCGATATTCATGTCGATGCTGGCGAGTTTGTGGTGATTATGGGCAAGTCAGGCTCCGGTAAGTCGACTTTGCTTGGACTTTTGGCTGCACTAGATTATCCTGATAATGGCTCGGTTGAGCTAGCAGGTCAAATGCTCAGTCAGATGGATGAAGATGCACTAGCCGTGATTCGTCAGCGTGATATGGGCTTTGTGTTTCAATCTTTTCATCTATTACCAACGCTAACGGTCAGCGAGAACATCGCTTTTCCGCTCGATATTGCTCGTCGTCCTGATGCCGCACGCGTGACGGAATTAATCGATGCGGTCGGACTCGGTCATCGTCGCAATAGCTTACCCAGTCAACTCTCAGGCGGTGAACAACAACGTACTGCGGTAGCGCGTGCGCTAGTCTCACGACCCAAGATCGTCTTCGCTGATGAGCCAACCGGTAACTTAGATGAGCAAAACGCGGATCAAGTCATGCAGCTCTTATTAGATTTGCGTCAACAAACAGGCTCAGCATTAGTCGTCGTCACTCATGATCCTGCCCTTGCCGCAACGGCAGATCGGGTCATTACCATGCACGATGGTGCTATTGACGACACTATCGATGGCAACCGTTTTAGAGAGCAATTTGCCAATGGATAAACGCTCTATAGATAATCAAGTGAATAGCCCTAGCCTTATGAATAATGATAGTACTACAGACAATATGAGTAATGATGAAGCTGCTACCGCCAATACTGGCGGTTTTTTTACTGGCCGAACCTTAGGCGCACAAGCGCTCTCCCGCAGCTGGTGGCGACGCTGGATTTATCCGTTGCTATTTCTGATTACGCTGATGCTATCACTGGCCACTTATCTGACTTTGGATTCTGTGCAGCAGTCGGTGAATACCTATGTCAATGACAATCAGCTAGCACTGGTCGGTGGCGATCTGATACTCGAGAGCAATCAAGCGTGGCCTGAGGATATACTCACGCAAGTGCAGACGCTGCCTGAGGATCAGGTTGTTTACGATTATCGATTTAATGCGATGCTAGTGGCAGGCGAGCAGACGTTGCTTGCGCGGATCAAAGGCGTGACCTCGTCTTATCCACTATATGGCGAGGTTGAGCTGGCTTCTGGCAAGCCCTTGTGGGAGCAACTTGATGCCAACAAGGTCGTCGTCGCGCCTGAAGTGCTCAGAAGTCTAAATGTCAATGTTGGTGACACTATCGCTATCGGTGAAGGACAATTCACTATCAGTGACGAGCTGATTCGCGAGCCAGATCGTCCGTTAACGGCCTTTGGTTTTGGTGGTCGAGTCATGATGGCGCAAGAGGCGTTAGAGGCGACTGAACTCATAGGTCAGCGTAGCCGCGTCAGTTATGAGATTGAGATAGCGGGCGATCCTGAGCTGATAGCGACTCAGCGCGAGCAATTGACACAGATACTCGCAAACTACCCTGAGATCGAGCTGTCTGATCCTGAGACAGAAGAGACGTCCGTATCGCGTATCTCTGATAACGTACTGATGTTTTTAAAATTGTTAGTTATCGCCGTACTGCTGCTCTCCGCAGTCGCAATGTATGGGGTGATTACTGCGTTTGTGACCAAGCAGCAGTCCAATGATGCGATACGTATGGCACTGGGTGAGACCAATAGCTCTATTAAGCGCAGCTACTATTGGCTACTATTGCTAATGGCGGTGATCGCTTGTATTGCAGCAGTCGCGCTCAGTCTGGTGTTACTAAAAATCGGTCAGCCTTATCTAACGGCTATCTTACCTGCCAATCTAGGCTTAGCCATTAACCCTATTAGTATTATTAAGACTATCGTCATCGCTCTAGTACTAACCCTCTTGATTACTCAGCGTGGTCTACAAGCGCTCGATGATACCAAGCCTGCGGCGCTGCTCAACCAAGGTGGTAATCAAGCTACCAAACGTTTGACATGGCAGCAAAGAGCACCACTGCTACGTTATGGCCTACTGTTGATTGGACTCTATGCCTTCCTCGCTTATGAAGTCAATTCCTTTACATTTGGCGCGCAAATACTCATCGGTTTGATCGTATTTATTGCTGTATTTTGGGCATTGGCTCGTGGCTGGTTAGGGTTGCTAGCCCGTTTGAGTAACCTTGGCAAAATCAGTTGGATGCAACGTATCGCTATCCATAATCTGGCACGTAAAGGTAATCAATCAGCGCTGTTCTTTGTGACGCTTGCCTTATCAGTTGCGGTATTGACGCTGATTACCACCATTAATTATAGTATCAATGAGCAGTTCATCAACGCTTATCCAGAAGACGCGCCTAATTTATTTTTATTAGATGTTCAAACCGATCAGCATGAAGCAATAGATAAAATCCTTGGACCATCGGTCACTTACTTCCCTGTCATTCGAGCACGCGTGCTTACCGCAAATGGTGTGGCAGCAGCAGATATCGAGTCAAGTGAGAGTGGCGATGATCCGACACGCGTGTTCAATCTGAGCTATGCTGATACAGTCATGGATACGGAGTTCATTACCGAGACACTCACTGACGATACGCTCTATACACCTATAGAGGGTCAACAAACTGAGCAAGGGACGAATGCCTCGACTCTTACCCAAGTACAGCCGTTATCTATTTTGGATACTGCCGCTGATATGCTCAATGTCGATATGGGCGATCAGATTACCTTTAATATTCAAGGGATTGAGCTGACCGGACAAATCACCAGTATTCGCTCAAGATTTGAGCGAGGCCCAAGCCCATTCTTCTACTTCTTATTTGAGCCGTCAGTACTCTCTGCCGCGCCGCAGATTCAATTCGCAACGGCTAATGTCGATGCTGAGAGCATTCCTGACTTGCAAAGTGAGCTGGTCCGCGAGTTCCCAGCGGTAACGACTATCGACGGTACGATCATCGCGGAGCAAGTCCAAGGCTTAGTCGCGCAAATGAGTCGCTTGGTCTATATCTTTACCTTTTTGGCGCTACTGACGGGCATTATGGTATTGATTAGCTCGCTACTCTCAACGTCACAGGATCGCATGAAAGAGAGCGCGTCGTTCCGTCTACTCGGCATGCAAAAGTCTGATCTGTATAAGCTGAATATGCTAGAAATTGGGGTACTCGGTATCAGCGCGTCAGTGTTTGCGGTGACTATCGCTAGTGTCGGGGCATGGCTTGCGATTACACAATGGTTTAATCTACGCTATAGCGTGCCATGGGTGAATTTAGGGATTGGTGGTGCAGCGCTAGTCGCTCTGCTGCTTGGTATTGCTATTATCTATGTGAGATTGGTGATTGGGCGTGGGATTATGGCAAGGGTTCGGGCGATGATTTGAGAAGCGTTAGAAAATTGCATTGCAATTTTAGCTTCGCAAGGAAAAATCCCTTAAAGGGGATTTTTTGATTGTTGATTTAGCAAAGGCTGATGGCGGGTTAGATGTAGCGAAAACCTGCTATCCGCTATTATCTGCCAGTCTAGGTATGAAAAAGGATCAAGCGAAGCACTGCTTCGCCCTGACGCAAGAGAAAATCTATGATTTTCTGTCGTTATCGTTTGAGCAGTTCCTGTTACCTCGAGACCATTTTAAAACGATACGTCCGCAACTTGCCTAGTCCGTCAGGATAACCGCTTCTATCAGGGCTAAAACGCTTTTTGAATCTAAGCTTAATTTGAAAAATGCCATCATTAATCTTCCGCTAATAATAATGAAGAAGAAAAATTATAATATATAAGATAGACTAAAACTAAATCGTACTTGATATTTGTACCCAAGGTCTTACTTATTTACGCTTAAAAATATTAGGAAACAAAAGTGGCTAATGATCTTACTGAGTCCGTAAATGATCGTCAAAACATCTTAAACAATCGTTATGCTCTACAACAAGCAGAGCTACATCTTGAGCTATGTGGCATAATATTTGATGATGAACTAGTGTTCACTAAACAGCAGGTGATGCAGATATACGAAATTAGTGACCGTACTATCGAACGCTATTTAGCAAGTCATACTAGTGAACTAAAAAATAATGGATATCAAATTCTTAAAGGCGCTAAACTCAGACAGCTTAAAGAGTTGAACCATGGTACCGACATTCATGACGGTACCAAAACTAGCGTTTTAGGTGTTTTCTCTTTTCGAGCAGTTTTAAACCTAGGTATGTTACTGACAGAAAGTGAGCCCGCTAAACTGCTTCGTTCTCGTTTGTTAGATATCGTTCTAGATGTCATGGTAGAAAAAGCGGGTGGGCATACAAAGTATATAAACCAACGGGACGAACATTTCTTATCAGCCTCATTTCAGGAAGATAACTACCGACAGGTATTTACAGATGCTTTGGATAACTACGTTGAAGGCAATAAATGGAAGTATGGAAATTTTACTAACTTGATTTATAAATGTATTTTTCAAGAAAATGCTAACGAATATAGAAAGATTCTTAAACTGGCTGAGAAAGATAGCATTCGTGACACTATGTACGCAGAAGTGCTTACTCTAATTGCTAGTTTCGAGTCAGGGATAGCTTATGAGTTCGAATTAGCAAGTAATAAAAAAGAAGATAAGCTAACCCAAAAAGAAGCTAGAGATATTATTAGCAATTTTGAAAAACATCCTTTGTATAAACCGTATATTGTTGATGCTCGTACTAAAATGGCTAGTCGTGACTTATGTTTTAGAGACGCACTCCATGAAAAACTAGAAGCTTATATCGAAGCAGTACCAGAAGCAGACTTTGAAAAATTCTTAGGCGAGAAGAGTCGTTCTCTAGAAGAACAGTTAAGCGACCCTGAAACATTAGCTGTCTTTAAGCGTTTAAAGGATAGGTAGATGACAGATGAATATCAATCTACATTTTTTTATTTTGATGTATATCACGCCATTCAAGAGCATGACTGGATTATTAAGAATTCAGGGGGTTTAGCTGGTACTAAAGATATTGGACAAATAGAAAGCCCTTTAGAGCACATTAAAAACGATTGGTACTATCCAGAGTTAGAAGATAAGCTCACTCATCTAATTTATTCAATTAATAAAAACCATGCCTTTAACGATGGTAATAAACGTTCTTCACTGGTTTTAGGTGCTTACTTTTTAAAGTTAAACGGGTTTGGATATATCGTTCATCATTTTATTTTGGAAATGGAAAATATAGCAGTTTGGGTAGCCGATAATGTAATAGATAAAGAGCTACTTCATCGTATTATTATTTCCATTCTATATGAGGATGAGTATTCAGAGTCTCTGAAGCTAGATCTATATAGAGCTATCCAAAAATCATAAAGTACTAGTCCCAACTAGCAACAATAAATCACAACGCCCTCTACTAATCTAGAGAGCGTTTTTTCATTAAACACACCCCTCATTTGCTATAATAGCGCCACTTTATCAAACTAATAATAACCCTCACGGTAACGCTATGAAATTCTCAAAATTCGGGCAGAAATTTACTCAGTCTACAGGCATCTCACAATTGATGGATGACTTAAGCAATGTGCTAAAAAGCGATTAGTCAATTAGTACATTTGCTATAATAAAGCTACCTTATCAACCTAGGTTTAAATGTGAGATACTAGCGTTAGTAGCAATAATTGCAAAGTACACTTTTGGCTTTTAAAGGCGTTACCCTTATGACTGACCAGCAATCGCTACACAAGGAAAATCCCATTCCTTTATCAAATATAGCCTCTCAAGATAACCTCAGCACCGATTACGTATTAGATAAACTAACCGATGTACTGGGTGCTAGTAACGTGCAGGCAGATCCTGAGAAAAACGAGCACTATAGAATGGGCTGGCGCTCTGGTGGTGGCAGTGCTTTGGCGGTGGTATTTCCGCAAACCTTGCTTGAGATTTGGCGTAGCTTAGAGATATGTGTGCAAGGCGATTGCATTATTATCATGCAAGCGGCAAAAACGGGATTGACCGAAGGCTCGACGCCAAGCGGTAACGACTACGATAGACCTGTTGTCGTGATTAATACCCTTGCCATAAACCATCTGTATTTGATTAACGATAACCAGCAAGTGATTGGCTTGCCTGGAACGACATTGCACCATCTGCAAAGTCAGCTCAATACTGTTAATAGAGCGCCGCATTCCGTCATTGGCTCATCGACATTGGGCGCCTCTATTATCGGTGGCATCTCCAATAATTCAGGAGGCGCTCTGGTAAAAAGAGGCCCTGCTTATACTGAGCTTGCATTATTTGCCCAAATAAATGAACACGGTCAGCTCGTACTAGTCAATCATTTAGACGTCGAGCTAGGTGACTCCCCTGAAGAGATACTCACTAACCTACAAACAGGTAATTTTGCTAAAAGTGGCTTACCTGACAGTGGTAGGCTGGCATCCGATAAAGAATATATCGCTCGTGTGACCGACGTTAATGCCAGTACCCCAAGCCGTTTTAATGCAGACAAGCGCAGACTGTATGAAGCCAGTGGCTGCGCTGGCAAGCTTGCCGTATTTGCCGTACGCCTTGACACTTATCCCATCGCGGTAAAAGAACAGACTTTTTATATAGGCAGCAATAGTACGCACGAGCTGGCACAGTTGCGACGACAGATACTATCAAGCTTTAACCATATTCCTGAAGTAGGCGAATATATGCACCGTGATATATTCGATATCTCTGCCAAATATGGTAAAGATACTTTTTTGAGTATTAAGCATTTAGGAACTAATGCCTTACCGAGACTATTTTCTATCAAAGGCGCTATCGATGCTAGATTGAATAAATGGTCTTGGATGCCCAAACACTTCACCGATAAAGTGATGCAGATGATAGGTAATCTATTTCCAAAGCATTTGCCCAAGCGCATGACAGAGTATCGTGATGAGTACGAGCATCATCTGATCATAAAAATGAGTGATGAGGGAATAAAGGAGGCGCAAGATTTTTTACGCTCGTTTTTTGAACGCTCAGAAACAGGTGCTTATTTTGAATGTGATAAAGCAGAGTCAGAAAGTGCTTTTCTCAACCGTTTTGCCGCAGCAGGCGCTGCGATTAGGTATGAAGTGATGTATGAAAAAGAGGTTGGCGAGATGCTAGCCCTTGATATTGCCATACCCCGTAATGAGCTTGAATGGTTTGAGGTGTTGCCTGATGACATAGCACAGCACTTAGAGAAGAAGCTCTATTACGGGCATTTCTTCTGTTATGTGTTTCACCAAGACTATATCCTAAAAAAAGGCAGCGATGCCAAGCATGTTAAAGAGATGATGCTAAAGCGCTTGAGCGAGCGCGGGGCAAAATATCCTGCCGAGCATAATGTCGGGCACTTGTATGAGGCGGAACCTGATTTGCAAAACTTCTATAAAAGCCTAGACCCAACCAATACCTTTAATCCTGGTATCGGTCAAACATCGAAAACTAAGCGTAACTGTGCATGTTGTTGATAGGCAGTCTGACTGTCAACTCAATATATGCTATACGTCATAAAAGCTGTGTAAACCTTTGCTATAATAGCGCCACTTTATCAAACAAATAACCTCTTATAACCTCACGGTAACGCTATGAAATTCTCAAAGTTCGGTCAGAAATTTACTCAGCCAACTGGTATCTCGCAATTAATGGATGATTTAGGTGACGCGCTAAAAAGCGATCAGCCCATCAACATGCTAGGCGGCGGTAATCCTGCCAAGATTGAAGAAGTAAACGAGCTATTTTTGGCAACTTATAGAGCGCTTGGCAACGATAATGATACAGGCGAAGTGAATACTACCTCTATTAATAGCATGGCGAATTATTCCAATCCGCAAGGCGATGCAGCTTTTATCGATGCTTTAGTTGGCTTCTTTAATCGTCATTATGATTGGAATTTGACCGCAGAGAATATTGCCCTGACCAATGGTTCGCAGAATGCGTTTTTCTACTTGTTTAACTTATTTGGCGGGACGTTCGTTAATGAAAAGAATGAGTCTGTTGATAAATCTATTTTGTTGCCGCTCGCGCCTGAGTATATTGGTTATAGCGATGTCCATGTCGATGGTCAGCACTTTTTATCAGTATTGCCGCATATTGATGAGGTCACGCATGACGGTGAAGAAGGATTTTTTAAATATCGGGTAGATTTTGAGGCGTTAGAGAGTTTGCCTGCATTGATTGAAGGTCGTATTGGCGCGATCTGCTGTTCACGCCCAACGAATCCGACGGGTAACGTTCTTACTGATGATGAGATGACGCGTCTTGCCGATATTGCCAAACGTTATGACGTACCGCTAATTATTGATAATGCGTACGGTATGCCCTTCCCTAATATTATCTATTCCGACGCGCATTTAAATTGGGATGACAATACTATTCTCTGCTTTAGCCTGTCTAAAATTGGCCTACCAGGAGTACGTACAGGCATTATCGTAGCAGCGCCCGAAGTTATCGCAGCGGTTAGTTCGATGAATGCGGTGGTCAATCTAGCGCCGACACGTTTTGGCGCAGCGATTGCTACGCCACTGGTGAAAGACGACCGCATTAAGCAGTTATCTGATGACACGATTAAGCCTTTTTATCAGCAGCAAGCCACTACTGCAGTACGTCTGCTAAAAAAAGCTTTGGGTGAATATCCGCTAGTGATTCATAAGCCTGAAGGCGCGATATTCTTATGGTTATGGTTTAAAGACTTACCGATTACTACCGTCGAGCTGTACGAGATTCTAAAAGAAAAAGGCACGCTTATCGTACCCAGCAAATACTTCTTCCCCGGTGTTGATGTAGATAACTATAAACATGCGCATGAATGTATTCGCATGAGCATCGCCGCTGATGAAGATACTTTGAAAAAAGGTATTACTGTGATCGGTGAGGTGGTTCGTGGGTTGTATGATGAGGCTAAATAAATAGCTTTAAAAAAACTAAGATCAAAAACAAAAAAACGGACTATTCATTAGTCCGTTTTTTTATGCTGTAGGCGTATAGCAATAGTTTAACTAAGCTCTCTTAATTGAGCGCTTTTAGTAATTCATTAGCACTAAGCTTACCAAATTCATTAGCTGCTAATGGCCCATCGCCTGAGATGAGCTTTCTATCTTGATGCGTCTGTCCTGAGGCTAGTTTATTATCAATAGTCATGCCTAAATCTTCCAGCTTTTCACCGAAGTACCATGGCATTAGTCCCGGCAAATAGCCAAGCTTGGGCATTTGCTTATCCATACCCGTCGGGAACGCCACTATTTTATAACCTTTAAAAATAAAATCGCTTTCAGACTTAGCCGTTCCATCAGGACTATCAAGATTAGCAGCTAGTAAAGCCGCGGGGCCATGACAAATCGCTAGCGTAAATAAATCCTTTTTATGACCCCAACGTAGCAGTTCACCAAGGTTTTTATCTTCAGGCAAACCTAGCATCGCACCATGACCGCCGGGGATAAAGATAGCAGCATAGTCGTCGCTATTAGCCATGTCATTTTTGACAAAGTCAGCAATACTTTTTGGATTATTGAGCTTGGACTCATACTCGCTATAGATTTCTTTAACGTTTTCGTCATCCTCTGGCATGGCCCACTGCTCAACCTTTACTGACTCACCAGTTGGGGTAAATACGTCTACTTCAAAGCCCGCTTTTTTAAAATGCAGTAAAGGTACCATCATCTCGACTGGATGATTGCCTGTCTCGAATTTTTTATCATTGGTCATGGTCATGTACTGCTGCTCAGTGCAGACCATTAGAATTTTTTTATTACCCGTGTATGGCGTATCGTACTCGGTATTATCGTAATTGGTTTTGCTAGGTGCAGCGAGTTTAAGCGATGACTTTGAGGGGATATAAATTCCCGTTTCGGTTTCTTGTGGCTCTAGACCTAAAGTGTCTTTGGCTTTATCTAAAGTATCTTTAGCTTTGTCCATTATGTTTTGAATATTCATAAATTTTCCTTTTTTATTATTTATCATCATAAATAGCTAAAGTTGATAAACCTGATAGATATATTAATTTGGCTATTGTCTGACAGTAAGATAACAAACTAAGGAGTCGATAAATAGATGAAAAATTTTATATTTCGTAAGCTTTGTAAAGTAGAGGTTGCTAATTTATAAGCAATTGCAAAGCCATGACAGTTACTAAATTATAGAGTGCTTCTAACGTAGTTTTTTTAGCATTTTACTAGGCGTGATAGTAGGCTGAAAAACTCTCGTCCAATTCATCAGCGCAAACAGCACATAAGACAATAGGCAAGTATTAATCAGATCATGAATACTGGCTTTTATATTGACACTTTCTAACGCCGAGAAACCTTTAGGTGCAATGATATAACGATTGTCCAGATACTCGCCTGCCAAAGCCACGCACGTTACTATGATTAAGGCAATAAACGATCTTATACCTTGTCTTTTAATAATTGGACGTAGTATCAGTAGGCTTAATATATAGACGCTGGTACCGACATAAATATGTAGAGCGTCCTTATCGAGACCCGTAGCCGCTATTACGCCTAGTTTAAAGGTTTCAAAATCCACTTATTTCTCTCTAAATATAATTATTTATAATTACAAATGTGAATAAAAAGGCGAGTTATACATTTAATAACTCACCCTATTGCTCAAAAAAAATTAATTAGGGTAAGGCTGGTTTTCTGTCCAGTTCCAACCTGTTTTTTCAAATATCGACTGCTCAAAATTACAGGATGCTACACCGTATTTAAATTCTTTTCTTAACTCGCATAGTAATTCTATAGTGATTTTTCTAAACTCTGGTTTATCAGAATTGTCGTTTTCATCGTAGATATCAACGTAGTAAACCGTTTCAGTTGGGTCTAGCTTCTCTCCTATTTCTATAGCTGAGTTATGATTATCATTATTGAACACGACTATATTTATAGTTTGAATATAGCTAGTATGTGAACTTTCTAATTTGTCGAGAATTTCATTGATAAAGCTTTGTATTTGCTTTTGGCTTTTATCGGAGTCTATATACAATTTGCAGTAGCTCATATCAAAACCCCGAATTAAACTTTAAGTAAATGCGCCTACAAATAGCTCTATTTAAATATCCCAATCTACAAAGTTCTTTAGTAGCTGCAAGCCTGCTTTATGGCTTTTTTCTGGATGGAACTGAGTAGCGAATAAATTGTCTTGAATGATACTGGCACAAAACGGTTGACCATAATCACAGATAGACGCCACTTGTGAGCTGTCGGCAGGCGCACAGTAATAGCTGTGCACGAAGTAAAAATGGGCGTTATCCTCGATACCATGCCACAATGGATGATCAACATCCATACCGCTGATGGTATTCCAACCCATATGCGGGACTTTAATAGTCGCACCTTGTTCGTCTTTCCAAGTTGGATCAAACGCTTTTACGCTGCCCTCTAAAATGCCCAAACATGCCGTGCCACCATTCTCAGCGGACTGCTCAAACAATGCTTGCATACCGACACAGATCGCCATGACAGGCTTATTGAATACCGCATGACGCACGACTTCATCAATACCCGCATCGTGCATACCGATCATGCAATCGCGCATAGCACCGACACCTGGGAATACAATCTTGTCAGCCGCCGCGACAACCTTTGGATCGTTAGTAATCGATACTTCTGCGCCAACCGCTGATAGTGCCTTGCTGGCAGAGTGCAAATTACCCATGCCGTAGTCTAATAGGGCTATTTTGGTCGCTTTACTCATCAAAAAGCCTCTTTGGTCGATGGTAGCGTATTCAACGCACGCTCATCATACTCGCAAGCCATACGTAGCGCACGGGCAAAGGCTTTAAAAGTAGACTCGATTTGATGATGGCTGTTTTTGCCCTTAAGATTATCCAAATGTACCGTCATCCACGAGTGATTGACAAAACCGTAGAAAAACTCGCTAAATAGATCCACATCAAAGCGACCCACATGCGAGCGGGTAAACGGAATATCCATATGTAAACCTGGACGCCCTGATAGATCGACAACAGCGCGAGTTAAAGCTTCATCGAGTGGCGCATAAAAGTGCCCATAACGACGAATGCCCTTTTTATCGCCAAGCGCTTTGTTAAATGCTTGGCCTAGCGTAATACCTGTATCCTCAACACTGTGGTGATCATCAATAAAGGTATCACCGGTGCACTTGATATCTAAGTCAAACAGACCGTGACGCTTGATTTGATCAATCATATGATCTAGAAAAGGCACGCCAGTATCGACCGTACCCTGACCTGTACCGTCAAGGTTGACCGTACAAGTCACTTGAGTCTCAGCAGTATCGCGGGTCACGGTAGCGATACGGGCAGGACGACCGTATTGATTAAGTTTTAAATCTTGTTCGTTAAATGCTGTAGTAGAATTGGCAGTCATAGCTACTCTCTATAAAATAATTGTTATCAAAAGTGATGATATTAAAAAGATGGTCTTATCATAGCAAAACAGCATCATAACAGCTATGGTATGACCGTAAAGCACGCACATATTTGCCCTATTCTGCTAAAATAGTGTGTTTAGTATTTTTAATCGCTCCTTTTTACCCTATATTATTTTTAACTACACAACTGCTCGACATTATAGGATACCGTTATGCCTTTAGAAGCAATTGCTATCAATGACTTAAATGCGCCACTAATGGCGAAGCCAAAGCGTGACAATGAGCTGGCCGAGCGCTTGCAGTCCCTTTATGACAGCGATAATAATCATCCCTGTGGCGAATCAGTTTTGGCTATTATCGAGCAAGGTTTTAAGCGTGGGCAATGGCTGTATGTCGGTATGTTCAATGACAAGCCTATCGCTGCAGTTGGCTGTTTTGATGATGGGCAAACCAATGCTAGACGTTTGCAGTATTTAACGGTTCATGAGCAAAATCGCGGCCGCGCTATCGATGCCAAATTTATCAAAATGGTCTACGATGCAGAGATCAAAAAAGGCGTGCGTCAGTTTGTCCCTGTCGATGAGGATATCCACCGTATTATGAGTGAATATGATTTGTTACAGCTAAAATCATAATTTTGCCTTTAAAATGGTTTATTTAGCATAAAAAAGCAAAAATACCTTGACAGCTGAGCCTATATTTAGTTTAATAGCGTCCTCAACGAAGACGGCTCGATAGCTCAGTCGGTAGAGCAACGGATTGAAAATCCGTGTGTCGGCAGTTCGAACCTGCCTCGAGCCACCATTCGTTAATTGCATTCAGCTTTTAAATAAGCGACCAAAAAGACCTCAGACATTCGTGTTTGAGGTCTTTTTTTGTCGGTAAGTTTTGAGCTATATTTACTGATTTTTGATTGGTTTATTTTTATGAAACTGGATCACGTAACAGTAACTCACAACGCTGCTGAGAATTTAAATTATAGACCGTTGCACGATAGTCAACACCATGTCGACCCTCAGCAAAAAAAACTTGATCCCCTACTGATAATTGACAAAAGCTACGCGCGTCATAAATGTAGTTATCAATCACAAATATCTCATCACCATCCGCTTCTTTAACTTTATAAGTCTCGTTTTGATAAGTATCATCCTTAACCATAAATCGCTCATACCAAGCACCATATGCATGACTTGTGCTCATCATACTCATTATTATTAGACCTAATATCACGACTGCTTTAGCTTGTACGCCGTTTAATAAAAATGACTGATTAGTAATGAATTTACTCATAAAGGTATGACCTGTCTGCTCGGTTTTTAGCTCTTTAACTATACTAAACTGTATGTTAAATAGATGATTACTTTGGCGCTATAGTAAAGGATTACTGTCACGCTTAGATAACATTTTTGTGCTGTTTTTTAACTAAGGACGCTCAGTATACTGAAGTTATCTTAATATTGAAGGTAGGAGACTATGCGAGAGTTTGATTACGACTTAGATTATAAAAATTTAGACCTGCGCGCGCAGCCTGAGCTGTATCGAGTTGGGCGTGGTGAGCAAGGTGTGCTCTTGGTTGAGCCTTATAAGTCAGAGATATTGCCGCATTGGCGCTTTGCGACTCCTGATCTCGCGACCGAAAGTAGTGAGACTATTTGGCAGATGTTTTTAGATTATTTGGCTGACGATGATTTTGTCGGAGCGGATATGGCGCGTAAATTTATCCAAATGGGCTTTACCCGCGCGCGGCGCTACGCCAACCATAAAGGTGGCAAGAAATACAAAGGGTCTGTGCCTGATGATAAAAAAGGTCAAAGTGGCGCGCATGGTCGCGATGAATTACCTAGGCAAGAGGAAGATCCTATCAAAGCAGAATCGGCGCGTATCTTTAAGCAAAAATGGGACGACTGCCGCGAGAATGAGGACTATCTTCGCATGAAGAAGGAACACCGCGAGCGCTATAAAGAGGTAGAATAAAGTAGACTGGTCTAACTGCTGTGCTAAGGTAATAACAGCCAAAAACTAATATTAAATGACCTAACTTACAGGCGAAAAATAATGAGCGAAACAACGAATGATAAGCAGCTATTAATTTTTGATTTTGATGGTACTTTGATCGATAGTGTTCCTGATTTGGCAGATGCAACCAATACTATGCTTGAGCAACTAGATAAGCCGACTCATTCGCTGGCAACGATAAAAGAGTGGGTCGGTAATGGTTCTAGGTTATTGATAGAAAGAGCGTTGGTTGGTAAGACGGAAGTTCTAGAGGGCGAATTAACGACAGAGGAAGCCGATCACGCTGAGCAAATATTTTTTGACGCCTATAAAAATATTACTAATAGTAAAACCCTTGCTTACCCTGATGTCGATGCAGGATTGCGTCAATTAAAAGAAGCAGGATTTACTTTAGCTTTGGTCACTAATAAGCCAATACGTTTTGTGCCCAAAATATTAGAAAACTTTGGCTGGACAGCGCTGTTTAGCAAAGTATTAGGCGGTGATAGCTTGTCCGTTAAAAAGCCCGACCCTGCGCCCTTATTGCAAGTCTGTAAGACACTAAACTTTGAGCCTGCCCAAGCATACATGATTGGCGATTCAATCAATGATATCTCAGCAGGCAAGAACGCTAACATCGATACTTTAGCCTTATCTTATGGCTATAACTACGGCAAAGATATTCGCGATAGTCAGCCTAATCAGGCTTTTGATAACTTTGCTGATTTGATGAAATACTTATTAAAAGACTAGGGCGTGTCTTCAATTGGATAAGGCATAAATAATAGTTACAATACCGCATCTACTGAGTCGATGCGAGAAATACAAGTTATGGCAAGAAAAGCATTAACAGATACACTTTGGGATCAATTGCAATCGACGATGATAAAGTACGGCTGCTATCAAACTCAAAACAGTCGAGAGATCATGGAAGCCATACTGTGGAAACTACGCACAGGGGCGCCTTGGCGTGACATACCTAAAGAATTGTGTTCTTGGAAAACAGCTTATAGTCGCTTTAATCGATGGTCGAAAACTGGCTTATGGGAGAATTTTTTTTTAGCTTACGCAAAGAAATTGATACGGAATGGGTATTCACAGACGGAAGCTATGTTCGCTGTCACCAGCATGCAAGTGGAGCTCGGCGTGGTGAAGATAGAGCAATTGGACGAAGCCGTGGCGGCGCAACTACAAAGATACACCTATCCTGTGATGCCGATGGATATCCGCTCAATTTTAAAATCACTGGGGGTGACGTCCACGACAGTCAAGTTGCAGGTGAATTGATTGACATGATTGGACAAGCTGATTACTTTATCGCTGATAAGGGCTATGATTCCCAAGCGATTAGGGATAAAGCTTACATGCATGACATGATCCCTATAATCCCTAAAAGAAGCAATGCTAAAGCGCCTAATCCAGAGTTTGATAGCTATTTGTACAAACTGCGTCATCTTGTTGAAAATATGTTTGCAAGGCTTAAGCACTTTCGTAGTATCGCTACTCGCTATGAGAAGTTAGCTCGTAATTTTAAGTCAATGCTCTATCTAGCGTGTACTCTCGTTCATTGTAAGATGAATTGAAGACACGCCCTAATACGAAACCCAAAAATACAATATATAGCGTTTATTTCTTTTAGGTTTTTGTAGGGCGCATTTTATGCACCCTACGCCTACTCTGGCTTTTTTGAATAGTATAAGCTATCAAGTTGTAGACTGGGTTTAAAACCTAGAAAATGATAACTATTTGCCAATGATAATAAGTTAAATCTATCGCCTATTTGTTCGTAGGAATTTTTTATATGACGACTATCCCTAGCGACATTGATATTGCTCAAAGCGCCACTTTACAATCTATTACTACTATTGCCGAAAAAATTGGTCTCTCTGCTAATAATATAGAGCCTTACGGGCACTATAAAGCTAAGATAAATGCAAACGATGTATTTGCTAAACCTGCCAAATCTACCAAGAGCAAATTGATACTAGTCACTGCGATCAATCCAACGCCTGCGGGCGAAGGTAAAACCACCGTGACTATTGGTCTAGCCGATGCCCTAAATCGCATTCATCAGCAGCAGCATACTAACGAGATTAATGCTAAAAAAGTCACCATGGTCGCCCTGCGTGAGCCTTCACTTGGCCCTGTGTTTGGGATCAAAGGTGGCGCTGCGGGTGGTGGCTATGCGCAAGTGCTACCCATGGAAGATATCAACCTGCATTTTACCGGCGACTTCCATGCTATCGGTGCCGCCAACAATCTCTTAGCTGCGCTACTCGATAATCATATCTATCAAGGTAATGCGCTGGATATCGATCCCAAACAGGTGCTATGGCGACGTGCGGTAGATATGAATGACCGTCAGCTGCGTAACATTATCAGTGGTATCGGCAAAAAGACCGATGGCGTCATGCGCGAAGATGGTTTTGATATTACCGTCGCCTCTGAGGTAATGGCTATCTTTTGCTTGGCGACTGATTTGGCTGATCTCAAACAGCGTTTAGGTAATATTTTGGTCGCTTATAATTATGACAAGCAGCCTATTTATGCTAGAGATCTTAAAGCGCATGGTGCGATGGCAGCCCTGCTTAAAGACGCACTACAACCAAATTTAGTACAGACTATCGAAGGTACGCCTGCCATCGTGCATGGTGGTCCTTTTGCTAATATTGCTCATGGCTGTAATTCAGTCATTGCGACACGCGTGGCTATGCATTTGAGCGATTATACTTTGACCGAAGCAGGTTTTGGCGCGGATCTTGGTGCGCAAAAGTTCTTTGATATAAAATGTCGACTTTCAGGGCTAACGCCAGATGCTGTGGTTATAGTAGCGACCATTCGCGCGCTAAAATACAATGGTGGCGTTGCGAAAGATGCGCTGACTGATGAGAACTTAGCGGCACTTGAGCAAGGCTTGCCAAACCTGTTTAAGCATATTGATAATATGCGCGATGTTTATGGGATGCCAGTCGTGGTAGCTATCAATCACTTTATTAGTGATACTGATGCCGAGGTTGCACTAGTGCGCAAAGCTTGCCTGCAAAAAGGCGTTGAGGTTGCCTTGACGCAAGTATGGGAGAAAGGTGGCGCTGGTGGCGAAGCATTGGCGCATTCGTTGCTTGATTTATTAGATAAAAATAATGAATCAGCTAGCCAATTTCGTTTGGCTTATAATAGCGATAATAGCGTTGAGGAAAAAATTCGTACGATTGCTCAGCGGATTTATGGCGCAAATGACATCGATATTAGCAGCCTTGCGCAATCAAAAATTAAGCACTTAGAGGCGCTAAACCTAGACAAGATGCCTATCTGTATTGCCAAAACGCAATATTCACTCAGTGATAATGCCAAGCTGCTTGGGCGTCCTACTGACTTTAATATTCATGTACGCGATATCAGTATCTCCACTGGCGCAGGATTTATCATAGTTATTTGTGGCGCTATTATGAAGATGCCAGGTCTGCCCAAACATCCTTCAGCAGAGCGAATTGATGTTGACGATAAAGGTAATATCACAGGGTTGTTTTAACGCAAACAATCTACTTGCTGCGATAACTCAGTGCCTCTGATACATGGGCGCTAGTGATGCCTTGGCTATCTGCTAGATCAGCAATCGTTCGCGCCACTCGCAGTACTCTATGATAGCCACGCGCTGATAAATTTAGGCGCTGCTGAGCGAGCTGTAATAACTGTTGTTCGCCCTCGCCTAACTGAACATGTTCATCCAGCTCACTAGGACTTAGCTCATTATTGACCTTGTTCTGCCGTGCCAGCTGACGCTTATGAGCAGCAGCGACTCGCATCCTTACTTGCTCTGAGCTCTCCCCTGCTTTTGCGTTTTGTAGATCGGCAATCGGTAGTGCTGGCACCGTAATATGTAGATCAATTCGATCTAGTAGTGGTCCTGATAACTTGTCTTGGTAGCGTCTGATTTGCTCAGGACGACAGCGGCATCTTCCTGAGGAATCACCATCGTAACCACAGGGGCAAGGATTCATCGCCGCAACCAATTGAAAATTAGCAGGAAAGGTCATTTGTGAATTGGCACGGCTAATAGTGATCTGCTTGGCCTCTAATGGCTGACGCAATACTTCTAACACCGCACGATCAAATTCGGGCAATTCGTCAAGGAACAAAACGCCTTTATTGGCAAGGGTAATCTCACCAGGTTTGGGTCGTGAGCCGCCTCCGACTAGCGCCACTGCTGATATGGTGTGATGGACTTGGCGAAAGGGTCGCGTACCATAATCATAATCACTATCAGCGACCGAATAGGTACTGGCGACCTCTAACGCATCCTCCGCACTTAGATCTGGCAATATCGTTGGCAATCGTGATGCCATTAGCGTCTTGCCAGAGCCAGGCGGCCCTGTAAATAACAGCGAATGCCCGCCTGCTGCCGCTATCTCCAATGCGCGCCGAGCGTGATGTTGACCTTTGACATCGGCAAGATCAACTTTATAGCCTGCATGTTGCTGCGTAGGACTCGGAGCAACCGTCTCTAATAGTTCATTATCAGTATTCAGATGACCATTAGGATGAGCTAACGCTTGCAGATGATTGCAAACCGCCTTTAGATTCTGTGCAGCTAATACTGTTATACCCTCAACCCGACTCGCCTCTGCACCATTGACGCTGGGCACTATTAGCTGCCTTGATTGCGCAGGCGGTAGCAATGGCTCTACCAGATCTTGTTCGTGGATAGATGACTTTTTTACAGATGTCTTTATTCCCACCTGCTTTTTTTCTGACGATTTTTTTTCTAATAGCTTGTTAGCCACTAGCGCCTCAGCTTTTATCGCTCGTGCGACGGCTAAGCTACCTGTGACTTGGCGTAGCTCACCGTTAAGTGCCAACTCACCAATAAACTCAAATGCTGATAATACCTGTGGGTCAAGCTGATCACTCGCTGCCAAAATACCGATAGCAATAGGCAAATCAAGCCGTGCACCGTCTTTGGGCAAGTCAGCAGGCGCTAGATTGATCGTCAAACGACGATTAGGAAATTGAAAACCAGAATTCAGAATCGCCGAGCGCACCCGATCTTTACTTTCGCGTACTGCCGCCTCTGGTAAGCCCACAATCGTTAATGCGGGCAAACCTTGTGATAGATGCACCTCTATAATAACTTGCGGCGCATGCAAGCCAACGACCGATCGTGTATAGACCTGAGCAAACGACATGAGCGTATCCTGATAGAAGTATATATCGATAATAGAGCATTAGTTAGTAGTGCGCAAATGTCGTTCATTTATTTATAAAAGACGGCCTACTCTTATGATGATAATAAGCCAATATATACGGCAGAATAATGCCCTTGGTTACTAAAATAGTCATTAGCTAATCAGTTGATATTATTAAATATTAAAACTTTATCGGTACATTTATCTTACAACAAATCAGGCAATAAATCTGCTGGCTAAGCAGGTATAAATTGTTATATTATCAATAGGGCTTGTATAGCAATAAAAAAGGATTTTATTGATAGCTCAGAGTAGCAACAGCGATTTTGAGCAATAATACTTAACCATGGATGGTAAAGCTTATGAAAACTCAAGCTCACAGTTGGCGCACGCCAACGCTTACTTTGTTGACGATAGCAGTCTCGTTAGGGTTATCAAGTTGTTCCGATGATGACGATAAAGTGACTAGTACTGCTATTCCTGTGACTTATTCAGCAGATATACAGCGTACCGAATTTGGCATTCCCCATATCACCGCCAATGATTATAAAGGGTTAGGCTACGGTGTTGGTTACGCTTTTGCTGAAGATAATTTATGCTCACTAGCTCGTGAAGTTGTCGTGGCTAGAGGTGAAAGTATGCTTTATCTAGGCGACGAAGGTAACTTAGCGAGTGATGCCTTTTATACCTGGTACAACTCTCCTGAAAGAAAAGCTAAGTTTTTAGCGGCGCAAGACCCTGAAACGATTGATGCGGTCACAGGTTATGCGGCAGGTTATAGCCGATATCTGCGTGATAAAGGTGTAGCTAATATCGACCCTACTTGTGCCAATGCGGCATGGGTACGCGAAATCACCCTTGACGATTTATTGACAGTTTATGGTAAAGCCAATCTACGTGGTGGCTTATCACCATTTCTTGGCCCTATTGTGAAAGCTGCACCGCCCACTAATCCTACTGGCATTGAAGGTAGCTCTAGAATGCGTAGCGTTGCTCCATCCAATCCTTTAGTGGAATCGGCACCTGAATTTGATATGGATGCTGTTGACGCTATGAGTGGCGGCAGTAATGCCTATGCCTTTGGTAGTGCGGTCACAGGGACTAGTAGCGGTGTGATGTATGGCAATCCACATGAGCCATGGGAAGGCGTGCAAAGGTTTTATCAGTTTCACTTAACGATACCAGGTGAGATTGATGTGATGGGTTCTGCTCAACAAGGACAGCCCTTTATCAATATCGGCTTTAACAAAGACGTCGCTTGGAGCCATACCGTATCCACTGCCAATCGTTATACGCTTTATCAGCTTAATTTAGTAGATGGCAACCCTCTGAAATATAAATACGAGGTAAGTCCAGGTGTGGTTGAAGAACGTGATATTAGAGAGGACAAAGTCACTATTCAACTACCGAATAATAAAGAAGAGGAACACATTATTTATGTCTCACAATATGGACCTATGTTAGCTGCTAATGAAATAAACCCTAATTTACCTTTACCTTCTTGGGGTGATAACAATCTAGCCTTTACTATTCGTGATGCTGCCTCCGAAAATCCTCGTGCACTTAACCAGTGGCGTAGTATGAATAAGGCCACTAGTGTCGAGGATCTAAGAGATAGAATGCAAAGCATTCTTGGACTCGGGTTTATCAATACGATTGCTACCGACCGCAACGGTAAAGCGCTTTATGCTGATATTTCAACCGTACCTAACGTCACTAAATCTAAGCTTGAGGAGTGTGGTTTCAATGCTGGAATTGCGCTTAGAACCCTGATTAGTTTTGCCAATATACCTGCACTTAATGGTAGTAATGCTGCCTGTGAATGGGGCGTTGATATAGACTCACCGCAGGCTGGGATCTTTGGACCTTCAAATCTACCGTTTTTGATTCGTGATGACTATGTCGCTAACTCAAATGATAGCTATTGGCTAAGCAATTTAGAGGAGCCTTTAACTGGATTTTCTCCAATGCTACGTCGTCGTTTAACGCCTTTTCTAGGCGCTACTCCAGTGGATGGTGTGCCATTACTTATGCGCTCACGTATGGGACTGGTTCAAATACAAGATCGACTCAATAATAGAGACGGACTTGGCGGTAACAGCTTCAATTTAGATAATATGCAAGATGTCATATACGGTAATCGTAGCTATGTTGCTGAGCTGGTACTTGATGATGTGTTAGCTGATTGTCAGGCGAATCCTAACTTACCTTTGACAGGTGGTAACACTATCGATGCAACTACTGCTTGTAGTATTTTAAGCAATTGGGATCGTCGTAATAATCTTGATAGTAAAGGCGCGCATGTATTTAGAGAGTTCTGGCGTAATGTTAGTTTTGCTGAAACTACTGATACCATATTTAGTGTCAAGTTTGATGTTAATGATCCTGTTAACACGCCGCGTGGCTTAATTATCAACGCCAATACCCGTACTGCTTTAGGTGATGCTATCAAGTTCTTCCAAGATAAGAATATTGCCCTTGATGCATCGTTAGCTGATTTGCAATATATCTTTGATGCTGGCAACAACAACGAACAGATTCCTATACATGGTGGGTTTGGTCGTGAAGGTGTCTTTAATGTTGCAGAACCAAGAGGTACACGAACTAATGACGGTGCAAATTACGTCATCAATTTTGGTCCGACATATATGCAAACTGTCACTTTTGATAACAACGGCCCTGTAGCGGAAGCCTTATTGGGTTACTCGCAAGCTTCTGATACGAGCCGACCTTTCCATCGTGACCAAAGTCGTCGTTATTCCGATAAGAACTGAATTCGTCTGCCCTTTAGTACCAATGAAGTAGCGGATAAAGCAATTGGTAATAAGATTCAATTAAGAGAAAACCTACCTACTAGTTAAAAGTTAAAATATTAGACAGCTATAAACGCGATTCTAAGTTCATCTTAGGATCGCTTTTTTATAAGGAAAGGGCTTACCAATCACCCCACTAAATATAAGGATTTGTTATAATAAGCAACCCCTATTGTGCGTTGAGTATTATCTAATAAATCACTATAAAAGATTAGACGCCTATAGAACCAATATAAGGAAAGTTACATGTCCTCACCATCGGATTCAAAAGCCAATTCAATCTCCAGTACTGCCCCGCAGCAGCCCTACAACCCTGCTAATGAACAGCCGACTACTGCGCGTCTCGTGGTCGAAGTAAACAACCCTTATGCCAGCCTACGTGGGACTAGCGGTAACAAACAACTCCCTGCGTTTGATGAATCGCTAGTGAATAAGTACAACCGCTCAGGGCCACGCTACACTTCTTATCCGACCGCGCTTGAGTTCTCCCCGATATCTGAGGGCTTAGAGGCGCAGATATTACAAAACCGTGAAGCGCGCGCGCCATTATCGCTATACTTTCATATTCCGTTTTGTCGTCATCTCTGCTATTACTGTGCTTGTAATAAAATTATCACCAAAAAGAACAGCGATTCAGGCGACTATTTACAATACCTTATTAGCGAGATTAAATATAAGCGTAGCTTACTATCGACACCAGAAGATGGTACTGGTATTCGCAAGAACCCACTGGTTAAGCAGCTGCATTTAGGCGGTGGTACGCCGACGTTTTTGCGTGATGAAGAAATAGTACAGCTGTGGGAGTTTTTGCAGACCCAGTTTGATTTTTTGCCAGAAGATCAAGGCGATTATTCTATTGAGATAGACCCGCGTGAGCTGAGCGGTAATACGCTAAAAGTGCTACGTAATCTTGGCTTTAACCGTATCAGCCTTGGCGTACAAGACTTAGATGAGACCGTACAAATCGCAGTCAATCGTGTGCATTCAGCAGAGTTAATTGAAAACGTCCTAGCCGAGGCGCGTGATTTGGGCTTTCACTCTATTAATCTTGATCTCATTTATGGTTTGCCCCATCAAACACCTGCTACCTTTAATAAAACGGTAGAGCGTATTATTAAGATGTCGCCTGATCGTCTATCGGTCTTTAACTACGCGCATCTACCTGAACGCTTTAGGTCCCAGCGTCAAATAAAAGATGAAGATTTACCAAATCCAAGCGATAAAATCCTGATGCTCGGCAATACTATCAATACTTTAACGGATGCAGGCTATCAATTTATTGGTATTGATCACTTTGCCAAGCCTGATGATGAGCTGGCAGTAGCGCAGCGCGAAGGCAAGCTGCATCGCAACTTTCAGGGTTATACAATCATGGGCGACTGTGATCTACTAGGCTTTGGCGTATCGTCGATCAGTCAGATTACCAACGCCAACAGCAGCTATATTTTGCAAAATCATACTGACTTAGCCGTTTATCAAAAAGCCATTCATGAGATCGGTAACGCCGAGATTACCAATCCTGCTGTTATGCCAGCCGTCAAAGTTATCAAAACTTCTGTCAAAGATCGTCTGCGTGAGTATGTGATTATGAATCTGCTCTGTCACGACTATATTGATTTTCGTGACGTGAACCAAAAGTTCGGTATCGATGCGATCACCTACTTTATCAATGAGATCCAGCAGTTGGGCGAGATGCAACAAGACAAATTGATAGACATGGATGCCGCGGGTATTCGTATTATGCCAAAGGGTCGTCTATTAGGTCGTAATGTGGCGATGGTATTTGACGAGTATCTTGCTACAAAGCACAGCAATCGATTTTCTAAAGTGATTTAAGCGCTCATATTTTGTTCGAAATTAAGTCAAAAAAATAGCCAGCTTATGAATGCTGGCTATTTTATTCTGAAAACAAACTAGCAAAATTATGATCATTACACTTTTAGCTTATCACCGACCATTCCTTTTACGGTACTTAAGATATCAGCGGGCAATACTACCATTTTTGAATTATCAGACTCGGCCAATTGGCGAATCGACTTGATATACTGCTCACCAAGTAGGTAGACGATTGGCATCTCCTCATCTCCCATCGCCGCAGTAATCAGACGAATAGACTCCTCAGAACCACGAGCTAAGACCACTTGCGCTTCTGCATCACGGCGTGACGCTTCTAGACGACCATCAGCCTCTAAGATAGCGGCTTGCTTTTGACCATCAGCACGAGTAACCGTTGCACGACGTAGACGCTCTGCCGCTGCTTGCTCTTCCATCGAGGCCTGCATAGTCTGTGAAGGGTTAATATCTTGAATCTCAACAGTCTTTAGAGTAATACCCCAATCAGCGATATCTTCTGAGATAGCGTTTTTGAGTAGGGCTTTGATCTCATCACGACTCGATAAGGCATTATCTAGATCCATCTCACCGATGATAGAACGTAGCGAGGTCTGTACTAAATTACGAATACCGTACTCATAATCTTCGATACCATAGACGGCTTTGTCTGGACGGACGATATTGATATAAGCGACCGCATTAGCAATAATCACCACGTTATCACGAGTAATGACTTCTTGTGAGGGAATATCCAGCACAATGTCTTTGGTCGTGACTTTATAGGCCACTCTATCGATAAAAGGAATAATAAGCGTCAGACCAGGCTCCAATGTTTGCTGATACTTACCTAACCGCTGAACTACCCATTTATAGCCTTGCGGTACAATACGCACCGCCTTCAAAACAGTAAATATAATCAAGGCAATCAATACCAAGGTTACGATACTACCGCCATTTAAACTACTTAAAATGCTATTCATAACGCTCTCCTTGAGCCATTGCCTTATTCAATCGGCAATGTCGTCTGTTTTTACGCTTTTCAACTTATATAAATTATGCTACTAGAATACTTAATAGTTGAGATATTTATTTTTAAGAGCTTTAATTAAATAAATCACTTATCAAAGGTATTATTTGTCCATAAACTTATTTTTAAGACGCACTTGGTCTAAATTAGGCTTATTCAGGTTAAGACTACTCGCCTTAACTTTTTGGGCTATAGGTTGAGCTTCAACCGCAGGATTGATTTTAGAGATGATGTCAGGCTGCACGACATTAGACATAGCGATACGTTTGGTTGGTGCTACAATAAGATCATTACCTACGATATCGGTCACTACCACTCTATCACCTACTTCGACCTTGTCATCTCCGGTACGGCAAGGCCATTCATCAGCACCGGCAATGGGGACATTAAAGCGTACGACACCAAGCGAATTGGTTTGCGGCTTAAGCACAATCATGCCAGTCTCACCGATAATGACACTACCGCCAAGTCCTGCCTTAGTACGATTCACCGATAAAGGCTTGATGTATTTGACCCAAGCGAACATGAATAGCACCGATAGACTCAACCAAATTAACACCTCAAACAAGGCAGGAATTGGTAATAACCAAGCTAAAGCAGCAACAATAATAGCGGCTGCGCCAAACCAGAGGCTGGCAAAAGTAGGAATAAATATTTCGGCGATCATCAAGGTAAAGCCCAATACCAGCCAATGCCAGGGTTCAATCATAAACACAGCTTCTATCATGGTTATACCCTCCTTTTTATTCTTACTTATCAATGTAGCATACTTATAAAAGCAATATTGTCTTATATATCAATATTATAGCATTAGTTATGATTACAACGATAGCACCAAACATTTTATTATGATTATAACTATAGACATAAAAAACGACCACCGAAGTGGTCGTTTTTTACTTTACATTTATCTAATCTAAAGAGTAAATACTTTTAAATTAGAACTTTAGATGTGCGCCAATTGTCATTAGATCAGCATCACTACCAGCGATATCATATTCAGCTTCGATACCGAAGTCAGGGTTAACGGCATAGCCAACACCTAGACCACCAGCAACGGTTGTATCACTATCTGAGTAGCTGTTTCTTCTAACGTCTACACCACCAACTCTATCAGTAGAATAACCTTCGATTTCAGTTCTAGCAACACCTAGCTTTGCTTTACCATATAAAGCTGTGTTTGGTACAAAATAACGATAAGTACCATAGACGCCATAAGTCTTAGCATCGATATCACCATTATAGTAATCGGCATCACTAGAACCTACGTATTCGGCTTCTACGCCAAAGTTAGGATCGAAGTTGTAACCACCATAAACACCATAAGCGGTTGGGTCATCAGCACCAGCGACATCTAGATCAAACTGACCTACTTTGACGCCGACATAAGGTGTACCTGTATAGCCATTACCATAGGCGACAGCAGCTTGTGCGCCTACGCTTACTAAAGAAGTAGCTGCTAGAGCAAGTAGAGTTTTTTGTAAAGTTTTCATCTTAATCTCCTTAACGTACAATGTGTACAAACAAGTTATATATTTATTTGCTATGTCTCTTTTTACTATGTCTTTTATAGACTTATCGCCTTGTTTGCTAACGATGTAGTTATAATAGCAAATAACATATTTCAATCTGTCAGTGTTTAGCAGTCTGATAGTTAAGTTTTGCAAGCCTTTATGGCTCAATGAGTTACAAAGGCAAAGATATGAAATCTTTTGTTACATTCATATCTTTTTGCTAAAAATTATGTACAAGAAATCTAACTTTCAGGTCACAAAAGACTTATTACTTGGCATCAAAAAATAAAAAACGCACCCCTAAGGATGCGCTATTTTATTAAAAGATTGTACTTTGGCTGAATCTAGCTCATTATTTCTTATCGTCTTCAACTTCAGTGAACTCAGCATCGACAACGTCATCATCAGCTTGGCTATTATCAGCGCCAGCATCAGCACCTTGTTGGAACTGGTTCGGATCCATACCTTCAGCGCCTGCACCACTATCCGCGTAGATCTTCTGGCTAACAGGTAAGAAAGCATTGTCTAGTGCTTCAAGCTTGGCTTTGATGTCATCATGATCATCTTCTTTAGCTGCCATTTCAAGCTCTGAGATAGCCGCTTCTACTGATGATTTTTCTTCATCGGTTACTTTGTCTTCAGCATCTTTCAATGCTTTTTGTACCGCATGGATACGACCATCAGCTTCGTTACGTACTTGCGCAAGGTTAGCGAATTTCTCATCTTCAGCTGCGTTAGCTTCGGCATCACGTACCATTTGTTCGACTTCTTCGTCCGACAAACCAGAATCCGCTTTGATCTGGATGCTTTGCGCTTTACCAGTACCTTTATCAGTCGCTGAAATATTCATGATACCATCAGCATTGATGTCAAAGGTAACTTCGATCTGTGGTAGACCACGTGGTGCTGGTGGAATATCAGTCAAGTCAAAACGGCCAAGTTGTTTATTCTGATTAGCGATTTTGCGCTCACCTTGATAGACCTGAATCGTAACCGCTGGCTGGTTGTCTTCTGCCGTTGAAAATACTTGTGACTTCTTAGTTGGAATCATAGTGTTTTTTTCAATGACTGGCGTCATCACGCCGCCCATAGTTTCGATACCTAGGGTCAATGGCGTTACATCAAGAAGAAGTACGTCAGTTTTGTCACCTGACAATACCGCACCTTGAATCGCCGCACCTGCTGCTACTGCTTCATCAGGGTTGACATCTTTACGTGGCTCTTGACCAAAGAAGTCTTGCACCTTTTGCTGTACTAGTGGCATACGTGTCTGACCACCAACTAAGATAACGTCATCAATTTCGCCAACTTTTAGGCCAGCATCATCAAGAGCAATCTTACAAGGACCCATAGTACGTTGTACTAGCTCTTCAGTTAAGCTCTCAAGCTTTGAGCGACTGATAGTCACCACTAAATGCTTAGGGCCACTGCTATCAGCAGTAATGTATGGCAAGTTCACTTCTGTGCTTTGCGCGCTTGATAGCTCAATTTTAGCTTTTTCAGCAGCTTCTTTGAGGCGCTGCATCGCTAAAGGGTCACCTTTTAAGTTAAAGTCTTGCTCTTTTTTGAACTCACCAACTAAGTACTCAATCAAAGCTGAGTCAAAGTCTTCACCACCTAAGAACGTATCACCATTAGTCGCAAGTACTTCAAACTGTTGCTCGCCATCGACATCAGCAATCTCAATGATTGACACGTCAAAAGTACCACCACCTAAGTCATAAACTGCGATAGTGCGATCGCCTTGCTTTTTGTCCATACCATAAGCTAATGCTGCAGCTGTTGGCTCATTGATAATACGCTTTACATCGAGACCTGCGATTTTACCCGCATCTTTAGTCGCTTGACGTTGTGAGTCATTAAAATAAGCAGGTACAGTCACGACCGCTTCAGTGACGGTTTCACCAAGATAGTCTTCGGCTGTCTTTTTCATTTTTTTCAAGATTTCAGCAGAAACTTGTGGTGGCGCTAATTTTTTATCGTTGATCTCAACCCAAGCATCACCATTATCAGCTTTAACGATTTTGTACGGTACCATGCCGATATCTTTTTGTACGACTTTATCATCAAAACGACGACCGATTAAACGCTTGATAGCAAAAAGCGTTTTGTTTGGGTTCGTTACCGCTTGACGCTTAGCCGACTGACCGACAAGGATTTCATCATCTTTATAAGCGACGATTGAAGGGGTTGTACGAGTACCTTCAGCGTTTTCGATAATTTTAACTTTATCGCCTTCCATTACCGCGACACATGAGTTAGTTGTACCTAAATCAATACCTATAACCTTACCCATAATTAATTACTCCAATTTGATTAGATTTATGTTTGTATAGCTAAATTTTTGTTAGCTCAAAGCTCTTATCATTTGAATAAATCAAGCTGTGAGCTAAAATTATCAGACCATGAACGGTCACTTGTTGCTTTATATCGGTTTACCCTTGATATTTTTCAAGGCGACTCACCCGCAAACCGATATATTTGTGTGAATATTTGTGAATATCCTCAATCTTAATAAGGAATACTCTATTTATAGCGGTGATGACATTATTGACCAACACGTACCATAGCAGGACGCAATAGGCGACCATTCAAGCTATAGCCTTTTTGCAACACGGTACCAACGGTATCAGCGTCGGCATCGGTGTCAATACCAACAGCTTCATGCAAGTCAGCGTTAAACTTCTCGCCTTGTGGATCAACGACTTCTACGCCGTTTTTATTAAGTACATCTAACAGCGATTTATGAGTCAGCTTGACGCCTTCCATAATAGCATCATCAGCATCCGTATCGTCTTGCACACTGATAATAGCGCGCTCTAAATTATCGAGCACTTCAAGCAATTCTTTGGCAAACTTCTGTAGCGCAAATTTTTTACTTTTATCCGCTTCTTGCTCCATACGCTTTTGTGCATTATAAGCTTCAGCATTGGCGCGAGCCGTACTCTCTTTAGACTGCTTGACCTCGCCTTCTAGTTCGCTAATGCGAGCTTTAAAGGCGTCGATATCGATCTCATTGTCAATAGTCGTGTTTTCGCCGTCGTTAGCTTCAGGATTGAACTCTTCAATCGTCTCTTCTAAAACACTACCTGCGCGGTCTATATTGCTTTGTGCCGCTTTTGGGTCTTGCGTATCAAACTCATGATTTGGGGTTTGCTCGTTCATAATGATTCCTTATGTTGCCTATATTAAATGAGGTCTAGAAGTCTTGTAATTATTGATAATGAATAACTTGTTTTAGGGCGTACTGACGCTTAGAGGTTATGCCTTGTATTGGCTAATAGCTAGCACTTCTATCTGTATTGCTGCATAAGTCACAAGCGTTTTAGAGTAATGGTTCAATAGCTGCTTGATAAAGGTGATGAGGGTAAATTTCAAGCCTAAAGTACAGGAATTTTTCTAATTGCGTGTAGATGTACGCTGCAGCCTATTCAAAACCTTGCCCTTTGTTCTGATAAGCCCACAATAAAACCTTGACTAAAGTGACTGGCTAGGTCTGTAAAGGATGGTTATATTGTTATTGCTAGACCTTATATAGACTACTTGTGACTATTCAACATACTATAAATCTAACGATTTTATTACTAAACGAAACTTAATATTTTATAAATTACTCTATTATATTTTGTAATGAACTAATCTCTGACTTACAACTATTGATACTTACAACCTTACTGTTGGAGAATTATCAAGAAGGAGTGTTATGTCGATCTTACCTATAACCTCAATGGCGCTGCGTACACGATTTAATAAAACGGTTAAAAGCTTTAATCCAGCTATTTTGGGCCGAGCTACTAATGAAGATTTAGATAAAAATGATAATAAACAATTAATGCAAAAACGCTCAATAACTAAAAAGGTGCTGAGCTATAAGCCGATAGCGCTTCACCAGCAGCATACTTTGCACTATGCGCTAAAAACACTTGGCTATCTACCGACACCTTTACTAGAAGCACTTGTCAGTTATTTAAAAGGACCAACCTCAAAGCAATACTTACACGCTAACGCGCATCTACGTCTGATTATAGCGGTCAACGCCAAGCTCAAGACTCCTCTGCAACTAACAGAATTGATCGGACTGCGCAAAAGGTTTGCTGTTGACGCTGTTGCCATGCAAGCACCAAAGGTATGGCAACAGCGGCGAGGCAATTTTATCAAAAATCTGAAGCCTATTACTAAGCCTGTCACTGAGCATAGTACGGCACCTGTGAGTTGGCAGGATAAAGTCATAGCCAATGCCGATGAGAGTACTAATGAAGCCACTATGAATATTCGGTGTTACAGTACTGATGCTGCTTCTAGCGCTGATGCTGACAAAGCTAATAACACTGTTAATAACTATAACCGCGATCAAGTCGTTATGCTGTTTTTGCATGGTGGTGGATTTTGTATCGGTGATACTGATACCCATCACGAGTTCTGTCATGCTATTTGTGCACAAACAGGCTGGCCTATCGTCAGTGTTGACTATCGCCTAGCCCCTGAGCATCCTGTACCAACGGCTCTAAGAGACTCTATCGCCGCCTATGCTTGGCTGGCTGAGCATAGCCATACTTTAGGTGCGCAACCTTCACGTATCGTTTTGGCAGGCGATAGTGCTGGTGGCTGTTTGGCATCTATGCTAGCGCAACAAGTCGTCGGCCCCACTAACTCTTTATGGCTAGACTTGGGCTTGCAAGGACAAAAGACGCTGAATCTATTGCAAAACCTGCCTCCCCCTTTAGCACAGATGCCGATATACCCTGTGACTGATATTGAGACGGATTATCCAAGTTGGGCATTGTATGGAGAGGGTCTGTTACTTGATCACGCCGATATCGCAGTGTTTGACGAGGCCTGTTTGCAATATAGCAAGCTACCTCGCGAGCATCCACTGCTGTCACCAATGACAGGAAACAATGAAAAGGTCTGCCCGGCTTTTATTGTCGCAGCGGAGCTAGATGTACTACGTGACCAAGCATTTGCTTATGCCAAGCAGCTGACCCATTGCGGCGTGGAGGTCCAAGTTCAAACTATATTGGGCGCACCACACGGCTTTATTCATTTTATGAGTGTGCATAAAGGGATTGGGCAAGAGACTCAGAATATTATTAAGCAATTTGAGCAGTTTGTGTATCAGATACTAATTACTCAAAAAGGGCAGAGCGCTCAAAAGACTTTGGCGGCTTAGCTGTATATTTGATAAGTTTTAAGAAAGTGTTTTTTAAATAAGAGGTTAAGTTTATGTCTATTTTACCGCTTCCATCGCTTAACGCTTTGATTAAAAAAATCAACAAAATTATTGATAGCGCTACTAGCAACCTCCCTGCTAGTCAGACGCTTTTTCGGCATAGACTACACTACTTATTTAAAAGCTTAGATGGCTTACCTGAGTCAGTCATTGAGCGATTGAATCATCGTCTAGGAGGGACTACCGCTGAGCAATATCCCCATGCTGATACACATTTACGGCTGATCATGGCTATCAACGGTAAGCTAAAAAGCCCTTTGACGGTAGATAAATTGCTTAAATTACGTAAGACATTCGCAACCGATGTTGTCTCTATTCAATCACCAAAGGTTTGGCGACAGGCTGAGGCTAATAACAAAAAATCTGGCGTTAACTGGCATGATAAGACTATTGCTAATGGCGATGGTGGTGACATGACTATTCGCTGTTACCAATCTACCCAGCAGAACACTGATGAAGTCGTGATGCTGTTTTTTCATGGGGGCGGATATTGTATCGGTGATCTCGATACTCATCATGAGTTTTGTCATGCCGTCTGTCGTCAAACGGGCTGGGCTGTGGTCAGCGTTGACTATCGCCTAGCGCCAGAATACCGCGCCCCAACAGCGCTTAAAGACTGTCTAGCAGCTTATGCTTGGCTGTCTGAGCACGCTGATAGCTTAGGCGCGTCATCATCACGTATCGTACTATCAGGAGATAGTGCTGGTGGCTGTTTGTCTATCTTAGTCGCCCAGCAAATCACTATGCCAACGCCAAAACCATGGCAAGAGATTAGCGAGGATACGCAGAGCGCTGATAACTTTAATAACCTTATAAGCGATTTAGCGCACCCTTTAGCTCAGTTGCCTCTATATCCAGTGACGGACTACGGCAGCGATCATCCCAGCTGGTCGCTATATGGTCAGGGGTTATTGCTAGACAATGTGGAAGCCGAGGCCTTCAATACGGCTTATATCAAGCAAAGCGAGCTGCCACAAGCTCATCCGCTAGTCTCGGTGATGAATGGCGATAGCAGTAATATGTGTCCAAGCTATATCGTCGCCGCTGAATTAGATATCTTACGCGATGAAGCGCTGGTCTACGCCCAGTATTTAGCAGATGAGGGTTTTGAGGTGCAAAGCTATACCGTACTTGGTGCGCCGCATGGCTTTATCAATCTGCTTAGCGTTCATCAAGGTCTAAACCGAGAGACCACTCATATCATTAATGAGTTTAAAAGTTTTGTACAAGAACTTATTGCCTAATAATAGCTTACCGCCTGCTAAAGGCTTATTGCCCGTTAAGCGTAATCAGCCAAACCTCAGAACGCGACCCTAAGCGAAACGGTATCCCCCAAAAGCCGTAGCCTGAGGAGACCACAAAGTGGCTATTATTAATGGCTTCATAACCATAACCGATACGATTGATCGCGCTGACGATAAAGTTGGCTGGGAATATCTGACCATTATGGGTATGACCTGAGACTTGTAAATCTATCGGCAGCTGACTGTGCGCTACAATGTCGCTAGGTCTATGATCTAATAATATTACTGGCGCGCTAGTATCAACTTGCGCCAACAGCTCAGTGGTCGCAACCCGCGCGCGCTTATGATTATCAAAGCGCCCTGCTAGCCAAATCGGCTGACCGTTGTAATCAAGGCGCAATACTTCATCATTTAATAGCTGCACGCCCGCACTACGCAGCGACTCGCTAATCGGCAGCTCGTGTCCATATAGATCATGATTACCCAAAGTCGCATAAACACCAAAAGGTAAGCTGGCACATAGCTTCGCTAAATCATCCACCATATTATAATGGGTAAAGGCCTTAACATTATCATCCATAATATCGCCTGGCATCAACAATATATCAGGCTGATTATTATCAATAAGTCGCTGTAATCTAGCGATAGCCTTATTGCCAAATAGGCGACCAATATGCAAATCACTGGCAACCATCATGCTTATCGGCTGGGCAAACGGCTTATCGATAGTAATGTTCAGTCTACGTACTGCAGGACTATAAGCGCTGTAAAATGAGTGGATAAACAACCCTACAAAAGCGAATAGCGTTATCAGGCGCAGAGTATAAATCAGCGTGTTTACATTCTGCAAAGCTATCCCTGTGACAGTCATAAATAGCCAATAGCTACCGTATAGTAGAACGCCTAGCAGCGCACTCAACACTAGATAATGCATGACCAGCATCCAAGCACTTATCCAGCGATAGGCATTGGCTAATACTTTACTCACGCTCAATAGTAGCAGGCCATTGGTTATGATAAATATCACTGCAAATACCATAAGCTTCGCTGGATAATCAGACAGCCAAGGCTGTAGCCACCACGCTAAGCTATATGCCGCTCCTAAGCTAAAGAGCTGCAACAAGCTAAAGACAATGATAAAAAACGTATAACGCATCTGTTATCTCAAATAAAATGATAACGGTTATAATAATACTAACTACTTGAAATTACGACGCTATTACGTGTGCTTATCGTTGATAAAACGCAGTAATAACAAGGTGAAATAGTTTATAGTATAAGTGAAGTCATTCAACGATAGCTATCATTGCAGACTGAGGATCATCATGCCGCAGACCCTATATCATATTGATATCAGTGATAAACAGAGTGCTGAAAAGCTAGTGGCCGATACTATTAATATCACGGGTGTACGCTGGGTCAATGTCAATTGTACTGAGCGCACCGTAGTAGTCACGCACGATGATGATTATGATGAGGCGGCCTTTAAGGCTATAGCGAAACTGTAAAACTTATAGTTAGTTCACTAACCATCGGTGCATGGAATGCACCCTACTCCTACTCTATTTTTCGTGAAGGGTATTAGATAATTGTAGATTATAATGCTGGCTGTAAAGTATCTGCTTTTAAGGTAATAATCCAAATCTCAGAGCGCGTGCCTAGCCTAAATGGTACGCTACCAAAGCCGAAGCCAGACGATACTAAGAACTGAGTATTATCTATTTGCTTCGTGCCATGAACTAAAGGGCTAAATACTTTCATCAATGTCGTCAATGGAAATATCTGTCCGCCATGGGTATGTCCTGATAGGTGCAGATCAATGGGCAAAGCGCTTATCTCATCGATAGTTGAGGGACGATGCTCTAAGAATATAACTGGTTTATCGGTATCGACTTTATCTAGCAGCTCCTTTGCCGATAAGCGCGTCAGGTCAATATCGTCTGAGCGTCCAATCAGCCAAACGGCTTCATTAAGCAATACGTTTTGGTTATCCAGCACCGTTATACCTGCATCTGTCACAGCCTTGGCTATTTTCTTCTCGTAACCAAAATAATCATGATTGCCCAATACCGCATAGACACCAAACGGCGCTGTCAGCTTAGATAAGCGCTCGTGCATATTATCTTTGTCATAATAAATAGTATCGTCATTCATGATATCGCCTGCCAAAACCACGACATCAGCGCCCTCTGTTTCAACGAGATTGATTAATTTATCCAATTGCCGATTGCCAAACCAGCGACCTAAATGCGTGTCCGATACTAGCGCTATTTTTAGTGGTTCAGCCAAAGGTTTATCTGTGCTGACAGTTAGGCGCTTTACTGCTGGTACATAAGCGTTAAATACTGCTAAGCCAACAATACCAATATAGATCATCACACCAATAGCGCGTATCAACTTTGGACGCTGCGGTCGTTTAAGCAATCGACAATAGATTAGTGCAATCACAGCGGTAATTAGCGCCGCATAAATCATAAATCCTTGCAATATTTCTATCACTAAATAGACATTGAATCGCGCTCGCCAAAACTCGCTTAACCCATAGACTAGCGCTATATTATTTATAATAAAAATGCTGAAAATCAGTACTAACTTTTTAACAGTGGTCTTAGGCTGTATTAACCACCATAAAATAACACTAGTGGTTGCTGCTAATAAATGAGTTACGATAATAAAGAGCCACATAATTGAATCTAAGTGAATAAAAGTGTGCTTAGTTTAGCTTTTATTTTATCAACTCTGACCCTTGTGGCTATTATTCACTGATATTTCATAATTAATGCATAGTCTAATTAACGCTTGTCAGGCGCGATTTTGCAAAGACCATTTTGACAAGCTTCTACAGCAGCTTTGCCATAAATCGCTTTTGTTACCCAGTTTGGGATTCGATAGCGGTTACGCGCGACGTAAGGATAAGCAAAGTCGCCCAATTCCTTAATAACAGGTAGATAAAGCCAGTTTGCCCAGCTGACATTTGCAGTTTTATATAGCAGTCTTACTGCATCCATGTGCGTATGCCAATCACCGTTGCTGTCTTGCACGCAAAGATAAGTCATCGCATCAGCGCGATTAAACCCTGCTGCTTGTAACAATATCCAAGCCTTTATCCACTGATATCAGCTCAATGGCCTGAGGGTTACGCGCTTGCATATTATGTGCCTCCGTACTGCACAGCACGCAAGCATCGTCATAGTACATAGTGATTGCCAGTTTATGTTGGCTTGTAAGTGGCGTTGATTCAGTTTGAGTAGTCATCATGCAATTCCTAGTTTTATACTGATTAATTTATCTCAATCAAATCTATATCTTTTAAGCGGACCCTAGTCTTTTTAGAGCACCTCTAATAGGATAAGAATATTCATGGCTTAAATGACTCACATGACCAGCTGGCTTTTTAAATAAAATATCACTGTTACTCATCGCTAGTGCTCTATTAGTATTGGCTGATAGCTTTGTCTGCATAGACTTAGAATCAGCCTTTTTTTGAAAAATATAATTTTTAATATAAATAATATTATCCCCTTTATCATTAGTGCTTTTATTACTAACAACATTAGCAGTCCGTATTGAGCGGAGTGTTTTGCTAGCTAATACAGGGATTACAGGTTGCTGCGTCCATTCTGGAGCATTGTTATCTAAGCGCTTGGTAAGCTCTGGTAAATGGTTAGTCGGTACCGCTGGGAATAGATGATGCTCAACGTGGTAAAGCAGATTAAAGGTCAGTAGATTAATAAGTGGATGGCGCTCACTACGGGCATAAACCAGCTCGTCACAACCATGATGCACGCTCCATACCGCAAAGAAGCCTACCAACATATTCGCCACTAGCATGACCAGTACGTGATACATAAGTACAGGATGCATAGTGATAAATGCTGTAGTAATCACCGCTGATATCAGCACCATATCAATGACGACCAATAGCCGATTGCGACGGCTCTCATGAGTCAGTCCAAACCACTGAATGGCAATAGAGAACTTGCCACCGCCTACTATCGCCTTATACCAAGGCAGACGCGCCCAATTGCCCTCGACATCGCTGTCGCCTAATGGATCACGATGATGATTAAGATGCGTATGGCGAATCGCATGGGTACTACAAAGCATGGTGATACTGAGCATAAATAGCATCAGCTCTGTAGCAACTTTACTCATGCCTAAAGTACGATGATAGCAATCGTGCGCCTGTCTAAGCGCTGCCATAAAGAAGAAGAACGAGCTGACAAGCGCAAGCAACCACCAGCTTTGAGCTGCGCTCCACCACGATAGTAGTAAAAATGGCAGGGATAGCAGCACGTTATAAACCGTCTCTGTAGCACCTAGCTGACGCAAATCTTGCCATTCGATATTAGTTAATGAATGGTTATTTGATAAGTGACGCATGATGCTCTCCTTAATGAGTGTTAAGTAGTAGCAAAGAACATATAGACGACTACTATAATATTTCTTAAATTTCTGTCAAAACTGAAATAATAAGGCAAAGCTTTAATTTATTTTAAGATTTTACCTTTGGTACTATTATTTTGCCTAACACTACGCTGCTCAGCCCACCTACCGACCCTAAAAACAGTGCGCCTTTTAAAAACGCTAAAATATCGTCACTATTAAAACCAGAAGGAGTATCCGCATAATTACTATGATTAAAAGTAGTATTTAGATAAGTCTGGATAAAGCTTTGAAGCTCCAAAGCTGTTATCAAAAGCATGAGGCACAAAACCGTCATAACAAAACCTGTGATAAATAGCTTTAAATAATCCTCTACACCGACGATCACAATTCTATGTCTGCTTACAAACCATCCTGTCAGAATAGACGGCACAAGTCCTATAATCGCACCAACAGTAGCAAACAATATAGTACCCATTATCATCGCAAACATAGGACTGCTATTACCAAAGATTATTTCAAACAATACACTACCGAATCCTATTACTGCACCGCCAATAGCGCCACCTAGTAAAGTATAAGTCCATATGACCGAACTTGTCGGATATAAATAATTGCTTATGCCTGTCTCTTTACTATTCATAATGTAATCACCGATGAAGTATGCACTGGAAACTTTAGTTAAAACAATTGTTATGTAATTACTCTACTCCTTCTTAGATAATTTTAGAAGTATTATTTACTTTATTTCTGTCAATAGTGAAATTATAAGATAAAAACTTATAGTGTCTAGTGTCTAGTGTCTAGTATCTAATATCTAGGCAATATAGACCAGCCTAGAATCAAGCTACTAATACCGCCTGTCAAAATTTGAATAATCAAAGGTAATTCTATTACCGATAAAAAAGCAAAGCCTATAACGCTACCAACAACTAAAGATATAAACAAACCTTTATAGCTATAATTGATATTCATTTGTGCAAGAACCCAACCCGTGAACAGCGAAGGCAACAAACCCAATAAGAAACCAAAAGCTATATAGAGGATTAATGATGATCCTGATAGCAAAGCTGTATTCAATGCATCAACTGCGCTAAAACTATTAGCTTTTATTGGCATAGCAGGCAGCGCCATTGTCAGCCAAAGAAACAGGCCTCCAATAGCACCACCGAACTGCACAAACTGATTAATTACATCTCTTTTGGGATAGTCAGCCTTAACTTTATTCACAAGTATATCTACTTTAAATATATATTGTTTCACATGAAACATCGGCTATCGTCAATTAGCTCTGCTCCGCTAAAGCAATCTTTAGCGTTGGCTGCTCAAACTCGTAACCAGCATCAAGTAGCGCTTGCGGCAATACCTTTTGCCCATCAATCAAAAGCGTCGACATTTCACCAAACATCAGCTTAAGCAAGAACTCAGGTAAAGTAAAGATAGTCGGGCGATGTAGCCATGCACCGACGTCTTTGGTAAATTTATGATTAGTCACAGGATTAGGCGCAGTCAAGTTATAGACTAGCGCTGGTGTATCGCTCGTCGTGCTGAGCGTATTATTATGCGTTTCAATCTTATCAGCTAAATGCTGTTCAATAATAAAGATAGCAGCCCCTACCCAATCGTCACGGCTGACCCAGCTCATGATTTGCTGGCCATCGCCTAACTGACCGCCTACCCCAAATTTAAATGGCGTCAATAATTTGCCGAGCATACCGCCTGAAGGATGGATTACTACACCAGTACGTACAATAGCGACAGGGACGCCATATTCAGTAGCCTTTAATGCTAGCTGCTCCCAGTCCTCACATAAACGATGCGAAAAATCAGTCTCAAAGCCACTGCTCTCAGTCAACGGTTTATCGCCTTGTGTACCATACCAGCCAATCGCCGAACCACTGAGCAGCAGCTTAGGCTTATTAGGCGTACGCGCGATAAAGGCGAGTAGCGACTCTGTAGGCTTGATACGGCTGGCAAGTAGTGCCTCTTTACGCTCATCGCTCCAACGCGAGTCGGCAATCCCCGCTCCCGCTAAGTTCATTATCACATCATAGCGGTTATCGGTTTTTGCCAGCTCATCATAGGTCATCAGGCTAACAGTATCAGGATGCGCTTGACTCGTATCGCGAGTCAGCCAAGTGATAGCGACCTCTTTACCCGTTTGGTAATAACGTTTGATAATCTCATCACTAAATGCGCTACCCAAAAATCCTGTACCACCACTGATCAAAATATTCATTGCAACATCCCTCTTTTATTGGCGTAAAAAGCTATTCAACTGATTGGTTATCTAAGGTTATAAAGTCTTGATAAATATCGTCGCCCTTTTTCACTGGATTGTCAAAACGCGTTGTACAGGCTTTTGGTAAGGCTGCGAGACTGGCGATAACTAAATTGACACCGCCAAATAGACCTATAGTTAGCATGGCAACGGATAATATACCGACTTCCTCTACGCTACCAATGCCCAAATATATAATTATGGCAGCGATATAGAGCGCTGAGATAACAAAGCCAATTAGAAATACTGTGCGAGTACTGTGTGCATCACCCTGCCATATTTGTTTATTAGCAATAACCATACCCGCTAATAATGCAGGAATAAGTCCTAATAATCCGACGTGTAACAATGGATGTAAGCCGATCTGCGCAAAATTAGCCTCTCTAAATATAATTAATAGAATCAGCTGCACAATCAATCCACCAATGATACTACTAAGCCCTGTAAACATCGTAATCACCTGTAAATAGGGGTAGCGTTCTGCTTTATTATTTTTCATTTTACATATCCTACAAAAGTGAGTATTCACTTAGTATAGGACTAGCATTGGTGCAAACTATGGATATGTTATGGAGAGTTGATGAATAGGTTTTTCAAGAGTATTAAGTTATGGTCTTGGCAAAGCAAATAGTCCTGTTAATATAGCGCTGACGACTCCTATTAATGTTATAAAGATCACACCCTCTATATCATTTGCTATAGATGTAGCAACAACTGTAGTTGTACATGCACCAATGATAGCTGACCATAATAATCCTTTAGCATTGCGATGCAGCTTAAAGCTGGCTATCAAAAAACCTGCTAAAGTTGCTGGAATGACACCAAATACAAAGCCAAGAAACAGTCCTGCAAAAATAAGGTAAAAGTCATCTAGTGCAAATGATTCAATTAAAACAAGACTCATTAAGAAAGCTCCACCGATAGGACCACCAAACAATAAATACATAACTATCACTTTACCAGTAGGATAATTACTTTCTACTACTATCGTTTCATTCAATTCAAACTCTTCTTCAGGCAACTGAATAGCCGCTGCGGTAGTAGCATTTTTCTTTATATCGTTGGATAACATAAGAGGCTCCTAATACTTCTAAAATTAGTCTCATACAGCACTAGATTAATTATATTTATTTCTGTCAAAAGTGAAACACACAGCTAAATTTTTATTTTTTATAGCTATTATCCTAGGAACTTTTTCACACTAGCGCCTAGTTTCAATACCTTTTTTAGCGCGCTTGTCGGCAGTCTCAACATCTCTGACGACCAAGTCGTGACGGTCTCTACAAACTCTTGTGTCTCTTTGATACGTGCTTTAACTTCACTATTCTCATATTCAAACTCAGGACTGTCCATTAGCTCTTGTAAGAAATGAACGGTTGGATCAAGTTCACGCTTTTGACGCTCAACCACTACGATACGTGCCAGCTCCCATACATCAGTATTAGTAGTGAAATGATCACGACGATCACCTAATACTGACACCTTTTGTACGAGTCCCCAATTTTGCAACTCTTTGATGCTAGTGGACACATTTGAGCGAGCCACACCAAGGGTTTCAGTGATTTCTTCAGCATCTAATGGCTTACCGATAATGTATAACAAGGCATGAATCTGTGACATCGTACGATTGACGCCCCACTTCGAGCCCATTTCGCCCCAATGTAAAACGAACTTTTCGGTAACTGGGTTAAGTTTCATAGTAGTACTTACTCTTTATGTATTGGTCTAAGTATTCAACGGGTAGGTACTTATAAATTAATAAAAATATTAATCCATAAGTACTTAAAACCATCATGCATCTTTCTATTATTTCTGTCAACATTGAAAATATATTATTTAGATGATTCTACGACTATAGTTTGAGTTAGCGGATAATTTGTCCCGTCAGTGCATCGCTAATTTGACTAGGTCGCTGATAATTTAAAGTTTCACCTGTTAGATAACGTACATTATTAGCAGAGTTATCATTTTTATCTGCATCTATATTGGTATTTGCGAAATACGCTTGTGCTTGCGCTAACTTCGAAGCTGGCGGCTTGCCTGCGGGGTTACAACTGGTCGATACGACAAAGCCATAAGGGTTATCTGGCGTGACCATCTGCGCGCAGAGCTGTTGGATAAGCGGATGAGCGATCACTCGCACCGCAACGCTATTATGAATACCGGTAATCCAAGACGGAATAGTCACCTCAAGCGATTCAGGTAACGGCAGTAGCCAAGTTTGCGCCTGCTGGGTTTGAATATTTTGTGCTTGAATACACAAAGGCTGCTGCCAACTATCCGTTACGCTTTGACACTGCTTAGCATTTAAGGATGTTAATAATGGCGCAATCCGCTCTATATTATCAGTGATTATGATCATGCCCTTCTCTAATGGGCGCTGTTTAATCGCTAAAAGCTGCTCTACAGCGGACTCACTAAACGGATCGCAGCCTATACCCCAAACGCTTTCAGTTGGGTAACAAAGCAGCTTACCTGCTTTTAGCCATCTAGCAGCTTGGCTGATATCGGTCGTAGTATTTGAGTTTGATAGAGGATCAGATGGTTTCATAAGACTTAATACAGGAAAATAGAGAGTGATAGATGACTTTATAGGATAATAAAGACTAACTTTAAGCTTTTATAGGCGTAAATAGCGGCCGCCTTGCTCGTTGATAACCCCTAATAACTCTAGCTCCATTAGCTGAGCGATGAGCTGAGCGGTGCTTAATTTCGTGGTGACAAGCAGCGCATCTAAGTCCTGTCCATGCCAATCTAGCTGCTCATAAACGTCAGTTAAATGCTCAGGAATGGTCACTTTCATTTTGATAGTAGTACTGGCACTCCTATCGGCACTTTTGCCATTACTAGCCTCAGCAATACTATCTAGCTGAATCTTAGTGCTCTGCTTACTAGTAGATTTAGAAGTTTTAGCTTTAGAAGAGAAACCTACTGCTTGCTTAGCATTATCTGCCTTAGAGTGGTCTGACCTAGAGTACCCTGCTGGAATAGTGAGCTGCGCATCGACATCATCAAGCACTTGCTCAGGATGATAAATCAATGTTGCGCCTTCGCGAATCAGATGCAGACAGCCTGTCGCATTATTATTATCGATATGACTGGGGATAGCAAAGACTTGCTTGCCTTGCTCGGAGGTCAATCTTGCTGTGATCAGCGAGCCGCTTTTTATAGTCGCCTCGGTGACAATAGTGGCTAGACTGAGACCTGCAACTAAGCGGTTGCGCCGCGGAAAAGTATGCTTATGCGGAAGAGTGTGCGGGAGTAGCTCACTAACGAGACAGCCGCCTTGCTCTATGATTTGGGTGAATAGCTGCTCATGATGAGTAGGATAGCAGACGTCAATACCTGTACCCATCACACCGATAGTTCGCCCTTGATGCTCGACATGAGCTTGTGTCAGCGCCCCTAGATGCGCGCATTTATCTACTCCTACTGCCAAGCCACTAGTAATCACGTAGCCGACTTGAGCTAGATACTGCGCCATATCAAAAGTAGTCTTTTGTGCATGAGGGGTCGGCTTACGACTACCGACCATAGCTATCTGTGCTTGTTGCAGGCGCGCACTATTGCCGCGACAGAATAGTAGTGGCGGCGGATCGTAGATCTGTAATAACTGAGTAGGATATGCTGGCTGATCGGCGAAGAGTATCTGATACTTACCACTATCTAGCGCTATTACAATCTTATCAATACTAGCGATAGTTTGTTCAGGCTCTTCATGACGTGCCAGATGGGTCTGGTGAATACCTAACTCTCGCCAAGCGCTTAGCGTCGCAGACCATGCTTGCTGTGCGCCGCCAAAATAACTAATTAGCTTATGAAAAGCCTTTAATGACGCATTCACCTCATACCACAGCGCTACTGTTGCGCGCTGATCTGCTGACAAGGTGGGCTTAGATGCCGTCATAATTCTTAGCTCTTAGTTAACCTGACTTTTAGTTACTATTATTTTTAGTTACTCAGACTTTTAATTCATTGCATAACGACTGCAACTATCCTTAATCACTACAGATACGGCGGTGGTAGCAATTGATCCCCTACCCCTAATGGCAGCTCTGAGCTTAGAACATAAGCATAGCTAATATCGGCAAAAGTGTTGAATACCATGACCATACCGCTAGGCTCGCTTGGCAAGCGTACTGGAGTGTCGTTATCGATAGTATCGCGTACTAGTGGCCCTTTTTGATAGACGGTTAATACATCGCCAGGTTTTGCGCCTTGTGTGCTCCCTAAATTAATGGCAACCACGCTACCACGAGCCGCTGAGCTAATAGAGTCCATGACTCTGATAATCATACCACCGCGCGTGACCGTTGCAGGTTCAGGATAGAATACTGGCGCGATGTTATTATTAAGCTCGACGAATACTCGATCTCCTTCACGGACTTCTTTGCCATAGCTGGCTGTCAGCTGAATACTAGAGACGCCCTCTGTGGTAGAACTGGTCACCAATCCTGTCGCTACTTGAGTCACCTCTAAGCCGATGACTCTTAGGGTTTTTGGATCAGTATATAACTCGCCCTCACGGTAAACCCCATAAGTCTGACCGACAATAAGCGGTATTCCTTTGGCATAAATCTTATCACCGCTAGCAGTGATAAGATTACGGTTTTTTGAGGCCAATACATAGGGTGTGCTGTTAAAGTCTTGTGGATTGACGATTACGGTTTTGTCGAGCCATTGCTTAATAGCAGAGAGTGGAATAGCAGGAATGCTGTTGGCAACTGAGGTCACAGTGACTGCATTGCTCACTGCCACACCGCTCATTTGCTTTTCAATCCCTGCACAGCCCTCACCGGTATCGACACCGATCAAGGTTTTACCTTTGATAATACATAAAATAAGCACGTCATTAGGATAGATAAGATTAGGGTTCTTTATTTGCTTATTAGTTGCCCAAATCTCTTTCCAGCGCCATGGGCTGTCCAGATAGCGACCTGAGATATCCCATAAAGTATCGCCTTTTTTGACGATATATCGATTGGGAGCATCAGCTTTGATAGTAGGCGCTGGATTATTGGCATACGCGTTGCCCACTAATAGCGCACTACTAAAGGTGGTCATCAATAGCGCTTTTGCTAAACCGTTAAAGCTTATTTTCATTATTATATCCATAAGAGTTAAGGTATAGCGCTCAAACAATAGACGCTATGTTAATGGCTCTATTAAAGCTAAAATTTTGGCTTAAGTTTAATAGTAAGTTACTAAGCTTAACACGACTGTAATTTAACTGTACCATAGCATAATATTAGTAATTTTTTATAGAAAAATTATAAGTTGATAAATGTAACTAACCATAATAAAAACAAACAATTTAGTATGTTTCACATGAAACACTTGGTTGCTATGATAAAGCCTATATAATTCTTTAGAAGCTGAAATATTAAAGGTGTATTCTAAGGCTCATTAAATAGTCAACACGCCCTAATATTTTAGCTAAACAATCACTAAGCAGGATTAGCAGTAACTTGCTGACGAATTTGCTCAGCGACTAGCTCGGCCTTATTATCTAAGATAACGACATGCTGCTCCAAACCCTCTAATCCTTCGGTATGCTTAGGACGAGCAATATTGATAGGGCCGATTGCCTCGACGATCGTCTCTGCAAACTTAACAGGTAGAGCGGTTTCAGCGCAGACGATAACCTCGCCTGCTTGCTGCAATTCTTTTGCGACTTTGATACCGTCAGCCGTATGCGGGTCAACCAGCTCACCGTGTTGCTCATATAACGCTTTAATCGTTTGCAAACGGTCGCTATGAGTCGATTTACCAGCGGCAAAGCCATAGCGCGAATTTACTGCTTCCATTAGCTCTGCTAAATCAAAACCTTGACCTGATTTCACGCCTTCAAATAATTCATGTACACGAGCGCTATCTTTATCGAGCAATAAATAGACAAAGCGCTCAAAGTTAGACGCTTTAGAGATGTCCATTGAAGGGCTTGAGGTCACATAAGTTTTGTCCGTAGCGCGTGGCTGATAGGCGCCTTGATTAAAGAAATCATTAAGTACGTCATTCTCATTGGTCGCGACGATTAAACGTCCAATAGGCAGACCCATCTCACGGGCAATATGACCTGCACAGATATTACCGAAGTTACCAGATGGTACGCTAAAGCTAACTTGTTCATTATTGCTATCAGTTACCGCAAAGTAAGCCTTAAAGTAATAAACAATCTGCGCCAGTATCCGACCCCAGTTAATAGAGTTGACTGTACCTAAGTTGTAAGCGGCTTTAAACTCAGCATCTTGTTGCAGCGCTTTGACGATATCTTGGCAATCATCAAACATGCCGTCGATGGCGATATTATGGATATTAGCATCGGTCAAGCTATACATCTGCGCGCGCTGAAACTCGCTCATCTTGCCATGCGGCGAGAGCATAAAGACTTCGATGTTATCTTTACCCCGTAGCGCATATTCGGCCGCACTACCCGTATCGCCGCTAGTCGCGCCAATGATAGTAATACGCGCTTCTTGACGCTTAAGCACATACTCAAAAGCATTACCCAAGAATTGCATGGCGACATCTTTAAAGGCGAGCGTTGGGCCATTGGATAAGCCTAAAATATACAAGTCATCTTCAAGCTTACGCACAGGAACGATCTCAGCATCACCGAATACTTCAGCAGTATAAGTACGCTCGATAATATCTTTTAGATCTGCATAAGGAATATCAGTGGCAAAGCGCTGCATAATGGCTAATGCTAACTCAGGATAACTCAGTGAGCGCCATTCTTGTAAAGTAGCCTCATTAACATTTGGATAATGCTCAGGCAACATCAAGCCACCATCAGGAGCTAGCCCCATTAATAACACATCACTAAAATCCATCGGCTTGGTCTGACCACGGGTACTGATATATTTCATGTTTTGTCCTGTCTTTGATCGTTTTTAAATATGAGATTGTGAAATTTGTATTGGTCGTAGGCTAATGCTTTCAGCCCAGCTAATAACTTTGCTAAATCAAGATGCTGGTTTAAAAACCCAGCCTACGTAATGTTAACTAACCAAATCACAAGGCAACCTATGCAACTTAAAACCAGCTATCTACAATCTTTTCCCACTCTTCTTTTATTGGTTTTGCAGGGAAAGGTATGTTTATCTCCTCACCTCTATCATAATACTCTTTACTAATTTCTGAATTGAGTTGTTTAAAAACCTGTATAAAACTGTCTCTGTCAAAAATCACTTTAGGAATACCTATAAACCATTCGACTGCTTCAGCATTTTGTTTTTCTATGTCATCAATTAAAGCACCAAATCTTTCCCAATAGACAAATTTTTCGTCGTAGCGCTGTTCGACAACTCTAACAGTGCAATCCAAATCCATGTCATCAGGGCAGGTTAGAATAGGAACATAGGTAACTGATCTATTCTCTGGCAAACCCAAGTATTGCCAGACAGCTTCCGTCTCTGCATGATCGTATAAATCTAAAGCGATTGATAAGCTGCTATCACTAAACTCATCATAAGGTTTACTATGGTTGTCAGTATATTGAGCAAGCCATTCATTAATAGCTATATAATCAATAGCAAACGTAGAATAAAAAATTTCAGGACGCCATTTATTCTGCACGGTTATAACTGAAAGCTTATTCATCTAATTATCCTACTGCTTTTTGAGCAACGCATAATAAAAGCCATCACCTTTTAGCTCGTCTATCGGCAGACACTGACGACCGATATCTTGCGCGATACCCCAATTACAGGCTTCTGTAAACTCGATAGCAGTTGCATCGGTATGATGTTTCACAAACTCCTGCATCTGCTCGACATTTTCTTGTTTTAATATTGAGCAAGTAATATAGAGCAGATAACCACCCACTTTGAGTTGTGGCCATAGATTATCTAATATCTCGCTTTGCAGACGCGCGGTTTGCTCAACATCTTCTTCACCACGTAAGATACTAATATCAGGATGACGGCGAATGACACCCGTTGCGGTACATGGAGCGTCCAAAAGAATAGCGTCAAATACAGGAGTATTATTGTCTTTAGCTTTATTCTGTCCTTGCCAGCGCGTGGCGTCTGCACAGACGATATTGAGATCAATATTTTCAGACTGTTCTAAATTGAGACGCTCAAGGTTCTCATGAATACGAGTAATACGCGGCGCTTCGTTATCGATAGCCGTTAGCTTAATTTTAGAAGTCTGATTATTGTCTTCAGATTGTTTCACATGAAACAGTGACTCTTGCTTATCGGAATTTAATAATTCTAGCCAATGCGCAAGCTTACCACCAGGGGCGGCGCAAGCATCTAATATCTGTAAGTCACCGGTGTTGTTATCACTACTAATCTTACTGATAAGCGCTTGATTGATCAAAGGTGCGGCAAGTTGCGCATACATATCCTGAATACTAACGACACCTTCAGCGAATGACGGTAAGCCACTGACCGCTGTGGTTTGCTCTAAACGTAATACTGGTATAGTTACAGTAGCCGCCTCAGAAGCTTCGCTAGACAACTTTAAGCTAGTGTTTATCTCAACCAAATCAGCACTAATATCTGCATCTACCAATATCTGCTGATAACTCTCTACAGAATTGATTGTAGTATTGACTCGCAAAAACATTGGTGCAGGCTGTCGCAGACCCTGCATTAGCTCATCATACTGATCAGACCAGTCATGCTTTAGCTGATAGGCGAGCCAATTGGGCAGGCTATGTTTTTTATCGCACTTTTTACGGAATTTGCTAGGATTTTTGGCGACTTTACGCAAGATAGCATTGACTAAGCCACTGGCATGAGCGAACTCAATCTCTTTGACCGACTCTACGGTCTCATGAATCGCCGCATGGTCAGCCACTTCTAGATAGAGCAGTTGCGTCAAGCCAACTTGGATGGTCGTCCGTACTTCTATCTCATCGATAGGATTATCCGCTAAGCTATCAAGCAGACGCTCAAGCGCGTACCACTGACGTAAAGTAGTTAGCAGCAAGGCATGGGCAAAGCCTTTATCACCTTCATGTAAGCTATTAAGTAACGGGTCGAGGACATTAGATAAAGACTGCCCATTTTGAATAGCTAGCAAACAGCGAATCACCCGCACCCGTACGCTGCCGATCATTTTTAGATTACTGGATGGTTTGTTCTTATTGTTTCTAGCGGTTGCGGGTTGTCTCATATGACTTAATTTCCTGTGCCGTATTAGGGCATTTACATAGACTTATTGAATTGATTGATCTGTACTTTAAATTATTTATGATTATCAGTGTTACATTCAGTCAGTGCCAAGTTCAGCGCTAAATTGGTCACCATCATCGAGCTGATTACCATGACAAATTTGCTCTGCGCTAACGGGTTTGCCACCTGCAAATTGCAAATTTGTGATAGCGAGTGTACTGGCTGGTTTGTCACTGTTAGTAGAGTTGCCCCGTTTATCTGCACCGCAAGCGACTAAAATTGCCTTATGACCGACGCTGATAACCGTACCCGCTGGTTTATCCGTTGGTTGAGTATGATTCACGGGTAAACTAGCTAAAACTTTAACTCGCTGACCGTTTAAAAAAGTATAAGCGCCTGGCCATGGATTCAAGCCGCGAATTTGTCTTTCAATATGAGTTGCAGACTTCGACCAGTCGATTTCGCCTTCAGACTTGATTAGCTTTTGGGCATAATTAGCTTGGGCTTCATCTTGGACTTGCGCCTGTGCTTGATAGCTTGAGATATCTTTTAGTACAGTAGCAATAGCGCTAGCGCCAAGCTCTGCCAGTTTATCATGTAAGCTTGCCGCGCTATCAGTAGTCTCGATAGCACAGCTAGTCTTAAAGAGCATATCACCTGTGTCTAAGCCCTTATCCATCTGCATAATAGTAATGCCCGTCTCACTATCACCAGCGAGTAGCGCTCGATGAATAGGCGCCGCCCCGCGCCAACGCGGTAATAATGAACCATGAATATTAAGACAGCCAAGCTCCGGTATACTTAACACGCCAATGGGCAGAATAAGCCCATAAGCGGCCACGATCATCACATCAGGCTGATAAGTGCGCAAGACTTCTCTAGCCGCAAGACCTTTGGTCACTGACTTTTTGAAGGTAGCAGGTTGTTCGACAGGAATATCATACTCAAGCGCCACTTGCTTGACCGCAGATACTGATAGCTTTTGCCCGCGTCCCGCCTTACGATCTGGCTGCGTATAGACCGCTACTATCTCTATATTTAGCGCATCTTGCTGAGCGATCAAAGCGCTAAGGCTAATAGCCGCAAATTCAGGCGTCCCTGCAAATACTACTCTTAGTGGCTGTAGTTTGTTGTCAGTAGCTAACGGCTCAGCTAATAGATCGTCAGTAGGATTTGTAAAAGTAGTCTTAGTAGCAGTCATAATAGTAGTCATAGTAGATATAGGGCGTGTTGAGAATAAACACTTAATGCATTATAGGTGAGTTTGTAGCGATGTGCTATTACTCATGATTCATAGTTCATAGTTCATAGTTCATAGTTCATGATGAGGGATATGCTGCACTCAAAGCAGTCGTCCATGCTAATATACTAAAACTTACTATTCAATTTATAGTAGCTCGTTGCTAGCTGCTAGTAATATAGGGTCATTGGTATTTTAACTACTGCATACAAATATGGGATCAAGTGATATGCGCCAATTTAAGTCGTTAACACGCTTACTTATATTTTATGCCTTAAGCTTGCTGATTATGCTAGCTCTATATTATGTCATGATATTTTCAATGTTAAAAAATGATAGCCAGCATCATAGTCAAACCGTATTTGATGCCCTGCATTATGAGGTGACGCAACATACTACACTAACGGACACCGAAATCGTAGCTATCTTAAAAAAGCCAATTTTCCAAGATATGAGCTATCAGATCATTTTAAAGTTGCCTTCTGGGAAAAGTTACATCCATCGCTACACTGGGCCTCAAGAAAAAAAGTTTACCACTGTTATTTTTCCGTCCCTTAGCACCTCAGATGCTAATGACAATTATCAGCTAACCAATAATACCTTGACGGGCGCGATCAAGCTGGTAGGAGGTCACCAACTTTACGTAGTATTACGCCACGAGCCTTTGGATATACAGTGGCTGTCTTATCAGTATTGGTTACCCATACTGATTGCTATCGCTTTATTTTCTACAGTCGTTTTATATATGTTTAAGCGCCGATTAAACTGGCTACAGTTGCTAGGCTATATCGAAGACATGCCGACTAATGCTAAAGAGGCTCATACTCTCTCTCCTTTCATTAAAAAAGCCTCTACTCCTGAATTTATACGTCTAGGTCATGCTTTAGGTCGTGTCAGCTACCAATTACATAGCAACTATCGTCGTATAAAAACCTTAAGTCATCGCTTAGAGCGTCTCGTGGATCAAGCGCCCCTACCTATGCTGATGATCATGAGCCAAGGTCAGGTTAGTTTTTTTAATCAGCGTTTTGAGCAAGTCTTTGCGACTACTTTTCAAAAAGATAACAATTATAGCTTATCAGATTTTGTGCAAAGCAATAACGAAGCCACTCAGCAGCTATTGCAGAAAATATCCACACAGCGTGTGACACGTACCTTACTTGTTTATGGTGTCGAAAATAAACTCGCCTATCATTTGCATATCACTCCATGGTTCGGTGAGCATGAGCAAGTCCATGGCTTTACAGCATTACTAAGCCCAGTTAGCACTTTTATCAAGCAAGCTGATGATATGCGCTCACAAAATCAGCAATTACAAATACAGCTAAAAGAGTTTGCTCACCTGAGATCTATTGTAGGTCATGAGTTGCGCACTCCGCTAAGATCTATTATTAATACGCTTGAGCTTGTCACACCCTCTACTGTGTCTAACGAGCAGCAAAAGATCCTGAGTACTCTCAAGCAGTCTAGCCAGTCTATGTTGGCTATGCTAAATGACATGTTAAATGTGACCAAGGTAGCAGCAGGCAAAGTACAAATAGTGAATGAACAGACAGATATCTTTAAGATAGGATTGCAAATTAGCGAGTCGATAGTGAATCATGCTCGTCAAAAAGATATCGAACTGCTGTACTTGTTCATGCCTGAGTGTCCTCGGTTTATTAGCACAGATGTTGAGCGACTACAGCAAATACTGCTCAACTTTATGAATAATGCTATAAAACTCACTCAATCAGGTTACGTATCTTTAGTGATAGAGCCAGTATTTGGGCGGCAGAGTCCTAATGCAAATAAGGCTTTGCTCAGTAGTCATTTTAGTGAGGACAAGTTTTCTTTGGTTGATGAGGCGGTTGTATCAGTTAGCAGCAAAAGGCTTGAACCTTTGAGTATTTATTTTAATAAAGCTGCTGATGTCAATGGTGATAAAGCTGAGATTACCACTCATCAACATTGGATACGCTTCAGTGTTGATGAGTGGTAATAGTATCACTGAAGCTGAACAAAAAAAGCTGTTCTCCTACTTTGATCAGGATAATATTAAAACGAGTCATAAGTTCGATGACAAACAATTAGGACTGACGATATCTAATAGTTTTGCAAAACTACTTGGCGGCTTTGTTCAGCTCGACAGTAATAATAGCTCAGAAAACGTGTTTTCTTTATACTTACCTTGCCTAGCACCGATCTATCAGCCAGCCTATGATTTTCACCCTAGCCAGACGCCTATCTATCTTATTGCGCTGGTCAAACATGATATCTGCTTAGATTATTTACAACGGCTTTGCCAGCATCTCTCAATTAGTGCTAGTATCTATACTATCAGTGATGCGCCAAGTAGCGCTGAGCTTGCCAAATATATAGCCGATAAAAGAGCAGTCTTCGCCCCTATACTGTTGTTAGAAAGTGAAGAGCATCATAGTTATAAGACTGAGACTGAGACTGATAGGCATAATGTTCAAAATGGCAAAAATACAACACCTTATCGCGATTTGAATCGTCTACTTACTTTGCCATTATCTAAAATATTGCTAAGTATGAAGCCTGAACGTGATATTTCATTAGATTATTTGCAGCAGTTTGACGGGTTTTTGAATAAACCTTTAGATGTTACACTACTGTTATCTGAGCTGCTGCGCTTAACCCAGCCTAAGTTTTTAACCCAGCCCGCTTATATATCGAACAGTATTACCGATAATAAACGCAAAAACTTTCATGAGAAAATAGCCTTGTCAACTTCTACTCCTCTTACGGCAAATAGTACTGATACCTCAAAGTCAGATAAACTGACAGCACCTCTTATTCTGGTTGTTGAAGATAATATGATCAACCAAAGAGTAGCTTGCAAACTATTAGATCGCTTAGGATATCGAACTATCGTAGCTGAAGACGGCCAGCAAGCTCTAGAGCAGTTGGCCGCGGCAAGAGCGCAAATCTCACTTATCTTGATGGACTGCCGAATGCCTGTGATGGATGGCCTACAAGCTACGCAAGCTATTCGAGCACAAGGTGACTCTATACCTATCGTAGCGCTGACAGCTAATACTTCAAAAGAAGATGAGGAGTCTTGTTATGCCTCAGGAATGGATGACTTTTTGCCAAAACCTGTCAATAAAGAACAACTTGAGGCAGCACTAAAACGCTTTATTGTTGATTAATCACCCTTATAGGCTTTCCTGAGCTCTCAGAATACCCTCTTCAAAAATCGCTAAATCAATTACTTCATAAAGCCATTATCAGCCAAAAAGTCTTCGGTAATATTGCTCTTAGAATCAGAGGCATTCATAGTACTTGTTTGCGCTTTAGTCAATAACCGCTCCAAGTAACGAGCAACTAGATCCACCTCAACATTAACCTTATCGCCAACCAGCCAATGCTGTGAGATGTTGGTCATCTTTGCTGTATGTGGAATGATATTAAGACAGACGATGTTATCGCGGACTAAATTTGTCGTCAGACTAATACCATCAAGGGTAATAGAGCCTTTAGTCGCCGTATAATGTGCCAGCTCATGCGGTACTTCAATCTCTATATAGATAGAGCGAGCGTCTTGTTGTAGCTTACTGACCACGCCTACCCCATCAACATGACCTGAAACGATATGACCACCGAACCGAGTAGTCGGTAGCATCGCTTTTTCTAAGTTTACTTTGTGACCTATTTTTAGATCTTGTAGTGCGGTACGTGCGATGGTTTCACGTGACACATCGACTGCATAATAATTACCACCTAGCTCTACTACCGTTAGGCATATGCCATTAGAGGCAATAGAATCCCCTAAAGAGACATCAGAGAAATCTAGCTCATCCGACTCTATAATCAGACGAATATCCCCACCAGTAGGTTGCATGGCTTTCACTTTGCCAACGCTTTCGATAATGCCAGTAAACATAGAACCTCACTTTGTTATCTTATTTATATTGCTAATTAAAATACCTATTCTTGCAGAAATTTTCAATGGTATAAGTTGTGGATAAGTATAAGCTATTTATATAACTTCATAATAAAAAGGTTGGTTTTCCAAACTTATCCACAGCAAGTATGCTTTTGTGAAAAAAATAAAATATAGCTATATATGTAGTAGACCCTTTGCGCTATAACGTTTTCGAGGTTTAGGCAAGGACGTATTTATAAGTTTAGTTTCACATGAAACAAAGTTATACACAGTTTCATGTGAAACTATCAAACACTTATCAATATCTAGTTATATTTCAATTTTAAACATTTATTTGGCAATGAACGATTTGACTAACCCAGTCGCTTAGAGTGCTGTCAGAGTAATCTTAATGTCTGATTCCATATGTTCAACGTTACGATACTTAAACCGCAGCTGCTGAGCTAACGTCAAAGGATTGAAGTTAATCATAGCTTGCGCTTGCGACCCCAACAGACAAGGTGCTTGATAGACAATGAGTTCATCAACTAACTGCTGACTTAGAAAGCTACCTGCGACACTAGCACCTGCCTCAACTAAAACATCATAGCACTGATGCTCACTGACCAAGCGTTTTAGCAACATCGATAGATCATCATCGCGCCAATATAAGGTATCGGCTTGCTGACAGAGTTTATAAGATGACTTAGTACCATAAGCCAAACGCTCGCTTCTATCGAGTATCACAACCAGTGGCTGAGGAACCTTTTCTGCGTTTAGGCCTAATTGGGTTGAGCGTACATTTAGCTTAGGATTATCAGCAATAACCGTCTGACTGCCTGTAATAATAGCCGCACTTTTTGCTCGTAGCTTTTGCACATCCTCTCTTGCCGCTGTGCCAGTAATCCACTTCGACTCACCTGATGCCATTGCCGTACGCCCATCAAGACTAGTGGCTATCTTTAAGCGTACATAAGGCATTTGTGTACGCATCGCCTTCAAAAAACCTTGATTTAAGGCTTCGGCTTGCTCAGTTAGCACCCCCACTCTCACAGTAATACCAGCCTGCTCTAATAACGCTACCCCGCGACCTGCTACTTGTGGATTAGGATCGAGTCCTGCGATGACCACCCCCTTGATACCAGCCTTAATTAAAGCTTCCGCACAAGGCGGTGTACGCCCTGTATGACTGCATGGCTCCAAGGTAACGTAAGCGGTCGCGCCAGCTGCCCTATCTCCAGCGTCTTTAAGTGCAAAGACTTCAGCGTGTGGCAATCCTGCCTGTGGATGAAAGCCCTGACCCACAATTTGCTCTGCTTGTACGATAACACAGCCGACTGCTGGATTAGGCCGTGTCGTATACATACCAAGCCGTGCCTGCTCTACGGCTAGCATCATAAAATAGTTATCTTGAGCGTTCTGAGCAGAATTGGTCGTTGACATAAGAGGATCACATTTAATAGAGGTTTAGCAGTGCAACTAGCAAAGACTAGCCGTCGCTTTTATCATTAGGGCGAATATTGGCAATCTCTTGATGAAAAGCATCGATATCTTGAAAATCACGATAGACGCTAGCGAAACGCACATAAGCCACATCATCAAGTGATTTGAGCTCACTCATAATAATCTCTCCTAACACCTTGCTATTGATTTCACGCTCGCCCATCTGTCGTACACGTTTTTCAATACGACTGATCATACCCTCCTGCTCATCGATAGTGATCGGTCGCTTTTGTAGCGGCAACAGAATAGAGCGGCGTAGTTTTTCATTATCATAAGGCTCAATTTTGCCACTAGACTTTATGATACGAGGCATAACTACCTCTACCATCTCAAAAGTTGTAAAGCGCTCTTGGCAACCATTACAGGATCTGCGGCGACGTACTTGCGCACCTTCTGCCGCTAAGCGTGAATCAATAACTTTAGTCTCTGAAGCGTTACAATAAGGACAGTGCATACTTTATTCCTAGTATTAGCTTTATACTAATCAAAATTATTTACCAATGCAAAAGCTGCCAAATATTTTACCTAATAAGTCATCGGCACTAAACTCACCAGTGATTTCGCCTAGGCTTAGTTGAGCTTGACGCAAGCTTTCTGCAACCAGCTCTCCTGCCTGAAATACTGTGAGCTGCTCATGCGCCTCAAACAGATAATCAGTGGTACGTCTTAACGCATCTAAGTGACGAGTACGGGCAATAAGACTGTTTTCTGGCGGATGAAAGCCTACTTTGGCACACAAGGCTGCTGTTAAGTCCTCGATGCCAGCGCCTGTTTCACATGAAACATTGACTTGCTCATAGTCTTTATTATTAGCAGAATGAATAATCATAGAGCTTAGTGGCGCTGTAGTTTCTATCTTAGTTTGACTGATTAAATCACTTTTATTAGCGATAATTAGTAAGCGCTCAGGTTCAGGTAGCTTACCAAATAGCTGCTCGGCTAACTGCAGTGGCGTACTATCGCCTGCTATATCACGAGTGACATCATAGACTAGCAGTAGCATATCAGCTTGGGTAATAGCAGTATGTGCACGTGCGATACCGATACGCTCAACCGTATCCTCGGTATCACGTAAGCCTGCGGTATCAGTCAAATGTAAGGTCAAACCATTTAATACCACCGTCTCTTGTAACGTATCGCGGGTCGTCCCTGCCACCTCAGTGACAATAGCGCGCTCTTGACCTGCTAAGCGATTGAGCAAACTTGACTTACCCGCATTCGGGCGCCCTGCAAGCACCACATGGATACCATCACGCAGTAACTGTCCTTGCTTTGCAGTTGCTAATACTTGCTGTATTTGTGCCTGCACTTGCTCAAGCTTGCCTTGTATAACACCATCTGATAAAAAGTCTACATCCTCTTCATCGGGAAAATCAATCGCCGCTTCGACATGTAGTCGAAGATGAATGAGTTGTTCTAATAGCTGATTGATCTTTTGCGAGAACTCACCACTTAACGAGCGAATAGCACTACTAGCCGCAGCAGCACTGGTAGCATCAATAGCGTCAGCGATCGCTTCGGCTTGCAGTAGATCTATTTTATCATTGTCAAAAGCGCGATAAGAGAACTCACCAGCGCTTGCTTGCTTAGCGCCAAGCTCAAACGCTCGCGCTAATAGCTGATTCTGTAATATGACACCGCCATGACCTTGTAGCTCAATCACATCCTCACCTGTAAAAGAATGCGGCGCTTTAAAATAAAGCACTAAGCCCTCGTCAATGACTGTACCATCAGCCTGATAAAAGCGACAAAAACTGGCGAGTCTTGGGGTAAATTCAGTCTTACCTGTCAGCAGACAAGCTATTGCATAAGCTTTCGATCCTGACAGACGGATAATACCGACACCACCACGCCCAAGTGGCGTAGCGATAGCAGCAATCGTAGTAGACACAGATAAAACCGATGAATCAGTCGGTTTCGTAGTAATAGAATTCACAACCACTCTCAATAGCTAAAACCACCATTATAGACGGCTAAGCTTAGACTAACAAAACAAACTTGAAACTGATCTATGATAACCATCACTTTGATTCAGTTCAGACATAAAAAAACCATCGCGATTGCGATGGTTTTTTATTTTCGATCAGCTCATCTAGCCCTCTAAAACTTTAACAGTACGATGCTTTTGCTCAGTTTCAACCTTTTTATTGATCAGGTACTGTTGAGTCATACTGAACAAGTTGTTCACAGTCCAATACAGTACTAAACCTGCTGGGAAGAACAGCATAAAAGCGGTGAAAATAATAGGCAAAAACTTCATAACTTTTGCTTGCATAGGATCTGTAGGCTGCGGATTTAGCTGCTGCTGGATAAACATTGAAGCACCCATCAATAGCGGCAAGATAAACCAAGGATCCATGGCTGATAAGTCGTTAATCCATAATATCCAAGGCGCATGACGCAGCTCGACACTTTCAACCAATACCCAATACAAGGCTAAGAAAATAGGCATCTGCATCAATATAGGCAGACAACCTGCCATAGGATTAACTTTCTCTTCTTTGTAAATCCCCATCATTGCTTGCGACATTTTCATCCGATCATCGCCATGCTCTTCTTTAAGCGCAGCCAGTCGTGGAGCAATAGCACGCATTTTTGCCATTGAATAGTAGCTCTTATTAGAGAACCACATCAGCGCAATCTTAACCAATATCGTCAATAGGATAATAGACCAACCCCAGTTGCCGATCACTTTATGAATACCATCTAGAATTGCAAATAATATCTTAGAGATAGGCCAGAGCAGACCGTAATCAACGGTTTGATTGAGACCAACTGCTACGTCTTTAAGCTCAGACTGTACCTTGGGACCTGCATATAGCGTCGCAGACAAAGTCGCCTGTTTATTTGCGGCTATATTAATCGGCTGACTATTAAAACCAATAAAGTACTCGTCAGCGGTTTCACGGCTAAAGAAGTTACCTGTAAAGTTTTCAGGCGTCCATGCTGACACAAAGTAATGCTGCACAATACCAACCCAGCCACTATCGCTAGTCGTTGTAGCCAGCTCACCATCGCCAAAGTCATTAAACTTAAGCTTATTATAAGGATCATCTGGCGTACCCCAAGCACCGCCTAGATAGGTTGCCATACTGAGCGCACCCTTATCAGACATACCAGGATCTTTACTAGCATCACGTTTTAGCTGTGCAAATAATTGCCCTTGCCATGGACTTGCTGACTGGTTTTGAATCTGGTAGCTGACATCAATAGGGTACTTATCATGAGTAAAGGTAAAGGTCTTAGTGATCGTCACCCCATCTTTTTGATAAGTAAGCGGTACTGCTAGAGTCTGCTGACCCTCAGTCATCGTATAGCTGTTAGCACTATGACTGTAGTTAGCTCGACCATCAGCGGTATCAATACCATCAACACCAATCAATCCTGACTGCGCAACATAAACACGATTACTATCATTTTCTAGTAGCACAAAAGGCTGATCGCTATCGAGCGTCGCGTTATATTGCTTAAGCGCTGCATAAACGATATCCCCTCCTTCTGGATTGATCTTGATATCGTAACGGTTGGTTGTCACGGTAATCAAACTAGTATCTGTAGCTGGCGTTGCTACTGCGTTGTTGTTAGCAGTAGGCAGCGTTTGCACTGGAATATCACCAGCCGCACCAGTGGTCGATGGAATATCAGACCCTACCGAAGTTGCCGTATTAGGGACAGCCTCTACAGGTGTGGCATCAGAATAATCATCTCGCCATGCCAAAATCAGCAGATAAGCGGTAATTAGCATCGCGATGATGATCATTACCCGAAGTATCTTTTGCATAAACCTTTCCTAGATTAAAAAATTAGGGCATAAAAATAGGGTATTGATCAGAGTTACCCACAAGTTATCCACAGAACCAGCAGTTATTTGCATAAAATGTGCATTATTTTACTAAAAATAAACCCTAAATGATACCAACAGTGTGGATAAGTTGTGGATAACTCTAATTCAATGAGGATAACCTCAGTAAACTATGATTGGTCCCTTTAAAACAAGGGCAGATTGTGGATAAGCTGAAATGTAGATAATCAACTTGTGGATAACTCTTGTTAGTTATCCACATGCTCCTTGATACTAGCGCATCAAGTCGTTCAGACGTGCCACGTAACTGCTATCGTCACGGTAAACACTGCTATAAGTGCGTTTATTAAGCCTACTGCTTTTCAATGGTTCTATTTTCAGAGATATATTTATATCACTACTGTTCATATCATCAATGGTTGAAACAAATTTATAGTAATAATGATTTAAAGGTAGGGGAACAAAATCAACCCCGTGTCCACCCCATGGCTGGCAACGAGACAGGCGTTTTAATAGTAACCAGCTACCTGATCTAACCCCATGCCATGCTAACGCCTGTTTACCATAACTTGAACAGGTTGGGTAATAACGACAACGTGCAGGTAATAATGGGCTTATTATTCTTTGATAAAAATTAATGAATGAAATAATAAATAGATAAACATATCTATTTATTATTTTTGTAGTTTTTAACATTCTATTTTTTTCTATTTTTTAAAAATATTATTTATCTCTATTATTAAATTTTTACTGTTTAATTCATCAATAGATTTTTTAACTATAAAAACAATATCTTTATTTTCTAACCTATAGCTTTGCAAGCGAAAGTTTTCACGAATCTGACGTTTAATTAAATTTCGTTTTACGGCAGTAGGTACTTTACGTTTCGTTATCGCCATGCCTATACGCGGTTTTTCACTGTCATTACTACGCACAAACGCCATCAAATGAGTCTGATGTAGTTTTCGTTCAGGCGCATCAAATACCTCTTTGAACGCAGTTGGCGTGAGCAGACGCTGCTCCTTTGTGAATGTCGCAGTAGTTACAGCTGATACAGGATTTGACATAGTACAACTCAAAATAGAAGCATAAAACATAGCGACAAAAAAAGCGCCAATAAGGGCGCTTTTAATATAGGGCTACGGCTAAGTATAGACCAATCATTACACAATACTAAATAATTAATAGAATTATACAGTAAGGCGATGACGACCTTTGGCACGGCGACGAGCTAATACTTGACGGCCTTTTTTTGTTGCCATACGAGCACGGAAACCGTGAGTACGTTTGCGTTTAATCACGCTTGGTTGGAATGTACGTTTCATAACTCACCTATCAAAATAATGGACTAAATTCGCAATAATGCAGGATTATATCATCAGATGAAATATAGGTCAATAAACTAATTTATAGTTTTACTAAAAATCCAAAACCTAGTAAGAAAGCGACTCTCATTAGTTTAATAACCTGTCACAGAATTTTATATATAATTTGACTAGTTTAAAAAGTTATCCACAGAAATTATCGAATCCTATAATAATTAAAGATTAATATATATTAGTATTGTTATTATTGGCACCCCTATTTTCTGAGGATAAGTGGAGATTCTCCTTTTTTATCAAAAGACTAGACTATGGATAACTCTGTGGGCAACCTGTGGACGAAATGGGGGTAACTCACCAATATTAGTTATCCCCAAAACTATCCACAGAGTTATCCCCAAAAAACAGGATGTTATCCACAGGTTGTTTGTGTTAGATTAGCATCCTACTCAGACAGCAATTTTCGATATTGTTGTGTGCAATAATTCTCAGTATAAGATTTTAGAAATTTATATTGAAAAGGGTTAAGGATATGAGCTAATAGTGATATCTCATAGCAGTATTCGATAATAATCAATAATAAAATTAAATATTAAGGTCAGTATTTTTCATGATAGATACCGCCATACTTTGGGATAAATGCTTAGACGATCTACGTTATCGTGTGAAAGATAACGTTTTTACGATGTGGCTAAGACCTTTGTCAGTACATAAAGAAGAGCAAACGCTAATCATTAGAGCGCCTAACGACTACTTCGTTACTTACATAAAAAAGAACCATCTAGCAGATATTGAGCAGTTAGTTATCAAACACAGTCAAAACAGTATTGAAGAGGTGGTGGTTCGTGTAGATAATAATAGTCATAGTAATGCTCAAAATGTCGATGCTAGTGAAACAGGAACGATAGATAATAACGAAACGTCTTCTACTTCGTTGTTTACAGGCAACCAGCTCTCCCCTACCCTAGCGAGTTCAGATAATAACGCTAAGGACTTAAATAATAAGCAGCAAGTAAATACCTCGCAAGCGGCACTGATTGACTCAGCTGACATTAAATCCCTGAGCTATCTCAATCCTGATTTTACCTTTGAAACCTTCGTCACAGGCAAGTCTAACAACTTAGCTTACAAGGCTTGTTATGAGCTTACCAAACCACAATCAAAAAATCGTCATAATCCTTTATTTATATACGGACCTTCAGGTTTGGGGAAAACTCATTTAATGCATTCTGTAGCTCAGCGCTATTTAAAAAATAATAGAAGTTTTTATTATTTCACTTCTGAGAAATTTATTAATCAATTAGTTTACTCATTAAGAAATAATAAAATAGAAGATTTTAAAAAGAAAATAAAAAAAGTAGATCTATTAATTGTAGATGATATTCATGTGCTTGCAGGAAAGACTAAAAGCAGTAATGAGTTTTTAACTTTATTTGCTGATTTTACTAGTGGTGATAAGCAGCTTATATTAGCTTCTGATCGTCATCCTTCACAAATGACTGAATTTGATGAGCGCTTTCGATCGCGTTTTTCTTGGGGCTTGACAGTCGCAGTAGAGCCACCTGAGATCGATACGCGGGTACAGATTCTACAAAAGAAGGCTGACTCTTACGGGATGTTGCTGCCAAAAGAGTGTGCTTTATTTATTGCACAAAACGTAGTCTCTAACGTTAGACGGTTGGAGGGTGCCTTAAACCAAGTATTTGCTAATGCCAATTTGACAGGCGCCCCTATTACCCTTGAGATGGTACAGTATGCATTAAAAGATATTGTCGCTATGCGCGTGCAAGCGGTTAATATGGATAATATCCGTAAAGTAGTCGCTGAGTATTATGATATAACCGTAAAGGATCTAATGGGACGTAAACGTACGCGCACTATTGCTAGACCGAGACAGATAGCTATGGCTTTATCGCGCGAGCTGACGGGCGATAGCTATCCGGATATTGGTCAATCTTTTGGTGGTCGTGACCATACAACAGTGATGCATGGCTGCGATAAAGTCGCTGAACTACGCGCCGCAGACCCTGCCTTTGATAAAGACTACAAAGCTTTAGCGATGATGCTACAAGCTGGGTAGTATCAGTTGTAGTACTATGCGATAGTCATTAGTTTTGCTATGTTTTAGCGCTTAGATATGGTTTATAATCATAAAAATATTTCACAGAAAAGCATTATTAATAAGAGAAATACACATGCAATTATCAATCAATCGAGAGTCATTGTTAAAAGCTATCAACTTAATCGCCAAAGCCGCCGATAAGCGCCATAATATGGTGATTCTAGGCAATATAAAGCTGCAGCTATCGGAGTCTGAGCTGATCTTGACTGCCTCTGATTTAGAGGTTGAGCTGACCTCAACGCTTAAACTACCAATCGGGGCTTGTATTGAAGAAGGTACAACTACCCTACCAGCAACTAAATTAAGAGATATTTGTAAGTCATTGCCAGCTCAAGCGCTGATTAATCTTGCTACGCAAGAAAATGAGCGTTGTCTACTAACCAGTGGTAAGAGCCGTTTTACCTTAGGAACTTTGCCGAGTGAGGATTATCCAAGTCTAGGTAACCCTGAGAATATTACGCCGCTTACGATGAGTCGTAATCGCCTTGTTGACTTGATTCACAAAACTCAGTTTGCTATGGCTATTCAAGATGTGCGTTATTATCTGACAGGTATGTTGTTTGATATATCAGGGCAGCAGCTAACGACAGTTGCGACTGACGGACATAGACTGGCACTGGCTCGTAGCGTTATTAATGTCAGCAGTGAGCTAAATATGCAGGCTATTTTGCCGCGTAAGGCAGTGATCGAACTTGAGCGTTTAGCGACAGAATTAGGTAAAATGCTGAGTGATAAGGATAATAACGTTACGCTAAGCTTTGGTCGTGAGTTTTTGCAAGTGAGCTTGCCCTTTGGCGACGTTGATAGTATGGGTCAAGTGAGTCAAGACTTGATGGTAACCTTCACTGCGCGTCTTATCGATGGTAAATTCCCTGATTATCGTCGGGTAATGCCAAGTAATACCGATAAACTAGCTTTGTTTAGTCAGGAAAAGATGTCTGATGTTTTGCGTCGAGTTGCTATTTTGAGTAACGAGAAGTCACGCGGCGTCGTGTTTAATTTTGCTAGTGATGGTATGGTTGAGATTCGTGCTAATAATGCTGAGCAAGATGAAGCGGTCGAGATGATTCAAGCTAAGTATCAAGGTGAGCCGATGGAACTGTCTTTTAATGCGGCATATCTGCAAGATGTGTTAGGCGTCATCCAAGGCGATTTGCAAATGCATATGAGTCAGTCTAATGCCTCTGTACTGGTCAATCAGCTTAACGATGAGTTTCATCAATATGTCATTATGCCAATGCGTATATAAGTACGACAAATAAACAAAGGTTTGTTTATTGTTGTTGAGTGTTTTGGTTAAAAGTTTTTAGTTAAGAGTTTTGTGATTAAAATAGCCATTGAGATTGTGACGATTGATAAACAGGGACGGTTATAGTAGCTATGATTGAACGCTTACAAGTCTCGCATTTACGCAATCTTGAGCAAGTAGATATGCAAGCGGCTCAATGCAATGTCATTATTGGAGTCAACGGTAGTGGTAAGACTTCATTGCTTGAGTCTGTATTCTTATTATCACGTGGCAAGAGCTTTCGTCATCATCAGCCCAAACGCTATATACAACATCATAAGCAAGCGACTACTGTCCATGCTAGGCTCGCTGACGGTAGTACTGCAGCTATTCAAAAACAGACTGATGCCACAACTATCCTGCGCCTCAATCAATCTACTGTTTATAACCAAAGCATACTTACTGAGCAATTACCAACGCTACTGATAGATCCCTCATCAATGGATATGTTAGAGCAGGGGAGTGCCAGTCGACGTCAATTGCTTGATTGGCTAGTGTTTCACATGAAACCAGGGTTTCATTTACAGTGGGTGGCATATCAGCGTCTGTTGAAACAACGCAATAGCTTGCTCAAACAAGCTAACACCCTAACATCCGCGCAGCTTAATGAGCTCAAAGCCTGGGATAAAGGCTTTGCCAATCACGCTGCATTGATTCATCACTACCGTGAAAGCGTCTTTAGAGCATGGCAGCCTTACTTTGAGGCTAGTATTAAGCAGCTACTGCCCAATTATGCTGAGCAACTGAGCTTAACTTATAATGCAGGTTATGATACTAGCATCGCTCTCGATGCGCAGTTGCACGAGCGCTTATCGCAAGACCTACAGCTTGGCTATACGCGTATAGGCAGTCACCGTGCGGATATACATGTTCATTGGCGCTCGAATAGCTTTAACAAGATAGATCAACTACAGAATACAGCGGACAACGAAACATCGGCTAACAGCATCAGTGATGTTCCTGTGGATAAGGTCAGTAAGCTGCCAGTAATAAAAGAGCAAGCGGCTAATGTATTATCGCGCGGTGAAAAGAAGCTGCTTATTACCGCATTAAGACTGTCACAATTACCACTATTATTGAATGATACTGATCAAGTAATGTCGTTAGATAATGTGTTTAAATCAAGTATGAGAGATGATGTGATAAAGAAAGTTAATACAACAACACAGCGACAAGCAACACCAGTAGTTTTATTAGACGATATTACTGCAGAGCTTGACGATAAAGCTTTGGATATCTTATTGGCCACTTTATCAACGCTACCTTGCCAAGTATTTATCACAAGCCTAACAGAGGATGTGCTACCACTTATCACTAAATACTGGTCTAACCTTAATGTGTTTCACATGAAACAAGGGCAGCTTACTATAGGTTAATGACGACAGGTTGATGAAGACGATTCAATCATCAAGCAAATACTTATATGACCTTTTCATTTGCTCATCCGCAATTATTCCCTCCCAAATTGGCACTGTTGATACTAGCTTGTTTTCTATAAAATTTAAGCCTAGCTATCTTTATAATATCGCTGGTAAACAGTGACTTAAGCCCAGAAAAATGCTAAAATGAACCTTCGTTTTCGTCCTATTTTAAGTAGGTCTGTAGATAGTTTTATATTATTGATTATTCAACTCATTAAGAGTATACACAATTGATAATAAAAGCTTTTATTTTAATAATTAGCCTTTAGTCAGTGTCTTGATAAGTTAAAAATAAAGCGTTGGCTGACTAGCCCGAAATTATTTAGTTTTTGTATAGTGACATCATACTTTATTCAAAGATATTAACGTTGATAAGCTAAATCTTAGATGAGATTACGGCAGTACATTGAAATGTATAGCGGTGTCGAATCGCTGATTATGGCTTGATTAAGGAATGCACATGAGTGATTCATTACCTATTGATAATGAGCAAGTATTGACAGAGACTAGCGTTCAAATCATCGCCCCTGATACTGTTTCTGAAATAAGCGCTTCTGGAACAGTCCCATCCGACTATAGTTCTAAAGATATCCGTGTACTGCGCGGCTTAGAGGCTGTGCGCGTGCGTCCTGGGATGTACATTGGCGATACCGATGATGGCACAGGCTTGCATCATATGGTCTTTGAAGTCGTTGATAACTCTATCGATGAAGCGCTTGCTGGTCACTGTGATCAGATCGATATCATCATTCATGAAGATGAGTCAGTCAGCGTTATGGATAATGGTCGCGGTGTGCCTGTGGATATCCATCCAGAAGAAGGTGTGTCAGCGGCTCAAGTTATTATGACTGTACTGCATGCTGGTGGTAAGTTCGATGATAATAGCTATAAAGTGTCAGGCGGCTTGCATGGGGTTGGCGTATCGGTGGTCAATGCGCTATCCAAAAAGCTTGAGATGAATATCTGGCGCGAAGGCTTCCATTACCATCAGACTTATACTGATGGGGTACCTGACGCTGATATCGAACAACAAGAAGCTACCGATAGAACAGGCACACAAATTCGTTTTTATCCGAGCAATGACGTGTTCACGGGTACTATCTTTGAATACGATATTTTAGCCAAGCGTCTACGCGAGTTGTCATTTTTGAACTCAGGCGTGCGTATTGTCTTAACTGATGAGCGCATCGATAAGCGTCATGAGTTTGAGCACAAAGGCGGCCTATCTGAGTTTGTCAGCTACATTAACGCAGGCAAAGATAACGTCAATGAGATATTTCACTTTACCAGTGAGCAAGATGACGGCATCAGTGTTGAAGTTGCACTGCAGTGGACGGATACTTATAACGAAAAAGTGCTGTGCTTTACCAATAATATTCCACAGCGCGATGGCGGTACCCATCTATCAGGCTTTCGCTCGGCATTAACGCGCTGTCTAAATACTTATATGGATCGCGAGAATTTATTTAAAAAAGAAAAAGTCGTTGCCACTGGTGATGATGCTCGTGAAGGCTTGACGGCTATCGTCTCAGTAAAAGTACCTGATCCTAAGTTCTCCAGTCAAACTAAAGATAAGCTGGTCTCAAGCGAAGTTAAGTCTGCTGTCGAATCAGCGATGCATGATAAGTTTAATGACTATTTACAAGAGAATCCAGGCGCTGGTAAAGCGATCGCTGGCAAGATTATTGACGCCGCTCGTGCCCGTGATGCTGCTCGTAAAGCGCGTGAAATGACCCGTCGTAAAACCACTTTGGATATTGCAGGTTTGCCTGGTAAGTTGGCTGATTGCCAAGAAAAAGATCCTGCATTATCAGAGTTATATATAGTGGAAGGGGACTCAGCTGGCGGTAGTGCCAAACAAGGTCGTAGCCGTAAGACACAGGCTATTTTACCGCTAAAAGGTAAAATCCTGAACGTTGAGCGCGCACGCTTTGATAAGATGCTGTCTTCAGCTGAGGTTGGTAACTTAATTACCGCGCTTGGCTGTGGTATTGGTCCTGATGAGTATAACCCTGATAAGGCCCGCTATCATAAAATTATTATTATGACCGATGCGGACGTTGATGGTTCACACATCAGAACCTTGCTATTGACGTTCTTTTTCCGTCAAACGCCTGAGTTGATTGAACGCGGCTATATTTATATCGCTCAGCCACCGCTTTATAAAGTCAAAAAAGGTCGTCAAGAGCTGTACCTTAAAGACGATGAAGCGCTAAAAGCTTATCTATTATCATCAACGATTGATAATACTAAGCTACATATCAGTGCGGATGCGCCTGCTATTACAGGTCAAGCGCTTGAAACTTTGCTGAACGACTATAACCAGACTCAGCTGATTAAAGCGCGATTGCAGATTCGCTATCCCGCTGTTTTATTAGACGCGCTAACGCATACGCCAAAGCTCAGCACCGATATGACTTACGATAAAGGTGTGATGCAAGAGTGGGCGGATAAGCTGCAAGTTCAGCTCAATACTTTTGGGGCTGATCTAAATCCTGAGATTGAGCTGGTTGATATTCATGCGCCTGTATCTGCGGCTACTGATGCAGTGACTGCTGATCTATTAGGCATGAAACCGCAAGTACAGCCTGAGATTGCCAGCGTAGATGGTGAAACCGTTACTGATGTTGAAACTGAGTCGAAAAGACCGCAGTGGTTACCACGCATAACCGTTTATGTGCATCAATTGGCGCATCACTATTTGCTAGATGCTAGCTTTATCAATTCAGGCGAGTACAGCAAACTCCTGCGTTTATCGAGTGAGTGGAATACTTTGCTAGAAGATGATGCCTTTATTCGCCGTGAAGGGACAAGTGCTAATAAAGATATTCCAGTACGTGACTTTGATTATCTCTGGCAGCAAATGATGCTTGATGCGCGTCGTGGTCTATCGGTACAGCGCTATAAAGGTCTAGGAGAGATGAACGCGGATCAGCTCTGGGATACTACAATGGATCCTGAAAACCGTCGTATGCTGCGCGTGACTATTGAAGATGCAATCGCTGCCGATCATATGTTCACATGCTTGATGGGCGATCATGTTGAACCACGTCGTATCTTTATTGAAGAGAATGCGCTGACCGTATCTAACCTAGATATCTAAATAAGATATCTAAATAAGATATCTAAATAAGATATTTGGTTTGGATTTACAGTAAAAATACCTATAATAAAAGTCATCTTGCTCGCAAGGTGGCTTTTTTGTTTCATGTGAAACAATATAAAGTATAGGCTAGGATTTATAATTATTGATGAAGAGTAGGGGCTTTATTATGCTGACGACAGAACAAAAAGAAGCGCTAAGCAAATTATCCAAAGCCACTTTAGTAAACTTTGTCGCTGAGGTACAAGGCGTAGATAAGTTGTTAGATAAAAAGATAGAGCGTCTATTATTGCAATCTGATACGCCCAAACTGATCAAAAAGCTGACTTCGAATTTAAAAGGGCTGCGTCGTCGTCATGCGTTCGTTGAATACTGGAGGGTCAGTGAATTCGCCACTGAGCTACAATATTTAGCCGATGACGTTATGAGCTTATATCCTGAACAAGCTGATATCTGTCTGAATCTACTAGAGCTGTTCCTTGAATCAAGCAATAGCAGTCTACAGCGCTGTGAAGACAATGGCGAGGTCGCCAAGACTTATAGAAGTGCTGCTGAGTCTTGGCTGACAGTAGCCAGTAAATGCTACGAGCAAGAAAAACTCAGCTTACCTATAGATGAGCAGGATATCTTAAGTCAAGCGTGGCAACAGAAAATTAAGACCTTAATTGATGAGAATGACTACGGGTTTGGTCATATTTACGCTACTAAAGAAGCGCTAATAGAAGGTGTTAATCAGCTGTTATCAGAGTCTGAAATAGCAGGGCTTATTGAGGACTATGAGCAGTATTATGAAAGCTTGTTTGAACAAGATTCATCAGAGAGCATAAAAAGTCTATCTACAAAAAGATCGTACGATCATAGTAGAGCAAATCATCAGGAAAAGCTGAAAACAGAAGTGACGCTGATAGGGTTGGTTAGGGCACTGGGTAATGTGGCTTTGTTCGAGAAAGTATATTTACGGATTTATCCTAAAGATGCTATGACCTCGCAGCAATTGAATGAGCTATTACCATTTATGCTAGATCATAAGGCTTTTGATAAAGCTGAGTATTATCTAAATGAGGTCTGGCAAAATAATAGTAAGCAAAACAAGCAAGAGCAATTAAAGCGTTTGGATTGGCTGAGCGAGATTCACCGCTTGCAAGGTGACACTAAAGTACAGATGCAAGTCCTTAATGAAGCATTCGAGCTGCACGCATCACCGCAAAGGCTAAAGTCAATAATGGCTATTGCTAGCCCAGCGCAGCAAGCAAAATTACGTAAAACGGCTTATAAATTAGCTGAGCAGCAAGAAAGCATTGTTGATGCTATTTCACTATTATTAGAGATAAATGAGACGATACTTGCGAATCAAGTAGCCGTTACTCGTCATCTTGAGTTTAATGATATCCACTATGAGACCTTGACGCGGTTGCTAAAAGACTTACCAGAAAATACAGATCTTATAAAGGTCATTATTTATCGCAGTTTGATTGACGATATATTAGATCAAGGTCGTAGCAAAGCTTATGGTTATGCAGCTCGCTACTGTAAAAAGCTTATTGCATTCAATACCAGCATTGGCAACACAGTAGAGAGCTACAGTACCTTAATGACGCATCAAAACTACATCAAAGCGCTTTATGACAAGCATGGTAAAAAGTATAGCTTTTGGGAGCGGTTAGAGGAGTAGAGGAATATCAGCCGATAAAAAACACCGCTTTAATGATTGAAGCGGTGTTTTTGTTTCACATGAAACTTAAAGGATTAGTTCAAAATTACTTAATGTTCCATGTGAAACCTAATAGGTGAAACTATTTATTCTTCTTCATCCATAGTAAAGCGCCATGCCAATACTCGAGTGCTCTTTTGGCCTTGGCTCATCTCAATAATACGCATCTGCGCGACATCAAGCTGCTTGAGTAACAGTTGCAGTGGTTTTACGTTCTCTGATTTTGATACTAATGATGTAAACCAGCCAACGTGTTCGGCAAAGTTGGCACTCTCTTTAATCATATTGGTTAAAAAAGTAATCTCGCCGCCTGTAGACCACAGCTCTTTATGCTGACCACCAAAGTTCAGGTTTTGCGCGGCATTACCTGATTTGGTTGAGCTACGGCTGACTTGCTCGCTCTCATTCTTACCGCGATGTCGTTGCAGGTTATGTTGCTTGCGGCTATTGGATTCCATTGCCTCTGCCATCGAGGCATGGAACGGAGGGTTACAGATCACCACATCGAAGTAATCTTGACGACCGATAATACCTGCAAAAAATTGCTTAGGGTTAGGCTGTAATTTAACTTTTACTGCGCCTTTTAGCTTAGGGTTGGTCTCACAAATAAGGGCTGCGGTATTGACCGAAATTGGATCAATGTCGCTGGCAGTAAAGCGCCAGCCATAGCTTTGACTACCGATAATTGGATAAATCGCGCTAGCACCTGTACCGATATCTAAGGCATGAATTTGCTTACCTGTCGGCGGGGTACTGTCTTTATTCGCATGTGTCGTTTGTGCCAATAAGTCAGCGATATAATGGATATAATCAGCGCGACCTGGAATCGGTGGACACAGATAGCCGTCAGGAATATCCCAAAACTTCACCCCATAAAATTGTGCTAATAGCGCTTGATTCAGCACGCGCACTGCCCCGTGATCGGAGAAGTTAATCGTCGACTCACCTTTAGGATTGGTAATAGTATGCTTGGCTAATTCAGGCAGGGCGCGAGTCAAAGCGGCAAAGTCATAGCGACCTTGATGCGGATTGCGCGGATGCAATTTGCCTAGTTTCTTAGCGGTCGCAGGTGAGCGGTTTTTATGGGTACTAGTGTTGTTTCGGCTGTTCATAATATTGGGCTACAAAGTTTGAATATAACTAGACATTTTAGCAGATTTTGCGAGTCACTAATGTTTTATCGATTGCGAAAAATAAGGTTTAACCCTAATACAATCATTGCGCTACCCAATATACGGTCAATCCAATGCTCAAAGCGCTGAAAACGTCTGAGAATAGTGGGAATGGATAGCAGCATCACCACAGTACTAAACCATGCCATCTGCAACACCATCATCCATACGCCATAAATAGCCAATTGCCAAAGCGGAATATCAGGCGATAATACTAAAGTAAATATTGCCACAAAATACACTGGCGCTTTAGGGTTAAAGACATTACAAAAAAAGCCACGGCGCAAGATAGCAACGGTGGACTCCGTTTGTTGATGGTCTTTATTTACAACGGATCTTGCCATTGAAGCTGACTGGTTCGCAAGCGGTTGAGTCGCTCTATTCTTAGTCTCAGTTTTGGCGATGATAGGTTGTGGTCTATTATCACTATCACCTAATACTTTTTTCGGCTTAGCTTGGATACCTTGCCAGCCTAAATAAATAAGATAGCTACCGCCCAACCATTTTATGGCCGTCAGTAAAGGCTGCGAATGCGCAATTATTGTAGCCAGTCCTAGTACAGAGTAGATAATATGAATGGCAAGACCGAGGGTAATGCCTAGACTACAAATTAGACCAGTGCGACGACCCTTAGCTAAGGTCTGCTGTGAAACCAGTACAAAATCAGGCCCTGGCGAGGCGGCAGCAAGCAGATGCACGCTCGTAATTAACAAAAACCCGTGCCAAAATTCCATAAAGTGCTCTGCGTCTTGCGGCTATTCGCTCAATCTTTGCACTAATTCTAAATGAGGTCAACTCTATAAAAGAAAATAGCGCGGTATCATTTTAGCGTGATATTGCCAACTGCTATGGTAGAGCGCTTTGTTACTTGTGTAATCGCGCTAGGATGTCTATATTAAAAGCACGCTTGCTAAATAATCACAACTTCGACAAGGATAGCACTATGACCACCGATAACCGTATTACTTATGACACTGATGGATACATTTGCTTGATTGGCTTTAATCGCGCGGATAAGCGCAATGCCTTTGATAGTCATATGATCAAGCAACTCTCTGAAGCGCTAACCAATTATGAAAATGATGATAATCTGCGTTGTGCGCTGATATTCGCCCATGGGGAGCACTTTACCGCAGGTCTTGATCTGATGGAGCTGCAAGACAAAGTCGCTAAAGGAGTATTTGTATTCGATGATAGCCAAATCGATCCGTGGGGCGTCGGTGGCAAATTGCGTACTAAACCTGTGGTGGTGGCGATACAAGGCACTTGCTTTACCGCTGGTATTGAGCTGATGCTTAATAGCGATGTGGTCATCGTCAGTGATAATAGCAACTTTGCACAGATGGAAGTCCAGCGCGGTATCATGCCATTTGGTGGCGCAACGGTAAGATTCGTCGCGGCGGCTGGCTGGCAAAAGGCGATGCCGTATTTGCTCACAGGTAAAAACTTCGACGCGCAAACCGCTGATAAGCTGGGTCTAGTCAGTGAAGTCGTACCCAATGGCGAAGAGTACGAGCGCGCGCTTACTATTGCAAAAGAGATTAGCACTGCTGCACCGCTTGGGGTAAAAGGGCTGATCTCGTCAGCGCAAGACGCTACTCGTAATGGCGCAGGCGTAGCATTGGGCAATATTCATAGCTATCTACCCGCGCTATTTCATTCAGAGGATGCCAAAGAGGGCGCAATGGCGATGGTTGAGAGACGGGCGGCTGAGTTTAAGGGGCGTTAGGGTTTTAACAATAAAAATAATTTTTAGGAATGAAGTATGGAGCAGATAGTTGTTAGAAGTGATGATTATAATTCTGAGTCGCAAGTAACTAAGGAGGAATGGCTAAAGATACTATCTGACGATACTTTTATGACCAATAACTATAAATATGCGCTAAGCATTTTCTTTTTAGAGCCTGATCATAAAGCAACCTGTAAGTTTCTAGCTGATAAATATCATACATCCCCTTTTTCTATTAGTGGGTTTATCACTGGATTTAGTAGGGCTGTTCAAGAGCGTTTGAATAGGTTCGAAATAACAACAGAAGAGGGTGATAAAACTTATTGGCTAGTTACAATGCTTGGCACTAAGGTTTCAGGTAAATTATTTGAATGGAAATTACGTGATGAGTTAGTTGAAGCGATGACTGAACTAGATTTTATAAATTCAAATTCTCTTAATGTAGATGATTTAGGTACTTTGATTGAATACATTAACAAAGATATTGGTAAATTTAGAAGAGATTTTGCTGAAGCTAGAAAGAAATTAACTAATATGAGGAACATGCCCAACTCAAAAATTTTATTCAAATACGATGATTTAAGTAGAGACTGGTCAATTAACGTAGGTGGTGGAACAGAAGTTCAATATCACATCAATTTAAGAGGCAATAATATTGGTTATGGATTAGGTTTTAACGCTCAGTATGTACCATTCAATAATGAAAAAACCTCGCTTGAGCATGTAAAACCTTATGTGAGCGCATTCCTATCTATGCAGAGTAATGAGTCACTTGAGTTACTTAATGCTAGAAATTTTTCGATCGACTTAGCATCGTTAAAAAATATGAAAGATGGTGATTACAGTTTATTTGGTCGTACTGTTGAGATGAACAATAATAGACTATCATTAATCAACTACTACAGCATTATCAACGATTTAAAAGGTGATGTTTTTGATTTATACAAACAAATATTCGAGAATGCCAATAAGTTAACTATGATTAAACAAGCAAGTACATCAAATGCTCAGTTATCTATCACCAATCCTTTGCTACAAGAAGTTAGCGAGCTATTGCTAGCTAACAAAAACCTAATATTAACAGGCGCACCAGGTACTGGTAAAACCTATATTGCTAAAGAAGTTTGCAAAGCGCTGGGCGCTACTTACGAGTTGGTACAGTTTCATCCGTCTTATGACTATACTGACTTTGTGGAAGGATTAAGACCTGTTCAAAATGAGAATGGCGAAGTAGGGTTTGAATTAAGAGATGGTATTTTTAAAGCTTTTTGCAAAGAAGCGCTTAAAACTGAAAATCATCAAGTATTAAGTAATTTCGATGAGGTTTATCACAAGTTTATCGATGATGTTTCTGAAAACGGCTTACAACTTGTGACTCCTTCTCATAAAAAGCCATTTCGAGTAGAAATAAACTCTCAGAAAAATTGTAAGGTCATACCAGATACCGTCAAGCAAACAGAAATGGCTGTTACTAAGCAGTTTATTAGAACTTATCTTGAAACTGACAGAGTAACTGACTGGAAACCGTATTTGATCCCTATCTGTGAATACATAAAAGCTAATTATGACCTAAGGTTAGATTCGGTAACAGATAAGAATAAAAAGTTTGTCATTATTCTTGATGAAATCAATCGCGCTGAAATTTCCAAAGTATTAGGTGAGCTTTTCTTTTCAATCGATTCAGGTTATCGCGGTAAGAAGGGTAAGGTAAAAACTCAGTATACCAACTTGCAAACTAATGAAGATGTCTTTAAAGACGGGTTTTACGTACCTGAAAACGTATATATAATCGGTACTATGAATGATATTGACCGCAGCGTTGAGTCGTTTGATTTTGCTATGCGTCGTCGATTTGCTTGGAGAGAAATCAAGGCAAAAGATAGGCTGTCTATGTGGGATGGAGAGATAGATGAGTGGATAGAGGAAGCCAAAGCACGACTGAACTCTCTTAATGGATCTATAGAATCAATTCAAGGACTAAATTCAGCTTATCATGTTGGGCCTGCCTATTTTTTAAAGCTCACTAACTATGATGGAGATTTTGAAGCTCTTTGGATGCATCATTTGCAATCGTTACTATTTGAATATCTGCGTGGTTATCCTGATTCTGAGCAACAGCTCGAACAATTGAAAAATGCTTATGATATGGTTGATTATGATGCTAGTAACGACTGATAATAAAACTATAGAGCTGACAGAGGAATCTCAAACAGATAAAATTAATCTAAGACTTGTTGCAAACAAGAGTATTAATAGCTTAGTTTCAAGTCATGCTAATTTATTGGTTTTTCCGCAGTGTCTTAAGAGTAATGATGATATAGGTAAAGACTGTATTTTTGAATTAGAAGAAAATACGTTGATTACTAATAATATCATGGGCTTCATCGGTATTAATAATACTCAGTTAAAAATTGAATCTCGATTTGCGCAAGCTGTTGATAACGTAGAAGATTATTTTTTGCATTATATGCTGCAAAAGGTGTTTTGTATTAACCTGTTTGATTTAAAGCATAGTCAAAAGCAATCATCGCTATTTGACTTTTTAGTCTACTTATTTCCTTACTTTTTAAAAAAAGCGCTCGCACAAGGCTTGTATAAGCAGTACATAAAGAAAGAATATAATAACGCTAGCATTAAGGGAGCTATCAATATTAATGTTCACATAAAGCAGAATGTTCCTTTTAGAGGAAACGTTGCTTATAACGTGCGTGAACATAGTTTTGATAATCGGATTACTCAATTAATCCGTCATACCATAGATTTTATCAAGCAAAAAGAAGTTATGCAGGGTGTATTGCATGTCGATAGCGATACGCAGAAATTTGTCAATTTAATTATTCAGCATACACCGTCTTATCATGCTAGAGATAGACGTTCCATAATCAACGATAACCTAAAACCTTTTATGCATCCTTACTTTTTTGAATATAAAGGACTACAAAATATCTGTATGCAAATACTTAGATATGAAGGGCTAAAGTATGCTGACAATGATAGTAAAGCGCACGGTATTCTGTTTGATGGCGCATGGCTATGGGAAGAGTATCTAAACACCTTGCTGCATAAGATTGGCTTTTTACATCCTCAAAATAAACAGTTAAAAGGTGGTATAAAAGTTTTTTCTAGACCAAATACAGGTAGCAATCCTAGAAGGTTTCCTGATTTTGTTAAAGATAACGATGAGAATAAAGTTATCTTAGATGCTAAATATAAGCGGATGCTTGGCAATAGCATTGATAGAAATGACATGAACCAAATTATCTCTTACCTTTATTTATATAAAGCGGATAAAGGCGGTTTTATTGCGCCTACTTCCAATGATAATAGTTGTAAAAACATAGGTGTTTTAAATGGTTACGGCGGCAATATTTATAAGTTTAAAATCGCTATTCCGCAAAACGTGAATAGCTTTAAAAACTTCGTAAAAGTTATCGAATTAAATGAATCTATATTGATCAAAGCTATTCAAGATATTTCTAGCACGTAAGATGGGCTAGCTCAACCGTAGATCACCGAACGCTTATTCTATATACAGTGGTGGGTTACGCCCTGTCGTCGTTCTCTTCGAGAACTTGACAATGCTAACCCACCCTACGGTTTCGATGTTTAACTAAATTCTGCTTCGTCTACAAAAGTCGCCTTAAAAAGCGGTTTAGCCCTGACAGTAGCGGTTATCCTTGCCTATCTACTGGGATTGCGGGGACTTGGCTAGAGGTGGTCGCTCGAATGTTGGAACGACTCTAGCTTTAGTCACCGCCCCAGTAGACTGGCAGATAATAGCGGATGTCAGGATTAGCTCCAACACCACATCACCCTTAATAACCACAATCTCTAGCTAACCCCAAATCACTTAACCTTACGAGTAGCCAAGTCAATTTATTACTTGGCAGGATAGCCTGTGATATCTTGGATGCTTTGATATAACGGCTTTAGACGCTGATACATCTTTAGATACACCTCGTTATAGAGACGTTTATAGAGCTGGACGTTGGCTGCAATAGGTAAGAACTCATCGCCTAAATGAGTCATCGCTTGGGTGGCGGCTAAATGATCGGGATAGGCGCCGAGACCCACCGCGCAGTTGATGGCAGCGCCCAATCCCGTAGCCTCAAAAGTGTGCGGACGGCAAGCGGGCATGCCAAAAATATCGGCGGTGAGCTGCATGGCAGAGTCGCTTTGGGAGCCGCCACCTGAGACCCGCAGATGCTTGATAGGCTTGCGCGTGCGCTTCTCGATAGTATCAAAGCCAAGCTTGAGCTCATAGGCCAGCCCTTCCAAAATAGCGCGATAAACGTGTGCCCGCGTGTGTACATCGCCAAAACCAATGAGCGCGCCTTTGCCCTCAAGCCCTGGATGACGCACGCCTGGTGACCAATACGGCTGCATCATTAGCCCCATACAGCCTGCTGGAATGTCTTTGACCGCTGCGTCGAGGAGCTTTTCGGTATCGATGCCCTGCGTCTTAGCCAGCTGCTGCTCGTAATGGGCGAATTGCTCCTTAAACCAGCTGACCATCCAAAAGCCACGATAAATCATATACTCGTGATTGTAGTAGTGGGGCGCGGCGGCGGTGTAGGCAGGCATGTGTTTGAGGATTTCGACGTAATCGGTTGAGATAGTATTAATCGTGGCGGTAGTGCCAAAGCTTAAGCAAGCGGTATCGGCCGCTAGACCTGCAGCGCCTAAAGCTTCGCAGGCTTTATCGCTAGCGGCGGCTATCATCGGTGTGCCTTTAATGATACCTGTAGCTTTAGCGGCTTGGGCAGTAATGCTACCTAATAGCTGGCCTGGTGGGATAAGGGTTGGCATTTGCTTAAGTGTACAGCTAAATAGTCGCCATTTAAGGTCGCTCGGCTTTAGCCACGTTTGCGCTTTATAGTCGTAGGGTAGATAGCCGACACAATGACCTGTTGAATCAATGAGCTTATCAGTGAGTTGGTAGGTAAGATAAGCGGATAGGTTGACGTAATGGGCGGTGTTTGCCCAAATCTCAGGCTCATTTTGCGATAGCCAATTGCAGCGGGCTTTTTGTTGCGCCTCTTGAACCAGCTCGCCCATGCCGATGACTTTGGTCAAAGGATTTAGAAAGCCGATATCATTGGTTTCGCCGCGTCGTAAATCCATCCAAACGATAGCGGGGCGTAGTGGTTGTTTATCCTTATCCAGACAAATCATGGTATAACGCTGGGTGGCGAGACTGACGCCTGCGATTTGATTGGGCGTAATGTCGCAAGTCTGCCACAATTGCTGGCAGGCCTCGGAGAGCTTTTGCCAATAGTAGTCAGCATGCTGCTCAGCATAATTGGGCTGCTCAGAGAAATACGGCTCGATAGGCACGCGGGCTTTGGCGATCTCGTTGCCGAATTGATCAAAGATAAGCGCTCTGACGCTTTGGGTGCCATTGTCGATAGCGAGTAGATAGATTGGATCGGCAGTGGTCGTCATCGGTGGCGCTCCAATTATTTAGTCTTTGATCTTAAAGGTAGCAAACCGCTAAGCCACTTGCTCATCAGATTGCTCGGCAGGCAAATGGTAGTAGCGCTGCCATAGCGCTTTATAACGGCTGACTTCTTGTTGCCACTTTTGCTCATTCCAGCCCAGCTCTTGCTGGCATAGTTTCTCAAGCCTTGCGCTGATAAGTGGTGTCAATGCGCCATGCGGCAGTATCAAACCTAAACGTGTACGGCGTAATAAAAAATCATCTAGATGTATGACTTGCTCGTAGCGGGCAGCAAAGCGAAGCTCCGCCCAAATAGTATTGCTATCGGTGACATAAGTTAAGTCATCATCATGCGCCAGCTCCAATAAAGTATCAAGCTGTAGACCATAAAACCCTAACAGGCGCTGTTGTAATTGTGGCGATAGGGTAGCGAATTTTTCATTGGTTGGCACAACGGTGCTAAAGACTTGCGAGTCGTATTGAGTGTTATCTTCTAAAGCCTCGCTGTCATCGAGCGCGAGCACTTTTTGGCACATCTTTAGTACATCAAGAGCGATCAAGCGAAAAGTAGTTAGCTTGCCACCGCTGACCGTTACTAAGTTATTATCGAGCCAGACGCTGTGATCGCGCTTTTCTTTACTCGGGCTAACGCGTTTGCCGTCATCGCCATCTGAGATTAGGGGACGCACGCCCGCCCACGTGCTGATCACATCTTCGCGGCTGATATCAATGTGATCAAATAGCTCGTTAACCGCTGTTAATAAGTAATCGACCTCGGCGCTAGTAATACCGACCTCTTCATCATCAAGTGGCGGATGGTCCAAATCAGTCGTGCCAATAACCGAGCGATTCTCCCACGGGAACACAAACAGCGCTCGTTTATCAGTAGGATGCAATAAAGTATAGGCTTGCGCGATAGGTAAGCGCTCTTGGCTGACGACTAAATGACTGCCGCGAGAAGGGCGAATTTGCTTATTGAATGTTTGCTCAGTCTGTCCGCTGGCTTGCATTCTCAAAGTATCAGCCCATGCGCCTGTGGCACTGACCACCACTTTGGCATAAACATCGTAAGTTTTAGCGTTATTTTCAACTGTAATATCTGATATGCCTAATAGGTCTGAGGTGTCTAAAAGCTTGGCACCAACGACTAAACCTTGCTCATTAGTAATCAGCGCTTCAGCTTTTAGATAGTTAATCGCTTGTGCACCGTCATTGATTGCTTCATCAAGCACACGCATAACCAGCCGTGAATCATCGGTCACGGCATCGCTAAATTGACTAGCGCCCAAAAAGTTATGCTGTTTGATACCTGAATTTAGCCGTAGAAAAGCATCCTTTTTAAAGTATTTAAAATAGCGCTTGCCTGCCAGTCTGTCATAGACTCGTAGCAAAGTATTAAACATCCACGGTGGTGGAAACTTGCCTTTATAATGCGGCATGACATAGTGCATCTCGTTAACCAAACCGCCTGCCTCAGTTAGCATACGCTCGCGCTCGCGCACACTGAGTAAAGTGGTCTTATAATCTCCTGAGGCGATATAACGCAGGCCGCCATGTACCATTTTACTAGAGCGGCTGGACGTGCCCCAAGAGAAGTCTTTTTGCTCAATCAATAACACTGCAAGGCCACGCCTTGCCGCTTCACGCGCAATACCAGCACCCGTGATGCCGCCGCCGATAATGAGCATATCCCAAGGCTCTGTTTGAGACGAGCGGCGAGATAGGGGCGCTAGTGCTTGCTGGCGTTGTAGAGCTTGATTCATAAATTATTCTTCTTAATTTGTCTGCTACTCTTCAAGCAATACACCTGGGTTCATACGCTGCTCAGGGTCTAAGCTTTTGAGCATATCACGAGTTACTTGCAATCCAAGCGCGCCTTTTTCAGCCGCCAAGTAAGGCGCATGATCGCGACCTACGCCATGTTGATGCGATATCGTTGCTTTACCGTTAGCGACACTTAAGCTGGCAGCTTTTTTAATCTTTTGCCAACGCGCTAAGGTACTAGCATGATCTTTTGCCGCTCTAAAAAAGTAAGTGGTATAAAGGCTAGCGCCCTGTTTATAGACATGCGAGATATGAGTAAAAGCCATGACTTCTTCACTTTCATCTGCTAGAGAATTACGAACGGCATCCTGCATCTGCTCCATCTGCTGGTCGATATTGTTCCAGTTAGTCGCGGTCTCAAAGGTATCGACCATGATGCCTTTATCCCACAATGTGCCGCGTAGATAAGGAAACTTAAAGCGTCCATGCGCCCAGACATTGCCCATGATATTAGTGATTTTCCCCGTGACGCTGCCATACTGTTTTAAGAGTTTATTGAACTGCGTTAGCGCTAACTTATTCTGTGCTTTATCGCCTGAGACGCCATAGGTGAGCATGACCTTTTCTGAGTCAAGACCACGCGCTTTTAGGTAAGTACTAATCGCTAAAAATTGACTGGGAGAAGTGCCCAAATGCAAATGGGCGTTGGTCTCGATAGCATTGCTAAGACGGAGCATAGATAAACGAATATCAGACTGTACCGCTTGTCTGAGCACCGCTTTGCCCGCTGTCCAATTCGGTAAAAAGGCGACTTTAAATAGCTCTTGTTCAGGTTGCGGCTGTACGCGCATTTTGACTTCAGTGAAGATACCTGCGCGACCTTCAGTACCCATCATCATCTCGCGTAGATCAGGCCCTGCTGATGATGCGGGAATATCAGCGATTTCTAGTATACCTTGTGGCGTGACGAGCGTACCGCCTGCAAACATCTGCTCGATACGTCCATATCCCAATGACTGCTGACCACTAGAGCGTGCAGCAATCCAGCCGCCGAGTGTTGATAGCTCCCACGACTGCGGATAATGTCCTAAACGGTAACCGTGCTCGTCCAATTGCGCCTCAACCGCTGGGCCTTGGGTGCCGGCACCAAAAGTTGCTATTTGGCTCTCGGTATCTAAGTTAATAAGCTGATCCATCTGACCCATCGCTACGGTTAAAACAGGACGCGCATCTTTAGGTGGATTAATATGACCGACGACGGAAGTGCCACCACCAAAAGGAATGACGACTAAATCGTGCTCTTGTGCTAGCTTTAGTAATTGCTCGACATCATTGGTCGACTCGGGGAAAGCCACGCCATCTGGGAAGGCTTCAAAGTCGCCGCCATGCATAGCAATCCAATCAGGGAAGCTCTGACCACGCGCGTGTCTAAGCCTTATTTCACTATCAACCGACACCATAGCAAGATCGGTAACCTCGGTAGGCAAGCGCGATTCAGGTACCGTTTTAAGTACTTGTTGCATGCTGACAGATTTAAGTTTTTTGGTTTTACCGATATGCGATTTGATCAGCTTTGCGCCGTGCGGCGAGACCTTTTTATTAATATCAATATTGCCCCAACCATTCCAGCGCGTTTGCTCGATAGGCGTGTTGGTCTTGGAAGCCATATTTTGACTGGTGTTGTCGGCGTTTTTGCTATCAGAAGTGATTGCGAGAGGCATAGAGTTGTCAGCTTTGGGGCTTTTACGGATAAGGGATTTGATTTTGCTCATAAGACTATGACCTATCGATTTATTATAATTGTAAAATAAAATATGATTCATTTGAGCATAACACACTATAAACAACTGTTATCTATAGACTTGCTACTAGGCAGTGGTAGGATTGATCAAAATAGAAGATAGCTGAATAAGCTATCATAATGACCTTTTTGATAAACCAAAGCTATTTAAGAGAACACTTATGTTGCACAACTTTGATGAGATAATTGATAGACGTCATACTGGATCGCTGAAATGGCCTTATACCGATGACACCATTGCACTTTGGGTGGCTGATATGGATTTTAGAGCCGCGCAGCCCATTCTAGATACGATTGAGCAAGTAGTGCGGCATGGCGTATTGGGCTATACCAAACCTACTGAGGCTTTGTACAAGGCGATTATTAACTGGCATAGCAGTCGTTATGGCTTAGTGCTGGACAAGCAAAACATCCTATTCTCTCATGGCGTGATACCAAGTTTGGCGCTGATGTTGAGAGTATTTACCAAGGCTGGCGATGCGGTAATGATCAATGATCCTATTTATACGCCCTTTATGACGAAGGTTCAGGTTAATGACCGACGACTGATCACTTCTACATTAAAAGAGAGTGAAGGCAGATATTATCTAGACTTGGCTGATATCGAAGCCAAAATTATCGAGCACGATGTAAAGCTGTATTTGCTGTGTAATCCGCATAATCCAGGTGGTCGTGTATGGACGCTAAGCGAGCTTGAGGCGCTATTTTTGATCTGCAAAAAACATAACGTAGCGATAGTCAGCGATGAGATTCATCAGGACTTAACCTTAAGCGGTTATGAGTTTACGCCCTTTTTACGGGTAGCAAAAGGCTATGAGCATAAGGTGGCGAGCATCACCTCAATGACCAAAACCTTTAATGTGGCAGGTATTAAAGGCTCATTAATATTTGCTAAAGATCAGGCATTGATAGATAGAATCAGCCAACAGCAGCGCTTAGGTGATGAGCATGATCTGAATTTATTTGCTTATGAGGTGATGCGTACTGCTTATGAAGAGGGCGGGGATTGGCTGGCGCAGCTGTTAGTTTATATTGAAGCTAATATTGAATTGACCCTTGGTTTTTTACAAGAGCATCTACCCGATATCAAAGTCATGCGCCCAGAAGCCTCGTATTTGATATGGCTCGATTGCTCAGCGTATGGCGCGGATGATCAAGCGCTTTATGACAAGCTTAGAGCTGCCAAAGTTGAGCTTAGTGCAGGCATTCAATATGGCACTGAGGGACATCTAAAAATGCGCCTCAATGTGGCTTGTCCTCAAGAGGTGCTTATTGAGGGGTTGAATCGTATCTATGTGGCCTTTAGTGATATGAGCTAGATAAGAGTCGGGTCATATTTTTATCAATATCGTTAAAAAAACCCCGCAATAGCGAGGTTTAAGAGATTCAAATATATTCAAATGATTTTCTAGATATTATTCTTAGCGAGCTGACTTATAGTAGTCAACCAGCATAGTGCCTAAAGTACCATTGTCGTCGATAGTGACGATTCTGACTGTGCCTGTCTGAGATGTTGTACTAGCTGCTACTTGTCCTGCGCTACCTAAGACCACTTGATTGCCTTTAGCCGCCATTGCGCCATTACCGATGGCGATGCTATTGATGCCGCCTGCCATAGATTTATTGCCTAGCGCTACCGAATTGGCACCTTGTGCTGTGGCGGCTTCACCGACTGCGGTTGAACGAACACCACTAGCATTGGCTATATGACCGAAAGCTTGCGCACGCTCGGCAGTGGCTTTGGACTGCCAGCCGATAGAGGTTGACCCTAGACCTGCGGCATTGGCTTCCCCGCCGACAGCGGTTGCTGAATTCAGACCGGCATTGGCTTTATTACCAATGGCTACGGTGTCGTTCGTGCCCATAGCCATAGCGGCTTCACCAACTGCCGTTGAGCGCACACCTGCTGCATTCGCTAAATGACCAAAAGCTTGCGCGCGCTCGCCTGTGGCTTTAGATTGCCAACCGATTGAGGTTGAGCCTAAACCTGCTGAATTAGCTTGACCACCGACGGCAGTCGCTGAGTTCATACCAGCATTAGCCATGTTGCCGATAGCGACAGTATCATTCGTGCCGCTAGACATAGCGCCATTGCCTAGAGTGACGGCAGTACTATTAGTAGCGTTTGTGGTTTGAGGTGTAATGGACATTTTTCATGCTGTAATAGGGTCTAAAGCTATATACTGTCTGGATTTGCAAGGAATCAACACCATGAATCAAAAAACTGCCCTTTTTGTAGTGATAAACATACCAAGAAGAATGGACGTAAGCTTGGCAAACAGCAGTATCAATGTCTAGCTTGCAGGCGGCAGTTTTTAGGTGGTATCAGACTAAATAATCAAACGCTTTGGACTCAATATACTCAAGGTAAACAGACCTACAAACAACTGGCTGATAAGTACCACTGTAGTGTTAAAACCATACAAAGGCGGTTAGATAAAGTCAGTATTGAGTATCAGATTAAACGTCCTGAGACTGCTAATGTCATCATGGACACCACTTACTTTGGTCGCAAGTTTGGTTTGATGGTCTTTATGGATAACACGACTAGAACCGTACTTTATTACGCGATAGTGAGTCATGAAACCAACAGTGCCTACAAGCAAGGGATTGATCTCTTAGCATCGTCAGGCGTTGATATACAAAGCATCACCTGTGATGGAAGACGAGGACTGAGAGCCCTGTTTAGCAGCATCCCTTGTCAGATGTGCCAGTTCCATCAAGTACAAATAGTGACTCGTTATTTAACTCGTCGTCCTAAGAACATCGCTAGTATTGAGCTTAGATACCTCACTTCAAACTTAACACAGCTCGATAAATCCGACTTCGTAGAGCGCTTAGATCAGTGGTGTTTAACTCATGAAGACTATCTTGATGAACGTAGTACTAATGAAGATACGGGTAAAACGTGGTACACACATAAGCGTCTTAGAAGTGCTTATCGAAGCCTCAGAACCAATAGCGATTGGCTATTCACTTATCGAGAATATGAGCATTTGGACGTGCCCAACACCACAAATTCTCTTGAAGGGTTATTTAGTGAATTAAAGCGACAATTACACAGTCATCATGGTCTAAATGAGCATCGTAAGTTACGGTTTATTAAAGACTTTCTAGGGTCAAAGTCACTCAAATAGCATGAATTATGTCCATTAGCGACTACGTTCTACTTTCTAGCATGAATAATGTCCATTACACCTGGTTTGATAATTAGCACCAGTTGCCATAGTCGTGCATGCTGTGGTTGCAGCGATGGCTAAAGTAAGGGCACTGATTTTGAGTACTGAGTGTGACAAAAATTTCATTTTCATATTTTTAATCCTCTTAAAAATTCTTGAGAGTGTTGTCTTTGATTTTAAATTAATAGATAGTACTGTGCAGACCTTGTTGGCTTAGCTTGAATATAGTAATTCAAGCTAAGTAGATAAATGTGAGCAACTTACCAAGCGAAAGTTACCCCGCCACGTGCGCCGACTTTACCGGTATCAAGTCCGACGCCTGCGCCCGCTGAGATCGACATAGTATCGCTCAAGCGACTAGCAAATGAAGTACTCAATGCTGAGCCGCCATTGTAATAACCCGTACCAATCGTCATCGCGTAGCGTTTGCCTGATGGAATGACTGGGGTCTCCAATGCGAGCGCCATAGCGATGCCGTCTTCGGCCTCATCCAAGCGATCTGATTGGCGATTGTATTCGTTACGCAAATCGTTAACTTGAATGTTAGTATTGGCCAGCTGATTGACAGTAGCTAGCGACTGTACGGTGACACTGCTACCTATGGTGCCGTTAGCGTCAGTCGTAACTATATTAGTCGCCCCTGATTGCGATGACGTACTGGCTTGTATTTGGCCGACGTTACCTAAGACGATTTGATTATCACTTGCTGCATTTGCACCATTACCAATAGCGATACTATTGGTACCGCCAGCGACGGCTTCATTACCTAATGCTACGGAGGTTTCACCTTGTGCTTTCGCAGCTTCACCGACCGCGGTTGAGCGCACGCCACTAGCATTAGCTAAGTGACCGAATGCTTGCGCCCGTTCAGCAGTCGCTTTTGATTGCCAACCGATAGAGGTTGAACCTAGACCTGCGGCATTGGCCTGACCACCGACTGCAGTGGCTGAATTGAGTCCTGCGCTGGCTTTATTTCCGATAGCGACGGTATCATTAGTACCAGCCGCAACTGATTCATTACCTAAAGCAACAGAGGCTTCGCCTTGTGCCGCTGCCGCTTCACCGACTGCAGTCGAGCGTACCCCAGTGGCACTAGCTAGATGACCGAAAGCTTGAGCACGTTCGGCAGTAGCCGTTGACTGCCAACCTACTGCGGTCGCGCCTGCTTGAGTGGCTTGAGCTTGCGCACCGACAGCTGTTGAAGAGGTGCCAGAAGCTGTCGTTTGACGGACGCCACTTCTATCGCCACCTATTGCAACGCCATCAAGACCTGAGGCTACCGAATTATTACCAATAGCGACTGCATTATCTGATGACGCCGCTGCTGCCTCACCGACAGCGGTAGAGCGAACGCCACTAGCATTAGCTAGATGACCGAACGCTTGCGCTCGTTCGGCAGTCGCTTTGGATTGCCAACCGATAGAGGTAGAGCCTAGACCTGCTGCATTTGCTTGACCACCGACTGCAACTGCTGAGTTATTGCCTGCATTGGCAGCATTACCAATAGCAACCGTATCGTTAGTGCCGCCAGCGACTGATTCGTTACCTAGAGAGACAGAAGCTTCGCCTTGTGCGGCTGCCGCTTCGCCAACAGCGGTCGAGCGTACACCACTAGCATTGGCTAAATGACCCACAGCTTGCGCCCGTTCGGCCGATGCCGTAGATTGCCAACCGATAGCAGATGCGCCTGCAGCAGTGGCTTGAGCTTGTCCACCGATTGCAGTCGAGGATGTACCCGAAGCGGTCGTTGCGCGTCCACCTGAGCGGTCACCGCCGATCGCCACACCATCGGCACCTGATGCAACTGCAGTGTTACCGATGGCAACAGCATTTGTGCCTGAAGCGACAGCATCTTCAGCGCCAGCAAAACTTTGATCACCTGAGGCTGTAGTTTGATGACCGACTGCGGTAGCCATAGCGCCAGTTGCTGCTGCTTGCCAGCCTAAAGCGGTTGCACCTGGAGTATTCGCTAAGCTCTCACCACCAATAGCAGTGGTCGAATTACCCAAAGCCTGTGCTCCTGCACGCGAACCATTCGTAGAAACACCACCACCAAGCGCTACAGCATCAATGCCGTCAGCTTGCGAGTTAGCACCGATGGAGATAGCGTTTTCAAAAGAAGCAAAAGCAGTGTTTCCGATCGCTATATCGTTCTCGTTTGCTGCAACTGCGTTTTGACCGACAGCAGTGGAATTATCACCAAAGGCACTAGTGAATGGGCCACAAGCTAAAGCGTCTGTCCCAAAGCTGACCGCGCCACCTGCATTTCCGCTAGCCAATTGACACTCAGCTGCCATCGCTGTAGTCGATCCCAAAGAGGCTGCCGCGATCGCTAGAGTGAGCGCACTAATTTTTAAAACTGAAGGAGATAGAAAGTCCGTTTTCATAATGATTCATCCTATTTTCAAAGGCCGCAAGGGCTTTGGAGTGGGTTTGATTAAATATAAATAAAGAGTATATCGCTTGAAGTATCCGCCGAATCCGTAGCTTATACTGTTAAATTAACCTTAACAATGTAACACTATTCTGTAGGGTGTTTAGATAAATTTTTACAAAATATTTACTAAAATTATATATAAAACTGGTGAATAATGACTGCCTTTTACAGCCACTATTTAACCACCTATAACTAAAATGAGCGATAATATGACTAATAAAAACGCTTATTTAAGTAATAAATAAAATAGTCATGATTAATCAGCACACCAATCGCCATTATTCTCTTAAATCTTGTTAAAATAGGCCACCAATTTTATCTATTGATGGACATCCTTTTATGACAACCGCTGCCCCTTCGAATACTAATGTTCCCGCTATCAAAGAAGATCGCATCTTAATTCTCGATTTTGGCTCGCAATATAGCCAGCTTATCGCCCGTCGTGTCCGCGATTCTGGCGTATTCTGTGAGATGTTCCCGTTTGATATCGACACCCAGCGCATCATCGATTTTGGCGCAAAAGGCGTCATTCTATCGGGTGGCCCTGAGAGCGTGCATGCTGAGAATAGTCCGCGTATTAATGATGCTGTATTTGACTTGGGCGTACCAGTATTAGGTATTTGCTACGGTATGCAAGCGATGGCAGAGCGCTTCGGTGGTAAAGTTCACGCTAGCGATATTCATGAGTTTGGCGCGTCAACGATCAATATTGATGGTAAATCGACCCTTATAGAGGGCATCGAAGACGCAGCAGCGAAGCTTAATGTGTGGATGAGTCATGGCGATAAGGTGATTGAAGCGCCACAAGGTTTTGATATTGTCGCTAGTACGCCAAGCTGTCCGATTGCGATTATGGCCGATGATAGCCGCCATTATTATGGTCTACAGTTTCATCCTGAGGTCACTCATACCGTACAAGGTCAGGCGTTACTCGGTCGCTTCGTCCATGAGATTTGCGATTGCGCGGGTAGCTGGACAGCGGACAATATTATCGATATGCGTATCGAGCAACTTAAAAAGCAAATTGGCGATAAGCAAGTATTGCTTGGTTTATCAGGTGGTGTCGATAGTTCAGTCGTCGCGGCATTATTACATAAAGCCATTGGCGATCAGCTCACTTGTGTATTTGTCGATACGGGACTTTTGCGTCTACATGAAGGCGATCAAGTCATGCAAGTATTTGCTGAAAACATGGGCGTAAAAGTCATTCGTGTCGATGCCGAAGATTTATTCTTAAATGCATTAGCTGGCGAGTCTGATCCAGAAGCCAAGCGTAAAATTATCGGTAAAACTTTTATCGATGTGTTTGCTAATAGCGCCCGTGAAGTGAGCGAGCAAAGCGATGGCAAAGTCATTGAATTCCTAGCGCAAGGCACGATTTATCCTGATGTTATCGAATCTGCGAAATCGCACCAAGGCAAAGCCCACGTCATTAAGAGCCATCATAATGTTGGTGGTTTGCCAGATGATTTGGCCTTTGAATTAGTTGAGCCATTACGCGACTTGTTTAAAGATGAAGTGCGTAAATTGGGTATCACCCTTGGACTTCCTGCAAAAATGATTAACCGTCATCCGTTCCCAGGGCCAGGTCTGGGCGTGCGTATCTTAGGCGAAGTGACTAAAGAATTTGCCGATATTCTACGTGCTGCTGACGCAATATTTATGGAAGAGTTAGAGCGTTCAGGCTGGTATGAAAAGACCGCACAAGCTTTTGCGGTATTCCAACCGATCAAATCAGTAGGTGTGGTCGGTGATGGTCGCCGCTATGCGTGGGTGATTGCGCTACGTGCCGTTGAGACCGTGGACTTTATGACCGCGCGCTTTGCCCATCTGCCGTATGATTTGATTGAAACGGTATCGAATCGTATTATGAATGAAATCGCTGAAGTCTCACGGGTGACTTATGATGTGTCGAGCAAGCCGCCTGCTACGATTGAGTGGGAGTAAGAAGTAGAAAGTAGGATTCGCAATCAAAAAAGGCATCTTTATAGATGCCTTTTGCTATTGGAACATGTCAATATTAGTAGCCTTCGAGTTTTGGAGATTGATAGAGTTCACAACCTCTCTCTGAACCGTTACTACAAGATGTTTTGAACCATTCTTTTGCTATTTTTAAGTCTTGACTAATATTTTGACTTCCACCTTCACCTATATAGTATATTGACCCTAGGACGAGCTGAGCTTGTGAATCGTTTTGTTGTGCTGATTTTTCAAGCCATTTAATAGCTTGGCTGTAATCTTGAGAAACACCTCTACCTTTTAGGTACATAATACCTAGTAAGCTTTGAGAATTAATCTCTCCTTGTGTAGCTGCTCTTTCAAGCCATTTAGCTGCCTGAGAATAGTCCTGAGTTACACCATGATCACCATTATAATAGATAATTCCAAGAATTGATTCGTATTTGACGTCGCCTTGCTCTGCTAGTATTCTGATTTTATCAACAGCAGTTGAATTTGACCGATCTGAAGATATAGCCGACACACTAAATGCGAGCGAGATCGCTATTAGCATCAGCTTATAAATGAAAGTACGTTTGAGTAATATCATATGACAATCCTTGATCAAATCAGTGTTTTGAGTATATTGTCAGCACATCGCTTGTTAATCTTTATAATAATCAATTCAATAATATATCATTCGTAATAGCAAATATATTATTGAATTCACTTATGTAGCTTCACAGTTGAAAAAAGCAGCACCCCAAAAAGAGCGCTGCCATCATCTAAAAAACCTATCTTCTAAACAAAAACCCTAACCCTTCACATTTACCACATAACGCCCAACCGTTTGGCTAGCCATAAAGCGATCTAAATACTCAGGCGTTTGTTCAAGGGTAATTTCCTCGCAATACTTCTCAAGATCGGGCAGTTTCATATCCGTAGAGACGCGCTGCCAAATAGCCTTTTTATCCGCTAATGGAATGTAAACCGAATCGATACCGAGTAAGGATACGCCGCGAGTGATAAAAGGTAGTACCGTCATCGAAAATTCAGCGGAGGCAGCTAGACCACAAGACGTCACCGCGCCACCTGCTTTGGTTTGTTTCAGTAGATTCGCTAAATACTCACCGCCAACGGTATCGATAGCATTTGCCCACAGCTCACGCCCGACGGGTCTTTTACCGACTTCATTGACACTATCACGATGACGGACTTCACTAGCGCCAAGCTCTTTGAGATGCTCGGTTTGCTCAGGCTTGCCAGAGAAGGCGATGACCTCATACCCTAACTGACTTAATATAGCGATACTGATGCTACCGACACCACCTGTAGCACCGCTGACGGCTACTGGGCCGTGCTCAGGTTTTGCACCCATTTTCTCTAATTTTTGAATACTTAACGCTGCAGTTAAGCCGCCAGTACCATAGATCATCGCCTCTTTTAGCGTTAGCGCATCTGGACATTCAACTGCCCAATCAGCTGGAATAGCGATCATCTGACCTAAACCGCCAGCGGTATTCATTCCAAGATCATAGCCAAAGACCACGACCTTTTGCCCTGCTTTAAAAGTGCCAGACTTATCGCTGACCACGATACCAGCGGCGTCAATACCAGGAGTATGGGGGAAGTTCTTAGTGATACCTTTGTTACCCGCTGCTGACATCGCATCTTTATAATTGAGCGAGGAGTAATGCACCTCAATCAATAGATCGTTATCGGGTAAGTCGCTGACATTGCGCTGTTGAATACTTTTGGTGAAGTTGCCGTCGCTAGCCTCGTGAACGACTAATGCTTTAAAGGTTTGATCCGACATTATGATATTCCTTTTTCATTAAATGGATTTTAGGGCAACATCTTACGGCTTTAATAGCACTTTACCTGTCTTCTCAGACTGAGTTTTTCCATCGACTGCTTTTGATATATCAGCTAGATCAAAAGTCGCTTCCGTTGGCAATTTTAATTGACCATTCACCGCGCGATCGATCAGCTCATCGACTAAGCGCTGCTTGTTCTCAACGCTCATTTCTTGGCTCAGCTTACTACCCCAAAAGCCTTTTAACGTCGCTTGCTTAAAGATCACATCGGTAGGATTAAGTACCATTGCCTTACCAGACATTGCACCAAATACCGCGAATACGCCACCATGACCGAGTAATGAAAGGAGCGCACCGCTATCTTCACCACCGACTGAATCGACCGCTGCGCTAATCTTGTTTTCACCAATGATAGCTTTTACTTGCTCTTTCCAGTCCTCATCAATGGTATTGATATTATTTTTGACATCGATAGCTTCTAACTCTCCAATGGCTTCCTTACTGCGTACGACATTGATGGTGTTGACACCGCGCGCTGCCGCTAGCATTGCCAAGGATTTACCGACTGCGCCATTGGCCGCATTATGGATGATCCATTGACCGCTCTCTACTTCTAAGAACTCAAGCAGCATCAAGGCGCTCAGCGGCATCGCGACCAATTGCGCCGCCATCTCATCATCCAAGCTGTCGGGTACAGGGAATACCATATCCTCTGAGGCGACAAAATACTCTGCCCAAGTCGCTTGCACACTAGCAGCTGCCACACGTTGACCGACTTTTAAGTCTTTGACCTCATCACCGACTGCATCAATGATACCGACCGCTTCAGAACCACCAATAGCGGGCATTTTAGGCTTAAAACCGTACTTACCACGAATAGTCAAAAGGTCATGATTATGGATAGAGGCGAGGACAGTTTTGACTCGTACCTCATTGGCTTTGGGCTCAGGAGTTGGGCGATCGCCTATAGATAGTACTTCGGTAGGTTTGCCAAAATGATCATAAGTTGCGCTGCGCATGGTAATTTCCTTAATTTATTGATTTATTTTAAATGTTTACTTTAAGTCGTGAGCAACAGTAACAAGTCGTATGCATTTAGCGCAATATTAATTTGGTTAATGAGCGTTGCTAATTTTACATACCAGTACCTTGGCGACCTGTATTTTCAGCGCTCTCGTCTAAAGTATTTTTGTCCTGAATACTGACACCTTCAATCACTGCAAATTCGCCATCGATCATATTAGTCAGTAACGGCTCGCCTTTGTCATTGACGCGAAACAAACCATATTCTGCCGCCTCAAATGCCTCAGCATGACCTTCTTGAAAGAAAAAGGCATTGGTCGCCAGTTTTAATGCGTTATTGCGCACGCGGTAGTGAATCGCCATCTCATTAGCGGCTAAATCGCTCGGTATGACATTGACTAGACGGGTAAACGTACCGACTCTATTGTCATCTAAAGCCACAATAGCATAGCCTTCGGTAGCTTCAATGAAATAATCGTCTTGTACTAAACGCTGTCTTAATTGACTCAGTAGCTCATCCTCTAGTGCATAGCGTAGCGTCATATAATCGCCCTGCATAAAACCGCGCGGATCGATGGGAGCCAGCTCTAGTAATACGGTATCGCCGTTTGCCAAATGCGTCTCATATTTAGCAACATTGATAGTCATAATCGCAATGACTAAGAGCAAGCCTAGTAGCGCAATACCGATTTTGAACGCGCGTTTTTGCCACCATGGTTTTGGGTTGGGTAGAGGATTCCGAGCCAATACATTAGCGGTTATATCGCTCATAGCGGGCGCTCCTCATGACTAATATCACTTATATTTGCTGTCGTTACACTACGGGCAGGATAAAATCTAATCAGCAGCCAGCGCATCAGCAGTATTGCAACACCGATAACGAACATGGAAATAGATTTGGTGAGTAATGTGGTGTCGAGCTGATAGTAATACCAGAATATATAGCTGACTAAGACGATGATAGAGACACCCAGTAGCACACGCTGGCTATTGGCCATTGCGATTATAACGACTAAGCTAGTGGCTAATAGACCTGACACATAGATCGATAGTGTGCCCAAAATAAGGATAGCAACGATCGATATTATCCCTAGTGTTGAAAGCAGTTTGACTTGATAGCGACGCAATATAAGATAGGCGGCGTATAAGCTGGCGAGTGTCAGGAGAGTTTGAGCTAAGTAGTAATTGTAGCCAAAAGCCTCGTCATTGCGAATAAAGCCATTGCCATATTCAGCCGCGATAAAATACACCGAGACAGCAAGTAACATGAGTGCGCTGGCATAAGCCACTGTACTGATGACCTCGGCTGCATCATTTCGCTTGGCTACTGGCAAGTAGCGTAATAACTCATAGCGTTGCAGAGCGCTCACTGCCGTAATTAGCGCAACTATTCCTAAACTGGCCTCAGACATATGGTAATAGTTCAACAGATAGATTAAGCAACCTAAGACTACGCCCGTACTCAATAGTCGATAAATAAAATTTGGCATTATAACGGTCAGAACTATTTGAATCAGTAAAAACAACCAAACGTCAAGAGGGTTATCAATGGCGTTATCAAACAACGCAAACGTCATATAAAGCTGGCCTGCCACGCTAATAGCAAAGGTCAAGCTGGTCAAAAAAGTACTGTGTTGGGTATGTTTGTGCCTAAATAGTATGAAGCCTATACCGCTGAGTATTAGACCAATAAGAAAGGTAGCAATAAAGCTATCTAAAATACCTAACCATTCGAACATTAACGATAAAAAACCAATAAAAAACAAGCTCGCTATAAACCCGCTAAAGCCAAAAAATAATTGTAGGAACCAAGGGGTATCATCGTCAGCTTCGGTCGCTATAGTTCTATCCGTCATGTTTTTATTAATCAAGCCAAGGCTTTGCAATTGCGTAAGCATGCGTTGCTGTCTATTACTCATAATCACCTCGTGACGGCTTGGATAGCTTTACCGCATCTAAGTCGGATTCGGTATTTTCAATGTTGATACGATTGACACTGCGAAGCCAAGTCACAGACATTGAGCTCATCCCAATCAGCAGTAGCGTTAAGAATAAAAACCCTCCAATATCCCAGTTGTTTGGAAGTAACTCAATAGTCCAAGATATAACTATTGCAATCACAGAGCCGCATAGGTAGGTCAGCATCAGTATATTAATACTGCGCTTATAAAAGTGCCAAACTACAAAGTAGCACCAGCTTAGCCATAACAATACCGTCACTACAGTCGCTACAAAAACACCTTCTGCAAAAATTGCAATAATAGCTAAGTAAGTCATGAAGAAAGTACTAACTAGACCGACAATATAAGTACTCCAGTGCAGCTCAATTTTGACTGGAAAATTTATATTTTTTGAAACTGGATCTGTTAAAGATGAATGTTGCGTATCAATAAGCTGCTTATCAAAAAAGAATAGCCATAAACTTAGCGCGGCAAAGTTTAAGAGAGCAAGGAGACCAACTTGTAAGATATCTTGATATTTATTATGAATAAATGAAATATCAATCACGCCAAAAGATAGCATAAGTGCTGTATTCACTAGCCCAAGCCATAACAACCAAAGTGCAGGAAAACGGGCGATAATAACCCACGGGATGATCAAGACGCTCCAAGCAGCAAACAGCTGCCAAGTATCTGCACCCGTCTGATAGACCTGTCCAAATAGTGCCAGCAAGCTACCTGTAATGATACTAGCGACAAGTAAAAGTAGCTGACGAATAAGGGTATAGCGCTTGCGAAAAGAGAAGGCAACATAGAGCGCAATAGTGATAGCCAATGCACCTTCGACCAAAGCGAACTTGCCCATCTTACCCAAGTCCTGCCAATTATAAGCAATGAAAAACACCAGCGCCAAGGCCAGCGCGATTACACCGATAATTAACGCGGCTTTATCAAAGAAGCTGCGCCAAGTAGATGCATTGGGATAAACTTGCAAATGGGTGGCTGCTGCCTCTATATTCGATAAGGGCAATTGGCCTTGCTGGAGCAGTTGCTCGATAGTCCGCCGCGATTGACTCATAGCGTTCTCTATATTAAAAGAGTATTGAGCCTATCTTAGCGGTTTTTGCGAGGTAGGGGTATAGACAAAAGCGTTATAATAGACTGATGATATTTTAATAAAACTCAATACGGCTCAAAATATGCTCTTGCACCACATAAGCACAAAAATAAGCGCTCGGCCATGCAAACACAAACGCCAACCCCCACGAGTGTAGTAGCGTCATAAAGAACCCATCATGAATGCCTGTTTTAACTGTGATAAGCGCTGCTGAGATAATAAGCGACATCATCAATGCCATAATCCCCGTAAAGATAAGCCGATAATATTTGCGACGGGTACGTATTCTGAGGGTAGGGAGATTTGCCATAATAGTGCTCAGTTTAGAACTTTAGTAGATAACAGTTATTATTTTTATATAATTTTGATTGCATATTATACTCACTACCACACTGATTGGCCTTAAACTTTGTAAGATGAATTGAAACCGCCGCTATCTAGGTAGCGGCGGCTGACTTTCTATTGAGTGAGCTGTGAAGGTATTTTTATACTAGAGTCAGCTATTAAGTAAGCTGTAACGAGCCTTTAGCACTCATCAATAGCTTGACTACATCATCACCACTGATAACCTCGAAACGCTTATCAATCGCTGATTCTTCAACGCCATTGTGCTGCATACAGGCACCACAGACCAGTACGTTGCCGCCTTGCTCAATAAAGGCTTCTAGTAACTTGCCAGCAGGCTCAAACGGAGCGCCAATATTGATATTATCTAAGGCGTTAGGTAGTGCTAAATGCACCGCATCCACCATTAAGATAACAGTCGCCGTATGACCTTGTTTCAGGGCTATACCTGCCATGGTAAAGGCTAAGGTAATTTTATTCGGATTGCTCTTGTCATCGAACAGGGTGCTGACATAATCGGTTGCAGTAGCCATATAGTTCTTCCTTTATAGTTAGTTACTATTATAGTTAAATGCTGAGTAATGAAAGCATAGTATATACTATGTATTTTTGTATAATGTATTGTTATTGATAACTAGTCTGTTTTTAATGTTCACCATACTGCTCTACTGCTCTACTGCTCTATTGCTCTATTGCTCTATTGCTCTATTGCTCTATTGCTCTATTGCCTATGACTCTTTTGCTGTCGAATCATGCTCGCGCAGGCGTCGATGCAAGTTCACCACATGGCGCAAAGGCAAGTGCTTCCACGAGGTAGTCGGTGCCAGATCACGACACGATGCTGAGGTGCCCATCTGCGTGCGATAGCCTTCGCACCCTTGCGCAGCCTCCTCTTTGGACAAGTTTTTGCCTTTGCGCCAGCCACCGTGCAGATATAACGCGCCTCCCATTACTGCAGTCGCGACCATTCCCGCTGGAAACGATAACCAAAGTGCATCAGCGCCAAGTATGGGATACATGCCAAAAGCAAAGCCAAGGCGCACAGGATACATCGAAACCACCATGACCATCAGTGGCCAGATAACATAGCCATTAGCTCGCATAGTGCCAAAAAACACTTGCGCTATGCCAAAAAAGAGAAAGCCCCAAGTCGCCATGATTTGAATATGTCGACCGATCGGTACCGCTGCGCTATCGCTACCTAGAAAAAAGCCCAAAATAGTTTTATCAAAGAGGGTCAGCACGCCAATCATAGTACCTGTCAATATCACATTGAAGATAAGTCCCCAGCGGGTAATCCCAGCCACGCGACTCCATTGATTGGCACCGATATTCTGGGCGACCATCGCACTGGCAGCGGCACTTAGCGCCATCGCTGGCATCTGCACATAAGTCCAGAGCTGCTGAGTCGCGCTATAAGCGGCAGTGGTCTGTACCCCTTCGCGATTAATCAGCGAGAGCATAGTCAGCGCGGCGGTAGAGATGACGATCATTTGCAAACCCATTGGCAAGCCTTTTGAGAACATCGATTTTAAAATACTTAGGTCAGCCTTCAAAAATCTTAGCTCTGGCATACTGAGAGTGAGTGCTGAACCCCTCCAGTACATGGTAACCACCATACCGACTAGTGCTAAAGTATTAGCAACAGCAGTGGCAAAGGCTGAGCCAAATATACCCCACTCAGGGAAAGGCCCTAAACCTAAAATAAGTGTCGGGGTCAAAATCAGATCAATCACCACCGACATAGCGATAAACCAAAGCGGCGTGGTGGAATCGCCCGTTCCGCGCAGTGCCATCATCATCAGCGTAAAGGTAAGAGTGACGGGCATCGCAATAAAGATCATGCGCAGATAAGTCAAAGCAAGCTCAAAAGCAGTTGGCGGCGTTCCGAGCAGATCAAGTAGCGTCGGTGCAAATAGCCAGCCTATCGCCGACAATAAGATACTTATCGGAATAATGCTCCCTAGCGCCGTTCCCATAGTGCGCTTGACTTTGACATTGTCGCGTTCCCCCATAGCCTGACCAATAAAAATGGTCGCCGCCATACCGAAACCGAAAACGAATGAGATCATAATAAACATCAAGATATTACCGTTCGCTGTCGCAGCAAGCGCTTCTTCACCCAAAAACCGACCTACCCAAACGGCATTAATCGAGCCGTTCAAAGACTGTAGTGCCGAGGAGCCAAGGGTTGGCAAGGCGAACAGCAACATGGTTTTGGCAATCGACCCTTCGGTAAGGTCACGTGATTTATCAGCAGAAGTACTAGTATCGCTCAAGGTGCATCCTTTTGCGCCATTCCAGTTGTTTTCGGTTGGCTTTTCATTTTACGATAAAAACGCTTATTATAAATGACACCATTCATTCTATCTTGATTAGAAAGGTAATCAGTTAAGCGGTAGTGTTGTTTGTTAACGCAGAGGAATAATATTTTGACTACAAAGTTATAAATTAAAAAGTCTAAGCAGGAATTTACCTTTAAGATTGTAATTAAAATTCATTTGTAGGAAGATTTTCAATGCCATTAAAACGCCTAGCTCTTGCCACTATCTTTAGTATGTCAGTGGTAGGCTGTACGACTGCGCCTAATACCCTCGCCATTAGTACCACTCAAAAGCTCGTGCAGTACGAACGTAATAAATCAGATCTTGATATAAAGACATTTACTTTAGCCTCAGGCGATAGGCTAACTTATGCTGAGAATGCTAATGTGACTGGCGAGCCTTTACTACTGATTCATGGCTTTGGCGGCAATAAAGATAACTTTACCCGCATTGCTAATCAACTAGATAGCTATCATCTCATCACTCCTGATTTACTCGGTTTTGGTAATTCTAGTAAGCCAATGGCGGCCGATTATCGCGCTGATGCTCAAGCTGAGCGTTTGCATGAGCTATTGCAAGCCAAAGGTGTCGCTTCTAACATTCATATCGCTGGTAACTCAATGGGCGGCGCGATCAGTGTGGCCTATGCCGCCAAGTACCCACAGGATGTCAAAAGCTTATGGCTGATAGATAGCGCAGGGTTTTGGTCATCAGGTATTCCAAAATCGCTTGAGGGTGCGACGCTTGAGAATAATCCGCTACTGATTAATAAGACAGAAGATATTTATAGCTTATATGATTTTGTTATGTATAAGCCGCCTTATATACCAAAGTCAGTAAAAGCGGTGTTTGCACAAGAGAGAATCGCTAATAAAGAGCTAGATGCCAAAATCCTTGAGCAAATCGTCATGGATAATGTCGAGGAGCGCGCCAAAGTGATCGCTGAGTATTATATTCCAACGTTAGTGGTTTGGGGAGAAGAGGATAAAGTCATTAAGCCTGAAACCACTGAGCTGATCAAAGGCATCATCCCACAAGCAGAGGTTATTATGATGCCAAATATTGGTCATGTGCCGATGATAGAGGCGGTGAAGCAGACGGCGGATGATTATAAAAAGTTTCGGGCGGGGTTAGAGTAAGCGCTATAATCTTTAATATACAAATGTTAGATTATAAATATAATAGTTAATTCAGTAGACAATCAGTTGCATATTAAAGGTAAGTATATGAAAGCAAATGAAATGAGAGTTCAGGATTTTTTATCAGCTAATAAAACTAGGTTTGTTATACCCATTTACTGGAAGTTAATAGAAGAGTTAGCAAGAGAGAATGAAAAAAATATCAGTAAAGTATCAGGTGGTGTTCTAAAAAGTATGCTGGCATCAGACGTAGCCATAATTGACATAGAATAACACCAGATCGAATACCTTAAAGTGATTATCAAGCTTTTTCGAGAAGCAGCAGGTTTTTCTAACGGCTCGACGTAACCGGTGTCTCAAGCGACAGTTATTGCCTTCTATACCTACCGTATGCTGTTTGCCAACTCGCTTATGATCTGATTTAAAAGCCGTCAAAAAGCTATCCCAGTTGTCCATACTAATAGAGTCATAGCTGACTTTGAGCTGATTTAGACGTGCTCTTAGCTTCTTAGCCGTTCTCAAATCACGTTTGCCCCAGACATAAGCGACAATCTCATTGGTAGCACGGTCATAAGCATAAATCAGCCAGACTTTACGTTTCTTACGGTACACGTAAGTCCAGAACTCATCAACTTCTAAGCGTTCATAGTAGCTCTGCTTAGGCGCAATCTTATATACGGATGAGCCTATGGTACTTAGCACTTTACCAATGCTAACTGAGGCTATAATAGCAATGTCTCTAATGCCACAGCCTCTCACTGTCATTAGCCGTATTTTATCTTCTATTCTAGAGTGACAGCCGTTATAAGTTAAGGCATGATCGCCAATGAACTGACGCTTGCAGGCTTTGCATTGGTAGTTTTGCTTACCATAGCTTTTTTTGCCATTTTTCTTTAAACTGGGACTGTGACAGTCGGGGCAGCTGATATCTATTTGTGTCTTCATAACCTCAAATATATCATCTTGCTTTGGCTGTCACCCTCCTTTATTACCTCAGCATACTTTCTGATACACCACCAAGTATCAGACTTTATAAGAGATTATTTAACATTAATAAACAACAAGATTCCTAATAAGAACAAGGTTTATCAAGAGTTTAAATCAAGATTTCCAACTTCGAATATTGAGGATTTGGAAAGCGTACTATTACCAATCAAGTCACTTGCAAACTTTTATAATAAGCTGATTAATCCGAAAAATGAATCAGACATCGAAATACGTAAGCAGCTCGAATACATAGATCAACTTGAAATAAAAGTAGCTTATCCATTTTTAATCAAAGTATATGAAGATTATTCAAATAACATTATATCTAAAGGTGATTTTCTACAAGTCTTAAATTTTGTGCAATCATATGTATGGAGACGTTTTGTAGTAGGTATTCCCACGAACGCTTTAAATAAAGTATTTATGACTCTTTATGAAAAAATAGATAAGGAGGATTATTTAGAGTCTATTCAAAGGAATATATTAAGGCGTAAAGGAGGTCATAGAATGCCTCAAGATATTGAATTGATAGAAAATCTCAAACACAAAGACTTTTATAATATTAAATCTAAAAATAGACTATATCTATTAAGCAGACTTGAAAATTTTAATAATAGTGAAGTTGTCAAAATCGATGGAAATTCTGATATAACTATTGAACATATATTTCCTCAAACACCTAGTCAAGATTGGAAGTCCAAACTATCAGAATCAGAGGTTAAAGAGATTAAAGAAGAATATCTACACACTCTAGGTAATTTAACTCTATCTGGAAATAACGGAAGCTTAGGAAATAAAGGCTTTATCAGCAAAAGAGATCTTCCTGAAAAAGGCTATAGAGATAGTCGATTATGGTTAAATAAGTACTTATCCGAGATTGAAGTTTGGGATAAAAGTACTCTTGAAGATAGGTTTAGTATTTTGGCTGGAAAGTGTTTAGATGTTTGGTCATATCCTGATATAGACATTGGAGAATATGATGAAAGCTTGGAAGAGATGAGTATTTTTGAAGCAGAGAACCCAACGCATAAAAAGTTAGAGTATGCAGTTCTATTTGGTCAAAAATTAAATGTAAAAACAGTCGCTAGTTTATATATTGATGTATTTAAACATTTTTTTGAACAAAATCCAGAGATGTTTTTTAATACTGATCTATCCGAGAGAGTCGGATTATATAAGTATCCGAATGAAAATAAATTAAGAGCACCAGGTAGTATTAGCTCCAATTATTTTATTGAAACTAATTTTAGTAATGTTGCAAAGTTTGAAATAATTAAATATGCTTTGGAAGTTTTTGATTCTGAAGATGAACTTAATATTAAGTACGTAGCGTAGTAAAAAAAATTTATGTAACTAACAAAAGAAGCTATCAATTATAGCTTCTTCTGCTAAAAGATTAACTCTAACCTATCGGCGGCCAACGATGCGATTTATCGCCCTCTATCCAATCCTGTACCCACGGCTCAGGTGGCTTTACCCAATCCGCTATATCTAGTGCTGCCATGACGCGCTTGGGTTCTATCACCTTGCCACCTTCGGTCACCCCTGTTCTGAGCAGTGCTGATGAGCACGGTTTGCCTTTGAACCACATCGATTGCTCAATATATATCCAACGCTCATCAACGCCAACGATTTGGGTTTTCATCGTTACCTTTTGGAAGGCGCGAATGCGTTTACGATATTGTACTGTGCTACCCGCAACGACTAAGCCCCAGCGCTGTTTGAGTAGTTGCACACCTAGTCCGCTACGTACCGCAAAGTCTGTGCGCCCCATATCATACAGGGTAAGCACCCGACCATTATTCATCTCAAGAAAGTTATCAATATCCGTCAGGCGGCAGCGTAGGGTAATTTCACTGACATCATCAAAGCTTAGGGTATTACCCTTTTTTACTTGTAGCGTAGCTTTGACGATAGTGGCGGTATAACGTAGGAACGGATACATAAGCGGTCTCAAATTTTAATGTTGACATGGGGTTAGGCGGAGCGTTATTAGCTTAAGAGGCAATAGAAGCCACGCCAATATAATTAAAATAAGCACTGACCGTTTCAGGTATCCAATTGATATCAAATCTTGATTTTTTATACAGATGCGGTGATTTGTCTTTATCAGAGCGATAGCGCAAATAGCCGATATGACCACCGTGCTCAGTATCGATGATAGTGACTTGATCAGAGACATCGTTCGGCGTGGCGGTAAAACCAATAAATGGATCGTCTTTGGCACTAATGAGTAATAATGGACGAGTCACATTCAGTAAATAGGGTAGGGCTGACGAGGCTTGATAGTAGTGATTATTAGAGCGGTAGCCATGACGCGGAGCGGTAAAGATGTCATCGAAGTCACTGATGCGATTAACCGCTTTTATCGAGTCGATCTCTTCTGCTGTAATGTCATTGGCTAGCGCTTTTTTGATAATAGGGTTAAGCAGATAAGGGGTATAAATTCGATGACTCAAAAAGCTGTGCATACTAAGAGCGGCCGAAGACATATCGACGGGAGCTGAGATGACCGCTGCGCCTTTGCATAAAGCTTTATCGCCATATTCGCCCATGTATTTGGCCAAGGCATTGCCCCCTAACGAGACGCCAACGGCATAGATATTGTCATAAGTTGCGCATAGATTCTGTAGAGCATGATGCACCTCCCCCGTATCACCAGCATTATAGAACACTCGGCCGCTGGCAGGAATACCGCCACAACTACGGAAATGGGCGACTACAAAGTGCCAGCCCTGCGCGTGCATTTGATAGGCTAGAGCGCGCGCATAATGGCTATCGCTGCTGCCTTCCATCCCATGAAACAAGACGATTAATGGTGTTTTATCACTAGCGTCAATCGTAGCGTCTACTGTGGTATCTGTCGTAGTGCTTGGCGGCCACGCATCATAAAAGTCATAAGCGATATCGCTTTCACCGAGCGAGTCTTTTTTGACCACACGTCGATATTCAGGCGTTTTTGGAGCAAAAAACTTCGGCAAGATGCTTTGCAAATGCGGATTGGTTAGCCAAAAAGGTGGCTTAAATTCTTGGTAATTAAAAGGTGCCATAGAGATATATCTGTTCGTTTAAAGTGGAAGGGAGTGTATTATTTCTAAATTTATTGGTTATATGGTTTCACGTGAAACTTATTTTTATCAAAACTATAAACTAATATTTGTCTAATCAATCGTAGTGATAATGTAGTACTGAGCAATCATAGTACTAAGCAATGAGCCGAGTGCCAATATCTTTTGGTGACTATGCTACTCATCTTTAACTAGCACTTTTCCTGCCATTGCCAGCTCAGTCTTTAAAGTCTCAATATCGCGCTCAGCAAGCTTTACGGTCAGTAGCACCTTTTTACTATAAGCCACATCGTTGATAGTACCGTTTAAACTCTCAATCACATAACGACATTGAGACTCGTTAGCAAAATCCGCTACTATCTGTACTTGTGCCATAGCGACATAAGGACACAGCTGCATCTCATCAACGGCCGCTTGTGCGGAGCCTGCGTAAGCGCGAGTTAGACCGCCTGCGCCAAGCTTTATACCGCCGAAGTAACGCACAACGATAATGATAATATTACCGATAGATTTGTGTTGTAGCACGTTCAATATCGGCCGTCCTGCAGTACCACTCGGCTCGCCATCATCGTCGAAGCCTGCGCTAGTGGTATTGTCAGGATCTCCAATGATATAAGCCCAGCACCAATGGCGCGCGTCTGGATACTTTATGCGTAACTGTTCCACATGAAACATCGCTTGTTCACGCGTATGCACGGGATAAGCATAAGCGATAAAGTCGGACTTTTTGATCTCAAGTCGCGCTGTAACTGCGCGCTGTAAGGTTTGATAACTCATAGCTCAATCACTTGGTAACTTTATTATTTAGTTTTTTAGCTTTCTATTTTTATAAAGGGTTAGATGATAAGTCTAGGTATAGTTGGGATATGGTAAACTAGCCCCACTATAACAAAACCCTATAATAGCAAAGGTAGTAATAAGTATGCGTTTAGATAAATTTATCAGTAAAGCCACCGAGTTATCGCGTAAAGAAGCTAAGAAAATCCTCCATGCCTCTGAGGTCACAGTCAATGATGAAGTGATTAAAGACCCAGGTGTGCATGTCGATATTATCAACGATGAAGTATTGTGGGTAGGCGAGCCGCTATCTGTCGCCACAGGCAATCGCTATATCTTATTGCATAAGCCCGAAGGCTTTGAATGTACGCTCAAAGAAAAAGAGCATCCGATCGTCACTGAACTGATTACCGTACCAGAGCTTAGCAGTTTACGGATGGCAGGACGCTTAGATGTCGACACCACAGGTGCGCTATTACTTAGCGATGACGGTAAATGGTTGCATCGTGTCACTAGCCCCAAGCACGAACACGCCAAAGTTTATGAGCTGACGCTAGCAGATGCTATGGATGAAGCCGCTCAGGCTAATGCTATTAAAGAGGTTGCTCAAGGTATCCTGCTAGAAGGTGAGCACGAAGAAACCAAGCCTGCTACTTTAGAATTTATCGATGAGACTCATGCGCGTCTAACCTTGGAACAAGGCAAATACCATCAGGTTAAACGTATGATGGGTTATTTCGGTAATAGAGTGACTGAGCTACATCGTGCGAGCGTCGGTCATATTACTTTAGACGGGTTAGAAAAAGGCGATAGCCGCTTTTTAACGGCTGATGAAGTGGCTAAGTTTTAGGTAATAATAATGTAATTCATGTGGTGTAGTGGTGTAGGGTGCGGTTAGTTTTACGAAATTCTCATAAAGAGTTTTGATAAAACGTAACCCGCCTTTTAATAACATTTCGATGCAAATGGCGGGTTACGCTTCGCTAACCACACCCTACAAAACTGCGCAATATTATGACGCTATTTTATTAACTCTAAATCATATTTACTCTGCACTATAATCTCTGTTACTTGTCTCTTAAGCGCAAGTAGCAGATTTGCAAAATAAGCCATAATACCTTTGCTGATTCCTTATAAAGTTAGCCCTCTGTGCTACAGTCTTATTTTATTTTTAATCTACTTTTTTATATACTATCAGTCATACAAAAACCAGCTATATGCAAATAGCTGATACTGATTAAAAAGTACGCCTTATTCAAAATATGATAGGACTATCCTGTGAAACTACCTACGTTCAAATCTGCCACTATTATTAGCGCTATGTTGTTGGCGACCAGCGCTTGTGCACAACCTACATCCACTACTAATGCTAATAGCGAGAGCAGTAAAAATGTACCAAGCGTTACAGAGACGAGTACAGTAACGGCTGCTACCGAAAGTTATTTACGTAAGGTACTGTTAGAGGTCGGCATAAAGACTGAGATTGTCGCTATTACGCCATCGAATTTGCCGAATATGTATCAAGTTGATCTAGTAGCGCAGCCGCCATTGCATATCACTGCTGATGGTCAATACGTTATTCAGGGTGAGCTGAACAAGAATCCAAGTAAGCGTGTCATCAGTACAACACCTGCTCGCAGCAACAGCAGCCAGATTGGACAGCCGGTCTCTGCCCAAACCAAATCTTCCATACTCGCTAATATGAGCGAGCTCAAAAATATGAGTGAAAAAACACCGTTTTTTTATACTGCGGTGCCAGGTGTTATTTGGGGAGCGACCTTAGAGGGCGTGCCATTTCTATTATCAGATGATGCGCAGTACATCACGGATGGCGAGATATCTGTAATAGAAAACGGACAGTTTATAGGACTCGATGAGAATTTTGAAAAGCTCAAGAATCAGTCTGTATTTGAGACACTAGATGCGTCGCAGCTGATTACTTATCCAGCGACTACTACCGAACGTGCTGTTATTTACGTCGCCACCGATGTTAACTGTCCGTATTGTCGTTTGCTCCACAAACAGATGGATAGCTTGAATAGTAAGGGTGTGACGGTAAGGACCATCGGCTATCCTATCTATGAAGAGTCGCCCGAGCAAATGCGCGCGATTTGGTGCCAAGCCGATGACAGCAGTCGCCGCACTGCGCTGGATAAAGCGCTATTGAGCGGCGAGATGACGCCAGCACCCGCCAGTTGTAGTACGGATTTCGTGACGCCTAATCGCGAGAAAGCAGCAGGTCTTGCTGTGATTGCCACCCCAGCCATCTATCGTGATGATGGGGTGTTGTTTCAAGCCAGCTTTGAGAGTCCTGAGTTTTTGGCATTCTTGGGCGTAGAATAAACTTTTATAGTACTTAAGTTATTGGTTGTTTGTTACATGCTGCGCAAGGTATTGGATATGCTCAACGCCAATACCACAGCAGCCACCAATGATCGTGGCACCTGAGGCTTGCCAGAGTGAGACCCACTTAAAATACTGTTCAGGGGTAGTGTCTTGACGCATTTGGCGCAGCTGTGTATTGGCTTGTTTGTGGTTTTGTTTTGCAACAAAAGCATTAGCGTAGACTCCTAACTGCAAGGTAGAAGAAGCGCTATCGATCATCTCTTTTGCAACTTGCAATGCAGCATTCATGACCTCGGGCTGACTACAGTTGAATAATATAGCATCGATATTTAGAGTCATCATAACCCGTATTGCCTCGGCTACTGTTTCGCCAGAGCGTAGCATAGGCGTGCTTACAGTTTGACTGGATACGATGTTTTTTTGGACGCGAATGTTATCATCGTTGCTATCTAGATCATTGTCATCTAGCGTAAAGGCGATCCAAATGGGTTTGGGCGTACTATCTGTTTGAGTCGCTGTAAATTCAGTAATCAGCTGATACCAAGTTAACGCTTCAGTAATACTACTTTGGGTCTCTACTAGCCAAGTATCGACATAGTCTACTTGTCCAGATAGTAACGGGCGTGCAATAGCAGGAGCTTGTTTGGCATCGAACAAATCAGGCTGGTACGAGCCAAATAGGGGTGGCAAGCAGCCAGCGATTTGTACAGATACAGGGTTGTTGCTTACCTTCTTTTTGCTTATTTGTACGGCTTCAAAGGCGAGTTTGGCGGCTGTTTCTATAAGCTGTTCGCCTTCACTAAAGAATCGCTCATCTAAGTGAAAAGGCGTGACGGCATAGCTATTGACCGTAATGACCGTCGCTCCAGCTGCTATATAGTCTAAATGGGTATCACGAACACTATCGGGCGCCAAACTCAATGCTAACGCCGACCATTCAGGCTGGCGAAAGGGTACACCGCGGCGCTCAAGCTCGCGCCCCATCCCGCCATCTAGTATCGTTATCGATAAGTGTTCAGACTGCGCTATCATTTTATTGGGTAATACTTGAGCGTGCATCATAAGCTCACTTGTCAGTTAGATTATCAGACCAAAACACGCCCTAAGGCAATATCACATCAACGATCTGCCAATCGATTAAACCTTGACGTTGCATCTCTATAGTCAGTGGATAGCCTTTTACTTGTCCGCTGATCGTAAAGCAATTGATACCGCAGTAACTTAGCGTTGGCTTAGAGCTATCTTCACCTTGTGCCGCTTGTCGCTCAAGCTCGCTAGCTTGCTTTGTCATAATTTGCTGCATTTGGTTTTTGACCACGGCATTGACATCGCCGCGTTGAATGATCAGCTCTTGAATCAAGTTCTTAAGATCGACTTGATTGCTCGCGATCGCCCAAGCCGCTGCCAACTCTTTGGTCGCATTATTCGCCTGACCTTGGGTGTTAATAAGCTTTTCGATGTTCTCTGGAGTAATCGCGCCTTCAACGGCTTGGCTAATAAAATTATCAGCGGCTTGTTTGAGGGGTGCACCGCCCAGCTCAGCGACCAGTGGATATTGAGTTAAAGTATTGGCAAACTTACCTGCCAATTGATTATAGACGCTAGGGCGCACCTGCTCGTAGTCAATTGCAGCAGCAATAGTTGCGCCATCCTTGGCATCATAAGCTTTTTTGAGTTGATAGGCACTGTAATAAGGCGAGCCTGCATAAACAGCAATAGTGACGATGACCAGTAACATAAGCAGAGCGAGCAGTTTTTTCATAATGACCTTTGGTGTAGGAGCGCTTTTAATAGGACGTATCGGGTTTTATAAGGCGATAAATATTAGCATGACTTAACCCTTTGCTGTTGTGAAAAATAAATGTAAATACGTCTAAAGGTAGGTTTTTGAATATCGAAACTGAATAGATAATAATTTTGGTGATGACAAGCTTGATAAATCAGCTTGCCATCACCATTAACAGCCCAAACTTTTATACTTTTTTATACTTATATTAATTGATTTAGTTAAACAGCCCTATGCTACTTGCACTAGTAAATATTCGTTTTGACTAGTTATTTAGATATCTAATGTTTCATGTGAAACATCATTAATTATCCAAAATGACTACTAGCATAATTATCGGTAAAGGCGACTGTATTGACGATAGGAGAGCCCATGAGTAAGCGTGATTTTTATGAGATATTAGGCGTCGCTAAGACCGCAGATAGCAAAGAGATTAAACGATCTTACCGTAAATTGGCGATGAAATATCATCCAGATCGCAACTCTGACGATCCAGACGCTGAAGAAAAATTCAAAGAAGCGTCAATGGCTTATGAGGTTTTAAGCGATGCTGATAAGCGCTCCGCTTATGATCGTATGGGCCATGCCGCGTTCGAGAATGGTATGGGTGGCGGCGGCTTTGGCGGTGCAGGCGGCGGTAACTTCCAAGACATCTTTGGCGACATCTTTGGCAACTTTGGTGACATTTTCGGTCAGCAACGTGGTGGCAGTGGTGGGCGTGCGCGTCGCGGCTCGGATCTTCGATACGTCATTGAGCTGACTCTTGAGGAAGCCGTGCGTGGCTGCAAAAAAGAAGTCAGTTTTAGCGCTCCTGCCCCTTGTGATACCTGTGATGGTAAAGGCGCCAAAAAAGCCTCAGATATCGTTACTTGCCAGACCTGTCATGGTCAAGGTCAAGTGCGGATGCAGCAAGGGTTCTTTGCCGTACAGCAAGCCTGCCCACAGTGTGGCGGCTCAGGTAAGCAAATCAAAAACCCTTGTTCTGACTGCCATGGTCAAGGCGTCAAAGACAAGTCGCGCAAATTAGAAGTATCGATTCCAGCAGGTGTTGACGACGGTGATCGTGTTCGTCTAGCAGGTGAAGGCGAAGCGGGCGGTGCAGGCGTACAAAACGGTGACTTATACGTTGAAGTGCGCGTCAAGCCGCACAATGTCTTTACCCGTCAAGGCGCTGATCTGTATATGGATGTGCCTGTTAGCATCACTGATGCTGCCCTCGGTAAAGAAGTCGAAATCCCAACATTGGATGGCAAAGTCAATATCAAAATCGCTGAGGGTACTCAAAGTGGCAAGCTGCTAAGAGTACGTGGTAAAGGCGTTACCCCAGTACGCACGACCATGAAAGGTGATCTGATTTGCCGCGTCATCATCGAGACACCTGTGAATCTAAATCGCGAGCAAAAAGACTTATTGCGTCAGTTCCAAGACACCTTAGATGGGGATAGCCATCATAAGCAATCACCACATAAAAAGTCCTTCTTCAAAAAAATTGGCGATCTTTTTGATTAGGTGGTTTGATTAAGAAGTTTAATAAGTAAGTAATCTTTTAAAAGTATGATTAGACCTCTTGCAAAAGTACCGTTTTATTGACCTTCGTTAACGGAGTATCAAAGGCTAGCAATGACTTATGCAAGAGAGCTATTAAGCTCAACTGTTTCATGTGAAACAGTTGAGCTTTTTTAGGACAGTAGTAAAATCAATTTATGCTATGATATTCACCAAATAGCCAATGCTGATAACTTCAAAAAATAGAACTTTAGGATAAAAAGATGACAAAAAAAGCGAATAAAAAAGTGGCTGATGAACCTATAAATATCGGTGTCATCGGGGCAGGTGGGCGCATGGGGCGTATGTTAATAGAGGCCGTACAAGATAATCCACAGACGACGCTTGCCGCAGCTATCGAGCGTCAAGGTTCAAGTTTGGTAGGCGCTGATGCTGGTGAAGTTGCCTCAATAGGTCGTATAGATATAAAAATTGTCGATGATTTAGTCGCCGTTATTGATGATATCGATGTGTTGATTGATTTTAGCTTACCAGAGGCTACCGAGCAAAATATGCAGATTTGCGCGGAACATAAAGTGGCGATGGTTATTGGCACGACAGGCTTTAATGAGCAGCAAGAGCAAGTGTTGACTGAGGCCAGCAAACATATTGCTATCGTCTACGCGGGTAACTACTCAACTGGCGTTAATTTATCGTTAAAACTATTGGCTATGGCGGCAAAAACCTTTGGCACTGAGGCCGACGTAGAAATCATTGAGGCACATCATAAGCATAAAATAGACGCGCCATCGGGTACAGCCTTTATGATGGCAGAAGCCGTAGCCGAAGCGCGTGGACAGGACTTAAAACAGGTCGCTGTCTATGGCCGCGAAGGTCAAACAGGCGCACGCGAAGCAGGTACTATAGGTATTCATGCGATTCGTGGCGGTGAAATAATCGGTGACCATACGGTGATGTTTATCGCTGATGGTGAAGTAGTGGAGATTACTCATCGAGCGCGGGCAAGAATGACCTTTGCCGCAGGTGCTGTACGGGCTAGCACTTGGATAGCGCATAAAAAATCAGGCCAATATAATATGCAAGATGTGTTGGGATTGAATGAGTAGGAACTAGCGACTGATGATAGTAAATTGGAGGTTATGGAGTGAGAATAATGAGTAGTATTATGAAAAACCTTGCTATAACCTCTATAGCGCTAGCAACAACATTTTCCCTTTATGCTCCAGCGCAAGCTGCACCTTATCAGAATAATTATCAAACCTACGTCATCCATACCTATGGCGGCAATGCTCTACTGCCAGCAGTACGTCAACAATTAAATACTAGCCGTGATGGTGGTACCGTCGCTACTTACCAAGACAAGCTAGTGCTCAGAACGACTGCCGCTAACTATCAGGCCGTACAACAACTACTGAGTCAAATTGATAGCCAACCGCAGGCCTTGACGGTTGCAGTACGCGTCGGTAATAGCAGTAGTACTCAAGGCAATATCCAGCAAGGTCGAGTGATCATCAGTAATAGAGGTGTTCAAGGCGCAGGGGTTATTAGTCAAAATAATACTAACCAGCAGAGCAATAGCTTGTATCAAGTGCAAACCTTGTCAGGCAGTGCGGCGAGTATAGGTACTAACACGCTGTATTCGTTAGCCCAAAACTATCAAATTAACAGTTATCCCACTTATAATCGCCCAACAAGGCAGATTATTATTCAACAGCAAGTTCTATTACCAACCACGCAAGGTATTCAACTTATACCGAGACTGCTGTCTAATGGACAAGTTGAAGTGCAATTGGCGCAAGCAGAAGAAAAATTGGTAAGCGCAAATTCTAGATACAGTCAAAATAATCGTAGCCAAAACAGTGTTATTCAAGGGCAGCGACTGAATAGTACGATTATCGTTCCGCGCGGGCAGTGGGTAACTATCGGACAAGTTTCAGAAAATAGCCAAACCCAAAGTTCAAGCTATGGCAGCAATCGTGATAGCGTTACTAGTAACAGCGTACCTATTCAGCTATTAGTACAGTAGTCACAGCTACTAAAAAACCATACGATAAAAAAGCACGATACTGACATTTGCAGCATCATGCTTTTTTTATCCCAATTTTTAATAGCTAATTTGCCAGCTATTAATTGACGTAAACCACTTCTAACGGTGGAAAACCGTTGAACTCAATAGAAGAGTACGAATTAGTATAAGCGCCAGTCGCGAGCCAATAGATTTTATCGCCAATAGCGAGCTCTTGTGGAAGCTGGTAATCGGTTTCTTCGTACATGATGTCCGCCGAATCACAAGTCGGTCCTGCCAATACGACTCGACCAGATTGGGTCGAAGTTGCCATTGTTGGAGTATAGATAGGGTACTTGATGGCCTCTCCTAAAGTCTCTATGAGTCCTTGGAACAGTCCCACATCAGTATAGACCCAGCGCGTGGTTTCTTCATTCGCTTTGCGTGAAATGAGTACCACATCACTGACTAATACTCCTGAGCTAGCTACCAGTGAGCGCCCAGGCTCCAAGATAATCTCAGGCATATCATCCACACCATAATTATCTAGCAAATACTGTTTTACCGAGCCAGCATAGTCTTGAATAGTATTCACTTGATTGAGGTATCTAGCAGGGAAGCCGCCACCTAGATTTATCATTTGCAGCTTGAGACCTTGCTCATGCAATAGCTGATCAAAGATATCTTTGACCATGAGCAAAGCGTCATTCCATACGGTAACTGATTTTTGCTGACTACCTACATGAAACGAGACACCATAAGGCATCAACCCTAATTCGTGTGCTTGGACAAGTAAGTCAACCGCCATACTGGGATCGCAGCCAAACTTACGTGATAACGGCCATTCTGCGGTGTCTGATCCTTCGACCAAAATACGCACAAATACGTTTGAGCCTGGAGCCTGCTCAGCGATATTTTTGAGATCTGCTTCTGAGTCAGTTGCATAAAGCGTTACACCTTTCTCAAAAGCATATTTGACATGAGCAGCTTTTTTAATAGTATTACCGTAGGAGATGCGCGTAGCATCAACACCGCAATCAAGGACACGATCTAACTCATAAATGGAGGCGCAGTCAAAGTTAGAACCTAAATCCGCCAATAAGTTAATGACTTCAACCGCAGGGCTGGCTTTCATCGCATAATGAATTTTTGCGTCAGGAAACAAGCCAACCATTTCATTGAATTTAACCTTGATACGATTAAGATCGACTACCAAAAAAGGCGTTTCACGTCCCTCAGCAGCTTTGGTGAATTTTTGCCAGCCAGCAGGGTCAAAATATTGGTCGATTTTGATCATGGTCATGATAGTAAACCTTGTTGAAAACAAAAATGTTAAATCGAATAGTTCTAAAACCCAGAGCAAAAAAAAGTGTAAACAAAGGCAATAAGCCCTCATATACACTTAATTACTGATAGCTTAGACGTTACTAGGTTGTGCTTGTTTTTCTAAGTTTTTCTCGCGAATTTTTAGTACTTTTTTGACTTTATCACGAGCACGGTTCTGCTTAAGGTTAGATAAGTAATCAACGAAGATAACGCCGTTTAAATGATCCATTTCATGCTGAATACAGACAGCCAGTAGACCTTCCGCTTCTTGATCAATAGCGTCACCGTTTTCATCCAAAGCTTCAATACGCACTTTATTAGGACGCTCAACTTTGTCATATACTTCTGGTACCGACAGACAACCTTCTTCGTAGGGCTGTTTTTCTTCTACCAATGGCGTGACTTTGGGATTAATAAACACCATCGGGGTGTCTTTATTCTCAGACAGATCCATAACGATAAGCTGCAAATGCTCATCCACTTGTGACGCTGCCAATCCGATACCTTCGGCATCATACATGGTCTCAATCATATCAGTGATTAGAGTTTTAATGTTGTCATCGACCTGCTTTACTGGTGCGGCAATGGTACGCAGGCGTGGATCGGGATAGCTTAAGATATTAAGTACGGCCATGTCGCTTACCTCAAAAATACGAATGAACTTAAATAGCAATAAAAACAGGGCTTTATTATAAGGTAAATGGGGGCAAAAAAGAGATTTATCAATACAAATTTATAGGCGAGTATCAAAAAAGACCTTACCTGAGATAAAGTCTTTTAGTATCACTATAAGCATATATCAGTGGGTGTTAAACACACTAAACACTATTACACGCGGCGTTTATTCATTATCATTTCATATAAGAATAATAAGATAATGGCGCCAATCACCGAAAAGATAAGGCCTGTAAAGCCACCATCGGCGTCAATACCGATAAGACCTGCGACAAAGCCACCTAGCATAGCACCAACGATCCCTAAAACGATGGTCATAATCCAACCCATAGCATCGTTACCAGGTTTGATAGCACGCGCTAATAGTCCTGCTACTAGCCCGACGATAATCATCCAGATAAAACCCATAATTATTCTCCTAGCTTTTGTATTGTTTATAGTATTTATTAAGTAATCTTTGAAATAAGACGATTAAAGATCAACGCCTTTATTCCAATAGAGTTATTGTAAACATTCAATAGCTTGAAGAGTAAGTACAAAGTGTTACCTATGTAGGCGCTGTGTGAGAAAAACCAAAGCTTTGCTATTTTGCAGATAAAATAAGTTAATAGCGGGTTACAGAACTTAGTAATTATTAATAATCTTCAACAGACCTTAAGCTAATACTTTGTCCAGTGCGGTTAGTAAACGCTGATGAATGCCCTCAAAGCCGCCATTAGACATGATAATAATAGCGTCATTCGCGCGTATATTATCGGTCACGTGCTCAATGATAGCTTCTATACTCGTTAGCACTTGCTGCTTACTATTTTGAGCAGCGCTATTATTACTACTATTAATGTCAGCACTCTCTATGACTTCTCTTAGTCCCCACTCAAGCCCTGCTGGCTCGTACCAGATAGTATGATCTGCTAGCATAGCTGACTGTGCTAGGCTGTCTTTATGAATACCCATTTTCATCGTGTTGCTACGCGGCTCAATGATCGCCCAAAGACGTCTGCCTGTTAGCTTCTTTTTTGCGCCGTCTAACGTTGTCGCAATAGCGGTCGGGTGATGAGCGAAATCATCAAACACTAATACATCGTTAGTATTGCCGATGAGCTCCATACGACGTTTGATACCAGCAAAAGCAGATAAGGCGGCACATGCAACGCTTATATCAACGCCTACATCACAGGCCGCTGCGACAGCGACTAGGGCATTATTGACATTATGCAGACCACTCATAGACCAATCGACAACAGATTCTGATTCGTCTCGACTGTCATTGTTTGCATTAAAGCTTATTTTGAACTGACTACCATCATCGTTGAGCAACTCCGCTTGCCAGTCACTTGGTTCAACTATCGTTTTATGAGCTTGAGGTATTATCGTGGTTCGCCAAACAGGTGTCCAAACGCCTTTGCTCAAAGTATCTTCTAAGCTCACAGTATCTGCTGGCATGATGATTTTACCGTTACTCGGAATCATGCGAATCATATGATGGAACTGCGTTTGAATAGCGTTTAGATCTGCAAAGATATCAGCATGATCGAATTCAAGATTGTTTAAGATAGCGGTACGCGGGCGGTAGTGTACAAACTTTGAGCGTTTATCAAAAAACGCAGAGTCATACTCGTCCGCTTCAATAACAAAATAGCCTTGAGCCGCAACGTCCGTACTATTACTATCAAGAGAACTATCGCCGTCGAGAGTCTCTTCGCCTAGGTAACTACTATGCGCAAATACTTGTTGCAAGTGCTCATCCGTCGTATCAACCAAAGGCACGCCACCGATCAAAAACCCAGTATCGATACCCGCGTAATGAAGTATCCACGCCAGCATAGTCGTCGTCGTGGTCTTACCATGCGTACCAGCCACAGCGATAACATGACGCGACTGCAGCACCTCTTCCGACAAAAACTGCGGCCCTGAGGTGTAGCGCAAGCCTTGATCTAACATATATTCAATCACTGGCATACCACGTTTCATCGCATTACCTACAACGACCAAATCAGGAGTAGGCTGTAGATGCTCTACTAAATAACCTTCATTAATAGTCACGCCAGCACGCTCAAGTTGAGTGGACATAGGAGGATAAACGTTAGCATCTGAGCCAGTCACTGTGTGACCTAGGCTACGTGCTAAAAGGGCAAGCGATCCCATAAAAGTGCCACAAATACCAAGGATATGAATATGCATAAACGAACCTGAGCTTAATGAAGTGAATATGAAAGTAAAATAAGGATAGCAAAATAAGAATAGTAACGAAATAGGTCGCATACCCTAGCTGCGCTTATTGTAGCGCATTAATCGCAGCTCTAATAGCACTACTCTAATAGCCATATTGCTAACAGGCATACTAATAATAGACAGGCAATAAAAAACGCCTAGCGATAAAATGTCAGTTAGACGTTAACGAGTCATTTAAGATAAATATTTTATGAGTATTATGATTAGGATTTATAAGTTTGTGCAAGTTATTGTTAATGATAATTTGTTGTTGATGATCAGTAACGCGATAAAGTATAGTCAGGATCAGGGTTTTTATTAGCATCTAACATCACTAAGTGATTGTCTTGAATACGATAACTATCTATGTTTTCTTTACTATAAACGATAGTAATCATATCATTATCTTGACGATACACCCCAGTCTCAACCAAAGTGGGACGTGTTGTTTTGGGATTCTCATAGATGCTAGTTTGTTTGACTGTGCCATCAGAATGCAAGTTGAGTGTTAAGGTAATCTCATCACAATTCGAACAGGGTAGAATACCCATGTAATTACCGATCAAAGTCGCTTGTAGAGCACTACCAGCACGTTTTTCTGCAATCATAGGCGAGCGTCTCTTCTCCTCAATATCATCAGCTTTAGCCGAATCCATAAGGGATGTACCTTTATCCTCTACTGAGATTTTATCATTATTACTAGCTTCCTCAATTGTAGTGTCAGCTACTAATGAAGGCGCTTTTTCTTCGATTACTTGATCACTTACAGAACTATCGTCGTTGCTGGTGTTATTGGCACTGGATGCAGATTGATTATTGCAGCCCAATAACGGCAAAGAGCATGATGCCACCACTAAAAGCTGTCTACAGCTAAAATTAATGGTTTTGGGTAAAGGTACAAGTGCAAAAGGCAGCAAATACTTCATAATTACACCAACTATTGAACAGCGCTACAACGAGATAGAGACCATCATGCTAGTGCTACATCTACAACAGTCTCGCTACAGTTGTTAGTTGATAGGAGCTACTAGTTAACCTGTCGAAATACGTATGATAATGGACATACAGGCGTAAAAGTAAAAATTAACGTTGTAGAAATATAGTGCTACTGTAAACTTTTATCAAATAAGATGGTTGCGTAGTGATGATGATATTTAGAAGCATTGAAACAGGTGTCTTATGTGTTATTGATTTCACTACTCCTAAAACACGCCTTAATATCTAACAAACACATGGTGTATAGCAAAGATTGATCATTTTATAATCTCCAATTTATAATCTTGGCTTTAAGATTCTTACTAGTATCAGTATATGGACAATGAGCAATAGGCTGAATAACAACAGTGATTGCTCAGGAATACTAAATCCTAAAAAAGTCCAATCTACTGATGCGCACTCACCAGAACCTGCGAATACTTGATTGAGCACCTCACTCATAGGTAGAGTGTCGAGCCAATAATCAAGCCCAGGCCCACAAGAGGGGACTTGATCGGCTGGTAGATGCTGCAACCAAACATGACGCGCTGCTACGCCAGCAGCCCAGCCTATCCCTAATAAGCTACCCAGCCATAAAACGAGTCTGACCGCTTTAGATTTAGGATTAAATAGCGCAGCGATTAGTGCAAAGCTGCCCATGACCATCAGACCAATACGCTGAAAGATACAGAGTGGACAAGGAGAGAGGCCCATATAGCGCTGCAAAAAAAACAGCGCAAAGCTCATGCCGATAACGGTCATCACAACCAAGAGTATTTGCAAATTACGATAGGTGCTTAGACGTTGCATTGAAGGGATGCTCTTATAAAAGGGGCTAGGTTATAGACTTAGCAGGCTTAGCGATATTGCTGGACAAAGTCTATAAAGTCTTCTGTTTCGACAGCTTCTATCTCAGCTTGTTGTAATATTGATTTCTCAGCTAATACTTCATATTTAGCTTGAGTATTTGGGCTGAGGGTTTGCTGCAATAGAGAGTCACGATGCTGGTTAGCTAGCGTAAAGCCTAACTGCCACAGGCTACCTAAACGCTCGCTATCAGCATTCACTTGCGCTGAGATAGTAGACTCAGAGTGTCCTGCTTTGCCTTGCATCAGCGCGACCGCTGCACGATAATCATTACCGCCGTGATGCGCATCAAGCAGTGCTGCCAAAGGCTGCATACTGGTTAAATGATCTAGCATCCAATCTTGTAAAGGTTGCTCAGTCCCGTTATTCAGTATATGCAGATTATCAGCACGCCCTTCATTGACCACGCGCTCAAGATTGATCGCCAGCTCCTCCTCTTCATTGGGCATCAGCTCAGGGGAGTCATTAAGCAAGCAATACAGTGCCATCACCTCTAAAAAGCAAGCGCTTGATAAACGAATACCAACATCGCTGTATGGGTCTAGATCAATTGCGCGAAACTCGACATAAGCGATACCGCGTCGCTCTAGCGCTTCAGTCGGCGTCTCACCACGATCAGCGATTTGCTTAGGACGGATAGGGCTATAGTATTCGTTTTCTATCTGCAAGATATGATCATTGATCTGAATGGGATTGCCATCGGCATCGTTTAGACCTAGCTTTTTGAAGCTATCATGTGGGGTTTGAATAGCACGACGCAGACCTGCCACATACTCTGGCAAATTGTTATAGCGAATATCGAGCTGCTCTTGTACGCTGTTGGTATAACCAAGTTTGCCCATACGTAAGCTGGTTGCCGTAGGCTTATAAAGGGTCGAGTCATTCATCCGCTCAAGGTCATGCTCGCGTCCTGCGATAAAACACGGACAGACGCTAGGACTGGCTCCTAATAGATAGAGTACTAAGCTGGTCAAGCGCTTAAAATTGCGAATAAGACCTAAGTACTTATCATTTTTGAAATCAGCTAAAGACTCAGAACCTTTATCTGCTAATTGAGCCTGCCAGTGCGCAAATAAACCATCACCGAAAGATAAATTATAATGCAGGCCTGCAATAGTCTGCATACGACGACCATAGCGAATCCCAAGACCACTGCGATATAGAGTCTTAAGCTTACCTGTGTTGGAGCTACCATAATCCGCCAATGGGATATCTTCATCTTCGGACGACAGCATACACGGCATAGATAACGGCCACATCAGCTCACCCTCAGGCAGTGCTTGATAGACCAATACATGCAATTGGCGCAGCATCGCTAGCGTATCTTTGGGCGTACTACGAGGGTCGGTAATCAGCTCAAGTAAGCTCTCTGAATAGTCAGTCGTGATAAATGGATGAGTGAGCTTTGAGCCAAGCTTTAAAGGGTGCGGCGTCTGAGCTAAGTAACCATCAGGTCTAACGCGCAGACCTTCTTTTTCGATGCCGCGCAGCATACCTGCTAGGTGCTCGCTATCGAACCAATCTGGAATCTTAAAGTCAACAAAGCTATTGGCGAATTTACTCATAGTATTCATCTGTTGTTATTTATTATGTAAGAGGTGCTGGTATAAGCGCTGCGTTAAAGCAAAAGCTTGCTCTAAGCTAGGCAACTTTAAACTAGACAATAGAGGCCGTAAATAATGCAGTCAGTTTAGCCCAAAGCTATGCTAAAAACTATGTAAACTTACAAAATCAGTAAGCTTTAGCTAGAGTCTGTTTAATCATATTTAACCCATTAAAACTTAATTAGGTCCGCTAATAGGCGGATATTTTAAAATAACAACTCATGATAGTAACAAAGCTTTTATCATTGAACATAAGAGCATTTTTGTTGCAATCATATCAGTCTAGAGTTCTTTAAGACAAAAAAGCACCTATTATAAATAGATGCTTTGAATTGATACCAACTACCCAAAAACTGTTGAATACGAATAAAGAGTAGTTAAATAGAGAACGATGAGCCACAGCCACAAGTCGTCGTCGCATTGGGGTTTTGCACCACAAAGCGCGCGCCCTCTAACCCTTCAGTATAGTCAACCGTTGAGCCTTGTAAATACTGATAACTGAGCGAATCAACCACTAAGGTCACATCGCCATTGTCAAAGTTAGCATCGTCTTCGCCTAGATCATTGGCAAAGTTAAAGCCGTAAGAGAACCCTGAACAGCCGCCACCAGTCACATAGACTCGTAGCATCAGATTACTATCGCCTTCCTCTTCACGAAGTCGGCGCACCTTTTGCGCGGCACTATTGGTTAGATTCAATATCGTAGGATCAACAGGCTGATTGGCGCTTGGATCGTATTGGGTGGTTAGTTCAGTCATAATTACCTCAGTAGCTACCGTCAAAGCCGCTATTGGCTCCTTTATAGTTACTAAAAACAGTCACTAAAAATTATTAGTAAATAAAAGATTGTAGCGCGTGCTATCAGGTTAAATAGTATGTGATATAGCGATTAAACTATGAATAATTTGATCAACAGGGCCTAGGTTTTTAAACCTTATTTCTATAGATTGTTTTTGCCTATTGTTTGAGGTTCATTTTACCACTTAAACCTGTCTTTAATGTATGAATAGTTTTTTGTTAGTATAGCATAATTGGGTCTCGCATTTGTTTGTCAAGGTTTAAGCATAGAGTGAGTTAAAGCCGTTGAAAAAGCCTTCTTTCGCCTTCATTAAGCAACTAAAATTAAAATAGCTATTTAATCGTTTGCCTATCGGCTAGTCGTTTGAAATAATAGCGACCATTTATTTGCAAAAGCTTTTATAAGTGCTAATTTGCAAATGCTACCTACCTTTTAAACCGTGCAAGCTATAAAAGCCATGTTTTAACTGCCTTATCCAAACCCTCTGAGATTAAAACTTTTATGATCGAATTTAAAGACGTTAGTGTGCGCCGTGATGGCCGTGAGTTATTTTCAGGTGCCAGCTTTCAGTTGCACCCCAACCATAAAATCGGCTTGACGGGTAATAACGGTACTGGCAAATCAACGCTATTTGCCTTGTTATTGACGCAAATGGGCACAGGCGATACTGAGGTTACCCTTGATCGTGGCGAGGTCAATATTCCTGATAGCTGGCAGGTGGCACACATGGCGCAGGAAGTCGGTGCCAGTAGCCAAAGCGCGATTGACTATGTGCTAAGCGGTGATGAGCAATGGTTCAAGCTCAATGCCGCTTTGAGCGACTTGAGTACCGTGAGCGATGAGCAAATTCCTATTCTTTATCAGCAGTTCGATGAAATCGATGGCTATAGTACCCCGACCAAAGCGGCGCAAATTATGGCAGGTCTTGGTTTTAAGACCAGTCAGCATGGGCTCCCTGTAGAAGGGTTTTCAGGTGGTTGGCGCATGCGTTTGAATTTGGCTAAGACCTTGATGAGCCGCGCTGATTTGATGCTTCTCGATGAGCCAACTAACCACTTGGACTTAGATGCTATTCTTTGGCTTGAGACTTGGATCAATGACTTTACGGGTCTTGTGATTGTCATCTCGCATGATCAAGCATTTTTGGATGCCACTATCGGCCATATCTTGCATGTTGAACAGCAGCAAATCACCATGTACACCGGTAACTATCAGCAGTTTATCCGCACGCGTCATGAGCGTATGGCGCAGCAGCAGCAGGCGTTTGAGAAGCAACAAGCGACCAAAGCCCATCTAGATGACTTTATTCGTCGTTTCCGTGCCAAAGCCAGTAAAGCTAAGCAAGCTCAGAGCCGTATCAAGCAATTAGAGCGCATGGCTGAGCTATCGCCTATGATGGCAGATAACCCATTCTCATTTCGATTTTATGAGCCTGCGCACATGAATACGCCGCTCATTGAGCTGACTAAAGCCGATGTTGGTTATAGCAGTACGCCGCTTATTCATGATGTTAGTGTGCAGGTGACGCCTGATACCCGTCTCGGTCTGCTAGGTATGAATGGCGCGGGTAAGTCAACGCTGATTAAGGCGATGGTTGGTGAGCTTGGGGTTTTATCAGGGTCTTATACGGTTTCTGATACCCTAAAGCTTGGCTACTTTAATCAGCATCAAATGGATGCTTTGGATGCTCAGGCTACGCCGATAGAGATGCTACGCCGTCTCGCAGGCAAGACCTCTGATGCTGAGCTACGCTCATTTTTGGGTAGTTTTGACTTTCGCGGCGAGCGTATAGATACACCAAGCAAGCTGTTCTCTGGTGGCGAGCGTGCGCGTTTAACATTAGCGCTGATCGTCTGGCAGCGCCCTAACGTACTAGTGCTCGATGAGCCAACCAACCATCTAGACTTACAGATGCGCCAAGCCTTGACCGTAGCCTTGCAAGGCTTTGAAGGAGCAGTAGTATTGGTCTCGCATGATCGTGAGCTGATTGCTAATGTCTGTGATGAGCTATATCTGGTGCATGATGGTCAGATTGAAGAGTTCGATGGCGATATCAGTGACTATGGTAAGTGGCTAAGCGAGAAGCGCAAGCAAGAGAACAGCTCTGATAAAAAGTCGAACAAAAAAGGCAAGAGTAAAAAAGAGAAAAAAGCCTTTGTGACTAAAGAAAGTGTTTCACATGAAACAAAAAATAATAGCGTAAAAGTAGATGGAAAGTCTTCGTCGCAATCACTGTTAAGTAAGGATGAACAACGCAAGTTGGCCGCGCAGCAGCGCAAGCTTAGTGCACCTATTCGCCGCGATATTGAGAATACTGAAAAAGCTTTGGCAAAGATTGATGATCAATTAGCTGATCTAGAAACTAAGCTGGCAAACACTGAGCTATATGAGGAAAGTCGTAAGGCTGATCTGCTAAAACTACTAGAAGAACAGTCCTCATTACAGCAGCAGCATAGCGATAAAGAGGAGAGTCTATTGCTGGCGATGACCAAACTAGAAGAGATGGAAGCTGAGTTTAGTTAGAGTGACTGGAGCATTAGAGCTGACTGTTGTGGCACATAATGAGTCAAGTTGATAAGCGTTATAAATCATAAAAAAGGGGGAGAGCGTCAGCTCTCCCCCTTTCCTTACATTATTGCTTACGATATTTACCATCACCGTAAGATAATATCTTCATACTAGTCGTACAAAGCTTGCAGTTTATTTTACCAGCAGCGGCTCTAGATAAATCAAGAACTCTACCCTTAGTAAAAGGGCCTCTGTCCGTGATTTTTACTATCACGCTCTGCTTTGTCTTTTCGTTGGTCACTTCTACCTTCGTACCGAACGGCAGCGTTTTATGTGCTGCCGTCAAAGAGTTCATATTGAAGATACTACCACTAGCTGTGCGTTTTCCGTGGAACTTGCTACCGTAATAACTGGTATTAGCAGCAAATGTGGCGGTACTCAACAACAGTGATAACGTGACAACTAAAGACTTGATTAAATAAGACATTTAATACCTTTTTACGATTAATGAAATAGACAGATATTTTTGCCTATAATATTCACACTCCCTATGAGTATGAATAATATAGATATTTTACTATAAAAATCTTGTTGTGTCCTCACAGCTCTGTAAACGACAATTAAGTGGCTCTATTTATTTAGTTGATTCATTGAGTTACTCTATATCTAATAGAGGTAGCAGCCGAAACCTATGCATAAGGAAAAAATAATGGCCGAAAAAAACTACTACGAAATATTAGGAGTCAAAAAAGACGCCACAGATAGCGATATTAAGAAAAAATATCGTAAGCTCGTCCGCCAATATCACCCCGACGTTAGTGATGACCCTGATGCGGATAATAAAATCGCTGAGATTAATAACGCTTATGAAACTATCAGAGATAAAGACAAACGACGCGATTATGACGCTATGCTCAATAATCCATTCGCAGGTCAAAGCAGTGGCGGATTTGGTGGACAAGCGGGCGCTGGACAAGGTGGCTTTAATTGGGAAGATATAAAAGGTCAGTTTGGTGAAGGGGAGGCCTTTGGTGACGGTGGCTTTCGTTTTGATGATATATTCTCAGCCTTTGGTCGAGGCGCGCGTGGCGGCTCTAATGAACAAGCAGGCGCTCGTACGCAACAAGGCTTTGATCAGTTCGGTGGTGGCTTTGGCGCTCAGGACAGCAAAGGTCAAGACCAACATGCCGAAATCAACGTTGATTTGGCATCCGTTTATAATGGTGATGACTATAGTATTAAACTAAATGTACCCACGCGACAGCCCAATGGTAGTGTCGACTATGACAATAAAACGCTAAAAATAAAAATACCTAAAGGCATCACAGATGGTAAGCAGATTCGCCTGAGTGGACAGGGAGCGGCGGGTAGTGGTAACGGTAAAAACGGCGATCTATTCTTAAAGGTAAAGATCACTCATAGCAACAATATCCGTTTAGAAGGCGCTGATGTTTATCAAACAGTAAACATTACCCCGTGGGAGGCCGCTCTCGGTGAAAAAATCAATGTCACCACGCCAGCAGGGACCTTGGGTGTTAGCATCCCAAGTAACAGTAAGTCGGGCAGTAATCTGCGTCTTAAGGGCAAAGGCATTCCCGCTAAGCAAGCCGGTGATCTGTATTTAACCTTAAATATTATCAATCCTGAGGTCAGTACCGATACTGCAAAACAAGCTTATGAGCAACTAAAACAAGCTTTTGCTGATACTAGTATTAGCCGCTGATAAAGATAGTGATGCGAAAAATTAGCGAAACGTTAGCATAACCGCAACGAGGATAATAATATGAAACACTCACCCGAACTAACCGACCTCATTATGAGCTTTGATGAGCTAGTCTCTGCTTGTGGTCAAGAGCCGCAATGGGTCATTGCGCTAATCGAAGAAAATATTATCGAATATGATGTACCAGAGCAACAGCAATTTACTGGCTTCCAGTTGACGACTGTACGTCGTGCCTCACGCATTAGCCGTGACTTTGAGGCCAGCGTGCCTGCTATTGGCTTGATATTAGAGCTGTTAGATGAAGTTGAGCAACTGCGTCAGTATAAGCGCCAATTGGATATGCAAGCACCAGTTATTGAAGTCAATATTGAGCATTTAAAATAACCTAGTCTAATAATTTTAAATTTTAGAAATAAAAAAAGGGCATTGATTGCCCTTTTTTTTGTGTTTATAACTGCTGAATTAGTGACTGTTAGTCAGTTAATAAAACCAGCTAACGCGCATATTTCGGATCAGCGGCTGCGGTAAATAACACATCTGTTGATGAGTTCAGCGCAGTCTCTGCTGAATCTTGTATTACCCCGATAATAAAGCCGATAGCGACCACTTGAATAGCAATATCGTTAGGAATACTAAATAGGCTTGCTGCTAATGGAATAAGTAGCAATGAACCGCCAGCTACACCAGACGCTCCGCAAGCACTAATCGTCGCTACTAAGCTGAGCAGCAATGCTGAGGCAAAGCTGACCTCAATGCCTAAAGTATGAGCTGCGGCGAGGGTGAGTACGTTAATAGTAATTGCCGCACCTGCCATATTTATGGTCGCGCCAAGCGGAATCGTCACTGAGTAAGTGTCTTTATTCAAGCCTAATTTATTGGCAAGATTCATATTGACTGGAATGTTCGCCGCAGAGCTACGAGTAAAAAACGCGGTAATGCCAGATTCACGTAGACAAGTAAAGACTAGCGGATATGGGTTTTTGCCTGTTTTAATAAAAACGATAATAGGATTGGCAATCAAGGCAATAAATACCATACAGCCAATCAATACCATCAAAATCCGTGCGTAGCCTGCCAGCGCGGCAAAGCCCGTTTCAGCGACAGTGTTGGCGACTAGACCTAGGATACCAAAAGGGGCTAGAGCAATAACCCATTTGACCACTTGTGAGATAGCTTCAGAAAAATCAACGACAGCAGCACGCGTGGTTGCGCTGGCTTTACGGAGCGCAAAACCGATGATAATTGCCCATGCCAATATACCAATATAGTTGGCGTTAGCGACGGCATTGACAGGATTCGCCACAAGGCTAAGCAGTAGATTACCTAAGACTTCTTTTAGATCGGCGGGCGGTATCTGCGTCACGGCATCAGCACTCATTAACACTAAGCTGGTAGGGAATAAAAAGCTGGCACCCACCGCCGTCAATGCCGCCAAAAACGTGCCAAAGATATACATAATCAGCACGGGCTTTACGTAGACTTCACCATCACTACGATGCTGGCAGATAGCGGCCATCACTAAGATAAAGACTAGCACAGGCGCAACCGCTTTTAGTGCTCCGACGAACAGTGTACCTAGCAGGCCTAGGGCAATACCGACATTGGGCGCCAGCCAACCAACCAACCAACGTGCCCACTATCAAACCGATAATAATAAGCGGTACTAGACCAATGCGTTTATACATTTCAACCAATGAATACATTTTTACTCCTACAACTTAATGAATAATAAAAGAGATCAAGCTATTCTCTATTTTTTGCCTTACTAGCCTCGTACTTATATATAAAGGTAAAATTCGTAAAACAGAATAAAAATCGGTGAATTATAACCAAAAAAAGAGCCGTTAAGCCCTTTTTTATTTTTATAGCTATTCATTTGAAGAGATTGATTGGTTATTGGGGTCTGTTGAACATTTGATCATGGCACTGACAGTGACTATTTTTTAGGCGATTCTAGATTAAAAATATCTAGTTTAGTCATTCTAAGCGGATCTTTTTAATGACGAATCGGCAAAAAAGAGTCCTGTCCCACTCGAGCACAGCTCTCGTCTTGCGAACGGGCAAAGCAGTGCTTTGCTCGATCCGTTCTCAGGGCTGATGCTAAAATTGCCCTATTCGTTGTAAAAGTCTAGCTAAGGCATCTGCATTACCTGCGATTTTTACTTAGACTAGAACACAGCTTTGATAAACTAGTAGCTATCAGCAGTGCTCACTTATAAATGTTCAACAGACCCTACCTCTAAAGTGATATTAGCGTGCGTATTTAGGGTCAGCAGCGGCAGTAAACAGTACGTCTGTTGACGAGTTCAATGCGGTCTCTGCCGAGTCTTGCAGGACACTAATAATAAAGCCGATAGCGACCACTTGTAGCGCAATATCATCAGGAATATTGAATAAACTGGCCGCCAAAGGAATGAGTAGTAATGAGCCACCAGCGACGCCAGAGGTACCTCCAGCACTGACCGTAGCGACTAGACTTAGCAGTAATGCTGAGCCAAAGCTGACTTCAATACCCAAAGTATGAGCTGCTGCAAGGGTCAATACATTAATAGTGATCGCCGCACCTGCCATATTAATAGTGGCGCCTAATGGCAGGGTCACTGAATAAGTATTCTCATGTAACCCTAATTTGCTGGCTAGGTTCATATTAATGGGGATATTAGCGGCTGAACTGCGAGTAAAAAACGCGGTAATCCCAGACTCACGCAAGCAGGTGAATACTAGCGGATATGGGTTTTTACCGGTTTTGAGATACACAAGGATAGGGTTAGTCACCAATGCAATAAACAACATACAGCCTATCAATACTAGCAAAATTCGTGCATAGCCCAACAGCGCAGCGAAGCCTGTATCAGCGACGGTATTGGCTACTAAGCCCAAGATACCAAAAGGTGCTAGGGCAATAACCCATTTGACTACTTTTGAGATGGCATCCGCAAAGTCGTTAACAGCGCTGCGAGTTGTCTCGCTGGCTTGTCGTAACGCAAAGCCGATAATAACCGCCCAAGCTAATATACCAATATAATTAGCATTGGCTAGGGCATCAACTGGGTTGGCGACAAGACTGAGCAGCAAGTTATTTAATACTTCTTTTAAGTTTGCAGGCGGTACTTGCTCGATGGTAGCATTCACCAAAGTCAATTCAGTTGGGAATAAAAAGCTGGCACCAACCGCGACTAAAGCGGCCACAAAAGTGCCTATCAGATATAAAAATAGCACGGGTTTTACATAGACCTTATTACCGCTACAATGCTGACAGATAGCAGCCATAACTAAGAAAAATACCAGTATAGGGGCAACAGCTTTTAGCGCGCCGACGAACAACGTCCCCAAAATACCTAAGGCAATACCAATACTTGGCGCCAGCCATCCTATCAAAGTACCTAGTACTAAACCGATAACAATCAGCGGTACCAATCCGATTCGTTGATACATCGCTATTAATGAATGCATTTTTACCTCAGTAGTTTAAGTAGCTACAAACATAGACTTATTTGACGGGCGATATTATCATTTTTTGGCATATTAACCCATAACTAGACTTTTATTTCATTGGAACGCAGACGAAAAAAAACGCCATGACTGGCGTTTAATTTCTGTACTATTTGTACTAGAAGACTAAACTTTGAAATGGGTAAGCTCATACCCTAGTTGCTGATAATGCTTATACTTAGCCCGTCCTGCTGCTACGCTGACCGTATCTGGTTTGATAATCTCTAGGATACGGGTTATCGATACGTTATGAGTCGCACCTATAAAGTCCGTAACGGTACGAGCAGTAGTGTTAAGGACTATACCTTTGAACTGCTCGGGCAAATAGTCACCTAATAGCACAGGCGCAAGCAAATCATCAGCAGTATTTGTCGTTAGTAACTGATGCGGGATAAAGCTAACGGCATCGTGCGACCACAGCGCCTCATCAAGCTCGCTTAGTAGCGATGACTCATCACTCAATACGAGTATCGATTGCTTGCTTTTATGAAGCGCAGTCTGTACTAACTGCACCCTAAAGCCCAAAATATCTTGAGCTTTAGGGTCGCTGAGTACATAAAAGCTAACGGGTAGCTGGGTCGCCTTTGTCTGATCCGTTGCCATTATCTATTACGCTATTGAAGCATTTTTTAGATACTGCATAAATAGTGGCACCGGACGACCTGTAGCGGCTTTGTCTTTACCTGAGATCCACGCCGTACCAGCGATATCCAAATGCGCCCACGCTTGACCTTCCTCTATAAAGCGCGATAAGAAGCAAGCGGCAGTGACAGCGCCTGCGCCTTTGCCACCGATGTTCTGTATATCAGCAATAGGCGAATCAATCAACGACTGATACTCATCATCCAACGGCATGTGCCAAACGAGATCACCAGACTGATTACTAGCGTTTTCTAAGCCAAACAACACATCTTCATCGTTACTGAATACGGCTGAGCGCACATGACCAAGCGCGACGACGCAAGCACCTGTTAGCGTTGCTACATCGATGATCGCTTTTGGCTGATAGTACTGCTGTACGTAGCAAAGCGTGTCGCATAGTACTAGGCGACCTTCAGCGTCTGTATTGAGGATTTCGACCGATTTGCCGTTCATCGCTCTGATGATATCGCCAGGACGCGTGGCTTCCCCTGATGGCATATTCTCAGCACAAGCCAATGCGCCGACGACATTGATAGGTAGACGTGATTCGCATAGCGCTTTTAGCGTACCGAGTACAGAAGCTGCACCGCCCATATCGAACTTCATCTCATCCATAGCCGCGCCTGGCTTGATTGAGATACCACCTGAATCAAAGGTAACGCCTTTACCAACCAACACAATAGGCGCATCATCATTGACCGCTTGAATAGCTTGATCGATAGCTTTATCCACTTTTTTACCAGCGCCTTTTAGCGGTAATTTATCGGCTATAGCTTTTAGGCCACCGCTAACTTTTGCTGCGCTACTAGTCGTCTTAGCACCGAACTTTGATTTGCCTTGATATTCCATGATGACCAGCTGGCCCTCGCGGGTCGAGCCTTGTGACACAGATAAGAAGCAGTTCATGCCTAGTGCTGCCATTTCTGCCTCACCCAGTACAGTGACCTTTAATACATCAGAATGTACTTTGGCAAGCTCTTGTGCTTGCTCTGCCATAAAGACAGGGAAGCAGATATTACCGGGCTCATTAGCCACATCACGAGTTAGGCTTTGACCTGCAAATACTGACTCAGCAAAGTCTAGCGCTGGCTGCAAAGTATCATCAGCCAATAGATAGATATCAGTGAGTACCGGTGTGCTTTGCTCAGACTTGTATTTATCGAAACGATAAGTTGCTGCTAATAAATTCAGTGCAAATTGACCGAACTCGCTTTCCTCTAAGCTGTCATTTAGCGCTACAGTAATTGAGCTAACGCGCTTTTGTGTGGTGCTATAAATCGTCTTAGCAATTTTTTGGAGTGTCGCATTATTTAGCTTATCGACATTACCCACACCTACTAGCAATAATTGTAGCGGATTTTGCTTAGTGGTTTTTTTGTCACCTGCTAACGCATAATCGGCTACTGTCTCGCAAGCTTTACCTGTAAAATGCGACACGTCGATCAATTGTTCGATACGCTCTTGGTAGTCGGTCAATGCAGACTCTGCTAAGATATTTTTATTATTATCAACCAGCACCACTAAGCAAGCTGAGTCTTTATCCTTAGCTTCTTTTTTAAGTATTTTTTGAGTATGGGTTTTTGGTAGTTGTTGGGTGAGCTGAATATTCATGTAGGGTTGTCCTTGTAAGCTTGTTAGAGTAATTATTGTATCAGTGAGGCGGTAATAGCAGTGTAGCATATCAAAATAGTAGCGCACCGTCAGCGAGGGCTAATGATTTTGGCTGGGTTTGCTGACTACTTGAGCAACTATAGCTAAATATCAGCTTGTTAGCCGTTAATCACAGTATCAGTCGACATCAACGCGGCAAATCTATCTTGCAATGCAGCCATAGCCGTATCGTGTATTACGTTGGCGGCCAGCGTTTCGCCTTGAGCACTAGGCAAGTTGCGAGTAGCACAAGCATCATGACAAACAAAATTCTCAAAGCCTAAATCAAAGGCAGCTCTTACGCTTGAGCTGACACACATATGACTCATAAACCCAGCAAAGACAATTTGCGACTTGCCAGTAGCTTCGATAAGCGCTTGTAACGGAGTATCATAGAAGGCATTAGGATGCATCTTAGTAATGGTTTTTTCACTATCTAATGGTTGCAAGCTGTCCACTATAGTAACTTTGTCTGACAAAGGATCAAAAATATTACCCTTGTCTTCACCATGATGGGCGATATGAAAAATAGGCGTGTTGTTATCTCTAGCTTTATCTAACAGCAAACGCGCATTGGCAGTGGCTTTAGTACCAGCTGCGCCTAATGGCATTTTACCATTGACATATTCATTCTGAAAATCAATCAGTACCACAGCGCAGTTTGACCAATCAAGCTTATTATACTGGCCGCCAGCCAATTCAAGTAGAGTTGCAGGACTAGACATAGTGTTCTCCAGATGGTGTGTGAGGTAAAGATAGATTCTAACAACTAATGAGCCGCTTATCAGTGCTTGATACCAACAACACACAAACCGTTTTAAATGCGCTACAGTACAGAGTGATGTAATGTATTCAAACACATTTTACCGTCATTTTTTACAAAAACATGGTAGCATTAGCGGCTATGCCTGAATGCCATATCCACAAGCATAGCTTGCATCATTTAGTTAGTTCGACAGACGCTCAGCTACGTTATTAATGCTGTTACCCTAAGCTTTTTATTAAGAGTCCTTATCGTGATATTACGCCGTTATATGACCAATCAAGTTGCCTCGACCACCGCTTTGGTATTGGGGTTTTTGGTCGTAATGATGCTTGGCGGACGTCTGATACGTTATTTTGGCATCGCCGCTGAAGGTAATTTGGATATCAGCTTATTGTTTAGCATCATTGGCTATAATCTACCTTACTTTTTAGAGCTTATCCTGCCATTAGCGTTTTTTATCGCCTTGATGCTAGTGTTTGGGCGATTGTATGTCGATCAAGAAATGGCCGTTATTAATGGTAGTGGGGTCTCACGCGGTAAGCTGGCTCGGTTGATGACGCCATTGATTTTGGCGCTATTCGTAGGTGAAGCCGCCTTATCGATAGTCGCTAAGCCTTGGGGCGTGCGCTCCTCAGAAACTATCTGGCAGCAGCAAGCTTTGAGTAGTGCTTTTGATCTTATTCGTCCTAATGAGTTTGTCAGTAGTGGCAATTACCATCTGTATGTCGGTAGCTTGAGCGATGACAAAAAACAGCTGCAAGATGTGGTCTTGATACAGACCAAAGAGACGGTTGAAGATAAAGCACCGCTTAGCAGTGATGATGCTGAGCTGGCAAGGCAACTGGCTAATACTGAGATGCCGCAAGAGTTGACGACTACTATCGACAACAGCGATCAAGCCATCACTAAAGACACCATCACTCTTGCCAAGCGTGCTGAGCAAGTTGACAACGGTGCTGGCGGTATCACGCAGTTGGATCTGTTTCAGGGTCGACGCTATGAAGTCGGCGCAGGCAGTCTAAAGTATAATCAAATTGGCTTTGATCGTTATCGGATTACCTTAACTGAGTCCTCTAAAGAGATAGTGACTGAGGATAATACCGAAACCCAAGCTATTGGCCCTTTATGGCAAGCTGCTACAGGTAGCGCGTCAGTTAATAGTACTAGTGCTATGCGGGGCGCGCAAGGTGAGCTGGGTTATCGATTTGCGCTGCCTTGGCTGATGATCATCGCGCCGATGCTAGCTGTACCTTTATCTCAAGTAAGGCCTCGTCAAGGGCGCTGGCTACGCTTATTCCCCTCAGTATTATTATTTGTCAGCTGTGCATTAGGCATTATTTCGCTCAAAAACGCAGTGGGTCAAGGCAGTGTTAGCGTTTGGGCTTATGCTTGGCTGATCGTAGGGTTTATGGCGTTGGCACTATATATGAATTGGAGCAGCCGTATAGGACATCGATTACGGGTACGACGAGAGGGTACTGAGCCCTCTCTAACAACCGATCATTCAAACGGAGGGAACTATTAGTGCGCTCTCCTGTTAATACCCAATCCACCACTCTAAAAGTGCTCAGTCGTTACGTGAAAAAAAACGCCCTACTAGCCATTATCGCGGCGATACTAGGACTGTGGGCGCTACAAATTGTTTTCTCTTATTTATCTGAACTGGACTCACTAGATGATAGCTATACGATGGCGGACGCTCTCAAATACATCCTATATCGCTCGCCCTATTTTTTAGAAGAATTTATCCCGACAGGTGCTTTATTAGGCGCGGTTATTGGATTAGGATTATTAGCTAATAAGAGCGAGCTGGTGGTCATGCGCGCCGCTGGTATTAGTGTGTATCGTATCGTCGGTTGGGTACTACAGCCTGCGCTGGTATTTGTGCTTTTAGCCTTAGTGATTAACCAATTCGTATTACCTACCAGCAATCAATTGGCACACGAAATCAATAGTGACGAGCGCGACGTATCGATTACCACAGTGCGCGGCTACTGGACCGTGCAGCCAAGTTTTACCACTACTAGTGCTGGCAACGATGCGAATAATAGCACCGATAACACTAATGGTAGTGCGCAGCCCAATGGCAGCGATATTCTCTATATCAATTATGCAGATGTACAAGGCAATATCGGTGAAGTAAAACGCTGGCACTTAGATAATGACGGCAATCTGCAAACTGCTATCCGTGCTGAAGGGGGCAACTATAAAGGGCGCGTCGCTATTGATGCGGATAATAATACCTCGGCCCAGTCGGCCCAGTCGGCCCAGTACCGCTATGAGTGGCAACTCAATAATATCACCAAGCTGAGTATCAACCAAGGGTTTGAAGCCAGTCAAGCCAAGTCACTATCAGATACGTTAAGCTTACCTTTTGCACCTGAGTCGGTCTATCTATTGACCCGTGAGGCTGAAGATCTATCGCTGACTCAGCTATACGATCATCGTCAGCTTATGCGCGCGCAAGAGCAGCGCTCATTGACTCATGAGCTGGCCTTTTGGCAAAAGCTACTCTCACCACTCTCAATTTTATCGCTAGTTATCGTCGCCTGCTCATTCGTCTTCGGCTCGCTACGCACTCATAGCTTAGGCTTACGTATTGTCGTCGCGCTACTATTCGGCTTGCTATTTAGCTACCTGCAAGACTTGGTTGGATTTGTGTCCTTGGCGACTGGATTTTCGCCGATGCTTATGGTGATACTGCCTATTATCGCCAGTACGATACTGGGAATATATTTACTAAAACGGCAAATGTAGACGGTTGTTTTGGTAAAAACTTAAGCTCAGCGAAATACAACTAAAAAGCACGCTATAACTCAACTTTAAGCGTGCTTTTTGCTGATGGGTTTTGCAAGATTATTCTTTGGTCGCCATGGTAATAGTATAAGTTTTGCCTTGTTTGACCTTTTCGCTATTCCCAAACACCTCGGTAAACGAGCGCTTCATAAATTGACGTAAGCCATTGATTGTCACCACGTAAAAACGTCCACCTTGACGCATCCGCGCATAAGCATCTAAGAAGTATAAATAATGCTGCTCTTTGCCGACTTTGGCAGGCAAGTTCGACATCACAAGACTAAAGTCTTTCTCCGCTGCCACATGATTAAAGCCGTTTGATAAATGCACATCGACATTATGCAGACCATTTTTCTCACAATTACGACGGGCATATTCTACTGCCATAAAATCTTTATCAATTAGCGTATGCTGACCGTTTGGACATTCGCGCGCCGCTGTCATACCAAGTACGCCATAGCCACAGCCCAAATCTATCGAGTCATCGTCCGCCTGAAAGTCAACATAATCAAGCAGCATCAAGCTACCGTCATCGAGCTTTTGCGGAGAAAAAATACCCCAAGTCGTCGCAAAGTCAAAAGGCTGACCCAGCACATTTTCTCGAAAGTTAATATCTTCACGCCAGTGTTTGGCTTTTTCTAATAATTCAGCAGGTGGTCTATGTTTCATGGAGTTCTCTATGATATGAATAATTAATGATGATATTGTAACGAGAATTTAATAAAGTTTCAGCTCATTACTCATCTTTCATCTTATTTTTTGCTTTGAAAGGCTCTGAGAACTGTAGGATCAAAAAGCTAACGACAGATAAGATGATGGCAATCTCATAGCGGCTATAAGCGACTGAGATACCAATGGCAGCGGTATTCCATAGTCCTGCTGCTGTGGCAGTGCCTTTAACACTACCACCACTTTTAAAAATAGCACCACCACCGATAAAGCCCATACCGGTGATAATACCGTACATGATACGCGCTTCGGCATCGCCCTCATTGTAGATATCTCGACCGACTAGCATAAAGGCACAAGAGGCAATAGCCACCAATGGGAACGTGCGCAGACCCGCACCATTGTCCTTCATCTCACGATTGAGCGCGATGGGTAGTGACAATATAAAGGCAATGCATAGTTGAAAAAAGTGATACTTCATCAACGCCATATCGATATCTAATTCAAACATAGCTCACTCCGTTATGCAAAAGTGAATTCAAATAAGCAATAAAGCTCTAAAGCTATTTAAATAGTATTGTAGCGATAACAATGTGAGTTTTCAGTTATGGATTGATAGTGGTTTGTGATTGATTCTAATTATGAAAAGGTCAATAGGCTTTTAGCCTAGTGGAGTTGTTAGCTGGCTGTAGGGTGGGTTAGCTCAAGCGTAACCCGCCGAATGAGTACTGCTCTATATGATAAATCAAGTTTAATGATCAGCTGCAGGCTGGGTTTTTAACCCAGCAGGATACAGCGGTTAGCTTGAAATTTATAGATAAAGTAAAATTTTGTTTGTAATATAATGCGATGTTGTTTTTTTAGCTTGACTAACAATCTGCTTAGCTAAAAGTTCAGCCTACAAATCACAATAATTTATATTTTAACTGGATTTTCATATGAAGAAGTTTGTACTTAGTTTGGCGCTTAGTTTAGGAACTGTATCAGCAACGCCTGTTATGGCTGCCATCCCTACTTTTTCTGCTAATCAAATGGCGCAGGTTAAGCTCAAAGACCTGAGCTTTAGAGAAGTTATGCGTCAGTTTTACAGCGGTCAGATGACTCCTACTTTTGCAGATGACACGTATATTGATTCATTACCAAACATTGGTTTAGGTCATGATAATAGTACAGCATATAAAATAGTAGCTTTAATGCACCCTATAGAGCTTTATTATAGCGCGGATGGTGAACAACGTTATTTAGTGACCATTGAAAAAGTGTTCGTTAATGATAACTCATTAGAATACTGTGAATCTTGCGGCTCAAAAGCAGATTTATACAGTTTTAAGGTGTAATGGACATTATTCATGCTAGAAAGTAGAACGTAGTCGCTAATGGACATAATTCATGCTATTTGAGTGACTTTGACCCTAGAAAGTCTTTAATAAACCGTAACTTACGATGCTCATTTAGACCATGATGACTGTGTAATTGTCGCTTTAATTCACTAAATAACCCTTCAAGAGAATTTGTGGTGTTGGGCACGTCCAAATGCTCATATTCTCGATAAGTGAATAGCCAATCGCTATTGGTTCTGAGGCTTCGATAAGCACTTCTAAGACGCTTATGTGTGTACCACGTTTTACCCGTATCTTCATTAGTACTACGTTCATCAAGATAGTCTTCATGAGTTAAACACCACTGATCTAAGCGCTCTACGAAGTCGGATTTATCGAGCTGTGTTAAGTTTGAAGTGAGGTATCTAAGCTCAATACTAGCGATGTTCTTAGGACGACGAGTTAAATAACGAGTCACTATTTGTACTTGATGGAACTGGCACATCTGACAAGGGATGCTGCTAAACAGGGCTCTCAGTCCTCGTCTTCCATCACAGGTGATGCTTTGTATATCAACGCCTGACGATGCTAAGAGATCAATCCCTTGCTTGTAGGCACTGTTGGTTTCATGACTCACTATCGCGTAATAAAGTACGGTTCTAGTCGTGTTATCCATAAAGACCATCAAACCAAACTTGCGACCAAAGTAAGTGGTGTCCATGATGACATTAGCAGTCTCAGGACGTTTAATCTGATACTCAATACTGACTTTATCTAACCGCCTTTGTATGGTTTTAACACTACAGTGGTACTTATCAGCCAGTTGTTTGTAGGTCTGTTTACCTTGAGTATATTGAGTCCAAAGCGTTTGATTATTTAGTCTGATACCACCTAAAAACTGCCGCCTGCAAGCTAGACATTGATACTGCTGTTTGCCAAGCTTACGTCCATTCTTCTTGGTATGTTTATCACTACAAAAAGGGCAGTTTTTTGATTCATGGTGTTGATTCCTTGCAAATCCAGACAGTATATAGCTTTAGACCCTATTACAGCATGAAAAATGTCCATTACACCAGTTTTAAAAAACTAAATGATCTACGGTTTCAATTAGTAAGCAGGACATCAGAGAGCGTAGAGTTTTCAAGTAATTATGGCTTAATGAACCTTCAAAACAATGACCTTGATATTCATGGGATTTTAGAGCGTTTAGGTAAAAATTTAGTAGGTAGCATATTCAAGAGTGGATATATGCGTCAAGGTTATACGACAGACTCATGGGCAGTACTACATCTACCTGAAAATGATTTTATTAATACTTATGCATTAGGCGATGCTGGTTCAGATAATAACGGTGCACATGATTATGATTCACCCTTGCATTATGACTATGAAGGAGTTGTGACAGTAATGGCTGAGAACACTGCCTACTATCCAATTATGTTAACTTATAAAGGCATACCTCCTGATGATCCTGAGCGTCCTAAATTTATCAACAATAGCTACATTATGAGTTTTGATCCGATAAAAAAAGCTTAAGAAACAACATCCACTATAAAGCGGTAATTAGCTTCATTGGGATGCGCTCAGCGCACCGAATAAAATGTAAAGTAAAGTAAAGGTTCTATATGAAATACACTTTATAGTTTTTGACTCAAACAAAATCAAATTTGCATTGATTTTAGTTCAAAATATTGTAGATATAAATTCGGTGGGTTACGCTTTGGCTAACCCACCCTACGATATAAAAATTAACCAACATTTTAATAATGTCATTCAGAAAATCCCCTCTAAGGTATTTTCTCTTGCGAACCGAACTAAGCAATGCTTCGTTTAAACGGCTCTCAACCACGCGGATGATGCTCAGCATGCAACTTCTGCAATCTCGCTGTCGCCACATGAGTATAAATCTGTGTGGTGGATAAATCACTATGCCCAAGCAATAACTGCACGCTACGTAAGTCTGCGCCATGATTCAGCAAATGCGTAGCAAAGGCATGACGTAGGGTATGCGGTGATAAGTCTTTATCGATACTCGCGACTTTGGCGTACTTTTTGAGCAAATACCAAAAGTTCTGCCGCGTCATATAGCCACCTTGCGCAGTCAAAAACACCGCTTGGCAGTTGCCAGACTTCAAATGAGCGATTAGATCACCACGAGCGTGGTTTAGGTAATCCTCTAACGCGTCCGCCGCGTATTCCCCTAATGGCACAAGACGGGTTTTATTACCTTTGCCCGTGATTTGTAGCCAACCTGCATTTAGATTGACTTGTTCAAGCGCTAAATTAATCAGCTCGCTGACCCGTAGACCGCAAGCATACAGTACCTCAAGCATCGCCTTGTCACGTAGACCAAGCGCGGTGCTAGTATCAGGTGCGGCAAGTAGATTATCGACATCGCCCTCAGAGAGATCTTTGGGTAGGGGACGACCTAGCTTTGGTGATTTGATCTGCTCACAAGGGTTGTCTTCGCGTAGATTGCTGGCGATCATCCACAGATAGAATTGACGTAGGCTTGAGAGTATACGTGCCTGAGTACGTGGCGTTTTGTCGTCTTGAGCAAGTAGAGATAGGCAGTGCAGCACGTCATCAGCTTGCCATTGAGTTAGTGCTTTAGTGTTAGTCAGCTCACAGGAGCGCAAATCACGCACATAAGCGTTACGGGTACGAGTCGCAAGACCACGAGCGAGCATCGCCTGACGAAATTCAGTGATATAAGTTGGCTCGTCATCGACGGCTAGCGCCTTGGGTTGACGTTGTTGTACGGCGCGATCACGGCTCATCTGAAGCGCCCACTAGACACCACAACGAAGTAATCTCGCTACTCCTCGCAGCATATAACGGATCAGTCTCATCTTGGCTACGACCATGTTTAGGCTGGGTATCTAAGCGGTATTTTATGGTTAGCCCAGCATTGGCAATCCAGTCTAATAGCTCATCACGGCTGCGCAATTGTAGATGCTCTGCTAAGTCCGATAGTATAAGCCAAACTTCTCCTTGCTCCGCTAAGTGCTGTTTTGCACCCTGCAAGAACCCAAGTAGCATCTTACTTTTCTCATCATAAACCGAATATTCTAATGGTGAGGTTGGTTTGGCAGGTAGCCAAGGCGGGTTACAAACGATTAAATTGGCTAGTGGAGCGTCCGTCGGGAACATATCCGCTTGCTGGAGCTGTATGTTATTTAGCGCTAAGCGGCTAAAGTTATCTTCCGCACAAGCCAAAGCCTGTGGGTTTAGGTCGGTCGCGATGACGTTTTGCACACCGCGCTGGGCTAAGATAATCGCCAATAGTCCTGTACCTGTGCCAATATCATAAGCGATCTCACAACTAGCAGGTAACGGGGCATCAAGCAACAGCTGCACGTACTCATGACGCGTCGGCGCAAATACGCCATAATGCGGATGAATGGATAGCCCTAAGCTTGCAATGGGAACGCCTTTCTCGCGCCACTGCGCTGACCCCAATGCCCCTTGTAGATCGCGTAGTGACAGCAGACAGGACTCATCTATTTCACCAAAAGCCACTGTGCAAGCACTACTAACATCAGGCGCACGGCGTAGGTGAATGACATAATTGGCATCCAGCTCTAGTAATAACCGGCCCAATATTCGCGAGCGCTGAGCTTGGGCTTGGCGCTGCTGATGGAATAAATTTGGGATTACTTTAGCTGGTGATAAGACGTCGTTGGTAGAATTTTTAGATTTATTAGCGGCTTTATCACTTTTGCGCTGTTCAGCGCGATCAATACGCCGAGTTATAGCTTGTAGAAGTTGACGGGCATTATGGAAGTCGCCGCGATATAACAGTGAGGTACCCGCACAGGCTAGACGATAGGCTTTGTCTGCGCTTGTGCTGTCGTCAATCACTTCGATATGTGCAGGCGCTGCTTGATCACTTGATGATAACCAGCGCGCCTTATGCAAAGTATCACTGTGCAAAGTATCGCTGCTGTTTTTACTTTCAGTCCATTCTACATATTGCTTTTCTACTGTGAGCACGTCATTGACCTTTTATAAAAGTTTTGTAATAGAAAAACAAAAATGTTTATCCGCCATTAAGCAGATTTTTTCTTAACTAAATAACGATATAGGGTAGCGCTTGCTTGCTCGTCATTCTCATTATTAACAATGTCACTATCTATAGTTATCTCTTCAGGATCTACGCTTAAGGTTACATTTTCAGCAACAGTTTCTTGGGTCAATAATTCATGACCGAGGTGACGACAGAAATTAGGAATATCACGAGTGGTCGCAGGATCAGTCGCTAGCACTTCGATAATATCACCACCATCAGCGCGGCGGATAGTCTTGTGTAGCATCATCACCGGCTCAGGGCAGATGAGTCCTTGAGTATCTAAGTGATGATTGACGATAGTATTTGAAGTTAAAGTAGTCATATTTTAAATTACAGATAATTGAATAAATTTATAAAAGGTTTTAGGTTTTAAATGCTGCTAAAGCGCTTCATCATTTTCAGGCTCATCTTGTCGCGCTAAAAAGTCAAAAAAGCGCTTAAAGCTTACCTTGAAAAAGAACGCCACGCCAAGCCAGCAGGATAGCCCTAACCACGCGGTATCCGCAAATATTAGGCCACCAATCAATACTATTGATGATACGCCAATACACATAATAACCATCGATGATTGAGCGAGCCGATAGCGATAGATAATAAAAGCATCGTAGAGGGTCATAGGAATAGTCAGCGCAATCAACACATAGGGTAGGTTAAAAAACAACCGATATAATAGAGCGCTATCATGGAACATCTTGATGCTGGCGATAGTACCGAACACCATAAACGCAATAATCGCCGCATAGAGCAAATAGACCGCTAGGGTATTAGCACGCTGCGCACCTTTTATACGTGCAATGGCAATCGGGGGAAAGCCATGCTGAGTTACTTGCTCTGAGACAGTAGTCATAATGATCAGCGCTTTATCTATTTGAAATAAGGATCTTTATTTAAAGTAAGAAATCATGGAGTCTTAATAATATCTGTAAGCCTATTAATCCGCTTTGCCTATTAATCCGCTTTGATAGTATCAATCGCCATAGCGCTATTAGGATCAGTAAAATAAGTCGATAGCAAAATACAGGCAGAGATATCATCAATAGGATCGCGCTCGTGCTGTATCCAGCCTTGCTCCCACGCAATCTCACGTGCCCCTACTGAGGTTAAGCGCTCATCACACATTTTCACCACCACAGCTTGATGCTGCTCAACCAGGCGATGGGCTAGGCGACGAGCAAATTTATGCGCGCGCTTAGAGAGCATAGAGCTACTACCGTCCATATTTAACGGCAAGCCAACAATCACTTGGGTCACGCCCCAAACCTTGATAATACCTAATAGATTGTCCCAATCAGGCTGCCCATTATTCATAATCAAAATATCAAAAGCTCGCGCTGTCTGAGTCATGGTATTACCCAGCGCCATCCCCATCTTTTTGACCCCATAATCCAAACCCAAGACCAAATGGGGCTTGAGAGCGGAGACATCGACCCTTAGATCGACTGTTTCTTCAAGTTCTATGGGCGTATTGTTATCTGGGCTATTCAATGAGCAGTCCTATATTTTTACTATTCATTTAGGTTAAAAATCATTTAACTTAAGGGTATTAGGCATGAAGGGTATCAGGCATGGCCGATATCACTACTCAGATAATCAAGATTAACACCGATTTTATTAGCAGCTAATTGCCAACGCTCTTCAAAAGGCGTATTAAAGAGCAGGTTTAGATCAGCAGGGCAGACCAGCCAATCGCCATTATTTAGCTCATTCTCTAATTGCTTTTTACCCCAGCTAGCATGACCTAAGCACAGCTGATAGTGACCGACCCCTTGACCCACAGCGATACGCTTTAGAATATCTTGGCTAGTGGTAATACAGACGTTTTCTGAGATGGCAAACGAGGATGCCCATTGCGGCTGACCGGTATGCAGCACAAAACCAACCTCAGGATACATCGGGCCACCCTCCAACGCCAAATCCTCCATCACCTGCTCATCAGTGACTTCGATATCTAGATTCTCAAGTAGCCGACCGACTTGTGCTTGTTCTATAGGCCGATTAACCATCAGACCTAAGGCTCCATGTTTGTCATGACGACAGATATAGATAAGCGCCTGCTCAAACCGTGGGTCTGACAGATCTGGTGCAGCAATTAAGAAATGATGGGTCAAATTGACTTTAGACATAGAGATAGAGGCAACCTAAAAAGAGCTGAGACATTACTATATGGCGATAGCAATCGAGAAATCAACCAAAATCTAGTAGCCTACACTCTAAATAAGAAACGCCTTCCATCATGGCGCTTGTTAAAATAAAGGCAGTTATTTGACATCACTGAGTAGGCTACGGGCATGGTCACGCGTGACATCGGTAATAATAACCCCACCTGACATTCTTGCCAGCTCGTTGACTTGATCCTCTTGAGTCAGGATAATCAGCTCGCTTTGGGTCTGCTCGAGATGATGCTTTTGCACTAAGATATGCTGATGCGCCTGCGCGGCAACTTGTGCTTGATGGGTTATAGCAAGGAGCTGCTGGGTCTGACCGAGAGTACGTAATAGCTCGCCGACAACTTGTGCGGTGCCACCGCTGATACCGACATCGACCTCATCAAATACTAGCATAGGCTTGGCAGCATTATTATCGCTATTGGTCACTTGTAATACCTGCATCACCAGCGCCATTCGTGACAGCTCGCCACCTGAGGCAATCTTGTGCAGCGGCTGCATCGGCATACCGACGTTCGCGCTGAATAATAGCTCAATATCATAGCGACCCTGCGCATTATACTGAGCCGCCTCTCTAGCCGTAAACACAAACTCACAGCGTGCGTTAGGCAAAGCTAAAGGTTGCAATTGAGCGACTAGCTGGGCGCAAACCACAGGCGCAGCTTGAGCCCGCTTATCATTAAGCTGATCTGCTAATAGTAAATACGCTTGCCAAGCCTCATCAATTTGGGCGGCTAACACGTCACTGCTAGGCTCGTTTTCTAATTGCTCTAATTGCTGTTGCCAGCCTTTCGCCTCTTTTATCAAGTCATTAGCAGGCAAATTATGCTTGCGAGATAGACGATGACCTAAGCTAATTAAACTGTCCAGCTCTTGCAAGCGTTCAGGATCCGGCAATTGCTGCTCGGCATAGTCGGAGAGTAGGGCAGACGCTTCAGTGATTTGTTGCTGGGCTAGATGGAGCTGTTCTGAGACTTGACCAAAGGTTTGGCTGACGCCAGTCTGATTATCACAGATCTTAATCGCTTGACCTAGCAGAGTCATCACATCAGGCTCATCGGTATCATTATCGAGCAGATGCAAGCCCTGACTGGCCTCTTGCATCAGCGCCTCAATATTGGACAGCTCTTCGTGTTCCGCCTCGATCTCATAATAGTCAACGGCTAATAGCGGTGCGATATCGCTCAGTTGGCTTTGCAATAGCTGTATACGGTCTTGGCGCTGGGCTTCACGACTGGCAATATCATCAGCGCGACGCTTTAGCTGCTGATACTGCCCGAAGCTGGTAGCTGTTCGCATAGCTAATGGCGTTATCTGTGCCATCGCATCTAGCCACTGCACCACAAACTGTGGCTTGAGTAATGCTTGCTGGGCGTGCTGACTATGGATATTAACCAACAATGCGCCTAAAGTTTTCAGCTCAGCAAGACTAACAGGTGACCCGTTTAACCAAGCTTTTGAGCGCCCGTTACTACTGAGCTGACGGCGTATTAATAGCTCTTGCTCATCTAACTCACGCTCATGCTGCGCGAACCACTGGGCAACTACCGCATTAGCAGTGACATCGAACTGGGCATAAATATCGGCATGGTCAGCACCATGTCTGACCATAGCGCTATCAGCACGCTCACCTATACATAAGGATAGAGCATCAAGCAATAGCGACTTGCCTGCCCCCGTTTCTCCTGTGATGACATTGAAGCCTTCAGCCACGCTTAGCTCATGCTTAGCAATGAGCGCAAACTGATGTAAGGTTAGGGATAACAGCATCAAAGCCTCTCGTGGCAAGTGGTAAACAAGGTGTCAATCGTTGATTTTGTTGCTAGTCAATCTTATTGTAAATAGGTTAAGAATAAAGTTGCTATATGATGACATAAAGTGTGAAATACAACTTATAGTCAATTAAGTCAGTTGCCGATAATATCTCAAGCTGTGACATCATAGCTCGACAAGGTGAGATAGTTTATTGTTGATTTTATCATTGAAAATGTCCAGTATTATGCAGATACTATAAGCGTTGCAGCCTATTTTTCGTTAGTAATCATTGATGAATTAGATACAATTGCGACATTTTTAGTGACACAATAACAAACTTTTTAGACGTAATGTGGTAGCATAATCGCACTTAATCATAAACTCAACTGTCAAACTCTGTAAATCATAAGCAGTTTTGTGAGTCATTAGCGACAGACTCTGGTTGTCGAAGCATATTGAAAATAAAAAGCTATGGTTTAATCTTAAGTCATCACTTATTAAAACCGTAGCTTACCTTGTGAAGATATTCAATTTATACTGTTAAAACTTATTATTAAAAGCAAATAGTAAAATAATACTTATTTTAGTTTGGGTAACAATATTTAATAAGGAAGTCATTATGGCAGCGGCACAATTTACTAATGTAACCGTTAACGCTCAAGCGACGATATCGTATGATGGGCGTTGTTCAAGTCACACCCTTATGTTTGAAGATGGACGCCATAAGACTTTAGGCGTTATTCTGCCCTCAGATACTACGGTTGAGCAATATCACTTTAGCACCAATACCTCAGAGCGTATTGAGATTATCAGCGGTGAATGCGAGGTCAAAATAAACGGCGACGAAGATTTTGGCTATTATCGTGCTGGTCAGTCCTTTGTGGTCGAAGGCAATAGCAGCTTTAATCTACGTACCGAAGAGATCGTGCAATATATTTGCCATCTAGAAGGCTAGCTGCTGTTTGGATATTTAGATCAATAAACCAGTGGCTACAGATACGTTATTACCTTTAAAAGAAACAAATAAGATCATGCCGATTTTGTTTGTTTCTTTTTGCTTATGCTTCTAGTTATTACTTTTTTGCTTATAAATTGTTTATAAATACAGTAAGCTTATCTCCACTTTTTAATTAACCAGCAGGCGCGACATGGCAAAACCCATCTATTTCTATGGCATCCACGCGATTGAAGCCTTACTCACTCATCGTCCGCTTGATGCACTCAGCCTCTTTGTACAGCAAGGTCGCGAGAGTGATAGCCATGTGCAAGCTATTATTACTGAGGCCAAAGATAACGGCATAAGTATTCAGCCTACTCAAAAAGACAATCTTACTCAGCTTTGTGGTAGTCCGCAGCATCAAGGGCTAGTGCTGCATGCACGTCCTCTAAGCTTTGCTAATGAGGGGTTATTAGATGAGCTGGTCGCTCGCGATGATTGTCTCTTATTAGTACTAGATCAAATTACCGATGCGCATAATTTTGGCGCTTGCTTACGTACGGCGGTGGCGATGGGAGTGAATGCGGTTATTTGTCCCAAGCATCATGCCGCCAGTCTCACGCCAACGGTTGCTAAAGTATCCGTAGGAGCCGCTGAGATGATGCCTATCATCAGCGTCACGAATCTGGCACGGACGCTGGCGCAAATTAAGCAGGCAGGGGTATTTGTATTCGGTACGGCGCTAAGCGCTGATGCTAAGCCGATACATGCCGCTGACTTGACAGGTAAGACGGCACTGATTATGGGCTCTGAGGGCGAAGGCATGCGCCGGCTTACCACAGAGAGCTGTGATGAGCTAGTCTATATTCCGATGTCAGGTAATGAGCATGGTAATTTGCAAAGCCTGAATGTCAGCGTTGCAACGGGCATGGCATTATATGAAGTTAATCGGCAGCGCGCGCTAACAACTGAGTAAGCTGCAGATAATTTTGGTGTAGGGGCTCTAGCTGCAAATGCAGAGCGTCTAGATCAGCTTCATTGGTCACTACATCATCAGCGTGACTATTGCGCTCAGTGCGACTAAGCTGATTGGCCATGATTGCTTTAATCTTTGGTACGCTTTGTGAGTCTCGTAAGCTGGCACGAGCAAGCTGGGTGTCTTCACTAGCATCAACGACCAGAATGCGCTGACATAAATTCGCCAGTCCTGCTTCAGCCGCCTCTATCAGTAGTGGTGCTGACAATATAACATAGGCTGAAGTACTCGCTGCCAATTGCTTTTTTGCCGCCTCGCGTATCGCGGGATGGGTAATAGATTCAAGCTCAATAAGCGCGGCTGGATGAGCAAAAACATGCGTACGTACCGCAGCGCGATCCATCTCACCATTATCCTTGATAGCCCAATCGCCAAATTTCCTTTGAATCTTGTGCAAGGTAGCACTACCTTTAGCCACGACCTCGTGAGCGAGGACATCAGCATCTATAATGTCCATCCCCTGCTCAGCGAACCAGGCGCTAGTCGCTGACTTACCGCTACCGATACCACCTGTTAAGCCCACTACTAGCTTTTTACTCTTAGCTTGGCTAATAGTTTGCGGCTGATCGGCATGATCATGGCTCTGCGCAGATGATGTGCTATTAATACTCATAAAGGCCACTTATTTCATAAATAAAAAGATAGATAGCTAATATAGCGCTGATATAAATTTCAAAACGACAGCTTTAGCGTAACGGTTAGTAGTGCAAAAAGTATCAGGGTGGGTTTACTTATTGTCAGCTGAAAGGGATTTTAAAGCACGCCAGCAAGCGTGCAAGATAATATAATGACTGTTGTGATAACGGTTTGTTCCGTAGCCCTAAATATACATAGCCAAATACCAGCTAATGATATCATTACCGTATAGTAAAGCAATAATCCCCGCAACTGCAATATAAGGCCCAAAGGCAAAAGGTTTGCTTGCGCCATGTATCCTCATCAAAACAATGCCAACGACAGAACCTAATAGCGAAGATAATAAGATAATAAGAGGTAGCATCATTGGTCCAAGCCAAGCGCCTAATACCGCCATTAATTTAAAATCACCTTGTCCCATACCGTGCTTTTTCGTTAGTAAATAAAACACCTTCACTACGATCCATAAAGATAAAAACCCTAGTAGCAAGCCCCAAATAGCTTGCGTCGGACTGACAAACCAGCTTTGCGAATTAACCGCGAGCCCCAACCCTGCCAGTGGAAAAGTTAAGCGATCTGGTAGTAGCTGAGTATCAAAATCAATACCCGTCAGCGCTATTAGTGTCCATACCAGTATCAGTGCTGAGAGTCCAACGATGCTGACGCCGAAATGATAAATAACCAATGCTGAGAGCAGAGCGGTAATCAGCTCAACGAGCGGATAGCGCCAACTGATAGAAGCCTTGCAGTCCGAGCAACGTCCGCGTAAACCTATCCAGCTGATAAGGGGTATATTCTCATACCACTTGATTTTATGAGCACAGTTGGGACAACGCGACGCTGGACGGCTTAAAGTAATAGGGGTGTCTTTAGCAATGATAGTTGCGAGATCATTCGCTTGAGCTTCTAATGTCTCAGGCTGCTGCGCCAAAAATTGACTGCACTCCTGTCGCCATTCAAACTGCATCATTAGCGGTATGCGATGAATAACGACATTTAAAAAGCTGCCCACACAAAGCCCTAATAGTGCAAATACGAGCAGGGCTACAGTCATGTTTTGTTGTAATAATTCTATTAATTGCATTAAACTTTTATCCTACTACATTACCCAATTGGAAAATAGGTAAGTACATAGCAATGACTAGACCACCTACTAATACGCCAAGAATAGCCATAATAAAAGGTTCCAGTAGACTCGTTAGCCCATCAACGGCGTTGTCGACTTCATTTTCGTAATAGACCGCGACTTTATCTAGCATCTCCTCTAAGCTACCAGATTCCTCACCGATACCTACCATTTGAATTGCCATACTAGGAAATAAATTGGTTGAGCGCATAGAGAACTGTAGCTGCTGACCCGTTGAAACATCATTCTTAATCTGTTGAGTCGCATTATAAAACACCACATTATTAGTTGCCCCAGCGGTAGAGTCTAGTGCATCAATCAAGGGAACACCTGCTGCGAACGTCGTTGATAGAGTACGAGCAAAACGAGCAATAACTGCTTGGTAAGCAATCTTACCAAATACAGGGGCTTTCAAAACGGCTCGATCTAAAAAATCGCGAAACTTTTTCGAGCGTTTTTTCGCTTCAGAAAAGCCAATAATAGCGCCGCCAATGACAATGATTAAAATAAACCACCAAGATTGCATCCACTCAGACATACCGACTACCATCCGAGTAAAAGCGGGTAATTCAGCACCAAAGGATTCAAAAAGGTCCGAGAATACAGGTACTACTTTTATTAATAGAATCATAGTGACAATGACTGCAACGACTATTACCGCTATTGGGTATTTGATAGCTTTACGAATCTTAGCTTTGAGTAGCTCGCTCTTTTCTTTGTAAGTGGCGACCCGCTCAAGCATAGTTTCAAGCGCCCCTGATTGCTCACCCGACTCAACAAGCGAGCAGAATAGATCATCAAAGTAACGCGGATGTCGACGTAGCGCTGAGGAAAAATTACTTCCCGATTCAATATCTGCTTTGATCTGTAGTACTAATTCTTTCATAGTAGGATTATCTAGAGAGTCCGCCACGATCTCAAAAGATTGGGTTAATGGAACACCGGCTTTCATCATCGTTGCCAGCTGGCGCGAAAAAATAGCAATATCGATAGGCTTGATAGACTTTTTAAATTCAAAAAGCGCTTTAGGCTTTTTCTTGATGGTTTTAACGGTAATGCCCTGCTTGCGCAAGGTCGCCTTTGCCAGCTCTAAATTGCGACTGGTCGTTTCGCCTTTGACTTTTTGTCCACGCCGATTGACCCCATCATAGACAAAATCTAACAGCATGTCGGTCTTAGCTTTTGCCATCTCTTAACCCTCAAATTTACTTAATTAAATATACTGGTAATGATATAAATAACACCATAACACCTGATAAAAAGGCTATTCTAAATAGCATTATATAATTTATTCAGAAGTCACGCGCATCATCTCTTGAATACTAGTCATGCCCTGCAATACTTTTAAGATACCTGAGTGGCGCAAATCACGAAAGCCGTTTTTGAGTGCCTCATCTTTTATATCGATTGCATTACCATCTTCCATAATGATACGAGAGATATCATTAGTTACTCTTAGCACCTCATAAATACCGATTCGGCCTTTATATCCTTCGCGGCATTCACTACAACCTATAGGCCCGTAGATGACATTACCTGAATCGTCTAGTTGTTCATCACTAAAGCCCAGCTCTACTAGACTGATTCGAGGAACATCAATAGGCTTTTTGCAGTTATTGCATAAACGTCTAGCCAGTCGTTGAGCGATAACTAAGTTCACTGAGGTTGCAATGTTAAACGAAGCCACGCCCATATTTTTGAGGCGAGTCAAGGTCTCGGGAGCCGAGTTAGTATGTAGAGTCGATAATACTAAGTGACCTGTTTGTGCCGCTTTAACAGCGATCTCAGCGGTTTCTAAATCACGAATCTCACCAACCATCACAATATCAGGATCTTGACGTAAGAATGACTTGAGCGCATTGGCAAAAGTTAGTCCTACCTTAGAATTAACGTTGACCTGATTGATGCCCTCTAGGTTGATCTCGACTGGATCCTCTGCTGTTGAAATATTAGTCTCGCCCGTATTCAGGATATTAATACCCGTGTATAACGATACCGTTTTACCAGAACCAGTAGGCCCTGTAATCAGAATCATCCCTTGCGGCTTACTTAAAGCGGTCAAAAATAGCTCTTTTTGATCAGCCTCATAGCCTAGTGCATCAATACCTAACATGGCTGATGAAGGGTCTAAAATACGCAGGACAATTTTTTCACCAAATAGTGTAGGTAATGAGTTCACTCGAAAATCAATAGATCTGTTTTTGGAGAGCTTGAGCTTGATACGGCCATCTTGTGGCACGCGGCGCTCAGAGATATCCATTTGTGACATCACCTTTAGACGAGCGGCAATCTTATTAGCCAGTTGTACTGGTGGATTGGCCATTTTTTGCATAACACCATCGACTCGAAAGCGTACACGATAGCTCTTCTCATACGGCTCGAAGTGTAAATCGGAAGCACCCATACGAATAGCTTCAACCAGCATTTTATTGACAAATTTTACGACTGGCGCTTCATCAACGCTATCATTAAGGCGGGTTTCAACCTCACTTTCACCCCCTTCATCAAAATCAACATTGAAATCGCTATCAGCAAAGCTACTGAAGCTTTGCATCGTATCCGCGTAAACACTATCGATACGTCTTTTTAGCTTGTTTTCCTCGACCAGTACCGCCTCAATAGATAGACGTGAGTTGAACGCCAGTGCATCAATCGCGTCGATACGCGTAGGATCACTTAAAGCCACAAAAAGACGTTGACCGCGCTTAAATATTGGCAAAGCGTTAAATTTACGGACGATTTTTTCATCGACTAGATCTTTAGGAATCACACTATTATTAAGCACATCGAGATCGAACAGAGGGTCGCCAAAAGACTCAGATAATAATAAGGCCAGTTTATAAGCATCAGCCAACTTGTTGCCAACTAGATAAGCGACTAGACCAATCCGTTGCTGCTGTGCCTCGGTCTGAGCACTGCGCATACCTTCATCACTGACCAATCCTGCACGGACCAGCTGCTCTGCCAAGCCGCCAAATTTACTAGTAACAGTAGACATAACCTGTGTTCCTTAATACAAAACCGCTAATTTTATTATTTAAAGCAGCATCAACCGCGGATAATTATTTTTGTGTAGGGTTGTAAGGACATACCTTAGCACCGCACTTATATTAATTTTTTCAATAATCATGATAACGGTAAGTTGTTAAACCGTAAGTTACTATATGCAAAAATATGCAAAAATCATGACAAGTTATCAATTCGGATCAGATTTAATCGACTTATATCAGTAGCTCCAACACTATACTATAGCACTTGCCAAATATTTGTTATACTGACGCGCATATAAAAATATGTTTGATAATTTGACAAGGTAGATAAGTGATGCAGTCTTGGGTAATTGGCAACTGGAAACAAAATCCGGCCACAAATAACGATGTAAATATGTTGTTAGATCAGTTATTAGCGGCAGTAGCAAAAGATGATGTCACTACGCCTTGTCAATTGATGATAGCGCCTAGCTGTGTGCATTTAGCTTCGGTAAGCGGGCGAGTGCAGGGCACGCCAATACTAAGTGCGGCGCAAGATATTAGTGCTCATAGTGGGAGTACAGGTGCTTATACAGGCGATTGCTCAGCGCAGCAAGTCGCTGATGCTGGCGCGACTTGGACGATTCTTGGTCACTCAGAGCGTCGTCAATATCATCGCGAGACGAATGATACTTTGCTACAAAAATTGACTCATGCACTTAGTCAAAATCTGAACGTAGTGCTGTGTATTGGTGAAACCCAAGCGCAGTATGATGCAAGCGAGACTTTTACTGTGCTTGCTGAGCAATTGGCAGTCGTTAAAGACTGGCTTGCAAAACAATCTTTGGAGCCTGTATCTGTAACACAAGCCAGCAACTTGGCTGAGCATCTTATTATTGCTTACGAGCCAGTCTGGGCGATAGGAACAGGCAAAGTGCCAACCGTTACAGAAGTGGCTGCTACTCACGGTTATATTAAGCAAACATTGGCAAGCTTTAACAATAATTTGGCAGAGTTTACCGTGTTATATGGCGGTAGTGTCAATGCTGATAACGCCGCAAGTTTTGCAGCTAATCCTGCAATAAATGGAGCCTTAGTTGGCGGAGCTGCTTTAAAATCAGAGAGTTTTTTGGCCATTGCTAAAGCTTTTAGCAGCGCTAAATCTTAAGTCTATAAAAGTCGCTTTAATAATACCCTTGCAATCGTGTACAATGCGCCTTATTTATAATGCTTGTTTTAGCACTTGGTTTTTTGGTGCTAGGTTTTTAGAATAAGTTATTTTTAATACTTAGTTGTTTTCAATGCTCAGTTCTACGGCATTGATCAGCTTGCAAAAACCTAGTCATCATTTAACTTAGGCGTCATCTAAAAGCTTTATTCACATTTTATTATTGTTATCAGTCGTCATCAGGCGGCAAAAGAGGCCAGCATGTTTACGTTTATATTAGCCCTGCACATTATCGTGGCGATTGCTATGATCGGCTTGATTTTGATTCAGCATGGTAAAGGGGCAGACGCTGGCGCATCTTTTGGAGCAGGGTCTTCGGGTACAGTATTTGGCGCAGCGGGAACGGCCAACTTTTTGACTCGCGCCACCGCAGTACTGACAGTAATATTTTTTATTACCAGTATGACCCTTGCAGTGCATGCGCGTAAACAAGCTGAAGATCAGTTTCGATTAGACGCACCAGTGTCGGCGCCACAGACGCCACGTCCTTTGACTCAAAACCCTCAGTAACAATGGTGACAAGGGTTAGCTTTTAATATTCTTATTTTTTACTGATGTTTTTTTAGATAAGTAGCAATAGTTATAAAAGTAAGGTGATTTATCTAAAGCCTTGCTATTTTAGCTGCTTAGTTTTACAATACTTTTCTGTTTTTGACAGGCAATAACTTTCTTGATTGGTTTATTGGCATAGAATAGATATTATTTTATCGGCTTACTGTTATCCTCATAATAGTGAATAAGCTGAAAATAAGCGACAAGTTTGGTTAAGTAGTAAGTTATAAGCGATTGTGGTGGAATTGGTAGACACGCCATCTTGAGGGGGTGGTGGCGCAAGCTGTGGGGGTTCAAGTCCCCCCAATCGCACCAAGTTTTATGTAGCACGGCGTAATATTAATGATAGTTAGAGGCATAACAACATTAATATTATGGGTAGTAGAGAAGTTATTGCAGTAATTAAACGTTTAATTTGATATTATTTAAAATAATCGTTGACAACTCTATAAAACCTACCTATAATACGCATTCTAAATTGTTGCGGGGTGGAGCAGTCTGGTAGCTCGTCGGGCTCATAACCCGAAGGTCGTTGGTTCAAATCCAGCCCCCGCTACCACTTTTTTCGATACTGATTGTTGTACACTAAATACTCAGTGTAAATTAGCCCACCATTATGTTTGTGGGTTTTTTTGTATCTGTCAGTCAGTGTTACAACGGTATCTAGCCTACTTATGCTAAGCTCTAAACCCATATACTATGATAGCGTTGGCTATAAATGCAGCGTATCGCCTATAAGGTTTTTGTTGAAAAACATTTGCTTCAAGCTGTTTAAAAATAAAAAGCACATCGTTAAAGACAGCAGTTAAACAAATAGTTAGACAACACAACAAAGCAAATGAGCCAATAAATAATAAGTTATCAGATCAATTAGGAAACTATAAATAAATTATGAAGCTTTCGACTAAAGTTGCAGAATTAACCAGTATTATTGAACCTGCAGTAGCAGCTTGTGATGTTGCACTATGGGGTGTGGAGTTTGTACCTCAAGGTCGTCGCTCGCTATTGCGCATTTATATCGAAGCGCTACCTGAAGTGCAAGCACAAGATAAGCAAGTGACTATTGAGAATTGTGCAGCGGTCAATCATCAGGTTAGCGGTATTCTAGAAGTCCATGATCCTATCGCTGGTGAGTATATCTTAGAAGTATCATCACCAGGCTTTGATCGGGCGTTTTTCCGCGATGCACAAATGCGTGACTATATTGGTGAGACTATAAGTTTACGTTTGATCTCTGCGATAGGCTCAGGCGACAAAAAACGTCGTAAAGCCACAGGCAAGCTCGATAGCATGGGTGAGACTTCATTACAGCTCACAGCTACTGATGGTGAAAAATTTGAGATTAATTTTAGCAATATTGATAAAGCCAATTTAATTTTTGAAGAAGCAACTTTTATTAATCAATAATTTAATAAATTATTGTATTTATTATTGTTTAAACTAGTAAAGTACAATATAAATTATAAAATTTAAGCCAATTATGAAATGATAGGACGGGTAGAGTATGAGTCGTGAAATCTTAACGGTAGTAGAAACCGTCAGTAACGAGAAGGGCTTAAATCCTGAAGATATTTTTGAAGCGATAGAAGATGCTCTAGTAGTATCGACTAAGAAAAAGGTCTATACCGAGCAACCAGAGGTAGAAGTACGTGTCGCTATCAATCGTGAAACGGGTGATTATGATACTTATCGCTACTGGACGGTTGTTGCTGATGAAGATCACGAAATGCCAGCTTGTCAGCTCGCTATTACTGACTTAGATCAAGATGAATGGTCTATCGGTGATATTAAAGAAGAGCAAATCGACTCTATCGAATTTGGTCGTATTGCTGCTACTCAAGCCAAGCAAGTCATTATTCAAAAGATTCGTGAAGCGGAACGTGCTTTAGTTGCTGATATCTTTGAGCCACGTATTGGCGAGATGATGTATGGCGAAGTCAAAAAACAAACGCGTGATGGGTTTATTATTGATCTCGGCGATAATGCTGAAGGCTACCTAGCTCGTGATCAGATGTTACCGCGTGAACAGCTACGCGCTAAATCACGGATTAATGCTATTCTCTATCATGTGAATCGTGAAAATCGTGGTGCGCAATTACTGTTATCACGTACGCATCCAGAAATGCTATCTGCTTTGATGCAAAAAGAAGTCCCTGAAATCGCTGAGCAAATTATCGAAATCCGTAATGTTGCTCGTCTGCCAGGTACCCGTGCTAAGATATCAGTCAAAACTAACGATCATCGTATCGATCCTGTCGGTGCTTGTATCGGTATGCGCGGTACACGTATCCAAGCAGTACAGCAAGAGCTTGATGGCGAGCGTATTGATGTCGTAGTATGGTCAGATGATCCTGCGCAATTTATTATTAGCTCGCTTGAACCTGCTGACGTCAGCAGTATCATCTTAGATGAAGATACCAAGACCGCTGACATAGTATTTAGCACTAATGATCAGTTGGCACGTGCTATCGGCTCACAAGGTCAAAACGTACGTCTTGCCTCTGAGCTGACGGGTTATAAGCTCAACATGATGCTAGAAGAAGAGTATCAACAGCGTCAGCAAAACGAGAGTAAAGCCTTTATCGATCTGTTTTACGAGCGTTTAGAGGTTGATCAAGACTTAGCGCAAGCGTTAGTTGATATCGGTTTCACTAGTATCGAAGAAGTTGCTTATGTGCCTGTTGATACCTTTTATGATATTGATGGCCTAGATGACGAAGCGATCGATATGATTCAAGAACGTGCTAAAGAAGTCGTGATAGCGGATGAACTCGTTAAGCAACAGAACATGAAAGAGCCTAGTCAAGAACTACAAGATCTTGAAGGTATGACGGTAAGCTTAGCCTATAAAATGGCACAAAAAGATATTATTACCGTAGACGACTTAGCTGAGCAGGCGGTATTTGATTTAGAAGATATCGAAGGTTTAGATAATGAAACCGCAGGAAAACTTATCATGAAAGCTCGGGAATCTTGGTTCAATGAATAGGCGTTAACTGCATATCGCTGTCTTTTGGTGATATGCTGACGATTATTCAAAGCTGATGCTAGTGCAAACTGACATGAGCTTGAGCACAATTATTGATAGTCAACAACCCAATTGAATGTATAGCAAACAATAGACAGTAGGTGATAATAAATGGCAGATAAGACCGTCAAAGAACTGGCAGACATGGTAGGCAAAACCGCAAGTGCTTTACAGCAGCAACTGCAAGATGCTGGAATGCCTGCTCGCGGTGAAGGTGATCCAGTCACTGAAGCTGAGCAAGAGAAGCTAGTGGCGTACTTAAAGCAAAGTCATGGTCAGCAAGACAAGCGTCGTATTAGTCTAAAATCTAAAACGACGAGTACTGCGCGTGTGACTGGCTCTTCAGGCAAATCTAAGAGCGTCAATGTAGAAGTGCGCAAAAAGAAAATCTTTGAAAAGCCTGATCCAGAGAAGATGGCTGAAGAGTTAGCAGCGCGTGAGCAGGCATTAATTGAAGCGCAAGCTCGGGCGGCCAAAGATCTCGAGGAGCGTTCTGAGGCGAAGAAAAAAGCTGAGGAACGTCAAGCGGCTACTCTAGCAGCTATGCGTAGTAGCTTAGGCTCTAGCAAAAGCTCAACCAGCAAAAGCGCTAAAGTCGCTAACTCATCGGTTGTAGTCAAAAAAGGTAGCAAAGACGCTGTCGAAGTTATCACCAAAGATAAAGATAAGCCTAAGAAAAAAGTAGTTGCGGCCACCAAGCCAAAAGTTGAAACTGCAGCTGAGCGTAAAGCACGCGAAGCACGCGAAGTTGAAGAAAATCGTTTACGTGAGATTGAAGCTGAAACACGTCAAGCACAAGCAAAAGAGGCACAAAAGCGTACTCTTGAGCAAATGCGCAAGATGGCTGGTAAATATACGGACCGTGAGCCTGTTGCTGAAGTGCGTAAAGATGAGCCATTGGCCGAAGGTCTAGTTGGCGACGCACTAGAAGAGTCATTTGAAAAAGAGCGTCGTGAGATCAAGCGTGGTGCTAACAGCACGGGTACTCGTGGGCGCCGCCGCAAAAACCAAGACGAGCGTGAAGTCAAAAACCGTAAGAACGGCTTACGTTCAGCGCAGGCTGGTCAACACAAGTTTGAAAAACCTGTGGAAAAAATCGTTTATGATGTTGAGATTAGCGAACAGATTACTGTAGCAGACTTGGCTCAGCGTATGGCAGTCAAAGCTCGTGAAGTCACTAAGTTACTTATGAAAATGGGTGAAATGGCGACTGAATCAGATACTATTGACCAAGCGACAGCTAGTCTTATTGTCGAAGAGATGGGTCACAATCCAGTTCCAGTCAGCGATACCAAAGTTGAAGACGATCTACATGATGCCGTTGATGGGCGCAGTAGTAACGTACAGACGCGTCCACCAGTGGTCACTATCATGGGTCACGTTGATCATGGTAAAACATCGCTACTTGATAAGATTCGTGAGACCAAAGTTGCCACTGGCGAAGCTGGCGGAATTACTCAGCATATCGGTGCTTATCATGTTAAAACGGATCGTGGCGTTATTACTTTCCTTGATACACCAGGTCACGCCGCCTTTAGTGCGATGCGCTCACGTGGTGCCCAAGCGACAGATATCGTCGTACTAGTCGTCGCCGCTGATGATGGTATGATGCCACAGACCGAAGAAGCTATTGATCATGCTCGTGCTGCTGGTACGCCGCTGATTGTTGCGATTAATAAAATGGATAAGCCAAGCGCTGATCCAGATCGTGTATTAAACGAGCTAACGGCGAAGCAAGTCGTCTCAGAAGATTGGGGTGGCGATACCCCTATGGCTCGTATCTCAGCCAAAACAGGCGAAGGTATCGATGAGCTATTAGAATACATCAGTTTGACTGCAGAGCTAATGGAATTAGAAGCACCATTGGACGGTGCGGCGCAAGGTGTAGTTATTGAATCAAGACTAGAAAAAGGTCGTGGTCCAGTTGCTAGCGTATTGGTTAAAAAAGGTACGCTCAAGCAAGGCGATCTAGTCTTAGCCGGTGAGTATTATGGCCGTGTACGGGCTATGGTTGACGAGCATGGCAAACGTATTCAGACTGCAGGTCCTTCTATTCCTGTTGAGATCCTAGGCTTACCAGATACACCAGCTGCGGGTAGCGAATTCTTAGTCGTAACTGATGAGAAAAAAGCGCGTGAAGTGGCAGACTTTAGAGCCAATCGTGAGCGTGAGCAGCAACTTGAGCGCCAGAATAAAATGCGCTTAGAGAGCATGTTCGAGCAGATGGAACAAGGCGATGTGTCCTTCTTAAACATCGTCCTGAAAACGGATGTTCGTGGTTCATTAGAAGCTCTATTGGCAGCATTGAATGAGTTATCAACCGACGAAGTCAAAGTACGCGTTATTAGCTCAGGTGTTGGTCCGATCTCAGAATCTGATGTTACTCTTGCTGAATCTAGTGAGGCAGTATTGTTAGGTTTCAACGTTCGCGCTGATACTACCGCCCGTCGTAAAGCAGATGCTGCTGACATGGACATTCGCTATTACAGTGTTATCTATGGTTTGATTGATGATGTGAAAGCGGCCATGAGTGGTATGCTAGCTCCTGAACATCGTGAGAAAATCTTGGGTGTGGCTGATGTGCGTGAAGTATTCCGCTCTAGTAAATTCGGTGCAGCTGCCGGTTGTATGGTGGTTGAAGGTACGATTTATCGCAACAAACCTATCCGTGTATTACGTGCTGACCAAGTTATCTTTACTGGTCAATTACAATCATTACGTCGTTATAAAGAAGATGTTAGTGAAGTACGTACAGGCATGGAATGTGGTCTAGCCGTTCGTGGCTATGATGTAGAAGATGGCGATAAAATCGAAGTCTTTGAGATTCAAGAGTTCGCACGTACTATCTAAATAGGCTATTAAAGTCATATTTTCGATATGCCTTAATAAGATGTTATTAGGCCTAACAGGGTAATCCTGCTAGGCCTTTTTTATTGCAAACTAACGGTTTAAATTTTTATTAAAAATACAATATTTCAATTAGGATAATAGAATGAATCAACGTCTCCAACGTTTAGCAGATCAAATCCAGCGTGAGCTTGCGGTACTCATTCGCGATGCTGTCAATGACCCACGTCTAACAGGATATGTCACTATCTCCAGTGTCAAAGTCAGCCCTGATCTAGGTTACGCCGATATCTACGTCACTGTCATGGAGCCTGAGCTCAATGATGCTATGACGATAACCAACCATGAAGAGAGTATTAAGGTACTCAATAAAGCCGCTGGATTCTTGCGTACTGAATTAAGCCATAGTCTCAAAACGCGCACGACACCGCGCCTTAGATTTCATTATGATGAAGTTACCGCTCGTGGTAACTATATGATGGATCTAATCAGTCAAGCCAATGCAAAAACAGATGATAACGAAACTGATAGCTTAGATACTGATGGCTTAAATATTGATGAGCCACAGATAGAAGAGCAATCACAAGAGAAATAGCTACTATGTCTAAAGTGTCTGAGCAAGCGTCTCATCAAAGTGATAAGCCATATTCTAAACAAAAAGTCTCTGGAGTTATCTTAATTGATAAACCTATAGGTATGACCTCCCAACAAGTGGTGTCAAAGGTGAAGTATCTGTTTCAATCACCTATTCACGACAGTAAAAAAGCAGGGCATACGGGTACTCTTGATCCCATGGCTACGGGTCTATTGCCTATTTGCTTAGGTGAGGCGACTAAGTTCAGCCATTATCAACTGGACGCTGATAAATCTTATCAGGCAACGATATTACTGGGTCAACAGACCGATACAGGCGATGCGGATGGTAAGATCATTGCTGAGACAGCAGTGCCAATTATCGATAATGAACTACTAACTAGCATTGCTCAGCAGTTCATGGGCGCCCAGCAGCAAATCCCACCTATGTACTCAGCTCTAAAAAAAGACGGCAAAAAGCTCTACGAATACGCGCGCGCTGGGATAGAGGTTGAGCGAGCACCTAGAGATATCACTATCAAGTCGTTAGATTTGACAATGCTTAGTGCTAATAGTATTGAGCTGACGGTGACTTGTACTAAAGGGACTTATGTACGGGTGTTAGGTGAGGATATTGCTAAAGCTTTAGATACATTAGGTCATCTAACCGCTTTAAGACGCTTGGACGTTGGCAAGTTTAGTATTAATAATGCGATAAGCTTGCCAGAGCTAGAAGCGCTAGAGTTTGATAATAGGTTTGTACAGTTATTACCTATAGATGCCTGTATTTATATCGAAGCTCAGCTGGTTTTAGATTCAGAACAATGTGAACGGATCAAGATGGGTCAACGGCTGAACGTAATCGAACAGCTAACGCCGACGTTGCAACAATATATTATTGATAACATTCAATTAGATGTACAAAAAACTGAAAATGCTAATATCCCAGAGCATGAACTGCCTATAGATATCCGCTTGATAGATACAAATGGTCAGTTCTTAGGATTGGGAGCGGTTAATCTTAATGGACGCTTGCAACCCAAAAAGCTGATTCAACGATAACCTAATCGCTGCATAATTTACTAGTGTATTACACTAATCACATTCCGCTACATTTAGTTGCAGGTTTCGCCTACGGTGAGACCTGCTTTTTTTATATAGTTATTTTGTTGGCTATTAATAATCTAGTCAAAAAAGCCAATCAAGGTAAGGTTGATATGCTCAAGGAAGTTCCAAATTACAATAATAAAAAACTCGTACAATAATAAAAACAACGACTAAAACAACAATAGATCAAAATAAAACTATTATCACTATAAGAGATATATTATGAAGACTATCGCTTTTTTATTACATAATAACTTTGAACAAGCAGAGTATGAGGATGTCAATAATAAGTTAGAAGAAAAAGGCTACAACACGATTCTCATTACCACTAATAAAGATAAAGAAGTACAAGCTATGCAGCAAGATGTCAATAAGGGTGATACTTTTACCGCTGACATTTTCGCTAAAGATGCAAAAGTAGAAGATTATGATGCATTAGTATTACCAGGTGGTACCGTTAATGCGGATACTATTCGAAGTAACGAAGAAGCACATAAAATTATTAATGCTATAAACGATAATAATAAGACTTTAGCAGTAATCTGTCATGCTCCTTGGACGCTAATCAATACAGGAATCGCCAAAGGTAGAACTTTGACTGCTTATCATAGTCTACGGACTGACCTTGAAAATGCGGGGGCAAATTTTGTAGATAAGACCGTACAAATCGATGGTAATTTGATTACTTCACGTAATCCTGACGACATTGATAACTTTGTTGCGGCTATCGATAAAGCACTATCTGAATAAAAACAGTCTTGATCTTTTGCCATTTTAAAGTTAGCCGGATCTATAACCACAAAACTAAAAAGGAAAATACTATGTCACAGCCTAATCCAAACGATACTAAACTTGAGCAACAACGTTCTGATGCAGCACAAGATTCTTTAAAGAATCAAACTGAAGATAATTATGTAGAAGGTACTGATGCAGCAGCAGATCGTATCGCTGAGAACGCTAAAGAAGATAAGTAATAATGAATAAGCTTCAATAAAGAATGCCAGCTGTACAAACAGTTGGCATTTTTTACACTAATAGCTTTATATCAATAGTGATCAATATATAGGGAATAAAATGATGGACAAGTCGAATAAAGAGATGGATGTTGAGGAGAAGAAAATTCAAGAGCTAGCTGATGAGATTGACCCAACTGATAATGCGCCTGATAGTCTTGCTGAGGCGACTACTGCCCCATTGAGTGATGATGACTTAGGTGGCAATGCCAAGCAAGATGACGTCAATAAATAACGATAAAGATTACTATCAAAAAAGGCTGTAAGCCTAATGATTTTTTGCTATAATAGCTGACGTTTGTAGTAGAGTTAGTTATAAAACACTATCTACTATAAGACCGTATTGGGTTTGCTGGCTAATAGGTCAACTCTAGTAATGCAGGGTTATCCTGAATGGACAGCGAACTATTTTATTATCTTATTATTCTATGAGTGTTCAACTACTTGAAGCTCTGTAGAATTATTAGCATTGCTGGAGAAATTTATGCTAACGAATACCGATCGCGAAAATATCATTGCTCAATATCAGCGCGGCGAAAATGACACAGGTTCTCCTGAAGTTCAAGTTGCTCTTTTAAGCGCGCGTATCAACGATTTACAAAACCATTTTAAAGCTCACAAAGCGGATCATCATAGCCGTCGTGGTCTTATCCGTATGGTTAACACTCGTCGTAAATTGCTTGATTACTTAAAAGGTAAGGACTTAGGTCGTTACACTACCTTGATCAGCCAATTAGGTCTACGTCGTTAATACAACCCTTATGTATTATCATTATAAGAATTGAGCAGTACAGAAACGGTATGAAATAGCTTCATGCCGTTTTTTTATGGCTATTATTTATTAAACCAATAAATTGGTCAATAGCCTTAAATCACTGTAAAATAGTGCACGATGAAAATATCTCAAAAATGCTGACTGTGGCATGAATAGTCAGTAGCAACGGATTACCGAATTTGAATAGTTTGATTTAAATAGCACAATAGAGCCACACGTTAAATTAGTACACAGAGCAGATATACTAACGAACACCAGTATTTAAAACCGTATGTGAGCGCTAAATAGCTGCAAACCCGTTAAAACGACAGCATTTTGAATTCATATAAAAATATTATAAAGAGTGATATTAGAGGCTGTATTGATAAAAGTCGCTTTTATCACTTTAGACACTCAACATTAGGAAAAATTTTATGTCAATGTTCAATACTATCACCCGTGAATTTCAGTATGGCAATCAACAAGTCATCATTGAGACTGGCCGCGTAGCCCGTCAAGCCAACTCTATCATGGTACATATGGGCGGCGTCACTGTCCTAGTCGCTGCAGTGGTCAAGTCTGAGGCCAAATCAGGTCAAAACTTCTTTCCACTAACGGTTAACTATCAAGAAAAAATGTATGCCGCTGGTAAGATTCCAGGCGCTTATGGCAAACGTGAAGGCCGTGCGAGCGAAAATGAAACTTTAACTTCACGCTTAATTGACCGTCCAATCCGTCCGTTATTCCCTGAAGGTTATGTTAACGAAGTCCAAATTACGGCTACTGTCGTATCTTCTGACAAAACTCAATCAGCTGATATCGCAGCGTTAATCGGTGCTTCAGCTGCTCTAGCTATCTCTGATGCGCCATTCAATGGCCCAGTTGCCGCAGCGCGTGTCGGCTTTATCAATGGCGAATATGTACTGAACCCAACGATTGAGCAGCTTAAAACAAGCGATCTTGATTTAGTCGTTGCTGGTACCAAATCCGCAGTACTGATGGTTGAATCAGAAGCGGCAGAGCTATCAGAAGATCAAATGTTAGGTGCGGTACTATACGGTCATGAGCAACAGCAAATCGTCATCGATAATATTGCCTCTATGGCAGCAGAAATCGGCACGGCCAAGCAACAGTTCGAAGCGCCAAAGCATGATGAAGCTTTAGAAAAAGGTATGAAAGAGCAGTTCGGCGAGCAAGTCGCTGACGCTTATAGCATTAAAGATAAGCAAGATCGCTATACGAAGCTTGATGAAATCAAAGATGCCGCTATCGCAGCACTAGCAGGCGATGCTGAGTCTGATGGCTACAGCAACAATGTCTCTGAGCTAAAAGACATCTATAACGATCTTAAGTATCGTACGGTTCGTGATAGCATCCTATCTGGTAAGCCACGTATCGATGGTCGAGATCTAGATACGGTACGTGCGCTTGATGTGCAAGTCGGTGTACTGCCATTCACGCACGGTTCAGCGCTATTCACTCGCGGTGAAACGCAGGCATTGGTAACGACGACTCTAGGTAACAGTCGTGACGTCAATATGATCGACTCATTAGCGGGTACTATCCGTGACCATTTCATGCTGCATTATAACTTCCCGCATTTCTCAGTCGGTGAGACAGGTCGTGAAGGTATTCCAAAACGTCGTGAAATCGGTCATGGCCGCCTAGCGCGCCGTGGTGTCCAAGCGATGCTACCTGATAGTGATCGCTTCCCATACGTCATCCGTGTGGTATCTGAGATCACTGAATCAAACGGTTCATCGTCTATGGCGTCTGTATGTGGTGCAAGTCTAGCGTTAATGGATGCTGGTGTACCAATCAAAGCACCAGTTGCTGGTATCGCGATGGGTCTAGTCAAAGAAGGCGAACGCTTCGCAGTCTTGTCTGACATCTTAGGTGATGAAGATCATCTTGGCGATATGGATTTTAAAGTTGCTGGTTCTAAAGACGGTATCACAGCATTACAGATGGATATCAAAATCGAAGGTATCACTCCTGATATCATGGAGCAAGCGCTCAAGCAAGCTCACGCAGGTCGTATTCATATCTTGGACGCGATGAATAAAGTATTGCCAGAGAGCCGTACTGAAATCAACGCTCATGCACCTAACTATGCGGTCATCGAAATTAACCCTGATAAAATCCGCGACGTCATCGGTAAAGGTGGCGCGATGATTCGTCAGCTAACTGAAGAGACTGGTGCGGTTATCGATATCGATGATGGCGGTACTATCCGTATCTTTGGTGAGAATAAAGCGGCAACTAAAGCCGCTATCGGCAAAATCGAAGCATTAACGGCTGAAGTTGAAGTAGGCAAAACTTACGCAGGTACAGTCGCACGTATCGTTGACTTTGGTGCATTTGTAAACGTCCTACCGAACACTGATGGCCTCGTGCATATCTCACAAATCGCAGATGAGCGCGTAGAGAATGTCTCTGACTATCTAAAAGAAGGTCAGACTGTTAATGTACTAGTACAAGACGTTGATAACCGTGGTCGCATTAAGTTGACTATGAAAGGCGTTGAGCAAACGCAAGCTGCTGAATAAATAGTTTAGTTTAAATTAGAAAAACCGCTCTAGCTTTTGGTTAGGGCGGTTTTTTTGTGGTTCTTAGTTATTTAAAGCTGATTTGGTCAGCGCAGTTTCCTTTGTTGTAATATTTAATTAATATATAAACTGAAATACTTAAAAGTCAGAAATTGTTCTATAAAAATTAAAATGAACTTTATTATAGCTAATATATTATTAACTAATTTTTAGCTTTTTTATTGAGGGTTATATGGCAAATAAAAATATAATTAGAGCAACTAGTATTGGCTTTATAAGCTTAGTGTTCAGTGCGACTGCAGCAGCAGAGTTAAAGCCATTTTATGAAGAGTCCAACGATGAATGGAATTGTGGTTATAAAAACAACACAGGCGAAATTATTGTACCTATTAAGGAATATGAAGATTGCGGTGAGTTTTCTGATGGCTTAGCTTACGTTGGAAAGATAGAAAGGCCACTTGTAGAGAATGAGAATGGTGGTTACAAACATCTCCAAGGTTTTATTGATCAAACAGGTAGGTTAGTTATACCTATTGAGCATGAAGCAGTTGAAGGTGTTTTGAGTACTTATTATAAGAATTTTAGTGAAGGTTTAGTGGCTGTTTATCGTAATGGTAAGTACGGATATATGAATAAGCAACGTGAACTTATGGTGCCTTACCAGTATCAAGACGCAAATGAGTTTAAAGATGGACTAGCTATAGTAATTAAAAACGATAAATATGGTGCTATTGACCAATTAGGTAATAATATCATTCCACTTAAATTTAACTATCTTAGTTCCTATTCAGATGGGCTTGCTCAATATACTGAAAATAATCATTGGAATGACGGCTATAGTTATGGGTATGTCAACAAAAAAGGAGAAATCTCAATAAAAGCAAAGTGGGACGATGCTTGCAGATTTTCTGAGGGACTAGCTGCTGTTCGTGTAGGTGATTATGAAACTGGAAAATGGGGAATTATTAATAAAACTGGTAACTATGTTGTCAAACCTGAGTATGATACGGCTGCAATTCAAACTTATACGGATGCTTATTTTTTAGATGATTGTTACTATAAACAAAGCGTAATGAATATGTATAAATATACAGACGCTAGCAATCCATATGAAAGTAGTATCACACGTTATACTCTTAATCGCGAAGGTAAAGTAATTAGTAAAAAGTTCTACAGCAACTGGGATACCATTGTTGAGGAGTTTATTGAAAATAACGGTTTGTAAATCAACCTACGAGCTAGCGCATCTAGGTCTTTTGTTCACTTATTCTTTGATATTGCACTTTGTATGTTGATCTAAGTTATTAATTAGGAAATTGAAATGTATAAGAGATTTATTTTACTAACTACGGCATCTATATTATTTACTGTAGGTTGTTCTCCTGCGCCTGAAGAAGTTGCTGAACCTGTTATAGTAGATAATACTCAAACAGAGCCACAGCCAGTAATAGAGTCACAACCAGTAGTTCCTGTTGAACCTGTAGATTATAGCCACGTATCGTACGACATAACAGGAAAAGGATATCCTGGAACTTATGTTAAATGGGGTAAAACTTGGATAGATGATATTAATAGAATGATGCCTCTAGCTGTTCAGCGCGTTGCATCTAATCCAAGTTGTGACTCACCAGAAATAGCAGACTTATCTGATAATCGAAGCACACCGCAGCAAGAAGCTATATTTTATATAGATTGCACAAATGGTCAAAGATTTTATATAAGTCAAAATGAGCTTAATGATACCAATGAAATCGTAGCTGAAAGTGATGTGTTGATTGGTGAGCCTACACAATATATTAAACCTTGCCAAGATATGGTAAAAGCGCAGCTTAATTACCCAAGTGCTTTTGATGAGAATATGGGTACAAAGGCATACAAAGGTACAAGCGGTAACATAGTGGTAGAAATGCCTTTTACAGCTAAAAATGCTTTAGGCAATGAATTACCTCAAGCTGCTAGATGTGTATTTGGAACGAATGATGAAAATGAAGCAGTTATAATGGATAGATAAAAACAATAAGCCTTAATCGTTTCTGAAAAAGGCTTTTAACTTAAGCTTGCTTTTTCTCATGGTATCTATAAGTTAAGTTATTAGCATTAATCAAATGTCTTATGGTAAATATCTCCACACTTATGACACATCCATTGATTTTTCCAAAAATTATACTTTTCTGGGAATTCATTTTTATTATAACTTAACACATTTCTCATGAGGTAGATTGCAAATCCTATCAGGGCAATGCCTAAAAGCTTAAAAACCCATCCTCCAGCTAACATGAAAATGCCTATGACAATCATAATGATGAAAGCCCCAATACCTTGCTTTACAGGCGGTGCAGCTTTACTTGCAAGTGTGGAGCGAGATGTTCCGCTTGTAGTAGTATGAGCAGCTCCACCACCTATACCTCCCCTCGCAATACCACCACCAGCTGTACGACTAGTCGTATTAATTGTTTGAGTTCCACCTTCATACACAACTTCTAGACGTTGGCAATTATCTGAGCCACATTTTGGACAATTCATTATGAAAATTCCCTACTATTCGTTAATTCGTAAAATAAGATAAATTTTACAAGAAAAAACTAATATTCATAATTGCGCAACGTATAATCCAATTCAGTATTTTATAATCCGTAATTGTTATTAGAATGATAAAGTTAAAAATTTGACAATATCAAATTTCTTACTTAACCAACTCAATTACTCCTTTGGCTACCATCTCTATACGTTGCTCACCGCCCGCTATTGGCGCAGGCTCACTGGCAGCGGTAGATTCCATTGCCGCATAACTGGCATCGCCATAATAAGGCTGTGCTGGCATATTTGTATTACTATCAATCGCTAATGTCACTAGCTTAAAATCCTTTGCGCCCCATGACTCTTTAGCGACCTCAGCGCGCTGTTTAAAGCTCTCGGTCACTTGGGTGATCATCTCGTTTTCAACCTTTTGGCGCTGGCTATCAGAGACCTTAAAATCAATGCTGGCTACTTGCAATCCTGACTCTTGTAGCGCACCGATCAATTCACCTGCCGCCGCAAAATTATTACTGATCAGCCTAAGCTCGCTACGCATTGACCAGGATTGATTTTTTTGAGTTTTGTAGTCGTAGTTTGGATTAGTATTTTGGCTAGCAGTGGCGAGTTTGACATCAGGATAGGCTTTAGCTTTTTCTAAAGCGGTTTTGATTATAGGATTAATTTGAGTGGTTAAACTTTTTGGATTGGATGCTGTTTTTTCTACAAACAGTAACGCTTCCATCTCGTCGTTATCGATTCTTTGCACGGCACTGGCTTCTAGATCAATACGATTATAAACTTGGTCTTGACCATCAGTGTTGATTGGCGCATTACAAGATATCAGCGTAAAAGTGCCAATGACTATTAATATGGATTTATAAAGTGATGTCATATTTTTACCTACTTTGTATTTGCTAACAAAGAAATATATGAAAATAATTTTAAAAGGATTGTGTCAAAGTGTAGATCATCAAGCGAACTAATTACTTAACCATTCTTTATCAACAATTATCGCTACCGCTTAGATCCTCGACCTCTTGCAGGACGCTTACCATTGGTAGCAGGTCTGCCTTTACCGCCAGATTTCTTACCATCATTAAAAGGACGCTTATCTCTGCCTTTAGAACCTGCTGGTTTACTAGCACCATCCTTGGAGTGTTTAGCGTTGCCTTTTGCTGCACCCTTTGAGTTTGCAGGTGATTTTGATGCGTTATTGCTATTATTATTAGAGCGAGATTTTTTTCGTGGTGTATTACTAGATTTCTTACCCGAATGACTGTCTTGTGAAGAAGAGTCTTCTATAGATTTAAGTAAAGTTGTTAACTCTTTTTCGGTCAAATCGCGCCAATCGCCAACAGGAGTCCCTTTCAGACTGACATTCATAATCCGCGTACGCTCAAGCTTGACGACTTCATAGCCAAAATGCTCACACATACGGCGGATTTGACGGTTTAAACCTTGTACTAGCGTAATATTAAACACAGTAGGCGCGATCTTAGTCACAGGGCACTTTTTGGTTATCTTGCCTAGCATTGGCACGCCACCAGCCAAACCTTCAATAAAACTATCGGTTATTGGCTTATTCACCGTCACTAGATATTCTTTTTCATGGTTATTACCAGCGCGCAATACCTTATTGACTAAATCACCATTACTAGTCAAAAAGATTAAACCTTGCGAGTCTTTATCCAAACGGCCAATCGGGAAAATACGTGTGCTATGTCGTACGAAATCAACGATGTTATCTTTCTCAGAACTTTCAGTGGTACTGACAATGCCCACTGGCTTATTCAATACGATAAACACAAAATCATCGGGCTCTCGCGGCTCAATGAGCTGGCCGTTAACCTTTACCGTATCGCCAGAGACCACTTGATCGCCTACTTGAGCACGCTTGCCATTGACGTAGACGTTACCTTGTTCAACGAAGCGGTCGGCATCTCGCCTGGAGCAAATACCACTTTCGCTGATGTATTTATTTAAACGAGTCGAGGATTGGTTAAACATAAAACCCCTTTTTTGCTAAAAAGCCTAAATTGAATGGAGTATTAACAATAAGATAGCCCACATTATATAGGAAATTCAGTGCCCATTTTAGGAGTGATGGTCAAAACCTAGAATTTCCTTAGAACAGTGCAAATAGAAATACTGGTGCGATTATTGATTGACAAACTCTAACTTTTACCTATAAAAATAACAGCCCTAAACCAATCACCACGCCACTGACAATCAATACAATGACACAAAATCCCATGATGTCTTTAGCTTTAAGGCCAGCAATTGCTAGCGCTGGTAATGCCCAGAACGGCTGAATCATGTTTGTCCAAGCATCTCCCCATGCGACAGCCATAGCAACTCTCGCAGGATCACTACCAAGCACTTCTGCAGCTTCTAACATGATCGGTGCTTGTACAGCCCACTGCCCACCACCTGAAGGAACAAAAAAGTTAACTAGTCCTGCACTTAAGAAAGCAAAAAGTGGCAGTGTGTCCACTGTTGAAGCGTTAACAAACGCGTCTGACATCACTCCTGCCAAACCAGATGCCGTCATCATACCCATAATGCCTGCATAAAATGGAAACTGAACGATAATGGCTCCTGCTCCTTTGACCGCTTCCTGAACAGCAATAAGATACTTGCGAGGCGTTCCATGGAACATAATTCCAAGAAATAAAAACATAAAGTTAACTAAGTCTAAGGTTAAGGCAAATCCATTTTGTGCAAAATAATAAACAATGAAAGCAATTCCCATTACACCGATTACCATGGATAAAATCCAGCTATTTTCCAAACGTTCTGCTGGACTCATAGCTGACTTTTCAGGAAGCTCCTCAACGATTGGGTCAACTAGAAGCTTCGGATCGACGGTCACGGTATCTTCTTTTTTTGGCATCATAAAACGGTTTAATAAAGGAACAATAATCACCAAACTTACGACAATGATCAAGTTGTAACTAGCAAAAATAGTCGCACTCGTTGGAATAATACCGATTTTGTCAGCGAATGGATGCCCTTCTGTTGCAATTGACAGCGGAATCGATCCAGAAAATCCAGCATGCCAAATAATAAACCCAGAATATGCACTGGCAATCAGTAGACGATAATCAACGTGCTCAACACGCTTCGCTAATTCTTTTGCGAACAACGCACCAATAACTAATCCAAACCCCCAGTTAATCCAGCTTGCTGCAAGTGATACTAAGGTTACCCAAATAATCGCACTACCTGGCGAGCTTGCAAAACTCGCCAATTTCCCTAAGCCTTTTTTGAATATCGGACTGCTTGCCAATACGAAACCAGTGACAAGCACTAGCACCATTTGCATTGAGAAAGCGAGTAATGCCCAAAACCCTTCACCCCAAAAAGCTACCATCTGTAAAGGTGAGGAGTCGGTTAAGCCTAAGCCTAGACCGAAAATCACGACGGTTAAGATGATAACGAATAAAAATGGATCTGGTAAATACTTTTCCATCAAACTGTTCGAAAAATGTGTGATTCCCTTCATTTCTTAACTCCCTTATGTCCAAATTTTTATTGAATTTTCAATGCTACCTCATTCTGTCTTTTTATTCTTATCTATTCATTTGTAACTTGTTTTTTTAATGCTGTATTGACTGCTTAAATTATTTTTCTTCTTCAAGAGCACATAGGATAGGTATCGAAAAATCCTTCCAATCTTTAGAAAATGATTTGTGTATGAAAGTTATTTTCTGAAAATAAAAGCGGATCTAAGGTAAAAATAAATAAACCCTCCTTACCCTCAGTTATTCAGCTAAAATCATTAATACTTAAAAAATTAGTAAAAATACGGTTATCTAATGAATATGCAACAGATACTTGATGATATTGCCGCTCAGATGGCCAGTGAGACTGAACGTGGATACGTGGCAAACTACATTCCACAGCTCGCTCATATCGATCCCAATCAGTTCGGGATTAGCGTTGCGACACCTGATGGACAAGTCTATTCAGCGGGTGATGCCAGTACGCTTTTCTCTATTCAAAGTATCTCCAAAGTATTTACTTTGACCATCGCCCTTGGCAAGTTAGGCAATGCGCTCTGGAACCATGTCGGCCGTGAGCCATCGGGTGACCCCTTTAATTCAATTACCATATTAGAATATGAATCAGGTATGCCACGTAATCCACTAATTAATGCTGGCGCAATTGCGGTAGTCGACGCCATTATGATGGGGCATCAACCCAAAGAGATATTGGCTGAGATTCTACAGTTCGTGCATTTTATCGCTGATGATGACTCAATCCGTTTCGATGATAAAGTGGCAGCATCCGAGATGGAGCACAAAGATCGTAACGCATCACTAGCCCATTTTATGAAGTCTTTTGGTCATATCAAGCATGACGTAGATAAGGTCTTAGGGATTTATTTTCATCAATGTTCGATTGCGATGAGTTGCCAGCAGCTAGCTTGTGCAGGTAGATTTTTGATGTCTAATGGTGTCAATCAACATACTGGAGTGAGAGTGATTAACCCACAGCGCTCCAAACGGATTAACTCGCTGATGATGATGTGCGGTCACTACGATGGCTCTGGTGAGTTTGCTTATCGTGTCGGCTTGCCGGGTAAAAGTGGGGTAGGTGGCGGCATCTTAACGATTGCGCCAGGCAAAGGCTCCATTGCGGTATGGTCGCCAGGGCTTGATCCAGTAGGAAACTCAAAGCTTGGACTAAAAGCATTAGAGATGCTGGTAGAAAAAACAGGCTGGTCTGTTTTTTCGGATTAAAACCTTTGAATAATAATTTACCGAATAAAATATTATAATAATTTATTGGTTAGTTTAAATATGCTAGTTATGTGTTGCAAAGTGGGCTACAACTGCTACAGTAGAAATAGATAAGTAGCCTATTAATAGTGGTCTATTATAGAAGAAACTTTAATCTTATCCAGAGGAGTTTAAAGCGCAATGAATAAACCTAAACAAACATCTATTCATATTCGTTGTGATGATGATTTGGCAAACGAATTCAAGCGAGTGGTCGAGCAGAATGGATACACCAAGTCACTGGTCATGCGTGAGTTGATGCAAGATTATATTAATAATGCCAAAAATCCCAACTTGCCCGTCGAGCAGGACGTTATGAGACAAGTTATAAAAAAGGGCGATCCTGATAGAGTAGAGCCTTTAAAAAATATGACATCTGATGAACTATTAAAGCTAGCCATAAGAATGGCTGAAAAACATATATAACTTAGCTATCGAAACAGTATGGTTTAGCGATACATATTCTATGTCAGTAAAACTCTTACCATTAATGGCAAGGATTAATTTTTTGCATTTTACGTCAGTACGGAATCAATCGTTTTTATTGGATATAGTAAAGTATATTTTATCTAGGGGTGATGAGCAGATATTGCAGCCATAATTAGTTTTAAATAAACTCTCGCATCACATCCATTATCCTTGCATCCACCGTACGCTGCACCTTTTCTTCAATCTCATTACATAACGATTCAGCCTTGCGCTTAGAAGTCGCTACGACTACAAATGACCATTCGCTAGCGTCATGCCGATCAAGCTCGCCACTCTCGCACACCGCAATCGCAGGATTACGTCCAATACGCTCATGCAGACCGCCCATACGCTGACGCTTTTCTTTTAGGGAGCTGCATCCCGGTAGGGTAAAAGTTAGCGTTAAAATGCCGATGTGCATCGTAGTCTCCTTGATAGGTCGTTTCTAAATTGAGCTAATTGAGCGCTAATTGCTAAATAGCTTGTTGCTAAAGCTTTTTTTGATCAAAATCAGTCAGGTTTCGTGCCGCTATACTTGTGCATCAATAGCACCAGCCGTATAGCCAGAGAACTGCCGCGACCATTCGCTACCAATTGATATCTTATCCACTAATTTAGCAACGCTGTCATATCCGTGTGTTTTATCTGCGCTAGATGTCCCGTTTTAAGATAGACTATGACACCTTTTAAGCCTGCGCTTATTTGTGGCGTGGTATCTACAGGGAAGCGTAACCAACTGCCAGACTGATAATTTTTCCCGTTTTCAATCAGTTCGCCTGTTACTACTAGCAGCTCTGCACCGCCTACTATTTCAGTCGTAAATAGTGGCTGGCTTGCAATCAGTCGCTGTAAGCTTACTTGCTCATAGTCATTAGAGAATAGCGGACAAATCTGACGATCGCCTTGTGAGTACCAGTTGCTATCGTCTGTAGTGTCGATAGCCACATGCTGGTGCTCATCAGTAGACATCTGCCAGAGTTTGACAAAAATGGTAGCACCTTTAACACTATAAGGCTTGTGACCTGATTTCGGTGGATTGCGTATATACCAGCCTATGGGATAATCGATATCATCCGCAGAAAAAGTACCTGATAGTACGAGTATCTCCTCGCCACCAGGATGCAGATGATGGGGAAAGTATGAATCGGGCGCATAGCGTACAATACTGGTAGCACGGGCTTTTTCTGCGCCTACTCGATCAAGCATGACGCGCTCAACGCCTTTTTGTGGTGAATCAACCCACTGATAGTCCTCAAAGGCTAAAGCTGCACGTTGTGAAAAGTCGGCGTTAATAAGCATAAAGTTTTCCAAAAAAGCGGTTAGTAGAGTTAACGATTTATTTGTATTGATTAGTCATCGTTAGCACGACTTAGCCCTTCAAAGTAACAGGTAAAGCCAGTATCATAGCTACTATTTATTGATCATAACAAAAGGAAAATCAAGTGTCACAGGCTCAGCTCTCTAGTCATAGCACTACTCTTAAACAAGATCAACTTACTACTCTAAAGGCCCTTACTATCGTAGGTTATCTAGAAGGTACTTCCTTTTTACTACTGCTCGGTGTTGCTATGCCATTAAAGTATATGATGGGTATTGAAGAGGCCGTAAAGTATATCGGTATGGGTCATGGCGTGTTGTTTATCGCCTATATCGTTATGCTCATGATAGTGGTCACTAAAATAAAAACACCACTATGGGCCATGCCTGTTGGTGTAATCGGTTCGTTCTTACCATTTGGACCTTTTATATTTGATCATTTTTTAAAGAAAGCCTTAACAAGAGCTTAAAAAAAGTATAAAAAATCCAGTGTCAAACGCTTAGTCTAAACGCCTAACACTGGATTCATAAAGCTTGACACTAACTGACTAATTAATTAAACCAATTACTCTTGATCTAACTTATCGATCATGCCTTGATACTTATCTTTTTTGGCAGCAATCTTTTTGCGGCGCTCTTCTGCCGTAGCGAGTAGGTTTTTAGCGACATCTAAGCTCTTATCAAAAGCAGCTAATTCCATATCGACTGCATCTAGCAATTTACCAAGCATCATAGCAGTCGCTTTTTCAGAGACATCATGCTTCATATCTACCGCGTCAGATTTAAAATCTTCTCTAAGCTTAGTCGCCCATTGATAGATACCAGCCATCGTTATACCCGCTTTGTCATCTTCGTCAGAACTGTCTTTATCATTGGCTTTTTTATCAGATTTCTTGTCATCTTTATTTTTGTTATCTTTATTTTTCTTATCTGATTTGTCAGACTTACCTTCTTTTGATTTGCTATCTTTATCTGAATCTTTGTCATCCTCACCAAGCGTAGCATCGGTGTCAACTTCTAGATCATGTTCAGTATTATACTCTTCAAAGTCGCCATCTTCGTAAACGACAGTATCGTCTTTTACCACTTCTACACCAGTTACTGCACTATTCTGCACTGATTTTTTATTTTCATTGTTTGACATAATTTTTAATCCTCATTTTTTAAGTTAAATATTTATAAGATATATTAGTTGGGCTTGATAATATGATAAGAAAAATATTTAAGCAATAGCTGGATATAAATGTACTGTTTAAGCGCCACAGAAGGAAACATAGCAGTACTATGTCTTTACAAACTACCTCTACAAAGATCTTACGTGAGCTAAATAATTTACTGCTCTTGCCACTGCAACCAAAGCCTAGTATCTAGCTCAAACTGATGATAATCGGGCTCCATATGACAACAGAGTTGATAGAAGGCTTTGTTGTGATCTTTTTGTTTAAAGTGCGCCAGCTCATGCACGACTATCATCTTTAAGAACTCAGGTGGCGCTTTTTTGAATAGGCTGGCCACCGTAATACTATTATGAGATTTAAGCTTGCTGCCTTGGACTCGCGACTGATAAGTGTGAATGCCTAATGCTTGATTTAGTACCGCAAGCTTACTGTTATAACTGACTTGGGTGAGTGGGCCACTTTTACGCATATATTGGTTTTTGATCTCATTAATATACTGATACAGCGCTTTATCGCTTTGTACCTCATGACTGGTTGGATAGTTTTTGTGAATATAATCACCCAGCGTTCCTGTGCTAATCATTTGCGCCGCTTGAGTTTGAATATGCTCAGGATAATGGGCGATATACTTTAGGGTGGGTGAAGTCACGGACTTATCCTTATTTCTTGATGCTGTTTTTTAGCTTGAAATATCGATACTTTTAGGTAAATGTAGCTCAATACGTAATTTGGGCAAGTCTTGTAGATGCTCAATCAGTAGGGGCAAGGTAGTAGACTGCCACTCTAAAGGCACTGTATTAGTAATGCTCAGATCAGTATCGCTTATTTCACTGTTAGACGAATTGCTGACAGTCTGGTTACTAGATATCAGCGGCCGCGTCAATACGGACATCTTGCGGATGCCTTTATAGCGTATCAACGGCATAAGCTGCTGACCTAAATCATTAAGAGCCGCCACTAGCCAGCGCGTGCGTGTAGGATGATAAGGGTGATCAGATATGACAAGATTGGCAATATAAATAGGCTGATTGTTATTAGAATTAGCACTCAGTCCTGCGCGTTCATGCTCGCGTTTATGCAGCAGGCAACTACCGACTGATAGGCTACCATCACGGCAAGCGCGATGATAGCGATGATAGTTATCAGGATATAGCGTCTTACAGCGTGTCAATACTGGATCGAGTAATATGCCAGCGCTATTAACGGGCAATAACAATACTTGCGCCTTACTATTCAAAATAGGGCTATGAGTTTGCTCAATAATAGCTATGGTATTTACCTCCCAATACTTATACCAAATCCAAAAGGTGCGATTGACATTGTTAAACTCAGTCTACTAGATGTAGTGCTTGCGTAAGTTTGTCGCGCTACTCTAATTTTGGAAATGGTATCACCTAGTTCTTGAACTTTTAATTTCTAAACTTTACCGTGCCGCTCGTACCAGTCGCCATAGCATCACGAGCCAGCTGATCCTCAGCGTTGTTTTTAGCGCTTATCAAATCAGGATCAGGACGATGCTCGCTATGTCCGCACTGCGTACATTCAATATATTCATCAGGCGTCGGATCAGTAATATTGACTTGTACTACCGCATCTATCGCCTGACACTTAGGACAGCTGACACCCGCTAAAAACCGACGTTTGGGCTGTGGTGATTGATAGCGCATTTAGCTGGCCGCCTTATTGTTGCTATCAACATTGCTGGCATCATTAAAGCCGCTATGACGTAGCAAGGCGTCGATACTGGCGCTGCGTCCACGGAAGTTCTCAAAGTTAGTCTTGGCAGGCAAGCTACCACCGACTGAGAGCACAGTATCGCGGAACGCTTTACCTGTAGTAGCATTAAAAACACCTTCTTCTTCAAATTTGCTAAAAGCATCAGCTGATAGTAGCTCGGCCCATTTATACGAGTAATAGCCTGCCGCATAACCACCAGCAAAGATATGACTAAAACCATTAGCGAAGCGATTATAGTCAGGCGTTTCTATAATAGCAATATCATCGCGTACGGACTCTAAAGTCTGCAAAATACCCTCGTAATCAAGCGCTGGCGTCTGCGCATGAATGAGTAAATCAAACAAAGAGAATTCAATTTGACGTAGGGTTTGCATACCGCTTTGGAAGTTCTTGGCAGCTAGTAGCGCGTCAAGCTTGTCTTGTGGTAATGGCTCGCCAGTCTCAACATGGCTACTGATCAGCGCAATGCCCTCAGCATCCCACGCCCAGTTTTCCATAAACTGACTTGGCAGCTCAACGGCATCCCACTCAACGCCATTGACGCCAGCGACATCACCGACACTCACTTGGGTCAATAAATGATGCAGCCCATGACCGAACTCATGGAACAAGGTTAACACTTCATTATGAGTCAGTAAGCTGGGCTTACCTGCCAGCGCTGGGGTAAAGTTACCGACCATAAAGCACACGGGTAGCTGTTGATAGCCCTCAATGTCATGACTATAACGCGCTTGAAAACCGCTCATCCAAGCACCGCCACGTTTACCGCTGCGAGCGAATAGATCAAAATAAAAGCCGCCGACTAAGCTATCATCAGCATCAAACAATTGATAAAAGCGCACATCGTCATGCCAGAGCGTGGCGATATTAGTCGTTTCGTTTTGTCCAGTTTGTTGCTCTTTTACGGTAATACCATATAAACGCTCAACGATAGCAAATAGCCCATCGAGAACTTTTGGCAAAGGGAAATAAGGGCGAATCTCTTCTTGTGATAAGCTGAATTTGCTTTGCTTCACCTTTTCAGCGATATAAGCATTATCCCAAGGTTGCAAATCATCAATACCATAGTCTTTGGCACTGTCTTGCAGCTGCTCTAGATCCTGTTTAGCAGTCGGTGTAGCTTGCACGGCTAAATCGCGTAAAAATTTCTCAACCTCGGCGACATTATCCGCCATCTTTGTCGATAGCGAGACTTGTGAATAATTGTCAAAGCCTAATAGCTGCGCCTTTTGCTGACGAAGATCTAATATTTGACTCATGATATCAGCGTTATTCAGTGACTCGCCCTTAGCATTGATGTGTTTATCAAACTCTGAGGCACGAGTGACATAAGCATGATATAGCGTCTTACGTAGCTTGCGATCATCAGCGTGAGTCATCACCGCGATATATACAGGAATGTTCAGGCTGGTGACATAATAAGGGCTAGGCAAATCATCGATTTCAGCTTGGGTTAACTCCTCTTTCTCCAGCATTCGAGCTTTATACTGCTCACCTGTATCAGCCAACAATCCAAGTCCACTTTCAGTGATACCCGCCAATTGTGATTGCTCAATAGGTAGCATAAAAGCTTGGGTGGCATCTAATATATTATCTGAAAATTTCGCTGACAAAGTCGATAGTTTACTTTGAATCGCGGCAAAATTATCTTGCTCAGCCTTAGGTAGTGCCACTCCTGATAACTCAAACTTTTGAATAGCTAGCTCAATAGCACGAGCGCGCGCAAGCTCTAACTGGTCAAAGAATGCCTTGTCATTCTTGATGGTTTGATAACGATCAAATAGCGGTTGATGTTGCCCAACGCGCGTACCATAAGCCGATAGAGTCGGCAGCAGCTCATGATGGATATGACGTATCTCATCGTTACTCATCACGCTATTGAGATGCGATAAGATACCCCAATTGCGATCTAAGGCCAGATTGATATGATCAAAGCTCATCACGTCATCTAGCGCTTGCTCAGCACTGATCGGCGTAAAGTCTTTATCTTGAAATACCGACAGCGTATCCAAAAATTCATTAGCTTGATCAATGGCGTCTATCACTTGAGCCTGTAGCTCAGTAGGCTTAGTCGCTGCAAAGTCAACGAGATGCAAGTTTTGAGAAGTCATAACAGTAGTCATAAAAGATCCAAAGGCAGTAAAGGGTAAGAATAGTAGTACTTGAAATAGTAGTAATTAAATGAGTATAGAGAATCAAAATGTTACGCTATAAAATAAATAGAGTTAGTAATAGCATGTTAACTATCAATGATATTAACTATCAATAAGTAAAAGTGCTGAATGAATAAGAAAATGGGTATGTTTGACTGCAAATACAACCCAACATAATAGCTCTAATAGTTAATCAAAACAAAGTGTCGCATTTAAAGATGCTTGTTAATACACAATAGTGATGGACACACTTACAAAGCATATCATTTGCTTGCAAACTAACCCTATAGCAAAGCAGATGAACTTGTTAGGCTAGTAAATAAAGTCAAACAACAATTGAATAAAAAATGACTTTGTAGGATACTCAATAGAACGAGTCTAATTACTTATAGCTATTTATATTACTTGTAGCTCTTTAGAATAATTAAAAAAGTATTTTGGACAAGTTCATCGGCTAATCACACATGGGTCAACCATCTGTTATATAGCCTTTTATTATTGAGTTATTCGATACTGAGCGGATTAGAAGTTAATCAGCAACTAAAGATAATAAAACTAGGAGCATACTTTATGAAAGCAACTCTCAAAAGTTTACGTGAATCTAAAGCCAATCCAGCGGTAAGTATTTTTGTGAAAACACACCGTGAGCATCCTGCTAATGAACAAGATCCTATTGCCCTCAAAAATCAACTTAAAGTCGCCGAAGATCGTCTGAATAAAGAATATGATAAAAATACAGCATCGACTATCTTAGCGCACATTCACAAAGTTACCGAAGATTTGAATCATAATTATAACCTCGATACATTAGCTATTTTTGCTAGTACTGATGATGTCCAGCTCATTCGTATGCCACTTGATACCAAAGAGCGCGTTGTGATATCAGATAGCTTTGCTACTCGTGATCTCGTCCGTGATATGGCAAGTGCCGTACATTTTTATGCTGTAGTGTTGACGGGTGACGTTGCTCGCTTAATTGAAGCGTCAAATGATCGTGTGGTCATGGAGTTTGATAAAGACTCAGATAAGCAAAACAATATGGAAAACATTCCATTCCCAATTGATAATAATGGCTTGTACAAGACCAGCGATGGCGGCTCTGACCGTTCAGCGAATAACGAGAGCGCTCATCTAAAAGAGTACTTTAACCAAGTTGATAAAAGCGTCCAAGAGCTATGGGGCGAGCATAAAATGCCGCTTGTCGTTATCGGTAATACCAAAAACGTTGGCTACTATAAAGAGGTATGTGACCGCCCAGAAAACATCATTGCAACGGTAACCAATGTCACTCGTCTTGATGACGGTAGCGCTCAGCACATTATCGACGGAGTACAAGAGGCGATAGAAGAGTATCGTAGTTCGCTACATACTGAGGCGATGGGTGAGATCGATAAAGCTCGTGGCGCTAATATGTTACGCACGGACTTACAAGAAGTCTATCAGGGAGCGTTCCAAGGTGCAGGCGAGACCTTATATGTGCGTCGCTGGTATATCCAACCTGCCAAAATCGATGAAAAGGCGCAGACATTAGCCTTAGTGGATGATGCTACTGGAGAAGGTGTAACTGATGATGCTATCGGTGTCATTATTGAGCACGTTATCCATAATGGTGGCGATGTTATCTTCTTACCAGAGGAGATTATGGGCGCTGATCAGCCTATAGCTTTAGTGACTCGCTATTAATTAGGTCATTTTAAGTATAGATAGATCTAAAGTAGAGCATTGATTCACTAAGGATCAATGCTCTTTTAGTTTAAAAACACCCTATAGAAAGCAAAAAGAAATAAATAGCATGCCTTGTATTTTTAAGCTTAGTATCAGCATCATTCTTTGTCTATTAGACCTCTTGCAAAAGTCATAGTCTAAGCTCGGAATTAATGATACCAGCAAACAGCTTCATTCTAAGATCATAGCGCTGACGACGGTTGCGATATTTATGAGCCACGATTTTAAACAACTTGATTAAGCCTATTTTGTGCTCAACCACAATACGGAACTTTGCCAGATAGTGATTGGCCTGTTTGCATATCTCCAATAACTGACCACCACGAGGTTTCTTAAATGGTGTGAAAGTTTGGTTATGTAGATTTGCTATACCCTGATAACCACTGTCTGCTAGATAGTTAGTATTCTCAGGTAACCAATCAGGACAAGTATCTTTATACAGCTTAAAATCGTGGATTGACCCTTTACAGGTTTGCACATCAAGTATCAACCCTGTTTGCCAATGGACGATAACCTGCGCTTTTAAGGTGTGTTGTTTTTTCTTACCGCTATAGTAGTCTCTTTGGTTTTTTTTGGACGCTCAATTGGGGTTTCGGTGGCATCGACAATGACGACTGACCAATTGGTATCCTCATCGACACGACTAGGCAACTTTTTAGGCAATTCAAACTTGCCAGAGTCAATCAGGATGTCTTCTACTTTACGAATGATACGGCTAGCAGAAGACTCATGAATACCAAAGTCCATACTGATATGATAAAGCGTGCGGTATTCACGCCAATAAGTCAGGGCGAGTAGTATCTGCTCCTTAAGACTGAGCACACTTGGTCTGCCTGATTTGGTCTTAGATGCTTCATGCTCTTGCATGGCATCAAGCATGTCATAAAAGGTGGCTTTATGAATGCCAGTGTAGCGTTTAAAACCAGCGTCACTTTGTTTGAGTAGCTTATCTATGTTTGGCATATCTATTAAGTAAGTAGAGTTCAATAATATATGTTGTGTCTTACAACTACTTTTGCAAGAGGTCTATTATAAATAAAAAAGGATCAACCATGATTATCCCCAATAATGCTATTGGTCATAAAATCAAAAGCGCGCAGGCATTTGCCTCATTGATATTGCGTGGCGGACGTGGAGTGATGGGTACTGCTAATCCCATGCAGCCTGAAAAATCACTCGTCTTATACGAATTTGAGGCCTGTCCTTATTCACGCCGCGTCCGTGAAGTCATGACGCTGCTTAACCTTGACTATGAGAGTCGCCCAAGTCCGCACAAAGGCCATGTCTATCGTGACGAGCTAAAAGAGCTGGCAGGTAAGGCACAAGTACCGTTTTTGATTGACGAAAACAATGTGGGTGGAGCTAATGGTGAAGAGAATAATCACATATTAGACTCACAAGCGATTATCAATCATCTATTTGCTAATTATTCCAAAAAAGGTTTTACCCCAGATAAGTACCAGCGCCAAAATAAAAAGGATAACGCCTCATTAGCCAATAAAGCGGCAAGTGTCGCCTCCATGATGCGTGGGGTAAAAGCGGTGCATCCTAAGAAAAATTTAGCTCGTGGTAAACCTAAACAGCCGCTACATCTGTATGGTTTTGAAGCCAGTCCATTTTGCCGTTTGGTCAGAGAAACCTTGAGTGAGCTTGAGGTAGGCTATATCAATCATAATGTTGCCCGCGAGCGCCTACAAGATATCGGCGCTTTTGGTTTTCATTTAACTAAGGGTGAATACCGGCCTATCAAAGGCGGCAAACGCGATCATTTGATGAATGAGGAGATTAAGGGTGAGTTGCTATTTCCTTATCTTATCGATCCTAATACCGATACCAAGATGTATGAGTCGCAAGATATTATCAATTACTTAGAATATAATTATGGTTGATAGTTTGAGCTTTCTAATAGAGCGTTATTACAAACGTTAGTTTGCAATATTTGCTATATTAGTTTTTACTGCTTTTTATTAACTCACTCTATGCTATGACTACTAGACCTATGACTACAGACTCTTTTGTATTGACCAGCTACAACATTCATAAAGGCATGTCGCCGATGAATCGTCAGGTAAAGATGCAAGGCATCGCCCAAGCATTGGATATGGCAGGGGCGGATATCTTGTGTCTGCAAGAAGTGCAAGGGCAGAACCTTAAGCGTAATATGCAATATAACGAATATCCTGATCAATCGCAGCATGAATGGTTTGGCGAGTTTTTGCAGTTAGAAAACAGCTATGGCAAAAACTCAGAGTATGAAAATGGTCATCACGGTAATGCGGTATTAAGTCGTTTTCCGTTAGATCCCAAGCATAATGTCAATATCAGCGTCAACAAACTTGAGCAGCGCGGCGTCTTGCATTGCGAAGTACAACCCATAGGATGGGAGCGGCCTGTAGTGGTGTTATGCGCTCATCTTAATCTCTTTGAGCGCGATCGGGTCAAACAATATCAAGCGATTAGCGATTATGTGCGTCACGAGATCGATGATGGTCAGCCGCTTATTTTGGCAGGAGACTTTAACGATTGGAAGCGCATGTCTTGCGACAAATTAGCCAATAGCCTTGGGATGACAGAAGCCTTTAGACACTGTCATGGCAAGCTGCTACCGACCTTTCCTGCGAAGCTACCTGTACTGAGCCTAGATCGTATTTATGTGCGTAATCTGACCGTCAAAGATGCGTGGGTACATACGGGGAAACCTTGGTCAACGCTATCCGACCATTTACCAATCAGTGCAGAGTTGGCCTTGTTATAAACTATTTAGTAAAAAGTAAAACCTGATAAATAAAAAAGGAATTATTTCTATGTCTACTAACAATCTACCTAGCCAGCAACATGCTGTCTTAATCACTGAGTTTGGCGCACCTGAGGTTATGCAGTATCAAGATGGCGTTGCTGTTCCTGAACTAAATGACGAGCAAGTGCTTATTAAAGTCGCCTACGCAGGTATCAACCCTGTCGATTATAAAACCCGTCAAGGCAAAGGTTGGGGCGCAGATAACATTCGTAAGAACAAATTCGAGCAGGATAAGTCTGCTATTTTAGGTTTTGATGTGGCAGGTGAGGTCGTCGCTAGCAACAGCGATAAGTTTGTAGTAGGTAATAAGGTAGCCGCACTAAGCTTTGATAGTAGCTGTTATGCGGAGTATGTCGCCGTCGATGCTGAGCTATTAGCGCTGGTGCCAGAGTCCGTTAGCCTAGAGCAAGCTGGTGCGCTACCTTGTGTCGGTCAAACCGCTGTGCAACTCGTAGATTTTGCTAATATAAAAGCAGGTGAGCATGTGGTGATGAACGCACCAGCGGGCGGGGTTGGGCAATTGGTCATTCAACTATTAGCAGAAAAGATTACTCGTGAAAATATAAAAGTTACTGTCATTTGCTCTCCTGAAAAATACGAGAAGCTTGATCAGCTCGTTGATAAAGAGGCACTAACAGGTTGGATCGATTACACCAAAGACGATGACTTTCCAGAGTTGCAAGCTGACGTACTGTTAGACTTAGTCGGCGATGAGGCTGGTGTGCGCGCGCTTAGCACCATCAAATCTGATGGTCGAGTGTATGTGCTGCCTACGATCTGGGTTGATAAGCTAAAAGCCGCAGGTAGCAATCAGCTAACTATCGAAGGCTATGCCGTCAAACCTAATGGCGAGGATATGGCACGCGTTTTACAACAAGTGGCTGATGGTAGCCTAAAGCTGCATATCGAAAACAGCTACCCCTTATCTGAAGTCGTTGCCGCCCATACTGAACTTCAAAAGGGCGCTGCTTTTGGTAAGATTGTACTGCAAGTGTCTACCTAACTTATAATGATAAAAATGCTAAGACGTAAGATAGAGGCTGCCTTTATCTTGCGTTTTTTGTGCTTAAATGACTGCTAATCTTCAAGTGATTTAAATGTGTTAGCAAAATAATAAGGGTTATAAGTCATTGCTTTTATTAATTTACTAAAGCCATACCCATTAACGAACTTTCTTACAAAAGGTAATTTAGCATACTGTTATAGTTTTAAAGATAGCAAGTATAGAGCGAGCTGTTTTTATTCTTTTAACTTATAGGATATTGGAGAAACTAATATGGATGTTAATAATGCTAACAATGAAATGAATGAGCAAACACTCGATAATGAGGCTTATATTGCCAAAGCTCGTCAAGAAATAGAAGATTGGATGTATCCTGATAGTAGTATTTTAGATAAGACTCTTGCTGCTTTGGCTATGCCTATTGAAAAGGCAGGCGAGGCGCTGATGAATGTACCGCAGCTAGGTGATACCCTTAAGCAAGCAACTGAAAAAACTATAGTGAGCTTGAGTGACGCGGCTAACTGGACGATAGATGTGCAAGATACTATCGAAGCCTATCGTAATGACTCAGATAGCGATGGTACAGATATAAAGAAGCTCATAGATATTCAAAATCTACCTATTGCAGTCGCCGATAACCAAGTCAAATTATTTAAGAGCAAATATGTTGCCTTGACTAGCGCACAAGGGGTGACAACGGGCATAGTCGGCTGGGCAGGCATTCCTGCCGATGTGGTCGGCTTAATTACTGCCAACCTGCGTGCTATTAGTGAATATGCGACTTATTACGGTTTTGATATGACTGCCAAGCACGAGCAAGTATTTGCGATGTCGCTATTAGGGTTAGCAACGTCTACTTCAGGTGATGAGCGACAAGCCGCGCTGGATGATACTTTTAGCTTAGTAAATAGTGATAAATCGAAAAATGATTCTTTGAAGAGCGACGGCAAAGCCCCTGAAACTTTGGCGCTCAATCAAATCAATGAAGAGGTCATGTCACGGGTATTACGTCAAACCGCAACAAAAGTCGCGACTAATTTGGTCAAAACTAAAGCGGCACAGATAGTACCAGCGGTAGGTGCAGTGGTCGCAGGTGGCGTCAATGCTAGCTACACAGCAAGCGTCTGTGAGGCTGCATATCAGTGCTACCGTCAGCGTTTTTTGAATAGACAAAACGTCTAAAGTAGTAAAAGTCCAAGTGGGTAGCAAACCTAATTAGATATCAAGCTTAGGCAGTTAGCATCCGCCGAAAAGTTAAACTGATTCGTCCCGCGTGCACGGTTTTAGTCTTAGTAATGGTATGTTTCCAATACTGCTGAGTATCTCCGTGCATGACAATTAGCTGACCTGACTCAAGATAAAGCTCGACTTTGACGGGCTTGTCTTGATGTCTGTTATTTTTATGCTTAAGTTTTTTATGTTTAAAAACAAACTTGCGCGTAGCACCTAAAGACAGTGCGGCAATGATCGGCTGCTCGCCTAATTCTTTTTCATCATCCGCGTGATAACCCATGCCATCTGTGCCTGTAGGATAAAAATTAAGCAGGCAAGTATTAAATTCAACTTTGATACCGATAGTTGCTAATTTTGCTTCAACCTGTTTTTTAATTTGTAATACGGATGGTGTCCAATCGATAGCTTTGCGCGCATGCCCAGAGTAGGTATAGCTTAAGCCCTTGTCACCCATCCAAACCATCTGACGAGTAGTGATATGTGTCTTACCAAATAAAGTGACCGTATCTGCTTGCCAAGGTAGATCAGTGGCCAATTGCTCATAAAGCTCAGTAGCTTCATCAATGACTATACCCAAATCATTTACCACGCCATTATAGGGCAAGAGATTATCAGTAGATTTAGGGATAAAAAGATCGTTCATTGTGCTTACTCACTATCACTTTCTTACAATTTCTTATATCTCAACTATTGGCAGCCTTATGTAAAGCCAAAATAGTATCCGCGCATACTTTCGGTGCTTCTATCGGTAATAGATGACCATTTTCGGGCAGGGTAGTGAGCTGACTGGCTGGCACAAACTTACGCCAATTATTACGGACTTTATCGCTGATAAAAATAGTTGGTTTACCAACAATGAGCTGATAGGAAAGATTCATCTTTTTAAGTTTCTTTAGAGCGCCATCGATATAGGGAATACCAAAATAATTGGCAATCTCTTGCTCTGGGCTAAATATAAAGGTATAGCTACCATCGCTTTGTTGTACTAGGCTCTCTTTGGCGAATAGATACAGATGCTCATCAGAGACACGGCGATACGCTTTATTTGCTCGTAAGCTCTCATAGAGTTCATCTACGCTTGACCAAATCGTTTGTTTTTCTAAAGCGCTTTTAAAGGGTTGACGCTTTAACTTGATAGCGCGAGGAATTAACTTATATAGAATCGCTTGTGACTTGGTAAAGGTGACAGGCTCAATCAAATAAAGCTGTGAGAATAAGTCAGGACGTTTGGCCGCTGCGATAGCTGTCGCCGTCGCGCCTTGCGAATGACCGATAGCGATGATAGGAGCATCTTGCGTCTGCTCCAAAAACTTAATCAGCATATCAGCGTCTTGCTCACGGGTTAATACTTGGGCGGTCGGCTTATCATGCCAATAGCCACGCATTGCAAGCGAGCTTAGCTCAAAACCAGCAGCAAGCTCAATCAATAAAGGCTGATAATTACCTACAGTGAAGCCATTACCACCATAAAAGTGTGCTTTGACTCGTTCGCAATTTTTATCGTCAGTCTCTTTATTGACCGAGCTATTTAATTCGCTCAACTCATAATAGCGAGCGCGTTTATTATCAAGAGTAATACTTTTTGCAAAATCTTCGATCATGCGAGCACTTCCTTGTCATGTATTACCTATGGTTTACTATTCCAACTCACCCAAGAAGTCGCCACTTTGACGATGCCAAAGTCTAGCATAGACACCATTTAATTCTAATAGCTCATCATGACTGCCTTGCTCAATAATACGACCTTGATCCATCACCACCAAACGATCAAGAGCGGCGATAGTCGAGAGGCGATGGGCGATTGCAATGACGGTTTTGCCTTCCATAATGTCATTCAAGCTCTCGGTGATAGCGAACTCAATCTCAGAATCTAACGCACTAGTGGCTTCATCTAACAGTAGTACTGGCGCGTTTTTGAGCATAACTCGGGAGATGGCAATACGTTGGCGCTGTCCGCCTGATAGCTTGACGCCGCGCTCGCCAACTTGGGTATCGAGTCCTGTATTGCCTTTATCATCATACAAGTCTTTGACAAACTCCCAAGCCTGCGCTTGCTTGGCGGCGATAATGATTTCTTCATCGCTAGCGTCAGGGCGACCATAAGCGATGTTTTCACGTACCGTACGATGTAATAAGGAGGTGTCTTGGGTGACCATACCGATTTGTTGACGTAGCGACTCTTGGGTGACCTGATCAATCGCTTGGTTATCGATTAAGATTTTGCCACTATCGACATCGAAGAAGCGCAATAGCAGATTTACCAGAGTCGATTTACCCGCTCCTGAGCGTCCGACTAAGCCAATCTTTTCTCCTGCTTTAATATCTAAATAAAAGTCATCTAGCAGCTTTACTCTTGAGCTTATAGCGGTTGTTTCCATTGTCGGGATTTCGTCAATACGCGCGCCTTCAACATCAAGGTCTTTATTACCTTCGTAGCCAAAGTCGACATGATCAAAAATGATACGCCCTTGGGTCACTTTTAATTTTGGCGCATTTGGTTTGTCTACAATAGTTTGCGGCGCTGATAGGGTGCGCATACCATCTTGTACCGTACCGATACTCTCAAAGAGACTGGCAGTCTGCCACATAATCCAGCGAGTCAGGCCATTGAGCCGCAGTGCCATCGCGGTCGCAGCAGCAATAGCACCGACCCCAACAGCACCTTGTTGCCATAGATATAAGCCGATGCCAGCAGTACTACTAACTAATATCACACTGATCAGATGAGTGGAGACCTCAAGATAGCTCACCCAACGCATCTGCGCATGCACTGTTCCTAAAAACTGCCCCATAGCATTTTTGGCATAACCTAGCTCGCGGCGTGAATGACTGAATAGCTTGACGGTCATAATATTAGCGTAGGCATCAGTAATGCGTCCAACCATTAGCGCTCGCGCATCCGCTTGGACAATGGCGGTTACTTTAAGCTTTGGAATGAAATACCACATGCACAGACTAACTAGCACAAACCAAATGATAAAAGGTATCAGCAGCAGACTGTCTAAATTAAACAAAATGACGCCAGTCGTAATAAAGTAAACAGTGACGTACATAAACATATCAGCGACAGTCATCACTGTATCGCGCACGGCAAGTGCAGTCTGCATGACCTTGGCAGATACTCGTCCAGAGAACTCATCTTGATAGAACTGCATCGATTGACTCAGCATGCGCTGGTGAAATCGCCAGCGCATCTGCATTGGAAACACACCTTGGAGCGTCTGAAAATGGATAAATGAGGATAAGGCAATCCAGAATGGACTTACTAGCATCACCGCCAGCATTAACAGCAAGATATCGCCTTTTTCACTCCACAAGTTTTGCGGAGTATAGATACCTAGCCAATCGACGATATTGCCAATCCAAGCAAATAGCATCGCCTCATAGATGCCAATACCTGCTGACAAGATCATAAATAGCAGCAACCAACCGCGCAGACCTTTAGTACAGGCCCACAAAAACTTCATCAACCCATCACGAGGTGAGGGCAGTGGCATTGGAGTATCGGGAAAGGCAGATAGGCGTGTTTCAAAAAAGCGAAATAGAGCATTCATAGGCAATAACAATATATCAGTAACAATACGTCAAGATAAGCGCTGGCAGAGCTTACTTGAGGTTAAGATTTACATAAATTTAAAAGATAAAACAGCGCTCTATTTTAGCAAAATATAGCTATCTGCCTTGCAGGCTAATTGTAATTTATAGCGTATAGGAATAAACCTGTTATCTGCTTGATTATTGCTTGAGCAATGGACGCTATATCAAATGTTTATAAGGAGTTAAGAATAAAATAGTATTAGGAAAATATAGGTATTGATATTAATGACATATATTGTTACATTCTATGGTTTTTGATGACCTGACCACTGTATCTTATAGCAATCATTATCGCGATATAAAATCTTAGCTCTATAACAGCAACCGTCCATATATTTAAGGCTCAAAAGGTAAATAATTATGCTGTATTTAACGCTCGCGGTGCTTTGTAGTGTTGCAGTCTCGGTACTGTTAAAGGTGCTACGCCAACGCGATATAGATATTCGTCAAACTATCGTTGCGGGTTATCCTGTGGCGTTTTTATTGACCTTATTTTTATTAAAGCCTGAAGTGGGTGCTATAAGCGATCTTGGTGGCGCTTGGCTGATTATTGTTGCCTTGGGTGTTTTGTTACCCTTAGTGTTTGTGATCTTAGGTCGAGCGATTGAAGCGGTAGGTATGGTCGCCACCGACGCCGCTCAGCGTTTATCACTGATTATTCCGATTATCGCCGCTTTTCTCTTATTTGGCGAAGTGTTGACTGGCACACGTATCTTTGGCTTGCTGCTAGGTGTGTTAGCGCTTGGCGCTTTAGTATATCGACCAACGCAAACGATGGCTAATACTCATGACAATACTACCGTTAGTAAACACGCACTGTATACCCCACTGTGGCTATTTGGCGTATGGATAGGCTACGGCACTATCGATATATTATTTAAGCAAGTCGCTAAACAAGGCGCGGCCTTTCCATTGACTTTATTTGTCAGCTTTGGGCTGGCAGGCTTACTGCTGTTTATATATTTACTTATCACTCGAGTACGCTGGCAGGGCAAAGCCTTAGCCGCTGGATTGCTACTAGGTGCGCTGAATATGGGTAATATTTACGCTTATGTGCGCGCGCATCAAGTGCTCTCTGAGTCGCCAAGCATCGTATTCACAGGTATGAACGTTGGGGTTATCACAGTCGCAACACTCATCGGTGTTGGGGTGTTCAAAGAGCATCTTAATCGAATCAATATGTTGGGTATAGTATTAGCAATCAGCTGTGTGGCGGTGCTATTTTTGGCGTAGTTAATAATAGATAAAACAGATGCGTATTATTGTGCCGCGTAACTGGTATAAATTTTTATTGCTTGCTGTGTCTACGCTGACAGAGGCTGCTAAAAATAGATACCAGTCACGCTATAGCGCTTTTAAGTTCAATAGACCCTAATTATATGGCGAACCTGAGCTAATTTTTAGCTTAGCGTACTTTTTAACGGATTGGCTATAGGCAGCTTGCACGTCATATGCTAAGGTAATTTGCAACCGATAAATATCTGTTATTAACACTGTTTTATTAACACTGTTTTATCGATTTATTTTTATCATAATAATAGGATATACAAGTAATGGAAAATCAAGAACAATACAACAAACAGCTCCAACGTGTCAAAGAGGGCTCAGGATTTATCGCCGCACTCGATCAAAGTGGCGGCAGTACCCCTAAGGCCTTGGAGAATTATGGTGTTACCAGCGATGACTATGACAATGATGAGGCAATGTTTGATCAAGTACATGCTATGCGCTCGCGTATTATGACCTGCGATTGCTTTGATAATGAACGTGTCCTTGGCGCTATACTATTTGAAGATACTATGGATCGCGAGGTTGAAGGCAAGCCCACCGCCAACTATCTATGGGAAGATAAAAATATCGTACCCTTTTTAAAGGTGGATAAAGGTTTAGCAGAACAGATGAGCGGCGTACAAGTGATGCGTCCAATGCCTGATCTGGATGCGCTACTGGACAAAGCAAATAGATATCCAGTATTTGGTACGAAGATGCGCTCGGTTATTTATGAGCCCAATGTCGATGGTATTGAGCTAGTCGTACAGCAACAGTTCGACGTCGCTAAGCAAATCATCTCTAAAGGTCTCATGCCAATCGTTGAGCCAGAAGTAGACATCAATAGCGCGAAAAAGCACGATTGCGAGCTACTACTCAAAACCAATCTATTGCACAATTTAGATCGTTTGGCAGATGATAAGCAAGTTATGCTGAAATTGACTTTGCCTGAAGAGGCGGGATTCTATCAAGAGTTGATCGATCATCCAAAAGTGCTAAAAGTTGTGGCATTATCAGGTGGCTATAGCCGTACTGATGCATGCGATAAGCTTAAGCAAAACCCTGGCATGATTGCTAGCTTCTCACGCGCCTTTACTGAGGGTTTAAGTAAACAGCAAAGCGATAAAGAGTTTGCTGATACGATTGATACTTCGATCAATGAGATTTATGAGGCGTCAAAGGTTTAGAATTTAGAGTCTTGTAGGGTTGGTTTATGATCTCAGCGGGCTTGTTGCTTACTGAGATTTTTTAATGCTATACATGAATTTTTTGCTGTTACTCGTCAAGGTGAACTATGCTCTCTATCAACTCTAAGCTCATTAAAGTAGCTTTAGTAACATCTCTATATATTCCTTGCACACTTAATGCCAGTGTCCATGAGCCAATATCCAATCCATTTACTAGAGAGCTTGCAAGTATTGACTTAGCGACCATTGATTACGAGTTACTACAAGCTAACTTTATGTATTTTACCATTAATGCTTTTATTAATAGTTGCGAAAAAAATGCTCCAGATTTGAGTCATGAAATGATTATCACTGGAGAAGAAATTTTCGAAAATAACCCTAAATTAACTAAAAGTTTAGAGATAACGAAAGAACTTTGGAGGGAGGTTAGCTTAAATGACGATGCAGGTCTCTTGAACGCTCAACAAATAGACAATTTGAATATGATTAGTGGGGTTATTGGACTCTTGCGCGGTGTTGATCTTAAACTATCTGCTGATGAATGCTTAGGATTCTTGCAGAATATTCAAAATGTACCCAATCGAGAACAATTCTGGGATAACTACCTACGTCAAGCAATCCCTGTAATTATAGAGTCTTCGTAACTTCAATACTTCAATAAAAAATTAACTGAAAAAAGCCTAGCAACTATTAATAGCGCTAGGCTTTTTTGTGAGAATAATCAGGCAGTTTTTAAACCCCTTTATTCTCCAAACCCTTTGCATATTCCCGTACATTTTGGGTGATTTTCATTGAGCAAAATTTCGGGCCACACATCGAGCAAAAGTGTGCGGTCTTGTGTGCGTCCTTTGGTAGAGTTTCATCATGGAACTCACGGGCAGTATCAGGATCGAGTGCTAGGTTGAACTGATCATCCCAGCGGAATTCAAAACGGGCTTTAGATAAGGCATTATCACGTGCTTGTGCACCCGGATGACCTTTAGCCAGATCAGCAGCATGGGCGGCGATTTTATAAGTAATAATACCGTCTTTGACATCCTTTTTATTGGGCAGGCCCAGATGCTCTTTTGGGGTCACATAACAGAGCATCGCGGTACCAAACCAGCCAATCATCGCAGCTCCTATAGCGCTAGTAATATGATCGTAACCAGGTGCGATATCGGTCGTTAATGGCCCTAAGGTATAAAAAGGTGCGTCATTACACAGCTCAAGTTGCAAGTCCATATTCTCTTTAATGCGGTTCATCGCTACATGACCTGGGCCTTCAACCATTACTTGTACATCGTGCTCCCAAGCGATTTTGGTTACCTCGCCAAGGGTACGTAGCTCACCAAATTGTGCTTCATCGTTGGCATCTTGTAAGCAGCCAGGGCGCAGGCCATCGCCTAAGCTAAACGCCACATCATACTGTTTCATAATCTCGCAAATATCAGCAAAATGCGTATAAAGAAAATTCTGCTGTTGATGCGCAAGACACCACTGCGCCATGATAGAGCCACCGCGAGAGACGATACCCGTTAAGCGTCCAGCAGTCATCGGTACGTATTCGAGTAAAACACCTGCATGAATAGTAAAATAATCCACACCTTGCTCGGCTTGCTCTATCAGCGTATCGCGGAATATCTCCCACGTTAAATCTTCAGCGACACCATCGACTTTTTCTAGTGCCTGATAAATAGGAACCGTACCAATCGGTACCGGTGAGTTGCGAATCAGCCACTCACGAGTCTCATGAATATGGTTACCTGTTGATAAGTCCATGATGGTATCCGCGCCCCAACGTGTCGCCCACGTCATTTTAGAGACTTCTTCATCAATAGAGGAGCCGAGCGCTGAGTTACCGATATTGGCGTTGATCTTAACCAAAAAGTTACGACCGATGATCATGGGCTCAGATTCAGGGTGGTTGATATTATTAGGAATGATTGCGCGTCCTGCTGCTACCTCTGAGCGCACAAACTCAGGAGTTATGACAGTAGGAGTGTTCGCGCCAAAGCTCTCCCCATCATGTTGGCGCATATCGGTCAGCTCGTGTTGCTTTTGGGTTTCGCGGATGGCGATGTATTCCATTTCTGGAGTAATGATGCCACGGCGCGCATAGTACATTTGCGTGACGTTGCCTGCTTTACCAGCGACATCTTTGGCACGACGCGGTTTATCAATATGAGCGAATCTTAGATTGGCGGTGCTGATATCACGCGCACGCGCTAGACCATATGAGCTGGACAAGCCATCTAGCTGTTCAGTATCGCCGCGCTCAGCTATCCAGCCTTCACGTAATTTGGGCAGGCCTTTGGTTAGATCAATCTGAATGTTGGGATCAGTATAGACGCCAGAAGTATCGTAGACATAAAATGCTGGATTTGGCTCCCACTCGTTCTCAGGAGTACCTTGTACTGGAGTAGGGTCAAGGCTAATTTTGCGCATGGGCACTTGAATATCAGGACGCGTGCCTTCGATATAGACTTTATGAGAGGCGGGCAAGATACGATGCAAGTCGCGAGCGTCTTCTTCAAAACGCGCATCAGTGTCACTACGATGAGCAGGAGTTTTTAGCGCGTCGCTCTTTTTATCTGCTTTGCTTGAGTTTGTGACAGGCGAGTTAGCAGGTTTATATAATGTCGGCTCAGAGTGTGTAGATGAGTGGCTGTCAGGTGTTGGATGAATCGTTGCAGTAGTCATATGCTGTCCTAGCGATTGTGTTGTCTAAGGGTAAGGCAACACCGCCAGTAGCTGCGGGGCAAGCATAAGTTATCAAAGTAAATGTCAGTGGATTAATAGAGTTTATCACTAAGCAAAATAGTCATAAATGCTATCAATCATACTTTGGACGCAACTTTTTATTAGACGTTATTGTTTAGCAAAACGTAAGCTGTACTAAATATACACCGATAATAAAAAGGCATTTCTGCATATCCTTTACTTCTAAATAACAAAGTGCTTAAGACTTCCCTGCGTCGGTACTAACCGCATCAGGTTCGGCGGGTGATCTCTCAGCGAATGTACGATGACTATTTAAATAGCCACCTACACCGCACCCCGAGTCTGTCAGTGTTGTAAATCGTCTTGATACTAACAAAATTTTGCCCTAAGCGCTAATGCTATTTATTTATATAGATAATGTCACTTTTTATACAATGTCATTTTTTGCTTTATGCAAAGTCATCATCGCTACAAATCTTTGTCATATTAGATCTAGTTAAAAAAGTCTGCTAAGCAACGTTGTAAAAGATGAGTTGTTAGACTATTTACTTAGTTTTAATTTACTTGCTTTCAGGCGTCCAACCCTGTGCGCGCTCGTAATCTTCGTTATCCAAAAATTTGTCACGCTGATCGGTTAAGAACTTTTTAGCTTCAGGATCTAGCATGCTGAGATGGTTTTCATTAATCAACATCGTTTGCTGCTCAAGCCACTCTTTCCATGCTTTATCTGAAACGGTTTCTTGCAGCTCTTGACCTTTTTTATTGGGAAAAGGAGGATGCGCCATTTTAGGTAAATCTTGCTGATATTTACGGCAAAATACAGTATTGGCTTGTGGGTTAAAAGTTTCGGTCATTGCGCTATCCTTTTTTATGAGTATGCCTAGTAGGTATAAATAATTGATTGCCTTATTTTACCGTATTCATCCATAAAAAACACCCGCGACAATAGCGGGTGTTTTTTGGTAATAAAGTCAGAAGTTAAGGTTTAAGCAAAAACTTCTAAACGAGTACGACCACGAGCAACCGCTTGCAATACCTGATTGGGTGCCGTGCCACCTAAGTGATCACGGGCAGCCAATGAACCTTCTAAAGTTAAATACTCAAACACATCATCGCCAATGGCGTCACTAAATTGTTGCAACTGCGCTAAGGACAAATCACTTAAATCAACGCCCTCCTTGATACCTAAAGCGACGGCATTGCCAACTACCTCATGAGCATCACGAAATGCCACACCATTACGGACCAAGTAATCCGCCAAATCGGTCGCAGTCGCATAGCCTTTCATAGTTGCAGCGCGCATATTTTCTTTATTGGGCGTGATATTTGGCAGCATATCGGCAAAAGCTAGTAGCGAGCCTGTTAGCGTATCAACACAATCAAATAGCGGTTCTTTGTCTTCTTGATTGTCTTTATTATAAGCGAGAGGCTGGCTTTTCATTAAGCTTAGGAGCGTCATTAACTGCCCAAATACTCGAGCCGCTTTGCCGCGTACCAGCTCTGGCACATCAGGGTTTTTCTTTTGCGGCATGATTGATGAGCCGGTACAGAAGCGATCTGGTATCTGTACAAAGTTAAATTGCGCTGACATCCATAGGATAATCTCTTCGCTCATGCGTGACAGATGCATCATTAGAATGGAAGCCGCGGAGGTAAATTCAATCGCAAAATCACGATCTGATACTGCGTCTAAAGAATTTTGGCAGATACCTTCAAAACCTAACAATTCAGCAGTAATAGTACGGTCGATCGGAAAAGTCGTCCCTGCAAGAGCGGCGCTACCAAGTGGTAACTGATTGATACGACGACGGGCGTCAACTAGGCGCTCAGTATCACGATAGAGCATCTCAAACCATGCCATCACATGATGACCAAAGCTGACAGGCTGCGCGGTCTGCAAATGGGTAAAGCCTGGCATAATCGTATCCGTATGCTGCTCAGCGAGATTGAGCAAGCCGCTCTGCAAACGAACCAATAGGGCTATAATATTATCGACTTCTTCCCGTAACCAGAGACGAATGTCAGTAGCCACTTGATCGTTACGACTACGACCTGTGTGTAGTTTTTTACCGACGGCACCGATAATATCGGTTAAGCGCGATTCGACGTTCATATGCACATCTTCAAGCGCGATTGACCAGTCAAACTCGCCCAGCTCAATTTCGCTCAGTACTTGCTCTAGACCATCAATAATAGTCGCCACTTCACTTTTGGTGAGAATGTCGCATTCACCAAGCATCGTAGCGTGGGCAATAGAGCCTTCGATATCGTGGCGAGCAAAGCGTTGATCAAAACCAACGGAGGCGGTAAAAGCGGCAACGAAGCTATCGGTAGCCTCGCTAAAGCGCCCACCCCACATTTGCTGTCGTTGACGACTTTGCTCAACCGTGTTGGTGTTAGAAGCATCTGTGCTAGAATCGGATGCAAGTAAGCTGTTATTTTGCTCAAAATTTACGGAGCTACTAGGGTTTGAAGAGTTAGCGTTCATATCGGTACAAGACAAGTCAGAAGAATAAGGAGTTAAGTATAGCAAATGATGAGGTGGCCTTACTAGTTGGGCGTCTAGAGTTTTTATTCCAAAACTTATGAAAGTGATGAGCGTTTGCCAATGGCTGCTGTATATCTGCTTTTGGTCGCTGTTCATCACCGTGATGAGCCGCCATGAATTGGCAACTTAGACAGATTTTATTATTTTTTATCTTAGCCATACTGTACAAAATATAATTGCTATACTACCAGCGCTCTTTATTATCGATTATATGGACTTCAACACTCAAACTGAACGCCTAAGAGCTTATTTTGGCGAAAATTCTTTTATAAAAAGTGAAGTAACCAGTCGGCAAGTCGTTACTGTCATTGATTATCCTTTGCAAGATGTTGGAATTTAAGGTTTTATTTTATCAAAAGTGATTACATTCATCTTTTTTGGTATATATCTTGCTGTATTACTCATATCAAACGATGTTTATACAGAACGTTTAGACTATAAATCATTAGAATATTTTTATAGTGATTATAGGTATAGTTAATAGCTCTAAGTATTTGTCTGTATTTATTTAAAGCTACAAGATAAGTGTTATTGTTGTCATTACTGTTTACTAGGCGTCTATATGTTATAAATAATTATATAAATATGGATATAACGTGAACAAGAATTTGAAATAGTTTTCACCAATGTGTTTATAGTATAATTTTTTAGTTTTTAGTAGAGTGGGTAGCTATCGGGGAGTGTAAATGAGGATTGTAGTTTGTGACGATGAGCCGTTGGCTCGTGAACGTTTGGTCAGAATCGTACAAGATTCAGGGCATCACGTGATTGCACAAGCAAAAACAGGTGCAGAAGCGATCATGGCTGTAAAAGAGCAGCAACCTGATGTCATCCTATTAGATATCCGTATGCCTGAGATGGATGGTGTGCGGTGCGCTCAGATATTGAATGAGCTACAACATCCGCCAGCTATTATATTTGTGACTGCTTATGATCACTATGCTATCGCCGCATTTAAATCTCATGCTATCGGTTATTTATTAAAACCTGCTAATAGAGATGAACTGCTAGAAGCGCTCCGTAACGCCAAAAGCTTAAATGCCGCACAGCTCAATGAGATGCGTAAGCTTGAAGACCCTACGGTACGTCCTATTCGTGAGCATATTGCCGCTCGTACTCACCGAGGCGTTGAGCTTATTAAGCTACAAGATATCTATTATTTTACAGCGGATCAAAAGTATGTCAAAGTTCGACATAAAGACGGTATTGTGCTTATAGATGACACCTTAAAAGAGCTTGAGCAAGAGTTTGGCGAGCGACTGTTTCGCGTTCATCGCAATGCTATTATCAATTTGAGCTTTTTAGATTATCTAGAAACGATCGATACAGGACAGTATCAAGTCCGCTTTAAAGGCATTGAAGAAAATCTAGCGGTAAGTCGTCGCCACCTGCCGGCGTTAAGAGAAAAAATCCAAAGTATGTAGTTTGGAGCATACGCTTTATCAAGTGATTGCCATAGTCATTCATATCATCGCGCCCTTATTTATGGTTAAATAGGGGTATTTTTTTGTGTCCTTGTTTGTCTTTACAGGGTCAAACTTGATAACTATCTGCTTGTTGTTTTATCACTAGTCTATTTTTACGATATATAGCATTTATTCTACTGAGGTCTATAATGAGTACCAATTCACCATTAGCGCTAACTACCCTAAATATTGCTACTCGTCAAAGCCCATTGGCTCTATGGCAAGCTGAGCATATTCGTGACCGATTATTGGCACTTTATCCTGAGCTGACTATCAACTTACTAAAAATTGTCACTAAGGGTGACAAAATTTTGGATACCCCCTTGGCAAAAATTGGCGGTAAAGGATTATTTGTCAAAGAGCTTGAGCAAGCGTTGTTTGCAAAAGAGGCTGATATTGCTGTGCATTCGCTAAAAGATGTTCCTATGCAGCTGCCTGAGGGCCTTATGCTAGGCGTATACTGCAAACGTGCTTCCCCAACGGATGCTTTTGTCTCTAACACTTATTCTACTATAGATGAGTTGCCACAAGGTGCAGTGGTCGGTACGGCAAGCCTACGTCGTCAATGCCAAATAAAAGCACATCGCCCTGATCTGCAGATCAAAACCTTACGTGGTAATGTCGGTACACGGTTAGGCAAGCTTGATGCTGGCGAATACGATGCTATCATTTTGGCAACTAGTGGCTTGCAGCGCATAGAGTTGGACGCACGTATTCGTAGTGAATTGGATATTGATACTTGCCTGCCAGCGGTTGGTCAAGGGGCGCTTGCGATAGAGTGCCGCACTGATGACGCGCAGATTTTACAATTATTAGCGCCTTTAAATGATGACAAAGCACGCATTCGTCTGATTGCTGAACGTGCTTTGAATCGACACCTGCAAGGGGGCTGCCAAGTTCCTATCGCCGCTTTCGCAGTGCTCCAAGATGACAGTAATGCTAACAATGACGCCCATGGTAATAATGATAGTGGCGATAGCTTGTGGCTACGTGGACGAGTGGGCACTGAGGACGGTAGTCAACTGTTAAAGTTTGAAAAACGCATTACCTTATCAGGCCGTCAAAGTGACAAAGAGGCACAGGCCAATCAGTTGGGCATCGATGTCGCGACGCTATTATTAGACAATGGTGCTGGCACTATTCTAGCAGCGATTTATCAATCTGATGAATAGAGCCTAATCTTGATGACTTGTGCAGCGTTTTGAGTGGTGATACTTTTATAAATAATATCTGTATGAAGTGGTGGTACTTTTATAAATAGTATCTGTATAAATAGTATCTATATGAACAATATCTTTATGAATAATTTATTGACGTCAGATTTATTTAAGCCAATGGTTATTAACACTCGACCAGTAGAGCGTGCTGCGCCTTTGACTACTCATTTGCAAGAAGCTGGTTTTAATGTGGTTAGCATACCGATGCTAGCTCTGCAATCACGAGCTATCACAGCAGATGATATCACTATTATGCGAGCTTGGCTGGCAGGTGATTATAAAGCGTTGGTTATGGTTAGCCCTACGGCGGCAGCCTTAGGCTTAGCTTTGTGGCAAACACTGGCACGACAAGCAAATGAACAAGGTGATAATCCGTCAAATCATAACAATACTTCGACTATAGCTAAAGATGCTGAGAGCGATTTAGAACTGAGCTTATCACCAAGTTCGCTCATGGCGCCTAGTCATCTCATTGCGGTAGGGTCGGCGACGGCACAAGTACTTCAGCAAGCGCAGCTATCGACTGCTAGCTATGAAGTGCTCCAGCCTACTGTTGCTAACAATGAAGGTATGCTTGCTATGCCAGAAGTTGAACAATTACAAGCGGGCGACAAGCTACTCGTTTGGAGAGGTTTGGGCGGACGACGCTTGCTGGTCGATACTTTGCAAGCGCGAGGGGTACATATCGATAGTATCGCTTGGTACGAGCGCGTGTTGCCAGATGATGCATTGAGCAATTATCAGCGCTGGGCACAAGACTTTTATAGACTGTTTAAGATGCAAGATGAGTCGTTAGATAAACGATCGAAACCTATTGTGATCATCAGTAGTGGTAGCGCTTTTGAGAATTGGCAAAGCATTGTTAAACAAGCCATATTTGTTCAACAAAATAATGATGTTGCCGTCACTGAGACTGTCTTTGAGAGCAAGGCTATTCCTGCACTGAAAGATTATAGTTATGTGGTATTAGGGGTGCGCCTAGCGGATATGCTAGCTGAGCTACAGCTTGATTATCTACGGGTAGAGGATCTATCACCGATTACTATTGCTAGCATCATTAAAGACAACATGCTGTAAATATAGGTTTTACCATCATTTCAGCTGATTTAGCTTTATTATTAATAGGTCTACTATGTCAACCGAACCTGAACCTTCCAAAACACTAACGGCTATACAGCAACGTAAACAGGCTAATCAGTTATTATTGCGTTTGCAGTGGCTGCTTATTTTAATATTAATAATAGCTTTAGCGTGGTTGTACATCAGTCAGCAACGGTTTCAGAACCAAGTGAATGAGCGCTTTCAAAGTAATGAGCAGATAGTGACTCGCCTAAATGATATTGATGATCGCCTATTTGCGAATACTCAACCAGTGCTACCAAAATCTGAAAGAGCAGTTGGTAGTCAAGCGCAAAATCAGCTCAATTTACTGCGTATTCAGGTTCAAGCGACAGATAGCTTACTGGCTAATAACAACATCAAAGCCGCTGTTAAATTGTTAAGCGGGTTACAATGGCAGCTATCACAGAATAGTAATGAGATTGCGCCTGCGTTGACTGTAGTGATCCAAAAATCTCTACAAGAAGATATCGAACGTTTGCAAGCGCTCAGTGCTCAGCCTAGTCCTTGGCAGCTACAAAATCTTGCTATTCAAGATATTCAGGAATTTTTGCACAGCCATGAGCGTAATAGCAGCCATAAGCGTGTAAGTTCAAAAATTATAGCTGACAATAATAAAGCTCAAAGCAATAAAACACTTAGTCAAAATACTTTGTTGACTCGGCAGCAGTTGACTATTCATGAAGTCATTATGACACTGAACTTAGCGATTCAAGCCAGCAATATGCGCGAGCAAGATCAGCTCATAAGCTATCTGAATCAGGCACGTACTCAACTACAAACGCTGACTACCATAAAGCCTAAAGCCAAAGATACTAGCAAAAAACCCAACCAAGCCGATCGCTTAGAGACAGATGGTTTAGCTACAAATCGCTTGGACAATATGCCTGCGCCAAACAATATTACAGAGGTTATAGTGTGGCTAGATCAGCTATTAGCTAATATACCGACGCCTATACCTTTAGTGACCGCTCAGGTATTAGAACAGCCTAACAGTCAAATTAACCCGTGATATAGGTATTGTATGACTGAGCACCTTATAACTGAGCATTTTATGAGCAATACCTTTGATAAAGATCAAGTGATACCTGATGAGCTGGCAAGCTATGCTGTAATCCATCGCCAGTCTATACAGTGGGGAGAGATGGATGCATTTAATCATTTGAATAACGTAGTCTACTATCGTTATGCAGAGTCTGCGCGTATCGCCTATTTGCAAGCATTAGGGATGTTCGATGGCAGTATGGTGACAATGTTGGCGCACTCAAACTGTCAGTATTTGCGCCCAGTTACTTATCCCGATACGTTATTGATAGGTGTGCGCTGTCAGCGCTTAGGTAACACTAGCATTGTCATAGAATATGCCTATTATAGCGGCGAGCAACAAGCAATCGTTGCTAATGCTGAAGCGGTCATCGTGCGTATGGATAGCTCAGGAACCAAAAAACTTCCTTGGATAGAAGCAGAGCGTGAGAGGCTACTCACATTAGAGCAAAAATTTGGGCATATACCAGAAGTGTAGAGCCAATAAAATAAGCCTTAGACCTAATAGAAGTATCCATATATGAGTATTTATAAAAAAACACGCTAACTTTTATTAGCGTGTTTTTTAGTCTTGTCTCAATCTAAAGTTGAATAGCTAGTCCTACTTAGGCGCATTCACAAAGTCGACTACATTGAGATCAAACCCTGATAACGCATAGAATTTCATAGGTGAAGAGAGTAAACGCATATCACGTACTCCTAAATGACGCAAAATCTGCGCACCCACACCGACGCTACGATACGGCTGTTGAGTGAGTGTTGATTGTGATTCATTATCTGCGGCTTTATCTAGCGCATCTCCTAAATCAACCGGTTGGTTACTACCAATCCAAACCAATACACCACGATCTGAGGCGCTAATTTCTTTTAATGCCGCTTGTACGCTCCAGCCACTACGGCCAGTCATGTCATTTTTGGCCGTAAACAAATCACGTAATGGATGGAAGCCATGAACACGTACCGTACTGACGCCTTCGCTGACATCGCCTTTGACTAACGCTAAATGAGTCTCATCAGCACCAAATTCGCGGAAGCGATGCAGGGTGAACGTACCATGTTCAGTTTCAAAAGGATGCGATTCTACTTCTTCTACGGTTTGCTCATTGGCAATACGATAGTTGATAAGATCAGCAATCGTACCTATTTTTAGATCATGCTCTTTGGCAAATATTTCTAGATCATCGCGGCGTGCCATCGTACCATCAGCGTTGATGATTTCGACCAGTACAGATGCTGGCTCAAGACCTGCTAAGCGTGACAAGTCACAACCGGCTTCTGTATGACCCGCACGATGCAATACGCCACCATCTTGTGCGATGATAGGGAAAATATGCCCAGGCTGTACAATATCTTCAGCTTTAGCAGTAGCAGAAACCGCTGCTTGAATAGTACGGGCGCGATCGGCAGCAGAAATACCAGTCGTGACACCTTCAGCTGCTTCAATGGATACGGTAAAGTTGGTGCTGAATTTCGCTTCGTTACGTTCAGACATCAGTGGCAAAGACAGCTGATGCGCACGAGCTTGCGAGATGGTTAGACAGACTAAGCCACGTGCGTGGGTGATCATGAAGTTAATATCTTCAGGGCGCACATGGGTCGCTGCCATGATGATATCACCTTCGTTTTCACGGTCTTCATCATCCATCAAGACGACCATCTTTCCAGCACGAATGTCTTCGATAATCTCAGGAATCGTATTTAAACTCATAGTAAATCTCAATATTTTATTATTTGTAGATAGGTGTGATTTGGAATATAAAGTATTACTCACTATTGTAGCAGCAGATAATACAAAGCGCTGTTACGGTCAAGCAAAGCGAGCCATTAGTAATGTCATTCAATAAAAAATGACTCACTCAATGGCTTATATATCATTATGAGGGCATTTTAACGCTTTTCATCGCAACGTGCTGCGTCATCTTCCCACTATATCGTTCAGTATGTCAAAGATAGTCATCAGTATTATCAATGATCGCTATTATTTATGAATGAATACGCACATTACATAATAAGCTGAGCCGTGTTGTACGTGCTTAGTTATTACTCGCTGCTTGGTTTTTCAGCCAATCCATAAACTGCTGACTGTGTTGTTCTCTCTGATTGTCGGCAAACTCATAAAAACGGGTGCCAATGAGGTTGTCTGGCAAATAGGTTTGCTGATAATAATGATTAGGGTAATTATGCGGATAAGAGTAGCCTACGCCATATCCTTCATCACGCATCAGCTTAGTCACCCCATTACGTAGGTGTAGAGGTACTGGCGAGGCGTCCTTTTCAGCGAGGCTCATCGCTGCATTAATCGCTTTGTAAGTACTATTGCTCTTTGCACTGGTCGCCAGATAAACCACCACTTGTCCTAAGATAATACGCGCCTCTGGCATGCCAATCGATTGTACACTACGCAAGGCCGCATCAGCGAGGAGGAGTGCATTGGGATTAGCATTGCCGATATCTTCACTGGCCAAAATGACCAAACGTCGCGCGATGAAGTCAGCAGGCTCGCCGCCCACCAGCATCCGTGCCATCCAATATAATGCCGCATCAGGATCTGATCCACGCACAGACTTGATCATGGCTGAGACGATATCATAATGCTGCTCACCATCTTTATCGTAACGCACTAATGCGGTTTGTGCGACGCGTTCGATCAGCTCATTATTAATGACAATAGGCGACCGTTTCATATCAGCAGTTTGCACCGCTAGCTCCAATATGTTCAGCGCTTTACGTGCATCACCATGAGCCAATTGGGTGATAAACTCTGTCGCCTGCAAGTCTATTTTAAGCGTCTTTAATATCTTATCCGTCGCAATAGCACGCTCTAAAACTAACGCAATTTGCCCAGCACTTAACGGCTCTAATCGATACACTTGGCAACGGGATAACAAAGCATTATTGACGCTAAATGAGGGGTTTTCAGTAGTGGCGCCAATTAACGTAATATCACCTGCCTCAACAGCGCCGAGTAAAGCGTCTTGCTGCGCCTTATTGAATCTGTGAATTTCATCGATAAAGACAACGGGCGACTCAAAGCTCAGTGAATCTTTAGTATCCAATACTTCGCGTAATTGTTTGACGCCAGTATTTAATGCTGACAAAGCATGAAAGGGCCGACCGACAGCCTCTGCTAAGAGCATAGCTATTGTCGTCTTGCCAATACCTGCTTCACCATGCAAAATAATCGACGGCAAATGATGGCGCTCAACTAAGCGTTGCAGAGGAGCACCTTTCGATAGTAGATGCTCCTGTCCGATAATGGCTTGTAGCGTCATCGGTCGCATACGCTGAGCCAGCGGCGTATCAGCATGAAAAGATGCAGACATAAAACTCTCAATACTTAATTAGTTCAGTATGATTAATTGGGTATGGTACATTTAGTATTCAATAGATATTAGGGCACATTGAATATTCACAAGTCTCAAGTCTCAAGGCTCAATTTGCAGAGCTTTATCTGATTTAACTTTATCTGGCTTAACAAAAGGAGGGTAGTCATGAAGCCGCGTTTTTCTCTTACCTCAGTATTCAGGCAGCAATGGCAGGCGCTTGGTGCAAAACCGCACTCTCGTCCCTTAACCTTTGGTGAAATCGATTTAGCGTACTCAGTATTTGGTGATAGCTTAGATACTAGTGAGATACAGCTAAAAACAGCGTGGTGGGTGCTCAAAAATTATGCCGTTAGCCCTAATGGCAATATCTATTTTAATTCCGCAGATTGGATTACAGATTTTAGCGTTGCTTCATTGGGTAAGAAAAGTTGGCTGATTCATGAGTTGACCCATGTTTGGCAATTACAACGCGGCCTTAAAGTCGTACGTGGCGCATTGATTAGCCGTCGCTATAGCTATGTGCTGCAAGCTGGCAAGCCGTTTTTTAATTATGGTATTGAGCAGCAGGCGCGGATGGTACAAGACTATTTTGTACACCGTCATTTAGGTCAAGATTGCCAAGCTTTTGAGGCCTGTATACCTTTTTTACAAACCAAACCCGTTGACTTAGTTTAATAATAAAACTGCCTATTTGAAAATTGGTCTAATTATCTCGAAGAAGCGTATTTATCATTTTAAACAAACTTATAAGTTCAAACAAAACAATAAAAAAAAGCTATACTAACTTTTATTTCAAAAACTTTAAATTCTGTGTGCGTTTAAATTTGTGTTTGATATGATTACTTATCATGAATGGCTGTTTGCGACAAGATGTAGACACACGCCATTAGTTACCCTAAGTTTTGCTAACTTAGGTGTTTTGCTAACTTAAGCATTAGAGTAGGAGTGACTCTGTGATAGTTAAAGCGACAAGATTACCAATAGCCATGCTGACTAGTACTTTATTGAAAGCAGCGTTATTAACAGGAGCGTTATTATTGTCAGCTTGTCAGCAGCAATCTGCCCCAGAAGTAGATCAGGACAGTCAAGTCAGTGAGCCGCTAGATATCGAAGAAACCAAAAAGGCGGTGCAAAGTGATTCTGCTAAGGCTCGTATTGAGCAGTTTGAGCCTTTGTATGTTGTTGAGATGCAGCGGCTTCAGCAGCGTCTGCAGACAGAATATGAAGCTTTTGAATCGGCTGATGTCGCAGATAGTGAGGACAGTCTATTGACCACACCAACGACTTTGGACAGTGCCCTTGCCACCACGCTTCCTAATAGCCAGTCTGCTATCGATGAGCCTGCGATACCATTAGCACCGGATGCTGATATTACAGAAGACGATATAGAAGCCGACACAGCTATCAATACAAGTACGGAGGTGGGCGAGCGCGATGTAGAAGTGCTCAAGCGTATGAGTATAGAGCCGCAAAAGCCTAAGGTATTAACTCAGCAGCAGACAATTAAGCGCTATCAGCAAGCAATGAAGGCGTTGTATCAGCCAGTCAGCTCAGAGCTAAGCGCGGAGAATATAGATACTTTGATCAATATCAGCACTTTGATACCAGAGTTATTTGAGCACGAAGAGATTGCTAAGCGTGTGAATATAAAGAGCCCAGCACTAGCGCGACTAATAGTGCGCTATCAAGTCGCACAACAGATAGAAGCGCAGCAGCTATTAGATATGCAGCAAATGAGGGAGACTCAGCAGCAAGAGTTCGAAGGTCTAATGACAAAGTTTAATGAAACGATTGCAGGCTATGACGAGCAAATTGCTAAATATGAGCAAACGCTAAAAGAGTTTCAGTAATAAAATCCAACCCGCGCTAGCGATATGCAATAATTTACCTAACCTAAAGTTAATAATTGCTATTCATAAGACAATAAAAATCCCGCACATGGCGGGATTTTCATTGTCTTCAATTAAGGTCATTTAAAAGGTTATGACTTGCGATCTTCGACTTTTACAAAATCGCGCTTCGTCTCACCTGTATATAACTGACGTGGACGACCGATCTTAAACGGTGCACTGTGCATCTCAAGCCAATGACTGATCCAGCCAGAAGTACGCGCTAATGAGAAGATAACCGTAAACATTGACGTTGGAATACCGATGGCTTTTAGAATAATACCAGAGTAGAAATCAACGTTTGGATATAAGTTACGCTCGATGAAGAACGGATCTTCAAGCGCGATACGCTCAAGCTCCATGGCCAGTTCAAGTTTAGGATCATTGATACCTAAAGCTTCTAACACTTCGTCAGAAGCTTCTTTTAGCACTTGCGCACGTGGATCAAAGTTTTTGTAAACACGATGACCAAAGCCCATCAGCTTCACTTCACGGCTCTTCACTTTTTCCATAAATGCAGGAACGTTCTCAACGGTGCCGATCTCATCTAACATGTCAAGCACTGCTTCATTAGCGCCGCCATGTGATGGGCCCCAAAGTGCCGCAATACCAGCTGCGATACAAGCATACGGGTTTGCACCAGTAGAGCCAGCTAAACGTACGGTAGAGGTTGAGGCATTTTGCTCATGATCAGCGTGTAATGTAAAGATTTTGTCCATTGCACGAGTGATGACATCGTTTGTTTTATAGTCTACATCGGCAGGAGTAGCAAACATCATGTACAAGAAGTTTTCAGCATAGCTAAAGTCATTACGTGGATACATGAACGGTTCGCCTTGCGAGTATTTATAACTCATCGCAGCAAGCGTTGGCATTTTGGCAATCAAACGAATAGCAGTGATTTCACGATGATCTTCATTGCTGATGTCTAGATCTTCATGATAGAACGCGGATAAAGCACCAACCACACCAACCATAATAGCCATTGGATGGGCGTCACGGCGGAAGCCTTCAAAGAATTTACGCAGCTGATCATGAACACCTGTATGCTTACGGATTTTTTCAAAGAAGTCTGCTTTTTGCTCAGCGTTCGGTAAATCGCCATGAATCAATGCATAAGCCACTTCTAAATATTCAGCATTGTTTGCCAATTGATCGATAGGGTAGCCGCGATGTAGTAGCTCACCTTTACCGCCGTCGATAAAAGTAATTTTTGATTCGACAGGAGCTGTGAACATAAAGCCTGGGTCATAAGACCAAAAGTTTGCCTCTTGCAAAGCAGAAATGCTCAAAACTGGACGCCCTAAAGTCCCTCTTATAATAGGGAGCTGGTATTCCTTACCGTCTACACTCAGTGTGGCACTGTTATTAGCTTTATTATCAGCCATAGTTCTCTCCATTGGTTTTAAATTGTTAAAGTTAAAGACTATCAACGTTTATTTATCACATTACTTCACATCATTGCTCATTAAACAAATAAATTTAGCTAATCAGGCTATATTAGCAGTAAAGAGAGGCAATTTGAAAAGAGTTTTCTTAGTAAACCGTTCCATTCACGGGGTTCAATGGGCTTTATAACGACTAATTTTTGTATCAAAATATGTCTAATAAGTAAATTTAACGGTTTTGTATTGCTGGCTATTTGCTGAATAGTTATCATTACCTTAATAAAATAGCATGATTTTCAGTAGAAACTTTGCAGCTCATTTAACTATTAGTGTAGTCAACATAGACGGTATCTAGGTAACAGTAAAATATAGCGTATCTTTTGAGTAACAATCTATAGCAAACGTATAGACAAGGGCAAGCTGAAATATCGCAAAATTCTGACTATTGATGGTTATAGAAGCTATAACCGCTATTCACGCGATAAATTTGTATTTAAAAGCTAAGCATTTTATAATTGACATAATTTGGCTGCTGTTAATTTTATGCAAATTAACTTTATCTATTTTAACCACATCGTTTATTTTAGCTAATTGATAATTAGGTAGATTAGTCTATATCTTGTTACTATTGATAGGTTAGTCTACTGTTTTCGCAACGATTTACTTGTTGTATGTTAGCTGTATTCATATGGTATTACAGTGATGAGCTTTTAGCGATACTTAATAAAGATGACCAAAAAGTTATCTTTTTTGCGTTTAAGCATGCCATTATATCAAGCCATGATTAAAGCTAATGAGATATTTTGACAAACGTTTTTAGTTTGGTGGGTAATTGTCAAATCGTTGGCTTTAGAATTTTTTGATAAACATTGTTCTTATGAATATAGTATTTAGCTAAGAATCAGTTAAATAAGAAATAGAGAATTATTATAGATTAGTGATAGTGTTCATTTACATAAAATTAGTAAAGTCAGCTAGCTCTTCCTTATTTATTCGTTCTAAGTGGTGTTAAGTGTGTTTGCTTGACGATTAGCAAACCATAAGCAACTACTGGATATAACTGCAAAAGGATGCCCGCTTTGAAAAGCAACCGACCTATAGATCTTCCTTTGAGCCAAGTGATTAGCGTTAATGCAAAATCACCTATTGCGATTGCATCAATTCTGCATCGTGTTTCTGGCATTATTCTATTTTTACTCATTCCTGTCATGCTTTGGCTTCTGCAAACCTCACTGGCATCGCCTGTGAGTTTTGAGACGGTATTTGATAATATTCTCGTGCGTTTTGTAGCTTGGGTCTTTGTAGCTGCCATTGCTTATCATTTTGTGATGGGTATGAAGCATTTATTTGCGGATATGGGTATGAATGAAGAACTAAAATCTGGCCGCACCGCTGCTGTTGTCAGCTTTGTTATCGCTGCGATCTTGATTGCCGCGTCATTTGTATGGGTGATGTTCTAATGATTAAAAATGATTCAGGAGTTAAAAGTGCCACAGGTTTAACAGGCTCAGGAACACGTGATTGGATCGTGCAACGCTTTGGGGCTGTGGTACTGGCTTTATATAGTATCACTTTGCTAGTCTTCTTTTTAACTCACGGTAACGTGACTTTTGTGGAGTGGTCAGCATTTATGACCAGTTTACCAATGCGCCTGTTCAGTTTAGTCGCTATTATCGCACTGGCAGGTCATGCTTGGGTTGGTTTGTGGACTGTCCTTACTGATTATGTTAAGTCAGGCAGTATGCGCTTGATACTTCAAGCTTTGATGGTCGCTGCTATTTTAGTTTATGTGTTTTGGGGCATTATGATTTTTTGGGGTACAGGTTTTGGTGTTATTGCTGTTTAAATAAGGATCATGCGTAACCATATAGAATAGATAATTTTATGATTATCTATTGAATTGCAAAATAGATTATTTAAACCTTAGGGTATAGAGTCTATTGATTTGCAATACTTATGGTTATGATGTCTATCAAATAACCAGCGCTATTGATATAGTAAATACCAAATAACCATTTGACAAATTATCCTTGTATTTAATCCGTGAGTATTAATAAGCATTAGGAACACTGTAATGGCAACTAGACAAGATAATACTATTAGTAATATTAAGACTCTAAACTACGATGCAGTCATCGTTGGTGGTGGCGGCTCAGGTATGCGTGCTTCACTACATTTGGCTCAAGCAGGTATGAAGGTTGCAGTTCTTACCAAAGTATTCCCGACACGTTCGCACACGGTTGCGGCTCAGGGTGGTATCGGTGCAAGCTTGGGCAACATGAGCAACGATAACTGGCACTTTCACTTTTATGACACCGTCAAAGGGTCAGATTGGTTGGGTGATCAAGACGCTATCGAATATATGTGCCGCGAAGCGCCAAAAGTCGTCTATGAGCTTGAGCACATGGGTATGCCATTTGACCGTAACGAAGATGGCACGATTTATCAGCGCCCGTTTGGTGGCCACACGTCCAACTACGGCGAAAAAGCCGTACAGCGTGCTTGTGCTGCTGCTGACCGTACAGGTCACGCACTACTACATACGCTATATCAAAAAAACCTAGAGCAAGGTACTGAGTTTTTCATCGAGTGGATTGCGCTTGATTTGATCAAAGATGAAGCGGGTAACATTAACGGCGTCATCGCACTTGAGCAAGAAACCGGTACTATCGCTGTATTCCAATCACCGATTACTGTCCTAGCGACAGGTGGTGCAGGCCGTATCTTTGCGGCTTCCACCAATGCTTATATCAATACTGGTGACGGTATTGGCATGGCGGTACGTGCAGGTATTCCATTACAAGATATGGAATTCTGGCAGTTCCACCCAACGGGCGTTCATGGTGCAGGTGTACTGTTGACCGAAGGTTGCCGTGGAGAGGGCGCTATCTTACGTAATAAAGATGGCGAAGCATTCATGGAGCGTTACGCGCCAACCGTAAAAGACTTGGCACCACGTGATCTCGTATCACGCTCTATGGATCAAGAGATCAAAGAAGGCCGTGGTTGTGGTCCTAATGCTGACCATATCGTTATGGATATGACGCATTTGGGTGTTGAAACCATTATGAAGCGCCTACCATCAGTATTCGAGATTGGTAAAAACTTTGCCAACGTAGATATCACTAAAGAGCCTATTCCAGTTATCCCAACCATTCATTATATGATGGGCGGTATTCCGACGACGATTCATGGTCAAGTGGTGACACCTGATTTAGAAGCGGGTACGGATGAAGAAGGTCTATACACGAAAGGTACTATTGTTAAAGGTCTTTATGCCATTGGCGAATGCGCTTGTGTCAGTGTCCATGGTGCCAACCGTCTAGGCACAAACTCATTACTTGATTTATTGGTATTTGGCCGTGCTGCTGGCAAGCATATCGTTGATGAGTTCCATCACGCTGACCATAACTACAAGCCACTTGATCCTCGTGTCCTTGATTATACTGTGCGCCGTTTAGACAAGTTGCAACAGTCTACTGAAGGGTACAATGCTCAAGAAGTGGCTGACGAGATTCGCAGCACCATGCAACTGCATGCCAGCGTATTCCGTACTCAAGCAATGATGGACGAAGGCGTTGAGAAAATTCTAGCGCTAGGCGACAAAATCGACCAAATTCATTTGGCTGATAAGTCACAAGTCTTTAACACTGCGCGTATTGAAGCTTTCGAAGTTGCCAACTTGTATGAAGTGGCCAAAGCGACGATGATATCAGCAGCGATGCGCCATGAAAGTCGCGGCGCTCACAGTGTCTCTGACTACGATCGTCCAGAAGATGATGACTATGCACCAAACGGCCGTAATGACCATGATTGGATGAAGCATACCTTATGGTATTCTGAAGGTAATAAAATCATTTATAAGCCAGTTCGCAAAGTTCCATTGACGGTCGATTATATCGAGCCAAAAGTTCGCGTCTATTAATCTTAGATGTTGTGCCTGATATACAGCAGCAGCGTTAATGTTTTATCCTTTATTAATTTATTAAAAAGGTGACCGCCAGCTACATGCACTTGTCAGCGCTAATACACTATTAATCGGTATTTGATATCGTTTATCAGTTCAGATTAATAGTCAGCGCAATCTTGTTGCAACCTTTGTATGCCCGCCATCACCTACGTGTGGAGTTTAGCATTATGAGCCGAGGTACTCGCACCATCGAAGTCTATCGCTACGATCCTGATCTGGACGCAGCGCCACGCATGCAAACTTATACAATTGAGTTGTTAGACTCAGATCGTATGTTGCTTGACGTGTTATTACGCCTAAAAAAGGAAGATGAAACACTGACCTTCCGTCGCTCTTGTCGTGAAGGCATCTGTGGCTCTGATGGCGTAAACATCAATGGCAAAAATGGTTTAGCATGTTTAGTTAACATGAATACTTTGCCAGAGAAAGTAACCGTTCGTCCGTTGCCTGGTCTTCCAGTCGTTCGTGATTTGGTCGTTGATATGAACCAATTCTATGAGCAGTATGAAAAAGTACACCCGTACTTAATCAACGACCAGCCAGCACCGCCAACAGAGCGTTTGCAGTCTCCTGAACAGCGTGAGAAGTTAAACGGTCTATACGAATGTATTTTATGTGCATGCTGTTCAACCAGCTGCCCGTCATTTTGGTGGAATCCAGAGAAATTCTTAGGCCCATCAGCACTATTACATGCTTATCGCTTTGTCGCTGATAGCCGTGATGGTGATACTCAAGCACGCTTGGCTCGTTTAGACGATCCATTTAGCTTGTTTCGCTGCCGCGGTATCATGAACTGTGTATCAGTCTGTCCCAAAGGTCTAAATCCAACTAAAGCGATTGGCCATTTACGTGTGATGTTGATTGATCAAGCTGGTTAAGTTTCTATCAATATCGACGTAAAAAAACACCGTCAATAGTATTGGCGGTGTTTTTTTACGTCGATATTTTGTTTTTTAATATTGCATTAGCATGCTATTAATCTTCTTAGCTTAGTTGACGGTATTGAAATCGATATTTGAATGAAGTTCTTGTCTATCAAATTGTAATTTTATAATCAGACTGTGTTGGAAGGCTGTAAAAAATAGACTTTCCATACGTAATACCCTTTACTATCTATCTTGCCTCATAACAACTAGCTAAACGCATGACTAGTTTCAATAAATAAAATTAGTATTTATCGAATAGCTATAAAAATAGTCAAATAAAAATGCTATCATAGTGTCAGTTCGTTAAATACGGAAAATACTAGATATTTATTACGTAAATATCTAGTATTGAACAAACAAACTATGTCAGGCAATTTTTGCATGTTATTCTGTGCAGCAGTATATGTTTAGCATACAGATAGGGTATATTAGTAAAGGAAGAATCTTACAGCAGAAAATAGATGTTCTGTCGGCTAGCTAAATATCCTAACTATCGATTGCAAGTGATTAAGTATTGAAGTCGTGATGCTAGGGCATTTACGTTTTAATGCTCTACGTTTATAATGATCAAATATATTATATCTATTGGCTATTTTTAGTATATAGCAATCAGTTTTGTGAGACGAGGTTGAAGATAAGACCGTACGTTCATAATTGATGATTACTAGCATTTAATAGCAGGCCTTATGTGTCTATCATCCGTGATAGCTATTCAGGTAATTGATAGCATAGCGCTGATAAACAATTACATTCCTACTAATTTTTTCTAATGGCTACGCCACCTGTCAAAGTGCTTAGCATATGACGGATCACACAACAATAAGCACAATTTCATTCATTTATCTATCAAATAGACGATTATTATGAATAGTATAACCAAACAAGCAAATGATTCAGGACACACTGAACTCGCCGCTGATAACGCCCATTATATTGAAGCCCTTTATGAGCAGTTCTTAACCGACCCTACTAGTGTCGATACAGAATGGCAAAACTACTTTAAACAGTATCAATCGCCAAATGACGCTCATCATAATGCCATTCAAGATCAGTATCTTTTATTAGCACGTAACCAAACGGCGAATAAGAGATCTGCTGCCTCTAACACCAATAGTAACGTTGATTCGGCAAACTGTGCTGACCCTAAACAGATGGGTGTACAACAACTCATTTCTGCTTATCGTCGCCGTGGTCATCGCCGCGCTCAGCTTGATCCTTTAGGTTTGCATCCTCGCCCTGAGGTTGAAGATTTAAGCTTGGCTTATCATGGTCTAGCAGAATCAGATTTAGATACTATTTATCCTACCAGTGACTTAAATATCGGTAAGTCTGAAGCGCCATTACGTGAGATCATTGAGGTCATGGAGCGTGTTTATTGCCGTTACATTGGCACTGAGTATATGCATGTCACTAGCAGTACCGAAAAGCGCTGGATGGAAAAGTACTTAGAGAGCAATTTAGGTCATATTGATTTTCATAAAGAAAAGCGCTTAGCTATTCTTGAGAGCTTGACAGCTGCTGAGGGTTTAGAGAAGTATTTGGCTCGTAAATATACGGGCGTAAAACGTTTTGGTCTAGAAGGTGGTGAGAGCTTTATACCAGCCGTCAATGAGATCATCCAACGTGCTGGCAGCTATGGCACTAAAGAGATGGTTATCGGTATGGCGCATCGCGGCCGTCTTAATTTACTCGTTAACGTTTTAGGTAAAAACCCCGCTGATCTATTTGATGAATTCGATGGTAAAGTACAACCAGAAAAAGGCTCAGGCGACGTCAAATATCACAATGGTTACTCGTCAAATGTAAGTACGCCAGGTGGTGAGGCACATTTAGCTTTAGCCTTTAACCCCTCACATCTAGAGATCGTTGCGCCAGTATTAGAAGGTTCAGTACGTGCTCGCCAAGTTCGCCGCAATGATACAGATGGCAACTTAGTATTGCCAATCGTGGTGCATGGTGATGCTGCTTTTGCTGGTCAAGGTGTGGTACAAGAGACTTTTCAGATGTCACAAACTCGTGCTTATACCACGGGTGGTACATTACATATCGTTATCAACAACCAAGTTGGCTTTACAACCAGTCGTCAAGAAGACGCTCGTTCGACAGAATATTGTACTGATGTTGCAAAAATGGTGCATGCGCCTATCTTACACGTTAATGGCGATGATCCAGAGTCAGTCGTTTTTGCTGCGCAACTGGCATTAGACTATCGTCATGAGTTCGGTAAAGATATTATTCTCGACTTGTTCTGCTATCGTCGTAACGGTCATAACGAAGCTGATGAGCCATCAGCGACTCAGCCACTTATGTATGCAGTGATAAAAAAGCTAGCCACTACTCGTACAATATATGTACAAAAGCTAGTCGCGGCAGGTGTCATTAGCGATGCAGAAGCGGTTAAATATGAAGACGAATACCGTGAATCTTTAGATCGTGGTGAATACGTCGTTAATTCATTGGTGTTTGAGCCAAGCGAAGAGTTGTTTGTGGATTGGAAGCCTTATCTAGGTCATGAATTACAAGATGATTGGGATACTAGCGTCGATATCGAAAAACTAAAAGCTTATGGTCGAAAAATGGCTGAAATGCCTGAAGGCTATAAGTTGCAGCGTCAAGTAGGTAAAGTCGTTGAACAGCGCTTAGCAATGCAAACTGGTGAAGAGCCATTGAACTGGGGTGCTGCTGAAACTTTAGCTTATGCCTCTTTAGTTGACAACGATGATATTATGGTGCGTATTACTGGCGAAGATGTCGGTCGTGGTACTTTCTCACATCGCCATAGCGAGCTATACAATATCAATGATGGCAGCATGTATGTGCCATTGGCTCATGTCAGTGATACCCAAGCTCGTTTCGCTACTTATAACTCTCTATTATCAGAAGAGGCGGTACTTGCTTTTGAGTATGGGTATGCCACTACAGTTCCTAATGCAGTGGTTATTTGGGAAGCGCAGTTTGGTGATTTTGTTAATGGCGCGCAAGTCGTTATCGATCAGTTTATCGCTAGTGGTGAGACCAAATGGCAGCGCGTTTGCGGCTTGACTATGTTATTGCCACACGGCTTTGAAGGTCAAGGCCCTGAGCATTCTTCAGCACGTCTTGAGCGCTTCTTACAGCTATGTGCTGAAGATAATATGCAAGTGATTACCCCAACGACGCCTGCGCAAATATTTCATGCGCTACGTCGCCAAGGGGTGCGCCCGATCCGTAAGCCTCTGATTGTTATGTCGCCTAAGAGCTTGTTACGCCATAAGCTTGCCACCTCAGAGCTAAATGAATTAGCCAATGGTAAGTTTGAGACTGTCTTGCCAGAGATTGATAAGCAAGATGCTAGCAAAGTCACACGTTTAGTATTATGTGGCGGTAAGGTCTATTATGACCTACTTGAGCAGCGTCGTGCTTTGGGTCTAGATCATGTGGCTATCGTGCGTATTGAACAATTGTATCCATTACCAGAAGCGCGTTTGGTTGATGAGATCGAAAAGTATAGCAATCTTAAAGAGATTGTTTGGACACAAGAAGAGCCATTAAACCAAGGCGCTTGGTACTACCTAGCTCCAGATATGTTCCGTATTGTTGTGCCACATCCAACTAAGGCTAAGTTGATTGAGCCAGTAGCACGTCCTGCTAGTGCAGCTCCTGCAACAGGTTCGGCGAAGCTACATGTGCAGCAGCAGCAAGCGTTAATCGCAGGTGGTCTTGGTATTGAAGTAGATCAATTGGCTAAATAGTTCACTTTATGAATGACAGTTATTCGCGTTTTATGTTAAATGCTAATAACTGTCGCTCAAACGTTTGATAGTACGAATCTGCATTTAGAATATCAGTATTTAGAAAAGTCGCATTTGAAAACAGTATTTAGAATAACAGTATCAGGCGATGACAGTCAGCAGTTAACTACTTACTATCAGTTATCCGTGCAACTGCCTATCAAGACTTTATAACCTATAGCAATATTTAAATTTAAGGAGTATATCGATGGCTGAGATTAAAGCCCCCGTGTTTCCAGAATCGGTTGCCGATGGCACAATCGTTGAATGGCATGTCACTGAAGGTCAGCAAGTTAGCCGTGACGACCTACTAGCCGAAATCGAAACTGATAAGGTAGTATTAGAAGTCGTTGCACCTGACAATGGTGTCGTTACTAAGATCGTCAAGCAAGTCGATGATATTGTATTATCTGATGAGCTTATTGGTGAGTTTGAAGCGGGTGCTACCGCTGAAGCTGGCTCTGCTCCTGCTGTTGATCCAGATCAGCCTGCTGCGCCTGTTCAACAAAAAGAAACGGGTTACGGCGATACACCAAGTCGTCCAAATGCTCCTGAAGCTGATCATAAAGATCAAAGCCCAGCAGTACGCAAAGCCGCAAAAGAGTCAGGCGTAGATCCTAAAGATGTCGAGGGCAGCGGTCGTGGTGGTCGAGTCACTAAAGGCGATATGGCAAGCCCAACTCTAAAAGCTGATAGTAGTATCAAGACTGACAGTGGTAAGGTTGTTGCAGATTCAACGGGTGAGCGCAGTGAGAGCCGCGTACCTATGACGCGTCTACGTAAGACAGTTGCCAATCGCTTATTAGCAGCTTCTCAAGAAACTGCAATGCTAACTACGTTTAACGAAGTCAATATGAAGCCGTTGATGGATATGCGTGCTAAATATAAAGAGCAGTTCGAAAAACGCCATGGCACACGTTTAGGCTTTATGTCGTTATTCATAAAAGCGGCGACTGAAGCGTTGAAACGTTTCCCAGCGGTTAATGCTTCATTGGACGGTGATGACATCGTTTATCATGGTTACTATGACATCGGTGTTGCGGTATCTTCTAATCGTGGTCTAGTAGTACCAGTACTGCGTGATACCGATCAAATGAGTATGGCTGATGTTGAAGCCAAAATTCGTGAGTTCGGTGGCAAAGCACAAGAAGGTAAACTTGGTCTAGACGATATGATCGGTGGTACATTCACTATCTCTAACGGTGGCGTATTCGGATCACTCATGTCAACGCCTATCTTGAACCCGCCACAAACGGCTATCTTAGGCATGCATGCCATTAACGATCGCCCAATGGCAGTTAATGGTGAAGTTAAAATCTTGCCAATGATGTATCTTGCATTGTCTTATGATCACCGTATGATTGATGGTAAAGAAGCGGTACAGTTCTTAGTAACCATTAAAGAATTGGTTGAAGACCCAACTATGCTACTTTTAGATCTTTAAATTTTTGGGCTTGTATTGGCAATTGCTAGTACAAGCTTTTTAGTTATTATCTAAGCGCTTATTCACTCTAAGCTATTCAATATATCTGTCATCTTAGTTATTCTGCATCATTCAATATGAAAAATCAGCTTTAGTGATAGCCATGACTTATTAGTTATAGAGTCATTAAGCTTTGATTAATATTACTACGCGTTGATTACTACTATTAAGCTTTGATTTGTAATTTAGATGATTCACAAATTTTTAACTATACATAAAATATGGAATTCCATTATGAAAGACAATTATGATCTAGTCGTTATTGGCGGTGGTCCTGGTGGTTACGAAGCAGCTATCCGTGCAGGGCAGCTAGGTATGAGCGTTGCTTGTATCGAAAAACGAGTTTATAAAGGTGAACCTGCTCTTGGTGGTACTTGCTTGAACGTCGGTTGTATCCCGTCAAAAGCACTACTTGATAGCTCGCACCGCTATGAAGCTACTAAACATGATCTCGATGAGCATGGCATTAGTACTGGCGATGTTGCCATCGACATTGAGAAAATGATTGAGCGTAAAGAAGGTATCGTTAAGCAGTTAACAGGTGGCGTTGCAGCACTACTAAAAGGCAATGGCGTTGACTGGCTACAAGGCTGGGGCACGTTGGTTGATGGCAAAGGCGCTGAGAAGACTGTTAAATTTACAGCACTTGCAGACGAAAGCGAAACTACTATTACAGCGAAGAATGTCATCCTTGCGGCAGGATCTGTTCCTATTGATATCCCTGTTGCCAAAACTGATCATGACCGTATTGTTGATTCTACTGGCGCACTTGATTTCACTTCAGTTCCTAAGCGTCTAGGCGTGATCGGTGCTGGTGTTATCGGTCTTGAGCTTGGTTCAGTATGGCGTCGCCTAGGTGCTGAAGTTGTTGTGTATGAAGCACTTCCAAGCTTTTTAGCAGCGGCTGATAAAGACATCTCAAAAGAAGCTGGCAAAATGCTGAAGAAGCAAGGTCTTGATATTCGTGTCGATACCAAAGTGATCAATGCTGAAGTACAAGGTGACGAAGTGATCGTTACTAGCGAAAATAAAGGTGAGTCAAGCGAGGAGCGTTTTGACAAGCTTATCGTTTGTGTCGGTCGCCGTGCTTATTCTGAAAAACTATTGGGTGAAGATAGTGGTATTCAGTTGACTGAACGTGGATTAATTGACGTCAATGATCAATGTAAGACTAATCTTGATGGCGTGTACGCTATCGGTGATTTAGTCCGTGGCCCTATGCTTGCGCATAAAGCTATGGAAGAGGGCATGATGGCAGTTGAGCGCATCCATGGCGAAAAAGCTCAAGTTAACTATGAGACTATTATTAATGTTATCTATACCCATCCAGAAATCGCATGGGTTGGTTTGACTGAGCAAGAAGCGACCGAAGCAGGTTATGAAGTCAAAACAGGCTCATTTAATTTAGCCGCTAACGGCCGTGCATTGGCTCAAAGTGAAGCACAAGGCTCTATCAAAGTCGTTGCTGATGCCAAGACAGATAGATTGCTAGGTATGCATGCTATCTCTGCTGGTGCTGGTGATATTATTCACCAAGGCATGATTGCGATGGAGTTCGTCTCTAGTATCGAAGACTTGCAACTGATGACGTTTGCACATCCAACGATCTCAGAAGCCGTCCATGAAGCTGCTTTATCTGCAGATGGTCGCGCTATTCACGCTATTCAGCGCAAAAAACGTAAATAAATAACGCATTATTAGCTGATCATAGCGCAGTTTTATGATAAAGACTGTCGCTGTGATTGCCAGTGCGTCAGACGAACGTTGTCGCGCGCTCACTTTCACTTTTTATTAATTGTAAAAAATAAAGGATACAATCAATGAATTTACATGAGTACCAAGCAAAAGAGCTATTAAAAAGCTACGGTTTGCCCATTCAAGAAGGCATCATTGCCTATAGTGGCGACGAAGCTGCTGCAGCTTTTGATAAAACCCCGACGGATATTGCGGTTATCAAAGCGCAAGTACATGCTGGTGGCCGTGGTAAAGCGGGTGGCGTAAAGCTCGTTAAAACTCGTGAAGAAGCTAAGCAAGTCACTGATGAATTAATCGGTACTAACTTAGTGACTTTCCAAACTGACGCTGATGGTCAGCCAGTTAACTTTGTACTAGTTGCAGAAGATATGTACCCCGTACAGACTGAGCTATATCTTGGCGCTGTAGTAGATCGTTCTACTCGTCGTGTCACTTTCATGGCATCAACCGAAGGTGGTGTTGATATCGAAGAAGTTGCAAATGAGACCCCAGAAAAAATCTTTAAAACGAGTGTTGATCCATTAGTAGGCCTAATGCCTTATCAAGCGCGTGATGTGGCGTTTCAGTTAGGTTTAGAAGGCAAACAGATCAATCAGTTTGTAAAAATAATGACTGGTGCTTATAAAGCCTTTGTTGAAAACGACTTTGCCTTATTGGAAGTTAACCCATTAGCCGTCCGCGAAAACGGCGAGATTGTTTGTGTTGATGGCAAAATCGGTATCGACTCAAACGCTTTATATCGTTTACCAAAAATCGCTGCGCTACAAGACAAAACTCAAGAAAATGAGCGTGAGCTAAAAGCGGCCGAGTTTGACTTAAACTATGTTGCCCTAGAAGGTAACATCGGCTGTATGGTCAACGGTGCTGGTCTTGCAATGGCTACGATGGATATCATCAAACTGTATGGCGGCAAGCCTGCTAACTTCTTGGACGTTGGCGGCGGCGCAACTAAAGACCGCGTTGTTGAAGCTTTCAAGATCATTTTGGAGGACAGCAGCGTTGAGGGTGTGTTGATCAACATCTTCGGTGGTATCGTACGTTGTGACATGATTGCAGAAGCTATCATCGCGGCTATCAAAGAAGTTAACGTAACAGTACCAGTCGTTGTTCGTTTAGAAGGTAACAACGCTGAGCTTGGCGCGAAAATTCTAAAAGAATCTGGTCTGAAATTGATTTCAGCTCAAGGGTTAGCAGATGCGGCTCAAAAAATTGTCGATGCTGTTAAAGCTTAAGTCTTTAATGATTAGTGTTTAGAAATAAGTACTAAAGCATAGTAGTCAAAGCGTAATAGTGGTTTCATAGCTAGGATTGATTGCCAAAATTTGATAGCAATCATATTGAAGATCACTATTACAAGACAACCGAATACAAGGAATAAATAATGAGTGTATTAATCGATAAAGATACCAAAGTATTGGTACAAGGTTTTACGGGTAAAAACGGCACGTTCCATTCTGAACAAGCCATCGAATACGGTACTAAAGTGGTAGGCGGCGTGACCCCAGGTAAGGGTGGTCAAACTCACCTAGGTCTGCCTGTATTCAACACTATGGCAGAAGCTATGGCTGAGACTCATGCTGATGCTTCTGTTATCTATGTACCAGCACCATTTGTACTAGATTCTATCGTTGAAGCGGTAGATGCTGGCGTGAAGCTGATCATCGTGATCACTGAAGGCGTGCCTACTCTAGATATGCTAAAAGCAAAACGTTACATCGAAGAAGCAGACGGCGTGCGTATGGTTGGTCCTAACTGCCCAGGCGTTATCACTCCAGGTCAGTGCAAAATCGGCATCATGCCAGGCCATATCCACATGCCAGGTAAAGTGGGCATCATCTCACGCTCTGGTACTTTGACTTATGAAGCAGTAGCCCAGACGACTAAGCTTGGATTTGGTCAATCAACGTGTATCGGTATCGGTGGTGATCCTATTCCTGGTATGAACCAGATTGATGCATTAAAACTGTTCCAAGAAGATCCACAAACTGAAGCTATCATCTTGATCGGCGAGATTGGTGGTACCGCTGAAGAAGAAGCGGCCGCTTATATCAAAGACAATGTCACTAAGCCAGTTGTTGGTTATATCGCTGGTGTTACGGCTCCAGAAGGCAAGCGTATGGGTCATGCTGGCGCTATTATCTCTGGTGGCCAGGGTACTGCTGAAGAGAAATTCAAAGCCTTTGAAGATGCTGGTATCGCTTATACGCGTGACCCGTCTAAACTTGGTGATAAGCTAAAAGAAGTTACTGGTTGGTAAGATGGACTTCGGTTTATCTAGCTAAACACTAGAACTCTGTTGATATAAGATAAAGACACCCCTACAATGGGGTGTTTTTTTTATTTCTTAATGCCCTATATCTTGCAAGTGGAATCCAGTAAGCTTGGAAAATTGAGCATTTGCGACGATGATTATGATACGCTTACGATAGCATCGTTCGCGATTATATTTATTTCACTGGCTCGGCAACTGGTCATGGCGCTGCACTCAATTACTTATAGTAAAAAAATAATAAAATAATCAGTCATTATTCTAGCTAGAATACCCTTCCAATGTAGGCTATCACTTATGAAAAAAATTACTCACGCCGTCATTCCCGTTGCAGGTTTTGGTACACGAATGTTGCCTTTATCTAAAGCTGTACCCAAGGAGCTGCTGCCATTAGGTAATCGCCCTGCTATTCATTATGTGGTCGAAGAAGCTATTGCAGCAGGTATTAAGCATATTGTGCTAGTAGGCCATGCACAAAAAAGTGCCATTGAAAATTACTTTGATATCAATGCTGAGCTTGATACTCAGCTACGTGTTAAGGGCAAGGACGCGCTTGCAGATAGTTTAAATTGGCTGCCAGAGGATGTCACCATATCGATGATACGCCAAGGCAAAGCGCTAGGTTTGGGTCATGCCGTATTAGCGGCGCGACCGATTGTTGGCGAGCATGACTTTGCAGTGTTATTACCTGATGTAGTACTTGATCCTTTTACTACTGATCTAAAGAATGACAATTTGGCTTTTATGTTGGCTGAGTTTGCTAAAAGGGGACACTCACAAATATTAGTCGAAAAAGTCGCTGATGAGGATGTCTCTAAATACGGTATTGCTAAGCTTAGCAATGACATTAGCAATAATGGTAGTTTTGATGATAGCAACGTCAATGTCAGTTTTAAAGTAGCGGGCTTTGTAGAAAAGCCAAGCTTAGCAGAAGCGCCTTCGCGCCTAGCCGTGGTCGGCCGTTACGCATTTAGCAATCAGATATTTGATTATTTAGCCGATACGACAGCCTCTGTCGGTGGCGAGATTCAACTGACAGATGCTATAGACGCGCTGATTAGTCAACAAGGCGTTGAGGTTACTACTATGCTTGGGTGTAGTTATGACGCAGGTGATATGCGCTCTTATATGCAAGCTTTTATTTACTTTGCTGAGCGTCAATTAGACGGTGATAAATAACTGATGAATAAACCTATGTCTATGCCATTGTATAAAAATGCCCGTAGCTCCATGCAATGGACTCAATTACAGCAGCTGGCAAAGCAAGAATGGTCTATTGCTGCATTGTTTAGTCAGGATGAAAGTCGCACTCAGCGTTATAGCGCGCAAACGGGTGCGCTATATATGGACTATAGTAAACAATGTATCGATGATAAGGTGATTACCAACTTATTAGACTTAGCGAATAGCAGTGATCTAGGCAAACGTATTACAGACTTGATGCAAGGGATGACGATTAATACTAGTGAGGAGCGGGCCGCTCTTCATACCGCATTACGACTGCCAGAGGGTGCGAAGCTGCAAGTAGGTAGTCAGAATGTGACCGCTGATGTGCACAATAGCTTAGCGCAAGTTGAACGGTTATCGCAGCGTATTCGCAGTGGCAATTGGCGTGGATTTTCTGGTAAAGCGATTACTGATGTGATCAATATTGGCGTTGGTGGCTCTGATTTAGGGCCTTTGATGGCGGCGACTGCGCTTGATGAATGGGCAGACACCGAGATTGTCGTGCACTTTGTCTCTAATATGGATGGTAGCCAGCTCGATAATTTGCTTAAGCGTCTAAATGCCGAGACTACCCTATTTATTATATCTTCTAAATCCTTTGGTACGGTTGATACCTTGTCCAATGCGAAGACGGCATTGTCATGGTTATTGGCAACCGCTCTCTTGCGTGCAGGTACGCAAGAGAGCGTTCTGCGTCGGCATTTTATTGGTATATCTGCCAATAGCGTCAAAATGAGTGCATGGGGTATTCATCCTGAGCATCAGTTGCAACTATGGGATTGGGTTGGCGGTCGATTTTCTTTATGGTCAGCGATTGGCTTGGCGATTGCTATTCGTATTGGTATGAGCCAGTTTCGCGAGCTGCTTGCGGGTGCGCACAGTATGGATGTGCACTTTGCTACTGCTGAATTTGAAAATAATCTACCAGTGTTATTAGGCTTGCTTGCGGTTTGGAACAGTACTTTTTTACATATTCATGCTCATACCGTACTGCCGTATGATGGGCGCTTGGGCTATTTGCCTAGCTACCTGACCCAGCTTGAGATGGAAAGTAATGGCAAATCTGTGACTCATAGTGGCGAGCAGGTTGATTACGATACTTGCCCTATTCTATGGGGCGAGATTGGCTCTAATGCTCAGCATGCTTTTTATCAGTTGCTACACCAAGGAACGCAGCATGTCTCTTGCGATTTTATCGCCTGCGTGCGTCACTATAATGACGATGCTCAGAATGCCTCCTTGCAACATCAGCATGAATTATCACTAGCGAATTGCTTGGCACAAAGTCGAGTGCTAGCCTTTGGTAATGATGCTGTTGCTAATATCGCAGCCAGTTGTGATGCGGATAAATATAAGCATTATCGAGGTAATCAGCCATCGACTACGCTATTGATAGATGAGCTAACCCCGCACAGTTTAGGCGCTTTGGTTGCACTGTATGAGCATAAAGTCTATGTAATGGCTAGTATATGGGACATTAACCCTTTTGATCAATGGGGCGTTGAGATGGGCAAGCAGATGGCAGAGTCGGTTTATCAGGCTTTACAGCAAGATAATAATAGCCCATTCGATACTTCTACCAATCAGTTGCTGGCACATATTAGACGGCTGTCTTAGTTACTATGATTTATGAGTTTTTACTTATCAAAGCTTGCGGTTATATGATAACTTTTGAAAAACGCCCCTTAGAGAGGAAATAAGATGTCTGTCGCTGTAACTACTACTAAACACTCAAAAGTCTGTATTATTATCGGTCATGATATCGAAGCTATTACTAGTAGTGTGGTGCTGGCAAGTTTAGGTCAGCAGGTGCATATCTATGCTGACTTGGCGCTATTAGAGCAGCAATTACAGCAGTATAGCTTTGAGCATCATCTGCAAGCACTATGGCAGCTCTATACTCAGCAGCAGCAAATTACTATCCAAGCTTTGCCAGATAATGCTGATACGCTGATTGAGCGTTATGAGAAAGTTGCCACTGCTGATAGTAGTCAACCAATAGCCGCGATGTACTGGTTGTTTTTAGATAGTATCAAAACCGAATGGTCAGAGGATAGCTGGATCACAGCCTTCAATCGCAGTCAGCAGCAAACCCCACCAATCATTATCAGCGGTATTAAGCCGTTAGGCTGTATTCCTACAGTAGCTGAACGCTTGAAGCGTGCTTGGGTTTATTATGTGCCATTTGTATTTTTGCAAGATGGTGAAGCTTATAGCTCTATGCTTACGCCATCCCTGTGGCTACTTGGTGAAAAGACGCCAGACAGTAGCCAGCATTTGACACCATTACAGCCGCTGATGCAACACGCCAAAGCAAAACATCATGCCGATATTGCCACTATAGAATTTGCGCGTAGCAGCATTATGGCGATGCTCGCAACGCGTGTCAGCTTTATGAATGAGATGTCCCGTTTGGCAGATAGCCAGCAGATAGATATCAAAAAAGTCAGCCGTATTATGGGATTAGATGCGCGTATTGGTAGTAGTTACTTGCAAGCAGGTTGGGGCTTTGGCGGTAATACCCTACCTACAGAGCTAGATAAGCTACAGCACTCAGCGGATGAGAAAAGCGTCAACATGCCTATGCTACAGTCAGTTAGACATATCAATGAAGACCAAAAAGAGCTTATATTCCGTAAGTTTTGGCAGTATTTTGACGGGTTTATTGATCACAAAACAGTCATGATTTGGGGTGGTAGCTACAAGTCAGGATCAGGGCGCACCGCAGGGTCAGCCATTCATCCATTACTGACCTTGTTATGGTCGTATAATATTAATACTCTAGTCTATAGTGATAAGGCCAAGACTGAGCTGGCGGAACTTTATAGCGAACAGCCTTTATTAACGCTTACTGACGATCCTTATCAACAGCTTAATGAGGCGCAGGCCGTGTTTATTATCACTTTGTCACCGCAGCATAGATTGGATGTTGCTCAGCTTAATCAGTACGCTATACCTATATTTGACGCGCAAAATGTGCTGACACGGAATCAAATTGATACCTTAATAGGGGATTATGTCGGTATTGGCCGTAGTAAATAGAAGCTTAACTTTGCTCTAATAAAAATTTTCTATAAAACTCTTAAAGTAAAAACGCTTGTCAATTTTATGCTGACAGGCGTTTTTACTGTTTTGAGGGGTAGAGCTTTAAGGGACAGGCTGTTACTAAGCTGGAATAGCGCCTTGAGTTGCGAGCCACTGCTGTATATCTTGTGTTTTACTTGCTAATAGTTGCTCATCCCCACGGGTTTCGATATTTAGGCGTATCAATGGTTCAGTGTTAGAAGTCCGCAGATTAAAACGCCACTCGCCAAAATCTAAGCTCAAACCATCAAGAGTGTCTTTGTTAGGCTGCTCTAGGCTAAACTTATCTTCAATGCCTTTTATAATTGTCCCAGCATCGGTAGAGCTTAGGTGAAAGTTAAGCTCACCTGAGCTAGGATAAGCGCTGATATAACCAGCAACTAATTCTGAGAGCGTCTTGCCTGTGATGGATAATAGCTCTATGGTTAATAACCATGGAATCATCCCACTGTCGCAATAACAAAAGTCACGGAAATAGTGATGCGCCGACATCTCGCCACCATAGATTGCGCCTGACTCCCGCATCACTTGCTTGATAAAAGAGTGCCCTGACTTACTAATGACCGCTGTGCCATTATACTCGCTAATCACGGCTTCAGTGTTATAAAGCACTCTTGGATCGTAGACGATCGACTCATTTGGATATTTATTTAAAAATGCTTGTGCTAGCATACCGACTACATAACTGCCATCAATAAATTGTCCTGTTTCATCGAACAAAAAACAACGATCGAAATCACCGTCAAAGGCAATGCCAAGATCGGCTTTGTTCTGAATAACGGCTTGGCGAGTAGACTCTCTATTAGCCAAAATCATTGGATTAGGAATACCATTTGGAAAGCTACCATCAGGCTCATGGTGCAGCTTTATGACATCAATCGGAGCATTGGCTTGCGTTAGTTTATCTACTAATAAATCAACGACGGGTCCTGCGCTGCCATTACCTGAATTGATCACTATCTTTAGCGGCTTTAACTTATCCATATCGACAAAGCTTATGACATGATCGATATAAGCGCTTTTATCCGTCAATAATTGCAAACGACCTTTTACTGTCATGTCAGCGAATTGACCAGATTCTGCTAATGCTTGAATCTCGTTCAGACCATCATCCGCGCTAATCGGTTTTGAGTACTCTTTGACTAGCTTTAGCCCATTATAATTGATTGGGTTATGGCTTGCGGTAACTTCGATACCGCCTAGTACTTGGTAATGACTGGTCGCAAAATAGACCTCTTCGGTTCCCGTCATACCCAAATCAATGGCATCAATACCAGCGTCCCTAATACCAGCGATAGTGGCTTGTTTTAACTGCTCGCTTGACTTACGAATATCGCTACCGATAACGATTGCAGATTTTAAAGCTTGTAATTCACTATTGCTCTTGGCCGTTTGAGATAAAATCTGTGCAAAAGCGCGCCCGATACGATAGGCAATAGCTTCATCTAAGCTGACGCCGAGCTCACCACGAATATCGTAGGCTTTAAATGAGTCGATAGTAATAGGTGTAAATTCAGTAACAGCCTGATAGCTTGAATCATCGATAGACATAGAGTTTAAATTCCTTACGTTTGCTTATTATAGAAATAACAGTCTTAATAACAGTGTCATTAGAGTTTGGTAATTATTAAATGATACACTAACTGATAAATAGATAGGGTGAAAGCTTTTAGCTAGATCATAATATATCCAGAATTTATATGGTTTCTTAAACCCGTAATTTATTCATATACGTATTTTTTACTAAAAATATAAGAGATTTTTTATGGCTGATCAAAATCAGATTACTGCACCTATGCCTGTACAAGGCGTGCCTGATGCTACTGGCGAATTAACGGACCTTTTAGCGCTAATGGCACGGCTGCGTAGTGATTGTCCATGGGATCAAAAACAAAGCAACCATAGCCTAATCCCTTATGCGATTGAGGAAGCTTATGAGCTTGGCGCGGCAGTACAAGAGGACGATGATGAAGATATAAAAAGCGAGCTTGGCGATGTATTGTTGCAAGTCATCTTTCACTGTCAGCTCTATGCTGAGCAAGGCCGTTTTGATATTAGTGACGTCATTATCACGCTACAACAAAAGCTGATTCGTCGCCATCCGCATGTGTTTGATAGCGAGAATCTGGCCGATGAGGCTGCGGTAAAACTGCGTTGGGATGAGATCAAGGCGGAAGAGAATCAAGCTGCTGCTGCGCGAGGTAAACCTCGTCGTCGTTTAGATAGCGTAAAAGCGGGTAGCGCCCTTATGCAAGCGCAAGAAGTACAAAAACAAGCGTCAAAATTAGGCTTTGATTGGGAAGGTGTCGAGGGAGCATTGGACAAATTAGACGAAGAAGTTAGCGAGCTCAAAGCTGAAATTAAAGACAAATCCAAAAACGAGCTAACCGCCAATATTATCGATATAGAACAAGAGCTTGGTGATTGTATGTTCGCACTAGTCAATGTCGCTCGTAAACTCAATCTCGATGCCGAAGCCTCGGCATTGACCTGTGTGCATAAGTTCAAGTCACGCTTTGGCTTTATTGAGAGTCAATTAGCAGCAGCTGACAAGAGGTTAGAGGACAGTGATTTGACCCAGATGGAGAGGTTATGGGAGGCGGCTAAACGTCATGAACGCTTATAAATACTTCTTATATCTTATAAACTCAAATGGGCTCATCAAAATGATTAAAATACTGACCAGCTTGGTGACGGTCATTATTATGACGCTTAGCAGCACGCAAGCCGCGCCCTGTTTTGACAATCCGCAAACGGCTTATGATTATCTAATAGCCCAAGAAAACGTCGAGATTCAGGCAATAACCCAAGCTGGCGTCAATATTAATCGCGCTGATGAGGGCGAGCTGACGACGCTAAAGGGCATCGGTAGTAGCAAAGCACAAGAGATTATTCTGTATCGTGAGATGTTCGGTGAGTTTAAAACCATTGATGATTTGGCAAAAGTTAAAGGCATAGGTACAAAAACAGTAGAAAATAATCGCTCACGCTTAAAGGTTAAAAACTAAAAATTTCCTTGTCGAGTATATTCATAGTATTAAATACTACTATTTTTGACAAAATAGCAGGTAAGTAGATATCTAAAAACCCCTAATAAGCCTAAAATTTGTTAAACTATAAGGTACATCCGCCTGATGAGAGCTGTGCGAGAACGGTTTAGTCAGGGTGGTTAAGAATATGGCAAGGAGTAGATGCATGGCCGAGCGTGCCGCCAAGCAGTTAGAACTGAATAAATCTGAATTACCTAATTCCATCACCGAAGTAATCGCCACTCTATCCCGAGCAGGTTTTGATGCCTATATCGTTGGTGGTGGAGTGCGTGATACTTTACTAGGCCTGCGTCCAAAAGACTTTGATGCCGTCACTGATGCCAAGCCACATGAGATAAAAGATGTTTTTGGTAAGCGTTGTCGCATTATCGGTCGTCGCTTTCAATTAGCGCATGTGTATTCAGGTCGCGAACTCATCGAAGTGGCGACTTTTCGTGGTCCACCCAATAATGATGCCAATACCAATCAAGACGGCATGATCATTCGCGATAACGTTTGGGGCGATATCAAGCAAGACTTTGCCCGTCGTGATTTCTCTATCAACGCCTTATATTATCAGCCACTAAAAGGTGTGGTTCATGATTTTTGTGGCGCGTTAGATGATATTCGCAATAAGACTATTCGTCTCTTAGGCAATGCGCCAGTACGTATTGAAGAAGACCCTGTGCGTTTATTACGCGCGCTACGCTTTAAAGCCAAGCTTGGCTTTGAGTTTGATGATGAGCTGGCTGATCAGTTTCATGAAGGCAACTGGTCGCTACTTGAGCAAATATCGCCGCATCGACTCTATGATGAGACGCAAAAGATGTTTACTGGTGGCTACCTTGTCCCCTTATTGCCGTTACTATTTGAGTCAGGTGCTATTGATAGTCTGATTATCTATCCGCCTTCCCAGCCTAACGCGTTAGTCAAACAAGTAGCAATCAATACCGATAAGCGCATCAATACGGGCAAAAGTATCAATCCTGCTTTCTTTTATGCTGCTTTATTGTGGGAAAACTACCTGCATCAGTTAGAAAAAGCCAAAAAGCGTAATATGCCTTTTGCCGATGCGCAAATGCAAGCGGCGGGAAAAGTTATAGAGCGTCAACGTATTAAGACTGCTATTCCTAAATTTGCTGAGCAGTTTATTCGCGATATCTGGATCTTGCAGCCAAAGTTAGCAGCGCCACGTAGTAAACAGATAGAGCAACTGGCTGAGCATCCACGCTTTCGAGCAGGCTTTGACTTTTTATTATTGCGTGAGCAATGCGGTGATGCTGAGCATCCGTTATCTGAGTCAACCAATGAGATGGGCGACTGGTGGCAGACTTATCAGACCTTATCTGAGGCGCAAAAGCAGCAGGCAATTGAGGATTTTGATGAAGGTATCCGTCGCGGTGCTTATAGGCAAGATAAGAGTCGCAGGCGAGATCGTTCGCACAATCGTCAAAGCCATCAAAGTCAGACAGAGCAAGCAAATAGCAATGATGATGAGCGCTACATAAATAGTAGTCATAAAAAAACCAACGATAATAAACAGCCTATGAATGATGACACTACAAATAATATCAATACAAACGCTAATGTAATTATGAGCAACGACCATACAAGCGTGCCTGCACGTCGCCGTCGTCGCACTGATACTGAGTCGAATGCAAAGCTTGATGATAAGTCAGACAGCGTACAAAGCCTGCAAGAAAGTAGCCAAAAAAGCTCTCGCGCCAATAGTAGTAAGAGCAATAGCTCTCGCAGGAAGTCTGCTAACAAGCTTACACCACGAGAGAAGCACGATAGCCATGAGTTGGCTCAATTGCAGCAATTATCCCTTGCTAACGACAGCGCTGCGGTGCAACAAGATAAAATGAAGACCCCTGTGCCACTATTTGTGATTGAGCATGATAATGTCGTGCCACCGCTGAAAAAACAGCTAGCAGAGCAAGTGCAAGCGTCTGATGTTAAAAAGACTAACGCTAAAGCGGCTACTAAAGAAACCACAAAAGAAAAACCAACCAGCACCAGCCAAGCTAAGGATGAGTCTGATTGTAGCAGCAGTGCAAAACAAGCTAAGCCTAAGCGTTCTACCGCTGCAAAAGCGACCGTAGCGCAAACGCCGAAACTAGTAAGTATCAACAACGAACCTATACCGCATCAGCGCCGTCGTCGTCAGCCTAGTGCTGAAGCAATCGGTGTTGACAAGGCTACTGATACTGCTAAGAGTTCAGCTGCGCAGGTTGTTATTGATGCCAAACCTCAGCTGCAACCAAAAGCTAAGTCTCGTCCTGCGAAAGTTAGTAAAAGCGTGAGCTCAGATAAAGCTGCCAAAGCGTCTGTCGATGAACAGAGTAATACCAGCCAAAAATCTACGCCCAATAAATCGGCTAGTTCAGCTAGTAACAAAGGCGCTGTGCCAGCAAAGCGTCGCCGTCGTCAGCCGAGTACTGATACACAGTGAGTGAGCGATAAAGTGAATAGTAGCGACAATGCCAGCTGGGTCAGATGCTATTTAGGTCTAGGCAGTAATCTAGCCAATGAGTTGGGTTCGCCTGCTGAGCATATACAGCAGGCTTTAATGGTTTTAGGTGAGCATACACAGATTCGTGATCTGCAAGCATCTTCATTCTATGCCTCAAAGCCAATGGGGCCGCAAGATCAGCCCGATTTTGTTAATGGGGTAGTAGGGTTTGAGACCACCCTCGCACCACTTGAGCTGCTTGATGTTTGTCAGCACCTAGAGATAGAAGCAAAGCGGGCGCGCTTGCGTCATTGGGGCGCGCGTAGTCTCGATGTGGATATATTGCTATACGGTCAAGCGCAGATAAACGAGTCGCGATTGATCGTACCGCATGCTGGTATAAGCGATCGTAATTTTGTCTTAGTGCCACTGCGAGAGATTGCGCCTATACTGATGATTGCTGGCAAGCCGATAGTAGCTTATCCAATGAGCGCCGATTGGACAGACTTAACGCAGCTAAATGTCGATATTAATCATACTGATCACCACAACGACAAAGTTTTATGAGACAAGGTTTTACAAATAGCATAGAGAGCTTTATGACGACTTTATCAACTTTAAATAAATTCAAGCGAGAAGGCACTAAATTTACTTGTCTGACTTGTTACGATGCCATGTTTGCACGGATGATGGACAAAGCCAAGATTGACACTATCTTGATCGGTGATAGCTTAGGTATGGTGGTACAAGGTCATGACTCTACTTTGCCTGTAAGTGTAGCAGATATGGCTTATCATACTGCCAATGTCGCACGTAGCAATAAGCACGCGCTTATTTTAGCGGACTTGCCCTTTATGAGTTACGTCACCTTGCCAGAGGCTATCGCTAATAGTCGTCAGCTGATGCAGGCGGGTGCGCATGTGATAAAGATTGAAGGTGGCAGCGAGCTGTGTGATTTAGTTAGCACATTGGCACAAGCAGGCACACCGACTTGTGTGCATTTAGGATTGACTCCGCAATCAGTTAATGTGTTTGGTGGCTATAAGGTTCAAGGTCGTAGCGATGATTCTGCGGATAAATTGCTGAGCGATGCAAAGGCAGTAGTAGCAGCAGGCGCAGCTTTATTAGTATTAGAATGTGTTCCTGCTGAATTAGCCAAAGCCGTTACTAAGGCAGTAGCCGTACCTGTGATCGGCATAGGTGCAGGCGCAGATACTGATGGTCAAGTATTAGTTATGCATGACATGCTGGGTATGGTTCATGGCCGTGTCCCAAGATTCGTCCACGACTTTTTGACTGATAAACGTAATACTGAACATAGCATTGATGGCGCGTTTGCCTTGTATCAGCAATCAGTAGTAGAGGGCAGTTTTCCAATGCAGCAGCATCAATTTGACTAGATTTTTAACGAATAATTCTTAGTGAGTAATTTTCAACTAGCGATTTTTAACTCACAGTTTTAGTAACAACTGTATTTTTCACTTAGCTTTTTCTATGACTGTATAAGAAGACTTTTTGATGCCTACTATTCATCATCATATTTCCACATTACAAGAGACGTTAAAGCCATTGCGTCAGCAACAAAGCATTGCACTAGTGCCGACGATGGGTAACCTACATCAAGGTCATCTTGAGCTAGTAAGACTTGCCCGTCAGCACGCTGATATCGTAGTCGTTAGTATCTTTGTAAATCCAACCCAGTTTGGGGTAGGAGAGGATTTTGACAGCTATCCGCGCACCCTTGATGAGGACATAGCAAAGCTTACCTCGATAGGTGTGGATTATGTCTTTGCCCCTAGCATTAGCGAGATGTATCCTGTGCTGCCACCGCCCACCTTAGTGATGGCAGGTGCTATAGCCACGCAGTTGTGTGGTCAGTCTCGGCCTACACATTTTGATGGTGTTGGTATTGTTGTCGCCAAACTATTCAACATTATCCAGCCTGACAGCGCCATATTCGGTCAAAAAGACTATCAGCAGTTAGCTATTATTAAGCAGTTAGTTCGCGACTTAAGCTATCCTATCGAGATCATAGGTGCCCCTATTGTCCGCGCTGATGATGGATTAGCCTTATCGTCACGTAATCAATATTTAACGGATAATGAGCGCCAAATAGCACCTAGTCTACAGGCACAGCTAAAGCTTTTAGCAAGTCAGCTCATGGAGGCTAAACCTGAACAAAAAGTCTTTGAAAGATTAATAGCCAAAACTAAAAAGCACATGACTGAAATAGGTTTCGACGTTGATTATTTAGAGGTAAAAACGGCTGAGTTGACAGATCTAAGTGATATAAATCTGGCATCTGATTCTAGTAATACTAAGAGTCAGCAGCTAGTTATTTTAGTAGCTGCGCGCTTGGGTCGTGCACGCTTATTAGATAATCAGCTACTCACTATAAAAAGCACTCCTCAATAGTGATTCAATAGACGCAATATAGGATGATGAGTCATGGAAGTAGCGAATAATGAGCAACACAATGCCATCTCGGCGCAAAAGTTAAATGACGATGTCAGTGTATTGGTCATATCTGGTCGCTCGGGGTCAGGTAAAACGTCAGTGCTCAATATTTTAGAGGACTTAGGGTATTATGCTATTGATAACCTACCCTTATCGTTGGTTCCTGATGCGGCGTACAAATTGATCAATGAGAGTACTATAAAGCGCATTGCTTTAGGGGTCGATATTCGCTCGCCACAGGCAGATTTGTCCAATTTTTCATCGATTCATGATATTTTAAAGCAAGTTTACGGTGAGCAGACGGTAAAGGTCATCTACGTAACCGCGCAAGAGAGCACATTAGTGGCACGCTTTAATGCGACGCGTCGGGTTCATCCGCTAATGGCGCAAGACGCTAAAGACTCAGATCATACTAGCTACAATCTGCCAGCGGCGATAAAAAAAGAAATAGAGCTGTTAGAGCCGATTGCCAGCTGTGCTGATATTACAATTGATACCAGTAAGCTTAATATCCATCAGCTAAAAGAGCGGTTGCGTGAGCATATAGGTGCTGATAATAAGATCGTTATAAATCTACTTTCATTTGGCTTTAAGTACGGCAGTCCTATTGATGCCGACTTTGTGTTTGATGTGCGGATTTTGCCAAACCCACATTGGAGCCCTGCGCTACGTAGCGCTACAGGACTTGATGCGGAGGTTGGTGAGTTTTTTGCCGAATACCCTGAGGTCGCTGAGATGACAGATGATATCCATCGGTTCTTACAGCGCTGGCTGCCAGATTTTTTACATAATAACCGTCATACGGTGACAGTCGCTATTGGCTGTACAGGCGGCAAGCATCGCTCAGTATTTATTACTGAACAGTTAAAAACGAGACTTGCTGATAGTTTACCGAGTGAGCTAACTTTGGTCGCCAAACATCGCGAAAAACGTCGTTGGTAAACACTTGAGTTAATTGCTTATATAGCTCAAACTATTCATCACTATTAAACTTAATTATTATCAAACCTTATTATTATCTAGAGAGCTTATATGATTGACTGGTCAGAACAAGACATGCGCGTCTCGCGTACTGAACTAAAAAAATCCCACGAGCGCCTGCAAGAACTGTCTATTCCGCTGGCAAATCTATCAAAAAAGCAGCTAAAAAAGCTACCTGCTAGTGATTATTTTATGGCGGAGCTGATGGCGCTAGCAGATATAACCAGCGCTACTGCCCGCAACCGTCAGACCAAACGCGTCGGTAAGCTTATCAGTGAAGAAAACCGTCATGAGCTAGTAAAAGCCCTATTTGAAGCGCATTTTGCAAGTGAGCAAGTCGCCAAGATTGAGAGCTGGCATAGCCGCTTAAACATCAATGATGAGGGCACGCTTAAACAATTTATCAAGCAATATAAGATCTCTGAGCGTAATAGTCTTTACCAGTTATTATTGTGGATTGAGTACGCTAAGCACTTACAAGATGATGAGCTGATGGCAGAAGCTCAAGAAGATTTAGTAAGCTATATTCGCGAAATCGCTATTTTATCCGATCTAAAATAGTTTTTAATATTTAGCTTGTTAAAGCAGCCTATAAAAAAAGCCAGTCATAATTGTGAACTGACCCCCATAAGTTGGACACAACTTTTGGGGGTTATTTTATGCGTTACGATCTAGACTTTAAGATCAAAGTCATAGCATACTACAAGCAAGGACATAGCCAAGGTGCTACAGGTGAGAAGTTTGGTGTGAATCCACGGTTTGTAAGTAAATGGACTGAACAATATCAACATAGTGGTATAGACGCCATCAAACCTAAAACCCGTAAAACTAAATACAGTAGCGACTTTAAGAATAAAGTAATAACTGTGATGTTAGCAGAAGGATTGAGCCAATCTGAAACGGCACTTAAGTTTCATATCAGCTCACCTGCTCTTATTAGCCACTGGTATAAAGCTTATCGGCTCTACGGTATGTCTGGACTCACATCCAAATATAAGGATAGTATCGCTATGAAGCCACCTATCATAGACAAACCCGATGATGAAAAGACCCCAGCAGAGCTCAAACGTGAAAACGCATATCTGCGTGCGGAGAATGCTTATTTAAAAAAGCTCGATGCCTTGCTTCGGGAAAGGGAGAAAGCTACGACAAAGCAAGGCTCATCGAAGAATTAAGGGATCAGCACTCGTTATCTGAGCTACTTACCATAGCAAAGCTTGCAAGGAGTAGTTTCTACTACCATAGAGCGAGTCTTAGTAGTAAAGATAAGTACGCCACTCTTAAACAGCGTATCACTGATATTTATCATCACCACAAAGGCCGATATGGCTATCGGCGCATAACCCAAGCACTTAAGAACGAAGATCTAAAATACAATCATAAGCTGATTGCCAGACTTATGAGTGAGCTTAAATTGACTGCAAGGATTAGAAGGCAGAAATATCGATCCTATAAAGGACAATGCGGCGTCATAGCTGAGAATAGAGTCAAGCGTAAGTTTAGAGCGAAAGCACCCAATCGCAGATGGTTCACTGATATCACTGAGTTTAAGGTAGGCGAGGATAAGCTGTACCTGTCACCGATACTCGATTGCTATAACAATGAGATCATCAGTTATCAAGTTTCAAGACGACCCGTATATGATGTAGTGAAACAAATGCTTGAGCGCGCGGTTAAAAACATATCATCAAAGCGCAAGTGTAAAGAGGAGCTAACGCTGCATTCAGATCAAGGCTGGCATTATCAGATGAAACCGTTTGCCAAAACGCTCAAAGATAATAATATTAAGCAAAGTATGAGCCGAAAAGGGAATTGCTTAGACAATGCACTAATGGAAGGCTTCTTTGGGACGCTAAAGTGTGAGACTATCTACATTGAGAAGCCTAAAACTATTGAAGCATTAGAAAAACAGATTCACCGATTTATGCATTATTATAATCATGAAAGAATTCAGCTTAAACTAAAAGGACTGAGTCCTGTGCAATACAGAACTCAGTCCTTGATTCAAACTTAAACTGTCCAAGTTTAGGGGGTCAGTTCATTGAAATGATTGGCTTTTTTATGCTGTTTTTGTGAATTCAGTTTTATTGAATCAGTTACTTTTTCTCAGCGCGTACCTTGTCGACCAAATAATCGACCACTTTAGGTACATTTGCAGGATCACCTGTGACTACGTATTTGCCATGAACGACTACTGCAGGTACACCCGTTAATTGATAACGCTTAGCGCCCGCTTGTGAGCGACCGATTTTAGTGCCGACAGCAAACGAGTTATACAAGCTATTAAATTTCTTTTGATCCACACCTTTAGAGCCATACCACTTGGCTAGCGACGTTTGATCAAATAGTTTTTTTCCGTCTTTTTGTACAGCGTCAAACAAGGCATCATGGGTTTTATCTTCAAAACCTAGCAACTGTGCGGCATAAAATCCACGAGCGCTAGCTTCCCAAACAGGGTTTAGAGCTGCTGGCGTCTTAAAGAATGCCACATCTTTATCTTTAGTTTTAGACCACTTATCCATATGCGGGTGGAGAGCATAACAATGTGGACAACCGTACCAAAAAAAGTCACGAACGATGATACTATCACCACTGATTTTTTCTGGGTTATCGAGTACACGGTAATCCTTGCCAGCGACATAGTCAGCTGCCTGTACGCCCATATTGGCAAGACCAATAGCGCAAGCCAAACCAGTCAATGCGATAACACGTTTCATAAATTTTCCTTGAGAGTCTTGAGGTATAAATACTATAAATATAATGCTATGAATAAATCCAATAAGGCCATCTAGTTTGTCGGCCACTTCACTTAGCTTGCTTAGCAATCTACTATGATAAACGATTAAGATCTAATTTGCCTATAGTAACGCAAAATGAGTATGATTGTGAATCGTATTCTTAACCAAAGGTTGCAAGCATGTAGGCGTTATTTAGACAGGCTTACTTGTACTTGTTCAAGCTCATCAAAATGCTCATAAGTATGCAAAGCATTCGTCTAGATATGCAAAGCAGTCGTCGCTAATTAGAGTATCTGACTGGTAATAAGTCTAACGACATATACAAACCTTCACTATGCGTTTACGACAAAATCGCAAGGGTCATGCTAACATTGAATGACTATAAAGACGTATAATATTAGACATATAACAATATCGACCCTATTAATGATAATCAAGGAAAATGCTATGAGCTCAGCTGCGCCTTTGGATGCTTTGCAAAGTACCCGTGCTAACGATCACAATAAAGATGATCTTGATATCAGTGCTAACCAAGATATCGCTGCTAACCAAGATGCCACCGCTAACGTCGATCCTAGTGAGGTAGATAAGTTCAATAAACTAGCGAGTGAGTGGTGGGATAAAACAGGCGCATTTGCAACGTTACATGAGATCAATCCACTACGCCTCAACTGGATAGAGGACAATGTAGGGCGTGGCTACAAAGGTAATAATGACAGCTTAGATACTGGCTTTGATACTAGCCTAGCGGGCAAAAAGATCGTTGATGTTGGTTGCGGTGGTGGTATTTTATCTGAATCTATGGCTCGTCGTGGTGCTGAGGTTACGGGTATTGATTTAGGCGTTGAAAATCTAAAAGCGGCTAGTGTCCATGCTGAGCAAAGCAGCTTAACTGATACTTTGAGCTATAAGCATATTGCAGTTGAACGCTTTGCCGCGCAGCATACAGGGCAATTCGATGTAGTGACCTGTATGGAGATGCTAGAGCATGTACCCGATCCCAGCGCTATCGTACAAGCCTGCTTTGACATGCTAGCCCCAGGCGGTGTCTGTGTGCTCTCTACTATTAATCGTAATCCTAAGTCCTATCTGTTTGCTATTATCGGCGCAGAGTATGTATTGCGTTTGTTGGATCGCGGTACTCATGATTATGCCAAATTTATTACGCCAAGCGAGCTGGACAAAATGGCTACCAATGCTGGATTTACGCGCCAAGATATCATCGGGCTACACTATAATCCGATTACGAAGCGCTATTGGCTGGCACAAAATGTCGATGTCAACTATATGATGGCAGTACAAAAACCATTAGCGTAGATTTAAAGTATGGTATTGATAATCTAAGTACTACTAATCTAAACGCTAATAGCCTAAATATTAATAACTTAAATACTAATAACGTAAATACTAATAACGTAAATACTAATAAATTAATAATAAGATAAGAGCTTTTATCATGACTAACTTTGTAAATGCGGTACTGTTCGATCTTGATGGGACTTTGGTTGACACTGCCGCAGACTTTGTGCGTATTATCGGCAAAATGAGTCTTGAGAATAACTGGCAAGCGCCTGATCAGAATGACATCCGTGAGCAAGTTTCAGCTGGAGCCTCAGCGATGGTACAGTTGATGCTCCGACATAATGGACAGACCACCGTCAGCCAAGAAGAGCTACTTGAGTTTCGACAGCAGTTCTTGGATGATTATGAAGCGGATATTTGTGTCGATAGCTGTCTTTTTGAGCAACTCGATGAGGTATTAATCTTCTTAGAATCAAAACAAGTACCTTGGGGTATTGTCACTAACAAGCCACGCTACTTGGCTGAACAATTACTAGAAAAAATGAACTTGCATGAGCGCTGTACCGTACTGGTCTGTCCTGATGATGTGGCGCGTACTAAGCCCGATCCTGAGCCTATGTATTTGGCGCTAGAAAAGCTAGGCATGCCGCGTGGTGGCGCGGCTAGCGTGTTATATGTGGGCGATCATATCCGTGATATTGAGGCGGGCAGGGCAGCTGGTATGCCAACTATTTTGGCGGCATATGGTTATATTCCACCAGAGGATCAAAAAACTATTAAGAAGTGGAACGCAACATACATCGTCGAGACCCCGATGCAGCTAAAAAATCTGTTAGTGGATTCTGGCAAATTTGATTATTTATAGTGCAATCCTCTACACACCTTTTAAAGTTGAACGTTTTTAAATCCCCTATAAATTCTAAAAGATAAGTATCAAGTCTATGACCAATTATTCTCATAAAGACACCAAACAAACTACTAAGCAAGATTCTAATCACTCATTGACTCATGAGGAGATTCGTAACTTTGTCGCCACCGAGAATTGCCTACAAGGCAAGACTATCTTGGTGACAGGTGCAGGGGCAGGTATTGGACGCGTTGCGGCTTTGAGTTATGCAAGCTATGGTGCAACGGTGCTATTATTAGGCCGTACTAGTAGCAAGCTAGAAGCGGTTTATGACGAGATTGAGAGCAGTGGTGGTAAGCAACCTGCTATCTTACCGATGGATTTGGAAAAGGCCAGTTACGCAGAGATGCAGCAGTTAGAAGGATTGATCAATAAAGAGTTCGGTCAACTTGATGGTATATTAAACAATGCAGGCATACTTGGCGAGATGACGCCGCTTGAGATGTATGATGTCGATACTTTTACTAAAGTTATGCAAGTGAACTTTACCGCAACTTTTATGCTGACCCAAGCGCTATTGCCACTATTAAAAGACGCAGCTAACGGCTCTATCGTATTTACATCAAGCACAGTTGGCACGCATCCACGCGCGTTTTGGGGTGCTTATGCGCTATCAAAACAAGGCGTTGAGGGTATGAGTGATATCTTTACTCAAGAGACTCAAAATACGACTAATTTGCGCTTTAACTGTATTAATCCAGGCGGTACCCGTACTAACATGCGCGCGCATGCGTTCCCTGGTGAGAGTCCTATGAGTTTAAAGACCCCTGAGGACATTATGGCAGGTTATATTTGCTTGATGAGTGATGCCAGTATCGGCGTACGCGGACAAGTGGTGGCGCTACAACCAAAACAGTAATGCTCTAAATCATATACTTTGAATCCTATCATTTAAGCCACATAATTTTTGCTTAAATTGTGTGAATAACTAAGTCGATTAGCCTATTAAAATAAGCTAAACCTAACCCCATCTAGCTGTTCTTAAAGACTTTATTATATTAATAATAATCTTAGAGTCAAAATTTTTAAAACCATTAAAAAGGATAAGTTATGGCAGGTGGATGGGCAAGAGATGGGGCAGAGCATGAGCAGATGGACGCGACCGTCAATGATGCATTAGAGCGCGTGCGTAGCTCGCTACCTAAAGGGGATAGTGCAGAATTCTGTGATGAGTGCGGTAATGCTATTCCAGAGGCGCGGCGAATAGCCGTACTTGGCGTACAGCACTGTATAGGCTGTCAAAATGAGCTTGAAAGAGAAGCCAAAGCTATTGAGCTATTTAATCGCCGTGGCAGTAAAGCAGTCAACTACGTTGAAGTGGATGTTTATCATTAATTTATTGTGAATTATTCAGCTTCATAAAAAACCCCTGCCAAATAATGGTCAGGGGTTTTATTTTTTTACTAATATACAGAGCCGTTAGCTATTCTGTGTCAGCACTAGTCGCTTCTGGCTCAGCTTCGTCTGGTACGAATACGTAACCTACACCCCAAACGGTCTGAATATAACGGGCTTGTGAAGGGTTGTCCTCAATCAGACGGCGCAAGCGTGAGACTTGTACGTCGATAGAGCGTTCCATAGCACCCCACTCACGACCACGGGCTAGATTCATCAGCTTATCACGAGTCAAGGGCTCACGCGGATGCTGAACTAAGGCTTTGAGTACAGAAAACTCACCCGTAGTCAAAGTGACAACATTACCATCGCGCTTTAAAGTACGTGTAGAGAGATCGAGTGTCCATGGACCAAACTCCACTACCTCTAGCTGATAACTAGGCGCACCTGGTAGCTCACGGTTTTGACGACGTAGCACAGCTTTGATACGGGCGAGCAGCTCTTTTGGATTAAAGGGCTTGGGCAAGTAGTCATCAGCGCCTGCTTCCAAGCCGGCGATACGATCCGCATCGCCGCCTTTTGCAGTCAACATAATGATAGGAATATCCGCATTATCTTCACGCAAGCGCTTACAGATACTGATACCGTCTTCGCCCGGTAGCATCAGATCTAACACCACTAAGGAGAACAGTTCACGTTGCATGAGTTTATCCATCTGACTACCGTCATGCGCGGTACGCACGACAAAACCATCATCTTCTAGGAAGCGTTGTAGCAAAGAGCGCAAGCGGGCGTCATCATCAACAACTAAAATGCGCTGAGTCATAGTATCTAAGCTTTTATTATCAGTCATGAATAAATCCTTTATTGAGCGTTATTATTTTCAAAGGCTACGAATAAGTCAGTTATTGTCCACTAGATCGAGACAGCTAAAAGTTAATATCACCTTATCACAGCTTTGAGGCAACCGTCAGTTATAACTAATATATATGGGTTCACCGCTTTAGTGTATAAGATTGCATCACTAAATGCATCACTCATAGACATAAATGCTGTATGCGTTTGTTTACTACGCCGATAAATCTATAATTAAAGGATAATTTGAGGCTAAAAAGCGATAAAAAACCGCGATAAGAGAAAAACAATTTTTATTCATTCAGCTTTTGCTATAATGCCAAACACCATTTCTCAACGATTGATAAGCATATGAGTAGCACTGAACCCTTAACGTCATCGCCAGCCTCAACCTTTCAAGGCTTAGATGCAACCACACACGCGAATATTCACGACAAGCTTGCTCGCGCGCTTGGCATTAAGACAGCTCAAGTCAATGCGTTTGTCAAACTCTACGATGAAGGAGATACGGTGCCGTTTATTGCGCGTTACCGTAAAGAGAAAACCCAAAATCTCGATGATGTACAGTTACGGGCGCTCGAGAAGATGCTTAATTATGAGCGCGATATGGCAACTCGTCGGCTAAAGATTACCGAGCTGCTAAATGTCCAAGGCAACTTGAGTGATGAGCTGCAAGCACGCATTGATAATGCGACCTCTAAGCTTGAGCTTGAAGACATCTACTTGCCATATCGTCCACGCCGACGCTCTCCTGCTGCAAAAGCACGCGCTGCTGGCCTAGATGTGGCTGCACAAGCATTGTTAACGCAACAGATTACCCCAACAGCTGCTTTGGCTGATTATCAGCTGCCTGCGACTATCAAAGATGATAGTGGTAATGAGATCGAGGTCGATTTTGGCGATATAGACAAGCAGCTGGCGGGTGTACAAGCTATTATCGTTGATGAATGGACGCAAGCACTCACTCTTTTAGATAATCTGCGCAACGGTTTTGCGAAGACGGCTAGTATCGTCTCAACGGTCGCCAGTGATGACAAGCGAGAAGTTGGCGAGAAGTTTAAAGACTACTTTGAGCATAGCGAGAGCTTAGCGCGTCTGCCCAATCATCGCCTGCTTGCGATGCTGCGTGGTCGTCAAGAAAACGTACTAGGTCTCAAGATTGAAGGTGAAGATGCGCCTTTTATTGATAAAATAATCAACAACTTTGATATTGCTGATACTACGCCTGTAGAGCGTCATGAATTCTTGACTGAGGCGGCTAATAGCTTATGGAAAGATAAGTGGCGTCCGCACATTGAGCATCGCCTATTGACCCAAAAGCGTCTGAGCGCTGAGGCGGATGCTATTGATGTGTTTGCCAGTAATTTACAACATCTGCTAATGTCCGCACCTGCTGGTCGTAAAGTGATTTTAGGCGTCGATCCTGGCATCCGTCATGGTGTCAAAATGGCGGTTATTGATGCACAAGGTCATGTCATGAGAGATGGCGAGGACAAACCCGTTATTGCTACCGTGTATCCATTTGCCCCTGATAATAAGATGACTGAGGCCAAAACAGTTATTGATCATCTGCTAAGCACTTATACTATCGATCTAGTGGCTATCGGTAATGGTACAGCCAGTCGCGAAACTGATGCGATGATCAAACAGATTCTCCAAGCTAATGACGCCTTGCATGCCAAAGCAGTTATTGTCAATGAGTCAGGAGCGTCCGTGTACTCAGCGAGCGAGCTGGCAAGTGATGAGCTGGCAGATTTAGATGTCTCAGTGCGCGGTGCAGTCTCTATTGCTCGCCGCTTACAAGATCCGTTGTCTGAGCTAGTAAAAGTCGACCCGAAAGCTATCGGTGTTGGTCAATACCAGCATGATGTTAACCAAAATCAGCTAGCCGATAGCTTAGATAAAGTGACTCAAGATAGTGTGAACGCCGTTGGGGTTGATGTAAATACTGCTAGTCCTGCTATTTTGACGCACATCGCTGGTCTAAATAAAAACGTCGCGCAGCAAATCGTCACTTATCGAAAAGAACATGGCGCGTTTGCTAGTCGTGAAGATCTAAAAAGTGTCCCACGCTTAGGGATAAAAACTTTTGAGCAAGCCGCAGGTTTTTTGCGCATTAATGACGGTAGTAATCCTTTAGATGCCACAGGCGTGCATCCGGAGAGCTATGCGTTGGTTGCTGATTTATTGACGCAAGCAGGTAAAGACTTGAGTGAAATAATCGGTAACGATGGCGTATTGAACAGTATAGATACTACCGCTATTGCCGCTAATGATGACAATATCAGCGTCAAAGCTATTTTAGATGAGCTGGCAAAACCTGCTCGCGATCCGCGTCCTGAGTTCAAAACAGCAAGCTTCCGTGACGATGTGAATAGCATTAAAGATTTAACAGAAGGTATGATGCTTGAGGGTGTGGTGACTAACGTCACAGCCTTTGGTTGTTTCGTCGATGTTGGTGTTCATCAAGATGGTTTAGTGCATATCTCACAGATGGCGAATGACTTTGTCGCTGATCCTATGAATCGCGTCAAGCCTGGCGATATTATCTCCGTACGGGTGATCTCTATCGATGAAAAACGGGGTCGTATTGGCTTCAGTATGAAGCCTGAGGCTGAAAAACCAGTACGTCCAGCAGCGAAGTATACGACGGCAAATGTTGCTAATAATGATGACAAGGCCAGTCGTCCACGTAGTAGTCGTTCAGCTGGCGATAAGCGTCCCTCTAAGCCTAAGCGTCAACATAGTAATAATAATCCTAATGATAGTCGTAGCAAGGCTCCGCGTGCCGAAAAAGCAGAATCGCCTAGCAAAATGGGCACGCTTGGTGCGTTACTACAAGAAGCAGGCGTCAGCAAATCTAAAAAATAATCAATATCTTGGTATTTATACAATAAAAAGGCAGCCTAATGGCTGCCTTTTTTACGCATGATATATAATACTATTTTAAATATAACTAGGGCGCGTTAAAAAAGTAGAAAGCATATATCTAATTGTTTCTTAATAACGATAAACCAATCAAGGATTGGGCTAGCGTACGCAATAAGACATTTGTTTAAAGGCTATCTTCTTCTGAATCCTCTAAATCTTCTTCTAGTAAGTCTTCTTCGTCTGCCAAGACAGGATCTTCAGATATTATTTCTGTCGCTTGTACCTCTGGGTCTTGCGGCGCTTCTTGTGATGCTGCCATCGGCGCTGTCATTGGCTGTTGGGGGATAGTGTTATCAACACTTGCACGTGAGATAGTTTGAATTTCACTAACTGCAAACGTACTAAGTTCACTTGCATCAGTATTGTCAACTGTAGTCTCAACAGCGACAGCTTGTTCAGCTGCTGCTGTCATATCAGCTTGAGCTGCCATTGCTAATGTTGGCATTGTAATAGCAGCACCGATAAGCAGCGATAAAGATAGAGTAGAGTTTTTCATTTGTATATTCCTTGATTCATAGTCTTATATTATTAAATATGAAAATCAAAAAGGTTATTTATATCAAATACTATTCGATACAGCTCACATCTATTTAGTATCTTGAATCTATTTATTTAAGATATATAATCTATAAAAAAATAAAATCATGATAATCAATAAACGACTATCACGATTGACTAGTATAGAAAACCGAGTACGTTAGTACTGTTGTTTCTGAACCTTAGACATAATGGTAACAAGGACAATACAAGCAGTTCAGTAGTACATCTATGAGAAATCTAACAGACTCGTGCGAACAAGTCATTGAGTGCAACTAATGTATTATTATTGTCAAATAAAAACAGCATCTTGCTATAAAGATGCTGTCATTTTAATAGTATAAATGTTGCTTTTTAATTTTTTGCATTAGCTGTCAATTACTTCAAAGCTCAGTCCTGCATGATCTTCTAAACGCTGCATGAGCTTGTCACCCATAGCCGAGGCCGGAGTCCAAAATCCGCCCGCTACTTCATCTTGACTGATATCTTGCGCCAAGCATAAGGCCGACTGCGTCAGCATCCGCGAAGTACTACCATAGCCTGGATCTCTATCCCCTGTTACTTTAGTGCTAATGGTATCTTGCTTAGTCGTCGTACCAAAAAAGCGAATGTCAAAAAAGCCGTTTTCTTGCTCAGATTTAGAGGGTCCAGAGCCTGATTTTGGTAAGACATGCTTAGACAGTAGCTCACGACTTGGTTTGAACATCATGGCACTGGCAAAACCTAATAAGCCTACGCTTAAGCCATAGCTCATCAGCTTACCTTTAGTACCATCTTGCATCCACATCGCTTCATCATATTTGAACTCACGCCCATACTCATAACTAAGTAACTGGTTACTGCGATGGACGATACGAGTGTTAATACTAGCCATCACAAAAGGCGCAAGCCAGCGCTTATGCTTATCATCATACTCAGGCTTGCCAACATTTTTTTGACGTAGAGTAGGTGCGTCGCTATCATCATTTAATAGATAGGGATTGGCCACTTGCTTACGGCGTGATTTATCTTCACCAACCTCTTCAAAAATAGTCGCCATAGAGGCAATCGTACCGCCAGACAGACCGCCTTTAGCGGCTTTGACACGCATATGAATTGTTTCACAAGCTTGGTTGAATTTATCTAGTGCTTGCTGCTGAGTAAAGTAAACCCCTAAATCTGAGGGAATAGAGTCAAAGCCGCAAGAGTTGACAATACGAGCGCCGCTCTGCTTGGCGGTGTCTTGATACTTATCGAGCATGTCTTTGATAAAGATGGCTTCGCCAGTGAGATCGACATAGTCGGTACCGTTTTGGGCACAGGATTTGATCAGTGGCTCGCCATATTTTAGATAAGGGCCTACCGTTGAGATAATCACTTGCGTCTGCTGGGTCATAGCATCAAGACTAGCATCATCATCACTATTAGCAATGATAATATCTACCTTATCGGCATCTTCATCCTGTTTGCTAGCTATTTCGTCCTGCAGCTTTTTGAGCTTGTCTTCATCACGCCCTGCTATCGCCCAAGTCACAGATTTGGACGAATTGTCCTTTTTTTGCTCAGCCAAGAACTGTGCTAAATAATGAGCAGTGATCTGTCCTACAAAGCTAGTTGCACCATAAAGCACAATGGTATAAGCGCGTTTATCAGTATTAATAGTCATAAACTATCCTTCATATATAGGGGTAAAAATAAGTTGTACACAGGATTAGTGTGCCGTAAAAGCTATCACTGTTATAGTTATATTTGTGGATGGTCAGTAATCATGACCAGCAAATAATAAAGCAATAGAGCTGATTTTTTGGAAGTATTATTTTTCAAAACTAAATAAAATCACCCAATGTGATAAATTCATTACAAATATGGCCCTATTGCTACAAAGGTTACATAACATAGCTCGAAGATTACTAAAGTGTCTCTTCAAACAAGAAGATTACTGGTATTATTTTTTCAAGTTATCAATAATTATGAAAACAATTAACAATAGCATTGAGATCCTCTTTTAGTAGTCAAGATTGGCTTTTATCATAAATTTTTACCATGACAAAGCTTACTTTGATACATAAAAGCTCAATGCTAGTACTTTTACTTTTAACCTAATTTGAGGAGAATGTTATGTTTCGTTGGGCTATTATTTTTGCAGTGATCGCACTGCTTGCAAGTTTGCTAGGGTTTGGCGGTGTCGCTGGCCTATCATCAAACTTAGCTTATATCTTCTTAGTCGTTGCTGTCATCTTGTTCATCGTGGCCTTCATCGGTCGCAAAGTCTAACAGCAAAGTATTCTATATCAATACTTCAAACATAAAAAAGTCCTCAATATGAATTGAGGACTTTTTTGTGCTTAGACTACAGCAAGTAGTTCTATAAGCGTTTGGGCTGAATAATATATTCCATGCGTTTAGCTAAACGAATATCATGGCTAGTAATGCCGCCTGTATCATGAGAGGTAAGGCGTACATCGACTATATTATAAGTATTGTGCCACTCAGGGTGGTGTTCCAACGCCTCTGCATAAAAGGCGGCTTGATTCATAAAACTCATAGCTTCAATAAAGTCGTTAAAATGATAAGACTTAATGATGCTATTGCCATCACGCGACCAGCCTGTTAAATCTTCTAACTGCATGTCCACTTGTTTGTCAGATAAACTACTCATAGCACTATCCTTTTTTATATAAAAATTATCTAGTTAAATCCTGATAATCAGGGTGCTTATCAATATAAGAAGCTACAAACGAGCATTGTGGTACTACCTTTTTATTATGATCACGCGCATAGTCTAAGGCATGCTTAACCAGCGCTGAACCGACTCCTTGACCACCTAACGCTTGTGGTACGATCGTATGATCAAAGACCAAAGCATCAGAGCGCTGCTGATAACTAATATAACCTGTGTGACCATCAATAGTAGTCTCGAAGCGCTGAGCTTGCTCGTTATGATTAATGTTTAGTTTATCTTTAGAGATGTCAGTCATAAAAACTCCTTTATTATTATATTTTCACTTATTACTGGTACTCAATAATAAGCTTTCTTTGACAGTTTCTCAGTAACTTAACGTTGTTGATAGTAATTATAAACGCTCTAAGCGTTATTAGCACGAACGAAAGCATAATATAGTGATTGGCGCACCACTTGTGGAATATGCCTTTTAAAACCAGTTACTGGCTCCGATATTCGTTGCTGTTTTTCTATCGTTTCAATAGCGTCACCATCTTTAAGCGTTTGCTCATAAGCTTGTTGCTCATCAGCATTGGGTTTACTAAAGTGATAAATACGTTTGAGCACTTGGGTAAACTGACGACCAAATTTACCTGTATTGTAAGATAAGTCGTATTTTTGACAGATAGCTTCTACTTGCGGTGCGATACTGGCATAACGATGTGCTGGCATATCTGGGAATATATGATGCTCAATCTGATGCGATAGATTACCTGTCAAGAAGTGAAACAACTTGCTGCCTTTAATATTACTAGAGCCTAGTATCTGCCGCACATACCAGTCACCTTTGGTTTCATTCTCATTAAGATGGCTATAAATATGCGCCTGATCAGTAAAATGTCCGCAGAATATAATCGCCCACGTCCATAAGTTGCGCGCTATATTGGCGGTAAAGTTGCCCGTCAATGTACTAATAGCACCACCGCGACCTAGTGCCACGCCAGCGATCGCAGGCAGAGCTATATAATCTTTACCGACTTGCCGAGCTATCTTTGCCCCTAGCGCTCGTGCCTTTTGCTGTAATAGCTCATGCTTATCTGTAGCATCCGCATATTCATCGACGCTGATTTGTATATCGTGAAAGGCAACTGCCCACTCAAACCCTAAGGCTAAAACCATAGTCTTAAACGGATTAGAGCGATCATCAGGCGTCCAAGGCTGCTCATCGGTGACTCGAATCAAGTGATAGCCGACATCATGATCGCGGCCGACGATATTAGTAAAGGTATGATGTAAGTAGTTATGTGAGTGCTGCCATAAAGGTGCAGGACAGACGATATCCCAGTCGAATTTTTGACTATTGAGATGCGGATGTTGCATCCAGTCATATTGCCCGTGCATAACATTATGACCCAGCTCCATATTATTGACAATTTTGCTAAAACTAAGTAGCGTCGTACCGAGCAGCCAACCGCCCAATTTATAACGCTTTTTAGGCAAGCGCCAGGCTACTGCCAAGAGGCTACGCGCCGCGATTTCACTACCTGCGACTAGCTTATAGACCCGTTCAATATAACGGGCGTCATCCGCACCTAAGGAGTCCATTACTTCGTTATATAGCGCGTTAAACTCTACAGCTAGTGCTGCTGACTGTACTTTGGATAGCGGCGCTTGCGTTAACGTCGGATAAGGTTGCGCTTTGCCTGACTGTGAGGTCTCTATACATTCTTGAGAGACAGTGTCTCTGTCAGTAGTGGCTCTAGCTTGTGCAATAGCTGGCTTAGTCAAAATAGGAACAGCAGAATGTGCAGGAGATATTGGCGGTAATAAGCGCATTAATAATCCTTAACCGAGACTACTTACAGCCATTTATCATTGGCGATATCAGCGACGGTCTAATGAATAGAGTAGATATTATAATACAATATAGCTGAACATTATTCTATCCATATCAGCGTTAAGTTGCTGTATTTTGGTTAGTTTTTCTAATTGCACAGCAATAATTATAAAATTAAACTAATTAATAATTTGTTTAAATAGAAAATAAAAATGGTTTATTTTGCAGGGATTATATATCGATAGTCTTCAACTATATATCTAATACTACATCGCTCATTGCCACATTAATACAAGTCTGAATAGACTCATAACCGTCACCGCTTAGCTTACCTGTTTGAATATTTTTGACTACGCCACTAGCTTTATTACAGCGACATAATTGACAGATACCTTGGCGGCAGCCGTAATTAAGACGAATGCCAGCTTGCTCAGCGCTCAGTAGCAAAGTGCTATCGCTGCTAAACTGCTGCTGACGTCTACGCAAATATACGGTATGCGTGGCTAAATTAAATTGCTCATCTAGAGTATCTAACGCCAGCTCAGGTAGAGCAGTGCCAAAGCGCTCAATGACTATATTTTCGCGTAATGAATGATTGTCACCTAATGAGTGCTGATCATCGTAGCTTTGAGTTTTTGCTGGTTTTTGCTGTGCTTCTATCTCATCTACCGCCTTGTATAAGCTCGCTAGTAAAGCTTGCGAGCCACAGGCAAATATCTGGGTCTCTGGTAAAGGCAAATCTAACGTCAAAAGACTAGCAGCCTGCAAATGACGACTGCCTGCCAAATAGCTATCAGGATTTTGCGTATCAACTAAATAATAAGTAAAGCTGGCATGCTCGTTTTTTAGCTGTTGCCAATAATTCTCTAACACTGCGCCACGATTATAATGCACTAGCGTCACTTGCCGCTTATCTGCTAGCGCTTGCGTGATCAGTCCTAACATTGGGGTAATCCCACTACCACCTGCTATAAATAACAAAGGTGCTTGATTAGCTGAACTGGCTTGCTGCAAGGTAAAGTCACCACTAGGCGCGCTACTATCGAATATCGTACCAATAGCGGCGTGCTTGGTGAGATAGTCTGATACTTCTCCTTGCGGCTTGATAGCGATGGTCAAGGTTTGGCGCTGTTTGTTTTTAGCAGTAGTTTTACTACTCTCAGTCCACCATAAATCTTGCTTTGGTAAGCCGACTAGCGAGTAGCTGCGCTGATGATAAATACCTTCGATAGGAATCGTCAGATTAATATATTGACCCCCATGCCAGCCGCTATGTTGACCCTTTTTAGTATCAAAAAAGCGCTGCTTAAAAGCGCGATTGACCTCAAACTGGAGCGCTATCAGCTCATCGCTCAGTGCCTGTCTAGCAATAAGTCGTAATTTTGGCGCAGTCAATGACCAAAATGGTGACAAGTGCGAACCAATGAAGTCAATAAACGCGCTTTGAATAATCTCAGGACGATAACTAGAGGTCATAAGTGAGCTATTTCATAATGAATCTTAATAATATAATGAGGTTCAAATCATTATTAACAATAGCTTTACCCTATATAGCTAGATAAAAAGAATTAAAGAAACTGAAATATTTGGCTAAACAGCCTACTAGCTTGCAGCCTATGCGCCACAATGCGATAATGAATGAAAATTTATAATCCTATTTTTGAGGCTGAGCAACTATATCTGCTTTTGTTCTTTCATAAAGCGCGCTTGCTCGCCTATTCTATGCAGTCCATCGGAGTGTTAATGGCTCAATATATCTACACGATGAACAACGTGTCAAAACTTGTTCCGCCTAAGCGCGAGATTCTAAAAAACATCAATTTATCATTTTTCCCGGGTGCCAAAATCGGTGTGTTGGGTATCAATGGCTCAGGTAAATCTACTTTGCTCCGTATTATGGCAGGCGTAGATACTGATTTCAGTGGTGAAGCGCGCGCGCAAACGGGTACTAAGATCGGCTACTTACCGCAAGAGCCACAGCTAGATGATAGCAAAGATGTGCGCGGTAATGTCGAAGATGGTATGCGCGAAGCTTTGGATGCGCTTGAGCGTTTAGATGCTATCTACACCGAATATGCTGAGCCTGATGCTGACTTTGATAAGCTGGCTGAAGAGCAGGGTAAGATGGAAGATATCATCCAATCTTGGGATGCGCATAACCTAAATAATCAGCTAGAAAAAGCCGCTGATGCGCTACGTCTGCCACCATGGGATGCGGATGTCAGCAAATTATCTGGTGGTGAAAAACGCCGTGTCGCGCTATGCCGTTTGCTACTGTCACGTCCTGACATGTTATTGCTCGATGAGCCAACCAACCATTTGGACGCCGAATCGGTCGCATGGCTTGAGCAGTTCTTACAGAATTATAGCGGTACTATCGTCGCTATTACCCATGATCGTTATTTCTTAGATAACGTTGCTCAGTGGATATTGGAATTAGATCGTGGCCATGGCTATCCGTATGAAGGCAACTATACTGAGTGGCTTGAGCAAAAGAACACTCGTTTAGAGCAGCAGAATAAGCAAGAAGAGTCATTCGCCAAAGCGCTGAAAAAAGAGCTGGAATGGATTCGTAAGAACCAAAAAGGCCAAACAGCCAAATCAAAATCTCGTGTGCAACGTTTTGAAGAGCTAAACTCAACAGAGTTTCAAAAGCGTAATGAAACCTCTGAGATTTATATTCCACCTGGTCCACGTCTAGGTAATAAAGTTATCGAAGTCAACGATATCTCCAAGTCATTTGGTGATCGCCTGCTTTATAAAGACTTGAGCTTTAATGTGCCAGCGGGTGCTATCGTTGGTATTATCGGCCCTAATGGCGCAGGCAAGACCACGCTATTTAATATGATTACTGAGCGTGATACGCCAGATACGGGTTCTGTTGATTTGGGCGAAAGCGTCAGCGTTGCTTATGTCGGTCAGGTGCGTGATAACTTAGATGATAAAAAGACTGTATGGGAAGAGATCTCTGACGGTCTAGATATCATCACGGTTGGTGACTATACCACGCCAAGTCGTGCTTACATCGGACGCTTTAACTTCAAAGGCTCAGATCAGCAAAAGCACGTTGGTCAACTGTCTGGTGGTGAGCGTAACCGTCTGCAATTAGCCAAAACGCTAAAGCAAGGCGCGAACGTCTTGTTACTCGATGAGCCATCGAACGACTTGGATATCGAGACTTTGCGTGCGCTTGAAGACGCTATTCAAGTCTTCCCAGGTACCGTGATGGTAGTCTCGCATGATCGCTGGTTCTTAGATCGTATTGCCACTCATATTTTAGCCTTTGAAGAGGAAGGCCCGATCTGGTATGACGGTAACTATACTGAATTTGAAGCGTATCGTAAAAAGACGATGGGTGATGATTCAGGTCCAAAACGCGCAAAGTATAAGAAAATTACGAGCTAAACTATCAAACGTATAGCTCAATACACAAAAAGACCGCTAATCTATTAGCGGTCTTTTTGTGTATTGAAAGTCATAAATTAAATAACTACTCTCTAACGCTTATGGCTATCTCTAACGCTTATGGCTATCTCTAACGCTTATGGCTATCTTAACGCTTATGGCTATCTTAACGCTTACGCCCAAATTTACGCTGCTTTTTATTGCTAATAGCGGTAATAGCATGAGTAATTTCTTCATCATTGAGGCTGGCGACTTGTTGTAAGATTTGCATCATATCAGTGCTCAGCACGTATTTGGCATGATGGGCGATATTATGGATACGCTCATCAAAGATGAGGACGCCAGTCTCGCTATCGGTTTGAATATAGTTGAGACGAATGAGCGCATTGACAAAACTAATAAACAAGGAGCGATCAAAGAAGTCTGGAATATCATCAGCATATAGTACCGATAGTCGCTGACCTAGCAGATGACACAGATCAATGACCTCTTCTGCCGTTAGATTGCCCGAACCTTGCTGAGCGAGTAGGGCGAGGGTCATGAAATAACGCTCTAGGCTATGCTCGACAGGCGTTGCCAATACCATTAGTTGCTGATAGCTGCTGCTATTAGTCTCAGGGACACCCAATACGCCATCACCTAACTCGACGATTAGATCATGAGCGATAAGGTTGTCTACCTTCTTGACTAGAATATCCTGTAGACCATGCGCAGAATAATATAAGAATAGCTCACTTTGCAAGAATGGATAGAGCTGCGCGACGATATCATCAAGACGATGACGCTTAATACGACCGTTACGAGCCACTAGTGCGGCTAAGAACGACTGCAAGATAAAGACATGCAAGATATTATTACGGAAGTAACTCAGCAACGCTGCTTGGCGTCCAATGACCTGAATAATGTCACCTAAGATATGCGGCGTACGCTCAATGAGTTTGAGCTTGATACCATAGTCGATGATCTGCTGCGGCTGCATATCAGTAATGACCGTATCATCATCATATGGCTGCTGGCGCGCGATACTCTGATAAAGAGCGATCTGCTCACGACAAATCTCCTCATCAAGCGCCGCTTTTGGTGCTGATAAGAGTACTAATGACAGTAGCGATATCGGATTAATAACAGCGGCTTTATTAATATGCTGCATAATCTTGACACCGATATTATCAACCATAGCGCTGGCTTTGTCGTCCAGCGGCGTGTCGGTGCGATCTGCAGGTAGACTATCGGCTGGCACATCAAACTTAGTTAAAAAGTCCGTTAAATGCAGCGGCGCCCCAAAGCTGAGATGGACATTACCAAAGATACGCTCAATTTTGCGACTGACTTTGAGTAGACCGACTAATGATTCAGACTCTTTTTGTTTACCTTTGAGCTCACCTATATAAGTCGCTCCCTCCATAATGCGCTCATAACCAATATAAGTAGGGATAAACACCACAGGCTTGTTAGTGCGACGCAGCTGACTATGTACTGTCATCGCCAGCATGCCCATTTTGGGAGGTAATAGGCGACCTGAGCGTGAGCGACCGCCCTCAACGAAGTATTCAATCGGGGTATTACGCGTGATCAAGGTATGCATATATTCACGTAGCACGGCAGTATATAGGGCATTACCACGGAAGCTGCGACGGATAAAGAACGCCACAGCACCGCGTAATAGTGGTCCTAATACTGGCACATCTAAATTATCGCCTGCTGCTACATATGGAATGCTGAGTCCGCGCTTATAGATAACATAAGACAATAGTAAATAGTCGACATGACTGCGATGACAGGGTACATAGATAATCTCGTGATCCGCTGCCAGCTCACGTACGCGCTCGAAATGATGCACTTCTACGCCGTCATAAAGCTGTGTCCACAGCCAAGTTAAAAATCGATCAAAGACTCTGATGATGGGATAAGAGTAGTCGTTTACCATCTCGTTAGCATAGCCTTTGGCAAGGCTACGTGCCTCGCGGGTACTAACACCCGTCTCATTAGCCTCGCTCTCTATCGCGTGTCTGATAGCAGGGGAGTAAATCAGCTTATCGACTAGATTACGTTTGTCTGATAAGTCAGGACCGAGCATGCTGGCGCGTTGCTTATCGAGATAAATATTGAGCTGCTGCTGCATAGTACGTACCAGCTCGCGATTAGCATCGGCAGCAGGCACTAAAGGATGCGATAGTAAAGGCTGCTCTAATGCATTATTTAAGCTGGCGGTAGTCAGGTCAGTATTAATATCGGTGCCCAGATTAGCACTTATACTAGTATTGGTATCAGTACTAGAATCACGATTTATATCGGAATTGGCATTACTCTCAAAGCTAGTAGCTATAGGACAATCGTCATCATCGTCGTGTAAGCTATTATAGATGACAGCGCGCAGATCTTGTGGCGGATGAAACTGCACAAAAGTATCGCGACCCATAACACCAATATTGAATAGCTGCTTGGTGATACTAGGGTCTGCCCAGTTATCGCTCATCAATAGCTTGAATAGTGAGTCCTCCTTTTCAGGCGCGCGACCCCAGAGAATAGACACAGGTATCAGACGAATCTGCAGATCAGGATACTGCAAAATAGCAGAAATGAGACGTAACAGGCGCGGTGAGACTTGATCGTCTTTAGCGTTTGGATGATGTAAAAATACAATCGCTGCGTTCTCATCTATATGATGAGTTTCATCTTTTACTTCAAATAATGCAGGCGGTAGATTATGCTCTTGAGTTTGCAAATCGATCAATATACTGTTGGAGCGTGAATAGTCTTGCAGTACATAAAAGGTCAGTATATGATCATTAGCATCAAAATCTGGTAGCTCGCCTAATAGTTTTGGCTTGACGGCGACATCGAGCATTTGCCCTGATAGCTTACGATAGAGCTGATTAATAGGTGCTTTAGAGTAGGGTTTAGCGACCACTTTTGGATAGGGTAGATTACCATCATCAATAACCTCATCAGTATGAGCTGAGGAGGTTTCTAAGAGATCATTTTTGGCAAACTTATTTTTTAGAAAGCTGTTTTTTAGAAAGTCAGGTATCATAATCAGTAGTCAAACTTTATAAATATAATGCGCTTATGATGCCACAAAAGTAGTTAAAGCGATATATAGTATGTATAGCCATTTGAGTATTATTAAAAGTGAATTTTGTTAAATGAGGACGCGCTCTACTATGACCCCTGCTATCGATCTTGCCAAACAGCTTAAGCTTAGCTACCAGCTGCATGACTACACCCATGACAATCAGGCATCATCTTATGGCTTAGAGGCGGCGCAAAAGCTAGGCGTTGCCGCTGAGCAAGTGTTTAAGACCTTGGTAGTGCAAACCGAAACCGCATCGCTAGCCGTCGCTGTAGTGCCTGTTAATACCACAGTAAGCTTTAAAAAAATGGCAAAAGCTATCGGCTGTAAAAAGGTACAAATGGCCGAGCCAAAGCAAGTTGAGCGCAGTACAGGCTATATACTCGGAGGCGTCAGCCCATTAGCACAAAAAAAGCGTCTACTGACAATCATAGATAGCTCAGCTCAATCTCAAGCAACCATCTATGTCAGCGCGGGTCGACGCGGGCTTGAGATTGAGCTGCCAGCACAGCAATTAGCCGATACTCTAAACGCTCGTTTTGTAGATATTGCCGACAATGGCTAAGATATTTTAGCGAGGTTTAGATAAACCAATCTTTGCTAAATGACTACGTCTTAAACGTACTATAAGGATAAAATCATGCCACATTTGACCATTCAAGCTACGCCAAACGTTATTATTCCTCACGAGGAGTCATTACTTAAAGCCTTAAACCAAGCGCTTTGGGATAGCGGACACTTTGGTAAGTCGACTGATATAAAGGCGCGCATACTACCGCTAAATACTTTCTTAGTAGGCGTTGAAGATGACGAGCAAGAGCATGGCTTTATCTATGCAAACTGTAAGCTGATGGCAGGGAGAGACGATGAAGTACGTGATAAGCTGGCACAGTTATTAGTAACCACTATTGAGCAAAATCTGAGCGCTGAGCAGTCAGGCCGTGCCAGCTTACAGATATGTGTTGAAGTGGAAGAGATTAGTCCTATTTATCATAAGAAAGTGATGGGGAGTTAGAATTTTAATGAAGTCGTATCGTAGTAACTATCTAAATGCTGAGTTAAAAACTTAGACTTTAAATCATAGTTAAAAGTGAAGAAAATTATAAATACTCGTATAATGATTCACTAGCGTATTTCGGCAAAATAATAACCTCAACTTTATAGCCTGCTGTTCTGCCTTTGGTCGCCATAAGATTACGGGCGATACGCAATTTGTATTGGCCTTTTTGTGCTAAGCAGCCTTGATAAATGATCCCGCCTTTAGTACCGTCTTGACTGCCGTCAGGCATATGTATTACCCCAACGTTCGCAGTCTCAGTCGTTCCTGCAAGTGGCGCTATATTAATCACAGCATACTGCCAACTTGTAGCGTCAAATTGATACCAGTGCTCATTTTGATTCGGTTTTAACCTGCCTATTATCGTAGTGCTTATTTGACTTCTATTGATTTGGATAGGTTTAGGTTGAGTAACCGTGTTAGCGTCAGCGCTGCTGATGTTGATCAAGCCGATAGTGGTGAGAGTCAAGATAACGTGTTTGATTGAGAGTGATTGCATAAACAACTCCTATAAAAGTGAATAAAAACGATTATATTTGAGCAAGTGTCTGATAATGTGAGAATACGACAATATTGTTTATAGTAACCATATTCCTTAATGATTATAAGAGTAATTTAGGCCGCACAAAAAAGCGCCCAACTATCGATAGCTGGGCGCCTTTGGTTTTGCCTTGAATCAGTAGCTAATGGATATTAATCCAAAAATGCAAAGCTATCGATTTGCATCGACGTCATACTCTCGCTTGGCGCGACCATACCTTCGGCATGACCTGAGGTACGCGGTAAGATTTTATCAAAGAAGAATTCTGCCGTTTGAATCTTAGCTTGATAGAATTCTGGCGACTCTGTACCACCATTTTCTAGTTTTTCATAAGCGACTGCCGCCATACGCGCCCAATGATAACCCATCATGATATAGCCTGAGTACATCAAAAAGTCATCGGATGCCGCTGAGATGATTTCACGGTCTTTACGAGCGATTAGCATCAAGCGTACGGTCAGCGTATTCCACTCAGCACACAGTTTAGTCAATGCCCAGACAAACTTACGCATGTCTTTATCAAGCGCATATTCGCCACACCATCTGATAATCGTTGAGGTATAGTCACGGATAATCTTACCTTTAGACTGCAAAATCACTTTACGACCTAGCAAGTCCAGCGCTTGAATACCCGTTGTGCCTTCATACATAGTTGCGATACGTGCATCACGAGCGATCAGCTCCATACCCCACTCTTTGATATAGCCGTGACCACCATAAATCTGCTGACCATGTTTGGCCGCTTCAATACCCAGCTCAGTTAAGAAGCCTTTCAAGATAGGCGTATAAAAGCCTAGCTTGTCATCCCATTTTTCGAACTCTTCGTCATCACCATTAGCGATACCTTGCGCCATCTTATCTGCGTAGCGAGCTGAATGATAAATCATTGAGCGACCGCCTTCAGCAAAGGCCTTTTGGGTCAATAGCATACGGCGTACATCCGCATGATGAATAATGGCATCGGCTACTTTTTCAGGATCTTTAACCCCTGATAAGGTGCGCATAGAGCGACGATCTTTGGCATAAGGAAGAGCATTTTGGAAGGATAGCTCAGTATGTGCAAGACCTTCGATGCCTGTACCGATACGAGCGGTATTCATAAAGGTAAACATTGCCTTTAGGCCTTTATTTGGCTCGCCCACTAGATAGCCTGACGCTTCATCAAAGTTCAACACGCAAGTCGCTGATGAAGCAATACCCATTTTGTGCTCAATAGAGCCACAAGTGACGCCATTGCGCTCGCCAATCTCACCCTCAGAGTTCGGTAAGAATTTCGGCACGATAAATAATGAGATACCACGGGTACCTTCTGGTGCATCTGGCAGACGTGCAAGAACGATATGAATGATGTTTTCAGTCAGATCATGCTCACCGCTTGAGATAAAAATCTTAGTGCCTGATAATTTATATGAGCCGTCTTCTTGTGGAATGGCTTTTGACTTAACTTGACCCAAATCTGTACCACAATGAGGTTCAGTCAGACACATTGTACCTGCCCATGAGCCATCTACTAATTTATGTAAGTAGGTCTGTTTTTGTTCCTCAGTACCGTACTGCATCAAGGTATTGATACAACCTGTTGACAGACCTGGATACATCGACCAAGGCCAGTTCGCCGTGCCGATCATCTCAGACTTAATCAAGTTGAGTGACATCGGTAGATTCATACCACCGTATTCTTCAGGATAGGAGATACCTTGCCAGCCGCCCTCAACGAACTGATTATAAGCTTCTTTAAAGCCTTTAGGCGTCGTCACCACACCATCTTTGAAGTGACAGCCTTCTTCATCGGCAGGCTGATAGAGAGGCGCTAAGACGTTTTCAGAAAAATCAGCCATACCCTGCAAGATCATATCGACCGTTTCAGGATCAGCATTTTCACCATTATCTAAGGTTTTGTAATGGCTTTGAAAATCAAAAACGTCATTCATCAAAAACTTGATATCACGTAAAGGTGCTTTGTAAGTTAACATAGTCAGTCTCGCAATTTTATTGATTAGCAATAAGAAGTTAGCAATAAGTTGATTATTAGTAAAGGTAATCCTTGCTAAGTATGTAAAGTAAAACGTATCTAAAGTAAAGCGGTTAAAGTTTGTCTAGTTTTTTAACCAATGTTGTCATCAGTATAAGCTTTATAAAATAATAAATATATAATGCATAACTAATATTCATATCAAAGCTAACAACTTATTACATTAAATTATATAAATAGGTCATTATTATAATTTTCAATGGTTTAAGTGGCTTGTTATCGATTTATAAAAGCAGCTAAAGGACAAAAATCACATGAGTTTGATTAAGCAACTAGTATCTTTGAAATGCTGGGTTCAAAAAATACTTAGTTATGCTTTTTATCAGAGCAATCAGCTCATAAAAGGTGAATTGGCGCATTTATTGAACGTCAATAAAAGTCAAAGGCCGTGGCATCTGCCGATAGTTACGGCCGTATCGATTAGCTTTCCGATATTCGTTGGCGTGTATTTTGGCGCATTGGCTGCAGGCATCAAAGCCTCATTGGGCGCTATGATTATCCTAAACTTGCCACTGATTGGCTCATTGCCGCATCGACTGATGACGATCATAGCTTGGGGCTTTGCGATGTCGATGAGTTTTGCATTGGGAGCGATAGCGCAGCAATTACCCTACCTTCGGTTGCCCGTATTTGCCTTAATAGCCTTTGCCGTGATTGTGTTCGGGCGCTATTATCGTCAGCCACCACCTGCTGGGCTATTTATTATGATGGCAGGTGCTATCGCTTTGTTCATCCCTATACCACTAGATCAAGTCATGCTCGCGACAGGACTGGTCATGTTCGGTAGTATTTTCTCTACATTCATGGCGCTGCTGTACACATTGTTCTTATTGACAACGCGGTCATCTCAGCCTGTTATCGACTATAGCTATGAGCCAGATACGTTGAGCGAGAGCTTCATTGTGGCAGGGTTTGTGAGTTTAACGTTATTAATAGCGATAGTATTTAACATGACCAATCCTTATTGGGCGGCGGTCAGTTGCTTTATTATTATTCAAGGTATTCATCTGCGCACGATGTGGATTAAGCAGTTTCATCGTCTGCTAGGGACTTTAATCGGCATAGGATTGGCAGGATGGCTGCTATCATGGCATTTGAGCGGCTGGCAAGTAGCCGTCGCCATACTCGTGATGATGGTCAGTATTGAGACCTTGATAGATCGGCACTATGGACTGGCGGTCATCTTTATCACCCCATTGACTATATTTATTGCTGAATATGGCAGTGGGGCGCTAATCACTGAACCTGTCTATCAGCAAGTGATGCGCGCGCGTCTGCTCGATACGATGCTAGGCTGTCTGCTCGGTATTTTGGGTGGCTGGGTCATGCATTCAACTCAGCTACGTTTGCCATTTCAAAGGCTTGAACGCTGGTTATTGAAACGATTTGGGATAAAAAGCTGACGTTTGATATCAGTTTGCCGATGCTTGCAAAGCAGTCGTTGCGCCATCGACATCCACAGTGTGCCCTGTCCAACGCTCAAAGCTGAGCGCTGCTTGACCAATAAGCATGCCAAAACCATTAGATACTTGCGCACCACGCGCCACAAAATGTTGTAGAAAAGGCAGCTCGCGCCCGTACATCATGTCGTAAACATAACCACTCGTTAAGTCAGCACAGAGCGGCAAAGTATCCCCTGTTAAGCCGATAGAGGTAGCATTGATAATCAAGTCAAAATCACCTGTGAGCTTGGATGTCTCACAACTAGTAATCTTATGATTATTAATGACACTACTAGCTGCACTAAGCTCTGAGGCTAAGTCTTGCGCTCGACTTTTGGTACGATTGGCAAGCGTTAACGCGCCGATGCCTGCCTCAATAAGCGGTAGTATCACGCCGCGTGCTGCACCGCCCGCGCCAATAATAGCCACCCGTGCATCAGTCAGTGGCCACCCTAGGCGAATCATATGATTGACCAACCCTTGACCATCAGTATTATCGCCATATAGGGCACTGTCTTTTATCAAGATCGTATTGACCGCGCCTGCTACTTTGGCATGCTCTGATAGACTGCCCTGTGCCTGACATTGGGCATAAGCGACTTGCTTAAAGGGTACAGTCACATTTGCACCAACACCGCCACCATTAAAAAAAGCCTCAACCACTGCTTGAAAGCTTTGGGCGTCATCAGGACAATATTGACGCTGATAAGAGATAGTAAGCCCGCTTTGGCTGGCAAACACTTGATGAATAGCAGGTGATTTGCTGTGAGCGATAGGGTTGCCAATTACGATAAAATGCTGGGTCGGATTAGGTGCATGTTGAGTCATGGGCGCTGAATTACCTGTACTTTATTGTGAATAATGAATGTAGATAGTTGCTGTTTATTTCCAATCAAAGTATTTGTAACTGAAATCTAGCTATATAAGCTAATAGAAAGCTGGCAAACAGCTAAATAACAAATATCTCTTAGCGGTGATTGTTATCTGTAACCTAAGGGCTAGTCAAGGCAGGAGCAGTTGGGTAAACTGTGAGAACAGCTATTTCCTGTTGTTTAGCTTTATAACTGAATAACTAAATTTTATAGTGAAACTCTACCTACTAACGTTGGCGTATAACTTGCATCAATGTTAGTCTTGATAAGGTATAGCTTATAAGCGTTATCATACAGCACGCTGCTTTTTTTAACATCAGTAGTGTCTACTTTTGAATCATCAACATCATCTAATACTATTTTATAATTCATTCAAGAAGTGTGAGTAAATTGCCCATGTGGAAGACTACCTTACAGACAACGATGATCGGTACTACTCTAGCTGCTGGCCTAGCCTTGAGTGCCTGCGGGACGGATAAGCAGAGCACTGTTGAAGAGGTCGCCTCTACTATCAGCACTGATACGCCTGAGTCTCAAGAAAGCGCAACACCTACAGCGGATAGCGACTTGGATGGCGCAGTCTCTGAGCAAGGTGTGCCCGTTACCTATGACTTGGCGACGTGGAGCAAAGATACGGTCGAGCCTGTTAAAATCGATGCGCTAGATAATATCAACGCCACTTTTGGCAAAGTCATTAGCACGGATGAGAATAGTCTAGACTATGCCAGTAACCCTGCTACTAAATACCGCTTTATGACTACCAAAGCGCCTTATTTGGATGTGATTGACTCGCAGAAATACTTAGAGCTGGGCTGGTATTATGCCAATCCTACGGACTCTGCTGAGGAAAAAGAGCAGAGTAAATCTCATGCCAAAAAAGCTTATCAAGTCTCTCGCCAGCTGATGGGTGAGGAAGGTGGTAAAGTGCTTGCTGATATGCTTAATGGTCAGATTATCAAGAATCAGAATATAGGCGGTCAAAAGATAGAGCTGGCAAAATGCGAGTTTTATAGCTGTATGCTGATACTCAATAAGTCAGCAGCGAGCACTTAAGCCATTCTATGATGTCAAATAAAGCCCAATGGTTAGCCCTGCACTCGCAGGAAAGTGCTGATCAGATAGCAGTGACACCTGCTCCTTCGATGATAGGCAATCGTGGCATGGCTTATGGCGATGGGTTTTTTACCACGATGGCGGTGCTGGGTGGTGCAGTATTGTGGTCAGCGTATCATCGACAGCGACTAGTGTCTCATGCGCAAGCGTTACAGCTGGATATCGATATCGATGAGATATTGACTGAGGTACGAGCGCAAGCTTGGCAGCTAGAGCAAGGCATAATAAAGCTTATTATCACCCGTGCCGAGCAGCCTGTTCGTGGCTATGGCTTCTGTGCTGATAAAACGGGTAGCACTTGTGAGATTTGGCTAAAAGCAACTGCGATGGCTATCGAGACTCCTCGGCAGCTACCATTATTAAATAGCAATAAAGTATTTGTTCAGCCTGCTATCAGCGCTATTTGTCTAACCTCACAGTTGGCTTGCCTACCGCCAACATTAGCAGGTCTAAAAAGTCTAAATCGGCTCGATAATGTGCTGGCAAGTGGCGAGTTGCAAAGCATCAATACGCAAAGCGCTCAGAATGCTCCGTTAGATTCGGCTAGTCATAAATATGGCGAGGGTTTAGTTCGTGATATGAGTGGCGCTTGGACTGAGGGCACGATGAGTAATGTCTTTTATCAGTTGGATAATACGGCTAATAGCAAAGCGACAGCTTCTCTAAATACCAATACTGTCAATACTACTAATGCTACCGATGATTCTGAACTTTCAAACTATCTTACAAAATCTCAATGGTACACGCCTGCGATGGATCAGTCTGGTGTTGCAGGAGTCATGCGTCAAGTTATTATAGACTCGCTAGCCACGACCGATAAGCCCGTTATCATGCGCTCATTAACGGATGATGATCTGCCTCATTTATCACAGCTGTTCTTTTGCAATGCGGTACGTGGAATTATGCCAGCGTCGGCGCTGACTTTATTAGATGGGAATGTGGTTCATTTTTGATCGCTTTTTATTTATCTTCTGCTTTGTCTAATAAACGATAAAAATGTTGTTTAAAGAACTCTTTCCTACCCTCAATTTGTAGATCTTCATATCTAGCTTTGCTAAGTTGCAAGTAATCTGTTTCTCGATCGATACCAATGAATTGTCTATCCAAAATGTGCCCCGCAATTCCTGTTGTAGAAGATCCTGAAAATGGGTCAAGAATAATTGCGCCTTTCTCAGTTGACGCTAAGATTATTTGTGCCAGTAGAGCTAAAGGTTTTTGTGTTGGATGTTTACCACAAGATTTTTCCCATTTAGCGATAGCTGGTAGACGCCATACGTCTTTCATCTGCTTATCATTATTTAAACGTTTCATTAGATCGTAATTGAAATAATGAGGAACTTTGGGATATTTCCGTGCCCAGATAATAAACTCTGTTGAATGAGTAAAAAACCGACAAGAAAAGTTGGGCGGTGGGTTAGTCTTTTCCCAAGTAATTACGTTAAGTATTTTAAAACCAAGCTTAGGTAAAAGCGTACCTAAAGTAAAAATATTGTGATGTGTACCACTAATCCAAATTGTTGCATTGTCAGCCATTTTCTCGCGTACAGCAGCAAGCCACTGATAAGTAAAATGATAAGCATCTTCATCGCTTATCAGCTTATCCCATTCACCTTTATTTACAGATTGAACTTTGCCATCTTTTACAGTTAGACCATCGTTTGACAAAAAATAGGGTGGATCTGCAAATACCATATTAACGTTGCTTTCTAGCGCAGGAATAACTTCTAAGCAATCACCTTGCAGTAATTGAAAATCTGCTTGCTTGCTTTGAAAAAACGTATGGTTTTCCATATTTATTCCAACATATCAGCTAAAAAGTAGAGAAGATTAGGCAAGTTAAATTCACCTTCTGCAAACCCATACTGCTCGCAATCGTCTGGAATAACAACTGTTTGACCAACAAATCTTTGATCCTTACCGATGATACGGAGCAAATCTACCAATTCATCTCTAACTACAACAGGATTTTCTGTGTCTATCGATTCGTCAATTATATCTGAGACAGAATTAACGTTAATAGTAAGGTTTTCAATACTTATCATCATACTGTCCTCTGATTAACACTCTGAAATATATTTAAATGACACTTATTGTGTGTAGTTAAAGTTTACCTAACTCTTGAGAATAAAGCAATGAAAGAACCAATTTTAATCAAGTTTGGACAACGTATTCGTACTTTAAGAAAGTCAAAGAATCTTAGCCAAGAACAATTAGCTGAGCTGACAGGGTTTCATCGTAATTATATTGGAATGATAGAAAGAGGCGAGCGCAATCCTGCGCTAGTCAATATAGAGATATTCGCTAACACATTTGAAATGAGTATATCTGAACTATTTGAAACATGAGGAATTAATGTATGAGACTGGAAGACGTATTTCCCAGATTGCCAGAACTATATAATAGAAGGTTTGATGATTTGAGATTACAGGAAGATATTTCAGGTTTTACAATAAACAAAGGTAATACTGGACAGTTTCTACAGCAATTACTTGATATGCCGAACAACAGTAATTTAACAGATTTTGTCGATGGAGAGTTAAAAACAAACAAAGCACACCCAAATGGTATGCCACGTGAAACGATGTTTATAACTCAGATATCAAGAGATTTTGATAGCTTATTTTTTGAAGAATCTTTAACAAATAGATTGCTGGATAAAATTAGTAACCTTCTTTATTTACCTGTTGTCAAAACAGACAGTAATTCTCCTGAAGATTGGTTCTTTCTACCAGCTCATCATATTGATTCTAATCAGCATTTAGAACTGAAAGAGCTTTATTTACAGGATTTTATTGATATTAAACAACAGATATTGGAGCATCTAGAAAACCCTACGGATGGGAATATTCATACTTCGAACGGAAAGTACATTCAAATTAGAAGTAAGGACTCTAAAAGAGTAGATGGTAGTTATAATCCTATTTACTCAGAAGTTTTAGGTCGTGAAGTCTCTAATAAGAATCATGCTTTCTATTTTAAAAAAGAGTTTATGCAAGCCATACAAAGTGGTGAATTGCCGAGTCGAAGGATAACCTAATAATTTCTAATTAGTAACTCATTTATTTGACCGCGTTTTGAGCCTTTCGAATTGATGCTTCGACTGGCTTTCACTCGCTCAATATTGTAGCTACAATACAACTCATCGAAGAATAAGTTGTCTTTATCGGTATTTGTAGTATCAGAATTACTGAGTAGCCACTGATGACCTTTCCTGTCTAATAAATCACAAAATTCCTTTAATTTCTCTTGATCTTGGTCATTAAAGCTATTCTTAGCATATGCTGTAAAGCTTGATGATTCACTCAACGGCTTATAAGGAGGATCGATATAAAAAAAGGCAGGTAAGTTGTTTTTATTTAATCTTTCTAAATGAGTAAGTGTATCCTCATAATTCTGATTATATATCTCTACATTACTCAATACTTCAGAGGCTTTTAAAATAGTATCTTCGAATACGAAATTGGGTTTTTTATAACTACCAATAGGAACGTTGAACTCATTTTTGCTATTGACACGATATAAGCCATTGAAACCTGCACGATTCAGAAAAATGAATAATCCAGCATGCTCAATAGAATTAGCGGTGCGTAAGTTGAATAATTTGCGCTTAGCATAGTAGTAGGGTTGTTTCGCTTCTTTATCTTCAAGCTCATCATATTCTGATTGGATGGTTTTCAAATAAGATAGTATTTCTTGAGGATTAGCTTTTATAACTTGATAAAGATTAATGAGATCTGTATTTATATCATTTATTATAATAGTAGATGGTGGGTTGTCACTTTCTAGTAAATGCAAAGCAAAAGCTGCACTGCCACTAAAAGGTTCCACATATACGTATGGCATACCCTTATGAACAAATTTTGGTAACCGCTCAGTTATTTCTGTTATCAACTGGCTTTTGCCACCCACCCATTTTATAAATGGTTTTGCCATCATCTACCATCCTTTTGCACAAAAAGTTCTATAAAATTTTAGCGCATGATTATAGCATTTCTAACCTTAATTTTATCAAGCTAAATAAATTACATTGAAAACCAACCATTTCAATGCTAAATTCTAGCAAACCTTTGCCTCGCGAGTTGCCATGAGCAAGCCGACCTCTGATCTACCGTCCAATAAGCCTGATGAACCTATCAAAAATGACGACGCTATAACGAATACTAGTAGCGATAACAGCGCTGCGTCTTCTATAAACGTAGAGCCTGTCGATGCGAACACTAACGTTAGTAATACAACGACAACGTCGAGCCAAGACGATAAGCCCGTAAAAGTGCTAGCGGATAGCGCTGTAGAAGAACCAGCACCAGTGACCGATATTTCGCTCATCAGTCAGCAGAATAAGCCACGCAAATACAAAAAAGACAATCAATCGTTCTTTATGCAGCGCGGTTATCAGATACTGCTGGTGCTAGGACTTATTGCTGCTTTTTTATTGGTGATGGTTTATCAGACTCTGTTCGGTCGTATTGAGCAGCCCGAACAAAAAGTGACGATAGAGGCGGGTGATACTTATTATGGTCTATTGCCACAGTGGCAACAGCAGATTCCGCTATTCTCCGCGAGCATTGCCAAGTTCTATATCAAATCCCAAGTCGATGCACCACTGCATGCCGGTATCTATCAGCTGCCTGAGAATCCAACCATTGCTGAAGCCTTGCAAGTATTAGGACAAGGCGCAAAAGTGGCGATGGTAAAGGTGCAGATTATCGAAGGTAAAACTTCAAAAGACTTATATCAGAACTTGCGGGACAATCCAGGCATAACTAAAGAGATTCTCACCGCAGATGCGGATAATAAGAGCATCGCTGAGGCGCTAGACTTAGTCGGTATCTTGCCTGACTCAGTGATCAATAGCGATGACCCTATCGTCAGCTATAACTTGGAGGGCTGGTTTACCCCTGATACTTACTATTATGGTGAAGGTGCAACCGACAGGCAAGTATTGACCGACCTCTATAAGCGTCAGCAGCAAGCACTGACGGCAGCGTGGGAGAACCGTGCGCCAGATCTACCGTATAGCAGTCCTTATGAAGCGCTAGTGATGGCATCTATTATCGAAAAAGAAACCAGCGTGGCAAGCGAGCGTCCGTTGGTATCAGCAGTGTTCAATAACCGTTTGAACAAAAGCATGCGCATGCAGACTGATCCGACTATTATTTATGGTATGGGCAGTCGCTACGATGGTAATATTCGCCGCAAAGATATCGATGAAAAGACAGGTTATAACACCTATCAGATCGACGGCTTGCCACCGACGCCTATTGCGCTGCCCTCAGCAGCTTCTATTGAAGCGACTTTACATCCTGCTGACTCTGAGGCCTTGTACTTCGTAGCGACAGGCACGGGCGGACATAAATTTACCAACAGTTTGGCGGATCATAATAGAGCGGTGCAGGCGTATCTAAAAGTGATGCGTGAGAAAAAATCTCAAATTGCACCTACGGAAATTACTGAATAGTACAATTGGTCAAAACTTATCTCTTTTTGATACCTTTAGCTGACTACTGCCAAAATAGGCGCAGTGAGTCAGCTATTTTTTAACGATACTTATCGTAAATACTCTCTATAAATATTATACCTATCATAAATAAGGCTTACGCATGTCAGCAGCTACAGTTATCCACTCAACGACAATGACTGCTAGTAATGAGCTCAAAAGCGCGTCCGAACTGGGACGCTTTATTAGCTTTGAGGGTACCGAAGGCGTCGGTAAAACCACTGCCATTGAAGCCTTGTGTGCATGCTTGCAAGACAATGGCATTGACTATCTGCGCACTCGTGAGCCAGGTGGCAGCCCGTTTGCTGAGCGTCTGCGCTCTATATTGCTCGATCCTGCCACTAGCATCGATGATGATACGGAGTTATTGCTTTTATTTGCAGCGCGTTGTGATCATATGCAACAAGTGATTTTGCCTGCCTTATCACAGGGCACTTGGGTTATCTGTGATCGTTTTACCGACTCAACCATCGCCTATCAAGGTTATGGCCGCGCTCATGGCGATAGCGTAATGCTAACCAAGATTGATACGCTAATAGCGCAGTTTATTCCACAGTTACCTGAGCTGACGTTATGGTTAGACTTGCCAGTGGATGAGGGGATGGCGAGGGCAGGCAAGCGCAGCGTAGCGGATCGTTTTGAGCAGCAGGCGAGCGACTTCTTCATGCGCATATACGAAGGTTTTTCGGCCTTGGCAGATCAGCATCCTGATCGCATACAGCGTATCGATGCTAATGGAAGTAGCGAAGAGGTAAACGCTCGTATTTGGCAAGTAATTAGCGCGCGTTTTGATTTATCGTAGTCAGTAACCTTTTAAAAGAAAATCACAAAAAAATCCCAGCCACTGTGAACTGGGATTTTTGTTTTGACTGACTATTCTGACCTGACTATATTGATCAACAGCTACTTGTCTAGATCTGACTTATCTGGTTTAGCAGCGTTGTCTTTACTATCTACTTTATCGACACGATCATCGGTATCGGGTAAGCGTTTTGGATCCAGTGACCCTTTTTTGGTCTTAGGTGCGCTACCACTACCATTGGCTTTTGACTTTATAACCTCTATAGATTCGGCAGTTGTATTTTTTGGTGTCGCTGAACCATCAATAGCAGGCTTAGACTCTATACTCTGCGCACCCTTCTGTTTAACAGCATCGACCTCATTTGCATCAGTAGCAGTTGGCTTAGTAGCTACCGAATCTGTAGATAGCGTTGTCTTGCCAGCATTCAATTTGCTTTGAGAAGAGTTATCAATAGTATCATCTGCACCCTTAGAGACTATCTGATCTTTATTATCAGCAGTATCAGTGTTGACACCATTATCGATATCATTATTACTATTGGCGATCTCATTATTACTGTTATCATCTTCTAGCGCTTTTTCTTTGCGCTTTTCAGGCGCTTTAGAATTGGCCTCAAAATGTGCATCAGCTACTACGCGCGCTTGTTCTTGCTTGGCGGTGACGTCCACAGCTTTTGGCTGCACTTCATCCTCGATGACTAAGGCAATGAGCTTACGATCGCGTGCTACTGTGCCATCGAACTTGTCGGTAATCACATGCAGCTTGCCTTCTTTATCGACAGTATAGAGCGGCACAAATTGCTTATTGTCGGCTTTATATTGCTCAAAGCTATAGCTGTCAGTAATGTTAGTGATCTTAATCTTAGCCTTTCTTGAGATCATACTGGCAAGCTTAGTATAAGTGACGTCTTTGCCAAACATCCACTGGGATGAGAAGTTTGACTGTTTATCATCGCGCTCATTTTTGACTTTCTCTTCACTGAATTTGAGACGATAGAGACTACGCTCACCGAATTCATGACGATAATGAATCTCAGATAAAGTGTTCATTTCGCGATCCATACTCATCGCAAACAGATGACCGATACCGATAAGATCAAGATGATGATCAGCATGATCGGAAATAGGATTACCAAAGTAAGTACGCAGGCCACTCATCCGTGCACCTGCAATGTTAGTGTAGTTGTTGTGCGCCACAATCACATCAAACCCTTGCTCTTTTAGAGAAGTCGCCACCATCAAAGCGACAGGGTTGGAGCCGACGACCAAAATACCGTTGGTCTCAGGCTCACGCACGCCAAGCAAATTACCGACAAACTTTGCCCCTAGACCCTGAATCATGACCGTACCGATAATGACCATAAATACTAGTGGAACTAGCAGCTCAACACCTTGAATATCATACTCTTGCAGGCGGATAGCAAACAGTGAGGAGATGGCAGCAGCAACGATACCACGCGGACCGATCCAGCTAATCATCAGCTTTTCATTAGTGCGCAGGTTTGAGCCGATAGAGGATGCCCAAACGGACAGCGGACGCGCGATAAACATCACGATAGCCAGTAGTACTAATCCTGCAAAGCCCACACTCATCAAGCTTGCCAGCTCAACACGAGCCGCTAGAATAATAAACAATACAGAGATAAGTAGTATAGTTAAGGACTCATTAAACTCTAGAATAGTATCGCGTGGGAATTTTGGCCAGTTAGCTAGCGCCACACCCAGTACGGTAACGGTTAATAGTCCAGACTCATGCTCTAAGTGGTTAGAGATTGAGAAGAGCAAAAGAACATAGGCAAGCGTAAACACATTACGCAAAAACTCAGGAATCATATGGCGACGCATCAAGAACGCCAAGAACCAAGCGCCCGCCATACCGATAGCCGTCGCTAATATGACAATTTTGGCGAACAGTAAAATACTGCTAGCCTCGCCACCAGAGATAATATATTCATAGACCAATACCACCGCAATGGCTCCGATAGGATCAATGATGATACCTTCCCACTTTAGGATATTGGAGATGGTCTTGTTAGGCCGTACACTACGTAGTAGCGGCATGATTACCGTAGGGCCAGTCACACATACCAATGCACCGAACAGCAACGCGATCAGCGGATCGACATCGAATAGTAGATAGGTTGAGAGCGCAACGATGGCGATAGTAATGAGTACCCCAACGGATACCAGCATCTGCACCACAGTACCGTGCTGTTTGATCTCATCGAACTCTAAGGTCAATGAGCCTTCAAATAAAATGATTGCCACCCCTAAAGAGATGAACGGAAACATCAGCTCGCCTAACACCAAGTCAGGGTCAAAAACCCCTAATATAGGACCTGCAATAATACCAATGAGCAATAAAAATAAAATGGACGGTTGCTTTAAGTACCAAGCCAACCATTGTGCCGCGATGCCTATTGCAACTACGCCAGATAGCAGTAGAGCAGTATCCATAAATTGATCCTTTATAAACGTATGCTGTTAGATATTAGCTATATAGTTACCACTATAAATCATCGCTGACGATAATAATGATATAGAGTAGTTAGTAATTAGTAACAATACTCGTGGACAAAAATAGTAATATCTAAAGATAAGTAGTGTTTATAGGTAAAAGAGGCTAATTTAGACATCGACTTGTTAAGAACTATAACTAAAAGCAGCAACATATAACTAATAATATTAGCTCACAAGAAAGCCTGTAAACTTTATATATTGACTTTTGCCGACTATGATAATAATTTTACTTGTTATAATAGCATGATTTTATTTGGCTTGTATTAGACCCTATTTAACCAACGATTATGATCTAATAACTACTCTCTAATAACTATCGCTCAACAACAAGTATCACTCAATAACAAGACAAAAAAGACCGTCTAAGGAATAACCATGCAGACTCAACGCCGCGCCTCTATCATTCGCTGTTGGTTAAGACATAGTGCGTTGGCAATCGCCGTTGCGACTACTATGACTACAGGTATCGGTCTAGCGACGACTACTGTACAAGCGGCTGTGACTACCGCTGACTTCTCAGATTTAGTACAGCAAGTCACACCTGGGGTCGCCCGAGTCAATGTCACTAAGACCGTAAGTGAATCGGAGTTGGCTAAAGCCCAAACCGCTGAGCTACTGCGTCAGTTTTTTGGCAATCGTATAGATATTCCTGAGCAGGCAACCCAGCCTGCTATCGAACACGCTTACGGCACAGGGTTTTTTGTGACGGCGGATGGTTATATGCTGACCAATCACCATGTCATTGAAGGCGCTGACACAATCACAGTGACTCTGAATGATCGCACCGAGCTTGATGCCACCTTGATAGGTAGTGATGAGCGCTCAGATGTGGCGGTGCTAAAAGTCGTTGGCGCCCAACTGCCAGCCCTACCTATTGGCGACTCTAATAGCTTAAAGGTAGGTGAGCCAGTCCTAGCTATCGGCTCGCCGTTTGGCTTTGACTATTCAGCTTCTGCAGGTATCGTCAGTGCCAAATCGCGCAGCTTCTCAAGAGAGACTAGCGTACCCTTTATCCAAACGGATGTCGCGCTAAATCCTGGTAATTCAGGCGGACCGCTATTTAACCAGCGCGGCGAAGTCATCGGCATCAATTCGCGCATTTTTAGTGGTACGGGTGGTTATATGGGTTTGTCGTTCTCCATACCGATTGATGCGGCGATGGATATTTATGAGCAGCTCAAAGCCAATGGCGAAGTATCGCGGGCCTATCTTGGTATTTATCCGCAAGATATCGATCGTAATTTGGCCGAAGTGTATAAACTGGAGCGACCGCAAGGCGCACTATTGACTCGGGTATCCCCTGATTCACCTGCCCAAAAAGCAGGGCTTAAAACGGGTGATATTATATTAGAATACAACGACACTAAGATTATGCGCGCCTCAGATTTATTGAATTTAATCAATCGCGCGCGCCCCGATGATGGCTTTAAAGTACAAGTACAGCGCGATGGTAAAGCGTTACTTATCAGCGGCAAGCTGAGCGATGCGCTAACAGATGTACAAGCAGAAGGCAGCGGGCAGCGCGATAATGAGGTGCGTTTAGGACTTAGGTTACGCAATTTGCTCCCTGATGAACAAGCGGAGCTTGAAGATGATAAAGAGGGCGTGCTAGTTACTGCCGCTGATCCAACAGGTCTTGGCGCACGTTCGGGAGTTTTGGCAGGTGATATCATCACGAATTTGCACCAAACCCCAATCACCAAAGCCTCTGACTTTAATGCGGCAATCTCCTCATTACCCGAAAAAGGGGTGGTTACTATTGGCTTAATACGCCAAGGTATTCCGGCAATTATTGGCTTGAGGATTGAGTAGGTCATAGACACAACTATTCGAGAATCTTAACTCATTAACCTTGTCTTAACCTGTAATTGATAGATAGCGACCAAATTAAAATATGTTACACTAGCGGACGTTTATAGCAGTATTTTTATTATGCTTTTTATTAAAGGGTCAATAGTAATTATTGATAGCCCAAAAATCAGCGTTGCTTATAGACTAGCATTGTCTATAAGATAGTAATATAAACTTCAAGCAAGGAAAAAATCCTTGTCACGACCTATCACATGACAGCTTTTACAAAAGCTAGGATAATACAGTAAGGCACGGTTATGAGCACAGCATATGACGAGATAAAAACCCGACTCCAAGGCTCTATGGTAGCTTTGGTGACGCCCATGAATCCTGACGGCACGGTCGATTACAAACGTCTGGCAGATCTCATAGATTGGCAAATCGATCAAGGTACTCATTGCTTAGTAGCAGTGGGCACGACAGGTGAGTCGGCAACATTGTCCATGCAAGAGCACAGCGAAGTGATTCGCTATTTTGTACAGCATGTCAAAGGTCGAGTACCCGTTGTAGCAGGGACAGGCGCGAATAATACGACTGAAGCGATCAAGCTCACTCAAGATGCCAAAGATGCAGGAGCCGACTGTGCATTGCTAGTCGCTCCTTATTATAATAAGCCGCCACAAGAGGGTTTATATCAGCACTATAAAGCTATTGCCGAAGCGGTTGCTATACCGCAAATGCTCTATAATGTGCCTGGGCGTACGGTCGTGGATATCGCGCAAGAGACCGTTGAGCGTTTGGCTGATATCGATAATATTGTCTCAATCAAAGATGCTACAGGTTCTTTAGAGCGTGGTGAAAAACTGATTCAGGCGGTCGGTGATAGACTGGTAGTATTATCAGGTGATGATAGTACGGCGCTTGAGCTGATAAAATGCGGCAGTAAAGGCAATATCTCAGTGACCGCCAATGTCGCGCCAAAAGCTATGAGCGAGAGCTTTACAGCAGCGCTACGTGGTGATTTTGCTGCTGCAAACGTGGCACATGATGTGATCAAGCATCTACATCGCGACTTGTTTATCGAGTCAAGCCCGATCCCAGCCAAATATGCGCTGCACAAGATGGGCATGATTGATACTGGTATTCGCCTGCCTTTAGTTTGGCTGGCAGATGAGCATCACGCTACGATTGATAACGCTCTAGTACAAGCCAATATTGCTACCAAATTGCTTTAAGCTTTAAAGCTGAGTACTTGTAGTGATTGCTCAGCTTTATATGAATACCACCAACGATCAGTCAAAAGGCTGTATAAGCTTACTTTGCTAGATAACTTGCTTACTAACCTAGAGATACTATGATGAAAACATCATTTACTATGCCTAAAGCTACGCCCATCTTATTGTCTATTATAATGGGTAGCACCTTAGTTTTGAGTGGTTGTCAGGCTACAAAAGATTTTATTGGTAAACGCGACAATGGTAGCTTGGAGTATCAGCAAAGCCAAAAGCTTGCGCCACTACAGCTACCGACTGATCAGCAGACCGCACCTTTTGTCCCTTTATATCCCACGCCAAACGTTGGGCAAAACACACTCGTCTTACAAAACGAAGCAGGCAAACAATATCAGTTGCCAAAGCCTGAGCGCGCTGTGGCGGTAACGGCTCCGAATCAATAAACCTCCTCACTACCCTTGTCTATACTATTATTGTCTATACTATTAGCTTGAATGAACAGGATACTTTTAATGCAAAAACAAAAACTGCTATATAAAGGCAAAGCTAAGTCTGTCTACGAGACCGATGATAATGACTTTGTAATCTTACACTTTCGTGATGATACCTCAGCGCTTGATGGTAAACGTATTGAGCAATTGGCGCGTAAGGGCGTCGTGAACAATCGCTTTAATGCTTTTATTATGCAAAAACTGAGCGATGCAGGTATTGAGACCCATCTTGAAAAGCAGCTGTCTGATGATGAAGTATTGGTCAAGCGCATGGATATGGTACCAGTCGAATGCGTTATGCGTAATTTTGCAGCGGGCAGCTTAGTACGTCGCCTAGGGTTAGAGGAAGGATGTGCGCTCAATCCACCAACCTTTGAGCTATTTTATAAAGATGATGCGCTGGGTGATCCCATGGTCAATGAGTCGTTATCGGTGACTTTGGGCTGGGCAACAGAGGCACAGTTAGCAAAAATGCGCGAGCTGACTTATCTAGTTAATGAGGTATTAACAGCGCTATTCGATGCTGGCGATCTAATACTAATAGATTTTAAATTAGAGTTTGGCGTATATCATGATCGTATTGTATTAGGTGATGAGTTCTCGCCAGATGGCTGCCGTATTTGGGATAAGACGACTAAGAAAAAGCTCGATAAAGATCGTTTTCGTCAGTCATTAGGCGATGTGATTGAAGGCTATGAAGAAGTCGCTCGCCGTATCGGTGTGCCTTTAAGTTAAAGTAATTCTAAGTTTACAACCAACAAAAAACTGAGCTTTATGCTCAGTTTTTTTAGCCTTTCATATTTCATACAACGTCAAAAGGTGTGATAGTTTGCTTGTATCATAAATAATATAATCTCATAATGAATCATTTTGTACATGAATGCACAAGGCAATCGATTTGAAAATTTTGATGGTATTATTTTATGGTCTCAATAAAGGTGCTGGCGTTGAGCGAGTAGGCTCTATGATTGCTAACGGTCTATTGGATGCAGGTCATGAGGTAATCTTAGCTAGCATCGGACCTTGTGATACCCCTTTTTTTCCACTTAATAAAGATATTAAAATAATTCCATTATCGGATTCTCCATATGCTAATTGGAATCGTATTCCTAATATCGTTTTTGAAGCTGATATCGTTTACAAAATAAGAAAGCTATTAAAAACGCAAAATATCGACACAGTGATGTCAGTAGACACTAAGTGTATTCCCTATACTTTACCGGCAACTTTAGGTTTAACTGTAAAACACATAGGCTGGGAGCATTTTAATTTTGATCCTAATCAAGCCATGAGCGCAAGCTCTCTATTCAGACATTTAGCAGCACGATACTGCGACTCAGTTGTCGTTTTAACTCAAAGAGATAAGGAGTATTGGCTAAAACATACTCGTCACCAGTCACAAATCATCGCTATAGCCAATCCTTGTCCGTTTCCAGCTCAAGAGTATATTAAAGAAAATAAAAAGATAGTATTATCGGTTGGTCGTCTAGATAGAGATAAGGGTTTTGATTTGTTACTTAAAGCTTGGCTGTATATCGTCACAGTCATGCCAGAGTGGCGTTTAAAAATAGTAGGCGCGGGTGATCAAAGAGCAGAGTTAATTGAGTTTATTAAGGCCAATCAAATAACCGAGAGTGTGAAACTGGTTGGTGCGACCAACGATGTGAGTCACTATTACAGACAGGCAGAGATATTTTGTTTACCTTCTCGGATAGAAGGGTTCGGTATGGTTTTAACGGAGGCTTTGGCCTTTGGTCTGCCTATCGTTAGTTTTGATTGTGGGCCTGGTCCTGCAGAAGTTCTAAAAGATACTGGCTCTATTCTAGTGCTTAAGAATGATAGTAGCCAACTCGCCTTAGCATTGATTCGTCTAATGAAGGATGATGAGCAAAGAGAAAGAATTGGCTTAAAAGGTAAAGAAAAAGTCGAGATTTATCAACCCGATACTATCATAGAGGAGTGGTTGAGTTTACTTAAAAGTCTTGAATAGTATAGAGTATTGTCTGAATAGGCTTTATGACTCGTTCAACAGACCCTAGTTATATAAAAGTAATTTAGGTACATTTATGTATCACTGGTACAAATTTTTCTTGCTTGCTGTGCCTATGCATATAGGGCTATAAAAAATTATTACCAGCAATACTGGAGTATTTTGGAATATCTTGATTGTAACTTTATGTATACTTTTGTTTATCTCTGATGTAATATAAATTCTATTATTGGAATATAAATATAAATATAAATACGGAGGTTCAGATGATTGTTTTTAATAAATTAAAGGTATTATTCCAAAACAAGGCCTCTAAGATCGAAGCTGAAGCGGTTCGATGCCCTTTAACTAACAGTACGGTTGATATCTTAAGGAAACATTCTATCGCCTGTAAGTGTGGAGGGATGGCCGTACCTATTAGCAAAAGGGGCAATGTATTTAGATGTATCCATTGCACTGAAGAGCATCGATATATTAATTATAATCTAGAACGGTTGAGTAACTACTTAGCTACTTAGCAGCTCAAGACTCTGATATCACTGCTAATGAAGACGTAACATTCAATATGGATGATTACGATGATGCTATAAAACTATTGCAAGAAGAGTATAAGAATCCTCACGTGTCTTTAAAGAATTATTTTAAAACGTAGATTGAGTATCCAACTATCTACCGCTGGCGGCGACAGTTGAGACAGCACTTTTAGATAACTTAAACTGATCTGAGCTCAAGTAAGATAGACTATCGGTTATTCGTATTAGCATTAGCAGTTTGTTGGACGATTTGTTCTACGCGTAAAAAATCCGTATGACGCACATCTTTACCACTAGTACAGAAGATAACTAGCTCAGCGATATTTTTGGCGTGATCGCCAACACGCTCTAATGCGCGTAATACCCATAGTATATTGATCACTTTAGACACGTGACGGCTGTCCTCCATGACATAAGTCATAAGAGATCGCGTGGCAGAGTGATACTCTTCATTGACTGACTCATCGTTTTGCAATACCGAAAATGCCTGCTGAGAATCCATCCGTGAGAAGGCATCAAGTGCGTCAAGCAGCATTAAGCGTACCTGATTGGATAAATGCTGAACTTCTAAATAGCCTCTAGGAGAGGCGCCATCTTCAATTAATCGGCATGCCATACGTGCTATCTTTTCGGCTTCATCACCCACCCGCTCAAAGTCGACAATACCTTTACTAAGAGCCATGATTAATCGTAAATCATTGGCGGCTGGCTGGCGCTTGGCAACCAATAGAATAATAAGCTCATCGATTTTGATCTCTAACTGATTGACTATATGATCATCAGCGATTACTTTTTTCGCGGTCGGCTCATCTGCGCTTATCAAAGCGCGTGTCGCAATCGCGACTTGTTCTGCAGCCAAGTGTCCCATTTGTATAAATAATTCAACAACTTCATTTAAATCATTATCAAAACTCTTTGATAGATGCTTTCCTGTGTTCGGCATAATTGCTTCCTTGATAATAAGGGACTACTGTAGATGGCTATGCTTAAATAACGGCTTAAAATAATGGCTTAAATAAACAGTGACTTAGCCATAACGACCGGTAATATAATCTTCAGTGGCTTTTTGTGCTGGGCTGGTGAATATTTGATTGGTCTCACCCATCTCGACCATATCCCCCAAATACATGTAGGCGGTGTAGTCAGAGATGCGTGCCGCCTGCTGCATGTTATGAGTCACGATAGCAATGGTATAGTCGTTTTTTAAGTCGGTAATCAAGTCTTCAATAGCGCCAGTGGATATAGGATCAAGCGCTGAGGTTGGCTCATCTAAAAGTAATACTTCAGGCTTAGTTGCCACTGCACGCGCGATGCAGAGGCGTTGTTGCTGACCACCTGACAATGACAATCCTGAGGCCTTGAGCTTGTCTTTGACCTCAAGCCATAATGCTGCCTTTTTGAGAGCCCACTCGACACGCTCATCCATCTCAGCTTTGCTTAGCTTCTCATACAGACGGACGCCAAATGCCACATTGTCATAAATAGACATAGGAAACGGCGTAGGTTTTTGAAAGACCATACCCACTTGCGCCCGTAGCAGGTTGACATCTAAATCTTTAGCTAGAATATTATTACCATCGAGGGTGATTTCACCCTCGCTACGCATATTAGGATATAAGTCGTACATGCGGTTTAAAGTACGTAGCAATGTAGATTTTCCGCAGCCTGAGGGGCCAATGAAAGCCGTTACTTTTTTTTCTGGAATATTAATATTAATGTTTTTTAAGGCTTTAAAGTCACCGTAGTAGAAATCTAAATTCCTAATAGTAATCTTGCTAGGCGGCATATTATCGGGCATATCCGCTATGGTTTGTTTGGTTAAACCCTCACTATCGGGCTGCTGTAGCTGACCTAATGGCTGATTCAGTAAATCATGTTGGCTACTGCTATTAGTTATGCTTTGCTTAGCTACGCTTTGCTTAGTCGCTTTTCTTTCTAGTACATCAGACATAATATTATCCAACTATTTCAATATCTTGTTAAAGGGGCTATCTTTATTTTAAGGCATGTTGTGCATCGTACTGCTCACTGGGGTTCTTACAGCGCTGAGATATGTCTTAGATAGAGAGCTATCTCGTATGATCCTTACCACCGATAAACCGCGCCATAATATTTAATAGCAATACTGTACCGGTAATCAGTAGCGCTGCCGCCCAAGCTAGCGAATGCCAATTATCATAAGGACTCATGGCGAACTGATAAATGGTATTGGGCAAGTTGGCCAGTGGCCCGTTCATATCAGTACTAAAGTACTGGTTGTTTAGTGCAGTAAATAACAGAGGGGCGGTCTCACCAGTAATACGTGCAAATGCTAATAGCACCCCTGTGGTTAAGCCAGCCTTGGCCGCTTTTAGGGTCACCGTACTGACTAGCTTCCATTTTGGTGTACCCAATGCATAGGCGGCTTCACGTAAAGTATTGGGCACTAGATTTAGCATATTTTCTGTCGTACGTACGACAACGGGAATCACAATCAGTGCCAAGGCCAATGCTCCTGCCCACCCTGAAAAGCTTTGACCCTTGACCATTAGCGCATAAATAAATAAACCAATCACGATCGAGGGAGCAGACAGTAAGATATCGTTTAAAAATCGGGTAACCTTGCCAAGCAAGCTACCCTGTGAGAATTCAGCTAAATAAATACCAGCCATCATGCCGATGGGAGCACCAATGGCTAAACCCGAAAATGCCAACATCACCGAACCCACGATAGCATTACGCAGACCACCTTCTCCCATAGGCGGCGGTGTATCTGCCGTAAATACAGGCATCTGCATTAGACCTTGAAAGCCTTCAACAAACAGCGTGACCAAAATCCAAAGTAGCCAAAATAAACCAAAAATAATAGCGGATGTAGCAAACCCAAGCCCCAATCTATTTATGAGACGACGCTGATTATATAGGCGTTGGTTGTAGCGCTTTTCAATGCTGGATACTGGAGTAATAGTAGGTGCTGAATTCATCGGGCGTCTATCCTTTTTTATGTTTGATATTATCGCGACTAGTTGCCAGCTTTTTGGTCAATACGCATCAGCAGCAGCTTAGATATCGATAGCACGATAAAGGTAATGACAAAAAGAATGAGGCCTAAATGCAATAATGAGGCTAAATGCAACTCACTAGATGCCTCAGCAAACTCATTAGCTAAGGCTGAAGTAATAGTCACCCCTGATGTGAATAAACTGGGGCTAATATTAAAAGCATTACCAATCAAAAAGGTCACCGCCATCGTCTCACCCAACGCCCGACCAAGTCCTAAAATGACTCCACCAACCACACCTGCTTTGGTATAGGGCAGGATGATTTTGAACATCACCTCCCAAGTGGTAGCGCCCATGCCATAAGCGGATTCTTTTAATAAATCAGGAACGACAGAGAAAACATCGCGCATAGTGGCGGCAATAAAGGGAATAATCATAATAGCCAGCACTAGTGAGGCGGTAAACATACCAAGCCCCATAGGCGCTCCGGTAAAAACTTGACCAATGATAGGCAAGGGACCAATGTTTTCAATAAACCAAGGCTGAATGTGATCGCCAAAAAACGGTGCAAACACAAATAATCCCCACATACCGTAGATAATAGAAGGAATACCTGCCAGCAGCTCAATAGCGATTCCTAACGGCTTTTTTAGGAAATTAGGACATAATTCAGTCAAGAAAATAGCAATGCCAAAGCTGATAGGAACAGCAATACAGATAGCGATAAAAGAGGTGACCAGCGTCCCGTAAATAGGGGCGAGTGCCCCATATTGATCGTTTACCGTATCCCAGTTATTGCTGGTATAAAAACCTAGCCCAAACTCGGTGATACTAGGCCAGGCCCCGATGAGCAATGAGAGCGTGATACCGCCAAGCGACAGTAGCACTAAGAGCGCAAATGCTTTGGTGGCGTTGACAAAAATAGCATCGTAACGCTTTTGTTTTACCAGTTGAGATTTTAAGTCTGCCATAAAAGCCTCGATACTATAATGTATAATCTACAATCTATAATAAGCTTGATAGAGGAGTGGTGTTACCAGCTTAACTGCTAAATGCACTGCTAATTTAACTAGCTTTTTCAGCTTGCAGATAAACAGGCTTACCTTCGCTATCGACCACTTCGTTCCATTTTGCTTTAAATACCGCTACGGCAGTATCAGAAAAAGGGACATAATCAAGTGCCAAGGCATCATCATCACCTTGAGTATAAGCCCAATCAAAGAAGCTCAGAGCGCCTGCAACTTGCTTGGCATCTTGCGGTTGCTTATGGACTAAGATAAAAGTAGCTGCAGCGATAGGCCAAGCTTGAGCGGTTTCAGAGTTCGTAATAACTTTATAAAACCCTTCGTGCTGTGACCAATCGATATCCCCTGCAGCGGCAAAGCTCTCAGCTGAAGGTTGTACCACATTGCCAGCAGCGTTTTTGAGGGCTACATGTGCCAAGCCGCTTTGCTTAGCATAAGCGTATTCGACATAACCGATAGAGTTCTGCATACGATTCACGTAGTTCGAGACGCCTTCATTGCCTTTACCGCCAGCGCCAGTAGCTGAGGTTGGCCACTTTACGGTTTTGTCCACACCGATAGTATCTTTCCAAGTGTTTGAAACTTTTGCTAAATAATCAGTAAAGTTAAACGTCGTACCAGAACCATCTGAGCGGAATACTGTGGTAATAGGCGCATCAGGAAGGGTCAAATCAGGATTCATAGCAGCAATAGCAGGATCATTCCAATTACTGATTGTGCCAAGGTAGATATTAGCGAGCATTTCACCATCTAGCTTCAATTGTCCAGGACCAATACCTTCAATATTGACGATAGGAACTACGCCGCCAATAACCGTTGGAAACTGAATCAAACCGGCCTCATTTAACTCATCTGGGGTCATTGGTGCATCTGAGGCACCAAAATCAACAGTTTTAGCAACGATTTGTTTGATACCACCTGATGAGCCGATGGACTGATAATTTACCTGTCCGCCTGTTGCTTGGTTGTAATCATCTGACCATTTTGCATAGATAGGCTGCGGAAAAGAAGCGCCAGCGCCAGTAATACTCATAGAGACACTGTCATCTGCTGTTGAGATAACAGGATCAGTAGTTTCATTACTAGTGGTGGCTTGATTACAAGCGGTTAAGGCAAGGGTGCTAGCGATGGCTATAGCCATGAACGAGTAACGCATTATGTCTCCTAAACTTCTTTGAGTATTGGGTCGTTATAAATGATAATGACCACACCGCAGTTATGCTTTGTGGTTGATGGGTACATCGTAACGAGCAAATATGACAGTTTGATGAAATAAAGCTTTTTTATAAAAAAGCGTGCTACCTATTGATAAACAAGAGTACTAGCTCAAAAAGTAAAGACCAATGTCATTAAGTGGTCACAATTAACAGGTTTAATGAGCCTACATTGGCGAGTGTTCTATGCCTTTTTTTCAAGTTTGATACTTCAATCTTGTATCTTAATAACTGATACCCTAATAACTCACACCTTAATAATCAGCGAGACCTTAGTATGCGTAACGAGCAGATATTGATTGTCGAAGATGAGCTTGCCATTCGTGAAATGATTGTGATGACGCTAGAGATGGCTGGTTTTGAGAGTTTGCAGGCGGCTGATATTGCAGAGGCGCACCAACAAGTAGTGGATCATCGGCCTGCGCTGATATTGCTTGATTGGATGCTACCAGGGGATAGAAGTGGCATTGATTTTTGTCGCATGCTCAAAAGTGATGAGATGCTGTCTGAGATACCAGTAATTATGCTGACTGCCAAAAGCGAAGAGGATAGTCTCATCAATGGTCTTGATGCTGGGGCTGATGACTATATGACCAAGCCCTTTTCAACCCGTGAACTTATCTCACGCATCAAAGCAGTATTGCGTCGTAGTCATGCGCTCAGCAGTGATAAGTCTATCGAGATCGGTCAGCTAAGCTTAGATCCAAAAAGCCAGCGCGTCACCGCTCAAGGTAATATCATTGATATGGGTCCGACGGAATATCGATTGCTGGCATTTTTTATGAGTCATCCAGAGCGCGCTTATACGCGCACCCAACTGCTAGATCAAGTTTGGGGTGGCAACGTTTATATCGAAGATCGCACTATTGATGTACATATTCGACGCTTACGTAAATTACTACATCCTTACGACTGTGATAAGTTGATTCAAACCGTTCGTGGTACAGGTTATAGGCTGTCTAGTCATCTTGAATAGCGACATGCAGATTAGGTAAGACAAAGGAAAGAAAAGGGCGTCGATGACACCATAGCAGCCAGTAATAAAGATAGAGAATAAGGAACAAGCATGATGACGATAGACAGTTACCAACAGGACATTTACCAACAAGACAACCAGCAAAAAACCTCCTCGAAAAATACAACGTATCAACTCAAAAAGATCAGAAGCGCGCTGCAAGCACTACAAGATGCCGTTATTTTGATTGACGATAATGATGGTCTAGAGTGGTGGAATCAAGCGGCCGCAGATTTGTTGTTATTGAGTGCAACAGATCAAGGTAAAAGTATTTTTGAGTTTATTACGGCCGCTGAGTTTCGAGAGTATTATCAAGATACGCAGAATCATAGCAGTGGTATTGATATGCTATCATGGCGAGACCCTAATCGCTATCTAAAGTGTGAGCTCACGCCGTTTGGCAATGAAAAGCTACTGATTATTGATGATGTGACTCGTTTGCACCACTTAGAACAAATGCGACAGGACTTTGTAGCCAATGTCTCACATGAGCTACGTACGCCACTGACTGTGCTGATGGGTTATCTAGAAAATTTCTCCGAGCAAGAAGATATATTACCGCAGTGGCGCCGCGGCTTTGAGCTGATGACTCAGCAGACGGCTCGTATGAATAGAGTGGTCAATGACTTATTACTGCTATCTCGTATTGAAATTGAAGAGAATCAGGAACTAGATTATATAGATATGACCAAGCTACTGACCCATATCTATAGCGACGCTCAGGCTTATAATCATGAGTATGGCCATACTATCCATTTGCAAATAGACACCTATGATGGTCTCTATGGCTCAGAGATGTATCTAAATAGTGCACTGTCCAATTTGGTCATTAATGCCATTAAATATACTCCAAAAAATGGTGATATCGTTATCAATTGGACTAGGACTGCTACAGGGTGTCGATTTTCAGTGACTGATAATGGTATTGGTATTACGGCACAGCATATCGCGCGTTTGACTGAGCGTTTTTATCGTGTTGATAGTGGGCGCAGTCGTGCTACAGGCGGTACAGGCTTGGGACTGGCTATTGTAAAACATGTGCTAAATCAGTATGAGACGACTTTGCAGATTGAGTCGTCAGAAGGGGTAGGCTCGACCTTTAGTGCGCTGTTTTCAAGTGCGTATGTTCGAGTTACTCCTGAGTGCTGATACTATAGCTTTGTAGTCTTGTTTTCAAACAATCCTTAAACACAGTGCAAACAACGTCAATGTGGTCGCATTCTTTTTTTATGCTAAATTGTTAGCTACTATAAAATAAAAAAAGGTCTCATGAATGGTAACCTCTAAAACCTCAATTAATAAAGCGATGGTACTAGAGCCTGAGTGGTTTGCGCGACCCACTTGTGTCGTAGCTGCCGACTTAATAGGTAAAGTACTATGCCGACAGCTAATCGATAGTGACGGTGTACAAAAAACGCTACGCATGCGGATATCTGAGAGCGAAGCTTATATAGGTGACGCTGACGGATCAGTACAAGCACATGTGGCAAAGAAAAAAGAAAAGTCCGAGATTATGTATCGTAAAGGTGGCGTATTCTATGTTTACCTTACTTATGGTGTCCATAGTATGCTCAACCTGATCAGCGGCCCAGTAGGCTCGCCCGAATCTGTGCTTATAAGAGCTGGGTTTTTGAGTGATAGCAGTGAGCGTTTGGTTGAAGAATCATCGCTTAGCGCTGACCAGCAATTAACTCATGTTAAGCAGTTTGCAGGGCCTGGCAAATTGACCAAGCGCTTACAGATTGATAGCGCGTTATATGGCAAAGCTATCGACCTTGAATCAGAGGTATGGATAGAGGATGACGGCTGCACACCGCCTGTATCGGTGCGTCCACGTATTGGTATTGATTATGCAGGAGAGGCCAAAGACTGGCTAGTACGCTATATCTGGACTGATCATCCCTCACTTTCTAAAAAATAGGACAGTATGCATGTATAAGCTAACCGTCTTCATTCCAGAGGAAGCTTTAGATCAGGTCAAGTCAGCACTATTTGTAGCAGGCGCTGGCAAGATTGGTAACTATGAGCAGTGCTGCTGGCAAGTAAAAGGCGCAGGACAATTTAAGCCTATGGCAGGTAGCACCCCGCATATCGGCTCGCATGATAGCTTAGAGACCGTCAATGAATGGCGAGTGGAGATGGTCGTAGATGAGTCATTAATGATAGACGTTATCGATGCCTTAAAACAATCACACCCTTATGAGACGCCAGCATATGACGTGATAGCAGTATTAAAATTTTAACGCAGGCTTTTAATGCAAGATTTTGACATTAGCTTATAAAAAGCCCAATAGATCGATTATTGCTCTATTGGGCTTTTCGTACAAAGGCAGAACATAAACAAAAGCTTAAGTTAGTCTTTTTTGACTTTAATTATGTTGTAGTTGGGATACCCAAGCTCAATCTTATAGTTATCATTACCGCGTTTAGCTTTTACCTTGATGGTTCGGTCGCCCTTTTTGTATTTTACATCTTTGACACGGTAGCCCATATTAGCGACTTTATTAGCCGCGCGCTGCTCGATAGCAGGGCGATAGATATCTTTCTCGATTGATTTGATGGATTTTTTATTCTTTTTATAGACGTCGGTATCTTTATAGATATCCTCATAAATATCGCCATAATCATTATAGCCACCAGGCGCAGTGACACAACCAGTAGTCACGGTCAACAAAGCGGCGATAAAGCTACTAGCAGCGATCTTTAAGCCCAAAGATGGTAATTTATTCATAAAGATATTTCCTATAAAGTAGCAAAAAATTCTAGTAGAGCTATAGGCTAGCCTACTTGGGTAATGCAGTCAAAACTATAAACATACCAAAAACTTAATCTTTCTCAAACTTGATAGTATTTAAGTCAGGATAGCTTAAGATAATATCGTACTCTTGATTACCACGTTCGGCTTCAATCTCAAAAACGTCACGATTGTCTTGTTCATCAAGCTCAATGTCGATGACATTATAGCTTGGTTTGCTGAGCCTATTGATCGCGCTTTATTTAATAGTAAGGTAACTCAATTACTTTTTAATCTTATCTTCAATATTATTTTAAATTACTATCTACACGTAGAGATAATAGTCCTTGAACCCTAGCCGTGAATGTCAATACGGTTTATAAGTTGTAATTATTGGGCTAGATTAAGCAATCATTGCTTATTTTCAATTAGAATAGGGTTGTCAAAGACATTCTTTAGCGTTAACACTATACAAACTTGATTTCAGAAAAATCCCAAACTTAGCGGGATCAAAAATAGGGTCATCATTAATGCTACTTAAACTTATTCTCTTTTCAGGGTTTGCAGGAGTAACCGTATTCATTGGCGGATTATTAGCCAATTTATTCGATCATCATGTTAAAGATAGTCCTGTGAAGTATGAGATTGTGCATACCTTAATGTCATTTGGTGCTGGAATAATCCTATCAGCGATCGCTTTAGTGCTGGTTCCAAAAGGCATAGAGACACTTAGCGTTTGGGGGGTAATAGGCTCGTTTTCATTGGGGGCTATATTATTTATGCTCATTGATAAGCGCTTAGCCAAATCAGGAGGTCAGCAAGCTACCCTACTTGCGATGATGATGGATTTCGTTCCTGAGTCTATTGCCTTAGGTGCGGTATTCGCAATCGAGCCACAGATGGCATTATTATTGGCTGTGTTTATAGGCTTACAAAACCTGCCTGAATCCTTTAACTCGTTTCGCGACTTAGTACAAAGCGGCTTCAGTGTCAAAAAGACTTTAGTTATTCTCTTTATACTGAGCTTTTTCGGGATTATCTCAGCGCTTATCGGGCATTTTTTACTCAGACAACACCCCGATTTGACAGCTTATTTGATGGTTTTTGCGAGTGGTGGTATCTTATATCTATTGATTCAAGATATTATTCCTGAAAGTAAGCTAGATAATAACTACATGACATCATTAGGAGCTACGCTGGGCTTTTTAATAGGCATAGCAGGCGAGATGATTATTTAGCCAAGCAATAGTCATAAATGAAGACTAATTTATAATCATGTAAGCATATGCTTACAAGCAAAGAGGTTAATACCTCTTAACAAACGGTTAACATTTTGGCATTATAGTCACACGGCATCAGGGAACGTGACTCAAGGATTGAGTTTACCGTGTTAAGGACAATGATTCGATTGTTAGCGTCAGGATGACAATAGCTATCGAAGCAAGGACACATGACCTACGCTGGTAGTAGAGAACCACTAACAGTAACTGCAAGTATTGAGCAGGACGCTCGATTATTACCGTATATTTTTTATTTGCATGGATGCAAAAATGAAAATGGTAATAAAGTACAAGGATAGTTGACGATAAAACCGCATAGCAAATTGATGTTATGCGGTTTTATTGTATCTAACGATTGTATATAGCTATTTAGCCTAAGATTCTATTTAGTATTAGATGCTATTAAATATAAGATATTTTTATTAAAATGCTCAGATAACGCAATGAGTATCTAATAGCCTATTTCGTTGTAATGTAAAATACAAAAATCCGCATCATTGAATGGTGCGGATTTTTGTGTTTTGAGTCTTAAAGCTTGATACTACATCTGAGATTAGTATTTGTTTTCAGTACGCCATTCAGTGACTTGACGTTCAGCGTCATCTTTTGCATGACCATAGCGCTCTTGGACTTTACCTACGAGCTTGTCATGACTACCTTCAATATGTAGTAAATCATCATCAGTAAGATCAGCCCATTTTTGCTTTACTGAGCCTTTCATCTGGTTCCAATCACCTTTTAGAGTCTGTTCATTCATTGTTTTATTCCTTATTTTGTTTATTGGTTTTCATAATCTGAGCAACTTACTTAACTTATATTTGTTTTGAAGTCATTGCTTCTAAGTAAAATAGTTGCCACTAAGCTAACTAACTTGTGACTACTAATATAGAGGTGCGCACTTGAGTTGTCTGTATATCCAATGTTTATAGTGTTACTTGATGATGATTATTCACGCCATTATGTTATCGAAGTTATTTTATTGCAGTTGTATTATTAAAACGACAACTATTATATAGCTTACTGTATCTGAGATTATCTAGAGAAAAGTAATAATGAACGCATTCGCCACAATAAACACTACAAGCGTACTCTTAAAAGTAATAAAGTGAAAGAATCATAAGGAAACGGTCAATAAACAAGGAAAGTTATTATGGCTGATATTATTAATGATGTTGTAGACTTGGAACAAACGCATTTTAGAACGTGTAACTTGTGTGAAGCGATGTGCGGCATTGAGATAAAGCATGATGGTCAAAAGGTGTTATCAATAAAAGGCGATAAGAGTGACCCTTTTTCTCAAGGGTATATTTGCCCAAAAGCGACTGCATTGCAGGATTTATATGAAGACCCTGATCGTCTGCGTCACCCTGTCGAGCGCACCGCTGACGGTTGGAAACAGATTAGCTGGAACGAGGCGTTAGACAAAGTCGCCACAGGTATTCAAGCCGTACAGCAGCAGTATGGCCAAAACGCTTTTGGGATCTATTTGGGTAATCCAAACGTCCATAATATGGGTGGTATGCTCACCATTAAGTATCTATTGCATAGTTTAAAATCGCGCAGTCGCTTTTCTGCCACTTCAGTCGATCAGCTGCCGCATCATATTGTCAGCATGCATCTGTTCGGACATATGCTCCGTATTCCTGTGCCTGACGTTAACAATACGCACTATATGCTAATCATTGGTGGCAATCCGCTAGCCTCTAACGGCAGCATTATGAGTGCGCCAAATATGCGCCAAAAGCTAAAGAATATCAAAGCGCGGGGTGGCAAAGTTGTAGTCATTGATCCAAGACGCACTGAGACCGCAGATATTGCCAGCGAGCATCATTTTATTCGTCCCGCGACCGATGTTCTATTGTTATTAGCCATGCTAAATGAAATTTACTTGCAAGGCTACGCTGACAAGGCACGTCCTAATAATAGAGCTGCCGCATTAGCGCCTGAGATCAATAAGTTAGCGACTTTTGCAAAGGATTATAGTGCTGAGTCGGTTGCTAGTATTACGGGTATTAGCGCTGTTGAGATTAAGCGTTTAGTCAAAGAATTCTGTGAAGCTGAGAGCTCAGTTTGCTATGGGCGTATGGGTATATCAGTACAGGAGTTTGGCTTATTAAGTCAGTATCTATCTATGATAATCAATATCGTCAGTGGTCGCTTGGATGAAGTTGGCGGCCTTATGTTCCCCAATCCTGCGGTTGATGTGGTCAACAGTTCAGGGCCAGGCTATTTGGGTAAGCGCCATAGCCGCGTCAGCAACCTCCCTGATTTTAATGGCGAGTATCCCGCTGTCGTTATGAGTGACGAGATGTTAGTCGCGGGCGAGGGACAATTAAAGGGCTTTATGTGCGTAGCAGGTAATCCAGTATTGAGCACGCCAAATGGTGAAAAACTAGATAAGGCCTTATCGCAGTTAGAGTTTATGGTCGCGCTTGACTACTATGTCAATGAGACCAGTCGCCATGCTAATATTATTCTGCCGCCAGTATCCGCGCTAGAGCGTGATCATTATGATGTCACCTTTAATGGTTTTGCTGTACATAATGTGGCTAAATATTCGCCAGCGTTGTTTGACAAAAAGGACAATGAAAAGCATGACTGGGAGATCTACTTAGAGCTAGCAGAGCGCTTAGAAAGGTACGCGCCTGATGCTCTTAAAGACAAGCGTAAAGGCGAACGTGATCTAACCAAGAAGCTTGGACCAAAGTTCTTGCTCGATCAAGCTCTAAAGCATGGCCCTTATGATGATATCGATTTAGAAACGTTAATCGATAATCCTCATGGTGTCGATTTAGGAGCGCTACAAAGTATGCTACCTGATGCGCTACAGCATGCCGATAAGCAGATTCATATGAACGTGGATTTTTATCAAGCGGACTTAGAGCGCGTACACCAGATGATGCAGCACTACGATGACAGCCAAATTTTATTAATAGGTCGTCGCCATGTGCGTAGTAATAACTCATGGATGCACAATAGCTATCGACTGGTAAAAGGCAAATCGCGCTGTACTCTAATGCTGCATCCTGAGACGGCAGCGCAATACAAAATTGTGGATGGTCAAGAGGTCAAAGTGACTTCACGCGTGGGCAGCGTTATCATTGTCGCAGAAGTTACCGATGAGCTCATGCCTGGGGTAGTCAGTATTCCACACGGCTTTGGACATAGTCGCCGTGGCGTCAAGCAAGAGATTGCGCAGGCGCATGCTGGGGTCAGTGTCAATGATCTGACCGATGATACTTTGATTGATGAGCTTTGTGGTAATGCAGCTGTCAACGGTGTACCGGTGCAGCTTGAGGCTATACAGATAGAAGCTAGACCGCTAACCACTGCTGATTTAAAAAGTCTAGCCTGAAAAATTGATGATCTAAATCTTAAATTAATTAGAGCCTCAAACTAAATAAGCGCTCATCTAGGGCGCTTATTCATGTCTAGAACCTTGTAAAATTATACGCCAATAAAATCAAACTTAACGGGTGGCTTCTCGCCTTGCATAAGCAAGCTAATCGCTTTGGCTGAGCCGCAAGCATGCGTCCAACCTAGCGTACCATGACCGGTATTCAGCCATAGATTATCAAAGGTTGCATCCACGTTCTCACTGCCGTGACGCACTTGACCACAATGCGCCCGTCCAATGAGTGGCACATTGGATGGCGTCATAGGACGCAGCCCTGTCCAATAATCTACTGAGTTGGCAATGATGCCCTTGGGAAATAAAAAGCGTACGCGCTCAGTAATTGCCGCACAGCGCACGCTATTTAAGTCCATATTATAGCCGTTGAATTCTGCGGTTCCTGCAACGCGCAATTTATCGCCAAGCCTAGAAATAACGAGCTTATACTCATCATCAATTAGACTAATAAACGGCGCCAGATGTGGGGCGCGAGGGTTAACTCGATAAGTGGCTGAGTAGCCTTTAGCAGGAAATATAGGCAGATGCACGTCTAGAGGCTTGAGCAGCGCTGTACTATAACAACCTAGCGCTACCACATGACTATCAGCGCTAAAGGTTTGTGCGTTCTCACCTTTAGGACGTATGGTAATACTGTGTACATGCGGGCGATTAGAGTGCGCATCAGTGTTTAGTGCCAAAACCTCAGTATTGTACATGAAGTGCACACCAGCTGCCGCGCAACTCTGTGCTAAGCGCTGAGTAAATAGATGCGCGTTGCCTGATTCATCACGACTGGTAAAAGTCGCACCAACCAACTTATGAGCGATAGGGTAGAGCGCAGGCTCAAGGCTAGCTGCGGTATTAACGTCGATAAAGTGCCGCTCACAGCCCAACTCTTGCATGCGCTCAGTGGGTGCAACTGCCGCATCAAACTCAGCTTGACTGGTATAAAAGTGCATAATACCGCGCGTTTGCTGCTCGTATTGAATATCGATATTGCGTCGTAGCTGCTGCAAAGTCGCTCGCGAATACAGTCCTAAACGTACCATTTGTACGAGATTGTCATCCGCTCGATCCGCTCGGCACTCCTGCAAGAACTGCATTGCCCACTTTAGCTGGTCTTTATCAGCGCGCAGTCGATATAGCAGAGGTGCGTCCTCGCGGAATAGCCATTTGAGTGCTTTCATCGGCGTTTTAGGATTGGCCCAAGGCGTGGCGTGCGATACCGATATTTGACCACCATTAGCAAACGAGGTCTGCATAGCTGCGGCGGCCTCACGCTCGATCACAGTGACCTGATAGCCCGCCTTTTGTAGATACCAAGCAGTCGTTACGCCCACAACGCCCGCGCCAAGTACCGCAATATGTGTCATAATCTAAAGTCTCTATAGTTGCTCTGCTGGCATTACTAAACGTGCTTGCTACTGTTTATTTAAGACGAGCGACATCTGCTTGTAGAGCAGGCGGCAAGTCGAGAATACTTAGATCACTCTGCGCCAACTGCTCTGGACGTGCTACGACTAAAGCTTCAAAACCATCATCAACTACTGTGGCATTGACCACTTGAATTTTATCAAGCTTTGCGCCTGCTGCTGGCGTCTCGCCTGACCCTTTTACATAGTGCAAAAACGCTTTGGGCGCAGATTTAAAGTAGATACGAGCGATCACTTCTTGACCCAAATAACAGCCTTTATCGTAGTCCATACCACCGCGCTGATGCAGGCGTAGCTCCTGCGGTTGAAACTCGCCTTGCGTTGCGGCTACTATCCAATAATTACCTGTTGCTACACTGCATTGCGCCCAAATGGCTGTATTCTCTGGAGTGTCATGGCTGTCTTTATGACTAAAGGTTGGCACCTCATCGAGTACACAAGGATATATGGCTACTGGCGCACTAGTATCGAACTTAGAGAACGCACCATACTTATTGAGGTGCGCTTGTAAGGCCTCTGCACAATCGGCGCTGATAACAACATCGTAATGCTTTTCGGCTTGCTTTTTGATCCAAATACCAAACTCAATACGACCCTTTAAGTTGCCGATAGCCGCCGCTTGATAGCTTAGACCTAGCTTGGTGACATCACAAGTTAATTGACCTTGTAAGAATTTCTCAGCATCAATACCTTGAATAGTAAGTTGGGCAAATTTCGGTAGAGCTGCTAGGTTGGTAGATTGACTCATTGTTATTATCCTAAGTACAAAATTTAGTGAGTTAAAATTTTTTAGAGTTATTTTATAGACCCAAGAAGAGTACCACAAAAAAGCTAACCGTAAAAAACTCTGACGCTAAGCATTAGATAGTGTTAAACCAGCATTTTGCAAGCGTAGGCATTGGTTGCACATTAGTCAAAAACAGCGACATACGGTACAATGAATGAGTAATCGCAAATCTAATCTATAATAATTAAAGAGATGGCTATGAGCTTACCTAATTGTCCAAAATGCGACGCTGAATATACCTATGAAGATGGGTCACTGCTGATATGTCCAATGTGTGCTCATGAGTGGACAGCAGCAGAAACAGAAGTTGCCGAGAGCGCTGAGCAAGATGCGGTGATTCGCGATGCTGTTGGCAATGAGCTACAAGACGGCGATGCTGTTACCGTAATCAAAGACTTAAAGGTAAAGGGATCATCAATAGTCATAAAAGTCGGTAGCAAGGCTAAAAGTATTCGCCTACTACCTGATGCCACCGACGGTCACGATATCGACTGTAAGGTTGAAGGTCATGGCCCAATGAAACTTAAGTCGTCAGTGGTCAAAAAGGCTTAACGTCATTTAAAGCTTTGGTTAAAACTTTGTTAGATGAGCGCTTAGCCAGTTATCTTACCTAGTTTAATAAGCCGTGAAGTGATTGAGCCTTTGGTACGTTGATGCTGCTCAACTAAAGTAGCAACAGAGCTGCCAGTGTCAAAGCCATCTGCTAGTTGCTGATCTTCTGCATCTGTCCAAGGATTCCCTGCATTGGCAGGCAAGTTGGCTTTACGCGCATCGTATCTGATACGACTCTCAAGCGCAGGTATAGTCGCTTGCAAAGCGCGTTGAATGTCACTATTTAGACATAAGCTATTATCAGGCAATGGCTCATCTGATAAAGGATTGATACCGTCAATGAGCGCTTGAATGATAGTCATAGCTTCTTCGGTTTTCATTGGAGCGAGAGCTGAAGCTTCTATAGTGTCGCTGTTTTCAGCTTTATTGCTCGTATTATCTGTCATCATCATTTGCTTACTCCGTGATCAACAAAAGTTTATTTGGCTGTTTTACTATAGAACAAATGGCAAGGTATTAGCAAAAATTAATTTCAACACATTCTAAAAGTGGTTGTTTAAATTTCAATATTTTCAAAATCCAATGTCAAAAGATAATAAATGAAATAAGGTAAACTATGAGCACTAATATGAGTACTAAAAACGAACAACTTTTCGCCCAAGCTCGCAAACATATCCCTGGCGGTGTGAACTCGCCCGTTCGCGCCTTTGCTGGGGTTGGTGGTACGCCTGTGTTTATGCATCGTGCTGAGGGAAGTAAGATCTATGATACCGAAGACAATGCTTATATCGATTATATCGGCTCTTGGGGGCCGATGATTCTAGGTCATGCGCATCCAAAAGTCATCGATGCGGTTAAAAAAGCCGCCGAAGATGGCTTAAGCTTTGGTACGCCGACACCGTTTGAGACCACCGTTGCAGATACCATTTGCGACATCGTACCGAGCGTTGAGATGATCCGTATGACCAGCTCGGGTACTGAGGCGACTATGAGTGCGATTCGTCTGGCGCGCGGCTATACAGGTCGTGATAATATCGTCAAATTCGAAGGCTGCTATCACGGTCACTCAGATAGTCTATTAGTCAAAGCGGGCTCTGGTATGCTCGATATTGGTGAACCGACTTCAAAAGGCGTGCCAGCGGACTTTGCTAAGCATACCATTACGCTTCCCTTTAATAATCCACAAGCGATCAAAGACTGCTTTGAGAAGTGGGGCGAGACTATCGCTTGTGTGATTGTTGAGCCTATCGCGGGCAACATGAATATGGTTATCCCTGAGCAAGTATTTCATGACACTTTACGCCAGCAATGCACTGAGCATGGTGCGGTGCTAATATTTGATGAAGTCATGACGGGCTTTCGAGTCGGACTTGGTGGCGCACAAGCACACTTCAATGTGCAGCCTGATCTGACTTGTTTTGGTAAAATTATTGGTGCAGGTCTTCCCGTAGGTGCTTTTGGTGGCAAGCAAGAGATTATGGAATGCATTGCGCCGATGGGCGGCGTCTATCAAGCAGGTACGCTATCGGGTAATCCGCTCGCTATGCGAGCAGGTATCGCGATGTTTGAAGATTTAACGGTTGATGGATTCTATGATGAATTATCAGGCAAAGTGGCGCATTTGGTAGACGGTATTCAAGCAGCGGCCGATAAGCATGGCATTAATATGCGTACTAACAAGCTTGGCGGGATGTTTGGTATGTTCTTCGTCAAAGATAATGATACCGCGACGCCAGCGAACTTTGACGACGTGACTGAATGCGATATGGAAGCCTTTAATACTTTCTTCCACGGCATGCTCGATCGTGGCATCTATCTAGCACCGTCGGCTTATGAGGCAGGGTTCATGTCGATTAAGCATAGCGATGCAGATTTGGACGCATCAATTAAAGCCGCTGATGAGATATTTGCGATAATGGCAAAAGCTTAAGAGAAATTTCGATGCTTTAAGCAAAAATAGATTTATTCCAAAAAAGCTAGCACAAATAATCGTGCTAGTTTTTTTATGCAAACTTTTATTAGAGACTTTGTACCCTACGCAGCATCCAATTTATGTAAATAACAACAATTTATTTCATCTTAATCTTATCAAAGCTGGTGTCTGTTAAGCTCAGCTTACCGCGCAGTACATCGCCATACATGCGAAAATCACTGGCAAAGCTTTTCAAAGGAAACTTAAACGAAGCAGGTTTGTTTTTTTCAAAAAAGAAATGCCCAACCCATGCACAAGCATAGCCCGCTGCAATACCTTTTAATACAGGTCTAAAAGAGCGCTTCTTTATAGAGTTTGCCAGTCCTAATAAGCCAAAGCTACTGCCTGCAAAGTGCAAGCGACGACAGGCTATATTTTGATGTTCGGCTAAATAAAAATCATAGAAATTCTTTGGAGCAGACATATCGACAGGGATAAGATCAGTGTTGTCCTCTTGAGCAGCGTCATTATCAGATTGAGCATGGGTCTCAATACTGGTCTTAGCCGTTTGATTGATCATAATAGCGTCCTTTGCTAAAAATTCATTTGCTACAAATAGAATATAGATTACGTCTAACTTAATATAACTCTGCCATGAAATTATTTAAATAATCGTTAAGTTGTTGTTATATATAGTGTATTGGCTCAACTAAATGTAGCAAACCATGCGATATAACGCAAGTACTTACTAGAGACTCAGCGTAATATAAGCGCAGTTTATTGGTGAGCGATAGCGCCTTGATTATCAATGCCTTGTCAGGGTATGGCATAAATGCTTTAATGACAAAACGTGTCGCTATTTGCCAAACTTCATCCATCATACAGGGTAACACTTTCTCTTATGCTCAAAACCCAGTTTACAAATCCAGCGCTTGCTAATGACGAGCTTATAGCAGCCATCGATATCGGTTCGAACAGCTTTCATTTAGCGATTGCACGCCTTGATCATGGTGAAGTCAGAAAAGTGGTGTCTTTGTCCGAAAAAGTGCAGCTAGCGGCAGGGTTGAACGAGCAGAATATTTTAAGTGCAGCCGCTGAGCGCCGTGGCCTTGATTGTCTAAGCCGCTTTGTGGCGCGCTTAGATTCGGTGCCAGCGGACCGGGTGCGTATTGTCGCCACCAACGCTTTGCGTCAAGCCAAAAACGCGGATGATTTTATCCAGCGCGCTAATGAGATACTCCCTAAGCCTATCGAGATTATCGCAGGACGCGAAGAAGCACGTTTAATTCATTTAGGCGTCTCCCATACCAATGCCAGTAGCGATAAGCGCTTGGTAATAGATATCGGTGGCGGCTCAACCGAGTTTATCATTGGCAAAGGGTTTGAACCGCTATTGACCGAAAGTCTACAGATGGGCTGTGTGGCCTTTACCAAAAAGTTCTTTGCAGATGGGACAATCACCGATAAGGCTTTTAACGCCGCTATTGCTGCTGCACGCAAAGAGGTCTTAGCCATCAACGGTCAGTATCAAAAAACAGGCTGGAATAGTGTTATCGGCTCTAGTGGTACTATCAAGGCGGTACGTAATGTGTTGGTCTCCAAAGGCTGGTCTGATGAGCAAGAGCGCATTACCTATAAAGGCGTCAAAAAATTAGAAAAGCTCCTAATAAGCCTAGGCGATGTCAAAGATATCGAGCTTGAAGGAGTGAAAGAGCATCGTAAGGCGGTGTTCCCAGCTGGGGTTGCTGTATTACGTGCCATTATGAAAGTATTGGGTATTAGTACTATTGCCTACTCTGATGGGGCGTTACGTGAAGGCGTGATGTATGACATGCTCGGGCGCTTTGCCAGCGAAGATGTCCGTGATCGTAGTGTGCTATCGCTAATCAAACGCTATTCGGTAGATAAAAAACAAGCCCGCCAAGTGGTCAGAACCAGCCGTTATTTATTTAAACAAGTCAAAAATGATCTGCATTTAACCAATGATGATAGTGATTTGCTACGCCGTGCTGCCTACTTACATGAGATCGGCTTGGCTATCAGCCATAGTAACTATCATAAGCACAGCGCTTATTTATTAGAGAACTCTGATATTCCTGGGTTCTCACAAGTTGATCAAAAGCGCATGGCGCAGCTAGTATTATCGCATCGGCGCAAGCTCAAAGCCGATATGCTTGAGCAAACTTGCCTTATTGGCGGTGATCAGCTGATTTATTTATGTCTTTTGCTCAGGCTTGCCGTTCTTGCCCATCATAGCCGTAGTGAGTATGATTTGCCGAGTATGGAGCTGCTCATCACCGAGCCTAACTGCTGGCAGATCACAGTAAGCACTGACAAAAAGCATTATGCGTTTTTGTACTCAGATTTATACGCTGATATCGAACAGTTTGCAAAATGGGGCATCAAGTTAAGTGTCGTTGAAGCCAAAGTCAAAGCAGAAGCAGAAGCTTGATGGATATAATGAAACGCTAGTTATTAGCTCATTATTAATCTAGTAAACGCCAAGTATTAATATGCCAAACCCTAAAGTAATAGTCATTGAAATGATGAGCTATAAAATAATCTAATTGATAACAAGCACTAACTCAACTGTGCTACTATGCTTTTATTGAGTTTACATTTGTACTGCCGTGTGGTTTTTAAAGTGCTTTTATAAAAGTAAGGGCTAACGGCAACGAATACCTACTATATGCAGCCTTATATAAGACGACAAAAAGGATAAGTCTATGAGCACCGTTTGGGAAAGCGTTCAGCTGGCACGACATGCCAAGCGTCCATTATTTATGGATTATGTGAATCAGCTATTTACTGAGTTTGATACGTTGCACGGTGATCGTGCCTTTGCCGATGACAAAGCAATCATTGGCGGCTTAGCTCGTTTGGATGGTAAGCCGGTGATGGTTATCGGTCAACACCGTGGGCGTAGTACCCGTGAACGTCTTGAGCATAACTTTGGTATGGCCAATCCTGAGGGTTATCGTAAGGTGATTCGTTTAGTCAAGATGGCTGAACGCTTTAACGTGCCAGTGATGACCTTTGTTGATACTCAAGGTGCCTATCCTGGTATTGGTGCTGAGGAGCGCGGTCAAGCGCAAGCAATCGCTGAGAGCATTGCCGTATTCTCAAGCTTAAGAGTGCCTATTATTGTGACCATAGTCGGCGAGGGCGGCTCAGGTGGTGCGTTGGCTATTGGCGTCGGTGACAAGGTTAATATGCTCCAAAACAGCATCTATTCGGTCATCTCTCCTGAAGGCTGTGCGGCTATTCTTTGGAAGACGGCTGAAAAAGCACAAGATGCTAGTGAAGCATTAAAGCTAAACGCTATTAACTTGTATCAGCTAGGTATTATTGATGCGGTTATTGACGAAGGTGAGGGTGCACATTTGCAGCCACAACCTGTGATGAGTGCTTTAAAGAAATTATTATTAGAGCAATTAGATGAGCTACAAGCTATGGATGCTGACGCGCTTACTGAGCTACGCTATGAGAAGCTAAAAGCCTTTAACTCGGAAACTATGTTACCTGCTTAGTCGCTAATGATTACTTGCACTCACAAAAAGCGTACTACTTGATAGTGCGTTTTTTTGTGAGCGTTGTTTAGTTTATAATTCTGCACAAAGTACAGTATCAAATAAGGCTAAATATGAATAGCACTGCCATAAAGCCATATCCTATTGAGGCAATCACTACCCACGCGCATATGGATCAAACGCTTGCAAAGTCATTGTTAGCCAGTGCTAGTGAGTATAGTGAAAATTTACGAGGTCGCCGTATTTGGCTGGCCTGTAGCGGTGGGCGCGATTCTCTCGCTTTAGCGGCACTATGTGTGCAGCTCTATCAGCAAGGTAAGCTGAGTTTTTTGCCACAGCTGTTGCACGTTGATCATAACCTACAAGCCGATAGTCAGCTTTGGGCAGCGCATGTCGCAGGTTGGGCGCAAGCTCAGCAGCTATCTTGTACTATTTTGCAAGCAGAGGTAAAAGGTGGTGATGAGCAAGCGGCGCGAAAAGCACGTTATCAAGCAATGCTAGCCCATATCAATCAAGGCGATGTATTGTTATTAGCTCACCACGGCGATGACCAAGCTGAAACTATGCTGATGCGACTTATGCAAGGGGCTGGCGTCAAGGGCCTAGCCGCTATGCAAGCATGGCGTGAGCAATCGCAGGGCGCGCGACACAATGTACTGTGGCGACCTTGGCTGACAGTGCGTCGTACTACTATCAGCCGCTATGCTGAGCAATTACAGCTACCTTATATCGATGATCCGACCAATGAGGACGGGGATAATGTCCGCAGCCGTCTGCGCCGAAATGTCATGCCGCAACTCACGAATTATAATTCGAACGTCATAGAAAATATAGCTCGTAGTGCCCAACTACTTAGCGATGCGGCAGCGACCGTTGAAGCGCAAGCCATGCAAGACTGGCAACAGACAGGTATCGAGACATTAAGCTTAGCACCTGCTCAGCGCGTATTAGCTATCGATAAGTTAGCTGTTTTGCCTCGTTATCGACAGCGCCAATTGTTGCATTTTTGGCTAGCGCAAGATGAGCCACTACCGCCTGCTAAGCAGCTGATTGATGAAGTAATGCTGTTAATTCAACGCCGAGATAATAATCATCAAACCCAGCTGGAATGGTATGCACAAAACCAGCGTTACAGTATTCGCCGCTACCGTGAGCAGCTGTATCGACTTAGCCAATCATGGCTTGACTGGCTAAGCGTAGCACCAGCTGCGCAGACCCAGCTTGTTTCTATGGATCAGGACACTGTCACTATAGATTTGCTTAAAGATGGCTGTATGCAAGATAAGCGATATAGTTGGCAGCTGTCGTTGTCGTTAAGTGAGCTGGCATCGCTCCTATTAACGAAGAAGAATGAGTTAATCATAAAAGTTACAGCACTGACTCGCCAACAAAAGCTAAAAACTCAGTTGGCAGGACAGGCGCAGTCTGGCAAAAAACTCTACCAAACTCTAGGTGTGCCCCTTTGGTTACGCGAGAGTTTAGCCGTGATGAGCGTGATAACAACTGACTCTGAAACGACTATTGAGTTGCCGCTACTATTAATTTCCCCTTTTGATAGTTGGATGCTAGATACAGGCTCAGGTTTTAATACCCAAAAATTTGATTTGAAAACAGTGATTAACAATAATCTGTATTTGAACAATTAGCAGTGCTTAACGTCGCTGTTTTTCTGAATGCTTTAAGCTGGGATGCTAGATGTTTTAAGCGGTTTAATCAGAGCTTTGTCGTTGATAGTAGTATTTGTCGTCACTAATTTATCAAACGGCCTTAAGGGCAGTATGCTAAACTAGCTGGCATTTTATAAGTGATTATCTTAGAATTTTAGCCAGAGATGGCTTAGATTTGCCCTTGTATATTTTTAATCGTTGCCGCTATGCAAATGTCGCCGATGTCTTAGTATCGTCAGGGTGGACCTCGTCAAGTGCAGTGATCGTTAGGAGAGTACTATGTCAGCACAAAATAATAATGCAAATAATCAATTGAACAGTCAATTAAAGAATAAAAAAATAAGCTTTATCGGTGGCGGTAATATGGCGCAGGCCTTGATTAGTGGTCTTATAGGCTGTGGCACTGACCCTAAGATGATTACTGTATCAGCGCCCAGTGCCGAGACTCGCGAGCAGTACGCTAGCCAAAATATGAATACCATTGATGCTAGCACTGAGCCAAAAGCGGCAGTTATTGATGCTGATGTGGTGGTGCTAGCAGTCAAGCCGCAAATGATGCAGAAAGTGGTCAGTGAGTTTGCCGATGCCCTGGATAACCAATTAATCATCTCAGTAGCTGCTGGCCTGTCAACTGAGCTGTTATCTGAGATGCTAGACGGCTACAGTAATATCGTACGCGCGATGCCAAACACACCATCGAAGATACAGATGGGCGCAACAGGACTTTATGCTACTGATAATATTAATGATCAGCAAAAGCAGCTTGCGACCGCAGTGATGCAAGCCTCAGGCCTTGTGATGTGGGTCGATAAAGAGGAGCAAATGCATGCGGTTACCGCTGTGGCTGGTTCTGCGCCCGCTTATATCTTCTACTTTATTGAGTCGATGGTCGATGGTGCTATTGCTTTGGGATTAGATCAAGAGCAAGCGTCAGCACTAGCGATGCAAACAGTACTTGGCGCGGCGACTATGGCTCGAGGTAGTGAAGATAGTCCAAGCGAGCTACGTCGTAAAGTCACTTCTCACAAAGGCGCCACTCAAGCAGCTATCGAATCGATGCAGGCGAATGAAGTAGGCCGCCAAATCAGTGAGGCTATGCAAGCTTGTTACGATCGCAGTAAAGCGCTTGGCGAAGAGATGAAGAGTGATAAGTAATAACGAGTAGTTAGTAAAGCAGAAATAAAGGCCACGTTGTAGCCACTAACATTTATTAAGCTAAATTTTTATTACAAGCAAACTGAGTAGCGCTTCATGAACGATTTTCTATTACAAGTTTTCGACTTAGTCACTACTTTTGCGATGCTGCTAGTGTTCATACGCTTTATGTTGCAGTTCGCCGATATGGATGCCAGCGAGCCTTTGATTGCGCCCGCTTATAAAGCGACTCATATCGTTGATGTGTTCGGTCGCATTTTCCCAACAGTGGGCAATGGACGTATCAGTATTGCCGCTATCGTACTGATGTTTTTGATTCGTCTGATTGATATCTCTGGCAAGGCGGCATTGGCTAACAAAGGTATTGCGCCGATACCACTGTTCTTTCAAGGGTCCCTAAGCTTGATTTTGGACTTTTTGCGGATGTGTCGTTACTTAGTCATCGGCTCCATTATCGTCAGTTGGATTGTGGTGTTTACTCAATCCCAGCATCCTATCATTGGTATCATCATGCGCTTAGCGGAGCCAATTTTAGAACCGTTTCGTCGTATTATGCCAAATTTGGGTATGCTTGATTTGTCGCCAATTGCCGCTTTTTTCGCGTTTTATTTGATCGAGATTATGGTCGGTGCGGTTGCTAATAGCTTAATGCCAATGCTGGGGTAATAATACTAGGTCTTAATTAAAAAGATGATTTTAGTTATTAATAAAAAAGACGCTCTAAACAGGGCGTCTTTTTTATACTTGCTATTAGAGTAATGTCTAAAATTCTTTAAATAGAATCTTCTATTATCGCATTCTAGCCACTGGTGCGCATGGCGCACTCTAAAAAAGCTAAACTAAAATGATTGTTATCTTTTAAAACAAACAAAACGATTGGGTATAAGTTGAGCTTGTTTATCCTCAGGGTGAGGAGCATCAGCGGCAATCAAAGTTTGCGTAATCCAATTATCTGCCGCTTTAACCGCATCAATCAAGGCGTCACCCACGCTTAATCGTCCTGCGATAAAGCTGGCAAGCGAGCAGCCTGAACCATGAAACTCTCCTAGCAGGCGCGGTAATATGCTTTTATGTACCATCTCGCCTTGCACATACAAATACTGCTCAATATCGCCACTGTCAAAGTCATGAGAGGTTTTAACCAGTACGGCATGACACCCCTCTGCGCACAGCTTTTTCGCACCGAGATGCAAGTCTTGCTCGCCGCTGAGTGCACGTAGCTCATGAGTATTTGGGGTAATGATCGTTGCATAGGGCAGTAATTTTCTAAAAGCGGCTACTAGCGTCTGCTCATCGCCTAAGCTACCGCCACTGTTGGCGACCAATACTGGATCTAAGACAAAAGGCGTGCCTTTAGTAATAATCTGCTTAGCGAACAGCTCAGTGAGCATAGCGATATTATCAGTCGTCCCTAGCATGCCAGATTTGATAGCTTTGACAGGCAAATCATCTAATACCGTAGTCGCTTGCGCTTTTACTAATTCAGCAGCACAAGCATCAAAGCCAAATACTTGCTGCGAGCTTTGAATGGTGATAGCCGTACAAGCGATAGCAGCATGAGCGCCTGCTTGACCCGTAGCTTCGATGTCTGCTTGCAATCCTGCACCACCTGAGGGATCTAACCCTGAAAAACACAATACTACGGGTCGCATAGCGCCTCCTTGTTTGCACATAGAATTTTAATTATTTTTGATGGTAAATTTTAATTGCTAATGACTATAGCGAGCTTAGGCCTAAAAAGCCATAGTAAGTTCTAAAGCAATATGCACAATAAATCCTCAATAAACCGACTTTATGAACTTTAAATATCCTAATAAATCGTTATTATGCCAAAAGCGTCATAAAAGTTGCATCCAAGGCTTGCAATTCATATTAGCTTTGTTATAATACTGCCCACGACTAGGACGTATCATTAGCATCGATACTGTATTCTATCTCATAGAAGTCTTATATCGCTTGGTGAAATGGGTGAGTGGCTGAAACCAGTTCCCTGCTAAGGAACCATACGTTTGCGCGTATCGAGGGTTCGAATCCCTCTTTCACCTCCATTTATTTGCTCGTTATTAGATTTACAATACAGAGCAATTTGATTCAATAATGTTAGAGCAGGATTAGAAATAATACTACTTTAGCGGATAAAAATATTGACACTCACTGTATTATCTATATAATGATCAACCTAATTTACTACAAAGTTTTATACCGCGTAGTAGATGATGTGCAAAATACGCGCCCGTAGCTCAGTTGGATAGAGCACTTGGCTACGAACTAAGGGGTCGGGAGTTCGAATCTCTCCGGGCGCACCATTTGCATTATCACAAGCTTAAAGCAACACCTAAATCAATCGCCTGTCTTATGACACTTTGGCGATTTTTTTATGTCCGTAGGTTTTATATCGCATATGAGTCGGGTTAGTTTATTATAGCGCCGCTTTGGCTTCATGCCTGCACACAAAGTAAGCATAAGCTATGCTAAAGGCTTCTTATTACGCCAAAGCCTTTGATTACGCTACAATAGTCACCATATAACTAATTGTTATTTAAAATTTTGTATTATTCAAATCTATATAATATCTAAACCTTTAGGCTATCTATACTATGTCAAAGAGTACGTCAAAAGCGAGTGCAAAACCTAAGCTACAGCGAAAGGCGCGTCCTATGCAAACACCTGAAATTGAAGAGCCGACCATTGCCAGTCCAACGGAGCGGGTTATCGCTATCGTCTATGACGGTATGCTCATCCTAGCGCTGCTATTCTTGGTTGGGACGGTGTTAACGGTGATCGGTACACTATTGACCATGCAAACGGGTACTGAGTCAGCACAGGCGCAGTCATTACCGACTTGGTATCAGAACTTTATTATGACACCGTCATTTATATTGACGTTAGTAGGCTTCTATGGCCTGTTTTGGCGACGTAGTGGGCAGACTTTAGGAATGCAGACATGGCGGCTCAAAACGGTCAATAATAGCGGTCATCTATTAACTTGGAAACAGTCTTTTAGACGTATCTTAGCGGCCTGCTTGATGCCCTTATTATGCGGGCTTATCGGCAGCTTGATAGGCGGTTCACGAGCGGTCTTATTACTCAGTGCAGTTTTTGGACTGATGTTTAACTATATATTTTGCTTGTTTAACCGTCGTGGTCTAGCGGTACAAGATATGCTATCAAATACCATTACTTTAAAAATGCCTAAACAGCAGCATGAAGGGTTATGGAGCGGATTTAAGAACCGTAAGAAAAATAAATAATTAGAGTATGTTGAGTAAAATTAAAAAGGTCTTGTTTGACATATCAAACAAGACCTTTTTGCATTTCAAGTATATATCGGTAGAGATAAGGGTTTAAGCCCAAATACCTTCAGCACCAGCACCTTTATCATATTAATTAATCTATATGCTGACGGTTCTGATAAGCATAAAAGTATAACCGATGAAGAATAATATTAAAGTAATACCAGAGCCACTAGCGAATTTGCGCTTGGTTTTATAGGTGAATAAACACATCGCAAATAACAATAGAGTTAACAAACCCATAGCCAATATATCGCGTGATAAGATGATGGCATTTGGCGTAATAGGGGCAATCAATGCCGCTAACCCCACAACACCCAAGGTATTAAAGATATTAGAGCCGATAATGTTACCCAGTGCCATATCATGCTCGCCTTTACGCGCGGCTGAGATACTAGCAACCAATTCAGGCAGTGAAGTACCCACTGCTACAATCGTCAAGCCAATAATCAGCTCACTTAATCCCCAAAGTGTTGCCAGTTCAACTGCGCCCCAAACGATCGCTCGTGAGCTCAGTATCAATATCAACATACCAAGAAATAATCTGCCAAGTCCACCTGCCATGCTGTGTTCAGCTTGTGTAGTGTCCTCTATAGTATCGTCTTCATGCTCATGGTTACCTTCACGTAGGCTCAATACAATCTGAATACCCAATACGGTCACTAATAAGGCGATTAGCACCATACCGTCAGTGTTACTCAAGACACCATCACTGAGCTGCCAAGCGGCGACGCCAGTTACTAATAGTAGTAAAGGCATATCACGATTGATAATGCTTTTACGAATAATGATCGGACTGATTAATACCGTTGCCCCTAATACTAGAGCGATATTGATAATATTAGAGCCATAAGCATTACCTAATGCCAGCTCAGGGCTCCCTTCTAATGCGGCGAGTACCGACACCACCATCTCTGGTGCTGATGTTCCTAAACCTAAAATAATAACCCCAATCAAAAAGCTCGGTACATTGAGCTTATTGGCTAAGGCTACCGCACCATCAATAAAAACATCGGCACTCCATACCAAGATTGCTAAACCTACAATTACTGCCAGTATTGCCAGCCACATCTAAGTGATCCTCTATTAAGAATGATTTTCTAATAAGTTAATTTGTTAAAAGTGAGCACAAAAAAAGCTGAATCTCAATTTAGATTCAGCTTTCATACTAGCATAAGTCTTATTTTATAATAAGAATAACTTAAGTAAAATAAATATTAATTTAGTTTTTTTAAACAATAGTAAACTTAATAAAAACAAGCTAGCAACATTAATGAGACTAATAATCTAAAAGTCTTTAAGCTACTTGCACAGGAATAATATTCGCAGTATCTTTTACGGTATTGTCTTCGTTGCAATAGACCAGTCTAGGCTCATAAGTAGCAGCTTCTACTTCATCAAAATGAGCATAAGCACAAATGATGACGATATCGCCTAAATCTGCCATATGAGCGGCTGCACCATTCAATGAGATGATGCCTGAACCTGCCTCAGCGCGGATAGCATAAGTGCGAAAGCGTTTGCCATTAGTGACATTGTAGATATCGATAGATTCGTTCTCACGTAGACCTGCAAGATCTAACAAATCGCTATCGATACCACATGAGCCTTCGTAATGGAGCTCAGCATGGGTAACACGAGCGCGATGCAATTTGCATTTGAGCATATTAAGTAGCATAAGGTGCTTCCTTAGTGAATCTGATAATAAATAAAACTAATAATAAGTGAAACTAACAATGATTATAACTGAAACTGACGATAAGCCACTGATATTTAATGACTAAACTAAGGCATTAATGGGGACAATATCCAAAAATTCAAATGTTAAATTATGGGTCGAGTCATTCATTGGGCTTTATTTCATAGCAGTTTTTTACAGTAGGCGTATCATACCCTATCAATCAGGATATTTAAAACCATTAATGTGTTCACGCGCGCGTTCAATTTTGCCATCTAGTAACAGCGGCAAAGCTTCAAAAGCAGCACTCAATGCGCTATCAATAGCGATCTGCTCATTAGGAGCTGCTTTAGAGAGTACATGACCACTAACCTTGGACTTGTGCCCTGGATGACCGATACCGACGCGCAAACGATGAAAGTCATTGCCAATATGTGGGGTGATATCACGTAGGCCATTATGCCCACCATGCCCACCAGCCGTTTTGAGCTTGATGCTACCCGCTGGAATGTCCAGCTCATCATGGGCGATCAATATCTCATCATTGCTAATATTATAAAAATTCACCATCGGTACCACAGATTGACCCGACTTGTTCATAAAGGTAAGCGGCAGAAGCAGACGCACATCGTGCCCATGAATCTGCCCACGTCCTGTAACACCATGGAACTTTTTATCATGTGAGAGCGATATATTAAACTGATGCGCTAGATGCTGCACGAACCAAAATCCAGCATTATGACGGGTGTATTGATATTGCTCGCCAGGATTACCAAGACCGACAATAAGCTTAATAGACATAGGAATGCTCTGCTGAAATATTAAAGTTAATGAATTTTAAAAAATAGACTTTAAAAAAATAACGTTAAGTTCTTTTGAGTACTGTGAATACTATGAGTTACTTTTTTAAAATGTAGTCATAAAAAATAAATGATATAAAAACAAACGATACAAAAACAGCAGGAGATAGCTATCCCCTGCTGCTTTTTGATTAAGTCACTTTTTTGTTCTAACGTAATGAATAACCTACGCTATAACAAAACAAGTGCTATTCTTCGCCGTCTTTATCTTCGTCAGCAGCTTCGCTGTCGCCATCTTGCTCAGTAGCTGGTACATCAGCTGCATCAACTTCATCAGCATCTTCGTCAACTTCTTCAACCGTTGGTGGCTGCATGTTAACGATAGTACGATCATGACCATCTTCAAGCTCAAGCTCTACGATCACAGCGCCTTCAGGTAGATTAACATCTGATAGACGGAATAGATCACCGATTTCCATACCTGATACGTCGATTTCTAGGTACTCAGGTAATTGTGAAGGTAAGCAAGAGATTTCGATATCTGATACTAGTGTAGATAAGATGCCGCCCTTAGCAGTACCTGGCGCTTCTTCACGGCCAGAGAAATGCACAGGGATGTTGATCGTAATCTTCTGACCTTTTACAATGCGCTGAAAGTCAGCATGCATTGGAAAGCCTTTAGCTGGATGGCGCTGCAAGTCTTTGATAAAAACTTGCGACTCATCACCCTTATCAGTAGTGATAGTCAAGATTTGTGAAAAGAAGGCTTCGTATTCAAGCGACTTTACCATCTCATTAAGTTTGATTGAGATAGCGACTGGTTCTTCACCACCACCATAAATGATAGCAGGAACTAGATTCTGCTTACGTAGGCGGCGGCTCGCACCTTTACCTTGTTGTTCAGCAGAGCGGTCAACCGCGTTAATTGCAAAATGATCAATAGCCATGGGATTAATCCTATAGGAAGTAAGTAAAGTATCTACCAGAAAAATAAACTTGCGACCAGTTTACTGCTGGATAATTGATACGGATATAGTACTGATTTAGAGTATAAAAAAGGTACTAATTAAAAAGTATGCATTGTGTCGCTAGGCTTAAAATCGTTAAGTCTAAAATTATTAAATTTAAAAACCGTAAAAATAAGCAACGTTAGCTAGTAATGAATACAGGCGCGTATTATACGCGGTTTTGTAGCAATAAGAAAGACATACAAAAAGTCAGCGCTAAAAAATGACTTTTAGCGCTGACTTTAACTAATAACTAGCGTCTGCAAAATTTAAGCGTCAAACATGGCGCTAATAGACTCTTCGTTATTAATACGACGTAAGCTTTCAGCCAACATCGGTGCGATAGAAATTTGGCGAATTTTGCTACAAGCGGCAGCCTCATCAGATAATGGAATAGTATCCGTCACGACGATCTCATCCAATGCAGAGTCGCTAATGTTTTTGAGGGCATTACCCGATAACACAGGATGAGTGATATAAGCCAGTACACGACGAGCACCACTATCCTTTAACGCCTGCGCTGCTTTACATAGCGTGCCTGCGGTATCGACCATATCATCAACGATCACACAGTCACGATCACGGACATCACCGATGATATTCATGACTTGCGACTCATTAGCGCGTGCACGACGCTTATCGATGATAGCCAAATCAGCATCGCCTAATTGCTTAGCCATCGCCCGCGCACGCACTACGCCACCGACATCGGGGGAGACTACCATAATGTTATCGTAGTCTTGCTTCTCAAGATCATTGAGTAGCACAGGAGTGGCGTAGATGTTATCAACAGGAATATCAAAGAAGCCCTGAATCTGATCCGAATGCAAATCAACAGTCATCACGCGATCAATGCTGACAATATTGAGCATATCAGCGACGACTTTGGCAGAGATAGGTACACGAGCAGAACGAGGACGACGATCTTGGCGAGCATAACCAAAGTAGGGGATAACAGCCGTGATACGACCTGCGCTTGAACGACGAAGCGCATCCGCCATCATCATGATTTCCATTAGGTTATCATTGGTAGGTGCACACGTCGGTTGCATGATAAATACATCTTTACCGCGCACGTGTTCTTTGATTTCTACAGCAATTTCGCCGTCAGAAAAACGCGTGATATCAGCTTTACCTAGAGGAATATGCAGGTGGTCGGCTACGGTTTTTGCAAGTTCAGGGTGGGCAGTACCCGTAAAAATCGCCAGATATGGCATGACTAAGTCCTATTGAGTGACTCAAGCAGCGACCGCTAAGCAGTGTCTAACTGCCCAAATATAGATAAAAAGGAAATGAACGTCGTTAATGGCTGTTTTGATTAATGTCTGTTTCGATTAATGCTAAGACAGTAGAAAATGGCAGGGGTAGCTGGACTCGAACCAACGGATGTCAGGATCAAAACCTGATGCCTTACCAACTTGGCTATACCCCTGTAATGTGCAAGCAAACATTTAATAGTAAACAATATCCATAATGACTGTTAGTGACCATCAAATACTATTTACAAAATGCTTTTACTTAGCAGTTAGTCTATCGCTAAAATGATAACTAACTTTCCCTAACGGTGTTCGTTGCGAACTATACCGAAAATAGGCAGGTGTTGTCAATTGCTATGAGATAATCAATCGGTTAAATATCGAGTGCTATCTATAAAACTAAAGTACAACAACATATAAAACTAAAAAATGGCAGGGGTAGCTGGACTCGAACCAACGGATGTCAGGATCAAAACCTGATGCCTTACCAACTTGGCTATACCCCTATTGTGGCGACCTATTATATATAAAATTGCAAATTTTGCAAGTCGTTTACCATCATTATAGCTATTTGTTTACAATTAATTGAATAATCTTAGTTTTGATAAATTGATAACGAATTATATTGATTGTAATTTTCGCGTAGGGTGTGCCCCGCGCACTGAATAAACCAGTAACGCTCAAAAACAGTACGCGAAAAATCTTGTAGATCAAACCAAAACTATAAATTATCCACCAAAAAAGCAGGGCAAGGCGCATCTGCAATCCACTTCGCCAGAAGTACTTCATCAGCCACAACACTCGCATCCAAAGGTAAAAATACCGCACTTCCTGAGCCGGTCATACGTGCAGTCGCTTGCGCTTGCAATTCTAAGTTTTGCAGATAAGTTAGCGCTTCGCTCACAGCTGGAGCAAGGGCAGTGACTACGGGTGTAAAAACATTTTGATAAGGCGTATTTAAATGTTGTGCGTAGTCATCAGTTTGGTTCTTAATCATTTTAATAGATAGTGGGGCGATGTCACGTTGTAATTTAGAATGTGAGAATAACTCAGCAGTATTGACATGAGCATTAGGCGTGAGAATAAGATAGTTTTGAGCGGGTAGATTGATTGACGTTAGCTGCTCGCCAATACCCATAGCGATAGCATCTTGACCAAATATGAATATCGGTACATCTGCACCAATAGTGGTGGCAATTTTTATCAATTCATCGCGACTTAGATTGAACTGCCAAATCTCGTTGAGCGCAAGCAGAGTCGTAGCAGCATTGGATGAGCCGCCGCCCAATCCTGCGCCCATTGGCAAGTGTTTGTCTAAAGTAATAAGCACTTTTTGCAAATGATCGGGCAGCTTTTGCATGTTTATAGCTGCTAGTAATAAAGCGCGTGCCGCTTTAAATATCAAATTATCTTCTAAGCTGACAGTGATAGTGTCTGCACCTGCAATTGTAATCAGCTTTTTGCAAATGTTAATGGCTTGCTGATTGATATCATTATTAACGGTAAAAATATCATTAAAACCTGCTATTTCAGACGGCAAAAAATACAAGTAATCGCCCCAATCAAGCAGGCGAAATACCGTTTGCAAGTTATGATAGCCATCCGCTCGCTTGCCAGTAATGTGCAAAAATAAGTTGATCTTTGCAGGAGATAAGCGAGTGATTAAGCTGTCTAGAAGGGGTTCGACTGAGGACATAAATAGGTCTGTAATAAAAGGCTATTAATTTTGATGATTAATGGTCATAACTACTTTATGACCTGCTGGTTGGATAGCTGTGATCTTATTCGGCAGCTTATCATTGCCTTTATAATTGAAGCTGGCACTCCAGTCGCCATTAGCTGAGCTAATTAAGCGATTTTGCGCATCCAACTGCGGCGCGCTGTCTGAAGGTGCCGCGCGACCTGATATCCAATAGGGCATTTGTGAAATAGGTGCTTGCCAACCAGTCGCTTGCTGGAGCAAAGTTTCAGGGTCATCTGCGGTCAGTGTACCTGTTTTTTCACTGACTAGCGTTGCGGTCTGGCCATCATATTCGATGTTAGTTTTACCGATACCCAAAGCACCAATGAGCTCAATAGCAAAACGCTCGTTTTGTTGACCCCAAGCATAGAATGCACTGCCACCTTGTGTACCTGTATCGGCAGGCATAGTCACACCAATCTTACCATTTATATTGAAATCAGACAGTTTTTCAGTTGCTATCGTTGTAGGCGTAGTCACTGCTTGATTTTTAGGTAGTGACTGACAGCCCGAGATAGCTAATAGTGCTGCGCCCATAGTTGCTGTGGCTAGTATTTTGTTAGATTTAAAAGTTTTATGCGAAGTTAGTGGCAGTGACATAAATATTCCTTAAAATTGTGCTTAAGTGGTACAAAGTTAAACACGCTTTAGATAAACAAAACAGCTTAAGCTATTTATGTTGCTAAGGTATGCATGAATGTTAGTTTATCTTTTAAGCCTTGTCTCTTAAACTGGGTTTCTCAAATCAGTACAACTGCACCCTATCATTGACGTTTTGTTGACCAAAGGAGAAGCGTTGTTGCAAATCTGCGAGCAAATCTGCCACTTTTTCATTATCGCCTAAGCCTTGATAAGCACGGAGTAATAACGTACCTGAACGTAGCGTGGGCAGTACCTCATAAGGGGTCTGTAGGTAGTTTATCACTTGAGTATAATTGTCAGTGGCAAGGGCGTCGCTGGCGAGTATATTGAGCGCCTGCAAGTGCAGATCATTATCATAACGTGGGTCATCGTAGCGAATCTGGATGATAGTATTTGCCAATAATAGTCCCTGCTCTGAGCCACTATTATTAGCCAACAATAGCTGCGCATAGCTGAGCTGATAGTTCAAATTACTAGGGTCTAGTGCTTGCAGGTGATTGAGCAAAGCTCGCTTAACAAGATAGTCTTGACGATCATCAAGCAGTTGCGCCCGAGCAAATAAAATCATCTGACTATCTGGATATTTGCGACTGGCGCGAGTCAATAATTGCAGCGCCTCTTCAGGCTCATTCTGTTGCCATAAAATATCCGCTTGCATCACATAGCTCTCAGGCGCAAACACACTATACTGTTGGCGCAATAGCTGTAAGGTAGTAATAGCGGATTCAAAGTTATTATCTAACAGCTCAAGAGCGACAACTTTTTCGCGAGCGGCTAAGACTAAGTCCTCACGCACAACCCCATTGAGATAGTATTTTGCTTGTTCAAAACGTTGTTGGCGCTCAGCACTGATACCTAAATAGTAATAGGCTTGGTCTAGATAAGCAGGCGTCTTCGCTAAGACGTTTAATAGCCGATCGGCACTGCGATATTGCTCAACATCCAAGCTGACTAATGCGGCAAGCAGTGTAATTTCAGGATCATCTTCAAAGCGACTGTGCGCCTCTAGTAATAGCTGCCACGCCTCTTGGCTTTGCTTTAGATCTAGCAAATAGCGAATCTCATACAAATATAAGTTCTTGCTATCTGCATTACGCAAGCGCGCTTGATTAACATAGTTCAATACCGTTTCAGTAGGTTCAATTTTACGTAAAATGTCTGCTTTTAAAGTGATAAAAGGCACATAGTCAGATTGACTAAGTAGCGCCCGATTAATATGAATAAGCGCATTTTGTGGATCATTGAACTGATAAAGTAGACCTGCTTTGAGTACTGATAATGAAGCGTTTTCTTGGCTATCAATAGGTTGCAAAGCCGCAAGTAGCTCACGCTGATCGTCGATACTATCAGGATAAATACCGATCAATATTTCGCTTAGATCTGCACGCGGATCATAGCGCAGAATACGATTGAGGGTTTCGCCTGCTAGCCTATAATCGTGCGCTTTCAATGCTAAGTGCGCCACATAAAACCAAGCAGGAACGTGATCAGGGTTTTGATCCTGCCAAGTTTTGGCAAAGATTAACGAGTCACTGATATTTTCATTGTCTAGCGAAAAACTAAGCGCACGCTCAAACACGGCGGTAGCCTCCTGCTTGAAGGATTGCTGCTTGTAGATTGTCAAAGCACGACGGGTATCACCACGATTAGCGGCAAACTCAGCGTCTAGCAGAGCATACAAACTTGGCTCATCAAGAGCTGACTGAGAAGAGTCGATTGAAAATAGATGGTTAGTAAAGACTGTCGGCAGATTGTTTTTATTAATTTTATCATCTATATCAAGAGCAACAGTAGTGGTGTTCTTGGCTTGAGACAAATCACTAGTATCACTCTTGGGAAGTATAGCTTCTAGCAAAGGGCTAAATAGATGAGCCTCAGCGTAAGCGGGCATAGCTAAGTACAGGCAAGCCGCCAACAATAACGTCAGCTTACGTCGCTGCTGTAATCGATCGATAATAGCATCGATAAAACGGCGAATACCCAAAGAGTGATCGCAGGCAGGTCTGAACACCAGTTTTGCATGATTACGAAACTTAAAAAATCTCATAGACAGTCATATTCATCCATAGCTATAGTCAACAGGTTGACACTATTATAATTATAAATCCTATTGTAATTATAAGTAGTATAAGAGCGGATGACGTCAATAAACAATAGTACTCCTGTTATTTATAATCAGATAACTACCAATCTAATGGCTGTGTAATCTAACGACTATAGTCTTTATTACATTACTAAGCATACGTCCCTGTTTTTATTACTGATGATACTTATCGAGGCTTAGCAAATCAATTTAGCAATAAATAAGATGGGTATGAGGTGTAGTGACTAAAAGTACAGCAATGATTAAAAATATAGTAGCAGTTGATTTATGACTATTTTGCCCAAATACAGACCATTACCGTTACCGTTACCCACTTTAGGTCTGTGTCAAAAAAGTACCCCTGTGTCAAAAGAGTAAGCAACAGTGATATAATAGCCAGTCCTGTGCTTAGGGCAGCAGTTATTATGACTGTTTTAGGCGTCTTTTATATATGCAAGTGAGTAACACCGTCTAAGCTATCGCTTGATAAGTAGTATTTTTTAAGCGACTGTCACTATCAAATAAAAATAGCAGACAAATAAATAGCATGCACTTTATATCTATGGTTTATCAATAATGAGATTAGTGGTCATTGGGGTCAATCACAAAACCGCACCAATCGCTTTGCGTGAGCGCTTGGCGTTTGTGGGTGATGATCTAAATAGTGCGTTAGTCCAACTCAAAACCTTTACCGATGGTAGTGTCATTGTTTCAACCTGCAATCGTACGGAAATCTATGCGTTAATGCCGCAACCAATCAGCGCAACGGGTTCGATAACTGTAGCGATGGAGCAGCACATCGCTGATATTAAATCTTGGCTTGGTGATTTTAAAAAATTATCGGCAGCTCAGGTTGAACCCTTTTTATATGTGCATAAAGATACCCACGCGCTCACTCACTGGTTGCGAGTCGCTGCAGGTCTTGACTCTATGATCTTAGGTGAGCCACAAATACTCGGTCAGATCAAGCAAGCGGTGCAGTTGGCACATACAGAGCAGGCGCTAAGCTCGCAGTTAGGTTGGATTATAGATCAAGTGTTTGCTGCCGCCAAACGCGTGCGTAACGAGACCAACGTTGGTGCGCAAGCGGTGTCTTTAGGATTTGCCGCTGCTAAATTGGTCACCCAAATTTTTGATAACCTACCCAGTCGTACGCTAGTTGTCGTCGCAGCTGGTGAGATGAATCGTCTAGTAGCTACTCATATAGCAGGATTAGGGGTCGGTCGAATTATCATCTGTAATCGCAGTCCAGAGCGTGCTGAAGCGTTAGCGACTGAGCTGCGTCAAGCCAATCTTAGGTCAGAAAATATCAGTGTGGAAGTGCGAGCGTTACAAGAGCTGCCACAGGTACTAGCAGAGGCAGATATCGTGAGTAGTTGTAGTGGCAGTATGGATGTACTGATCAATAAGAATATGACCGCTCAAGCGCTCAAGATTCGTCGCTATAAACCTATGCTAATGATAGATTTGGCCGTGCCGCGCGATATTGACTCAACTATCAGTCAAATGGATGATGTGTATCTATATTCTGTTGATGACTTGCAGCATGTTATAGCAGGTAATCTAGAGCGACGCCGCCAAGCAGCAGTAGATGCGGAATTGTTGGTTAGTCAATTAGTGGTTGAGATAGAACGACGCTTTCAGGTACGTAAAGTGGGGCATGATATCGAGCAATATCGCAATCATACCCAGCTGCAAGTTGAGGAGCTACTTGGTAATGCTCTCAAAAAGCTCGATAGTGGTGAGATGGATGCGAATTCAGCAATGGTTGAATTGACGAGGCAGCTTACCCAAACTTTGAGCCATGCACCCTCCAAGCTGATGCGTAAAGCGGCTCGGGAAGGTGACAGTGAGCTACTTGATTTTGTGGTTTCAGGCTTGCATGGTGCTTATCGCAAGCGCAGATAATGCGTCACTATATTGGCAAACCATTATCTACTATAACTATTAGTATTAGGCTCAGAACTTTAAGATTGCTTTTAAAGCGCTAATAACTGATGACAATAGCCTAAAATTCTGTTATTTTAGAATGTGTTAATAATCGATATACCTAATATATTAATCAACAACTTATCTTGGTCAAACGCTCAAATTTGTCTTGGTTAAAAGTATAGTAGTACACAAAACATAGCGGTAATATATCAATTATCGTTACTGTTATTTCATAACCAACAGTTCCATTATCATCTGTCTGCCGCCGCGCTACAACCATGATGGTACTGATGTCAAAGCAGTATTGCCTAGACTTATCATTAGACATAACTTATCAACGGCAATAGTGCAAGGTAAAAGTGCTATATCGTCAATCTCATGCAGCACCTTCTTCAATACCTAAGTAGCAAACCCTGTAATAAGCCCTATAGTTGTGTCTAAAAGTTATTGAGTACCACTAGACTTTTTACTAGAGCGATAAGCAAGCACTAGCTCAGTTTTATCTCTATTTATTTTATTTCTATTTATTTAAACTTACTTCACTTATATTTCAACAACCAACAAGGAAAGTCCTATGTCTGCATTACTAAAAGATATTGATCCAGAAGGTTTATTAGAGTATTCAGTAGTCTACACCGACCGTGCCCTAAATCACATGTCAAGCTCATTCCAGCAAGTCATGAATGATTTGTCACGTGATCTAAAGTCAGTCTATAAAGCTGAAGCGGTCGCTATTATTCCAGGTGCTGGAACTTATGGTATGGAGGCGGTAGCGGCTCAGTTGGCTCAAGACCAAGATACGTTAGTGATCCGTAACGGTTACTTTAGCTATCGTTGGACACAAATTTTAGAAAAAAATAAACTTGGCAATACTAATACCGTACTAGCTGCGCATCACGCTGAAGATACTAACGAAAGCAGTGATGCAAAAAAGCCATTTGCTCCTGTAGATATCGAAGTCGCCGTTGCCAAGATCAAAGAGCTTAAGCCTGGTATCGTATTTGCGCCGCACGTCGAGACCTCAGCAGGTATTATCTTACCAAACCATTATATCAAAGCCTTAGCCGAAGCTACTCATAGCGTTGGTGGCTTGTTAGTTATCGATTGTATCGCTTCAGGCTGTGTGTGGCTCGATATGAAAGAGCTGGGTATTGATCTATTAATCAGTGCACCACAAAAAGGCTGGAGCAGTACCCCTTGTGCCGGCATCGTCATGATGAGCGAAGCGGCCATTGCCAAGGTAGAAACGACTGAATCTAATAGCTTTAGCTTAGATCTAAAACAGTGGCTCACGATTATGCGCGCCTTTGAAAACGGTGGTCATGCGTATCATGCGACTATGCCAACCGATAGCTTACGCCAGTTCCGTGACACGGTTAATGAGGCCAAAGAGATCGGTTTAGACAAGCTATGTGACGCGCAGTGGGAACTGGGTAACCGTATCCGCCATGTACTAGAGTCTAAAGGCTTTGAGAGCGTTGCCGCCGAAGGTTATAAAGCGCCAGGCGTTGTAGTTTCTTATACCAGCCGTGATGATATGCATAAAGGTAGCGCCTTTGCTGAAGCAGGCATGCAAATTGCCTCAGGTGTTCCTTTAAAAGTGGGCGAGCCTGAGAGCTTCAAAACCTTCCGCTTAGGTCTATTTGGTTTTGATAAACTACAAGATATCGATGGTGCTGTTGAGCGTTTTGAAACGATACTAAATCAAGTTATCGAAAAACAGCCTAGCTAATAAGACTTTTATTAGTTAAGCGCTTATTAGCATAAAAATACTGAGTTACTAATACTGAGTTACTAAAGATAGTGACTCAGTATTTTTTTATCACTATATTATACTTTATAATATAATGTATAATAGTGCGATGACATTAAGTCAAATAAAATCAGAATGAGTAACTAATTATGAGCATACAAATAGACTGGCAAGTTTTTACCCCGATATCATTAGTAGGTGGCATGATGATAGGGGTAGCAACTGTCATTTTGCTATTGGGTATCGGACGCATCGCTGGTATTAGTGGCATCGCTGCAAGCTTATTAAAACCTAAAGGATTAGAGCTTTGGCAAGTGCTGTTTATAGTGGGGCTTATCGTCTCACCGTTACTCTATCAGTTAATCGCTCCACTACCAGCCGTGCAAGTGACAAGCTCTTTGCCATTACTCATTATTGCAGGACTGATAGTCGGCTTTGGCACGCGCTTGGGCTCAGGCTGTACTAGTGGTCATGGCATATGCGGTAATGCACGCTTATCACCACGCTCTATGGCAGCCACCGCGACCTTTATGGGTTTTGGTATTGCAACAGTATTTATCGGACGGCAGGTTTTGGGCATTATTTGATACCTTTCACCTATGATAAAACGGTTTCTATAAAGATAAATTGTGAGAACTAAAAATGTTAAAAAATATAATAGGCTTATTGGTAGGATTGTTATTTGGCTTTGGGCTATTAATATCAGGCATGACGGATCCTGTCAAAGTACAAGGGTTTTTGGATGTGTTCGGGGCATGGGATATCTCTTTGGCACTGGTGATGGGCGGTGGATTATTAGTCGCCATTGTTGGGGTGCAATTGGCAAAACGTCAACAGACTAGCTGGATTGGTACAAGCATTGACATGCCTAGCAAAACGGTTATTAATAAAAAGCTATTAACTGGCGCAATGCTATTTGGTATCGGTTGGGGACTAGTGGGCATCTGCCCTGGACCTGGAATTGTGCTGCTCGGTACAGGTGTCTGGCAAGCGTATGTGTTTATCCCTGCAATGATCGTTGGCATGCTGATATATCAATGGCTTGAGCCTAAAATTAGTTAGAGCTTTTGAGTTGCTAACAGGTGAATAAAAAGGTCAGCCTAACTCAATTAGACTGACCTTTTTTATGAGTGACTACAATTGGCTTAAAGTTTTATTTGTTCGAAGGTTTCACTTTTGCGGTTTCATGGGCGAGTGATTTCGCGGCTTGACGTAGCTCAAACTTTTGTACTTTACCCGTACTAGTCTTTGGAATTTCAGCAAAGATAATGTGCTTAGGTACTTTAAAACCTGCTAAATGCTGCTTGCAATGGTTAATTACTGTCTCACGCTGCAAGGTATTGCCATCGTGAATTTCGATAAAGGCGACAGGTACTTCACCCCATTTATCATGTGGTGCAGCAACAACAGCGCAGCTCAAAATCTCGGGTATTTTATATAAAGTATTCTCAATCTCAATGCTAGAGATATTTTCACCGCCTGAGATAATGATATCTTTGAGTCTGTCCATAATTTTGATATAGCCATCAGGATATTTAACTCCCAAATCACCAGTACGAAACCAACCGTCTTTAAATGCAGCTTCGGTAGATTTACGACTCTTTAGATATCCTTTCATGATCATGTTACCGCGTAGTGCCAGCTCACCCATTTCTTCACCATCAGCACTTACAGGATCAGTCGTACCTTGTTTAAACACTTCAAAGCCTGTCATCAAATGCGAGACCACCCCTTGACGAGATTTTTTTTGTGCGCGTTCGCTTGCGCTTAGAGCGTCCCATTCCTCTTGCTCAGCGCAGATAGTTACAGGCCCATAAGCTTCCGTCAATCCATACACATGCGAGATATCAAAACCCATCGTTTCCATCGCGGTAAGCATAGTCTCTGACGGCGGCGCGCCAGCTACCCAGCCTTTTACTTGATGAGTGATAGCTTGTTTATACTTATCTTTGCCATTGGCTATCATATTATGTACAACGGGCGCTGAGCAGTAATGGCTGACTTTATATTTATCGATCAATTGCAGTATCAAGTCGGCATCTATCTTGCGTAGACAGACGTTGACCCCAGTGCGTTCAGCGATAGCCCAAGGGAAGCACCAGCCATTACAATGAAATAATGGTAGCGTCCATAGATATATGGCGTGCTTGGGCATATCCCAATCTAAGATATTGGAGACTGCATTTAGCGTAGCGCCGCGATGATGATAGACCACGCCTTTAGGCGTCCCCGTAGTGCCTGAAGTATAGTTGAGCGCAATCGCATCCCATTCATCAGCAGGCTTCTCCCAATGGTCTAAATTATCGGAGCTGGCGATTAATGCCTCATAACTCATCTTGCCAAAGCTTTTGATATCGATAGCTGCATCTGTAGCATGAATGACGATTAAATTTGGAAAAGTCTCATCAATAATCTCAGCTAAATCTGCAAACTCACTGTCCATGATTAAAACTTTGGCTTCAGAATGTTGCACACAAAAAGTGAGCGCATTAATATCTAAGCGCGTATTCAAAGTACAAAGTACCCCACCTGACATAGGAATACCAAAAGCACATTCAACCATCGCCGGTGTGTTAGGCAGCATGACGGCAACGGTATCATTTTTATCGATACCTAGTCTGCGCAGGCTATCAGCCAGCTGGCGACAACGGTTAAAAGTCTGTTGCCATGTTTGGGTGAGGTTATTATGCTCAAGGTCATCGTAGATAATAGCGGTTTTATTAGGATAAACCTGTGCGCTACGAATAATAAAATCAATAGGAGTAAGAGGCTGATAGTTGGCAGAGTTTTTACTAAGACCTGTATGAAAGTCAGTCATAGAGATAATCCTTTATTATTTAGTGGTTATAATTATTTTAACGACTCTTATTTATTATAGATAAAAGATTTTAGAAAGTAAGGTGGTTTGATCGTGTTTGCCAGGTTTTTTCTTAATAACATAATGCTCACTCATCAGTCGCCTATGTGCATAGCTGGCAATAAAGGCATTATGCTACGATGTACTACCACTGACTATTCAGAATGTTTGATTTGCTTTAATAGTAGTACTTTATTGATTCATAAGGATAATGACATGAGCGCCAGCACGAATAATACTGCCAACCAAGAAAAACGAAGTAAGTTTAAGAAGTTCAGAAAAAGTCGCAAAAATACTGATCGTATTGTCACAACTAGCGCCGCTAATGATTCTGAGCACGGCTCTAGCCACTACCCACATCTATTTGAGCCCTTAGACTTGGGATTTACTAGCCTAAAGAACCGTCTGGTTATGGGCTCTATGCATACGGGGTTAGAGGACAGATTCTATAACTACGGTAAGCTTGCCGCCTACTTTGCCGAACGTGCCAAAGGCGGTGTGGCAATGATGATTACAGGTGGTATTTCACCCAATCGCGAAGGTTGGTTGCTGCCTGCTGGCGGCACGATGAATACGAAGATGGATGTTATCAACCATCAAAAAGTAACGCGCGCCGCTCATAAATATGACAGCAAAATCATTATGCAAATATTGCATAGTGGTCGCTATGGTTATCATCCGTTTGTCGTGTCATCGAGTCCGATTAAGTCGCCTATTTCACCGTTTAAACCGCGTAAAATGAGCATCAAAAATATCGAGCAGACAGTAGAGGATTACGCGCGCTGTGCTAAACTCGCTAAGCAAGCGGGCTATGATGGTGTAGAAATCATGGGCTCAGAGGGCTACTTGCTCAATCAGTTTTTATCGCGTCATGTTAATAAACGTGATGATATCTATGGTGGCGATATCGACGGACGTATGAAACTGGCAGTCGATATAGTCAAGGCGGTTCGCAAAGCGGCTGGTGATGATTTTATTATTCTATTTCGCTTATCGGTCATTGATTTGGTCAAAGACGGCAACGTCATGGATGAGGTTATAACCGTTGCTAAAGCGCTAGAGGAAGCGGGCGTGACTATCATGAATACGGGTATCGGCTGGCACGAAGCGCGCGTACCGACTATCGTCACTAGCGTACCGCGCGCCGCTTTTGTGGACTTTACTGCTGAGATCAAAAAGCATATCAGCATCCCAATGATGGCCGCGAATCGTATCAATATGCCCGATACCGCAGAAGACATCGTCGCTACTGGTAAGGCGGACTTGATTCAAATGGCGCGTCCGTTCTTAGCCGATCCGAGCTGGGTCAATAAAGCCAAAGCAGGCGATGCTGATCGTATTAATACTTGCATTGCCTGTAACCAAGCTTGCCTCGATCATACTTTTGAGAATAAGCGCTCAACCTGTCTAGTCAATCCGCAAGCTTGTTATGAGACGGAGCTGGTCTACAAAAAGACCAAAAAGCCTAAAAAAGTCGCGGTCATCGGTGGCGGTGTCGCGGGTATGTCAGCCGCGCATGTCGCAGCGCTGCGTGGTCATGAGGTCACACTATTTGAAGCCCGTGATATCTTAGGCGGGCAGTTTAACTACGCCAAAGTCATCCCAGGTAAAGAAGAGTTCTTTGAGACCATTCGCTACTATATTAATGAGCTTGAGCACTTAAATGTTGAGATTAAGCTTAATACCAAAGTCGATAAAGCGATGCTTGAGGCAGGTAAGTTCCATCATGTCATTGTCGCGACGGGTGTTGTGCCTAGAACACTAGCGGGCAAGTTAGAAGGCGCTGATCTACCACAAGTGATGACTTATGCCGAACTCCTCTCAGGTGAAAAGTCGGTTGGCGATACGGTAGCAGTCATCGGTGCGGGTGGTGTTGGCTTCGATGTCAGTGAATATCTCACCGCGCGCCATGGTCAGCCATTAGATAAGCTTGCACCTGAAATGCTTAAAGATCCCAGCTATCGTCCAGAGCCACAATCGGTAGATGAGTGGCGTGAAGAATGGGGCGTCACTGACAATGTTGATTATCAAAGCGATGGTGGTCTAATTAAGCCAGACGCTATTACGCCTATTCGCCAAGTGTATATGATTCAGCGTAGTAAAGGTCGCTTGGGCAGTGGTTTGAATAAAACCTCAGGCTGGGTGCATCGTGCGCATGTTAAGTCACACGGCGTCATCCAAGTATCGGGTGTCCAGTATGAAAAGATTACTAACGAAGGTATTTGGATTACCAATACTCAAGGTCAAAGTCAACTATTACGTGTCGATAGCGTCGTAATCTGCGCAGGTCAAGAGTCAGTAGTCGAGCTGATGCCAAATGTTGGCGATGCGCCTGACGCGCAGTATCATCTGATCGGCGGTGCAAAACTAGCCGCTGAGCTAGATGCTAAGCGCGCCATTCGTGAAGGGGCAGAGGTTGCGGTTGGGATTTAGGTTTTTACAATTTAGGCTAAATACGGGACGGCGAGATTTTTTATCTTGCCGTTTTTTTTGGGTTGAGCTATGGAATTTTATTTTTTGTAGGGTGGGTTAGTCCAAGCGTAACCCACCGAATCCATGATTCGAATATTTAACGGTGGGTTATATTTCCTCTTTACTCTCTACGAGAGCTTGAACAAAATAACCTGCCCTACGCAGTTGTAGTTGGGATTTAGGGTTTGATTTGAAGTTGCACTTGGAAGCGGTGAGATTGATTGTCTCGCCATTTTATTTCAGATAGCAGGTGTAGTACACAATGGTGTTTCAATTCTGTTATGCTAATGCCACTAACAAATAATATATACAAATAATTTATTCGGTGAGTTACGCTTTGGCTAATCCACTTTAAAAGCCCTACACAATTATCAGCCCACCCTATCAATACTCTTAGGAAGTTCAAACATGCTCCTCAAACTTAACGTCAAACTCCATTATCAGCTCCCTGAGCCGATGGATCTTTTACTTCAGATCGAAGCTGCCGATCTTGTAGATCAGCGAATGCGTTCGGCCGAGATTTGGACATCAGACGTTGCGCATTTTTCACGAGTTACCGCCGATGACGGCATAGGAGAACGAATTTGGATCCGCGCCGAAGGGGACTTTAGCTGCACTTATACTGCAGAAATTGCCGTTGATCGTCCTGTTTTGGATATATCAGCACTACCTCAAACCGCCCCTCATCTTTTACCTGGAGAGGCGATCAAGTATTTGATGCCGTCTCGCTTTTGCCCGTCAGACCAATTTCAAGCCTTTGTGAATGCGGAGTTTGGGGATCTCTCAGGCGGCGCGCGGATTGCCGCAATGCGCGATTGGATCGAGTCGACGTTTAGCTATGTGCCTGGATCGAGTCACGCACAAACCACCGCGCTTGACACCTTTGTTCAACGTCAGGGCGTATGCCGCGACTTTGCGCATGTGCTCGTGACACTCGCACGCGCGTCAACGATACCAGCGAGATTCGTGAGCGTTTATGCGCCTGATGTGACGCCACAGGACTTTCATGCCATAGCTGAGGTTTATCTTGGGGGGAGCTGGCATCTCATTGACCCAACTGGCATGGCATCTGCCGACACGATAGCTCGCATCGGTGTTGGAGCCGACGCGTCCGGTGTTGCGTTCTTGACTGCATTCGGATCCATGGAACTGGTCAACCAATCGGTATCCGTGACCAGACAAGATTAGAGTTCTGACTCTAGGCAGCTGAAGTTGGAATTTAGGGTTTGATATTTTAAGTTGAATGACGAGGCGGCGAGATTAATTATCTTGCCGTTTTTTTACTCGATTTCGGCTAGGCTATTTATTGTGGCAGCTATAGTTTAAGAGACCGTCTACTATCACTTAACTAGGAATGAACTAAATGATATTATACAAATATATGTCGTTATCAGGTGCTATAAAAGCTATTGAAACGTCATCAATTGGTTTTACGCATTTAGAAGACTTCAACGACCCTTTTGAATGTACTTCCTTCGGGTTTAAGGAAAATTCAGATTCTAAAATAAGTCCTCAAATAGCTCAAAATGCTTGCAGAAATAGATTCTCTCGGGGATATGCTGTATTGTCGTTGACTAGACAACCACTGAACTCCTTAATGTGGTCTCACTATGGCGACTCTCATCAAGGAGTCGTTATTGGAATTGATGTTAACGAAGCTGAATTCAATTCACTTTCCAATAATTTTATTCCATACCAATTTGGTGAGATTATATATACAAAAACTAAACCACAGAATGATCTAGATATAATTAGTACTGATGAATTGATGGATATTGGTAAAAATATTTCGTTTGAAGGGAATATCTTTAATCTTGCGAAAAGAGCATTCTTGTACAAATCACTAGATTGGGCATATGAAGAAGAAGTGAGAGTAGTTAAAGAAGTTGAGAGTCTAAAAGCTAGCTATCATACTAGTGAAGGATTTTTTGGAGACTTTAATATAGCCAGAATACAAGGCAGACCACTATACTGTTTTTTTATTCCCAAGAGCTCAATAAAGGAAATATATTTAGGTAAAAATGTTTATAAAAATATATCGAAATCATTGACAATCTCTCAAAACGAATACGAATTATTAATTCAAAGCTGGAAAGATCAAGACATCAAAGTTTACAACTGTGAATGCGAATTAAATTCTTGGGATTTGAAGAAAAGGGTCAACAGCTAATAAGCGCATAGCGTAAGTTAGCGCGTAGGGTGGGTTACTTTTAATCCGCGCTCTCTTTGAGAGCTTGAAACAATTAACCCACCTCACGCTCCAACACCATACCGTCAAAATACCCTCGCATACCACAATGCAGGGCTCTATACCGATTGTTCATATCTCTTAATAATAACTGAGTGTTACCTTTATAGAGCGCTAGGTACAAGCGCAGCTCAGCAGCTTCACCCTGCTGATCATCGCTAATGACCCAATGATTCTGTGACCATATAGCTTTGCTCTCACCAATATCACAAGTATGACCATTAGTAAAAATGAAAACGCCATCAATAAGCGACAGATAAGGTTTATTACTGACATTATTAATCGATAAAGTATTGGTCACTTCTCCCGCATCATCCCAACGCGCCGTTTCTGGATTGTACATTGAAATTTGAGAAGCTTTAGAAAATTTACCAAAGGCATTCTTGCTCGGCAACTCAGATTGATTTAGCTCACTTGCAAAGCTCCAAGCCACGCCATATTGAGCTTTATCTTCGATACGTTCTGTATACTCACGCTCAAGGCACTCGATTTCTTTACAGGTGTTACGCTGAAACTTGAGCCATGTTCTTTGGTCAATAATGAGGTTGTTTTTATAGTCTTTATCAGACGTATCAGCAAGATTTTGTTTATATTTTTCTGCCATAGTTTCATCAAGCTTAGACAGCTCAGGATTTTTACATATAGTTTTCTCTACCCAGGTAGCGGCACTATTGCAGTCAAAACTGGCTGAATTTGCAGGAGTAGAGAATAGGCAAGCTCCTGCTAGACTTATCGTTGCCAAAACTGATTTTTTCATAATGTTCTCGATATGGATCTTCATTGTATTTAAGTAAAGCTAGTATGCATAAAAGAGTCTAGCTTAAATTTAATTACCAACTCCCAATGTTTTCCATTGAAATCCACGGCTCAGTAGGGTCTAGACGCGCGCCGTCTTGTAGTAGCTCAATTGAGATGTGGTTAGGGTCTTTCACGAACGCCATATAGCCATCTATAGGTGGTCTTGATAGGGTAACGCCAGCATCCATAAGGGTTTGGCATAGCTCATATATATTATCCACTCTAAAGGCAAAATGACCAAAGTTATTACCATTGGTGTATTCTTCTTCGTCCCAGTTATGAGTGACCTCAATCTCTGGTGCACCCTCATGAGTCGCTAAGAAATACAGGCTAAATCGTCCTGATTCGGAGTCCTTTTTTCTAAGCAGTTTAAGACCCATGAGATCACAGTAGAAGGATAAAGTTTCTTCTAATTTATTCGTTCTAATCATGGCATGTAAATATTTCATAAAACACCTTATACTTTAAGATCATAGGACTGAATCAAAATTCAGCCTAAGCCAAAATTTACAATCGTCAAAATTTATCACTGTATTTAAAAACCCTAATCTTGCATTTCACCAATCAACCACTGTTCAAAGTCATTAATTTGCGCTACTAACTCAGGGTGTGCTTTGGCTAATCTATCAAGCTTAGCTGTAATATCGCTCTTATCATATTTGATACCTGTTAGCGTCTCTTTTAATAAGTCAATTAGCTCAACATTGAGCGCATCTGAGAAGATGACGACTTCTTCGATTACGGCTTGTCTAACATCCATATGTAGATCAATCAGACCCCACTCAAAGCGCGTTTCAATGCGGTGGCTAAACTCAGGCGTTTTGCCAAAGCGCCAGTCCCAATCGGCCATTTGCTGATAGTATTTATTTAAAGCAGGCTGCTTGGCGAGGCTGGCTTCATCCAAGGCTTCTGTTTCTACCGTTTGACCATAATACTCACAAAACGCTTCGATAATAGCGTCAGATAATACGTCATGATTGATACCTTCGTTAAACTCTTTTAGGTTAGCAACGCGAGAACGCACGGACTTAATGCCTTTTGCTTTTAATTTTAGCGGGTGTGGATTAAGATAGTCGCCAAGCTTTTGCATATCAGCGTTGACCAGCAAAGTGCCATGATGAAAGCTGCGGTCGATAGCATGTTTAAAGGCGCTGCCTGATATTTTCTTGTCGCCGACTTGCATATCATTACGACCTGATAGCTCAGCGTCTATGCCTAGCTTTTTTAATGCATTGACAATAATCGTAAAGTTTGCGGTTTGGTCGTAATCGGCTTTAGGGGATAAAAAAGTAAAGTTGGTATTGCCCAAATCATGAAACACCGCACCACCGCCACTCTGACGCCGTGCTAAAAATACATCGTCTGCTTCCATCTTATCGGTCTTGCACTCAACCCAAGGATTTTGCGAGCGTCCGATAACGACCGTCTCGCTATTGCGCCATAAAAATAGCGTATGTGAATCAGGATCAAGGGTGTTAAATATCCAATCTTCGGTCGCGAGATTAAACCAAGGGTTGGTTATCGCAGATTTTAAAATGCGTAATTTCATTATTTATCCTTTATCTAATTGGCTATAAATAGGGAAAGTTAATTGCATGTGAGCAACCAAATTAGACTATGTTACCTCAATGTGGAAATTAAAACTTAATATGCGATTTTGGAAAAACCAGAATTTTGTTATTGGTATTTAGGATGCAAAATACATCTATCTAAAAAGAAGAGCAAAATGGTTGATTCAATACATAATGAAAAGATCGCAACAATCCTCTCAGAATAGGCAAGGGTCTGTAAAACTGGTGATGCTATTACCACAGATTTTAAAGAAGAAAGAGTGGATATTGAACTGTCTGAAAACGATGAGATCGTGCGAATCTGGCTGAGATAACAGATAATGTGATAGAGCTTAGATGATTAGGGTTAGCAGTATTACTTAAGATTCCACCTAAAATCTTTTCCTAGAATGGTTACCATATTACGCTGCAATTAGCCTGTGCTAAAACTTATTGCGACTATGAAAAGTAGTCAATAACTTAGGGCATTTTGGGAAATAAAGACACCTCGTAAGTATCTGCATGTCTTATAAGATATGCAGATACTTACGAGGTGTCGTTGTGGATGCTTAATAAACTCTAAAATAGAAAGAAGGGGAAAGGGTTATATTCTGGTATCGCGCATTCCGCTTCTTCCGCTATCATTTCAGCGTCGCTCATTATATCGGCTTTACCTATAAATAAATAAACTGAACCGTAATAGTACATTTGGGTTTCGGCATCGCCTATATCTTCAGGGTCAACATCAAGTATTTCAATTTTACACACGTCATCTTTTTGGTAGACGTAGTATTCTGTATCTGCTTGAACAGAAGTGGAGAAGATACTAAACAGCGCAATTAGTGATAATAATAGGGCTGTCTTTTTCATAAGGATGCTCCCAGCTAAATAATATTTAGCACAAGGCTAGATGAGGTCATACCTAATATTCAATAAGTATCTGCTAAAGTAACCTAACAGTATCAATAAAAATATACTAATAAACGAATATTAGTTATTTTTCACTATACACTGTTTTATCTATATATTCATAAGCATAATTAATAGGATAAGCGCTTCTAATATTGTTAGAATTGAAACGTGATTCATTACTTTTAAAATATTCAGGGCGAGACTATGACAACTGCAAGCACATATGGTTTACATCATTTATTACTCCCTAATAATGACGGTCTTTATGGCGAGTTCGGTGGCAAGATCGGTCATCCTGAATTGGCAAAAGCCATGGAGGAGATCGAGGTAGGGTTTCGTGAGATTACCAAAGAAGACGACTTTATCGTAGAGATGAAACGCCTGCGTGAAACTTACGTAGGCAGACCGAGTCCGATATTTCATGCCAGACGTTTAACCGAGTATTGTGGCGGGGCACAGATTTATTTTAAGCGTGAAGACTTAAATCACACTGGCGCGCATAAGATTAATCACTGCTTAGGCGAAGTATTATTAGCCAAAAAATTAGGCAAAACCAAAGTCATCGCCGAGACAGGTGCGGGACAACATGGCGTGGCGTTGGCAACCGCAGCCGCGCTAATGGGTCTTGAGTGTGAGATTCACATGGGCGTGGTCGATATCGAAAAAGAACATCCTAATGTCAGCCGCATGAAAATATTAGGGGCCAAAATCGTGCCGGTATCGCGCGGCGCAGGCACGCTAAAAGAAGCGGTCGATAGCGCGTTTGAGACTTATCTTGGTGATTTGGACAACAGCATGTTCGCCATTGGTTCAGCACTCGGGCCAGCACCTTATCCTGAAATTGTCAGTTATTTTCAATCGGTCGTCGGTCGTGAGGCGCGTACGCAATTCTTAGAAACGACTGGTAAATTACCTAATAAAGTGGTCGCCTGTGTTGGTGGCGGCTCTAATGCGATTGGTATATTCAGTGGCTTTTTGGGTGATGAGAGCGTTGAAAAGGTCGGGGTAGAGCCTGCGGGTGAAGGCTTGGATACGCCCAATCATGCGGCGACGATGACGCTGGGCGTAAAGGGCGAGATTCATGGCTTTAAATGTTATGTGCTGCTAGATAAAGACGGCGAGCCTGCGCCTGTGCATTCGATTGCCTCAGGTCTCGATTATCCAGGCGTTGGCCCGCAGCATTCACTACTAAAAGATAAAAACATGGCGACTTATGAGTCGGCAACGGATAGCGAGTGTTTGGACGCTTTTATGGCGCTGTCACGCCTTGAAGGTATTATCCCAGCACTTGAGACCGCGCATGCCATTGCCTATGCGATGCGAGTGGCAAAAGATATGTCATCTGATGACACCATCTTGGTCAATTTATCAGGGCGCGGCGATAAGGATATTGACTTTATCTTGGATAAAGTGGAGTTGTAAGCCGCCTTTTTAAACGAGTGGATTAACAATAGCGTAATCCACTATGCGTTCATTATTCTGTAGTTTCATCCGTACAAAACAAACCGTGAAAACAGTCCTTATCTCCAATTTCATCCCAGATTGAAGGTATCCGTAGTGCTTTGTCTAATTGATAGCGTGCGATAGCCCAATGACCTACTTCACGACCCTCTTCATCTGTATTTGGAGCAGGATATTTTTGCTGACGCTCGCTATCAGGTAATGCCAAAAAATTCAGAAATTTTTGCGCATCCTCAGCTAGAATGCTATTAGGATGTTTTGATAGTTGCTGTATCATTTGCTCGTCTTCAGGCATCATAAACTCACGAATAGCATCATCTGTCCACTGAGTGTTTTCTGCACCAAAGAAAATGATATAGCGATAAAAATCCAATAAGTATCGGGCATCTTTAACCCTGTAGCCATCAGGGTACTGCTGAATATAATTTTCCCAAAAAAGAGCTCGTTTGATTAAGTCTTCAAAAGAAACTGTAACTGAAGCATCACTCCAAAAAGTGTCTTGATTATCTATTGCCATACGTTGAATAAAAGCACTTTGATCTTCACGTAGGTAAGGGGTAAAAATGTCAGCCATTGCTTTTAAGTTATGAGTAAAAGAAAAGTACCCTTCACCTTCATCATAGATACTAACATCCGTATCGTTTTTAACTAGACCAATCAAATACTGATCGCGTGGCGTTAATGTCTTTAATTGTGCTGAGGATAAGCCCTCACCATAATAAAGCTCATAAATAGCATTGTTAAAAGTTTCGTAGTCTGACTCTGAAGCGTAATCATAATCTAAGTCACTTGCTAAAAACCGACTGTACATATCCTGATAGCTTTTCAGTAACGTCATTACCTCAGCATTATTAGCGGTAGGTAAGCAGGCTTTTAGCTGATCTTGAATAGCGTAAATAGCTTCGATTTTACTGTCGCTATCGACTTTTTGCATAGTTTGATTAAGTGCTATACAGTCTTTTGCCATTATGGTTTTGTCGTTAGATACTTTTGATTCTGAGGGGGTCGTCATTTTTACTGGTAGCTTTATCGTTGGCTGTTTGGTGATTTGAACAGCAGGCGTGTCAGCGATTTCAGCTTTTGGCTGGCAAGCACTCATTGAGAGCGATGTGCTCAATAATATTAAGATGAAAGTATATTTTTGCATAGGTCACCCTTTACTGACATACAGACTACTTTGCACAGTATAAGTTATTTTTTCGACTACCATCTCGTTGTGTGGCAAAGTTATTAGGATCGATCAAATAGTTAACGACTTGATTATCAACACAATAGCTCAAATCCGCTAGCGCCAAAGTATGTCCATCACTACGACGAGTCAATAATGTGGCATTTAGATATTTTTGCATCATCTGCGCATTGATATAAGGCGTCGCAGGATCGTTAGTTTGTGCAACTAATAATAGTGGCGGTGCCGATAGCTGCATCTTTGGAATATGCGGCACATCACTACCCGCTATAGGCCAATAATAGCAGGCATCTAATATCTCTTCATCATTAAATTCGCGATAATCATCCCAAGTGAGCTGCGCATCGATACGTTTTATCTCATCAATATAGTCCATCTTTTTATCGTTAGTTGGTGCACCATCAGCACAGCTAATCGAGGCAAAAGTCGCATAATCGACGTCGTTCTTTGAGTCGTCAATAAGGGTTTTGAATAGCTCAAAGTCTTTATTATTAATACTAACCAATAACTCATTAAGCAGTGGCCACTGCTCAGGCCAGGTTAGCAAATCCCCTAATACCCAAGACATATTCATAGTCGAGATAAGCTGACGGTCTAAATCATAGAGCTCATTGTTTTCGATATATAGATATAACTTAGCGAGTTTGGCTTCAGCCTGTTGTACGGTACTCGTATCTGCAAAATAACACTCTGTCTGCTGGCGACAAGACTGGACAAAGCGCTCAAAGGTTCGCTGGGTCTCTTGGGCTTGATTATAAGCCACTTGTAAGTCAGTCTCGTTGAGATTGACGATACCATCAAGGACACCTGCTCGCAGATGGGTTGGGAACTTTTCAGCATAGAGCGCGGCGATTTTGGTGCCGTAAGAGTAGCCAATCAGGTTGATTTTTTCAGCGCCTACAGCTTTGCGTATAGCTTCTATATCATCTACTGCGTAGTCAGCGCCCAATTGTACCAATAGATCATTGGGTGTGTGCTCCCAGCAGCCTTTAGTAAACTGCTCTACATCCTCTGGAAACAGCATTCTCGCGGTGGTGCTACATTTGACCGTAGGCGTGCTTGGATAGACACCGCGCGGCGCGTAACCAATGATATCAAAGTGTTTGGACAGCTTGGCATAAGCGGCAGAGTCAATAGCAGAGACATCTAGCCCAGACTGTCCAGGCCCACCAGAGATATTTATCAGTGTACCGAGCTTATCCTCATCAGAGCCAGTAGCGGGCAGGCGTGATAATGCCAATTTAATAACTGTTGGTTTATCCATCGTTTCGAGCGCTTGTTGCAACGGTACCTCGATAGTAGCGCACTCTAATGAGTCGGATGCGACATAGCTTGGGAACCATTTGGCAAAGCTCAATTGCGTACAAGGTTGCCAGTTAATACCCTCTTTACTATAAGTAGAGCGCTCTTCATCTGTGGTTTTTTGCTGGGTTAACGGTGCGGTGGTTGGCGCACAGCTACCACAAGCAAGGGTAGTCGCTGTGAGTAAAGTAATAGAAAGCAGTTTAGAGAACATGGAGCAATTAGACCTATAAAAGAGCAAGTTTGACTTAAGTTTTTAGATAGCGATGGCGAGTATTATAGAGATATAACTGGCGAATACAGCATTTATAAATATTATTCTAATATAGCTTATCATTGATTGCAGGTTATTGATTTGGTTTATATTAGTATTGTGTTTTTATAGCCTTTGTTTGCTCAAATTGATTAAAGTTAGCTTGGCTAAGTAAGAGCGGGTGACTTTAAGAGATAGCATGATAATAACAAGAATAGTCTGAAAGGTTGATGCCCAAGTAAAGTTGGGACATCAAGTTAGTAAGTGTTCGTTTGTAACGATAGATTGAATAATCCAAGCTGACCCCTATAAAGAAAACGATTTAGCTTACTTTTCAATCGGTCTGTTTTCTAAATTTTAAATCATAATCGATAACAACAAATAAGGCTTTTTATGGCACACGATAGTTTATTTGAACCTGTCAAAATGGGCAGCCAAACACTCAAAAACCGTATCATTATGGCACCTCTGACCCGTCTGCGCGCAGTCGAGCCAGGCGATGTCCCTATCACATGGGCAGCAGAGTACTACTCGCAGCGTGCAGGGGCGGGCCTTGTCATCACTGAAGCGACGCAAGTATCGTTTCAAGCAAAAGGCTATGCAGGCGCACCAGGGCTACATACTCAAGATCAAGTCACTGCATGGAAAGCCATCGTTGACAATGTCCATGCCAAAGGTGGCAAGATTGTCGTCCAGCTATGGCACACAGGACTTGTCTCACACGAAAGCGTACAACCTGAGCGCCGTGCGCCAATTTCAGCCTCAGATGTCGATGTAGGTATCCGTACCTCATTGCGTGATAGTGACAACCAAGCCATTCGCGCGGATGCCACGCCGCCGCGCCCAGCCAGTCTTGATGAGATTCAGCAAGTGATTGCTGACTTTGCGCATGCAACCAAGTGCGCGCAGGAGGCAGGGTTTGATGGTATTGAGATTCATGGCGCGCATGGTTATTTGCTGCATCAATTTTGGGCCGAGCATACCAATCAGCGTGACGATGAGTACGGTGGCAGCCGCGAAAACCGCGCGCGTCTAACCTTAGATGTTATCGATGCATGTGTGGATGCTTGGGATGCAGATCATATTGGTATTCGTATCTCGCCACTGGGCACATTCAACAATGTTGAGGGAGGCTACGAAGAAGACGATAACATTTGGCTGATTGAGCAAATCAATAAGCGTGGTCTAATGTATTTGCATCTGTCAGAGCCAGATTGGGCAGGTGGTACGCCTTATAGCGATGAGTTCCGTCAGCGTGTCCGTGATGCGTTCGATCAGACCATCATCGCGGCGGGTGGCTACGATGCCGATAAAGCAGAAAAAAATATCAAGGCAGGTTATATCGATGCGGTAGCATTCGGTCGTGACTATATTGCCAACCCTGATCTCGCTGAGCGTATCCAAAAAGGCGCACCGCTCAATGAGCAGCATCCAGAGTCTTTCTATGGTGGCAGCACGGTTGGCTACACTGATTATCCTTTTTTAGAGCAGGCTTAATCTACTCTCTAAATCGTTGCTAATAAAAAGCCACTTTGCTTAATGACAAAGTGGCTTTTGTTTTGTAAAAGCTTTATAGCTAAGCTGCCAAAATACTGACTTTAAGCCACTTCACCGCAAACAAAACCACTGGCCCACGCCCATTGGAAGTTGTAACCACCCAGCCAGCCTGTGACATCAAGCACTTCGCCAATGAAGTACAGTCCATCTTGTAAATTGCTTTGCATAGTTTTTGAGGAAATCTCGTCGGTGTTGACGCCGCCGCGAGTCACCTCAGCGGTGCGATAGCCCTCAGTGCCAGAGGGTTTGAGCTGCCAGCCATTAATCGCCGAGCCAATCTCAGTTAAGCGCTCATCTTTAATATTAGCCAGCTCAGTCTCTTTTACCTCTTCCCATAGCATAGTTTGTAACGCTACTAGCAGCTTTTTGGGTAGCTGATTATTCGTGTTATCTGCCAGTACGGTGCGAACGAGTTGCTTGGGATGTGATTTCTTATGAGCCAGCAATAGCGCGGTAATATCGTGATCAGGCAATAGGTTGATTTCGATAGTCTCGCCCGTTTGCCAATAATTGGACAGCTGTAGCATCGCAGGGCCAGATAGGCCACGATGAGTAAAGAGCAGCGGCAGCTTAAAGGCAGTACGAGTATTGCTGGCGACAACAGGTAAGCTAATACCAGACAGAGCACGCAGGATTTCACCGGTTCTATCGGTAAAGGTAAACGGCACGAGGCTGGCATCAGTGGTCAATAATTGATGACCGAACTGCTGTGCCAGCTCGTAACCGAGTCCGCTAGCGCCCATCGTTGGTATAGATAGCCCGCCAGTAGCAATCACTAATGATTCGCAGCTGTAATTGGTTTGCGATGGTTTACTCTGAGCTGCGGTATCATGCAGCTCTTTTTTACTGAGTTTTTTACTCGTGAGTAATTGAAAGCGTTTGCTGATATCTTGCCTGTGATCTGAATTAGGTGTTTTAACCTGATCGACTTGCGTATTGAGCCTGACTTGTACCCCAGCGGCGCTACATTCATCCAGTAACATAGTGACGATATCTTGCGCTGAATCATCACAAAACAGCTGCCCATGTTCGCGCTCATGATAGGCAATCTTATGCTGCTCAACCATAGCGATAAACTCCCAGCTCGGATAACGGCTAAGCGCTGATTTACAAAAGTGTTCGTTTGCGCATATAAAATGCTCAGATTCGACAAAGTAATTGGTGAAGTTGCAGCGACCACCGCCTGACATAAGGATCTTTTTGCCTACTTTATTGGCGTGATCCAGCACTAGTACACGGCGGCCTCGACGACCTGCGGTCAGGGCACAGTATAAGCCTGATGCGCCAGCACCAATAATAATGACATCATAGCTGTGTTGATCGAGATGTTGCTGTGAGGAGGTGTGATTGGTGTTCATAGGAGGTTCGCTAATAAAAGATAACCCATTATAACAGACCCTAGTAAAAGGAATAATAACACTCAAGGTTCACGAGTCGTTTTATCCATTTGAAAAAGTACATCTGTACAGTGAAATTGTTGCGATTGATAGCGATGTCTTGCATCAGCTGTGGTAATTTGTCAAACTGCTAGTAACCTCTTTGACGGTTTATTAAACCTAAAATATCTGAAAACACAGACGTCAAAATAAAGATTTCAATATGGGTTTTAATATACTTAGTAGCGATTAGTAGCACAGCTGCATTTGTACCCTTTATGATATGGGGTCTGTACAGGAAGTAATACATAACAAGGATAATAACGATGACTCAAAGATCATTCCCTATTTCGGCTGATTTTATCGCCACTGCCAACACCAGCGCTGAACAATACCAAGATGATTATGAGCGCTCTGTTGCCTCATCTAGTACTACTGATGCCTATTGGGCTGAGCGGGCACAAGCTATCGATTGGATTAAAGCGCCGACTATTATAAGTAACGTAAATTATGATTTAGACGACTTTCGTATCAAGTGGTTTGAGGATGGACAGCTCAATATTTCAGTTAATTGTCTAGATCGTCATCTAGAAACCAATCCCTATAAGCCTGCCATTATTTGGGAGGGTGATCATCCCTCTTCAAACAAAATCATCTCTTTCAAAGAGCTGCATAGTGAGGTTTGCCGTTTGGGTAATGCCATGCGCAAACTAGGCGTGCAAAAAGGCGATCGCATCACGATTTATATGCCGATGATACCTGAAGCTATGATCGCGATGCTGGCTTGTGCTCGTATTGGGGCGGTACATTCAGTCGTATTCGGTGGTTTTTCAGCGGACAGTTTGGGTAATCGTATTGTAGATAGCCAATCTAAGCTGGTGATTACTGCCGACGAAGGCTTGCGTGGTAATAAGCACAGCCCGCTCAAGGTCAATGTCGATCGGGCGCTGGACATGGAAGGCACAGAATGCGTCGAAAAAGTCATTGTCGTCTATCGTACAGGTAACTCTATCCCTATGAGTGGTCGCCGTGATATTTGGTATCATACTTTAGTCGAAAGTGAGAGCGCACACTGTGAGCCTGAGGTTATGAATAGCGAGGATCCGCTGTTTTTATTGTACACCTCAGGCTCTACAGGCAAACCTAAGGGTGTATTACATACTACGGGTGGCTACATCACCTATGCTTTGTCAACCTTTCGCGATGTGTTTGATATAAAAGACGATGATGTTTACTGGTGTACTGCTGATGTCGGCTGGGTTACCGGTCATACGTATGCCACTTATGCGCCGCTGGCCAATGGCACCACTACGCTCATGTTCGAAGGTGTGCCTGATTATCCTACTTGGGCGCGAGTAGGCAATATTATTGACAAGCATAAGGTCAGCATTTTATATACTGCGCCAACTGCCATACGCTCGATGATGAAAGAGGGCAATGACTTTGTCAACGAGTCTGAGCGCTCAAGCCTGCGTCTGCTCGGAACGGTGGGTGAGCCTATCAACCCTGAAGCTTGGGACTGGTACTATAATGTCGTCGGTAATGGTAACTGTCCCGTTATCGACACGTGGTGGCAGACCGAAACAGGCGGTATTATGCTGGCTCCTATTCCAGGTACGGTAGCGCTCAAACCAGGCGCGGCGATGAATCCAATGTACGGTATCGTGCCAGATGTCGTCGATACTGATGATACTATTCTCGATGGCCCTGCTCATGGCAATCTAGTCATTAGTAGTAGCTGGCCTGGGCAGATGCGAGGTATTTATAATGATCATCAGCGCTTTTTAGAGACTTATTTTACCGACTATCCTGGGCATTACTTCACAGGTGATGGCGTTCAGCGTGATGAGGATGGGCACTACTGGATCACAGGTCGGGTCGACGATGTGCTTAATGTTTCAGGACACAGGCTGGGTACTGCTGAAGTTGAGAGCTCAATCGATGCGCATCCGTCTATTGTTGAAGCCGCTGTCGTTGGTATGCCACACGAAATAAGAGGGGTAGGCATCGCCGCTTTTGTCGTTCTTAGTATGGGAGAGGAGGCAAATAGCAGTTTGAAATCTGAGCTCAATCGTCATGTGCGTAATGAGATTGGCCCTATTGCTAACTTAGATGCTATCTACATCGTCGATGCGCTACCCAAGACGCGCTCTGGTAAGATCATGCGTCGTATCTTGCGTAATTTAGCCGCAGGTCAATATATCGGTCTCGGTGACTTGTCTACTTTAGCAGACAGTTCAGTGATCAATCAGATGATCGAAGTGGTCAAAACGGAGCGTCGAGCCCATGATTGCTAATCATAGTGCAAGCGCTAGTCATAATGCAAAAATAGTAGAGATTGCTATTATCGGTGGCGGTTTAACCGGCTTATTGACCGCGACCCTACTTGAGCGCGCCTTTACTAAGCAACCTAACCAAGCTGATGCGACTAGTGATAATAAAGTAGACATTACTATTTTTGAGAAGTCTCGTAGCGTAGGTCGGCTAGCCACTCGCTATCGTACTAATAAAGATACTGATGCTAATACTAACACTGATCACGAGGTTAATAAACAGTGGCAATGGGCGTTTGGTGCGCAGTTTTTTACTGCTAAAACAGATGGCTTTTCGCAGTTCATAGCGCCTTGGTTAGATTCGGGATTATTACAGCCGTGGTGTGCGCAAGTGGTTGAGTTATTACCAGCTTCAGATGACAATCAGCCACCTACTATTGATAAAAACGAGCAGTGGGATAGTACTCACGCGCGTTTTGTAAGCACGCCGAAGATGACCAGTTGGGGTCGAGCGCTGGCTGATAATCTAGCATCTAGTACGGTCAAGTTCAAAACCCGTGTCGCACCTTTAAACGATCAACAGTACAACTCTACTACTAAGAAAACTGAGCTATTCGATGAAGATGGCGCAATTTTAGGGCAGTTCGATTGGGTAATCTGTACCGCACCTAATGGACAAGCCATAGAACTGATGGCGGACAGTGGCTTTAGCGAGCAAGCCAAAATCCTCAAGCCAGAAATGCTGGCATGCTATACCTTAATGTTGGGCTGGGATAATCTTGAGAGCTTACCCGAGTCTTTGAACGCTAAGTCTTTAGATAATAAGTCTTATAGCGCATGGGACGTAGCCTATGTGCAAGAGTCCATTCTCGATAGAATATTCGTTGAGCATAATAAACCTAACCACGAACATATATTGCCTAGCGTCACTATTCATGCTGATAATGAGTGGTCCCAGCAGCAGGTGGATCAAGATATTGAGGAGATGACAAGGCAACTATTAGCCGAGGCAAAGCAAGCGCTGAACTGGAGTGAGCAAACCGCGCCCACTCAGGTTGATTGTCATCGCTGGCGTTATGCGGCAACGTTAATGCCGTTAGATATCGAAGGTGACGAGAAGCCATTAGGCTTGCTAATCGATAAAAATAATCAATGGATCGTCAGTGGCGACTGGTGTGGGCAGGGTAATATTGAAAGCTGTTATCTAATGGCGGTAGATACGGTAGAGGTTGTTGTTGGGGTAATGGGGAAGTAGTTGCCTGTTGAATATTATAGTGGTCATAGTAAGTCTAAATATCTAAGTTAAAGCTGACTTTTAAATAATTATAGATACCAGTTCTTTATAGTCTCTGTTTATGAATATATGAAATTACTAACCTTGATCACTCTCCAACATTAGAGATTCCATGTATTCTTCGTAACTATTTAAAAGATCAACTTCTTTAATAGATGTCGAAGCACAAGCATTTTCAATATTACTACCGCCAATGGTTTCAGGAAATGCATAAGAAAAATCAGATTCTGATAACACTCTTTTAGGCGACTGCCAACTATCTAAAACCTCGTCCTTGAAACCGTAATCTATGCGAGCATTGATAAAGTATGTTTGGTCTTCGCAAGATATAAACCATTGTTGTTTTGAGTAATAAAAACCTTTTTTTCGTAAAGGATTACTATTAATATATGTCGCCTGAAATAATGCTGATATATATTTAAGAGGTTCATTAGTGGAACGCCATGAGCTAGAGCTGCCTAAAACTCTAATATCTTGTCTTTTTACCGAGTCATAATCTAAAAAGACCTGTAACTGTTTATCATTAGTTTTACCTAAATCGATCCAGTTCACAGCATTAGAAGCAATAGGTAAAAGGAGCAAAAAAATTAGCATTTTATTCATAGTTTTATCTCTAACTTTACATAAGTTTTTAATATATCTCAAAAAGCAAAAATACTTAAATAGTATTAAAGATTATATAGCTATTACTTCAAAAAAAACTATTTGAACATTATAAACCTACTCATCAATAGCAGCCTCACCCTCGACACGCTCCAACCGATCATTTTTAACCGAGCTAGTGTAGCCAATGACTCCGCCGATAATCAGTATCGCGCTGACGATAACTAAGAACTTGTCCGTTTTAAAGCCACTTAGCTTGACCAATCCTGCTCTAACAAATGGCAAGGCCAACGCGCCGCCAAGGATGAGCATTATTGCTGAAATCATCCCGATCTGAAACGCGCCAAGACCTGTGATAATGAACAGCGTACCGGTAAGATAAGCCCAGATAGCACCTTTTCGCTCAGCCTTTTTGTCGACAGGTGGCGCTACGACTTTCGCCGCGCCGCCACATTTAGGACATATCGTAGCATTCGCATTTATAAGCTTACCACAGCTCGCACATTCGGTTTTAATAGCCATATTCATTGATCGATTTATAAGTTTAATCAACTTTAACTGATTGGTGTTACTTGAGCAATTTATCCCTCAAATTTTGGACAAAAAAAGGCCTACAGAAGAAATACTGTAGGCTGAGGAAAACTGGCTAGACAGCTATAGGCTGTGGAATCAGTAGTTACGGCTTATTATTGTTATTGTCTCTACGATCATTATGATTGTTATCTTGCATACCTTGTTAACTAAGATAAGGCTCAGCTTATATTATTCAATCATTTCTTACATCTGCTTACACTTTTCAGTGTACACCTGTATAAGGCTATATTCTCATTAGTATATTTAAAATATATTGTCGATGAATATCACTACTGAGCGTTACTCCTTGTGCGTTGCAAGAGTAGGGATAGTCGCTGCTACTGTTACTCGTACATACATGGCATGACGGCATCGATGAAAAATGCTAAGCTAGCAGCCTTCATGGTATTTTTAGCCTTATATTTATATTCACCCTTTACTATTAGACTGGTTTTGTCATGACCAAAAACATAGATACGCCGCCTTTGCAACCCGTACCGAGTGATAAAAGCATTTTTAATTTACCGAACAATTTAACGATTGCGCGTATTTTGATGATTCCCCTATTTGTAGCGATAGCCTACTGGCCGCCCGCTATGGGCATTGGACAGGCTGCGATCTCAGATAATGTTATCGCGCGAGTAGGGATGAGCGAGTTTAGCGATAGCTTGTTACGTCATTTGCTATTGACGGGCGTCTTTATCATTGCCGCTATTACCGACTGGCTCGATGGCTATTTTGCGCGTAAGCTTAACGTAACATCTGCTTTTGGCAAATTTTTAGATCCAGTCGCTGACAAATTAATGGTAGCAGCTGCGCTTATTATTCTTGTGCAATGGCATCCCAATATCATTATGGCGATAGCAGCTATTGTGATTATCTCGCGTGAGATTGCCGTATCGGCACTGCGTGAATGGATGGCGGAGCTGGGCAATCGTACTAGCGTAGCGGTCTCTTATGTGGGCAAACTCAAGACTACTTTTCAGATGATTGCTATTACGGTGCTGTTATTGAACTGGGAGTCGCTTGAGCTGATTGGTTACGGTCTAATGGTAGCAGCAGTCGTGCTAACATTATGGTCGATGTTTATTTATCTCAAAGCCGCTTGGCCTTATCTTAAGCAGAGTGGCTAATTTTTGATATTTCAGCTTTATTTTAAAACGTCAGTAAGCATTCGCTACTGGCGTTTTTTTAGGATTATTTAAAGTACTTAATCAAAATATTATGACTTAAGTATAGTATGTCATAATGTCTTTTAGAGTTAAGCTATACTAAAAACATCAACAAAAAATAGTAAAAAAAGAAGCTGATTTCTATTAAGATGACTATAGTATCTATTTACTTTTTCAGTTGATTAATAAAGGAAAAAATATGACATCACATTTAAAGCTATCATTAGTTAGCGCGGGCTTTATAGCATTATTGGCAGGGTGCTCATCAAATCCTAATGTCAGTAATGAAGCAAGATCACCCTCCAAGCCGATGCAAGATGCGGCTGAGTCAGAGCGTTTAGGTACCCAGTGGGGTGATGACGTTGACTCGCAAGTGACCCAAGTTGACTTACGTCGCACCAGTCGTGAGCCAATAGAGCAGATGCAAGTGTCTTATGCCGATAAGAATTATACGGGGCGTGCGCTTAATAGCATGTCACTAGTAGCAGGAAAAGTGGATTTTTCGGTCGCCACAGATATAGGTAACTTACCTCTGTTTCGAGATAACAGTAACTACTATCTGCAAGGTCAATCGGGTCAGGCTTATCGCTTGGTCTATAAAAATAATAGCAAAAATACCTATGAAATTGTAGCTAGTGTCGATGGTTTGAATGTGCTTAATGGGCGCGCTGCTAGTCGCTACGATAGCGGCTATGTGTTAAGTCCAAACGAGAAGTTAGTGATTGAGGGCTTTCGTAAAAGTCAAAGCGCTGTGGCCTCCTTTATCTTTAGTAAGCCTGAAAATGCCTATGCGGCTAACACAACGAGCGGCTCTATAAACAATACAGGCGTTATAGGTACGGTTATTTATGAGCTATATGATCCTAAAAAGCCTAGACCAAGCGGCTCACAAGCCTATCCTGCCGATAATGGCTATGCAAAACCGCCAAGATAAGCGCTGTTATTAATAAAGTAGTCAGTTTAAAAATAGTATTATGGTTACTAATAGAGGTAATTATGAATTTATATACTCAGCAGATACTGGTTGCCGTAGCAGTAGCCGCATTATTAGCAGGCTGTTCAACCAGTACTAATGTACAGGAGCAGCCTACACAAACGTCATCTGACCCTATACAAAGTGAAACAGCCCAAGATACAGCGGATTCAATGCAAATGGACTCAGCACAAAACAGTGTCGAGACGGATAGTATCGAGACGAATAGCATTGAGCCGACACAAGACGCTACGGAATCAGAACGTTTGGGGACGCAATGGGGCGATGACGTTGATTCAAAGGCGACGATGGTCGATATACAGCGTATTGATGATGAGCCTATTGATGAGATGCAGGTCACTTATGCGGATAAAAATTATAATGGACGCGCTATAAATAGTATTTCCTTAGCCGCTGGCAAAGTGGACTTTTCAATAGCTGCTGATAGGGGTCAATTGTCAATTTATCGCGATAGAGGTGATTATTTTATTCAGGGTAAAGCGGGGCAAGCCTATCGCTTGGTTTATCAAAACAATAGCGCCAACACCTATGAAATTGTCGCGACTGTTGATGGATTAAACGTGCTGAATGGGGATGCAGCCAGCCGCTATGATAGTGGTTATGTTTTAGAGCCTAACGATGAGCTAGTTATTGAGGGCTTTCGTAAAAGCCAAAGCACAGTAGCCTCTTTTATTTTTAGTCAACCTAAAAATGCTTATGCTGCTAATACTCCTAGTGGCTCTATAGATAATACAGGGATTATTGGCACAGTCGTTTATGAGATTTATAATCCTAACCAGCCACAATCGCGAGGCGCCCAAGCTTTTCCAGCAGACGATGGCTATGCACCAGCGCCGCAATAAGTAATTTGATTTAAATTAAAATATATTGATTTGCCAGTTATACAATCAAAAGATCAAGTTGATAAATTTAAAGAAATACTTTTATCAACCAGCTTTCTTTTTCATTGTATTTCATTATCCTCTAATAAACTTATATAAAAATTAAAATCATTATATTTATCATCACTAATTATGACTGTTTTTATAAGTTTCCATCTGCCACCTCCTTGATATAAAAATATTTTTTGTTCTGCATTGTCTTTAATGTCAAATTCACCATCACTGGAAATATTTTCTATATATTTTTCATCTAAAAATGTTGCAAATATATGATAATTAGCTCTACGTGTCTCTAAAATGTCAACAATTCTATCAGAATTTTGCGCTTCATCTTCTGGATGAGTATTATTAAAAAACCCTACTTTGTTACTTACATTCCAAAAATTTATTTCCTCCTTGGTTTTGCCTATATAATCAACGGTAAAACCTCCTAAATCCTCATTAAAATAAGAGTAAGACGGATTAAGATTTCCTGTTAAATTATCTTCAATTAGATAACCATCTTTTTGATATTTTGAATCTAAAAAATTGATTGTTTGATAAGTAAAATGTTTATCTGCATCTTTTTCTTTTTTATTTTGTGTTACTAATTTATTATCTTCTCCATAACTATTACAACTTATTAGAAGCAGTAATGAAAGATATATCATTAATTTTTTTACCATTTTACTGAATGTCCTTTTATAGTTGTATTGATGTTTTTTTATAAATTATTCAGGATCAACTTTTGTGTTTCCACTATAAAAAACGCCATTTATAGATGCTTGAACATGCATATGATAAAATTGCTTCTGAACCTCTTTAATTAAGCTCTAAACTAGCTAGTATACATTATAGCTCAATCTTAAAAGTCTCACCGATATCTTCAGCAGTTTCGCCTTCTTGCATGGCAGCGGCTACCATCTTGAACATATTGATAGTTGAGCTACCACTGATCCAGCACTCAACACCATGGGGAACGACTTTAATAAGCTGTACCTTTGGATCCTCTTTACCTTGTTCAAAAAAAGCACTGTCCATAGGCGACCATAATTCTTCTATTTTAGCTTGGTCATCTGTTAGCTCAGCATTACCGCTAATAGAAACATAGTTTTTGGCATCTTGAGTGGCATAAGATAAGCCTACTGCTTTACTATCTTGCAAGTCTTTGACGACGCTAGAGGTTTTATCACCAATGAACCAAATCTCTTTCGCACCAAGACTGGCCTCATTAGTAGTCATAGGCCAAGCGTGCAAATCGCCCTTTTTATTAACAGTACTCATCATCGCAAATTTTACGTCTTTGATGATTGCTTGTACTTTATCGATATTATCTTGCTTACTCATAAAGTTATCCTTGTTTATTAATGTGATTATCAAATCAAAATGGTTTTATCAGTATGTTTAAAGAGTCGATAAATAAGTTAACAACGCTTTAATCTAAAGATATTGAAAAGTTCTCACCTAAGCTATCTTCGATGGCGGTATTTGTCACCGCAGCGGCAGTAAGTTTGAAGACGTTAGTAATAGCGTTGCCATTGGCCCAGTATTCTACGCCATGAGGGACTACTTTTATTACTTGGACATTTGGATCATCAATACCTTGCTCAAAGTAAGCGTTGTAAATAGCTGTCCATAGCTCCTCTAGCTTTTCTCTATCGTCAACTAATTCGGCCTTGCCAGTGATGGATAGATAATCTTTATCATCTTGACTGGTATAAGCTAAATTCAATTCAGGATCATCCTTAATATTAGCGACCGTAGCAGATCTTTTATCACCGATAAACCAGATTTCTCTAGCACCAATACCCGTCTGAGTCGTATTCATCGGGCAAGCATGCAAATGACCTTCGCTAGTACGGGTGGTCATCATCGTGTATTTAATATCTTTTATTACCGCCTGAATTTTATCAATGTTTTCTTGCTTATTCATGACTTTCATCCTTATCATGATGACTATTATTAAAAAAGTTGATCCTAAAACGAGTAGTTTGCGTTCTGACGGTTTACTTTCCTTTATAAAGCTAGCTATACAATAGCGGATTAACTCATGCTATTTCTGTAGTGTGCCAGTAATAGGATGTGAGCGCTTGTAAGGTATAGACGGGTTAGGTAAAACGAGTTAATGCTGTAAGCTAAAATATAAATAACGGATTAAATATAGTTTGTTGTCAAAAAAAGTCTCTTATAAATAATTAGTCCCGCTTTGCCCCTTCTTGTTATAATACTTCGACCATTTACTTAGCTTAGCGGTAATGCCTGTTGCCGCTTATATCTTATGGATTATGCCTTTATGATGACCATCGCTGGACAGCCGTTTTTGACCGATTTTCAATCTCAACAACTTATCACTCAGCTCACCCAAAAAACCGATCTAAACGTGACTCAAATTAGTACACAACAAGTGTATGTATTGTCGCGAGAATTGAGTAATGATGAGCATAAAAAGGCATTAGATTTATTCGGGATTCAAGACAGTACTGTGCATCATCCAGCGCAGGAGAATCAGCTACAAGTGATCGTCAGCCCGCGTTTTGGTACGATTTCACCTTGGGCGAGTAAAGCGACCGATATCTTTAATAATTGTGAAATTAAGATCAATCGTGTGGAGCGGGTGATTGTCTATACCTTGACTCTTGATAATAAAGTCAGTGAAAAATTGCCTAAAGCTGCTGAAGAGTTATTATTCGATAAAATGACCCAAAGTCTGGTTTATGATTTAGATAAAGTCAGTCATTTGTTCGATGATAATGCACCAGCATCACTGAATCATATCGATGTGATTGGCGCAGGACGCGAGGCTTTAGAGTCTGCTAATACTGAGTTTGGTTTTGCCTTGTCCGTTGAAGATATTGATTATCTAATGAATGCCTATGTTAATGAGCTAGGCCGCAATCCAACTGACGTCGAGCTAATGATGTTTGCTCAGGCCAACTCAGAGCATTGCCGTCATAAAATCTTTAATGCCCAGTGGACGATCGACGGTGAAGTAGCCGCTAAGTCGCTATTTCAGATGATTAAAAACACTTATCAGTCCAATCCTCAAGGCATTTTGTCCGCCTATAAAGATAACGCAGCGGTAATGGCTGGCGCGGCAGGCTGGCGTTTTTATCCTGTGCCTACCGATGCTCAAGACAGCACTTCAGCGCACCCGTATAGCTTTCATCAAGAAGACATCGATATCTTAATGAAAGTCGAAACTCATAACCACCCAACCGCTATCGCCCCTTATGCAGGCGCGGCGACGGGTGCAGGCGGTGAGATTCGTGATGAAGGCGCAACCGGTCGTGGCGGTAAACCAAAAGCGGGTCTGACAGGTTTTCATGTCTCGCATCTGCATATTCCAGAGCTGGCTGAGAAGTGGGAGCAGTCAGGTCAAGTCAGCACCCAAGACTACGGCACGCCAGATCGTATGGCGACGAGCCTTGAGATTATGACCGAAGCACCATTAGGCTCAGCCAACTTCTCTAACGAGTTTGGTCGCCCTAATTTATGTGGTTATTTCCGTAGTTTCCAGTTAGATACCTCAGCGGCAAAAGACGGCAGCGAAATGCGTGGCTATCATAAGCCAATCATGCTGGCAGGTGGTTATGGCAATATCAAACGCAACCTTATTGAGAAGAACAGCATTCAGCAAGGTGATTTATTAATCGTCTTGGGTGGCCCTGCGATGCAAATCGGCCTTGGTGGTGGCGCAGCGTCATCCGTTGATAGTGGTTCGCTTGATGAAGGCTTAGACTTTGCTTCTGTGCAGCGCGATAACGCAGAAATGGAACGTCGTTGTCAAGAAGTGATGGATCGCTGTTGGGCCTTAGCTGGTAATGATGTTGATGCCAGCAATAATGGCAAAGACGGTAATCCAATCGTGTCATTACATGATGTCGGCGCCGGTGGTTTATCTAATGCTATGCCAGAGCTGGTTAATGACCATGAAATGGGTGCCCATCTGAACCTGCGTAAGATTCCATCGCTAGAAGCTGGCATGTCACCAATGGCGATTTGGTCAAATGAAGCGCAAGAGCGTTACGTCTTAGCCATTCATCCCGAGAGCGAAGCGCAGTTTGATGCGATATGCGTCCGTGAGCGCTGCCCATATGCCATCTTAGGCACGGCGACTGATGTGCGTCAGCTGATCCTTGATGATGAGTTATTAGATGATCAGCCTGTCGATATGCCGATGCAAGTATTGCTAGGTGGTACGCCACAGATGAAGCGTAGCTTTAGCCGTACAGAGACCAGCTTGCCAGCGCTAGATTTAGACAAAGTCAATTTAGCCGAGTCTATCAAAGACGTCTTGCGTCATCCGACCGTCGCTAGCAAGTCTTTCTTGATTAGCATTGGTGATCGCTCAATTACTGGCATGGTGGTACGTGACCAGTATGTCGGTCGCTATCAAGTGCCCGTCGCTGATTGTGCGGTGACTGCTACTGGACTCGTTGCGCTTGACGGTCAAGCCATGACAGGCGAAGCTATGAGTATCGGTGAGCGTACACCAGTTGCGCTAATCAGCCCACAAGCGTCAGCACGACTTGCAATTGGCGAAGCGATTACCAACATCGCTGGTGCGCGTATTGCTCAGCTGTCTGATATTACGATGTCAGCGAACTGGATGGCAGCTTGTGGTGAAGACGCGGAAGATGCAGCATTGTTTGATGCGGTATATACCGTCGGTGAAGAGCTGTGCCCAGCATTGGGTATCGCTATTCCAGTCGGTAAAGACTCGCTATCGATGCGTGCCAACTGGACTGACAGCAGTGAAGCAGGTGAGACGGATAAATCAGTCGTATCACCAATGAGCCTCGTGATTACCGCCTTTGCCCCTGTCGTTGACGTAGCAAAAACGCTAACTCCTGAGCTAATCAATGGCGATAGCGCGTTCTACCGTATCGATTTGTCTAAAGGTAAGCTACGTCTAGGTGGTTCAATCCTTGCGCAAACGCTTAGCCAATTGGGTAATGAGTGCCCAGATTTAGCGCAGCCAAGCGACTTGGTAGATTTCTTTAACTTTGTCCAAGCGGGTAACGAGCAAGGCGTCATCAGTGCCTATCACGATATCGGTGATGGTGGTCTGCTAGCGACTATCGCTGAGATGCAGTTCACTAGCCGTCAAGGTATCAAACTGTCATTGACGGATGATAACTTACTCGGTCAGCTGTTTAGTGAAGAGCTGGGCGCAGTCATTCAAGTATTGCCAGAAAACGTCGCGGCGTTAATGCAATTAGCAGTAGAATTTAATGTCGATGACATGCTGAGCTTAGTTGGTCAAAGTAGCGAGGACGATAGCTTAATTATTCAAACGCCAACGCTCATGGGTGAAGATACGTTAAGCTTTAGCCGTACTGAATTGCAGCAAGCGTGGACTCAGGTCAGCTATCAAATCGCGCGTCGCCGTGACAATCCAGAATGCGTACAGCAAGAGTATGACTTGATTAGCGATGCCAGTCATAAAGGCCTTATCGCTGCGCCAAACTTTGATTTGAATCAAAAAGTTGAAGAGCCATATGTAAACAGCCGTGCTGATTCTGATAACAGCAAACCAAGAGTCGCTATCTTGCGTGAGCAAGGCGTCAATGGTCAGACAGAAATGGCAGCAGGCTTTACCCAAGCTGGTTTTGAAGCGGTCGATGTACACATGAGTGATCTACTCAGTGGTCGCATCAATCTACGTGACTTCGACGGTCTGGTCGCTTGTGGTGGCTTTAGTTATGGTGACGTACTAGGCGCTGGCTCAGGCTGGGCGAACTCTATCTTGTTCCATGACGAGCTACGCATGCAGTTTGTCCGCTTCTTCGCCCGTCCTGATACCTTCTCACTAGGTGTCTGTAACGGCTGTCAGATGATGGCTCAGTTAAAAGACCTCATCCCAGGTGCAGAAAACTTCCCACGCTTCATCGCCAACCAATCTGCTCGATTTGAAGCGCGTACGGTCAACGTAAAAGTCGAGCGTACCAAGTCGATCCTGTTCAAAGGTATGCAAGACAGCATCTTACCAATCGCTGTGGCACATGGTGAAGGCTATGCCACGCTAGACAACAACGAAATCGACGGTATGGCCAAACACGGTCAGCTTGCGATGCGTTATGTCGATAGCCAAGGTCATCCAACTGAGACCTATCCCCTCAATCCAAACGGTTCGGTCGGCGGTGTCACGGGTCTGTGTAGCACTGATGGTCGTGTGACGATTATGATGCCACATCCTGAGCGTAACCTAAAAGCCTATAACCACAGCTGGAAACCAGAAGAGTGGGATGAGGACGGCGCGTGGATGCGTATGTTCCGTAACGCTCGTGCTTGGTTACGCTAGTCTCAAACCTAGATGCTTGATTAGCTTCGTCAAACTTGCACATGTAGCGCTTGCGCATGTTTTCCTTGCTATTCAAACCTCTAGCAATTGCTTATAGTTTTAGACATAAAAAAAGGTGGGCTTAGGCTCACCTTTTTTGTGTTTGGGGTTTGGGTGTTTTAAATATTGACTTAACTTTGATATCAAGTGATGCGGAGTAGGTTGGCGTGGAGCTTGCGACACCCAACGTTTTTAAGGGAGCTATTTCCCGCCTTCCACTCGTATCTGCCAGTCTGGGCGCGGCACTGGCTACGGTTTGGGTCGTCGCTTGCTTCGCGTCGCCACCCCAAAACCTAGCCATCGCAACTCGCCCAAACCAGCAGGATACCGCTACAGTCGGGGCTAGCGGTAACATCGAGTTCTTACAAGTGTTCGTTGTGGTTTAAGTTTACAGATCAAAAGTTAATATAGTAGGTTAGCGATAGCTTAACCTTATTCTATATCATTATGTTCGTCCTTTAGTAAAGAGAGAAAATCTCTCAGATTTAATAAATATGCTGTTAATGAATAGATTTAAGGTGATAAGTTTATTAAATTATTTTTAAAAAATTCAGTCCAAATATATTCTTCTTTCGTTATCTCTTTTATAAAATTTATTAATTTCATATAACCTTCTTTGATGTTATTTACTGAAAGATTAGTAATGATACCCTTCTCCTTAACATAAATATATAGCTTATCAAGGTCATGAAGTCTTACTTTTTTACCTTCGATATAAAAAGGGAATATAATACCAATTTGGCTATCATCGTAATCAAAATTATAGAAGAAATGATCGTGCTTAACCTTTACATTAAGATAACTAAAACTCTCAAACAAATGATAGTCATCATAAAATTCATCAATTAAAACTATACTTTCTGAGCTTAGTTTATTATCTGAACCAAATATAACCTCTGTAAAATATTTCTTTTCATTGTTAAACCATGGTTCGATATCTTTGACTTTTGGAAGTATAGAAACATTATATTCATCAAAAAAGGATATAATGTTTAAATTATTACACTGTTCAGCTTTGATAAATAGAACAATTTCATCATCAGTGATTCCTAAAGGATACTCTTGATTCTGTTTAGATATACTATAAACCAAAAAATTATTTTCTATAAAAAATTTAATAGTAGCATCGTAATAAGCATCATTAATCTGAGGAAATATTTCTATATCATTAATGCTTAGTTTTTTACTCAGTCTATTAGCTATATCTTCATTGAAATATTTACCACCAGTTAAAAACAACTTGTTTTTTAGCATGTCTTTAGTTGATAACTGTTCGTTAAACATAAAATCTTCTATGCCTTCAACTATCTCAGAATCGTTTAGTATAGTGTGACTTATAACTTCATAACCTAAATTCTTATTGTAGTTGAAGCCATGAACAATTTTATGTTTGTTTTCTTCAGTTAGAATTTGCTTTGAGAAAACATCCTTAATATCAGACATAACATTTTGTATAGCAGAATATTGCCAATCATTTCTATTAATAGTCACAAAGTGCTTTGCTTCGCCATATACATCTAGATATATACTCGTATTTTGCGCAATATACAGAATACCCATTGTTTCTCTACTACTAATGATATCTTGTCCTCTAAAACCATGATAAGAGTAATATTCTTCATCCTTGACACAAATAGTATCAGGAATCGAAAGTTGAATAGCACAATCATAGTTTTTAAATTTTAACCAAGCTATATCCTTAATATTATGTTTATTTTCATTAGTACTAAGCTGGTACTCTTTTGATTTTTCTAGAGTATTCTGATCGTATATAATCTGAGGATTATTTCTATTGAAAGTATTATAAGTGTCAATTAATAACTCACTAATATCCTTATAGATACTTTCATTAGTAATAAAGGATGAAGCAATCACATCAGTCTTAAAATAAATTTCAATAATTGTGCCATAATCTAAGCTTAAGTTAGAATCTATTTCTTTAATGAAGCAAAAACCATCATCCTTTCCCAAAGGTGAATTTAGTTTGACTTCTAACGATGTATGGTCGAGAATACTTTTGGTAATAAATTTTAAGTATTGGTATTTGGAAGATAAGTTTTTATTCAACAAAAATGCACTATGAAGACCGATGCCAAAGGTTCCAGATGGTTGCATCCATAAAGGCATATCTTTAATTATTTTAAATTTTTGAATATTTTTATTTGAACCTCCCATGTACTGCATATATTTCAAGTCTTTTAGACTTATACCAGTTCCTTTATCAATAATTCTTAACTTCCAGATATTTTCCAAGCTATCAGTTTGCTCTACTAGTTCTATATCTAAGTGTATAGTATAGTCTTCAATTAAATCTATAACTTTACTATCATATGGATTTCCATCTTTTAAAATTGATAGTTTTTTAGGATGTTTTTGGGCGTCAATCCATACCCTAATTAAGGTCGCATCAATAGCATTTTGTATAAGCTCTCTAACGACATCAGACATACCACTATATAGGTTATTACCTTGCAGTAGTTCAATGACACTTTTTTCATCAAGTGAAAACTTCATTGGTTTATTGTTGAGTAAGATTTTTGAGTCATCCATTTCAACATCAAGTTTGTTGATGGTCGGTAGCAGACCAAAGTCACGACTAGGCACAATATTTTTCCACTGTGACATCTGGTTTTGAATCTCTTCTTTAATCCAGTCAAACCAATTGCGACATTCAATATATGCCATTTCCGTACTACAAATAGCTGTTATGCTAACCGTTTCATTATCTAGCTGAAACTCACGAATGGCTTGATGCTTATGCTTATGTGTTTCACTAAACGATGGCATATTGCCGACTTGTCTTGCCATGACTGGGCAAAAGCGGTTGTCATCAATATCAAACAAATCACCTAAACGCAGTAGGCAAGCGACAAAACGAGGGTGGCAATCTTCTGTACCCATTCCAGTTTGGCGGAATGGTAATAAGCTCATGACTTCTTCAAAATTGCGTCCATGTGACCAACAGATTTGACCAAGATATCGATAAATACGTTTGGGAAGTAATTCAGTACGCGGAGAGCTAATATTGAGCTTCTCAAATGGCTTCAAAACAACGTCGTTTGAATTTTTAGCATGACCTTTGCGATACCATTCCGCAACCATCTGACGATATTTTTCAACGCCTTTGTATGGATTATCATAATGAACAAGGGCAGCTTCCCAACCGTCGGTATACCAAACTTTGGCAAACTCATGCAAGTCTTGAACATTATTATTAGCAAGCTCTTCAACGTAGTCTTTGAAATGCTCATTTTCAATTACATCTTGAACTTCATCAGCATTGAACAGCATACCTATATCGTGCCAGTAAGCTGCTTCCAATATTAACCAAGTATCTGTTGCTGTCAGCTTGTCAATATTGCTACCTAGCAGACGTTCGATATTGACAAGGATTTGCTGTGAGTGCGATTCATTGTGGCTACTGAAATGCGGATAATAACTACCTACATTTTCAAGCGACTTACCGATGAGCTTTTCATCAAACTCCCATTGCGACATTAATATTCTAGTATTGCTGTCTTCTTCGGTTTTTCTTTTCAGATGCTTTATTAACCCTGCGCTCATGGTAAGTCCTACTCGTCATGTATAATTAGTATTGTAGTGCTAAATTTTACAAACTTAATTCTACCTTAAACACATGAACAAAGGAGAAAGGATATTTCAATTAATTATCCTCTGACCCCTTCTGGGCCTCAGCGATCAACTCATGAATCTTCGCACTTTCTTCTAGCACGCAAGCATCATAAGCAGAGAGCGGCTCAGCTTCCTGCTCCTTTTCTTGCGCTTGCTTGGCTTTTTCTTCCAAGTATTTCTCAAGCTTGTCTTGTTGCGAGTGACTCATATTGACTCCTGCTAACGCTTTTTAACCACAAATCTTCAAATACTGACCAACGACATTATCCATCCCTTGCTCTAGCGACTCGATGGTGAAAGCGTGACCAATTGACACTTCCGCGACGTCGCCAAGACTGAGCAAGTCGGCTAGATTCTCTAAGTTCAAATCATGACCCGCATTGACGCGAATGCCATTGTCACTGGCGAGGTTGATACAATTGCTAAAGCGTTTTTTGACCTCAGCGAAATGAGCCTTGTCATCGTTGTTGGCACTGTCATCACTACTATCATACGCGCGCGCCCATTCTTCAGTGTACATCTCTATCGTTTGTACATCGCTCTCGATGACCGCTTTGATTTGCTCGATATCAGGATCGATGAATACCGCGCAACGTGTGCCGAACGCTTCCAGCTCTTGGCTTAATGCCGATAGCATGTCGCTGTGTTTGATGATATCAAAACCATGATCAGAGGTAAGTTGATCTTCGCTATCTGGCACAAGCGTACATTGATGCGGCTTTACCTCACGGATAATCTTTAAAAACTGCTCGTTTGGATTGCCTTCGATATTGAACTCAACCTCTGGATAGTCCTTTAAGAATGCACTGATATCATAGACATCTTGGTATCGGATATGGCGCTCATCAGGTCTCGGATGCACGGTAAAGCCTTTAACACCCAGATCAATGAGCTTTTTTACAAAATATAAAAGGTTAGGGTAGTCAGTACCGCGCGAGTTACGGATTAAAGCTAATTTATTCAAATTGACGCTAAATAGGGTGCTCATATTATTTCCTTTAGTTTATTTTTATAACCATTTTTTAGTATTAGTACCGCTAATTTTAGTAGAAGTCCTCTGTACCCGCATACTTCTTATTCAATGCCTGTAGAGTAGCATAAGTCTCGGCATCTATCGTGCCCGTTGGGTTAAGGGGACGAAAGTGCAGCTGAAACGCATAAATCACATCGCGACTGGTTTTATCCCATTCATCAGTCGTATTGATTTGATAGCCGTACTCTCGAAAGGCCTGCTTAATCTCAGAAATAGTGGCGGTATCAAACTCGTTTTGCAGCATGAAAAATGCTTTATCAGACTCATCATACCAAGCGCCAATACCGTATTCTTTATATAATCGTTGCCAAGGGAATTTTGCCCCAGGGTCAATCTTACGTGACGGTGCTAAATCCGCATGACCGATGATATTTTTTGGTGAAATCTCGTACCTTGTGGCGATGTCTTTTACCAGTTGTCCAACTTTTTTAATCTGTATCTCATCGAACTCAACAAAGTGCTTATAAGGATGATATTCAAGATCGCTATTATTTAGCGCCCCGCGATATTGCGACTGGATGCCTTTGTTGACAATCTCAATGCCGATAGAGGTGTCATTGAGGATAGTACGACCCGCAAAGCTACCATCGCCTGCATGCCAAGCGCGTTCAGACTCAGGGACTAGGTTATAAATTTTATCGTCATCATTCTTCATAATAAGGTAATGAGCGCTGACTTTACCTTTGGTCAATAGCTTAATGGAGCGCTCGTTATCGCTGACGGTATAGTGCAGCACGATAGTTTTAATCCGCTCACTTTTGCCTGTGGCTTGATAGGTTTGGTTATCGACGATGAAAGATTCAGGGTTTGCTATCTGAGGGCTTGGAGTAGTGACGCAGCCGACTAGTGGTAAAGTTAAGCAAGTGGCGAGTGCAATCGAGGTAATATTTTTTGCCATGAAATGCTAACCCTTCTCAATCTTCTTACGTAAAACAGCCTTCCAACTGTCCTCTAAACACTCAATAGCTAACCACGGCTCAATCACCTCAGCAGCATACTTGTCTTTAGAGTTCGACAATTGCCATAGCATTGAGAGCGTCGCAAATGGATAGGGGCGTTCCATCAGATACACGGGTAAGTCAGCGCTAATCACGCCATTACGCACCACTTGAAAGTACCAGCCCGCGATACCTTGTTTACTTATCCATGAGGCGATATTGGGCACTTTGGTAAATTGACCGATTTGGTCATTGATCTTGTAGCAAGGACGACGCGGTTGTACGATACGCAATTGCACGCTATCGCTATCAGCTACTTGCTCATCGCCATATTGCTCACCATATTTATAGACATCACCAATACAGACCGTAGACTCGTCCATATCAGGCAAGCCGTTAACAGGTACGGTAATCAGGTTTTCGCCTAATGTGCCAATACGAACGTTTAGATCAAACTCGGCGTTAATAAGTCCATAAGTCGCCGTCGCCATTTGATGCACGGCTTTTAGTGGTCCACCATGATGCTTACGATCGGCTTGCTCATCGCTTGCAAGACCCATAAAATCGACAGCGACAGGCGCTTTAATTGGTGCTTTGTCGATAGCGCTCATAGCTTCGCGCGCGAATGGCATAGCTTTACCCGCTCGAACTTCAACTAGAGTAGCGACGTGTAGGGGTAGGGTTTTATTAAAGTAAGTATTCATATTTTGCTCGAAATGATGGATAAATTCAGCGCTCATTTTACGTTTCAGCTTATGGTTATTAGTCAGGCAAGTATTGTTTAAACAATATCGCTTATCTTAGCTTAATCATTAGTTATTTTCAGCTTATTTACCTTACATTACTTTTAAATAAACTAGAATTTTGTCAGTCATTATTAATTGTTATGACTTTACATCCTTGTTTGCTGGGTTAAAAATCCAGCCTACGCGACGTTAAATAAATATGCTCTTAAATTAAAAAATTTAATATATCAAAACCTAGTCATAAAAAAAGACCAGAATATTAATCTGGTCTTTTCGATATAGCTTTCAGCCGCCAATAAACACGGGCAATAAATATTATTTATTCTTGTTACGGCGACCTGCAGTTTTCTTCTCACGCGGTACAGCGACTAGCTCAGCTAATTGCTCAGGTGATGACCATAGACCTTCTAGATCATAAAACTCACGGGCAGCAGGCATCATCATATGCACGACAACTGCGCCAAGATCAATTAACGTCCAGTCAGAATCATTACCGCCTTCACGGCCAAGAGGCATAAATCCTGCTTGTTTGGCATCAGCGCCAAGGCTATCGGCCATCGCGCGGACATGACGTTTTGAAGTGCCATCAGCGATGACGATACGCTCCATGACGTCGGTTAACTCTTCGACATTGAGCACTGTGATGTTTTTGGCTTTCATATCTTCTAAAGCGGTTTTTACCAGTGCTAAACACTGCTCTAAACGCTCATTAGTCATAGTTGGGGTCATAAAGTTAAATCTCTTAAATAATCGGTAATAATAAAATAGGATAATGCTGCTAACAGGCCTTATAAAAACAAGTTAAGAGCAATAAGACAAATATAGTGCGATTTTAACGGAATTAGTCAGCAGAATATAGCTGATGGGCAATAATATAATCATAAACCTTAGGATTTAATGATTTGGATGGTTGGTTTGGCATAACAGAAGTGTCGTGAGCTGATGGTAATAGTGCATTGTTTCTCGTAAAATTTTGCTCAAGGAACTGCTGGCGAATCTCAGTGCTAGATACGCTCATGACGGCTCGAGTATCTATATAAATGCGTCCTTGGTGAGTATCTTTCAAGGGGCTGTCTTTCAACAGGTTATTGTTCAATAAACCATGCGCTAGTGACTTATCATCTGAAGTTACTGGGATAAGTAACAGCTTAGGGTATGACTCAGTCACTTGCGATTGCAGCTCGACGGCTAGCTCATTAGCTAAAACGGCTGCACTTTGTGCGTCTAGAGTTAAGTTTTTGTCACGATTAAATACCCATAAATTAACGTAATGGGTTAATTGCAGACCGTCTTTCCATTTATCTAAGCTACGCGCGCTATCCATGCCCATGATAAATATTAGGCTGTCATGAGGATATTGATTGCGAAGCTTGCGCACGCTATCGATAGTATAGACAGGCGGGGTTTGCCATATTTCGAGCTCATCGATGTTCACAGGCGTCCCTTGCACAGCAAAGTTTAGCATAGCAAGGCGATCACTAGGATCAGTGCTTTGAGTCTTAAAAGGCGAGCGCGCATTAGGCAGTAAAGAGACTTGCAGCTCGCGTTTTCGTTCAGTTGCCATAGGTGCAAGCGTGTTATAGACAGCCATTGCCATTTGCATATGACCCAAATGTATGGGGTCAAAAGAGCCGCCAAGATAAGCGCGAATAGCAGGCTTTATATTTTTTTCAGCTTGAAACGGAGCAGGTTGTTTATTCATAGCATCATTATAACGAGTGAATACAAATTTTGCTTGATAGACTAGCGGTAACTTAACTTTCAATCTAGTTTCTAGATTAAGGATTTTAAGTATTATAGGGTGAAATCCATCGCACCGATAATGACGCTACAACTAACCATCGGTGCATAAAATGCACTCTACGCCTACAATCAATAAAAAACCGACTATCATTATGATAATCGGCTTTGAATAGTTGAGTTAACTCAAAACAACAAATTAAATAGCATCGCTATATGCTTGAATAGCCGTTAGCGCGATAGTGTAGACGATATCATCGACTAGAGCACCTCGAGATAAATCATTCACAGGTTTGTTTAACCCTTGCAGCATCGGCCCAACACTAATGACATTAGCGCTACGTTGCACCGCTTTATAGGTCGTATTACCTGTATTTAGATCAGGGAATATAAACACGTTGGCTTGACCGGCTACCTTTGAATCAGGTGCTTTTTGTTTGCCGACGCTCATGACCGAGGCAGCATCATATTGTAGTGGCCCATCAACCGCTAGGTTTGGCTCACGCTCACGGACGATAGCAGTTGCTTGTTTAACTTTTTCAACGTCAGCACCTGATCCTGATGCCCCTGTTGAATAGCTGATCATCGCCACTTTTGGCTCAATACCGAAGGCTGCTGCCGATTGCGCCGATTGAATGGCAATCTCAGCCAGCTCTTCAGCAGTTGGGTCTGGATTGATCGCACAGTCACCGTAGACCACAACTTGCTCAGGCAGTAGCATAAAGAAGATAGAAGAGACCAGTGAATACTGCGGTGCGGTTTTGATTAACTGAAATGCTGGGAGTACAGTATTGGCCGTCGTATGAACAGCGCCCGAAACCAGCCCATCTACTTCATCTAACAGCAACATAACCGTACCAAGATAGACCGTATCTTTTAGCTTTTCAGCCGCAGCGATATCAGTGGTTTTACCCTTACGAGCAGTGACCACTGCATCGATATAATTGGTCATATCTAGCGTATCAGGATCAATAATCTCAAGCCCTTCTGGCAATACTAAGCTGCGGTTTTTGGCGACTTGCTCAACCTCACTGCGCTTAGCTAGTAGCACACAGTTTGCTATACCTCGGCTTTGACAGATACAGGCAGCTTCTACTGTACGCGGCTCTGCACCTTCTGGCAATACAATACGTTTTTTGGCTTGTTGCGCTTTTTTGACCACTTGATGACGGAATGCGGCAGGAGACAGACGCGGTTTATAATCACCACTAAAGTAGTCTTTAATCCAGCTTAGATCTAAGTGGGCGGCGACATAGCGGGTGACATCGGTGGCGCGCTCAGTATCATCACTTGGAATCTCAGCGCTCATATGCATCAGGCTCTGTACGGTCTCAAAGCTATCGGTCTCGACACTCATCACGGGAATGCCTGTTTTCAGTGCCGACTGCCACAGCTCAGCAACAGTCTCATTCGGGACGACTCCACCTGTTAGCACAATACCTGCCAATGGGATGCCATTGATACAAGCGAGTCCCGCCGCTAATAGCAAATCATCGCGATCTCCTGGGACGACGATTAGCGTACCGCGTTTAAACACTTCATCGACGCGCGCTACTGAACGGGCGGTCAAGCTGATGTTATTAATACGGCGACTCTTCGCCTCACCGACGTTGAGCCAAGTGGCATCAAGCTCAGCAGCGATATCCCAAGTACGCGGTACCGATAGCGAGTCACTAAAAGGCACGACGCCTATCAAGCGGAATTCATCGGAATGAAAATGCGGTGATAGGCGCTGGACGTCACTAACGAATTTTTCATCAAGTTTGTAGACCGCTTCACCTGGCGCGACAGGTTGATTGTCAAAAGTATTTGGAACATCAACGCGCATTAAGATACAGCCTAAGGTGCGCTCATGAGCGATACCACCAAACTCACGCCCGTGTACATCGAGCTTATCCGCTAGATGAGCGGGGTTACTGGTGTCAGCGGTGCTCACAAAGATAATCTTAGCGTCCAAAGCATGAGCGATAGCGCGGTTGATTTGTGAGGCGTAAGAGGCCTCAGTGGTCGGCACTAGACCTTCACAGATGATGACATCTTGATCTTGACCGATAGACTGGTAGTTTGCGACCACCTCTTCCATCAAGTCATCTAAGTTACCATCACCGATCATGCGCTCAACGCGCTGACGATTAATAGATTGAGGCGGTGTAAGATTAAAGGCGTGCATAATAAGCGCACTTGAGCTATCAAGACTGTTTTGTTTATCGAGGGTGTCATCTTGCAAGAACGGCTTCATGAAGGCGGCTTTGACACCGTTATAATCGAGCGCGCGTATCAGCCCAAGCGCAGCTGATGTGACCCCAATACCACGGCTAATAGGAACAAGTAAAATGGTTTGCATAGCGTATCCTACGGTTTATTTTAGTTTTTAATCGGCGTGCTGAGAGTCGCTGTGTTCGCTAAGCTGTATTTGTTAAATAAGGATCAGCTACTCTCAGTTTTATCGTCGATACTTAGTTTAGACCAAGCGCTTGACGAGTTTCTTGCGCGATACGGCACTCTTCATCGGTTGGGATGACCCATAGCTCAACGCTACTGTCCTCAGTTTGGAAGCTGCCTTCCGCACCGCCAGCCAAGGTTTTGTTTTTGTCCGTATCAAACTTAATACCGAAGTGACGCATCACATTCACAATACGAGCGCGGGTGGTAGCAGAGTTCTCACCGATACCGCCTGTAAAGATAATACCGGTAAATTCAGGTAGCGCACAGCTTAGGCTGGCAAGATATTTACCGACGCGATAGCTGAACATCTCGATAGCCAGTAGCGCATCTTTGTGACCCTCAGATGCGGCTTGCTCAACAGTACGCAAATCATTGGATAAGCCTGAGATACCTAGCAGACCACTTTCGCTATTGAGCATCTTATCGATGTCCTCAAGACTCATGCCCAGCTGACGCTTAAGATGAATGTGCAAGCTTGGATCGACATCACCGCTGCGCGTACCCATCATGAGACCTTCAAGTGGAGTAAGACCCATGCTCGTATCTAGACTTTTGCCATCATAAACAGCCGCTGCTGAACAGCCGTTGCCTAAATGTGCGGTCAACCAACCATGCGGGCCTTTGACTTCAGTCAGCATGCTGGCACGTTCTGAGACATAGGCGTGTGACGTACCATGAAAGCCATAGCGACGAATTTTATGATCTTCATATAAGGCTTTTGGTACAGGATAGCGATAGGCGACAGGGGGCATCGTTTGGTGAAACGCCGTATCAAAAACGGCGACTTGTGGAATGTCAGGATAGATCGCTTGTACCGCTTCAATCCCTAGCGCATTCGCTGGATTATGTAGCGGTGCTAATGATTTCAGACGTTTTATCTCTGATAGTGCATGCGCGTCAATTTTGATCGCCTCTGAATACTCGCGACCACCATGTACCACACGATGACCAACAGCAACAAAATGATACTGCTCAAGTAGCTCAAGGATTTTTTGTAGCGCCAACTCATGACGACCACCTGGAATAGCAATCTCAAGCTTTTCACCGTTCAGCTTAGTGTGCTTAATACGGGCAGTATCAAGACCCAAATTCTCAGCCAAGCCGACAATACGCGTAGACTCATCTTCGCTGATTAGCGCGTATTTGATTGAAGAAGAACCGCAGTTTAGTACTAACGTAGGGTTGGTCAGTTGCGAGGTGTCTGCATTCTGATCGTTTTGATTATTGACGCTGTCACTCATACTCTATCCTTAGAGGGTTGATGGTAGGTTAATCATAGACGATTAACAGCTGTTGAACAAACAAAAATCAATAGCTATTTTATAGTGTGAATTTAGAAGGTGCTATATACCACTTGCTAGGTGAAGTCATAAAATATTGGCTATTTTCTATCAATACCATGTCTATTAAGCTTATGAAATACAACCCATTTGCCTGCTTTATTAGTTACACCTTGATGACTATAAGGTTTTATATTGGCTCTAGTCAAGCACCTAATAAGCTCATTTCTTAACTAACAGCATAGCTAGCATAGCAGTACAAGCGTTAACTCAAATTGTAAGTAAGTTTGTCTAGATAAGCTATATTATTTATCAAAAAGTGACACCGTCGAATTTCAACATTAAAAATAGTATTAAAAAAAGGCTCATATCAGCTTATAATTTTGCGCAAATATACCTTGAATCTGCAAAGACTTATCAATTAATGCTATTATTGGCCGCTAGCAAATGACTCTATCTTGCTCGCTAATGATCAAGCAGATGCTAGGCTCAATTAAGCTTTTATACCATTGAACGGCTTTGGGATTTATAGTTGCCTCACTAGGATATGCCTACTATGTTAAGCGTTAATCATTCTTTCTTATCTGCAAAATGTGCCCTAGTGGCGATCTCTTTAGCGACATTAGCTATGACAGGTTGTGGTCAAAAAAACGAATTATATTTAGTGGATCCAGCCACTCAAACAGTGACCACTAGCTCTGATGACTTGGCAAGCACTAGCAATCCGCAGGATGCCGCTTTTGCTGATCTTGATGACAGCGATTACAAACAAGAGCGCTACCTAGAGCAGCAGCAGATATTTCCTGAAGTCAGTGATGACCCTAATGATTATTAATAACTAATAATCTTATAGTACTAATGTTTGTAGGGTAAGTTTTAGATAATAGCTGTTGGCAAAAATCTATCTCATTTTTATTATCATTTTCAAAATGAGGACACGCCCTATAATCCCAATACTTCACCTTGATAATTTAAAAAGATTAGAGATATCACTATGAGTAATCTTACGTCGCCAATGAACGCGACTCACACTGCAAGTGTAACTATCCAAACCGAGCAAGGGCTATATATTGACCCCATAGTGCTAACTGACCATTTGCCAGCACTAAGCTACCGCAATCATATGCTATATATAGAAGACGTAAGCGTTAGCGAGCTAGCTGAGCAATATGCAACGCCATGCTACGTCTACTCTAAACAAGCCATATTAAATGTTTATCAGGACTATAGTGATAGCTTTGCTACTATCGATCATCAGATTTGTTATGCGGTAAAGGCCAACTCTAATCTTGCGGTATTAAGTGTACTGGCAGAGGCAGGCGCAGGCTTTGATATCGTCTCTCGTGGCGAGCTAATGCGGGTATTAGCGGCAGGCGGACAGGCGAACAAAGTTGTATTCTCAGGCGTTGGTAAAACGCGTGATGATATCGAATTTGCTCTTAACCAAGGCATCAACTGTTTTAACGTTGAGTCTGTCAATGAGCTGATATTAATCAATGAAGTAGCTGAGCAACTGGGCAAATCTGCACCGATATCATTAAGGGTCAATCCTGATGTCGATGCCAACACGCATCCGTATATCTCCACAGGTCTTAAAGATAATAAGTTCGGCATCGCTCATGACAAAGCGGTTGCTGTCTACAGCCAAGCCGCAACGATGTCACATATCGATATCGTCGGTATTGACTGTCATATCGGCTCACAGCTGACTGAAGTGGAGCCGTTTATTGCTGCTTTAGACAAGTTGATTGAGCTGATCCACAAGTTAGCTGAACTAGGAATTGAGCTTGCTCATGTTGATTTGGGCGGTGGTTTGGGTGTACGTTACATCGATGAGTCACCTGTCACTATAGCTGACTTTGCAGGGGCGCTATTGCCCAAGCTTACCCAGCTTAATCTCAAAGTATTCTTTGAACCGGGTCGTAGTATGGTTGCCAATGCAGGTATCTTGCTCACACGTGTCGATATACTCAAGCCGACTGAGCATAAGAATTTTGCTATCGTTGATGCTGCGATGAACGATTTGATTCGTCCTGCACTGTATCAAGCTGAAATGGCAGTCATTCCTAGTGCGTTGCCTGATAGTGTAAGTGTACATGATATGCCATCATGGGATATCGTTGGCGCTATCTGTGAGACGGGCGACTTTTTGGCAAAAGAGCGCCTGCTGAGCTTAGCGGCAAATGATTTATTAGCCATCACTGGCGCTGGTGCTTATGGCATGGTGATGAGTAGCAATTATAATACCCGCCCGCGCGCCTGCGAGGTCATGGTTGCAGGCACTAAGCATCAGCTCGTACGCAAACGCGAAACCGTCGAGGCGCTATATGCTAATGAGATGCCTTGGGGTAATAAGGGATAATAAATAGTATTTATTTGATTTCGATGTAAATATAGCTACAACTAGAACCCATTGTTACTGCAACAATGGGTTTTTTATTACCTAAGTTTTAAGCGTTTTGTATCAATTACTGTCAACTTTTATCAGCGTTACTCACCGTTTGTTATTAGCAAAAATTAATAGGTTATGATCATCTGTAACCATTATCCTACTATAAGCCGTGCTACTATAACCCACATATAAAAACAAAATAGGACATAGGTATATGTTAATAGAATTTACTAAGATGCACGGTCTAGGTAATGACTTTATGGTTATCGACTTAGTCACTCAGCGTTTGGATTTGAGCGCGGAGTTGGTGCAGTTATTGGGTGATCGTCATCTGGGAATTGGCTTTGATCAGCTGCTGGTGGTCGAGCCACCGATGCGTCCAGATGTTGATTTTAGCTATCGTATTTTTAACACCGATGGCGCAGAGGTTGAACAGTGCGGTAATGGCGCACGTTGTTTTGCCCGCTTCGTACAAGCGCGCAAACTGTCCTTTAAACAGCGTCTAAAAGTTGAGACTGCCAGTGGGGTCATTACTTTGACTACTGACCGTTACGGCTGGGTCGAAGTAGATATGGGTAAGCCAAAGTTTGAGCCAAACGAGATTCCGTTCACGCCCAAAGCCACGACCAAGATCCAAAATGCGTATCATCTTAATGTCGCTGGTACACCAGTACAGCTCTATGTGGCGAATATGGGCAATCCCCATGCCGTGATCAAAGTTGATGACATCTTAGAAGCAGATGTTGCCAAGCTGGGCAAAGCGATTGAAGCGCATTCGGCCTTTCCCAATAACGTCAATGTCGGCTTTGTACAAGTCATGAACCAGCGTCATATTCGACTGCGAGTTTATGAGCGCGGGGTCGGTGAGACGCAAGCCTGCGGCACAGGGGCTTGTGCGGCGGTAGCAGTGGGCATAAGGGAGGGCTGGCTAGATGAGGGCGAGGATATCCGTGCTCAGCTGTATGGCGGCAGTATGGTAGTACGCTGGCAGCCAGGCTATTCGGTGATGATGACAGGGCCGACGGCTTTTGTTTATGAAGGGGTGTTTAGTCCTGATGGACTGATGGCACAAGCAGGAATCGAGCCTAACCCCTCGTAAGCTAAATGAAGTAGTAGCGCTCTTTTAGGGTTGCAGAAGAGGACAATGCATGACTATTGCTAACTCGCTTAAAGCTATAGAAACAGATTCAGCGCTTGTTGAGCTGCTAACACCTGTGCAGCGCTGGCTCGATATTTTAGCCGTGCGCAACCACTCTAAGCATACTTTGAGCGCTTATTTTGCTGGGGTCAGGCAGCTAGCGTTGTTTTTGCGTGGTAAGCAACTGACGTGGACGCGCTGTGACAAGCGTCAATTAGCGCAGCATATTAGTCAGCGTATTGACGAGGATAAGCTGGCGCTGGCGAGTGTGCAGCAAGAGCTATCGGCTATTCGCCATTTTTATGGCTGGTTGATTGAAGAGGGACTGGCGCGTATCAATCCGACGACGGGCTATCAGCTCAAACGCAGTCCAAGACCGCTACCGTCAATCGCGGATATTGATCTACTAAGTCAACTGCTAGATCAGCCTGTACCTGAGACACCAGAGCAGGCGAGGCTGTGGCTGCGTGATAAAGCTATGTTTGAAGTACTCTATAGCAGTGGTTTACGGGTCGGTGAATTAGTAGCGCTGGATATGACGGATATAGATTTAGCCGATTTGCGCCTGCGGGTTACAGGTAAAGGCAATAAGACTCGTATAGTGCCGCTTGGCAATAAGGCCGCTACCGCTATCAAACGCTATCTCCCACACCGTAATCTATGGGTGGAGCAACAGGACAGCGCGTTATTTATTAGCGAAAAGCTCGGTACTCGGCTGTCCAGTCGAGCCGTACAACAACGCCTAAAAGTTGCTGCTACGCGTGCAGGTATTGCGCAAAATATGTACCCGCATCTATTGCGTCATTGCTTTGCCTCGCACATGCTCTCAGGCAGTGGTGATCTGCGGGCAGTGCAAGAGATGCTGGGGCATAGCGATATTAGCACCACCCAAATCTATACCCATGTTGATTTTGCCAAGCTGACCCAAGTTTATGATCGCGCTCATCCGCGCGCAACTCATAGTACAAGCGATATAGAATAGATATTTTTGGTCACTTGATTTTGGATGGTTTAAACTATGCCAAATTGTGACAAGCTATGCCAAGCGATGGCAACCAAAGATAGGCATACGTTGTCGTCCTTGTTGTTGCGCCGCTATATCTAAAGAGCCAAATACTAGCGCATAGGGTGCATCGTCTTTATTTTCAGTTCTCTTAGTAAGCGCACTAGCGTCATAGCTATCAATGATGGTCCCATCAAAAGCGGTAATCGCAGCATGTCCCCAAGTCTGACGGATACTGCCGTTTTTATAATGATGATCGCCGCCTTGCGCCGCACCTATGACCATACACTGACTGTCTAAAGCGCGTGCCTGTAATAGTAGCGACCAATGCGCTTGCCCCGTCATAAAGGTAAAAGCAGCAGGCGCACTAAGTATCTCAGCACCCGCTTGGCGCAAGCGTTGCGCTAATGCTGGAAAACGCAGATCAAAACACACCATCATACCCAATTGATAAACGCCATTCTCAACATCAATAGGAGCCACCACTGTTTGCTCGCCAGGCTCAAAGGTTAACGCTTCATCATAGCTGCCTTGCTTATCAGCGACAGTCGCAGTGAACAGATGAATCTTATCGTAACGCGCCACTTGATGACCATCAGGACTAAATAGCTGGCTGACTTGACGCATACGCCCATCAGGCACGATGACCCCATTTGGACGATATAGACAAGGTAGCGAGCCTGCCAACACGTGAGTTTGGTATTCAGTAGCATAAGAGGCAATTGTCGCTGATAGCTCGTCAAAGCGCTGAGCGGTCGCAAACTGCTGACCCATGCTACAGCAGTTCTCTGGCAACACTACTAGCTGAGCACCTTGCATACTGGCCTCGCTAATAGCGGCTTTGATGGTTATTAGATTGGTGGCAATATCTTGCTGGCTATTCATTTGCACAGCCGCCACAATAAGTGATTTATTATTCATAGTATTTTCTCGAGTATATTTGTTAATATGGCACATACGGTTTTTAATGAGATTAAAGCTAACGGTTCATTTTTTAACGAAAATAAAGCTGATCTATTGAGAATAAACTAGCATAGTATCAGAGCTGTGAAAAATACTACGGCTACTATTTGGCTAAATCTGTCATTTGGTTAGTCCAAATATCATCAATTTTATGCATCATAAATATCGGAGTGCAATAAACTGCCTATGAGTATGTCGTTTGGCTTGGCAGCTAGTCTTAGCACCTCACAAAAGCTGACCCCACAGATGCAGCAAGCTATCAAGCTGTTGCAGCTATCTAGTCTTGAGCTGGCGCAAGAGGTCCAAGCTAAACTCGATGCCAACCCCTTATTAGAGCGAATAGAGGAAGAAGAGCTTGATTACGATCATGCCGATGAGCTAAACCACGAGCCAAATGAGCCGATGACGCTTGAGATGTGGAATGAGGCCAGCGCAGCCAACCAAAAAGGGCTTAAGTCAAATGCTGATAGTGAGTTTGGTAATGAGTCCGACTCTAATAGTAGCAACGATGATAACTATTCAGACAGCTTAGATAAATTACAGCAAAGTAGTCTAGATAATGAGGCTATGGATAGCAGTGATGATTATAGTAGCGACAGCTTTGAGTATAGCAGTTTTGATAGTGGCAACTATGCCTCAGCTGGCGGTTCAGGCTCAACGAGTAGCAGCGCTGGATTTGACGAATTGGACAGCTATCAAGGCAGCACCAGTGCCACTATTCAAGACTATATACGCTGGCAATTGAACTTTAAGCGGTTATCAGAGACCGATGTTTTGATTGCCAATTATTTGGTTGAGTCGATGGATGATATGGGTTTTATTCGACTCGATATCGGCGAGCTTTTGCAAAGTCTCGATACGATGGCCAGCTTCTATCAGTGGGACACTCAAATCGAATATGATGAGATAGCTGCTGTTCTACGTATCATTCAGTCCTGCGATCCGCTAGGCGTTGGCGCACGGAGTTTGAGCGAGTGTCTAGCTATACAATTAGATAAGCTCGATTCGAGCACTGACCATCTGGCAGAGGCTCATGCCTTATTGAGTGCCAGCGAGCATCTAGTGAGTAATAATATCAAAAAGCTCACTGACCTGACGGGCTTAGCTACAGAGCAAATCAATCCTGCATTAACATTACTGCGTACCCTAAACCCTGCTCCTGGATTATCTTTTCAGAGTAGTCAGCCTGATTATATGCAGCCCGCCGAGAGCTACGATATACCCGATGTATTAGTGACTCCGCTACGGGGTAGTAGCACTATCAAATCATTCAAAAAAGCCAATAACACCAATAATAAAGACAGCTCAGGCACACCCGATAGTTGGGATGTAAGATTGAATCCTGATACTTTGCCCAAACTACAAGTTAATAAAGAGTATGCCAGTTTAGTTAAGCGCGGCGATGATAGTCCTGACAATCAGTATCTACGAGATAATCTGCTTGATGCGCGGCTTTTTATACGCAGTATTGAGGAGCGTAATCAAAATTTACTAAAAGTATGTACTAGCATTATTCGTCGTCAGCAAGATTTTTTATTGTATGGTGCGCGTGCTATGCAGCCCTTAATCCTTAAAGATATCGCTGAAGAGGTAGAGCTTCACGAATCTACTATTTCACGTTTGACGACCAGCAAATCTATTTTGACGCCTCAAGGACTATTTTCATTAAAATACTTTTTTTCATCGCACGTAAGTAGTAGTGATGGTGATATTTCCTCAACGGCTATCAGTGAGATGATCAAACAGCTTATCGCTGATGAAAATCCTAAAAAACCGCTCTCAGACAGTCGATTACAAAGTGCTTTGCAAGAAGAAGGTATCGATATCGCTCGTCGCACCGTTGCCAAATATCGTGAAGCTTTGAATATCGGCTCATCGACCTATCGTAAACAAAAGTATTAGGCTGATAATCTAATACCAAACGGTTTAATCAGTGATATATGTTTGATAATTAAAAACAAAATTTTTTGATTATATATAAGTCTGTAGAAAACCCCAGTCTTAGATACATTTAATTACAATAATTCGGCTTGCTACTCTACAGCTTTCATGACAAATTAGAACTACATCGGGAGTAAAAACCCAGTAATAAAGAACGTTAATTTCTGAAGATTTTAAGGATAAATCAACGGTTTTTAATAGCGTTTAATACTCTCGATAAGGTAAGAAAATACAGCTAGTTGGCTTTATTTTCTATAGTTTTAGCTATAAATATAAGGATAACAATATGAATGTTTCGATCAGTGGTCATCATATCACCGTAACCGACGCGATGAATGCAGCGGTAAGCGAAAAATTAGAAAAAATCGAGCGTCATTTTGATCAAATTCAGAGCATCCAAGTTATTTTATCTTTGGATAACAGCGGCGCTAGCGATGGCGGTCAAAAGAGCCACAAGGCTGAAGCTATAATGCGCGTCTCAGGCAAAGAGATGTTTGTACAAGCGTTCGATGATGATATGTATAAAGCCATCAACGATATGTCCGATAAGCTTGAAAGACAAGTCCGTAAATATAAGACGCGTCAAGAGAGCAAAAAGACTCAAGGAGCAGGGCGTGACGGGCGTTATGTAGATAATGATGTGGCTGATATAGCATCTGCAATGTAACCGACTTACTGATGAACGAGATTATTAAACAAATAGAGGCAGATTGAGAAATAGGTAGGGAGAGGAGATATATAGCTTTAATGCCTTTGACCGATGCAGTATTAGCTGTGATTAGTGATAATCATAATACTAAAACATAGTTGTAGTTATGCTAATTCGGTCAATCTCTCTGCTTGCTATTTAAGTGAAGTAATTACTTGTTAATTAAAAAAAGACCTTGAGCGCTCAAAACGCTAAGGTCTTTTTTATATCTGATTCTGAATGAAAGTATCTTTATTAAAACAGTATTAATAAAAATAAATTAGCCACCACCAACGGCTTGTACCACTTCGATCACCATTCCATCTGCGATACGCATCAGTCCCAGCTCACTTTTGGGGATGAGCTCACCATCGACTTCGACTGCATAGCGCCCAACACTTAGGCCCAGCTCATTAACTACTAGCTGTAGCGTTTGATGTGTGGTTTGTAATGTCTTACCATTGACGGTGATAATACTCATAAAGTTATTTCCCTAATGTTAAATGCTATACAGTGCTATTTCCTAAGCGCAACGCAGTCGCTGCTAACCACAGCCACCCTGCAATCATAAGCACACCGCCGATAGGAGTGATAGCACCAAACCAACGCGGAGCGCCTAACGCCATCGAATATAAACTACCTGCAAATATAATGACCCCAATCTGTAATAGCCAAGCGCTAGTCTGAGTCGCATAATTTAGGCGAATCAATAAGCCGAAGATCAACAGACCAATAGCATGAATCAATAAATATAACGTAGCGGTATGCCACCACGCTAACTGCTCAGCACTGGCGATATTCTTTAGACCATGTGCACCAAAAGCGCCAAGACCTACAGCAATGGCCATATTAATAGCGCCGATACCTATCCAATTTACCATGTACTACCCTTGCAACTGTTTACAGCCTTTATTGAGCTTTACTATTATCTAATTCGCTAACCCTACTACTCACAAGACTACTGAATATCATCTGGCAAAATCACACTATCGATAGTCATTGCATCACGGATTTTATCCATAGCATTTTTTTCGATCTGTCTGACTCGTTCTGCTGAGATGGAATATACCGCTGCCAGCTCGTGTAGCGTAGATTTTTGCTCAGTCAGCCAGCGCTGCTCAACGATATCTCGCGAGCGATCATCCAAAGTATCCATAGCCGCTATCAGCGCGGATGAGTTATTCTCTTCCCAGTCGGCTTCCTCAAGCATCTCAGCAGGATCAATACCATCCTCTAGGAACAGTTGCGGCGCATAACGCCCATCATCATCGTCGCTCGACTGAGTCTCAAAGGAGGCATCATAAGAGGTCAGACGCGACTCCATCTCGAGCACTTGCTTGCGGGTGACATTGAGATCACTAGCGATAGCATCGGCTTCCTCTAAGGTGAGCTGATTATTGGTCTTTTTCAGACTGCGTAGATTGAAGAATAATTTACGATGCGCTTTGGTAGTTGCTACTTTGACAATACGCCAGTTACGAATCACAAATTCATGGATCTCAGCCTTAATCCAATGCACTGCAAAAGACACTAAGCGTACGCCTTTGTTAGGATCAAAGCGTTTCACCGCTTTCATTAGACCTAAGTTACCCTCTTGAATAAGATCGGCTTGCGGTAAACCATAACCTGAATAACTACGCGCGATATGGATGACAAAACGCAGATGTGACATTACCAGTAATCGCGCGGCTTCAACATCGCCTTCGTCATAATAACGATGCGCCAGTTCTTGCTCTTGAGTGGTAGTCAAGATAGGAATCTGATGCACGGTATTAATATAAGCACCCAAATTCACCCCAGGCGCAGATAGATGCGTTGGCATAGCAGGCACTAAATCACGCGTACTCGTCTCTTCTAGTGCACTCGCATCATAAGGAGGGCGCTCTGCTGCTGCCTTTAGAGCCGCTTCGCGTGCTGCGTTTTTTTCAGGACTAAGCTTACTGTCCGTCTTATCGCTACTGATAGTTTTGTCTTTTGCAGTGTTCTCTTCTTGCACTTGCTTATCTACGACAGGTTTGCTTTGTTTGTTCTTAGGTTCAGACGACTTTGCTGCGACGCTTTTAGATTTTTTGCTAGACGCAGATGTGCTCTTAGCTGTCGTACTCTTTACAGCTTTGGTGCTTTTTACCGTGTTGGTCTTAGGGTCATCGTTTTTAGCGGTCGTCACCGATTCAGTAGCCATATTCTTGACCTTGATTAATAGAAGATTAGTTAGCGCAATAAACACTTAACTTTTAGTTATATTATGAGTTATGTTAATTGTAAAGGATAGCCCGTCTTAGTTGCTATCAGTTTTGGTAATGATGAAGTGAAATATTGTATCGAAACTTGCAGTGACGGATGCATCAGTAGACGAGTGATGAGTATTAACAGTGCTCTGATTCACTAATAACTGCAAATAACTGCTGTCCTTAGTTTGCCAGTTTTGCTGACAGAAGGCGACGATATCTGCTTGCGAGTTAGGATCCGTTGCGATGATATACAGTGCCTCATTAATCGCAACATTACGTAGCGCCACCTTCGTTTTTAGTAGCGGCATAGGACAAGCCAAACCGCGTCCATCCACTACTTGCTTTATAATCACACCGCTATCTGTCAAGGGTATTGCGCTTGAGTCTAGCTTTTGAACCTTTTTAATGTAATCGCTTGGCAATAATTGTAGATGAGTGATAATTATCTCTTGCTCAGTGGCCGTTAGATGCTGAGCAAGATGTATCTGATAAGGCGCAGCTGGGTGAGCATTGTTATCAATAGACATAAACGAAGCCTTTAACACTCTTAAGATAGAAATATAGTTAGATAAGCCATTATAACAAACTAGCTTCAAGCAAAGTTACTGTTTAGACCACTGGTAATAAACACGATGATTGAAATTATCAATAGCTTAACTTATACGACTATTTGATGTAACGTTATCGGATACCTCAGTGTTGGATATAACTGTGTTGCGCAAAGGTATCACAGCGCTTAGATATTGGTAGCAGACAATAGATTAGCATTGATTTGCTAGTGTTAAGCTCCTATAGTCAAAACGACATCAAAAAAAGGTATCAAACTATTATGTTGCCTATCCATAAGTCCAAAGCTAAGCTGCTGTTATTAATAATGATAAGCAGTCCTGTGGCTACCATTTTTGTAGCTAGTAGCTATGCTGCATCTACACCTGTAATGAGTGCCAGTCAAGCTACAAGTCTATTTTCAAGCTCCAATGGAGGTTCAGAATATACTCCTTGGCAATACCCTATTCAGGATAGACAGGCAGATTCCTTGGCACTGCCCAATCTACGTGGAGATAGTTTGAGTTTTGCAGAGCAGCACCAAAATAAGCTGGCTGGTGAATGGTCGCTACAAAGGATCAATGGTCAAGCAAAAATGGAGCATGACCCTTGGGTGCAAGAAACTGTTAAGGAGATGACATGGCGACTCAATGCGCAGGCGCGCCAGCAAGCGCCATTGGCAGTGGTGATCATTGATAATCCTAGTATTAACGCTTTTGCCGCGCCAGGGGGCTTGATTGGTATCAATACGGGTACCATTACGGCTGCCAAAAGTATGGATGAGTTAGCAAGTGTTATCGCGCATGAAGTGGCTCATATCAGTCAGCGCCATTATGAACACAGTGCTGATGAGCGCAAGAAGGCGTTGCTACTACAAATCGGCGGTATGCTGGCGGCTATTGCTGCTTCAGCAGTCGATGGTGATGCAGGTGCGGCAGTGATGATGGGCTCTCAGACCGCTGCAATGAATAGTGGTATGGCCTTTAGTCGTAGTAATGAGCGCGAGGCTGACCGGGTAGGGATGCAGATTATGAATCAAGCAGGCTATAATCCGCGTGCTATGGTGAGCTTCTTTGCCACTATGGATCAACAGCGCCAGCTCAATCAAAGCGAAAATCAGTTTCTGCCTAGTTTTATTCGCTCACATCCACTTAGCAATGAGCGTTTGAGTGAATCACAGAGCCGTGCGCAAAGTTATCCTTCACTATCGCTGAGCCAGCAGCAACGTCACCAAGCGCTGTTTGATTTGCTCTACTGGCGGGTACAAATCACTGGTAAACAAGTAACTCAAGCAGCACTTATGAGCGCGGCTAATAACAGCGTTGGCGCAAAGCTAGCACTACTGGGCTGGTATGGTGAGCAGCAGCGATTTGACGAGGCAGAGCAACTATATAAAACCTTAGATGCTTTGCCTGCAGTGCAGCGCCAAGCGCTAGAGCCACTATTATCTATTACTCAAAGCCAAATATTAACTGAGCAAAACAAATGGACGCAAGCGGCGCAACTATTAGCAGCTCAGCAGCGCCTATACCCTGAGCGTCGAGATCTACGTCTTTATTTAGCAGAGGCGCTTACCAATAGTGACAATCCAACCCAAGCACAAACGCTATTAAAGCCACTAACCCAGCAGCAGCCAAGCGATCGCTATGCTTGGCAACTGTTGCAATTAGCCAATGAGAAAATCGCTAAGACGACCGCTTCTGCTGAATTGGCTAAAATTGCGACGATCAATGCGCTACGCTATCGCAGCCATGATCAGCTATGGAATGGGCGTTACGATAGCGCATTGACTTCATTGACCCAAGCGCAGCAATTGGCTGAGCAAATGCAGGCAAGCGCTCAGGCCAGTAGTGCTAGGCCACTATTAGCCAATATAACCCAAGAGGTCAAAAACGTAAAAACCGCTAAAGACTATAAGCCTTAAGCGGTAATTTAATGAGTGACGATAAAACTTTTTAGGCGTTTAGCCCTGTAATGCTTCTTTGACCAATTTTGAGATTAGGGCAGGATCTGCACGACCTGCTGTCTTCTTCTTTAGGCTGCCCATCACCGCGCCCATATCGCGCATGGAGGTTGCACCTTGCTCTGTAATCTCAGTATTCACCAATGTTGCAACCTCGCTATCATCCATTTGTTTGGGCATAAATTCATTGATGATATCAATCTCAAACTGCTCTTTGGTGGCTAAATCGTCGCGATCATTTTCGGTAAAGATAGCCAACGACTCTTGGCGCTGTTTGAGCTGCTTTTGCAGGACATCTAGTACATCTGCATCGTCAAGCTCAATCCGACGATCGACCTCTATTTGCTTGATGACGGCTTGTACATTGCGCATGACTTTGACTCGTTCAATCTCACGCGCTTTCATAGAAGTAATGATCGTATCGGCTATATGTTGTTGAAGTGGACTCATAGCTATTATTATTCCTTAGTAGGTAAAATTTAGTTTATAAAGCAAAATAAAACCGCTATTAACAAAAATTGTAGCATAAAAAATACCACTGTTATCTATAGATAGCAGTGGTATTAGTATAACGCTTGTAGCTAGTTATTTAAGAGAGACCCAGTTGGCACTCTCGATAAATAATAATTAGTACATACGCGTAGTACGGACAGTATCACGTTGGGTTTTTTTCTTATAACGCTTCACAGCAGCCGCTTTTTTGCGCTTACGCTCTTGTGTAGGTTTTTCATAAAACTCACGCTTACGTACATCTGATAATACACCAGCTTTTTCGCAAGCACGCTTGAAGCGACGGATAGCGATATCAACAGGTTCGTTTTCTTTGACCTTAACTGCAGGCATGAAGACTCCTTATAGGGATGAGATTAAAGGCATTAGTTTGGCTGTATATTAGTATTTAGCCGCAATATCTCAAGATTGCCGACATCAGCTCAAACTAGGATAGTTTTTACGTAACTTTTTACAAAATCTTATGCACAGACCATAGCCGGGCACAAGGGCAGTTATTCTACTTAAAAAATGCAACAAAGTCAAAGCCTTTAATCTATATCAGCATATTTTTAGTACAAAATCCTTACTACCTATAACGATTTATTAGCAATTTATGCTATTATAATCTCAATCTGACGGTAGCCAATTCTATGCTTTTACGTCAATTTTATTGAGGATGTTGGAATGAGCAAAGTAGGATCAAAATTAGGGTCAAACAAGTCATTAAGCGCAGCACTATTAGCGACAGTAATGCTGACTTTGGGCATTAGCTTAACAGGCTGTAGCAGCGAGCACGAAGAGATTTTAGCGGTTGATCGCGTTGATCAAGCGGCTGATATTGCCCGTCAGCTAGCACCAGAAGCTGAAGATATGGAGTTTCCAGAGGTAGTTGCTGCACCGATGCCTGAAGTTACGGCTACAGATATGGAAGTTGTAGCAGATGGTGCAGAAGCGCCAGCTACAGATGCTCCTGCTGCAGCCGAAGATCTAGCGGTCAATGTAGGTGCCGAGCTTTATAATAAGCAATGCATGGCTTGTCATGCTAGTGGTCTGCTCAATGCGCCAAAATATGGTGATGCAGCTGCTTGGGCACCGCGTATTGAAAAAGGTGTAGAGACTTTAGCATCGCATTCAGCGAACGGCTTTAATCAAATGCCAGCTCAGGCTTATAACGGCGTGACAGAAGATCAGATCCGTCAAGCGGTTGAGTACATGATTGCAGCGGCTAGCTAAACGGTTGCAAATGTTAGAGCGAATATTTAGAGTGAGTAGGGGTATTGACTATGAACGCTATGCGAATCTTAATAAGTAAATCATCAATGGCAAAGCTAGCATTTGGTCTTAGTGCGCTATTAATGATTAGCGCTTGTAGTGATAATACTGCAGTTGATGACACGCCCGTTAGTGAGACTGAGGTTGAAGTAGTCGATGCCGGTGAGCCTGAGGCTGTAAAGCCTGTTGAAGAGGTCGCTGTGATCGAGGCACCAGCCGATGAGGTTGCTATTATAGAGGCAGACACTAACATTAGCGCTGAGCCTGAGATATTAGCTGCTGATGCTGATGCTGGTGCTAAGCTTTATGAGTCAAATTGTAAGGTTTGTCATACCAATGGTCTATTAAATGCGCCAAAACTCGGTGATAATCAAGCGTGGGCACCACGTATCGCTAAAGGCAAAGAGACGCTGTATATGCACTCAGCGCAAGGGTTTAATAAAATGCCTGCGCAGGCTGTGAACGGGATTACTGAAGCACAAGTCAAAGCCTCAGTAGATTATATGTTGGCAGCCGTTAGCTAGATAAGTTTTAGCTATTGAAATTTATCAAACTAACCGTCATTGTCAATCGCAATGGCGGTTTTTTTGAGTTAAAAATTGGTCGCTCTCTTGATGAGTACTGATAATAAATAAAGGCATGAGCATGAAAGTATTAGGACTTGAAACCTCTTGTGATGAGACAGGGTTGGCCATTTTTGATAGTGAGTTGATAGACACTGATAATCAGGGTCTACTTGGGCAAGTGCTCTATTCGCAAATTGAGCTTCATGCACTGTATGGCGGCGTCGTACCAGAGCTGGCCAGTCGTGACCATATTCGCAAATTAGTACCGCTCTTTGATGAGCTGCTAGAGCAATGTAGTATAAGCAAAGATGACATCGATGCAATCGCTTATACCAAAGGCCCGGGGTTAATTGGTGCGCTGATGACAGGAGCATTATTTGGTCGTAGCTTAGCCTATGGTTTAGATATTCCTGCTATCGGTATTCATCATATGGAAGGGCACTTGCTCGCGCCCTTGATGAGTGCTAACTCGCCTGATTTTCCTTTCGTCTCGCTACTGGTATCAGGTGGACATACTCAGCTGATTGCCGCAAAAGGTATTGGGCAGTATGAGATACTAGGCGAGTCGATAGATGACGCGGCAGGCGAGTGTTTTGATAAAGCCGCAAAAATGCTAGGCTTAGAATATCCAGGTGGTCCAAACATTGCTAAGCTCGCCCAGACGGGTAAGGTAGATGCTTATGCGCTACCGCGTCCAATGCTGCATCGCGGTCTGGACTTCTCATTTAGTGGTATGAAAACAGCAGTGCATAATCTAATTAAAGATACAGATGGTTCTGAAAGCGATCCGCAAGTACGCGCTGATATTGCAGCGAGCTTTCAGCAGGCGATGGTCGATACTTTAGTCAAAAAATGCGTCAAAGCGCTCAAGCAAGTGAATATGAATAGGCTGGTTATAGCAGGTGGCGTCAGTGCCAATACTCATCTACGCGAGACGTTAGAGATTGAGCTGGCAAAGGTCAATGCAACGGTTCATTACGCACCGCCAGCGCTCTGCACTGATAATGGCGCGATGATTGCTTATGCTGGCTACCAGCGTTTGCAAGCAGGGCAGTCTGATGATCTTGCAGTCACCTGTGTACCGCGTTGGCCGATGACCGAACTACCAGCATTGTTGCCAGCGCTTTAAGCTAATTTTCAGCGATAATGCTTGCACAAAAAAGGATAAGTTATGCAGTGGTTGGCTATCGGTTTAGGTGCAGCATTAGGCGCGTGTTTGCGCGGCTATTTAGCGCGCTTTAATCCGCTGCATCATTGGATACCGCTTGGTACGCTTGGCGCAAATGTCTTGGGTGGTCTACTGATAGGGCTAGCGCTAGTTTGGTTCGAGCGCGTAGGTAGCGACTTATCGCCCAATATCAGATTGTTTGTCATTACAGGGTTTTTGGGTGGTCTGACTACTTTTAGTACCTTTAGCGCTGAGGTGTTTACTTTTATCAGCGCTGGTAGAGTATTGGCAGGGCTTGGGTTAATTGGGTTGCATGTGGGTTTAACCTTGCTTGCAACTGCTGTGGGGTTTTATTTGTTTAGGTTGGTTTTGTGAGCTTTTGATAGATACTGCTCGCTTAAGGGTCTGATTTGAGTAGTTTCTTTATAGAAGTCTTTTTTGAGTAGTCTATTAATCGTTTAAAGGGTCTGTTTTGGTAGTTTCAGTGGAGTATACCTTTTTTAATACGCTAGCGTAGATTCTAAAGCAGTGCAACGATTACTATAGAGTAGTAGAACGTACGTAAAAGAATGATACTGATACTATTGATCAATGAGTTTATATGGTAATCCCCCCAATAAATAAGAACACTTACAAATAGAGATTAACTGCTAAAATACACCAGCAGGAGAATCCTATGAAAAAGACACGCTTTAGCGACAACCAAATCGTCAACATCCTAAAACAAGCCGAACAAGGCGTCCCTATTACCGAGCTCTGCCGTGAGCATAACATCAGCCAAAGCACCTTCTACAACTGGCGATCTAAATATGGTGGTATGGACGCCACACTTATCAGCCGTCTTAAAGAGCTTGAAGTTGAAAATGCCCGCTTAAAGAAGATGTACGCTGATGAATGTCTTAAATCCGACATCCTACAGGATGCTATGTCAAAAAAGTGGTAGCGCCCCAAAGGCGCAAAGCGTTGGTTTGTCACTACATTGAAGATCGTGGTATTGGTATCCGCAGGGCTTGTAGCATCTTTAACATCAGCGTCACCTGTTATTATCACAAGTCGGTGGTAACAGATGAGAACCAGCAAATAGCGGACTTACTTATCAAACTGACTGATGAGAACAAGAACTGGGGCTTTGGCTTGTGCTTTTTAACCTTGCGTAATGTGCTAGGACTGCCGTACAACCATAAGCGGGTATATCGCATCTACTGCGAGCTTGAACTCAACCTTAGAATCAAGCCTAAGCGTCGCATTAAACGTGCTAAACCAATACCATTAGCAGTACCTGATAGGATTAACCAAAGCTGGAGCATGGACTTTATGCACGACAGCTTAACTGATGGCCGCGGCTTTAGACTGTTCAATGTCATTGATGATTACAACCGTGAGGCACTCACCGTTGAAGTCGACTTCTCGCTACCGGCCGGGAGGGTCATACGCAGTCTTAATCAGCTTATTGAGTACCGAGGCAAACCTGTGCAGATAAGATGCGATAACGGCCCTGAATACATCAGCAATGCGCTCAAAGACTGGGCTGAACAGCAAGGTATCATCTTAAGCTATATTGAACCTGGCAATCCACAGCAAAATGCGTATGTAGAGCGCTTTAACAGAACCATGAGATATGATTGGTTAAATCAGGAGCTGTTTGATAATCTAGAGCAGGTACGCGCACAAGCAGAAAACTGGTTATACCATTATAATCATAAGCGCCCAAACATGGGCAATGGCGGTTTTACACCGATACAGAAACTCAATCAGGCAGCTTAATTCTATTTATTAGGTGTCTTAAGTTTGGGAGGGTTACCATATGACTTTTTTTATCTCTTTCGTTTTTATCATGGTAATACTAACTTTAATTTTCGAAAGGAATACAAATTATGGTTGTCTAGGATTTATAGTCATTATTCTAATTGGTGTAATGGTTGTGAGTTATAGCCAAAAAAAAGCACAGGAAAGACACGAGGAATGGCGAGATGAAGTATACATGGATGGAATAACCAATGGAGAGTACGCTGATTGTGTAGCCGAAGAAGAGAGAATTAGAGCACATTTATATTGTGATCCATAACACTATTGAGTCCGTAGGTTGAGTGGTCTACTACTAGTAGTAATGCTTCACTCAACATACATCATTTTTCATTCTAGAATAAGTAGAAGACAGGCCTTAATACGGCTCTACAATAAAATTCATAGAGGGATCATTCCAACAGCTCCAAGCATGAACGGGCTTACCGTTTTGACTGAGTCCATATAAGCACTTATTTTTATCTTCAGCTTTTAGTCTTACAATATTGCCTGTCACTGGCTCTAGTACAAATGTATTTGCAGATTCGCATGCCGTTAAAGATGCCTTTGCTCCGTCTGTATTATTATTAACTGTTAAACATTCTTTAGATTCTTGATGTTGCAGCTTCTTTTTTCCAGTCGTTGGATGAACTATAATTTTAAATGCCATTCCTGGGTTTTGGTAACATGACCAGGTATAGGCGTTATTATTAGTTGTGCCTGGTGTTTGATAACCATATATACACTTATTTGTCGTTACCTGTTTTAGTCTAAAAGTTCCGCTTGTATCAGGAGCAGGGTTTGGAGAAGAATAGCAAGGAAGAGTTTTTTGATTCACCCTGTACCATTTCGTTCTGTTTTTTCGTTTAACCTTGATCTCATAATTGGTGTTGCAAACAAGTGGCTGTATGACGTATTGAACACTGTCATAATTAGGACAAATCGTCGCAGGTCCTGTTGACCATGCTCCAGATGATCCAGGTCTATAATTCACTTTATATTCTTCACCGCCTTTACAGCCGAAACTAATTTGAATTGCGGGCAAATTAAGTTGATTGTTGTATGTTAACGATTTTAATTCCCAAACATTAGGGTCTTTAGATTTTAAATCATTAACATTGAGACTTTCAGATTTCGATTCCTTAATGTTTGGGATTTCATGTTTTAAGTTTTCAGTATTGAGACTATCCGTTTTTAATTTTTCAGCATTGATGCTGTCAGATTTCAAATTTCCAATATTGAGGTTGCCTGATTTTAAGTGATTAGAGGCATTAGCATGCCCAGCAATTACTAACGAAAACAGCAGAACAATAATTCTATTCATGACACATTCCTTGTATATTATTATTGACAATACTTATCGTTCCTACTACATAAAACGAGATATCCGAATATATTGTATTTTAAATATAGCATGTATAGTCAATTTATATCATAAAGAATAAATCTACTTAATAGATATGTTCACTGCTTATTGCTTTTACTACCTTATAGCGCTGCCTTAAACTCTGAGCGGATATAAAAAATTTATAACGGCTTCACTATTCCTTCCAACAAACCAGCAAAGCCCTGCATATAAGCAATATCTCGACTGGCAGTACGCGTCGCTGCATACAACTGACAATGCACACCTTTGCCTAATCGCCTTGATACTACCCAGCCCTTTTTCTCATATTCCGCTACTACCCAATCGGGTAATGCCGCCACTCCGCGCTCGCTAGCGACTAATTGAATCAGCATCGCGGTCAGCTCCGTGGTACGAATATTTTTAAAACTTACCTCAGCTGGCGTCATAAAGTTAGCGATAATATCTAAACGTTTGGCTTCTACAGGATAAGCAATCAGCGTCTGCTCGGTTAAATCTTCAGGTTGAATAATATCTTGCTCTGCCAAATCGTGTAATGGCGATAGCACTAAACGACTCTCGTACTCAAACAATGGCTGATAGCTCAGACCTTCTATTGGTAGATTACTAGTGGTAATTAATAAATCAATATCACCTTCTAGTAATAAATGATGCGGCTCAGGCTCAAACCCTGTCGCAAAGTCCAGCTCGACATCCGACCACTCACGGCGATAATGATTGAGTATCGGCATCAGCCAATCAAAGCAGCTATGACACTCAGAGGCTAGACGTAACCGGCCTGCTTGACCATGGGCTAAGCGCTTAAGATTGGCTTTAGTACGTGTGACTTGTGGCATAATACTGTCAGCTAGCGCTAGTACCGTTTTACCAGCAGGAGTGAAGGTGAGCGGGCGAGTACGACGATTGACTAGACTGATATCGTAGTAGTTTTCTAGCTCTTTGAGCTGGTGTGAGACCGCAGAGGCAGTAACGTGTAATTCATCAGCGGCAGCCGCCAGTGAGCCATGCGCTCGTAGCGCAGTTAAGGTATTAAGATGACGAAGCTCTAACATAAGGTGACCTAAATTTTGTTTTCTAAAAATTTAACGACGACGTAATAACAGCTGCGAGATCATCACTAATACTAGAGAGGCAGCTAACAATAACGTACCGATAGCATTGACCTCAGGCTTGAGACCTACGCGTACCATCGAATAAATCCGCAAGGGCAAAATCTCATAGCTTGGCCCTGTAACGAAGGTCGATACCACGACATCGTCAAGCGATAGGGTAAAAGCGAGCAACCATCCTGCCATTACTGCGGGTAGTATTACTGGAATCAGCACCGTACGTATCATCGTTGACTCAGAAGCACCCAAATCTCGCGCCGCTTCCATCAAGCTCTCATCTAAGCTGCTCAAGCGTGCAAATACAGTAATCACCACAAAGGGTAAGCAAAAAGTAATATGTGCTAATAATAAAGATACAAAACCCAACTGTAGACCAATTAATAAAAATAGCGCCAGTAGCGATATCGCAAGGACAATCTCAGGTGACATCATTAGCACAAATAGCAACCCGTTCAATAAGCCTTTACCGCGAAAGTTATAGCGATGCAGCGCCATAGCGGTTAGCACGCCTATCACCGTTGAGACTGTAGCCGCGACTAAACCTAAAACTATCGAGTGCCAAAAGGCATCAAGCATCGCTTGGTTATTAAATAGTGACTCGTACCATTTGAGACTAAAGCCGCCCCAGTTATAACCTGTCTTTGAGGCATTAAAGGACATCACTACTAAGACGATAATAGGCAAATAGAGTAGCGCATATATTAGGGTTAAATAACCTTTTGCAGCGATGCTACCGACTTGGCTTTTTGTTTTGACAGAGGGAGGACTAGAATTAAACATTAGGCCACCTCATTAAAGTCGGTTTTGCCAATACGCTTGCTACTAGCCCGATAGGCGAGTAATAGTACTGCCATCGCAAGCGTTAATAGAACACTAGCCGCAGCACCAAATGGCCAATCGCGTGCATCTAAGAATTGATTTTTAATAATATTACCGACTAGTAAATTACGCGAGCCGCCCAAGATATCAGCAACATAGAACATACCCATCGCAGGCAGTAGTACTAATAGCACGCCTGAAATAACACCAGGAGTGGTCAGTGGCAAGACCACGTGCCAAAAGGTCTGGGGCTTGGATGCCCCTAGGTCCTGCGAGGCTAGCAACATGTCATCGCGCAGATCCGTAAATACTGCATACAAGGGTAATACCATAAAGGGAAATAGCAAATAGGTCAGACCGATAATCACCGCACCTTGAGTATATAACATATCTATCGGTGCATCGATAATACCGATGGCTAGCAATGCTTTATTGATTAGGCCATTAGTCGCTAGTAATAGCTTGAGCGCATATACCCGCACTAAAGAATTAGTCCAAAAAGGTAGTATCAGCAGCAGCATGAGTAGCGATTGCCAGCGAGTAGAAGTTCTCGATATCAACCAAGCAAAAGGGTAGCCTAGCAATAAGCAAATAGCAGTGGTAAGTCCTGCCATCCATAATGAATGCACAAATACTTCAAAGTATAAAGGATCAACGAGACGCAAATAACTGTCGATAGTGGCGGGCAAGCTGATAAAGTCGCTGGTATCGCGAGTCAAAAAGCTCACGGCTATGACTAATATATTCGGCAGTAGCGCAAATAGTAGCAGCCAGCCCCAAATCAGCCATAGCGTTGCGGTACGAAAGGCGCTTTTATTACTTAGACGAGTCGTATTTTTGCCAGCCATCAACGGATACCTTTATGGGTAGCACTAGACATGTCAAAGACTTTGCTCTGTGTAGTCTCAGTATCTACAGAGTCATCATCAGGCAATACCCATTCCCAGCCGTCGACCCAAGTGACTTTAACAGGTTCATTTATTTTATAGTCAAAGCTTGGATCATCCTCATCAAAGAATTCTGAAGCTTTAATGATATGACCATTATCCAGCTCAATAATGGAGTCTAGAGTGCTGCCTTTATAGTTACTCTCAATGACTCGGCCAAGCAGTCCAGCATGAGTGCTATCATCGACTTCATAAATACGCAAATCTTCTGGGCGTAATAACAGATTGACGATGTCACCGACTTTTACGTCATTGGCAAAGTTAGGACGGCGCAGATTACGCAACGTTGTTGGGCCAGCTTGTGCCTGATTCTGTGATTGGGCTTCGCAAACTTCGACTTCGATACGACCATTAGTGACTTGCCCATTACGGTCTGGCTGCTCGGGATAGACGCCCTTTACCTCAGCTTTGAATAAGTTAGTTTCACCAATGAAGCTGGCGGTAAACAGATTGGCTGGATTTTCATAAATCTCAATAGGCGTGCCAATCTGCTGGAATCTGCCATCTTTCATCACCGCGATACGATCTGACATTGATAGCGCCTCTTCTTGATCGTGAGTGACGAATACAAAAGTAATGCCAAGCTCACGCTGCAGACGCTTAAGCTCCGATTGCATCTGCAAGCGCAGCTTATAATCGAGTGCTGATAGTGGCTCATCTAATAGCAGTAGTTTTGGACGATTAATGACGGCTCGGGCAATAGCCACACGCTGCTGCTGACCACCAGATAAGTCTTGTGGACGACGATTGGCTAGATGCTCCATCTGTACCATCGCTAAGATATCGCGCACTCGCGTCTGAATTTCAGTTTTAGGTACTTTTTTCAGCTTAAGCCCATAAGCCACGTTTTGCGCGACGCTCATGTGCGGGAATAGCGCATACTGCTGAAACACGGTATTAACGGGACGCTTATCAGCTGATAATCCTGCCATCTGTATACCATCTAGGTATATCGCACCTGCACTTGGCTGCTCAAAACCTGCTATCAGGCGTAGTAAAGTGGTCTTGCCACAGCCTGATGGCCCTAAAAGCGTTAAAAACTCGCCGTGCTTAATATTTAAATTAATATCCGTTAGTACTTCGGTCTGATCGTAGGTTTTTTTTAGCCCTGTTATTTTTAGTAGCGCATCAAGGTCAGTCGTTTGTATCTGTGAGGAGGAGTCAGTCATAATAGAGGTTCCTAAACGACCAAAATATTGGCGCTGTGATGGTAAAGGGGCTAAGCCTAAGCTCGCTATAGTTGGTGCGTATTATAACAAACCTATTGCTCTAGTTGCGGTAAGTTAGCGACAGATTATGCAGGCTATACTTATTGCAAGCTATACTTCTTTGAAATAAGAATTTAGACTTTGACTTGTTGATCTTGTTCGTTGCGTGCCACTCATTTTATTAATACTGTTCTGCTCATTTACCGCTAATCGTTTATGAAGTTAAGCTTAAAATAAATTGCTTTTTAGAAAAGTTTTTATGATTATTTTGCTATACAATAATTTTATAGACGACTAGGGCGTGTCCTAGTAACCCCATTTATAACCAAGGATGACTCATGCCGAATGCCAACCGCCCAAAAACAGGAGCAGAGGCGCTTGCTTTGCTCAAACAAGGTAACGCACGTTATGTCGATAGTTTGACCAGCGATCCCTCGATGCAGCGCCGCCCAGAATTAGTCAAAGATCAAGATCCGCTAGCTATTATTTTGGGCTGTTCGGACGCAAGAGTACCTGTAGAGATTGTTTTTGATCAAGGTCTAGGTGATTTATTTGTGATTCGCGTAGCAGGTAACATAGTCGCGCCATCGCAAATTGGTTCTATCGAGTTTGCCGCTGAAAAGTTCGATACTAAGCTTGTGGTCGTCCTTGGTCATTCTCATTGTGGCGCTGTCACGGCTTGCGTAGACGCACTCATTAATCCTGAGAAAAACTACTCACCAAATCTACAGTCTATCGTTGATCGCATTCGTCCGAGTGTCTATAACTTGCATGAGCTAGCCACTGCTAATGGTCAAGACGCTGATGCTGATGAGCTCCTTGATCGCTCTATTCGCGCTAATGTAATGATGTCAGTCAGCCAGCTCAAACATGGCTCACGCGCTCTAGAGGATTTGGTCAATAGCAATCAGCTGCTCATCGTTGGTGCAGAGTATGACTTAGAAACGGGTTTAGTGCGTTTTTTAGACAGCTGATACTCTATTAAAGGTACGAATTAATAGTACAAATATGCTAAAGAATAGAACAACAAGACGGTAACAAATACGACAGTACTGTTTTATGCTATAGCTTTTTTAACTCATAGAAAATACAAGGATAGCCATGTCTAACTCTACCAACACCCAAGATAGCCAAAATAACACTAGCGCTCAACCTGATAGCAGTATCCAAGTGAAAGGCGTCCAGCCTATCGCTATGGCGACTAATGGCTTTACTTTTAACCACACGATGCTACGAGTCAAAGATCCTGTTAAGTCATTGAGCTTTTATACAGGCGTATTAGGCATGACTTTATTGGCGATCAAAAAGTTCCCTGAGATGGGCTTTGATTTGTATTTTTTGGCGAAGCTTACCGATGATGAGCGTCAAAACTTACCTGCAGGTGATGACTTGGCTATTTATGCTTTCCGTCAGCGCGGTATTCTGGAGCTGACCCATAACTATGGTACTGAGACTAAAGACGACTTTAGCTATCATGATGGTAACGCTGAGCCGCAAGGCTTCGGTCATATCTGCTTTAGTGTGCCTGATCTAAAGGCCGCAGTTAGCTGGTTTGATGCTAATGAGGTAGAGTTCAAAAAGCGTCCAGAGGATGGCAGCATGAAAAACATCGCCTTTATTAAGGATGTTGATGGCTATTGGATTGAGATTGTTGAAGCAGGGCTGATGGGTTAGATATTATAAAGGTTGGTTTTATGTGCCTGTACAGCCTAAGGATTGAATAAGATATCGTTTAGTGCTGTGAGCTAAACCTTGCAAGCAAAACATTATAAAAATACTATAAAAGATAGGAACACTACGTTTATGCCCACCTCCGATACTGTTACTGATACTACAGTTGTTGCCGGCACTGATGATGCGCTGACCTACAAAGCCATTGCTGATACTGCCAATGAGCTATTGATTGGTTTTGTCGAGCGTATTCCGTATTTTGTCGCCGCAATAATAGTGATGCTTATCTTTTGGTTGCTATCAAAATTATTTAAAAAGATAGTGCGCAAGTTATTAGGCAATCGCAGTAGCCATCAAAATTTAGTCAAAGTATTCCAGCGCGTTGGCGGTGCATTGATATTTTTTATTGGTTTTATGATCGCGATGGTCGTCGCTATACCAGGATTTACCCCAGCCAAACTCATCGGCGCGCTCGGCATAGGTTCGGTAGCCATTGGTTTTGCTTTTAAAGATATTTTCCAGAACTTATTATCAGGTATTTTACTGTTGCTCTCAGAGCCGTTTCGTATTGGCGATCAGATCGTCTCAGGTGATTACGAGGGAACCGTTGAAGATATAAAAATCCGCGCCACGGTTATTAGAACTTATGACGGTCGCCAAGTCGTTATTCCCAACTCAGATCTATATACTTCAGCATTGACAGTTAATACAGCCTATAAGCAGCGACGCTTGCAGTTAGCGGTCGGTATTGGCTATGCTGATGATATCGATGAGGCCAAGTCGGAAATTATGCAGGCATTAGAGAGATCGGATACTGTATCAACGAATGCTTCACCGACAATCATCGCAGTCAATCTAGGCGACTCTACCATTGATCTAGTTGTGCGTTGGTTCATAGATGATGGCACTCAAGCCAATAAAGTAAAATCTATCGATCAAGTGCTCGTTGAAGTCAAAAGAGCGCTAGATAAAGCAAGCATCGATATGCCGTTCCCAGTACGTACGCTAGATTTGAGCGACCCTTCGGTCAAGGCTATCGTCAAGAAGCTGGCTGATCAACAACAGGCGAGTGATGAACAAGATGAGACGCCAAGTTTAATTACTAAGTAATTGAGTGTAAGGGTATAAGGGTATCAATAAAGTCAACTACAAAAAAAGCCGCTATACTTTAAATATAACGGCTTTTTTAGGCACTTAAAAAATCTTAATCGTCTGTTTCTACTTGGAAATCAGTATGGCACGACTTACAGCTTTTACCGACCGCGCCAAATTCAGCCTTGATGTCATCCACACTAGTTGCCGTTTGAGCCGCAGTATTTAGTTCTGCTGTTACTTTTTGAAATTTCTCTGATTCGGCAAGAAAAGTTTCTTTATCGCTCCAAACCGCTTCAGTAGCATTGCCTACTGCTTCTTGATTTTCAAAATGTACCCAAGGATCTTTAGAGGCTCCTGCCAAAAATGAAGCTTGCTCTTTCGCCACATCAGCGTCGAACGTATCAGGCTCTTTCATCATACCGCCGACAACCTTCATGGTATCGCCGTAGTTTTTCATAATATCTTGACGGGCTTTGACATCTGGGTCAACAGAGCCACTACAAGCTGTGAGACCAAGTGCCGCACTCATCAAAGTGATACTAACCATAGATTTTAACGATTTAGTGCTATAAAGCTTTGACATATAAAAAATCCTCGTATGTGGCTATTAATAAAGAGAGTAAGCAAGTCCAACGGCAAGCTACTCTCAAAATTCGGCTACAAACTAGTATTTGCATTATTTATAAAACAAAGGTCAGCTACAAAGCTGACCCTATAAAATACAAAATTCATTTGCCTATTAGATCCATTATGCCAATAAAGACTATAAAGTCAACCAGTCACGCGGCTTTAGATAATAGTCAGTCAATTCAAATTCTGGGGTACCTGCTACAGGCTCAAAGCGATAATGCCAACTGGCAAGGGGCGGCATGCTCACTAAGATGGACTCAATGCGACCATTACTTTGTAGGCCAAATAAAGTACCACGGTCATAGACTAAATTATATTCGACATAGCGACCACGGCGATACAGCTGAAATTCACGCTGCTCATCAGTAAAGGCAGTATTTTTGCGCTGCTCAAAGATAGGTATGATGCCGTCGAGATAACCTTGACCTACTGCTTGCATAAACTCAAAGCATCTCTCAAAGTCCCAGCCACGACTCTCAAGATTGACATCATCGTAGAACAGTCCACCGATACCGCGCTGCTCATCACGATGACGTAGATGAAAATATTCATCACACCATTGCTTAAAATCAGGATAGACGCTATCACCAAAAGGAGTGCACAGATCATGACAGACTTGATGCCAATGCACACAATCGGCTAATACAGGATAAAAAGGCGTCAAATCAAACCCGCCACCGAACCACCAAATAGGGTCTTTGTCAGCTGCTTCTGCAACGAACAGGCGCACATTAGCATGGCTGGTTGGTACATTGGGATTTTTGGGGTGCACCACTAATGACACGCCCATAGCTTGTGCCTGGCGACCTGCGATATCAGGGTGACGAGCTGTGGCTGACGCAGGTAGATTATGAACATGAATATGGCTAAACATGACCCCCGCTTTTTCTATAACTTTACCATCAGCTAAGATACATGAACGACCGCCACCACCCTCAGGACGCTCCCAGCCATCAGGGACAAAAGTTGCGCTGCCGCCACCATCTGCCTCTTGAGCTTCTAGTGCTTGACAGATACGCGCTTGCAGATCGACCAAAAACTCACGAACCCGCATGATGTCATCGTTGGTTGGCGTTGTAGCGTCTGCTACTGATAAGTCTGGCGCTGACAAATTGGAAAGATTATCACTATTTAAAATGCTCATAAAATATCCATTTGTTGATGAATGAATTTCTATTGCTGTTTTTATTTTTATTTATTGAGGTGCATGGCGGTATTGAAGTCTTTATCAAGCAAGTGACCCATACGATCGCGCTTGGTTGCCAAGTATTCCTCATTCATATCATTAACACCAACTACCAAAGGCACACGCTCAACCACTTCGATACCATGATCAACTAGATAAGCGACTTTGTCTGGATTGTTAGTGATGAGCCGAACTTTATCCACACCCGCATGAGCGAGCATCGCACCGCACATCTCATAGGTACGCGCGTCTGCTGGAAAGCCTAACATCAGATTGGCATCTAAGGTATCATGACCTTGATCTTGCAGCGCATAAGCACGAATCTTATTGGTCAAACCTATGCCGCGCCCTTCTTGACGCAGATATAAAATAGCCCCACAGCCTGCTTGCTGAATGGTCTGCATCGCCGCATTGAGCTGAGCACCACAGTCACATTTGAGCGAGCTAAAGGCATCACCTGTTAGGCACTCAGAGTGAATACGCACTAAGGGTGTTTGCTCAAGGTCTTTATCTAGTGAAGCTCTGGGGAGGCCAACGGTCAGCATAACGTGCTCTTGACCGTCACCGTTTTCGAACATATGAATATCGAACTCGCCATGACGAGTCGGTAATTTGGCACTGGTAATAAAATGATATGACATTGCTGTCCTGCGTAGGCCGATTATTTGGGCATTAATTATTTAAGCATTAGAGGGTTAAGAGTGATGGCTGCTAGGGTAACTGTAGTTATATTGGCATGATTAACCAAAATACTAGCCTACATTGACTAGGCTAGCAATAAAACACATAAAATTCACACAGTCAGCACGATGGTTGGAGCGATGGTTTAAAAAAAATGCTATTATGCCATACTATTTTGACAGATACAGTCACAAGTCTTTGCTTGGGCTTACTGTACCGTCATCAACATTTAGTAGGAATCTCCAATAACAACGTTTATTATCAATGAGCAACAACATCTATTACTAATAAATAACAACGTTTATTATTGACATTCAAAACAAATGATTCAGTGGTGATCCCTTAAGCCTATTGTCATCTGTAGCTCATAATGGCTAGTTTTAGTCTGCTATTGTTAAGGCTATAGAGTAGTTATGACGCCGTATCCTAATGATAACGGTGTACATTCGATATGGTAGGTCATTATCTTGTCAGCAGCAGGTATAGTACGGTTTATGCAGCAGTCATCTCATTCCCCACAGTCTCGGTCTACATCGACGTCAGCTATTGATTCTGCTGTTCACCTATCTGGTTTACAACAGACTTATTTGACGATTCCAGAGGCGTGTCCTAATACGCCGTTATTAGACGCTATCGCTAGCCCAGCCGATCTCAAGTCGCTATCTACCGAACAGCTTATCCGTTTGGTGGATGAGCTGCGCCTATTTCTTTTATATTCAATCGGTCAAAGCGGTGGTCATTTCGGTGCTAATCTGGGAGTGGTTGAGCTGACTATTGCCTTACATTATCTGCTAGATGCGCCACGTGATCAGATCGTTTGGGATGTCGGTCATCAGGCATATGGTCATAAAGTGCTAACGGGTCGCCGCGAACAGCTGGCAAGTATTCGCGCAAAAGCAGGCTTGACCGCTTTTCCTGAACGCGCGGAATCTATCTATGATACGTTTGGTGTGGGTCATTCCTCAACCTCAATATCGGCAGGTCTAGGCATGAGCTTGGCACTACGATATCAAAAGCGCGAGCAGACGGTCGCCTGTATCATAGGCGATGGGGCGATGAGCGGTGGCATGGCTTTTGAGGCCATGAATGATGCTGTTCAACAAAACGCTGATCTACTGGTTATCTTAAATGACAATGATATGTCTATCTCCTGTTCGATCGGTGGCTTTTCACGTCATTTAGCGACGCTTTGGGAGTCAGGATATCAAGTTGATATCTCAGAGTCAGGTGAGCCAGTACTACGTGCGCGCCCTAGTATGCAAGGCTTTGATCGTCGTAATCGCCATGGCGAGCTGCGCGCTGTGCCAAAGATTGAAGATAATTTATTCAAAGCCATTGGCTTTACCTATTTTGGCCCCTTTGATGGTCATAACTTGCCTGAGTTGTTGCGCGTATTAAGCCTCGCCAAACAAATAAAAGGCCCTGTACTTATTCATATCTATACGACCAAGGGTAAAGGTTTTGCACCTGCTGAGAGTGATCCCGTTGGCTTCCATGCTATTAGCAAGCTCGCTGCTAGTTCCGAAAAGACAGCGACGAGTGAGGATAAGCCATCTAAGCCTGCCCTCAAGCCCACTCTTAAGTACTCGCAAGTATTTGGTGAGTTTTTATGTGATAAAGCCGCTGCTGATGATAAAATGCTGGCGATTACCCCCGCTATGGAAGAAGGCTCAGGAATGACGGACTTTGCGCGTCAGTATCCAGAGCGCTTCTTTGATGTGGCCATTGCAGAACAGCACGCGGTAACACTAGCGGCTGGTATGGCGACTCAAGGGGTAAAACCCGTTGTCGCTATTTATTCGACATTTTTGCAGCGCGGTTATGATCAGCTTATCCATGATGTTGCCCTACAGAATCTTGATGTCACCTTTGCTATAGATCGGGCAGGGTTAGTCGGTGAAGATGGCGCAACGCATGCAGGTATATTTGATTTTGCCTTTTTGCGCTGTGTGCCCAATATGCTGATAGCGGCACCCAAGGATGAGAACGAATGCTACCAGCTACTTAATACTTGTTATGAGTATCAAGGCTGCACGGCGATCCGCTATCCACGCGGTAGTGGCATAGGCGCAGTTATCGAACGCCCCGCTCAGCTATATCCAATAGGTAAGGGCGTTATAGAGTCAGTATTGGGGTTAGAGCAGGCGACGACTAAATTGGCTGTTTTAGCCTTTGGTACTCTTGTGGATACCGCTTTGAAGGCTGCTGAGCAGTTGATCCAGAGTGATAATGATTTACAGATACAAGTTGTCAATATGCGCTGGGTCAAGCCTTTAGATTGCGAGCTGCTAGAAGAGCTGATAACGCAAGGCGTCACCCACATTGCGACCGTCGAGGAGCATGTGTTGATGGGCGGTGCAGGTAGCGCGGTCAATGAATATCTGCTCAATAGCTCGACAGCTTTTGAGACCAATCGAGTGGCTATAACCAATATTGCTATAGCTGATCGGTTTTTGGAACACGGTTCGCCAGCTGAGCAATGGGCGGATAGTGGTATAGACGTGGCAGGCGTGCTCAAACAGTTACAAGCTTTATTAAAGTAGTTTTAAGTTTCATATAACAGTATCTTAGAGCTAGAAAGTATCTTAGAGCTAGAAAGTATTTTAAAGCCAAAAATTATTTCGTTTTTTATTCCTCAAACAAACAGGTTATTTATGGAACCCATGGTTGTCATCGCAGCGCGTGCTGCTGAAAAAGTTGGTAAAGAGATTTTATACGCGCATCAAAACCGCCATAAAGTTGAATTTGATATCGAGTCAAAGGGCCTTGATGGGTTAGTGACACGTATTGATCGCTTTAGTGAAGAGCTGACTATAGAGACACTAAAGAGCAGCTATCCTGACCATTCCTTCTTAGGGGAGGAGTTCGGGATGAAGCATGGTCGCGGTGAAGACGCTGACTGGTGCTGGATTATCGATCCGCTCGATGGTACCAAAAACTTTGTACATGGCATTCCGCAGTTCTGTGTGTCGATCGCAGTACAGCACAAGGGCGTCACTCAGCATGGGGTAGTCTATGATCCTGTACGTGATGAGATGTTCTCAGCCAGTCGTGGCAAAGGCGCACGCTTGAACAATCGCCGTATTAACGTTAGTGAGCGTAAAACTATTGACGGTGGACTATTCACTACAGGTCATCCGCTAGAGCGTACCCGTAATGGGGAGTCCATCTCTTACGCCAAGCAGCATTTTGATAGTCTATTGAAAATCACTGAAGAGGGCGGGCAAATTCGTCGCTTAGGCTCAGCAGCATTGGATCTTTGCTATGTAGCAGCGGGTCGCTTTGATGGTTATTTTGAGATGTCAATTAAGCCTTGGGATATTGCCGCAGGCGAGCTTATTGTGACCGAAGCACGCGGCACTGTGGTCGATCATAAAGGCGCGCACGACTCTATGACCACAGGCTCTATCTTTGCTTGTAATATCAAGATGCTTAAGCCGCTCATGCAAGTAGTCGTACCTATATGGGGCGATGCAGTTTAAGATTTTATTCTTTTAAGCTTTGATTAAACACAGTCAAACTGCACTAAAAAAAGCTGACTCTATAATGGAGTCAGCTTTTTTATTTGGTTGTCAACAGATCCAAACGGTTATGGTCTATTAATTCTCACGCAGACCTAAGCGCTTCTCTTCACTGATACGCTCTAAAGCACTGAGCTCTTCTTCTATTAACACCAGCATATCTTGTACACGTGGTAGGATTTTACTACAAGCGGTAATACAAAATTCAATCTTATCCTGATAACTGGCAAGAGTAATATTGAGCGCTTGGCCATCGACTAAGATGGAGGCAGGATATAACGCTTTGAGCGGTGCACCATTCCAATACAGCTGCTTTTTGGAGCCAGGGACATTAGAGATAATCAAGTTAAAGGCCTGCTTTTTTGGGAACAAACCTGTAAAGACATTCAATCCTTCCCAAGCGTAGGCAACTGCACTGTAATTGATCACTTGCGCTTTATTCATCCGTCGAAAGCGGCGCTTACCGCTGTTCATACTGTCATGAATCAGCTGCATACGCTTAACAGGATCTTCTAAATGCGTCGCTAAGTTCGCCATCAAAAACGAGATTTGATTGCCAGAAGCGCTTTCATCACAGCGTAGTGACATCGGTACGAAACCCACCAGTGGCTTAGTTGGTAACGCATTCATATCTAATAAATAACGACGTAATGCTCCTGAACAGACTGCCAGCACTACATCATTTTGATTCATGCTAAAGGTGTCGGCAATATCATAAAAGCGCTTTATATCATAAGATTGCGCCGCAATACGCCGAGACGCTGAAATACGACGATTCAAAATACTCATAGGTGCATCAAAAGTGCCAACGTAATCCTCATCGCCACTGTGTTTGAAATTATCTATCAGCTCTGTAAATACAGGTTTGATAGTAGACAACTGCTCCTTTATAACTCGCACTGCTGTACGGGCTGAGGGTTGGGACTTTTCAGCTTTACTGGTCTTTCGAGTGATCACTGACCATATCGGTAGGGTTACGGGTTCAGTAGGTGATTGTGATAGGGCCTTTTCAACGATACGCATAGCGGCGATACCATCGACTAGCGAGTGATGAATCTTAAAGTAGAAAGCAAAGCGCTCAGAGCCGCCTTCTACTTCAGGTAAAATACCCTCAATAACGTGACACTCCCACAACGGCATAGCCCGATCAAGCAAGCGACTATGCTCTTTGGAGACATACATCAGCAGCTCACGGACGCGCCCAGGATTAGGCAGCGCGACATGACGAAAGTGATGCTCAACATCAAACTGCTCGTCTTCTTTCCAAAACAATAGGTTCTCAAGTACCTGATTAAAAGGAAAGCTAGGGGGTGCTTTTGAAGTCTGCATTTGCTGCACTAGCTTATAGACAAAATCACTATCTATATCGCGCTCAGTTTCAGGCAATTCAAACAAAAATAAACCACCAACATGCATAGGTTGTTTACGCGATTCTAAAAGTAAAAATAATTGATCAACGGCGCTCATTAGTCGCATGATAAGTCCTTTTACGGCGATTAATAAAAGTTAAGGTCTATTAAATATTTGACCGTGCTTATATTGTAAATATTCAACAAGCCTTAAGATTATAATGAATAAGTAGTCGTATAGTAATTAAAAGTTCATCCAAAAGAGCATAGTAAAAACTTGCTAAAGACAGATCATTAAAATTATCTATTGAAAGTGGTTTATCAAAAACGGTTTATCAAAAACTGTTTATTGAAAGCTGCTTATTGGAAAAAGTACCCTGTCTGTGGTGAGCTTGCGCTGGCCATCCTTCTCATTGGCATACGCCCTGCCAAAAACGCCTCGCGTCCTGCCCAAACACCATGCTTCATGGCTTGTGCCATTAGCACTGGATTTTGCGCATTGGCAATCGCTGAATTCATAAGCACCCCATCACAGCCTAGCTCCATCGCAATTGCTGCATCAGACGCCGTGCCAACACCTGCATCGACTAGCACAGGTACTTTAGCGTTTTCAATAATTAGGCTGAGGGTATGGCGATTAAGTAGGCCAAGTCCTGACCCTATCAAACTACCTAACGGCATAATAGCTACGCAGCCCATACTCTCAAGCTCTTGGGCGACAATGGGATCATCTGAGGTATAAACCATCACCTCAAAGCCATCGTCGATCAATATTTTGGCCGCTTTTAGGGTTTCCATAACATTAGGATAAAGACTGGTTTCATCACCTAATACCTCAAGCTTGACTAGATTATGTCCGCCCAATAGCTCACGGGCGAGCTTACAAGTGCGTACCGCGCTATCGGCATCAAAGCAGCCAGCAGTGTTCGGCAAGATAGTGTATTTATCAGGGGAAATCACATCTAACAGATTAGGTTCATCGCGGTTTTGACCTATATTAGTTCGACGAATAGCCACCGTGACAATCTGAGCGCCAGAGGCCGCAATAGCGTGACCTGTCTCACTCATATCTTTATACTTACCCGTCCCAACCAATAGCCTTGATGAAAACGTGCGACTACCTACTGTAAAGCTGTCAGATATCAATAAGTCTTGCTCATTAGAAGTAACTTGTGACATATATAGAATCTCAGTGCGTATAAGTGATAAGGTTAAAATAAGTAAAATACCATATCTACTGATTGATGACATGCTGTAGATAATACAAAATGTTAGTATAACAAACTCATGCCAGCTCACGAACGCTATTTTTTGTGCTAACGCGGTCATGACCAACGCGTTATAGGTGGAGGTTCGACGCGCCCTCAGCCAGTTATAAGACAGTTAAATTTTATCAGATTGTTTTTTAGCAAGTTAATTTTTATTAGGCTACTTTTATCAGGTTATTCTTATGATGCAATTGCCATACCCTTTTGCCAAGCGCCATCAGCTATTGATTGTATTGGCGATCGACCCTGAGCTACCACCTACGCTGGTATTAACCAAAGCGACGCCACTATCGGCTATTAATGAAGCGGTACGGTTTATGCAGCAGCAAGGCATACGCGGCATACCCGTCTATGAGAGCATCAGCGCAGATGACTTTGAAAAACGTATGAATGCCTCTTATGCGGGTAACACAGGTGAGTCGCAGCATATTGCAGCTGGTCTTGAGGATCATCCTGATCTAGATAGCTTGGCCGATAGTGTTCCTGAGACCGAAGATCTGATGGACTCTCAAGACGATGCGCCCATTATTCGGCTGATTAATGCGCTGCTATCTGAAGCCATTCGTCTCAATGCCTCAGACATTCACATCGAGACTTTTGAAAAACGCTTAGTGGTGCGTTTTCGCGTCGATGGTGAACTCAAAGAAATTATCACCCCAAAAAGGCAGTTAGCGCCATTGCTGGTCTCGCGTATTAAAGTTATGGCCAAGCTGGATATCGCTGAAAAGCGCGTGCCGCAAGATGGGCGTATTAGCTTACGCTTAGCGGGTCGTGAAGTCGATGTGCGGGTATCGACGCTGCCCTCAAGCTTTGGTGAACGGGTAGTCATGCGTTTACTCGATAAGCAAGCAGGGCGCTTAAACATGACTTATCTAGGATTATCAGATGATGATTATCAAGAGCTGACTCGCCTTATCTATCAGCCACACGGTATTATTTTGGTCACAGGGCCGACAGGCTCTGGCAAAACGACGACACTATACGCAGGCTTAACTGACTTGAATGATCAAACTCGTAATATCTTAACCGCTGAGGATCCAATTGAGTTTCAGCTTGATGGTATCGGGCAGACGCAAGTTAATAACAAGGTCGATATGACCTTTGCTAAGAGTTTACGCGCGATGTTGCGCCAAGATCCTGATGTGGTGATGGTTGGTGAGATTCGCGACCTTGAGACCGCTGAAATCGCCGTACAAGCCTCATTAACAGGGCATTTAGTGTTATCTACTTTACATACCAATAGCGCCATTGGGGCGGTAACCCGCTTACAAGATATGGGTGTTGAACCGTTTTTATTATCCTCATCCTTGATTGGTGTTGTCGCTCAGCGCTTAGTGCGTACTTTGTGTTCCCATTGTCATAGCTGGCAGCCAGCAGATAGCGAGCAAGCCAAATTATTCACTGAGATTGACGTAGCGGCTAATACGCCAATAAAGATACCCAAAGCGGTCGGTTGTGATAAGTGCAATCAATCAGGTTTTAAGGGTCGTACGGCAATCTATGAGGTTGTACCTATCGACGATACCATGCGCCGCATGATTCACAGCAATACCGCAGAGTACGAGCTTGAGGAGTATGCACGTAAGCTGACACCGTCTATTCGTGCTGATGGTCTGCACAAGGTAATAGCTGGCCGAACCACTTTAGAGGAAGTACTGCGCGTCACCAAAGAGAGCGCCATGCTGGATGACGCTCTGATTATTTAATGATTTTATAGCCTAAAAAAAGCGTCAACATGCTCTAATACTTACTAGGTATTTTGAAGCTTGTCAGCTTTATCTGAAGCTGATTTATCGTGAGCCATGTTACTGTCAGCTACATCATTCGCAGATTCTGTGCTTTGCGTTTTGCTATTATTACCTTGACGGCGGGCTTCCAGCTCAGATTTGGGTATCCACGCCCAAGTCATCTCAACGACGATCGGGTCGCGCGCGCTATCGGACTCGCGATCATTAATGACACAAGGGATAATCATTTCACCCTTAGGTGTCTCTAAAATCTCTAAACGTTGCGTATCAGACAACGTAGCAATAGCCGCTATTTGTCCCTTTTTGAGGGGACGATAAAAGTTAACCGAATACGACTTAATCAATAATATTCGATCGCTAGGTAAGTTTAGACCCAAAATAAAACCAGTAGCCGTTTCTGCGAGCAAAGTGACAGCAACCGCATGCACAGTGCCAATATGGTTTTGTACCGCCTTGCTGTTGTTTAAACTGACCACGACCTCATTAGGCTCAACAGTTTCGTAGTAGACGCCCGTAGTACCGACATAAGGCACAACTTTGCCAAACGCTTTGGATAATATCTTTGAGCGCGTGCCAGCGGGTAGATATTTAGTTACTGACAACAGCTTTGTAAACTGATTGTTGATCGGCTTGAGCTTATCATTGGCAGGCTTGTCTTGTGACGTGATAGCATCAGTGATTCTGGCAGAGAGCTTAGGAAGCTTAGTCTCTTTTGCTTTATTGGATAGTTTATTTAACAGCTCTGACATGTCATATTCCTTGGGTTTTAATAACTGATTTTAATAACTGGTAGGTCTTATAAAAATTAAAAAGATGTAGCAATTTAATAATAGCAATGATGATAAGTAGGATGATTGCTCACTACGACCTGTATTTAAGCTACTGATTTTAGACACATAGTTTTTTATAGTGATATAACTATGGTAGCATTAACTAGCGCTTTTTTAGTATGAATAACATAGACTGCTGCGCTTAAAAAATAATAAGCTAACGGCAACGTAACGATTAGCCTAGTAATATAATTTTGTCATTCACAGTCTATTTTGCGGTATTTTATAGGTTAATTATGCACGATGTTTCTAGTACTTCCTCTAAGACCTCGATCACTACAGCGACCAATATTATTTATACTGGGGTTGCAGGTACAGGTAAAACGTATCAGCTATTACAAATTGCCAAGCAGTATACCGATCATTTGCCAACATTAAGTGAGCAGGCATTATTAACTCAGTTATTGCAGCCGTTGAGCTGGCGGAAAGTCGTGTGTTTAGTGCTATTGGACTTACAAGATCAACAACAGGACTTGGCAAAAGTGCCTGAAATTGTCGCGCATGAGTTTTTTGTAGCGAAAGCGGCGCAAAATGCACGCGCTAAGAATTTGAATAGCACGGCATGGTCAGTGCTGCAAATGCACAGTCCTATAGAGTCTGCAACGGTCAGCTGTGATCATCGTGCCAGCCAAGCTTATTTTGATAAAGATCAAAGCGGTGCTTGGTATTTATTAGCAGATAGTTTGCCATTATTAAAGGATTTGGCGCAGCAGCTGATAGAGCTTAAGCAAGCACAGCATGAGCATACGCCTGCAAGCGACCAAAACATCAGCATCAAACGCTATAGCATGGTTAGCTTTCATCAAGCTTACGGTTATGAAGAGTTTGTCGAGGGGATTCGACCTATTATAGGTGCGATTGGGTCACAGGGGCAGGGCTCTCAAATGCGCTATGATATTCAGGATGGCGCATTTTTAAAATTATGTCAGCGCGCCGTAAGCGATCCCAAGCAGCGCTATGCGATGCTGATTGATGAGATCAATCGGGCGAACGTATCACGAGTATTTGGCGAGCTACTCAGTCTAATCGAGCCTAATAAGCGTAGCGGGCAAGCGCAGGCTATGCAAGTACAGCTGGCCTATTCTGGACGACTCTTTAGCGTGCCAAGTAATGTCGATATCTATGCGACAATGAACACTCAAGATCATTCGCTTGCGCCCCTTGATATGGCGATGCGTCGGCGTTTTCGCTTTATTGACTGTCCGCCAAAACCTGAGCTATTAGCGACTATTCAATGCTCTGATACCAGAATTGATGGAAACGATGAAGATGAGCCTAAAGAGTCAGTAATAGATTTGGCCAAGATATTAGCAGGCTTTAATCAGCGTATTGTGCAAACGTTAGGCGTGGAGGCGCAGTTGGGTCACGCTTTTCTATGGTCAATTGACACTGTAGAGACTCTGCAAACCGCATTGATAGAACAGATCATTCCGCAGTTAATGCAGGCGACTGGTGGTCAGCTTGGCTTATTACAGTATTTATTCAATGATGAGTCGCAGCCGTTTGGGTTGCAGTTTATTCAAGATGCGCAGATACAAATTGATGATCGCTCTGGCCATCAAACGCAGCAGGCCAATTTTAATACAGGATTTAGTACACCAAGCGGCTTTTTGGGGCAATCTATGAGCGTAACGAGTTACCAAATAAATCCACAGCTGATCGCTAGATCGGGTGAGTTTACTACTGCTAAAGTATATCAGCGCCTGTATTGATATCAAAAACAAGCATTTCGAGAGAACATTAAGGCAGATAATCATACAATGCTTACAGAAACTATAACCCGTTCTAGGTTAACCGATGACTTTGAGTCAAGACATTCTAGTCCTGACAGCTTTAAAACTCATCATAGAAACAGTGAAGCGAAATCTGTTAGCACCAACACAAGTGTTATGAGCGTATTTGAGCATCAACGCTTGACGGTCAATGACTTTAGTCAAGCGGCTGATTTTGATTGGCTCTTAACCCAAGAGTTTGCCGTTTTTAGTTTCAAGCGTCAGAGTGGACAGTGGCAGCTAAAAGTCGGTCATTACATCGGCATTATTGTACTGCCAAGTAGTATGACGCTGGAGATATTGCCGAAGCCTATTAATGAAAGCAACAGTATTAATAGCCGCCAAGACCCTAAAGATATCGCTGTAACACGCCTGTGGGTGCAGCAGATGTTAGGTGATTTATTTCATAAAGACTGCGATCGGCAGCCCCATTATAAGACCTTAGATCAGCTCAGCGGTGATGTCGAGGTGCTAGCATCACTACCCATGCAGACCTTGCCGATATCCGAATGGTTGATTAAGCAGTTTATGCAGCTGATAGCACTCTACAAACCGACACAAGGTTATCAGACCCTCACTCAGAACGCTTCTAGCTTGCAGGGCAAGTTATTGATCAAAGAGCAGCTAAGACATAATGGCGCACAGCCGCATAAAATGATCAGCGAAGTGAGTCATTTAAGCCAAGATACGCTAAGTAATCGCCTAATCAAAAGCGCGTTAGGTTTACTAGAACCGCTATTATCTCAGTCTTTATCTTCACAACACTTAAGCTTAGTACCCTCATTATCCGCTAAGTATTTATCAGCATGGCGTGCGGTAAGCGCTTTTAGTACCCATGAGCTGCGCCAGCTCAGCGCCCTGTATAAGTCGGCTAAAACCCAGCTCAATACTCAGCCTTTGATACGCTCTCAGCTCCATATAGCACAGCAGCTTTTGGACTGGGCTTACTGGTTACTGTGCAGACAACAAGCAAGCCTACAAACAGGCAGTAGCCTTAAGTTAAATCATACAAATGATACCTTTAGAGCTACAGCATCTAATCAGCCGCGATTGTGTCTATTATTCAATATGAACCAAGCTTTTGAGCAATGGGCAAGTTTGCGTATCACGAAGATGTTTGCGCAATTCGATGATGGCTATCAGGCACTTTATCAAGCGCAGCATAGCTGGCTGCGCGATCAGTGGGGACAGAACTGCTTGTCTATACGGCCTGACTTACTTGTTGGTCAAAATACGCCTCGTGATAATACTTATGACAACAACTATGACAATACAAAGGTTTTGACGTACAGCCATGTCATAGATATTAAATGGAAGGCTTTAGCGCAGGCCAATGCCATTAGTGCTAGCGATGCTTATCAATTAACCAGCTACGCGCAAGCTTATCAAGCCACGCAAGCTTGGCTAGTTTATCCTGTCATTGATCACACGCGCCAACCTGTTGCTCTACAGCAGCACCGCTCAACGAGTCGCTCAGAGCAGACCAATCACACTCAGCTATGGCTTATGCCCTTTAATGTATTGACAGGGACTTTGAACGACTGGCAATCAATAAATAAATCATTGATTACTAAAAAGTGAAGCTATTTTGGCTAAAATTTTAAGCTAATAAAAAGCTGTTTGATAAAAATTAGACTTTATTTTAAATAAATTGAAAATAGCGGTTGACAGCATCTGCTTTTGCCCTTAATATGTGCACCTCGATAGCGAGGAACGTTAGCCAGTTAGCAGCTTTGCTAGTTTGTTAAAACAACACGTTTTATCGAGATGATAGAGTACATCGGAGTGTGGCGCAGTTTGGTAGCGCATCTGGTTTGGGACCAGAGGGTCGTAGGTTCGAATCCTATCACTCCGACCATCTATTTCAAGAGCCTTACAGGCTTTTTTTTATGTATAATGCTTTAATTGCTCAAAGTCAGTTATTTGAATGAGAGCAAAAGCTAAATATATAAAAAGCCCTTAAGAGCGCCTGTAGCTCAGCTGGATAGAGCATCTCCCTTCTAAGGAGGTGGCCGCAGGTTCGAATCCTGCCAGGCGCACCATTTAGCCTGTCAATATTGCTGATCGTTGGCAACAGTTATGGCGGTTGTAGCTCAGTTGGTAGAGCCCCGGGTTGTGATCTCGGTTGTCGTGGGTTCGAGTCCCATCAGTCGCCCCATATTTTATAGTATCTATAACTCATTAATTGTTAAAACTACTTATGCCTCTTTTGGCATTTTTTTTCGTCTGCATTTTATATTTTTCATAATGACTAGCATTATATTTATGCCAATCATTTTTGTACTTGCTACTCCCTACCTACGGCTTGACCTTATTTTTATTACCTTTTTAGTATATAATTATTAAGAATATTTAAATAATACTTCAGATTATATTAATTTTTAGTGAAGATAGGCAATCCTCTGACTGCGTTTCAAGCAAAAGATTATTAGGGATGCGGATAGCACTCTTCTTAAAAAAAACTTAAAGTGTGTTAACGTATTTATATTCTCATGTAAAGTCCAAAATAAACGATTTACCTTGTGTGGCATCTAGTAGGTGGTTTATTTTCTACGGTTGGGTAGATTAACCAATGAGCCGTTAAGGAAATTATCAATGGACGCATTAAGCGTATTGCTACAGAACGTAAATTTGCTCGAGACCAAATACTATCGTTTGAATGGGGCCGGCAATTGGTCTTATTCTATTGATAAAAAGGATACTATTTTATTTTATCTTGTGCTATCTGGTGGGTTTTGTATCGATGTTGGAGAGGAGGTAAGACAGACGAATGCAGGCGATATTTTGATGATATCTGACGCCTCTCAGCATATTAGTTACGCGCTTGGCTATAATGGCTATAATGGCGATGATGCAAAGCCTTTAGATCAAGTGCTGGCGGCTAATCAAGACCGTGTGGTTCAGCTGGGCAGCAAAGGCGATATGAATGCTTGTTTAATCTTGATTGAGTGCCAATATGATAAAGAGATGATCCGTCCTTTGTTATCAGTATTGCCTACATTACTGCCTGAGCTGAGTGAGAAATCTGATGGCAGATTTGGGGTGGTTGATGTTGAAGTCAAGTTATTGACTTTAGAATCCGAAAAAGAGCGTATGGGTAGAACGGCGGTCATCAATCATTGGGCCAGTATTATGATGATTGAGTGTTTGCGAACTTATGTGGAAAGTATGCCTGAAGCAACTGATAACTGGTTAAAAGCGCTGAAAGATCCGTATTTGGCAAAAGCAATAGTGGCTATGCATTATGAGCCTAATAAAGCTTGGACTATTAATAAGCTTGCTGAGGTTGCAGGTATGTCGCGCTCAAGTTTTGCTCAGCGTTTCAAGGATGTCGTAGGTATGCCGCCATTGACTTATCTGATCGATTACCGCTTGCGTCTAGCAGCACGTTATTTGCGTCTGCAACAGAATAGTATTAGTCGTATTAGCGAGCTGGTCGGTTATGCCTCAGACTCGACCTTTAGCCAAGCCTTTAAGCGGGTTTATGGTGTATCACCAAAAGCTTACCGCCAGATGCACCAAAAAAAGCTAATCGCTTAACTATGAATTTTGCTGAATGAGAACCTGCTCTACTGTGAAGCTCAATAGCATCGAAAAATAGCGTTAAGAAGCTATCATTCTTAACGCTATTTTTTATGGCTGATAAGTATTTCTTTATATCCATTAGTGCGAAAGCTGACAAGCTTTCGCAGTTAAGGTACTATAGCCTAATAAGCTGGCGGCTTTTGCTTGAGCTATTATTGTTAAGCGTATGCGGCTACTTATAACAGGCGACTAGATTTACTTTTTATTGGTGCTAGCAGATTATGACTCAACCGACGCTTAACACGACAGATAAAACTTCAGCTAAATCTAGCCATAAGCTTGCTAGCAATACGACTGCTACAGATAAGTCTACTACTACTGAGCAGGCAACAGCTATAGAGCTGGCAACACAGCAGTCTGATAATATGTCACAAAACATCGCTGTTATAGCCCTTACTAAATCTGAGCTACTAGATTTATTTATAGTACCAGCCACCAGTATGATTGCTGAAACTGATGCTGGCGTACAAAGTTCATTTGATAAAGGTTTATCTGATAAAGGCTTACTTGCAAAGTACAGTGATAGTGCCGTAGATGCTGTTGTTACTACTGCCAACGAAACTAGTGTTGCTGATCAGCGTTTGGCTTTGTATCGTAATCAGCATGCGCGTACGCGTCTGCTATATCAAGCTTCTGCCAATAATCGTCCAACATATTTGGTACAAAATCTAAAGTCGCAATTTTTAGAGCGTCAGCAATATCTACTATCACAGCAACTTGATAAGCGAGGATTGTTAGATATTGATGCTATTGAGCGTCTCTGGCAACAGCTTCATGTGGTTGATGATATCATCGCTGATATCGTAAGCCACATGCCTGCCCAGCAACCTGCAGGCTGGCAACTCACCGTCCAAGACGGTCATAACCCTTTATGCGTGCCGACGGTCGGTAAGCTCAAACATCCTAAGCCAATAGCAGATCTTGCCAGTCTCAACAGCTATGTGCTTAGTCACTTTGGCGTGAGTAGCTTTACCTATGATCGCGCTTACTATATTGGCCATGTCATCGGTTATTTATTTAGCTGTTACTTTTGTGCGCATCTGTCGATTAGCTATGGCGTTACCGCACTTGGCTCTCAGGTAATCTTGGACTATGATTACGCCAGCCTTGAGACCCCGCATATGGTACGCTTATTACAAGGACTCGATGGCTACTGCAAAAAACGCATTTATCAGCTGGCGGTTATTTGTGCTAGATTGAGCGTCTATGCCAGTGACAAGCGAATTGAGAAAATGCTCATTGCTGAGGTCAATGATTTTGATAAAAAACTCCAGCAGCAGCATTTAGATGTTTTGCTATTGCAAGGTATCATGCCTGATAGTAGTGACTCGACGCCGCTTTTTTAGAGTTAAATTGTTCACTAAATATTTTTAAGTAACCTTTCGCTCGCTCTAGGATGCTCAAAGCTATGCCAGCTTACCACTACAAAGCGCTTGATGACCAAGGGGCGATGCAAAAGGGCCTGCTTGAGGGTGACTCGGCACGGCAAATACGTCAGCAGCTGCGTGACAAAGCATGGACGCCCGTTGAGATTAACGCAGTCAACGATAAGCAAAGCTCAAGTAAAAGCCGTTATAAGAAGCCCTCTGCTTATGAGCTAGCTTTACTGACGCGCCAGCTATCGGTGTTGCTGGCAGCAGGTATTCCATTAGAAGAAACCTTAGCCGCTGTCGCCAAGCAATCACCCAAAACCCATATCAAGTCCTTAATGCTAGCGGTGCGCTCACATGTGTTAGAGGGCTTAAGTCTAGCTCGCGCGCTACAGCAAGCTGCTAGCTTTCCACCGCTATATATCGCCACCATTGCCGCTGGTGAGAAGTCAGGTCATCTAGATCTTATTCTTAATCAATTAGCCGACTACACCGAAAACCGCTTTGCCTTGCAAAAGAAAATCCAAGGGGCGATGATTTATCCTATTGTGCTGATGGTTATGGCGCTGGCAGTGATCATCGGACTTATGAGTTTTGTTGTGCCCAAAATCGTCAAAGTCTTTGAGCAATCTGAGCAGGCTCTACCACTCATCACTCAGATTGTACTGGCGTTATCGAATCTAATTACCCAATGGTGGTGGCTGATGCTCATAGTGTCAGTGGCAACCGCCTTTTTGTTTTATCGCTTTGCGCATACGCAAGCGGGCAAGTTAACTATTGACAGTGTAGTGCTTAGATTGCCTGTACTGGCTCGACTTTCCAAAGGGCTCAATGCCGCGCGTTTTGCCAGTACATTGGCGATATTAGTGCGCTCAGGTGTGCCTTTAATTGAAGCGCTACATATTGGCGCTGCGGTTACTACTAATTTGCATATTCAACGCACTATTATCACTGCGTCTGATCGGGTCACCGAGGGTGCTAGTCTTTCAAGCCAGCTTGAGCGCTCCAGCTACTTTCCGCCCATGATGGTGCAGATGATAAAAAGTGGTGAAAACTCAGGTGAGCTTGAAAATATGCTGAGCCGCGCCGCCAATATGCAAGAAGCAGAGGCGACCAACTTTATCAGTACTTTACTTGCGCTATTAGAGCCATTGATGCTGGTGTTGATGGGTGTGGTGGTCATGATTATCGTTATGGCAGTGATGTTACCTATCGTTAATATGAATGATTTGGCAGGATGAGATACGTTTTAATAACAACTTTCATAAGTAGATAATTTTAAAATCATAGTCTATAGTGGCTATTAATCAAGCATATTATTTTTTAAAATGAACCATGAATCACCAAGAGCGACGATATTAATGACGACTATAATTGATAAGAAACTAAACTCTAAAATACTACCTCATAGCCAATCTGGCTTTACCCTAATTGAAATCATGGTTGTTATCGTGATTTTAGCTATTTTGGCAGGCTTGGTCGTGCCAAGAGTCGTTGGACAAAGTGATAAAGCTCGTGTGAAAACGACAGAAACCGCATTGGCTACCGTATCTAATGCCTTAGATATGTATAAAGTGGATAACTCGCGCTATCCCACAACAGCGCAAGGCTTGGATGCCCTAATTACCCCGCCAGCGGATGCCAAAAACTATCCTGATGGTGGCTATATAAAAGGCGGCTATCCCACAGATGGTTGGGAGAATGAGATGCAATATGTCGCTCCTGGCAGTGAAGGTAAGCCTTATGATTTATTCTCTTTAGGTGGCGATAACCAGCAGGGCGGAGAAGGTCTCGATGCGGATATCTATGCTCAGATTTAGTCTCATATAAAGACTTCGCTCGAGCAGATTGCTGTTAGCTACTTATGATATCAACCAGTAAAGTCTTATTGGTTGATATTTTTATTGCCGATCCTTTATTGCGGCTTGAAAACTCGTATTTCTATCATGTATCTTACTTACAGCAGTGATGTTGCGATCATTGCTTTTATTATTGTATAGACGATAATTGACATCATAAACACCGAATATTAAAACCATCTTAGAACTACTGTTAAGAAATTACCGTTATAAAAACTACCTTTGCAAAATTCAAGCTTCAAGAATACAAAATAATAAGGTGCTCTCTTTATGTCTTTTAACTTATCAAAAAAGTCTCATGTTGTGAAGTCAGCCTTAACTAGCGCAGTGCTGGTAGCTACAATGGGCGCGACAACTATGACGGCTCAAGCCGCGGGTCTCAGTGACTTATTCGGTAATAATAAAAGCTCATCATCCAAGTTTTTGTCAGTAGACAAAGCCTTTGGGGTAGTCGATACCGCAAAGACGACTTCTAAAGGTACGCAGCTAGCTATTAAATTCAAGATCACCCCAGAGCATTATGTTTATAAAGACCGTTTGACTTTGACTTTTCCTAAAGGGGTGCGAGCTACGCCATTTACCTTTAGCCAGTCGCCCGTCTCGGTGAATGACCCTACTTTTGGTCGCGTACCCGTATTCGATCAAGCCACTATGATTGCCACGACGACCTTGACTTCTACTAATGGCAAACCGCTTAAAAACGCTGATTTAGTCATTGGTTGGCAAGGTTGTGCCAAAGCAGGACTGTGCTATCCGCCTGAAAAGATTAAAACGAGCGTAAATATCTTAGCGGCTAAGTAGCCCTTAAATGACTCGTTAATAATGAGCTTATCGTTCATTATTATAAAAGCAATCAGCAGCAAGTTTCAAACATAAGCAATAAAGGTAGCTTTCATGTTCACAAAGACACCAGCAAACAAAATATTATTAAATAAAAAAGCTACCTGCAGAAAATCTTACGCTTTAGCATTGGCGCTTTCCAGTACCAGCCTAGTAACTTCAGCAACATTAGTCACTGGACTGAGCGCTACAACGACAGTGCAAGCCGCCAGCTTAGGCGATTTATTTAGTAATAACAAAAGCGACGCGCAAGCCAAGTTTTTGCCAGTCGATCAAGCCTTTCAGGTTAATAGTATTAATAAAGCGACTGCTAAAGGGTCGCAATTAGCGGTTAACTTTACTATTACGCCTGAACATTATGTCTATAAAGATCAGCTCAAGCTAACTTTGCCTGCTGGTGTCAGCGCTACGCCTTTCACTTTTAATCGCACGCCTGTGATGATTGACGATCCGACCTTTGGTAAAGTGCCGGTATTTGACCAATCGACTATGGTGGCGACGACCACTTTGACGAGTGCTACTGGCAAAAGTATCACTAATGCTGATCTCACTATCGGCTGGCAGGGCTGCGCCAAAGCAGGGCTGTGCTATCCGCCTGAAAAGATAAAAACCACGGTTACGATTGCTGCTACGGCAACCGCTACTAACACGAATCAAGATAGTATTGCTAAAAGCGATGCCGAAAGTGATGCCGAAAGTGATGCCAAAAATGATAGTGCCGAACCTGCCACCACTAATACTATAACTGGATCAGATACTAATACGCTCTCTGGCGCTGACACCAATTCTATATCAGGTGCTGATACGAACACTATAACTGGAGCAGACACTAACTCTATATCAGGTGATGATACTAATTCGATATCAGGCGCTGACAGCAATACTATGTCTGGTGCCGATAGTAATCCAGTTGGTGACAGTATCAGTAATATCAACAGCGCAGAGGCAAGTGTTAATGTAGACGAGGCTGATCCGTTTGGCTTAGCTGAGCATCCTTGGTTGGCAATGCTATTGTTATTCTTAGCAGGTTTAGGCTTGGCATTTACACCATGCGTGCTACCGATGCTACCTATCGTCGCCAACATTGTAGGACGTCAAGAACACCCAACGGTAAAAAAAGGCGTCATACTAACGACCAGTTACGCTATCGGTGTCGCTACTGCTTACGGTATTTTAGGGGCATTGATTGCCGTATTTGGTGAGTCCTTAGGGATTATTGGCTGGCTACAAAATCCGATTATTCTGATTAGTTTTGCGATAGTTTTTGTGCTCCTTGCGCTATATATGCTGGGCTTATTTAGTATTCGCTTGCCACGTGCCATCAGTAGCAAGATGCAAGGCTTAAGCCAAGCAGGGGATAGCAAATTAGGGAGCGCAGGGGGTAGCTTAGCCGCTGGATTTTTATCCGCGTTAGTCGTATCCCCTTGTGTTTCTGCGCCATTATTTGGTGCCCTATTGGCCGTCTCCACTATCGGCAGTCCGCTACTTGGTTTCGCTGCATTATTCATGCTTGGCTTTGGTTTATCCGCACCGCTTATTCTCATTGGCGCAACCCAAGGCAGTATTATGCCTAAGGCTGGCGAGTGGATGAACTGGGTCAAAATCGGCTTTGCGTTGCTGCTATTAGCCGTAGCACTGTTATTGATTGAGCGGGTATTTATTTCATCCGCTATGCTACTGGTTTGGGCGTTATGGTTTATGGTGGTGGCAACTTGGGCGTGGAGCTGGCTTGGCAAAGGCAGGATACTCACCCAAGCACTGGGTTTGATCGTTGGTATTTGGGCCATCATTTTGGTCGTCGGCGCAGCATTAGGCAATGATGATAGCCTACAGCCACTAGAGTCTATAAGCGCCACGTCGATTATGCAATCACCAACAGGGCAGATAGGTAGTCAGAATCTATCTGCAAATCACACCACTGATAAGAACATTACGAGCTTAGCAGAGCTTGATGCTATTACGGCGGCTAACCCTAAAGTCATAGTCGATGTGACCGCCGAATGGTGTATTGAATGTCGAATAATGGATAAAAACTTATTCACCAATCGTCCCGCGCAAATGCAAGACTGGCAACTGGTCCGCTTGGATATCACCGATACTACTGAGGACTCAAAAGCGATCTTAGCACGCTATCAGCTGTTTGGCCCGCCAACGCTGCTGTATTACAAAGACGGTGAACTGGTCAATAAACAAGTCGGTGAGACAGGTCGCGCCCAGTTTGAGCAAACCTTAACGGAACTAAATAAATAATAGACCTCAAGGTACTAGTGTCAAAAGCCAGCGACTATTAAAATAGTCGCTGGCTTTTTTAATGACTTTTTATTTAAAAATGACTGGCTCTGTATCATTTACTCATAAGGATATTTAATAATGATAAAGCTAGTATAGTGACCTTATTTTTATTACAATAAAGCAACAATATCTAATACTTAAAAGTTCCTCTTCATTCATTAGCTCATCTGCTAGATCGTCTATTGGCATTACTGCCACTACCGCCATTTAAGATAAAGGATTTCTATGTTTGCTCATATTATCTCGCAGCGTCACGCTGGGTGTGTAACGACTACAAGTCATCGCTCAAAAAGTTATTTGAGCCTAGCTATTGGTTTGGCTCTAAGTGCTACTGCGATACATGCTCAGGCGGTTACGGATGATCGTTTTACCGAATTGCCTGCTACTGGCGTATTAGTTGAGCAAGATGACGACTCCCCAGAAGTTATTTATGACAAATTAAAAAATCCAGATACGCCTATGGCCAGTCGCAAACCGGTTAGCAAAGCCTTTGTCGCACAGCAAACGAAGCTGTTTTTTGAGTGTACTCAAGTCACAACCGATACTGCACGCTTGGCCTGTTTTGATAAAGTTGCCACCCAAGGTGAGACGAATACGGCGACCAAGCAATCGCTAGATTTGGTTAAGACAATCAAATCTACGATTACTGGTAATCCGCAAATTATATTAGCAGGCGATGAAGCTTTTGATAATGATCTTGCGGCTAATGATCAAGATTTTGATAATGATCTAGCAGCTAATCAGTCAAACAATGTCACCTTAGATACTGTAGGACTGACTAAAAGTGAATCTCAAATACTAGTAGATGCCGGCGTCACTCAAGCAGATATTGAGCAATATTCGCCACTCAGCTTGGCTTATGATTTGGATAAAAACAGCCAGCGTGGTACTTGGACCATTCGACCGTATCGACCGAACTATGTCTTGCCATTGTATTACACTGTGGATCCCAATCTAAATCCTAGTAGCCCCTCTCAAGCGGGTGAACCATCGACCTCTAATGATGTCCGTAATACTGAGCTAAAATTTCAGTTATCACTAAAGACCAAAGTCGGTGAGGATTTGTTTGATACCAACGCTGACTTATGGTTTGGTTATACTCAGCAAGCGCACTGGCAAGTCTATAACGAGGATAACTCGCGACCATTTCGAGCGACTGATTACCAGCCAGAGATATTCTTAACGCAACCTGTCACTGCCAATCTACCCTTTGGCGGTCGTCTGCGTATGCTAGGTGCAGGAGCAATGCATCACTCTAATGGTAAGGCTGATCCAGTATCACGGTCGTGGAATCGTGCGTATCTGATGGCGGGTGCTGAATGGGGCAAATTCTCAATTGTGCCGCGTGTGTGGACACGAGTAGGTAATGAGGACGATAGCAGTGAAGATAATGAAGATATTGAGGACTTCATGGGCTATGGCGACATTAAGTTTTTATACGATTTAGCCAATCAGCAGAGCATTAGTGGTACCTTGCGCTATAACCCCTCTACCAGTAAGGGCGCGGCGCAAATTGATTATATTTTCCCGTTATCTAACAATGTCAACGGCTATGTGCAGCTGTTCCAAGGCTATGGCGAGTCTATTATCGACTATAACCATGAAAACACCGCTGTTGGGGTTGGTATCGTGCTAAATGACTGGAAAGGGTTTTAAGATCAGACATGCTCTAAATGTGTTCTTATAATTGGGTAGCATAATTCATCTTTAATAAGCTATCTTTAATCAGTCATCCCTAACGAGCTAATAAGGAGGTAGTCATGGCACGTCTACCTCCTTATCAATTTGGGATTTGGCTGGCTGAGTATCTTTATAGCCGCTGTCAGCTTTGTCATATCCAGCGCAGTATGCCACAGTCTAGTGCGGCATCTGCTTGTATGGCATCGGCTACTAAGTCGATCTTTACGGTATTCAACAGTGGACTACTATGCGAGCACTGTCAGCACAGTATAAGTTGGCTGCCAGACCCTTTCGCCGTTGATATCGCCTCAAACCTTGCTTTGCCTATTCAGGCGGCGACTTTTTATGACTATCCTATCCGTCAAGCCTTTCGCAGCTTTAAGCATTCTGAGGATATGACTAAGCTACCATTACTCATTCATGTATTGCGCCAGTTGCCACGGCCTACAGGCTGCAATGGTAGCAATAGCGTCATTGTACCGATGCCGACTACCGATAAGCGCTTACGTCAGCGCGGCTTTGATCCTGTGACTATCCTATCAACTTATTTGGCTAAGCACTGGCAAATCCCATTGTGGCACGGTGTTGTACGTATTGATAGTACGGTTAGCCAGCAGGGCTTGAGCCGTAGCGAACGCTTAGCCAACCTTAATGATGCTTTTATGGTCACCGAATTACCACCGACTAAACGCTTATTATTATTTGATGATATCGCAACGACGGGTGCTAGCTTACAAGCCTTAGCGCGAGCGCTGTATGAGACGGTTGATGCTCAATATGGAGCCAATACAAGCTCTAACTCTGCAAATACTAACAGTCATAATTATAGATTTTATGCCTATGCCTTAGCGCATGGCAGTAATTAGCTTACGCCTAATATCATCAGTAACATTCCATGTAGACATCCTGTATAATAATGATAACTGTTTGGTTTATAAAGATTTTTATATGTCTACTATAAAACGTTAGCTAAGTTCATCTCATCTTTATTAATTAAATCGTTAAAACGATGTAATATATGTGATGGTACGAATATTGCAGCGATTAAACATAAGATCAAGCATATAACTAATAAATACTATGGTGAATATCTAGTCAAAGTTAGTCTATATGTCACTTATAAGTGAATATCACCATTAGTATGATTAAGCAAATAAATAGGATTCGGCTGTGAATGCATCGATAACTAATAGCGCCTTTTATAGACAGACCAGCGCAGGCTTTACGCTTATTGAGCTGATGATTACCATTGCGATAATCGCTATTATTGTCAGCATTGCTGCACCTAGTATCAGCACTCAATTAGCCAATCAGCGGGTTAAGTCAACTACGGCGACCCTTGCTAATGCATTAAAAGAGGCCAAGGCTGAAAGTATTATTCGTCGGCAGAAAGTTGTAGTAAGTGTTGATGATAGCTCTACTAAAAAATCCATTACGTTATCGGCTAATATAGCTCATTATAATTATAATGCCAAAAGTAGTATCAGCGCCGTTGATGAGGCTGCAAATACCGCGACTGCGATAGATTTTCAACCGAGTAAAACTGCTGATAAGCGCACCTATACTATTTGCGACAGCAATACTAATGCCATATCACGACAGGTTGTTGTGACAAAAGTCTCTATTATTACTAACCAAACAGGAGGAACGTGCGGATGAATAAAACAATGCAGCACGGTGTGGGGTTGGTAGAGGTACTAGTAGCCGTTTTACTGCTATCGGTTGCAGTATTAGGCTTTAGTGCGCTGCAGGTTCGTGCTGTTAGTGCCACTGATGAGAGCTTAGTCCGTACTAAGTCATTAACCATCGTACGTAACTTGGCTGAGGTCATGCGTACTTACCCTAATGCTTATGTGACAGGCAGTGGTGCGAGTTTTACCACTGAATTACCGACAAAAACAGGGGCTATACCTATCATACAAGCTATCGTTAGTAGTAGTGCTACGGATAATATCACTATTGATAATGCGGTTATTACTCGCAGTGGCTGTTTATCTGATGGCGTCACCACTGTTGATAGTAAGCAAGTACCTAACAAAGCTTGTAATACTAATCAGCTGGCAACCCGTGATGCTTTAGTCGTCAAAGCGCAGGCAAGCGTTGAAGATATAAAGTTGGCAGTCGTCACCTGTCCAGGTACCAATACGACTACGACTACGACTACGACTACTCAAGTTATTCAACGCCAAATGTGTATTGTCACCGCATGGAATGATACTAAGGCTATGTTAGATGCTACCGACGTTGCCGCTTGTGCAGATGCTAACGGTGTCTACAAGACAGGTAGCCAATGTCTGATATCGGAGGCTTACTGATGCAGTATATTGATAGTAATAACAATACTTGTAATAAAGACACGCACCAAGCAGGCTTTACCCTGATTGAGCTGATGATCTCATTAGTTCTAGGATTGCTGATATCAGCAGCCGTCATTCAAGTCTACATTATCAATACGCGTACGCTCACCGTGCAACAAAGCGCCTCAGAGGTACAAGATAGTAGTATATTTGCATTACAGAGTTTAGAAGAGCATTTTCGCTTAGCAAATTTGGGTAATCCTATCACCAGCATCAATAGTACCACTGATCATGGCGGTATCGTATTGACGCCGACCAACTTGGGGACTGGTAATACTACCGAGGCTAAGTATCTTACTACTACTGCCAGTGCTGGAGCGCTGTCAAACACCAATACCGCTAGTGATCAGCTAACTATTCAATACAAGAACGTGACGCCTAATATTATATTTGATTGTGAAGGCGGCAAAGTCGAAGACGCTAGCGAGTGGGTAGTAGAGCGTTATTTTGTGCGTTTAGCGACAGGTGCTGATGCTAGTGCCACTACCAAAGACTTAGTACTAGCCTGTGATGCTGGACGCGTTGCGAATACGGGTGGCGCTGTCACTGATTTCGGTGATGCTGGTGAGGTCATCGTACCAGCAGTCGATCAGTTTCAGATATTGCTCGGTGTTCAGACTGATGTGACGCAGTCCACGTACCTATCGCCTACGACTTATTTGACATTAACCGATAAGCCACCGATCACTACCATAAAGTTTGGCGCTATTGTTCGTAGTACGACACCACTTATCACATCGACGGATAATGATAGCTTTCAAATATTTGGGATCGATCAAACCTTAAAGACAGATACGACGCGCACCAAATACTATCGACGCAGCTACGAGTCGACAGTACTGTTGCGTAATGCAAGAATGATGGCTGTAGTCGCCACCCAGCCTAAGCTCGCTGCACCATAACTGGAGAATACTATGCCCAACCCTCAGTCGTATTCGCACCCAAAGTTGCGCTCAGCACATACTCAACAAGGAGCGGTGCTGATTGTGGTCTTACTGTTTTTGGTACTCATTATATTTGCAGGGGTGATAGCCGTTAGACAAAGCACCACTGATCTGCGTTTGGCGACCAGTGATCAGATCAATACCTTGCTGCTACAGTCTGCTGATAATGCCAATGAGAGCATAGAGCAGAGTATCAATGGTAGTAGCGACAGTGCCATCTACAAAAGCATGCTGTCACGTATTGGACCCTTTGGGCATTTTATTTTAGGATCAAAGAGTATTGATGACGAGTATGTGTTTTGCTTTCGTCCGCGCGGTGTCTTTTTAGATGTGAGTAAAAGCACGATAAAAACCGCTAGTGGCGGCAACATACTAGGCAACAATAACGGCTACTGTAATCCTGCGAACGCGGCAGACTATGCTAGTAATCGTAACGCTAGTATGACGCAGGTCAATATAGCATTGACACCACCCAATGCGGCTAACGAAGCCTTCGGTAGCTATACTATTGGTCAAGATACTGGTGAGATATCGAGTCAAGCCTTTATGTTCGATATCAATAGTACCGCTATATTACCCGCTTATGCTGGTGATGCAGTCAAAGCAGAAAGTTGTTTTAAGCAGACTAGTAAGTATGACAATGTCGCTAATAAAAAGAACACTATCGCAGGCTGCATGGCTAACGCTGGCGTACCTAGTACTGTATTGTATGAGCAAGCGGCCGTCGAGAACCAGTCAAAAGGTACTAATTGTGTCACTCTCGGTGCAGGTAGCTATAAAGTAGGCGATAAGATTACAACAGGGTTATGTAGCCTAATTACCAATTAGTAAAGTAGATTCACATAATAGATAGCATGATAGCAAACCAAATGTAGTGCAAAACAGCTCGCTAATCGTACTGATAGCAAAGGAATAAGACCATGAAAAATACAAGTAATAAACAGTCTAAGAGACACTCATGGCGCACGACGGCTTTGACGACTGCGGTGCTAATGGCGCTATCGATGACTAGCATTTCTGTCAATAGTGCGACTACTCGTAAGCCTATCGGTGATCTTGAGATATATCAGTCTGCTGAAAATGGTAAGATCACCATCATATTGATGCTAGATACTTCACTTAGTATGAATCTGATGGATGTGGAAAATAACTCCTGTGATATTCCTAATATAGTTACGGGCACTGCTACCAATGCAATAAATATTAAGACAGAAAACGCCACACCTTATACTCGATATTACTGCGATTATGGTGGCAAGAAATACTATACTCGTATAACTAGGTTACAAGATGCTGTCTTTGCTTTGATGAATAGCTCACAATTAAACTCAGAAAAGGTGTCGATTGGTCTCGGTCAGTACCCTGTTAGTAGCGTTGGGAAAATACTAGTACCAGCAAAACTAATAGATGACGCGCAACGTACAGCAATCAAAAATGCGGTAGCTAATATAAGAAGTGACGGTCCTACACCAACCGCCTATGCTTACGCAGAAGCTGCTGCCTATATGTTGGGAACGACGACAATAAACAGTGTTGGCAATACTAGTGGCTTTGGTGGTTCTGTTGATGCCTCTAAAAGTGGTTCTAAATATATAAGCCCTCTTGCAGCTACTGATTCGACTTGTGATGGTCGCGGCATCTACTTTTTAACGGATGGCGAACCTAGAGCGATTGAGGACGCTTTGCCTATTATGAGAGCTGCTTTGAATAAGAATAGTTTTGACTTACCACCTTTACCAGCCAGCAGACTACCAGATGGTAGTACAGGAGATAAAAGTGGTATGCCTGCAACAGGAGCCTTCGCTCAGGCTCTACGTAACGCAAGTCTTAACCCTCTAGGTCAAGACCGTGAGATATTGACGGCAGTGGTGGGCTTTGGTTCAGTATTCAATATAGATAGAGTAACTGACTCAACATTGCCTGAATCGCAGAGAGTCATTCGTAGATTAAGCTATACTGACTCCCAAGGGAATCGAAAAACAGGTGATTTTTATAACTGTGAGAAGATAATAGGTGGTGGTAGATTTAATATAGACGTCAAAAACGCTTGTAATTGGGGCGCAAAATCACATCCTGCCCTTCCTAATTCAGGGGGCTATGGCGAAGGCGGGTTTTATTCAGCGCAGTCAACTGATGATGTCATTCGAAGTGTTGTTAACTTTGTGGGTGATCTCAATCAGACGCTTTCTGCAGCGCCATCAGGTACGATTACTATCCCTAATGATCCCTATCAAGCGTCTAATCAATTGGCTTATGCTTATCTACCTATGCTAGCCCCTGATGTGGCATCAAATGCTAGTATATGGAAAGGCAATCTTAAAAAATACAAATTAAATAAAGGCACTTTATTCGGAAATAGTAATAAGCCGCTCTATGCCAATGTGGCAGGCAACCTTAACAATACTACCCAAGATATCTGGCAGAGCATTGATTATAAAAATCCCAGTGGGGCTACTGCAAATAATGATGTGCGGGCAGGTGGGGTCTATGCACAACTAATCGCTCCTAGTTCGATAGGTAGTGTACGTAAGGTTTATGTCGAAGATATCGACACACAGAGTAATAAGCCTATATTGCGTAAGCTAAGTGTCAGTACTACTGGTAGCCCAGAAGGCTTTGATCGCCTAGAAGATCCTATCTATACACAGGCTAATCAACGTCGTCTACTTAATTTTTTAGGCTTTGAAAAGGCTACTTATGGAAACGGCAAGAAGATAGACCTGGTTCCCATGACTGAAGATAATATATCAGGCCTTACCATTAGTGAGTTGACGCTAGAACGCCCCACTAATGAAATAAAAATATTAGGTGGTGTAGTACACTCCAAGCCTACCGCTATCTCTTATAGTGCTACTCTAGATGAAAATGGACGCGTCACTGATGATCTGAGTAAACGTGACGACTATGTGCTGTTTGGCTCAATGGATGGTGCATTACATTTGGTAGATAGTGATAATGGTAAAGAAGTCGTAGCTATTATTCCTAAAATTATGTTAGAAGTACAACCTCAAGCATTAGTAAAAGATTCTCAACGTGACGATTTGGGTAATCCTTATTTCGGCGTTGACGCACCGTGGCTAGTGACCACTGACTATAAATATGATTTACCTGCACAAGCTACAGAAACCACAGCAGCTAAAAGCGGCAAAGTCACTGTTGATAATAGTACAGAAGGCAAGGGCATGTTTGCTTATGGCGGTCTGCGTATGGGAGGTGCAGCTTTATACGGTATGGACATCACTGATAAAGGTAGTCCTAAATCTATTTTTACGATCACGCCGCAAGGGCTGGCTACGGCTACTACTAAAAAAGTTGAGAATAAAGGAGGTTTTGAGCGCTTAGGTCAGATTTGGAGTAAACCTACAGCGGCTAGGATACGTCTAGCCAAAGGCGATGCTAACCCAACGGATGTGCTCATATTCGGTGGTGGTTACGATATAAAATATGAAGACGAAAACTATGTTGCTAGCTCTAACACGCCTGCCAAAGGCAATGCCATATATATCATCAATGCAAACACAGGGGAGCTTATATGGTCAGCTAGTAAAGATAGCAATGCAGGCAGCACCAAAACCAGTGGTACTAATGAGAACATGCTTCACAGTATTACAGGTGAGATTACCATACTTGATCGTGACAACGATGGTCTAATGGATCATATCTACGCAGCGGATCTTGGCGGGCAAGTATTCCGTGCTGATTTCGAAAATGCACGTCCTGAGAAGTTTGGCTTTGTAGCGGTAGATAATTTCTCTAACAAGCGTGTCACTCGTATCCTCGATACCGCGCCAACGGTTCTAGCTAATAAGAAATTCGCCTATCGCTTTTATGAGCGCCCAGTAGTCAGCTTTTATCGCAGCGAGGGCGGTACTAACAACGGCAATATATTTGCCCTAGTTAATGTCATCTCAGGCAATCGTAGCTCGCCATTATCGACTTTGCGTAGTAACAATGACAATGCCAATCGAGTCTACGGGATTATCGATACCGATGTTGGTAGAAGTGATCTGTTTACGGCTGCTGATACCAGTCTTGGGATGAATAATAGTATCAATGAAGGTAGCTTAGTCAATCTAGCGGCGACCCTTGGAAATACACCGACCGAAGATAAGAAAAAACAAGCTAAGGCATTACTATTAGGTACTGCAGCGACCTCAACGACGGCTAGTGTCGCTGCCAAAAAGGGCTGGTACTATCCGCTGACTCGTTTTGATGGCTATAATAATGTCCGCTACAATAAGGGTGTTGGCGATAGTGTCGTCATTAATAACTTACTCTATACCACCGTCTACAATCCTGATAAGCAGTATGGCACAGTCGATAGCTGCTCAGCTAAGATCACAGGCGGCTCAGAGCGTCAAGTGTACTGCTTGCCTTATGGAATCTGTATGGATAGCGCCTCTACCACAGGTACAGGCGGGTTTACGCCAGCAGGTCAGGGTATACAAGAGCTAACGCTTGGTGCCTTTAATGATAAAAACACCAACCTAAAAGTACTCATCGGTACTACGACTATCACTGATCGTATTCTAGCGGACAATCGTAATGACTATAATATAGGAAGCGGTAGCGGATTTGGCGATACTCAATACTCAGGAAGTAACGGTGGCAACTCAACGCCTAAGCCTATTATAGCTGGCGGGGATGGTAGCGCGGTTGAGTATATCTTTAATGAGCGCTATACCTTGCAGCCTAGAGCGTGGTATGAGCGTCAGCAGTGATAAACGCTACTATTAACCGATTAATTATAAAAGGATGCTGCCTGTGAAAAACATAATGAGTTCGCCGCTCTCTAGCAGCCCTTTATCAGCGCCTCACCGTACCCGTGGCTTTACGCTCATTGAGCTGATGATCGTCGTTGCTATCATTGCGATATTAGCGGCTATCGCGATACCTAGCTATCGGCGCTATGTCATCACTAATAGCGAGCGCGATGTGCAAGCCAAAATGCTGCAATTACAAGTTCAGTTAGAGCAGTGGCGTGCTCGTGCGTTGAGTTACAAAGGCTTTACACCGCAGAAGCTAACCACTACCAATGACGCGGACAACACGACCATTTATTTCCCTAATGGTAGTACTGACAGTAATTATCGCTATAAGATAACGCTCGTCGATGGTGAGAGTACGGGCAGCTCACTAGTACCGACATCTACAGGTGTCGATCTAACCACAGGCAGGACTTGGAAGATGTTAGCAGAGCCTAATAGTACTGGTATTACTCAAGGTGCAAATAATATCGTCTTAAGTAGTAGTGGAGCACGCTGTCAAAATATTGTCACTATCGATATCGCCAAAATAGACACTATCAATTGTGGCACAGGTCAAAAGGAATGGTAATGTCGATCAATAATAAAGGCTTTACGCTCATTGAGCTGATGATTGTTATCGCTATCATCGGTGTCCTCGCGGCTATCGCTTATCCCAGCTATGAGCGCTACATCGTCAAGTCCAAGCGCGCTGATATGATGACGGAACTACAAAATGTCGCCTCAAACCTGCAAAGCGAAAAGTTGGCACAAGGCAAATATAGCAATGCTCTAAAGACAGGACTGACAGGTGACTATCCACGTCAAGGCACAGCACTATACACTGTCAGTATTGGTAATGAAGCTGGGGTGACAGGCACTGACTTGACTGATAAATGGCTTATCACTTCTATACCTAAGACTAATCAGCGCATGAAGGATGACGGCACGCTTACCCTTAACCATCAAGGTATCAAATGCCGCAATATCAGCACTATTAAAAAATGCGGTTCTAATGATGAGTGGAATAAATAACTCAAATGGTATGGATAGTGACAAAAATTGTCACTAACTATATCCTTATAACCAAATATTATTATAGGGTGACAATTTTTGTAACCTAAAGCTAACAATTGAGTCATAAGTGACAATATTTGCTGGGTTATCGGCAATTTAGAAGGTTTTGAGCCAAAATATACTTGTAAAGTAGAGATATTCTTTATTTTAATACATTCAAATGACGGTTCAGATAGTGATATTTATAGTTTTACTGATAGAAGGCAAGAATAAGAGTATTAAAGGGGCATTGTTCTAAAAAGTTGGCACGCTACCTGCAACAATTATAATAAGAGGAATAATAAAACCGTTAGTAGGTTTAATCATAACCCTCTACTAGCGTTGATATTATTCAACACACATTATATTTATAGTTGGCAGGCTTAATAAATAGCCGTCATCTTATCTTAAAGGATATTATTATGAACACTCAAAAAGGCTTTACCCTAATCGAACTAATGATCGTTATCGCTATTATCGGTATCTTGGCAGCGATTGCTCTACCTGCTTATCAGAACTATATCGCAAGATCACAAGCGTCAGAAGCGTTTACCCTAGCTGGCGGTTTAAAAACTGCAATTGGGACCAACCGCCAAACAGGAGTGTGCTTTGCTGATGGATCAACGACAATTTCTTCTGAGACGGATGCTACAAAAAATCCTGATAAAATCGTAGGTAAATATGGTACAGCAGTAATTGGTGCTGCCGCAGATGGCGTTCCTCCATGTACCATTACTTATACTTTTAAAACTTCTGGTGTATCTGATAAGCTTACTGGTAAAGTTATAGCATTAACTGTTGATGATAACGGTATTTTAGCTAAAGATGCTAATGTTACTACTAACGTAGTAGAAGCTACATACTTACCAGATTCTATTAAATAAAGTATCTTAATTTTATCCTTAATTAAAAAAAAGCCAAACATGATGTTTGGCTTTTTTATGTTTTGAGTTCTTATATTACTAATGGCATAAAGTCTGCACTTATTGCTGATAACTTACAAGAGTAATGACCAGTATGCGACAATATGACAATTCATCTGCTGTAAATCAGTGGGGATACACGCTTATAGAGCTGATGATAGTGATTGCTGTTATCGGTATTTTATCTGCAATAGCGGTCCCTTATTACCAAGAGTATATAACTAAAGCTCAGGTCTCTGAAGCCTTTAATATGATGTATGGTTTAAAAACTTCTGTTGCGACAAATCTTCAGCAAGGAACCTGTTTTTCAAATGGCGCAATAACAGCAACTCATGCAGATGCACTGAATGGTAAGTACGGCACAGCTGTTATTACCGCTGCCACCTCAGGTTTACCTCCTTGCAGTATTGAATATATCTTTAATAGCAGTGGTGTATCTAACTACATTGCAGAAAAAAGCCTTGTATTTAATGTAAATGATAACGGGGTCTTAAAAAAACTTGCGACAACCACAGTCGATAATAAATATCTGCCACAAGCCATTAAATAGAATACGATCAAAACGAGAAAAATGTGAGACAAAAGCTATTACTCTTTATTGTATTAACCAATATTTTTTTATATGCCATCAGTTTTAGCTTAGGCTTAGAGCGAGCTTTTATTAATATAGATTATATTTTGGTATATTTGGCGTTTTTGATTATCAGCTATCATAAATGGCTAAAAGTGCCAGCAATTATTTTTATGCTGACGCTAAGCGGCATAGATATTTTACTGCTTGTCAATCAGATTTTCCCATTTGTACAGCTGGGTGACGTGTTTTATCTGAGCACCTTTGTATTTACTGGACCGCTTGCTTATCAAAAGTGGCTATTTATTGCCGTATTTTATTTGATATTTATCTATATTATCAGCTCGGCATTTTTTTTTCGTCAAACATAAGCCTGCCCCTCCCATGGAACTGATGGTTTATCTGTTGTGCAGTATTACTATTGCTTTATTTAATATTGATAGCATCAGAAGCCAAACCTTGTTTTTTATAACACATTATAGTGAGGACTATCACAAAATCAGGGGTAGTGATGAGCTGTTAAGCCCTAATAAGTATGGTTCTGTCAGTAAGTCTATATTTGATAACATTCAAACCAATGCCAATGGCGATAAAATCCTATTAATCGTCAATGAGTCTTTGGGTAAAGCCACTAATCCAGATATACAAGCGGCATTACTGGCTCCGCTTTATGAGCATCAGCTGTATTATGACTATATAGAGGATGGTGCATTTAGTTTTGTAGGTCCTACCGTCAGTGGAGAGCTGCGCGAACTATGCCAAAAAAACGCTACTGTGATGGATATCAGTAGGGTAGAAGATAAAGAGTTTAGCAACTGTTTGCCTGCGTTACTACGTGAGCAAGGCTATGATACGTATTCAGTGCATGGTGCAGCGGGTGGCTTGTATGATCGGTTGCGTTGGTATCCCTTGATAGGCTTTAATCATGTTTTGTTTAAAAATAATTTTTTAAAAGCACGCGATTGTAAATCTTTCTCAGGAAAATGTGATTATGATTTATTTGAACCTATTTCGAATATATTATTTAGTGAAGAAAAGGTTTTGCTATATTGGTTGACACTAAACACACATACGCCATATGATGACTATTTATTCGTTGACGGTTTCGATTGTAAAAACTTTTCATTAGAAGATAAAGGTGAAGCTTGCCTTAACTTTAAACAGCAGTACCAATTTTTTTATAGGCTATCAGAATATGTGCAAGATGACAAAATGAAAGGTGTTGAAGTTTTTATTGTAGGCGATCATGCACCTCCTATTATGTCCATAAAGGACAATTATTCTGTATATGAAGACTTTGACGTTTCATGGGTGAAATTCAAAATTAAATAGCTATGTAGGGTGGGTTAGCGAAGCGTAACCCGCCTTTATTCATTCAAATATCCAATGGCAGGTTACGCCTTGACTGCATTCTCTAAGAGAACTTGACAAGTCTAACCCACCCTACAAAACTAAACAGCACCCTACGAAATATCCGATAAATCTTCTTTATAAATAATCACCTCGCAACCGCCTAGCCATTCGCCAATAGTGTACACTCGCTCTATCATTAATAGCCATAGCGATAAGTAGATTATGCAACGTAAGGTACTAGGAATATGTCTAGCCATCGCGCTACTTGAGGGCTTTGCCGGTCTCGGTATCGAGATCTATGCCATTCGCATATCCGCCACTTATATTGGCTCATCTATCGCTATCACGGGTGTCATCTTAGCGATGGTACTAATCGCCATCGCGGTGGGCTACTGGTATGGTGGACGGCTGTCCAATGGTATTACTACCCCAAGGCAAGCACTACTTAAGGCAGGGCACGTATTGTCCCTGTCCGCCATCTCCCATGCTATCGCTTGTGTCATTCAACTGCCGCTACTCGCCGCTATGACTATGAGTACTAGCAGTCCTATCATCGCCGCTATGGGTGTGGGCTTATTATTTGGAGTAGGGTTAGCGTTTGGATCGACCGCTATTCCGCTGATTACGCAATTTTTGACCTTGAAATATCCAAATAGCACTGGCGTTGACGCAGGCAAGAACGCTGGAACAATGGTGGCAATCACCACAGTAGGCAGTGTGCTCGGCTCGACACTCACGCCGATTTTATTATTACCTTATATCGGTCTGATGAGCAGCTTAGCCTTATTTATCGTTGCTTTGTCGAGTAGTGCCTATCTATGTACTAAGCTGGCTGTGCAGCTTTACCCAGATGATTATGTTAGTCAGCTGACCCCAAAGCAAAACTATCTATTTGCTATATCCGCTATTATCATAACGGGCGGCTTCATCTTTTTAAGTAAAGTCGATACAGGCTATCAGACTGCGACGGGCGCTTGGTTCATTAAGCAGATCATCTATGAGGATAAGCTGGCCGTTACCATCACCGATAAGCCTGGGCAGTCTACCAGTAGCTGCTGGATATACCTCACCAAACAGAACTGTCATTGGTATGGCAAGATTACCGTAGCAGCTATCGAGCAAACGACGCCTAAGACTCTACTATTTTTGGGCGGGGCAGGGATGGGTACGCCAAGTGAAGTGGCACACCATAATCCTGAGATGGCGCTGACCGTCGTCGATATCGACAAGGACTTACCTGATATTGTTGAGGCGCACTTTTTAAAAGCGCCGATAGCGCCAAATATTGAATTTATAGGAGATGATGCGCGTGGCTATTTGACCCGCAACGCGCAAGCTCGTTATGACTTTATGCTGATCGATGCTTTTCAAGGGCGCTATGTGGCAGGTAACTTATATACTCTACAAGCGCTCAGACAGTTTCAACAAAATAGTAAATACATCATGGCCAATATGATCGGTAAGACGCTCAAAGATCATGGCTATACGCAGACGATACTAAAAAATTGGCACGAAGTCTTTGGCGACTCAGCCTATATCGTTACCAAAAACGACATTACTAGAAATAACAGCAATAATTTGCAAAATATTATGCTCTGTAATTTCGCTTGTCCTGATAGCCAAAAGTTATCTCAAGCTGCGTTCTTTAATAAAAATCAACCCGTGCATACCGATGACTTGCCAAGATTGGATAGATATTATTATCGGGATATTGAGCGTTTGTAGGTGAATAATAATCAACACTATTTTGGAGCAATATAATCAAAAGCGCTGGGCTAAAGCACCAGCCTACGGCACAGCTTAGATTATTAACAGGATTTATTTCTAAGCTGACCTTTAATCGATATATTCATGTCAATTCAGGAGAAAGTCAGTTAACGTCGCGTAGGCTGCGGCTTTAGCCCAGCAGATAGATAGGTAAAATAACAATTTTAAATAACATAAATTAAGTTATTCAATAGATAATGAGTCATGCCTTGTTTAACGACATAAACAAAAGCGCTGGGCTAAAGCGCCAGCCTACGGTCAAACTTAGGTTATTAAAAAAATTGGTGGTGTTCTAAAAAGTATGCTGGCATCAGACGTAGCCATAATTGACATAGAAGAACACCAGATCGAATACCTTAAAGTGATTATCAAGCTTTTTCGAGAAGCAGCAGGTTTTTCTAACGGCTCGACGTAACCGGTGTCTCAAGCGACAGTTATTGCCTTCTATACCTACCGTGTGCTGTTTGCCAACTCGCTTATGATCTGATTTAAAAGCCGTCAAAAAGCTATCCCAGTTGTCCATACTAATAGAGTCATAGCTGACTTTGAGCTGATTTAGACGTGCTCTTAGCTTCTTAGCCGTTCTCAAATCACGTTTGCCCCAGACATAAGCGACAATCTCATTGGTAGCACGGTCATAAGCATAAATCAGCCAGACTTTACGTTTCTTACGGTACACGTAAGTCCAGAACTCATCAACTTCTAAGCGTTCATAGTAGCTCTGCTTAGGCGCAATCTTATATACGGATGAGCCTATGGTACTTAGCACTTTACCAATGCTAACTGAGGCTATAATAGCAATGTCTCTAATGCCACAGCCTCTCACTGTCATTAGCCGTATTTTATCTTCTATTCTAGAGTGACAGCCGTTATAAGTTAAGGCATGATCGCCAATGAACTGACGCTTGCAGGCTTTGCATTGGTAGTTTTGCTTACCATAGCTTTTTTTGCCATTTTTCTTTAAACTGGGACTGTGACAGTCGGGGCAGCTGATATCTATTTGTGTCTTCATAACCTCAAATATATCATCTTGCTTTGGCTGTCACCCTCCTTTATTACCTCAGCATACTTTCTGATACACCACCAAAAAATTTAATTTTAAAATAACCCATAACCCACAAAAAAAGCCATAGCCTATTCACAACAAAAGTAATAACGATTACTTAAGCCATTATTTCTCTAAATACTGAATTTTGCCCTCAACACCATCCCACTTTTCAGCTTCTGGCATAGGCGGTTTTAGCTCAGTGATGTTCGGCCATGTTTGCGCCAGCTCAGCGTTTAGCTCAATGAAGATCTCTTGACCTTTTGGTACTTCATCTTCTGAGAAGATAGCATTTGCGGGACATTCAGGCTCGCATAGGGCGCAGTCGATACACTCGTCAGGATCGATGACGAGGAGGTTTGGGCCTTCATAAAAGCAGTCCACTGGACAGACTTCCACGCAGTCGGTGTATTTGCAAAGGATGCAGTTATCTGTAACGACGAAAGTCATGGCGTTGGCTACCTATTATTAATTTGACTAAGGACTGAATAAAATAAAACGTATTTTAGCGCTTTTACGTCATTTAAACAATTCCCTTTAACAACTAATGAGGTGTTTAAGCGTATAGAGCATATCATGGGCTTGTTTGGGCGTTAAACTATCAGGGTTGATGCTATCAAGAGCTTGCTGTAGATCAAGTAATTGATCCTGTTTGGTTTTTTCAGCTCTGGTTGTTGCTTGCTTAGCGATAGTATCCGCATGATTTTGACTGCTATTAGGATAGTTGAGCTGGCGTTTTTCGTTTATTGAATTAGTTAAGTCGCTTTTACGATTAATAGTGTCATCTAGCGCCTGAGTTGCAGTAGCATTGTTAGCCGCAACATTGGTAATCGCTACGTTATCGATGTTTAGATTATCCACCAGATAGCTTTCAGCATCTTCTAATACTTCATGCGGGATGCCTGCCATCTTAGCAACATGTAGCCCAAAGCTAGAGCTGGCGGCACCTTCACGAATTTGATGTAAAAGTAATAATTGTCCATCGACATCGCTTGCCGCCACATGGACGTTGCGTATGCCTGTAGGCTTATTACCGTTTTTATAAGGGCTGATATTGTTATTGCCATCAGTATTGTCACAACTATAAAAGCCCCTATCAGCCAACTGCGTCAGCTCAAAGTAGTGAGTGGCAAACAAGGTCAAACAGCCAATCTCTAGTAGCTTATTGACACAAGCATGAGCAATGGCTAGCCCATCAGTCGTTGCCGTGCCGCGCCCGACTTCATCCATCAGCACTAATGATTTATTGGTCGCCTGATTGAGAATATTAGCGGTCTCTATCATCTCCACCATAAAGGTCGATTTGCCACCTGCCAAATCATCAGCTGAGCCAATACGGGTAAAGATACGATCGATATCACCGATACGGGCGCTCGCCGCTGGCACGTAGCTACCGCAATGGGCGAGTAGTACTATCAGCGCAGTCTGGCGCATATAAGTCGATTTACCGCCCATATTCGGGCCTGTAATCAGCAGTAATCGCTCAGGATGGCTGTTTTTATCAAGACTGTTGTTATTAAGGCTGTTGTTATCAAAACTGTAGTTATCAAGGTTACTTGCACCAGTGCCAAGCTGGCAATCATTAGCGACAAAGGCACGGGTTTGCTTAGCGGTACTGTTTTTATTGGCTTTGCTAGTAACGAAGCTAGGGTTTAGCGCGGCTTCTACGACTAGATGGCGACCCGCTTTGATATCGATACTGGTTGGACTATTTTGACTGCTTCTACTAATGCTATTAGGAGCTTGGTTATTTGCTAATGACGGCTCATCAAAGTTAAGCTGAGTTTGCTGACGCTCGTTATTTGAGTTTAAGTTATCTGAGCCTGCGTTGTTTAAGTTTGGGCTATCTGCGTTTTTGCTATTTACTAAGTCGTCACTCGCTATCTCATTGCCCATTATAGGTCGCTGCCAGTTATAAGTGATAGCCAATTGTGCCCAGTTGCTGAGCACATCGATTTGGGCGATGGCAGCGCTTAGCTGTTGCAGCTGACCTAACTGGCCGCTTAAAGTAATCAATAGCTGCTGATAGAGCTGTTTTTCGCGAGCTAGCGCTAGAGTTTGCGCACTGAGATATTCGGTCTCGACTGTCTTTAATTCATCAGTAATAAAGCGCTCGCTACTCTTAAGAGTTTGCCGACGAATAAAGTGCTCAGGGGCGTTTTGTGCCTGCATCTTTGGCAGCTCAAAATAAAAGCCGCTAACTTTATTAAAGCCAACTTTTAGACTGGATAGTTGATGCGCTTGCCGTTCGCGCTCTAACATCTCATCAAGAGTCGCTTGGATATTATCATGCAAGTGGCTGAGGCGATCAAACTCCTCATCAAATCCTGAGGCTATCATGCCGCCATCACGGATATGCGCAGGCGGCTCGATGACGATAGAGCGCCCAATCAGCTCGGCTATTTCCTTAATAGCAGGCATTTGGGCCGGTAAATACTGCATCAACAATGGCAATAAGCCTTTTTGCTCAGAGCTTTTCTGCTCAAAGCCTTTGCTAGTGCCCATAAATAGCGTATTCAGCTGTTCACCCAATTGTGCACTGCTGGCAATGCTATCGCAAAGCTTACGTAAGTCGCGCGGACGAGCACTCATCAGCCCAATACGGCTACTGATACGCTCGACATCGCTAATAGCATTTAGGGTTTGACGTAGTTCAGTGACCGAGGTGTTCGGTTGATGATCGTTTGATTGACGCTCATTATTTAGTAGACTACCGATAGCATCTAAGCGCTGATCAATAAGACTGTGTTGGCGCAAAGGTCGCTTCATCTGTTGTACTAGTAAGCGTCTGCCCATCGGGGTCTTGCAATGATTGACGACTGAGATTAATGAAGTGCCATTGCTACTGACAGGCGCGAACAGTTCAAGGTTTTGTTGGCTATTGGCATCGATGATCAAATAGTCATCATCGTGCTCAACGATCAACTGATTCACTTGAGGCACATGGCGCTGCTGGGTTTGACGCGCATAATGAATAAGGGCCGCGCAGCTGGTCTGCGATAAAGGCATATCCAATATACCTAAGCCATCGAGGCGCTGGACATCGAACTGCTGGCACAAGGTATTGGGTGCGTGATCTTTATGAAAGTCATTGGCGGCTACTTCGATTATCGGACAGTCAAGCGTACTACGTAACCATAGCAGCCAGTCCTCACCAATAGTATCATTGAGTGCTTCGCTTACGATGCACTCACTAGGGGCAAAGCGCGCCAATACCGTCAGCATTTGTATTTGCAACTCATCACTACTAGTAGCGCTTAGCTCTTGAGTGGTCAGCGTGCCAGCTGCCAAATCGAGCTGACTGATAGCCGCTTGTAACGGTTGTTCTTTACTAGCATTTTTATTAGCATCTTTACTGACACCTTTTTTCATAGCTGCTATGTCAATAGCGACGACTGTCGGGGTCGATCCTTCGCTAATAAGGGCATCATCAGTGATCGTCCCTGCGGTCAGGGTTTTGACCACTTCGCGGCGCATAATCGTAGCCGCTTTGGCCTTGCCACCTTTGGATGAGGTGTTAATATTATCGGCAGTATCTTTTTTACTTTTTGCGCCCATAGTAGGGAGTTGACTGGTGGTGGACTCATCGATTTGCTCGCAGACGACTACGGTCTGCCCAGCAGCAATAAGTCTTGCCATATAGCTGTCGGCGGCATGAAACGGCACACCTGCCATCGCGATAGTATTACCTGCTTTATCGGTACCACGACGGGTCAAAGTGATATCTAATATCTGCGCGGCGCGTTTGGCATCGTCAAAAAACAGCTCATAAAAATCGCCCATCCGATACAGCAGCAGTGCCTGTGGATAGTTCACTTTCATCGTCAAATACTGCACCATCATTGGCGTATGATCGTCCAAATCGTAGACTGCATCACCGATTGTGAGTACTTTAGAGGTGGGGCTATTGGATGAGTGCTGATTTTGAGTAGCAGGTTTCACGGGCATGCAAGATCTCTTATTTGATATATTGGTGTTGCTTGATAATCGCTATTTTAACATGCCTTAGCGCATTTATATCGCAGCAAATATCTGTCTAAGGCTCTTGTATTCATCGGCATCATAACCATATATAATGTCGACATCTTTAAGTTGATACTCAGTTGTTTTTACAACAGCCCCTAATAACAGTCGCATACGACAGACATAATAAAAGCGGGCTTGGCTTTGACTACAGCACATTAATTATTGCAAATTATTAAAAATTATCGAATATTTTATAGGTTAAAATTATGTTATCGAAGATAGTAGGCAGTGTGGTAGGTACCAAAAATGATCGTGAACTCAAACGTATGCGCCGTGTTGTCACTAAGATCAATGCCCATGAGCCCAGCATTCAAGCCTTGAGTGATGAGCAGCTGCAACAAAAAACTGTAGAGTTCAAAGAGCGCTTTCAAAAGGGCGAGAGTCTAGATGCGCTATTACCCGAAGCTTTTGCCGTGTGTCGTGAAGCGTCCTTACGTATCACAGGTATGCGTCACTACGACGTGCAGCTGATCGGTGGTATTACCTTGCACGAAGGCAAAATCGCTGAGATGAAGACGGGTGAGGGTAAAACCTTGATGGCGACCCTGGCCATTTATCTGAATGCTGTTAGCGCTAAAGGCGTGCATGTGGTCACCGTGAATGACTATCTCGCGGCTCGTGATGCGGATTTGAACCGTCCTTTATTTAACTTCTTGGGATTAAAGGTGGGCGTTATCTACTCGCAGCAGCCGCCACAAGAGAAGGTTGAAGCTTATCAAGCGGACATCACTTACGGTACTAACAACGAATATGGTTTTGACTATCTACGCGATAATATGGTTTTTAGCTTACAAGAGAAAAAGCAACGCCCGCTGAACTTTTGTATTATTGATGAGATTGACTCTATCTTGATCGATGAGGCACGGACACCGCTTATCATCTCAGGTCAAGCGGAAGACTCATCGCGGATGTATGCGCTGATTAATACTATTATTCCAGTGCTGATACGTTCAAGAGATGAAGAGGCTAATAAGAATAACGAAGAAGAAGACTTTTGGATCGATGAGAAAAACCGTCAGATTGAGATTAGTGAAAAAGGCTATGAGAAGATCGAAAGCTTTTTGATTGAGGTTGGCGAGCTTGGGCCTGAAGAGAGTCTATACAGTCCAAGTCGTCTGCCATTACTGGCTCATGTGCAAGCCGCTATCCGCGCGCATCATGTGTTTGTCAAAAACGTCCATTACATCGTTGATGAGGGCGAAGTGGTTATCGTCGATGAGAACACAGGTCGTACGATGCCAGGTCGCCGTTGGTCAGAGGGTTTGCACCAAGCGGTCGAAGCCAAAGAAGGTTGTGAGATTCAAGCGGAGAACCAAACGCTCGCTACGACAACTTTTCAGAACTTCTTTCGTCTCTATGACAAGCTATCAGGTATGACAGGCACAGCTGATACCGAAGCGGCTGAGTTCAAGTCAACTTATGACTTAGATGTCATCGTTATTCCAACGCACAAGCCTATTGCGCGGGTGGATATGGACGATCAGATATTCTTGACTAAGCTTGGCAAATACAAAGGTATCATCCGCGAGATCAAAGAGATTCAGGCCAAAGGTGCACCTGTGCTTGTCGGTACGGCAACTATTGAGGCCAGTGAGGAACTATCATACTTACTCGATCAAGAAGGCGTCAAACATAACGTTTTAAACGCTAAGCAGCATGAGCGTGAGGCGGAGATTATCGCGCAGGCAGGTAGTCCAAAATCAGTGACTATCGCCACTAACATGGCGGGTCGTGGTACGGATATTATCTTGGGTGGTAACTGGCAGTCATTTATTGAAGATATCGATTCTGTCAGTGCTGATGAGATGCAACGCCATAAAGCAGCATGGCAAATCAAGCATGATGAAGTCGTTGCCGCAGGTGGTCTACATATCGTCGGCTCTGAACGTCATGAATCGCGCCGTATCGATAATCAGCTACGAGGTCGTGCGGGTCGTCAGGGCGATCCTGGGATGTCGCGCTTTTTCTTATCATTAGAAGATGATCTCATGCGTATTTTCGCAGGGGATCGCGTGGTCAATATGATGCGAGCGATGGGTCTCAAAGAAGACGAGGCCATCGAGCATAAGATGGTATCCAAATCTATTGAGAACGCACAAGGTAAAGTAGAAAGCCGCGACTTTGATGCGCGTAAAAACCTACTAAAATATGATGACGTCGCTAATGAGCAGCGCAAAGTCATCTATGGTCAGCGTGATGACCTACTCGATGAGACTGATTTATTAGAAGCCATTGAGGTAATGAATAAAGAGGTCTATAACGCTATGATCAATCAGTTTATTCCACCAGGCTCTATTGATGATCAGTGGAATGTCGATGGCCTAGAAGACGAGCTGGAGGAAGAGTTTAAGCTCTATATGCCGATCAATGACTGGCTAGATGAAGATCGTCGTCTTGATGAGGAGGCGCTACGAGCAAAAATCGTTGATACCGCGCTGGAGCATTATCATAGCCGCCGCGAGCAGATGGGAGAGAAAAACGCCGCTCAGCTTGAGCGTCACTTTATGCTCCAAAGTCTCGATAAGCACTGGAAAGAGCATCTTACGCAGATGGATCAGCTACGTAAAGGGATTCACTTGCGTGGCTATGCGCAGAAAAACCCTGAGCAAGAGTACAAGCGTGAGTCGTTTGAGCTGTTTCAGATGATGCTTGGCGCTATTAAGTCTGAGACGGTACAGGATTTATCGCGAGTACATATCCCAAGTAAAGAAGAGATGGAAGCACTAGAAGAGCAAAAACGGGCTGATCGCGAGCGCATGCAGATGCAGTTCGAGCATAATGATGCTAGTGGTATCGAGAATGATGGCCAGCAGCCTGCTAATGCCAATCAGGGTCAGCCTAATCAAAGTGCGCGTAGCAATGCTCGTACTAATGGTCAAATGCGAGTCAACTTGAGTGGTGGCGTAGCAGCGGCTGGTGCAGGTACGGTGATTGATGAAGGCGCGCAAGCCGAGCCTAATCCTTATGCTAATATGAATGTAAGTCGTAATGCGGCTTGTCCTTGTGGCTCAAACCTCAAGTATAAGCAATGTCATGGCAAAATTTAATAACTGGCAGTCATTAATAGCTATGCGTTGTCAATGCTTACAAATTCAACATAGGCGTTGATAAGCGGACGCGCTATAGTATTTTTCATATCAGTATTTGGCATACCGTTATTTGACATTTAGTTATTTGATATATAGGCATTTAGCATCTTAATTTAGGAGTAGGGTATGAGTTTAAGATCATTACAACAGTTTCGCTCGTCCGTTATTGCAGCAACTTTACTAGCTGGCGTCATTGGGCTTAGTGCTTGTCAGCAGCAAGCTGAAGTAGAGCCAAGCTTAGAAGATGATATCGCAGCTGAACAAGCCGTGCCAATGTCAGCAGATCCAGCCGAGCCAAATGATATAGTAGTGGCAACCGACGATGCTACACTGAATGAAGTCACCGATGATACCATTGCTAATATCAACGCTGATGTGACGCAAATGATCTATCTATGCTCGCCTGAACTGAAAGTTGAAGCGACTTATAAAGATGACGAAAATAGTGTGGTGCTAGTGACCGATAAAGGTACAGTGAGTCTGAACAAGACCAATGAAGGCGCTAACCCTGAAGTATTTGAAGGTAGTACGGCACTAGATGGCGGTCAAGGTTTTGTGCAGTGGCGTACAGCGCATACTGAGCGTGCAACGGGTGTCATACGTACCGCAGGCGCTGATGAATCTAATGTTGATACTTATGAGTGTAATAAAGCCAGTTAGCTAAATCTCTATTAATTGAACCTTTACAGACATAAAAAAAGCAACGATAACGTTGCTTTTTTTATGTCTGTAAAATTTATGTCTGTCAGTTTTATGATTATACGTTTAATGAGTTTCTATCATTACCTCTAAGTTTAGGGTTATTACTTAACGATAGGCCTATTACTATGATCTAAGAACCCTTCCTCTTGTACATCCAGCTCCTCATGCTTAAGCTCGACTTCTATGTTATCGACATGAGTATGTACGCTTTTATTTATCGCAACTTCTTGGATAGCATAAGTCTGCTTGGTAATAGTCGCAACTTGTCTAGATATTACGATCTCAATAGGTGCATCGCCTATAGCCACTTGTTTATCATTAACAGTAATTACCGCTCTACTATCGAGCGATGGCTCTATATGACGTAAGATATCCTTATCATCATAATTGCCTGACAATAGATCACGGCTTTCGGCATCGTGGTATTCGGTTTGGACAGTGATATATTCTTCGACCAACTCGATTGGCACTTCGATCATTTTAGTGCGTTGATGCTTAGTCACGGTGACGCGACCAGTATCTAGGCGCTCTTTGTTGATTACTGGGCGCTCTTCTAATAGCTCTAGATAACCACGTCCACCTCGAATAGCCGCTACTTCTTTATCAACAGTACTATCTGCGGCAGCAAGCGTATTGTCATTGCTTTCATTAACAACTCTCGTGTCATCAGTAGCAGTAGGAGATAAGGTAGGGTTTTCAGTTAAGTTATTACTATTATCATTATTCATGGTATGAATCCTTTAATTTGAAAACAGGTAATAGGCAACTATATAAAAGTAAATCAGCTAGTAATCTGTTAACGATATTAAATGCAATAAAGCTCATTGATAATAATGTATACCTTATAAGCTCAGTTATCATTAGTATCAAAGTATATTTTAGTAAGTTATAAAATATGCTGCCATAAAAAAAGACCAGAGACGGACTCTGGCCTTGATTCACTAAACTAAATTACTTAAAACTAAGTTACTTATCAATAATCTTATAAGTAATAAAGAGTAGCGGCTATTATTTGTTAACCAATAATGAGTCAACAATTAGCTTATTACATACCACGAGCGCGACGTACGTCTTCTGCAGTGATGTTGTCACCTTCGTACAAGGCACCATTAGCATCTACTACGTTACCATCACGATCAATATCTAGCTCTTCACGTTGGATAGTATCAACGATGGTCTCAGTATGACGCTCAGTGGTTTTACCGACATTAACTTCTTCAGTGACATAAGTCTCTTTACCAACGCGAGCACGTTCTGCTTCTAGTTGAACTTCAACCGTACCAGTACCATCTACATCGCCAATACGCTTGTCAGTCATGCGGTCTACATTAGTACGTTCGATATGCGCATGCTCTTCTTCTAGCTCAACTTCTACATTGCGCTCTTCAGTTACAACATGCTTACCGACTTTAACAAGACCCGCTACAATACGATCTTTATTTACGGTCAAACGCTCTTCTAAAAGCTCTAAGGTATTTGGCGCATCATAGTTAGTATCAGTAAATTCCATACGCTCTTCGGTTGGAATAGTATCTGCTACAAACGCTTTGCGATCATTCTCATATTGCTCTTTATAGCTGTACTGATAGTCATGGTCATACTGCTCCATGGCTTCTACTTGGGACTTGGTCAAGCTGTCAAAGAACACATCATCACCAACGATACGAGCTAAACCTGCGGGTACTAATACTTCCTTTGAGCTGAACCAACCGCCTGCATCTACGATTAGGTAGCGAATACGACCTGTAGTGTCTTCTACTAGGGCACCATCGATTTTACCGATTTTTTCTTCATTAACGCCATAAGCCGTTTTGTGAGTTGGATCATAATAGTCGTCACCGATTAGGTCACGGTGAGTTGCTTGGATATCTTGTAAACGAATTAGTTGGCTCATTATTGTCTTCCTTTTATATGAGTAAATGTTAATTATTAATATTGAAACTCAAAAACACTAGCGTCAGAAACAACGCTAAGTAAAATCTTTCGTTATATGCAAATGACTATTTGTGTAACTAATATCTGTTCATATAATTGATATATAAGTAATAAATAGTCTTAAAAATGTTTTGCCTCAACTTGTAATAATAGTAGCACTCAGTTTTTTGATGAGATATACGCGCGAGGTAGCAAAATGTGCGCTAGACGTAAAGGCGTGTAATAGGCTGTAAATGCCATAACATCCTTTGGGTATAAGTTAACGTGTTTTTACAGTGTCGGTGGATATGTGTTGTTTTGACGAGTATTCAAAAGACGCAAACAAAAAAACCGCATAGACTAGAGCCAATGCGGTGGTCATTATTAAAACTTTCAGATTATTTTTTAAATTTATGTGCTGCAACTAATACTTTGGCAGCTGTTATGGCAATTCAATAGCTACAGCTACTGCTTCGCCACCGCCTATACATAACGTTGCAACGCCTTTTTTACCACCAGTACGCTGTAATGAATTGATTAGCGTGATTAGAATGCGAGCGCCAGAGCAGCCTACTGGATGACCTAATGCACACGCACCGCCTTCTATATTGACCTTGGCATGATCGATAGACATTTCATCTATTGCCGCCATAGTCACCATCGCAAAAGCTTCATTAATTTCCCAAAGATCGACATCGCTAACAGACCAGCCTGCGCGAGCTAAGACTTTTTCGATAGCACCAATCGGTGCGATAGTGAACTCGCTTGGATGACGTGAGTTAGAAGCTGTGGCGACAATTCGCGCTTGATAATCTAGACCTTTAGATTTGGCTTGCGACTCTTTCATAACGACAACCGCTGCGCCACCATCTGAGATTGAACTGGCATTAGCCGCAGTGATCGTACCGTCTTTGGCAAAAGCGGGACGCAAAGTTGGGATGCGTTCAGCATTGGCTAAGCCTGGCTCTTCATCAGTATCGACCGTCTGCTCGCCTTTACGAGTCTCAAAAGTGACAGGGGTGATCTCATTATCGAAGTGACCATCTTTGATAGCAGTAAGGGCACGATTAAGCGATTCGATAGCGAACTCATCCATCTGCTCGCGAGTATAGCCTTTTTTATTAGCCATATCTTGAGCGAATTGACCCATTAGCTTGCCAGTCTCAGCATCTTCTAGACCATCTAGGAACATGTGGTCTTTGACTTCTTTGTGTCCCATACGGTAGCCGCCACGTGCACCTGGCATAATATAAGGCGCGTTGGTCATCGACTCCATGCCGCCAGCCACAGCGATATCGAAGCTACCAGCTTTGATACCGTCATAAGCTTGCATCACCGCCTTAAGACCAGAACCACAGAGCTTATTGATAGTCACCGCACCTGTAGCATCGGACAATCCAGCTGCACGCATCGCTTGACGAGCTGGGCCTTGACCAAGACCTGCGGTTAAGATACAACCCATAATCACTTCGTCAATATCGTCGGTCGCGACCCCAGCACGGGCTACAGCAGCTTTGATTGCCGCAGCACCTAATTCGGTAGCGCTGACGTCTTTTAGTGCGCCCTGAAATCCACCCATAGGCGTACGAGCACCGTTAACGATTACAATGGCGTCATCTGACATAGTTGCTGACATAATTATTTTCCTTATCTTAATATTTAAATATTTTTAGAGTAGCTATACGCTACGCTCAGCCATGTTATAACAATTTTTTGCCAATTAGAGTAAGTATAAGGCGCACTAGCTAGTCAATACTACTGTAATAAGGTTATTGCATCAGAGCTACTAGGCTATTAGAACTACTGAAATAAAGGTACTAAGCTAGAACTACTAAGCGAGCTCGTCTAAACGGATCCGTACCACTTTACCTGCGATAGCCTCTAACTTTTCGATCTTTTCAATAGCTAGATTCATCTGACTCTCAACCACTGGCAAGGTTAAGATAATGACAGGTACTTGACCAACCTTGTGGGCAGGTTTTTGTAGTATCGCATCGATATTAATACCAGCATCGCTTAGGATGCGAGTGATATCAGCCAGCACCCCTGGATTATCAAAAGCATGAACGCGTAGATAGTAGCCCGTAGTCATTTGTTCTGCGCGTAGTACTGGCGTGTCCGATAGCTGCTCAGGCTGAAAAGATAAGTGCGGCACATGGTGGCCGTTATTACCATGATCGGTGCTACTCAAGACTCTTACCAGATCCATTACATCAGCCATCACTGCTGAAGCCGTTGCGCCTGCGCCTGCGCCATCGCCATAATACAGCGTCTGACCTAAAGGATGCGAGTTTACCAATACGGCGTTTTTGACCCCATTAACATTGGCCAGTAACGTATCTTGTGGAATGAGGGTTGGATGGACGCGCAGCTCAATACCTGCATTATCTCCGTCAGTACCCGCACGGCGCACGGCAAAGCCGACATGCTTGATACGATAGCCAAGCTCTTCGGCGTAGTTGACATCTTGCAAAGTAATGTTTCTTATCCCTTCGCAATAGACCTTATCGAACTGTAGCGGAATACCAAAAGCAATAGAGGCGAGCAGGGCAAGCTTGTGCGCAGCATCAATACCTTCTACATCAAAGGTCGGATCAGCCTCGGCATAACCTAGCTCTTGTGCCTCAGTCAATACGTCAGCAAACGTGCGACCTTTATCACGCATCTCCGTCATAATAAAGTTGCCTGTACCATTGATGATACCTGCCAGCCAGTCGACTTTATTGGCTGCTAAGGCCTCGCGCATGACCTTGATAATAGGAATGCCGCCTGCGACAGCTGCTTCATAAGCAACATGTACATTATGGGCTTCGGCCAAGGCGAATATCTCGTTACCGTGTTCCGCGAGCAGTGCTTTATTGGCGGTGACCACATGCTTACCGTTTTTGATGGCATGCATAATAATGTCTTTGGCAAGTGTAGTTCCGCCGATCACCTCAACAATGATATCGACATTATCACTCTCGGCGATAGCCATTAAGTCATGGTTTTGGATGATGTTTGGGTCGATATCATCACGCTGACGGCGGATGCCAACCTCACTAATGATAATATCGCGACCGCTACGACGCTTTAGCTCGTCTAAGTTATCGTTGATTAGATTGATTACGCCAGTACCGACAGTACCTAGGCCAAGTATCGCAAGTTTAATGGATTTGCTCACAGTATCCTCGAAAGTTTAAAATAAAAGGGGGTGGTTGTATTCAGAAATATAGCATTTGGAAATGCAAAAATTATTGTTCATTATCGTATCATATTGCCAAGCATCTGCCAGCAAATAACCACCGTTGAGATGCGTAGTTATTTACCGTAGTAGTAATCAGCTAATACAGATAATGATCAGTTGATACCGACTGCCGCAGCCAATTGCGCAGCAGGTAGATAGCCACCGACTTGCTCTCCTGCTTGAGTAAAGACAGCAGGCGTACCACGTACACCGAGCGCTGCGCCGAGCTCTACTTGTTGCTGTACAGGATTAGCGCAGCTTGGGCCTTGCACATCAGCGCCCATTTTCGCCTGATTCATAGCTGCCATGCGATCTTCACTGCACCAAATGGCCTCCATCTTAGGCACGCTCTCTTGACTGCGTGGCCAAGCTAGATAACGCACTTCGATGCCCAGAGCATTGATATCAGCCATCTCTTCATGCATCTTACGGCAGTAACCACAGTCTGCATCCGTAAAGGCATATAATACAGATTTGGTTTCACCTACAGCCGGATAAATAATCATGTCTTTTTTATCGACGATTTCTAGCGCTTGTTGAGCGCTATCTGCCATAAAAGCGGCGCTGATATCAATAGGTGTCGGTTCACCAACTGCGATGATCTGACCTTGAATAATATGCTTACCTGCTTTATCGGCAAAAAACGGCGGTAGACCCTCGCCCGTCACCCAATAAATACCTTCCATATCGGTAGGCGTAGCTGAAAGGATAGTCTCTTCAATACCCGAAGCTTGCAAATTGGCTTGTAATGACTTAACGACCGCAGGATCACTGGCTTTTACTGCGCTGTCAGCTTTGATGCTTTGGACACCCCCTATACTGCTAGCGCTATTAGTCGTTGCATCAGCAGATTTATCTGAGCAGCCGACCGCTGCAATGATCAATAAACTACTCATCACAGTACCGAGTCTATTACGGGTAAGCTTGCGAGGAGTAGTGGCAGCTTTAGCAGATAAAAATAAGGACATAAAATTTTCCTGTAGGCTAAGCGCCTAGATACTGATAAATAGTGATAAATGCCATTAATAGATTCTATTGATAAGTACTAAGTGACAAATACTGAATAATGAGTACTAAGGGTCTATTAATAAAGCAAAAACAAGAGCGCAAATACACGTTTAGGGAGTAAAAGCTTTAAAATAGCTTTGAAATAATAAGGCTTTGTATATTAACATATTTTTCAAAATGACAGTCAAAAGCATCTTAGCAGTCATAACTACTTGGAAATAGCAGTTACAACTACTTAGAGATAGATGCTGATTCAATAAAGTAGTTTATAGAGCTACGCTATTAATAGGTAAAATTTAAAATCGTCATTAAAAAAATACATTGTTACTATTTATTCTAAGCCAATCTCCAAGTAGGCTATGATTAATCGTAGAGCGCGTAAGTTATGTTATTAGCATACATAACCATAAAACCGCTATAAATTTAATAATGTTAAGGAATAGATATGGCAGGTGGTAGTTTATTACTCTTGCTCGATGACATCAGTATTTTGATGGATGATGTCGGTGTTATGACCAAGATTGCAGCCAAAAAGACAGCGGCTTTGGTAGGTGATGACTTGGCATTGAATGCTGAGCAAGTGACTGGTGTCAAACCAAATCGTGAGCTGCCTGTGATTTGGGCAGTCGCTAAAGGCTCCTTTGTCAATAAGCTGATCTTAGTACCCGCAGCATTATTGATCAGTTACTTCATACCTTGGCTGATTACGCCACTACTAATGATAGGTGGTCTCTATCTGAGTTATGAGGGTGCTGAAAAGGTTATTCACAAGTTTTGGCCCACTCTCTTGCCACATGATGAAGAACAAAACGCTCGCTTAAAAGCCAATGCTGATGAAAGTATCGATCTGGTGGCTTTTGAGAAAGATAAAATAAAAGGAGCTATTCGTACTGATTTTATTTTATCCGCTGAGATTATAGTCATCTCTTTAGGAGCAGTTACCGCAGCTGGTGGCGATATTTTACAAAAAGCTATCGTATTATCTATCGTGTCTGTTGTAGTGACGGTTGGTATTTATGGTCTAGTCGCTGGTATTGTAAAGATTGACGATGCGGGTCTGCATTTGATCAATGATTCGGCTGTTGGTGATAGTAAGCGTAAGTTAGGTGAGTTTATGTTATCGGCAGCTCCTAAATTGATGAAGTTCTTGTCTATTGCAGGCACTATCGCTATGTTCTTAGTCGGTGGCGGTATTATCGTCCATGGTATTGGCTTTTTATATCACAGTGTAGAAGATATTGCGCATCTAACAGGAGTCTTTGAGGGACTGACTAATGCCTTATTAAATGGTATAGTCGGTTTTGTCATTGGTGCTATCGTTGTCGCTCTCTTTACTATCGTTGGCAAAATGCGCGGCGACGAATCTGCAGCGCATTAAGATTATAACGGTAATCCTATAGCATTGTGTTTATAGCATTACAACACCTGAATTTATGAAGTATAAAAAAGCCCCGAAACAAAAGTTTCGGGGCTTTTACTTGCATGCTGATATTAATATGCTAGTGCTACTAGTCACTACTCTTCAAGGTTAGATATCAGTATCTGTGTCTGTATCATCCGTCTCTACCTTTTCAGCCTGTGTCGGTTTTTTATGCTCAGTCTTTGGTTTACGGCTGCGAGCCTTTGGCACTTTTGCAGTCGTCAAACTGAACATGCCAGTCTGTGGTAATAGCTGCTCAGCGACATTCTCAATCATGTTCTTATAGCTGGCAATAGTGGTTTTCGACTTATTACCTTGACTGTCGTCTTTTGCTAATGCCTCTGATTCTAGCGAAGAGTCCTCAGCTGGCAAAGAGCCCTCAGCGGGTGAAGAGCTTTCAGTATCTAAACCATCAGCATCTGATGAGCCTTCATTTGATATCTCGGCGCTTTGGGCCTTTAAGCTTGCATCAGCTTCTAATAGCTGCTCGCTTTCAGCACTGACATCGTCCGCTTGCATAGCACTAGTTAACGCGGTTGCAGCAACGTTGTGCGCATCTACGTCATCGGCACTACCGTCGGTACTATCGACATCGTCCTTTTGAGCATTATCCGTTGCAGCACTCTCTTGTCGTGACACCTCTGAGGTCTGTGCTACAAAGCTTGGATGCTGACCACGCGGATCGTTGCTAGCGCGTTGAGTGATAGTGCTTGGCGCTACTGACGTCTTACCTTGATCCGCTGCAAACTGACTCACTGCTGTAGTCATCGTCTTAAAGCGGCTTAGGTAATCAGCGCTTAGCGGCTGATAGCCATAATTACTAAAGTCAAAGCTAGCGCCAGAATTGTCACTATCAGCAGTCGCCGTAGTCATTGCAGGCTGCGCTTGTGAGTTATGCTCAGCCATCGCCGCGATAAAGCAATTGATCACGCCGTCCTCTTCTAGACGCGCCTGTGCTTTGGCCAAGGTTGCATGAATAAACTCACCAACCGTACCACGTACAGTAGGGGCTTTGACTAATGTTTGCTCAGTTGCAGGTGCTTGCGTTTCTGACGGCTGTACTTGCTGCGCTCGAACCACACGCGGATCGTTGCTGGCTTGACCGAACTTAGCGGCAGTAATGTAACGCTCAGCAAACAGCATTTCAGGAGTCAGCGCTAGTGCTGATTGACTCGCTGGCACGGTTTCTGTCGCCTGATCTTTGTCTGTCGTTTGAGCTTTGGTGGCAGTATTAGCAACTTCACTAACGACATCTTTAACTGTATCGACAGTATCAGTATCAGTTGCAGGCACTACAGCTTCATTGACAGTCTCTTTACTATTATCAGCAACCTGTTGCTCCGAGGGTGCAGGCTGCGACTGGCTCTGGCTCGCAGAGCTTGTCTCAGTCGCGATATTAGCAGCACTGTCTTTAGCGGCATTGTCTTTAGCAGCACTGTCTTTAGGTAATTCAGCTACCTTTTCAGCTTTTACAGTTTCAGACTCAGTCGTTTTCTGCTCTACTTTAGCCGCTTTACTATCATCTAAAGATAAATGCACGATCTCATGCGACTTAAGTTTTGCTGGCGCCTCATTGATTTGTAGAACAACTTCATTAGGGTTCTGATTGCTACGGGCATCAGCTCGGTTGTTACTGCTAGCGGCTTGTTGACCGTTTTGCTTAGCATTATTATCAGTAGGGCTATCACTGTTTGAGCCAGTTAAGGTCTCATTACGCTCAAGCGTTCCACGTGAGCTACGTTTGCTATGCGGCTTACGCTTGCTACGTGCTTGCTCATCAGCTGTGCTAGGGTCTTTACTAGCATCGTTAATGCTATCATTTTGAGTGCTGTCTTGACGACTATTGCGACTGCGCTCATTCTGGCGTCTATTGTCATTACGCGGCTCATTACTACGTGTATTGCGATCATCAGATTTGACATTCGTCGCGTCACTAGTGTTGGCATCGTTATTGTCTACGTTATTACTAGTGCTACGATTGTCTTGTGTCTCATTATCGTCACGCTGCTCTCTTCTTTGGCGCGGCTTTGATGATCTTGACTTACGTGCCTTACGTCTTCTTTTGTCATCATTACTCTCGTCATCATTATCGTTATGGCGATTATTTTGCTGACGATTGTTTTGATTATCTGAAGTTTGCTCATCACGCTGCTGATTTTGTCTATCACTTTGTTGGGTAGATGAGCTTTGAGCGTTAGCTAAAACACTGCTATCTACCTGACCAAATGAGCCTAAGCTGGTCGCCCCAGTATTCACTAGTGTTTCGATAGCTTCAGCGGCGTCCGTACTACTGACACTGTGTGCTGTTTGGGCTTGTGGCGCTTGAGCAAACAGATTGGACAACCAAGCGACGGCTTGCGGCTTAGCAGTAACAGCTGGTGGCTGCGTATTGTTTTGTGTAGCCTGATTTTGTGGAGCATTGTTTTGTTGAGTACTGCTTTGTTGAACGTTATTTTGTCGAACACTTTGAGCGACATTCGATTGAGCCTGATTGGCCACAGCCTTGTTATTGTTAGTGCTATTATTGTTAGTGCTATTATTGTTAGTGCTATTATTGTTAGTGCCATTATTGTTACGATGCTCATTGCTATGAGTCACTGTATTGGTATTTTGACTTTTATTTTTGTTATTATCTTGCTGATTGCTTGAACGCGCGCTTTTATCTGCAATGGCTTTTAGCGGCTGGCGTGTAGGCTGCTGTTCAGGACGCGCTGAATCAGCGGTCTGCCAGTCAACATCGTAGCCTAGGTCACTGTGCTCTTGGGCAGTATCAGTAATACGCTCATAGCTTGATGGCGCAAAGCCATCACGGTTAAAGTGCAATTTAAAGTTCGGCGACTCTAGATGAGCATGCGGTAGGATAGTAATACGAGTACCACTATCTTGCTCAAGATAAACTAAGCTGTCGCGCTTTTCATTTAGCAAAAAAGCGGCGATATCAGTAGGTACTTCTGCTTGTACTTCACCTTGACGCTCTTTGAGAGCAATCTGTTCAATTTGGCGCATAATTGATAATGAGAGCGAGCGCAGATCACGAATCATACCATTGCCATGACAGCGCGGACAGATATAGCCTGTAGACTCTTCTAACGACGGACGCAAACGCTGACGACTCATTTCCATCAGACCGAACTTGGAGATATCGCCGAACTGTACGCGAGCACGGTCATATTTAGTGGCATCAATCAGCCTTTTTTCGACTTCCTTTTGATGCTTATTGTCATTCATATCAATAAAATCAATGACAATTAAACCGCCCATATCACGCAAACGTAGCTGGCGCGCGATCTCATCAGCCGCTTCTAGATTAGTATGATAAGCAGTTTCAGCAACATCTGAGCCTTTAGTCGATTTGGCTGAGTTGATATCGATTGAGACTAAGGCTTCGGTCTGGTCAATGACAATAGAGCCACCTGATGGCAGACGAACTTCACGCTGATAAGCAGTCTCGATTTGTTTTTCGATGTTAAAGCGCGAGAACATCGGCTCATAGTCGGTATATTTGCGTAATTTTTCTGCTTGTTTTGGCATGACAGCATCTATAAAACCTGCCGCTTCGATGTAAGCGTTTTCGTTATCGATCCAAATCTCAGCGATATCATCACGCAGGTAATCACGCACCGCACGGGTAACCACACCAGCTTCTTGATGCACTAAACGCGGAGAAGGGTACTTTTGATTCTGCTCTTGAATAGCTTGCCAGATATTAAGCAGATGATTGAGATCATGCTGTAAGTCTTCTTGCGTTTTGCCGATGCCCGCAGTACGTATAATGACGCTCATACCTTTGGCCAGATCAAGATTGCTCAGCATCCGCTTCATATCTTCGCGTAACTTGCCTGAGATTTGGCGAGAGATACCGCCACCGCGTGGGTTGTTCGGCATCAGTACTAAATAACGTCCCGCTAATGACACATAGGTCGATAGGGCAGCGCCTTTATTACCGCGCTCCTCTTTTTCGACTTGCACGATCAGCTCATCGCCTTCTTTGATCAGCTTTTTGATGTTTTCATCGCGTGGATTGCCACTTAGATATTCGCTTGATATTTCACGAATCGGCAAAAAGCCTTGACGCTGTGAGCCATATTCGACGAATACCGCCTCTAAAGAAGGCTCGACACGGGTGACATGGCCTTTATAGATATTGGATTTTTTTTGTTCGCGAGTACGGTTTTCTAGATCAAAATCATAGAGATGATTACCCGTACAAAGGGCAACACGGATCTCTTCGTTTTGAGTAGCGTTGATCAAAATGCGTTTCATAATAGTTTCCTATGAGTACGCAGAGCAACGACAAGGCTTTTGTTCAAGAACAGGAGCAAGAATAATATTAATAGATAATCAATATCAATATAATAAGAAGCGATCAAATGAATAAATAACTTAAATAGGTCAGTCAAACAAAGCTCGGTCAAATACAGGTCTGTAAAACTGATACTATTCAATCTAAAGTTCGGCTATAAGCTCAAGCGTTTAGATACCTACGAGTTCAGCTATTCCGCTAAACCAAAGCGTTATCCTAAAATAAAGATGATTATAATTTAAACCTATTTTAGCTATTTGACCGCACTATGAAGCACTGTATTTAGCTATTTAGATACTTAAATTAATTAGACAGCGTGTAAGACTGTCAGCATCTACCTTCTCAGGTTATATTTCAAAGTCACGTCACTGACATTAGTAAGTCATTATATTCAAGATAAACTTATCTACTGACACGATCTTTCACTATATTATCAATAGCCTGTCATCCGCTATAAGTCGTAAGCTTATGGTGATTCGAGACTAAAATTTAGTCATTCTATTAATTGGTCATTCTATATTACAAAATAATAAAGGATTATCGGCTAAGGTTTTGCTATGTAAATAGTCAACGGGGCGCACTTGGCAAACGAAATAATCTTTTACAAGAGCCTAGTTATAAGCGCTTAAAGTACTAGCTTTGTAAGAGCTTATAAAATAAGAGTTTAACTATTATTATCTGTTTGGCCGCCGATATTTAGGCAGTAGAAAAATCCTAACTTTAATCTATCATTCCTTGCTCAACTGCACATATCCATCAAAGCTGCAAACCAAGTTGTAAAATCTGCAAATCAAGTCGTGGTCATACGTTTAGTGAGTAAATGGAGTAAAATTTTGCTCAATAAGTAAGGCTATTGGCCTGATTTATCAAAGCATAGTTATATAAGCACTGCTATAAAAACGTTTGTTGTCAAAAATAATGCTAATAAAAAAGCCATTAGTACAAAAAGCTATCAAAATACTGGTTTTGCTAAACAGTTAACAAAAATTTAATTAGGCATGATCTACATATCAGTAAGATCCTCGCCCTAAAAATCAGATGAAGCACACAAAATCAGCAAAGACATCAATGAGGTTTTGATACCATAAACTTGGTATCATGAACTTAGCATCAGACTATTTAGCTGCGAAGACTACCCAGCTAAAAAATCAATAGCAAAAATAGTAATCTCTTAGCACAATAATTCACAATGAATGATTCACGATGATTATTATTGCAAGCTCTGCTCAATTGGCATTCAACATGCTAAACTATAGCAAATCTTTAAGCAAATCCCTAACTAAAAATGACAAACTCCAAAATGACTAATGACGCACCCGTTCACGAAGCCCCTGCTATCTTCAATAGTAAAACTCGCCCACAAAGCGCTGACGACGAGATCAGCAACTTTGAAAAGGTGAATTATCTAGAGGTTACACGCCATCAACACGATCAGCGCCTAGATAATTTTTTGCTGAATCGTCTCAAAGGCTTGCCTAAGCCTCATATCTACAAGATGATCCGCTCCGATGAGGTACGCGTCAATAATAAGCGCTGTAAGCCACACGATAGAGTGCAGCGTGAAGATGTAGTGCGTATCGCGCCTGTTGTACTGGCTACTCGTGAGAAGCCAATTATCAGTACTGAGTTTGCCAAAAGCTTGCTAGCACGCGTAGTCTACGAAGATGAAGGTATGATGGTGCTGAATAAACCCTCAGGTATAGCTGTACATGGCGGTAGTGGACTAGATTTTGGAGTGATTGAAGCCATGCGCGAAGTCACTGGAAAAAAATATCTGGAGCTAGTGCATCGTATTGATAAAGATACCTCAGGGCTGCTGATGATATCGAAAAAGCGCTCAGCGCTTAAGACGTTGCAACAGCATCTCGTCGATAAAACTATTCAAAAACATTATTTGTGCCTAGCTAAAGGGCAGCCAATACTGAATGAGCAACGTATTGACGCGGCATTACTGCGCTACACGCTAGCTAGTGGTGAGCGCCGAGTAAAAGTAGATGCGCAAGACCCGCAAACCAAAGAGAGCCAAACGGATATCATTGTGCATAGCCGCTTTATGCACAATAATCAGTCTATTAGCCTAATAGAAGCTAAGCCGTTGACGGGACGTACCCATCAGATCCGTGTGCATTTAGCGCATATTGGTCATGCCATCTTAGGCGATGACAAGTATAACGTCCATGATAAGTCAGGCGTACATCGCTTGTGCCTGCATGCTTGGCGCTTAGATATTCCAGGTTATAAGACGATTACCGCACCACTACCTGAAGATATCGTCGCCTTACTGCCAGAAGGTACTGATCTGCCTAAATAGGCTTAGTCACTATTCTGTAAAACATAAAGCCAAGCTAATAGCTTGGCTTTATGTTCAGTCTTATTCCTACTTACTGATATTATTTTATTTACTGATATTATGTTATTTACTGATATTATTTTATTTACTGATATTATGTTATTTACTGATACTATCTTTATTTCAGCGTTCATAAGGTTTGTTTATGAGTGAAGCGCATGCCAAACGTCCACTACCTGCTATTGGCGTCTCTATGACAACACTACAATCAGCAACTGATTGTTTAGCGAGTAAAAAGCTGATCATCTTTGACTGGGATGGCACATTAATGGATTCAATAGGCTTGATCGTTGAGGCCATGCATAGTGCCGGAGAGGCGCATAGCTTCTCTACTACTGACAAACACATCAAAGATATTATAGGGTTAAGCTTAGATGTAGGTATCGATATTTTATATCCAAATGCGACTGTCAAGCAAAGGCTAGCTATTCAAAAAAGTTATAGCGATTATTATATTGCTAACAGTTACCGTACGCCCTTTTTCCCTGATATTGAGATCATGCTGCAAAAATTACAACAGCAAGGTAAACAGCTTGCAGTAGCAACTGGTAAAAAACGCCGCGGTTTAGAAAGAGTACTAACGGCTTCTAATAGCCATGATTATTTTGTCAGTACACGCTGTGCTGATGAGTCTGCCTCTAAGCCTGATCCAAAAATGCTGATTGAGGCTTTACTAGCAGTGGATAAGCAAGTCGCTGAGGCGGTATATGTTGGCGATAGTATCTATGACATTCAAATGGCAAATCAGATAGGCATGACTAGCATAGCTGTCGACTACGGTACGGCATCTAGCGCAGAGCTTGCTGCTCAGCGGCCAACTTATCAGGTCGCAACACCACAAGCTTTGGCCAACTTATTGACTGTCTAGCGCTTGGCAGATGAGTACTGTAAATGAATACTGCATGTAAGTACTTATAAAAACAATAAAAAGGGGTTATCATTGTTAGTGATAACCCCTTTTTTCGTATCTATTATGAACTCATTGTAAGCTTTAAAATAAAAGCTTATTTATCACTTTCAGGTTCAGCAGCTAAGTTAGCAGCGTCTAACTCAGCATTCAGTGACGCTAGATCAGTCTGCTCATTAAAACCTGCTGCGGATACTTTTTCATCATCTAGCTTATAGTCATACCAATTGCCCATCACGCCAGCCAATTCGTCTAACCCCTCTTTTCTAAGCGCTGAAAACAGTTGAATAGTGCAGTTTAGCCCGAGCTTTTTGAGATGCTTGCGGGTATTAAGCAGTGCATTCTTGGAGGCACCATATTTCATCTTATCAGCTTTGGTTAGTAGAATATGGACAGGAAGGTTACCCTCATTGGCCCAATGTAGCATCTGCTCATCGTAGAACTTTATAGGATGACGGATGTCTGTTAGTAGCACTAAACCTGCTAAGCTTGAACGCGCTACTAGATATTCCTCAAGCTCAACTTGCCATTCCTTTTTCATCTCTAATGGCACTGCTGCATAGCCGTAACCTGGCAAGTCCACGAGTCGTCTATCGGTATCACCAATACTAAAAAAGTTAATCATTTGCGTGCGCCCAGGGGTCTTGGATGAGCGTGCCAGCTGCCGCTGATTGGTCAGCGCATTGATGGCAGATGATTTGCCAGCATTTGAGCGTCCAGCAAAAGCAACCTCAAACCCAGCATCTGGTGGGCAAAGACGAAAAGTAGGAGCTGAGGTCATAAACTCAGTTTGTTGAATTCGCTGACGGGCTTTAGTATTAAAAGCCGCATGTTCAGCAGCAACATCATTATACGGGGTACTCATAAGGAGCTCATTAATATTTAATATTTAAAATCAAGTGACTAATTGCTTAAGTGACTAATTAGTGTGGACACTATTTAATAGCATTACCTATAATCTCTATTGAAAATAGCACTATTGCCATCATATATAGAATAACACTAAATTCAAACAAGGCTCAAAGAAAGTTGCTGATAGTGCTTAAGCTTTCCTAAAGTTATTGATGAAGCTTTGCAGGATTTTCCTTACATAATTTGTTACAATATAGGCTAGGTTGGAAAGTTTGACAAAGAGCAGCTATAGACTACAAATAAAGTCTATAGCGGATCTAAGGAGAGATATCATGCACATTATGACTCAATTATTGGCTAAAATTAAGCGCCTATTAATACCTGTCTTTATCACTATTATAGGCAGTGCTGCTATGATGACAACTGTGTCTGCTGCTGATATTGCAACGACTTATAGTGACTCCTGCGGTGCTTGTCATGATAGCGGTGCTTTAAACGCTATCAAAAAAGGCGATAGTGCCAAATGGCAGCAACTAATAGAATCTAAAGGTATGCCAGCGCTAGTAAAATCGGTCAAAAACGGTATGATTCAGATGCCTGCTGGTGGCTTGTGCAATAACTGTAGCGATGAGGATTATCGTGAACTTATAAAGTACATGAGTAAATAGGCAGTATTTACGATTATCAAACGCTATAATTTATGGTTAGCAAAACTACAGATGTTAAGATTAAGTAAGCAAATAGCGTGAAGTCTTGCTATAATAATTGCAAATAAACCCCGATGTCAGTAAGTACTTGCAAACGGTTTCGAATTAAGGCTTGTCATACTTAGCTGTCTTACCGAATAGTAAGGTAGTTTATAATGTACCTAGTTACAGTTTATCTAGGATATAGTGTATCTTGGCTTTTATTAACGCAACCATTCTAAATAATACTTACGTCGAGTTAGTAGGATTCATATCAATGAAAAAGTTAATCGCTGCCGCCAGCTTATGTGTTGCAAGTTTCAGCGTACAAGCTGCTATCACCGTTCCTGAATATGACGCTAATGCTGGTAAAAAAATCGTCGAAGCACAATGTGCGGCCTGTCACGGTGTTAATGGGGTAAGTGTAGTGCCCTCTCAGCCTAATCTAGGCGGTCAAAATCCGAAATATCTGTATAAGCAATTAGTCAATTTTAAATCAGGCTACCGCGTTAATGGCATTATGCAGTCACAAGTCGCTAATCTATCACAGCAGCAGCTTGCTGATGTAGCGGGCTACTACGCTGAACAAGCGCCTTGGGGAGTTGGTTTCGGTAATCCCGCTACGACTGCCGAGGCGACTAAGATCTTCTTAGGTGGTGACAAGTCGCGTGGTGTTATTGGCTGTGCAGGCTGTCACGGTCCAGATGCTGCTGGTAATACGTGGGCAGCATTTCCACGTTTAGGTGGTCAGCATGCTCAGTATATCGCCACTCAGCTCAAGCTGTTCCGCGCAGCTGGCCGTGAAGACGATGTCACAGGTGATGATCAAAAACGTTATAACGATGCGGCCAAAGAAGGCGATATGGGCATGATGCAAATGGTAGCCTCAAAACTATCAGATCGTGATATCCGCATTTTGTCAGATTATGTTAGTGCTATTCACTAATTGCTATTTACTGATATTAGTCATCAATGAAAATTATTAAACATTAATTTTTTGAATTGATGCTTAGCCAGTCGTTATCGTTACGTTTTAAAAGCCCCGTTCTCGGGGTTTTTTTACAGCTTACTATTAGCTTTCATAAAATCTATCTATAGCCGCGTATTAGTGGTCTGTATAATTGATTACCTTTTAACTTTAGATCGTTTGGATTGAGATTATGATGATCCGCTATGCTTCTTATTTTATGGCAGCATTATTGCCTTTATTACTGTTTCGCTTTTTTGTCAGCTCATCCATTAGCGAGATTGACTTTTGGCTATTGTGGTTACTGGCGATGGTCGTCGTAGCATTGCCAGTCGTTTATGCTGAGATTGCTTTAGCTTATCGCAGTACTGAATCGCCACTAGCAGGTATGCAAAAGCTCACCCGCGAAGCGGATGCCAGCTCCCTATGGCGCAGCTTTGGCTGGCTGGCAGCCGTAGTTGCGATAGTGATTGCCGCTTTGAGTCTATCGGCAGCTAGTAGTAGTCTATTATCAGCACTGACTGAGCTAAATGGCGCAGCTGATATTCCGCTATTTGCTATTGCCGCAGGCTTGATGGTAATTGCGGTGCTACTCAGCTTACTTGGTGCCGCGCCCTTACCGATTGGTTTAGGACTTATGGTGATTGGGTTGGTGCTAGGGGTTACTAGTGGGCTACCGCAAATTAGTTTTACGATGACTGATGTCAGCTTGAGCGAATGGGCGCGAGCTGTTGCTTTGGCCTTGGTCAGTGTTGGCGCTGGTACAGGCTTATATTGGTTCGCTCAGCACTTAAACTATAATCAGACGTTGACCGTTGCTAACAACACCGAAACTAACCGTCAGCCACGAGCAGCTGCGATCTATCGTGCTTCTAGATTAGTACTGCCTATCTGGCTATTACAGTTAGTCGTTGGGGTGATAGCTTTATTCATAAGTGGTTTGAATCTACCACCTGTCGCTCAGATATTATATTCAGTAGGCGTGCTGTTTGTCGTGAGTTATTTATTGCATTATGCTGCGCAGCAGTTAGCGCATAAGTTCGGCGTGTTAATCAGCCTAGCATTGACTTTAGTTTTGGGAGTGCTACTAGTAATAGCAGTACCAACCGCTTGGCTGGTTGGTGTGCTAGTCATTATTAGCAGTATCGCGGTTCTGCTATTATCCATATTTGTTGGATGGCAAATGAAAATAAGTCATTTGCGCAAATCATTAAACTTTGCCAGTGAAGGTTTTTATAATGTGTGGCGGATAGCGATTCGTATCATCGTACCGTTAGCATTGGTATTAGCTTTATTAGGCTGGATATTACAGTGGTTGAGCTGATGAGTACAGATCATAGCGATAGCAGAGCAAAGCAGTCGATAACGGTGCATTTAGCTTATGCTAAGACGGCAACTGAGCAGCATTATCAGGCACTGCAAGTGATCAAGGGCAGCACAATATATGAAGCTCTGGAGCAGGCGGGATGGCTGAGTCAATTTACAGATTTAGCGTTATGGTGTCAGCAAGCTATAGATATCAAAGTGCCTACAGCTAAGCTGTGGCATGTCGGCATCTTTGCGCAAAAGCAGCCACTTAGCTATCAGCTTCAGCCCTTTGACCGTATTGAGGTGTATCGTAGCTTGAGCGCTGATCCTATGTCTCAGCGCAAAAGTAGATCTAGAAGTTAAAAGCTTAAATTCTTATATAAATAACCTTTTAGCGGCTATTTATTTAGCCTGAGGTAAGGTTTCGATACCTTCAATACGACTCACTAAGCTGTTGGCGTCAAAATAGATTACTAAATGCTGACTGGCGTCTCTTACATCAGCAATCCCTTTACGACTGCCCTCAGTACCTGCCTGAAAATCATAGACATAATCCCAGCGATTAGGGGCTAAAGTGTCCCTAATAGCAGGGCTACCTAGTATGTACAATACTTGATTTTGGCTCATGCCAAGCTTTAGCGACTGGGCTTGAGTCTGAGTGATTGGTGTACCTTGTGGTAAATCAATCTTATAAACACTAAATAGCGAACAACCTGATAAGGTAAGTGTAGCACCCAGACCGATGGCAAGGACAAGCTTGCGTAGAGTACGATTAGAAAAAATAGCTAATGAATTTATCATGATAAGATGACTCATAAAAATGGGTTAGGCTGGGCTAAACGTCAGTATAACAACGCATACCAGCAATCTTGGACAAATGATACGTCATTTACTTGCAATTGCCTATCACTTACGACATTATTTCATAAACCTAATTTCATAAACCTTATAGGATAGCGATAGCGATAGAGCAGATGTCTGTAACGCTCTAAGCTGTGCAGCTTAGAGCGTTTGTAGTCTGTAGACTAAAACTCTGTGCTTGCTAAATACCGCCGAGCTAGTATGATTACTATAATAATTGCTTTATTATTAAATAAATAGCTTCTTAAAATAACCACTATGAACTACTTATATTTTAATTTTTACTTATTTGGACTTTAACAGTCAAAGGGAACATTATGTCTTTTACTAATCAAGATTTGCGTAAAGCGGGACTCAAAGTGACCTTGCCACGAGTCAAGATTCTGGAGCTGTTAGAGAGTGCAGAGCTTCATCACATGAGCGCGGAGGAAGTGTACAAAGCCCTCATTGAACAAGGTGAAGATGTTGGTCTAGCGACCGTATATCGAGTACTGACCCAGTTTGAGCAAGCGGGCATCGTTGAGCGTCATAATTTTGAAAATAATCTATCCGTATTTGAGATCACCCAAGAAGAGCATCATGATCATCTGGTTTGTGATATCTGTGGCAAAATTATTGAGTTTCATAATGCGACTATTGAGGTTGAACAGCTTGCCGTTGCAAAAGAGCATGGCTTTAAGCTCTCGGGACACTCGTTAGTGCTATATGGCATCTGTAATAATAAAGAGTGTCAAGATAGCGCTAAATAAATTAGCGAACCGCTATGCTTTTAATTCGAGATGCCATTAACCATTAAGCCTTCATAACGAAGGCTTTTTTGTGACTTTAAACTTTGTAATCTTAAATAAGGTTTTGCAAATTTGAACGACTTATTCTAATCGATAGCTTTTAATTAACAATTTCTACTCAACAATTAAAAAGTGTCTAAGGATAGGTTATCCAAGTCTTGATCTTGAGTACTACTGCTATGCTTACTGTTTAGCTTGATTTGCAGGCGCAAATCATTAGGGGAGTCTGCATATATCATGGCATCTTTATAAGTGACTTCATTATTTTCATATAAATCGAACAGGGCCTGATCAAAAGTCTGCATGCCGTTGTTCCGTGAGCGCTTCATCACATCTTTGATCTCATGCACTTCACCTTTACGGATATAGTCGCTGATCAATTGTGAGTTTAATAAAATCTCAATAGCAGCGCGACGCCCTTTACCATCGGGTGTAGGGATCAGCTGCTGAGCAATGATGGCTTGCAAGTTTAACGATAAATCCATAAATAGCTGGCTATGACGATCGGCTTCAAAAAAGTGAATGATACGGTCAATAGCTTGGTTCGCGTTATTAGCGTGTAAGGTTGCAAAAACTAAATGCCCTGTTTCTGCATACTGAATAGCGTAGTTCATCACTTCACGATTACGAATTTCACCAATCAAAATAACATCTGGTGCTTGGCGAAGGGTATTTTTGAGGCCAGACTCAAACGATAAGGTATCGATACCCACTTCGCGCTGGGTGATAATGCAGCCTTGATGCTGATGGATAAACTCTATTGGATCTTCAATAGTAATAATATGACCATGCGAGTTTTGATTGCGATGCCCAACCATAGCAGCAAGGGTAGTCGACTTACCTGTACCAGTCGCGCCAACTAATAGGATGATGCCACGGTTTTTCATAGCCAGCTCTTTTAATAGAGGTGGTAATTGCAGCTCATCAACAGTCGGAATTTTATTCTCAATTTTACGTAGGACCATTCCTGGCATATCGCGTTGCACAAAGGCGCTAACGCGAAAACGGGCTAGTTCAGCACTATCAGTGATGGCGAACTGACATTCATTAGTCTCAGAGAATTCTTTTCGTTGCGCAGGCGTCATCACCCCTTTTACCAAAGTATCGACTTGCTTGATAGTCAATGGCGTTTTACCCACGGGATGGATAACCCCGTTCATTTTCATTGAAGGCGCGACGTCAGCTGTGATAAATAAGTCAGAGCCATTTTTTTTGATCATTAACTGTAATAACTTATCGAAGTCCATAATAGAGTCACATATAAATAAAGAGTAAGGGTAAGTACTTAGTGATATTGAATATCAAACGTCCATCAACTTAACTTATAATAATTTTACTTATAAAAAGGCATCTGGTTGCTTGGCATAAGGTCTAGCAACTTCCTTACTAATAGTGCCTTTAGTTATTAGATTCTTGAGCGACTGATCTAAAGTAATCATCCCTTCACCTGCACCAGTCTGTATCGATGAATACATCTGTGCCACTTTATTTTCGCGGATCAAATTACGAATGGCGGGCGTGCCTAACATGATCTCATGCGCAGCCACTCGGCCACCTGTCTTACGGGGTAATAAGGTTTGTGAAATGACGGCTTGCAGTGATTCTGATAGCATAGCGCGAATCATAGACTTCTCAGAGGCTGGAAAAACATCAATGACTCGGTCAATCGTTTTGGCCGCTGAGCTGGTGTGCAAAGTGCCAAATACTAAGTGTCCTGTTTCAGCAGCGGTCAGAGCCAAACGAATGGTCTCAAGATCACGTAATTCGCCGACTAAGATCACGTCTGGATCCTCACGTAATGCTGAGCGCAGAGCAGGCTCAAAACCTAAGGTATCACGGTGCACTTCACGCTGATTAATCAAACTCTTTTTGGATTCGTGAACGAATTCAATAGGATCTTCGATAGTCAAAATATGCTCTTTACGAGTCTCATTAATATAATCGACCATAGCGGCTAAAGTAGTGGACTTACCCGAGCCAGTAGGACCTGTGACTAATACCACGCCACGCTTGAAGTCAGATACACGCTTGAACACTTCACCCATGCCTAAGTCCTCCATAGTGAGCACTTTGGAGGGAATAGTCCGAAAAACTGCGCCAGCACCACGATTTTGATTAAAAGCATTGACTCGAAAACGGGCTAAGTTTGGAATTTCAAACGAAAAATCTGTCTCAAAAAACTCTTCAAAATCTGCGCGCTGCTTATCATTCATGATATCGTAGATCAGCTGATGAACAGTCTGATGGCTCATCACGGGCATGTTGATACGAGTCATCTCACCATCAACGCGAATGATAGCGGGCATTCCTGCGGAGATATGCAAATCTGATGCGTTATGCTTCACCGTAAAGCGTAATAAATCTTCAATACTTAACGTGCTTTTCTCAGACTTCATTGTCTATTCCTAATAGTAAATAAAATATACTCACATACCTATAATAGTTATTTATCTAGACTACAAACATTCTATGTTACCCTATTTTGCTACAGGCAATGAGCCAATACTCTGTTAACAGTATAGATTAAATCATGTCACCCTATAATAACAACCTTAATTAACTTTAATGACCCTTTTAAACGCACAACTAAAACGTGAGGCTTTTATGAGTAATGATATGATCGGAAAGCTGCCAGACAATAAAAATGACAACATTGACAATGCTAATAATGAAAACATTGATCAAGCTGCCTTGATCAATAACTGGCAAAAAGTTAGCGAGCAAGTAGCACAAGCGCACAAGCAAACCGCTGAGCAACAGCATAGCAAAGCGGCGGCTAAAGTGACCTTACTAGCGGTGTCCAAAACTAAGCCTGCCAAAATGATTGCGACACTTGTCAAGCAAGGCCAGCACGAGTTTGGTGAGAACTACCTACAAGAGGCGATTGAAAAGATCACAACTTTACAGGCCGATCCTGAGATGAGTGCTATTGTCTGGCATTACATCGGTAGTATTCAGCGTAATAAAACCCGCGATATAGCAGAGCATTTTGATTGGGTGCAGACCCTGGAGCGCGAGATTATCGCCAAGCGCTTAAACAATCAGCGCCCTGATGATATGCCACCATTGAACGTACTTATTCAGCTCAATATTGATGACGAGGATAGCAAATCAGGATGTCTTCCAGCAGAATTACCTAAATTGATTGCGACTATTAAGGGTTATGAGCGCTTGCAACTGCGCGGACTTATGATCATTCCTGCCAAATCTGATACTGATGCATTTGCGCGGACTCAGCGATTATTTGCTGATATAAAACAGGATCATCCTGAGCTTACAGGATGGGATACCCTGAGCATGGGCATGAGTAGTGATATGAGTGAAGCTATCGATAATGGCTCGACTATGGTGCGAGTGGGTACGGCGATATTTGGGGCGCGTGATTAACCAACAACCGAGTTATATTCTACAAATTAACTTATGCTAATTTTCTTCTTCAAATTTAGTCACCAGTAATTGGTTGATCTTTAAATTTTCGGTAGCCAGAATCTCAAACCGATAATTAGTATACTCAATGCTATCGGTCTTTTTAGGGATTTTGCGCAACATATACATCATAAAGCCGCTGATAGTCTCGTAGTTTTGACTATGCGGTAGCTCGCCCATACCCAAAGCGCGAATGACGTCTTCAATAGGCGTCATACCATCGATCAGCCAAGAGTTATCAGTACGCTGTACAATAGGCTGCTCCTCTAAAGTCACCAGCTCGCCCATAACGATACTCATCACATCCCTCAAAGTAATCACACCGACCACCAAGGCATACTCGTTAACGATGACTGCAAAGTCAGCGCCTGTTGATTTAAAGGTTTCAAGCACTTCAAATAAGGAGAGCGTGTCTGGGATAAATAACGCGGGCTTTAGCAGAGCTTTATCCGTCAAACATACTTGCTGCTGCTCAAGCACTGAGGCCAAGAAGCTACGTGACTCGACATAGCCGATGATATGCTCTAAATCATCATCTATGCAGACCAAAAACTTATTATGTGGCTGCTTGATCATGACTGCGACTATTTGCTCTGTGCTGGCTTGGCTATCAAAATAGACCACATGCTCGCGCGGATTCATGACCGAGGTCACTGTACGCTCTTGCATCTCAAATATGTTTTCGATCAAGTGATGCTCTTGGTGCTTGATAACGCCTGCTTCTGCGCCAGCATCCATCACCGCATAAATATCCTCAGAGGTCATTTCATCTTTACGTACAGTTGAGATGCCTGCCAGTTTAAATATCAAATTTGCAGCGCTATCGAATACCCAAATAATGGGCTTTAGAATAAATATCAAAAATAGCATTGGTCTTACTAATTTTATAGCAATATTTTCAGTGTCTGACATAGCTAAGCGTCTGGGTATCAGATCAGCAAACAAAGAAAATATACTGGTAACTAGCACAAATGATATGACGGAGGATAGTGCTTCATTATGGAAAATACGCTGCAAATAGGGGCTAAGAGCTGACTCACCTACAGCACCAGCTGAGATAGCGACAGCATTCAGAACGACTTGGACTAAGGTAATAAAATTACCAGGGTGCTCTTGCATATTTAGAACAACAAGCGCACGGATGTCGCCTTCTTTTGCTAGTACTTGTAGCTTGATCCTACGAGCAGCAGCAATGGCTATCTCTGCACTAGAGACTAGTGCACTTAACGCGATTAGTAATAAAAGAAACACACTAGCTGCTAGCAAGCTCATGAAATACTCGGATAAATGGGATAAAATAAAGGTGAGATTTAGAGAATAAAACCACTGAAAAAGAGTAGGATCAGATAATAAAAGACAAAAACTAAAAAAGCTGGGCAAGCACCCAGCTGATAGTTATACGATTAGTTTTCGTTAGTTCAATTAGTCCTTTAACGACCACTTATTGACAAGTGGATAGCGACGCTCACGGCCAAAGGCTTTATGACTGATTTTGGTACCGATTGGGGATTGCACACGCTTAAACTCGCTGTTATTGACCATAGCAATAGTTTTGGCAACCAATTCAGCCTCAAAGCCTTTGTCAATAATATCTTGATAGCCCATATCTTCATCGATATACAAGCTCAAAATACCATCTAAAATCTCATAATCAGGTAGGCTATCCTGATCGGTTTGATCAGCGCGTAGCTCAGCTGATGGTGGGCGAGTGATAACACGCTCAGGAATGACAGGCGTATCCTCTAAGCGATTACGATAGCTGGCTAAGTCATAGACTTGCGTTTTATAGACGTCTTTTAACACATCAAAACCACCTGCCATATCACCGTACAAGGTTGAATAGCCTACTGCTAGCTCTGATTTATTACCCGTAGTAATCACTAAATGGCCAAATTTATTCGACAAGGCCATCAAGATAACGCCACGAGCACGCGCTTGGATATTCTCTTCTGTTGTGTCCGCAGGTGATTTATTAAATAATGGCGCAAGGGTATGGCGAATACCTTCAACGGCATCAAATATCGGACAAACCGTATAAGATACGTTTAAGCGGCGCGCTTGCGCTTGCGCATCCTCTAAGCTGATTTTTGAAGTGTATTCATAAGGCATCATCACCGCATAGACTTTGTCCGCACCCAAAGCATCAACAGCGATACAAAGCGTCAAAGCAGAGTCTATACCACCTGATAGACCGATAATCACCCCAGTAAAGCCTGAATGATTGACATAATCACGCAAGCCTACAACTAAAGCTTGATACATCTCAGACTCACGGCTTAATGATAATGGCGCTTTGGCTTGCGTATCAAAAGTCGTCGTCGCCACATCCAAAGTGGTCAGCAACAGCTGACTCATAAAGCGTGAGGCTTCATGAGCAATCACTCCATCAGCTTGTACCGCCATTGAGCCACCGTCAAATACTAAGTCATCTTGACCGCCAACGGCATTAACATAGAGGATCGGTAGTTTATTTTCGCTACTACGCTTAGTCAGCATAGTTTTGCGTATCTCTTGCTTGTCTCGCTCAAACGGTGAGGCATTTAGGCTGATAACCAAATCTGCGCCTTGCTCTTTGAGCTCAGCGATCAGGTTTTTCTCCCAAAGATCTTCACAAATAAGCAGACCTATGGTAACGCCTTTATAGTCAAACAGTACTTGATTGCGACCTTTATCAAAATAGCGGCGCTCATCAAACACCCCGTAATTAGGCAGAAACTGCTTATGATAAAAGCCTTTTTGATGACCATTATGCAAGATGGCGGCTGAATTAAAAGTACCGTGATGATCAACGTGTGGATAGCCGACGATCATGACAATATCTTCGATATCACTCAGATTTGCCAAAGCAGCTTTGATACGACCTGAGAGGTTAGGGCGTAACAACAAATCTTGCGGAGGGTAGCCTAAAAGGGAAAGCTCTGGAAATACAATAACATCAGCGCCTTGAGTGCGCGCTTCAATAGCTAACGTACGCATCTTTTCAGCGTTGGCGCTAATATCACCAACCAAAAAGTGTGACTGAGCTAGAGCAAAAGTGATGGTATTAGAGGCAGGATTATCGGTTGTTGTATTAGATTGAGTACTGTCTTTGGACATTGTTATTTTTCCTATCAATATGATATTTGAAATGTAGTGGATTATTATTTATTTAATTTTCAAGTGAATGACTAAACCCATAATAGGCAGGTAAGCAATAAAATAAATAGTTTTAGAGCGTATTATAATTAAAATAAGTTAAACAACAGTCACACTAATTAAACAGTTGATGACCAATAATGCAAAATAAAAGTCTAAAAATAGACTTAATAAAATAAAAGTGCACAAAATAGTACCTTTATTATAACACCAATTATCTAGGCCAAGAGAACGCTATGGTATTTTAGCCAATTAATTGAGCGGGTCTTATTGCTAATATAGCACAAGAAAATGCCCGCCTGTTTTGATAGTACCTCACAAAGGCAAACTAAGCCTCACACATAAAATTGTAAGTAAAAATTACAACATAGTATTATATCTTTATACTAGGCTGTTGCATAATGAGCGCTTGAAAACACAAGCTTTTGGGGTGTTAACAAGGTATGATTTATAAGACTATTCTACATTCCCATTTATATCTAAAGTGGTAGCATCTTACTTGGCTCTCATTGTACGTTATTGGCTCATAAACTATGATTGAAAACTGGACAAAAGAGGTCGTCATTCAGCGACTGCTAGCGATTACTTTGTTAGTAATGTTGTTTATCCTTTGCTTTCAAGTGGTGCAGTTTTTTATTGTACCTGCACTTTGGGCGGCGATTTTAGCTTATGTTACTTTTCCTATTTATAAGTTTTTTCATGAAAAAGTAAGACTAGGTCCCAGCTTTAGTGCGGGCATCATGACTGTTAGTATCAGCCTTATGATCGGTATTCCCTTAGTAGTCGGCGTGTTTATCTTGCAGCAAGAAGCGCTGAATCTTTATAGCAATCTTATCTATCGCGTAAAGGTTGGCTATCTAGATGTGCCTGAATCGATAAAAGACTTGCCCGTTATAGGTCAGCAGATTCAAGATGCTTTATGGAGAATAAATAAGAATCCTGAGGGTACGTTAGATGCTTTTCGCGCTTGGATCCAGTCACATCTTTACTATGGCAAAGTCGCGCTTGATGTAGTGCTAAGCAGTTTGGCTAAACTCGGCATGGCCTTGATGACCCTTTATTTTTTTTATCGCGATGGTATTAGCTTGATTAAGCAAATTCGTCAAGCGCTACGTAACATCATCGGTAATCGTATCGACGGTTATATCGATTCAGTAGGAACGACGACGCGCGCTGTGGTCTACGGCATTGGACTGACGGCATTGGCGCAGGCCATATTAGCTGGCATCGGATATTATTTCGCTGGAGCACCTAGTCCTATTTTAATGACGCTCATAACTTTTGTGGTAGCGCTGATCCCCTTTGGTACTCCGTTCGCATGGGGTGCAGTATCGATTTGGTTATTGAGCCAAGGTCAGACTGTAGAAGGAGTTGGTCTAGCATTATGGGGTATCTTGGTCATTAGCTGGGTCGATAATTTGATCCGTCCTATCGTTATTAGCGGCGCCACCAAAATCCCATTTATTATTATTTTTATTGGCGTATTAGGCGGATTAACTGCCTTTGGGTTTGTGGGCTTATTTATTGGCCCTGTCGTATTGGCAATCGGTCTGGCGATTTGGCGTGAATGGATCACTCAGCATAAAGGCGATATTTTTGAGTCCAAGCAGCCGCCAGTCATTGATAATCAGATGCTATTAAATTTTGATAAATCCGTTGAAGACGATGTGAGCCAATCGTAATAAAAAGCCTTGAAATACGATTTTTGCAGCACTTATTCTTAAGTATTTTAATTGTAATTCTAAGACGACTATAACTCTGAAACGACTATAATTCTGAGACGACTATGCCTACTAAAAACTCAGCTAGCTTTACTATTATTGCTGACAGCAATATTGCCAGCCTTGATGCTTTTTTTAATTCGCAAACCTTATCTCAAGATCTAACACAAAAGATAACTATCATCAGGGCTGTAGGGCGTGATATCGATGCGCAGCTGTTACATGATTTGCAGCCAGATGTGTTGCTCATCCGTTCAGTGACGTCTGTAGATGAGTCTCTACTAGCTGATAATACCAGCGTCAAGTTTGTCGGTTCTGCCACTATTGGCACTGACCATGTCAATCAAGCTTATCTGGCTGCACGTAATATCACTTTTGCTAATGCGGCAGGCTGTAGCAAGCACTCAGTGGCGCAATATGTGCTTACGGCGATTTTAACTTTGCGCCCTCAGTATTGGCAGCAGCCTTTAACTTTAGGTATTGTCGGGCTGGGCAATATCGGTAGTACTTTGGCTAGATATGCCACTGATTTGGGCTGGCAAGTATTGGGCTATGACCCACTGCTACCGCCATCGAATTATAATAATGCCAGCTTTGAGCAAGTGATAAGTCAAAGCAATGCCATCAGCTTACACGTGCCCTTAACCTTTAAGGGAACGACTAAAGATCAGGGTGCTGACTATCCAACACAGCATTTAGTTGACGCTAGCGCTTTGGCATCAATGTCGCCTGATACTATGTTGATTAATAGTGCGCGTGGCCCTGTTATTGCCGCTGATGACTTAGAGCAAGATATTAAGAGCACTAAACGTCAAGTTGTGCTCGATGTATTTGAGCATGAGCCACAAATTGCTGAATCATTACTAGCTCAGCTAACGATAGCAACGCCGCATATTGCAGGCTATACGTTAGAGGGTAAACTGCGCGGTACGCAAATGATTTATGATGCGCTATGCGAGCAGTTTGAGGTAGAGCCAGTACAGTCTATGCACCAGCTACTACCTGTCAATATGTATCTGTGGTCTGAGCTCAAAGCACACCCTGATCGACTCGAAAAATTTTATGACATTATGGCGGATGATAAGTCGCTACGCGCAAAACTCAATGATGGCCAAGTCGCTGGGGCTGACTTTGATCAGTTGCGCCGTGATTATCATCTGCGCCGTGAGTGGCAGTCCTGATGAGCCATTGAGTCTCAAAAAGCCATTGAGTCTTAATCAACACCGTATTGAGCGATAAAAAATGAGCCAAGATCCTAATCTTTCTACTTCACCAACCTTTGATAAATCCCCTTACGCGCCAACGATGAGCTTAGCCATGGCGCGGCAACGTGCGCAAATGCTGGCTAGTATTCGGCAGTTTTTTGCGCAGCGTGAGGTGTTGGAAGTACAGACGTCACTGCTATCGCAAGCGGGCAATACCGATACTTTTTTACAATCGGTATCAGCCAATGTCACTTACCAGGATAAACCCTGTCGCTATTATCTGCACACCTCACCTGAATTTGCAATGAAGCGCTTACTTGCCAGCTGGCAGGTGGCTATGTATCAGATCTGTCCTGTTTTTCGTGATAATGAAATAGGCTCGCGGCATAATATTGAGTTTACTATGCTCGAATGGTATCAGCCCCACTATAATTTATCAGATATGGCGGATGAGTTGGCTAAACTGCTAGAGGCGCTCTACGGCTATCCTGTGATTATGAATCACTATCGTTATGTTGATGCGTTTATGGATTTTGTTGGTATTCATCCTTTGACTGCTAGCATTGACGCATTGCAAGCGGTAGCTGAGGATAAAGGGTTGACGGTTTTCAACACTGGTGGAATTTTGAATGAGCAACAATCAAATGAGAAAATAGATAATGAGAATAGCCGTCAAGATTGGCTAGACCTACTATTTAGTCATAGCGTCGAGCCAAATCTTGGGTTTGACTTGCCGACGCTCATCACTGAATATCCACCTGCTACCGCCGCTTTAGCCAAGACCGCGACTGATAAAGACGGCAATTTGGTGGCTAAGCGTTTTGAGCTCTATATCGACGGTATTGAGATTGCTAATGCTTATGATGAGCTGGCAGATGGGTCAGCACTACGCGAGCGTTTTGAGCAGGATAATACATTGCGTCAGCAGCATGATCTGCCAGTCATGCCGATAGATGAGCATTTGCTAGCCGCTTGCGATGATCTACCGCCTTGTAGCGGTATTGCGGTGGGTATCGATAGACTGCTGATGGTGATTACGGGCACAGAATCACTACAAGAGGTCATTGCTTTCTCCAGTGGGCGAGCTTAAAAGCTAGTCACTTAGCCTATTTTACAATTGTCATTAAAAAGCGGATAAGCTTAGGGGCTTATCCGCTTTAAATTTTGTATTATTCGACTTAGTAAAATGACGCTATAGAAAAGCAACCATGCACTGTTACCAAGTGCTACGCTAAATTAGCAATGGCCTCATCGATAGGGGTGTCACCGTTTTGCATATTGAATACTTTTTTGCTAGCGCTATTAGCCTCTAACACTGCTTTTAGCGTCGCTGCCACATCTTCAATCGCATTTTCACCTGCTTTATCACTATTGACCGTGATTTTGCCAGTACCCGCGCGCTCTTTTAACGCACCTGCTTGCACAATGGTGTAGTTTAAAGTGCTATCGTTGACTAGCCAAGCATCGGCATAATGCTTACCGATATAGTAGTCTTTTAGATCAGCAATCGCAGGACTATCCCATTTGCTCGTATCTAGTGAAAATACAGTGCTGAGCATAATATAGCGCTTGATACCTTTATCTTGCGCGGCTTGAATGGTTTTGATAGTACCATGTAAGTCAACTTCTAGCACTTTTTTGCCGCCAGAACCTGCCACAAAATACACAGCATCGATATCATTAGGCATTTGCTGCTGAATCTCATCCTTGCTAGCGGTAATATCTAAATCTAGCTGAGTATAGTTATCGGCATCGAATAACTGCTGCTCTTGACGAGTCGTACCGATAACTTGATGGTTATCTGCTAGCAGTTTACTGACTAGATCTTTACCAACACGACCGCTTGCGCCTATGACTAAAATTTTCATAATTTCTCCTATTGTTTTTATCAATGGTTATTAAAAGTTAGGCATACGATAACAAAAAACCTAGCAATAGTAAGTTATGATAAGTGGATATTAGCAGCGGTTTGGTTGCAGACTGTATACTCTTTGCAAGGTGAAACTTGATTTTAAATTTGCTTAAAAGGTGTTAACGGACTAATTTATTCAGACCATCCGCAAAAGCCTTTTTGTCGCGGTCGCCATAGGGCTTTTGTCCGCTCATCTCTTGTAGCTCTAACACGCCAGTGCCGCGCATGGTGTCCATAAAGTCGCGCATATTAAGCTTTTGCTTGATGTTGTTGTGATCGTAAATGACGCCACGTGAGGTCAGCACTTTGCCGCCTTTATCTAAGATATCGTTGGCTAGTGGAATATCACTGGTAATAGCCAAATCACCGCTTTGAATATTATCAGCGATATAGTCATCAGCTTTATCAAAACCCGACGGCACTACGGTCATGATTAGTAGTGGCGATTTACGCAGTTTGATAGGCTGATTGGCAACGAAGATCGCTGTCGTTTGGGTGCGCTCAGCGGTTTTTATAATAAGCTCTTTGGCGATTAATGGTACTGAATCGGCATCCACCCAAATCTGCATTATTTCTTCGCCTTTTCAGTTGTACTTTTAGTGCTAGTCTCAAGATTGCCTTTTACTGGTTTAGTAGTACTGGCCTCTTTAGAAGCCTGTTTTAGAGAAGTAGCTTCACTTTTACTAACGTTTTTAGCAGTGACAGCTTCAGTGCTAATATCAGCATCAGTATCGTTATTAGCGTCTATGTTGACAGGTAGTGTTACTTTTTTATCTAACCCTACTTTGTTCGGTAGGCTCGTCACTAGCTTAGCTAAAGCAGGTTCTAAGTCTGCCACGTCGTTTGGCATCAAGGTGATATGGGCAATCTTGCGATCAGGGCGTTCAGCCTTGTGATAGCTGTGATAATGCGCCCCATCGATCGCCATTACCGCTGTAATGTCAGGGTAGCGGCCGAGTACATTAATCATAATTGATGGATGGATATTGTCGGTATCGCCAAGTGGTAAGCCCACTACCGCGCGAATATGGTTCTCAAACTGACTGGTAATAGCGCCCTCAATACTCCAGTGACCCGAGTTATGTACGCGCGGAGCGATCTCATTAGCGAGCAGATGGTCATAGCCTTGCTCGTCTTTACTAACGAATAACTCCAATGCCATAACCCCAACGTAATCGAGATGATTCATCAAGATCGTCATGGTTTTTTGTGCTTTGATAAACAGATGGCTAGTACCGACGGCAGGCGCTTGCGTCTTGGCTAAGACCCCCTGATGATGGTAGTTTTCGACTAGATCATAGCAGCGTACGCTACCGTCTTGGGCGCGTGCCGCTATGATAGACACTTCACGGCTAAAATTAATAAAGCCCTCGGCAATTAGTGGCGCAGGTGTCGATGTCAGGCTACCTTTACCACTGACCGCGTCTTCTAATGCTTGCCAAGCCAGCTTTATATCGCTGGTCTCTTTGATGACATATTGACCTTTACCATCGTAACCACCACGGCTGGTTTTTAGCACTATAGGCAGACCCAAAGTCTGACTGGCTTGTTGCAAATCTGCAAGCGAACTTACGCTCACAAAAGGCACTGTGGCGATATCCAACTCATTAAATAACTGCTTTTCTTTTAGGCGGTCTTGGGCAACGTCCAGGGCAATCAGTGATGGAAACATACCTTGCTTATGCTTATCTTTGGATAACTTGGTTAAGCGCTCAACCGTCGCTGTTGGCGTATTTTCAAACTCTAAAGTAAATACATCAGCGGCAGCGATAAACGCCTCTAACTGCTCGCTGGTATAAACCCGACCATATAGGCTGGCAGGGCAGTCCGCACTGTCTTCTAAGAACACACATTTATAGCCCAAAGGCATTGCCGCCTCGGCTAACATCATTCCTAGCTGACCACCTCCTAAAATACCGATAGTGTGAATCGTTTGAGTAGTAGGATAAGCATTGGCTATAGTCATATCAGGCCTTTAAAATAGTAATGAGTTTGGAATACTGAAATTAGCAAAACAGGAATAGTGTGAAAACCTAGTATAAATCAGTTTGATAAAATAACAAAAGGTGCACGATTGGCACCTTTCAATTGTACTTTTTAAGGTAAATATTAGTTATTGATGATACCAGGTATTGGACTGGCCAAAATAGTCTCGGTTTGGTCTTTACGTAGATTATGCAGCTTCGCCGCAATCAAGTTGTCGTGAAGTGCTAGTATTTGGATAGCAAGCAGCGCGGCATTATAAGCGCCAGCGCTACCAATTGCCAGAGTACCAACCGCGACGCCTTTGGGCATCTGTACGATCGAGAGTAAGCTATCCCAACCGCTAAGCATAGAGGACTTTACGGGGACACCAAGCACAGGCAATGGCGTTTGACTGGCGCACATACCTGGTAAATGCGCTGCGCCACCTGCACCGGCGATAATCACTTGTAGGCCATTATCTTTGGCGCCTTTGGCATAATCAAATAATCTATCAGGGGTGCGATGCGCTGACACCACTTCACATTCAAAGGCAATATCAAAATCTGCTAACAGCTGGGCGGCCGCGCTCATTGTTGCCCAATCAGACTGTGAGCCCATGATAATGCCTACTTTTGCTGCGCCAGCAGGAGATTCAATAGGGCCAAGTGATGTAGTAGTGCTCATAACGCAATATCCTCAAAAGGGTCATCATACAAAAATTTAGCTAGTAGCGTAAAGACAAGTTTTAACAATCAGTTCGATTTTTGACTATTTTTGCCATACAAAATTAATCATGAATATATTGGACAAAGTTGTCAGCGGTTAAAGGTAGCGGCTGATCTGTATCTAGCTGATAGCAAGTCAAATAACCACTATCGACGGCAGCCGAATAGTCAGTACAGATAACTTGCGCGCTCAGCGGTGCAGGCTCGCCTGTCATCCAGTAGTGACCGACAAATACTGGCTTATGAGTTCTTAATACAAAATCAATATTTTCACTTAGGGCATCTTTGGGGATTTGTGCCAGTCCCGAATTAGGAGCGCGCGCAATTTGATGGATGGTTTGTTTGTTAAGATCATCAAGCCACCAGCGCACTCGAACGCGCGTACGTTTTGTGCCTTCTTTATCGATCATCGATAGTCCTGCTGGTAGTGGTGTCTCGACGCCTTTTAATACTCGCTCTAGCGCCTCAAACGGCTCGCTGTGCTTTTGTGAGGTCAAAATTAATGCTTGCTCGGTCAAGCAGTTATCAGCCGTCAACATCGGCTGAAGTATCGCCATACTGTCGACATCCCAACAGGCGTGTACAAAGCAAGCATAGTCAGTCTCAAGCCATAACGGAATCTCATACAAACGCGCCAGCCAATGCTTATGCAGCGCTGAGCCAAAAGGTATTTCAGCCAAAAAAGCTTCGTGTTGCGTGGTATGAGTCTGATTGTGTTTGCGTAAATATTGCCTAGGATGGTCAGAACTAAAGTTAGAATCAGGATCAAGGGTAGCAAAAGCCAGCGCGTTGTACTCATGATTGCCCATCACCGCATCAGCTACATTAGCATCAAGCATAGCAAATACGATCTCAAGTGCCGCTAGCTGCTGCGAGCCGCGGTCAATAAGATCGCCAATAAATAACGCCCTATGATGAGGCGGCGGCTCATAATAAGTGCCGTTGTGCGCATAACCCAATTGGATCAGTAAGCCTGTGAGCTTATCTGCATAGCCATGGATATCACCGATAACATCTATAATCATAATTTGAAGTCTAAAGCTAAGCGCAATTTAAAAGCTGGGTGAGAGTAGCGCATTGATGAAATAAGGCAGAATCTGTGGTTGCAGCGCGATAGTAGCAACAACCCCAAACGTGCCGCCCCATAAATGTGCCATGTGGTTAATATTAGAACCGCCGCGCCTGTCGGCGTAGATGCTGTAAGCCACATAAGCCACGGCAAATAAAATGGCAGGGATAGGAATCACGGCAAACAGATAAATCATATCCCATGGCGCAATTAAAATAAACGCGAATAATACCGCTGATACACCGCCTGAAGCCCCAAGACTGAGATAGCTGGCACTGTTTTTATGCTTAATATAGCTAGGTATCATCGCTACGATAATAGCCAGTACATAAAAAACCACAAAACCATAACCCGCTAAAAATGGCTTGTATAATCCTTCGATAGCGCGACCGAAGAAATATAACGTAAACATATTAAACAGTAAGTGCATACTGTCGGCATGAATAAAGCCATGGGTAACAAAACGATCCCATTGACCTTTACTGACTGCAGGTGGATAAAAAATCAAACGGTTAAACAGTGCCTTGTTTTGCCAAGCCAACAAGCTCACAATAACCGTAATAATAATGATAAGAGTAGTATGGTCAAACAAAGGGTAATCCTTAGGCCAAGCCTAATCAGTAATATTGTCAAAAACCTATAGTTGTCAAAAGCCCAGTAGCTGGCATAGAATTTTAGAACAATAAGCAAATTTGATAGCGCTAAGTCTAACGCTAAATCATCGTTATAGCTCTATATAACTTACATACCCATACAAATTATAGTCAATAAGTTATCAAACCTAACTATTTACTGTAAGATATTTTGATAGTGGCAGCAGTATAAATTATATACTCAAATATATCCTAACCCCACTCTCAACTTCGAAAGTGATTGAAAAAAGAAGAGCACCTCACTAATCTATTGTTTTCGACCAAGAATACAATGGAGTTGTGAGATGCCCATAGACGAATTTATCATCAATATCTATTTAATGGTAGAGCAATATTACAAAATAGTCGTCACCAAACCCTTGCGAAGTGCAGGTTACGCGCCAAAGCTAAGTGATCCTGAGGTTATTTGCATGGAGATGGTCGGTGAATTTTTACACCTTGATCAAGACAAACAAATTTGGCAATACTTTACCCAGCATTGGCAAGACTGGTTTCCAGCCATCGGCTCATACCCTAACTTCGCAAAGCACTGCGCCAATCTGTGGCAAGTCAAACAGCAGATACAAGATAACGTCAGTCAAATTGAAGGCCGTGACAACATTCATTTTATGGATGGCTTTCCGATACCCGTCTGTCATTATGGACGCGCTTATCGGCATAAGAATTATCAAGACTTAGCAGCTTTTAGCTACTGTGCCGCTAAGCAAGAGAGGTACTATGGCTTTGAAGGCCATTTGCTTGTTAACTTATCGGGCATGATTAAAGGCTTTACCTTTGCTCCTGCCAATGTTGATGAAAGAGCGGTTGCCCCAGAAATCACCACTCATATTCATGGGCTACTTGGCGCTGATAAAGGGTATATCAGCCCTAGTCTGACATCGTACTACGACGCTCAAGGCGTGGATTTACAAACGCCACTCAGAGCCAACATGAAAGAGGATAGACCCAAACCTGTGGTAAGGCGGCTAATGAAAGCCCGCCGTATCGTTGAAACAGTCATTGGTCAGCTATCAGAACGATTTAATATACAAAGGGTACGAGCAAGAGATTTATGGCATTTGTCTCATCGATTGATTCGTAAGATTCTTTCACACAATCTGTGCTTTGTACTCAACAAAAAACTTGGTAATCCGCCTCTTCAGTTTGATTTGCTTATTTCAAGTTGAGAGTGGGGTATCCTACGTACTCATCAAATATTGATAATTTTCATTCTCAAAATGTTATCGCAGAAGGCAAGATTTATGACCATTATCGACCAGCTAGAATCCTTGATTACGCCTGCTATCGTAGGGGACGATCCAAGCGTTGCCTCTATCAGCTTACTTGAGCAATTCTATGCGATCTTAGTCAGTCGTCTAGCGATAGCAGATGTCTATAACCAGTTGCAACGCAATCAGGCATCGATTGCCACGCATAATAATATGTTTGAGCAGTTTTGGACTGAGCCTAGTGAGCGTGAGCTTATCATCAGCGAGCTGGCGCAAACCCATCATCTTGACGAGCTTGAAACTGAGCACTTAATTACGAATGCTGCCCACTTAGGATTTGGACAGCTCAAAGAGCTTGCCAACGACCAGTTTTTACCCGCGTTTTTGCAGTCCAAACAAGCAGATATACGTCACTATTTACCTGTATGGGCATCAGAGATTATAGCAAATCCTATCACACCAATTGAGCAAATAGCCTTATTAGATAATGATAAAAAGTTAAATAACGATAAACAGTTAGGCAGAAATAACCCCTTAACTCTCGATCCGCAAGAGAACAACGAACCAGTCGTCGCTATTGTAGAAGAAACCCTAGTAGTCGATGGTCTCAATGACATAAATGGCATCAACGATATAAAGGCTCTCGATGACGTAAGCATCCTCAACGACACAGATACAGGCACAGATACAGAAAATACTATGGCTATGCCAGTCATAACGATTGATAAAGATGACGGTATCAGTAATGAGAGCCATGATAAAGCTATACCAACCAATGCGTCAGCTAATAGCTCTCCGGCCTATGCCAGTTCTAAAAACCTGTCTAGCACTCACGCTAATAAGCCGCCTAGTAACTGGCTTATTCCTATCTTGTTATTGATTATCGCTTTAGCGGCTTTGGCCTTATTATGGTCTTTGGTCATCCAGCCTAAGTTTATGCAGCCTGCCGAAACAGTGATAATAGAGCCAGTAGTGATTGAGGATAAAGCGCCTATCGCAGCTGTACTAAAGCCCGCTCAACTGATCATAGCCGTCGATAATAGTGGCAGCTTATATACTTGTACAGCGACTATTGGCGATGTCAATTTGCAAAATAGTTTGCGCCAAGCTTTAACTACTAGCTTTGGCGAGCAGGCGAGTATCTGTGAATTCATCATAGAGCAGGACATTGCCACAGATTTAGCAAATATAAATATCAATAGCTTACCAGAGATTCTAACCTTAGTACGCGCCACCCCTTTTGCCCGTCTAGAGCTACTAGATAGCAGCATTCGTCTGGAAGCACCTGATAGTAATCTATTGCAGCAACTGGCAATCAATATGCGTAGTCTATTGCCAACGACTTCTATCACTACTACCGATCCTACGCCATTGCCAAATGATGTTAACAACCCTAACGGCGCTAATAATCTAAATAATTCTAATGGCAATTTTGATAACGGCGCTGGATTCAATACTAATGATCCCAATTCAAATTATCAATCCTCAGATGATGATACCAATGACAGGGTAATGCCCGCGCCATCAAGTAATAATGACAATTTCAACAATACTAACAACGTCAATAATCCTAACTATGCTAATAGCAATAATAATAGCAATGCCAATATCAGAAACAACGCTTTTAGTGAACGAAGTCAGCAATCAGGACCTATATCAGAATCAGAGGTTGATAATCTTGCCAATACTTCAATCGTAGCAGAGCCATTACGTAATGCACGACCTGTCGATAACAATTTAAATCTTAATAACTAACTATAGAACAAAGATTATCTGCCAAAAATTATAGGTCAAAAATAATAGAAATCGTTATTTTTACCATTGGAATAATTAGCTTGTGTCTACATTGTGTTATCCATTAGCTTAATATAAGCGCTACAGTTACGTGCAACAACTGAAACATTACTTATCGTAGCAATTACACAACAGCGAGTTGATTGTGATATTCGAAGTATTGAATTTATAATAGAAAAGTTAAATAAAGTGTTGAATCTTTGCATTATTTTATTTTGAATAATTTTACTTTGAATAAAGAACAAGATAAACACTTGATAAGCTTCTTATTTGTTTGCAGTAAGTAGCACATCGTTTTAGATTTCTAGAAAGATAATTATAATTGGAGGAAACATATTATGGATATTATTGGTCATTTAACCCGTACGGTGACACCAGCGGTACTAGGCAGTGATAACGACCCTGCCAAAAAAAGCTTACTTGAGCAGTTTTACGCGGTATTTACTGCACGTTTAGCAGATAAAGAGACTTATGGTCGTTTTGCTAATGAGAATATTGCCCGTGACGATCAAGGATTTTATGATCGTGTTTGGACAGATGGTAGCCATCGAGATCAAATCTCTAACGAGCTCTCAAGTGTTCATAACGTAGATCCTACAGCGGCTCGTGGCCTTATCGCTATGGCGGCTCCATTGGCCTATCATGAAATCAAAAGCTTGGCAGGTACTACACCTGTACCTCAGTTCTTAAATGACAATCTATCCAGCTATCAGTATCATATTCCCGCTTGGGCTGCAGGTGTCGTTCCCGCTGGTATGCTAATGGCAGCGCCTGCTGGTGAGCGTATCTCAGATACCACTAGCATGGCACCATTGGTACACGAAGAAGAAAAGTCTGGTAGCTTTATGAAAGCACTACTGCCGATTATAGGTCTAATTATCTTAGGTGCATTAGCCTGGGCATTACTGCGTGGTTGCCAAGATAATCCAGAGCCTGTCGCGACGCCTGTCGTAACTGAAGAGCAAGTGAGCGAAGAGCCTGTCGCAGCAGTTGCTAGTGATATCGAATTGGCATCATTACGTGTTGCTACGGGTGAAGGCAATACTTTGTACGCTTGTAATATGAATGTTGGCGACGAAGCGCTACAAAATACAGTTATGGGCGCTATGAGCACGACGTTTGGCGCTGAAGCAGATAAATGTGTTGCCGATGTTGATGATAGCTTTGCAGCAGATATGCCTGCAGCAGCAGTACTAGCGGATATTTTACCCATTATCCAAAGCTCACCAAACGCTAGCATGATTGTCAAAGGTAATGAGATTATTGTTAACTCACCAGATGCAGCAGCGCTTGAGCAATTGGTTGCTGATTTGCAAGCAGCTGCGCCAAACATGATGGTAAGTGCAGAAGGTCCACTTGATCTACAGGGTGAGATCGATAATAGTTTAGCCGCTGCAGATGTTGCTATTGGTCGTCTTGGTGAAAATCCAGATCCCCGTGATGTAGCACGAGCGCTTAGCATACAAGTTATCAATTTTGAGCTGGATGCAGCTATGATTCCAGATATCAATAAGCCGTTCCTTGATCGTGCTGCCAAGCTAATTACTGAAACGCCTGATGTGCAATTGACTATTACAGGTAATACCGATAGCTTAGCATCAGATGCTTACAATCTAGACTTATCACGTCAACGTGCCCAAGCGGTTAAAGAGTACTTGGTATCACAAGGCGTCGATGCTAGTAAACTAATTACAAAAGGTGCTGGTGAGTCCAATCCAATTGCGGATAACTCAACCGAGCAAGGTCGTTTCCGTAACCGTCGTATTGGCTTTACTGTATATGATGAAAGTGTAGATGGTAATGGAGTTGCAGTCACAGCTGGTAATGGTGGCGATATGGCAACTAATACATCACTTAACAATAACGCAACGACTGGTATGGATGTCAATATGCCAGATCCTGATCTAAACCCACTAGATGATAACAATGATGATGTGTTGCCAGATGGTGATGATCCTACGCAAGGTACTGTATTAGATCCTCAGTAATCTATGATGATCTATATTTAGATAAATATCTAAAAGTATTTTCAATTTAAAAAGACCGCATCTGTTATAGATGCGGTCTTTTTGTATAACACGCCCTAGTATTTATCAATAACAAGTGGGGTCACGTTGCTCATCGTTATTATCTAAAAGCTTTGAATCGGCTGATTCGTTTTTACCGCTACTTTTACTAAAAAAAGCTTCAGTGACTGCAAGCTTTGCTTGATGCCAATGCTCAAACTGCAGGCAAGTATCGTCAAGACTACCTTGCCATACAGGTATTCTCCCACACATGGTTTTGATACGCTTTTGACTAGGGTAAGGTAGCTCTTGGGCGGCCTCAGCAGCTTCGTGAGCAGAAACTCTATCATTACAGACCAATGCAATATCACAGCCTGCTTCAATAGCCGCTTGTACACGAGCGCCAATATCGCCAGCTGCCTGAGCGCCTTGCATAGATAGGTCATCAGAGAAAACCACCCCATCAAACTTTAGCTGATCACGCAAAATATCTTGTAGCCAAATCTTAGAGAATCCAGCAGACTTATCATCGACTTGTGAGAAAATAACATGAGCTGGCATAACGGCATCAAGCCAAGGTAGTGTCTGCACAAAGGGCTGAATATCAGTCGCCATAATGTCATGTAGGCTACGCTCATCGATAGCCTCTGCCACATGCGAATCAGGGGCAATAGCGCCATGACCTGGGAAATGCTTACCTGTCGTTGCCATGCCTGCATCCTTTATGCCGCGCATCAACTGTGTGGCCAAAGCTATTATAACTTGAGGATCTTGATGAAAGCTGCGATCACCGATCACTTGACTGATACCATCGCGATCAAGCACAGGTGCAAAACTGATATCGATGCCTACGGCTAGTACTTCAGCCGCCATTAAGTAGCCACAGTCATATGCCAAGCTTAGCGCATCACTCGGCTGTTGATCAAAGAGTTTACCCAACTGTCCCATAGCAGGTAGTTTACTAAACCCCTCACGCAGGCGGGCAACCCGACCACCTTCTTGATCAATGCCTATCAAGATATCGGGATTATGGTAACGTATATCATCACAAAGATAACGTACTTGCTCAGCATTGGCGATATTACGTGCAAACAAAATAACGCCACCGACCTGAGCTTGTTTGATAAGACTGACATCTTCAGCTGTCAAACCTGTGCTATCGATATCTATCATTAATACGCCGTACATGGCTTTGTCCTTAAAGTGCTAAGCACCATTTCATTTGGTTTATAAGGGTTCAAAATAATAACAAAAAGTTTGGTGTACAAAGAGATTGCGTGTAAGATTGATTATACATTTTGAGACAATTTCAAATTAAAACACATGCTAACATCACCTTTAACTGAGCCATATTGAATAAAGTTTCTCCAAATTAAATGCTTGATTATCGTACACAGCTTTTTAATTTAGCGGTCTAATTTAATAGTCTAAAGGTTTTGTATAATCAATAAAAGAGACCCTAAGGTAATCATAAATAAACGGTTGTGATTAGTGTATGCTTATCTCATTGAAATATTAGAATATGTTTTTGTTTTATAAAGTTTTATAAAAATAGATCCATTTATTTTTAACTCAATACCTCATTTGAAATAACTAGGTAGATATAATGAAGAAACAACCCGCACAATGGTTACTTAGCGCTGCATCTGTTGGTATCGCAGGTCTAATATTGACGCAAAGCTATGGTACTGCATTAGCAGAGACTAACACTGAAGGTTTTGTGCCAACACCTGAGCAAAAGATTACCACTCGTCAGGTTGCCGCCTTGCTTGATCGCAGTCATTATCTCAATCAGCCCTTAGATACTAAAATGGGTAATGAGATACTAGCTATGTATATCGATAGCTTAGACCCTAACCATACGCTATTTCTGCAATCTGATGTTGATGAGTTTACCCAAAAGTACGGCGGTGATTTTGGCAATCGTCTCAAGCGCGGTGACTTATCAGCAGGCGTTGATGTGTTTGAGCGCTATCGTAAACGCTCAAATGAGTATTTTGAGATGGCTACCAAAATGCTTAAAACTAAAATAGATCTTACCAGCAAAGAGACCATAGTGTTAGATCGTGAAAAATTAGCGCATTTTAAGACTAAAAAAGAGCAACGCGATTATTGGGCGCGCCAGCTAAAGTTTCAGCTGATGAGCATTACTTTGGGTCAAGAGGATGAGAAAAGTAAAGAAAAAATATTCTTAGACAATCCAGATATCACGCGTGGACAAGACTTGATACGCGATGATCAGCGTACACCAAGTGAGATTTTACTCAATCGTTTCTCGCGTCAACAGGGTCAGATGAAGCGTCTTAAAGACGATGAGATTATGGAAACAGTACTAAATACTGCAATGCTGACCTATGATCCGCACAGTAATTATTACGCGCCTATCCAAGCCAATGAGTTGCAGATTCAGTCGAGTTTACAGTTAGAGGGTATTGGGGTCTCTATCCGTCCTGATCGTAAAAACCCTGACTATACACGCATTGTCACCTTAGTTGATGGCGGCCCTGCTGCTAAAGGCGGTCAGATTAAGCCTAATGATCTAATCGTCGGTGTGGCCCAAGACGGCAAGACTATGACCGATGTAGTAGGGTGGTCAACGCGTGAGATTGTGGCGCTGATCCGTGGCAAACGTGGTACTACGGTAGTGCTTAAGGTGCGTCAGCCTAATACCCCTGAAGCGGGTGCCCGTACCGTCTCTATCGTCCGTGATGTGATTCAGCAAGAAGAGTCGGGCGTGACGCAGCGAGTGATCGAGGTGCAGCGTCCTAATATTGACGCCACACCTAAACGTATTGGCGTACTTGAGATACCTAGCTTTTATTTAAACTATCGTGCGCGCCGTAATGGTGAAGACTATCGTAGCGTCAGCATAGATACTGAAAATGCGATCAAAGCGCTTAATAAACAAAATATAGATGGCTTAGTGGTTGATCTGCGTAATGATCCAGGTGGCTCATTAGATGAAGTCGCAAAAATGTTAGGGCTATTTATAAAGCAAGGACCTTTAGTCCAAATCCGTGACAACCGCGGTAATATTCAGGTCTATCGTGATGATGACGGTGGCAAGCAGTTATATGATGGCAAGATGGTCGTCTTAACCAATCTAGCTTCGGCCTCTGCTAGTGAGATATTTGCAGCGGCGATTCAGGATTATGGTCGTGGACTAGTCGTCGGTAGCACTACGACGGGCAAAGGATCTGCACAGATTCAATTAGATAGTTTAGCTTTGGGTTCAGCGACGCTAACTCAGCGTAAATTTTATCGAGTCACTGGTGGTAGTACCCAAAACAAAGGTGTAGTACCTGATGTTGAGCTAGTAAATATCTACGATGACGCCACTTTTGGTGAGCGTGCGCAGAAAAAAGCACTACCTTGGGATACTATTAAGACCGCCCCTTTCAAACCTGAAGGAAAGTTTAGCGCCAGTACTCTAGCGACGCTGAATCAGCAGTCGAAGATCCGTCAGCAACAAGATCCACAATTCGTTTATCTATCGACGCTGAATGATATACGAGATATGGATGACGAGAAGAAGCCAGTAGATCTAGATATCAATAAGCGCCGTGCCAAAATGCAGCTTATCGAAGATCGTACGCTAGCTGCTGAAAACAAGCGACTTAGAGCGACAGGTGAGCGTCCTTATGCTAATTGGAGTACTTATCAGGCTGCAATGGACTCTAAATTTGAAGAGCGTAGTCAAATGAAGGAAAGCGAGCGTCCTCAGCTACCTGAAAACGAGACCTTTATAACAGAAGCTGCTTATTTGATGCTAAGTGCTGATCCAATAGTGCCTATCAGCCCTGAAGAAAAGCTGTAATATAGCTTTAAATATAGGATGTCATTGCTTGTAAGTATATGCTTACAAGTAACGACGCTATAGCGTCTTATGCTAACCTATAAAATTTGCGATCATTACCTCGCAGCACAATTTAGTGATAATATTTATCTATACTGTTTTGAATACTATTTTAAATACTAGGGATTGGTGTTTAGGATTTATATATACAGACAGCTAATAAATTGATCTAGGGATGGATAGCTGATTATATGTGATAGGGCTAATAGCTTAATCATAATTTTGTATCTCGGGATTAGATGCAAAATAGCATTAGTAGTAACGTAGGCAAGGATGTCGAAATAGTTATTGACTGATGTAAAACTGTAATAAGAACCGTATAGCGCTCGTCGTTATACGGTTTTATTACGTTTAGAGGACAACTAATTATTAAAATTTATTGTAACTATTGATTATCGTTAATGAAAAGTTATCAATAAACTTAGCCACGAAAAAGCCAGTAGCATGACTATACACACTACTGGCTTTTATAGTTTAGACGACATATTAATTTTTATATCAGTATTAAAATATCATCTAAATACTTTATCGATGATGATAAAGAATTAGTGCTCAACGCCGCCCGCACCATGAACATGGCCATGGTTCAATTCGTCTTCGGTAGCGGCACGTACTTCTTGGATTTCTACATCAAAAGTCAAACGCTTACCTGCTAATGGATGATTAGCATCTACAGTAACTTCTTCTTCATTAACATCAGTGACTGTCACTAGCATGACTTGACCACCCGCTTCAGACTGAAACTGCATACCAGGCTGAATGTCTTCAACACCTTGGAAGTTATCGCGAGGTACTTTTTGTACTGCTTGCTCTTGATATTCACCGTAGCCATCAACAGGCTCAACAACAGCATTAACGCTTTCGCCAGCAGACTTACCTTCTAGCTGTTTCTCAAGACCTGGAATGATGTTGCTATGGCCATGCAAGTAAGCTAAAGGTTGACCTTCTGGTGATTGATCAAGAACATTTCCTTCATCGTCTTTTAGAGTGTAGTTAAATTTGACAGCGGTATCTTTTGCAATAGTAGTCATAAATTATCCTAAATATAGTATAAAGATTAAATTCGGTTGTAATAAACCTAACAAAGCCAATCAGTGCGCTAAGAAGCCATAATATTGATGGATGGCTATAGTTTATTAAAGTAACTGAAACAGTTAGCCTCTTTAATTGAGATGGTTATAATAACTTTCAAGGTAAATACCTTAAAAAAACCAATAATTAAGAGAATTATCACTTTTGAGGGAATGTTTCTTACAATTGTAGTCACTGACGGTTTTGTCGTTGCGTTTTTGGCTAATCGCTTCTAACATAGCTATAAATACTCGCCAAGTTTCTATTATGACTAAAACTATCCAATATAATGATGATTTATCACAGACAGCTAGTGCAGCTGCTATAAGCTATTGCCTTAACTTTGATCGCTTCAATGAGCATCTGATCGATATTAACTTAACTTTTACGGCCTCTATTGACTCACCGCGTCTTTGGTTACCAGCATGGATTCCAGGTAGCTATTTGCTGCGTGAATTTGCGCGAAATATCACGGCAGTGCATTATAAAAAGATTGATGATCTCTCAAAGATAGTGCGCGCGCAAAAGGTAGATAAAAACACTTGGGAGCTGCCAGCAGTCAAAGTAGGGCAGACAGTAAACGTCGATTATGAAGTCTATTGCTATGATCTGTCAGTGCGGACTGCTTATGTCGATCAGCAGCGTCTCTATGGCAATTTTACCTCATTAGCCTTGGCCGTTGAAGGGCAAGAGAAACTGCCTGTACAAGTTAGCCTACTGGTGCCAGCCACGTTTTTGAATGATAAACGTGAAAATAATGTGGTATTGGCTTGTGGTCTTAATGCAACGCACTTGCAAAGTCTCAATGAAGATAGTGACAATAAAAACAGCAGCACTCAACATGGTTATGGTCTACAGGCCGATAGCTATCATCAGCTGATTGACTATCCGTTTGAGATAGCCGAGCAGCAGTTTTTTGATTTTATTATTCAAGATAATGATCATCAAACATTAAGCCATCGCTTTTATTTATCGGGGAAGCACAGCGCCAATATGGGTCGCTTACAGCAAGATCTTACCCAAATCTGTCAAACTTATTTGCACTGGTTAGGGGATGCGCCCTTTGATAACTATACTTTTATGACTTTTGCTAGCGGTCAAGATTACGGTGGCCTTGAGCATATTAATTCAACCAGTCTGATTACCCCGCGCCGCGATTTACCAAAAACTGCTGAGCCTAACTTGCCTAGTACTGACTACCAGCGCTTTTTGGGACTATGCAGCCATGAGTATTTTCATGCTTGGTGGGTCAAGACGGTCAGTCCTGATGTGATGATCGATGTGGACTTGCGCCGTGAAGCCTATACGCCACTACTTTGGGTGTTTGAAGGATTTACCTCTTATATTGACGACTTTATGTTGCAAGCATCTGGTGTCATCGATCAAGATGGCTATTTGACCTTATTGGCTGAACAAATAAGCCGTTATTATCAGACGCACGGGCGTAGCCAGCAGAGTGTGGCTGAGTCCAGCTTTGATGCTTGGATTAAGCTGTATCGTAGTGATGAAAATACAGGCAATGCGGGCATTAGCTATTACAATAAAGGTGCATTAGTAGCCTTATGCTTAGATTTAACTCTATTTGAGAAAAGTGCTGGTAAGCATCGACTATTCGATGTCGTCAGATCCTTTTATAGTCAAGCTAAACAAAGCGGTACTCAGCGTATTGGTATTAGTAGTGCTGATATGGGTGAAGTTATCAGTCAGTTTATGCCAAGAGCAGATTGGGAAGATTTTGAGCAGCGCTATGTTAATGGGGTAGAGGAGCTGCCTATTGAGGCATTACTAAATGCTCACGGCACGATTATTTATAAGGATGCTAAAGATAATGCTGATAAAAAAGTGCCTTGGGGCATGCGCTGTACAGAGACGCCAGCAGGTCTGAAGGTCAATCGGGTACAACGTGGTAGTATCGCCGCCAGAGCTGGTATCTCAGCGCACGATATCATCATCGCTATTGATAGGATCAAGGCGGATAATAAGCATTTAGCGACTTTAAGCCCATTATTACAAGATACCACTTGTCACTTGTTTCGCCGTGATGAGCTGATGACTATTACTATAAAAGCTGAGCCTACTGCGCAAGCTGAGGTAGATATTACCGATGCGTATAAAGTCAATCTAAGACGCAAGGAATCAGAGTTTGAGCAATGGCTAAACCCTGATTTTATCGAATCTTAATAACTCTTAATAAGATAGGGTTTTTGACAATATAAATAAAAACCGCCAAGCTTTTATTTAGAAGCTTGGCGGTTTCTTTAAGCCATGTTAAGTCATCAGTTGCGCCTAGCCAAAACGCTGATGTAAATAGGCGTTGATATCGTCTGATTCATACATCCATTGGACGTCGTTATTTTCTGTAGTGTTATCTTCAATACGTAAGCAAGGTACTTTGACACGTCCACCATTTTCAGCAAGCTCACTACGAAACTGCTCATTATTTTTGGCGTCACGCAATTCAATAGGCAAGTTTAGCTTATGAATTTGACGGCGTACTTTGACGCAAAAAGGGCAAGATTGAAATTGATATAAAGCCAAATCTTCACAAGCTGCGTCTACGCGGGCTTGCTCCTCGTCAGTGCGTGTCACAGCTTTGCCCTGAGTCATGACACTGCCGCCTGCTATGAGTCGTCCTAGCCCTTCGCGCATAAATTTTACTAGCATTTTTGCCTCTATAAATTTTGTTGTGTGGGTGTTGGGTGAGTGCTTTAAACACTCAAAGAATAAGATGTTAATTAGTTTCTATTGCTTCTTTGGTTAAATTGTCATCAGCATCGTCTGCGATATCGTCGTCAGTAATATTATCACTATCTAAAGAAGTGCTATTTGCCGCCAGCCAGTTCTGCAAGTCTACAATGATAGGCTGTTGAGCATTGATAATCTGTCGTGCCAGCACTAACATCTCCTCATTAGTACCATATTTAAGCTCAATTTTTGCCATCTTACCAGCGCTGATATAGTACGCGAGCATAGTACGAGCAAAAGCTACATCCGCTACTGGATCAGCAATACTTAATGACATCTCATCTAGCATAATCTGCGTAGTATCGGTATATTCTTGTTGTACAAAAGGAGTCTCAAGCTTAGCTCTAGCGCTATCAAGATGGCTGGCAAGCCACTTATTAATAATGTTAATCTCGCCCTGTTGTGAGTCAATGACCTGCTGAGCCAATTGACGCATGACAGGATCACTGCCGTACTTAAGTTGTAGACTAGCCATATCCAAAGCGCCACGACTGTGCCCGAGCATACTCTTGGCAAATGTCGTATCAGGATCATTATAGCCCATACCGATCAGCATCTCATCATGCATTCGAGTTATCGACTTATCATAGTCCGCCTGCATCGCCGTCATTGGTGCTATATCAGCGACCATATCATTAGCTGAGAGATTATTATCGACATAGCCCTCGTCATCCGTGCCTGCTTCAGGGGTAGTAGAGTTATTTATCACATCATCAGCTGGTGCAGGCTGAGTGGGCTCTACAGAGTCAGCCTTGGGCTGACAGGCGCTGAGCATAAGCGTCATGCAAGTAGCAATAGCGAGATGATAAACAGGAGTCATAAAATACCCTTAACTGGATGGTTGTATGGCAAGGCAGGCGACTAAGGTATAAAAGCACATAAAGCTATGAATATTAACAGATAAGTCTTACTAGTTTAAGACGTAGCGTTATAAATATGCTAATTACTTAAAGTCCGTAGGCGATAATAGACTGCTACTTTATGTTTTTAGCTAGGTCTTATGGTTATGTCGGTAATGGATAACTAATACTGGCTAATATTTAACGTCTAATATTTAATACCTAACTGTCGATAGTGTGCTTTGTTTAAGACCAAAGTTATAGAGTCTCCGACGGTCAAACTCCCTAGCTCAAATCCTGCTACAGACCAGCGAATCAAACGCAAACAGGGCAGACCAACGTGCGCAGTCATTCGCCGAACTTGACGGTTTTTACCTTCATAAATCGTTAGCATCAGCCACGACGTTGGAATGTTTTTGCGCTCGCGAATAGGCGGGTCACGTGGCCATAGCTCGATTGGCAGCTCAGCCTCATCAACGATGACAGCGGTAGCAGGTAGGGTTTTGCCGTCTTTTAGTATAACGCCACGGCTTAACTCGGCCAATTGGACAGCTGTCGCTATTCCTTCGACTTGTACTAGATAAGTTTTACCTTGCTTATGAGTAGAGTGGTCGAATTTTTCAGTCTTTGGCGGTTGAGTAATGGCTTTATTCACGCGTCCATCATTGGTTAATATTAATAATCCCTCTGAGGTCGCATCCAGCCTACCTGCTATGCGCAGTGACTTATCGCTAAAGTACTCTGATAACGTCGTATGCTTATTATTGCTATCCTCTCGAAACTGACTTTGCACGCCAAAAGGTTTGTTAAATAGCACAAGATTTGAGATCGACATAAAGCAAAGATTCCTAGGGTGTTTGCTCATTTTGAAAATAGAGATAAAAATGAGATAGTTTTGTGTCAGGTACAGTAGATACAACAAACCCTAGTCATGTTAACAAGGTTTTGCATAAAAAACACCTTAACAGTCTGAGACCATTAAGGTGTTTGCAATACTAGCCAAACCCGCTCAAATATTAAATCATTTAAGCGTGTTTTGGTTCAGGTTATAAAGAAGCTAAGTTACAACGAAGCCAAAGCTTCATTGAATAGTTTACTTGGGCGCATGGCTTGCTCAGCCAAGGCTTCATCAGCGAGATAATAGCCTTTAATATCGACAGCTTTACCTTGGGCACTATTCATCTCCTCGACGATAGCTCGCTCATTGCTCGCAAGCTTTTCGGCTAGCGGGGCAAACTGTGCTTTTAGATCAGCGTCTTTATCTTGCGCAGCGAGTTCTTCGGCCCAGTACATGGCTAGGTAGAAATGGCTGCCGCGGTTGTCAAGCTCGCCCGTTTTACGCGAGGGCGACTTATCATTTAATAATAGCTTTTCAGTCGCTCTATCTAAAGTGTCGGCCAGTATTTGTGCTTTAGCATTATCATCATTCTTAGCTAAATGCTCTAAAGACTCTGTCAAAGCCAAGAACTCACCCAACGAATCCCAACGTAGGTGGTTTTCCTCGATCAGTTGTTGAACGTGCTTCGGTGCAGAACCACCAGCACCGGTTTCAAATAAACCGCCGCCTTTCATTAATGGCACGACTGATAGCATCTTGGCGCTAGTACCCAATTCTAAAATAGGGAACAAGTCAGTCAGGTAGTCACGTAAAATATTACCAGTAGCAGAGATGGTATCGAGACCACGAGCGACGCGCTCTAGGGTATAGCGCATGGCGCGAACCTGCGACATAATTTCGATATGTAGGCCTGTAGTATCGTGATCTTTTAGGTAAGTTTGTACCTTTTTGATCAGCTCATTCTCATGTGGACGATAAGGATCTAACCAAAAGATAACCGGTGTATCTGATTCGCGCGCACGGCGTACCGCAAGCTTGACCCAATCTTGAATAGGCTCATCTTTGACTTGACACATGCGCCAGATATCACCTTTTTCAACGCGCTGTTCAAGTAATACTTCATCTGTAGCTTCGTCGACAATACGCGCTATCCCTGCATCGCTGGCTTCAAACGTCTTATCATGCGAGCCATACTCTTCAGCTTTTTGCGCCATCAAACCAACGTTTGGTACCGTACCCATAGTCGTTGGGTCAAAGTTACCATGCCATTTGCAAAAGTTAATCATCTCTTGATAAATACGTGCAAAAGTGGACTCAGGCATGACCGCTTTACATTCGTACATTTTGCCATCAGCGCCCCACATTTTACCGCCTGAGCGAATCATAGCAGGCATAGAAGCATCGACGATGACATCACTTGGCGAATGGAAGTTGGTGATACCTTTGGCTGAGTCGACCATCGCTAGACGCGGACGATGTACCTGACAAGCATGCAGATCACGTTCAATCTCTTCACGCTTACTGGCGGGTAGCTCTGCTATTTTTTCATATAGCGAGGCCATGCCGTTGTTGACGTTGATACCTAGCTCATCAAAGTAGGCACCATGCTTGTCAAAAGCGTCTTTGTAATAGGTCTTGACCGCATGTCCAAAGACAATAGGGTGCGACACTTTCATCATCGTCGCTTTTACGTGCAAGGAAAATAAAATGCCCGCTTCACGGCAGTCTTCCATTTCACGCTCATAAAATTCAATCAGCGCTTTTTTACTCATGAACATCAAATCGATGACTTCTTTGTCTAGCAGCGCAATGCCTGTTTTGAAGACGCCGATAGTACCATCTTCAGCCACGCGCTCCATACGTACGCTACGTGCTTTATCCAAAGTAATAGACTGCTCACCTTCATAAAAGTCGCCACTGTGCATGTGCGAGACATGAGTACGTGACCATTGTTTCCACTCGCCCATAGAGTGCGGATGCTTACGGGCATAGTTTTTGACTGCTTTAGGAGCACGGCGGTCTGAGTTACCCTCACGGAGTACTGGATTCACTGAACTGCCTAGACTCTTACCATAGCGTCTGCGTAGCTCAATCTCTTCCTCAGTTTTTGGATCGTCTGGGAATTCAGGTAGCGCATAGCCTTTGCCTTGCAGCTCTTTGATACAAGCTTTGAGCTGTTGTACAGAAGCGCTAATATTAGGCAGTTTGATAATATTAGTGTTGGGATCTTGAGTTAAGCGTCCGAGCTCAGCTAGATTGTCAGGAACACGCTGCTCATCTGTTAAATAGTCAGAGAACTCAGCCAATACACGCGCAGCAACTGAGATGTCACTGGTCTCAACGACGACGCCTGCCTTGTCGGTAAAAGCTTTTACGATAGGTAAAAAGGATAGGGTTGCCAGTGCTGGGGCTTCATCGGTTTTGGTATAAATAATTTTTGACATGACAGTAAAATTTCCTCTTGAATGTTTTTATTTAGTGCTCTTTGATATCGCCATCAATAGTATATAACAGGAACGCTCTTGTTTCTAAGGCAATAAGATTAAAGTATAAGGTAATTGCTAATAGTCTCTATAAATAATAAAAATGACTCATATTATCAGGTTCAACAAAAACCCCAACACTCTTAGATCATTAAGGTTTTATATTGTAGGCTCAGCTAAAAGCTAAGTTTAAAAGCTAGGCCTAGAGCAAGTATTGTCGTTTATCACAACGCTTGCCTTTGACCGTGTTTCTATTAAATCGAAGCTATAATTTCATTTAAGGTTTTACTTGGGCGCATAATATCTGTTGCCAGCTTTTCATCAAAGAAGTAATAGCCATTGATGTTGGCAGGGCTACCTTGAGCATCATTGAGCTCTTTGACGATAGCATCTTCATTATCCTTCAGCTTCTTAGCTATTGGAGTAAAGGTCTCTTTTAGCTCGCTGTCTTGGTTTTGATTCGCCAGCTCCTCGGCCCAGTACATAGCTAGATAGAAGTGACTACCACGGTTATCAAGCTCACCAGTCTTACGTGATGGCGACTTGTTATTCATCAGCAGAGTCTCAGTCGCAGTATCTAAGGTATCTGATAATATTTGCGCTTTAGGATTATTTTCGTGAATAGCTAAATGCTCTAAAGACTCGGCTAACGCTAAGAACTCACCTAATGAATCCCAGCGCAGATGATTTTCTTCAACCAGCTGCTCGACATGCTTCGGCGCAGAACCACCAGCACCAGTCTCAAATAGACCACCACCATTCATAAGCGGTACGATAGAGAGCATCTTCGCGCTAGTACCCAGCTCTAAGATTGGGAATAGATCGGTTAAATAATCACGTAAGACGTTACCGGTAACTGAAATCGTATCTTTGCCTTCTTTTAGACGCTCTAAAGTAAAGCGAGTCGCCTCGCGAACGGGCATGATGCGAATATCTAAACCAGTCGTATCGTAATCTTTTAGATAGCGTTCTACTTTTTTGATCAATGCAGCATGATGCGGACGCTTATGATCCAACCAGAAGATAGTAGGCACTTTGCTAGCACGAGCGCGCGTTACCGCAAGCTTGACCCAGTCTTGAATCGGCGCGTCTTTGACCTGATTCATACGCCAGATATCGTCTGCTTCAACTTGATGCTCAGTCAATACCTTATCATTGCTATCCAGTACTTGCACAATACCCGCAGATGGGATCAAGAAAGTCTTATCATGTGAGCCATACTCTTCTGCTTTTTGTGCCATAAGACCGACGTTCGGTACTGAACCCATAGTCGTTGGATCAAAGGCACCGTTTTCTTTACAGAATTTGATGGTTTCATCATAGATGCAAGCATAGCTGCTATCAGGGATAATCGCTTTGGTGTCGTGTAGCTCGTTATCCGCGCCCCACATCTTACCTGAGCTACGAATCATAGCTGGCATTGACGCATCAACGATCACATCACTCGGTACATGTAGGTTAGTGATGCCTTTGTCAGAGTTGACCATTGCTAGATCTGGATTGCTCTTATAGATGCTTTGGATATCCGCTTCGATTTCTTGACGTTTGTCATCAGGCAGCTCTTTTAATTTAGCGAGCAAGTTGCTAAAGCCGTTATTGACGTTAACGTCGATCTCTTTGAACGTATCACCGTGCTTTTCGAACAGCTCTTTGAAGAATACTTTTACTGCTTCACCAAAGATAATAGGATCAGAGACTTTCATCATCGTCGCTTTTAGATGTAATGAGAATAATACATCTTCAGCTTTGGCGTCTTCGACTTGCTCTTCTAAAAACTCAACCAAGGCTTTGTGGCTCAAAATAGCCGCATCGATAACTTCACCCGCTAGTAATGGTGCAGGTGCTTTTAATTCAGTGACACTACCGTCGTTAGCTGTGAACTCAATACGATAGTCGGTTGGCTCGTCTACAGTGACTGAAGTCTCCGTATCGGCAAAGTCGCCATGATCCATAGTCGCCACATGAGTTTTAGAGTCTGCACTCCATGCCCCCATAGAATGAGGATGGCTACGAGCATAAGCTTTTACCGCTTTTGGTGCACGGCGATCTGAGTTACCTTCACGTAAAATCGGATTAACTGCACTACCTTTTATTTTGTCATAACGATCTCGCACATCTTTTTCTTCGTCGGTCTCTGGATGATCTGGATAATCAGGTAAGCCGTAACCTTTATCTTGTAACTCTTTGATCGCCGCTTTTAGCTGCGGTACTGAGGCACTAATATTAGGCAGTTTGATAACGTTAGCACCAGGGGTTTTAACCAGTTCGCGTAGTTCTCTAAAAGCACTAGGAATACGCTGCTCTTTAGTAATAAAATCTGGAAATAAAGCAATGATACGTCCTGCTAAAGAGATATCAGCCGTTTCTACTTCGATATCAGCTGTTTTGGCAAAAGCTTCTACGATAGGTAAAAAAGATAGGGTAGCAAGCGCTGGGGCTTCGTCAGTTTTCGTATAAATGAGTTTTGACATTTTAGTATTTATTCCTTTAGGTTGTGTTTGATCATAAAGCTGAAATTTAACAGTATACCTAGCCATAATAAGGCTAAAGGCTGAAAGCAATTGCGTTACAAGATAGGTGGTTTTTCGAAGAGTTTTAGGCCGACGTAGAATGTTTCGTGACTTTTATTTAGATATTTTTTATTTACACTATTTAGCTAAGTCCATCTCTACCAAATAACATTCCATTTGTACCAGTAACTTAGGTAATTCATATCGTTCAAAACAGCTAAGGGTAGCCTTACTTATGAATAAGAGAACATGGCGGCTGATAAGCTCACTATAGATTTACTACAATGTCAATATTACATAATGAACTTAAGATACTGTTTTTGCTCTTACCACACGTATCTTAATTGTACTAGACTGTCAGAAGCCTTATTCTAGCAGTCATCGGCAAAAATAACATCTTTTACCGATACCTTAGCTCACTATTATAATAAAGTTAACGTTAAAAAAAGCTATCGGTAACGTTATAAATGCCTTTTTTAGGCCGAACTAGGGTGTGTCATTATAAGTTGAATGAATGACAAGGGTATTAAAAGTACTTATTTTTCAGCTTCGACAATCACAACTCGATCATCGCGCTGCTCAGCTTTTGCCTCAGCAACATCGTCTATGCTGTTGCGTTCCATCTTATCTTCATTAGTTTGCGCTGCATTATTGCTACCAAGGGTTGACTCATCAGTGATCTCTTGAGCGTTATTGCAGGCTCCTAAAAGCAATGTGCAACCTATGACAAGTATGACCAATGGTGTTTTGATGACTTTGGTAAAACTAGGTGAGCAATATGGTCGAGAGTTAATCATAGTATTCTCCAGATAAGTAATAAACTTCTATCTATCCTAGAATTGCCTATATCATTTGCAAAAATCTAGCTGATTTTTGCAAATTGTGACAGCAATTGAGTAAAAGTTTGCTAGTCTAGAACTCATAAAAACTAATAAACAGTGATAATAAATAATATGAGCATGAGTCTACAGTATGCACTCGTCGGCGACATGAGCTGGCAGAATCGCGCCCAGTGGCAAGCTCCTGATACCCCTTTTATGAGCTTTGCTTTTTGGCAAGCATTGACTGATACTGGCGCTATCGGTGAGGCTGCTGGTTGGCTACCTATTTTTATATTGGTTTATCGTCATAGTAATAACGATAATAATACCGATGCCGATATAGATGTTCATAAAAATGAGATAAATTTAGATGTAATGCAGCCTGTGGCGGTGATGCCAGTGTTCGTCAAAGGTCATCATCGTGGCGAGTTTGTTTTTGATTATGCGTGGGCAGAGGCTTATGCGCGCTATGGCATTGACTATTATCCGCGTTTGGTGACCAGCTCGCCATATACGCCGATCACAGGTCAGCGTATATGGCTGACGGTAGGTCAAGCTTTAGACCGTGAGATTATACAAGCCATAATGGCAGGGGTTGATGATATCGCCCAGCAAGTTGGTGCATCAAGCTGGCATGGCTTATTTGTCACACCAGAATTAGCAAGACTTGCGGCCTCTACACAGACTGAAGTAGCCAAAGCTTTAGCCAATAATCACAGTATCAGTCAAGATAAAGAGACTATTGGTGATGACGATAGTGCTTTTACAACACCTATATTAGAGCGGCAAGGTTGTCAGTTTTTATGGCAGAATAAAAACTTAACTAGCAACAATAAGCCATTTACCGGCTTTGATGATTTCTTGGCTACTTTAAAAGCCAAAAAGCGCAAGACCATCCGCGCTGAACGTCGAAAGGTCGCTGAGCAAGGTATTGAGTGTGTGCGTAAGTGTGGCAATGCTATCACTGACGCTGATTGGTCAGCGTTTTATCATTGTTACGTGATGACTTATGCGGTACGTGGTCAGCAGCCTTATTTGACCGCTGAATTCTTTGATTCTCTTGCAGTTAGCATGCCTGAGCACATAATGCTTGCGCAAGCGCTCGATAGTGATGGTGAGATTATTGCGAGTAGTTTATTTCTCTACGACAAGGTTGATAGCGATGAAAATAATAATAATAAAGCCACCTTGTACGGTCGCTATTGGGGCGCGCTTGGCGAGTACGATAGTTTGCACTTTGAGCTGTGTTACTACAAGGTATCGAATTTGCTATTGAGCAAGGCTTAACTTACTTTGATCCTGGTACTCAAGGCGAGCATAAACTGGTCCGTGGCTTTATCCCGACGACTACGCACTCCTTGCATCGTATCTATGATGCGCGTTTTATTCCTGCGATAGCGAATTTCTGTATTGAGGATAGAGGACGGATGGCGCAGTATCGCGCACAGGCTCATGAGGCGCTACCTTTTAATCAAGATAACATGCCTACGTTCGATAGCGATGTATAAAGGTTTGATAGCAATGTACCAATGTAGTGGCGGTGGATTATGTCTGATATAAGTAAAACTATCATTGCCAAAACGTCACCACCGATAGCGTTACTACCTTGGCTTGAGGCCAAAGGCTCTTTGACGGCATTATTTGAGGCAAAAGCAGGGCAGCCACTGCGAGTTGAGCGCCAGTTCGAGGGCTATAAGCGGCTATCGTTAAGCCAAAAGCGGCAATTGGGCTTGCAAGGCTCAGCGCTCAATCGTCCTCTGATGGCTTGGGTACGTGAGGTGCAGCTATATGGTGATAGCGATCAGCCTTGGGTGTGGGCGCAAAGTATCTTTCCTCTAACCAGCCTGCAAGGTCAAGCCCGTCGCTTGCAACAGCTAAAGGGCACGCCTATCGGTTACGTGTTATTTAAGCGCAACCGTACTTTGCCCAATCAGCGGATTATTAAGAACACGGCTAAAGGCTGGCAACGACAGACGTATTACGATTGGTATGGGCGCAAAGTGCTTATTAGCGAGACCTTTTTGTCTGATTTTTTGGTCACAGTGTAGATTTTGAAAAACAAGATCGACATAGATAATCAGCCATTATTATTTAAAACTAATAACTGAATAGGTAGCTAATAAGACGTAACGCTAAGTTAGTCTAGTATCAACCCTATGATATTGCTAACTATTTAATTCAGTGATGATGTCATAAAAAACTCTCAGCTATAGCTGAGAGTTTTTGCTCTCATACCGTAAAGTTTCATGTTACACTTGCTTCACAGCAAAACGTATGGCGCAATATGATGTAAAGAAGCATCAAAATTATTGCTAAATAAAGTAAACCAACGCTAGGCTAGATTTTAGATTACTAGCGTCTTTATTAATAGACTTTCTCTGATATACATTTTCTAATAAAAGTCACTCTATAGGACATAACTATGTTTAAAGATATCTCTATAAAAGAATATGATCCAGCATTATCAGCAGCTATGGAAGCTGAGAGCGTTCGTCAAGAAAACCATATCGAGCTTATTGCTTCAGAGAACTACTGCTCACAAGCAGTGATGGAAGCGCAAGGCTCAGATCTAACTAATAAATACGCAGAAGGCTATCCAGGTAAGCGCTATTACGGTGGCTGTGAGCATGTCGATGTCGTTGAACAACTAGCCATCGACCGTGCAAAAGAGCTGTTCGGTGCTGAATATGTCAACGTACAACCGCATTCAGGTTCTCAGGCCAACTCAGCGGTGTTTTTAGCACTGCTCGATGCCAACGATACTATTCTTGGTATGAGTCTTGATGCTGGTGGTCACTTGACCCATGGCGCTCATATCAACTTCTCAGGTATCAATTACAATGCTGTTCAATATGGCTTAGTTGAAGAGACGGGCCTTATCGATTATGACCAAGTCGATAGCTTAGCTCGTGAGCATAAGCCTAAGATGATTATCGCTGGTTTTTCAGCCTACTCGCAAGTAGTTGATTGGCAGCGTTTCCGTGATATCGCGGACGAGATCGGCGCTTACTTCTTAGTTGATATGGCGCACATTGCTGGTTTGGCTGCTACAGGTGCTTATCCTAACCCAGTACCATTCGCTGATGTCGTCACTAGTACTACGCATAAAACGTTACGTGGCCCACGCTCAGGGGTCATCATGTCACGTGATGATAAACTTGCTAAAAAGCTGAACTCTGCCGTTTTCCCAGGCAACCAAGGTGGCCCGTTGATGCACGTTATCGCGGCCAAAGCGATTTGCTTTAAAGAAGCGCTAGAAGATAACTTCAAGACGTATCAAGAGCAAGTCATCAAAAACGCTAAAGCGATGGCAGCGGTCATCCAAGAGCGTGGCTATGAAATCATCTCTGGTGGTACAGAAAACCATCTCATGCTGATCAGTTTGGTTAAGCAAGAAATGACCGGTAAAGAAGCCGACAAATGGTTGGGTGAAGCGCACATTACGGTTAATAAGAACGCTGTACCTAACGATCCAAAGTCTCCGTTTGTGACTTCTGGTATCCGTATCGGTACTGGTGCTGTGACCACTCGCGGCTTTGATGAAGCAGATGTCAAAGAGTTGGCGGGTTGGATGTGTGATGTACTAGACTCGCGCGGTGATGAAAAAGTATTAGCCGAAGTACGCGAAAAGGTTGAAGCTATCTGTGCGAAAAAACCAGTGTATGCTAAGAATCAGTAATATTTAGAATCGTATAAAAAATAAACCGCTTAGCTTTTGCTTGGCGGTTTTTTTGTGGTTAAGGTTTTCAATTAAGAGTTGTGAATTTGTTGTAGGCAAATGATTTAACTTAACTGCGCTAACCATAAATTCATGGCAAAGCCAATAAATAGTAAGCCTGTAAAAGTGGTGCTAGCTACGATTAGTGTCGGTGATTGGCTGAATTTTCGAGAGAGGTTTTTACCTGAAAATACCATGACGCTTAGATAGCTAAAACTAATGAGCTGTAAAATAATGGCTAATACTAAAAAAGACAAAAAAGGATAAGGATAAGTAGGCTCAACGAACTGCACGAAAAACGATAAGAAAAATAATATGGCTTTAGGGTTGGTCAAACTAAGTAATAGCGCACGATAAAAGAAGTTTTGACTTATGGGCGCTGTTATCAGCTTTGGTTTAGCATCAGCGATTTGAGCTCTATGACGGAAGGTTTGATAGCCACTTATGAGCAGTTTTGTCCCCAAGTAAGATAAATATAATCCGCCCAATAATTTGATAGCGGTGAAAAGAACAGGGTAGAGCTTTAGCAGGCTGCCCATTCCTAAGACGGTCACTAGTATCAAGATACTATCACCCAAAAATATACCCGCTACCGTGCGATAGCCTTTTCTAGTGCCGTGTGCGGCTGACACTGATAGGCAGTATAAACTGTTAGGACCTGGCAGCAAGATAATGATGATTGAGCCAATAATATAGGCAGTAAGATCAGTGATACCGAACATAAATAATTTTCATCATCCAAAGTAAAGGTCTAATTATATCGGTGCGCGGGTCAACACTCTATGCCTAAGCTATATACTTTAAACCGATAATGTCTATTCTAATTTGCCTATTAAGATAAAGTGTTGATTTGGGGTGTAGCTTAGCTCAAGCGTAACCCACTAGATCTATCAATTAATTACCAACTTTTGAAAGCTAAGTCGATGATTAAATAAATAAAAATATATCAATGTTTTTGTTTATTTAATTTTATTTATTTAATCAGTATTGATTATTTAGTAGTAATAGCAGTACAAAGTGTAATACATAACCACTCACTTAGTATCGATATTACTATAATTATCAAGATATTCACTAGGAAGTGATTCTAATTAAAGGGATTTTTATGAAAAAACAATCGTTAGTCGCCATGCTGCTACTCTTCAGCGCCAGTATCGTGCAAGCCGCTGAAGAATCGGCTTTAGCAGCAGAACAAACAGGTTTAGAAGCATTTGGTACAGGTCTTGATGGCTTCATGGCCAATACCTTTGGCTGGTTTGTAGATATGATCTTCTTCTCAGTGCCGCTCGGTGATGTAAGCTTTCCATTAATCGTAGGTTGGTTATTAGTTGCCGCAATAGTATTTACCTTGTATTTTGGATTTATTCAGTTTCGTCTCATAGGGTTGTCTCTTGATATTGTCAGAGGCAAATATACCGATCCTAATCCTGCTGTCAAAGAAGAGGGTGAGGTTAGCCATTTTCAAGCTTTAGCTACTGCTTTATCAGGTACGGTTGGTCTTGGTAATATCGCAGGTGTGGGCGCCGCACTCGCTATTGGTGGACCTGGTGCTACCTTTTGGATGATCATGGTTGGCCTGTTCGGTATGGCCTCCAAGTTTGTTGAGTGTACGCTAGGGGTAAAATACCGTACGATACTGCCCTCTGGTGCCGTATCAGGTGGACCTATGTACTACCTCAGTCGCGGTATGGCTGAACGTGGTATGGGCGGATTTGGTAAGGTTTTAGCCGTTGGTTTTGCCCTTATGACGATACTAGCCACTTTTGGCGCTGGTAATATGTTTCAAGGCAACCAAGCCTTTGCAATGGTAAGCTCTACTTTTTCTATTCCTACTGAGTACAGTATAATCTTTGGTGTTGTCTTAGCGGTTTTAGTCGGTTCGGTCATCCTCGGTGGTATGCCTCGCATAGCAACGGTTACCGAAAAAATTGTACCTTTTATGGCTTTGTTATACATCACAATGGCAGTGATTGTACTGGTTGCTAACTTTAACCAAATTGGCACAGCGTTTGAGCAGATCTTCGTTGGTGCCTTCACTGGTGCTGGTGGTTTCATTGGTGCATTAATCCAAGGTTTAAAACGTGCCACTTTCTCTAATGAAGCTGGTGTTGGTTCAGCCGCTATTGCTCACTCCGCGGTAAAAACAAATGAGCCTGCAACTGAAGGTTTGGTCGCATTACTAGAGCCTTTCATTGATACGGTTATCATCTGTACTATGACCGCGTTAGTTATCACTATATCTGGGGTGAATACAGCAGCAAACTTGCAAGATCAAGCGATTACTGGTGTAGAGCTAACCCGTGCCGCCTTTATGGAAACAGCACCAATCATGCAGTATTTCTTAGCTGCCGCTGTAATTATGTTCGCCTTTTCAACGATGATTTCATGGTCGTATTACGGTCTAAAAGCTTGGACTTACCTATTCGGTGAAGGTAGAACTAAAGAAATAATATACAAACTTATCTTTTTAGTCTTCGTGGTTATCGGTACTGTCATACAGTTTGGTTTTGTTATCGACTTCGCAGATGCCGCCCTATTCGCGATGGCTATCTTTAACATCATCGGTCTATACTTCTTGATGCCAGTGGTGAAAAAAGAGGTTAAATCTTATGTCGCTCGGGTGAAGAGTGGTGAAATTAAAAAGTTTAAATAGTAGTTTTGATTAAACAAACTGTCACAAGCTTACAATTTATAAAAGCCCGTCAAAATTAGTCTTGGCGGGCTTTTTGCTAGCTACTAATTACTATTAGCTAGATGTTTATAAATTTTTAGGTAGAAGCGTCATTCAATATAACGTGACTTAAACTGATCGCTTTTTATACCACTACCCACAACTGCGGCTGACCGAAATCTCGATAAGCGTCCTCAATCATACTTTTAAACACGTTAAAGTCCTCAGTATTAATTTGCTTTACATCTGTCAAATCTAAACGTAAATGCTCAGCATCGCTATCAGTCAAGCAGTCCCATGCGCTATCCCAATTATGGGCAAAGTAATCGGGGAAGCTCAGCGCCTTATCCAACGCTGTCAATAGCGTGGCTTTATTTAGCTCATGGTCGATAACAATAGCGATAGCTTGCTCAGGTATTGCAGTCGCTTCATCGTCTTTATTACTATAATAAATAGCTTGGGTCATATTAATTTACCTCAAGTTGGCTAAAGCTGTCGTAGTGATCAACAGTTAAATAATAGACTGCCGGCGGATTGCCACCTGTGACGATACGGCGCGCGCCGCGATGAGAGACGCCAGGGGTAGGTACAGTATACTCTCGGTAGTAGCCACTGGACTCTTTAGGCAGGCGACCTTCACGATTATAAAAGGTCGTACCGTCTTTAGCAGGATAAGGGAAAGGCCCGCCCTGCCCAATGAGCGCAATAGTATTGTCAATTTGCGCATCACCCGTGATAGCGTTTTGATTGGTAGTTTCTGCTGATTGAGCAATAGTAGTTGACCCAGGACTATTATCAAAGATCGATTGTAGATCACCAAAGAAATAAGCCGCTAAGGCGATGATAGCGATGATACTAAATAGGCGTGAGATAGGGCTTCGGTTTTTTTGACCGATGCGGCGCTGATTACTTTTATGGTTTTTGGAGTTGTCTTGAAGATTGGCGTTCGCGGCGAGCGTGGTCGATTTTTTTGTTGAGTGAGATGATGGTGCCTCTTGTAAACTCAGTGATGTAGAGGTCACCTCAACGGCACGCAACTGGTTTTTGTCATTGCGCTCACTAGTGAAGTAGACGCGCTGACCTTCGCTGACTGGCTGAGACAAGCGCACTGACGTAATATGAAAAAACACATCCTCACTTTGATCGTCGACATCGATAAAGCCATAGCCTTTATCTTTATTCCATTTTTTTATTTTGCCACTTTGCATAACGACACTGCCTTAACAACGGTCTATTTTGAAACAGTATATATAATATCTGCTTATTAACAAAACCAAGGTCTGTAGTAAGCGTTTTTCGCCAGCATAAAAAACGCCAGCATTTAGCTGACGTTTGTTATTTGACAATGGTTTTATAGGCTAAGCACGGGTTTCGCCATGACCATAGACGATCCATTTTTGAGAGGTTAGACCTTCAAGGCCAACAGGGCCACGTGCGTGAATCTTATCGGTTGAGATGCCGATTTCTGCACCGAGTCCATATTCAAAACCGTCAGCGAAACGGCTAGAGGCATTAATCATCACACTGGCTGAATCTACTTCACGGATGAAACGCTGCGACTTACTATAATTATCAGTGATAATCACGTCAGTGTGATGGCTACCGTGAGTGTTGATATGCTCAATCGCCGCGTCAAGTCCATTAATGACTTTGATCGCTAATATTGGCGCTAGATATTCAGTATCCCAATCCTCAGCGGTCGCAGCGGATAGATGACCTTTGAGCTTGGCATTATCCTTCAAAATAGCTTGTGATAGCTCATCAAGGCGTAGCTGCATAGCGTCGTCCGCTGCAATAATTGCTTCAGCAATCTTCGGTAGCATAGTATCAGCGACCGCTTTATCGACCAATAAAGTCTCCATGGTATTACAAGTACCATAGCGATGGGTTTTGGCATTGACGCTAACCTTTACCGCAGTATCAAGCTCAGCATCGCTATCGATATAAGTGTGACAGTTGCCGTCTAAATGCTTGATAACGGGCACTTTCGCATCTTCGCTAATACGAGCGATTAAGCCTTTACCGCCACGAGGTACGATAACATCGACATATTCGGTCATCGTAATCAGCTCGCCGACCGCCGCGCGATCAGTCGTCTGTAATACTTGCACGCTGTGCTCAGACAGATTGACATCTTTTAAACCCTGATGGATACATTTAGCAATCGCTTGATTAGACTCAAAAGCCTCAGAGCCACCTCGTAAGATAATAGCGTTGCCTGATTTTAGCGCAAGTGATGCCGCCTCTAAGGTCACATTAGGGCGTGATTCATAAATCATACCGACAACGCCAAGTGGTACGCGCATCTTACCTAAATGAATACCTGATGGCTGAAAGGTCATATCGGTGACTTCGCCAATAGGATCAGGCAGGGTAGAGACGTCCTTGAGACCTTGCAGCATACCGTCAAAACGCGCGTCATTGAGCTCTAATCGATCAAGAAGGGCTGCATCGAGATCATTGTTTTTGCCATTGTCCATATCTATCTTATTGGCGGCTAAAATGTCAGCCTTCGCTGTGATTAGCTGATCATGGATAGCGATCAGCGCTGAGTTCTTGACTCCTGTATTAGCAGCCGCTAGTGCGCGCGAGGCTGCCCGAGCTTGTTGTCCTACGGTTTGCATATAAGCTTTAATATCTTTATTATTCGATTGAGTCATATATTATTTTCCTTATATATAAATTAATTTTAGCAGTAGTTATAAAAGTTAAAACGAGCTTGAAGAATAGAAAAACTAAATTTACTGAGTATTAGTTGTACTAAATAGGGGTAAAAACTGATATAAATAGAGGTTTTAAGCACTTTGTAGCATTATGCTACTTAACATAGAGTAGATAAAGACGATAGTAAAGGTAGATTTATAGTTAATAAGTAGCGAGAGGGCTATTTTGAGTCATTTTTACAGGTTCTATGCGCTTGTTACGCATTTTTAACACAATTAGCCTGTAATTACTAAAGCCGTAACTATCAGATACCAGTATAGTTATAGTCAATTGATAAATAAGCTCATCACTTCTTAGCTACCGTTGATTTTGCTTTTGCTATTTACTTTTATAATAGGCATTGAAATGATTGATAAAGATGATGTTAAACAACCTACAATTTCTAAAAAGTGGTTGTATGGTTCTCTAGCAATTGCAGCGTTACTCATCGGTCTTTTTTTTGATTTTGGATAGTGATGCTATTGCAGCTGACCTAAATGCTAATGCTAATGCGGTTGAGAAAGCAGAGATCGATAGCATTTACTAGGGTTTATAAAATAAATGCATAACCGCTTTTTTATTATTCTTAACTTCTACATCAACTAATAGGTAATTATTATGGTAGCTCAAGTATCACTGACTAAAAAATTATTATTGGTCTCAGTAGCAGCGGCAGCATTAACGCTTAGCGCTTGTGCTGATCCAGACTCAGCAACCACTCAAGATGATGTCGATGCCGTTGCTGATCCACAAACCCAAATTGAGCAAGAAGCGACTAGCGTTGACGATGTTGTACAAGTTGAAGAAGATATTAATAGTGTTGAAACCGATGAAGATCCTATGGCGGTTGACCCTGTCGTTGCAGAGGGTGACGCTACTATAGTTACTACAGATGAAGTCGCCGATGCTGATATGCTAGACGGTACAGAGTCTGAAGAGCATGTATCGACATATTAGTAGACGTCACTTTATAAGTCTTAGCTGAACTGTGATTAGTAGTATAAAAAACACCAAGGTTCATCTTAAGATGATAAAATAAAGCTCAAGTTTGCAATAGCAGCTTGGGCTTTTTTATGAGCGCTTAAATAAAGACAAAGGTTGCCTTATTAAACAGTCTTACGCACAATGCCTCGCTATATGATTTGTTCTGAAATAATTTGTTTTAAAACAATTTATTCTAAAATAGGCTACTGCAAATTTTATCAGCCTAATTCGTGGCTTTGAGCTATATTTTATAATGCTACACTCATCAATTGGAAATACGGTAAACCATGCTTGATATGACTAAAGACTCAACTCGCCCTATCGCCTTGGATATACAAGACTTGCATAAGAGTTACGGCTCTTTGGAAGTGCTCAAGGGTGTCTCGCTCACAGCTTATGATGGCGACGTAATTTCTATCTTAGGCTCGTCAGGCTCTGGCAAATCTACCTTGTTGCGTTGCGTCAATCTATTAGAGAAGCCAACACAGGGTCGTATTATTGTAGGCGATGAAGAGCTGAGGTTGAAGCCGAATAAAGCAGGTGAGTTGCAAGCGACTGATGTCAAGCAATTAGAGAGCCTGCGGGCGAGCGTGGGTTTTGTGTTTCAGAATTTTAACTTATGGCCGCACAAAACCATTTTACAGAATATTATTGAAGGCCCAACTCAAGTACTCAAGATCAAAAAAGACCAAGCGATCAAAGATGCAGAAGCGCTACTTGATAAAGTCGGTCTGCTCGATAAGAAAGACGCTTATCCCGCTAACTTATCAGGTGGTCAACGTCAGCGCGTTGCTATCGCTCGCGCCTTGGCGATGCAGCCTCGTGTGCTATTATTTGATGAGCCGACCTCAGCGCTAGATCCTGAGCTAGTCAATGAAGTACTGGTCGTTATGCGTGAGCTGGCAGAAGAAGGTCGTACTATGCTTATCGTCACGCATGAGATGCGTTTTGCCCGCGAAGTCTCAAGCCAAGTAGTGTTTTTGCATCAAGGGGTAGTAGAGGAAATTGGGACGCCTGAACAAGTCTTTGACAACCCTAAGTCAGAGCGAGTTCGAGACTTTATGGCTTCGCATCGTCAAAATACCTAGAAAGACACAATGAAGAGTTATAAAATTGATTGAACAATAATTAATCTATATGACTCAGTCAATAGCGCTATCGAATTATCGATTAGCGCTATTATTTTTTGAGGATGCCGTTTATTACCCAATAATGACAGTCAATACCTAAAACGTTTGTTTTTGATATTTTAGTAAGGTATTATCGATGAGTTTATAACTTATCGATATATATAACTATTTTGCTAAGCTGGCAGGGATATCAGCGTTAAAAAGGATAGCAATATCGGTAACAACCCTATTAAAAGCTTGATAAAATTCATTAAAAACTCATTAAAAAACTTAAGGAACGTATGATGTTTGATCTCCGTCTTTTATGGCCATCTGTTACTATTGCTACCGCTATGAGCTTAGCGGCTTGTAGTCAACCCGCCCAAGACACTGCTAGTGCCGATGCCGACGCTCCTGCTGCTGATACTGCTGGTAAGACTATTCGTATTGCTACCGAGGGGGCTTATCCTCCGTTTAACTTTACCAATGCCGATGGTAGTATTGGTGGCTATGATGTGGATGTTGCCAACGCCCTATGCGCGCAGATGCAAGCCAAATGTGAAATCGTCGCTCAAGATTGGGACGGTATTATTCCAGGGCTATTAGCACAAAAGTACGATGCCGTTGTAGCGGGGATGTCTATTACACCTGAGCGCCAAGAAAAAGTTGATTTTACTGAGCCGTACTTTGCTAATACTATGGTTTGGCTGACTGACATCAATGGCGGCTTTGATCCTATGAGCGTTAAGAGCTTAAACTTAGGTGGTCAACGTTCAACGACACCTGGTGCGTATCTACAAGATAATTATGAAGGCAAAGACGGCAATACCGTGCAGTTATATGACAATTATGATAATGCTTATTTAGATCTAAAGTCAGGTCGTAGCGATGCGGTATTGGCTGAAAAAGTCTCTGCAAAGTCATGGTTAAAAGACAACCCTGAAGGCTTTGGTATTGTCGGCGATGAGATCGACAACGATGACAATATTGCTATTGCAGTGCGTAAAGGGGATAGCTTACGTGACGATTTTAACAAAGCTTTGAGCGAGATTCGTAGTAATGGTGAGCTGGCACGTCTTGAACAAGCCAACTTTGGCGAGTAAGCTATAGTTTAGTTGCGTTGGTAAGCTTCAAGCACTATTGATTCGCCCCATTATTCAAGGTTTAAGCCTTTATTAGATCAATGTAGGAATACTCTTTATGTCTTTTTCAATATCAGCTACCGTAAATAAAGCCCTTTGGCTGGCTCCACTTAGCGCTGCAATGCTTATGCTAGCAGGCTGTAATAATAGTACAACGCCCACTGAAAACGTAGCAGTCGATTCAGCAGATGCTACGCCTATGAATATCAAGATTGCGACCGAATCTAGCTACAAGCCTTTTAGTTATACTGATGCTGATGGCAAGCTCATCGGTTATGAGATTGAGCTGATTGATGCCTTGTGTGCGCAAATGAAAGCGGAATGTGAAGTTATCTCGCAAGATTGGGATGGCTTGATTCCAGGTCTTAATGCGCAAAAATTCGATGCGGCTATTGCTGGGATGTCTATTACTCCTGAGCGCCTCGAGGTCGTAGAGTTTAGCGATCCCTACTTTTATAGCGGTATTATCTTGATCGGCAAAAAAGGCGATAACGTCAGCGTTGATGATCTAAAATCTCAGCCGATCGCCTCCCAGCGTGCAACAGTTTCTGCGCAGTATTTACAAGATGAGCATAGCGACGCTGATATTAAGCTTTATGATACCCAAGATAACGCTTATTTAGATTTAACCTCAGGACGCGTACGGGCGATGATGTCTGATAAAGTCACAGGTATTGACTGGTTAAAAACAGCAGCAGGTAAAGAATACGAAGTCAAAGGCGAAGAGATCAGCACCGACGATGATGCGATGGGTATCGCCTTTCGCAAAGGGGATCCTTTAGTCGCCAAGTTCAATACCGCTTTAGCTGAGCTAAAATCTAATGGGTCTTATGATCAAATCACGGGTAGCTACTTTGGTACTAGCACTACGGCTGCTGCGCAAAATACAGTAGTTAATGATGCAGAAGTGGTCGAAGGTGAGCCCGCTGAGATGGCTAATTAGGATCTGCTAAACATTCATAATAATAAATATACGGGTTGATTTAAGATTAGCTGCTGTTGCTAACTGGTTCAATGGCTCGTATTGTCAAATAATCGTCATAAGGAAGTCATGGATGATCACCCGTAGCCACTTTACTCCAAGCTTAAAGTCTCATAATGTGTTTATCAGTCGGGTAGCTAAATGCTATTTATCAGCTTCAACGCTTGCCGCCGTGGTGGTGCTAGCAGGTTGTAGCAATAGTCAACAAGCTGGCGAAGAGGTGGCGAGTGATGCTGATGCTAGCACCGCTGAAACGCTCAGCGCTGATGATAGTGGTGTGCTGCGTATTGGTACCGAAGGCGCTTATGCCCCTTTTAACTACACCAATGCTGATGGTACGCTTGGCGGTTTTGATGTCGAGCTGGCTCAAGCGTTATGCGCGGATATGCAAGTGACTTGTGAGATTGTCGCCCAAGATTGGGATGGTATTATCCCAGGTCTAAAAGCTGGTAAGTATGATGCTATCGTAGCGGCGATGTCGATTACGCCTGAACGCGCCGAGCAGGTCAGCTTTACCGACCCTTATTTTAGCAATACCTTAGTATTTTTAGCTAAGCAAGAAAGTGATTTTGACCCTGATAATAGTAATGATATTGATGATAATTTGATCGCTGCTCAGCGCTCAACAATTTCATCACAATGGCTTGAGAGTGCTTATCCAAAAGCCAAGATGAAACTTTATGATACTTTGAGTAATGCGTTTTTGGATTTAGGCTCAGGTCGCGTGGATGCGATGATTTCTGACAAAGTGCCTGCGCTACAATGGCTGAACTCTGCATCTGGTAGTGATTATGTGCTCAAGGGCAATGAAATCGATATCGATGATAACTTTGCTATCGCAGTGCGATCAGGTGATGAGCTACAAGGCAAGTTTAATCAAGCGTTGGCTAATATAAAGTCCAACGGCACTTATGATGAGCTCAATCATAGATACTTTGCCGTACCAGTAGACACAGTGCAATAATAGCTAAACCGCTCAAGCTTAAAAGGGGTATCACTGAACCAGTGGTATCCTTTTTTGCTTTGTGGGTGAACTAATTTTTATTCAGATTTATCATAGATACCCCACTCTCAACTTCGAAAGTGATTGAAAAAAGAAGAGCACCTCACTAATCTATTGTTTTCGACCAAGAATACAATGGAGTTGTGAGATGCCCATAGACGAATTTATCATCAATATCTATTTAATGGTAGAGCAATATTACAAAATAGTCGTCACCAAACCCTTGCGAAGTGCAGGTTACGCGCCAAAGCTAAGTGATCCTGAGGTTATTTGCATGGAGATGGTCGGTGAATTTTTACACCTTGATCAAGACAAACAAATTTGGCAATACTTTACCCAGCATTGGCAAGACTGGTTTCCAGCCATCGGCTCATACCCTAACTTCGCAAAGCACTGCGCCAATCTGTGGCAAGTCAAACAGCAGATACAAGATAACGTCAGTCAAATTGAAGGCCGTGACAACATTCATTTTATGGATGGCTTTCCGATACCCGTCTGTCATTATGGACGCGCTTATCGGCATAAGAATTATCAAGACTTAGCAGCTTTTAGCTACTGTGCCGCTAAGCAAGAGAGGTACTATGGCTTTGAAGGCCATTTGCTTGTTAACTTATCGGGCATGATTAAAGGCTTTACCTTTGCTCCTGCCAATGTTGATGAAAGAGCGGTTGCCCCAGAAATCACCACTCATATTCATGGGCTACTTGGCGCTGATAAAGGGTATATCAGCCCTAGTCTGACATCGTACTACGACGCTCAAGGCGTGGATTTACAAACGCCACTCAGAGCCAACATGAAAGAGGATAGACCCAAACCTGTGGTAAGGCGGCTAATGAAAGCCCGCCGTATCGTTGAAACAGTCATTGGTCAGCTATCAGAACGATTTAATATACAAAGGGTACGAGCAAGAGATTTATGGCATTTGTCTCATCGATTGATTCGTAAGATTCTTTCACACAATCTGTGCTTTGTACTCAACAAAAAACTTGGTAATCCGCCTCTTCAGTTTGATTTGCTTATTTCAAGTTGAGAGTGGGGTATAGATACAATACTTTTTATTGAGTAAGTTTTTTATAATGATTACTTTTGAGTCAAGCAGTACCCTGCTAGGTGCTGAATATGATAAAATCAGCCCTCATTTTCTGTATATACCATCAGCGAATCAATCACTGATTCTCTTGATTACTATACTGTTAACTGAAATTATTAACTGAATTATCAATTTATTAGGGCGTTCAGCGCGCCCTTATCGAGAGAAACTGAGTGAGCCCTAGTGTTTGATTTACAAGGATTTGGCGCGCTATTATTAAGCGGCGCAACCGTCACCATCAAGCTTGCCGTAACCAGCCTAGTGATAGGTATGGCCTTAGGGCTGCTAGGTGCTACTGCTAAGCTATCTAATGTTTGGCTATTGCGTAAGCTTGCCACCCTCTATACGGCGACGATGCGCGGTATCCCTGAGCTATTGTTAGTGCTGTTTATCTACTATGGCGGCTCTATCTTACTGATGAGCATCCTCAAAAAGTTCGGCTATAATAATTACGTTGAAATCAGCGCTTTTTGGGGTGGCGTAATGGCACTGTCGATTGCTTTTGGGGCTTATGCTACCGAAATCTTTCGCATGTCTATTCAAGAGATTCCAGTCGGTCAGTCTGAGGCGGCCAAAGCTATTGGTATGCGTCCTCTACAAACCTTTTATCGTATCACTCTGCCGCAAGTTTGGCAGATTGCTTTACCTGGGCTTGGTAACTTGTTTTTAGTACTCTTAAAAGACACAGCGCTCGTGTCGGTCATTGGTCTCAAAGATATCATGTATCAGTCGTCGCGTGCTGCGCAGTCTACCCAGCAGCCTTTTACTTTTTATATGGCAGCGGCGATTATTTACTTAGGGCTGACCATGCTGATTACTGGCTTTATGATGTGGCTTGAGTGGCGCGCTAATCCTGCGGCGCGCTATGCCAAAAAGCTAAGTCGTCAATCCACCACTCAATCGATAAAAGGATAGGGGAGCGTTATGGATTGGAACTGGCAGGTTATCTTTGAGCATATTCCAGATCTGCTTGGCGGTGCAGTAGTAACTGTGCAGCTAGTCGTTGTATCTGGTGTGATTGGATTGCTCTTCGGCATAGTACTGGCACTACTACGCTTATCTAAAAGCTGGGCGGTACAAATACTGCCTTTTTGCTATATCTTCTTTTTTCGTGGTACGCCATTACTAGTACAGATATTTTTGATTTACTATGGTCTTGGTCAGTTTGAAGCAGTACGTGACTCTTGGCTATGGGAGCCTGTACTCAGTCAAGCATACTGGTGCGCGATCATCGCTTTTACTATGAATACCAGTGCTTATTTGGCAGAGATCATTCGTGGCGCTATTCAGACTATTCCAGTCGGTGAGCTGGAAGCGGCCGATGCCGTTGGTATGTCCAAATGGCAAAAACTCACTCGTATCACGCTACCACGCGCTTTTGGTATTGTTATTCCTGCTTATAGTAATGAAGTTATCTTTATGCTAAAAGGCAGCGCACTGGCCTCAACGATTGCCTTGATGGATATCACTGGCGTTGCCCGAACTATCAGTGCTCGTACTTATACTTTAATGGAATTATTCTTTGCGGCAGGTATTGTCTATTTACTTCTGTCGTGGGTGATACTATTTAGTTTCAGACTGTTTGAAAAGCGTATGAATCGCTATATGACCTATGTACCGCCTGATGTGGTCACTCGTACTATTCCTTAGTTTGCCCTAAAAACTCATTATTTAATTGAATAATGAGTTTTGTTTAGTGGCTACTATCAGCAGTAATATATTAGCCAAATTATTTACCGCTGATGAAGATAATGAAAAAAAACCTGCTAAGTATCGCTTTATTGATGAAGTAAAGTTTAGATAGTTTATCCAATAATATAAATAACTAAAATAAGCCTTAATTATGACTCTCTCTGCTAAATCTCAAGCTGTTGGTAAAGTCGTTTGTGTCGGTCGCAACTATGCTGCCCATGCTCGTGAGCTCGGTAACGAAGTACCCAGCTCGCCGCTACTATTTATGAAACCTGCCTCCTCTATTGTCTGGATAAATAGTGAGTCTGATAATAAAATAGTTCGTCCAGAGGTAGCCCGTTATGGTGATACTCATTACGAGGCAGAGCTATGCATTCAGCTCTCGGCTGATCTGAGTGCTGCCACCATCCAACAAGCTAAGCAAGCCATTGGCGGCGTGACTCTAGGCTTGGATTTAACCTTGCGTGATCTGCAAAGCCAGCTTAAGGATAAAGGTCAACCATGGGAGCGCGCGAAGTGCTTTGATGGGGCCTGTGTATTAGCTGATTGGCTAGAGGTACAAGAATTTGACGACTTTACCCAAGTAGCGTATCAGCTCTATATTAATGACGAGCTCAAGCAAGATGGCGATAGTGCTTTGATGCTATTTCCTATCTATGAGCTATTGGCTGAGATTAGTCACGCGTTTAGCTTGCAGGCAGGCGATGTTATTATGACAGGCACGCCGAGTGGCGTTGGTATATTACAAGCAGGCGACAATCTGAAACTAGTGTTAGGGACTCATAAATGGCAAGCACGAGTACAATAAAAATTTAAGGTATCAAGAGAATATAGACTATTTAAATCTTATGGACTACTCAAAGCTTATAGATGATCAGTCTATATTCTCTATAAAACTTACCTTTATTGGTGTGTTGTTGTTTATTGATGTTCATAATCTACTTGAAAACATCCTCTAATTGCAAAAAACACCTATAAGTCAAATGCGGTTCTTCTTTTTAGCACCGTTTCCAGCTAGTATGACACTAACCTTATTATCAAAAACCTAAATCTATGTCCAACTATAAACCGTTTGTTACTTATCACGACCTCTCCAGCACTGAAATTATTGTTGGGCATAAGATTGATCCTGATGCGGCTATTGATGAGCCAACGAGCGAGCACCTGCAAGATAATGTCTATGAGCAGTTAGCTGAGCTTGATTATATCTATGTCGATCGTCCAACTGTAGACAGTAGCAACTTTGCGCTTAGTCAAGGGCCGACATCACTGGCGGATGTGTTTGAGGGGCTCGCGCAGCTGGCAACGATGGGTGTGGTCGAAGTCACTGATATTGTAGAGGCCATTCATCGCGAGATTATTCTGCGGCCAATAGGTCGTCTTAATGAGCGCAGTCTAAAAAAATGGCCGCGCGGTATCACGGGACGTATCTATGGTACGGTGCGCTACATTGCTACTTTTGTCGGTAATAATCTGACCACAGGCTTATGGTTATATAATAATATGACCAAACACAAAAATGTCCAGCGCCTTCCTAGAAGCTTAAGACGGCTGATCAATATCTTAAACGGGGTCATGGGCGATCATTTAGTCACTCATAAAAACGCACTTGCCATTCCTATGGTGCTGTATGATAAATATAATTATCTACAAAGCGGTGAACTATCAGGGCGCATTATTATTCTATGCCATGGGCTATGTATGAGTCATCTGAGCTGGAATATTCCTGAACATGATAGCTTGGGTGAGACGCTTATCCGCAGTCAGCCAACCTCTACCATTTTATACCTCAATTATAATACAGGACGCCGTATTTCTAGTAACGGTCGTAGCTTCTCTAAGCTTTTACAGAGCTTAGTCGATAATAATCCTGATATCGCGCAAATAGATTTAGTCGGTCATAGTATGGGCGGGCTCGTCTCTCGTAGTGCACTGTTTTATGGAAAGGAGCAAGGCTATCATTGGGTGCAGCGCGTCGGCAATCTTATCACACTAGGATCACCGCATAATGGTGCCAGTCTAGAGCGCATTGGGGTTTTTGTGCAAGAGATGATTGGCAAGCTCCCTTTTGCAGGGTCTCTCGCTAAGCTCGGCGACTTGCGTAGTGCAGGTATCATTGATCTGCGCTATGGTAGCGTTCGTGATGCCGACTGGAATACTTTAGAGGGCCGTAGTGTATTGCCGCAAGAGTTTCGCCATCCTGCGCGTCTGCCACTGCATGTACGCAGCTACTTTGTGGCGGGCACTATCGTTGAGGCGCACTATGATTCTAAGGCGGCAAGTCTATTGGGTGATGGCTTAGTCACCGTCAATTCAGCACTTGGAGAGGACTCAGCTGAGCATACTTTGTTTGTACCTGAGGGTCATAAAGCGGTGTTTTATGGGGTCAATCATTATGATTTGATCTACAACGAGCGGGTGCATGCTCAAGTAAAAGCATGGCTGTTAGATAATGGCCGCAGTGATACCAATCAGATGTTCCACGTACTTAGAACGCGAATTTATTCTTATCCTAATGATTTGGATGTGGTGGTTTGAGGGTAGTAGCCTAGCAGCCTGATATTATTTTGATATCGAAAGTAGATGTCATAGAATTAAGAGCCCTTTTTAAATTCAACAAACAAAAACCCCTCAAGCATCACACTTGAGGGGTTTTTTAATAACTAAAGAATCATTTATATTAAAATTAATGCGCAAATATCTCAGTGATATTGTCTTTATCAAAGCGATAAATCTCACCACAGAAGCCGCAATCCATCTCAAACTGACCGCCTTGCTCATCGCAGATATCGAGCATCTCATCCTGTCCAATTTGTAATATCGCAGTCTCACACTTTTCGCGCGAGCAGGTACAACCAAATTCTAAAGCAGTAGGCTCAGGAGCGACGACGTTTTCTTGATTGTACAAGCGATAGATAATTTCGCTAGCCGTCAATGTGGTTAGCTCTTCTGCTTTTACGGTGCTCGTGAGCATTTTTAGGCGCGTCCATAGATCATCATCGATGCCCGCATCTTGATTTTGCTCGACCTCAACCGTCTCCTCTACCGTACGCGGCAACATTTGCACTAGTATGCCGCCTGCCTGCAAGCCATCTGAGGCCAAGTTAATGAGCGTTGGAATCTGCGCCGATTGTTTTTGATAATGCGCTAGGCAGTCGGCTAGATTATCATGGCTACGCTCAACGATACCTTGATACGGTTCGCCTTGCTCGGGCTGGATATTGATAAATAATACCCCTGCGCCTGTAGCACCAAGCTCTGAAAAAGCTTCGTTAGCAGTCGTCATGCTATTCCATGCTTGAGACTGTTCATCATTATCGCTCTTCCAGCTGGCAAGCGCGCGAATGATACCGTTTTGGTCACACTCAGCCATCGCCCAGTTCAGCAGACTATTGCTATCTGAAGACTGCAATTGAATAGACAGGCGACCATCAATTTTGACCGTTCCTATCAATAGGCTGGCTGCGGTCAGCATCTCTCCTAACAAACGCTTAATGGCCTCAGGATAAGGCTTTTGCGCGATAGTATTAGCGTAGCTGCGTGATAGGCGTACCACATCACCGCGTACAGGGGAGTCTTGGATAAAAAAGCGCTGACGTACGTCGATATCGGTACTAACAGCAGGGTTGTTTGAGGTTTGCATATCTTGAGTCATAGGTCATTTATTATATTGAGAAGTTGTGCTCTTTATGGGGATTATCCATTATTTATCAATAATGACACTCTCTTATCTTACAAGGCATCACTTTTATATATATTTTCACTATCAAATTGACCATAATCAGCCAAGGTAAAATCAATTTGCTATATAACTTTATTAACGTAACTTTATTAACGTAATTATACAAAAACATTATTAACTGCTATAAAAGTGATGTACAGTAACATGAAGTTGCATTATGATAATTAGCAGTAACAGCTCCAAAGTAACAGTGTTTGCTGAGTTTGGTACTGCTCTAATAACTATTAGCTTTAATCAATTTTACTTTAATGATGTGATAAAAGGATATATCTCATGGCTTACTCATTCGCAAAACCTTTAACTTTTGCTGCTTTTGTAGCGTTAGGGTTGGCTGGCTGTAATAACAGTAGTGAAACAGCTGTTGAAGCACCAGCAGATGGCGCAACGACAGAAGCTGCTGCTAACCCCAATGGCACGCTGCAAAAAATTAAAGATTCAGGCACTATCGTGGTCGGCTATCGTGATTCTTCTATTCCATTTTCTTATGTTGCCGATGATCCGAATCAGCCGATGGGTTATGCGCATGATTTAGAGATGAAGATCGTTGAAGCGGTTAAAGAAAACCTCAATATGCCCGATCTAGAAGTTCGCTATAACCTTATTACTTCCCAAACCCGTATTCCTTTAGTACAAAACGGTACGGTTGATTTTGAATGTGGCTCAACCACTAATAATGTCGAGCGTCAAGAGCAAGTGGCCTTCTCTAATGGCTTCTTTGAGATTGGCACGCGCCTATTAACCAAAGCCGATGGAGGTGTCACAGGTTTTGATGATTTAGCGGGCAAAAGATTAGTAACGACCGCCGGTACAACCTCTGAGCGTTACATCCGCCAGTTTGTAGATGAAAACTCTTTAGATACGGATATTATTTCAGCCAAAGATCATGGCGAAGGCTTCTTGATGTTAGAGAACGGCCGTGCCGATGCCTTTATGATGGATGACGTATTGCTCGCAGGCGAAAAAGCCAAAGCGAAGAATCCTGCTGAATGGGTTATCGTCGGAGAGCCACAATCGTTTGAGATCTATGGTTGCATGATGCGCAAAGACGATCCTGAATTCAAGACGGTAGTGAACGACGCGCTAAACAAAACCTTTAGCTCAGGTGAGATCAATAGCATTTATGACAAGTGGTTCTTAAACCCAATTCCACCAAAAAACGTCAACTTGAGCTTTGAGATGTCGGATAACTTAAAAGCACTTATAGCCAATCCGCATGATAGCGATCAGCCAAAAGTAGCGACAGCGCAGTAACGAGCCTTTGTCCCTCAATATAGCTAGTACTCGGGTTAGATTAGGGTTCAATATTCAACAGACCTTACTCTAATCTGAGTGTTAATGGATTGCAGCTGGAGAGACAACTATGAATTATAGCTGGAACTGGGGCGTACTGTTCGAGTCTACAGGCATCGGTAGTGAGCTATATCTAAACTGGATGATTACAGGTTTAGGCTGGCTATTATTAATCGGTAGTATTGCTTGGACCATCGCGATGGTCATCGGTACTATCTTTGGTATTATGCGCACCCTGCCGAACAAAACTGCCCGTAGTATTGGCACCGCTTATGTAACCTTTTTCCGTAATATTCCGCTACTTGTACAGCTGTTTTTTTGGTTCTACGTAGCGCCTGGGTGGCTCACACCCTCGCTTCAAGAATGGTGGTTTAGAGAGTTATCACCCAATACCTCAGCGATGCTCTCAGCGAGTATCGGCTTAGGTCTATTTACCGCAGCACGTATCGTTGAGCAAGTACGTACGGGTATTGAATCCTTGCCTCAAGGGCAGATCAATGCCGCCTATGCACTCGGCTTTACGATTCCGCAAGCTTATAAACAAGTATTATTGCCCCAAGCCTTCCGTATCATCCTGCCACCGCTAAGCTCTGAGCTGACTAACTGCTTCAAAAACGCTTCTGTAGCCTCGCTCGTAGGTGTTATGGAGCTGATCAGTCAAACCAAAACTATTAGTGAGTATACTCAAAACAGCCTTGAGATTTATACTTATGCGACGATTATCTACTTGGTCTTTAACTTGACGCTGATTGCCATTATGGGCTTGATTGAGCGCAAACTACGTGTGCCTGGGCTCATTGCAGGAGGTCAAAAATGAATATGATGACCGAACTTGCCACCGCCTACCCAGGTTTGATGGGTGGTATGATGACCACCTTAAAGGTACTGTTTTTAGCTATTATCGGCGGCATCAGCTTAGGAACAGTATTAGCGCTGATGCGCTTATCTGGTATTAAGGCATTAGAGATACCCGCTAAACTATATGTCAACTACTTTCGATCAGTCCCGTTACTGTTAGTACTATTGTGGTTCTACTTTGCAGTACCGATGATTTACTTTTGGATAGCCGGTAAGTATCTGCAACTAGATGCTGCTTTTGCTTCATGTGTGGTCGCTTTTATGATGTTTGAGGCGGCTTACTTCTCTGAAGTCGTACGGGCAGGTATTCAATCTATCGGTAGTGGACAGGTTAATGCTGCTAAGGCTTTGGGTATGACTTATGGGCAGACGATGCGCTTGGTCATTCTGCCACAAGCCTTTCGTAAGATGCTGCCTCTGATACTGCAGCAGTGTATTATTTTATTCCAAGATACTACTTTGGTCTTTGCTATTGGTCTGACTGATTTCTTCCGTGCCGCCTATGTACGCGGTGAACTGATGGGATTATTAACCCCTTATATTTTAGGAGCGGGAGCGGTCTACTTTATTCTTAGCTTAGCGGCCTCGATAGGGGTACAACAAGTACAGAAAAGGTTGAGATTTTAACGCGAGCGCTTAAAAATTAGAGTAGATCAAGACTGCGCTATTTGCGCAGCTTTACTCTATCAAAGCTCGACTAGGGTTTTATCAATACAATTTGGCAAGAGTAAGAATAGGTTAGGAGCCAACGATGAATGATGCTAAAACGTTTATAAATGAGTTTGGCGGACTGGTCACAGATAATGGTCATGCCAGCGATGAGATAGTTGTTGATATAGACAGCGTTAGCAAATGGTACGGCGATTTTCAAGTACTCACTGATTGCACAGCACACGTACATAAAGGTGATGTGGTTGTCGTCTGTGGCCCCTCAGGGAGTGGTAAGTCAACGTTGATCAAGACAGTTAATGGTCTTGAGCCGTTTCAAAAAGGTAATATTCTAGTTAATGGAATATCTGTTGGCGACTCAAAAACGAATTTGCCAAAGCTACGCAGCCGAGTAGGTATGGTGTTTCAACATTTTGAATTGTTTCCGCATTTAACGATTATCGATAACCTAATGGTTGCTCAAATAAAAGTTTTGGGTCGTAAAGAGGACGAAGCTAAGAAAAAAGCCATGGCTTATCTAGATCGGGTAGGCTTAGTGCTACAAGCGGCTAAATATCCAGCAGAGCTATCAGGTGGACAGCAGCAGCGAGTGGCAATTGCGCGCGCACTGGCGATGGATCCCATCGCTATGCTGTTCGATGAGCCGACCTCTGCGCTTGATCCTGAGATGATCCAAGAAGTACTTGATGTCATGGTCGAGCTGACCCGCGAGGGTATGACGATGATGTGTGTGACCCATGAAATGGGTTTTGCCAGTCAAGTCGCCAATCGCATTATCTTTATGGATGAAGGGCATATTGTTGAGAACTGTAGTAAAGATGAGTTCTTCGAAAATGCAAAAAGTGAGCGGGCGCAGCAGTTCTTATCCAAGATCCTTAATCACTAATGTTTTAATCATTAATGTTTTAATCTTAATCGTATCAAGCGTCTTTAATAAAGGCGCTTTTTTTGTGTCTGTTAGTTGTTCTAAATAGCTCAGCTTACAAGTGTTCCTAGTTTACTGCTACAATAGGCTCAATAATTTCTTTGTAAAATATAGAACTGAACGCTAAAAAATTATAACTAACCAGACATCTTGGAGCTTTTATGAGCGCAGAGCATTCTAATACACCATTAGGTATCGTCATTATTGGCGCAGGTCTAGCAGGCTGGCATGTCATTGATGCGATACGTAGTAAGGATCAGGATATTCCCATTACTTTGATCACGGCTGACAATGGTGATCGCTATCATAAGCCGATGCTAACGATGGCGATTAGTCAAAATAAAAGCGCTACAGATTTAGTGCGGGCGACTGGCGCTGAAGGGGCGACAACCGCAGGAATAACGCTACTGGCTGATACTAGTGTTAGCGATATTGACGCTGATAAGCAGCAGTTGCAGTTGATCTCAGCCAACCGCTCTGATCCTGCTAATACTAACTATGCCACTATCAGCTACGACAAGCTGGTGTTAGCGATGGGCGCGCATCCTATCTTCCCAAAAAGTCTACCGCAAGACTTGGTTTGGCATGTCAATCATATTGAGCGTTTTGGACAATTGCAAGAAAAGCTAGCAACAGGTAGTCAGCGTATTGCTATCGTTGGTGCTGGTATGGTAGGTACTGAAATCGCTGAGGATCTGCTAAAAGCGGGTCATACTATCACTTTGATTGATCTAAATGACGCGCCACTAGCCCAGATGCTACCCGCACAGGCTACTGCCCGTATTGCAAAGGCAGTTGAATCACAAGGTATTGAGTTCTTAGGCGGCTGTCAGGTATCAGCAGTGACTCGCAACAGTGATGGTGCTTTGCAGGTTGATTATGAGCTATTAGCGTCTAGCTCAGACGATAAAACATTATCTGAACCCTTAATCGTAGATCATGTCATAGCCAGCACAGGTCTGTTGATTAATGAGACTTTGCCTACAGCAGCAGGTATTGAGTTTAACCGTCGCACTGGCATTGTGGTCGATAGCCAAACGCTACAAACGGCTGCGGCAAATATTTATGCGATTGGCGATTGTATGTCAATTGATGGGGTTGCTTGTCGTTACGTCGCACCGCTACGCGCGCAAGCGGCAACGATTGCTGATGGTATTTTAGGTCTTGAGCACACAGGTTATGAGCATAAGCCACCCATGATCCGCTTAAAAAATAAAGCTATCTCAGTGATGGTAACAGGCGTACCAAAAGCGGATGGCAACTGGCAAGTCAAAACCGAAACGGATGACGAGCTGGTAATGGAATTGCTTAACGACAACAATGACGTCAGCTCAGTAGTCACTATTAAAGCGCCTGCTACGGTATAATTACTTACTTAGCTACATAGTGCTAATGAAATTTTAGAATGATAGCCAGCATTGCGTTATTCGCGCAGTGCTGGTTTTTGTGGATGCACATTTTTGACTGTGTCAATTGATACTTATACCTCTCAAAATAAGTGTCAAAAGGTTTTAAGCATACTTTTCATCTGATACTCAATTTTAATTGATAAATGTTGTATCGGTATTATTGACAGTCTTTTGTTAACAGCGCTATAGTAATATAAAACAGTTTCTTCAAGGAAGAATGGTGTAAATAAATAGCCTGTAAGGCGTTGATATAGAACAATAAATCGAGTAAAAATGAAAGGACTCGTCATGATACACTCTTCTCAATTCTCTACTGTTGATAATGATACAGACTATAATGATATTTTAGCCAATGTTCCACAAATCAATATGGGTGCACAATCCAGTAATGCACCGCTGATTCAAAGCTATGATAAAGGATATGATGTGGCACTTATCGAGGCGACTATCGGCGACTTTTTTGATGCCATTGTCGATAAGTACCCTGAGCGTACGTCGCTAATATCTTGTCATCAAAACATACGTTGGAATTACCGCGAATTACAACAACGCGTCAATCAATTGGCTAGCGCTATTATTGAGATGGGTCTTGAGAGTGGCGATCGTATCGGCATCTGGTCGCATAACAATGCAGAATGGCTATTAATGCAACTAGCAACCGCTAAAGTTGGTGTTATTTTAGTCAATATTAATCCAGCCTATCGTACCTTTGAGCTGCAATACTCTCTGAATAAGCTTGGCTGCTCAGCACTAGTGCTCATGCGCCATTTCAAGAGCAGCGATTATGCTCAGATGGTGCGTGAGCTGTGCCCTGAGATTTATCATAAAACCTATAATCAGCTCGATTTGGTCGAAATTCCAACGATTGAGCGCATCATTTGGATCGATGAGCCAGGCAATGATGAAGACTTTGATTATATGCAAAAGTTTTCAGAGTGGATAAGCGAAGGTGACGCTAACGATCCTCGTATTGCCGAGCGGCAAGCTCAGTTAAAAAATACTGACTCAATTAACGTACAGTTTACTAGTGGCACTACAGGTACGCCCAAAGGCGCGACCTTGACCCATCGCAATATTTTGAATAATGGCTACTTTATCGGTGAGGCGATGAACTTAACCGAAGAAGATAAGCTATGTATTCCCGTACCTTTGTATCATTGCTTCGGTATGGTGCTCGGTAATTTGGCGATCTTAACTCATGGCGGCTGTATCGTTTATCCCAGTGATGGTTTTGATCCCCTATTAGTATTACAAGCGGTAGAAAAAGAGCAGTGTACTGGCCTGCATGGCGTACCGACGATGTTTATCGCAGAGCTTGATCATCCTGAGTTTAAGCGCTTTGATTTATCCAGTCTCCGTACAGGTATTATGGCAGGTTCTAGCTGTCCGATTGAAGTGATGCGCCGCGTCATCGATGAGATGCACATGAGTGAGGTGACTATCGCTTATGGTATGACAGAGACCAGTCCTGTATCCTGCCAAACCAATAAGCATACCCCACTTGAAAAGCAAGTCGCCACTGTCGGTCTTGTGCAGCCAGCGCTTGAGGTAAAAGTCATCGATACTAAGACGGGCGAAACCTTACCGATTGGCAAGACAGGTGAGCTATTAACGCGTGGCTATTCAGTGATGAAAGGCTATTGGGGTAGTCGCTTTAAAACCCGCGAAGCCATTCAAGATGGCTGGATGCATACGGGCGATCTGGCAACCATGGATGAAGAGGGCTATGTCAAAATCGTCGGACGTAGCAAAGATATGGTTATTCGCGGTGGCGAAAATATCTATCCCGTAGAGATTGAAAATTATCTTTACCGTCATCCGAAGATTCGCGATGTACAAATTATTGGTGTACCAGATGAGCGTTATGGTGAGGTGCTAGCGGCGTGGATTATTCCCAAAAATCCTGATAGCTTGACTGAAGAGGAGGTGCGTCACTTCTGTCAGGAGCATATCGCTCATTATAAAGTGCCAACTTATTATCGTTTCGTAAGCGAATATCCCATGACCATCACAGGTAAAATTCAAAAGTATAAAATGGTAGAACTTATGAAGGCAGAGCTAGGCTTATAGTGAGTTCAAAATAAGATTGATAAGCTAATATTAAAGTGCAATGGATATAAATTTTCCTTGCGTGCTGTATCTACGTCAAACTATATCAATAGTTGAATTCGAAGTAAAAGGAATATCATGAGCGCCGTCATTACTAGTGAATTAAGCCCCAACTCAAGCGAATTTCAACAAAACAGTGCCGCGATGCAAGCTATCGTTGATGACTTGTATCAGCATCTTAATAAAATTGCACAAGGCGGATCAGAGCGGGCGAGAGCCAAGCATCTAGCGCGTGGTAAGCTATTGCCTCGCGAGCGCGTAGAGCGCCTGCTAGATGTGGGTACGCCATTTTTAGAAGTCGCACCGATGGCCGCTTTCGATATGTACGATGCTGATATTCCAGCGGCTGGAGTGATTGCAGGTATTGGCCGTATCAAGGGTGTTGATTGTATGATTGTCTGTAATGACGCCACAGTGAAAGGCGGCACTTATTATCCGATGACGGTCAAAAAACATCTACGCGCGCAAGAGATTGCTCAGCAAAACCATTTGCCGTGTGTATATCTCGTTGACTCAGGTGGCGCTAATTTGCCCAATCAAGATGAAGTATTTCCTGATAAAGACGACTTTGGGCGAATTTTCTTTAATCAAGCTAATCTAAGTGCGGCAGGTATTCCACAAATTGCGGTGGTTATGGGCAGCTGTACCGCAGGCGGGGCTTACGTTCCTGCCATGAGTGATGAGTCTATTATTGTCAAAGACCAAGGCACTATCTTTTTAGGTGGCCCGCCACTGGTCAAAGCAGCAACAGGTGAAGAAGTCAGTGCGCAAGATTTAGGCGGCGGTGATGTGCATACGCGCTTGTCTGGCGTGGTTGATTATTTGGCACAAAACGACACCCATGCGTTATCCATTGCCCGCGATATCATCGGGCATTTAAATCGCGATACAAAAGTAATTCCTAATCAAATTACCCCGCGTCCACCGCGTTATGATGCCAAAGAGCTATATGGCATTATCCCAACCGACAAACGCAAGCCATTTGATATCAAAGAAATCATCGCTCGCATCGTCGATGATAGCGCTTTTGATGAGTTTAAAGCGCGCTTTGCCATGACTTTGATTTGTGGTTTTGCGCATATCGAAGGGATGCCTGTTGGCATTATCGCGAATAACGGCATCTTATTTAGTGAGTCAGCGCAAAAAGGCACCCACTTCATTGAACTATGCTGCAAACGCAAAATTCCATTAGTATTTTTGCAAAATATCACTGGGTTTATGGTCGGGCGCAAATATGAGAATGAAGGTATCGCTCGTCATGGTGCCAAAATGGTGATGGCGGTTGCCAATGCGAAAGTGCCCAAATTTACCGTTATTGTCGGTGGATCATTCGGCGCAGGTAACTATGGGATGTGTGGCCGCGCTTATGATCCAAGATTTTTATGGATGTGGCCGAACGCACGTATTTCGGTAATGGGTGGTGAGCAGGCGGCTTCAGTATTGGCAATCGTTAAGCGTGATAACTTTGACCGTAAAGGAGAGTTGTGGAGCGCTGAGGATGAGGAGGCGTTTAAAGCGCCAATTCGGGAGATGTATGAAGAGCAAGGTCATCCTTATTATGCTACTGCTCGTTTATGGGATGATGGCGTTATCGATCCCGCTGACACACGAACTGTCTTAGCATTAGGATTGAGCGCTGCTCATAATGCGCCTATTGAAGAGACTACTTTTGGTATTTTTAGGATGTAGATTAGGTAATAGTCTGAAAAGAGAGGTAAGGTGGGTTATTTCCCCAAATTCTTATAGAGAATGCAGATAAAACGTAACCCGCCATTTTATAAAGTGCTAAGCCAAAATGACCTTGATGAGCAGCATGAAAAACAGGAATAACTGAATATGACTAACTATAAAAACTTACTAGTAACGATAGAAAATCACGTTGCAACAGTAACTTTAAATCGTCCTGAGATTCGCAATGCTTTTAATGATGAGATGATTAGCGAGTTGACATCCGTTTTTGAGCGATTAGGTCAAACTGATGACGTTCGGGTGATTGTGTTAGCAGCGGCGGGCAAAGCTTTTTGTGCAGGAGCCGATCTAAACTGGATGCGCGCGATGGCAGATTATGACTATGAAGAAAACCTAGCCGATGCCGATAAGCTAGCGCAAATGCTTAAGATTATTTACGACTGTCCAAAGCCAACAGTTGCTGCTATTCAAGGTGACGTTTATGCGGGCGGTATGGGATTAGTTGCGGTTTGTGATATTGCTATCGCGGTTAAAAATGCTAACTTTTGTCTTAGCGAAGTACGTTTAGGTCTCGCTCCAGCGACGATTAGCCCTTATGTCATAAAGGCCTTGGGCGCGCGTGCTTCACAACGTTACTTTTTAACCGCTGAAGTATTCGATGCCAAAAAAGCGCGTCAACTTGGCTTTATTCACGAGCGAGTTAATGCAGACGAGTTGCAAGATAGCGTGGCTGTAATAGGTGCCAAGATTGTCAATAATAGTCCTGAAGCGGTTAAGACGTGCAAGCGACTTTTGCATGATATTGCAGGCGAAACTATTACGGATAGGTTAATCGCTGACACGGTAAAAGAGATTGCCGATATTCGCTCGTCAAAGCAAGGTAAGGAAGGCGTGCAAGCGTTTTTGCAAAAGCGTAAGCCTGATTGGTTCGTACAGTAATAACGATAAGCAATTAAACAATCTTCAATAGACCTCTTGCAAAAGTAGTTGTAAGACACAACATATATTATTGAACTCTACTTACTTAATAGATATGCCAAACATAGATAAGCTACTCAAACAAAGTGACGCTGGTTTTAAACGCTACACTGGCATTCATAAAGCCACCTTTTATGACATGCTTGATGCCATGCAAGAGCATGAAGCATCTAAGACCAAATCAGGCAGACCAAGTGTGCTCAGTCTTAAGGAGCAGATACTACTCGCCCTGACTTATTGGCGTGAATACCGCACGCTTTATCATATCAGTATGGACTTTGGTATTCATGAGTCTTCTGCTAGCCGTATCATTCGTAAAGTAGAAGACATCCTGATTGACTCTGGCAAGTTTGAATTGCCTAAAAAGTTGCCTAGTCGTGTCGATGAGGATACCAATTGGTCAGTCGTCATTGTCGATGCCACCGAAACCCCAATTGAGCGTCCAAAAAAAACCAAAGAGACTACTATAGCGGTAAGAAAAAACAACACACCTTAAAAGCGCAGGTTATCGTCCATTGGCAAACAGGGTTGATACTTGATGTGCAAACCTGTAAAGGGTCAATCCACGATTTTAAGCTGTATAAAGATACTTGTCCTGATTGGTTACCTGAGAATACTAACTATCTAGCAGACAGTGGTTATCAGGGTATAGCAAATCTACATAACCAAACTTTCACACCATTTAAGAAACCTCGTGGTGGTCAGTTATTGGAGATATGCAAACAGGCCAATCACTATCTGGCAAAGTTCCGTATTGTGGTTGAGCACAAAATAGGCTTAATCAAGTTGTTTAAAATCGTGGCTCATAAATATCGCAACCGTCGTCAGCGCTATGATCTTAGAATGAAGCTGTTTGCTGGTATCATTAATTCCGAGCTTAGACTATGACTTTTGCAAGAGGTCTAATAAAACAGTAAACAAATAAATACTAAGCATGGGACTCACTATGTTCTCTAAAATTTTGATCGCCAACCGTGGTGAAATTGCTTGCCGAGTAGCGGCTACTGCCAAGCGTTTAGGCGTTCGCACCGTTGCTGTCTACTCTGACGCGGACCGCCATGCCAAGCACGTAGCAGTCTGTGATGAAGCCGTCTACCTTGGCGGCTCTGCACCAAAAGACAGCTATCTTAAAGGTGATGCTATCATTGCTATTGCCAAGGAGCGCGGCGCACAGGCCATTCACCCAGGCTATGGGTTTTTGAGTGAGAACGCCGACTTCGCGCAGGCATGTATAGACGCAAGCTTAGTGTTTATTGGACCATCTGCTGATGCTATTCGAGCGATGGGCGGCAAATCAGAGTCTAAGCGCTTGATGGAAGCGGCAAACGTACCGCTGATTCCGGGCTATCATGGTGATAATCAAGATGCTAAATTCCTGCAAACGCAAGCGGATGAGATTGGCTATCCCGTGCTGATTAAAGCCAGTGCAGGTGGCGGCGGTAAGGGCATGCGTATTGTTGAAAATAGCAAAGCGTTTAGCGACTTATTAGACTCTTGTCGCCGTGAAGCCATTACTAGCTTTGGTAATGACCAAGTCCTCATCGAAAAGTACGCCCTCAAACCGCGCCATATCGAAATCCAAGTCTTCGGTGATAGTCACGGTAATTACGTGCATCTGTTCGAGCGTGATTGCTCTGTGCAACGTCGTCATCAAAAGGTGCTAGAAGAAGCGCCTGCGCCTGACGTCGATGAGTCCATGCGTAGCGCTATGGGCAAGGCGGCGATAGAAGCGGCGCGCGCAGTTGAATATGTCGGTGCGGGTACGGTGGAGTTTATCGTTGAGCAGCGTCCCGAGGGTATGAGTTTTTATTTTATGGAGATGAATACTCGCCTGCAAGTCGAGCATCCTGTGACCGAAGCGATTACGGGCGTGGATTTGGTTGAATGGCAATTACTAGTTGCTGCTGGTCAGAAATTACCTAAATCTCAAGAGGATCTGAAGATAAACGGTCATGCGGTTGAGGCGCGAATTTGTGCTGAAAATCCAGATAATGATTTCTTGCCTGCGACGGGCACGCTGTTTAGTTATCAAAAGCCAGCACACAGTACTTTTATCATTGATGAAAATGGCAAAGATGTCCGTATCGATGATGGCGTACGCGAAGGCGATGTGATTAGTCCATTTTACGACTCTATGATTGCCAAGCTCATCGTCCATGCTCCGACTCGCGCGCAAGCTTTAGCGAAGCTGGATCGCGCTTTAGCTTTAACCCGCATTGTTGGACTGCCCAATAATGTAGCATTTTTACGTTATGTCATTAACACTGACTCTTTTAGTCAGCCAAATCTTGATACTGCTTTGATTGAACGTGAAGCGGATGAGCTGTTTAATCAGCAGCCACTTGAGCTATCAACGCTGGCTACTACTGCGATTGTACAGCAGCTGGCGAATGAGTTTAAAGCTGCTAATGCTAATAGTCATTATAAGTATGATCCCTTTAATCGACCTTCAGGATTCCGTGCTTATACGAATTATATGCGCAAGTTTAGTTTGTCTTATGATCAGCAGCCCTATGTTGCAAATATCAGCAAATGGCAGAATATTAATATTGATGCAGATAAGAAAAGCGCAGAGAATCTAAGTCACTTTAAGCTAGTAATTAAACATGACCTAGTTGGTAGCGAGCAAGCTGAGGCATCAGTTACACCTGTCTTTGAAGGACAAGTCAGCTATAGTAGTGATGACGCGCACAATCATACTCTATGGCTAAATGGCGCACGTATTAGTGCCCAAAGCTGGATCTATAACGATACGATACATGTTTTCACCGATGCTGGTCGTGATCAGATTAAACTCATCGATGTCATGGCGTATGTCGGTGAAGAGTCTGCCGCAGTAGGCAGTCTAAAGTCGCCGATGCCAGGACAAGTGATTGCTTTTAAAGTAGCGGTTGGGGATAGTGTCAATCAAGGTGATGCGCTCGCTGTGATTGAAGCGATGAAAATTGAGCATACCATCACTGCACCAACGGATGGGGTAGTAGCTGAACTGTTATTTGCAGCGGGTGACTTGGTCGCTGATGGTGATGAGCTATTACGTATTGATAGTGAGACCAGCGAAGTTTAAGGATAATAACTATGAATAACGCTTATCCAAAGCACGTTTCTATCGTTGACGTCAGTCCGCGTGATGGACTACAAAACGAGTCAAAGACAGTGCCGACAGCGGTCAAGCAAGCGCTAATCGAAGATTTAATCGCGGCAGGAGTTAAGAAGATTGAAACCACTAGCTTTGTCTCCCCTAAATGGGTGCCACAGATGGGCGATAATAGTGACTTGATGACCGCGCTTATGCCTAGCAGATCGAATGACGTTATCTATTCTGTGCTTGTGCCCAATATGCGCGGCTTTGAGAATGCTATTGTGCATCGCCCTGATGAGGTGGTTATCTTTGCTTCCGCTAGCGAAACCTTTAGTCAAAAAAATATCAATTGTAGTATCGATGAGAGCATTGCGCGTTTTGCACCAGTAGCCGCTGCTGCCAAGGCGCAAGGTATAAAGGTTCGTGGTGTGATCTCTTGCACGGTCGGCTGTCCTTATGAGGGCGAGATTGACCCCAGCCAAGTCGCTTATGTCACCAAACGCTTAGTAGCAATCGGTGCGGAGCAGATCGGCATCGCTGATACCATTGGGGTAGGCACACCTATAAAGGTAAAAAAGGCTTTGCAAGCCGCATTAGAATATATAGATATTGAACATATCTCAGGGCATTTCCATGATACTTATGGGCAAGCGCTAAGCAATACTTTAGCGGCGCTTGAGATGGGTGTTAACGAATTTGATACCTCAGTAGCGGGCTTAGGTGGATGTCCCTATGCCAAGGGCGCTACGGGCAATGTCGCAACCGAAGATGTGGTGTATATGCTGCATGGCATGGGTATCTATACTGGTATTGATTTAGATAAATTAGTTGTCGCAGGCGAGCGCATTAGCGCATTTTTAGGACGCCGTAACGACTCTAACGTCGCGCGTGCTTTGATTAATAAGCGTAATTCTTGAAGACGACCTTTTAAGACTAGGCTCTAAAAATAAATTTTAAAAAATATCAAAATTTAAAACATCAAATAATTAAGGATAGATAATGAGTTTACCTGGTTTAAATTTTCAGCTTGGCGAAGATATTGATGCTTTGCGCGATGTCGTGGCACAGTTCGCTGCCAAAGAGATTGCTCCGCGCGCTGGCGAGATTGATAGCAGTGATGAGTTTCCGATGGATCTCTGGCAAAAAATGGGTGATTTAGGCTTGCATGGTATCACTGTGCCTGAAGAATACGGTGGCGCTAATATGGGCTATGTTGCGCACATGGTGGCGATGGAAGAGATTAGCCGCGCGTCAGCCTCTATTGGTTTGAGCTACGGTGCTCATTCAAACTTATGTGTTAATCAGATTAAGCGTAACGGCTCCGAGGCACAAAAGCAGAAATTCTTACCGAAGCTTATCACGGGTGAATTCATCGGCGCTTTGGCTATGAGTGAGACGGGCGCAGGTTCTGATGTGACTAGCATGAAGCTAAAAGCTGAAGAAAAAGGGGATGCTTATGTGCTAAACGGTAGCAAAATGTGGATTACTAATGGTCCCGATGCTGATGTAATGGTGGTCTATGCTAAGACCAATCCTGAGCTTGGCGCGCAAGGTATCACTGCCTTTATCATTGAGAAAGGTATGGAAGGTTTTGGTACGGCGCAGAAGCTAGATAAACTAGGTATGCGTGGTAGTCATACGGGTGAGATGGTCTTTGATAATGTTGAAGTACCTAAAGATAATATTTTGGGCAATTTAAATGAGGGCGTTAAGGTGCTGATGAGTGGGCTTGATTACGAGCGCGCGGTATTGGCCGCAGGACCTATTGGTATCATGCAATCGGTTATGGATAATGTCGTGCCTTATATTCACGATCGTAAACAGTTTGGTCAAGCTATCGGTGAGTTTCAACTGATTCAAGGTAAGGTTGCCGACATGTACACCATATTGCAAGCGGGTCGTAGCTTTTTATATACTGTCGGTAAGAATCTCGATATGTTGGATGCGCAAGGCGCAAATCATAGTCGGCAAGTAAGAAAAGACTGCGCTAGTGTAATCTTGTGGTGCGCTGAAAAAGCCACATGGATGGCAGGCGAGGGTATTCAAATCTTTGGTGGTAATGGCTATACTAATGAGTATCCGTTAGGTCGCTTATGGCGTGATGCCAAGCTATATGAGATTGGCGCTGGCACCAGCGAGATTCGCCGTATGCTCATTGGTCGTGAGTTATTTAACGAGACAAAATAGTCGTTACTGCTATTTCTTCAAACCAGAGAATCAGTGTAGGGTGCGGTTAGCAAAGCGTAACCTGGCGCATAAAGTTTTAATAACGCCTTTATATAATAAAAGAGCAGCTCGTCTGTGACGAGCTGCTCTTTTATTGCCATTATTTTTATTATAAAACGCTAATCAGCCAACTGCTGACGATGATCAAAATAACGCGCTAGTCCATTTAATAATAAATCATCGCGCAGGCGTACTGATCGGCTGACGTGTTGGGCGATCATTCTAGCGTCGCCACCTGTCATGATCAGCTCAAAGTTAGGATGACGACGGCTGATCTCATTGATTGACCCAACGATGGATAATAAAATACCACGATGTACCGCATCTTGAGTATTTATACCTTGGGTAATACTATCAAAAGTACCGTTAGAGATGGTAATTTGCTTAGTTCCTGAAAACAGCGATTCACGTTGCAGATAGATACTAGGGAAGATATAGCCGCCTAAATGCTGGGCATGGTCAATCAGATCGATCGTAACCGCTGTACCACAGCCTATAACGCACTGGCGCTTTTTCTTATCAACAGCGCCTAGCATTTGTAACCAACGATCACAGCCGAGCTGATTAGAGTCATAAGCGCTATGCATGAGCGGGTGCTCGGCATCGACAGTGACGAAATCAAATGGAATGTCTAAGCGGCTTAGCGTCTTGGATACTTGACCGTTGAGCTCATCTCCCAATACCGATGAGATACCAATAAAGTCAGGCGCATAGTGCTCAAAACGATCGGTGAGACCCATAAGCAGCTCAGCGGGCGCTTGCAAATGCTGTCTGGCATCATGCGAGACGATTTGACCGACATCATCAGTTAGCCAGTATTTGAGACGGGTATTGCCAAGATCTAGCCAAAGCATAACTATCCTTTTAGGGGTGGTTTAATTAGCAGCTATAAGTGTAAGTTTTGACTTTGGAGTGATATCGCTTTAACTGTAAATTATAAAATATATCAATAGCTTAGATATTATTAATGACGTCAATACGACCAGTGAAAAGCGTGGCAAGCTTACCGTTATCTTGACGTAATTGCAAACAGCCGTTTGTATCAATGCCATCAGCACAACCCGTTATGATCTGTATATTACCATCATGGTTTTGGCTCACTTGAGTACGTAGGCCTGCTAGCGCATCTAACTGATCAAACTCTGCAATAAAGCTTTCGCTAGCGCTTTTTTGCATAGGTTTTGTTTGCTCAGCTAGTTGCTCTTTAGCTATACTCTCAAAGCCTCTTAATGCATCAATTAATGCCTGACTAATTTGTGCGTACAGCTCTTTTAGGCTAGGCAATGAATCAACTAAATTGTTTTGACTATCAGCAGGCATATTTACTGCTAGCGTCTGTTTTATATCCTGTAAACTCAGCGCTTGATAGCTCATACCTTCTAGAGTATGAGTCGTTAATTTTGGTGTGGCTTGAACATTAAGACCAACACCCATGACTATCCCAATCAACTTATTTGCCTGCCATACAGGTTCAATCAAGATACCTGCTAGCTTATTAAAGTAAATGACAGTTGGTTCTGAGCTTTTGTTGCCATTCTTATTAGTATTAGAATGATTGCTTACGTTTACTTCTAAAGGTTTGTAAAAGCCTAAATCATTAGCCCATTTTACTCCAATAGCAGTTAATCCTTGCGCCATTAACTGCTTATTAAAAGCTGCAATAACCGGCATCTTTGCCAGCTCAACACCGATAATTAAAGATAGCAAACCACTGATTGGCATACGTACAGGATGATAGAGCGACAGATAAACGTTGCCTGCTGGTGACTGCCAAGAGCGTCCTCGTTGGCCGCGTCCAGCCGTTTGCGTATCGGCAGTTAGCAAATGTGGCTGATCGGCACTTAAACTTTGATCTTTTATAGCCTCAATTAATTCACTATTGGTCGAGAGGCTGCTAGGCACATGGCGATGATTCACCATTTTTAGCGTCTCAAGATACTTGGAGTTATTAGCGTGTGGCATAGGTTTGGTCGCTGTGATGCTGTGATTAGGTGGAATCTTGCTATACTGTGCCGATTGGTACGGCGCTGTATGCTGACGCTATTATGATCTAAAAACACTCTCAATAGAAGCTAAGTACTCTAAGAGCTTGCTACCCTGTAAGCCAAGTATCGAAAAATAAGCAAAAAAGGATTTTAACAATGTTATATGTATGGTTTGTGATTGCAGGTGCATTTGCAGGAGTCTGTGCAGGCCTATTTGGGGTTGGTGGTGGGATGATTATCGTGCCTGCACTGGTCTGGATTTTTACCGCTTACAGCTTCCCACCTGAGGTAGTCACCCATCTCGCCGTTGGTACTTCTTTAGCGACTATTGTCGTCACTTCTATCAGCTCATTGACCGCGCATAATAAACGTGGCGGTGTACGCTGGGATATTTGGCGCAAGATGGCGCTAGGCTTAGTGATCGGTAGCCTGATTGGCGCAGGGGTCGCCGATATGATCGATGGTAAAGCGCTGCAAGCGATCATCGGTGTTGGTGCACTACTAGTCGCGTTAAAGATGCTGTTTTTATCGAATAGAGAGCAATTGGACAAGCCTCTGCCGTCTGCTGGTACACAGTTTAGCGCGGGTACAGGCATTGGTCTTGCCTCATCTATCTTCGGTATTGGCGGTGGTAGCTTGACCGTGCCGTTTTTGAATTGGGCGGGGCTAACGATGAAGCAGTCTGTGGGCACTTCCGCCGCTTGCGGCTTACCGATTGCTATCGCTGGGGCATTAGGCTTTGCTTGGTTTGGTCAAAACACAGTCGACTTGCCAGAGGGCACGATTGGTTTTGTGCATATCAGCGGATTTTTATGTATATCGGTCATTAGCTTTATTATGGCAAAGGTCGGTGCCAAGCTTGCTTATAAGTTACCCGCGCAGACCCTTAAACGTGCTTTTGGGGTGTTGTTATTGTTTGCAGGGGGGCAGCTGTTATTAAGTGGGGTTGGGGTGATTTAGGGTCTACTTCCTATCAATAGCATCTAATCCCAAACGCATCCACTTTCGTGCCAGCTCATTGCGATCGCTAAGCATACTCCACAGCGCATCTTCACTAAAGATAGAATACGCCTCGCCTGAATGTTCGATAGGTAGATCTTGTTCGCGATCTGCCATCCACTGCGGGTTAAGATAATAAGCCTGTAGCTCATCGAACAGCTTTTCAGCTTCTAAGAATTGCTGTTGTGCCTCAATCTGTTTACGATGCAGCTCACACCATTTTTCATACTTTTGCTGTAGTTCTTGCGGATTATAATCAGCCATTTTAATGCTCTTAATTCTTATTGTTTAGATTAGGGCGTGTTGAACATTCACAAATAAGCACTGCTGATAGTTAAAATGGGTCTAGTCTAGGTAAAAATCGCAGGTAATGCAGATGCCTTGGCTAGATTTTTACAACGAATAGAGCAATTTTAGCATCAGCCTGTAAGGACAGGACTCTTTTTTGTCGCTTCGTCATTAAAAAGATCCGCTTAGAATGACTAAACTAGATATTTTCAATCTAGAATCGTCTAAAAAATAGTCTCTGTCAGTGCTATGGTCGAATGCTCAACACGCCCTAGTCATTTAGATTTTCAGCCCTATTATAGCATCCTTCACAAACCCTAAAAATCCGTCACAATTTCAGGTAGAATAGCCGCCTGTTTTTGCTAATCCAATGTATTGCTCATGCGCCTTAAATCTCTAAAATTAGCAGGGTTTAAATCCTTTGCCAACGCAACCACTTTTACCTTTCCTCGTGGCATCACCGCTATTGTCGGGCCAAATGGCTGTGGCAAATCCAATGTCATAGACGCTATCCGTTGGGTATTGGGCGAGACCTCTGCCAAGCAATTACGTGGCGGCGCGATGAGTGATGTGATATTTGCTGGTACGCAAGATAAAGCGGCAAAGAGCGTGGCTAGCGTCGAGCTGACCTTTGAGCATACTCAAGATGAGCAAACGGGTATTCGCCATGAGTTTAATCTTTATCAAGAGCTATCGGTGCGTCGGCAGGTCAATATGGATGGGCGCTCCGACTATTTTATCAATGGTACGCGCTGTCGTCGCCGCGATGTGGTCGATGTGTTCTTGGGTACAGGGCTTGGCGCGCGTAGTTATGCGGTGATTGAGCAGGGGATGATTGGACGCATTGTTGACTCCAACCCCATGCAATTACGCGAATTTATTGAAGAGGCAGCAGGCGTCTCACGCTATCAAGCCCGCCGTGAGGAAACTCAAAAAAAGTTAGAGACCACTCAAGATAATTTAGCGCGCTTGCACGATATGCAAAGTGAGCTAGTACGCCAACAAAAGAGCTTAGCAAGGCAAGCGACTAGCGCTGAGCGTTATGAGGCGCTGACTCTATCGATTGCCGATGTGCAGCAGCAACTGGCCATCCAGCAGTTATACCAAGCCAAGCATACTCAGCAGCAGCAAAGACAAGCTTATAACAATAGCACCGCTACCGTATCAACGTTGCAAACGGATTATGAGCGTATCAAAGCCAAGCTAGATAAGCTTAGCGCACATATCAATCAGGAGCAGTGGCTCAAAGACGAGGCACAAAGCACTTACTATCAGCAGCAGCTCGAGCTCCAACAAGCCGAGCAGCAATTGCAAAGCGTACAAGCGCAACTTGAGCAAGCCGATCAGCAGCTCATTAATTTAGACATTCAACGCCAGCAAGCCGATGCTGAAAGTGTCAGTCTACAAAGCCGACAAGCTGAGCAACAAGCCGAGCTGGCCGATTTACACCCGCAGATCGATGAGTTAAAGTTGAAGCGCGCCCGTTATGACGCTGATGAGCCGTCACTAAAACGCGCTTTGTATCAGGCGCAAGACCTACAGACGCAGCTGCAACATAGTGAGCACAGCCTTCTTCAACAACAAGCGCTAAATACTCAATCACAGCAGCGCTTGCAAGGTAGTGAAGATAAGTGGTCGCGCCGCGAGCAGAATTGGCAAGCGTTATGGGCGCAATTATCGCAGTCTAAGAGCAATGCTGACAGTGACAGTAGTGCTGATAGTGGCAGTGATGTTAATAATGATAAGTCGCCTCTTGTACAAATACAGACGCTCAAAAAATACTTGCAGCAAAACGCACGGCAACAAGATAGCGTGAGCGAGCAATTAAGTGAGCTAAAGCCCCAAGCGCATATCTTACAGCAACAGCTAAATGCGCAGCAGCGCGAGCTGATTGAGCAAGAAAAATCGCACGCCGCGTTAGCTGGTGAATACGATACTCTCCATAAAATTTTGCATCCGAAGCCTATCAAAACTACAGACAATAAAACTGTAGAGGGCAAAGCTGTGGTGCAGGATAAAATAGTGAGCGCTCAGCATACAGCTCATCTATCCAAACGACCTATCAGCACTTTACGCGAGCAGATTGAATTGAGCACTCAAGGTCAGCAGTACGCTGATTTACTCGATAGCCTGCTAGCTTTGTGGCTGGATAGTCATGTGTTCATAGAAAGTAAGTTAAAAGATGTGGCTCTAGACTCAATCAATCAATCAGCCAATTTAGCGCAAACACTGACGCCTTTTTTAACATCATTAATAAGTCATCAGCGGCAGGGCAGTATCAAAAACCCGTTAAATCATAGCTTATGGTTGCCTGCTAGCCAGAATAACCAAAAAAATAGCCAGCAAATCTCTTTTATCAATGAGCTAGCAGATGAGGTTAGCGCTAAAGTTTTGCCTTTATCTGAGCTAATAGCGCAGCCTGCTTTAGCATTATGGCAGCAGTGTTATTTATATCTCGCTGATGACAAAGTTACTGACGATGCTACTGACAATGAAATCACCGATGAGCTTGCTACTATCCTACAAGCTTTGCCATCCTCAGCACTATTATTGACTACGGATGGCTGGATAGTTCATAGCCTAGGGATGATCAATGTCGCAAAGTTTGCCAGTGCGCAAGACCCTAAAAACAATAATCAAAATAGCCAGTTTTTAAGTCAACGTTTACAGCAGCGCACGCGTTTAGAAGAATTAGAAACTCAGCTTGATGAGCTTGAAGTACATGTCGATAGCCAACAGCAAGCTGTAAAACGCACCCAAACCAGCTTCGATACCTTAAATATCAGCCTAGAAGAAACCCGTGCGCAAGCAGAGCGCTTAACGCAAGATAAGTATCGCTATCAGCAGCAACTCAGTGACGAGCAAGCAGAGAATGAGCGCCTGCAAGTGGCTCAAGAACAGTTGCAAGCCGATAAACAGCGATTGCAAGCTGACAAATTATTATTAGAGTCTGAACGGCAAGAATTAGTAGAAGAGCAGCAATCACTGAGTAGTGATCAGCAGACTATTGAGCAAAACATAGCAGCGCTTATACCTAAGCTAAAGGCGGCACGGGCGGCCTACCAGCAACTGCAAGCTGAGCGCAATGAGCTCGGCCATAACCGTCAGTTAGATGATAAGGCGTGGCAGGCTCTACAATTGACTCTACAAAAAGTTGAGATGCGACTGGAAAACAGTATCAGTAGTCTCGCGCGTGTCAACGCGGTCTACGAGCAAGCGCTACAAAGCGAAAAAGCACTGCGCTCAAAGCTTGCTAACTTTCAGCAGCAATTACCTAGTTTACAAACAAAGTTACAAACCGTTCAGCTAAAGCGTGACGATCAGCAGCTGTTATTAGCAGAGCGTAATAGCGCTTTAGCGGCGCTCAAACAAGACTATAGCCAGCAAGAAGAGGAGCTAGAACTGGCGCAAACTCACTTGCAAAATCAGCAAGCGGAGCTGGCAAGCCTATCGACTCAACTAGCGCTTAGTGAGGCAAAATTGCAAGAGCACATTTTGCGCACACAACAGGCTCTAGAGAAATATCAACAGATAAATGACGCTAATAAAGAGCCCGAGTCGCAACCCGTGATCAGTGTCTCAAGCTTACTGACAGACTTTATTACTCATGAGCGCCGCGTGCGCCCTGACAAAATCAGCGAGCTACAAGCTGAGTCTGCCAAACTTGAGCAGCAACTGAGTAAAATCGGCCCTGTTAATTTGGCGGCTATTAGAGAGCTTGATGACGTTAACGAACGTCTAGAGCCGCTTGCCCAGCAAACCCAAGATATTGCCGCTAGCATGGCGACGCTAACTGAGGCGATTGCTGCTATTGATAAGACTACTAAGACGCTATTTATGCAGACGCTGGATAGCGTCAATATAGAGCTTGCCAAGCTGTTTGCCAAAGTATTCGGTGGTGGTCAAGCCAGCCTCACGCTGAATACTGATGATATACCGGTAGAAGAATCAAAATCGGAACAATGGCGCGCAGGACTTACCTTAATGGCACAGCCCAAAGGCAAGCGTAATAGTCGCTTAGCGGTGCTATCCGGCGGTGAAAAAACATTAACTGCGCTAAGCTTGATCTTTGCGATATTTAAGCAGCATCCAGCGCCGTTTTGTGTGCTCGATGAAGTCGATGCGCCACTTGATGATGCTAATGTCGCGCGCTTTACTAGCTTAATCACAGATCTTGCAGATGAGGTGCAGTTTATTTTTATTAGCCATAATAAGCTGACCATGCAGATCGCTGATGAGCTCAAAGGTATCACGATGCCCAGCGCAGGCATCTCAATGCTAGTGAGCGTGTCACTCGATGAAGCGGCTCGCTATATCGATAGCTAGGTACTATTAGTTAAGTTAAGAATATGGCTAGTTAAGTTAAAAGTAGGGCTCAGCGAGGTGAGAATGATTGAATCTGCTAGAACACATTGAACACTTATTAATAGATAATGATAATAGCTAAAAGTAACCCATCGCAGATCCGATACAAATTGATGACGCCATAGGGTAGCCATGCTAAACTATTGCCATTTATATCTTGTTGTTTATTCTCATTTATCGTCGTTATTAGGATGTGTCTCTCATGACCGCTATTCAGTTTATGTTGATTGCTATTGCTGCGCTTATTGTCCTTGCAGGACTGTTTATGGTCACTCGTAGCTTTAAGCGTCGCCAAAGCGCTGAAATAAATGCTGTGAGCTATGATAAAAACGGTATTCCTATTATCCCGCGTCATGAGCGTAATGTCGTGGATCAGCCCGACTTGCAAGATACCGTAGCAGGTGAGACGACCATTGGCCCTGATCGTAATTATTTACAGGCAGTGATAGATGATGAGCCGCTGACTCCAGAGTATAGCTACCCCAATGAAGCGGCGGCGCAAAGTCATAGCGAGACAGACAGCTTCGATGAGGATGAGGACTATCAGCGCTGGCAAGCAGAGCAGCAGCGCACTGATGATGCTGAGTTTACTCATTTTTCACAAGAGCTGAGCGATAAGGATAGTGACTATCAAGCTGGTGTTCAAGAGCCAGATGCTTTTTCAAGTCTAATGTCAGCGACGGATAGTCTGATGCCCGTGATCGATACTGCCGATGAACCTGAGTTTGATGATAATAGTCCTGTTCTTGATCAGCACCTGCTTGCACCTGTGAATGAAGCGCAAAATGGTCCGTTGATTAACGCCAAAGACAATATCAATATCACCATCTTGCCGCACCAGTATCGTGACCGTTCGCCTGCTATCATTCGTGGTCGTGACTTGTTAACTTTGATTGACAAATACGGTTTGCGCTTTGGAGCGATGAATATGTTTCATCGCTATGAGCAAAAAGACGGTACAGGGATGCTGTGGTTCAGTATGATGGGTATCACTGATAACGGCATTGCGCCTTTTGACCCACATAGTGTGGCCACTGATAGCTATAATGGCATAGTGGTGTTTTTGTCACTGCCACATCCGCAAGCGCTGCGTAGCTTTGATAGTATGATGAGCATTGCCTATATGATGGCTAATGATTTGGACGCTATGATTCTCGATGAGAATAACGAATCCATCACTGCTGAATACAAGCAGCAACTGCGCAACCAAGTGCGTGATTATGGCGAATAGAGCCACACCCTAGTTTTAATAAACGCAGCTTTTGATTTTATCGGGCTGCGTTTTTGTCTCAGTCGTTCGTGTAAATGTATTCTCAAATTGTTATGATAGTCGTTATTATAAATCGATAGATACCGACTATGACCGATTCAAAAACCACCAACGCCCAAAATAATCCGCTCAATAACTCTTCTATTGATGATAGAGAGATTATCAATAAAATGCGGACGTTAATAGCTGCCCTAAAAACTCATAATAACGCCTATTACGTACTCGATAATCCTATACTTGAAGACAGTGAGTACGATCAATTGCGCCTGTCGTTAATCAAGATTGAAGAACAGTACCCTGATTTAGTACAGCCAGATAGCCCGATTAATACAGTGGGCGATATACCATTATCAGCCTTTACGCAAGTGACTCATGATATTCCTATGCTATCGCTAGGCAATGTCTTTGAATATGATGACTTACGTGACTTTATGCGCCGCGTCAATGACCGTCTAAGTGATGCTCAGAAAAACCCTGAATATGAAGTCGAGCTAAAACTCGATGGCTTAGCCGTTTCATTAAAATATCAGCACGGCAAATTTATACAAGCGGTGACGCGCGGCGATGGGCAAACTGGTGAGGACATCACTCAAAACACCAAAACCATTCGCAATCTGCCGTTATATCTTAGCGATGCTGCTGATATCGAGCTACTAGAAGTGCGCGGTGAGGTGCTGATACCAAAAGCTGGCTTCGAACGCTTAAACCGTCTAGCTGAGGAGAATGAAGAAAAGACCTTTGCCAATCCACGCAACGCCGCAGCGGGTAGCTTACGCCAACTTGATCCAGCAGTAGCCGCCAGTCGCCCGATCGCGTTTTACGCGTACTCGGTCAATCAAGGCTTGCCTGACCGTATCGACACCCAGTCAGCCGCGTTAGCTTGGTTAGGTGATATCGGCTTTAGTGTCAGCGCCGTGCGAGTGGTAAAGAACCCGCGCGAAACCCAAGAATACTATGAGTCAGTGATTGAAAAACGCGCCAAGCTGCCGTTTGAGATTGACGGTACGGTTATTAAGGTTAATAACTTGGCATTGCAGCAGCAATTAGGTTATCTCTCACGTGAGCCGCGTTGGGCAACGGCCTATAAATTCCCTGCTGAGACTGTGATGACTCGCCTGCATAGCATTGACTGGCAAGTCGGTCGTACGGGAGCCATCACCCCAGTAGGCAAGCTAGAACCCGTCAAAGTCGGTGGTGTCACCGTTAGCAATGTCACCTTACATAATTTTGGTGAAATTCAGCGTCTTGATGTGCGGGCAGGCGACATGGTCAGTGTGCACCGTGCAGGCGACGTCATCCCAAAAGTCACTCGCGTTTGGCATGATCAGCGTCCAGCCGATAGCGAGCCAGCCGTCCTACCTGAAAACTGTCCTGTATGCGACTCCCCAGTAATATTACCCGAAGATGAAGCGCTAGCACGTTGTACTGGTGGCTTGTTTTGTCCTGCCCAGCAGCAAGAGGCATTAATTCATTTTGTCTCGCGCCGAGCAATGGATATCGATGGGCTAGGCGAGCGCTGGCTGATTAGCTTCTTTGAACAAGGACTGGTCAAGACCGTCGCTGACATTTATCAGCTGCATAATCATCAAGAGCAAATGATTACCTTTGAGAAGATGGGCGAGAAGTCGGTACAAAATATTATTGATGCTGTCGAGGCTAGCAAACATACCACGCTATCTCGCTTTATCTACGCGCTTGGTATTCGCGGTGTCGGCGAAGGCACGGCACAGAATTTTGCCCAGCAGTTTGGTGATTTGGATAGTTTGATGGCTGCTGATATCGAGACGCTCATCCAAACCCCTGATGTCGGTACGATTACCGCAGAGCTGGCTTATGAGTTCTTTCGCGCGCCGCATAATATCGAAGTCATTAATGCCTTACTAGAAGCGGGCGTGTATTGGGATAAGGTCGAGCAAAAGGCTAGTAGTGACTTGCCACTTGATGGGCAAACATGGGTCATTACCGGTGCGCTTGCGAGTATGGCAAGAGATGAGGCTAAAGCCAAGTTGCAAGCGTTAGGAGCCAAAGTATCGGGTAGTATTTCTGCCAAAACGACGGCATTGCTAGCAGGTGAAAAAGCGGGATCAAAAATGGCGAAGGCCGAGAAACTGGGCGTAAAAGTGGTGAGTGAGGATGAGTTTTTGGTTATGTTGAAATAATGAATATTTAGTCTCAGAGATTTATAAGTAACAAAGGTTTAATTATTATGTAATACTTTTAAGTATTTGAGTGTAAATTGAAATATGATCAATGAATTTAAAGATATTGATAGTCTTTCACCCGCCGACTTTGAACTATTTATTAGGGATCTATTTGTAGCATCTGGCTGGACAGATGCTGTAATTACAGAAGTAGGTAAAGAATTTAAATATGGTGATGGTGGTGTTGATATTTTTGCCTATAAAGGCAAGCGTAAGTTTGCTATTGAAGTTAAACAAAGGAATCTGAAAGCTACAGTAGATGTAAAAGCTCTTAATCAGCTAGTTACTGGAGCAAAGTTAGCCAACGTAACAAATAAGATTTTAGTTACAAACTCATATTTCACATCTGAAGTAAAGGTTCGAGCATTAAGGCTTGGTGTGGAACTTATAGATCGTGACGAATTGCAAAACTTGTGGGTAGTGAAACATTCAGAAATTGGACGTGATATTAAACCTCGTAAATATCAACAGAGTGTTATCGATGAGGCTTTGACGCAATATGAGAATGGAAAATCAAAGTTATTAATCGAGATGGCTACAGGGCTAGGTAAAACTTATACGGTAGCTCATATAATCAAGAGGTTAATTCAACAAAACGGTCGAATACCAAGAGTATTATTTCTAGCACATCAAGTAGAAATATTACTCCAATCTGTCACAGCTTTTAAAAATGTCCTAGGTATAGGAAATTACAGTTTCTCCGCTTGTATCTCTGGGTCACACCCAGAGGATACAGATTTTGTATTTGCATCATTTGATACTCTCTACGGACAAATAGCTCAGCTCCACAAAAAATCTTTTGATTTTGTAATTGTAGATGAAGCACATCATACACCAGCCAGAACCTACTCTGAATTTGTCACAAATTTTAAGCCGAGGCTTTTAATCGGATTGACTGCGACACCATATCGTGCTGACAATAAAGACGTTATTAAATTTTTTGGGGGTGATGCAGGACATATTGGTAAATTTGATTTAGTTTGGGCGCTTAAACATAGAAAACTTGCATTTCCTAAATATTTAGTTTTATTAGATGATCTGGATCAAGACAAAATTGACCAGTTAGATAGTGGCCTTTCTATTGCTGATTTAGATAAAAGACTATTCCTACATAAAAAAGATCAAGAAGTAGTCCGGATTATTGAAAGGACAGTAGCTGAACAGGAAATTGAAAATATTAAAGGAATAATTTTCTGTCGAAGTATTCGGCATATGAATCATTTAATAGGCTTTTTCGAACTTGGTACAGCTACATTGGTTCACTCTAAAATGTCAGACCAAGAACGACGAGAAAATATTCGAAACTTCAGAGAAGGTGAGTACAAGTATATTCTAGTTTGTGATCTTTTTAATGAAGGTATTGATATACCCGAAACTAATGTTCTTATTTTTATGCGTTATACAGGCTCTCGAACAATATGGCTTCAACAGTTAGGTCGTGGTTTAAGAAAGACGCCTAATAAAGAATATGTTCATGTCTTAGATTTTGTTGGCTCTTTAGAGCGGCTAAATGAAGTTAAAGAACTTTCAAGGGCAGTTAGAAATATGCCAGTTGATAGAGAAAGTCTAATTGATGATGTGGAAGGACTCTCAACACAAGATGTCTTCCATGATGGCTCTCTTGAAGTTAAGTATAGTACAGAAGCTGCAAAAGTACTTGAATTGATTGAAAATATGAATATGCAGCTTAATAGCCGTGAAATTCTATTAAAAAAATTACGCAGTTATTTTCAAATAAATGGAAATATCCCATTTATTTTTGATTTAGATAAAGTTCTAATGGATGTAAGTTTAGATCAAATTTCTACCCATTTTGGATCGTATTACAATTTCTCATACGCTGCATTGAATGATAGTTTTGACACAGAACCAATGACTAAAAAAATAAGTGATTTTGTCAAGTCGTATTTCCAGCAGTATAAAGTAGTGCCTAGTTTGAGAGCGATCTCACATCATTTTATGGAATCACAATTATATGAGTTTACTGAGAAGGAAGTTCAAATACTGTTGCCTAGTTTTAATGAGATTATAGAGGATTTGCAAGTAGGCTCCTCTGATAGCTCAAGAGTTAGTGAGCAAGCAGAAATTATTACGACTGAGTGTATTTTGATCGATAGCCTTAAAATGAAGATATTTTCTAGATCTGACATTAAAAAACTTTCTATGTTAGAACAAGAAGAAATTAAGAATAAGTATCGTTCGATCTCAGTTTTCCTCAAAAAATTGAAGGATGTACAGTAAGGTGAAATATTTAAAAATTGATGCTCAATTTGAAAATGTAGATATTGTTATCGAAAAGCTAATAAATAATATTTCTGCAAACACGAATACAGATATTCATCAGCAGTTAAGTCTTTGGGATTTATGTGAAAAAATGAGTATCGAGGATTTTATTTCTCTAAAGCAAAATGTTTATTTTGCTGACTTTCTTAGATTATTTTCTATAAATATTGTCAACGATGTTAATTTACATACTAATATCATAGAACCAGAACCAGAACCAGAACCAGAACCAGAACCAGAACCAGAACCAGAACCAGAACCAGAACCAGAACCAGAACATTGCAACCTAGAGATTCCTCAAGACAAAAATATTGAAGGTATCTTCGAACAGGTAAAAGACGAAGATTCAACAATTTCAACAATAAATAGGAATAAAGCTCCTAGTATGTCAACGAGATTAGATGATTTGCATCTATCTGACAGTTATTCAAAGTTGATTAAAAGGCTTAGAAATGTCAGTCTATCTAATGAAAACTTTAGCCTCGGAGAGACTTTAGGTGAACTTTTGAGTTTACCCACTTCTAGAATATCGAATCTGCCAGGAGTTGGTTCATCTTATGTTAAAATTTTCGAAGATTTAAAGTTATTAACACAAGTATCACCTGAAAATGAAAAACTAGAATATACAACTTCTATTAATAGCACTAGTTTGCAATCATGCGATACTAGCAATATGCGTATAAGTCTCTCAGGTGTAGACTCTAAGTTTACGAAGCCATTGGAAAAATATGCTAGATACATTAATGTTAATGATCTAAGTGAACATATAAATGAGATCCTGAAGTTTGATCGACATACTTTAATTACGTTACCTCATTTTGGTACTAGTGTAGTAGACAAATTAATTGAATTTCGAGGATTAATTCAAGATGAACTTCAGGCTATTCTATTAGAAAGTATAAACTATAAAGAGTTTGAGTCCACTTTAATTGTACCTAGGAAATTGGACCAACTTCCACTTACACAGATAGAAAGAATATTATTAGAAGATATAGATACGTATATCGATAAGTTAACGTTTGAAGAAGCAGATATTGCTCAGAAACGTTGGGGTTTCGTAGAGGATAAACAAACCCTTGAAGAGATTTCTGAAAAATTTGGCCTTACTAGAGAAAGGATTCGTCAAAAAGAAACTAAAATTAATAATAACTTTATTCGAAATATGCGTTTAGGTCAATCAATGCTATGGCAGCTTCTGGAACCAAAACTAAATCCAGATATTAGTATTAATTTCAAAGACTTATTTCTTTGTTTTTATTCAGAAAAAGAGTTTTATGAATTTTTGAGTTTGGTCTGTGGTCAAGAAAAGTTAATTGAATATGTATATCCTGAAATAGATAAAACTATATTAAATATCTATTTTGTAGAAAATGGGGCTCCGGCTCTTATTAATGATATTAGAGAGTATTTAGATGACCTAAAATTAGTAGAAATTAGAAATATAGATAATGCTATAGCTACTTTGCAAAATCAAGATTCGATTATGATTGAAGGCCAGTATGTATGGCCGAAGCAGCTTGGTAAGGCAGAAGCTACAGCATGTGTTTTAGTTGACCATGAAAAAGGTTTGCCTTGGTTAGATGTTGCAAAAATTGTGAATAGCAATAGCTATTCGAAAACATCAATACAAGAAGCACGCTTAGAACAAATAGCTTTTGAGCTACCAGATTATATATTTTTAAGTGGCAAAGGCATTTACAAGCATACGAACTTTATTGATACGGATAATATTGTGTTAGATGATATTTTTCTTAATATAATGGAATATGGAGAAGCAGTCTCAAGAGATGTATTTCATTTAAGTGAGTGTTATCGTTCTTCCAATAGTCTACAGAAATATGATTATTATGAAATTCGCCATTTTGTAAAGCATTTTGGAGAGGACTATGGGTTCTACTTTGATGGCCGTTCGCAAACGGACTCAGTAGGGTTGAAAAAAGACTTTAAGAGTATTACTCAAAGAGATGTCATCATAGAGACGATGAGACGGAATGAGAAGCCTTTAACTAAGCCAGAAATAGCTAATTTACTGAAAAGTAAAAGTCTGAATCATGCAGGGTTTTATCTGGATGAAATGATTAACTCTGGTACAGTTGTTCAAGTAGATAGAATGCTCTATACATTGCCAGAACTAGCATACGCAAATATTGATTTAAACCCCACTCTCAACTTGAAATAAGCAAATCAAACTGAAGAGGCGGATTACCAAGTTTTTTGTTGAGTACAAAGCACAGATTGTGTGAAAGAATCTTACGAATCAATCGATGAGACAAATGCCATAAATCTCTTGCTCGTACCCTTTGTATATTAAATCGTTCTGATAGCTGACCAATGACTGTTTCAACGATACGGCGGGCTTTCATTAGCCGCCTTACCACAGGTTTGGGTCTATCCTCTTTCATGTTGGCTCTGAGTGGCGTTTGTAAATCCACGCCTTGAGCGTCGTAGTACGATGTCAGACTAGGGCTGATATACCCTTTATCAGCGCCAAGTAGCCCATGAATATGAGTGGTGATTTCTGGGGCAACCGCTCTTTCATCAACATTGGCAGGAGCAAAGGTAAAGCCTTTAATCATGCCCGATAAGTTAACAAGCAAATGGCCTTCAAAGCCATAGTACCTCTCTTGCTTAGCGGCACAGTAGCTAAAAGCTGCTAAGTCTTGATAATTCTTATGCCGATAAGCGCGTCCATAATGACAGACGGGTATCGGAAAGCCATCCATAAAATGAATGTTGTCACGGCCTTCAATTTGACTGACGTTATCTTGTATCTGCTGTTTGACTTGCCACAGATTGGCGCAGTGCTTTGCGAAGTTAGGGTATGAGCCGATGGCTGGAAACCAGTCTTGCCAATGCTGGGTAAAGTATTGCCAAATTTGTTTGTCTTGATCAAGGTGTAAAAATTCACCGACCATCTCCATGCAAATAACCTCAGGATCACTTAGCTTTGGCGCGTAACCTGCACTTCGCAAGGGTTTGGTGACGACTATTTTGTAATATTGCTCTACCATTAAATAGATATTGATGATAAATTCGTCTATGGGCATCTCACAACTCCATTGTATTCTTGGTCGAAAACAATAGATTAGTGAGGTGCTCTTCTTTTTTCAATCACTTTCGAAGTTGAGAGTGGGGTTGATTTAAATAAATATATAGATGGTATTAATAAGTTGTTACAACAATATAATAAGCCTGTAGAACCTTCAATATTTAGAAATGAACTGAACTATATGTTTTCGAGTAGTTACTCTAAATATTTTTATGCCTCTATAGCTCGACTATATACTAAAAAAGAAGGTTGGTTTAGAAAATACAATTTATATTCACTTAAAGAAATACCTTTTCAGAGTTTATATGCGGTATTAGACAGCGTTTGCAATCCAAGTATTTCAATAAATGAAAATATTGATGTAATTCAGCGGCATATTGCCATTGATCGGAGTTCAGCGGATAGAGCACTTAGGAATTGGCATCATCAAATTAGCTAATTAATGTAGATTTACATTGTAAATAATAAAAGACTAGGAACGTCACATTAGTATAAATCCTAGTCTCTACTCAACCATCTCTCCATGCCCCTTTACCTCACTTTTCTTACCATCTGGCTGAATAACGATAGATAATACAAGCCCTTTCGCAAAAGGCTCAGACAGCACATAATCATAGCTACTGGCATCGATGTCAGTTGTAGTATGTATCACTAGCTTAGCGTCTTTACCATCAGTCATTTCGTGAGAGGTATAGCTCGTATCCAGCTGATCTAGCACCTTTGATAGAGCCTCATTACTCGCTGTACTTATCGTCAAGTTATGCTGGGCAGTAGCATTGTCTACCTTAAAATAATCAGCGTAATTCTTAACGTTTTGGCTATCGATTGCAAAGGGGTATTCATAGTCAGTGACAGTAGCGGCTGGCTCGCCACTATCTACTTTTGACCAATCAATAGCAGTAATTTTAGCATCAGTTTCAGCACTATTAGAGTTATCAGTATCTGCTAGAGAGGTAGCCGTTTGCTCAGTAGCGACGCTCTCTGTAGTCGTGTCACTATTATTATCACAGCCTGACAATGTTAATATAGTTGCCATACCAGCTGCAGTGATTATCAGCATAGGTGCTAAACGCTTGACCATGAATCTTATCCTTTTAAAAAGTACCGTTGCTATTATTGTCGCATAATTGACACCGAATAGTGTTGCTTTGCCACGTTTACTTATCGGAAAACACATAAAAAAACAGCCATCATAGGATGACTGTCTATTCTGACATTGAGCTGCTCAGTTGCAGGTTTACTGTAATCGATGAACGATTGAACTAACCTTATTATCTGCCTATTTTACAATTAACTTGATAGGTCTTGCCATCAGCCCATTTCATAGCTAATACGCCTTCGTCAGCTTGCATATGCCATGCGTAAATAATTTCTGGATTCGACTCATTGACATAGCTTGATACTTTACCGTTAGGTCCACCATTTAATATGATAGGCTGCTGTGACCAGTTGATTTTTGGTACAGTAGCATTGACCATAACTTGCTCTTTATTAATAGACTGCTTGACCATAACTTGGCTATCATCAGTACAAGTATAAGGTGCTGGTGCCATGCGATCATAAGCAAGGGTAGTCACGCTCTCTGATGGCGTCGTTACTGGCATATTAGGTTTAGGGCTCATCGTTGAACAAGCGCCTAATAAAGCAACAGCAGGTAAAGTGGCAGCTAATTTCGCTAAATTATTCATAGAGATCTCCAAAAAATATAAGTTAAGAGCTTAGAGGTTAAGGTCTTAGGGTAAAATTAATATTATCAATGCGTCCAGCGCATGACGTTCATAGTAACCAAAACTTATATTCCATAATGTTAGGAATTGTTCCTCACATGTGAGTTATCTTACCTAAATATTGTCTAATGTAACTATACAGTTGAGCTAAATAATGCAAGATAAGCTATAAAAAACGCACATTACTTTATAAAATAATGTGCGCTGTTTTGATTTATATTCAATATGTCTAGCTGACTATCTTAGGCTGTTTTAGTGTCGTCTTATTTGGTTTTACGCGGTGGCAGACCAGTATGCTGAGTTTGAAAGTTACCTTTACTCACTTTTTTCTTAGCATGCTTAACGGCATTGGCAGAAGTATTATTATCACGACGCTTTACAGAGTCGTTACCGACGCGGCTGTTCTTTTTGCGGGCAGACTGATAGCCATTTTGTTCAGCATCACGCCCTTCTAGACTGGCATTGAACGGTGGTATTAGACAGCCTCTATTCTTGCCAATCAAATCGCTACGACCCATATCTTGCAGTGCTTTACGCAACAATACCCAGTTCTTTGGATCATGATAACGCAAGAATGCCTTGTGCAATTTGCGCTGCTTGCCTGACTTGACGATATCCATATCACCGCCTTCGCGACTCACTTTATGTAGTGGGTCTTTATGGGTGTGATACATCGTCGTTGCGGTCGCCATTGGGCTTGGATAAAAGGCTTGTACTTGATCAGCACGGTAGCCATAGCTTTTGAGCCACAGCGCAAGATTCATCATATCTTCATCTTTTGTGCCAGGATGCGCGGCGATAAAGTAGGGGATCAGATACTGCTCTTTACCTGCCTCAGCGCTGTATTGCTCAAACATCGCCTTAAACTTATCGTAGCTGCCCATGCCTGGTTTCATCATTTTTGAGAGCACATTTTCTTCTGAATGCTCAGGGGCAATCTTTAGGTAGCCACCAACGTGATGAGTCACTAACTCTTTGACGTATTCAGGATCTTTTACTGCCAAGTCGTAACGTAGACCTGAGGCAATAAGGATTTTTTTCACGCCTTTGATATCACGCGCTTTACGATAAAGCTTGGTCAGGTTACTGTGGTCAGTGATCAGATTTTCGCAAACATCAGGGTAGACACATGAGGGCTTGCGGCAGTTCTTTTCAATGGTTTCATCTTTACAGCTCAAGCGATACATATTTGCGGTTGGGCCACCCAAATCGGATATGACGCCAGTGAAGTTCGGTGCTACATCACGGATAGCTTCTACTTCACGTAGGATAGACTCTTCTGATCGGTTCTGAATGATACGTCCTTCGTGCTCGGTAATAGAGCAAAAAGTACAGCCGCCAAAACAGCCGCGCATGATATTGACGGAGAATTTGATCATGTCATAAGCAGGGATACGCGCATCGCCATAACTGGGATGCGGCAGGCGTGCATAAGGCAAATCAAACACATAATCCATCTCTTCGGTCGATAGTGGAATCGGCGGCGGATTGAGCCAAACATCGATTGAGGTAAATGAGTTACCCGCGCCGCTACTATGACGCTGCACTAAAGCACGGGCATTACCTGGGTTGGTCTCTAAATGTAAAATACGACTAGCATGAGCATAGAGCACAGGATCAGATTTGACTTGATCATAGTCAGGTAGACGGATAACGGTTTGCTCGCGGGCTGGCATTTTTAGCTTGTATTTACGAGCGGTTTTAGGTCTGTACTCACTACTGTTCTGAGTATCCATACCCCGCATTTTCACCACTTGGGTCTCTTCATCGACTTGATCAGCATTAATGACTTTATTAGTCACAGGCTCTGCGACAAAGCCCTGATATTGGGCTGACATTCCTGACATGGATTGACCGACAGGGGAAACGCTAGGCTTATCTTGCTCGATAGAACACTGATCCAGATCTTCGGTCATCACATAAGGGTTGATAATAGGATCGACGCGGCCGACAGTATCGACATCGTTGCTTGCGACCTCAGTCATATCCGCTTGCCAATGGCGACGAGTAGGCGTTAATAAATAAGCCGTACCACGCATTTTACTCATTTGCTCAAAGCTATAGCCTTTTGATAAGCCATGTACCACATCGACAATAGCGCGTTCAGCATTGCCATAAAGCAGTACATCAGCGCGACTATCGAGCAAAATACTACGGCGTACTTTGTCCGACCAGTAATCATAATGGGCGATACGGCGCAGGCTACCCTCGATACCGCCTAAGATAATGGGCACATCAGGATAAGCTTCACGGCAGCGTTGACTGTAGACAATAGCCGCACGATCAGGGCGCTTATCTGCGACGTTGCCAGGTGAGTAGGCATCATCACTACGGATCTTGCGATCAGCCGTGTAGCGATTAATCATGCTGTCCATATTGCCAGCGGTCACGCCATAAGCATAAACGGGCTTACCGAGTTCCATAAAGGCATCTTTACTCTTCCAATCTGGCTGAGCGATGATACCTACGCGAAAGCCCTGTGCTTCTAATAGACGACCAATAATCGCCATACCAAAGCTGGGATGATCGACATAAGCATCGCCTGATATGATAATGACATCACAAGCATCCCAGCCTAGCGCATCCATCTCAGCACGGCTCATCGGCAAATAAGGCGCAGGCTCGTAGCAGCTCGCCCAGTGCTTATCGTAATCATAAAGAGGCTTGACGCCTTGTTTAAAAGCGGTGCGGGCGATGGTATCGGCAGACATGGGCAGACCTATTGGCTATTAATATAAGCGGGCTAATTTAAAGGCGCTCATTTTAACATGAATCGCGCTCATGATGCGACTCATTATATCGTTAGGATTAATGATAAGTTATTGATAGTTTTGGGTAATCTGAGGATTAGTAAGAGGTAAAATAAATAAGATTTCTAATGCTTTATCCAGCATAATTAAAATTGGCGCAGGATATATTCAAATACACTAAGGTTAACTATGCCGAATCGTCTAGTAATGTTTATATCTGCTTTGCTAATCTCTATGTCAGCCAATGCTTCTAGCATGACCGTACTAAATGGCAAGCTATCGATATTTTATATGCTGATCTTTATGCCACTTGCTTTGCTAGTGCATTTTATAGCTATAATCTACTTTAATAAAAGAGATTACTATCTCGATAAAGTTTTTACTCGTAAGCATTTATTGATTGCTATGACAGTTCCAGCATTAGGCACTACTATAATAATTTATGAATATCTGATAAATATAAGCGACTCAGGTATTCATATTGGCACTCTAGTATCGGTGCTTTTTGTCTATGGTTTGGCAACGTTACTCTTCGCTACTCCCTATCTGATTCATCTTACGACAAAGCAAAAATAGCAAAGCAATCTATCTGTTTACAATTCTATTATCTATTTAAAATCTTTCTATCTGTTTACAATCCTTGCTTCACAGCCATTATTCTATATAAATCTTCGTGCCACTCTTCGTGAAGTTCATCACAAACTGACTTTTGAAATTGCGCACGTTATTCTCATAAGTGAGTAGATTGCGCGTAAATTGATGATAGTCACTCATATTCTTCGCACTAACCATCAGCATAAAATCTGCATCACCTGATACCTCATAACAGCTCATCACTTGTGGCTGCGCATTCATCAGGCGCTCAAATCGGTGCTGCATTGAGTTATTTGATTTTGCCATCTCTACCATGACGACCGCTGTCAAGCTATAGCCTACCTTATTGGGATCAACAATAGCGACTTGCTTAGTAATCACTTCATTATCTACTAAAGCTTGTATTCGCCTTTGAGCAGTAGCAATAGACACATGCACGTGCTCTGCAACCGTTTTTAACGGCAGAGTGGCGTCGTCTTGCAGTAGATTTAAAATAGCCTTATCAGTGTTATCTAATTGCTGATTCATAATATTAGCTTTCCAATTAATGTAACTATTATCATTATAAATGCTGAGACAATAAATTATAAGCAATATAGGCGTTACTATAATAAATATTATCAAGTATATCTAAAAATAGAAATAATGTATCAAAGCACAAAGGTAAAATAAGACTTATCAACTATAACTTAACTTATTCAAAATAAAAATAATGATAGTTAAGTATTTTCTTTTATAACGCGCAAATCAGAGGTCTTATGTCTACTTCAACCTTATCTACTACTCTAGCCTCAACGCTATCACGCTTGCCGATGCCAGCGATGTGGACGACTGGTACCGCGCAGCAGCGCACCTTAATGATGGGCGTGTCTTTGGCTGTATTATCCAATCTGCTATTCGGTGTGCTCTACGCTTATGGTAGCTTTTTAGCACCTTTATCTGGCACGCAAGTTTTTATTTGGCGCATGCTCGCGATGTGGGCGGCATTGATAGGCTATCTGGTGATTAGTGGTCGTCTGACTTCGCACCTTGATAAGTTAAAGACGCTGCGTTCGCTTAAGCAGTGGGCATGGTTGTTATTGCCGACACCGATATTTTTGAGCCAGTTTTGGCTATTTATGTGGGCACCTGTCAACGGTCAAGGCGTACAAACTGCGATGGGTTATTTCTTATTCCCATTGATGATGGTGGTGTTTGGCTGTGTGCTATTTGGTGAGAAGTTAAGCCGCTTACAATGGTTAGCGGTGGGCTTTGCAGCATTGGGTGTGGGTAGTGAAATTGTGCGTACGCAAAGCGTTTCATGGGCAACATTATGGGTTTGTGGTACTTATCCACTGTATTATATCCTGCGTCGCTTGCAAGGTATCGGCGCGGTTACAGGACTGCTGGTTGATTTGACTATCTTTGCGCCTTTTGCCTTAGCTTACTTATTCTTTATTGCACCTAGTAGTTTAAGCTTAGTTAGTGGCTCTGGTTTTTTTATCGCGATGCTGGCAGGTTTAGGGATTGTAAGTGTATTGGCAATGAAAACCAACGTCGATGCCAGTCAGATGCTACCTATTAATGTCTATGGCATGATGAGCTACTTAGAGCCTGCATTGTTATTTATCTTAGCGGTAACGGTACTAGGTAATCCGTTTGAGTCAGCGATGATATACAGCTACGGCTTGATTTGGTTAGGTATTGTCTTTTTAATCGCGCATGGTGTGCGCCAATTACGTAGTGTTCGTAAGCAAAGATTAAATCCGCTTACTGCTTGATAATAATGATTGTAATGAACCTAAAAAAGCGGACAACTTGATAGATTGTCCGCTTTTCTTATTACTAGAGTGATAGCAATCTTCTAGTCCAAATGCTGCTTAAAGCCTCGCTGCTTATCACGTTCCCAATCGCGATCCTTTAGCGTTTTACGTTTATCATGCTGCTTTTTACCGATGGCAAGCCCGATTTGACACTTAACCATCGAGCGCTTCCAGTAGCAAGATAACGGCACGCAAGCATAGCCTTTTTGATTCACCGCACCAAATAGCTTTTCGATTTCACGGCGATTGAGTAGCAGCTTACGCGTACGAGTCGTATCTGGACTGACGTGCGTCGAGCTACTTATTAGTGGCTGAATATGCGCGCCAAACAAAAACGCTTCGTTATTGCGAAAGATCACATAGGCTTCGGTAATAGTCATCTTTCCTGCACGAATAGACTTAACTTCCCACCCTTGCAGAGACAACCCTGCCTCAAAGTTCTCTTCAATAAAATACTCGTGCCGCGCTTTTTTATTAGCGCATATTTGATTATCTGGCTTTTTTGATTTTTTTGACATAATTTCCTCTTAAGGACTTTCAGGTCAGAGTCACTATCTTTCTCTGACTTATTCCTCATCTTATGGCTAATCTTATAACTATAAATGAGTCGAGCCGCTATTGTAGCAAAGCTATAGGTGCAAGTGTATGTAGCTGTTATAACAAATGTAGTGACTGCGTTGCTAGGGGCATGTTGAGAAAAACAATCAATATCTATAGCGATAGCTATTTAATAATTACTCAATAGTTATCTAAAAGCTCATGTATGCTCTTTTTAGCGATAGATAAGTGTTAAATTCGGCAAAAATTTGTTAGCATATAGAGCAATATTAATGATTACATTAGCCCTGCTATGAGCCTTGCCGCAACTTCCTCCAAATCTTCAAAACTGCACACCAAGATCTTATATCCTGGCACCTTTGATCCTATTACCAATGGGCATGTGGACTTAGTTACCCGAGCGACCAAGCTATTCGATGAAGTGGTCATTGCTGTAGCCTTAGGTCATCATAAAAAGCCATTATTCGATTTTGAAGAGCGTGTCGATATGGTCGAGACCGTCTTTGCTGATTTGCCACAAGTATCAGTGGTAGGCTTTGAAGGCTTGCTGGTTGAATTTATGCGTGAGCGAAACGCTACAGCGGTACTACGTGGCCTGCGTGCTATGTCAGATTTTGAGTATGAGTTCCAATTGGCTAATATGAATCGCGAGCTGGATGAAAACTTTGAGGCAGTATTTTTGACGCCATCACAGAATTACTCTTTTATCTCCTCAACGATGATTCGTGAAGTTGCCAAACTTGGCGGTGATGTTACAAAATTTGTCCCAACCTGTGTCACACAGGCATTTGCGCAAAAGTTTAATAAGTAATCTAACCCTTCATCTATTTATTAATACTATTATAAGGAGCAGCTCATGGCACTACTAATCACTGATGAATGCATCAATTGTGATGTCTGTGAGCCTGCTTGCCCTAATGATGCCATCTATGAGGGCGAGGATATCTATGAGATTAATCCCGATCTATGCACCGAATGTGTTGGTCACTTTGATGAGCCACAATGCGTGGTGATTTGTCCGATTGACTGTATTCCCCATGATCCCGATCATGTTGAGACCCAGAGCGATTTGATGGCTAAATACAAACGTATCACGGGCAAATAAACCAAAATTTTTCTCCTATTAACTCTCAGCTTTGCTATACTAGCGCGCTTGGTAGACTAGGCAATCGCCGCTGCACACTGGCAACAGATGCGCAGGGGAGGAAAGTCCGGGCTACATAGGGCAGCGTGCCAGCTAACGGCTGGGCAGGGTAACTTGACGACCAGTGCAGCAGAGAGTAGACCGCCTTTGGCTTAAGTGAGAATCGCAAGATTTTCATGTCATCGGTAAGGGTGAAAGGGTGCGGTAAGAGCGCACCGCGTGGATGGCAACATCTCACGGCATGGTAAACTCCACGCGTAGCAAGACCAAATAGGCATCGGCATGGCGCGGCCCGCGTTCGATGCGGGTAGGTTGCTTGAGCGTACGAGCGATTGTACGCCTAGAGGAATGATTGTCCACGACAGAACCCGGCTTATCGGTCTGCCAAATCTTTTTTAGTGCTTGTTTTTTATTACGAGTAGTAGCTAGTAGTAATAGTAGTTGCAGTTAATTTGAAAAATATGCATATCTTTTGCAAAAAATGCCTTTTAGGGGTTGACGGCAGTCAACAGCTTGGGCATAATATGCAGCCTAAAATGGCGATGTAGCTCAGCTGGTTAGAGCGCATGACTCATAATCGTGAGGTCAAGAGTTCAAGTCTCTTCATCGCCACCATTTATTGCTCGTTTACTGGTACAACAGTAATTAAAACACCAATCCACTGTGATTGGTTTTTTTTTGCCTAAAATTTTTGGTTGGGTGATTTAGCCATGGTGTTAATTGCTATAACTAGCTCTTGCAAGCTCTAAAATACTTACTGACAAAATCGCCATACTTTATAGCCAAAAACTGCTAGAATACCAGCACATGCCTGCGCGTATCGGTAAGCTTTATTTGCGCTTGTTTTGATGATTTGCTGACAGGCAGTGTTAATTATTGTTTTTTGATATCTCTATCCCATTCCTTTATTTAGTAGGCGCTTTGTGACTGCATTAGCCAATATTCGTAACTTTTCTATTATTGCCCATATTGATCATGGCAAATCGACCCTTGCCGATCGCTTTATTCAGATGTGCGGCGCGCTACAAGACCGTGAAATGCAAGCGCAAGTGCTTGACTCGATGGATATTGAGCGTGAGCGCGGCATTACCATCAAAGCGCAATCGGTGACGCTCTATTATGATCATCCTAACGGTGAGCGTTACCAGCTTAACTTTATTGATACCCCAGGTCACGTTGACTTTTCTTATGAAGTCTCGCGCTCACTAGCGGCTTGTGAAGGCGCGCTATTGGTTGTCGATGCGGCACAGGGTGTTGAAGCTCAATCTGTGGCCAATTGCTATACCGCGGTCGATCAAGGGCTTGAGGTGATGGCGGTGCTGAATAAGATTGACTTGCCACAAGTTGAGCCTGAGCGCGTGATTCAAGAGATTGAAGATATCATCGGTATCGATGCGGTGGATGCGCCACGCGTTTCTGCCAAGTCAGGTCTAGGTGTCGACAAGTTGCTTGAGGCTTTGGTTGAGTTTATCCCAGCGCCAACAGGCGATCGTGATGCGCCATTGCAAGCTTTGATTATTGACTCTTGGTTTGATAACTATTTAGGCGTAGTCTCTTTAGTTCGGGTACGTCAAGGTACTGTAAAATCAGGCGATAAAATCTACATCAAATCGACCCAAGATGCTCATTTAGCAGGCTCTATAGGTGTCTTTACACCGAAGCCATTAGATACTGGTATTTTAGAAGCAGGTGAAGTAGGTTTTATTATCGCGGGTATCAAAGACATTGCAGGCGCACCTGTAGGTGATACGATTACCCATGCCAAAACGCCTGATGTCGATCGTATTCCAGGCTTTAAGCAAGTGACGCCGCAAGTCTATGCAGGGATGTTCCCTGTCGAGTCTACTGACTTTGAAAAGTTTCGTGAAGCGCTACAAAAGCTGCAAATTAACGATGCGTCCTTGTTCTTCGAACCAGACACCTCAGATGCGCTAGGCTTTGGTTTTCGCTGTGGCTTTTTGGGTATGCTGCACATGGAGATTATCCAAGAGCGCTTAGAGCGTGAGTACGACTTGGATCTAATCACCACTGCACCATCAGTTATTTATGAGATTGTCAAAAAAGATGGCAGCATCATTCATGTCGATAATCCATCACATTTGCCTGAATCGAATAATATCGAAGAGTTCCGTGAGCCGATCGCTCGTTGTCAGATCCTAGTACCGCAAGAGTATTTAGGTAATGTGATGACCTTGTGCATGGAGCGTCGTGGTGTCCAAGTCGATATGCGCTTTATGGGCCGTCAAGTGCAGCTGGTATTTGATATTCCAATGGGTGAAGTGGTCATGGACTTCTTTGATCGATTGAAGTCAGTGTCGCGCGGATTTGCCTCTTTAGATTATAATTTTGAACGTTATCAAGTTGATAAACTGGTCAAAGTCGATGTGCTCATCAATGGCGATAAAGTTGATGCTTTAGCAATGATCGTGCATGAAACTCAGTCTCGTTACCGTGGTAATGCGCTGGTTGGTAAGATGAAAGAGCTGATCCCACGGCAGATGTTTGATGTGGCAATCCAAGCGGCTATTGGTGGTCAAATTATTGGTCGCAGTACGGTCAAAGCCATGCGTAAAGATGTACTTGCCAAATGCTATGGCGGCGATGTGTCGCGTAAGAAAAAGCTACTGTCCAAGCAAAAAGCAGGTAAAAAACGTATGAAGCAAGTCGGCAACGTGGAGATTCCACAAGAAGCTTTCTTAGCAGTGCTACAAGTAGACTAAGCTGCAAGTAGACTAGGTATTTACTTTTTATCGCGACTTTAATTGATAACGGTTACAGAGCTAGCTCGCTAATAGGCCATTCAGTATGGATTTTGATTTTAATTTGGTTTTAGTACCTCTAACTTTAGTTTTTGGTGTCCTTTGGCTATTAGACAAGTTTGTGTTTAAGCAGCGCCAAACTCAAGGCCGTGGCAAAGAGAGCTGGCCTGTACGCTGGGCTTATGACTTTTTTCCCGTATTAGCAGTGGTATTAATTGTACGCTCGTTTTTGCTTGAGCCGTTTAACATACCGTCATCCTCTATGGTACCGACGTTATATACAGGCGATTTTATTGCCGTTAATAAATACGCTTATGGGGTGCGTCTGCCATTGACTTATAATAAAGTCATAGATACAGGTTCGCCTGAACATGGTGATGTGATGGTGTTTCGTTTCCCAGAAAACCCTAAGATCTACTATATTAAGCGGGTTATTGGTCTGCCAGGCGACAGCGTTAGCTATAACAACGGTCAATTATCTATCAACGATGTACCGATCGCTACTGAGTCTAAAGACTTTACAGCTGATGCTGAGCTTACCGCGCGTTTATATTTGGAAGGTCAGCAAGTAGGGCCTAACACCTATCTTAATAAAGAGCAGGCACTAGCTAGAAGTCAAGAAGAAGAGTTTTATGCGCAATACTTTCAGGAAACTCAAGGTGAGCATGAGCATTTAGTACGGTATTTGCCAGGTGCTAATAGTTCGCAAGCGGGGCCGTTTTTACAGCAGCAAGCACCAGAAGTAATCACTTCCAAAGGGACTCAATGGCGCATAACAGTTCCTGAAGGAAAATATTTCGTGATGGGTGATAACCGAGACAGCAGCGCTGATGGCAGGTTTTGGGGATTTGTACCTGATGAAAATCTCGCTGGTAAAGCGGTTTATATCTGGATGCACAAGCCACCAGGTTTAAGTTTACCTACTTTTGCGCGTAACGGTAGCATTGACTAAAACTTACTTTGCTAGCAGAGTATAAGCAATATAGAAGTATAAGCTCTTAACTATTTAGCAGTCATTTGGAGGCGTTATGTCGCAGCGATTAGCGAGTTTATCTTCACAGCGCGGTGCTAGTGTTACTAGCGTCATTTTGATATTGATTGTAGTCGTTATCGCTGCAAAACTTATGATCGCTATTGTTCCTGCTCAAATTAGTGATTATCAAATGACGCAAATGTTAGGTGAGCAGCTAAAAGAAGCCAATAATAATAGAGAGACGCCTGCACAGTTCATGGCGCGAGTTGATCGGCAGCTCGCTATTAATGCCAGTTATGATACTAAGGCTGAAGAGACTTTTACGTTTACTAATGAAAAATTAGGACAATTGGCTATCCGCAAGGACTATGATACAACCAATAATTTTTTTGCTAATGTAGACATTATTAATCATTTTGAAGGTGATATTGACTCTAAGTCTGTAGAGTAGTTGGCACAGAGTAGGGACAAGCATCAAAGCTTCTTTTTCACTATAATTCATTTAATAGGATAGTAATAGCCGCGCATGAAATCAGACCTACAACAGCATCATCCTGTAAACCATCCCCCTATTAATGCTGACTTCATAAAGCGTTTGGCAATATTAACGCGTCAATTAGGTTATGAGTTCAAGGATCTAAGCTTGCCCAAACTGGCGCTAACGCATCGCTCATTCGATAGCAAAAAGAACTATGAGCGCTTAGAGTTTTTGGGGGATGCGTTATTGGGTATGATCGTGGGCGAGGCTCTGTATTATCGATACCCCACCCAAAATGAGGGTCGATTAACGCGGATGCGTGCCACGTTGGTACGTCAAGAAACTCTAGTCATCATTGCGCAAAAGTTAGATTTATCCAATCACCTAATTTTGGGTATTGGCGAGCGTAAAGGCGGCGGACGCAATCGTGCCTCAATCCTAGCGGATGCTGTAGAGTCACTACTCGGTGCCATCTATTTAGATAGCCAAGATTTGACCATTACTCGCAATTGCGTTTTGTCTTGGTACGGCGACTTAATTAACAATGTAAGTGAGCAAAAAGTTCTCAAAGACGCCAAAAGCCGTTTGCAAGAATGGCTACAGTCAAAACAGTTCGACTTACCTCATTATGAACTAGTGGAAATCCAAGGCAATGCACCTTATCAGATCTTTGTGGTGCGCTGTCAAGTCAACATTATAGGCTGTCCTGATATTACTGAATCAGGTGAAAGCCGTCGAATCGCTGAACAAAAATCTGCTGAGCTGATGATTAATCAATTACATAAACTACCAAATTCTACCAAAAGATAGCGGTGACGGATAAGCTTAGGTTTACCTATACACCCTAATATAAGTAAAAATAAATATTAATAACCAGTAGTTTAATAAATTATTATTAAACCGCTGGTTATAAGCCTATGAGATGAACCTATGAGTAATAATACTGATTTACCATCAACTGAGAGCGCTGTTATTACTAACGCTGTCGTTGACGACAATAGCACAAGTCGACTTAAAGAAGCTGGCTTGAAGAGCACAACGACCGATACTGATGTAGCGGACGTTAATGGTAGCGAAGCTGCTGCTGCAAATGTCATAGATACTAATGGCACTGATAATACCGCAAACGATAGTGCTATCGAAGAGTTTTTTGCCACAACTAATACGGCTCAAAGCGCTGATAAGCGTCAAGATAACACTATTAATAGTGATAGCTTTAAGACAGGATACGTCGCGATTGTTGGTCGCCCTAATGTGGGTAAGTCAACTCTGATGAATCATATGCTAGGTCAAAAGCTCTCTATCACCTCACGCAAACCGCAAACCACCCGCCATCGTATTCATGGCATTCTATCGAACCATGAGATGCAGGCGGTGTTTGTTGATACGCCAGGTATTCACCGTAACGAAGTACGAGCTATTAATGAGCGCATGAATAAGGCGGCAACCTCAGCCTTAGTCGATGTTGATCTAGTGCTATTTGTGGTGGATTCAGATCAGTGGCGCGATGATGATTTATTGGTATTACAAAAGCTTGGTGACACTAATCTTACCGTTGTATTGGTTATTAATAAAGCAGATACCTTAAAAGACAAAGGCACATTACTACCTTTGATTGAGACCTTTAGTGATAGCTTTGACTTTGCTGATATCGTCCCTGTTTCTGCTCTTAGAAATCAAAACCTTGATCGTTTGCAGGAAGTCATTGCCTCGCATTTACCTATTGCCGATCCTATCTATGACACCGAACAAATCACTGATCGCTCAGAGCGCTTCTTAGCCAGCGAGATTATTCGCGAAAAGATTATGCGTAGCGCAGGGGACGAAGTGCCTTATGATTTGACCGTACAAATTGACGGTTTTAAAGATGAACCTGCGCATACCGACCCAAAAACAGGGCGTCCGCGTAAAGCTTGTACCTTTATCGATGCCACTATCTATGTCGAGCGTAATGGACAAAAAGCCATTATTATTGGTGACAAAGGTCAGCGTATCAAGCAAGTAGGCATTGATGCACGCAAAGATATAGAACAGCTGCTTGATAAAAAAATTATGCTAACGCTATGGGTCAAAGTCAAACGAGGCTGGTCTGATGACGAGCGTGCGCTGACTAGCTTAGGGTATTGAGCAGATTTCAACACGGCCTAAGCTGATGCACTGAGTAGTCTAGCTTATTGATAGCTAAGTTTTGCTGAGATAAATAATAGAATAAATAAGGGGGTTAGGCCATGCGTAATGAAGCGTTAAATGGTTACTTATTGCATCAGCGCCCTTATCAAGAAAAACGTGCGTTATATTATTTATTTTCAGAGCACTTAGGTATTGTGCATGGCATAGGCAAAAAAGGCGCGCCGTTGTTTGAGCCGTTGCAACTATTTGCAACGGGTAAGCGCGACCTAAAAACCTTTAGCCAAATCACTATTAGCCCTATCGAGGTCAGTCAGCTAGATAAGGGTCTAAGCAGCGATATTTCAAACAACAATACTCAAGCGGCCAGTAGCACGCCTCAAGTATTGACTCCTCAGCCGCAGCGCTATCAGCAGATTACGGGTCAACAGCAATATGCGGCTCTCTACTTGAATGAGATATTATTAAAACTCCTGCCCGTAGAAGACCCAGCCCCTGCGTTGTGGCATCACTATCAGCATAGTCTGTTAACCCTTAAACAGTCGCTAAGTGCTGATGAACTACGTCTATGCTTACGTCAATTTGAACAGAATTTGTTTCAAGAGCTGGGTTTTGCTTTGAATTTAACTCAAGATAGTATGCTAGATAATATCGAGGCTGATAACGATTATAGGTTTTTACCAGACATCGGCTTAATGCCTATTATTCAGCACCCTGATATCCAATATAATGATATCCAAAATATGGATCAAGTGGAAAACACTAATTTGCAAGCAGTATTCAAGGGTAGTGAAATCCTTGCGATGGAGCATTCTGGTATTACTATAGAGACGCTTAATTCTTGGTCAAGACTATATAAACACCTTATCGATCATCTTTTAGACTATCAACCTCTGCAAAGTCGATTATTGTGGCAGCAACAACAGCGTTATCAATAAGTTTTTTTAGGCTTAGAACAAGTGCATTGCTTTAATTATACTAACGTTAGTAGATATCTGTATTTTAATCATGCTTTAATCGCAGTCAGTAGGGTGGCTGCTATTTGGTTTGTACCTAATAATACCAATATTATTAAAAGAGACTTGATATTTATTAGTGTTATAGCTTGTGTTTGGGCAGTACTTAATATGACCAAAGTGCCCACGAGGTGTACCTGTATCGCCAAAAAACTTAATGTGATGACGTCCAGCAGAAGCACGTAAATGTAGTGTGGCATACTTAGGATCTAGTCGTTGCACAGTCAGCAATAAATCAACGCCTGCATCGAAACTTTTATTATCGTTGTTGTCTGCAAACAACAACAAGGCTGAGTTGCTATTCTTATTGCAGGTACTATTATCATCAGAGAGGCAGACTATCAAATTTTGACGATGAATCAAGCTCTCGGCTTTAGCGATAGATAAGGTGTTTGAAATATCATAGCGAATGCGTTTGGCTTCTGTGGCTGCCAGCTGAGTCAGCACATAGGGTGTAGCGACAGTAATAATAATAGCTATGATAGCTATCGTTATAATCAACTCTATTAAAGTAAAAGCTTTTTGTTGTTTTAACTTAAGCGAACAGCTAACGCCATGATGATTTGTAATCAAGATATCGATACCAACGCCAGTATTAGTAAATTTATGATAGCGATATGCCGAAGTAGCAGCAGGGGGCTGAGTTAACTGATTCATCGTTGTCTCCCACTTGTAAGCCTATCTGATATATCATTTACTATTGATTGATCCCTAAAACTGTAATTATCAATACTTGTAACTATCAATACATACTCTAAATAAAAATACATTTGATAATATGAATATATACCTAATATAGTTCAAATGTCAAAAAATGTTTCATTTAGTGAGTAAAAGTTTTTATAATAGAGAAAAAAAACTACATGTATTAAAATGCAGTAAGTAATCAAAAACATAGTAAAATTTTTGTTACGAATGAGATGGTACATATTCGGAAAAATCTTTATTTGTGTTTGTTATCAGTAATATACAGCTGCTATTGTGTTTTTCTTACAACACAATAGTGTAATAATGTGTAGCTCCTTGACGAAAAAAGTTGTAAAGTGTATTGATTGTCGCTAAGCTACTCCGTAATTAGTTTTGTTGTGTAGTAATGTGCTGAAAAAGTCTTTTTAAAGATTGGCTTAGATAGCATATTAATTAAATTATCCTTTGGGGGAAGTCCATGAAATTGAATAAAATTGCTTTAGCACTGTTCGCTGTAACAGCTGCTCCACTAGCGGCTAACGCTGGTGTTACTATTAGTCCAGTATTGTTAGGTTATCACTACAGCGAAGGCGCTGAAGATGAGCAAAGTGATCAACTTGGCTATTACAAAGAAGACGGCCTTTACACTGGTGCGGCACTAGGTATCGAGCTTACTCCTTCTACTCAGTTTCAAGTAGAGTACGGTGTATCAAACAACGACGCTACTCGTGCAGACGGTGTAGATGGTTTTGATGGTGAACAAGAAATGATCTCTGGTAACTTCTTGATCGGTACTGAGCAGTTCACTGGCTATACAGACAGCTCATTCAAGCCATACGTTTTAGTTGGTGCTGGTCGCTCAAAACTTGAGTTTGAAAACAGTGCTGGTAATCAAGTATCAGAAAGTACTGATACTATCGGTAACCTAGGTCTAGGTGCTATGTATCGTATCAATGACGCTTTAAGCCTACGTGGTGAAGCTCGTGCGATTCACAACTTTGATGAAAACTGGTGGGAAGGTATGGCTCTAGCTGGTCTAGAAGTTGTACTTGGCGGTCATTTGGCTCCTACAGTAGCAGTTCCACCACAATTAGAACCTACTTTAGTACCAGTAGTAGAGACTCCAGTAGTCTTTGTTACTCCTGATGTTGATTCTGATGGTGATGGCGTATTTGATAGCGTTGATCAGTGCCCAGGCACGCCAATGAACTTGGTAGTTGATGCTCGTGGTTGTGAAGTAGACGTAGTTGTTAGCGATGAGCTAAAAATGGAATTACGTGTATTCTTTGATAACGACAAATCAAACATCAAAGCACAGTACCAGTCAGAAATCGCTAAAGTTGCTGAAAAAATGCGTGAGTATCCAAATGCTGGCGCTCGCGTAGAAGGTCATGCTTCTAAAACTGGCCCATCAGCACGTTATAACCAACGTTTGTCTGAAGCTCGTGCTGTAGCCGTTAAATCTATGTTGACTAATGAATTCGGTATTGCACCAAACCGTGTATCAACTGTTGGCTATGGTTATGATCAACCAATCGCTTCAAATGACACTGAAGAAGGTCGTGCTATGAACCGTCGTGTTTATGCCATCATCACTGGTGACAAATCCATGACTGTTAATCAAACTAAAGATATGGTAATTAACTAAGATTATTCTTATTGAAAGCTACTATTAATAGTTAAGTGTTAGAAGAAAAAGTCACCTGTAGGGTGGCTTTTTTGTTGCCTGTTTTTATTATTCATATATTGAGATGACTTATAAATACTTATAAAGACAAGTTAAATTATAAATTTGACAATGAATAATGTTATACTAGCCGCCCAAACACTTTGTGCATTGACATAGTGTCTACTGATATCACATTTTATTAAGACAAAACGAGCATTTCATATGGCGAACGACATCAAACATTTGCGTAATATTGCAATTATTGCCCACGTTGATCACGGTAAAACTACTTTGGTTGATAAACTATTACATCAGTCAGGCACCTTTGGTGATCGAGCCAATATCGCCGAACGCGCGATGGATTCTGGTGACATTGAGCAAGAACGTGGTATTACCATCTTGGCTAAAAATACAGCTATCAAATGGACAGATAAGTCTGACGACACTGAATATCGTATCAATATTGTAGATACTCCAGGTCACGCCGATTTTGGTGGTGAAGTTGAGCGCGTTATGTCTATGGTTGATTGCGTACTTTTAGTCGTTGACGCTGTTGATGGCCCTATGCCTCAAACTAGATTCGTCACTCAAAAAGCGTTTGAGCAGGGCTTGAAACCTATCTTAGTTATTAACAAAATCGATCGTCCTGGTGCACGTCCTGACTGGGTCATGGATCAAATTTTTGATTTGTTCGATAATTTGGGCGCTACAGATGAGCAGTTAGATTTTCCAATTGTTTATGCTTCAGCATTGAATGGTATTGCTGGTTTAGAAGCAGATGATCTTGCTGACGACATGACTCCTTTGTTTAAGACTATTGTTGATGTGGTTCAACCACCACAAGTTGATGCAGACGCACCGTTCCGTATGCAGATATCTAGCCTTGATTACAATAGCTTCGTTGGTGTTATCGGTATCGGCCGTGTTCAACGCGGTAGAATTAAGACTAATACGCCAGTAACGATCATCGATAAACAAGGTGAGACTCGTAATGGTCGTATTTTAAAAATCATGGGCTATCATGGTCTTGATCGCATCGAAGTAGAAGATGCTCAAGCGGGTGATATTATTTGTATTACTGGTATCGATGCGTTGAATATCTCAGATACTATCTGTGATCCCAATCATGTTGAAGCGCTAAAACCGTTAACTGTTGATGAGCCTACTGTATCAATGAACTTTCAGGTGAACAACTCACCATTTGCAGGCCGCGAAGGTAAATTTGTGACCTCACGTAATATTCGTGAGCGTTTAGAGCGTGAGTTGATTCATAACGTAGCATTGCGTGTGCAAGATACAGAATCTCCTGATAAGTTTAAGGTATCAGGTCGTGGTGAGCTACATCTGTCAGTATTGATTGAAAATATGCGCCGTGAAGGTTTTGAAATGGGCGTATCGGGTCCAGAAGTTATCGTAAAAGAAGTTGATGGCAAGCTACAAGAGCCTTACGAAAATGTAGTCTTCGATATCGAAGATCAGCATCAAGGTAGCATCATGGAGCAGGTTGGTCTTCGCAAAGGCGAGATGACCAATATGGAGCTCGATGGTAAAGGTCGTATGCGTATTGAAGCAACCGTTCCTGCTCGTGGTCTGATTGGCTTTCGCTCTGAGTTTTTGACACTGACTTCAGGTTCGGGCATTATGACGTCAAGCTTCTCACATTATGGACCACAGAAAATTGGTGATGTAGGTGGTCGTACTAATGGTGTATTAGTATCAATGGCTAAAGGGGTTTGCTTAGGTTTTGCTCTATTTAACCTACAAAAACGCGGTAAGCTCTTTGCTGAGCCTCAGCTTGAAGTATATGAGGGTATGATTGTGGGGCAAAATTCACGCAGTGATGATATGGCTGTGAATCCAACAACTGCTAAGCAATTAACTAACGTCCGTGCTAGTGGTACTGATGAAGCATTGACTCTAACGCCCGCTATTAAGTTTACGCTTGAGCAAGCGCTTGAATATATTCAAGATGATGAGTTAGTTGAAGTCACGCCAAAAGCGATTCGTTTGCGTAAGCGTTACTTGACTGAGAGTGAGCGCAAGCGTCATGGTCGCAAAAAAGGCGCTTAATCGCTACATTTGATTGAGTTCTAACCACAAAAAGGCTAACGCTATGTTAGCCTTTTTTATGTCTGTTGATATTTTCACGCTTGATTGCTTATAGTGTTGGGAATTTAGAGCACTGCGTTTAGATAGGGATATAAATTAATTTGCCTTATATCCTTTTAAAATCGCCTGCTGTCAGTTTTATAATGGCACAGCTACCAAAATTTCATATAATGAGTGTTTACAATAACGAGTATATGAAATGAGCATGATAGATGAGTTTAAAGAGTTTGCTTTAAAAGGCAACGTGATGGACTTGGCAGTGGGTGTTATTATCGGTGGCGCTTTTGCTACGATTACCACGTCATTAGTAGAAGATATTATTATGCCAATTGTGGCGATGATATTCGGTGGTGAGCTAAACTTCACTAATATGTTTGTTGTATTAGGAGACATACCAGAGGGCATGGTGAGAAACTACGCCAGCTTAAAGGCTGCTGGTATCCCAGTACTGGCTTACGGTAACTTTATCACCGTGCTCATTAATTTTATCATCTTAGCGTTTATTATCTTTATGATGGTCAAGTCTGTCAATCGCTTACGCCGACAGCAACCAGCCGTACCCGATGCCATAGCTGAAGAAATCGTCTTGCTGCGTGAAATTAGTGACAAGCTTGGTAAAAATCAGCTAACTAAATAAAACATTTTCATTATGAACCAGGTATAAAAAAAGCTGATTTAATAAATCAGCTTTTTGCTTTAAAACGCTTATCATCAGCAATTATTACTGGCAATAGCTATTGTGGATTTACTACCACATAGTCATTAGTATTGATAAAAATCTCTGAGGGCTGATCGACCACGATACGTACTACGTTATCGTTGACTACTTGCGACTTATAATAGTTATCCTCAGCAACGGTGCACCCTAAGCAGCGTGACATGGCATCCCAAGGCTCTACGAATAGCTTTTGTTGTGCCTGATCTGCGTTACCTCCTATTAATGAAAAAGGCAAGCTGACTACATATGCTGCAGTGCCAGCAATAGCCGTCACCAGTTGCAACGGCTTGCCAACAACTGTGTCCGCTACCATAGTGCCATAAGAGGGACCAAAGTCGCTCTCATCAATTTCTATGGCAGCGTTAGCAGGCTGTATTATAGCCATGACGCAACTGACACTAATAATAGTGGTGAGAAGGTTACGCTTAATAGAGCGCAGGCTAACGTTAGTAGTCATGACAATATTCCAAGGCTTATTAAAAAAAGTAGCAAAAAACGGGTTTAGAATCTGTTGAACAGATTTTAATAGTATCTTCTATTAAAGCAAGATGAGCGCTGATAAGCAATATAAATAACATCACTACGATGACGTTACCAGTATTTAACCGGTATTTAAATAGTATTCCGCTATTAGGAAATTTATAACGGCTGACATAGTGGGCAGTAAACGCTAGCTCTACCGTTAATTTTAAGGTTCTCAAGCTCAGATTTACAGCTTGGACAACACTCGCCCTGCTTACCATAAACATTTAAGGTTTGTTGAAAATAGCCTGTCTGACCGCTAGCAACGGTAAAGTCACGCAAGGTTGAGCCGCCAAGCTCAATGGCTTTGCTTAGAATTGCCTTAACATGATCAACTAATATAACGATTTGCTTATAATTTAATTGATGAGCTGGCGTCGCTGGATGGATACCTGCCAAATAGAGACTCTCAGTGGCATAAATATTACCGACACCAACCACCACCTGCTGCTCCATAATGACTGACTTGATCGCTCGGGCAATAGGACGTTTGGCTATCTTTTTATCTTGCATTTTATTGGTAGAGGTATCGGAAATAGCTTCACTCTTTAAGGGCTGAATATTATCGGCTGTACGTTGTATCAAGTGATACAAATAATCAGCATCAAACTTACTTGATAAAGGCTCAGGCCCTAGATGATCCAGTAATTTAGCACTATAGTCCGCATGCCATAGCACGGCGCCAAAACGTCTTGGATCATGGTAGTGTAGTTGAGTCTGTTTGCCTGTGCTATCGTTAAAAGTGATAATAAGATGGTCATGTTTGCGCTTATCGGTATCGATAGGATATTGTTGTAGGCTTCCTGACATTCCCAAATGCATTATCAACTGACGATGTAACGATACAGTATTTTGCTCAATTGGCTCGCTTTCTTTAATGGCATCGTCTTTTTTACCAGTAAGCTGTGTAGTAGGTAAAAAAGTTAGGATTAAATACTTAGCACGGCGCTTAACGCTATGTAAAGCATAACCAACCAGTTCTGACAAATCGTCAGGCATTTGCCAGCGCAGTTTTGGCTGGAATACTTGTACTTTATTGACTTGCTGTCCTAATATAGGCGCAAGACTGGCTTTAGTGGTTTCAACTTCGGGTAGCTCAGGCATAATCTTAAAGCTTTATAATAGTAAAATTTAATATTGTATAGATAGAAGTAAACGGTTGATATAATAATGTCTAGCTTATGAGCTTATTAAACCACAGCACGGCGCGCATGCAGAATGCCAGGTTGCTGCTCAAGCTTCGCCAATAACTTAGATAAATGCGCCAATCCTGAAACTTCAATATGAAACTTTAAAAAGGCAATATTATCATCAGTACTCGAGGTTTGTACTTGGCGAATATTGACGTTTTCTTTATCGATTACTTGAGTCAAATCTCGCAATAGACCGCGCCGATCATAAGCTTCTACATGGATATCGACAGGCTGATAGCGACCAGACTTTGACTTCCAAGCGGCACTAATCTCACGTTCAGGGTCACGCTCAATTAAGCGTACATATTCAGCACAGCCGCGATTATGAATGCTCACACCACGTGATAGAGTAATATAGCCTGATATCGGCTCACCATGCACAGGATGACAACAGCCTGCCAAATTAATCTCTATATTATCCAGCCCGTCGATACAGATTTTATAAGCGTCAAGCTTGCCAGTAGCCCTGGGATCAACACTCGGCGTATAGTCATCAATCTCCTTTTCAGGCTCTAAATGCAGCTGTCGAGAGATATGATTGGTGAGTTGATTAATCCCAATCTCACCTGTGACCAGACCGACGACAATATCTTCAGTGCTATTGACATTAAAAAACTGCAAGTAGTCATTTAGATCGATACTGTTAGGGTGTACCGACAAGCGCTCCAACTCACGGCCAAGCATCTGTCGTCCAATCTCGATATTTTTATCGCGATCTTGTTTATTAAACCATTGGCGTAGCTTTGAGCGGGCTCTATTGGTATGAATATAGCCTAGGGATGCCACCAGCCAGTCCCGATTAGGCTCGCGTGAAGATTTGGTGATGATCTCTACTTGTTCGCCCGTTTTGAGCTGGTAGGTCAGTGGCACGTAGCGCTGGTTCACCCGTGCCGCTTGCGCGCTATTGCCCACCTGTGTATGCACGTAATAGGCAAAATCAAGTACTGTTGCACCCTTTGGCAGCTCAGTAATATCGCCATCACGACTGAAGATATAAATTCGCTCAAGCTCATCAAAGTCAACGGTTTGTTCTTCTTCATCAAGCTCTAATATATCGCTGTTATCAAGGTCATTACCACTGGCTAAAGCAGTACGAGTTTGATTATTAATAGAAAGTAGTTGGCGTAATGAGCTGATACGCTGATTGAGATAGTTATCTTTTTTATTCTTCAAGCCTTCTTTATAGTTGACATGAGCACACATGCCAAGCTCAGCCTCAAAGTGCATCGTATGAGTGCGTATTTGCACCTCAAGCGACTTTTTTTCAGCGATAACAGCGGTATGTAGTGAGCGGTAACCATTGGCTTTAGGGTTAGTAATATAATCATCGAACTGCTCAGGAATATAACGCCATAGACCATGTACTAACCCTAATGCGTGGTAGCACTCTGAAGGATCGTCCACTAATACGCGTAGCGCCCTAATATCGTAAAGCTGATCAAAAGATAGACCTTTTAGCTTCATCTTGCGATAGATAGAATAAATATGTTTAACACGTCCAGAGACTTCAGCGACAATGTCAGCAGCCGCCAAAGCTGTACTCAGCTGATGCTCGACGCGCTGAATATAGTCCTCACGCTCGCTACGCTTTTCTGATAATAATTTGGCTATTTCCTTATAGCGATCAGGAGCCAAGTGGCGAAAGGCTAAGTCCTCTAGTTCCCATTTGAGTTGTGCAATACCCAAGCGATGAGCAAGGGGCGCATAAATCGTCATCACTTCACGGGCTACGCGCTGCTGGCGCTCTTCATTAGAAAACGACAGCTCACGCATGGCAAAGGTACGATCAGCCATCTTGATCAATACCACACGGACATCGTTAGTGACAGATATAAGCATGCTATAAATATTTGATAACTGATCACGTTGATTATTGGCAAAGTGGTCCTCTAAGCGCTTATTGCTCTCTATAATAGCGGACAACTTACCCATAGCCAAAGCGTCTTTGACCAAGTTGCTTATATCAGTGCCAAAGTTTTTTTGGATATCGGCTAAGCTAATGAGCGACTCACGAGCGCTACGATAGATCATAGCGGCGACTAGCGCATCTTCGTCTTGATACAGATAGGTCAAAATATCGGTCATGCCGATACCTGTAACATAAGCACCAGAGCGCTCAGATTCACTAGTATTCATGCGATTGCGAATAAACTCACAAGCTATTGTCAAGTTAGGAACCGACTCTTGTCCAATACGTTTGGCCACATTATCCAGCCACATCGGCACATCAATATTGGCTTGATCTAAGTCAATATCTTCGAAAGTATCTGTAGGTGAGACTAAGTTTTCTAGATTATTATTGACATATTTTTCGTTAAGTTTAGGGTCATGACTATGATAAGCATGACGCTCTGAGCGATCAAAAGTAGTATGCAACTTATGAGTGGTCAGTTGCTTTTTGATATCTAGTGGGATTTGGGCATAGCTATTGGCGGACTTGTGAGAACGTTGACTGGCAACCAGCTGCGCTGCTAATGAGGCGCTATCAGTCTCAGCGGTTTGCCCATCCATTAATGGCAATCCCTCACGGATCTTTACCATAGTTGACTCCTATTAACTATTTACCGCTATATAAACTCAACAACTCGTAAGGTGCTTGTCAGTACTGTATTTACCAACACTATTAGTATTAAGATATAAAGTTTGATTTAATGATTCTTGTCTCTAACATTATGGCATCTCATAACCTTAGTACAAGCAAGGATCTGTAATAATTGGCGTTATAAAAGTAACTTCAAAAATATTAATAAACATTAGTCATTTTTTGATGGCGCTCTATTATAATCTTTAACAGTATTTCGAAATCGTCCAACAGCCCTGATAATTCTTAATACCTAACAGCACTAAAACAGCTACACTTTATTACTGTTGTGAGTTTTACAGACAATAGGAATCTATTACCTGTAAAATTCACTTTAATTAGCAAGTAGCTGGCTTTTTATGCTCATGATTAGATTGAAGATATGGCTTAGAACACAGATTATCTATTTTCTGCTATTTTTGAGCTTATACTTTTTCAAAGCGAGCTATAGACTCCACATGGCCCGTATGACAGAACATATCCATAACCCCTGCATGCGTTAAGCGATAGCCTTGCTCAAGTAGAGCTTTAGTATCGCGGGCTAGGGTTGCTGGATTACAAGAGACATAAACAATGCGCTGGGCATTAAATTTTGGTAGATACTGCATAATATCCCAAGCACCAGAGCGCGGCGGATCAATTAATAGCGCATCAAAGCCTTGATTAGCCCATGGCTTATCTGTGCAATCTTGCGTTAAATCTTGGCTATAAAATTCAGTATTGTGAATGCCATTACGGCGGGCATTGTCAGCCGCTCTCAGCGTCATCGCTTCGCTACCTTCAACCCCAATAACTTTTCCTGTTGCGCCTACTAACCGCGCCAATGGCAAACTAAAGTTACCTAGTCCACTGAATAAATCTAGAACTCGCTCACCTGGCTTTAGGTCTAATAAGTCGCAGGCCAGCTTGGTCATTTGTCGATTTACTGATAGGTTAACTTGGGTGAAGTCAGTTGGGATAAATTCAAAGGTTAAGTCGTACTCTGGCAGCTGATAATATAGACGACCAAATTGTTGGCTCATATCGTCATTAGGCTGTAGAGCAATGCGCTCAATACTATCGACACCTTTTGATTGTAGATACAACTGCCAATGACGCGCGGCAAAAAAGACTTTGAGTTTATCTAAGTCAGCATCAGATAAAGGTTCCAAGTTACGCACAATCAATGCCACAGGCTGATCGCCATCGGGCAACTCTGGGATATATTCACCCATCGCCAGCTCAAGCTGAGCGATTTTATCACGAGCATCGAGCGTGCTAATTAATGCTTTTAGGTTTTCAATCTCAAAACCTATGCGCGGATCTAAAATATGACACTCGTTAAGCGCTGCCAAAAAGTTACTTGAACGCTCACGAAAGCCAACTAACGCTGTCTGCTTCTTGGCGACATAACGGACACCCAGTCGAGCCTTAGTGCGATAGCCGAGACGATCACCGACTACAGGAGTAAGCCAAGTCTCAGGTGCGATATTGGCTTGATGTAACAACATCTCAGCGAGCACTGACTGCTTAAAGCTGATTTGCGCCTCTGGTTGCCAATGCTGTAAGTTACAGCCGCCACAAATGCCAAAGTGTGGGCAAGGCGGTGTGGTGCGTTCGGGGTTGGGGTCGGCCATGATTTTTATCGCATCGCCTTCTTCAAAGCTGGCACGGCTATTGGTAATTTTTACTTCGACGCTCTCACCTGGTAGTGCAAAGCTAACAAATACTTTTTTACCGTGTTTGTCCTCAGCATGACCATCATCAATACCAAAGCCGTCACCATAATTTGCCACCCCTCGACCATCATGAGATAGCTTGTCAATTTTGAAGGGTAGTGGCTCAGCATCCTTGAGGCGACGGCGTACTTTAGATGAAGGTTTTGACTTTTTCTTACTAGGTGCTACGGTAATTTGGCTACTATTGGTTTGCGCAATAGCATCAGTCGTTGCGTTAATAGTCACGTTAGAGTCTGAGTCGGTGGGTTGCATAAACCTGCCTATAAAATGAATAATATAAAGGAATTAAAATGAGTGCAATTTTAACATATAAAGCTAGTAACGTATGAGTTGCTATCAACTAAAAAATGGCAACCATAGTAAGCATAGTTGCCATTGAAATGTCGGCTATAGTTTTATCTGCACTTACAGCGCTGGTTTTGATGACCAATCCGCTAAAAAGTCTTGATGACGGACATTACCATCGGCTTGGGTAAAGCTCTTTAGATAATCTATACTTTGCTGTTGCCAATGATCAAACGAAGGTGAGGATAACTTACCAGTCAGACGCAGCCAGCGCAGATAGATCAGCCAAGTATTCATCACATCAGATTCACAATATATCGATAGCGTTTGCCAATCATCATCGGCAACCAAGGCACCGACCATACTACCATCGACATCCGTTTTGCCAGGTAAGCCATAGAGGCTAGCGACGACATCCATCGCCTCACGGCGACTGGCACCGTATTGGCTAAACCTATCCATTAGATCAAGATGACGAGTCTGAAAACGATTGACATAATTATCAAAACGCATGTTTTTTATACGCTCGCCTTCTTCAAATAGCCATGGCGCGGCTAAATCATACTGCATAGCCCGATAAATCAGCACAGGAATATCAAAACCTGAACCGTTCCAGCTGACCAATTGTGGTAGTTTTTCGACATCGCTAAAGGCACGGAAAAATTTAGCTAGAATTTCTTTCTCACTAAATTTATCAGCCGTTAAAGAAAACAGTGAAAACTGACCGTCTTTGATGTAGAGCGCTGAGATACAGACGATACGCTGTAGCGGCAAACGCATGAAGTCATGACCTGCCTCTTGCGTACGAATAGCAGTCAAAGCACTTAACGTATCGGCATCATTGAGCTTGGCCAATTGCGGATAAATACGCCGCGCGCCATCAATATCGGCAATGGTTTCTATATCAAAAACTAAAATAGGATTAGTAGGTAGTGCATGGGGCATAAGTAGCTCTCATTATGATGACTGAAACACTTTTAACTTTTCAATATACTCTATTGTCTAGCTGACATTGTCGTCATCGATATTATAAAGCCCTGTCGATAGATAACGATCACCACGATCACAGACAATAAAGGCAATAACCGCGTCAGGGTTAACTTTGGCAACCTCAAGAGCCGCCCAAGTCGCTGCGCCTGAGGAGACTCCTGCAAAGATACCTTCAGACTTTGCCAGTTTACGCATATAGACCTCTGCAATAGTTTGATCAATATCCATGGTCTCATCGACTAAATCTGCCTCAAAAATGCCAGGCATATAAGCGGCAGGCCAGCGACGAATGCCCGCGATAGAAGCTTCTTCATCGGGTTGTAGACCAATAATCTGCACCGCTGGGTTTTGCTCTTTAAGATATTGCGAGACCCCAGTGATCGTACCTGTGGTGCCCATAGAGCTGATGAAGTGAGTGATTTTACCATTAGTTTGTTGCCATAGCTCAGGACCTGTGGTGAGATAATGCGCTTGGCTGTTATCAGGGTTATTGAACTGATCGAGCACGATACCTTTGCCGTCCGCCTGCATCTGTAGTGCCATATCGCGCGCCACTTCCATGCCTTCATCAACTTCAATCAAAGTGGCGCCGTAAGCTAGCATGGCATCTTTACGCTCTTGAGTGGAGTTGGTCGGCATCAGCAGTATTATTGGATAGCCACGCATCGCGGCAACCATCGCCAAAGCAATACCCGTATTACCACTAGTCGCTTCAATCAAAGTATCACCAGGGGTGATATCACCGCGCTGCTCGGCCTGATAGATCATATTAAAAGCAGGGCGATCTTTGACTGATCCTGCGGGATTATTGCCTTCAAGCTTAGCTAACAGCTGCGCGCCATTAGTGATGCTTTCCTGCTCAGGTAGACGATGTAGCTTGACTAAAGGTGTCTGACCAATAACGTCGGCAAGGCTTGTAGTTTGGGTGATAAAGTTAGTGTCTGATATAGCCGTAGACGACATAAGGCATCCTTAATTATTATAAAATAGCGAATATTAAAAGATAAGTAGCAAATACGAGCTCAAGGTTATAGAGCTTAAGCTTGTAGAGCCTAAAACATAAAGATTTATTATATCATCTTGTTTTTGGCTGCGCCCGGCTCTACAGCAACGATTCGTAAACGTAATGAGTGATATGTTTTGAGATATATAATGCTTATTCAACACCCTCCAGCACCAGCTTACTGGTAAAATAACTCCAGCGTTCATTTTCTGACGCTAATAGCACCATTGTGAATAAGGACTCAGCTTAGCATGGCATATAAAAAACGTTTTGATACCAGTAGTGCTTATGGTCAACTGATTATATTGGTGTTTGTGCCGATATGTCTGCTGGCAGCAGTAGGCGGTATCTTAGTCTTTTACGAGACTATGCGTGCCAGTAATTCTGAGCAAAAGGCGTTAGCAGAGGCGGTATTGATACGTTATAAGCCTATGGTAATAGAGCTGATACCAACGCTACTTGAGCAAGAAAGCCATCAGTCAATCGACAATACTCAAAGTGTTCAAAGTATGATTAATGCTATTGAATCAGCAAAAAGAGCGGCGCTTGAGTCTAGTATTCCTGTTAATCAACAGCCAAGCCTATTAGCACCTGTTAAGCAAAGTAGCTTTTCTAAGTCTCCTATACTTTCAGAGAAAAATTTAGAGGTAATTGACTCGCCATCGCTACAATCAAGTATCACAAGCGCTGCTTCTGAGAGCGATAATGAGGCAGCGGCGCAAGGCGCGATGACTACTTTAGTTACCATTCGCGATAAGCTTAGCCGAATGCAGTCTGAGCAGCATATTCAGCGTATCGCGATCATTAATGAAAATAATCAGGTGCTAGCAACGGTCGGTTTTGGCGTTGATGAGAGCTGGCCTATCATAGATACTACGCAAGGGTTTTTATCCAAACAGCCGACGCCTATCGGTAGTGCTTATGGCAGTATATTAGGCGAGTTTGACGGTCAGCGCCTATGGCTGTTGATCGACATGGATAATGAGCCGCTATATATCGCTCGCTACCGTATCGCTATGGCGCTCGCGATTACTGGCTTGTTTACTATTTTGATTTTGTTGCTCAGCCTTAATATATATGCCAAACGCTGGATTGCCCCTATTTATGAGCTGCGCTTGCAGCTACAGCGTACCCATGTTGATAATTTATATAAGCCTATCCCTGTTGAGTCTAATGGTGAGCTGAATCTATTACAACAAGATCTCGTCAAAACCCTTCGCCGCTTGCACTCAAGCTTTCAAGAGCTTCAAAATCACGCTGAGCAGACCGAAGATGACTTGCGCTTAGCTTTTGATGAAATGGAGATGCAGAACATCTCTATTCGTAATGCACGCGATGCCGCAATCTCAACCAGTCAAGCCAAGTCAGCATTCTTAGCCAATATCAGTCATGAGCTACGTACACCTTTGAACAGTATCGATGGCTTTATTAATTTGCTGGCGCGTCATGGTGAGCTGAGCTCCGAGCAAGACTTATACGTCCAAACCATCCGTAAATCTTCAGCGCATCTATTAGCGCTCGTCAATGATGTGTTAGATTTTTCCAAAATTGAAGCGGGGAAACTGCTCCTTGATCGTCATGAGTTCGATCTATATGACACTATTTATGATGTGGTCGATATGCTCTCACCAGTTTCTGCCGAGAAGGGTTTGCGTACCGCAGTATTATTTTACAACGATGTGCCCATGCGAATTAATGGTGATGCATTACGGCTCAAACAAATTCTGACCAATATCGTCGGTAACGCAATCAAGTTCACAGATAGTGGTGGCGTGGTGGTAAGAGTAAGCTTAGATGACCATCAGGATAATTACCTGATGATAAGCGTACAAGATAGCGGTAAAGGTATCTCGCTTGCCGATCAAAAAATGCTATTTCAAAGCTTTAGTCAGGGCGACCCTTCGATTACTCGGCAGTATGGCGGTACGGGTCTAGGGTTAGTCATCTCCAAGCAGTTAACCCGATTGATGGGCGGTGACATAGGTTTTTATGATAACGCCCAAGAGAATATCGCTAAGCAGGGCGCGACGTTTTGGTTTCGGATGCCAGCTCATATCGAGGTATCGACTGCAATAACAGGCCAGGCAATTGCGCCACCTATCCTGCAATCCTTAGCGGGCGCAAAAGATGAGTTCCATGTATTGGTTTGGATCAACCATAATGCCTCTAGACAAGTGCTCAAAGCCAGCTTGCAAAATCTGCCTATCAAGCTGACTCAAGCCAATTCATTACCGGGGGTGCTCGAATCACTAAAAGAGCATGGCAACCATTGGGATTGGGTCATCGTCGATAATGATACCCAAGATGACATGATGGCGCTACTCAAACAGATTCGCTTGCATTATCAAGGAAAATTGGCCGTATTTGGCTATCAAGTCGCCGCCGATCAAGCTCTGTTGAACCGCTATCACGCCAATATATTGTACGAGCCACTCGATAAACGCCAGCTTTATGCGATGCTAGATACTCAGAAAAAGACAGTATCTGTCAAAGAGCAGCTGCCTATATGGCAGGGTGTCACAGTGCTAGCAGTGGATGACCACCTGCCGAATCTACTTGTATTAGATGCGCTACTAAGTGAGCTGGGTATCACTGTAATCACTGCCAGTAGTGGTTTTGAAGCGATTGAAATCATCACTCAGCAGCAAAGTAAAAGAGAGAAGAGCGCAAAATCCCAGTCTCAATTACAACCTAAGCCACAAAGCTTATCCAACAAAACGCAAATAGCCAAAGCCGAAACGCGTGCCAAAGTGAATAAAGACAAGCTAAATACGCAAGCAATTGATACAGAAGATAAAGCGCAGATTAAGCTAATATTTATGGATATCCAAATGCCACGTATGTCAGGTCGCGCAGCAGCCGAGCAAATCCGCAAAATAGAGCATGCTGATGACCATGTTCCTATCATCGCTTTGACAGCGCACGGGCTCGCTGATGAACGTGACAAGCTCCTTGCCAGTGGTATTGATGATTACGTAGGCAAGCCTATTAGTCAGCCGCAGTTGCTACAAGTGCTGCAAAAGTGGCTGGGTCGTGCTGATAATACACCTTCGACAATAATAAATGCTGCTGATATCGCACCACCTGCTCAAGCACTTGAGCACAGCTTAGCTATAGATAGTGATACTAATAGTGATTCTAGGGATGACGATGCTTATGCCAATAGGAGTGGGCTCAGTAGAAGGATTGTCGATAAAAAAAGTAGCGATACCAGCATGGCGACCAGTGCCAAAGATACGGTAATACAGGCTAATAAACGAATGATTCGGCCACTATCATTAAAAAAAATACGTGATGACTATTTAAAAAGCAACTTAAAAGACAGCTCAAAGGACAATCAGTTAAAAGATAGCCAATTAAAGAATAGCCAGTCTAACAATAGTCAGTTGTATGACAATCAAGACCATTCGTTAGACATGCAAATAGTGGAAAATCAGGAACCACTATTACAAAATATTGATTCAATAGATGGGCTAGAAGATGAAGTAATAGCTAATACCTTCGATAGTACAGAAGCAGGACTAGAGAACCAATTAGATATTTTGAATTGGGATGATGCATTAATCCGTGCCGCAAATAAACCTGATCTTGCGGCTAAACTGATTATTATGATGCTTGATACTATCGCTGATGAAAAAGAGGCTTTATCGCAAGCATGGCAGATGCGTGATCGTCATGAGCTGGCACAAATTGCGCATCGTATTTTAGGTGCTAGTCGTTATACAGGTGTGCCACAGCTACGGCAGACCAGCCAAGACTTAGAGGATAAGTGCTTGCTTAATTTACAACATACGACACCCGCTCAGTTTGCCATGCTAAAACCCTATTATGAAGCGTTACTACAAGCGCTGATAACTCTGCAAACCTTAGATTTATCTTCTTATGAACAGCTGAATTATCACCGATTAAATGAGAATGATATGAATTGGAAAATGATTTAGTATCTATAATTGATAACTGGTACCAAAATCATTTTTGGAAGTTGAATGCAGGGTCAGTTATTGCTAGGACTGATGAGCCGACTGCCTGTTATGATTGACGACAGTTTTTGTAGCACTTTGAAAGTGTTGTTAATCATTTATTATAAAGCTAAGGATTACTATGCACGCAGTCGCCTCTTATGAATATCGGACTCTACAAGTCGCTGTAAGCGCAAACATCTTGACGGTTACCCTAAATCGTCCGCACAAAAAAAACGCTATGAGCTTTGAAGTCGTCAAAGAGCTTATCGCGGTAGCTGGACATATCAGCAAAGATAAAACCTTACGCGCCGTTATCCTCAATGGCGTTGGAGGCACTTTTTGTGCAGGAATAGATTTGGGTGATTTGAATAATCCATCGAACCAAGCTTACGCGTTATGGGAGCTTATAAAACCTTGGCAAAGCTCGTTTCAGCGCGTGTGCCTAGTCTGGCGTGAGCTACCCATTCCTGTCATTGCCGTACTAGAAGGGCATTGTATTGGCGCAGGGATGCAGCTGGCGCTGGCTTGTGATATCCGTATCAGTCATCCTGATTGTCAGCTGTCTATTATGGAGGCTAAGTGGGGACTGGTGCCCGATATGGGGTTGACTCAATCGGCATTGGGCGTCGTACCTGCCGATGTATTAAAAGAATTGGCAATGACGGCACGTATGCTTGATGGGGAGCAAGCTTGTGCGTTAGGATTAGTCAGCCATTGTCATGATACGCCACTGATTCAAGCGCAAGCCTTAGCGCAAGAATTAGTGCAGCGCTCACCTGATGCGGTATTAGCTAGTAAACGTATCGTCAACGCTATGTACCAGCAGTCAGCACTGACGCTCTATAGAGAGAAGGTCTGGCAGATGAAGCTGATGCTAGGGCGCAATCGCAAGCTGGCGCTTAAAAAAGCCAAAATCGCTACAACTGAATTTACTAAGCGTCAATTTCGCTAATTGAAAATGCTGTCACAAGCTCTTAAAACAGATTCTTAAAATAGGTTTTAGAACTTATCATTGTTGAGTCATTGTTTCTTTAATATCTCAAGCCTATTGAAATAACGATAGACAGTACGATATAACAGAGTCTAGTTGTTTATGCGCAAAACTTACTGGTTTGCGCCCAAATAATATTCTCATATTAAACGGTTCTGTTATGTCTGCTCCAAAATCCAATCTATCTTCTCAAACGGCTACACCAACCAGAGTACGCTCAGCGGAGCTGCCTGTTGCTTGGATTATGATGCTCGGGCTGATTGTCGCCGTCGGGCCATTATCCATTGATATGTATCTGCCTGCACTTCCTGCAATGGCGGATAGCTTTGGGGTTTCAACCGCTTTTATGGCGAACTCAGTGCCTGCCTACTTTATCGGCCTTGTATTTGGTCAGCTGTTTTATGGCCCGTTTAGTGATCGGGTAGGTCGCGTTAAGCCGTTATATTTTGGCATGACTTTATATATCATCGCCTCGATAGTATGCGCCACTACCAATAACGAATATGTGCTATTTGCAGGGCGTACATTGCAAGCATTAGGAGCTTGTGTTGGTGCGGTCGTGACTCGAGCAGCGATTCGCGATCGTCTAACCGCTCGGCAAACCGCTAAAGCCTTTTCTATTATGATTTTGGTAATGGGTTTAGCGCCGATACTTGCGCCCTCGCTTGGCGCGCTGTTTTTACGTTTCTTTGATTGGCATTCTATCTTTTGGTTCTTAGCCGCTTTTGGCGCCCTTAATCTATTACTGACTAAGTTTTTTTTCTTTGAAACCTTAACAGAAGAAAATCGCAATATTCGCCCTGCCAAAGACGTATTGAGCCAATACTGGGATCTACTCAAAGACCCAACCTTTAACTATCCTGCGATCGGTGGCGGTTTATTGATGGGCGCGATGTTCGTTTATATTAGCGCTGCCTCCGAGCTGATTATGGATACCTATGGTATATCGGCGACCCATTTTGGCTGGATATTTGGTCTAAATGCGGCGGGCTTTGTGGGTTTGACTCAACTTAATCAATGGCTGACCAACCGTTTTCGCATTCTTAGTATTTTGCGTTTTGGTGCAATGATGCAGGTTATCTCTGCTGGGGCACTTTTTACCATTGGGCTTATCTTTGGGGTAGATGCTTGGCTACCCGTAGTATTAGCCTGTATTTTCTTCTGTATTGCAGGTCTTGGCCTTACTCAGCCGAATGCATCGGCTATTGCACTAGCTTTTCAAAAGCGTCGAGCGGGTATGGCAAGCGCCTTGCAAGGCTCACTGATGTTCTCAGTAGGTATATTTGGTGGGCTGTTGTTGAATATATTCCCAGTGAATCCCGTACTCAAGATTGGCACTGCGATGTTTGTCTTAATGAGCCTTGGCTGCTATCTGATCTGGCAGATTGATCGTAACTTAAATTTGGATGATGCTGAATAACTCAAATGATAATGAGTAAAATTAGCGCAAAAATGAATACTAAGCACAAAAGCTCAGCATCGAATAGTGGCTTACAAGCATGGTAATAAGGCTAGTAGTGCAAGCATGTTTTATGATAAAATACAGCGCAGCTAATTTTTAGCGCTATTACTTTGAGTTATTAGCATAAATAATGACTCGTTTTTATAAACCAACCAATGACACACACATCATGGCAAAAAATTGCTGGGTGTTTGGCGACTTGATTAATTTGCAGCGGTACAGTCTGGCATAATTTATGCTCACACTGTCAGCAAATGCGTGTTGCTAGATAGGCAGTTTTTGTGATGTGGAGGCATAACCCAACCACTAGGATATTTATCATGGCTACAGAAAACCCAACCAAAATGCCAATGCGCGACTTATTACAAGCTGGCGCTCACTTTGGTCACCAAACTCGCTTTTGGAACCCAAAAATGGGTCCTTACATCTTTGGTGCGCGTAACAAAATTCACATCATTAACTTAGAGCACACTGTAAAAGCTTTTAACGAAGCGCTCAACTATGTAAACGGCTTAGCCGCTAAGAAAAACAAAGTATTATTTGTTGGTACTAAGCGCGCGGCAAGTGGCGTCATTCGTGAGCAAGCAGCTCGTGCTGGCATGCCATATGTTGACCATCGCTGGTTAGGTGGTATGTTGACTAACTGGAAAACACTGCGCCAGTCGATCACTCGTCTAAAAGAGCTTGAAAAACAAGCAGAAGACGGCACCTTTGCTAAGCTTACCAAACGTGAAGCGCTAGAGCGTACTCGCGATATGGAAAAACTTGAACGCTCATTAGGCGGCATCAAGGATATGGGCGGTTTACCAGACGCAATCTTTGTTGTTGACGTTGATCACGAAGCTATCGCTATTAAAGAAGCCAAAAACCTTGGTATTCCAGTTATCGGTATCGTTGATACTAACTCAAACCCTGATAACGTTGATTATGTTATCCCAGCAAACGATGATGCTATCCGCGCAGTGACTTTATACGTAACGGCTATGGCTGATGCTATCATTGCAGGTAAAGAGTACGCACAGACTCAAGCTGGTAATAAAGCAGATCAAGCAGCTGAGCAAGAAGCACCTGCTACTGAAGAAGCACCAGCTCAAGTTGACACCTCAGCGGTAGAAACGCCAGTTGTAGCAGCACCAGAAGCAAAAGCTGAATAATATTTAGCGCCATAAAGGGATGCTTTGATAATTATTCACTGTCATCCCTATATTATTAATGATAAGTATAAAAGGCATGATGTAGTTTTACTCGTCATGCCTTGTTGCTGCTAAGCTTAAAAGAATTTGTAGTACCTCACACCAACTAATAAGGTATCTCTTATGACAGAAGTAAAAGTATCCGCCAAAATGGTAAAAGAATTGCGTGACCGTACTGGTCTTGGCATGATGGAATGTAAAAAAGCTTTAGAAGAGTCAAATGGCGATGTCGAAACGGCCATTGATAATCTACGTAAATCAGGTCAAGCGAAAGCCGCTAAAAAAGCAGGTAATATCGCAGCTGATGGCGCTATCATTATCGCTCAAGGCGACAAAAAAGCATTCTTAGTAGAAATTAACTGCCAAACTGACTTTGTAGCCAAAGACGATAGCTTTACCGCTTTTGCTGAAAAAGTAGCTAACATAGCGCTAGAGAATAACACTACTGATGTCGCGGCTATCTCTGCATTGCCTTACGGCGATGGTCAAAGCGTTGAAGAAGCTCGTGTATCTTTGGTACAAAAAATCGGTGAAAATATTCAGATCCGCCGTGTTGAAACTCTAGAAGGTGACAACATTGCTGCATACCGTCATGGTTTACGTATCGGTGTAGTCGTATCTTTTGAAGGCGGCAGTGCAGATACTGGCAAAAACCTTGCCATGCATATCGCAGCGTTCAATCCAGTAGCTGTTGATGACGAAGATGTCGCCGCTGACGTATTAGCGCGTGAAAAAGACATCATCGAAGCGAAAGCAAAAGAGTCTGGCAAGCCTGATAATATCGTTGAAAAAATGATCGAAGGTGGCTTGCGCAAATACCTAGACGAAGTGACTTTATTACGTCAGCCATACGTTATGGACAATGACAAAAAAGTCGGCGACGTACTAAAAGCTGAAGGCGTAAAAGTGCTTGGCTTTAAACGTTTAGAAGTTGGCGAAGGCATTGAGAAAAAGCAAGAAGATTTTGCTGCTGAAGTTGCTGCAACGCAAGCGTTAGCTAATAAGTAAGTTCGAATTTTGCATTAATTTTAGTCAATGAAAAGCCCGTTAGTTAACTAACGGGCTTTTTTTGTCTGTAAGATTTATTTCAAGTTAAAAGCGTTCTAGCGTAGCGCGTCGTAAGCTGAATTGATATAGCTGGCACTATTGCTATTATTACTAGTACCATAACTGATGTTTTGCATGCTGGCATTGTTGAAGCTGTTATTTGAGCTGGTATTGCTCGCGAATAGTCCAGAATCATTTTTATAGAGACTGTGGTAACGACTCATGACACTTTTGACGTAGTTGCGGGTTTCTTTAAAGGGAGGGATACCGTTGTATTTATCAACGTTACCTTCACCCGCATTGTAACCTGCAATAGCAAACTCAACATTATTATTAAAGCGTTTCATAAGCCAGGCGATGTATTTTGCAGAGCCTTCGATGTTTTCTGCTGGATTCCAAGCATTACTGACTTTAAATCGTCTAGCCGTAGCTGGCATAAGCTGCATTAATCCTTGGGCGCCAACGGGCGAACGGGCATTGGGATTGAACGCGGATTCAGTGTGCATCATCGCTTTCATAAGGGCAGGATCAACACCGTGACGTGCTGCTGAGGCAGTAATATAGCTATCATAGGCGTTGCGAGTACCACTCTTACTAGCAGCGCTACTACCATAGTTATTGCTGCCATAGTTGCTGTTGCTATTAGTATCGTAGTCGTTGCTGCTTTTATAATAAGTCGTTTTAACTTTTTTATTAAACTGCTCAAAGCTGCCGCTCGGCTTACTAACGTTGGTGAGCAGCGCTTGTCCCGTTTTGCTTTTATAGATATACATCTCGCCTGCATGAGCGCTAGCACTCAAAGCAACTATTGCTATGCTGGCAGTTAATATTGATAACAAAGAGCGGCTAAATGAACGCTTAATTTTTGTCATAAAAAGTCACTTTTAATAAAATTATAAATATTGAACGTACGTGGACAATAGTTACTATAACATAAATTTACTTTTAGCTACATTCGATTACAGACTTATCCTTATGATTTATAACCATTTGTCATAAACCATAATCAACTATTTAATAACTGCTGGTTATGAAATAGTGAGCGCACTGATAAACAGGGGTACCCAAACAGCAGTCACTAAACCATTTACTGCTAGGCCAAAAGCAGCATAGCGTCCTGCGGTATGACTGATCTGCCAAGCTTCTACTGTACCAAAAGCGTGTGCTGCCAGTCCTAAAGCTAGGCCTTTAGCGCGATCATCTTCGATACCGCGAAATAAGAAGCGCGCCATAGTGGCACCCATAATACCTGAAACCACAATGATTAAGTTCACCATAATTGGTGGCGCTTTGATTAAGTCGGCAACGCTCAAGCCGATTGGCGTAGTCACTGAGCGGGTGGCAAAAGCAAGTAGCGTATCATGGCTAAGAGAGAATAGATAAGCTAAGCCCATAGGCAGTAGGGCACCAATTACGCTGGCCATCAGTACGATAAGGGTGAGCTTTTTGACAGGCAAGCCCTTGAAGCTCATCGCGGCAAGCGGTATGGCGAGGAGTACCGTGACATAACCTAGTAGATGGTCGAACACAGGTTTTGCAACGTCATAGTAATCATTATAATCCCAGCGCACGATATAGAGAAATATAATGACCAATCCCATGGCAGTGACGACCATCGGTATCCATGCTAGTTTTCTGGCGAGTATGCGCGAGCTAGCATGAGCTATCAAAGTCAATAAAATAGCGGCAACCGTTGCTACAACAATATTATCCATGCTTATTGCTGCCTTTTTCTGCATTATTGAGCCAGCGATTGGCAAGTATGGCAAGTCCCCATAAGGGAATCAAAGTACTTATTGCCATCGTTAGCATGACGCCCCACAGCTCATCACCAAGCCCAAATAATAAAATGCCAGCCCCTGCTGATACAGGCAAGAAGGCAAAGCCACTATCGACTAATAGCACGTTGCTGGCACGGGTCAGCCATTTAGGTAAGCCTTTTGTCATTCTCCAAATCACTAATATCAAGAACATCGCCACCATAGCCACGACATTAGCCGCCTGCTCAATACCGAACGAGCGACAGATGATAACGGCCGATTCGCGCACAGCAACGACCATGATCAATGTCACTAATATCGCTAACCATGGAGGTAGCTTAAAGGAGGAAGGCATAATAAATCCTTGCGATAACAAGAGTTATATAGTCGGAGCACTTTTAAACCGCTACAGTGTTGCCCACCCTAAATGTACTGGTTGTACTATCTGCGGTCGGTCGTCTTGTAGCAATTTTAAAATTCCTTGACCATAGAAGGTGAGATGGCGTGCAATCAGTTGGCGTTATCCGCCAATAATAATCGACTGGTTTTGCAATTTTAACGCGGTTGATTATATACCCAAAAGGATTATTAATAAATGCCGCTACATTTTTGCTTACTTTTTGAGCTATAAAAAATGGGTATATTGAATCAATCAATATACCCTATGCGCTATTAATATTGCTATAAGCTAAGCTACTGACTTTTAAGGTCAGCATCGACATTGTTATTAGCATCGTCATTAACACTACTATTTGAGTCATAGTCACTCTCAAATATTTGCTCATAAGTCAGATCTTCACCGATATCTAGCTCGACGTCATCCTCGTTATCCTCTATCTCAAAGGGTTCGAGCACGGGCATCAGTAAAGTGGCTTGCGCAAGAGGCAATATATCTTTAGGTAATATATTAGCCTGACCTAGCAGCTGAGTTAGGCGCTCGCTTGGCAAGCGTACCGTCAAGCATTCATGACCGCTATCGTCATAGCTCTCCTCCAGAATAACACCAAGCTCATACAGGGTGTTTTTGAAATGACCTGCATCATAAGGTAAAGTTAAGTCAAAAGTTGTCAGGGTACCTATCATCAGCTGTTGTACAGCTAGCGATAACTCTTCCATGCCTAAGTTGTTTTTGGATGAGACATAAACGCGGTTTGGCTCGTCCTCATTCGCATAGCCGATATGTGCAGACTCACCCGTTAGGTCGATCTTGTTATAAACATTGAGCACAGGTACATCATTATCAATCTCAGCCAATACCGCTTTGACTGCTTGAATTTGCTCATGCATATCTTCGCTAGAAGAGTCAATCACATGCAATAGTAAATCAGCCTCTAACGTTTCTTCTAAAGTGGCATGGAAAGATTCAACCAACTCATGTGGCAGATGGCGTACAAAACCGACGGTATCGACCAATACGACGCGACCAACTCCTTGCCAATCTAAGCGGCGTAGCGTGGGATCAAGCGTGGCAAACAGCTTATCAGCGGCATAAATATTCTCATCGACCAAACGATTGAACAGCGTTGACTTGCCCGCATTGGTATAACCCACCAGTGAAATAGTAGGGACATCAGATTTTTGTCGACGCGCACGCCCTTGTGCCCGAGTTTGACGGACCTTATCGAGCTTGGTTTTGAGCTGAGTCACTCGCGTTTGCAATAGACGACGATCGGTCTCAAGCTGAGTTTCACCTGGTCCACGTAGACCGATACCGCCTTTTTGACGCTCCAAATGCGTCCAACCTCGTACTAAGCGCGTCGATAGATGATTCAGCTGCGCCAGCTCAACTTGTAGCTTACCTTCGTAAGTACGCGCGCGCTGGGCAAAGATATCGAGAATTAAGCCAGTACGATCGAGCACTCGGCACTTAGCGATCGCCTCAAGGTTACGCTCTTGTGAGGGCGAAAGACTATGATTGAATATGACGATGTCAGCATCGTGCTGGCTAACCAATTCCGCAATTTCTTGCGCCTTACCTGAACCCACAAAGTATTTGGCGTCGGGACGTTGGCGTGTACCCGTTACTAGCTCTACGCGCTGTGCACCAGCGGAGTCTACGAGCAGCTCAAACTCACCCAAGTCATCAGGATCTTGAATTTGACGGATGTCTAAATGAACTAAAATGGCACGCTCGCCACCTTCATATCTTCCAAAATATTCCAAAAAATATCACCTATATGATTAATTTAAAATGAGTCGCTATTATTATTGTAAATTTTTATAATAAAAAGATTCACGACAACTAGCGTTTTGATATCCTACTATATAGGGTCTTATCAATTGATATTAAAGGTTATAAGGTTAATTATCTGTCATTTTGTTGCAGCTATTCTAACCCTAGACCGCTGATAAAAACTGTTAAACAGCGGTGCGTATTTGAGTGAACAAATCATCACTGACTTATAAAAGTTTGTTATACTAATTTCGGTTTTCGCAGTGCTTTAGATCAGTAGCATCTAAATTGCTGCTATCGAATGATCTATATAGAATAAAATCATCTAATAATGAGAGGCACAGATGGGTCAATCTAAGTCAAAGTTTTCGCTCAGAAAACAGTTGGGTCGTGGCAAGCAAATAGCGGGCATGACGACGACGATCGCTGGTGGTTTGCGCACAGCACAGCGTATTGGTGCCTTTCGAGAGCCACCACGCGAGACTCTGCCACGTTATATTCAAGTATTCTGTCGTAAGATGGCAAGCTCTTTTGGTGTCAAGATCGTCCAAGTTGAGCCAGTACCACAGCATCATGGATTGTGGGTATCCAACCACGTGTCTTGGATGGATATTCCCGTAGTTGGTAGCGTGAGTCCAGCGTTCTTTTTATCCAAAGCTGAGATTGGCGAATGGCCCGTATTCGGCAAACTTGCACAAGCGGCGGGTACGGTCTTTATTGAGCGTGGTTCTGGTGATGTTGGCTCAGTCGCCACACAAATGGCTAGCTTTTTGAGCAAAGGCTATTCGGTTATTTTTTTCCCGGAGGCGACCACCACCGATGGTACTAAGGTCAAACGTATCCATGGCACACTTTTGCAGGCGGCCATAGATTCTGATGTACCTGTACAGCCTATAGTGATCGCTTATGTTGATAAAGACGGGGCGCTGAGCAAAGAGCTACCGTACTATGGCAAGCTGACGATGAAAGATAGCATAAAAAAGTGCTTGATAGCCGGCAGGTTACTGCATACGTGCTGCCGCTTGAGCCTCTAGATCCAAATGGGCATAATAAGAGCCAATTGACCAATCTATTGCAGCAGCGCATGAATGAAGGTCTAAAAGAGCTACATGCGCGAGTATTGACGGATGCTAATAATACTGCTGCATCTGTGCTTTAAAGTAAAAAAGTACAAAATTTCAGCTAATTTAGAAGTTATTAAAAAAGCGCAAATCATTATTGATAATGATTTGCGCTTTTTACTATGCACAAGCTTCTATACAAATAAACTATGGCGATGGATTTGGCTGACGCGTATGCACCGCTTCGATAGCTGCTAATATCTCATCGCTTAAATGCACATCGACGCTATCGATATTGGACTTGAGCTGCTCTATACTAGTCGCGCCAATGATGTTGCTAGTCACAAACGAGCGGCTATTGACAAAAGCTAAGGCCATCTGCGCCATGTCCAAACCGGCGTCGCTTGCGATTTTGGCATACTGCTCCGTTGCCGATACCGCCTGCTCGTTAGTATAACGCTCAAAGCGATCATACTTAGTCAGCCTCGCACCAGCAGGGCGTTGGCCATTGAGGTATTTGCCTGATAATACGCCAAAGCCAAGGGGCGAGTAAGCCAATAAGCCGACGTTTTCACGATGGGCAACCTCTGCCATATTGACCTCATAAAGACGGTTTAATAGACTATACGGATTTTGCACGGTAATAGGCGCAATCAAGCCGTTTTTATCCGCTTCCCATAAATAACGCATCAGTCCCCAAGCGGTATCGTTAGACAGTCCATAAGCGCGAATACGACCTTTTTTAATCTCATCATTTAGCGCTTGAATCGTCTCTAAAAATGGGGTTAAATCCTCTAGCGACTGTGCTGCCATCTCCTCGGTATAGCCGCGCTGACCAAAAAAGTTGGCTTGACGCTCAGGCCAATGCAGCTGATAGATATCGATATAATCCGTTTGCAGACGCTCAAGATTGCCATCGATGGCGCTACTAATATGCTGCGCCCTAAAGCGCGTTTCACCATCACGTAAAAAGCTCATCGGGGATATTTTACTGGCGAGTATGACTTTGTCACGCTGTCCCGTTTTGGCAAACCAAGTGCCCATATGCCGCTCAGTATCGCCTTGCTTATCCTTATCAGGCGGAGAGGGGTACATCTCAGCGGTATCCCAAAAATTTACCCCTTCGCTCAAGGCAAAATCCATCTGTTCATGTGCTTGGTGCTCATCATTCTGTTGACCCCAAGTCATCGTGCCAAGACAGATCTTAGAGACCTTTTCATCGATTTGCGGCAATATTTCGTATTGCATAAACATTTCTTTTATCCATTAAAATAGAGGCTGTTTTAGCCTTTTTTGAGTAGCGATTACATTAGTTTAATACCAGTGACCCCAGCTGGAGTGACTTTAAAGACTTTAACTTTGAACAGTACCGCTTGACCCGCTAATGGGTGATTGAAATCAACCTCAATTTCGTCCTCATTCATAGCGCTAATGGTGCCGGGCAAAGTATTTTTACCTTTATCCTCAAACTCAATCATCATGCCAATCTCTGGGTTGTCAGCGACTAGAGCGAACTGAGTACGGCTAAAGGTTTGGATATTATCAGGATTCCACTCGCCAAAAGCTTGTTCAGGATCGAGGTGCGCGCTACGAGTATCGCCCGCCCGCAAGTTCATCAGTACTTGCTCAAAGCCAGGTAACAGACTCTCATCACCGATAGTCAAAGTTACGGGCGCATCACGGCTAAAGGTCGAGTCAATCATTGTGCCATTTTCAAGTGACACTTCAAAATGCAGCTTAACTAAGCTGCCATAAGCGATACGAGTGTCTTCATTAGGGTTAATAAACTGTGGCGAGTTCTCAAAGTCGGGTTTGGTTTCTTTAGTCATAATTAGGATGCCGTTAGCTGGTGGAATGAATAGTCTCAAATATTTTAGCACACTATACCCATTACACTATGTTGAGTAATATTTGCTGCTCATTAGATTATGAATTAGATAAATGTAAATATTTTTTTATGCAATAAGTAAATTTAAGTTGACTTATGTTTCATAAATCTATATAAATGTTATCGAATTGTTAAGCATTCAATTTATTATTTAGTTGTTAAACTTAAATTACTTTTGGAATGATTATGAAGAAAGCTCTTGTAGTGGTTGGCGTATTGGCATTGTTAGTACAAGGTTGTGCGACACCACATGTGGTACAAACTAAAAAGGTAAGCGATGTTAATTTATCTTGCCAACAAATCTTAAGCGAGATAGAAGAAGCTGAAAGATTTGAGAGTGAAGCACGCGCTGAGCGTAAAGCTACTGGTAAAAACGTAGCAGCAGCATTACTATTCTGGCCTGCACTAATTGGCACTTACTCTAATACAGAAGAAGCTATTAATGCTGCAAAAGAACGTCGTACTAATCTAACTAATTTGTACGGACAGAAAAAATGCAGCTAATCTTAATAAGATAGCGACATATAGTTAATGTGTTAACGTACAAAAAAGCTAAGAGATGACTCTTAGCTTTTTTTATGAGCTACTGAAAAGTATATAATGACCGTCAGAATTAAAGGTTGATGAGATAAGTGAGTAAGTATGGCGGACAGACAACAGCAAAGGCATCAAGGCCAAGTTGAAAAATGGCAAGAGGACAAAGGTTTTGGTTTTATTAAAACCGAAGCGGGCGAGTCGGTGTTTTTTCACATTAGTGAGTTCAAAGCGCCACGCAGACCTAGCATCGGCGATGAGGTGATATTTACGGTTGGACAAGACAATCAAGGACGTCTGCAAGCTAGGCACGTTCAAGAGCTTGAGTTTGTACAGCAAAAGATGGCGCAAAAGAACCAGCAAATTCGCAAGCGTAATTCCAAGCGTAGTCAGCAAGCAGAGTTTGCAGATGGGCAGAAAAAACGTGCCTTTCTTGGCATTGGTTTTTATGGGGTGCTGATATTACTCGCGTTCACAGGGGAGCTTAGCTGGCTGGTGGTTGGCTGGTATGTCGCGATAGGAATTATCACTTATGTAATGTATGCCAAAGACAAAGCCGCTGCGCAAAATAACGAATGGCGTACCCCTGAAATGACTTTGCATATCCTAAGTGCGCTTGGCGGTTGGGTCGGGGCACTGGTGGCGCAGACTTACTTAAGACATAAGTCGCAAAAGCCAGAATTTCGTATGGCTTATTATCTGACTGTGGTAATTAATTTGGCAGGGCTGTTATTTATTATGACAGGTGGTGATTGGGATAAATTACTGTAAATCTTTTGTTCTTGTATTTAGATCATTTCTTCATCTAAAACCAGATTGGTTATAGTATATTGCAAAAGGTTAATTCATTTTAATTTGTTCAAACTCCTCATTGAATATAACAGGTGTACCCGTATGATTACTTTGTATAAATATACCCATCCAAGTCGAGCAGAGACTGTGCTGGGCTAAAAGCATCAGCCTAAAGAAAAACAAACCCTACTATAGCAAATTATAACAGGGTTTGTTTAAAGCAACTGATATCAGTCCAAATTAGCTTTGACGCTTCTTTTCCAAAAATATCATATCAATCACAATCATCGCCACACCGATCATAATAGCCATATCCGCGATATTAAAGATAGGATAATGCCAAACATCGGCGTAATGCACATGAATAAAATCAACGACTTTACCAAGGCGTAAGCGGTCTATTAAATTCCCAACGGCACCGCCAAGTACCAAAGCCAACCCTAATGATAATAGCTTAGCCTGTCGTGGCGCTCGGGTTAAATAGACTGTCAAAAATAGTGCCATCACTAGCGCTAAACCTGAAAAAAACCATTTTTGCCAACCGCCAGCATCCGCCAGGAAACTAAACGCAGCACCATAGTTATAAGCTAGTGTCCAGTTAAGGAACGGCTCAATGACCGGTACAGGCTCATTAAAGGTTAAATTGGTTTCGGCAAGCCACTTAGTAAATTGATCAAGTGCGAGCACCAATAGCGATAGCGCATACCAAGCAAAAGCGCGGCTGCCATTGGCAATCATCTTTGGCGTTTTGGTTAGCCGACTGATAGGCGTCATCGAATTGCCCGTAGTCACATGCGCCGCTTTGGGTGCATGACCTACGGATGCAATCGCGGGTTCAGTGGTAGCGATAGGCCGTTCGTCATTAGTAACGCGATCAGCCGTATCATCACTGAGATGACTTGTACTAAACGCTGACGTGTCATCCGATGGCGTACTATCAAGCTCAACACTATCACTGTCAATGTCACTGTCTAGTTTGACACTATCTAGAGCATCGTTAGTCCTATCGTGCTCAGATGAGTTAGGCTTATTATGCATAGTGACGCACCTCGCCTGAGCCTGCTACGTTGGTGACGCAGCGCGCGCATAGCTCAGGATGTGCGCTATCGACGCCGATATCATCACGGATGTGCCAGCAGCGCACGCATTTAGTGCCCTCAGCGGCAGTGATAACGACTCTTAAATCAGCAGAAGCTTCATTGCTGTCATCAGCGCTTAACGTACTAATATCAGCAGGTGCTTTATCTATTGGTTGCAAGTCCGCACTACTGGTAATCAATACAAAGCGCAGCTCCGCGCCAAGCTTGGCTAAGCTGTCATACATCGCGCCATCAGCGTAGAGAGTGGCATCAGCCGATAAGTTAGCATTGATAATCTTATTGCCACGCGCAGTTTCGATGTTCTTGTTGACCATATCTTTGGCGCGCATAATATTGTGCCAATCATCCGTGCTGATAGCGCTTAACTCGAGCGCTGGGAACTCATACCAAGCTTGAGTGAACACATAGCTATCTGAGCTTTCTGCATTGACAGCTGCACCGTTTAGTACTTCCCATGCTTCTTGTGCGGTAAACGACAAGATAGGCGTAATCCAACGGATTAAGGCTTGGGCGATATGATAAATCGCCGTCTGTGCTGATCTGCGCGGTTGACCATCGGTTTGGGTGGTGTACTGACGATCCTTGATAATATCAAGATAAAAGCTGCCTAAATCCTGGGAGCAAAACGCGGTGATATGCTGGGTGACTTGATGAAAGTCCATCGCATCGTAAGCTGCGACAATTTGCGCTTGTACCGTTTGTGTACGCTCAATCATAAACTTATCAAGACTGACTAATTCATTCACATCCACGCTGTTAGTAGCAAGATCAAAGTCATCAGTATTGGCAAGTAAGAAGCGCAGGGTGTTACGGATGCGACGATACATGTCGATTGCGCCTTTAAATGAGGCTTTACCCGCAGACATCTCATAACGATAGTCGCTAGAGGCAATCCAAAGCCGTAGCATATCCGCGCCCGTTTTGTTGATCTCTTCTTGCGGGGTGATGATAGTACCCAAAGACTTACTCATCTTACGGCCGTTTTCATCGACTACAAAGCCATGGGTTAATACTTGTTTGAATGGCGGGCGCTGATACATGGCTTCTGATGTAAGCAGTGAGGTCTGAAACCAGCCGCGATGCTGATCTGAGCCTTCTAAATACATGTCTGCAGGATTGGTTAGTTCATCGCGCTGCTCAAGGACAGCAAAATGGGTGGTTCCTGAGTCAAACCAAACGTCTAAAGTATCAGTCGCTTTATCATAATCCTTAGCTTCCGCGCCTAAGAAGTCTTCACAGCTGGCATCGAACCATGCTTCGACGCCACCAGCAGCAATTTTTTGCGCCGCAACTTCCATGAGCTCTAGCGTATTAGGATGCAGCTCACCCGTCTCTTTATGAGTAAAAAAAGCAATCGGCACGCCCCACGTACGCTGGCGTGAGATACACCAGTCTGGACGACCATTCATCATCGACTCAATGCGATTCTGACCCCAAGCTGGGGTCCAATTTACCGTTGGAATATCAGCAAGCGCTTGCTCACGCAAACCTTTAGCTTCCATGCTAATAAACCACTGCGGTGTTGCGCGAAAGATAATCGGCGACTTATGACGCCAGCAATGCGGATAGCTGTGCTCAATCTTAGTATGGCTAACCAAATGACCGTTTTCTTGTAAAGTGGCGATAATCTTTGGATTGGCTTTATAGATATGCTCGCCGGCAAATACCGCTGCGCTCTCTAAATAGACACCATTACCACCGACGGGGTTTTCGACGGGCAGACCATATTTTAGACCGACATTATAATCGTCAAGACCATGACCGGGCGCAGTATGCACTAGACCCGTACCACTATCGACGGTCACATGATCCCCTAAGATAACTGGCACTTGACGATCTTTGATAAGCGGATGTTGGGCGAGCAAGCCTTCAAGCTCACGACCAGCAACGGTAGCAAGCAAACCTTGATTGGTCAATTCCAGCGCTTCCATCGCGGTGTCGATAAGCTCGGTGGCTAATAGCAGATTACCCTTTTGGGTAGCCACGACACTATAGTCATGCTCAGGATGTACCGAGATAGCTTGGTTAGCAGGCAACGTCCAAGGTGTAGTCGTCCAAATAACCGCTTCAATAGTGTCTTCAATATCAGCAAACGCAGCAACCTTGTCCGTCCCCAATACATCAAAACTGACATAAATAGCATCAGAGGCTTTATCTTGATATTCCACTTCTGCTTCAGCCAATGCAGAGGTACAGTCCAAGCACCAATTAACTGGCTTCATACCGCGCGTCACATGGCCATTTTCATGAATCTTAGCCAATGCACGGACGATATTAGCCTCTTGCGTAAAGTTCATGGTGAGATAAGGGTTGTCCCAATCACCAAAGATACCTAAGCGCTTAAAATCTATCTTTTGTAGTTCAATCTGGGTAGTCGCATACTCACGGCACAGACCACGAAACTCAGTCGCTGATACCTTTTTGCCGACTTTACCTACTTTTGCCTCGACTTTTTGTTCGATAGGTAAGCCATGACAATCCCAGCCTGGCACATAAGGCGCATCGAATCCTGAAAGCGTCTTTGACTTAACAATAATGTCTTTGAGTACTTTATTGACCGCGTGACCTAAGTGAATCTGACCATTCGCATAGGGAGGGCCATCATGCAAAATATACTTAGGTGCGCCTATACGCGCTTGACGAATTTTACCGTAGACATCGTCGGCCTCCCACGCAGCCAACCAATCAGGCTCGCGTTTAGCCAAATTCGCGCGCATAGCAAAGGGTGTGTCCGCTAGGTTTAAAGTGTCTTTATAGTCGATAGATTCAGTCATAGTCTTAGTGTTTATCTCTATTCATATAGTGGAGGGGTGGCAATTTGGGGCTGATAATTTAGAGCAGTGCAGCTAATAGCTTAACAGATCATTCACAGGTAAACAGTTATGATCAGCAAAAGTAAAGCCACCTATTATAGGATAAATAAGTGACTAAAAATAGGGGAGATAAAACTCTGATAAGCCTGCCAATGTTGCGAATTAATATATAAGGAAAGGGTTTAAAAAAAGAAGTGGCACAGATTATATAGACAAAGAAAGTAGTGGCTGATCAGAAGCTTTATTATAGGCGCGTTTTAATTTGGAGAAATAACAAGCTGCTCCGCTAAGTCGAATAATGATTTTGTCGTGCTTTTAAAATTAAGCCCAGACTCCAGATGCTGCAAATGCTCATCAATCAAGCCTATGAGAAGCTTCTCATCTTTGGCTTCGATAGCCTGTACGATGCCCAAATGCTCATCTTCAGCACAGTTAGAGGAGCCAGCTTCATTATATAGCCCTATGATCAGTGTCGTACGTAACGTCAGCTCATTCAAAAAGTGTTCAAGCACTCGGTTATCAGCGATAGTCGCTAGATGCATGTGAAACTCGCGCGACAACCGTAGTTCGGCAGGCTTATTACCTTGCGCCCGTGCTTCAGCTTCCGCTTTGATAATCGCTCGCATGTCGACCATATCTTGTACAGTAGCATTATTTATTACTTGACACGCTAGCGTACGTTCTATGATACGACGAGCTGAAAAAACATCTTCGGCTTCTTTTGGCGATGGTGTCGAAATAAAAGCCCCTCGATTGGGCTGTAATTGTACGACATGCATAGTAGCAAGAGTTGAGAGCGCACGTCTTACATTAGCTCTATTGCACTGAAATAAGTCACTCAATACCTGCTCACCTAGCTTGGTACCAGCAGGTAACCGTTGTTCTGAAACAGCGGCTACTATTGAGTTGATGATGATTTGCTCTGGGATGGCTTCATCTTCAAGGATCTGTTTTTTGATTTTTGGTTTAGTCATAGCAGCGATTATAGTGCGCTGTATCTACGCATACAACAAAAATAAAAAAATAGTTGTATTGTTAACAATAATAGTTAACAATGATTGTTAACAAAATATAGTTTTTTTAAAGTTAATGATGATACAAGGCAAGGAATCTGTATGAAAATTTTAGTCATGAATCCAAATTCGACTGTTTCGATGACCGATAAAATTGTAGAGAGCGCCCGTCAAAGAGCCAGTGCAGGAACCCAAATTATTGGCGCATCAGGCATAGACGCTCCTGCATCTATACAAGGTCATTATGACGAAGCAATGTCAGTACCAGGCTTACTGGCGCGCTTAAAACAAGCGGAAGCTGATGGCGTTGATGGCGTGGTTGTCGCCTGCTTCGATGATCCAGGTATCGGTGCATGTCGTGAAGTATTTTCAGGACCAGTGCTAGGTATTTGTGAAGCGGCGGTTAAAGCGGCTAGCATGATTTCGACTTCTTTTAGTGTCGTCACAACCTTGCCACGTTCAGTGCCTGTGATTGAAGAGCTCATTCATGGCTATGGCTTATCGCATCGCTGTCGTCGTGTGCGCTCAGCTGAAATACCAGTATTGGCGTTAGAGGATGAAGGGTCAGGCGCTCGGGAAAAGGTACGTGATGAGGTATTGCGCGCTGTAAAAGAAGACAATTGCGAAGCCGTAGTATTAGGCTGTGCTGGTATGGCAGATTTGACCGAGTGGTTGACTCAAGAGACTGGAGTTCCGGTTATCGATGGGGTTACGGTTGCCACACGTATGATTGAAGCATTAGTCGGTTGCGGATTAAAAACCAGCAAAATAGGCGCTTATGCGGCACCTATTAAATAAGAAGTCATCCAAAGATATTTAGGGTGTTTGATGACTAAATACAGTCACTGACGGACCCTAGTACTTTCTCAAGGAAGGAGAGCAAAATGGAAAATTCAAAAGCTGCCACCACAGCAGGGGTAGAGATAATTGATCATAAAACTATCGGAGAGGAGAGTCTAGCTCCACAAACCACACGTATCATGGATCCTTGGTCGTATCTTTTCGCATGGCTCGGTGGCTGTGTCTCTATCGCAACCTTCACTGTGGGCTCTGGTTTGGTCGGGACTCTAAATCTACTACAGGTTGTACTGGCGATTGCCATTGGTTGTAGTGTCATCGGCGCAGCCCTGATGATTAATGGTCGTGCAGGCCATAAGTATGGTATTCCATTTATGGTGCAGTGCCGATCGTCATTCGGCTTTACAGGTAACCGTATTCCAGCGTTAGTGCGTTCGATACCGGCAATCGTCTGGTACGGTTTCCAAAGTTGGATTGGCGCTGGCGCGCTGAACTTGGTCTCTGATGCCTTATTCGATTATAACAATATCGTTGTTTTCTTTATTGGCTTTCAGTTTTTGCAGATTGCACTATCCGTATTAGGCTTTCACGGTATCAAATGGCTGGAAAATATTGGTTCAGTATTTATTATCGGTTCACTGATCTACATGTTTATTAGTGTTATTAATAAGTATGGAGATGCGATATCAACCAATCTAGTCAATGTTGAAGGGACTTGGGGTGCGCCGTTTTGGGGTGCGACCATGTTATTCCTAGGTGTCTATAGCACCATGATGCTCAACGTTTCAGACTACTCGCGTGAATTAAAAAAAGAGGTTGGGCTGTTTCGTCAAGTCGCCATCTATGCCAACTCAATCCTACCAGCAACTTTATTTATGGGTTTGATCGGTCTGATGGTCACGAGTGCCACTGGAGAAGTCGATCCTATCAAAGTGTTCTCAAGCGCCGTTGACAATAAGCCTCTGTTGATTATCACCATGCTGTTCATTGCCTTCGCACAGGTCACAACCAACATTCTAAATAACGTGGTACCACCTGCTTATGCGTTAATGGATATCTTCAAGATTAAGTTCAAGACTGCGGCCATATTAGTTGGTTTGCTTGCATTTTGTACCTTCCCATGGGAGCTAGTCAAAGATGAGTCAGCGGCAGGTTTGAACTTATTTATTCAGACCTACTCAGCATTCTTAGGGCCTATCTTTGCTATTTTAGTAGTCGATTACTACATCATTCGCAAGCAAAAACTCGATATTGATAAGTTATATGACGAGAATGGCCCTTACAAAGGTGTCAATATGGCAGCGATTATCGCCATGGTTGTCGGTATTGTGGTTGCCTTAATTTTCTCGAGCATCTCTTGGTATGCCAGCTTAGTTCCAGCCGGTGCTATCTACTGGATACTGATGAAAAAGATGCCAGCAGCACAGCGCTTTATGCCATAGGTTTTTGACTTAATAAACGCTAATTAGTAAAAAGTCCTTATGATAGCCCATGCTATTGTGAGGATTTTTTTGTTTGGAGTGTGCTGCATTTCAGTAGTATCACACTACTTCTAGAGTACTTCGATTCTACAGTAGTAATAGCAGAGCTTAAGCATATTTTAGACAAACAATAAGAAAAGCATTCGCAAGTTAAAATAAGTGTTACGATTAAGATAAATGAGTTAATACACAAATAACTCTCAAAACAATACTGCAAGGAGCAACCATGAAAATAGGAATTCCAAGAGAAGTTAAAAACAATGAGAACCGTGTCGGCCTACCACCGAATGGCGTTAGTGCCTTAGTTGATAATGGTCATGATGTCTATGTTGAGACCAATGCGGGAATGGGCTCGCAATTCACAGATGAAGATTATAAGAATGTCGGTGCTACTATCGTTGATAGTGCGGCAGAAGCTTGGCAGGCTGAACTGGTTATTAAGGTTAAAGAGCCACAGTCATCAGAGTACCAATATTTTAGAGAAGATTTAACGCTTTTTACTTATCTACACCTAGCAGCAGAATCTGAGCTGACTAAAGCATTAGTCGATAAAAAAGTTACGGGTATTGCCTATGAAACTGTACAGTTAGCGGATAATTCACTGCCGCTGCTTACGCCTATGAGTGAGATCGCAGGGCGTATGAGTACGCAGATCGGCGCACAATTTTTGCAGTCGTTTTATGGCGGCAAGGGCATATTGCTCGGCGGCGTTCCAGGTGTACAAAAAGGTAAGGTGGCGATCATTGGTGGCGGCGTCTCAGGTACTGAAGCGGCCAAAATGGCGATCGGTCTTGGCGCTGATGTGACGATCTTAGATCTTGATCCGAAACGTCTCAAACAGCTATCTGAGCTGTTCGGCAATGACGTGCAGACATTGATGTCAACTAAGCTGAACATTGCTAAAGCTGTCAAAAATAGCGATTTAGTTATCGGAGCCGTACTGATACCAGGGGCAGCAGCACCTAAGCTCGTCAGTGAAGAGATGATTGAATCGATGAATGATGGCGGTGTCGTTGTCGATATCGCTATTGACCAAGGCGGATTGTTTGCGACTACCGATCGGATTACGACTCATGATAATCCGACTTACACCAAGCACGGCATCATTCATTATGCGGTGGCTAATATGCCAGGTGCAGTGCCGCGAACATCGACTCTCGCGCTATCCAATGTGACATTGCCGTATATATTAGCACTGGCCAAAAAAGGCGTGAAGCAAGCTTGTCTCGACAATCCTGCGTTTGCCAAAGGCGTTAACACACTGCAAGGTTATGTGACTTACGAAGCGGTGGCTGAAGCGTTAGAGTACGAGTATAAAGCGTTGGATGAGTTGCTTGGTTAATAGCTAATAACTTGTGTCATCAAAATATCGACAATAAAGACCTGCTAATTTATTAAATTGGCAAGTCTTGTATCTTTCAAAATGAACTCAACCACAGCCGCAGTTTAAGCGACCATAACGGCTGAATACCTGTCAACCCTTGCGTCATTTCACCATCTTTTAGAATCACATACGACGGCGTTACTTGTCCTTGCCAATCATCAAATATCTCACCTTCTACATCGTTAATAGTCGTAAAATTATAATTATGCTCGCTTAAGTAAGCTTGCAGATCTTGATCACTACCAGACTTTATCGCCACTGTCACTACAGGATAGTTATCTGCTATAGCCAGCTTATTGATAGTTGGGGAAGTTACACTACAGATCGAACACCAAGTTCCCCAAAAGTATATCAGCGTTGGTTTATCGGCACTTAGACTTGCCAAATCGACAGCTTGGCCTTGATAGTCCGTCAACTGCAATTGTGGATCAGCTGGCATGATAGGCTGGCGCCACCAGTTAACAGCAGTATAAATAAACAAAAATATAAAGCCATATAAGAGCACGTTTTTGACTATTGACCATGCCTTTTGCTTTGGGCTTTTAACGGGCGTTGGATTAGATTCTATAGTGTCGGTAGACATAACAGTACCCTTTTAAATGAGGCATCAAGTAGATAAAAATAAACGGCTGAATCGTCAGCCGTTTGTTTAAAGTTCAAATATATTCAAGACGCTAAAATTTTTGTGCACGACCTTGCAGTGGGTCACCTAACAGTACGCTACCTGAGTTCTCACGACGTTCCTCATCGCTCAATTTGCTGGCAGAAACTGCTACTTTACGTTTCCACTTTAGGCTAAATAAATCATCACGGCGATCCAGCAAGTTATGGACTGAGCCCTCATTACGGACATGAATGAGCTTGTCCAAATTGACATCGGAGAAGAATACCATTTCAGTATTAGGTGTAGTCTCGGCCATAATAGCATCATGGGTAAAGGCAAAGTCCGATGGCGAAAAGATAGACGACTGCGCATACTGAATATCGAGACTCTCAACCTGCGGTAAGTTACCTACTGAGCCACAGATCATCACATAGCACTCGTTTTCGACCGCACGAGCTTGAGCACAGATACGCACACGCAAATAGCCGTTTTTGGTGTCGGTCCAAAAAGGTACAAATAAGATGTCCATATCATCAAGCGCCATCAAACGCGCCAGCTCTGGGAACTCAACGTCATAACAAACTAAAATACCAATGCGACCAGAATCTGTGTCGAATACTTGGACTTTATCACCACCTTCAATCACCCATGCACTGCGCTCATGCGGAGTAATATGAATCTTGCGTTGCTCCTCAACCGTTCCATCGCGGCGACACAGATAGCTGACGTTATACAGCACATCGTTTTCATCGAGTAGCGGCATCGATCCGCAAATAACGTTGACGTTATAGCTGACCGCTAGATGCGATATTTCATTCTTAAACCATTCGGTATATCCTGCTAAGAACCGTATCGCGACATTTTGATCGGTCGATTCACACAGTCCCATCAGCGGCGCATTAAAGAACTCAGGCAGACAGGCAAAGTCAGAGTTATAGTCGGCCATAATATCGACAAAGAATTCAACTTGTTGTAGCAATTCTTCAGGTGACTCAACCTCACGCATCTGCCACTGAATACCACCGATACGCACCTCAGACTTGCGGGTGTTAGGCTTATAGACTTGCGGCTCGTAATAGATGTTTGCCCACTCAAGCAAGGTCGCAAAGCCTTTTGACTGCTTATCATCAGGCAAATAGCCGGTCAAAATACGCTTAACAATAAAGCCATTGGATAGCTGAAACGATAGCGCTGAGTCATGAATCTCACGTGACTCGACGGCATCTATATATTCGCCTGGGGTCAAATCTTGATGATTGTGATAATTAGGAATACGGCCCCCTGCGAGAATAGAGCGCAGATTGAGCTGACGACATAGCTCTTTACGGGCATCATAGAGCCTGCGACCTAAGCGATAGCCCCGATAGTCAGGATCGATAAGCGCGTCCAAGCCATAAATAGCATCGCCAGTAGGATCGTCTTTGATAATCTCTTTGAGACCGATCAAGTCCTCATAAGTATGCGGGTTTGAAAATCTAGCGTAGTCAACCCTTACTGATAAAACGATACCGATCAGTTGATCATGATCGAATAAAGCAATTTGACCCTCAGGAAAAGCATCAATCAAGCTATTAATCGTAGTCTTTGACCAAGAGCCACCTAAATTGGCATAGACTCGATCCATTAGGGCTTTTAGTTGCGGATAATCTTTCTTTTTAATCTCAGCAATGGTTAAGTGCAGATCGTCTAACTTTTCTATTTTACTCATAATGTTCCTTTCGTTGCTCTTGTTGTCGCTTTTGTTGTCATTGGGGCCGTCATATTTGTCTTTGTTTTTGATTATGCTCAAAAGACTGTGCTCAAAAGACTGTGCTCAAAGGACTGTGCTCAAAGTTTCTTGTAACCATATAGATAAAAACATACCAATAAATAGTTAGAATCGTTACAATAAATTATCCATGCAATTACAATGAGTTATAAGATTTAACTCAAGCCGCCGCTCATTGCTAACTCACTGCTACATTAGTCATTGCTGTGCTGTAAAGATAACATAAGCACTCAAGGTTTTTATTTTACAACGGCTATTCGTCATTGCTTTTCGTCAAGCTGCTATCATAACAAGTCTAAAAATATAGGATAGTTTAACGTAGTAATCATTTGCTGCCTTCTTGTGAGTCTATGACTTGTAGTCGTTGTTAGTACATTTGCTAGCTTTTATTTATCGCTCAATGGATAGGGCGAATTTTGGAATTATTTTTATGTCTTTGGATAACAATAGCAAGCTGAGTACTTTGGATCATATAGCAGATTCAGCGTTGATTCAGTTGGTCTATGTCAGTAGTTTGACGCTAAGCTCACGACTAAAAGCCTCAATATTTGATGAAGTAGAAGCGCATGCTCGTAATTATAATGAGCAACAAGGTATCACTGGTACTTTATGTTATGGCAACGGACACTTTTTACAATGTTTAGAAGGCGAAAAGACCAAGGTATTGGCATTGCAGCAACGTATATTCTCTGACAAGCGGCATAAAGATATAGAGATATTGCTAGTACAAGCCATCGATCAGCGTATCTTCATTGATTGGCGTATGCGTTTGCTGTTTTTAGAGCGTTGGCTATGGTCACCTGCCACCAAAAGACAGGCTGTACAATTAGCACCTTTTTTGCCTTTTGCTCCGTATAGCTGGACATCTATACATACAGCGCAGTTTTTACAAATTATAAGAACGTTTGAAAAACCACCACATATCAATGCTGCTGGTATAACTTATAATGCCTTGGGTAATATGGTTCGTCATATAGCAGCGCCTCATCAGGCTTTTTTGGTCGTTCAAGGGTTTTTAACCTTATGATAGGCATATTTATTCTATTTTTATAAAATACGTAATAAACCCCAAGGTTAAAAGCGTCTTTTAAATAAACCTTACTTTTAGTTCAGAGAATTTATCAAGCGTTTAACATGTATATTATGGACGGCTCATCTATTGTAATAGCTTTGTATTAGCTATATTATTTATTATAGCTAATTGTTAAGATTTATAATCTACCCTCATCATGAATTCTAATTCGCTTAACGGTAATCGCAGATAATAGTCATAAGCTTATTATCTCTATTAAAAAGCTAATTTTGGGATTGTTCATCATGAATTTAGATAGCAGTGATTTAGACAGCAGTAACTTAGATAAGAATGATTCAGATAAGAATAATATAGAAAAAACACTACAAAAATTATCAGATACGGCGCTAGTTCGTCTAGTCTACGTGAGTAGTGCTACTCTAAAAACTCGTCTAGATAGGTATATAGCGGAACATATAGAAAGCCACGCCGTTGTTTATAACAAGCAGCACGGTATTACTGGTATTTTATGTTATGGCAATGGCCAGTTTTTGCAGTGTATAGAAGGCAGTAAAGTTGAGATAGTAGCGCTGATGCAAAAGATTCGTGCTGACAAACGCCACGACGATATCGAAATACCTCTATTACAGCCTATAGATCAGCGTATGTTCGATGACTGGCGAATGCGCTTATTGTTTCTAGAGCGCTGGTCATGGTCGGCAAGTACTAAGAGTCAAGCCAACAGTTTATCACCCTATTTACCATTCACACCTCACAATTGGTCAGCTGAGCGTCATGAGCAGTTTTTAGAAACGATTAAAACTTTTGCGGCTTCACCAAGTATCCATGCTGCAGGTATTACTTATAATGCTTTAGTCAATATGTTCCGCCATATTGCTAGCCCACATCAAGCCTTTTTAGTGGTCCAAGGGTTTTTGGCCATACTACTCATTCTAGCTTTATATCTAATAAACTTTTGATTTAGCGTAGTCATCTTCTCCTCTGAACGACTCGTTGCAAGATAGAATATTTAAGCCATAAAAAAGACGCTAGCCTTCAGGGTTTAGCGTCTTTTTTATGGCTTAATACGAACTACATATCAAAAATCTTACCACGGTTCATAATATTATTAGGGTCGAATACTTTTTTGACTTCTCTTAAATATTCAATCTCTGTTGCGCTACGACTGTATTGTAGATAAGGCTTTTTGGTCATGCCGACACCATGCTCCGCAGACACTGAGCCGCCATATTTTTGTACCGTCTCAAAGACGTATTTATTGACGATTTGACATTCCTCAAAGAATTCATCTTTACTCATAGCGTCGGGCTTGAGAATATTTAGATGCAGATTACCATCGCCAATATGACCGAACCAGCAGACTTCAAAGTCAGGATAATTACTACTGACGATATGATCGATATCGGCAATAAAGTTGGGCACATGGCTAATAAGTACGGAGACATCATTCTTGTAAGGGGTAAATACTGAGATAGTCTCAGAGATATATTCACGCAACTTCCACAGCTCCTCAGCTTGCGCCATACTCTGACTCATAACCCCATCAACGACCCAGCCTTGCTCCATACAGTGCTCAAATATCGCCATAGCCTTATCCATAATTGGCTCATAAGGCGCTTCAAACTCAAGCAAAGTATAAAACTTAGTCCGCGACTCAAACGGCTCTTGGACTTGCCCATGCGCCATCAGCTTATCGATAGCCGTATCATCAAAGAACTCAAAAGCAGTCAGATCAATTTTGGCTTGAAAAGCGGAGAGCACATTCATCACGTCAGTAAAGTTATCCATGCCGAGCACCATGACGCTCAAGTCTTGTGGCAAGCGCTCAAGCTTAATCTGCGCATGAGTGACCAAGCCTAGCGTGCCTTCACTACCGATAAACAATTGGCGCAAATCGTAACCTGTAGCGTTTTTGACCATACCGCGATTCAACTCTAAGATATCGCCTTTACCTGTGACTACGGTCAGACCCATAATCCACTGACGGGTCATACCATAACGAATCACCTTGATACCGCCGGCATTGGTGCCGATATTACCGCCCATTTGGCTCGAACCTGCGGAGGCAAAATCAACAGGGTAGTATAAGTCCTTTGACTCCGCAAACTGTTGCAATTGCTGAGTGACTACGCCTGCTTCGATCTCAACCAAGCGATCGGCGGCATAAAACTGACCGATACGATTCATCTTATCCATGCTGACGACAATCTCACCATCAGCTGCAACTGCGCCTGCAGATAGCCCCGTGCGACCGCCACTTGGCGTCAATACGACTTGATGCTCATTAGCCAATAAGACAATCGTTTGCACTTGCTCGGTCGACTTTGGAAACACAATTGCAGCGGCCGCTGGCGCGAAATGCTTGGTCCAGTCTTTACCCCAATGCTCTAAACTCTCGCTATCCGTTTTGATCTGACTCTCATCAAATTGATGGTTATCAACGAGTGTATCTAGGATAGCCTGTACAGCAATAGTATTCGCAGCAGACGTACTGATTATCGTCTCATTGCTATTGTCTTGATTATCAGCTTGATCTGCGGCATGAGTACGTTCGTGAGCAGGGCGGTTGTGCATGGTCGGTGATACAGTCATAAGGGTCTCAATGTATAGTTACCAAGTTTGAGCTAGCATTATTTTGTATATTATAGAGCGTGTTGTAGTTTACCGTGAATAATAACAGACCGCTAGCCTATATAGAGAGAACACAAAAGCTCATTAACTTGATTGGATAGATTTACGCATAAATTCAGGAAAAAACTTAAGTAAAAAATAGTAACTATTTATTTAAGCTTGTCCCTAACATCATGGGGTTAATTTGTGTAAGATGATTGCATCATTTTTCTTTGCATTCGTGCAACTCACCTTAGTTAATTATAGGACAGTTTTCATATGGCGCTATCACTACAAAAAGATAAGATCCGTTTTTTATTACTCGAAGGCCTGCACGAGAACGCCTTAAAGGTATTAGAAGGCGCTGGTTATAGCAATATCGAATATCTAAGCCATGCGCTCGATCAAGATGAGCTGATCGAAAAAATAAAAGACGCCCATTTTGTTGGTATTCGTTCGCGTACTCAGTTAACTCGTGAAGTACTTGAGCATGCGGAAAAGCTTATCGGTATTGGTTGCTTTTGTATCGGTACGAACCAAGTTGACTTGGAAGCGGCTCGCGAGCTAGGTATTCCTGTCTTTAACGCGCCATACTCTAACACCCGCTCAGTTGCAGAATTGGTATTAGCCGAAGCTATCATGCTCTATCGCGGCATACCTGAAAAGAATGCGACCGTCCATCGCGGCGGCTGGGGTAAGTCAGCTACTAATTCGCATGAAGTGCGCGGCAAGACTATCGGTATCGTCGGTTATGGTTCTATAGGCTCGCAGCTGTCTGTACTGGCAGAGAGCTTCGGCATGAAAGTTATCTACCAAGATGTGGTGACCAAATTACCCCTTGGTAACGCTGAGCAAGTAGCTAGCTTAGAGGAATTATTAGGCAAGGCGGATATCGTTACCTTGCATGTGCCTGATCTACCAAGCACACGCTATATGATGGGCGCTAAGCAATTTGCGCAGATGAAAGAGGGCAGCTACTTTATTAATGCTGCTCGCGGTACTTGTGTTGAGATTGATGATTTGGCAGCGGCATTAGAATCTGGCAAGATATTGGGCGCGGCAATCGATGTGTTCCCAAAAGAGCCAAAGTCTGCAGATCAAGAGTTTGAATCGCCACTGCGTAAGTTCGACAATGTGATTTTGACACCGCATATCGGTGGCTCAACGCAGGAAGCACAGGCGAATATCGGCTTCGAAGTCGCTGAGAAGTTTGTCAGCTATTCAGACAAAGGCGATACGATAACGGCAGTGAACTTCCCTGAGGTTTCTATTCCGTTCAAAGAGGGCACCCATCGTCTATTACATATCCACAAAAACGTCCCAGGCGTATTGTCACAAATCAACCGTCTGTTCGCCGAAGCGCATATCAATATCTTAGCGCAAAGCCTCATGACTGAAGGCGATGTCGGTTATTTAATTATGGATGTCGACTATCAAGACTCTGATGCCGCGCTTGATCAATTAAAAGACGTTGAAGAAACCATTCGCGTACGTATCTTGTTCTAAAGTTAATGCACTTTTAACCAATGGCAGATAATCCTTGAGATTGTCTGCCATTTTTTATGCTATAGCTTATGTTTCTCAGAGATTAAGATTAGCTTACTCACTATTATATTAATTAACATTTTCTTGACGATGAATTAGTTTTGACAACTTATACTACACAACTGATGAGCTCTAGTGTTTACTATTTTTATGAGCTTCACAAAGTTAATTTCAAAAAAAATTAGTATCAGAAATTAGCGTTAGAACAATAAGTGATCAATAATAAAATAATTTGAACGATTAATAGGATTTTTATGAAAATGAATATATTAAAAGCGGCTGCTTTGGGTGGCGTATTAGCTATGACTGCAACTGCCAGCCAAGCCGCTAGTCAAGACGATTATCAGTTATCAAGCCACATTTTAGACATAAGCACGGGTATGCCTGCGCCAGATGTTAATGTAAAATTGATGATGCAAGAAAACGGTGAGTGGAAACTGCTTAACGAGCAAAAAACGGATAGTAATGGCCGTATCGGTACTTTTTTATCGAATGCAGATAATGCTGACCACGATGGTACTTATAAATTAATTTTTGAGACTTCACCGTACTTTCGAAATAAAGGTTTAGAGTCTTTTTATCCTTATGTCGAAGTGAACTTCAACATTGATGACGACAATCATTATCATGTACCTATTACTTTATCTGCTTATGGATTTAGCACTTACCGTGGTAGCTAAATCGTGAGCGGACTAGATTTATAGTCCTCATAGAAGAGATATAAAAAAAGAGGCGCTATTATTTATAGTGCCTCTCTTTTTATGGAAAACTTAACGACTTAATTAAAATGATGTTTTGTCGTAGGGTGCGTTCCACGCACTATTAATGAAGTTGTAAATCATAGATGGTGCGATGGAGAGCACCCTACGCGACTCTTTTGCCTATGTTTTAAGCGAAAACTATTTGGCTTTATTCGCCGCGTCAGCTTTACGGCGAGCTTCAATCTTAGCTGCCTTGCGCTTTTCTATAACGTCAATTACATCGCTACCGATATGGACTTCTCCGCGCTTTAATGCCAATTGCATCTGATGTTCACGCTCACGAAAGCGTACTTTTTGCTCGTCAGTAGCCTTATCTATACAATGCGGGCAAGATTCGCCTTTGATATAAGCGCTAGATTGCATATCAGCTTTGGTGATCGGCATACGGCAAGCAAAACACTGCTCATAATCGCCTTTTTCTAGATTATGATTGACCGAGACGCGGTTATCAAACACAAAGCAGTCGCCTTGCCACATCGACTGATCTTGCGGCACTTCTTCCAGATATTTTAAGATACCGCCTTCTAAGTGATAGACCTCATCAAAGCCTTGTTGACGCATATAAGCCGTCGATTTCTCACAGCGGATACCGCCCGTGCAGAACATCGCGACTTTTTTATGTTTAGCAGGATCCATCTCTTTGGCGACATATTCTGGGAAATCACGAAAGGTTTCCGTATTAGGGTTGACCGCGTTTTGGAAGGTACCGATTTGCACTTCGTAATCATTACGCGTATCGATCAAGATCACATCAGGATCAGATATTAATGCGTTCCAATCCTTGGGTTTGACATAGCGGCCGACGGATTGCAATGGATCGATATCTTCTACGCCCATGGTAACGATTTCTTTTTTGAGTTTGACCTTGGTGCGATAAAACGGCTGCTCGCTGGTATAAGACTCTTTAAAAGTAAAGCTACCGATAGCGTCGATGCTACGTAAGTATTCTAAGACATTATCGATGCCCTGACGACTGCCTGATATCGTGCCGTTAATGCCTTCGCCGGCGATGAGCAAGGTGCCTTTGACGTCATTATCTAACATCATATCTAAGATAGGCTGGCGATAATTCTCGAAGTCAGTAAAGCGAGTGAACTTATAAAGCGCGGCGACGACGATATTATTTACTTCGCTATCGTATTTAGGGGCTTTTTTAGAATTATCAGGGGTATTATTTTGGGTAGTGCTCATATGATTCTCCTGCTGGCTAAGTCGTAAACCTAGTGCAATGGTGGATTAAAATTTTATTAAAAAAAGTGATAGCATCTATCAGATTGTGGAATTGATAAATGCGGGCGTAGTGTAGCAAATTTTGGCTAGGTTTTGGGGGTTTATGATATTTGTTCTACAAGTTATTAAGCAATCATTAATGGCCATCTCTTCCCTGTTAGCGCTCGATTATAGTAAACTCATGCAGGCTAGTTTTATTCTCTCTTGCACGACACTCTTGTTTCACTTTGCGGTTTACCGAATTTACTTTAAGGCGCTCGTATGTCTCTGTTTCAGTCAGTAGTAGTCAATAGATATGTCAAAGAACTAGATGCTCAGCTACTGAGTAAGGCATGGCAAAGTTACGCTGATTGCTTTTTGGACCCTATCAAGCAAGATAATATTCGCTTAAGTAAAGAGGAGCAATATCAAGAAGGCTTTTTGCGTGATCTGTTCGTTGATGTCTTTGACTATACGCTCAATCCTAATCCTAATTATGACCTGACCACTGAGTTTAAAAATCAAACCAGTAGTAAAAAGGCCGATGGGGCGATACTCAAAGATGGCGATGCTATCGGAGTCATTGAGCTAAAAGGCATGAATACTACCGATATGGGAAAAATCGAGGCGCAAGCGTTTGGTTATAAGAATAATCAGCCCAAGTGTCGTTATGTCATTACGTCTAACTTCCAAAAGCTACGGCTGTATATTGATAATGCCGTTGAGTATGAAGAGTTTGATCTATTTGCGATGACTCAAGATAGATTTGCGCTATTGTATTTACTATTACGTCAGACCAGCATGATAGCGGATTTGCCAGCTAAGATTAAGTCGGAGTCGATATCACAAGAGGAGGCGATCACTAAGCAGCTGTACAAGGATTACTCAGTATTCAAGCGTGAGCTATTCGCTGACTTAACCGCTAATAATGCTGATATCGATGCATTACTATTATTTCAAAAGTCACAAAAGCTACTGGATAGATTGCTATTTATTTTCTTCGCTGAGGACAGTCATCTACTCCCTGCTAACTTTGCCAAAGGTATGATTAATGAGTGGCAGCAGCTCAAAGCGCTAAAAATGACAGTGCCTTTGTACGATAGGGTCAAAGCCTATTTTGGCTATTTGGATCAAGGGCATAAAGATGAGCATAGCGAGATATTTGCCTATAATGGTGGGCTATTCCGTCCTGATACGTTGCTCGATAGCATGGTGATTAGTGATGAGCTACTACGCACTCATATTCTCATTTTGTCTGAATACGACTTCGCCAGTGAGGTGGACGTCAATATTTTAGGCCATATCTTTGAGAACTCGTTATCAGAGCTGGACGAGGTAAAAGCACAGCTGGCAGGCGAGGCGGTCGATAAATCGCAGACTAAGCGCAAAAAGGATGGGGTGTTTTATACGCCCAAATACATCACCAAATATATTGTCGAAAACACGATTGGTAAGTTATGTGCAGATAAAAAGTCTGAGTTGGCTATTATCGATGAGGATTTTATTAAGCCCAAAAAGCTGACTGGTAAAGCTAAAGAGACGCTGCAATCTCAAGACTCAGCTCTTGAGAGCTATCGCAACTGGCTATTACAAATTACGGTGTGTGATCCTGCCTGCGGCAGTGGGGCGTTCTTAAATGAGGCGCTGAATTTCTTAATCGCTGAGCACAGTTATATCGATGAGCTACACGCCAAGCTGTACGGCGATAGTATGATATTTCCTGATATCGAAAACAGTATTCTTGAGAATAATCTATTTGGCGTTGATATTAATGAGGAGAGCGTTGAGATTGCCAAGCTGTCATTATGGCTACGTACCGCGCAGCCTAGACGTAAGCTCAATAATCTAAATGATAATATCCAATGTGGCAATTCACTGATTGATGATATAGAGGTCGCAGGAGATAAAGCCTTTAATTGGCAAACGGCCTTCCCACAAGTCTTTGCAAAAGGTGGCTTTGATGTGGTGATTGGTAATCCGCCTTATGTAAAGGAATATACTTCTAAAAGTGCATTTGACGGTCTTAGAAATCATAATATTTATCAAGGTAAGATGGATTTATGGTATTTCTTTGGTGACTTAGCATTAGATATTGTAAAAAAAGAAACGGGTCTTATAGGTATCATTGCCCCTAACAACTGGATAACAAATGCTGGCGGTTCAAATTTTAGAGATGCGATACTCAAAAAAGCTAAAATATACGAGTTCGTGGATTTTGGAGATTACAAGGTATTTGAAGATGCTGGTATTCAAACGATGGTATATGTTATGTCAAATACTGAAGACAACGATATTTATAAATTAAATTACTCCAGACTAAATAATAAGAAATCTAGTTATGACTCAGTTGTATCGTTTCTAGGTAGAGATAATAATGCAGCCACTTACTTCAAGTCGGAAATAAATAAGATAAAAAGTACAGGGAAGCTATTACATTTTATAAATAGTCAAAATAATCACATTTTAAAAAAGATAAGTCTGCAACAGGATTTCGAGCTAGATAAAGACGAAGTTGCTCAAGGCATAGTAGCACCACAAGATTTTTTAAATGATAAAAATCGTAATGTATTAGGTGAAGGTTTTCATACGGGACAGGGGATATTCAATCTTAGTACTTTAGAGCTTGAGAATATGAAACTAAACGTCAAAGATTTAAGCTTAATTAAGCCGTTTTATACATCAGAAAAGCTTAAAAAATATTATGGAGCTTCTGATAATGACTTTTGGGTTATTTACACTGACTCTTCTTATAAGGACAAGAATAGTCTAGATGATTTTCCATTGATAAAAAATCATTTAGATAAATTTCAGAAAATAATTACCTCACATAATAAACCATACGGCTTACATCGAGCTAGAGATGAGAGGTTTTTTACAGGAGAAAAAATACTATCGTTGAGAAAATGTGTTGAGCCTACTTTTACATATACAAATTTTGATTGTTATGTGTCACAGACATATTTTTCGATAAAAACAGATAGGTTAAGTTTGAAGTTCTTAACTGCTCTACTTAACAGCACTACCATGAAATTTTGGCTTAAATATAAAGGGAAAATGCAAGGTGACATATTTCAAGTAGATAAAGAGCCTTTATTAGGAATGCCAATAAAGATGTCTAGTAGTATTGAGGATTTTTCTGAAAAAGTAGATGTTATTATTTTATTTAATCAGCAGTTACATGAGCATAAAAATAAATTTAACCGTACCTTACAGCGCAAATTTAATATAAAACTAGAAAGCTGGCATGAGCTTACTTACGTAGAGTTCATCAAAGAGCTGGCAAAAAAGAAAATAAAAATGGGCTTGAGTGATGAGGCCGAATGGGAAGAGTACTTTTTAGCCGAACATAGCAAAGCCCAACAGCTCATGCTACAGATAGAAACTACCGATAGTGAGATAGACCAAATGGTCTATAAGCTATATGACTTAACCGATGATGAGATTGCCATTATCGAAGCCAGTTAATTTGATATTAATATTATAAAACCAAAAAATTCAGTAGGTGTAGGGTGCATTCCATGCACCTATGGTTGAGGATAGCGTCATTATCGGTGCGTAAAACGCACCCTACAAAAGCTAAAGTATTTAAATTCCAAACAAAAAATCCAGCAAAAAGGCTGGATTTTTATTATCTGCTAACTTAATACAGATTTATTTACTTTGAAACCAAGTATCGGCTTTGCTGCGAGCACTAGCGATATCTGAGCTTGAAAGGTTTAATGCCAACTGACCGATTTTGCCACGGGCTTTAGTACGTACCTTCTCATCAAGCATTCCATCACGAGCCGCTAAATCATACCATTTATAGGCATCAACTAAATTCTTTTGCTTCTCATCGAGTAAGGCTAGCGTATAGCTGGCACGGTTATCGCCACGCATAGCGGCCTTTTCTAACCATACTTTGGCTTGTTGTAGATTAGGCTGTACCCCTTCACCGCGTAGATACATAATCGCTAGATTAAGCTGAGCAGGAGCAACGCCTTGTTCGGCCGCGCGCGTATACCATTGAATCGCTTGCTGAGTATTCTGCGCTATGCCTTCACCTTTTTGTAGACGCTTGGCTAAATAAAACTGCGCATGATCGTTACCTTGTGCGGCACGAGCAGACAGATCGGCCATGCTCATCAGCTCAAAACGTGAAGTATCAAGCGGTACGTTTGAGATTAGTTCAGCATTAGCAAGACCTGCACAAGAGAATAGAGCAGTGAACAAGGCGGCTTTTAATAGTTTCATAGCGGCTCCGAAAGTGAGTCATAAATTAAAATCAGAAAAAAATAAAGCTATACCATAAATAGATATGGTGATAACTGATTACTCTTTATAATTTGGACTTATTATTTTATGAGTGGACTAGTAGTAGTCGCTAAAAAACGAACTAGTCGTAAAAAATAAGTAGCAGTCAATATGAGGCTATTGACAATATTTAACTAGCTTAACACCCAAAGTTACCAAACTCAAATACTAATTACGTACATCAAGCTCGTTTTAGAGCATTAGTACTTAATAAAATCAATTGGTTACAAAATATTAAGGCTATAGCCATAAAATAAACAAGGTGTTTCAGTATATAAACAAAACTTTATATCAGCGTTTAGTGACTCTATAGATAGCCACATCAGCCAGTAAGTTCGGTGCTTGACGAATAAGTGCACTCATAAGTGGCGAATGACCCTTATCCGAATCACTCACCGCAAAGCGGTTGATAATATGAATATCATGCTGAGCACATAGCTGCTCAAAGTCCTTAAAAGTACAAAGATGAATGTTAGGGGTGTCATACCACTCATAGGGCAGCGCCTCTGAGACAGGCATCATGCCCTTGAGTCCCAAATGGATACGGTTTTGCCAATGAGCAAAGTTAGGAAAGGTGATAATGGCTTCGCGCCCAACCCGTAGCATATCGAGCAATAAGGTATCAGGCGCTTTGACCGCTTGTAGGGCTCGTGCCATAACCACGGTATCAAAGCTATTGTCAGCGAAGCGCGCTAAGCCGTCATTAAGATCTTGCTCAACGATAGATAGGCCTTTGGCGATCGCTTCGTTGATTTTTTCTTCGTCAATCTCAAGACCATAACCGCTAACGCTCAGCTTATGTTGTAAGTGTGCGAGTAGCTCGCCATTACCGCAGCCCAAGTCTAATACATGCGAGCGCGGTGCAATCCAGCGCTCAGCTAATTGATGATCCATTCTCATGTACGCGCTCCTATAGTGGCTGTATTTTGCGCATCGTCTTCATTGTTATTAGCATCAGTGTTAGACGGTGTCGTAATAAAAGGCGCTGTCAAAAATCCTTTAACAGCATCCATATAGCGCGGAATATCAAAAAGGAATGAATCGTGACCGTGTGGCGCGTCGATATCGACATAACTGACGGGTTTACCTGTCGCCATCAGGGCGTTGACAATCTCCTGCGAGCGCTCAGGAGCAAAGCGCCAATCACTAGTGAACGACACAACGAGATACTGGCATTGGGTATGGGCAAGGGCAACTTTTAGATCATCGTGCTCATGCTGATGTTCTTGATAGACGTCAGCGCTATCGAGCGTGTCCTCTTCTATAGTCGTTTTCAGCGACGGCTCTGCTACTGGCGCTGTGGCTCTTCTGACCCGTCCACGAGTCGGGTCAAAATAATCGAGCGCTTTGGTCATCAATAGGTAGGTATTGGCATCGAAGTTTTCGCTAAAGCGCTCGCCTTGATAACGCAGATAGCTCTCTACCTGAAACTCGACATCATAGCCGTAAGTGAATTTGCCCGCTTTGAGGTCACGACCGAATTTAGCTTTCATCGCGTCTTCAGTCAGATAAGTGATATGTCCAACCATGCGCGCCAAGATAAGTCCGCGCCGCGGGTAAGTACCCGCTTGTAGATAGTGGCCGTCTTTAAAGTCAGGGTCTGAGAGGATCGACTGGCGAGCGACCTCATTAAAGCCGATATTCTGTGCCGATAGCTTAGGCGTACTGGCAATCACCACGCAGCGCTTGAGACGTTCAGGGTAGTCGACCGACCACTGTAGCGCTTGCATGCCACCCATAGATCCGCCAACGATGGCATGCCAGCAGTCGATTTGCAAGCGATCCGAGAGCATCGCTTGGGTCTTGACCCAGTCCTTTATGGTGATCAGTGGGAAGTCGGGGCCATAGACCTGAGCGTTATTCTTATTATTATTGACGTCATTGTTATTAGTACTAGCACTATTATCATCAGCGCTATCGCCATTAACATTATCATTATTAGCGTTAATACTGTCAGGGTTGATCGAGGTTGGACCTGTTGAGCCAAAGCAACTACCAATATTATTGACACATAGCACAAAAAACTTGTCAGTATCGATAGCTTTGCCAGGGCCGATCATATTGTCCCACCAGCCGCTTTTTTTATCATCAGGGCTATGCACCCCTGCCGCATGATGATTGCTAGATAGGGCATGACAAATCAAAACTGCGTTGGACTTATCCTCATTGAGGACGCCATAGGTTTCATAGACCAAGTCAAAATAAGGCAAGGTGCGATTGCACTCTAAGGTGAGTGGCTCAGCGAAGTGTAGGGTCTGCGGAGTCACTATACCGACTGAGCCTTGCATACCTGCAAAAAACTCAGGATAGTCAGTAGAGCGATCATTGGGCTTGGACTCATTAACAAGATTAGGACGGGCTATCAAAGCTACCTCGCAGACGACAGTTAATAGTGATGTGGTGCTATTTGATAATATGGCAGTGCGGCAATGCAATTGCGATCAAAAGAGCAAGTATAGCTATTGTAGGGCGATGCGGTTATGAGTACAACCATGCTAGTGGTTGATTCTCAAAGATTAGACCACTATTGCGTATCGAATTGTATAGTCGCTATTATTTGGCGTTTATCCGTGCCATAAAATGCTAAACTATCCGCTATGAATTGTAGCTATTTTACCATGCTATGGGGAATACCTTTTTGCTATTATTGTCGGGTCTGTTTTACTCTTATATTCTATTACAAGATATACCGCTATGAAACCTGAACTACCCCCACGTATTGCCGTGTTATTGATTAACCTAGGGACTCCTGATGAGCCAACTGCGCCTGCGGTTCGACGCTACTTAAAGCAGTTTTTGTCAGACCCTAGAGTCATCGAAATTCCTAAGTTTTTATGGGCGATTATTCTTAATTTATTCGTATTGCCGAGCCGACCAAAGCGCGTGGCTGAAGCTTATGCCAGTATTTGGGATGGGGACTCACCGATGCGTAATATTTTGAATACGCAAGTAGAGAAGCTTGAATCGCGTCTGGTCGATACTGCTACGCCTTTTCGAGTGACTACTCATGCAGCGATGAGCTATGGTAATCCAGGCTTACCTGATGTGATGGACAAGTTACGTAGCGAGGGCGTCGATCATTTTGTGATGCTACCTGTATTTCCGCAGTATTCAGCGACCTCAACAGGCGCAGTCTATGACGCGATCACTAAGTGGTCACTCAAGCAGCGTAACTTGCCCAACATCACTATTGTAAAAGACTATTTTGCCCATCCGCTTTATATCAAAGCGCTGGCCGATAGTATTCGCCGTTTCCAAGCAACACATGGCAAGCCTGAAAAGTTGATGTTTAGCTTCCATGGTATTCCGCAGCCGTATATGGATAAAGGCGATCCTTATCCGCGCCGTTGCAAATGTACTGCCGCGCAGGTTGCTCATGAGCTAGGACTCTCTGATGATGAATGGATTATCAGTTTCCAATCACGCTTTGGTAAGCAAGAATGGGTCAAGCCCTATACTGATGTCGTGCTAGATGAATGGGCGAAGTCAGGTGTGAAGTCGGTACAGATTCTTAGCCCAGCATTCTCAGCCGATTGTCTTGAAACCTTAGAAGAGTTAGCGATTGAGAACCGTGAGAACTTTATTGAAGCGGGCGGTGAGGAGTATCATTACATTCCTGCCCTTAACTTCGATGAGGCGCATATCGATCTATTAGAGGCGATGAGTGCGCCCCTAGTAAAAGGCTGGGCGGGCACGTTAGATGGTTGGGTATAAGGGCTTTAGTTAAATCATAAAAAGTAATAGGTTATAAATCACAAAAAGCACGCTCAATAAAGTTGGGCGTGCTTTTTATTTAAAATAACGGCTTTAAGTTAAAAACTTATCTATAGATCATTATCATTATTGCTATGTTCAGCGGCTTCTCTATCGGCGATATCGACAATATCAGGATAGTCGCTATCATCTAGATTATCTTGTACCAAGACATTGTCTATAGTCGATTCGTCTATATTTTGACGGTGCATTGGTGTGAGACCTTGAGTAGCGCCGCTGCCTGCTTGTGAGTTGTCAAACCCTGCGCTGTTATCAATCACCTCGTCATCATTGATAGTGTGCAGCATATCATTGTCTAGATCGACCAGCTGATCATCGCGATCCATATCGGTGCTCTTGTGACTAGCAATTTCATTCATCTCATCAGGTAGTGGCTGTTTTGAATTATCCATAATTTATTCCTTAGTTCTTATTTGATATTAGTAATTATCCGTTTACTAGTGTGCAAGGATATGCCGCTTACCGCTAGTAGTAAGCTGTGAAAAGATGTGCAAAAAATGTAAGGCAGCTATTATTTTTAATGACAAATTTAATGATGCTTTTAAGAAGTAAACCTAAAAAGCAAAACGGCTACCAATATTTGATAGCCGTTTTGTTTGTTCAAAATTATAATCATTAATAGTATCTGCTAGATAATCTACTTAGTACCGATTCTACTATTTACAAAGCGCATGATTGGATCGGGTGCTACTTGTGAGGCCTTTTGCAATACTCTCGCTGGCAAGCCAATAGGGTAGTGAGTAGCAGTCAGTTTACGGTTAGGGCAAGTGCTCAGCTTAGCGAGTTTTTTGGCGACATCATCAACGGTTAGATTGATGCCTAAACGGTCAATACTAGTGACGGTGATGTCTTTGGTCATATCAGACTTGACCCATAACGGCATGACATCGATAACCTTAACGCCCATCTCGCTATATTCGATGTTTAGCCCTTCGGTCAGACCACGTACAAAGAACTTACTGGCCGCATAAGGCGCAACTTCTGACTGCCCATAAATAGCAGAAGCAGAAGATAGATTAATAATTTTACCTTCCTTACTCTCTGCTAAATGCGGCGCTAGCTTATGACAGCCGATCAACACGCCTTTACAGTTAATATCGATTAATGATAGTTGCTTGTCCAAATCAGTCGTCGGCAATACGCCACTGACCAGTACGCCAGCATTATTAATAAGCGTATCGATACCACCGAAGTTATCGGTCATTTGCTCAATCGCTTTATCCCAATCTTCAGGCTTAGTCACATCTAGATTACCTGTGATAATACGCTGTTTTTTATTGGCTTTTTTAAAGGCTTTGTCGGTAACGACGTGCTTGAGCTCAGCAGTATCGATATCGAATAGACCGACGCTGTGCCCCTTAGCGGCTAGACGTTTGGCAGTCGCCAGACCGATACCGCGTGATGCACCTGTTATTAATATGTTCATGGTTATCCTTTTATGGTCTAATTGTTAAAGATTCAGAATGGCTAAATGAATAGATATCTTAGGATACCTGAAGGCAAGCATGGATTGCTATGTGGTATAGGTAACAAAAGTTTTGCTAGAATAGTTATAGCGAAAGTGTTTCATGCTTATCGTCAATCCAGAGTGGGCACGCCTTGCGAGCAATTGCTCTGATTGAAGTGGGCAGTATAGGAAGGTGCTAAAAAGTACATTATAAACAACTGTTTATCATTAAAAAAGGGTAGGTTAAGCTTTATCTTCGCTATTTTAAAGCGCTTAAAAAAGCTAACCCACTCTACGTCAAAATCCAAAATTTAATTTAAATTAGCCTTAGTGCGCCTCATCCCAATTAGCGCCACTGTCCGTCTCAACCAATAACGGCACGGCAAAATCTACCTCCCAGCCCATATCTTTAGTTATAAACTAAAGTAAATAGATAATATTATTGAGTACTGGAATTTTTAACTTCAAGAATAAGATCAAACAGTTTTTTAAAATATTTAAAGTCTTTATCCTCAAAATCATGACAGTTAGTTTCTATTGCTTTTTTAAAAGTATTTTTTGAAATAAGACTATCCAAACCTTCGAAGTCCTTTAGAACATAATGTTTTAATAATGTTTTGGAAAAATAGTCTTCGATATTAAAATTGCTACCTTTAAAATTACTTCTAGCTGGATATGGCATTATAGTTAATTGCTTGCATTTTCTATATAACCCAAAACTATTGCTGTTCCACTTATTCTGTGTCTCGCCGAAGATGTCATTAATAGCTCTCCAACCTGCAGAGTCTCTATCAAATAGTGCAATTATTTTTTGATTACTCTTAGGCTTAAATTTATCGGCTAATAGCTTTACACCCTCAGCTCCACCACAAGGCAAGTATTCAAAGTCTAGGATTGCATACTCAGGATTACTTTTTTTAAGTACTGACAATGCTTTTTTAATAAATATTTCATCTGTTTTACCTTCGACTAGCAAAATGTCGTTGTGCGAGTTTAAAAAAATATTCTGATCTTGGTATGACCAAATTCCATTAGGGCGTGTCTTCAATTCATCTTACAATGAACGAGAGTACACGCTAGATAGAGCATTGACTTAAAATTACGAGCTAACTTCTCATAGCGAGTAGCGATACTACGAAAGTGCTTAAGCCTTGCAAACATATTTTCAACAAGATGACGCAGTTTGTACAAATAGCTATCAAACTCTGGATTAGGCGCTTTAGCATTGCTTCTTTTAGGGATTATAGGGATCATGTCATGCATGTAAGCTTTATCCCCAACATCGCTTGAAAGTCCCTTAGCCCTTATCAGCGATAAAGTAATCAGCTTGTCAATCATGTCAATCAATTCACCTGCGAACGACTGTCGTGGACGTCACCCCCAGTGATTTTAAATTGTGAGCGGATATCCATCATCACAGGATAGATGTATCTTTGTAGTTGCGCCGCCACGGCTTCGTCCAGTGCTCTATCTTCTTACGCCGAGCTCCACTTGCATGCTGGTGACGGCGAACATAGCTTCCGTCTGTGAATACCCATTCCGTATCAATTTCTTTGCGTAAGCTAAAAAAAAATTCTCCCATAAGCCAGTTTTCGACCATCGATTAAAAGCGACTATAAGCTGTTTCCAAGAACACAATTCTTTAGGTATGTCACGCCGAGGCGCCCCTGTGCGTAGTTTCCACAGTATGGCTTCATGATCTCTCGACTGTTTTGAGTTTGATAGCAGCCGTACTTTATCATCGTCGATTGCAATTGATCCCAAGGTGTATCTGTTAATGCTTTTCTTGCCATAACTTGTATTTCTCGCATCGACTCAGTAGATGCGGTATTGTAACTATTATTTATGCCTTATCCAATTGAAGACACGCCCTAGTAAGCGTATCAATAATTTGCTGTTTTTCACTATCTATAACCTCGGTAATATCCACTTCACTTTTAGAGAGCATAATAATATGCTTGTTCTCAAAGCAATGAGTAAGAGTAGGCGAGTGAGTGGTTAAAATATTTTCTCTGTTGCTATACTGAGTCAATAAGTGTTGTAAGTTAGCTTTTCTTGAAATATGTATATGTGAGTCTGGCTCATCTAGCAGTATCAAAGAGCTTTCATCTGCAACAACCTCTAGAATTAGCTTGATTAAAATTAGCTTTTTTTCACCTTCACTTAAACTTGAAGTTGTCAGATTATTATTAAAATTAAACTCTATATCAGTGATTAGCTTATCTTCTTTTGACATTGCTACCAATGATAAGTAATTAAAAAAATCCTTGCCATTTGTTATATGACTTAATCTTGATTTCAGCTCAGAAAGGGTTATTTCTATTTCTTTTGCAGAGTTTGGGTTTATGGCTTTAACAAACTCAACTGCAATATTCTTTCCCCAACTAGTTGTTTTAGCAGTATCAAACTTAAACTTGATGTAGTTAACTTTACTAATGCTTAGTTCATTTTGGCAGAAATCTCTTAAATCTGTAAAGCTATCAAAATCATAAAAATGAAAGGTAAGTAGAGCAATATTCCAATAATACTTGTTGATAAATAGCAGAGGTTGGCTTGGTATGCTTTTACTCGTGATAATAGCATCAATATATTTTTTGTAGAAATGTTCGTAGTAACCATTCCATAATCGAGACTCTTCTCCGCTATAACAAGATACAACCTGACTTGGCAAATATTCGTCTTTTATGTTATCGGATATGCCGTTCACTATAGTTTGATATTTGCTAGAGTTACGGTCAAACTCAATTTCCACATTATTGCCATTGACTGAATATTTTATGCTATATGAAAATATTGGACTTTGAGATTTGTCAAACAGTCCAGCGAAAATAGAGCTGACAGCCTCAAGTATATTGCTTTTACCCGTACCGTTATTCCCAATTAAGACGCTTAATCCCTCTTTTAAGCTAAAATCAATTTTGAGATTATCAAGGTTTTTAAAAGGACTTTTTATGTATAGCTCTTGGAGTCTCATACCGTAAATATTTCCTTCTCAAAGTCGATAATGGCGTCTTGACGGTTTTGCTGGGCTTGCTCTTTAAGGTGCTTTATCTGCTGTTTCAACGCTGATATGTGATTTGCTATTTCTTGCTGAATGGGTAGCGGCGGTAAAGGAAACACTATTTTTCTTAAATTTGATATACCTAACTCAGTCTGTTTCGTTGTTTGTGCAGATTTGAAGTCATTAACTTGACTTTGTCCATATACACTATTGAATAGGTAAGTATAAAACTCAGCATCTAATTGTAATTTGTTAGCTCTCAATAAGAGAAGATGACTGTCAAACATTAACCCTTCATGATTTTTTGAAATATAAGTCGATCGCCCGATAGTGCCTTCACCTGTAGAATTTACTAGGACATCACCTTCTTTTGTAAAAAAAGTGGAGTCAACTTTTTTAAACCAATCATCTGATACGGATTTAGTGAAAGTTAAATCTAATTCATTCCATCTGTTGCATTTTTGATTTAATATTCTATGTGTTCCATTACCATACTTTGGGCTTTTTCCTCTTGAAATAAAATCTGCTAGTAGGTTATCTTTTACAATAGAAGTGGTTTTATAAGTTTTAGACCTGTATTTATCGATATCTCTATTATTAGTACTCCAATTTTCGATATCTACGTAATTTAAAAGTCTCAATCCTTTATTTTTTTCAAGCTCCTCGAATTTATCAACGCCTAACTGCTCAAACAAATATTCTTCAATACTATGCTCAAGTATTGAAGTCTGCGCCTCTTGTTGTTCAGCTTGTGCTATCTTTTGATTGTAATTGTCAATAAGACGGTTTTGCTCATCTAAGGTAGGAAGAGGAATTTTTTGTTCTAAAAATAAATCAATATCAATTCTTTGTCTGTTAGTCGTACCACTACTACAGCTTTGAGCAAACTGAATAAACTGAGGAGTCGTTGCTATCAACACCAAAAATTGAGCATTCACTCGTTTTGAATCGATATTGAATAATGGAAAGTCATTCGTTACTATTGCGTTTTTTAGTTGCTCAGGAATAATACCAAAAGCGCCATTTCGAGCGTCAATTTTGCTAAAAACGAATTGGCCTACTTGAGCAAGATATTGATTTTTTGTACCGATATTTATACCTTTTTCAGTATCACGCAGGCGCACGCCACCATTATTGATTTTAATGGTTACACGTTTATAGGTTTGATCATCTTCTAACGTGATTGCCGTTTTATTACGCGTTAGAAAGTCGCCAATATGCGCCAAATTGTATCTATCGTTATATGAAAACTTGTTTTGCAGTAGGTATTGCACACTCCAATTAGGCAAACTAGCAAAAGAGGTGCTTTGTAGTAACGTATCACTCATAGAATATTACCGCCTTTTTATCTTCTGACGTTAAATCTATACGCAACAACTCTTCATCCTCTAATTTATAATCATATTGACAGGCTTTTTCCTGCCATAGTGCGTTGTCTTTTCTATATGACGCAAACTCAATAGCTAGCGGTTTAAGCTCATTATCTATCTCTGCACCAGTCGTGCTAATGCCTGCCTTCTCAACTTCCGCTATCGGTATTTGATAATCGAATTTTTGCTTCACTTGTGCTTTTATCTCATCAGCTATTTTGTCATTTAACGATTTTAATTTTTTACGCAGCTCTTTCTTCTCTGCCGCTGACGGCGCACCTTCATCTTTGGCTTTTTTCTTTAACGCTTCATTAATAGGGTTAACTTGGTTAGCATACTTAGCAGTGATATCTTTTTTAGCTTGTTTGGTGAAGTCTTGCCATTGCTGAGCTTCTTCATCAGTGAACTTTTTGAAAAACAATAAGCTTGGTTTGACCGTTGCACCACTGGCAATGAACACATCTTGCGGTATAGAAGTGATCAGAATAATTTTAGCTTTGCTTTCGAAATAATCGCGCACATTTTGACCTTTAGGGTTATTGAGTACACCTTCAGGCAAGACGATACCCATACGTCCGCCTGGCTTTAGCAGCTTGATACAGCGCTCTACAAACAGTACCTCCGTTAGCGTACTCATTTTACCAGTGTCATATAGGTTAAGTAGGGGTTCTCCAATATTATCATTGATTTGTTTTAGAGCCGTTAAATAGTCACTACCATAACGCTCCGTATATTTTGCGATACGTTGTATATCTGTATATTTATCAGCTTCAGTAATCTTAAGAGTTTTTTCAACTCGTGAACCAAAAGGAGGGTTGGTTAAGATGACATCGAATCGGTTTTCGAAGATACCATTCACATTAAGTAAGCCATCATTGTGATGAACACCACCATGACCATCTCCATGCATAATCATATTCATCTTAGCCGTTCGACTCATGCGCGGATTGGCATCAGTGCCAAAGACACAATCATGAGAGAGCACCTTTAATCGGCTTTTTTTATTCCCTATATTGAGTTCGGTATTTAACTGATTAAAATAGTGATTGACCTGTGCCTCAACATCGCTTTTTTTCTCTTCTGTTGCTTGCTCAAAATCGTCATCAAAAAACGCTTTTTTCAATTTTTCCTTTTTTTGATGAATGTCATTTTCTATCTGTGAGCGCACATACTCAAATGCTTTAATAAGAAATCCACCCGAGCCACAGCACGGATCGCACATGACTTCGCCTTCTTGCGGATCAAGCACATCTACCATAAAGTCTACGACCGTTCTAGGCGTAAAAAACTGTCCCAGCTCACCACGGAACGTACGACCTAAAAACTGCTCAAAAGCGATGCCTTTTACATCGTCTGACGTGTTAGACAAGTTATAGGTTTCAAGCTCCTCAATAATTTCTTCAAAGCTATTTTCTTTGATACGTATATCTTCATTATCGGTAAACAAGTCATCGTTTTGAAATCCCTCCTTAGTTTTATCAAATAGATATTGATAATAAGGTTTTATGACCGTATCCACCTTACCTTTCTCTGTCTCTTGTTCTAACTTTTTCTTATCTTTTAAAACATTCTCTTTCTTTAAAAAATAAGAAACTTTATCTCTTTCATATCTTTTTTTTGTAAATATTGGAGGTCTAAGGTTACTACGCTCATAGCGAATTTTAATAAATAAAATTTTACTAATTTCGTCAAAGGCTGCTTCAGGTGATAGTTTGTCATTATTTCGAATAATATTATGACATTTTAAAAGCTTTTTTGAGAACGCTTCACGAGTAAAATCTGTAGTTTGATTTAAAAAACTTTCTATTTTCTTATTGTTCGTAGTAGATTGAACATCAGGAATATCAACTATCTGCTGAAGAAGCTTAGGAGACTTATCTTTTACCACTGCAAAAATTCGAGTCTCTTTTAAGTTAGAAGTGACGAAGAAATCAGCTTCTGACAATGAGACATAGTTTTTACCTTGGAAGTAATCCTCTTCACGAATCGTAATATTTTCTGCTTTACATTCGACAACGATAATAGGGCTTTTATTTTCAGATTTTTCTTCAGCTGACTTCCAAATTAGAATATCAGCAGATGCACGGCCTTGACCGCGTTGAGCGTTGCCAATACTGACCCCTTGAGCCATTTGCTCAAGCCTAAAACCATAGCTTTCGACTAACTTGCAAATATACTCTTGTCTAACACTCTCTTCTGGCGTGTTTAATAACCACTTATTTTTTAGAGGAGCAAATATTTGACTTTTACCATCTTTAAACTGAACTTCCATAATGTTACTCATATAAATATAGTTCTAAAAAATAAACAACTCTCTATCTTAACACAACCCTTAATGCGCCTCATCCCAATTAGCACCACTATCGGTCTCAACCAATAACGGCACGGCAAAGTCTACCTCCCAGCCCATATCTTTTGCGGTCTCTGACAAGACATTTTGCATAGCGTCCTTAATTAATTGACTGATCTCAGCCGCTTTATCGATATCGACTTCAAACACGAGTTCGTCATGCACTTGCAACAGCATTTTAGCTTGATCTTTAGGGAGTACTTTATCTACCGCTATCATGGCAAGCTTAATCAGATCAGCGGCTGAGCCTTGCAGTGGCGCGTTGATAGCCGCACGTTCAGCGCCTCGGCGTACCATCTGATTGCTATGAGTGATATCAGGGGTATAAAGCTTGCGCCCTAATATAGTTTCGATATAGCCGCGCTCATGAGCGCTGGCGCGAGTATCTATCATGTATTGCTTGACGCTTGGATAGCGCTCAAAATACATATCGATATAGTCCTGTGCTTCACCGCGGCTCATCTCAAGCTGCTTAGCCAGTCCAAAAGCGCTCATGCCATATAACAGACCAAAGTTAATGGCTTTGGCATTACGGCGCTCGGTCGCACTGACTTCATCGACCGCTTTGCTTAATACTTCAGCAGCCGTTGCGCTATGAATATCTAACCCTTCGTTAAAGGCACGGGTTAAGTTGGCATCCCCTGAAAAATGCGCCATCAGTCGTAGCTCAATTTGTGAATAATCCGCTGCTAATAGCACACGGCCTTCTGGCGCGATAAAAGCTTGACGGATCAGACGACCTGTCGCCGTACGGATAGGGATATTTTGTAAGTTAGGATCAGTGGATGACAAGCGACCTGTACTCGTTAAGGCTTGATGATAGCTAGTATGTACGCGATCCGTTTCACTATCGGCAACCGCATCTAGCGCATCGGTATAGGTGCTCTTAAGCTTAGATAAGCTACGATACTCCAGCACGATATCAACCAGCGGATGATCAACCTTTGATAATACGGCTTCACCTGTTGAGTACTGCCCCGATTTAGTCTTTTTGCCACCAGGGACACCGAGCTTATCAAATAACATCTCGCCTAATTGTTTGGGCGAACCGAGATTAAATTCTTCGCCAGCGACTTCATAAGCTTGCGCTTCAAGTGCAATAATCTCTTCATCAAAACGCTTGGATAGCTCGTTTAAAAAGGGGCGCTTAATTAAAATGCCGTGTGCCTCCATCTGGCAGAGGATTTGGGCGACTGGAATCTCTAACTCGTGTAGCAATTTAACGTTATTAGCGTCATCAATGAGCTTTTCATTAAAGACGTCAAATAGCTGATAAGTAATATCGGCATCCTCACAAGCGTAGTCGCTGGCGATATCAATGGCGACTTGATCGAAGCTGACTTGTTTCGCGCCTTTGCCAGCGACGTCTTCATAGCTGATGGTTTGGGTTTGCAGATAGTGCCGCGCTAGATCATCCATACCGTGGCGGGTAATAGCTGCATTGATGACATAGCTGGCGAGCATAGTATCCATCGCCCAGTTGTTTTTTGAATGCTCGGCATTGCTATGAATGCTACCAATCAGATCAATATCATAATGACTTAAGATATGCGCGTCATACTTTAGATGTTGACCGATCTTGCCGATATCGGCATTTTCCAAAATCGGCTTTAATCGCGCAAGTACCGTATCACGATCCAGCTGCTTAGCTATTAATTCATCACCTTCTAAGCTATGGGTGAACGGGATATAATAAGCTTCGTGTGCTTGTAGGGCAAAAGATAAGCCGACGATTTCAGCTTGACGCCAATAGATGCTCGTAGTCTCAGTGTCGATGACGAAATGCGTCGCGGCCTCTAATTGTGCCACTAAGCTATCAAAAGCTGGCATGTCCAATACGGTGTGCCAAGCTTTAACCTGAGATTTGCTACTTTTAATATTTTCAATCTTAGTCGATTGCATCGCTTTGGCGACTTGCGCTTGCGATTCAGTGCTGGCTTGGCTATTGGCAACACTACCCGCACCATTATTGGCGGGGTGGTTGGGATGATCTAACGAGGCCAGCTCGTTTTTGAACTCAAGCTCAGTGTACAAAGCGCGTAATTCGTCGATATGAGCGCTCGGGTCGGTATTGATACGCAGGTCTTCCCAGTCCTGCCCAATATCCAAGTCCGTCACGATAGTTGCCAGCTGCGCGTTAAGTGGAATCTCATCCGCGTGTTCGATTAAGCCTTTTGCACCGCGCCCTTTTATATAGCCGATGTTTTTGAGCATGTTATCGATATCGCCATACTCATTGAGCAGATCCTTGGCGGTCTTTTTACCGATACCAGGCACGCCTTTGATACCATCAGAGGAGTCACCCATCAAGGTTAGGTAGTCGATCATTTGCTTAGGCTCGATACCCAGCTTGTCTATCACCCCTTGAGTATCGGTGATCTTACCCGTGAAGCTATCCTCAAGTATCACCGCGTCATTGACCAGCTGCATCATGTCTTTATCACCCGTCGAGATGACCACGTGATGACCTTGTTCAACCGCGCGATAAGTTAGTGTGCCGATAATATCGTCGGCCTCAGCGCCCTCAATACGCAGTAGCGGAATACCTAAAGCCGTCACCAAGCGATGAATAAACGGAATCTGCTGCACCAGCTCGATATCCATCGGCGGGCGTGCGGCTTTATAATCTGTCGATAACTGATGACGAAAAGTAGGAGACTTGGTGTCAAAAGTCACCGCCATATGGGTAGGATGATAGCGGCGCATTAATTTTAATAGCGCATTTAACGTACCGCGAATGGCGTTGGTATGCTGACCTTGCGTGGTCATCATTTCTGGCAGCGCATGAAAGGTGCGAAATAGATAATAAGAGCCATCGACTAAGATAAATGGCGGCTTGTCTTTATCTACTTGACTGGTATCCATAGTCGCCACATTGGGCATCGTCGCAAAGCTTGGCAAAGTATTCGGATCAACAGGTGAGTGTGAGTTATGGTCACTGTCTTTGATAGGGTCACTCATAAAAGGTCACTTATAGTTTAGGCAAGAATCTGGTTTATGTAAGACTGGTATAGGCAAAAAATTACTTCTATTATAACGATAAAATCAGTGCTTGCCGAACGGCTTGTGCGTTACGATGTGTACGCGTCGTTAATTCGATATGATAGTCAATGCTAAACAAGATTTTCATAATTAGAACATGAAACTGATATAATTTTTACTTGCTTGCTGTGCCTGCGCAGCTCAATGCTACGCAAAGTTTATACCAGTCTCACTATATAGTTCATATTGAGTAGACTAGCTAAATAATTCAGACATAAAAAAAGAACCCAGTGCTGACTGAATTCTCTTAGTTATACTATCAATTGTGACACTATAATTGTAGAACTGTCTTGTTACTTGACCTCAGAAGTCACTTCGATGTCGATATTGCCTTTAGTGGCTTTTGAATAAGGACAGACATCGTTAGCTTTTTCGACTAGCTTTTGGAAGTCATCGCTTGAGATATCAGTACTGTCGGCAGTCACATGGATTTTTACTGCTAGTTTGTACTCATGATCGCCGCCTTGCATCAAGTCGACGGTAGTCTCTGTGGTTGAACCAAAACTAGCGCTTTCCATCTTTTTGACCACACCTAAGGCACTGTCAAAACAAGCGGCATAACCCATCGCTAATAATTGCTCGGGATTGTTACCCTCTACATTACCGCCTGGAGGTGCCATTTTTACTGTTAAATCACTGTCGCTTAGTGAAGCATTACCTGTACGACCGCCAGTAACGGTAGCTTTGGTTGAATATAATGATTTCATAAAATGTCCTTTTTTGAATGAACGTAAATATATTAATGAATAATAATTAAATGACTCAGCCAGCATAACAAACCTTGATGCTGACTTTATATAAGCGGAGTAAATCTATGCTAGTGATTTGTAAGTGTCGCATGGGCTTTGAATCAATTAAGACGGAAGATATCATGAGTACAAGCTGTCTATATAAACCTTAGACCTAGTAAGGTAAAATCAGTATCTATATCTATATCAGTATCTATATCAGTATCTATATCAGTATCTATATCAGTATCTATATCAGTATCTATAAAAGAATAAGATATTTTAAATAGGATTTTTTGTGATGAATAATAAATTATTGATACCCTTTGTGTTGACTGCGCTAGCAACGGCTTTGATCGGCTGCGGCGAAGGTGAGGATGCTATTTTTGGTTCTAGTAATAATGAGCTTGAAATCAATAGTTTTGAGCGCGTAAATAATAATATTGCGCGTATTGAAACTGAGTACAGCGATGGCGAGCGCGATATTGATGTGACTAGCATTATAGGCAGTTTGGATCTTGCAAGTATCAATAACTTATCTGTCTCAACGGTGTTAGCCAATAACTTCGAAGGTACGCTCGAAGATCGCTACATTGAGGTCAATAATCGGACAGTCACGCGACCTATTTATGCTAAAAATAGCAATGAGCGTTTTGACTATCAGATAACATATCGAACGCTCGATTTATCAAACAAAGATGCAAGTAGTTATCAGAAGGGTAATCGTCCTATTGATGATCGCGGCATCAAAACGGACCTAAATAACTATAGCAATATTCCTAGTAATATTAGCTTTCCTAGTGGCTCGGTGTGCTATGTCCCTGTGACTGACAGTGATCTCTCGTTTTTTGTCTTTAACGATAAAAATAAAACAGGCTATTCAACCCTTAATGATTGGATTGAGGCGAATGAAAAGCGCTTTGGCAGCAATCAATCATCGCGTACAGACATAGTAAATATTGGTGTAAATAATAACGATCGCGCTGCACAAGTGAAGTTTTTTACTACTAATCAGCGCATCGAATACAACTACTATGGGACTGAGTTTGAGCGGAATATATTTGATGCCGATTTTGTAGCCAAAGATAAAACGAGTCCTAATGAATATAGTTTTCGTGGTGTAATTGATTGCACTTTAGTTAACGATACAGCAGCAGACTTTTTAGAAAGAGAAATCAGAACAGCCTATTAATAGTAAAAACCATGAACACTTTCTATTTTTAATAGGGAGTGTTTTTTTGCATGAGTTCTGCACCTTGCAGCGAAATCAGCTACAATACGCGCACTATCCTTCTTATAAAAAGAATATCCTAACTCCCTTTTATTGAAGCCAAAAACTATGAGCGTAGATTCAAAAACTCTAAATAAAGAAGTCGCCAAACGCCGCACCTTTGCCATTATCTCGCATCCTGATGCGGGTAAAACCACGATGACCGAAAAGCTATTATTGTGGGGTCAAGCCATTCAAAAAGCAGGTGAGGTCAAAGGCCGTAAAACCGATCGCCATGCCACCTCCGACTGGATGAGCATGGAGCAAGAGCGCGGTATCTCTATCACCACCTCGGTCATGCAATTCCCTTATAGCGACAGCATCGTCAATCTGCTCGACACCCCAGGTCATGCTGATTTCAGTGAAGATACCTATCGTACTCTCACCGCTGTCGACAGTGCGCTAATGATGGTCGATGGCGCAAAAGGCGTCGAAGAGCGTACCATCAAGCTGATGGAAGTGTGTCGCATGCGCGATACGCCGATTATCTCTTTTGTCAATAAGCTCGATCGGCAGATTCGTGAGCCTCTTGAGCTACTCAGTGAGATTGAAGCCGTACTAAAGATTAAGTGTATTCCGCTGACTTGGCCTATCGGTATGGGGCAGGATTTCGTTGGGGTGTATCATTTGACCGAAAACAAAACCTATCTTTATCAAAAAGGTCACGGCGGCGACATTGTCGAGATCGAAACTCGTGACGGTTATGACTATCCTGACATCCGTGAGCGCTTAGGTGCACTGATGTTTGCCTCGTTTGAGGAGTCGCTAGAGCTAGTACAGATGGCGCTTGAGGACTTTACAGTCGAAGAGTTTTTGGCAGGTGAGATGACGCCTGTGTTATTCGGTACAGCGCTAGGTAACTTTGGCGTCAACATGGTGCTCGATACGCTAGTCAAGTACGCCCCGCCGCCCAAAGCGCATCCAACAGAAGAACGTGAAGTTGCGGCGACTGAGACGGAATTTAGTGGCTTTGTGTTTAAGATTCAGGCCAATATGGATCCGCGCCATCGTGACCGTATTGCCTTTATGCGTGTCTGCTCTGGCAAATACGAAAAGGGTATGAAAATGAAGCATGTGCGTCTGGGTAAAGACGTGCGTATTGCTGATGCGCTAACCTTTTTAGCGGGTGATCGTGAAGCGTTAGAAGAAGCTTATCCGGGTGATATTATCGGTCTACATAATCACGGCACTATCTCCATTGGTGATAGCTTTACCGAAGGCGAGATGCTCAATTTTACGGGTATTCCACATTTTGCTCCTGAATTATTTCGTCGGGTAGTCTTACGTGATCCACTTAAGTCTAAAGCGCTACAAAAAGGTCTACAGCAGCTAAGTGAAGAGGGCGCAACACAGGTCTTTATGCCGCAGATTAATAATGATTTAGTGCTAGGCGCGGTTGGGGTGCTTCAGTTTGAAGTAGTTGCCCATCGCTTAAAAGAAGAGTACAAAGTGCAGTGTACCTTTGAGCCTGTATCGATTGCCACCGTGCGCTGGATTCATTGTGATGATGAAGTAGCCTTAGCAAAATTTAAGAAAAAAGCCCATGACCAGTTATCGCTTGATGGCGGTGGTTATTTAACTTATCTAGCACCGTCTAGAGTCAATCTACAATTGATGCAAGAGCGCTATCCAGAGGTGACTTTTAGTAATACTCGTGAGCATTGATTTTTAATTTTAATACAGACTTTAAAAGACACGCTTGGCGTGTCTTTTTTTGGGTTAATATCTATCACAATTACTTTTATGTGAATATAGCTGAACTTACCTAATAAGCAGGGTTTATAGGAACAGTTAGAATCGTTATTTTGCCATTGACCTTACAGGGAGACTAAAAAAATAAAAACCTGTAATTCGTATGTTTGATAACAAAGGTTATGGTTACCAGAAAACTCTCAATTACTAGAGTCTGTTAAATATTTGAAGTTTCAACTGAAAGTAAGCTCAAGCTTTAGCCTGCTCAATAACGTTATGGATCACAATATAAATGTGCTCTAATTCTCTTTTCTTTGGCTACACAATCGGCGTACTCTCCATTAGTTACTCCATCCATGTATACTTCATCTCGCCATTCCTCGTGCTTTTCCTGTGCTTTTTTTTGGCTACAACTTATAACCATTACACCAATTAGAATAATGACTACAAATCCTAGACAACCATAACTTGCATCCTTATCGAAAATTAAATTTAGTATTACTATTATAAAAACGAAAGAAATAAAAAAAGTCATACAAACTCATTCATCAGTAATATCAGTATCATTCTTTTATTTGCGTTCTACTACTCTATAGTAATCGTTGCGCTGCTTTAGAATCTACACTGATATATTAAAAAAAGGGTGGTGTATCAAAAAGTATGCTGATTAGTTTTTGAACAATTTTTGAAGCCTTGAAAGCCCTATAGAATCAGAAAACTTAGCATAGATTTCTCATTGACTTTTATCGCCAGCATACTTTTTAGAACACCACCAAAAAAAGATATACCTCAAAAGAGATAGTGAATCAGGTGCTCAATAGTGTAAGTAGACCACTTAAAATAGACTAATGTAAAGGAAACACCAATATTAGACTACTAAAAACAGCATCAAAAGACACGCTCATCTTGTCTTTTTTATGACTAATATTTATAACTTTCTTAACTACTCAAATAGCTCAAATTTACCCTGCCTACCAACACATCTTAAACAATGATTTATTGATAGATACGCTATGATTGTAAAAATCACAGCAAGCTGTCGCTTACATTATCAAAAACTAGGATTTGTTATGCCAGTTAATTCGACCAAAACTAACTTTAAATGGCTAATAGGCCCTCTGTTAGCGGTCGTTGTAGGTAGCGCGTTTACGATTCATGCAAACGCCAGCACTCTGATTAGCAGTATCGATTATCTAGAGTATGAGTTACCACAGAGTATTCAAGATGAGTGTTACGATCGCAGCAACTGTCCAAAGATTGAAGTCAAATATCTCAATACTAATCACGATTGGATAAATAGTATCGTCAATGCGCGTATCAACAACATAATTGTGTATGATCAGTCAAGAGAAGCGCCTATTGATATGACCACAAATAGCGATTTGGTCAAGATGGCTATCGATACCTTTGTCAAATCTCAGTTTGAAGATTTGCCAGATGATGTGCCGTGGTCTTATCAACTAATGGTTACACCTGAGTACCTTGGTCATGTAAAGCTGGGTCGCGTACAATCAGGTCAAAATGAAGACTTAGAGCTATTCGAGATTAGCTCTTACGTATTTACAGGTGGCGCTCATGGTATGCCCTTTAGCGAACATCTAATATTTGATCCGAATACTAAGGCGCAAATTATGCTTGCTGATATGTTAGAGCAAGGCCAAAAACCTTATTTTGAAGCTTTGGCTTATGACGCTTATAAAGAGTGGGTCAAGACAGTCGACGACGACATTAGCAGCTATGAGAAAAGCTGGCCATTCATGTTAAGTGATAATATTACCTTAACGGATAAGGGTATTGATATTCGCTACCAGCATTATGCTATCGGTCCTTATGCTTATGGAATGCCAGTATTGAGTATTTCTTATAACAAGTTAAACGGTATTATCAAACCAAATTTTTTGCCAAAATAGTTTTTGCTAAAACAATAGAACCGTCAAAAAGTTATCAGTCTTAGATTAATTAATAACAGGGTAGTTAGAGCGATTAAGTAACCACTCAGTTAAGTATCAAATAAATTAATGATTAAATAAATTAAAACAAGGAGTAGGGTATGAGCGATCATTTGAGCGAATTGGATGTGGATAATACAGATAAGCAAGCGAGCTGGCAGCTCAATGCACTGACAGAGGCGTTAGGTGATTTAAAAGTGACCGTCAGTGATAGCTTATCGATAGGTCGCGGTAGTGACAATGACGTGGTGTTAGGCAGCAAAGAGGTTTCGCGTAATCATGCGTTACTTAGCGTATTAAATGGTCAGCTATACGTCAAAGACTTGACCTCATCGAATGGTACTTTCGTCAATAATGAGCGTATTGAGAGCAATCAGTCAAAGCTGTTAGAGCTAAATGATACTTTGGGTTTTGCCAGCTTTAACTTTACTGTGCTCCAGCCTGACGTCATTACTGATGCTGATGCTGATGCTGATGCTGATGCTGATGCTAATGCTGATGCTAATGCTGATATTGATACTAGCGTTGCAAATGATATAACCGCAGCTCCTGTGACGGATGCTGATGCTAGTATTGACACACAGAGTGAGATCGAAGCGCTGTCAGCTGGCGTTGAAAGCGACATAACGACAGATCCTGCATCCGACTTTAGCCCTAATATCTCAGCTGATCCAGTAGCAGAATTAGTGCAGAACGATGTCTCTGAACTGGTTAGTAATGAAGCCGAGCCGCCTGTTGTGAAAAAAACAATTATAGAAGATGTTTTGCAGTCTAGTGACGCTATTAATAATGAAAGCTCGGTCAGTGACAGCACAAATAATAACATTGCAGCGGCGATGCCTATAGCAGCAGCTCTAGCGACAGAATCAACAACATCTAAGCCAAGTACGGTAACTGAGACAGTAGCTGAGAAAGAGACAGCGACCTCCAATGAGATACCTACACAGCCTTTAGTCGAAGAGCTGCCAACCAAAGAGCCAGTCTCGCCAGAGCCATTGACCACAGCGCCAGTAACCGACGAGCCATTAATGCATAATAACGCCAGTCATCAAGAGTCGGTAGTCAGTCCTGAACATGACAAAACGACGACTACTGAGCTTCAAGAGGAAGCAGATCCTGATGTATTGCGCGCCAAACAAGCAGCAACGTCACAGTTCTCAGGAACGGCAAACTTAGGTGCAGGTCGTGACTTGGGCACTGAGGGTAATAACGCGATGGATCAAGCTATCGATAATCCTGCCAATGCGGGACACCCTGATAAAAAGCCTAGTGGCGGCTGGTTTATTTGGGTGTTTTTAGCCATTGTTATTATCGCTATAGCGATGTGGCTATTCAATATGGGCGGTGCATAGCGGTCAGTTAAATAGCTATTAAGTGAATAGTCTTTATTAATTAATATAAAGTAGTCGTTCATTTATGAGCGGCTACTATTTACGTATTGGCTAACAGTTTAGTTCTAAGACCGTCATTTAGGCCTATAAAGCTTGCCAGTTTTGCTATACTGGCGGGCTAAGCTATAGTTAGTATTTATACTTTAACGCTATTTTGTCTTATCTATATAGCATTCAATTATTACTACGCTTATTCCCATCTTTTAATCTGCATTTTTTATATTGCGTATTAGAGTCTTACTGTTTATTACCTTAAACTTTGCCAATTCATACCTAATTACTTTAGCATTAAGAGATCGTTTATTATGATGACCTTTAAAGAGTATCAAGCCCTTAAAGACGAAGGTTTTAGCCATGTCCCTTTAGTCAAAAAGCGTCTTATGGATGCGCAGACTCCCGTTTCGGTGTTCTCTAAAGTACGCGATTTAAGCGGTTCTGCTTATCTGTTTGAGTCAGTAGTAGGCGGCGAGCGTTGGGCACGGTATTCGATGATTGGCTTAGGTAGCGATTTAATTTTGCAATACGCCAACGGTATAATGACTGTAAAAAAAGATGATCAAATAGATAGCGATGCGGTAGATGAGCCGTTCAATTATATTCGTAAGCTGATGGCGCAGTACAAAATGCCAACTGCGGATGATGTAGCAGGCTTACCTAGCTTTAGTGGTGGGCTGGTCGGTTATTTTGGCTACGATATGGTACGTGTCATTGAGCCAAGCGTTGGTGAGTCTGATGCGCCAAATACGATGTCGCTACCTGATATGTGGTTGATGCTGTCGATGAGTGTCATTGTCTTTGATAACCTAGAAAACACTCTATCGATTATCGTCTATGCAGATTGCAGTAATGAGGATGGCTATGGTACTGCTATCCGTGAGCTTGAGAAAATCGAAGATAAGCTGGCGGAGATGCCAGATCTGCATGCGCCTATTATGCCGACGCCCAAGTTTATCTCGCAAACAGGTAAAGAGAAATACTGCGCCGACGTGAATAAGATAAAAGATTACATCATGGCAGGGGATGTGATGCAGGTAGTGCCAGCGCAACGCTTAACCGCTGACTATAGCGGTGACTCTTTAGCTGTTTATCGAGCGCTACGATTCTTAAATCCATCGCCTTATCTGTTTTTGGTGCATGGTTATACTTTGGATGATCATAAACGCTTCGATATTATTGGTGCATCGCCTGAAATTTTATCGCGGGTTGAGGATGGTAAGGTAACCGTGCGTCCATTAGCAGGCACACGGATGCGTGGTCGCGATGAAGCGGAGGATTTAGCGCTTGAGCAAGAGCTGCTCTCAGATACCAAAGAAATCGCCGAGCATCTAATGCTGATTGACTTAGGTCGTAATGATATCGGCCGCGTTTGTGAATACGGTAGCGTTAAAGTCACCGAAAAGATGTTTATTGAGCGTTACTCACAAGTGATGCATATCGCCTCTAATGTCGAGGGCACCGTATTGCCTGACAAAGACGCGTTAGATGTGTTTTGTGCGACTTTTCCAGCAGGTACGTTATCAGGTGCGCCTAAGATCCGCGCGATGCAAATTATCGATGAGGTTGAGCCAGTACGCCGCACTGTCTTTGGTGGCTCAGTGGGCTATTTAGGCTGGCATGGCAATATGGACACGGCTATTGCCATTCGCACAGCGGTAATGCGCCGAGGTAAGATTCATATTCAAGCAGGTGCTGGGGTAGTAGCGGATTCTGTGCCAGAGGCAGAATGGGATGAAACTAACAAAAAGGCTTTGGCGTTGGTTAAAGCGGTAAAGATGGCTTGTGATGGTTTGCGTATTCGCTAGAACTGACATATTAATAATATTTCCATGTATAAAAACCAGAGTAGAAATATTTGCATGCGAAAATTAGTAATATAATCAAAGTATTAAAATTTAATTTTAAAAAGTTAGTAAAAAAGAAGAAAAAGGGCTTGCGTTCCAGCAAATATTTGATAGAATACACCCCTCTTTGAGAGAACAAGCCGACTTAGCTCAGTTGGTAGAGCAACTGACTTGTAATCAGTAGGTCGCCAGTTCGATCCCGGCAGTCGGCACCATCTCTTTCAAAGACGCTTTTATTAAAGGCAGTTGAATATTATTCAAAGTCATTTTATAAAAGCAAACTAAGGTGGGATTGGGGAGCGGTCAAACCCAACAGACTGTAAATCTGTCGCGAAAGCTTCGAAGGTTCGAATCCTTCTCCCACCACCATATTTTTTTAGTTTTGCAATCATTTTTGCAAAAAGTATTGTAAGACATCATAGCGCCAAGCACACTCTAAGCAACATCGTTTGATTTAAATTAGAGTATTGCGGGTGTGGTATAATGGTAACACCTTAGCCTTCCAAGCTAATGACGCGGGTTCGATTCCCGCCACCCGCTCCATATACAGCACTAGTCTTAGACAATGTACGATCAATCACGACAATCAGTTATTTCGGCTGTTTCGTGATATTTTTTTATAAGTGATACGATAAGTTATCAGTTATAGCTTAGTTATAAAAAGCATGCTCATATAGCTCAGCGGTAGAGCACTCCCTTGGTAAGGGAGAGGTCTTGAGTTCAATTCTCAATATGAGCTCCATTTTTTAAAGCGGCTACAATCACTATATAAAGTTTTATGCTAATATTGAAAATGATAAAGTTAACTCGGTAGTGATAGATTGAAGGCGACACTGAGGTGTTGCCTTTTTGCGCTGTCTACAGCTGATTAAATAATATCTGTTGACCGTACTATATTAATAATACGGTCATTAGTGAATAAAAATCGTTACCAGAATTAATATTAAGATTGAAAAATTCAGTCTAATACCCATATATAGTAGCTAAGTTAATATACTGTATTTAGTAGATAAGCCATAGCGTCAACGGTGCGATGTTTTCATTGTGTCATAAGCCGTCAAACCGCTATTTATTAATCTTACTGTTTATTATTTTTTAAGCATAAAGATTCACCAATAAAAGAGGAAATACCCATGGCAAAGGCCAAGTTTGAACGCAGCAAGCCACACGTCAACGTAGGAACTATCGGACACGTTGATCACGGCAAAACCACATTGACAGCAGCTATCGCAACAGTTGCTGCTATTACCTCAGGTGGCGAAGCCAAAGACTACGAGTCTATTGACTCAGCCCCAGAAGAAAAAGCCCGTGGCATCACCATCAACACCTCACACGTAGAGTATGACACTGACGCTCGTCATTACGCTCACGTTGATTGCCCAGGTCACGCCGATTATGTCAAAAACATGATCACCGGTGCTGCTCAGATGGATGGTGCTATCCTAGTCGTATCAGCGACTGATGGCCCAATGCCACAGACTCGTGAACACATCTTGTTATCACGTCAGGTTGGCGTACCGTACATCGTCGTATTCATGAACAAATGTGACGTAGTAGATGACGAAGAACTACTTGAGCTAGTTGAAATGGAAGTACGTGAATTACTTTCTGATTACGACTTCCCAGGTGATGACACCCCAATCATCCATGGTTCTGCTACTGAAGCCCTAAAAGGCTCACAAGAAAAATATGGCCAACCAGCCGTAGTTGAACTACTAAACATTCTTGACACCTACATCCCAGAGCCTGAGCGTGACATCGACAAAGCATTCCTAATGCCAATCGAAGACGTCTTCTCAATCTCAGGTCGTGGTACTGTAGTAACTGGCCGTGTTGAATCTGGTATCGTTAAAGTTGGTGACGAAATCGAAATCGTCGGTATCCGTGACACTCAAAAAACCACCTGTACCGGTGTAGAGATGTTCCGTAAACTGCTTGACGAAGGTCGTGCAGGCGAAAACTGTGGCGTACTCCTACGTGGTACTAAGCGTGAAGACGTACAACGTGGCCAAGTACTTGCTAAGCCAGGTTCAATCACCCCGCATACCAAGTTTGACGCTGAAGTATACGTACTAAGCAAAGAAGAGGGTGGTCGTCATACGCCATTCCTAAACGGCTATCGTCCACAGTTCTACTTCCGTACTACTGACGTAACTGGCGCAATCCAATTACAAGACGGTACTGAAATGGTTATGCCTGGTGATAACGTTGAGATGGGCGTAGAGCTTATCCACCCAATCGCTATGGACAAAGGTCTTCGCTTCGCTATTCGTGAAGGTGGCCGTACGGTAGGCGCTGGTGTTGTTGCTAACGTAAACGTTTAAGACTTAACCCAAAAGGTTAGACTTATTCAGTTAGTCAAAAGCCGCTCTCGAAAGAGGGTGGCTTTTTTTGTGGGTGTAATAAATGTAGGTTGGTGTCGAGGGACGAGACCCAACATGATAATCGTAATAGGTGTTGCAAGCTTCATTCAAGCTACTAGCTAAATATACTAAAGGTACATTAATATGTTTCTTCTGATAGATATACCGCAAAAATATTAGAACAGATGAATTGATTAAACAGCAAGATATACCCTGCTTTTGTAAGGTTAGCAATCAATTCATTCTAACTTTAGATTTCGAACCTTTTATTTTGGAAGGCGAAGCAATAGAGTGGGATAAAGATAAATTGAGCTTGATATATCCTTCTGGAGTAGGTGGAGAATATATCTACTATACTCATGCTATGATTTCTATATCTAAAATTTTAGACTGTAAATATAAGATTGAAAGTCTTAAGTTTTTTAATTCATATTCTGGTTGGTGTTCTATAGTAATTAATGGAGAGTATGCTCCTGAACAAGAGTACGATGAAAACTTTTAATAAGTAGATATTATAAGCTAGCGTAGGGTAGGTTAGCCAAAGCGTAACCCACCAAATCTGTGTTTCAAAATTAGATGACGGGTTAGTTTCTTCTTCACTCTCTACGAGAGCTTGAATAAACTAAGCTACCCTGTAAAATAATATAAATTAGGTGTTCATAAAAGACTTGTAGTTCATAAAACAGTAAATGCAACAAGAATTATAGTAGCAATTGAGTTGATAAAGGAGGAAATAATAATTGATTTTCCTATCAAATAGAAAGCGACAAAAACGAGAATTAGATAATATTAGAAGTATTTTTGAAAGATCAGAAAATTTTTTAAGTGTAGACAGGTATGAGTCCTGTATAGATCTAATAGAACATGATGAAGCAGAAGTTGCTTTAGAGATCCTTTGTTCTAATATTGAAGAAAATGGTATTGCAATACCTAGTAGTTTGTACTCAGATATAGAAGAATTCTTAGAGAGTTGGAAATCAGCGCATAGTATTGATTACTATAATATCAAAACCTTACCATAAAAGAGTAAAGCTTTTTTTAAACTAACTTTACTTGCAGATACATATAATAGAAGAAAAAATGCCAACCATCAAATCACTCACTAAAAATTCATATGATTCTCAAAACATCATTCAAGCCGTTGCCGATATAGAAGCAGATATCCAACCACAAGATGCTTGGTCTCACAAAACGTTGAGTGAGCTACTTGAACAAGACAGCATTGATCTATTAGTCGTTTATCAAAGCGATAAAATCGTTGGCTACTGTCTCTATCAAGTCATCTTTGAACAAGCAGAGATATTACGCATAGGTACTCATCCTGATTATCAGAGGCAAGGCATCGCTTCGCAATTATTTACAGCTCTAAATAAAGAGCTACAAGATAATAAGGTAGAGAGCTTAATGTTAGAAGTGCGGGCGGATAACATACCTGCAATAGCTTTGTACGAGCGCCAAGGATTCGATGTTATTCATAAGCGTAAAGGCTATTACAGCCAACCAAACCAGTCTGCGATTGATGCTTTGATTATGCAGCTTATTAAAAGCTAAGGGTTATGAGGATGGAAACTAGGACAGGGTAGAGTTTCTGAAGTCCTTTTTACTATGTAAGCTATCATCACTCTTCATTTGCTCAAGGGTAGCAATGCGCTGAGCTAATAGCTCGACCATTAGATTGATATTGGCTTGTTGTTTTTTGACTTGCTCAAGCTTTTGCTCAGTAAGTATTAGCTGTTCATCTAGATCAAGATTGCCATCATAATAGTCATTCAGGCTATCTTTGATTTCTATCAAGGTAAAGCCAATCGCTTGCGCACTTTTTATTAGCTCAATACGCTCAATACATTCAGGATGAAACTCAGTATACAGACGTGATCCTGCTTGGCGCTTACGTGATTTGAGCAACCCCAGCTCATCATAATGACGGACTGTGTCTTTGGTGGTATTGGCTTGAGCAGCTAATGTACCGATTAGTAGAAATGTACTATCTTTACTCATAGCTCACCTATTTATAGCGCGAGCTGCCAAGGTGTGACAGTCGCTAATTGAGACACGGCTAAGGGTCTGTGGGAATTGGCTTGCCATCGGACAGAACGGCTACTGATAAAGGTCTCTAGTTGCGTCAAAAACTCAGGACGAGCCAAAGTCGTAGCACCTAAGCTCATTAGATGGTCATTAGGTAATTGGCAATCTACTAGCTCGACATTGCTTTGTTCACATAAGCGCATCAGTCCCCAAAAGGCTAGTTTGGAGGCGTTAGAAGCGGTATGAAACATCGACTCGCCAAAGTAGATACTGCCTATCTTGAGACCATATAAGCCACCGATAAGCTGTCCATGCTCAGGACCGTCTTCATCCCAGACCTCAACACTATGAGCAAAACCGTAGCGGTGTAGCTCAGTATAGGCGTCAATCATCTCATCGTGAATCCAAGTGTGCGCGCCCTCATCAAGGCCATCACAGCGCGGTAAACTACACGCTCGTATGACCCCATCAAAAGCTTGATTGAGTGTCAGCTGCCAGCGTGAGTTTTTGGCTTGTTTGCGTAGCGATTTACTAGGCTTATAGTTTGTTGGCATAATGATACAACGTGGATCAGGACACCACCAAGCGATAGGTTCGTCTTCATTGAACCACGGAAATAGCCCTTGCGCATAGGCAGATAAGATAGTCTCAGACGCCAAGTCAGCGCCCATAGCGACTAGTCCCATACCATCAGGATCAACGTTTATAGGATCGGGAAAGTCATAATGCCCAAGACTGCGAATGGTTCGACCATAAGTCTCAGGCGTTATATTATTAGCAGTATCATCAGCATAGCTAGCATCAGTCATATTGCCAAATGCAGAATCATTCACTGATTAGACCTCTGACGCTTTGTCAGTCGCTTGGTTATCAGCAGTCAAAGTGGAGGCATAAGTATGATCGCGAGCAACGGTTTCGCCTATAGCGTCCAGATATTTCTCGGCATCAAGGGCAGCCATACAGCCTGTACCTGATGAAGTAATGGCTTGACGATAGACATGATCGGCCACGTCTCCGGCGGCAAATACGCCTTCGACACTAGTCTGAGTGGCATTACCGTTAAGACCACTGTTGACGATGATATAGCCATCTTTCATTTTTAATTGGTCTTTAAAAAGATCAGTATTTGGCTTGTGACCAATGGCGACAAACATGCCAAACACATCTAATTGCTTAGTGCTGCCATCAACGGTAGATTTAATTATCACCCCATTAACGCCCATATCATCGCCGACCACTTCTTCGACGCTATGGTTCCATTCAATTTTGACATTACCATTTTTGGCTTTTTCGAACAGTTTATCTTGTAGTATTTTCTCTGAGCGTAAGCTGTCACGGCGATGGACTAGTGTCACCTCAGCTGCGATATTGGATAAATAAAGCGCTTCTTCGACAGCTGTATTACCGCCACCGATGACCGCGACTTTTTGATCTTTATAGAAGAAGCCATCACAAGTTGCACAAGCCGATACGCCTAAGCCTTTGAATTTTTCTTCAGACTCAAGACCTAAGTACTGTGCAGAAGCACCCGTTGAGATAATCAGTGCATCACAAGTATAGCTACCATTTTCACCGGTTAACTTAAAAGGACGAGAGCTAAAATCAACCGCGTTGATATGGTCATAAACCAGCACCGTACCAAAACGCTCGGCATGGGATTTCATACGCTCCATAAGCGCAGGGCCCGTCAAGTCATAAGCATCGCCCGGCCAGTTATCGACCTCAGTGGTGGTGGTTAGCTGTCCACCGACTTCTAGACCTGTCACCATAACGGGCTTTAGATTCGCGCGCGCCGCATAGACAGCTGCCGCATAACCTGCTGGGCCTGAGCCTAAGATGATGAGTTTTTCGTGGCGTGGGTCTTGGTTGTCGGAGGTTGTATCAGTGCTCATAGAGATTCCTTATTTAGATTAGAATTTTTAACAGTTATAGAAATTCATTATCAGTTTTTTACTATGTATTTTTGTACTGGTTATTTATGGTTTCTACTTATATTTTGAATTATTATAGGCTAGCACTAACATAAGGGCTGAGAGCCAAAAGTGCAAGTTTGCTAAAATAAACGTGGGTATTGTTATAACTTAATCTAGTTCTTAAAAACAACACTAATTATATCGCAAACACAGTCGCCACTTAGCGTAGGTATTTGTTATTATAGGCAGTTAAAACCCAGTCTAAGTTCAGATTCAAAATTTTAAAACTAATTACTCATCAGTATCGATTATATTTAGTATTGATTATATAGAGGCAGACCTTACGTGATATCAGCAGCGACTATCGACTATTTAAAAAAAGGCATTTTTACTATTTTGGGGATTATAGTAGCTATCTATCTATTTGTCATTTTGCTCACCTTTACAGGTAACGATCCTAGCTGGTCGCATATTAGTAGCGATATGACGACCATAAATAATATGGGCGGCGCTATGGGCGCTTGGTTATCTGACTTATTGTATAGCTTTTTTGGCTTTGGCGCTTGGTGGTTACTGGCATTTTTGATTTATGAATCTATACTGATTTGGTGGGATAGTAAGCCGACGTTTTGGGTTTTACGTCTAGTGGCTTATGTGTTTTTGCTATTGAGTGCCAGCGCCTTATTTGCGCAAGTGGTCGCACTCATTCAGCACGTCACCGATCCTTTAACAGTCGGCTTGCATGGGGTGGCAGGTGGTATTGTCGGTCTAGAGCTACAAGCGCGCTTGGCGCAGCTACTGACTAAATGGGGCAATGTGGCATTCTTGACGGTATTTGTCATTATTACTGCAACTTTTGCCTTTAATATCCATTGGCAGGCGCTATATCATAAGCTGACTCGTTTGACCAAATTTGGCTCTGGCGTGCAAGCTCAAGAGCAGCTCAGCACTCAAAAGACAATAGAAGATAGCGACGAGCAGCTGCAAGATGACTCATTGCCACGACGTACAGATGATAAAGACCTAGTAACCAGTACGCTTACTCGGAATAAAACGGATCTCGGTCAGCTACCGCTTGAATTGCAACCACAACCATCTGATACAGATATAGAAGCTGACGATAGTCATTCTCGCTTCGGTCATGTGTTAACAGACTTTTTAAGTAAATCAGGGCTGGGTGCTAGTGTCAAAGCTTCGATGCTAGCGGCTACAGAGGCGGCGGCGACTAATAGAATGATCAGCGACAACCTGCAAACGGCTACCGCTGTATCAGGTACTCAAAGTAGCGCAAATAATGCTCATCATTCAAATGCGTCAGTAACTAAAATAATTGAGCCTAACGCTTCTATCCGCAAAGTTGAGCCAAGTTTTGCTTGGAATGATTCAGGTATGGTCGATGACTTATTAGCTAATAATGAGTTTGCACCTCAGTCGCCTATGCCTGACTCTACTACTCCTGCTACTGAGTCTACTAATAAAGAACCAGTAGCGCCTAGTCATCGGGTTGATCAAGCTAATCACTACGATCAGCCCAACAATAATGAAAGCGCCTATAGTGAGTCAGCTCCAGCTCATATCGAAAACGAAACCAGTGCTGAGACCAATATCAACGCCGATACTGACGAACCACAGCCTCAAAGCGAACAATCTCAAGCGACGACTGTTGATAAGCTGGCAGACTCATGGTTAGCAGAGCATGAGTCGAATTTAACAGAGATAGAGCCCACTATCGATGATACCCCTGAGGTAAGCACTCAGCAGACAATAGAGCAGCCTACTAAATCTGAGACTGTAGCACCAGTAACTGTAACGCCAGTAGCTACGCTGCAAATACAAGAAGCGCCTGAACTGGATACTAAGCTTGAGCCAACTTCACAGCAACCTGCTTCGGTCACTAAAGAGCAGGCGCTCGTCACTGATATGACCCCGACTAATACGCCACCTGCCGATCCAAAGGCTGCACCAACTGCTACTGCTAAGCCAACAATGAGCTTCGCGGTACCTGATGGCGATGCTAGCAATCATATCGAAGATATGATATCTGAGGAAGATGATTCGCCAGCGCCAACGATGCCAGAAATCCATGATGATGCGGCGTTCAGTAGTAAATCAAGATCGATGCAAACTGCTCAATATCGAGCACAACTGACGCCGATACCTGGAGTATCAATGTTGGATAAGCCTGATCCTAATCGTGAGCCAAGCTATACTGTTGCTGAGCTTGAGCAATTATCGGAGTTGCTTGAGATTAAATTGCAAGAGTTTAACGTCAAAGCCAATGTTGTGAACGCCATTCCAGGTCCAGTCGTTACCCGTTTTGAAGTAGAACTGGCTGCTGGGATAAAAGCCAGCAAAGTCACGGGTATCTCGCGTGATTTAGCACGTTCCCTATCGATGGCGTCATTGCGGGTGGTCGAAGTCATCCCAGGCAAACCTTATATCGGTATTGAGGTGCCTAATAAACAGCGTGAAATGGTACGCTTGATTGAGCTGCTCGACACCGATAAATTTAAAGATCCAAAAGCGCAGATCAGTATGGCGATGGGTAAAGACATTGGTGGTAAAGCGATTATCACCGATTTAGCACGAGCGCCGCATATGCTAGTCGCAGGTACGACAGGCTCAGGTAAATCAGTCTTGGTTAACTCTATGTTGCTATCGATGTTGCTTAAATACACACCAAATGAGCTACGACTGATCTTGATTGATCCTAAGCAGCTTGAGCTGGCTAATTATAACGACATACCGCATTTGCTCACGCCAGTCGTCACTGATATGACCGAAGCGGCCAGCGCCTTATCATGGTGTGTGGCTGAGATGGAGCGTCGTTACCAGCTGATGAGCTTGCTCAAAGTGCGTAAGTTAGATGAGTTTAATAAAAAGGTACGTGCTGCTGAAAAAGCGGGCAAGCCAATGCTCGATCCTCTATGGCGACCTAATGATAATGTCAGTATTGATCAAGCGCCTAAGCTTAAAACGCTACCTATGATTGTCATCGTCGCGGACGAGTTCGCCGATATGATTATGCAGGTCGGTAAGCAAGCTGAAGAGCTGATTACACGGCTAGCGCAGAAGTCACGGGCAGCTGGTATTCACCTCATACTTGCGACTCAGCGTCCGTCAGTCGATGTTATTACTGGTCTGATCAAAGCCAATATTCCAGTGCGAGCAGCGCTACGGGTTAACTCAAAAGTCGATTCGCGCACGATCCTAGACAGTGGCGGTGCTGAGGATATGCTTGGTAACGGCGATATGCTGTTCTTAGGGCCAGGACAGATCGAACCTGATCGCGTCCACGGTGCTTATGTCAGTGATGAAGAAGTCAACCGCGTCTGTGATGCCTGGCGTGAGCGCGGCGCTCCTGATTATATTGATAATATGGCAGGCAACTTTGAGCTATCTAGTTCAGGTGGTGGCAGCTCAGGCGGCGCGTCTGGTGAAGATGACGATCTGTATAATGACGCAGTCGCCTTTATTATAGAAACCCGTAAAGTCTCCGCATCGTCCATTCAGCGCAAATTTAGCATTGGTTACAACCGAGCTGCACGTATTGTCGACTCGATGGAGGAGGCAGGATTGGTCAGCTCTATGGGCAAAAGTGGTAAGCGTGAGTTATTGATGTAGCGCTTACAGGAGTTTATTTTTAGCAAATTATAAAAAGCGAGTTACGAAAGTAGCTCGTTTTTTTTATATAGAATAACTATTATAGTTTTATTGAAAGTTTTAGTTACGCTTAAACTATTGAAATATTAATACTCAAGGACGATAAATTATGTTTAAAGAATATACCCAATACGACGCATTAGGATTGGCAGAGTTAGTCAGCTCTAAACAAGTTAGTGCTAAAGAATTACTCGATGCTGCGGTTCATCAAGCGAATAAACTCAATCCAAAGCTCAACGCTATTATTCACCGTTTTGATGAACGCGCCTACAATGCTGCAAAAGCAGGATTGCCAACGGGAGCGTTTACGGGCGTGCCTTATTTGCTAAAAGATTTATCGTTCAGTCTTGAAGGTGAGCCTATCACGATGGGCAGTCGTAGTGTCAATATCATCTCAGAGCAAGACAGCGAAATCGTTAAACGCATGAAAGCGTCAGGGGTCAACACTTTTGGTAAGACCAATACTCCAGAGTTTGGTCTGATTATCACTACTGAGCCCAAGGCGCATGGCGTCGCTCATAATCCATTCAAAAAAGGCTATAGCACGGGCGGCTCATCGGGTGGCAGCGCAGCAAGCGTTACTAGTGGTATCGTACCGATGGCAGGCGCGGGTGATGGTGGCGGCTCAATACGTTTTCCAGCGGCGTGGTGCGGGGTATTTGGCATGAAGCCTAGCCGAGGTCGTAACCCAATGGGACCCGCGATTGGTGAAAGTTGGGATGGTGCGGCGACTGATCACGTGATAACCCGAAGCGTGCGTGATAGCGCGGCGATGCTAGATGCGACTAGTGGCGCGGAAATTGGCGCGCCATATGTAATAGCGCCACCTGATGGGACGTTCCTACAAGCGGCAATGCGCGCCCCTCGGCCACTGACTATTGCACTACAAAAGCGGCCTCTGATTGCTAATACAGTAGTCGATAAAGAAGTATTAGCAGTGTTAGAGCAAACCGTTAAGCAGCTAGAGTCCATGGGTCATCGAGTGGTATCTGCTGAGCCTACTATCAATATAGAGCAGTTCTGGCACGACTTTATCGTCGTGGTGTGCGCGCATACTGCTTTTACTATCGATAACATTGAGCGTAATTTTGGCTCAGAGCATATCAAAAATTTAGAGCCACAAACCTATAACATGGCATTGCTAGGACGCTCATTATCCGCGGTGGATTTAGTGCATGCCAAGCATGGCTGGCATAATAGTCAATATCAGACAGGCCTGCTGCTTGAGCAGTACGATATGATATTATCGCCGACAGTGCCTACCTCTGCGGTCAAGCATGGCGTATTACCACCGAGCCGTATGGATGAGCTATTAATGCGTAGCTCAGGCATTCTCAATAAAGGTCTTAACATGGGTAAGTTTGCTTTTAATTCGGGCGCGATTGAGAAGCTTAGCCATCCAGTATTGAGCAAAATGGCCTTTACTTTACTCGGCAATATTACAGGGCTACCCGCGATGTCCGTACCGCTTGGCATGAGTAAAAAAGGTCTACCTATTGGTATGCAGTTCATCGGGCGTATGAATGATGAGGCGACTTTGTTTAGCTTAGCAGGAGAGCTGGAACGCGCAGGTCTATTTACCAAACCTGCTTTTGAAAAATAGGATTTTAGATAGGTTTAACAATAGTCAGACATTACCCTTAATCAAAACGATAAATATCCATACCTAAACTATGATGCGCCATGCTTTGATGCACAACCGAAACCCGTTGACCCGCGCCTAAAGCAAAGAACAACGGTAACAAGTGCTCATCGCTAGGATGGATATCTTTGTATTGAGGATACTGCTGCCAGTCTAAAGCTGTAGGAATATCGATTTTTAATTGTTGCAATAACCACAGCTTAAAGTCTTTGGCTTGTTTGTCGATGCTATCAGCATCCCAGCGCATCGCTTGTAGGTTATGAGTGATATTACCTGAGCCAATAATCATAATCTGCTCATCGCGCAATTGCGCCAGCTGCGCTCCTAATTGATAACAAGCTACGCTATCGTAATTTTGCGGTAGCGATATTTGCACAATAGGCACATCAGCCTCAGGATAGAGGTGGCGTAACGGTGCCCAAACTCCGTGATCACAGACTCGTATCGGGTTCACTCTACAAGTGATGCCGCGCTCGCTCAGTTGCTGCGCTAATGACTCAGCCAGCAGCGTATTACCCGCTACAGGATACTGTATTTCGTACAGCTTTCTGTTAAATCCCGAAAAGTCGTGCCACGTCTTAGGACTAGGGTTACTGCTAATCTCAAGCTTAGCCGATTGCCAATGTGCTGACATGATTACAATCGCGCGCGGCTTAGGTAGGTTCTGACCGATACGCGCTAGAGCGCTAGTAGTTGCTGACTGCTCAAGAGCAAGTGTTGGCGCACCATGCGAGATAAAAAGCGCAGGCAAGTGTGCCGCATTGGTCAAGCCAACAGGCATATCTGCCCAAGCGGCAGCACCTGTGATCGGTAGCACTGATAAAGGAGAAAGTGACACTTTGGACTTACTAGGTTTTGAATAGCTCATGTGCCATTTATTAGGGCGCAGAGCCATTTTTCAATCATAGGTTGGGTAGATATTTTTATTGGACTATTTTGTTAAACTATTGCTTTAAATAAGGAACGTGCTAATTGCCTCGATGATAGGGATGATTGTTATTGATGCTCATCGCCCGGTATAACTGCTCCATCAATACTACTCGCACCAATGGGTGTGGCAGCGTCAAAGCAGATAGCGACCATTTCATATCGGCCTTTGCCAAGACCTCAGGTGAAACACCGTCTGCGCCGCCTATCACTAATGCTACATCATCACCTTGTTGCATCGCCTCAGATAGTTTGTCCGCCAAGCCTTCGGTCGATAGCATCTTGCCTTTGACATCTAGCACCCATAATTGCTCGTTATTAGCGCTATTATGCGTGGCTAAGATAGTGCTGCCCTCACTGTCACGGTACTGTGCCAAATTAGCATCAGAGGGGTTTTTGGCGCGTTTAGCAGCTGCAAGCTCGACGATCTCTGTCGTTAGCATGGGCTGAATGCGTTTATGATATTCATCAAAGCCGCTTTGTATCCAGCTGGGCATCTTATTGCCTACGGTCAAAATTCTTAATTTCATATTGATAGCCACTTTTAATTGATAGTCATTTTTAAAATTGAGTTGATTGACAGGCGCTAATGAATCACTCGTCCACAATAAATCGTTGTTTTTTTGAGAGATTTACTATAATAATAGCGCTGATTGTACTTAGAGCTAAACACGCCCTAATCTTTATTTTTTATTTTTATTATACGAAAGGAATCGTTTATGAAACGTATTATACCAAGTCTACTCATTGCAGTTACTAGTACTCTGCTCTCTACTGCGGTATTTGCCGCCTCTTTAAATAATACCCAATGGCAAACGGTCGATGAAAAAACAGGTGAGAAAAAGGCTATTATTCAATTGAGTGAAAGCGGCGATCAAGTATCAGGAAAAATCATTAAAGTGCTTGATAGCAAGAAGGCTAAAGCCAATTGTGAAAAATGTACAGGTAGTCTGAAGAATAAACCCATTGAGGGCTTACAGATATTGACAGGTATGCGTGCAGACGGCACCAATCAATGGAGTAACGGTAAGCTGGTCGATCCTGAAACGGGTAAGATATACTCAGGCAAGATAAACTTAAGTGATAATGGTCAATCGCTAAAGCTACGAGGTTATGTTGGCTCACCTATGTTCGGACGTACGCAAACGTGGCAACGTATAAAGTAGCTTTATTGACTCTAAACAGTGCTCTTAAGCATTAAACAGTACTCTTAAGTATTAAATCTAAATAATGTCTCTAGACTTTGACTTTAAACAAGGCAGTCTTTAGCCACTTTATGACGCTTTAATCAGTCAGTGGTTTTAGCGTCTCAGAAATACCAGCACTGCCTTTATCTTTATCTTTGGTAATGACATTGAGCGTAGCATCTGATTCAAAGACGATAGCTTCTATCTCATCAAAGCTATGAATACCGTTTGAGCGCATAACACTCTCGATCTCTTGACGGGTTAAACGCTCGTCTTGCATGGCTTCTGGTAAAAATTGCCCTTGATAAAAGACAATCTTTGGATCGGATAAAATAAAACTACTAAATTGTGGTGAGATAGAGGCGTATTTAGTCACTAAAAATTGCAATACATATAGCACTATAATGGAGGCGACACCTTCAATAAAAGGGACGTTTTTTAGCAAAATAGTACTAGCACCGATTGAGCCGATCATCACTGTGACTATCCAATCAAAGTTATTCAGCTGAGAGGTTGAGCGTTTGCCAGATATCTTGGTAATAAGTACTATAAAGATATATACCATAACAGTCGTTAGAATAATCCGTGCTAGCTTTTCAATATCGTCAAAAAACAACATGTCCATTATATTTCTCCTTATGCTGATACTTTAAAATATCACTGTTTAAAATGAGCGTAACGGATTTTATACCAAAGTAGTGCAAAAGTTTTGTAGCGGCGTTGAATAAAGGGTACAGACTAAACAAAACTGGCTTATGAATAGCGCTAGCTTATAAATAAAGAGCGCAGTCTTTATTTGTAAAGAATCAAACAGCTCCTAGTGTTTTGGCGCTAATAGATGATTAATAGCCCATAGGCTTAGGCGAGTGACTAGTAGCGTAAAGACAATTATCATAGCCAGCGCGAATAATAAAGGCATGGGTTGCTGGCGCGTCATATCTATTAATACTTCGCGACTGACAGCATCGAACACCAAGAGCCACAGACATAAAAAGTACAGTGCAGCTAGTAGCCAAATGATAGCAGTACTACGAACGGTCAATCGGTTTATCTCCTTGGCTGTCAGTGCACGCTGTTGATGTTTGACAAATTTATAGATAGCGACGTAAGCAGCTATAACGATAGATAGCCCTGTAATCAATTGCGAGTTTAGGGTGATTTTGCTTTGTATCATCATAAATAAAGCGCTGGCGATGATAAACCCAAGCGCGAAAAAGCCGACATAGAGTGTCAGTGCTGTACTGGCTAGTTGCTGATTGGGCATGTTTTTCGCTTTTGACTTATTGAGGGAAGGGTGTGACATAACATTGCCTATATAGCAGGATAACAGGGTTTTATTTATAGCTATTAATTATAAATAGCTACTTATAATCAATAGCTATTTGTGGTCGATATAGTGTGGTTCATTGTCGATCTAGCTTGGGAGTAGAGAAGGCGCTAGTGCTGAGCTGTCCAGTCAAGCATCGTATCTAATACCACTCTTGCGTTATCGGCATTGATGGCTTGCTCGGTATTAATAATACCAACCACCGTATAATCTTGTCCTGATTGGCCCTTTACGTAGCCTGCCATTGCAGTGACATTACCCAGCGTACCTGTCTTAATCCAAGCCCGTCCGATAGCGGCTGAGTTAGGCAGTCGCGCACTATGATGACTGATCGTACCGCTCACCCCAGCGACTCCCAGTGAATCGACGTAAGCATCAAAGCTCGAATGGTTATAAGCATAGCCTAAAAGCTCGCTTAAGTTGGCCGCGCTCACTGTGCACTCACGACACAAGCCTGAGCCGTTGGTCATAAAGGGCGGCGGCGTTATCAGATGAGTCTGCCACCACTGCGTCATCGTTTGCAGCGCCTGTAGATAGTCAGTTGCGGTCGGGTTGCCAAACTGATATAGACTAGTCGCGGCTCGTTTTTGCTTCTTTAAATGGGTCGTTGTCGAGCCTGCGCTATTGCTAGCAGTAGTACTTATAGCAATGTTATAAGGTGCATAGCTGCCAATCGATAAGGCAACTTGCTCGGTCATCACATTGTTTGAGAAGTGATTAATATCGTAAATTTGCTGGGTCAAATTGAGCGAGGGATAGCTCACTAATGGCAGTGGCGATACAGTCGTCGCCAAGAGACGGTTATGCGATCTGTTACTAATGGTCTGGTCTTTGGGATAAATGCTATTTGTGGCATTAGCAGTAGTAGTAGTATAGGGTTTTTCTTGAGCACGCACTCTACCTGTCAGAGTATTGCCTAAAGCTTGCCATTTGGCGGCTATAACACGCGAGGCAAAGTCCTTGGCATCAGGGTAGGCCACATAAAACACATGCTCACCGCAGCGCTCTGGTAATGGATTATCAAAGGTGAGCTTATCAGTCTGCCATTTTGGCGCTAGGCTATAACGGGCGCTTGAACAAGATGCCTCTCGTGTGTTGACTTTACTTGGCAGCTGATAGTTTGCAAGCTGCGGCTCATAGCTCAGTTGCGCTTGATTATTAGCGAGCGAATGACTACGAATACTGACGCTATTAAAATTTACTAAGAACCCATCAGGACTGGCATTATAAGGTCGCAGTGGCGCGCGATCAAAGCTAGCTGGGTCTTTAGTGACATTATTAAATATTGCACTATCTACGATGATATCACCGTCAATATGATGAATACCTGCTTGCCCAACTCGATAAAGCAGCTGCTCTAAGCGCTCATGAGTCATTTTGGGATCGCCACTACCTTGGATGATCAAATCACCTTGCAGACGATTACCGATAATCAGACCTGTATGGTAGACCCGAGTAAACCAGACAAAATCAGCACCTAAAGTATCTAAGGCAATAAAGCTCGGTATTAGCTTCATAGTACTGGCAGGGGTGCGCGCGCTAGCAGGATGATGACTGACTAATGGCAAGGATGTGGTGACAGAGTCTTTTGGTACGTCATCATTGCTGGCGACATTATTATTGATAACATCGTTATCAACGCTACTATTAGTATAATTGTCACTACTTTTAGGTACTACGGGCGGCGTACTCACTAGACTTTTATGGGTATAAGCATCATCAGTATAAGCCTTTAGCTGTTGCTCTTGCTGCTCGATAGTTTTTTGTTCGACTATAATTAGGGGTGTAACGATTTTATCTTGTGCATTGATATTCGTTTTATTGATGTTGATCGCATCGGTATTAGCCACATTAGCATTAGGCACATCGGCATTAGGCGCATTAATGTTGTGCACACTGACAGTAGACTTATCCTGATTAACGACAGTAATCACCGGCGGCAAACGGCTGCTATGCTTATGACCTATTGGGGTAATAAGCATACTGATATTATCAGAGGTTAGAGCTGCATTATCGAGTGCGCTTTGTATAGATTCAGGCAATACAGCGTGCGCGTATAAAGGCAATAAAGAGAGTGCAGTCACAGCGCCAGTCATTAATAATGAGCGCTTATAAGGAGGGTTTAAAAGAGCGGGCATGGAAAGGATTCGTCTAGTCAATAAAGCCCGCCATGATAGCATAAGTCGCTACCGCTATCTTGCAATAGCATAAGCGGGAGCATGTTAATCATAGAAGGTTGTTACTTATAAATGTTGTTAGCGAACATGCAAAAAAGCCATTGCCGTCATCATCGCGTCATTATAAGCATCATGACTACCAAGCTCTGGAATATTATAATGCGCTAGTATCTTAGGCAACTGCTGCGATGATTTAGGTGCTTTTGGATTGCTATCGCCCATCTGCTGAGCGTAAAGATAGCGTACATCGAGCACCTGATTGGGTAGCGTCATACCCATGTACTGCTTAATCAAGGGATTTAAAAATGCGATATCTATCTGCGGACAAAACCCAACGATAGCTCTATTACCAATAAAGGGCAATAGTAGCGCTAGCATCTCATCATAGCTCATACCATGTGCTACATCAGTGGTGCGCAGCCCATGAATGACTATAGTATCGCGTTCAGGCATAGCTGGTGGACTACAAACCAGATGCAGGCCATTGCCCGTATCAATCATATTGCCATTAATGTGAATAGCCGCTACTGATAATATATGATGCTTTTTGGCATTGAGCCCTGTCATCTCACAGTCAATGGCTACCCATTGATCTGCTAATGGCGGCTCAAACATTGAGGCAAGCTCAGGACGCTGTAGCTGGTTTTTTTGCCATGAAGATTTTACTTGTGAAAACCAGCCCATAATATCCTCCGTAATAAGTGTAGAGCTATAGGTCTGCCTATTATTTACCGAATAGCAGTGACCCTGCTGTTAATGGCTTAAACGTAAATTACTGGATCGTTAATTGCCAATCTCTAGCTGATAATGTTGACGTAACTGATTTTTAAAGCTTTTTACCACCGCTAGACATTCTTTTAAGACGTCGCGCTCAAGGGCAGATAAGGTCATAGGGTCGACATGGCGCGCATACTTATCGTCCGTGAGTAACGCCACATCCAAGCGCTGCGCCATAAAAAACTCTAGGGCTTCATTGAGAGTGTCAGCGCGTTCTTGGGTCATGACACTCGCCTGTACTAAGGCTTTTAGACGGTTTTTGCTGCTGGGCACATGCAAGATATCTTGCTCTAAGGCTAGAGCGCGAATACCATGTACCAATGGAAAAATACCAGACTTTTTGAGATCGACGGTGTTGGTGTCAGGCTTACCTAGTAGCGGTACAAACCTTTGCCACCACTGATTACCATCACCAAACTGCAGAGCTGCACGCGCGAATTGACGTATAAACATAGGATCGGACTGACGATGGGCTACTTTTAGATGATCGCGTACTTGTGTGAGCAGCGATTCATCGCCGCAGACATACTCGCCATCGAGTATCGCTGATAGATAGATACTGTGTATAGGATCGGTGTTTCGAAACCATAAGCTTAGCTGAGCCTTAAAATCCTTGAGCGGCTGTCGCCACATCGGATTGGTCATCATAATGTTGCCATCGCACAAGGGATAGCCAAAGTCTGCTAATTGGCTGTTAAAGGTATCTGCAAATTGCGCTAAATCTGGATGTGAATAGCCATCACGAATGAGCAGAGCATTATCTTGGTCAGTACGCATGATCTGCTCACCACGTCCCTCTGAGCCCATGACGATCACACAGGTATTTTGCATGACCTCATCAGGGACGATAATTTTCCATAGCTTCGTAAAAACTTGCGCATTGAGGGTCTGTACCATGCGACTGACAATACCGATCTTGACCCCGTTTTGTTGTTGAGCGCGAATATAGCGTCCAATCAGCTCGACGGCAGTACCGATACTGGCGATATCATCGGCTTGCTCAATCTGAATACTGATAAGCTGTGAGTGATGACCAAGATAAGCTAATACATCGCTTTGTCCCAATATGCCTACGACATTACCACTATCATCAATAACAGGCAGCCTGTGAATGCGATAGCGGGTCATAGTCAATAGGGCATCGCCAATCTCGTGATCAGCATCGATAGTACGTAGATTAAAGCTGGCAAAGTCTTGACAAGGTGTGACCGCCATATCTTGCTGCTGGCTAACCGCGCGGCAAATGTCCGTATCGGTCAAGATACCTAGTTCACGATCGGTGCTATCGGACTTTAGAGTATGGTCTGTGGGTCGTACTAATACATGCTTGAGCCGCGCTTGCGTCATCACTTGTGCAGCTTGATACAGGCTTTGGCTTGCCTCAATAATATGTACGGGCAACAACGTCACATCAGTCACGGGTTGGAGCATGATTTGCTGGACTTCTTGTTGCTCAGTATAGCTGGCTGCCCCTAAGCCTTGAGAGCCACGGCGCTGTTTCAATGCCTTGAGGCGCTCAGGTAATTTATCGGATAATAATTGACGGATGAGATGATTTTGAGCGCTGATTTTGTCAATGGCACTGCCTTCTACTTGCAGTAGTAGGGTGTCCTCATTGGCACGGTAATGGTAATTTTTGTCATTACTTTTATCATCAGCTGATAACTCTGGCGTTCGTCTACTATCGAACCAATCATTACTGTTGAGATGGTCGGAGTGATCGCTACCTAAATAAGCGGTGACTAGTTCGTCGTTAAGTGTTTGCTCGATCTGACCTTTGAGTACAATAAAAAAATAATGCAGATCTGCAGCTGATAAGGATTCCTCAGCAGCAAGGTAGCGTACTTGCGTATGCTTTTTGAGACTTTGACGCTCAGCTGGGCTTAATACGTCAAAGGGGGGTTGAGCAAAATCAAGAGTGGGCATAGCAGCATCCTTGAGTGCCTTGAGAGTTAATCATAGCGATCATAAAACTTAACTATAACATTATCCCTAATAACTTTGTGGTTATAGTTTATTTATAATTTGCTAAGTTTAAAGCTTTGTAAGAAAGCACTTTACTACTGTTTCGAATTCAATTTTTTGAGCGCGCTGTTTAATAAGTAGTACTAAGTATCGAGTATTAATTATTAACTATTAATTATTCATCACTAAGTAGCTTACGTATGCGGCGAATGGCCTCTATATTTTCTTCAATACTAGCCACAAGAGCGATACGCACATAGCCTTTGCCAGGATTATAGCTCTGCACTTCACGGGATAAGTAGCTGCCAGCCAAAGCATAGATATGCACCTGCTCATACAGAGCTTTGACAAAAACTTCATCGTCACCATTGAACGCTTCAGGGACTTTTATCCAAAAATAAAACCCAGCCTCAGGCATACGCAGATCTAAAAGCTGACCTAGCTCTTGCATCCATAACGCAAATTTTTCTTTATAAAGTGCGCGGTTTTGTATGACATGTCTCTCATCTTGCCAAGCGGCAATAGAGGCGAGCTGATGCGGTATCGGCATGGCACAGCCTTGATAAGTACGATATTGTAAATAAGGCGCAAGCAAGTCAGCATCTCCTGCAATAAAGCCTGAACGCAAACCTGGCAAGTTTGAGCGCTTTGATAAAGAGTGGAAGACCACACAGTTTTTGAAGTCATCACGGCTTAGGTTAGCGCAAGCTTGTAATAAGCCAATAGGTGGCTCATTAAAATACAGCTCGCTATAACACTCGTCACTAGCAATAATAAAATCATACTGATCAGACAAGCGAATCAGCAGCTCCCAATCCTCCATAGTCATCATGGTGCCCGTTGGATTATTCGGACTACAGACGAATAGCAGTTGGGTCTGTTCCCAAACACTTATAGGAACGCTGCGATAGTTTTCTTTAAAGCTATTTTCTGAGCTGCAAGGTATAAAGTAGGGCGTTGCCTGCGCTAGAATGGCTGCACCTTCGTAAATCTGGTAAAAAGGGTTGGGCATTATTACGATAGGTCTCGGCTCAACGTGCGCCACATCTTCTGATATCGGCAGTGAACTATTTGACTGATTCGTTTTGTGGCTGATTTTGTGGTTTAAGCAGCTCGTATCAATCGCGGCTTGTACAAAACTAAAGATCGCCTCACGCGTGCCCATGACAGGTAATACTTCGCTATTAGGATTGACATGATGCAAAAAAACCGCTTCTCAAGCCAATGAGCGATGGTTTGACGCAGCTCAAAGCTGCCTATAGTCGTCGGATAACGAGCTATACTGTCCAAATTTTCTTTTAATGTGTCCAGCACAAAGCTTGGTGGTGTGTGTTTTGGCTCACCAATACCGAGCTTAATCTCATTGTAGGCGGGGTTTGGCGTGCTATCGACAAGTAAATGACTCATCTTGGCGAAAGGGTAAGGATGCAGGTTATTCAAGTTGTTATTCATAATTGGGCTTATTATAATTAGCAGACATAAATTATAACGAAAAGTTATGGTCAAGAAAGTTTATTTAGCAGTAATCATAAAGACACCTTATCTTAATGATTAAAATTTTGAGTACTGATATGGGTAATGTTGAGTTTTATAGACAGCTAAGACATCACGAGCAGCAGTGGTGGCTTTTACGTCAGCGTCTTATTGTACTTAGAGAGCGGCAGATTTTTTGGTATGGTGAAAAAAGCTTAATGATGTGGTTACTGTGGCAGCTGGTCAGCTATGTCGTCGTCGCGATTATAGTTATGTTACTCAGCAAGCTGTTATCGGTGCAATTAACATTGTGGCAATACCTGACTATCTTTGCGCTACAAACCTCTATTTTCTTAATCATGCTTTTATTGAAAGAGCGCATGGCTAAAAAAATGCAGATAAAAATCCATAAAGAGGAGCTAGCAACTGAGCAAACGCTCAACGAGATGACGATATTAGCCACTGATAGCCTCTTTGATAAGGTGCACAGTAGCTCTCCACTATCTTTACAGCTTATCCATCAACAGTACGCCTCACATTTGCACTTAGTCAGCTTATATCATTTGCTACAGCAAGAGGTAAGTAGAGGGCGTTTATCTCTATCGCAGCACGCTAGAGACACGCTTGCCTTGCCCCTTGATTTGGCTGATGATGAGCTTACTCTGCATGCCGATGAAATACTTTATAAAAGCCTTGTTTGAACGCTAATGTATTTAGAACTTACTAGGGCGTGTCCTCAATTTGAAAATGGTGATAAAAATGAGCGAAATTGCAGCAGGGCTAGGATAATAGCGCTATTAATATCGAGATATTGATGAGCTATTTTACACCGCCCTGCCAACATTTAGCCTTTTTTAGCCCATTTAGTCCTATACATTCAGATTAGGGACACGCCCTATATTAGCGGTAGTCAATCACTCTAGGCAATCAGACAATACGCTTAAACAATCAATCAATGCTTGCTTTAGCGTTTCAAGCTTGGCTGGCGTCAAAGGCGCATCTTTTTGATCGCTGAGATAGAACATATCCTCAGCACGCTCCCCTAAGGTGGTAATACGCGCTGCATGTACCTCAATTCCTTGTTGTAAAAATACTTGCCCAACGCGGGCAAGTAATCCTGGCTGATCAAGGGTTTGCAAGCTCATAATATGCTGATTAGAAGCCTCATTAAACTCAAAGCTAATCTGCGTTGGTACTTCAAAATGTCGTAGCTGACGCGGCAAGCGCTTTTGGGTCAGCTTAGGCACGGTTGGATTCTTAAAAGCATCGATGAGTCGCTGCTTGAGCTCCTGTTGACTATCAGCATCAGCCAGTAGCGTACCACTACGATCTAATAGCACATAAGAGTCTAGCGCAAAGTCGCGCGTTGCGGTAATGATCCGTGCATCTAATACATCCAGATTCATCTGATCAAATACCGCCATAGTCACCGCAAATAAATTCGCCTGATCTTGCGTATAGACGAACACTTGCACTGCATCTAGCGCCAGCTCGCGATGCTCACGTAACACAACCAGTGGTGTACTATCAGCATCAGAGGCGCGGCCCACTGGCGGATGGTTCAAGATGGCCTCAGTATGCCAGAGGATATCCTCAGCAAGCTCACGCAAAAAGTACTCATCGCCTAGGTCATCCCATAGACTGAGCACTTCATCACGATTCATCCGCTGATTATCGACGTCATCTAGCAAAGCCTGCGCTTGCTTGCGCGTGGCACTGATCATATCTTGACGGTTGGTTGGCGCATCGATATCAGCCCGCAGTATACGTCGCGTTTGCGAGTAGAGCTGCTTCATAAGGGTTGCCCGCCAGCTATTCCAAAGCTGAGGATTCGTCGCATTCATATCCGCAACGGTCAATACATACAGATGATTGAGGTGGGTCACGTTACCAATGAGATCGGCAAACACGGAGACCACTTCAGGATCAGAGATGTCCTTCTTTTGGGCGGTCAACGACATCAATAAATGATAGCGCGTGAGCCAGCCCACTAGATTGGCATCGGCCTCGCTCATACCATGAGCTAAGCAAAATTCAATAGATTCACTTTCGCCAAGCAGACTGTGATTGCCGCCACGACCTTTGGCAATATCATGGAACATCGCGGCTAGTACCAAGATCTCTTTGCGCTCAATACGTTGATACAAAGCGCTGACCAGTGGGAACTCTTGCTGCAAGCTCGGATCGGTAAAGCGATGCAAAATACGAATCAAAAACAGCGTATGCGCATCGACGGTATAGCGATGGAATAGATCGTATTGCATAAGCCCCGTCACTTGCGCAAAAGCGGGAATGTAATTGCCGAGTACCCCATAACGGTTCATCGCACGCAACCGATGAAACAGATAATTTTGTTCTTTTAGATTGGCTAAGAACAGCGCTTGGTGCTCAGGGTTATCCCGATAGGTCTGATCGATACCACGCGCGGCAATCTTCAGCGCGCGTAGGGTATGCGTACGGATATTCTTGATACCGTATTGACCCATTAATAAGAACATCTCTAAAATTGATTCAGGGTGTTGGGCGAAAACCCGATGATGCGAGATGGCGATTTGATTGCCTATTTTATTAAAATGCGCGTTTAATAATTGTTTGGTAGGTCGCTCATCAGAGGGGAGTAGAGGCTCGATAATCGTCTCATAGTAGTGATTGATGAGCATCTCAGACAACGTCGATATCTGCATCGCACAACGATAATAATCACGCATGAAGCGCTCAACCGCCGCATTTGGCTCATCATCGGGCTGGGTCTCATAACCCATACGCTGGGCGATATCACGCTGATAATCAAATAATAATTTGTTCTCGTTGCGTCCCGTCATCTCATGCAAATAGTGCCGTATTTGCCATAAAAAGCTTTCAGAGAAGCTGAGCTCATCGAACTCTTTTTCGGTCAAAAAGTCTTGTTGCACTAAATCATAAAGCTTACCAACTCGAAAGTAGCGTTTAGTTACCCAGCCGATAATATGGATATCACGCAGACCACCTGGTGCGGTCTTTATATTGGGTTCAAGATTGTATTCCGTGGCATTATGACGCAGATAGCGCGTCTTAGCCTCAGCTATTTTTACCTCATAAAAATCAAGCTGTGACCAAAGCTGGTTGACGATATCAGTTGGCGTGTCTTGCAGATCTTCATTGCCTACTAAAAGCCGTGCCTCAAGCAGGGTGCTTGCGACCGTATGGTCTGTTGCGGCCTCCAAGCAGTCAGCGATACTACGTACCGCTAAAGCAGGCTCAAGTCCAACATCCCACAGCATCGCTACCAAAGCGTTTATTTTAGCGCTAACCTCATTACTCATATCCTGTGGGGACAATAATAAAATATCGATATCAGAGTGTAGAGATAACTCACCACGCCCATAACCGCCAGTCGCAAAAAACGCTAAATCAGTTTCATCAAGCTTGAACCAACAAAACATCGCAATGAGCAGCTCATCAATGGCACAGGCGCGTGCTGCTACCAACTGACGAATATTAATACCACGTTCAAGCGCTCGGCTGATGTCGTCATTTATTTGAGCAAGCCATTCAGGAATGCCAAGCAGTGAGGCTCTAGTAGGATCACTAACCACTAACAAGGGCGTATTTGTTGTCCCATCAGGCGGTATTAACGCAGGTAATGGCGTAATATAAATCGAAGCAACATCGCAAGTGAACATGAATAATTTCCATTTTGATGATCGAGTGAATCAAAAATTAGCATAAAATAAAATTAAAAAAAAGACTACCAAAAAAAAGACCACCTAAGCGATCCTTTATACTATCAGTTTCTGTATAGCTACTGCGTCAAAAAACTCAAATCTTCTTCAGGGCGAGTAGTGAATACCTCACAACCTTTATCAGTGACGACCATAGTATGCTCCCACTGTGCTGAGAGCTTACGGTCTTTAGTGATCGCCGTCCATTCATCTGGCAAGATTTTGGTCTGCCATTTACCCTCATTAATCATCGGCTCAATCGTAAACGTCATGCCCGTTTTAAGCTCAAAGCCAGTACCCTTTTTGCCGTAGTGCATCACTTGCGGCTCATGATGAAACTCATTAGAGATGCCATGACCACAGAACTCACGGACGATACTAAAACGCTCAGGTTCGACAACTGCTTGAATAGCAGCGCCAACATCACCTAAACGCGCGCCATCTTTTACGACACTCATACCCGCATATAGCGCCTCTTGCGCGACCTTACAGATACGCTGAGCCATAATAGAGCCATTGCCGACGATCCACATTTTTGAGGTGTCTCCATAGTAGCCGTCTTTGATAACAGTCACATCGATATTGATGATGTCACCGTCTTTGAGCAGTTTGCTCTCTGTTGGTATACCATGACACACCACATGATTGACTGAGGTGCAGATAGATTTTGGGAAGCCGTTATAGTTCAGGGGCGCAGGGATAGCCTCTTGTACGTTAACGATATAATCATGAGCAATCTGGTTCAGCGCTTCGGTACTGATACCTACCTTGACGTGCTCATCTAACATCACAAGTACATCGCTGGCAAGCTTACCAGCAATACGCATTTTTTCGATAGCCTCTGGAGACTGAATTAAAGTTTTTTTAATCATTATTATTAATCTTATCGTTATGAAAATATAAGTTGATTGGACACATCAAATTATAGCATATATGCATGATTTATATCATTGATGCTATAACGACGACTTTGATATAAATTTCAAAAGAACCTTACTAATCAGATGTTTACAATTGACTAAACGGTCATCTCTTTATATTCACCAAGTTAGATTATTGATTGAATGTTACAAAATTTACAAGTAATGTAAGTATCATTATCAAATGGATTGATAGTTGTTTTTGATACCCTATGTGCTATTTGCTTTGTAAATGGTCGTACTTTAAATAGGCTCGTACAAAAACTACCATACCGTCAAAACGACAAGGAAGTTGTTATGAAGCTAAACGCTTATTTTTTTGCTGCGACCTCATCAGGTAAATTTTTACCGACCTTAGGTGCTCTAGGTACTGGTCTACTCCTCATGACGATGCAAACCACTTCTGCTCAAGCCGCTGGACAGCATTATAACTGCGCCAATGCGAATGGCTGTGAACTGGTAGATAGTAGATACTTTACCTCTAGCTATACCAAAACTCAATATCCTGTAGTAATGGCACATGGACTTGGCGGCTTCACGTCATTGTTTGGCGTCATTGACTACTTCAACGGTATTCCTGGAGCGCTAGTAAGAGGTGGTTCAGAGGTATATACCACCAAAACGTCAGCCGTGAATAATAGTGAAATTCGTGGTGAGCAGCTACTACAGCAAGTCAAAACAATCTCAGCGATCTCAGGCAAGACTAAAGTCAATCTATTGGGACATAGTCAAGGCGGTATAGATATTCGCTATGTCGCTGGTGTTGCCCCAAGATACGTCGCTTCAGTAACGGCCGTTTCGAGCCCAGAGCAAGGCTCAAAAACGGCAGATTTTGTCAAAGCCACGCTTGAGCCAAGTAACAGTGATAACTCTGGTGATAACCTTAATCTAGGCACAGAGCTGGTTGCGGGTCTGTTTCACTTGATTGGCGGCTTTACCGATATCGGCTCTGGTATTCGCTATAACGAAATACAAGAGCAAGATGGTTGGCAAACGTTGGTCGCTTTATCTACTAGCGGCGCTGCTACGTTCAATGCAAAATTTCCAGCTGCCATGCCAACGAGTTATTGTGGTCAGCCAGCCGATACTGTAGTGAACGGTATCAAATACTATTCATTCAGTGGTGTAGGACAACTGACAAGTGCGCTCGATCCCAGCGATTATCTGTTAGCCGCAACCAGCATTCCGTTTCTTTTTGAGGCTAATGATGGATTAGTCTCTAAATGCTCAAGTCGTTTAGGTTACGTGATCCGTGATAACTATAGAATGAATCACTTAGATTCAGCAGACCAAGTATTAGGTCTGACAGCATGGGGTAGCTCTGAACCCAAATCTGTCTATCGTGCGCAGGTCAATCGCCTCAAAAATGCCAGTCTGTAAAATCATAAGCAGACTACCGCTTTGAATCTATTGCTGTTGTAAAAATCAGGGTCAACTGAGTTGATCCTGATTTTTATATATCAAACTTCATACATAACGGCGCTTATATCATTGAAGCTCTAGAACCGTACTGTACCTAATTTATAAAATAAGGTATCTCGATCATGCCCAATAAACATCGCATTCCCTATTTTTCGCTTATCACTATCGCGATCATCGTTGCTATCACGGTAGCCGTTATTCTGTGGTTCAGACCTGATCAAAGTGATGCCGATGTCGCAGCCGACACCTCATTGACAGTCGATAACGGATCTAGCAACGCAATGACAGATATGTCTGATCCTTATAAAGGACTAGAGGTCTCATCGACGCAGAACAATACTGAATTTACCACTGGTTTAGAGCGGCTGCCATCCTCATTACAGGGGACACAAGTTGATGGTGAGATTATCATCGATGAAAACAAACAGTTGGTTGTCACCGAAGGGTTACGGCGCTTGTTTGACTACTTTTTATCGGCGCTAGGAGAGGAGGATGAGGCGACTATTCTTGCACGTGTGGAGAGTTACATCCGTCATCACACCCCAGAACCTGCTGCCAGCCAAGCTATTGCAATCTTTAATCAATACGTCATCTACCTAAAACAGCTGTCAAAAATAGAAGCGAGCTACGGTAACTTGCAATTGCAAGCCACCCAAGATGGCAAGCTTGATCTCAATATGATTGCCCAGCGTCGCCAAGATATTACCAAAGCTCGCCAGCAGAATTTTGATCAGGCAACGATTACTGCGTTTTTTGGCTCAGACGATACTTATGATGACTATAGTATTAGTATGCTCACTATTGAGCAGGATGGGCAGCTCTCTAGCACCCAAAAGGCCGCCGCAAGACAAGACTACATCAGCCGTATGTCTGATAATGCTATCAAAGCAAACATCGAGCAGCAAGCTAACTTAAACGAGCTGATAACCCGCACTGAGCAGATGAAAGCACAAGGCGCTAGTTCTGAAGCTTTATATAATATGCGCCGTAAGTTAGTTGGCGAGGCTGCTGCTGGCAGGTTAGCGACTGTCGATGTCGAGGATGCCAACTTCGATCAGCGCTTTGATCAGTATCAAGCCCAAAAGCAAGGCATACTGACACAAAATTCTGACAACGCACAAGCTCAAGCGCAGATTACGCAGTTAGAGCAGCAGCTATTTAATGATGCTGAGCGTAAGCGCTTAGAGGCTTACGGCGCAATGCAAGCAGACAGGTAATAACGCTCCTAATTTCCCTACAAAAAAGCCAAATAAGTAATAGCAATAACTCAGAAATAAAGCTACTGTATTAAATGCTAAATATTAAGTAGCACAAAGCTATGCCTTTGACGTCAATAAGGCGTCAGTGACATAGCTTTTGGTAAAGATGGATCTAACTTAATGATTGATTTAATCCCCTCAGGAGCTCTTATGAAGAACATAACCAAAGTATTAATGACAGGTATTGTAATGGCAAGTTTACTGGTAGGTTGTCAGTCGCTTACCAAACAGCCAACCCAGCAGCCAAATATTACAGGTACTGACGTCATATAAAATGATAAATGGCTTAATTGTAAGGCCAGATGACTGTTAAATCAGATAGTGGTTAATAGCTACAACCACTAAAAAATCTTAGGCTTTGCCAATAAGAACCTCATTTTAATAAATGGGGTTTTTATGCAAATGATAAATAATTATTAAACCACCTTACTGTTAATTTTTTAAGTTATTGATTTCAATGATGTTATAAATTAGAGATTTGTTTTAAACCGATTTTAGACTACTAAAATTAAAGGTTATTTTAAGTTGAGAGTGGCGTCAAACAGTTAGCAGGTAATGCTATGAGTAGCAAGAGGTAATAGCAAAACATCTATAGGTCAGAACAATGTATGAATAAAGCATATACACAAGGCTGCATGACAATAATGATTAGCCAGTCCATAATAGCGGCATTGTTTAACAGACATACACATTCAATTTAATTGTCTTTTAATAATTAGAGGGTTTTATATGAAAAACGTGACCAAAGTTATGATGGCTAGTGTATTGGCAGTAGGGACGCTGGCAGGTTGTCAGACAAGCCCAACGGTGACTGCACCAGTGACTCAACCTATCACAGTTAACACGCTACAATCTTATGATTGGCAATTGGTTGATGCTAAGCGTAGTAATGGACAAAAAGTAGCTCAGTTATTCTTTGATTCAGCAAAGCCATTAATGCTAAGCTTTAATAACTATAATGGTGAAAACCGCGTTACCTTCAAAAACACTTGTAACAACATGGGTGCACAGTACAGTGTTGTAAATGGCGATGTACAACTTAATAATGTGTTAAGCACTATGATGGCATGCCCTGAGCCACAAGCGAGCTTTGATACCGCTACTATGGCGACGGTTCAAGGTAAATATAGCTTCAGTACTGGCGCTAACAATGTGCCTATGCTAACCATCAGCAATGCTAATCAAGTTGCACAGTTTAAAGCAGTTAACAAATAAGCTGACCGTATTTTTTATTTAGCTTAATACTGTTTTAGTATAAGACTGTTTATAAATGCCTTACTAATTAGTGAGGCATTTTTTTATTCAAAATTTGCTGACTTTTAGGCTACACTAGGCTTTACCAATAATGCGCTCGTAAATAAAACCTGAACGCATGTTGCTCATAAATTCTTGGCTTCACGAGATTTGATATGACTAATACTAGCCGCACAATCAATAGCTCGATAACACTTAGCGTAACGACTATAGGGGTGGTGCTCGCTCTAACAGGCTGTCAGACTTTGATTGGTACAGCGACCTCTAACAGTAATGTAGCTAATAATAATACAGTCAGCAATCCTCTTATCGCACAAATGCCAGTGATAGATCGTCAAGGGCGTATCGCTTATGTTGAGGAGCAAGGGATAGGTGCAGCAAAGATATCGACACTTTATAGTATTAATCCAGATGGCAGTGATAGGCAAGTTATCGATCAGCTCAACGGCTATATCTATGCGCCTGCTTGGTCAGCTGATGGTCAAAAGCTGGCCTATAGTAAACAGCCTGCGCGTCAATATCCCTTTATCTACATTTATGATCGCGCTCAGCAAACTCGTCAATTAATAGTCGATGCCAGTGGCAGTAATCTATCCCCTAGCTTTTCATCCGATGGACAGCGATTACTTTATAGCTCATCAGTCGGTGGTAATGCGGATATCTACGAGCGCTCGTTAGTGACTGGCACAACCAAGCAGCTAACCACACTACCTAGCACCGAAGTCCAGCCAAGCTATGCGCCCGATGGACAGAGCTTTGTCTATGTCAGTGATAAAGTACGATCAGGACGTCCTAGTATCTACCGTTATACCTTTGCGACGGGCAATGCATCATTACTATCGGCAGCTGGCTATGCCGCCAGTCCGCAGCTGAGCCTTGACGATCAACTCATGAGCTACCTTAATGGTCGTCAAGCGGCCGTTATGACTTTAGCTAATAAACAAGTCGTTAATCTAGCCGAGACAGGACTTGATGAGCCAGCGCGCTTTTCACCGAGCGCTCAGTACGTGGTCTATGCCATGCAAAATAGCAAAATAAATGGGAAGACAGGTAGTAGCTTAGTGATACGCTCTTTGGCTAGTGGCAGTAGCTATACTATTAGTAGCAAACTTGGCAATAGTCAATCTCGTAGCTTGGTACGTTCGCCCGTATGGGGACGTTAAAAACAAATCTTTTGAATATAATTAGCTGCGATTGATAAGTATTATTGAATCATTTTCGCTATAATCACTAACTAAGAAACATAAGTCGATTTTGTTTAGTGTGAAATCACTACTCAAAATATCTTATAACTTATAGAGTCAGGTGGCAAAAAAGAGACCATATGATGCAAGAAGCTTTTTTAATCTTTATGACCAAAATCAGTCTATATCCGACTTTCGTCTTTACGGGTTTAGTGATGTTTGTCACCTTATATTGGCTGGTATCCTTGCTTGGTATGGCAGATATGGACGCGGTAGACCTAGGTGATGTTGGGGGTGACGTGGGCGGTGACGGTGATATATCCTCAGCGGGCGTTTTTTCTGGTCTGCTGCTCAAATTCGGTCTCTATGGCGTACCGCTAATCATCATACTTAGCTTAGTCAGCTTGATCGGTTGGCTACTCAGCTATCTATATACTAGCCTATTACATCAGTATTTTGATTCAGGCATCTTGTACTATGTCTTTGGTACAGGGGCATTAATACTAGTACTCGTCGTTTCTATGTGGCTAACGGGCATTATTATTTCGCCAATTCGTAAAAAGTTTGCCAAGATTCCTAAGCGCATCGCCGCTAATAATATTGGTAAAATCGCTATCGTGCGCACCTTGTCAGTGACAGATATTCATGGCGAAGCGGTGCTTGGCGATGGTGGTGCAGGACTCATCCTTAGAATCCGGCCGGATATCAGTAGTGATAAACAACCCCTGCAGCAAGGCGATAAAGTAGTATTAGTAGAGTACCTAGATGAATCCAACGCCTACCGCGTTACTGCGGTTAAAGACTGATCATATGAATAAAAGCACGCAATCTACTGATCTATCTGTCTATCTATAAGCAAATAAATAATTAGTAATCTTAAATTTAGTTTGACGGTTTAACTTAAAGGAATAGTTATGGACACACTTATTATCGTCGGCGTCATAGTGGTGCTGGCGTTTGGCTTTCTTATGGTCATGCTTTTGATGCTCAAAGCGTTTTATTATAAGGTTGAGCAGGGCACAGCACTGATCATCAACGGCGTGAGCAAGATTGACGTACGTTTTGATGGCGGTATTATTTGGCCGATCATCAATAAAAAAGAATTAATGCGTATCTCGTTGATCACCTTAGAAGTCGATCGCCGTGGTAAAGAAGGTCTTATTTGCGCCGATAATATGCGTGCTGATATCACTGTCGCCTTTTACTTGCGAGTCAATGAGACCGAAGAAGATGTGTTAAAGGTCGCCAAATCAGTTGGGGTTGAGCGTGCCTCAGACAAAGTCGCGGTCAATGAGCTGTTCAATGCAAAGTTCTCCGAGGCGCTTAAAACCGTCGGTAAGCAGATTGATTTTGTCAAACTATTTGAGAACCGTAGCGAGTTTCGTGACAGCATCGTCAAAGAGATCGGCAATGATCTAAATGGCTATATCCTAGAAGATGTGGCGATTGATTATCTTGAGCAAACGCCAAAAGCATCGCTTGATTCGAGCAATATCTTAGATGCTGAAGGTATTAAAAAGATCACTCAGCTCACCGCTTTTCAAAACGTTATCACTAATGAGCTTGAGCGTGATGAAGAGCTTGCGGTTAAAAAGAAAAACGTTGAGACTGTGGAGGCAATGCTGGAGCTTGAGCGTCAACAAGCTGATGCCGAGGCCAAACAGCATCGTGAAATCTCTTCTGTGAGAGCCCGTGAAACCGCTGAAACTCGTAAGATTGAAGAAGAAGAGCGTAAAAAGTCTGAAACCGCCATTATCTCAGTTGAGCAAGATCTGGCTATTCAGCGTGAGAATCAGCAGCGTGAAATCGAAGTTGCTGGACAGAATCGTCTGCGTGCCGTGATCATTGAAGAAGAAAAAGTGACGCGCGCACAGGATTTAGAAATCGTCTCGCGTGAGCGTGAAGTCGATCTGCAACGTATCGAAGCAGAACGCGCTATTGAGCTTGAGAAAAAAGAAATCGCTAACGTCATTCGTGAGCGTATTGCCGTTGATAAAACGGTCGCGCAAGAAGAAGAGCGCATCAAAGAAGTTCGTGAAGTCAGTGAAGCGGATCGCTCGAAACAAACTCGTGTCTTAGCGGCTGAAGCAGACGCCGAAGAGATCAAAGTCCGTCAAGTCAAAAAGGCCGAAGCCGATGAGATGGCAGCTAAGCACAAAGCCGTTGAAATCACTACCCTTGCTAATGCGAACTTGGAAGCGGCTGCTAAAGACGCTGAGTCAAAAGTGAGAATGGCTGAAGGTACTAAAGCCGAAGAGTCTGCCCATGGCTTTGCCGAAGCGGCTATTCAAGAAGCTAAAGCCTCGTCGCTTGAAAAAGAAGGTATTGCCAAAGCGAACGTCATCAAGGCTACAGGTCAAGCGCAAGCCCAGTCGGATCGCGAACGTGGTATGGCGGATGCTGAAGTTATCGCCGCTCGCGGTGAGTCAAACGCCAAGGCGCAAAGAGATATCGGCATGGCAGATTCTGAGGTCATCGCCGCTCGTGGTCAGTCCAACGCGCAAGCTGAGCGTGAAGTCGGTCTGGCTAAAGCCGAAGTTACCCGCGCCCATTTCCAAGCCGAAGCTGATGGTCTGGTTGAGAAATTCAATGCTATGGGTAGCATGAGTCCTGCAGCTCGCGAGCACGAAGAGTTCCGTATGGGACTTGAGACTGCACTACAAGAAGCAATGGCGTCTATCGAGGCGGGTAAAGAGATCGCTAAAGAAAACGCTGAAGTGTTGGCAGTGGCGCTACAAAAAGCCAAAATCGATATCGTTGGCGGGGAGGCGCACTTCTTTGATAACTTTGCCAAGTCACTATCTATCGGCAAAGCCATTGATGGCCTTGCAGGTAAGTCAGATACGCTAAGCGGTATTATTAATACCATGATGGCGAGTAAATTAAGCAATCAGACCAATCAGAATGCTAATAGCAATAGCAAAGCTGATAACGTGTCTGCCATTCATAATGATTAGTTTGTAGGTTTTCAATATATACAAAAGCTTTTTGTAGGGTGCGCCCAGCGCACCATTAGCTAGGGCATGATAAATAATAGGTTCGCATGGCGCACCCTAAATCTAGGAGAACGGTATGAATAGACATTGGATGTTAGATTTTTCAGGCTGTGATGGCGGACAAATTGGGTCAGCTGAAAAACAATCAATTTGGATTTGTGGTATTGAATGGGGTGGTGGCTTCAATGCTGAAGAATTACAGAGCTATATTAACCAAACATGGGAAGGTTCGCCCGATTTTGGCTACAAATCCTTAGAGGATTCGGACTTTTACTCGTATAACAGAGTTGTTTTCAAATTATTAGCTGTCATGCAAGGTGACACAATTGATAGCTATAAAGATTTTGTCAAAAAAGAACAACCTTTTGTAGAAAGTAGTCAATCTTTTTATTTTAAGATGAATTTGTATCCGATTGCTTTTCCTGATACACAACATACTCATTGGGTAAAAGAGTTTTCAGAAATTACAGGTTTTGAGGACAAGTCACAATATTTGGAATGGTGTCAAAACAACCGTTTTCCAGTCATGCAACAATGGGTACAAAAGTACGCTCCAAAACTTATTATTTGCTTTGGTAAAGGTTCTGCTAATAAATTTAATCTGGCATTTACTGATAATAATAAAGAATTTACCAGTGAGATGGTAGGTAGTTTGACTCTTCAGTGGAAAAAAAATGGCAATGGTACAATCATTGCTGTTTTACCATTTCCTAATGCTCAAAATAAGGGACTAAAAAGTCATTCTGACATAGAAGCTATGGGAGAGCGTTTAGCCGAACTGATTGATTAATTTATGTAATAGCGCTTAGAGCAAATCCTGCGCAATGTGTTTTTAAATTAAATTCTAATAAATACGCTAACACTACTATAAAGCTTTTTGTAGGGTGCGCCCAGCGCACCATTAGCTAGGGCATGATAAATAATAGGTGCGCATGGTGCACCCTACACCAAAATCACTTATATGAATAAATGGTCATTCAAATTGCTATTTATTCTGCCAGCTTAAATTTAAAGCAACACTAAGTTGGCTACTCTAAAAGAATGATCAACGCGCCCTTATTTTTCTAACAGGGTTTATGTTTTTTTAGACTAGTCAAAATTTAACAACCATTTGCAAAATTTTCCTTATCGCCTAAAAATTAAAGTAGAGAAGAAGAGTAATGGCAGATACGCAAAACCCAACCGATTTAAGTAGCACTGGCAAACAAGACCAAGCGGACAAGGCCGTTGCTTCAGGCAATGCTTATGAGCTGATCAAAAAGCGCTTAACCGAGCAGGGCAGTCGCTTACAGACGCAAACAGCAACACTGAATAATGCGCGGCTTGAAGAGTTTGGTAGCACGCAAATGCAAGTCATTGCTCGCACGCGTATTCGTACTGAATACAACTGCGTCGCGCAAGATATGGTGCAAGTCGGTGACTATCTGCTATTTGGCTACAATGTCTTTATGGGGCTTAAGCGTGCCAGCAATATCAAAGATGTGCTGTCGCTATATCGCTTGCTTGCGCCAGCAGATGGCGAAGTAGAGTATCAGCTCGAAGAAGTAGAGTTAAAAGATACTTTTTTAGATCAGACCGCCTTTGTCCAAGACTTTAATGAGCTATATCGCTACTATAAGCAAACTCGTCTTATCCAGATCACGGTCAAAGACAGCAAGCTGCTATTGGCGTTTCAGATCGGTGAGCGTATCACGGATATTCGGGTGTTTCGCTTTGCTTTAGACTTTAGTGAAGGCACGCCAGAGTCTGCGCAAGTCGCTTACGTGGACAATCGCGGTGAGCGCGATATTGAGCTGCCACCCGCTTATGATTTTGAATGGATTGATACTACCCGCGAGCAGATGGTCAACGGCAAGCACCCACATATGAATATCTTAGATACGGTATTTGTCGAGACTATCGGCGGTGATTTAACCATTAAGATCGAGGATAACACCCAATCAGGATTGGGGATCTACAAAGAATCGGTAACGGATACCACGCAGTCGCTGACCGACGCTCAGATAGCTTATGCCAAAGTGGGCAGCTTAATATTACTCAAAATACTGCCGTATCGAGAAACAGATTATCGCTATTTTGTCTATAACACTTTGACTGAGACCGTACTGCGCCTAGACGCTATCGGTCAGTCGTGTGTACAGCTGCCTGAGGATCACGGCATTATTTTCCCTGGTGGCTATTACTTACAAACGGGTGAGCATAAGCTGTTTGAGAGCCAAGAAGCTAGCGCTAAAGACTTGAAGTTTAAGCGCAAAATTGTCTCACCTAATGGTGAGGATGTGTTGTATTTATTTTATGATATGGCGCTTGGGGTTACTGGATTATTCCCTTATAACTTAATCAAAAAACAATTGGCAAACCCAATTTATTGCAACGGCATGGCGCTGGCTGAGAACGGTCAATTGGTACTGTTTAGCGCCCAAACTGAGCCATCACGTATTCATCCGATGCAAATATGGCATACCCCTTATGCCTCAGATGAGTATATTAGCGAGCTACCCGAGAGCACCAACTTTTATGGCAAAATCGGTAATAAAGAGCTAGTACGCGGTATCTCAGATCTATATAGCATCACCCGCTTGATTGATAATCAAAGCGTCTCACAAAAGCTTTATGAAGAGCTTGCCGATAATACTAGCCGACTGTTTGACAGCTATTATTGGCTAAACGAGCCTGAGCTTGCCGAGGTCGCCAGCAGTATCAAAGAGGTCACAGCGACCGCTGAGCTGGTCATTGATGAATTTGCCAAAGTTCAAAGCGTCCAAAAGCAAACGCAGACCGCCTTAGCCGATGCCGAAACCAAGCAAAATGAGATTACTCGGCAGATTAAAATCACTACCTTTGAGTCTGCAAGCGACTATGTCGAGCAGTTATCAGCGCTTAGGCGACAAAAGGGTCATTTAGTCAGCTTAGAGAACTTACGTTATTTAGATAGTGATAAGTTGCAAGCGCTACAAGAGCAGCTTGAGAGCGCAGAGAGCGAGCTTGCTGAGCAAACCGTAAAATATCTTAGTGGCGATGATGCATTATCGAGTTACGAGGGTATTTTGACTGACGTCAACGAGCGTTTGCAGACGAGCGAGACTAATTCTGAGCTCAAACCCGTGTTAGAGACTATCGATAATACCGCGCAAGGCTTAGATCTATTAACTGAGCTACTCGGCACGCTTGATGTCGCTGATGCGACGGTGCGTACTCAAATCATCGATGATATATCTGCTATCTACTCGCGTCTCAATCAGACTAAAGCTAAGCTGAATCATAAGCGCAAAAACTTAGGCTCAGTCGAAGCTATTGCGCAGTTCGGCGCGCAGTTTAGGCTGTTTGGTCAGTCGATAGCCAATGCCTTATCTACCGCCAATACTCCTGAAAAATCAGATGAGCAAATGGCCAAGCTGCTGGTACAGTTAGAGGAGCTTGAAGGTCAATTTGCTGATCCAGAAACGGGCGGTGGTGATCAGTTTTTAGCAGATATCATCAGCAAACGCGAAGAGATTTATGAGACCTTTGAGAATCATAAACAGCAGCTGCTCGATGCGCGTAACCGCAAAGCTCAGAATTTAGGCGATGGCGCTCTGCGTATGCTAGAGAGCATAAAAAAGCGCACTCAAAGCACTGGAGTCACAGGCTTTAAAGATGAAGATGGCCTCAATACTTATTTTGCCGCCGATGGACTGGTACAAAAGGTACGCGCCATTGCTAAGAGCCTGCAAGAGATGGGTTTTAGTGTCAAAGCGGATGATATCGATGCGCGACTAAAAGCCATTCAAATTGAGAGCTACAAGAGTCTAAAAGATAAGTCAGACTTATTTGAAGATGGCGGTCAAATCATTAAGCTTGGCAAACACCGCTTTTCGGTCAATACTCAGCCATTGGATTTAACCCTGCTCAGTCGCCAGCAAACCAACGGCCAGCGTATTCTTAATCTGCACTTAACAGGCACTGATTACTATGAAGAGCTAGATAATACTGAGCTAAACGCACTGCGTCCCTATTGGGATATGAATATCGCCTCCGAGTCCGAGCAAGTTTACCGCGCCGAGTACTTAGCTTATAGCATTATTGAAAGCGCCAAGAATAATAACGATGGCCTAACGGAAGCGCGACTTTATCAAGCTTATGACGAGACAGCGAATACTATAGATAGCAGTGGCGAGCTAGATGATGACAGTTCATTATCTAAGCTAGTAAAAGCCTATGCCACGCCGCGTTATCAGCTTGGCTATGAAAAGGGCATCCATGATCATGATGCCACCTTGCTGCTCATGCAGATATTGCCAACGCTACGCGAAGCGGGCTTGCTGATTTATACCCCGCAAGTACGTGCTTTAGCCCAGCTGTTTTACTGGCAGCTCAGGCTAGTACAAGCTTTAGGATTGCCTGCATTAAATCAATACAATTACAGCCAATGGCTAAATGAGCAGACATTGACGCGTATTAATAATTGGCTGGATCGCGCGATTACCGCTGAGCAGTTGCGTCGCAGCTTAGGTAGTGATACCGCCAAAGCCTTACTAATCGATGATATAAGTACAGTGATGAGCGACTTTGTGTCCGCTTATAATGATATTGATACTGATAGTAGTGATGACAGTAGTAACGATAGTAAAGGTGACGCAGACAGTAGTATATTCGCCCAAAGTCACGTACAGCTGGCTTGTGAATATTTGGTCAGCGTGATGGGTCAAGCCGCCGAGCATAATGCAGCCCAAGGAATACAGTGGCAAACCAGCCAAAAAGCCCAACAGCTATGTGAGCAGTTAAACAAAACGCTAAATAAAGCAGCAAGCAGTACTGTGAATAAAGGCAGTGCCAGCTTTGAGCAGTTGCAAACCTCAGTGGCCAAGTTAAGCTTCCAGCCTAAATCTGCTTATGAGTTACTAGCCACTTGGTTTAATGCGCTACTAGATAAAACCTATGGTAGCGAGGTGGCAGGCGAGTCAACCGCTGATAGCAACGTTGATGCTAATGTGGATAGTCAGGGCAACCCGCTTAGCGAAGAGCAAATCGCTACTATGGAGGAAGAGGAGGCACAGCGTAAGCAGCAGCTGGAGAGCGGTCGTCATTATATACCTGAAGCGATCAGCGTGTTATTGACGCAGCTAACCGATAGCCAGCGCGAAACGCTTATGCAAGGGGTGCTGGATTCAGGTGCGAGCGCTAATAAAACCAATAAGCCTATAACTAGTGGCTTGTCTACCCAAGCTACTCAAACATCACTAACCAGCCTCAATAATCCACTCAATCAAGCGCAGAGCTTTGAGCGTAGCACAGGCAAGGTATCACTTGAGATAAAAGTAGATAATTTATTAGGTGAGCATGAGCGCATCCACAGCCAAACGCTCACCTTTGCGGTTGATGACTTCTTAAATCGCTTGCACTATCATGATGCACAGGTCATCCCTAGCTATAAGCGCTACTTGTCGTTACGCTCAGAGATATTAAATGACGCCAAAGAGACGCTAAGACTTAATGAATTCATGGCGCGTCCATTATCCTCTTTTGTGCGTAACCGCCTAATTAATGAGAGCTACCTACCATTGATAGGTGACAACCTCGCCAAGCAGATGGGCAGCGTCGGTGAGGATAAGCGTACCGACTTGATGGGTATCCTGATGATGATATCGCCACCAGGTTATGGTAAGACGACTTTGATGGAGTACGTGGCGAACCGTCTGGGCTTAATCTTTATGAAGATCAACTGTCCGTCATTAGGTCATGATGTAACCTCTCTAGACCCTGCCAAAGCGCCTAATGCTACCGCGCGTGAGGAGCTCAATAAAATTAACTTAGCCTTTGAGATGGGCAATAACGTCATGCTCTATCTCGACGATATTCAACATACCCATGCCGAATTTTTGCAGAAATTTATCTCACTAGGTGATGGTACGCGTCGTATCGATGGCGTCTGGCAAGGCAAGACTAAAACTTATGATATGCGCGGCAAAAAGTTCTGCGTCGTTATGGCGGGTAACCCGTACACTGAAAGCGGTGAAGCCTTTAAAGTTCCTGATATGCTCGCTAACCGTGCCGATATCTATAACTTAGGCGATATCATGAGCGGTATGGAAGAGGTGTTTGCCCTCAGTTATATCGAAAACTCGTTAACCTCAAATAGCGTACTTGCGCCCTTAGCTAATCGTGATTTAAGCGACGTACATCGCTTAATTAAAATGGCAAAAGCTGACAATACTAATTTGCTACAGGCACAAAGTAGCGAGCTGAGCTATCCGTATAGCACCTCTGAGATCAATGAGATTATCGCTGTATTGCGTCATATGTTTACTGTGCAAAAGGTGATTCTCGATGTTAATCAAGCTTATATTGCCTCGGCATCACAAGATGATAAATATCGGGTTGAGCCGATATTTAAGTTGCAGGGCAGCTATCGTAATATGAATAAGATGACCGAAAAGCTATCAGCGGTCATGAACGAGGAAGAGCTAAACCAGCTGATAGATGATCACTATCTAGGCGAGTCGCAGCTACTAACGCAGGGCGCTGAGAGCAATTTGCTTAAGCTTGGCGAGATGCGCGGTGAGCTAAATGAGGCAGAAAAAGAGCGTTGGGCACAGATCAAAGCGGACTTCCTACGTAACAAAGCTATGGGCGGTGCAGACGGTGATGTTGGCGCGCGCATCGTGGCGCAACTGGTCGATGTGGTCGGTGGCTTTAAGACCATCAATAGCCAATTCGATCAATACTTAATCCAAAATGACCCTGAGCAACTCGCCCAATTAAAAGAAGCGGGGCAGCAAATGCGGATAGCCGCACAGTTAGAAGCGCAAAAGTTGCTAGCTGATGATTGTGTCAAAAGTCTTGTTACTAGTTTTGTGGATAATGCCAATGTCGTGAGTCAAAGTATCGATAGCGGCTTTGAGCAGAGTTTAGATAAGCTCACTCAGATCTATCGTCACGATCATAAGATAGAGGGCGAGCATCTTGAGCAAAACCAAGCGCTACAACAACAGCTGGTCATCAAGCTGATCACAGCGGTTGAGCAGCTGGCAGGTACTATGTCAAAAAATATGGCGCAAAATATTGGCGATAGCTTATCAAAAAGTCTACTCGATAGCGGGGTGGCAAATACTACCAATCATACGACTGATACTGCACAGCAAACTGAGCTAATGGCAAATGCATTGAAGCAAGCATTAGCGCCACTAACCACGCGTATGGATGAGAAGCTGGCACTTGATACTAGTACAGAGCAGTCTGGTAAAATGATCGTAGAGTGCTTAAATCGACTGAACACTATCTTTGATGAGCACAATCAGTAAGCAATTCATTAAGAGAAAATCATGGCGCATAAAAAGAAGAATGTCCGCAAAAAAGAATGTCCCGTCTGCGAGCGCGAGTTTAGCTGGACTAAAAAGTTGGATAAAAACTGGGAAAGCATGGTTTATTGTTCAGACCAATGCCGAAGGGTTAAGAAATATGAAGGTTTAGAGCATCAAAAATAATGCAAAAAATTGAGTTTGAAATTTATGGTCGGTTGTAGGCTGGGTTTTTAACCCAGCATTTTATGTCTCGGTAACAAAATTTTTGCAATTGACGAGTAGGGTGCGCCCCGCGCACCAGTTTAGAAAGCTATCCTATTAACACAATATTAGCCTTCTAAATAACTATGAAAATAATAAAAGGGAACGTCATGGCACATAAAAAGGTTGATCTACCTACCAAAACCTGCCCGGTTTGCCAGCGTCCGTTTACCTGGCGCAAGAAGTGGGAAAAGGATTGGGAGCAAGTGATTTATTGTTCTGAGAAGTGTCGGCGGGGTAAATTAAAAAATGACTAGCGCAAAAAAACTCAGCCTATCCCTTGATAAGCTGAATTTTATTAAATTCATGATTAATAATTATTGACGATCAAAAATAACGGTCTCGCCATCATCGTTATTCACTTCTGTTTGATCTTCGTAGCCATTAAAGGTAAGTTTGTCTCCAACGACTTTAATGTTCATTTGATAAAAGAATGATAAATCATTATTACCAGTATTGCTGTATAGCGACTGACCGAGGGTAAACAGTCCATTATTACCTAAGGTATAAAGATTCCAGTTAATGCCAGAAGGTGGCATTTCAGGCTCATTAAAAGGCGGCTTTTCATCCACTTCTATGTGGAAAAAAGTTTGATTATCCAAGAAGCCGACTAATATCAGCTCATCATCTACCTGTCCTGCTTGTGCCTTCCAGATACCTAGCTCATTTTCAGACTTGGCTTTTGAGAACGTATAAAGCTCATTATTTTCTATGACCTTATTATCATTTTCATCGACACCTAACGTTAGCGTATCACCAGAGATTTGCACCGTTCTTAGCAGATTGTCTGATAGACCAGCAGTGCCATTGTTATCAAAGATAACGTTATCGACTTTTAGTTCGTTATTGGCTTTAAGAGCATACTTACCCCACTCAATACCGCTGTTTGAATCTCTTGATGAGGTAGCACCGGTGACTTGGGTTTGTACATAAGTGCCATCGTCTAAAAACGCTAAGGCCACTAGCTCTTCATTACCTTGCTTCATTTGCCATAGCCCTGAGAGCATCTTAGGCTCTACAACGGTACTAGACCCACTTCTTGAGAACCTAAATTTCTCGTTATCGTCTATGACTCCGTTTTGATTGTCATCGACTTCAATGGTAAGCGCGGTGTCGCCAGTTACACTCGCGTAACGGGTACGCGATTCTGATAATCCAACCCCACCATTATCGTCATAAAGCTGTGTGGTTGTTAACGCTTTAGTGGTAGCGTTGATATTGTAAGTACCCCATTCCATGCCATTCTCAGGATTACTAGTACCAGCTTTATCCACTTGCACGTAGATATAAGTGTTATTTTCTAAGAACGCCACTCCGACCAGCTCATCTTCTTCGGCATTATCAAAGCTCCAAGATCCTAAGATACCTTTAGGTTTGACCTCTGAGAATTTGTAAACTTCATTACTCTCAATAACGCCATTGCCGTTTTCATCGACTTCGAGGATAAGCTTACCATTCACTACTTTAGCGAAAGGGTTTGGAGCGTCTGATAATCCAGCGTCACCGTTTTTATCAAAAGTAGGTGTGGCAGTGAGTCTCCCTGTTTTATTATCAATGCTATAGGTTCCTGACTCCATGCCGTTTTCAGGGTCAGTTGTTGAGCGACTGGCATTGACTTGAGTCTGTACATAAGTACCGTCATCCGTAAAGACAATCACTGCTAAGTCATCACCAGCAGTATCGCTACTCCACATTCCAACAATTTTAGTATTGATATCTGATTGATCAGGCGGTGTTGTCGATGTTCCGTCAGAATCATTATCATCACCACACCCTTGTAAGAGTAGTGCGGTGGTAATGGCGAGCAGGGTTAATTTAAATAATTTCATTTTCTTTCTCTCCTTGAATAAAAATGTAAACCTGAATAAGTAAAAAGCGCTACATCATCAACTTTTTTTGTTTTAAAAAGTAAAATATTGTAACGCTTATATTATAAAGTAGCATTTTTGAAATATTTGTCAATATTTATAAGTATGAATGTATTCAATGTTTTTAATATAATTAAAGGTAATAGGACGTCTGTTGAATATAAAGGGCTCAACTGGTAGCAAATGGTTATCTACCTTGAGTTTCAATGTTTATTGACGTTAGCAACTTGGTATGAAGTGGAATGTTCCACAGTTAAAATAAATTATCTATAGAGGATTGATTATTAATTCGTTATATTGGATATAAAGTAATGTCTAGTTTGTGAAAGGTATACATATGCCTTACTGTATGGATTATTACTATAATTTTTGTCTCTATATTCGATATAAATAACGGTGGTACAAGGAGCTTATAAATTTATGTCAGTAAGATGAATACAAGGATGTTTCTTATGAAATATACAGTCGTTGGTTTTTGCTGCTTTATTTTAAGCTCCTGTGCGACTATTTCTGATCAGGCCTATCACAAAATTGATTGCCTAATTAAAGAGACTTGCTCCGATGTAGAGTTAGATACGTATATCAACCCTGTCACTACTATGGTCATCAAAAATGGATTGTCAGCCCATAAAAGCGACGACGCAAGCATAGAGGAGGGTGACAAAATTGACCCAACGGTTTTTGGCTCATTTTATTTAGAGTATAACGAGAGTGGTCAAAAGTTTGAGGGTGATAGGCAGATGGCTGTTATCAGGCGTGCTATAGATACTTCTGACAAGCCGATTTATTTGGTGGTTTATGTACATGGCTGGAATAACAATGCAGACACCACTAGCGCGCAAAAAGAATTTGATACTGTCACTTTTCCTTATCTACTCGCTCGTCGCAGTTTTCAAAATCCTGATATGAATATCATAGGTGTCTATGTTGGCTGGCGTGGCGCCAAATATAAGTATTTTCCAGCAAAGTTTTTGAAGCCACTGGACGGAGCTCGTACAGCGGATACGATTGGCAGCTATGGGGAGGTACGAGGTGATCTGATTGCTTTGGCCAAGCGTGTTGAAAAAAGCACCCATTCAGGATATTCGCTGATTATAGGACATTCTTTTGGCGGTAGGCTGTTGTCGCGGGCTTTTATGGATGACTTAGCCCATATAGAGTCTATTGATGATTGGCCTTTAGGAAGTCGATCCCTATTGATGTGTTTGAATCCTGCTATCAGTGCAAAAGCTTTTGATGAAGTATTTAGTAAAACCGCTAAGACGAAGGCTAACTTGCAGCGACCTATTTGGTTGAATGTAACCTCTAAAGATGATTTTACTACCCGTCGCCTGTACCCGATGGCGCGTTTTATTGGGCAAAACCTATCTACCGAACCTTCTACTTTTAATCAAACCCATAAAACCATAGGGCATTATGAGCCTTATCTCTCTTATGAGCTTGTGATCGCTGATCAAGACAAGTTGTCTGATACAAGTCACTGTAACCCTGATGATGACAGTTGGTTTGAAGTGCCCTCACGCGAGCCAAAACATAACAATAATAACAATCGCCAAGTCAATAAAGTCTGTAGTGAAGCCCTATACCTATATGGAAATAAGAGCGTCACGAACGAAGAGCAGCGTAATAAGATGACAGAGCTGATAGCGCGTTATGAAAACCCAGCAAGAGAGGCGAGCCATATCTGGAATATAAGAATGGATGAATCCCTGCTAGAACAGGGGTCTGCTGAGTCTGTTCTCAGAAAAGGTGTGACCACTGCCGTCAAATCCGTACACATAAACTTGGGAGATTTTAATTACGCAGCCTGACGATAATAATCAAACCACACCTGTCTTGGCGATTGATAGCCCAAACCCTTTTGAATTCTAGTCTGATTGTAGTACAGCTCGATATAACTGATAATATCATTGATGGCTGTGAACCTTGTTTTATAGTCTTGATGATATACCAGCTCATTCTTTAATGTGCCCCAGAAGCTTTCTATCGGAGCGTTATCGAAACAGTTGCCTTTGCCGCTCATTGAGCCTATAAATTGATGCTGCTTAATGGTCTTGTGGTAGGCGTGACTGCAATACTGACTGCCTCTGTCTGAATGAACGATTAGCCCTTTGCTTGGACGTTTATTCTTGATGGCCATATTGAGTGCTTTGCAAACTAAATCTGCGGTCATACGCTTGTTAATAGCGTAACCGACAAGCTCTTTGGTGTATAAGTCTTTGACCCCTGCTAAGTACAGCCAACCCTCATTCGTCCAGATATAGGTGATGTCGCTTACCCATGCTTGGTTAGGGCGATTGGTGTCAAACTTCTGATCGAGCACGTTTGGATAGACCAGCTTGTTGTGATTAGGGTCGGTGGTCACTTTAAAGCGCTTATGACGACGACATTTAATGCCGTGTTGCTCTTTGATGCTTCTTACCATATACAGGCTAATGTTATGGCCTTGCTCGCTTAGATGAGCATGCAGTCGATCTGCGCCATAACGTTCTTTCGTTTCATTGTGAGCCGCTTTAACCAGTAATTCAGACTGGTTGCGATGTATCTGCTGGTCGCTGAGATCACGACTTAGCCAGTCGTAATAGCTTGATGGCTTAACCCTTAACACACGGCACATAGTGGTGATGCGAAAGAGGAACTGGTTGTCTTTGATAAAGGCGTACCTGACTAACTGTTTCTCGCGAAGTACGCCGTCGCCTTTTTTAGTATTTCGCGCTCCTCTTCAGCCACTTTAAGCTGCCGCTTGAGCTGCTTTATTTCTTGAAGAGCACTCATAAGATCAGGATCATATTGCTCTGTGCCGACAAGCTTGCCTTGATTGGCTTTGTTATGCCAATTTGATAGCGTTTGCATGGAAATGCCAAGCTGCTTTGCAGTGGCTGAGATATTGCCGTTGTTGTCTGCTATCTTTTTAACAGCTTCGGCTTTAAATTCGTCACTGTAGGTTCTTACTTTCTTGGTCATGGTAAACTCCGATTAATACGCTTAGTTTACCAAGTTTAGTTGTACGGTTTCTTCAGCATAGCTCAGTGGTCACTCTTCGAATGTGCGGGCAGTCCTCGGGCGCATGCTGGATGATATGTTATTCACCCCACCGGAAAAGCCGTTGGAGTGATTGGGGTTTTATAGTTAATCGGGTCAAAGTCGTTTTGATTGGCGTAAGAGTTGGGAGCAGGTGGTTTGTTATTTTGGGCGTTGTTGGCGTGGGAAGGGGAAGGGTGATAGTTAAGACAATAGAAAACCGCCACGTTTTCTAACCCAATGTTGCCAGAGAAGGAGGATAGAGGTAGCGGTGCTGTTGAAGCTATTATAGCTTAATCCTCTAGCTGCTTTAAAAGATGAATCGGAAACGGTAATCTATAATGTCTACAAGCTATTAGCACTAATGGGTACAATCCAGATTTCATCGCTGATAAATCGTTAATTCCATTAGATGATTCACACTCTTCGGAAATATCTTTCAACAAATCTTTAGATGGTTGCTGAATATCTACATCGGATAATGACGAACCATGCATTTCGGTATTATTATATAAATAATTTTCAGAATCGTCATTAAAAAAGTATAGCTGTATATTCGAATGACTTAGAAACTCACGCTGTAAGTTTTGGATTAGGGAATAGAGTTTCTCATAATTAAATATACTAGCTACTAGAGATAAATAAGGCAGTAAAATTGACCCTTGTGTTACTTCTTCTCTATATTCCTGCGTTGAGTTTATTGGGTGTGCGATGAGTTTCCTATATTCTTGAATGTTTGAGAAATACTTTTGATTTGTAGCAAAGCTAATATTAGTTAAGTTTACTAGGTTTTTTAACCAAGATTCTATAAAAGTGTGATATTCCCTACATCGTGATAAGCAGAAAATAGCCAACATGATGTCAGTAGCTTGATCATCTTTATAAGGAGTCAAGAGCATGCTGTTGTTGTCTATCATAGACATAATCAGGTTACAAATTTTATGATATTGAATTTCGAATGCTCTCAAATTTTCTTCTGATTCACTTTGATTTATTAATAAGCAATATTGATTATAAGTCCAAATCCCTCTTAATGATAAACGACCTAACAAATCAAACAGTTTTAAGTTAACATCTACAGCACATGATGGCGCTACCATCGATGATAACCCTAAGTATGTATTAGCGGACGGTACAACAATTTTTTCAAAGTAGAAATCTGCTACGGTCAGTTGTAAATTAATCAATTTATAAATAAGATGATTAATGATTTCAGTGTTTTTGCCTCTCGTTTGAAGAAATGATTTACTAATGTCCCATGCCTTGAGTAGGACATACTCTGAACAAATATAAGCAGATTCTAAATTCCCTACATCTCTTGACCATGCAAAAAGCATCCATGTATATATGTTCAGCTGTCGTAGCACAGCAATAACAGATTTTTTATCTTCAAGTTCTTGACTACATAACTCATCAACTAGACTCTTGTAATATTGAATTGAAGTATCAGGCTCGTCTAACATTGCAATAGACTTACGTAATAAGCGTCTATATTTTTCTGGTGCTAATTCTTCATTGAAAAAGTACTGAAGTATAAATTCAGCAATTTTATCACCATTCCATTCACTAAAAGCTATATTTTCTTTAGTATTATTATCTGTATATCTTGAGACCTCTTGTCTTATCGAAACATCAATATCTCCTCCAAAACATAAACAAATAACTATCGGTTTATCTTTATGTTCTGGAGGTATTCTAGTAGGTATATAACCATCTATGATTTGATTTAAAGAAGGTCTTAGAGATTGATCTGAATTGCCATCCCACGAGTTCCTTGTTAAACCTCCTGACTTAACAGATAACAAATATACCTTTTCTTCTTCGCCACCGATTGAACCTACGGCAGCTATATCAACACCGTACTCTTTGATTCCACGGCGTGGGGTACTGAAAACTATTAGACCCATTTGACTCAATAGGTCAGGTAAGATTGCATCAAGCTCATCTCTTTCTTTCAATGAAGCCAGATATTCTTTAAGGATTAGTTTCATTAACTAGCTCCTCAAATTGAAACTTATATAAAGAATACTGTAGTGTATGAGGAGTCAAATTAGCCAGACTTGGAAAATCTATACTGTGTGACATTTTACTAAAAGGCATAACCTGTCTTATTGTATTACCACTAAAATCTTTATGCTTATGAATAAATTTATTTCCATAAAGTGTAACTTTTTTGTTTGGAAAAAACATATCAACCAATGAACCTTCTAGTGGTTTTGCCATAGCTTCGCTAAATAAATTTTGTTGATAGTTTGCATATTCGCTTCTATGTCTAGTACTAGGTCTAAGCTCTTTTACCTCGTAAAGTTTATTAAATTTTTCAAGAAAACTCTTTAATTTCTCAATAAGATGTCCACTAAAATCCACAGTATTTTTGTCTGAAGAATCTAAGTATTCTTGTAAGAAATTTTTAGTTTGGGATGAATAGTTTAAAGCAATAAACTCGAAAGTCTTATTTCCAATTATTTCTATTTCACTTTTTGAAAACATTGGTACAACTGATAAGATAAGACTTAAGGAAGTTGATGGTTGTATACTAAACCAACCGATAGCCTTATTTACAAGATACATTAAATCTTCTACTTTAACCTGCCCTGTATCAAAACCTATCTTTATTTGATCAGTAGTTGAAGTTTTAACTAATTTGACAGCCGATACACAATATATCATTTCTCTTTTAAGTAGCCATCTCGTAAAAATGCTAGAAAGCACTTCTTCATATTCTTTTTCTCGAAGCCTTCGTAAAGAATTAGTCAGAACTCCTATGTCTAATGAGTTGGAGTTGTTACTTAGTATGTATTCGAAAAGTTCGGCAATATTTATAGCATTCAACTCTGATATTTTTTTGTATATGTATAGATCAATTTGATTGATAACACCCTTCCAATCAATATTTATATCTTTAAAAAAGCTAAGTAGTAATCTTTGTATATTTTCTGAGAGGTTAGCATGACGATAGTTCAACTGCTGTGCAATTCTAAATATAAAGTCAGGATCGTTATTGCCAATATTACGTTCAAAAAACTCTATAATGTCGGGTTCGAGATCTTCATAATCAGCTAGTAAAGTAATTAAAGTATTAACCGTAGTTGATAATATCTGTTTATCTTGAAGATTTTTAGTACTAGTTATTATTTCTTTGATTGCAGTAGCTGCCAATTCAAGTTCTTCATTATAATTAAATCTACTTAATGCAAATATCACTCTTTGAACTACTATTACGTTCTCATGTCTCAATAGGATAATTGCTTTGTCAAAATAAGCTTTCTTATCAATGTTATAACCACTAACAAGCGCAGTTGAAATATGGTCAAAATCATCATCAGGCACTTTTAGTTCCTGTTCAAGTAGTAATTCTACTCTTTCAATATCAGCAGAACAAAATTCAATGAATGGTAAAATTAGATCATGTGATGCCATGTCATTACCTGCTTCAATAGTAAGTCGTTTCACACAGCTTTTGACTTCCTCTACTGGCACGTTTAATAAAGGCAACAAGTTTCTAAACATGTTACGTATTATGAAGAAGTTTGAACTAGCGGTTTCATTCCTGAGTAAACCAAACTCAGAAATAATATTTATTTTTTCTTCATCGTGCAAATGGACTAAAGTCTGAATCAACTCAACACTGTCATCGCTTATATGTTTACGGTATTCTTCATATAAGACATCTAAGAAAGTGCCGTCTTTTGTAGAATCTACTATTCTTTTTTCGAGTTCAGACATATCATTATCTCTTGCGTATCTACTGTTATTATTATTTATTATTTTAATAAAGCAATTATAGTTACGATGAATAGTAGCAAGAACGCGATGCTGCCGCTAGCCCCGATTGTCGCGGATATCCTGACGGACTAGGCGAGTTGCGGTGGCTAAGTGTTGAGACGTTATCGAGGCAACAGGGACGTCTCAACACTTAGCCACTACCTCGTATCGACTGGCAGATAAAAGCAAAAGCGGGATTGGCTACTTAAGCAACCAACCCCGCGTCAAATATTTCTCTAGCAAACCTTAATCAACAATCCTACAAATTCGGATTTAACCACTTCTCAGCGGTTTTCATATCCCAGCCTTTACGCTGTGCATAACTCTCTAACTGATCCGTGCTGATTTTACCAACGTTAAAGTACACACTTTCAGGATGCGAGTAATAAAAGCCGCTGACTGATGATGCAGGCCACATTGCGTAGCTCTCCGTTAGCGTTGTACCGATAGCCTCAACCGTACCGAGCCAATCGAATAGCTTGCCTTTCTCCGTATGCTCAGGACAGGCAGGGTAGCCGGGCGCGGGGCGGATGCCGATGTATTTTTCCTTGATTAGCTCATCATTGCTTAATTCTTCTTCAGGCAGGTAGCCCCAATAGTCGGTACGGATTAACTTATGCAAATGCTCAGCAAAAGCTTCGGCTAAGCGATCAGATAACGCCTGTACCATAATCGCATTATAGTCATCGCCGTTGGTTTTGTATGCTTCAGCGATCGCCTCAGTACCTGTCATTGAGACGGTAAAGCCACCAAGATAATCAGTATAGGCGTCTGCTGGCGAGATAAAGTCCGCCAAGCTATAGTTAGGCGTGCCACTGGCTTTGTCGCTTTGTTGACGTAAATGCTCAAACTGGTATTCTGCACTGCCGCCCTCAGTCGGTGCTTTGTCGTAGACAGTGACCGTGTCGCTACCCGTACGCCGTGCTGGCGCTATTTTAAAGACACCTTTGGCAATGACTAACTTTTCATCGATCATCTTTTTGAGCATATCTTCTGCATTATCGAATAAGTCCCGCGCGGCCTCACCAACGACATCATCTTGCAGGATCTTAGGATATTTACCCGCCAGACCCCACGAGATAAAGAACGGTGTCCAGTCAATAAAGGGAATTAACTTCTCTATCGGATAATCATCAAAGATAACTTGACCTAACTTATTAGGCACAGGCGGCGTATAGTTTTCCCAATCAGCTTTATAACCTGCCTCGATTGATTCAGCATAGGAGAGCTTGGCGGCTTTGGGTTGACGTTTGGCGAGACGCTCACGCACTTTGACGTACTCGGCACGCGTCTCATCGATTAACTCTTGACGGTTTTCCTTTGAGAGGAGTTTGGTCACTACGCCAACAGAGCGCGAAGCATCGGTCACATAGATGACCCCATCATTTTGATATTGCGGCTCAACCTTGACGGCCGTATGCGCTTTAGAAGTCGTTGCGCCGCCGATCATCAAGGGTAGGGTCATGCCGCGCTCTTGCATTTGCTTGGCGACATAAACCATCTCATCCAGACTCGGGGTAATTAGCCCTGATAGCCCAATGATATCAACCTTTTCACTGATCGCCATATCAAGGATTTTTTCGCACGGTACCATCACGCCCAGATCAAGGATGTCATAGCCGTTACAGCCGAGTACCACGCCGACGATATTTTTACCGATATCATGGACATCGCCTTTTACGGTCGCCATCAGGATTTTACCTTTAGTTTCGCCTTCGACTTTTTCCGCTTCGATGTACGGGTTGAGCCACGCGACGGATTGTTTCATCACGCGAGCTGATTTAACCACTTGCGGTAAAAACATCTTGCCTGCGCCAAATAAGTCACCGACGATATTCATGCCGTCCATGAGTGGCCCTTCGATGACCTCTAGTGGTTTGGGGTATTTCTCCCAAGCCTCTTTGGTATCGGCTTCGATAAAGGTGGTAATGCCTTTGACAAGAGCATGAGCGATACGCTCTTCTACCGTGCCTTCGCGCCAAGTCATATCGACAGTGCTGTCTTTTTTCTTGCCGCCATCTTGGTAATTTTCGGCAGCAGTCATCAGCCGTTCAGTCGCATCTTGTCCGCTCTCACCTTGATTGCGATTGAGCATGACATCCTCAATCGCCTCGCGAGCATCGACAGGAATGTCATCATAGATCTCCAGCATGACAGGGTTGACAATACCCATAGTCAAGCCGTTTTGAATCGCATGATAAAGGAATACGGAGTTGATCGCTTCGCGAATCGGATTACCACGGAAACTAAACGAGACGTTAGAGACGCCGCCTGAGACCATAGCATTAGGCAGATTATCAGTTATCCATTTGGTCGCGTTAATAAAGTCCGCGCCGTAGTTATTATGCTCAGTGATACCCGTGGCGACCGCAAAGATATTCGGGTCAAAAATAATGTCCTCTGACGGAAAGCCCACTTCGTTGACCAATACATCATAACTGCGCTGACAGATTTGAGTTTTGCGCTCAAAGGTATCGGCTTGTCCGTCTTCATCAAAGGCCATAACAATGATAGCCGCACCATAGCGCATGCAGAGACGGGCGCGCTCGACGAACTCAGCATGACCTTCTTTTAAGGAGATAGAGTTGACGACGGACTTACCTTGGATACGTTTGAGACCTTCTTCAATGATGTCCCATTTCGAGGAGTCAATCATCAAAGGCACACGGCTGATATCAGGCTCGCCAGACACGAGGTTGACAAAATGAATCATCGCCTGCTTGGAGTCGAGCATGCCCTCATCCATATTGATATCGACGATCTGCGCGCCGCCTTCGACTTGGTCACGCGCCACATCCAGCGCCTCGTTATAGGCTTCGGTCTTAATCAAACGTAGGAACTTTTTAGAGCCTGTAACGTTGGTACGCTCACCAACGTTGACGAATAAGCTATCGGCGGTAATATTAAACGGCTCAAGTCCAGACAATCGACAGGCAGGGGCAATCTCAGGAATCACCCGCGGTGGGTAGTTGGCGACCATATTGGCAATTTGCCGAATGTGCTCAGGGGTTGTACCACAGCAGCCGCCAACGATGTTTAAGATACCCGCTTTAGCAAAACCCTCAAGCAATGCTGTTGTTTCTCTCGCGCTCTCATCATATTCACCGAACTCATTGGGCAAGCCAGCATTAGGATGCGCAGACACATACATGTTGGCGATATTAGATAGTGTCTGAATATGTGGTCTGAGCGCATCGGCACCAAGCGCACAGTTAAAGCCAACCGATAATGGTTTGGCATGGCGCACTGAGTTATAAAAGGCTTCAGCAGTTTGCCCCGATAACGTACGACCCGAAGCATCAGTAATCGTGCCTGATATCATAATCGGCAGCTCAAAACCGATATCAATAAAGACGCCTGTTACCGCAAAGATTGCCGCTTTGGCATTGAGCGTATCAAAGATAGTTTCGATAAGAATAATATCGACACCTGCTTCTATCAACGCAAGTGTTGATTCGCGATAATTCAGCACCAGCTCATCAAAGGTGATATTACGAAAGGCAGGATCATTGACATCAGGTGATAGCGAACAAGTACGCGAGGTTGGCCCAATGACGCCAGCGACAAAACGCGGTTTATCAGGATTCTGCGCAGTAAATTCATCAGCGGCCGCACGTGCAAGCTTTGCTGCGGTTTTATTGAGCTCAGGCACTAGATATTGCATATCATAGTCGGCCATCGACAGCCGTGTACCATTAAAGGTATTGGTCTCAATAATGTCAGCACCTGCCTCTAAGTGCGCCAGATGAATCTCTTTAATCATATGCGGCTGGGTTAGCACGAGCAGATCATTATTACCACGCACGTCTTGCTCGATATCAGCAAAGCGCTCACCGCGATAGTCCGACTCCTCCAGCTTATAATTCTGGATATGGGTGCCCATCGCCCCGTCAAGCATCAAAATTCGTTTTGCCATCTGCTCAGTAATACGCGCGCGTGCTGTCAGTTGTGCCTCTTTGAATGGGAACACCTCTGGCGGCGTCAATATAAAATCGTTAGGGCGAGAGTTATCGGTGGCAGGCACAGCCGTTATTGAATCAGTCATAGGAAATAGCTTATATCGTCAGATTTAAAGGGGAGAGGGCTTAAATAATGAGCAACAAATACTGAATATTTTAGCATGGAATGATTAGTGAATAGGGACAACCTATAATCAATATTCGACTAATAAGTAATTCGTTAATAGTGTTTTATGTAAAGCATAGTGATCTAAGCTCTCTAATTAACAACTGTAGTTACATGGATATTACAAAAAGTAGCGTAATCACAAGATAACATCTTTACTTTGTATGTTAATTTAAGTTCAGAAGGATAGCTCCTACATTAGCTTTACTTATAAATAGTTCAGTGATGAAGTCAATAATAGCTATGCGAGCTTGCTTTTATATCAAAAATTCTCGTAAGACTAATTTTTTTATCAAGGATATGATTATGAAATTTACTAAAATTGCCACCATTGGAACGCTAGCACTTTCAATAGCTGGGCTATCTGCTTGTAATAACATGATGCCTATGCAAAAAGCAGAAATGAAAGCGCCAATGCACAGTCAATCTATGGCTAAAATGAACATTGTGCAAGTTGCTCAAAGTAATCCTGATTTTTCAGTATTGGTTGAAGCAGTACAAGCAGCAGGATTAGGCAGCATGCTATCTGATCCTAATGGTCATTATACTGTGTTCGCTCCTACTAATGCTGCATTCATGCAAGCACTGCAAGAAACAGGAATGACTAAGGCTCAGTTATTTGCTAATAAGCCTTTATTAACTAAGATTCTAGCGGGTCATGTTGTTGATGGTGATATGGCAATGTACGCCAAAGACGTCAAACCAGGTAGCGTTATGACGGCCAGTAACGATACTATCGTGATAACTCCGCAGATGATGGTGATGGATGAAAATGGTCGTACTGCTAAACTATTAAAGACAGATATAGCAGCCAACAATGGTGTCGTCCATGTTATCGATAAAGTACTATTACCAAAATAAATAATATCTATACATTAGCTTATATTACATAGGTCGAACATAAGTTAATATTTATGATAAGCTGATCTACTGGATTGCCAATAATGAATGCTATCCTTATTGGCAATTTTGATATCTAACTCACTGTTCATGTTTAGTAATGCATGCATTGCTAGCCGTTATTCTTCACGAGTTACTTGCACAATGGCTGCTGGTATCTTTTTAATATTTTAAAGTTAATAGTTTAAAGTCAGAATGTTTATTTTTATTAATCGTTTGACTAATATTTAATTTCAAAAGGAAATATCTATGTTTAAGAAGAGTTTATTATCGCTAGCAATCGCTACAACAGCTTTAACTTTAGTTGCTTGTAATAATGCAGAAACTGTTGATCCTGTTGAGCCAGAAGTAACCACTGAAGAAGTCGTTGTTGAGCCAATGGCAGAAGCCGATCCAATGGTAGAAGCTGATCCTATGGCTGAAACTATGGCTACTCAAAGCATCGCAGAAATCGCGGCTGGTAATGAGAATCTAACTATTTTAACAGCAGCGCTTCAAGCAGCTGGCCTTGATACGATGATGATGGATGCTGGTACTTACACTGTATTCGCTCCTACTGATGATGCTTTCGCTCCTGTTTTAGAGAAGCTTGGCGTAACCAAAGAAGAGCTATTGGCTAATACTGACTTGTTGAAAAAAGTACTTCCTTATCATGTAGTACCTATGGTTGTTATGGCAGCTGATATTCCTTATGGTACTGATGTTGCTACCGTAAATGGTGCAACTATCAATATCAGCGATGCTAATGTCATCACTGATGCATCAGGCGGCACGGCTAACATTACTGGTACTGATATCATGGCAACTAACGGTGTTGTTCACACTATCGATGCCGTATTAATGCCTGAGTAATATCTAATCTAAGCAACATTCAGTAGTTAACACTGATAAGAGCCCAGCCACTAACGCTGGGCTTTTTCATGGCTGCTCAATTCTTTAAAATTAAGCTATCCATAGAGTATGCTCTGTGCATCGATCATTTGTCATATTGTTCTCTACTAGTAAAACACTACTGATAGCTACAGCTTTCCGTCTCGCTTTAAAAACTAATAATAGTCTTATCATTTGGCCTTGCATAATTAAAGAGTTTGTTAAACTTGCCTTAGACTCATTACACCTCCTCAATCATAAAAAATAGCAGACTGCAAAAAAGCCCGAGACTTTGGTCTCAGGCTTTTAATGTTTTGTTAGGTTTAACTATTTAAGCTTAAATTATACTCTAGGCTCTTTACGTAGCACTTCCTTCTCTTGCAAAGCGACTTCAGCAGCATGACGCTCTTCCCAATAAGTTGCGTTCTTGATACCGAATTTCTTAGGATCAAAGACGAATCTCTTGGCAGTCGTACCACCACCCGCTTTTAGCTGGGCTTCGTAATCTCGTAAGATGTCGATAGCAGGACGGGCAACAAAGAAGATCACGAGGATACCAACAATGTTGAGCCAAGCCATTAAGCCAACACCAACATCGCCAAGTCCCCAAATATAACCCGCTGAGTTAAGACCACCATAAGCGACCATAAACATGATAACAAGCTTGACAACAAACTGACCTGCTTTGCTAGCGCCTTTACCCATAGAGCGAGTAAGGTAAGAGATGTTGACCTCAGCGATGTAGTAGTAAGCCAAGATTGTCGTAAAGGCAAAGAAGAATACTGCTATCGCAATAAAGGTATTACCAAACTGACCGTAGACTGATTCCATCGCCATCTGCGTAAATGAAGGTGAGTTAATCTCAACAGTCGCCGCTACGTTTTGGACTAAGAACTGACCATCAGCAAGTTCACCTTGGATATTGTACATGCCTGTAGATAAGATCATAAAGGCAGTAGCAGAACAAACAAGTAACGTATCAACATAGACTGAGAACGCTTGTACTAGCCCTTGCTGTGCTGGATGATCGACCGCTGCAGCTGCTGCTGCGTGAGGACCTGTACCTTGACCTGCTTCGTTTGAGTAAATACCACGCTTAACACCCCAACCGATAGCAGCACCAAAACCTGCTTGAGCAGTGAAAGCGTCACCAACGATTGCACCAAGCACTTCTGGAACGGCACTAAAGTTTGCGAACATGATAAATAGTGCTAGAACGATATAGCCTACTGCCATAAAAGGAACAGCATATTCAGTAAAGGTAGCGATACGCTTGATACCACCAAAGATAATGAAGGCTAATACCAATAAGATAATACCAAGGGCGATAACACGAGTAGTACCCGTCTCAATCCCCATGAAGTTCATGACTGACCCTTCACCAGCGACCTGTGCTACCGCGTTGATAACGCCGTTGGCCTGTACACCAGGTAGGAACACACCACAAGCAATGATTGAGGATATAGCAAATAAAATACCATACCATTTTTGACCCAGCGCTCGCTCGAAGTAATAAGCAGGACCACCACGATACTCGCCCGTGACCACGTCACGCTCTTTATAAATCTGACCTAAGGTAGATTCTACATAAGCGGTTGATGCGCCCAAAAATGCTACAATCCACATCCAGAATACGGCACCTGGACCACCAAAACCAATGGCAGCGGCAACACCTGCGATGTTACCCATACCGACACGACCTGCTAGAGAGACTGCTAATGCCTGAAAAGATGAGATACCATCATTATCAGGTTTTCCTTTAAATAGCAGACGTATCATTTCGCCGAATAGACGAACTTGCACGAAGCGGGTCATAATTGAATAAAACAGACCGGCACCCAAGCATAAATAAATTAATGCTGGGCTCCAAATAATATTGTTCGCTAAATTGACTAAACCTTCCATATCTATATTCCTTTAACTGTCTCAAATTGGATACGCTCAGTGAAGATACCTATTCTTCATTGAAGCATACCGATGAGTATGGATATCAGTTGTCTGTATTTGTCCGCTAAGCTTTAGTATTATCTTGTTTACCATGTCGATAAAAACTTGAGCTGCAGGGCAATTCCTTTTGCCGTAATAGTCACAATAACGCAGGGTTATCAACAAGCTATAATACTTTAAAACATCATAAACTAATGTCTTAAAACATCATGCGATAATAATAATCCTGTTAAAAGCTAATGCATAACGCTAATAATGATATCTAAATCTAATCTACAAATAGCAATATGAATCTATGAGTATTAAATATGTTATCAATTACTTACTAAATGTATGTGAACCATACGGCTACGTAACTGCAATTTGCCATAATTTCAATGTAATTGCTAGGTATTTTTTTGATTCATCAGTCTCAAAGCTAGTAAAATTGAGCTAATTAGATAAATGTAGAGTAATTCAACTGTATTGGTATTTACTCAAATTGCAAATAGGCAGAATCTGCTTCTTTTGTCTTTAAGACAAACTATGAAGTTGTATTTTGTAACGGTGAATTGTAAAACAGCCGCCATATCGTCATTATTATCACCATATACGCAGTCTGAGTGTTATTTGCTACAAGCTATCACTGCATACTGAATAATATTTTATAAAACGACTTATTTATCTGTTTATAGTTATTTATTAGGAGAAACCTATATGATATCGAAATCTATCGTAAAACCCATGCTGCTATCAGCAGTATTAGCGACCTCTACTATCGGCCTGAGCGGCTGTGGCTATAACAATCTACAAGCGCAAGATGAGCAAGTGACGGCTTCTTGGTCAGAGGTGGTCAACCAGTATCAGCGCCGTGATGATTTAGTGCCTAACTTGGTCAAAGTCGTCAAGCAGTATGCCGATCAAGAGCAAGAAGTATTTACTGGTGTGGCTCAAGCGCGCTCACAAGCAGGGGGTATTACTATAACGCCAGAGCTGCTCAACGATCCGCAAGCGATGGAGCGTTATGCTGAGGCGCAGCAGCAGATGACAGGTGCTTTATCACGTCTAATGGCGGTGTCTGAGCGTTATCCTGATCTTAAGTCAGACGCGCTATTTCAAGACCTGCAAGCACAGTTAGAAGGCACGGAGAACCGCATCGCTGTCGCGCGTAACCGCTATATTCAAGAGGTACAGGGCTATAATACTACGGTACGTCAGTTCCCAACTAATATCACCGCTAAAGTATTCGGTATGGATGCTAAGCCGAACTTTAGCGTAGCTGATGAAGAGGCTATCTCCACCGCTCCTGACGTTGAATTTGGTGAGTAGCTTTTTGCATAATAGCGAGATGAGCATAAGAGCAGATAAAGCATGGTTTTGTCTGCTTTGCTGATAATGCGGTAGGCTTTACTCATTATCGATAAGTTTGCTGTATTTTCTAGTAGGAATAACTAATTATAATTTTAAGGTACTGATTTTAAGTGCTGATATTAGGTGGTAGAGAGCAGATGACCAATTCAAAAGCAATCGCAGCAGCCTTACTTCTAACGCTTAGCGCTACTAGTATGACGGCGCTACATGCTGCATCGAATGACGTTGCTGTTGCTGCCGCTAATGATATCGCCAGTGGCAGTAACGAGCAAAATCGCAGTGTCGAGGACTTAATTGCTATCGCCAAAGCGGGCGAGAACAATGAGGCGATCAATGATGCGGTGCTGGGTAATGAAGCGATTAACGAAGCTATTTTAGGTAACGATGCCTTAGGCAACGATTCGATTAACCCAAATGCGCGCTCAGAGGCTAATAACAGTGCTACGACCAATCAAGCGCCTGTTACTTCTAGTGCTACTGGTGTTGACGTGGACAAATTGATTCTCAATAGTCCAGTCGTCGATCAAGCCAATATCTTAAATCCACAACAAAAGCAGCGCTTAGAGGCGCAGCTACAAGGTATCTATCGTCAGGGCTTAGCACAAGCGGCTGTCGTCATTGTACCGACGACTAGCGGTACACCTATCTTTGACTACTCTCTACAAGCCGCTGAGAAGTGGCAGTTAGGCGAGGCGGATACTGACGATGGCTTGCTGATTGTGGTCGCTGTCAATGATCGAGATATGTACATCTTAACGGGTTATGGTCTAGAGGGCGTATTACCTGATGGTGCCTTGAACCGTATCATTCGTGAAGATATTACTCCTTATTTTAAGCCTGAAAACGGCAGTCGCTACTTTGAGGGCATATCTAACGGTATTAGCCAGATCGAAGCGCGCTTGACCGCAGATCCAGAGATATTAGCGCAAGCCGATGCTCAAGCCGCTGAGCGTGCTCAAAATCAAAACGACATTGGTGATAGCCCATCGCCTGTCTTCTTATTCGTAATGGCTATGGTATTCGGTAACTTCATTACCAGTATTTTTGGGCGGATATTTGGCTCTATTTTGACCGCTGGCGCCTTTTTTGTGGGATCTTTAGCATTAGGCGGTGGCCTTTTTATGACCATTATTATGGCTATCTTCCTGTGGTTATTCTTAATTTCACGAGGTTCAGGTGGCGGTAGAGGTGGTGGGAAAGGCGGACGTGGCGGCGGTGGGATGATATTCCTCCCAGGTGGTGGCTCTAGCGGTGGCGGCTTCGGCGGCGGTGGATTTGGTGGTGGCGGCTTCGGTGGCGGCGGTGGTGGTTTCGGTGGCGGTGGTGCTGGTGGCTCTTGGTAGCGACTATCTATTTTGCCATCTTGCTATAGCAGCTATTTTAGCGACTTTGGTTTAGCTGCTTTGGATTAATATTTAGACTGATAACGTAATTTGCTTTTATTTTGAGGAATACCCAATGGAATCACTGCGCACGCAGACCACAACGACCAGCTTTTCACGCTGGTGGCGGCAAGTGCTTTTCGTACCGCTGTTGCATAGTAGATGGATCACCACAGAGACTCGCCAACGGTTAAGTGCCAAGGTGACCGAGGCTGAGCGCGGTCATCGTGGCGAGGTTTTTTTGGTCATAGAAAATCATCTACCGATCAGTAGTGCCTATTATAGTAGTGCGCATGATCGTGCGGTTGAGCTATTTAGTCACTGCCGCGTTTGGGATACCGAAGAGAACACTGGGGTTTTGGTCTACGTTAATGTCTGTGAGCACTATTTGGATATCGTCGCTGATCGGGGCATCAATGCGCATGTCAGCCCTACGGTGTGGCAGGCGATGTGCGATAAAGCCATTGCAGGTATTGCCAACAAAAACACCGAAGATAGCTTAACGGACTTGCTAGATGAGATTGGACAGCTATTGCGTCATTATTATCATCTAGAGGATGATCCAGCAGGTAATGAGCTGTCTGACACTGTGCTTTATATCAAGTAAGTACCACAAAACTAAGTACCACAAAACTAAGCATCATAAAACAAATAACGCATATTAGATAAAAATTTATGGTGGTGTATCAAAAAGTATGCTGATTAGTTTTTGAACAATTTTTGAAGCCTTGAAAGCCCTATAGAATCAGAAAACTTAGCATAGATTTCTCATTGACTTTTATCGCCAGCATACTTTTTAGAACACCACCAAATTTATAAAAGGCGAAGATATCATGATTGAGCTTATCAAACGACTGCCAAAAGCCGAACTGCATCTGCATATTGAAGGTTCACTAGAACCTGAGTTGATGTTTAGATTGGCCAAAAAAAATAACGTTACTATTCCTTATGAGTCTGTTGAAGAAGTACGCGCGGCTTATGACTTTACGAATTTGCAGAGCTTTTTGGATATCTATTATGCTGGGGCAAAGGTTCTGATCACCCAAGACGATTTTTATGATTTGACTTGGGAATATGTCCTAAAATGTGTAGAGAATAACATCGTCCATACGGAAATATTCTTTGATCCGCAAACTCATACCGAAAGAGGCATTGAGTTTGCTACTGTTATTAACGGTATCAAGCAAGCGCTAGCCGATGCCGAAAAACAATATGGTATTACCTCGGCTATTATTATGTGTTTTTTGCGGCATTTATCACAAGAGGAAGCTTTTGCCACCTTTGAGCAGGCCCTAGAGTTTAAAGATGATATTATCGGCGTTGGGCTTGATTCAGCAGAATTAGACAATCCACCATCGAAATTTACCGAAGTGTTTAAAGCGGCTAAGGATAAGGGCTTTAAGTTGGTCGCTCATGCTGGCGAGGAAGCGGATTATTCTTATATTTATGAGGCACTAGACTTACTAGATATCGAGCGTATTGATCACGGTGTCCAGTCTATTAATAGCCCAGAGCTGATGCAGCGCCTCAAAGACGAGCAAATACCATTGACCGTCTGCCCGAACTCCAATATAGAGCTAAAAGTATTTGACAGCTATGATGAGCATAATATCAAAGAGCTGCTGGACTACGGTCTAAATGTCAGCGTCAACTCTGATGATCCTGCTTATTTCAAAGGCTATATGAATCAGAACTTTATTAACTTGTATGAGAACATAGACCTTTCAGAAGCGGATGTGATCAAGCTAGTAAAAAACTCATTTCGCTCAGCGTTTATCAGCGATGAGCTAAAAGCCAGTTATTTAGCCCAAGTAGATGCTGTGGTATAGCACTGTTTGATGCTCTCTTTGTGGTCATCAGGTTTTGGTAATTCCATCTACCAATAATGGCATGACCTCGCCTGCTTTTGCGGCTAAAGTAATATCGACGAATGAGTTAGCCGTAGGGTTGGGGTTGATCTCAATAATTTTAGCGCCGTTTTGCTTGGCAAGTTGTGCCAGTCCTGCGGCAGGATAAACTAAGCTTGAGGTGCCAATGCTAATGAACACCTCACAATGAGTCGCGGCTTGCTCAGCGATTTGCCAAGAGTCCACTGGCAGCGGCTCCCCAAACCAGACGATATCAGGTCTGATAAGCCCGTCGCACTCACTACAATGAATGAGCTTAGTATCAAAATCGATATCAGATTTTGGCTGAGCTGATCGCTCAGTATAAGGCTTATGGCATTGGCTACAGCGATTACGCCATAGATGTCCATGCAAATGATGCACGGTACTGTCGATGTTATTAAGATTACCTAATGATTTACTGTCATTTGACGGCTCATGGCGGCTTGTTCGTTCATGATGCTTTGCCTGTTCATGTAGGTCATCTACATTTTGAGTAATTAAAGTAATCTTGTGCGACTGTGCTTGCTGCCAGCGCGCTAGAGCAAGGTGCGCCGCGTTTGGGGCCTTGTCATGTACCAGCTGACGCCGCCACTGATACCAAGACCATACCAGCTCTGGATCACGCTCAAACGCTTCAGCACTCGCCAAATCTTCAGCGCGATACTGCTCCCAAAGCCCTGTCTGCTTATCTCTAAAGGTAGGAATACCACTCTCAGCTGAAATACCAGCCCCTGTCAAAATACAAATTTGTGACGATTGAGCCAAAATTTGCGTAGCTTGTTGTAGGTTATCGGTTAATTTTGCCGAGGTTTCTGCTAACATAGTATTACCCTCTAATAAAAATGGATGCCCCTCTATGATAGACGGAATTTGGTGGCTTGTCATACTACTAGCAGTTGGTATTGCCCTATGGCTAGTAGCCAAAGCACGCGGTGAGTCGGGCTCAAAAGGTGAGTCTTCTGTAGATATAAGCTCACCTGCTAATGATGCGCTACAAAAGACCTTAAAGGTAGTCAAACAGCATTTTCCCGACTATCGAGTCGTCCGTAATCGTAACCACCTATTGATCACCAAGCAAGGGCTAAAGGTGGCTATGATTACTATTGATAAAAAAATAGCCGTTGGTCAGCGTCACTTAGGAGGCGTGCCTGTCGTTAACTACCACCGAGTACCAAATCGCACTCAGCTAAACGCTTATTTGCAGAGCGTAGAATAAGCACTATAATTTTTATAAGTGAAGTTCTTCAAATAGGATTTTTGATAAAACTATACTTACTAATATGGTTACTAATCTTATGTGGGGTCTTATTTAGGTTTTAAAGTAGAGATAACTATAGATAAGGTGCAGGTTTTGCAGGGCACATTATAGGTATTTTTGAAATTATTAAAATAAACGATTGTTTATTGGGGTTAGGCTACGTATATTTTAAATTATTGAAAACGGATATTAATTATTTGTACTGTGCCTTTATTTTGTAGGAACCCTAATGACCTCATCTCTATTCAAACAAAAACTCACCTATAAAGTGATGGCTATGGGAGTAGCGCTGGGAATCTGCGTATCAGCGCAGGCGACTAGCCTAATCACCACTGAGACCCTAGCGGATAGAGGCTATGCCGCCGCCCAACTTAGCCTCGGCACCAAATACGACGTCAGCGGAGCCAGCGCACAAGATATCGCAAAAGCTGTGTATTGGTATACCAAAGCGGCCAATCAAGGCAATGTCTCTGCTCAGAACAATCTTGCTTATATGTATGAGACAGGAACAGGCGTCGAGCAGGATTCTGTCAAAGCGATGTACTGGTACAAAAAATCGGCACAGCAAGGCAATGCACTGGCACAAAAAAACCTAGGAACCTTGTACGCTACAGGTCGCGGCGTTACAGCAGATGATAGCCAAGCCGCGCTGTGGTATCAACGAGCCGCTGAGCAAGGGGAAGCCTCCGCTCAGTACAATATCGCCATCTTGTATCAACAAGGCCGCGGTGTCGAGCAAGATATTAGTAAAGCGGCCGAATGGTATCAAAAGGCGGCAGCTCAAGGCGATAGACGCTCACAGACGAGACTTGGCATCCTGTACTACAACGGCTTAGGCGTGGTAAGGGACTATAATAAAGCCTATGAATGGTATCGAAAAGCCGCCGCCCAAGAAGAATCCTCGGCACAGTATAATATCGGCCTGATGTACGATCTGGGCACAGGGTTCCAGCAGGATTATGCTGAGGCCATAAAGTGGTACAAAAAGTCAGCCGAGCAAGGTTATGACTCCGCACAAAACAATCTTGGCGTAATGTATGAGGCAGGCACAGGTACGCAGCAGAATTATGCTCAAGCGCTACAATGGTACAAAAAAGCGGCTGATCAAGGGCATGCAAACGCGCAAAATAATATCGGTCAGTTATATCAAAAGGGTTTGGGCGTCACGCAAGACTATAAGCAAGCAGTCTACTGGATGCGAAAAGCGGCGTCTCAAGGCAATGTGCTGGGTCAGAATAATCTTGGCTATATGTATGAGAGAGGCTTTGGGGTCGAGCAAGACTATGCTCAGTCAGCCCTATGGTATAAAAAAGCAGCTGAGCAAGGCAATGCAATAGGTCAAGGCAGTTTGGGTTGGGCGTATTACTCAGGATTGGGCGTCACCCAAGACTATGCCCAAGCGCTCAGCTTACTTGAGCAATCAGCCCAAAAAGGCGCTGCTGTCGGTCAAAACAACCTTGCCATCATGTACTTAGAGGGCAATGGCGTACCACAAGACTATGCCAAAGCGTTCGAGCTGCTGCAAAAATCAGCCGCACAAAATTATGCCAATGCTCAGCGCAACATCGGCATTATGTATGTCAAAGGTCAAAAAGTTACGCAAGATCTCGAACAAGCAAAGCGTTGGTTTAGCCAAGCTTGCGATAATGGCAGCTCATCTAGCTGTCAAAGTTATAAAGCGCTAAACGGTGATAAACAAGAGTGACTCATGCTCGATGTGAGCCAAGTAAAAGCTGATAGAGTGTATTCCATACATCATTAAGGCTTGCTACTCACAGAGCATACTTATCATAGCGGCTAATGCTACATACGATATAGCGCTAGCCGCCTTTTTTATAGTCGTTAAGTGTTAAACATCTTTACTAAGCACTGTAAAGTAACGCTCGATATCTGACTCAGTTAAAGCTTCTAATTTGTTAGGATGCCAATTTGGCGAGCCATCTTTATCAACCAGTACCGCACGCACGCCTTCATAAAAGTCAGGGGTATCCATAAAATGAATGGCCATGTCCTTTTCCATCTCCAAGCATTCGCTAAGCGATTTATCTTCACCATTGATGAGCTGCTGTAAGGTCACTTTTAATGAGGTAGGTGATTTTGCAAGGATGGTTTTTAAGGTCAGTGCGGCCCATTCGTTGCCATTAGCTGCTTCACTTGCTAATGATGCGACTATCTCCTCAATCGTGTCATATTGGAAATGATGGTTAATATGTTCTTGATTTGCCTCTAACTCTGCAATATCTGTTAATTTAATAGAATTTGAATCAAAAAAGAAATCAAGATCTTGATTAATTGAGGCCTGCGACCACGTCTGAGTAAGTAGTTTTTCTTCTATAGTTTCCCACACACTGCTATCTATAGTGTAATCAGCGCTGCCACTATAAATAACGTCATTTGCCTTGATAACCTTGGCGGTTAGAGCGAGATAACGACCAGTGTACCTTGGCATTTGATTGAGGAAAAAGCTTGCGCCTACGTCAGGGAAGAAGCCAATGTTCGTCTCAGGCATTGCCCATTTTGTCTTTTCGGTGACGATACGGTGAGAGGCACCGACAGACAGTCCGACACCACCTCCCATAACGATGCCATTCATATAAGCAATAATAGGTTTGGAGTAGTCATGGATGAGAGCATCTAAGCGGTATTCTGTAGAGAAAAAACGCTCCGCGTAAGGTATGACCTCTTCGGCTTCTAGATCATAGAATTTGCGCATATCGCCTCCAGCACAAAATCCTTTTTCTCCTGCGCCAAATAGGCAAACGAATAGCACATTAGCATCGTCTTGCCATTCCTCTAAAGCGTTCGTTAGAAGTTCAACGACTTCTGCATTAATAGCGTTTAAGACTTTAGGTAGGTTTATTTTTAACCAACCCATACCGTTTTTTACTTCCGATGTAACCACCATTTATATCACCTCATGATTTGTTTTATTTACGCTATACGAGATTAAATTCGCTATAAAAAAATAAAGCATGACTACCGTTATATATCACAATCAGTATAACGATAACCATGCTTTAGATTGAATTTACTGACGACTAAAAAGAGAACTACCCCTTAAAGTCAGGCTTACGTTTTTCCATAAAAGCGTTCACGCCTTCGACCATATTCTGGGTCTCAAATAGCTGCGCCCATTGTTCGGCTTCTATCTCCAGTCCTTTTTCTAAGGTGGTTGCCATGCCTTCATTGACGGCTATAATCGTTGCTTTGACAGATTCGGCGCTTTTGTTAAGGGCAATAGATTCAGCTAGTTTTTTGGTCTCATCCATTAATTCAGCGAGGGGAACTGATTTATTAACTAGACCGATTTTTTCAGCCTCTTGACCACCGATAAATCGACCTGTAAGGATTAGCTCTAATGCTTTAGCTTTATTAGTAATACGAGCAAGGCGCTGAGTGCCTCCGAATCCAGGTATCAGACCTAGATTTAGCTCTGGCTGACCTAACTTGGCTTCATCAGCGGCCAGACGCAAATGGCAACTCATAGCAAGCTCTAACCCGCCACCTAGACAAGCACCGTTGATAGCGGCGATAACGGGCTTGGTAGAGGCCTCAATAGTATTCATCACGGCTTGAGCATCTTGTGAGAGTTTTTTGCCTTTTTGAGCATCGTTAAACGCTTCGGTAAACTCTTTGATATCTGCGCCAGCGACGAACATTTTACCCGTACCCGTTATAACCATTACCTTAATGCTTTGATCTGCTTGCGCCTGTTTGAAACACTCAGATAGTCCGTTAATTGTAGTCGTACTTAACGTATTGGCAGGTGGACTATTGATAGAAATATAACCTACTTGGTTTTCTACACTGAAATCGATGTTTTCGAAAGTTTGATTTTGCATGGTGTTTTACCTTATTGAAGTGATATTTAAAATTCTGCTAATAAAAAAGTCTTATAAAAAGTTATTTATAAAAGACGACTGATAAAAAATAGCGGTTAAGTTGGCATAGAGAATTGTTTCTCTTCTCTTAGTGCCGCACTAGGCCAGCGCTGAGTAATGGTTTTACGACGAGTAAAGAATCTTACGCCATCTGGTCCGTACATAGCCAAGTCACCAAATAGTGAACGCTTCCAGCCGCCAAAGCTTTGCGATGCTACGGGTACTGGCAGTGGAATATTGACACCGACCATACCGACCTGAATGTTGTCAATAAAATAACGCGCCGCTTCACCATCTCTAGTATAAATACAAGTGCCGTTACCATATTCATGGTCATTGATGAGCTGTACGGCTTCGCTCATAGTCTGTACTCGTATCACTTGTAAGACCGGACCAAAAATTTCGGCCTCATAGCTGTGCATCTCTTTGGTGACATGATCAATCAAAGTTGGACCGACAAAGAACCCTTTCTCGTAGCCTTTAGGTGAGGCATCAGAGCCATCAACAACCAGCTTGGCACCTTGATCAGCAGCGCTTTTGATATAGCCTAAAACTTTAGATTTGTGTGCCTCTGTAATAACAGGGCCAAAGTCGTTACCTTTATCTGAATGCACACCAAACTTGAGGCCTTCAATAGCAGGTTGTAATGCTGCAATCATTTTGTCAGCAGTCTCATCACCGACTGCAACGGCGACAGACAGAGCCATACAACGCTCTCCTGATGAGCCAAAAGCGGCACCTAACAGTGAGGTCACTACATTATCTAAGTCAGCATCCGGCATAACGATTGCATGATTCTTTGCACCGCCTAATGCTTGACAGCGTTTGCCCTGCGCGGCGGCGGTGGTATAGATGTATTCAGCGATAGGGGTAGAGCCGACGAAGCTAACGGCTTTGACATCAGGGTGATGTAAAATAGCATCGACGGCTTCTTTACCACCATTGACGACATTGATAACGCCATTTGGCAAGCCCGCTTGTTGCAAAAGCTGCGCGATAAATAGGCTAGCACTGGGATCACGCTCAGAGGGTTTTAACACAAAGGTATTACCACACACAATAGCCATAGGAAACATCCATAGCGGTACCATGACTGGAAAGTTAAAGGGCGTGATTCCAGCGACGACGCCTAGCGGATGAAACTCACTCCAAGAGTCGATATCAGTACCTACATTACGACTGTGCTCGCCTTTGAGTAATTCAGGTGCGCCGCAAGCATATTCGACATTCTCGATACCGCGTTGTAGTTCGCCCGCAGCGTCGTGAACAATTTTTCCATGCTCTTCACCAATCAATCTACATATCTCGTCAGCATTTTGCTCTAATAACTCTTTAAATTTGAACATGACACGAGCGCGTTTCATCGGTGGGGTTTTGCTCCACGCTGGAAATGCCGCTTTTGCCGCAGCGACGGCTTCACCGATGGTTTTTTCACCGCCTAGTGCCACTTGCTTGCTAATTTCACCTGTCGATGGGTTGTAAACATCTTGAGTTTTGCTGTCATTGTTTAACAGGCTGCCGTTAATAAAATGTCCAATAGTTTGCATAATGTGTTTCCTTTTAGAGTTTGGATAATAAGTAAGTTAAAAATTAATGAAGACTGTTTCTGCTCGGTGTACTAGCTCGGTGCATTTTCGACCGAATTAGTATCATTCCACAGTAAGGTATATAGCTGAATCATCTCTTCTAAACTGGGTATGCGAGGATTATTATTAGGCGACCCTGACGCAAATGCTTGCTTACACATGGTATCTATTAGCGCATCGAAATCTTCTTTTTGTACGCCAAATTCAGCGAGTGTCGGCACCTGTAGTTCTTTATTTAAGTTTTTTAGGTAACTCACCAAGCTGACGTTTGCCTGATCGTCGGTGTCGCTATAATCAGATACGCCTAGTGCGCGCGCGCAGTCTGCATAACGGTCGGGGGCACTAGAGATACCGAACTCTGTAATGGTTGGCAGTAACATCGCGTTAGATAAGCCGTGCGGCACATGAAAAAAAGCACCGATTGGACGACTCATACCATGTACTAAGGCCACTGAAGAATTACAGAATGCAATACCAGCTAAGGTAGAACCTAGCATCATTGCCTCACGTGCGGTCTCGTCTTTGCCATCGTGATAAGCGGTTTGAATATTGGGCCCAATCAGGCTTAAAGCGGCGAGCGACTGTTGATCGCTATAAGCATTACGTTTGGGGCTGATATACGCTTCGATAGCATGGGTCATAGCATCGATGCCAGTGTCTGCGGTGGTGCGCGGTGGTACGCTCATCGTCAGACTATAATCGATAATGGCTGCAACTGGCATAAAACCCATACCCACGCACAACAGCTTTTCGTTATTAGCGTCATCGGTAATGATAGTAAAACGGGTCACCTCTGAGCCTGTGCCAGCCGTCGTTGGTATCGCGACAATAGGTAAGCCTGCCTCGTTCACTTGACGAGGGAACTTATAATCGCGCATGACACCACCAAACTTTCCTAGGATAGAGATGGCTTTTGCACTGTCGATAGGACTGCCGCCGCCTAAGGCAATGAGTCCGTCGTAGTCTTGAGCTTTTACTAGCGACACTCCAGCTGCGATAGAGCTTTCAGTAGGTTCTGGCACGGTGTCTGAGAAGACATCGGCAACGATATTCACCGCTTTCAAAATAGCTTGTACATTATCGACATAGCCAAGCTTGACCATCATCTCGTCAGTGATGATGAGCGGCTTTTTTATACCTAAACTGGCTAATATCGTGGGCAGGTTTTGACAAGCCGCGCGTCCAATCTCCATGGTTCTGGGTAAAACAATACTGTGTGACATAGTGACTCATCCTTGCATTAATGACTATAAATGAGGTCTTAGTAGATCGCTGATTTATAGTACAAACTACTCACCAAAGTAGACGGTATTTAAATAATAAATTCGTATAACGATAAATATTTTATCGATATGTAAAAGTTAACAGAATATTTTTGTAATAGCAAGACGCAAAAAGATTAATTTTATCGTTATAATAAATAAATTTATTCGCTGAGAATCAGCTAGAGGTTTAGAGTAAGTAATGAGTAATACTAAAAAGAAAGGTTCAAGCGTTGAGCGCGTTTTGCAGATAGTAGAGGTTCTCGCCGCTTCGCAACGGCCATTAAGTGTCAGCGACTTAGCAGAAACGTTGGATGTGCCTGTGCCTAGTATGTATCGGTTATTGGATCAATTGCAGAACCTTGAATTTGTTCAATTAGATTTGCCAGGGAAGGTCGCTTGCGGGAAACGCACCTACAAGCTTGCCATGAACTTATTGCAAAACAGCGATTTTAAAAATGAGCGGTTAGCCATACTCAATGAGCTGTCAGCAAAAATAGGGGAGACGGTAGGTATCTCGATCATGCAAGACTTAGACGTGGTTTATATCGACCGTGTTATGTCGGATTGGCCGCTACAAATATTTTTACCTTCGGGCACTCATGTCCCCGTTTGGGCGAGTGCCAGTGGCAAATTATTGTTATCACAGTTAGCGGATGATAAATGCGAGCGCATCGTTGAAAAAATGTCGTTACATGCGTTAACGACCAAAACTCAGACCGATAAAAAGCAACTGATGCAAACGATTGCCACAACGCGCGAGACGGGAGTAGGAGTAGATAATGAGGAGTTTATTCCAGGTATGGTCGCTTGTGCTGTCATGATTCCTAATGGCGATCAACAAGCCTTTGCGACGGTGTTCACCCATGGACCGACAGTGAGAAAAAGTCTAGAAGAGTTGCTCAGCTACGTGCCTCTTATGCAAGAGGCAGCTAAGGAGCTGTCAGTGATTTTTAGTCAGGATTACGAGTAGATAATGTTTTTGTAAGGTCATTTTATATTACTTACCAAAAGGTAAAGTTCTAAAAGACGGTAGTTCAATCTGTACGACTAGCCCTTGATGATCTGTCCTATTACGAGCATGTATTTGACCTTTATGCGCCATTATCACCGCATGGGCAATCGCCAGACCGAGCCCATAACCGCCCGTTTGACGCTGGCGCGCTGAGTCAAGACGGACAAAAGGCTCAAATATTCGCTGCACATCTTTTTCAGCGATACCGCCACCTTCATCTGCTATATTAACTTGTATTATTGAGACCTGATCCGTTCGGGCTTTGTCTATAGTTATCGTTACGGTTGAGTGCTCAGGCGTATGTATAAAGGCATTACGAACCACATTCTCAAGAGCGCTATGTAATTGCTCCTGATTGCCAAAGGTTGAATACTCTACTTCATTGGTAGGGCGCTGCCACTGCAAATGCACGTTTTTATTTTGAAATTCAAAGCAGACATCTTGACTAATGTCACTGATTAAGTCGATCAGATTTATCGCTTCTTTGTCTGCTTTAGTCGTCGTATATTGCTGCATTTGTAAAGATTGAATGTTAATAATTTGCGCAATTAGCTCATTCATACGAGCGGATTCTTTTTGAATACGATCGAGGTAATGAGTAGCTTCTGGCGCATAGTCGCGAGTCAGCTCAGTTGCCACCTCAAGACGTGCCAAAGGCGAGCGCAGTTCATGGGAGATGTCACTAAGCATCTGTCTGCGTGACAGCTCACTATCCGCCAGTCGATCAGACAATTTAGCGACATCTTTAGCCAGTACGCCCAGCTCATCGTCACCTAGCTTAGATAAGTCGTCACCAGCTCGATAATCGCCTTCGCTCATACGGTGTATCGTAAACTGAACCCGATGAATCCGTTTAGACAGAGCATGGCTAAACCAATAACAGGCCAATAGACTGAAGAGTAAAATAATGCCAAAGCGTACAGGAAAGTTACTTTTTTGCAGTGCTATAAGCTCTGGTAGAGGCAGACGAGGTTGTAGCTGCACGGTATAAATAGTGCCATCGAGCGTGGTGACAGATACATCTTTAAGCTCAGGATAGTTATCTGTATTTGGCACAACCTCTTGAACCCTCTGATTGGGTGGTAGCGTCGGTGGCAAGGCTGGATTATTCAATGCTTCGGATGGTCTATTACTCCCTCCTATTAAGGGTCTAAACCGAGAAGATATAGGCTCGCCTTGTTCATCGACGATGATAATCTGACCTCGAAGACCACGCTCATTGCGATAGAGTTGTCGCAGGGTATTATAGTCACTTGATTCTAGTGCCTGTATCACGTCTTCACGGACAGCGACTAAATGCGATACTTGCATCGCCATCCGTGACTCTAATGCTTGCGCATTTATCCAGCGCTCTATAGTGACTGATATCACCGACGTTAATAGTAATAGCAGTAGCAGACTCAAAAATAGTCGCCAAAACAGCGGTAGTGACGGCGTCACTTTGCGCTTTTTGTTTATAGTGCTATCTAAGCTTTTATCCATAATATTCATTACAGCACCAACTGATAGCCTTTACCACGAATGGCTTTTATAGGCTCATCATGAAAAGGCTGAAGTTTTTTACGCAGGCGCGAGACATGGACATCAAGGCTGCGATCAAAGGGCTGGAGTTCGCGCTGTAGTACCGTTTGTGATAGCCACTCTTTACTGACCACTTCACCCTTTTGCTGTAGCAGTGCAACTAGCAGATCAAACTCAGTGCCTGTCACTTGCAGCTCAGTACCATCGATAGTACAGATTCGATGACCTTGATCTAAAGTTAATCGGTCATGCGTGAGCGTAGGCGCATCTACTTTTGGCATAGTCGTGCGTTTGATGACCGCATTGATACGCGCCAGCAGCTCCCGTGGGTTACAGGGCTTGGCGATATAATCATCAGCGCCAAGCTCAAGGCCAATGATACGATCAATCTCATCGCCTTTTGCGGTTAGCATAATGACGGGCAATTGACTGCTGGCAGGTAATTGTCGCAATACGCTCAAACCATCTATTTTGGGCATCATAATATCGAGCACCAGTAGATCATACTGATAATCGGGGTCTTGTAATCGTTCTAACACTTGCGCGCCATCATAGACGCAATCGCAGCTGACCTCGTGATTGCCTAAGTACTCTTGTAGCAATTGAGTCAACTCCTCATCATCATCACCAAGTAATATATGAGTCATAACACAGTCCTATATTTTTTATTATAACGGTGTTTTTAGAATGCACTCACATTTTAAAAACGCTCATGCTGTTTGATCTGAAGCTATCAACGTATTACGCAAGTTTACTAAAGATAATAGCTCAGTGGTGACAAACGTTACCTTTCTTAAAGTTTCATAAATCTACGTAACCTCATTATTACTTATACTTTCCTTCGTAGACAAAACATCAATGATTACGACAACGTTATATTATTGATAATTAATATAGAGCCTTAAGGAAATAATGATGAAAAAATTAATGATCAGTTTAGTTATAGCGGCTTCTAGCTGTTTCGCGATGCTCAGTCCAGCTAGTGCTGCTAGTCATAAAACAGAAACGCATTCCTCTCAAGTCCAACATCAAAAGGAGAAAGCAAAGACTAAGCACGCTGTTGTATCAAAGCACAAAGTAACCAAACAGCACTCAAAGCATGAGTCTATTAAAAAGGCTGCTACTCAGCATAAAAATATACATGCCAAGGCCAAGTCTGTACCTGCAAAACATTTCACGGCTCAGAAAAAAGTCAGTCAAAGATAGTCGTTATAGAGCATAAATTAATGACAGACACTTTGCATAAAAACCAACCTAGCAAGGTTGGTTTTTGTATTTGCAAAAGCTAATAACACAGAATGTAGCAGCAATCGTTACCTTTCTTAAAGTTTCATAAATCTACGCAACATAGAAAAGGAATATAATTTTTTATAAATCAGTGTCTGAGCACTACTGTCATATCAAGGAGCATAGCTATGAAAAATTATTTTACTCTGTTTAGCACTAAGGTACGATTACTCTGTTTAGGCTCAGCATTAGCTATAGCGCCACTAACCTCTGCGTTTGCAATATTACCTATGATGTTAGAGGTATTTGAACCTAGCTCAGTTACTGTTGCTTCTGCTAATGAAAAGCAATGGAATAACCTCAATGATTCAAGTCGTGAAGACAGTTATTTAGATATTGACAGCAATACCGCTAAAAAATATGAGTCTAAATTATTAGCATCTGATGTGCAGCAAATACCTACTGTACGTCTTAGTGAACGAACGACCATTATGAGATCGACATCATAAACACAGTGATCTGCTATCGATAGCAAACACAGCAAATACAGTATCGAAAATTCAGCTAATATTTTTGATTATTAAAAATATTGGTTAGATAAAATAAATCTTTATTAACCAAAACAAATAAAAGGTATCACAATGAAAAAATTATTAATGGCATCCGTATTGGCAACCTCTAGCATCTTTGCAGTTACCGCTTGCACCAGCGTAGGTGCTACTACAGACACCTCTGCAAGCAGCTCACTGCAAAAACAATATAAAGGCACCAACAAGGACGGTACAAGAGGGCCACTAGCGCAGCTCAATCTAAGTGCTACGCAGCAGGCACAAATACAAGCCATCAAACAAAATAGTCGTAACGAGCGTGTGCAAACCCGTAAAGCGATACAGCAGGTATTAACCGTTGAGCAAAGAGCGCAACTCGATAGCATGAAGTCAGAGCGAAAAAATAAAGGTCATCAAGGTCAACATAAAAGAGGTCAACAAAATCCGCTAGCGCAGCTCAATCTCAGCAGCGCCCAACAAACACAGATTGAAGCGATCAGAAAAAACACTAGTATCGATCGTATGCAAAAACGAGAGGCTATGATGGCGGTCCTGACCAATGATCAACGCGCGCAGCTCGAAGCCGCAAAATCTCAAAGACAAGATAAAGGGCGTCATAGTCTTAACCAATAAAATTAATAGTCATGACGGTATAAAAAAGCGCATCAGTTTGAACTGACCCCCTAAACTTGGACAGTTTAAGTTTGAATCAAGGACTGAGTTCTGTATTGCACAGGACTCAGTCCTTTTAGTTTAAGCTGAATTCTTTCATGATTATAATAATGCATAAATCGGTGAATCTGTTTTTCTAATGCTTCAATAGTTTTAGGCTTCTCAATGTAGATAGTCTCACACTTTAGCGTCCCAAAGAAGCCTTCCATTAGTGCATTGTCTAAGCAATTCCCTTTTCGGCTCATACTTTGCTTAATATTATTATCTTTGAGCGTTTTGGCAAACGGTTTCATCTGATAATGCCAGCCTTGATCTGAATGCAGCGTTAGCTCCTCTTTACACTTGCGCTTTGATGATATGTTTTTAACCGCGCGCTCAAGCATTTGTTTCACTACATCATATACGGGTCGTCTTGAAACTTGATAACTGATGATCTCATTGTTATAGCAATCGAGTATCGGTGACAGGTACAGCTTATCCTCGCCTACCTTAAACTCAGTGATATCAGTGAACCATCTGCGATTGGGTGCTTTCGCTCTAAACTTACGCTTGACTCTATTCTCAGCTATGACGCCGCATTGTCCTTTATAGGATCGATATTTCTGCCTTCTAATCCTTGCAGTCAATTTAAGCTCACTCATAAGTCTGGCAATCAGCTTATGATTGTATTTTAGATCTTCGTTCTTAAGTGCTTGGGTTATGCGCCGATAGCCATATCGGCCTTTGTGGTGATGATAAATATCAGTGATACGCTGTTTAAGAGTGGCGTACTTATCTTTACTACTAAGACTCGCTCTATGGTAGTAGAAACTACTCCTTGCAAGCTTTGCTATGGTAAGTAGCTCAGATAACGAGTGCTGATCCCTTAATTCTTCGATGAGCCTTGCTTTGTCGTAGCTTTCTCCCTTTCCCGAAGCAAGGCATCGAGCTTTTTTAAATAAGCATTCTCCGCACGCAGATATGCGTTTTCACGTTTGAGCTCTGCTGGGGTCTTTTCATCATCGGGTTTGTCTATGATAGGTGGCTTCATAGCGATACTATCCTTATATTTGGATGTGAGTCCAGACATACCGTAGAGCCGATAAGCTTTATACCAGTGGCTAATAAGAGCAGGTGAGCTGATATGAAACTTAAGTGCCGTTTCAGATTGGCTCAATCCTTCTGCTAACATCACAGTTATTACTTTATTCTTAAAGTCGCTACTGTATTTAGTTTTACGGGTTTTAGGTTTGATGGCGTCTATACCACTATGTTGATATTGTTCAGTCCATTTACTTACAAACCGTGGATTCACACCAAACTTCTCACCTGTAGCACCTTGGCTATGTCCTTGCTTGTAGTATGCTATGACTTTGATCTTAAAGTCTAGATCGTAACGCATAAAATAACCCCCAAAAGTTGTGTCCAACTTATGGGGGTCAGTTCAGTTTTAGGATGCGCTTTTTTGCATTGCCTAAAAGCAGAAGCCGTTACTTATACCGCAATTAGCGGTTCAAGATTTCGATGTGTTAGGCAATAATGTATTAGGTATTACTAGGGAAGGGGATAATATGATGATTGGTGCGCTCGGCGGGAATCGAACCCACGACCCTCGGCTTCGGAGACCGATACTCTATCCAACTGAGCTACGAGCGCATTAAGCAGGTTTGAATTAAAGACCGCTAGTCTAGCAAATAAAAGCCCCAATGCCAATAAACAAAGTTTGCTATTCAAGTTTTTGTATAAAAAACAACTCAGTTAGCAAACAGGCATGGCAATTTGCCCCGCTTTTCCCTTATAATGGCAAGGAGAATAACCACTAATAACCACTAATATTCATCGATCACAAGTGTGCCTGCAAAATAGCCAGCCACTTGTATTAGATATAAGAGAACGTGACGAATGAGAAAAGTAGTGATGTTATCGGCAGCTGCCATTCTAGGAATCGCTAGTATCGCGGTGAGCCAAGCTGAAGATATTGTAGATACTCCTGTAGCTATCTCTGCAGTAGCAGAAGGTCAAGAAGCCGTAGCTGAGGCTCCTGCAGTATTAGGCGATGAAGTACAAGCCGCTGCGGATACTACTGATGGTGAAGCTCCCGTTGATGGCGCTGAGCTTGCAACGGATGCTCCTGTAGCTGTAGCAGCTCCTGCTGTTGAAGAAGAGCCTATTCCTGAAGATACCCCACAAGTACAAAAGCTGATTGCATTATATCCAAACCTGATTGCTCGTATTCAGCCCGTTGGTACTGTCTGCTTTGAAGATGGCGAGATATGCGATGTAACTGCACGCTCGTCTGGTCCTGCCGCAGGTGATGGTCCACGTGATGGTGCTGCTGTGTATAATGCAGTCTGCCAGACTTGTCATGCTTCAGGTTTGCTCGGTTCACCGATGTTAGGTGATGCTGGCGCTTGGGGACCACGTATTGCCAAAGGTGCAGATACTTTATATACTCATGCTATCCAAGGTTTTAATGCTATGCCCGCCAAAGGTGGCGCTGATATTCCTGATGAAGAAGTTCAAAACGCAGTTGATTATATGATTGGCGAAGCCAGCTAATTTGGATGTTTTGTAATAACTAAAGGTAGTATGTATACACAAGGCACTTACTTTATTGAATAAGGTAAGTGCTTTTTTATGGTCAATACTTATCAGAATTTATGACCTACTGAACGTTGTTAACTAGTGAATGTTAGTAGCTGATTAGTTTTACTTATCTCGTCATTATAAATAGTTGACAGTTGAAATCGGTGTCAATTAGCCTCACATTAAGGCCTTAGATTGATCTTAATATTTTATAAATTAATTGATAAACAAATAATAAAGAGGCTTGCATGTCTGAAGTACCAGCGTTATCTATTAAGAATTTATCCAAAACCTATGATAATGGATTCTCGGCTTTAAAAGACGTTAGCTTAACGGTACCGCAAGGCGGGTTCTTCGCCTTATTGGGGCCGAACGGTGCTGGTAAATCAACGATGATCGGAATTATCAGCTCATTGTTTAAGCCAACAACGGGCAGCGTTGAGATATTCGGCACTGATTTATTAGCTAACCCTTCGGTCGCCAAGCAGTATTTAGGCATTGTACCGCAAGAGTTTAACTTCAATATGTTTGAAAAAGTTGAAGATATCATTATCACACAAGCAGGGTATTTTGGTATACCTGCTAAAGAAGCTAAGCCACGTGCCGAGCGTCTGCTCAAAGCGTTAGGTCTATGGGATAAGCGTGATAGTAAGTCCCGCGAGCTCTCTGGTGGTATGAAGCGCCGCTTAATGATTGCCCGTGCGCTTATTCATAAGCCTAAGCTGTTAATTCTCGATGAGCCGACCGCTGGGGTAGATATTGAGCTGCGCCGCTCAATGTGGGAGTTTATGCAGCAGATCAATGTCGAAGAAAACACCACAATTATTCTAACCACCCATTATCTAGAGGAAGCCGAGCAGCTGTGTAAGCGCATCGCTATCTTAGACCATGGTGAAATTCGTATTAATACTGAGATGAAAGATCTCTTAGCGCAATTATCCGTTGAAACCTTTGTTTTAGATTTAGAGCAGCCACTTACGAAGACGTTAACTATCGATAAAGTAACCGCGATTGATCAACCTGATGAGCAAACGATAGAGGTGACTTTAAGTGAAGGCGAGACTCTCAACGCTGTGTTTGAGCAGTTAACCAATCTAAACATTAAAGTAGCTAGTATGCGTAATAAGTCCAACCGCTTAGAAGAGTTATTCATGCGCTTAGTGGATAAAAATATTCAAAGTGCAGATAGTATGAAGGAGGCAGGGCTATGAAAAAGGAAATTATTATAGATCCTAACGAGACCATGTCATTTAGTAAAAAATGGATCGCTTTTAATACGATATTGATGAAAGAGATCCGCCGTATTCTGCGTATTTGGCCGCAGACTTTGCTACCACCTGTCATCACTATGGCGCTGTATTTTGTGATTTTTGGTACGATGATTGGCGATAGAGTAGGCGAGATGGGCGGCGTACCTTATATGCAGTTTATCGTGCCAGGCCTAATTATGATGGCAGTGATTACTAATAGTTACTCTAACGTGGTTTCCAGCTTTTTCAGTGCTAAGTTCACCGCTAGTATTGAGGAGCTGTTGGTTTCCCCTGTCTCTAAACACGCTATATTAGCAGGCTACGTCAGCGGTGGTATCTTTCGCGGTTTAGTGATCGCAATCATTGTCTCTATCGTTGCGCTATTCTTTACTGAGCTGGGCATTGAACACTTATTTGTGACGGTATTTACGGTGCTAGGAACAGCGATTTTATTTTCGCTAGGTGGTTTTATTAATGCAGTATATGCACGCTCATTCGATGATATCTCTATTATTCCAAGCTTTGTATTGACGCCCTTAACGTTCTTGGGCGGGGTGTTTTATTCAATGGAAGATTTATCAACCTTTTGGCAAAATATCTCATTATTGAACCCGATCGTCTATATGGTTAATGCCTTCCGCTATGGCATCTTGGGCTATTCTGATGTCAATGTTTGGTATTCGATGGCAGCTATTTTTGTCTTTTGCGTAATTTTTTATATTATTTGCTATCGTTTGCTTAGCGATGGTTCACGCATTCGCTTGTAGATTAATTGGTAAAAATACGCTTATCGCTTTATTTTAAGAGTCCAACGTTGTTGGGCTTTTTTATGTTTAAAGTAAGCTGTCTAACGGGTATTTATAAAGGCATATTTGATTCTTCAAATTCGCTTAGTCAGTAAGTGTCTAAAGTGAATTTATTAAGGTAAAATGCCTCAAACTATTATATTTCTTTATAAAGTCACTTCTTATAAAAACAGGTTAAATCTGGAAGGTAAACTATGAGCATTCACGGTATTTTAGGCGAGCAAACCACCGATTATCCAACTGAGTATAGCCCTGAGACGCTATATCCTATTGCTCGCAGCTTAGGTCGTGATTCTATTGGCTGGCAAGATGACAAAGTAAGCGTCGGTATGGACTGGTGGCATGCGTTCGAGATGTCTTGGCTCAATACGCAAGGCATTTCACAAGTGGCGATGGCACGTTTTATCATTCCAGCCACATCTGTATTTATTGTTGAGTCCAAATCGTTAAAGCTATATCTTAACAGTATTAACTTCACTGAATTTACCAGTTGGGATGAAGTGCAAACGCTAATTGCCAAAGATTTATCAGCTTGTGTACAGGCAGAGGTACAAGTTGAGCTATTCGATTTAGAGGATCGCAATTCAGAATTGATGATAACTCAGCCCGATGGCGTCTGTATTGATGATGCTTTGGCTGATAGTAAGGAAAAGGTCGCACTAACCCTTCATCCTGATGCATCGTTGTTAGGGGTTTTGAAAAGTAGTAGCGTTGATTCAAATAGCAATACAGAACGAACTTATCGCTTTTATTCAAACCTTTTGCGTAGTAATTGCCCTGTGACTAATCAGCCTGATTGGGGAACTTTAGCAGTTGAGATGACTAGTAAACGAGAGTTTGATCAGGCTAGTATGCTGCATTATATTTTGAGTTTCCGTCAGCATAATGGCTTTCATGAGCAGTGTGTTGAGCAGATATTTGCAGATTTGAGCCGACATTATCAGCCAAGTGAATTGATAGTAAGAGCTTGGTATACGCGCCGAGGCGGTATTGATATTAATCCTTGCCGCGTCAGTGATTTGAAATTACTACCTCAACCGAGTCGTTTGATTCGGCAGTAAAAACTGAGTACCAAATACATACCCCAAGCACGAAAAAGCGCCTATCTTTCAAGAAGACAGGCGCTTTTTTATAACATCAAAATTATTAATAAATTTATTTACTAATGATCTTCGCCAATACTTCATCATGGCTGAGCATTTGCTTTTCACCATCGCGACGATTGACGTATTCGTATTTGTCTTCAGCCAAATTGCGATCAGATACCACAATACGATGCGGAATACCGATGAGTTCTAAATCGGCAAACTTGACACCTGGACGCTCATTACGGTCATCGAGTAGCACATTGATACCTTGTGCTTTTAGCTCTTCATAAAGCGCGGTCGCGGTCTCCATGACCGTGTCTTCTTTTGACTTCATCGGCACGATAGCGACTTCAAAAGGTGCTAATGAGTCATTAACGTCTGGTGTTGCTGGCCACATGACGCCATTTTCGTCATGGTTCTGTTCGATAGCAGCAGCAATGATACGACTCACGCCGATACCATAACAGCCCATTAATAAGGTAACAGGTTTGCCATCTTCACCTGAGACCTTACAGCCCATGGCTTGCGAGTACTTATCGCCTAACTGGAAAATATGACCGACTTCGATACCGCGTTTGATCTGTAGTGTACCTTTGCCATCTGGAGATGGATCGCCCTCAGAGACATTACGGACATCGACAATACGTGTAATACGAGCGTCACGAGCCCAGTTCATACCAATAGTATGCTTATTGACTTCATTAGCACCGCAGACAAAATCAGATAAAGCAGCTGCTGAGCGATCGACGAAGACAGGCATATCTAACTCTACACCGATATAGCCTTTGAGCAGACCTGCTGCTTTTAATTCTTCATCTGAAGCCATAGTAAGTGGCAAATTAGCCTCTTCTATTTTTTCGGCCTTGATGGTATTTAATTGATGGTCGCCGCGTAACACAATAGCGATCAATTGTGGCTCATCGTCTTCAGTATGACCATGAACGATAAGCGTTTTAACGGTGGTTGATAACGGAATATCTAAGTGTTCAGCGACCATTTTGCAGGTGGTCATGTTTTCTGTTAAGACATTTTCGCGCGCCGTTGCAGGCGGTTGACGCTCAGCGGTACTAATAGACTCAGCAAGCTCGACGTTCGCGGCATAATCAGAGGCGTTAGAGAAGGCAATATCGTCTTCGCCACTATCCGCTAATACGTGAAACTCATGTGAAGCAAAGCCACCTATAGAGCCAGTATCAGCTTGCACTGCACGGAAATCAAGACCTAAGCGAGCAAAGATACGTGTATAAGCATCGAACATATCGTCATAAGTCTTTGCCAATGATGCTTGATCGACGTGAAATGAGTACGCATCTTTCATCGTAAATTCACGCGCGCGCATCACCCCAAAACGTGGGCGAATCTCATCACGGAACTTACCTTGAATCTGAAAAAAGGTAATAGGCAGTTGCTTATAACTACGCAATTCACCTTGCGCTAGAGTGGTGATGACCTCTTCGTGAGTTGGTCCTAGTACAAAATCGCGATCATGGCGATCTTTAAAGCGTAGCAACTCAGGACCGTAATCATCAAAGCGCCCTGTCGTTTGCCATAATTCAGCGGGCTGAGTCATTGGCATAAGCACTTCTTGTGCGCCAATATTCTGCATCTCTTCGCGAACGATACGTTCGACCTTTTGCAGCACCCGTAGACCTAGCGGCAACCATATATATAACCCAGAAGCGATTTTGCGAATGAGACCGGCGCGCACCATCAATTGGCTTGAGGCGATATCAGCGTCACTTGGGGTCTCTTTGAGTGTGGCAAACAAAAATTGACTGGCTTTCATAAATAAAGCGTAACCTTATCTTTGATTAATTAATAATAAGCAGGGCAGTGCGTAACAAAGGATCGCAAGCTCAAGGTATAAATATATGTTGATTATTCATCAACACAACTAGACTATGTTAGGTAAACTTCTGCTAAGACGCAATACCTTTTTGTCTTTTCGCTAATAACAGGGTGCAAACTCGTCATTCTAAGCATTAATAAGGCTAAGGGTGCTGGTTTTATACTTGATATTTAACAGACCCTAGTTATTTATAATAATTTTTTGTCAGGCCTTTATAAGCAATTGTGTAGAGAAATAGTAGCGGCAACTTGAAGTGACTTTTAAAAGACTGCATTTATTATAAAGTAATCAATGATATCGATGATTTTAGCCGATAGCCATTCGATAGCTATTGATGAGGTTGTTAATAACAATAAAGGTAGCAAATATGAGTACACCTGAGAATAGATCTGATAATGGCGACACCGTATTAAGCAAATCGCCCAAATCAAAGCCACAGCCCAAGCCAGCTATTGCCAAAATGTCATGGTTATTATTGCTTATTGGCTTGGCCGCATTAGTTGCTGCTATTTATATTGCACAAAATAACAGCGATGAGCCAGAGATTAACACGATCACTCGTGAAGGGGTGGTCACCCAAATCCAGCAGCTCAATCGCCTGCAAACAGTGGCTTTTAATGTTGATACTATTATCACAAGCGAGCGCGAGGGCAGCTGGATGAAGCTGTGGCAGGATGAACAAAAAGCGCTATTTATCGCTAAAGGACGCGTACAAGCAGGGATTGATTTGAGTGAACTAACCCCTGAGATGGTACAAGTCGTGCAGCCTACTAATGAGCAGCTAGAAGCCGCGGATAACTCGGCTACGCCATTATCAATAATGCCGCAGATCAACATCACTATACCGCCCTCACAAGTTTTCGCAGTCTACTTAGATGATATTGAGATTTATGATTGGCAAACAGGTGTATTTGGGATGATGCAAGTGGACCCTAAAATACTTGAGCAAGCGCAAAGTATGGCCAAAAAAGAAGTGTTAGAGCGCGCTTGTCGTGGCGATGTTATGACAGTAGCATTAGAGAACGCCCAAACCCAATTGCAACAGTTGTTTTCCTTGACAGGTGCTACGGTGACGGTGAATACGCAAGGCGCTGGTGCTTGTCAAATGCCTGCGAGCACAGCATAACCTTTATAGATAAAAGCCTATTGATAGTTTTTGCTTGATATTACTGGGAATAGCGTTATCATATTATATAGCAAGACTTATTTATTATTCATCGTAGCCTTATCAATGCTACCGATAAAATAGGCTCGTATAATAGGAGGCGTTTATGACCGTTCCTAACCAAAAACCATCTACTGATACTAAGCGCAACAAATTGAGTAAACGCTCTAATGCTAATGAAAGGCTATCATTTGAAACTTGGGTGTTATTGATTATTAGCTTTGCCTTATTGGGCTACGCTCTATATGTGATTCAAACTCGAATATTAGACACCAATATTGATAATATTCAAGCGACCCCAACCGTTACTCAGCAATCACAATAGCGCAGCGACTAGCGAATTGATTCCTTTTTTAGCTTATTCACTAGTGCTGCCATATTATTAATTAGAGCATCATTGTTTTTTAAATTCTGCAATAGCGGCTAGTCGGGCGTCTTTGTGTTTGACGATAGGCACTGGATAGTCAACGTTAGCAAATTTACCTGATTTAGATAGCTCCTTACGTAGCTTGTCCTCATTATGCAAGATGCTGGCAGGTACGTCTTTGAGTTCAGGTAGCCACGTCTTGATAAATAAACCCTTAGGATCATGACTATTGCCTTGGCTAAACGGGTTCATAATGCGAAAGTAGGGTGAGGAGTCCGTGCCAGTGGATGCGCTCCATTGCCAGCCGCCATTATTGGATGCAAAATCACCATCTACAAGCTGCTGCATAAAATAACGCTCACCCCAGCGCCAATCAATAAGCAAGTCTTTGGTCAAGAACATCGCTGTCACCATACGCAGACGGTTATGCATAAATCCTGTGGCATTTAGACAGCGCATGGTGGCATCGACTAGGGGCACTCCTGTCTTGCCCGCGCACCATGAGGCAAAATCCTCTTCATCATAAGACCAGTCTATCTTTTTATCGACGGCTTCTTTGTAGGCATGATGGCGTACTAGTCTTGGTTTATTGACTAAGACATGACGATAAAAGTCGCGCCACGCCAGCTCGCTTATCCAGCGGTTGATATCTTCGTTATCGCCATCATTACCATGCAGCTTTTCCTGCGCTTTTGCCGCCTCAATATAGCAAGTCCTAGGGCTGATACTCCCTATAGTTAGATACGCGGACATATGGCTGGTGCCCTGCAATATAGGTTTGTCACGGCTGACATCGTAGTTATTGATATCGTCAGTAGTAAAATCCTTGAGCCGCTGGCAAGCTGCTGTCTCTCCCGCAGGATAGTCCTCGCGTGATTGCTTAAGCTGTGCATTGCTATCACTATATTTTAGAGCGTCCGTTTTTTGTAGCGCTTGTTTATACTCAGTCAATAGCGTATCGCCAAGCGCCTCTATATCATCTGCATTATGAGCACTGGCAGTAGTCGATTGTAGGGTGATTGGCTCAAGTGATTTTGTATCAGCGTTATCACTGCTAAGGGGCTCAGCATTATGGTTTTGTATTTGGCTGGCCTCTAGCGTATCGCGCCATTTTCTATAAAAAGGGGTAAAAACCTTATACATACTGTCGCCATCATTAGTGGTGATGCTAAGCGGCGGCAAAATACACTGATCATGATGACGGATAAATTCAATATTTTGTTTATCGAGTTGCTCAATCAATTGTTCGTCACGGTCAATCTCGTTCCCTTCGTACTCGTGATTTGCCATTACGCAGCCGATATTTTGACTGGCGCAAAGCTCATCGATAGCTTGTATACAAGTCGCAAAATCTGGGCAAACATAAACGTTTAAGGTGATATTTAATTGTTCATGCAGCTCTTGGGCTAAGATAGATAAGGTACGCGCAATATGATCGACTTGCGCAATTGAGCAATCATGCTCTTGCCACTGCTCAGGCGTATAGAAAAACACAGCGGAGACTTGCGCCTTGTCCTCTTGCGCACGCGCGCATAACGCGGCCAGTGCAGTGTTATCATGAATACGTAAGTCACGACGAAACCACATCAAGTAATGCGGTGGCGTCGTGTTACTGTTATTTTCATTTTTAGCATTGGTTGTAGCGTTAGCTTCAGTCTTTTTAGACATTAAAAAATCCTTATCATAATCATAAACAAAACTATGAATAAAAGTATGCTAGGATAAGTTTTTAGATGCAATTAATTTGGCATTCAGGTAACAAATCATAATCATTTCTTATGAATAGTGCGCCTTTATATTTCGTATAGGTGCTTACTCTTCACTAAGGTCACTCAATGCACGTAAAGTTTTGTGGTTTTACTCACCTTGCTGATATCCAAGCGGCCACCGCATTAGGGGTTGATGCCGTCGGTTTAGTGTTTTATCCACCGAGCCCTAGAGCGGTAAATCCTATACAGGCAGCCGCCTTAGTCGCCGCCGTACCAGCTTTCGTGAGCGTGGTAGCATTAGTAGTCAATATGAAATCTGATGAACTAACTGAGCTGGCTAATACCGTTACTTTCGATATTATCCAATTTCACGGCGATGAGAGTCCTGAGCAGTGTCAGCAGCTGGCAGACAGCGTCAATAAACGCTGGATAAAAGCTTTACGGGTCAATACTGAGCAAGATAGTCAAGCGAGTGTGCTATCTCAAATTGAGCAGTTTGCAGCGGCAGGGGCGAGTAGTATCTTACTCGATGCTTATCAGCCCAATAAATATGGCGGTACAGGCGCACGCTTTGATTGGAGCTTAATACCTACTAACAGCATCTTGCCTATTATTCTAGCAGGTGGTCTTGACGCGAAAAATGTCGCTGCTACCCGTGACCTATCTATTTATGGCGTTGATGTCAGCGGTGGCATTGAGTCTGCTAAAGGCATCAAAGACAGCGCAAAGATGCGCAGCTTTATGAAAGCGGTCAAAAACGATCGATGGCAAAGCGATATTTTAGTAGAAAGTTAAGCAAGCTTTACGAGCATCTTTCATTATCACCGCTCAGCTTTTTTAATCATAAGTACTCTGTTTTATTATTCAAACTTAATCCCAAATATCCCATATCGTAGGAAATCCCATGAGTTATATTGAAGAAAAAGCACCATCTGCTACTACTCCACAAGATATCAATAGTTTTACCAATCCCACAGGCGTCGCTGACTTCAATCAGTATCCCGATGCGCGTGGACATTTTGGTGTTCATGGCGGGCGCTTTGTCTCCGAGACTTTGATGGCAGCGTTAGAAGAGTTAGAAGCACTATATACCAAAGTTAAAGCCGATCCCGCATTCTGGGAAGAGTATCATCATGACTTAGTCAATTATGTCGGTCGTCCAACGCCGCTGTATCACGCCAAACGTTTAAGCGATGAGATTGGCGGTGCGCAAATTTACTTCAAGCGTGAAGATCTAAATCATACGGGCGCGCATAAAGTAAACAACACGATTGGTCAGGCGCTACTGGCCAAAATGTGCGGTAAACAGCGCATTATTGCCGAGACAGGCGCAGGTCAACATGGCGTAGCGACGGCGACTATTGCTGCGCGTTTGGGACTTGAGTGTATCGTCTATATGGGTGCTGACGATGTTGAGCGTCAAAAGATGAACGTCTATCGTATGCGTTTATTGGGCGCAACGGTCGTACCGGTTACCTCAGGCTCACGTACCCTCAAAGACGCGATGAATGAAGCCATGCGTGATTGGGTTACGAACGTCGATACGACTTATTACATCATCGGTACGGTTGCAGGCCCGCATCCTTACCCGCTACTCGTACGTGACTTCCAAGCGATCATCGGTAAAGAAACTCGTATTCAGCATTTAGAAAAAACAGGTAAGTTACCAGATGCGCTAGTCGCCTGTGTCGGGGGTGGCTCTAATGCTATCGGTCTGTTCTTTGACTTTTTAAATGATCCTAATGTGAAAATGTACGGCGTTGAAGCAACTGGCGATGGTATTGAAACAGGTCGTCATTCTGCGCCACTTGCCGCAGGTCGTATCGGGGTGTTGCATGGTAATCGTACTTATCTGATGGCGGATGATGATGGACAAATTCAAGAGACTCATTCGATCTCAGCAGGTTTGGATTACCCAGGTGTCGGTCCTGAGCATAGCTTCTTAAAAGATATGAACCGTGTCGAGTATGTGGGCTGTACTGATAAAGAGGCGCTAGAAGGCTTCCACGAAGCGACCCGTAAAGAAGGTATCATCCCAGCGTTAGAAACCGCTCATGCGGTCGCTTATGCGCTTAAACTTGCGAAGACGATGAGACCTGATCAAACTATCGTGGTTAATATGTCAGGTCGCGGTGATAAAGACTTGCATTCAGTGATGAAGGCGGAAGGGATTGAGTTGTAATATGGAAAACAAAACTATTAAAGAGATGTTTAAAGGTTTTTATCAACTCTCTGAAGAAGATTTTAGTGAGATTTGGGAACATGGAACATTCGTATTCGATACGAATGTTCTTTTAAACCTTTATAGGTATAAGAATGAAACAAGCACAGCTATTATCGAAATAATAAAAAATCTTGGCGATAGAGTATGGGTGCCTCATCATGTTTTGCTAGAGTTTCATCGTAATAGGTTAGAAGTAATAGCTGATCAGAACAAAAAAGTAAATGATATTAAAAAAAGTATCGAGGATTCTATTAAGGGTATTGAGAATAAATCTAGTGAGCTACAATTAGAGAAAAGGCATAATGAAATAGATCCTCAAAACTTCTTAAGTAAGTTTAGAGAACTAGAGAAAACTGTACTTGATGAGCTTGAAAAGGTTAAGTTGAGACAATTAAATAATAGCTTCGATGATAATATCTTATGTAATATTACTGAAATTTTTGAGGGAAAAGTAGGATGCCCACCAGAACATCAAGATTGGCTCGACGCCATTTTTAAGGATGGAGATGAAAGGGCTGAAAATGAGATTCCACCAAGTTTTAAAGATATTCAAAAAGCAAAAAAATCGAATGCTAAGTCTATACCTTATACACATAATTTACTGAAGTACCAGCATGGTTATGGTGATCTAATAATTTGGATGCAAATAATAGAGCATGCTAAAAAAGAAAATAAAAAAAATATAGTTTTCATAACAGATGATAAAAAAGAAGACTGGATGCAAATTATTTCTTCAAATGGATCTAAAGTTATTGGACCTAGACCTGAGCTAGTGAGCGAGATATGCAATAAAGCTAATGTAGAAAAATTCCATATTTATAACACAGAGTCTTTCTTAAAGTTTGCTGAAAAATACCTTCAGACAGAAATAAAAGAAGCAGCAATTAAGGATGTAAAGAACACCTATTATGAAATTAATTCATTTGAAAAAAATAAATATTTTGATTTGATTGAAGAGAATATCAAAGTTCAGGATAGCAATTTAGTAAACCAATTTAACCTTCCAAAAGAACTATTTTACTCAATAAGTGATAGAGGCTCAGATATTATAGAAGAATGGTTAGAAAATAAATATTCTTATATCAAGAAAGGAAGCAATGGTTTATATGATTTTTATGGGTTTGATCCAAACGATTCTATCATCCCCGTAATTATTAAATTCTCTACTGGGGTTAGACTTCGTGATCTACCACTCATTTTAGAAAGGCTGATGCTAGACTATAAAAACGGTAATAAGTTCAAGAAATATCATATAGTATTAGTTATGAATTATTTTATGAATGATTCTATTGGCGTCGATGCTATATATTCAATGATAAAGAAGGATATCAGAAAATATAATGAGAATTTTGAAGACTATCTATTTCATTTTGATATTGATATAACAGTTGGTTTTATCGATAAAGAAAGTAAGAAGTTTGAAACTATGATTGATTATGAATTTGGTATTTAATATATATTAGAGAATCACTATGACCCGAATTGAAAGCACTTTTGAAACGTTAAAAGCCCAAAATAAAAAAGCCCTGATTCCTTATGTGATGGCAGGCGATCCAACCCCTCATAGCTTTGTCGGCCTGCTATATGACTTAGTCAAGCATGGCGCGGATATGATTGAGGTCGGCTTGCCATTCTCAGACCCTATGGCGGATGGCCCAACCGTTGCCTTGGCAGGCGAGCGCGCCTTAGCAGCAGGTACCAGCACTCGTGAAGCCTTAAACATGGTCGCTGAGTTTCGCAGGCAAGATACGCAAACGCCTATTATTCTTATGGGTTATCTAAATCCTGTTGAAATCATCGGTTACGATAACTTTGTCGCACTATGTGAGCAGTCAGGCGTTGATGGTATTTTGATGGTTGACTTGCCACCAGCGGAGGCGGGTAGCTTTACTCAGCATCTAACCGAGCACTCGATGAATGAGATATTTCTATTATCACCGACCACTTTAGCGGAGCGTCGCCAGCAAGTATTGACCCATTGTGGCGGTTATATCTATTACGTATCACTCAAAGGCGTAACGGGTTCTGCAACACTAGATACTGACGATGTCGCCACTCAAGTACAGGCGATCAAAGCGGAGACCGATCTGCCTGTTTGCGTAGGCTTTGGTATTCGTGATGGCGCTTCGGCCAAAGCGATTGGCGAGCATGCTGATGGTATTATCGTCGGTAGCGCTTTAGTGCAGAACTTTGCTGATATCGATGCCAATGATGCTAATGCTGTAGCGGCTGCCCAACAGCGCATTATGACAAAAATGGATGAACTGCGCACTGCGCTGGATAGTTTATAGCTCATAGACCATAAATGACTTTGCTAAATTTAGTTTACGTGTGTAAACTAATGTGATGTATAAATATTCATTATTAAACCCCACTCTCAACTTGAAATAAGCAAATCAAACTGAAGAGGCGGATTACCAAGTTTTTTGTTGAGTACAAAGCACAGATTGTGTGAAAGAATCTTACGAATCAATCGATGAGACAAATGCCATAAATCTCTTGCTCGTACCCTTTGTATATTAAATCGTTCTGATAGCTGACCAATGACTGTTTCAACGATACGGCGGGCTTTCATTAGCCGCCTTACCACAGGTTTGGGTCTATCCTCTTTCATGTTGGCTCTGAGTGGCGTTTGTAAATCCACGCCTTGAGCGTCGTAGTACGATGTCAGACTAGGGCTGATATACCCTTTATCAGCGCCAAGTAGCCCATGAATATGAGTGGTGATTTCTGGGGCAACCGCTCTTTCATCAACATTGGCAGGAGCAAAGGTAAAGCCTTTAATCATGCCCGATAAGTTAACAAGCAAATGGCCTTCAAAGCCATAGTACCTCTCTTGCTTAGCGGCACAGTAGCTAAAAGCTGCTAAGTCTTGATAATTCTTATGCCGATAAGCGCGTCCATAATGACAGACGGGTATCGGAAAGCCATCCATAAAATGAATGTTGTCACGGCCTTCAATTTGACTGACGTTATCTTGTATCTGCTGTTTGACTTGCCACAGATTGGCGCAGTGCTTTGCGAAGTTAGGGTATGAGCCGATGGCTGGAAACCAGTCTTGCCAATGCTGGGTAAAGTATTGCCAAATTTGTTTGTCTTGATCAAGGTGTAAAAATTCACCGACCATCTCCATGCAAATAACCTCAGGATCACTTAGCTTTGGCGCGTAACCTGCACTTCGCAAGGGTTTGGTGACGACTATTTTGTAATATTGCTCTACCATTAAATAGATATTGATGATAAATTCGTCTATGGGCATCTCACAACTCCATTGTATTCTTGGTCGAAAACAATAGATTAGTGAGGTGCTCTTCTTTTTTCAATCACTTTCGAAGTTGAGAGTGGGGTATTATTAAATTAGACTATATTTGTCACAGGCAGGACGCACAATAACTGACGCAAATATAATGGTATATCCAAATACTCACTACACTTCTAAAATTAGCTATTAGGGATAAGCGTTTTTAAGCTCAATAGCCTTAGACGATGGCAAATAATATGACTGATACGATAAATAAATCTGAAACTCAAAACGATAGCGCCACCGATGCGACTGCTACGCAAGCAGGTCACTCTTGGTTTAATCGTCCTGTACCTGGTGTTAAACAACAATTAATGGCGCCTTTGACAGCGGTTGAGACTGAACCATCAACCAAATGTAGCAATTGTCATTCGGTCATTACTAATACAGCGCTGATATTTAACTGCTACGTTTGCCCCATTTGCGATCATCATCTGCCTATGTCGGCTCGTGAGCGCTTGCAATGGTTCTTGGATGAAGTCGATGGCGAGCTTGGGCAGGAATTTACCGCTAAAGATCCGTTACGCTTTGTCGATAGTAAGCCTTATCCAGCGCGGATGGAGGAAGCACAAGCTAAGACGGGTGAGACTGAAGCGCTAATCGTATTGCACGGTAAATTGCGCAATCTTGAAGTCGTTGCTTGTGCGTTTGACTTCAAGTTTATGGGCGGCTCAATGGGCTCAGTGGTTGGCGATAGATTTGTACAAGCGGCTGAAAAGTCTTTAGCCGAGCGTAAACCTTTAATCTGTTTTGCGGCTTCTGGTGGTGCGCGTATGCAAGAGGGTATTTTATCCTTAATGCAGATGGCGCGTACCGCTGCGGCTGTTGAGCGCTTAAGATTGGCAGGTGTTCCTTATATCGTCGTGTTGACCAACCCTGTTTATGGTGGTGTTACTGCGTCATTAGCTATGCTAGGTGATATTCATCTAGCAGAGCCAAAAGCGATGATAGGTTTTGCAGGTAAGCGCGTGATTGAGCAAACTGTACGCGAAACCTTGGAAGAGCCGTTCCAACGTGCTGAGTTCTTATTAGAGCATGGTGTGGTCGATGAAGTGGTGCATCGTCATCAGCTAGTCGATACGACTTATCGTTTATTGGCTAAGCTATGCCATCAGCCTAATGTTGATGCTTAGCCTATAATTGAACACATCCTAAGCTCTCTAAAAGCATTTATCAATCATTGGTAAATGCTTTTTTTATGGTAACAACATGTCCAAAAATAATATCAATGAGCAGTTTTCATAATTTATTAGCCATATTAATAGACAGCAACTCAATAGGTAAGAACTTCTAACTGGGCTTTATATTTTAGTTTTTAGACCGTTTGTTATACACTGGGCTAATACCTCGAATGCTGTTGTTACTTCCTCTTTTATTTAGGTTTTATTCATGTCCTTGCCCCTCAATCCTGATAGTCCTTCAGATACTCCTAAACTTGATGCCAGCTTGACTGAGTGGCTCAATTATATGCAGCAGATCCATGTGTCAGCGATAGATATGGGGCTGGCGCGTGTGTTACCAGTAGCAGAGTCTTTAGGGCTAGTGCAGTCTGCCAAAGACGATGCGTTTGTATTTACTGTCGCTGGTACTAATGGCAAGGGTTCAACCACCGCTGTTATTAGTGCCATGTGCCAAGCAGCAGGCTATAAGACAGCGCTATATCAGTCGCCGCATCTCAGCCAGTTCAATGAGCGTATACGTATCGATGGTGAGATGGTTAGTGACAGAACCTTGATTGATGCCTTTTATAAGGTAGAGGCAGCACGCTTAACATGCGCATTGACTCTATCGTTTTTTGAGATGACGACATTAGCGGCTTTGTTAATATTCGCTGAAGCTAATTGTGACGTTTGGGTGTTGGAGGTAGGGCTTGGTGGACGCTTGGATGTGGTCAATATTATCGATGCAGATATGGCAGTGATTACCAATATCGGCATCGATCATGTCGATTGGTTAGGAGATAACCTTGAGGCCATAGGTCGTGAGAAAGCGGGTATTTTACGCGATGATATTACGCTGATTTATGGTTCTACTGAGATGCCAAACAGCGTACAGCAGCTCATTGATGAGCATCGAGCGACTTTTTATCAAGTGAGTAAAGACTTTAGTTTTCAGGCTCAAGATGCAGATACTTGGCACTATAGCAACGCTGCACTCACACTACAGTTGCCGCGACCGGCACTTTCGCTAACTAATACTGCCAACGCCTTGTCAGCGGTATTGGCCAGTCCTCTCAATGTCGATACCGATGCGATTGAGCGGGCATTAACGACGGTTAAATTAGCAGGCCGCTTTGATTATCGAGAGATTAGAAACCGTCATTGGCTTTTTGATGTGGCGCATAACAGCCAAGGGGTTGAGTTTTTACTAGCGCAGCTAGTGCCTTTATGGCAGCAGCATCTTGCCGATATCAGTAGCGCTCAGCAAACCTCAGCGCAGCCTGCTGATGCCAAAGAACCTAACATCAAAATACTCTTCTCCATGCTAGCGGATAAAGATATTGATAAGGTAGTCGAGCAACTCACCCAAGCCCATTTGCCGATTACCGACTGGTATATTGGCGAGATTGATTATCCGCGTGCTGCGTCTATAGAGCAGTTAGAGACTTTAGTAGCGTCTTATGTTGATAAGAATAACTGTCATGCATTTGCTAATTTGCCACAAGCGACAGCAGCGGCTATAACCAACAGTCAACCGCAAGACTTGATAGTCGTATGTGGATCATTTCATACGATTGGCGAGACGCTAACAGCGCTTACAGCCGATTAAAAGAGGCGATAGTTAAAGTAAATTAAAATAAATAATAAGCAGACAAAAACAGGGCGATAGCAGACAGCGTCAAAAATATGTTTTATAATCAAAACAATAGCAAAATGTGCTGATCAATCATTTATCAACTAAGAGATGTGAGAAGATGAACTTTTCAAGACAAGCCTTATTGGGAATTGGGATGATACTTGGCGGCAGCGTCATGCTATATGCGATGGTGCAGCAAATTGGCGCAAGTGATGAGCAGGCGTCTACGCCTATTGTAGTTGAACAAGCAGAGGCTGCTCCAGCCACATCAAGGCCTCTGACCACTGATATCGATACCGAAACACGACTCTTAGCACAAAAGCAACAAGAGCGAGTCGCACGTATTAAAGCTCAGGAGCAACGTGCAGAGCAGTTTTTGACAGAGCAAGAGTCTGCTGAGGCGCAAGCATTAGCTAAGGCAAGAGCTGAAAACCAACGTTATCTTGATAACACTACGCCAGCGGTTGAAGTTGATAACGCCACCACTCAAACCGTTATTGCTACTCCGCAAGTTCAGCCGCGAATTGATAAAGTTGAGCCACCGGTTACTCCTAAACCTAGTACTAATGCCAGTACCAATGCTAATGCTACCGATGACGAAGCGCAAAAAGCGGCACAAGCCAAACAAGCTGCTGCTAAAAAGAGTGCTGAGGATGCGGCACAGAAAACAGCACAGTTAAAAAAACAAGCGGACGCCGAGCTTGCTGCTACTAAAAAAGCCGCTCAAAAAGAGGCGGATGCTCAAAAAAAGGCCAAACAAAAAGCTGAAGATGACAAAAAGGCGGCTGAAGTTGCCAAAACTGAGCCACCCAAAGCGCCTACTGACTATAAAGTCCAATCTGGCGATGGTCTAATAAAACTGGCTCGACAATACAATGTCCCTGTTGCCGCTCTAGCACAGGCTAACAATACCTCACCGTCAGCATCGCTACAGCTTGGGCAAACCATCACTATCCCTTCTCGTAAACAAATTCAACGTTTAGAGCGAGAGGCTGCAGAAGCCGAAAAAGCACGCGCTGCTGAAAAAGCCAAAGCTGAAAAATCAGCGAAGGATAGACGTGAGGCGCAGCAAAAATTGCGCGAAGCCCGCAAAGAGGTGAAAGAGACCGATGCTAAAGGTAGCTTTGGCGTGCAAGTGTCACTGGCAAGCAATCAGGCAAAAGCGGATGAAGTCGCTAAGAAGTTTAAGGCGGCAGGTTATGATGTAAAAACCAGTGCAACCAGTCGCGGTGTACGTGTTGTTGTCGGTCCTGAACGTGGCAAAATAGCCGCACTGGCGCTAAAAGATAAAGTGAACAGTGATCCCAAAGTTGATACGACGGGTGCTTGGGTACTCTACTGGTAGTTAGTAACTGAGTTAATTATTACCTGATTATTTTTGATTAAAAAAATCTTCTAAAACACGACATTTATTGTCGTGTTTTATCGTTTATGGATTGCCGATCACCATGGGCTTAGCTACTATAGGCGCCACTAATATAAGCGCAATCATATAAGCAAAACTACTCACTATATCCTATAAGCGTAGTCGCCGATACAGGCTGCTGCGCTGTGATTGCTATTTTGCTCGCAATCACTCTACATTTTCATAAGGCAGAACTATGTCAATTGGCGTTATATTTTTAATATTAGCCGGAGCCTTTTTGGCGCTGATTATACTGCCAAAAGTATCAAAAAGCCGTCCTGCTAATAAAGAGCCAGATCCACAGCCCGTTCGCGGTGATGATTTGGCTATCTGGCCATTTACGCCTATGCCTATTATGACTGATACTGAGGTTATATTTTTTCATAAGCTGCAAAATGCACTACCTGAGTATCACATTTTTGTGCAAGTACAGCTATCGCGTATTATAGAAGCCAGTAGTGGCGAGGCAAGCGAGCGCAGCTTTTGGTTTAATCGTATCTGTCGCCAAAGCGTCGATTATGTCATTACTGATATCGATGGGCAGACCACTTTAGTCGCGATCGAGCTGGATGACTGGACGCACAGTAGTAAATCAAGACAAAAATCCGATGACAAAAAGGATAAAGCACTCGCCAGCGCAGGTATTGCTATCGTACGCTTTCATGCTGAGCGAATGCCCAGCGCTGATATGCTCAGATATGAGATTATGCAAGTTATAGAAACATACTGAAAAGTATCGAGCCGTACTAAAAAATATTGAGAGTTATTGATTTAGAATTAAGTTTTTGTATGAAGCTTCTAGAGCCCATTGTCGCTATGTCCAGATACATGCGGATAAATAACAATAGCTCTGTCGCCATAAAAGTATAACCCTGTTACTAGCAACTGCTCATCTACCCAGTTCACTGAAGGCAGGCGCTCATCATAAAAGCCGCGCTTGGTAAACCATTCTACATAAGTCGCTTTACGCAACCTGCTGCTATCAAGGGTTGCTAGAGTGGCGTTATCTTGCTTATCACACCACCTGTGCAGTGGAAAATCTTTCGCTAACCAGTCAGGATAAATAAAGTCAGTATTATGAATCGGCAAGAAAAACCGTCCTTTAATCACTGCATAACGCTTATCAATTTTGACCCGTCCATCCTCATCGGTACCAGTACCAGTATCGACCCAAATTGATCGAAACTGCTTAGTCTGCATATGCGTCATCTTACGCTCTAGATTATCATTGGAGTTGATGCCGACCCAATTTGATGGGACAAACGGCGCTGATCCCATAAAGAACTTAATCGCTAACTCCCAATGCTCAGTGAGCTTGTCTTTATGGTTGTATAAAATCAAATCCAGCTCACCAATGGTTTGTTTGCCCTGATACAACTGTACGTTACTCGCCAGCATCTCATGAGCATGTAGCCCATGGGTATAGCCATCAGTTAGCCAAAATGATAACAAGCCCTCAAAGTGAAAGCCCAAGCGTTTCGGACTTGGTCGCCTTATCAAATAGCGGGTTAGCTGTTGGTAGGCGATAGTATTATCCAGCTCATGCAAGCGCTGTTGATAGGCCTCAAACTGAGTCAACCAAAACTCGCTACTGTGAACTTCAATGGTATGAGTGTTTTGTTGAGGGGAGAAGTCAATCCAGCGCGTCAAGACGTTAGGGCAGGCGAGTACATAAGCCAAATCACGAACGTACGGACGCTTAAATTGCTCCCAAGGGGCGTCGTTAGTGAGAGTAGAAGAAGAGAATGGAAGGGCAGGCTCGGACATAACGTATATCATATAAGGTTATAGAACATTAACCCTAACCGCTGGCCCGGTAAAAGTCTATAGACAGTTACACCCTTTTTAACAAAGCTTGTAGCTAGCTTTTATATATTATTAGCGCTATATTATATTAAATTTTTGGTTAGCGATTAATGGGTTTATGATAGATAATTTACACTCTATAGATGAAAAATCTAATGCTCATACTGGCTCTGAGGTTGTAGATCCATTTGACCACAACCATCTTTGGCATCCCTATTCAACCCTGCCGCCAGCTTATCCGAATGTCATTATCGACCGCTGCAATGGCGTTTATCTTTATACAAAATCTGGCGAGCAGCTCATAGATGGCATGTCGTCGTGGTGGGCTTGTGTTCATGGATATAATCATCCCAAATTAAATCATGCTATTCATGAGCAATTAGCTAAGATGTCTCATGTTATGTTTGGCGGTCTTACGCATCAACCCGCCATAGATTTAGGTAAAAAATTGCTCTCCATTGTACCTCAAGGTCTTGACGCTATTTTTTATGCAGACAGCGGTAGTATCTCCGTTGAGGTCGCATTAAAGATGGCAATGCAATACCAATTAGCTAAAAACAAACCTGAAAAAAACAAAATTGCCACGACCTACTCTGGATATTATGGGGACACTTGGCATGCTATGAGCATCTGCGATCCTGTCGGTGGTATGCACAGCATCTATGGTAGTCAATTACCCGTACAGTTATTCACAGACAAGCCTGTTGAAGGGTTTAAGAGTGAGATGACAGAGAGTGAGAGCGATAAACTGGCTCAATTCTTCGAAGAAAACCATAATGATATGGCCGCATTTATCATCGAGCCTATCGTACAAGGTGCTGGCGGTATGCGTTTTTATAGTCCTCAGTATCTACAGTTGCTACGTCAGCTGTGTAGTCAGTATGATGTGCTTATGATCGCCGATGAAATTGCAACGGGCTTTGGACGTACGGGCAAAATGTTTGCCTGTGAGCATGCCTCTATATCACCAGATATTATGACCGTTGGAAAAGCACTAACAGGCGGTTATATGACGTTTGCAGCGACGCTGTGCCAACGTTATGTAGCGGATATTATTGCCAATAGTCGTTATGCTGCCCTGATGCATGGTCCGACTTTTATGGGTAACCCGTTAGCTTGCTCAGTAGCTATTGCTTCACTAGATTTACTCATTGAGCATGACTATCCTGCGCGCGCTAGACAAATAAAGCACTATCTACAGTCGCATCTATCTGAAGTAGCAGACTGCTCTGAAGTAGCAGATGTTCGTACACTAGGTGCTATCGGTGTGATTGAACTAAAAGAAACCATTGATATGCCTAAGTTTCAAAAACTTTTGCTCATCAATAAAATTTGGGTAAGACCTTTTGGTAAACTGATTTATATCATGCCACCGATCATTATGACTGAACCAGAGATAGCCAAACTATGTTGTCGATTAAAATTAGTAATTAAGCAGTACTTAGCTTTGGGTGCTGATTAATTTTACTTTATAAATGTGATATAAGACGGGTGCAGTCTTCTACGGTCAGCTTAGCGTTCATCACCATCCGAATGCGTGCGGTGCCTACAGGTACGGTAGGTGGGCGGATTGGCAGCACATAAAATCCAGCATCTCGCAGCTCTTGCGCCTTATTTACAGCACTTGCATTATCCCCTGTTATAAAGGGAATGATAGGAGACTGATAGCACGCAGTTGAACCATCCTCTATAGCCCCTACCAATTGCAACGATAGCTGGGCAAGATGAGTACGTAAATGGTGCAGCGAAGGCATTTTTGCGAGTATAAACCTTGTCCAGCTATGGGTAATAGGAGGTAGTGCGGTGCTAAATATGAAGGAGCGCATTTGATTGATCAACCAGTGCCTAACCTTTTCATCACAAATGATATAAGCGCCCATCGAAGCAAACGCTTTGCCAAAGGTACCTACTAGATAGTCTATGGCTTCTAATGTTTGGGTCTCCTCGCTCAAACCTAGTCCGTTTCGACCTAAAACGCCAACCGCATGTGCCTCATCGACATACAATTCAATGCGAGGATCACACGCTTTTAGCTCGACTAATGCCTTTAAATCCGCACGATCGCCGTCCATGCTAAAGATGCTCTCGGTGACAATGATAATGCGTTCAATAGAAGTATCCGCGCTCTCAATGATAGACGCTAAATGCTCTAAGTCATTATGGCGATATCTCTGTTTAGCACACTGCTTATTACTGATCAGACGTATCCCGTCAATGATACTGGCATGAATGAGCTCGTCAGATAAAATGAGAGTGTGAAGGGGCAGCTTAGCGAGGGCAGGTAAAATTCCAATATTGGCATGATAGCCGCTATTCATTACTAATACAGATTTTGTCGAGGTTTGTCGTTGCTGTGGCGATAAGGCAAGTTGGTACCACTGTAGTAATTCTTCTTCAAGCAGTTGCAACTGTTCATGATTACCGGTTAGCAAACGAGAGGAGGTAGATCCCATGCTCGGTAACAGTGAGTCAGGTAGCGCTTGCAGTTGATCTAAAAACTGTGTTTGCAGACGGGTGTCACTACCTAAACCTAAGTAATCATTACTCGAGATATTCAGTAATGAGTTATCATTAGATATGATCCACTGGTCTCTATGCTTAATAATAGGAAGCTTTCGATATTGATCCTTAGCATTTAGCTCATCTAAGTGATCACTGACGCTTGTAAGCGTTGGTCCTGTCATAAAGCCGTCCTAAATTGATAAAATACTAAAGTAAATTGAAAAACAGCTCTAAAGTCTGTTTGCTATTTGATCACAGCACTGACAACGACTATCTTTGAGACGTTTTAGAGATTGAGCTTTGAGTATTCTAAAGATAAGAATAATAAGAGTAGTTATTCTAACTCGATATCCTTCTCAATGAAACGATATTAAAGAATTAACGTCTATCCTATCAAAACTAAAGTCTTAAATTGAGGAACAGTAAGTATGACAGTACTATTTATAAGTGGTATTGATACAGACATAGGTAAAACAATAGCGACAGGACAGTTAGCAAAAGCTCTGTATCAAAAGGGATATAAAGTAATTACGCAAAAATTGGTACAGACAGGATGTCACGATATTGCAGAAGATCTGATTGTTCATAGAAAGATGATGGGAATGCCGTTGCAAAGGGCGGATAAGGATGGGACAACTTGCCCTTATGTCTTTAGCAAGCCTGCTTCGCCGCATTTATCATCAGCTTTAGAGCACACTGTAATTGACCCTGAGCTTATTACTACTGCAACGAATAAGCTCTTGAACGATTATGATATTGTGCTTTTAGAAGGTGCTGGCGGGCTTATGGTGCCGATTACTCCTTCATTATTGAGCTTAGATTATATTGCCAAGCTAGGCTATCCTATTGTTTTAGTCACCTCGGGTAGACTCGGCAGTATCAATCATACCCTGCTGAGCATTGAGGCGATTAAGAGCCGCTCATTGACCTTACATGCGCTCATATACAATCAGTGGCAACCTAACCGTTCTGACTCAAGCTATCCAAAAGACGAGGAGATTGTCGATAGTACCAGACACTATCTATATGAGTATCTGCAAGACAATCATCCGCAAACTTACTGGGTCGATTTACCTGATAGCTCACCCGATCCGCAAGCTGTTGATAAAGATACCAATGTGAATACGGACTTTGTGAATACAGACTTTTCACTGGCAAACTACGCTCAAGTATTTGAGTAGAGTGTCATAAAGCCACTGCACTTTTACATGAATGGTTAAGCTTTATGATGGAGTGTTACGTATAGTAGTAAGCTTAAGTATCAAAAATAATGGAGCAAAATATGCAATACCTTTTACAAATGGATTTTCCCTATACAGGGCCTTTCGGTAATGAGTTTTATGAGCAAATGAAAGAGCTTGCTCAAGATATCGCTATCGAGAAAGGTTTAGTCTATAAGCTATGGACAGAGAATGAAGAGACCCAAGAGGCTGGCGGTATTTATGTGTTTGATAACTTAGAAGATGCCAATAGATACCAAGCTAAGCATACTGAGCGCTTAGAGTCATTTGGCTTTAGTGGTATTCGGGCTAAGACTTTTATCATTAATGAGGAATTGAGTGCTATTACTAAAGCTTCTTTTTGATAATTGATTTATATAAGTAAAGCCAGCTCTTCGGTTTAAGGGCTGGCTCTTTTATTGTTGGAAATATTATCTTAAACTTAATAAGGTTTTTGGGGATTGAGTCGCGACTTTTAATAAAGTTACGGCTGAGCCCGAGGGTTGACGTTTACCTTGCTCCCATGCTTGTAGAGTACGTACAGAGACGCCCATAATATCGGCAAACTCTCGTTGTGATAAGCCAACTTTATGGCGTGCCTCAATCGCTTCGTTGACAGTGACTTCATGAGTTCTACTAATGTCACCTGCTTTCATTTGTCGCACACTGTCTAGCAGTAAGTCACCCAGCTCATCGCCAGTAAATTCATGAGTAGCGATATCGATATCGTCTAGATTGATAGTACCTTGGTTATTAGTGTTCATTTGATTAGCTCCTGTTTGATTTGACGGAGTTTGTGACTAGGTATACTGTCTAAATTAGATTTTGCATAAATAATCAATAAAGTGATCAGACCATCTTCTAATTGATTGAAATAGATGACTCTAACGCTACCACTTTTACCTTTGCCTGCTTGTTTCCAACGAATCTTACGACAACCGCCGCTACCTTGCATGACGTCTCCAAAATCAGCATAGCTAGCAATAAAAGCGTTAAGCTCTCCTTGTTCATCTAGAGATAACAAAGTGTTAACCATTTTAGTATAAATGGGCGTTTCTCTTAACGTATACATCTTATAATCTCGAACTAGCTATACTACATTGTAGCATAAAAGAAGCCAACTATGGATATTTATAGCCAGCTCTTCATTACGCTCTCTATGCTTAGAACATAATATTAATCACGTAAAAGTTAAGTTGAATATCAGGCGAATTTGATAGCAACGGTACTAGAATCACTAGCAAAAACTTTAAAACAGTAAACGACCACGTTGATAGTTCGTTGAGTGATGGGGTAGGTTTAGTCATGTGTTTAGCTCCACGTAGTCTATTGAACCGTAACTTGTGCTACGGCTTACATGAAACATAATACGACGCGAAAGTAGGTGTCAGGGAAGGGTGTCACCTACAAGAAATGGTGTCAGTACAGGGTGTCACCCTAATAAAATCAACTACTTAGCGTTTAAATCCATAAAAAATTTACCCCAATCTTTATGATTTTTAATTTCCTTCGGAGCTGTTATTGATGCAATTCTATTGACGAATCTCATGTCATTAGGTAAAGGAAGTGCAGGGCTTGAAATGACTTTTAGTGCGCTTTTGACTTTCGAGGTGTGAGATAAGTTAGGATTAATTGTGTTGTCAGAGTTATAAACATAGTCCCATACGTACCTAGCTACGATTAATTCAGGCGCACATTGAGGGTGTTTGGGGTTTAAAAAAGCCGTTTTGCGTTGAAGATGCTCATTTTCAAGTCTCATATCATGTATATATCTAGCTAAGTCTGGATACAATTCAGATAGAAAAGATATTTTTTCTAAGGTACTAAATACGAACTGCCTTAATTCAATGAATTCATTCAACTTATCGCTGTCATTCAAATTCTTGAATAATATTTTTTCCCATGCTTTGACTTCGTCTATACTATAAAACGTCTTATCTAAGTCTATATACCGAGAAAAAGCTCTGAAGGGCAAATACGATAAGTGAGATGCAACAACTGCGTATAATTCGAATTTTTTTTGCAGATGATCAAAGGGATATTGCCTATTAAATGAATAACTACCTAAGTAAAAGTCTTTAAATAAAATAAGAGGATTCGATACCCTATAAAAAATACGTTCTAAAGCAAAATCAACAAAGTTGTTACTGTATTCAGTATCATTCTGATAACCTAGTAAATCGTTAACAGTATATTCAATAATTTCTCGGCTATGGATTTTCTCTAATAGGATAGCTTTAACATATTCAGATAACATGAAATGAGCATCTACATTAGAAATATTACTTTCATAAAGTTGATGAGCATAATCATCTATATCCCTGTATAGATATTCATAGTAAGTAAAAGGAGATGATAGTTCGATATCATCATCAAATACACAATAGTGGTTTTTTGATAACGGATAGATATTATCTATATGAATAAAGTGTTCAAATAGATGAATTTTAATATTAAAGTCCAAAGTTACACCTCTACACCCTTAAACCAAGATAGGTGCAAGGCGGTGACAGCATAAGGATGTAAACAGCTGTCGTTCGAAGGATCAGTCTTAGCCTTGCATAATTATTACACTGTACTTCCAGTTTTGACAACGTTGGCGAGCATTCAGCAACCCACTGATTTAGGCTCTATGCTGTACTCTTGGCACACGTCTAAAAAGGTTTGTAGTGACGCTCTACCTTCGTTTTCTAGTGCTGTGATACTGTCACCATAGAAGTCTGCACCGCCATTAAGTCCGACAAATTCACCTCGAAACAAACCCAGCTCAGGGTCATACTGAATAATAGCTTTATGGTCATTAATTATCATAATATTTTGCATGATTATTCCTTATGCTTGTTTTTCTGTTAAATTATTAATTCTTTTAGTGCGTACCATATCGTTTAGCGCATTAATAAAGTCAGTGGAGGAGCCGTCAACTAATACTTCGTTTAGATAAGCATTGATCAGGGTTTCATCTGTCAAATATTCTGCCACATCAAAACGGCTGGTTTTAATATCAGTCATGAGGGTACTCCATTGTATTATTCTTGACTTGTTGTTATAGGATAAAAGCTTATTGACGTCGCCTGCTTAGCTTTTATTACCATAATTAACACATCAGTCGTCACAGTAGTATTGCTCAATACCAACCATAATACCAACATACTATATAGAACATCATATAATTAAAGATCTAGGTGTAATGGACATTATTCATGCTAGAAAGTAGAACGTAGTCGCTAATGGACATAATTCATGCTATTTGAGTGACTTTGACCCTAGAAAGTCTTTAATAAACCGTAACTTACGATGCTCATTTAGACCATGATGACTGTGTAATTGTCGCTTTAATTCACTAAATAACCCTTCAAGAGAATTTGTGGTGTTGGGCACGTCCAAATGCTCATATTCTCGATAAGTGAATAGCCAATCGCTATTGGTTCTGAGGCTTCGATAAGCACTTCTAAGACGCTTATGTGTGTACCACGTTTTACCCGTATCTTCATTAGTACTACGTTCATCAAGATAGTCTTCATGAGTTAAACACCACTGATCTAAGCGCTCTACGAAGTCGGATTTATCGAGCTGTGTTAAGTTTGAAGTGAGGTATCTAAGCTCAATACTAGCGATGTTCTTAGGACGACGAGTTAAATAACGAGTCACTATTTGTACTTGATGGAACTGGCACATCTGACAAGGGATGCTGCTAAACAGGGCTCTCAGTCCTCGTCTTCCATCACAGGTGATGCTTTGTATATCAACGCCTGACGATGCTAAGAGATCAATCCCTTGCTTGTAGGCACTGTTGGTTTCATGACTCACTATCGCGTAATAAAGTACGGTTCTAGTCGTGTTATCCATAAAGACCATCAAACCAAACTTGCGACCAAAGTAAGTGGTGTCCATGATGACATTAGCAGTCTCAGGACGTTTAATCTGATACTCAATACTGACTTTATCTAACCGCCTTTGTATGGTTTTAACACTACAGTGGTACTTATCAGCCAGTTGTTTGTAGGTCTGTTTACCTTGAGTATATTGAGTCCAAAGCGTTTGATTATTTAGTCTGATACCACCTAAAAACTGCCGCCTGCAAGCTAGACATTGATACTGCTGTTTGCCAAGCTTACGTCCATTCTTCTTGGTATGTTTATCACTACAAAAAGGGCAGTTTTTTGATTCATGGTGTTGATTCCTTGCAAATCCAGACAGTATATAGCTTTAGACCCTATTACAGCATGAAAAATGTCCATTACACCAAGATCTAAAAAAAACCCATAAAAAAAGCCAACCATTGAAAACAATGATTGGCTTTTCTGTCTAACTACTATGTTTGGTCGGAACGGCAGGAAGTAAATTAAAGCGTGTATGCCTTGTATTATATAGGTTTGATTGTTTTATATATTGAAGATACCAACAATAATACCAACAATCGTTTTTGATAATGCCCTTTTTTGGCTGTTTGCTGCTTCATTGGATATTATTTTGTAATTATTTACCGTCGTTACTTGTCGTAAAAGTCCCTTTATGTGCGGTTGAATTGCTGACGACTGCACGCGCTTAAATAATGGCGCTTAAAGTTAAGCGTTTTTCGCGCGTTTTTTGTGCGTTTACTCATATCTAAATAGAACCACTTCACGGGGTATCGATCCAGATTGGCGGTGAATAGATGCATCCATAAATGGATTTATCTCATCACACGCGCAAACAACGTGCATTGTGATTGCTCAAATATAGCCAATTTATACGTGCGTTTTTAATGCATTCTCTTGCATCATACCTAGTAAGTCTTATCCGACTTGCCAGCTTATCGCGTGTTTGTGGCTGATCCTGTAATGCCATGACTTCATCTGTTTCTTGGTTTCTTGGTTCCTTGGTTCCCTCTTGGTTCCGCTATAACCTTGTACCTATATAGATTTGCTACTTTGGCACCAAAAGCAAAAACGCCTTTTTTGGTTCCCGATTTTTGTGCTTGGTTCCTCGCTTGGTGCGTGCTTGGGTCGCTTTCTCCGCGCTGGAATTATTCCCATAATTGGCGTTATTTTTCTTCCTAATGCTTTTAATAATTCCAGCGCTAACACTCTACTTTATTGGCTCATAGCGATTTCTTCCATTGGAATAATTATAAAATTATGGTGAAAATTATTCCTAATGTTGCTGTTTCTTGGTGCGTTGGTGCGTGCTTGGTTCCTCTATAACGGTGTGCTGATATCAGTTTGCGACTTTTGCATCAATGACAGAAACGCCTTTTTTGGTGCTTAACTTTTCGTTTCTTGGTGCGTAATGTTCCTACTTTTTACTTCCCTAGTTTCCCTAAATAAGTTTCCTAACGCTGTTAGGTTTCCGTCCTCACGCCTTTGTGTGTATAGCTGTTTCCACTTTATCGGTTTTTGAAACTGACAAGAAATGTTTCCTGATTATCGTCAGTTTCCTGTATTTTTCCTCACCGTTAACTGTGCCAGTGCTGAGACTTGCCAGCACAAAAAAAGGCAGACGCGAACGCCTACCTTTGATTATGATGGATTATCTACTGTTGGCTAGCCTGCTTGTACGGATCAAGCCGCTAATCCATTGACTTAACTTCGGTTTCGATAAAGTCTATCTCAGCCTGACTTAAACCATATTTCTTATACAGCTGTTGATCTATTTCAGGAATGGATTTTGTCCAATCAATATCGGACTCTGAGGTGAAATCTTGAAGTGGCACTTTAGACCATGTATTTTTTGACTGATTGTTTTGAGTTGTTTTCATAATACCTAGCATAGCTCTGCCGAACTTAGATTTAAGATACTTTAATAAAGCTTCTGCTTCAAATCTATTATCAAAATTTCCTAAGCTTACAAATGTTTGATTATGACCAACTAAGGGTTCCCCTATTACTGGAGTTGAAAGAATCTCACCAAGAGCACCTGTACCGTTAGCTCCTGCTACAAAAACTTTCCATCGACTTAGATTAGGATGGGGTGCAATGTATTTATCTTTTAACCAAAAATATTTTCTCTGTCCAGAAACTCGACCATAGACTTGAATATAGTTATGAGTGCTTTTTGGCTTTCGTTCATAGAAAACCTCTGGATAACGTGTAAAAACACTCGATGCTACCGCTTTAGCGTGAGAACTATCCGTTCTACCTACCAGTTCTGGGTAATCATCAAATAATTCGTCTGTCAGTCTGTAGCTGTCAGGACTATAAACATAACTACTAATACTTTGTGTTGTGATGTTCTTTACTTTATGAAATATACTTCTTAGTTCTTCAAATGGAATAAATATATCAATAACCCCAAAGTCTTTATTCTCATCATAGTATAAAGCTACCACCCCTCCTTTGAATCCTACATTAGGAAAAACTTGAGATGCCTTTGGATTGTAATACGTAACTTTTACATGCTTATTATTAAGCATTTTCTTATTCCACGTTTTAGGCGTTGCACCTTGATTTGATAAAAACCTAGCTGGTGAAATTAAGCAATATTTAAGACTAATATTTTCAGCTAGGTCGTAGAAGTGATTATAAATAGGTGTCGCTTGATTGTTACTTCCTACACCATCTTCTTGATAAGGCGGATTGCCCACCACAACATCAAATTTCATTATTTCTTATCTCCAAATAGTTCATTGCATTTTATTTCAAAGTTGCTTTCACCTTTTGCATAAGGCGTGGTGTCTAAGTAAACAATATGCGATTGATTGATGTTTTCAGCTCTTTCATCAAACCCAAAAATAAAATGACGCGCAATATTATAAATAATCTCAGTGGGTGCAAAGCCATACACCTGATTCTCTAAAATATGCTTTAGCCTTGCATCAGGATCAGGTATGTTACCCTCCAATCCAACATACAAGCGTTTGACAATCTCAGTCAGATATAAGCCAGACTTCAGATATAAGTCTGCAAACGTCTTATTAGGGTCAGAAAACAGGTCGGGATCTTCTTCCTCAAGCTTATCTAGCATCATTTTGACCACTTTTTTGGGCGTAAATATCTGATTGGTTTGCTGTGGTGGAATATAGTCAAAGATATCCTCTTGCTGACTCTCATCAAAATAATTGGCAAGTTGGGTGCGTTTTTTTAGGAACTCAAAGATGGATTCGTCAAATACGATTTCATTAAAGAACTGGTGATCATCACGCAACGTTCTGAACTGATGTAACTCAATACCCGTGACCTCTTTAAAAACACTATCGCTGATATGCTTATCGAAGTTTTGTAAGGAGGTATCACACTCACCATACGCCATTAAAAATGACGGTATGGTACGAGTAAAACCACGCAAACGGGAGCGGACATCATCTTCAACTGTATTTTTCTTTTTATCCTCAGCTTTGGTTAACATCGTTTCGGTTGATTGCTGAACCAGCTCTTTTGTTTTGGTTTCAATTTTGGTGGCCAATTCCCGTTGATAATCGCTTTGTATTTGGGCTTGTGCCGCCTTGTAATTGACAGTCGCTTCCGCCACTTTATCAGCATCAGAATAGGCTTCTGCCACCACCTTTTTGTACACAATTTCTGCTTCGTTTTGTTTGATTTTCGCCTGTGTTTGCGTAAATTCAACTTCACGAGCCAGCACTTGTGCGGATGCTTGCGCCACTTGTTCTGCAACCTTAGCAGACAGCCCTTTGTCTTGAGCCAACGCCTTTAAGACCTGTTCCGTGTTTTTCTTAAAGTCAGCCTCAATATTTTTTGCCAGATGGCTATCATCGACGGTAGCATCAGCGGCGAGATTAGATTGAAAATTGCCATAAAATTTATCCCCAAAACGGGCATTGGTTTCGGCAATCACAATATCTTCTGAAACGATGACATCACCCTTATCATCAACCGCAATATTGTTTGTGTTGATTGATTCAGACTGTTGACGAGGAGTCGACTTTCCTTGATCCACAGGATTGAGCTGATTCAATATCTCTTGAACCTCAGCCGAGGCAAAGATACCCGAAACATTTTGGAATAGCAGGTTAGACATAAACCCACGTCGCACGACTTCTTGCGCCTTAATGGTTTTGGGAATGGTTAACACTTGCGTGGCATCAAGTGCCACCATTTTCCCCTCATTATCTTCTGCAATCACAGGAAAAAAGTTTAGCAACTGTTTGATATTATCAGTACGATCATCGCTAGTACCACTGCCATTTACTGTTTTTCTAGACAGGTTATTGGCAAATTCTTCATAAATGGTTAGCGTGCGTTCTGGCGCAAAATCAAACACATAGGCATTTTGTTTTTGATGAATGTCGCCATCAATCTCATACTCCCACGGGTTTTGAGCACGAAAAGCCGCTTGCATATAAAGGCTGGGTGATTTGGCGTTCGATAACATTAATACCGCTGTCCACTCAGGAATAGTGATACCAGTGGTGAGTTGACCCACAGATAACGTGATGGTTTTATCATGAGCCTTAATAGCCTCTTTAACTCGATTGATGGACTTATCGGTAGTCACTTGCTCCGCATCTTGATCATGACCACGACCATCACCTGCTGCCAATATAATGTCGTAGTTTTCAAAGACTGGATGGTTTTGGAGTAGTTTTTGCAACGCTTTGGCACTTGCGACACGGTTTAATAGCCAAAACGTGTGTTTAAGCTCATTACGCCATACTTGGGTTGAGAAGGGATACTTTTCATTACGAGATAGTGCATCTAGCCACTTGCTAACATCTGCTTCATGTACAAATTTTCCACTATTATTGGTTTCAAAAAATTCATTCAAATCGAAAGCATAATCCATATTCTCCCCTTCAATTTGAGCGCCTTTGTTCACTTTATCAGTAATCATTTGGCTCATTTGATAGGAAAATAAGTTTAACTGGGGCATCTTTTCATAAGGGTTGTTTTCGTCTGGATGATTCCAATTGGCTTTGGCGTTTTGCTCATCCTCATAAGTCCAGTTGTAAATGCTATCGTCATTGAACGTTCCAGCAGCAACGGCTTTAAATGGTGTGCCAGATAAGTGTAAGGTAAACTTCTTAGTAATGTTCTCAAAAGCAACATCAGTCTTAAAGGTATCTACCCCCTCATGGGCTTCATCGATGACCAGTAAATCCCACGTCCGTTCTTTCACCCAGCAGAGTTTCTTATGATTTCCACCAAAAGCTATCGCCCCCTTCAAGTCTTGTAGAGAGATAAAAGCGATCATGTTTTTTTTGCCCGTAGCTCTTTGCGCTAAAAACTCATCTCTTGTCATGACAGGGCGTTCACTTAATGAATCGCTGGTAGAAACAAATGCAAAGTCTGTCTGCCATGCAATAAACGTCTCAAAGTCATCAAACCATGAATTGGCAATAGCAGGACGGTTAGTCACAATCAAGACTTTAGTGGCATTGAGTTTACGTGCTAAGTCATAGGTGGTGAGTGTTTTGCCAAATCGTGGTTTAGCATTCCATAAGAACTTACCTTCAGGGTTGCTCTTAATAGCCTCTAACGTCTTCTCTACCGCCTCATTTTGTTCAGAACGCAGTTGATACTCTAAAGTATCTTTGGTCTGCTCATAACGACTGTTTATAAAGTCCTCAAAATCAAAACGAGCCTTCTCTGGCGTGCCATGATAATAAAACCACTCTGATGGAAAATCTTGTTGGACGCCCTTGTTCTGACGCAAATAAGTGTGGAACTGCTTATCTGTAAACCAAGTATCGCTTGTGTTAAATTTTGCAGGCGCTGCCCATAACTTGACATACTTATGATGTACGGCAGCTGTTTTTGTCTGCTCTTTAATCCTGACATCAACATCTTTACGTCGTGTATAGCCTATTTTGACCCAATCTTTTCTATCTGAATAATCCAGCAAGGTATAAGCATAAATTTGCGGATAGACTATTTTTGTCGTTTGTATGGTTATATGATTACTGTCCATCAATTGATTCCTTTGTTAAAATATTCCATCTTTTTTGTATCCCAATTCATAATTCGAACCCGTTTGCCTGATTTTATGATCCATTCATCTGTTGTGCTGTCATCATCAAACAAAGATAACTGCTGCTTAACGACTTTTTTTCGACTACTTGATAATGGAATGATGTATTTCAAACCATCCATTTGAAAAATATTGTAGCTAATGATTTCTGCTATATCTTTAAATAAGCTATAGATAGGTTCCTCAAGCCACTTCGCAAGATAATAATCTCGATACGTGTAGAGTAGGTTTTCTCGTGCCAATAACAGTGAATCTCCGCTCCATTCAAAGCCGTAGCTGGATTGATAAGCCTTTTTGACCATCAACTGCCATTCAGCCTTATCATGAATCTCAGCGTTAATTCTCTGTAGTTTGCGATCAACAAAGCCCACTCGTTGCTCAAGGCTAATAATTTTTCCCGTTTCCATATCGTAGCGACTTGCCATGTAAGGTGCTTCACCACAGGTTATTTCCAACCATTTGCGTTTAACATAGGTCTCTAAGTCGTCATTAATATAATTAGAGTCTAAGATATCGTTTTGTTTTTTGACTATCCAAGTAGGTGTAAACACCTCAGCTTTTGACTTAGTACGCTGTTTTTGTATGTGCTGTGCCTTTAGTGCTCTAGGCATAATGATTTGTCCTAGAGCGCCCGTGATTAACGCTGGCTTAATTTGGGATTTGGCAACATAGTATCTTCCACCATATTGAATATAGTTTTCGGTAGCCCAAATAATGTTTTTTTTACGTTTAGGCATAGAGGTTGTCCTATCAATCAGTAAAAGATCAAGAATGTCGGGCATTTGCTCACGGATTGTATTTTCAGAGATATCAGCGGAGCTAAGCTCAATGATTGCCTCCTTATCCTGACGTGCATATTTATCTCTAGTAGCGTAAGAGTCGAGACCAAAAAGATAAGCGTCTTCTGAATGTGTCATATATCTTCTATATTTATTATTAATACTTAGATTCATAAAATGATTAACTCAGCGAAATACAGCATGATTAAACTTGAAGTGCTTGCATCTAGCAAAAAATTAGGCGATACAAGCCTGCCTTTGAGAATAATGATAACGGTTCGCCTATAGGGTGAAGGTGCTATATCAAGATAACGTCACTGTTTGGCATCTTCGCGATAACGCTTACCTCACCGCCTAACGCTCTGACATAGTTTTGTAAGGTCGATAGCTGAATATCTTTGCCGCTCTCAACCTTTGAGATATTCGCTTGCGATACGCCCATTATGGCGGCAAGATCGATCTGCTTTAGCTGTTTGGTTTTGCGTAGCTTGGCAAGCTCAATAGACTGGCTTAAGCGTTTGGCTTTGTTATTGATGACTTGCTGTCTATCGGCTGGCAAGTCTGCCACGTAGTCCTCTAAGGTGCTGAAGTCTGTCATAGATTAAATCTCTATTTTTTATATCCCCTCATCATACAACAATTCAGTTATATTTTGTCGAGTTTTAGGCTATTAGCTTTAGCCTCCTAGGGTAAAAAGAAAGTATCAGCCACAAAAAAGGCAGACGCGAACGCCCACCTTTGATTATTTTTGTTGTAACCTAGTTTTTTGCATGGGACAGACGGGACAGACGGGACAGCCCTTACGGGGTATAGCTTACAGCTGTCCCGTTTAGGTTTTTAGCAATGGGACAGACGGGACAGAAAAGTTAAAATGTAAAATCCTGTCCCGTTCGTCCCGTTTAGGTTTTTAACAATGGGACAGCGCAATCCCTTGCTGCATATAGCCTGTCCCGTCCGTCCCGTTTGTCCCGTCCTTTTTCATAGGGTCACGCTTTTTCATAGGGTCACAAGAAAGTATGTTAGCCGTCACCGCATAAACAGAAGGACGTTGCTTGCCACTAAATAAAGTATCAGGCGCTTTGTAGATTTTGCGGTCACCTTGATTAAGTAGTAATAAGTCGGCTTCCTCTAATACTTGCAATACTTTGCTTTTACTAAAAGGCTCACATACCTTGTTAAAAGTTTCCTTAGAAAAGTAATAGTCCCCCGTGTCCATATTGCGATAACCTACACGGTTGGGGGTTCTCTCCTCAAAGTCTGAGCGTATGTTTCTATAGCAAGCCTGAAAGCGACTTGATCCGTGCTGTTCAATAAACGCCTTGATATGCTCTATGATTTGGCGCTGCTCATGCTCACCATCACGCCCATAGTTATCAAGCCAATTATCTAAGCAAGTCATAACGGCTTTGGTTGCTTGTCCTGCTTGCCAACCTGTGATATTGGCACTCGTTGCCATTTCACCAGCGGCTGCCACAATAGCAAAGCGATAAGCCACTCTATGCGCTTGTGGGGACAGGTCGCTATACTGGCTCATAAAATCATTAACCAGTTGCTTAGCGGTGGCGGTGGTGGCTGCCTTGTCAGTGGTGATATGTTCTAGCCACGCTATGCCAGCCACGCCATAGTAAGCATGTGATAACTCTTTGATCCTGTCGGCTTGTGCTGCGCCTGTGGCTGCCAGTACCAAACTATCAAAGGTCTTTAAGCCTTTACCAGCATCAGCATCTATATGCGCCACGCGAACCTCCACCCCTGCATTGGTCTTTTTCCCTGCTTGAGCCATTTCTTGCTGAATGGTTTTTTCACCATTCGACAAAAAGATAATGCGCCACGTTTTGGCAGTGCGATTATGTCCCGTGGTGGTGCTACGTCCTTTACCTTGACCATTACCCAGCATATAAATAATATTGCCTAGTATTGTGGGATTGCCCTCACTGACTTCATCGAGTGGTAAAAAGCTGTCGTTGTGCTCGCTTGCTGTTCCCTCTAGGGCGTTGTCTGTGCTGCGCCATGTCTTAACGTACCTGTCAGGGTTGCCCCATACACTAGCAGCCACTTTAAGCGATAACGACTTACCCATGCTTGATGAACCTAAAAAATGAAAACCACCGCTATCACTGCCTAACGGCTCGAGTAATTGACCTGCAAAAGCGCAAGCAATAGAGAAAACAAAACGGCTTTGTTCTGCTAGTGGTTTGCATAGCTCGTTACGCCATTGGGGTAATGTGCCTTGCTGGGCTAGTGTGCTGTTGATTGCATTAGCAGATTGATAGACAGTGATCTGCTTATCATCGCCACCTATTGAGCCATTAGCTAGTATGTACTGCTTATCATGCCAGCCTAGTCTATCCACGCATAACGCCCGTTCATAAACAGGGTAGTTTTGAATATAAGCGTCTAAGTAATTGCGCTGCTTGCTATTGGTGGTAATACTCAAGCCTTGACTGGCTAATTCTCTACGGTATTCCTTAGCGTCACCTTGTAGTAGTGATAACGGCATTGCCCATTTATGCAGCTCGTCATCATCATCACACCACTGTAATAACCGCCCCCATGTACCGCTGCTTGTGTCCCGTGTCTTAGCGATAACCTCTATCGGTGAACAAACAAACGCCTTAAACTTGAAAGTTATGTTTGCTGGGTCATCATCGTTATACTTCACGAAAAATAGCCCGTCATGGTATAGCTCAAAACGCCCACCTTCATAAACCATAGGCTCATTCAGCTGGGGATCATCACGCCATTGGGGATAATAAGCAGTATCTTGTAAATTGATAAGCTGGGTGTCACTGTCTGCTAGTATGGCTTTATAGCTGTCATTTTGTAGCATAGTGACGATATGAGCCACGGTCACCAATCCACGCGCCCTTACCCCTGCCAATAGGTTGATTAAGCCCTTATCATCAAGCGTCATCGGTACAGTTACCAGTGATCCGCTGCTCCAGTGCTGTACCATCTTTTTTAAGGACTGCCTTGTTCTGTGAGGGCTAATGATAAAAGTTATCTTGTCATCTGCCATACATTGATAAGCATCAATACCATGATCCGCATTATCAAACGCTATCACTTCATTGGCTTTGTTCGTGTCACCAATGACGATAGCGCCATACCCTGTAGGATCAATAACAATGGGCTTGGTTTTGCTGTTTGGTGTGTAGAATACCGCGCCTACTATGTTGCCTTGTTTGTCGGTCAATGCTAGGGCTATGGTGTTGGCTGTCGCTTCGGTTTTGCCAATATCATCACCATGATATATAGTAGTATCACCTGTAACAAATAGCAGTCGTTCAGGTTCTACCATGCTGTAAATCTTGATTAAAAACGGATCGTTTGCCAGTTGTTCCTCTGTGGCTGGCTTGCAATCTTGTAAGAGAGTATGAGCGCCCATGTTGTCCGCATGGGCTTTTTCATGGCTGTCTGTTGGTGTGGTGGTCATCATTTACCCCTTGCTTGTGACTGGTTCGGCTGGCGTGTGGCTCTATACTTCTTGTAGTAGCTCTTACGCTTGGCGTGTTTACGGCTCTGCTTTGGTGGGTAGCTTCTCACTCTGCTACCTCCTTGCCGTAACCTGTCATCGCTAACGGTTCATTGATGATATTTAATTGACTGCATAGCAAATTAGCCCATGTGTCGGCTGCATCATGCGATAGACGCGCCATAGACCTAGCTTGCTGGGGTGTTATTTCTTGCTTATAGATTAGGTGTAACAGTGCGCCTATATCGTTTAATACAGTGATAGCGCCTGTCAGGTCACAAGCAATATCCGATAGCATAATAGACGGGATCAAGATAACTTCGTTGTCGGCTGCTTCGGTTATGTCTATTACTGTGCGCTGGCTAGTTTGGCTGCCACTGTATAACGTGGCTATTGCTTGGCGGTTGGCTTGTGTATCGTGGAATAGTGACGGCAAGGCATCAGTAGGGAAGATGCGCCCATCACGACAAAAGCTGTGATAGTCATCACCAATGGGGATAACAAGGCGTTTGCTGCCCTTATCGCTGCCATTAGGGTGCAAGGTATAAACATCATGACCGATAGACGGGCATAAGCCGGCATCACCAGCTTTAAAAGTGGCTGGTGTGCTATTGGTAGGGGTTTGAGTGTTTGAGGTCGTACGGATTGAATTACCCATGATGAATAGCTCCTAGTGATTTATGAGTGAGTGCCACGCTATACGGTAAAAGTATAGGGTGACGGGTCTTACTCTCGGCATCACTAGAAGCCGCCCTGCATATTCGCCTTTCGGCTATTTTATTTTGCAGCGTCAACCCGTCATAGTCGGTTAGCAAGTGATCTGCTATAGATATGATGGTTTGCCCCCTTGTGGCGCTTGAGTACGCTTGAGGGGCGGTGCTTGATTGAATAGTGACAGCTTGAGAGGCTGCGCTAGTATCAGGCACAAAAAAAGCCAATAAGTAACGGCTGACTTATCCGCTAGTGATTTTCGAGAGGTCTATATAGTAACCATTGTTGGTATTGGTTGCAATCTGTTTTGGTTGTACTGGCTGGCAAGCAACCAATGACAGTAGCAAGCCGATAGCTGCCACCCATGCCATGAATATGATAAAGCTAAGTAGTAAGCCGCGTTTATCTATCTGCTTGCGATTGTGTGCCCCGTGGTCGGCTTTTAGATTGGGCTTGGTATGATTATCAGTCATGGCTTGCTACCTCTGTCACGCTCAATGCAATATCAGTCACTCTCATTGATATTTCAATTATTTCACTAGCCAGCCTATCGTCTGTTAGGGCTGCAACATTAGATAATGCTGTCAGTGCCTTAGCATTCGCCATGATAGTGAGTAGTAACTGCTCAATGTAAGCATCAGGCAACCATACGCCCTTACTACCTTCCTGCATTTCATCATCAATATATCTATTATCACTCATGGCTGATTACCTCCACTTGGTACGGTAATGCGTGTTCACAAAACATCTCGCTAACAATACCTGCCAGCTCGCTATTGGCATAAAGTGCGGCTTTGACTGCCACAAGCACGCCTTGGCTAACATCGTCTTTTGTATTGATAGCATCTAGCGCGGTGGCTAAGTGATCAGTATCGCGGTAAATGTCCTGTATGCGGTCATACATAAGACGTAAGTAAAGGCTATCCACGGTCACTAGGCGGCTGGCTGGGGTGTCGATTGATATGCTAGGGTGGTTATTCATTTAGTTCACCTCACTGTTAGATAGTTCGCTTTCAAGTAATGTTGCTTCATCGAGCCAATAGACCGCGAACCATTTATTGTTATGCTTGACCATTTCACTTTGAATGAGCAGTCCTTCCTCTCGTAAGTCATATATGCGAGGGGCTAGACTTGTAATTCTATAAAGGCGGATAGAGTCCCATATGGTGATAGTTGCGCCTGTCATTAGATGCGCTCTGATTATCTCTATTTGGGTCTTGGGGGCTGGTTGGTTGGTAACGGGTGCGGTTGCTGTAGTAGTCATGGTTTACACCTCGTCGCTAGTGATTGAGGTGTGTTTGTTGATCCATTCGTGAATGTCTGCATAGCTCCATGCGGTCATCGTAGGACTTAGCTTCTTGCCAGCTGGAAAGCGTCCGTCTTTTGACCATTCAAACAAGGTGGTTTTGCTAAAAGGTAGGAACGGCAAAATGTCCTTTGCTCTGCCTAAGCCGTGTGTAGGCAGTTGCATAGCTGGACTGTTTGCGGTGGTTGGGTTGGTGTCGTTCGCGGTGTTACCAGTAAAAGGAATTACTGGGGTGTCTTGGGTGGGGTGTGTCATGCTCATAGCTCCATGTCAGCTGTAGCGGTGTGCTACGGCTTTCAACATGGTTCTATGGTATGTGGTGGGGTATGGTGGTAGGCAATGGTGTTTAGTTAAGGCGGTGGCATCTGGTAAAGGTGCTACCTTGTTTAATCTTGCTCCAATTTATCATTATGAATAATATTAATGACTTCTAAAGAAGATAAGAGTTCAGGTGATTTTGTTTTTGAATTTAAAGGTGTCAATAGACGTCTAATCCTGATTTTTAAATTCCCTTTCCTAAGATTAAAGTCGTTAGCAATCCTGTTAAACCTGCCAGCGTCAAAATGTGAAATATGTTTTATAACATCGACTTGATAATATTCTTTCCATATCTCAATAGCTAAATGTAGTTCAGGGGGGTATTGGTTTTTATCCATCGCTTGCCAATTGTATAGGTGGTCTTGTTCAATATTGTCGTTAGCTGGCTTGTCTACCTGTTGTTTTAATCGCTTTTGAAGATCGTTATTATCAGCGGTCAACTGAATAATATTTGCTTTTAATAAATCTATTTCTTGCTTTTGTGATTCAATTTTAGCGTTGTTATCTGAATTATTAAAAATTAGCGGGTCAATATAACTCTCCTCATTCTCACAAATGAATGAGTCGATATAATCTTCTATTTGAGTCTTTGAGAATAGCAAATCATCTTGACTTATCTCTATACCGCCAAGATTTCTTATCCTTTCCGCATCTTTTTCATTAGACGAGCTATAAAGCTTAGTCTGACCTGTAAGATTTGTATCAAATGTTACGCTCTTGGCGTTACCAAAAGGACGTAAATGATTAAATGTTGTTCTAGCAAGTACAATTGATTTTCCTTTATATAAAAACTGCTCCTGTTGAGCTAATTCGTAAATTTGAGCTTCTGTAATCTCAATCTTTTTCTTTCTCTGGCTTGTCCAATTAAAAACATTGGTTATATTTTTGTTGGTCAAGCAACCTTTTACTGGAATAATAATATACTCAGTATCTTCTCCAGTGCCGCATGCATACTCTAAAGCATACGCATCATAACTAAAAACAGGAGTAATTTTGTCTTCCATACACGCATGTGCAAGCTGAGCTATGCTCTGTGGTTGACACGGTTTAGGTATGTTTTTAAGTTTCTCTAAAACTTGAGATAAAGATAAATAGTCCACAATTCACACCCTTACACCCTTAAATCAAAGTAGGTGCAAGGCAGTGACAGCATAAGGGTGTGAATAGCTGTCGTTCGGGGGATCAACCCTAGCCTTGCATAGTCGTTATTACATGGCGTTACCATGCTTTTGTGTTTGTCCTTTAAAGTCTGCACGGATCATATTGTCTACCTTGCTTCTCTTTATATTATTATCAACAGCTATTATCATCGCTACGCAATAAATTCATTAACTTCATATTGATAAACAGCTTTTCATTACCTACTTGTATTTCTTTTAAAATACCAACTTCCACTAAAGTTTTTAGATAGTTGCTTGCGGTTTGACGTTTAGCAATCCCTTTATCTATAAGATTAACAATTCTACAATAAGGCATCTCAAAAATAATATTTACCAATTCATGGCTGTAGATATTTTTTGCTTCTTCTTTAATTAGTTGCGCCGTATTTTCATGTAGCTCTTTAATAGCTAATATTTTATTGGTTGTCCATTCGCTTGTCTCTTGAATAGCACTCAACATATAAATCAGCCATGTCTGCCAGTCTTGTTGTTCTGTTACACCTCTTAGTCCATTATAATATCCTGATTTATTTTGAATAATGTAACGGCTTAAATAAAGAATAGGTAAATCCAGTAAATCCTGTTCGATCAAATACAGAATATTGATTACTCTTCCTGTACGCCCATTACCATCAAAGAATGGATGTATTGCTTCAAATTGATAATGAGCAACTGCCATCTTGACTAAAGGATCTAGTTCGTCACCGTCGTCACTATCAGCATGTAAAAACTTTTCCCAATTGCTTAATAAGTTATTAATACTCTCTTGATTATCAGGTGGTGTATAAATCAATTCACCCATACTATTTTGTAGTATCGTACCTTCACCATGGCGTATGCCAAGTTGTGTACCTTTAATAGTTCGGCAAACTTCTAAAGCAGTCTGAGCAGTTAATGGACGATTTTTTATATCATTTATACCCTCATAAAGTGCAGTGCGATAACGCAATGCTTCTTTAGTAGCATGGTCTGCAACATGATCATCGTAAGCGTATTGAAAAAGATTATCAGCAGTTGTGACGATGTTTTCAATTTCGCTACTACCTTTTGCTTCAAGCATAGGAATAATATTAATGAGCATCGCTTGGTTGGGAATAAGCTTTGCAGCTTGTTTTAAGCCAGCTAGAGCAGTTCTCGCTTTAATACACAGCTTTAAAATGACTTTAGTTTCTAAGTCTTGATTAGGTGGTAAATAAGGCAAATCATTGTAAGGCTTATCAGCCTTGAAGTCGGGATCTAATTGCATGATTTCTGTCTCATATTTAAAAAACAGGAAGATATAAACATAGCTATACATCTATGTCGATAGCTTAAACATAGGTACTATACTATATTTAAAAAACAGGAAGATATAAACATAGCTATACATCTATGTCGATAGCTTAAACATAGGTACTATACTATATTTAAAAAACAGGAAAATATAAACATAGCTATACATCTATGTCGATAGCTTAAACATAGGTACTATACTATATTTAAAAAACAGGAAAATATAAACATAGCTATACATCTATGTCGATAGCTTAAACATAGGTGCTATGCTATGTTTAAAAAATAGGAAAATATAAACATAGCTATACATCTGTGTCGATAGCTTAAACATAGGTGCTATGCTATGTTTAAAAAACAGGAAAACATAAACATTACTCACTTACTGATAGGATTAAACTGATATCGTTATCCAGCTTGCCAGCATAAGCATCATCAATGAAGTTTGCCCATTGGTGCATCATGTCCGTTCTATAGGGTAAATGCTGCGCCCCGTTGTATGCTTTGCTGATCTTGTTATCTTTTTCATGGGCTAGTTGCAGCTCTATAGCTTCGTGCATGTATTCTTGTTCGTGTAGGGTAGTGCTGGCAAGCCCCCTAAAGCCGTGACCTGTCATCTTACCCTTGTAACCCATGCGCCATAGGGCAGTTATAAAGCCGTTGGTACTGTAGGGCTTACGGGTTGATGGATTAAAGAAAACGTACTTGTTTGAGAACCCTAGCGCCTTGATCTGCTCTAAGATTGCCATTGTTTGCGGTGCAAGTGGTACGTTATGCGGTCTATCCATTTTCATTTTGTCGGCTGGTATGCGCCATATTTTGGCTTTGTAGTCTATCTCTGACCACTCCATAAAGCGTAGTTCTTGAGTTCTCACAAACGTGTAGCACATAAACCATAAGCCTAGCTTTATCAGCACATCACCATCATAGGCGTTAATGTCTTGTAGTAGCTTAGGTAATTGCTGGCTAGTGATACGGCTATGATGCTTTACCTTATGCGGTTTTAGGGCTTCGGTTAAGTCATTGGCTGGGTTGGTATTGGTTAAGCCCTCACGTATGGCTTGTTTGAATATCTGCCCTACTTGACGCATTGAACGCCTAGCCATGTCACTAGCGCCCCTTGCTTCTACCGCTTTACCAATAGCCAAAATGTCAGGCGCGGTTATGTCCTCTATATTCATGTTACCAATGACAGGCTTAATATCGCGCTGGTACTGTGAGTAATCACGGCTATAGGTAGTAGGGGCTATATGTGCCTTGCGGTCATCATGCCAGCGTTGGGCTAGGGTATCGAACGCCCTTGATCCGTCATTGTCGGCTTGGGTCTTTTTCTTATCCTCTTTAGGGTTCACACCATCAGCTATGAGCCGTTTAATCTCAATATTGCGCTGCCTAGCGTTCTGCAAGCTCATGACTGGATAAGTGCCAATAGTTAAAGTTTGCTGTTTACCTTGCCAGCGGTAGGCGCTGATCCATGACTTAATGCCCGTATATCTAACCCACAGTTGCAGCCCGTTACCATCGCTATGTTTGTCAGGTCGTTTTGTGGCTATAGAGGTGCTAGTAGGGGCTAGCTTGTTGATACTGGTATGGGTGAGGGGCATTAGACTATCCTTTGTTGGTATTGTCCATGTTGGTACTGCTCAATACCAACAATAATACCAACATTCTATATGGAACGCCATAGACCTATATAGGGGTCAATACCTGAAAAACGCCCAAAATAAAGGGCATACGGTCTATGACGGTATGCCCTAATATAGTGTTTGGTCGGAACGGCAGGATTTGAACCTGCGACCCCTACACCCCCAGTGTAGTGCGCTACCAGACTGCGCTACGCCCCGAATGACTGACTATTTTACGCAAGTTTATTTAGATTGCAAGGGTTAATTGCTTTGTTAATTGACAATCAAATTTTGTACATCGTAATCAGTCAATAGTGTTGATTGTAGACATCTAATCCAACAACACTTTTAAGATCTCATTCACTTGCTGAGGATTGGCGCTACCACGGCTTGCTTTCATCACTTGACCAACTAGACCGTTAAAAGCTTTTTGCTTGCCACCGCGATACTCATCAACCATCGCTTGGTTACTAGCAATAACTTCCTCAACGATAGCTTTGATCGCGCCTGTATCAGTTTCTTGCTTTAGACCTTTAGACTCAATGATTTGATCAGCGGCATCATCGCTATCGCCACCCTCGCGCGCATACAGCGCACTGAAGACAGTCTTAGCCATTTTGCCAGAGAGCGTATCATCAAAGAGTCGCTTGAGCATATGAGACAATTGCTTAGCGCTAATAGGTGAGTCAGTAATTTCTTTACCGTCCTTATTGAGTGCGCCAAGTAGCTCGCCCATCACCCAGTTCGCCGCGATCTTGGCATGCGACTGTCCGGTTTCCTCAACCACTGCTTCATAATAATCGGCAAGCTGACGACTCCCTGTTAAGATACGCGCATCATATTCAGACAGATCAAGATCATGCTCTAAGCGTGCTCGACGAGCCACAGGTAGCTCCGGCATAGCGGCTTTGATCTCATCGACCGTATGCTGTTCAATACGTACTGGTAGCAGGTCAGGGTCAGGGAAGTAGCGATAATCGTTAGCGTCTTCTTTAGTGCGCATAACCCGAGTTTGATCTTTTTCAGGATCATAAAGCATGGTTGCTTGAACGACTTCGCCACCGTCCTCGATGATATCAATTTGACGCTCGATTTCGCGATGGATAGCGCGTTCGATATTCCTAAATGAGTTTAGGTTTTTCAGCTCAGTACGCGTGCCAAGATCGCCGCTAGGCCTACGTATCGACACGTTACAGTCACAGCGGAACGAGCCTTCAGCCATAATAGCATCAGAGATACCGAGCCAAGTGACCAGCTGATGAATGGCTTTGATATAAGCGAGTGCCTCGGCTGCGGAGCGCATATCAGGCTCAGAGACGATTTCGATCAGTGGCGTACCTGCACGGTTCAGATCGACCCCCGTCATACCATCGACCGCATCATGTACTGATTTGCCTGCATCTTCTTCTAAATGCGCCCGCGTGATACCCATACGTTTAGGGTATTCATTTTTATCCCCTTCATTGACCACGACATCGATATGCCCACGACCAACAATAGGATTGGCCATTTGGGTGATTTGATAGCCTTTTGGCAGATCAGGATAAAAGTAATTTTTACGGTCAAAAGTATTAAATAGTCCCAACTCCGCATCGATACCGATACCGAATTTTAGTGCACGATCGACGACGCCTGCATTTAATACTGGAAGTACGCCAGGTAAACCCAAATCGACAATACTAGCTTGACTATTGGCTTCATGACCAAAATCAGTTGGGGCACTTGAGAATATCTTACTGTCAGTATTTAGCTGGCAGTGAATTTCAATACCGATAACTACTTCATAGCCATCGACGAGCAATTCTTCGCGAACGGCAAACTCTGTCATTTCCATCATAAAATCCCATCAAAAAATGTAAATAGATCTTAAAACTGCATTTATTACTTATTATTAACTTATCTAAAGTGTTCTAACTAATACGGCTAGCGAAGTAGGCTTAGTATCAATCCGTTTGTTAAGGATTAATTCATTAAGCACCCTTTAATGATGATTCAACATCTGCGTATAAGTGTCCGCAAAAATCTCACTATTTCCGCCACTTTGATAAAAGGCAGGAATAACATAACTTACTAAGATTCTAAATTTACCTTGGCGATACAAGCTGCTTATTAAAGGTTCCGCTTGCTTAGCATCTTCAAATCCATAGGGTGCAATCGTTTTTTCAAACCTTTCGTAAAACGCTGCAAAAAAACTTGGACTATCTTCGAAGTTTTTATCAAAGTATGCTTCTAGCTTTTGAAGCTCTATTTTTAGAGCGTTGGCTTGATTATCATCTAAGTCATAGTCTTGCTTCATCATGTCAATAAAACTCATTTTATATCTCCAGTGAAGTAAAAGGTAAAGTTAAAAGCTAAGTCAGAATTTTGTACACTTGAAAGTTTTAGTTCGATACAGTAAGTTATTTAACTATAGCAATATCTTAAACGCTCTGTTTTGCGATAAGCGAATGCTGCAAGTGGTGATCGGTGTGTTGCTGGAATAGATGCGCTGTGGTCAGCAGCTTGCTTTCTTCCCAATGTTTACCGATAAGCTGTAAGCCTACTGGTAAGCCCTCAGACGTCAAGCCGACGGGCTGACTGATAGAGGGTAGACCTGCAAGATTAACCCCAATAGTATAAACATCACCTAAGTACATCGTCGCTGAATCCAAGTCATCGCTAAGCTTGTAAGCTGCGGTTGGCGCAGTAGGACTAGCAATGACATCACAACTCTCAAAGGCATCTTCAAAGTCTTTGATGATGATACGGCGTATCTTTTGTGCCTTAGTATAATAAGCATCAAAGTAGCCTGCCGATAGGGCATAAGTGCCCATCAAAATACGGCGCTGCACCTCAGGGCCAAAACCTTCCGAGCGTGAACGAGTATACAGATCAATTAAGTCTTTTGGATCCTCGCAACGATAGCCAAAACGTACCCCATCAAAACGCGATAAGTTTGATGACGCCTCGGCTGGGGCGAGCATATAGTAAGTGGCAAGGGTAATCTCAGGATCAGTAATAGTGACTTCAACGATAGTAGCGCCAAGCTCCTCATATTTACTCAATGCCGCGCGTACTGATTTTTCGACCTCACTATCAAGACCTGCACCGAAGTACTCTTTGGCGACACCGATGCGTAGACCCGCGAAAGGCTTATCGCCTGCATTGGCTACTGCTTCATCAAGATCGCTCACGTAGTCAGGCATATCATGTTTGATAGACGTCGCATCACGTGGATCATGTCCGATCATTGGTTGCAGCAGATACGCACAGTCGCGAGCGCTACGACCTAAGCTACCAGCTTGATCTAGGCTTGACGCATAGGCAATCATGCCAAAGCGTGATACTCGGCCATAAGTCGGTTTGATACCGGTTAACCCACAGAATGAGGCAGGTTGACGAATCGAGCCACCCGTATCGCTGGCAGTAGCTAGCGGGACGAAGCCTGCAGCAACCGCAGCGGCACTGCCGCCTGATGAGCCACCAGGTACACGCTCCAAATCCCATGGGTTTTGTACCGTGCCATAATAAGAGCTGCTATTATCAGAGCCCATAGCAAACTCATCCATATTGAGCTTGCCGAGGCTAATCATGCCAGATTTTTCGATATTCGATACGATAGTGGCATTATAAGGCGAGACAAAGTTATGCAGCATTTTTGAGCCACAAGTGGTCAGTACGCCTTGAGTACAAAAGATATCTTTATGCGCCATAGGGATACCCAGTAGCATGCGATTATCACCTTGTGCACGCATCTCATCAGCGGCTTTTGCTTGCGCAAGCGCTGTCTGGGAAGTATGAGTAATAAAGCTATTAATCTTGCTATCTAAGGCGTCAATGCGCTTGATATAATGCTCGGTTAATTCCAAGCTGCTAAATTGTTTATTCTGCAGACCCGCAATCAATTGCTGGGTGGATAAATGATGAATCTCAGACATAAGGGGTCGTCCGTCATAATGTTAATAGTGCTAAGTGCACTAAATAAGAAAATAGTAGTGATGCCATTTAATATAACTAAGCTAATCGTATAACTGAGCTAGTTTATGTACTAGGCTGAGCCATTATTCGATGCTGTTATTCAATAACTTGCGGCACTAAATATAAACCTGCCTCTGTTGCTGGCGCGACAGATTGATTGCGCGCGCGGTCGATATCATGATGGGCAACATCAGCGCGTAGTTCTTGGCAAGCCTCATGGATATTGGCGAGGGGCGTCAGCTCGTCAGTGTCGACAGCGGCTAGCGTATCCATCAAAGTCAATACTTTACTGATCTCATTAGCATAACTGTCAGCAGTATCGGCATCGACACCTAAGCGAGCTAAGCTGGCAACTTCTAATATTTCTTGACGACTGACGCTACTATCACTAGTTGACGTTTGCGGTGACATAATTTCTCCAATTAAAGCAGTGTTAAAAAAGGATAAGAAACGACTACGTAAATAGTTAGAGTCGGGCTAAATAATGTGAAACATAAACTATCATAAGTCATTTATTATAAAGCATCTGAGATGATTTTACAGAATATGAGCGCTTATTCGCTCGCAATTATAAAGAGTGAGTAACATGAGCTGGTGATTATTTATTATCAATTGTTTGCCTATTTGTATAGCAAATAAGATACAGTGGATGCTTAACGATCAGCGGATTTAGGATAGCAACTGAGCACTTTATCTACGCTTAACGGCAATAATAACTTTGCTATTTATGAATGTTTAACAGACCCTAGTAACAAATTCTAGCATTTTAAATGAATATCATGGCACTACTATTAAAAATAGTTGTGTTTTTTCTGATCTAAATCGGTATAATTTGTCCCACCTTAATAGTGTTGTTTAGGCTTTACTTGTTGTGTCGGTAAGCTTTCGTTACCATAGGCGGCTAATGCTAGCCTATTTATTGCCAATAAGTACGTCTTAGCTCTCTCATTCGCCTCATTTGCCTTATTTTGTAAAGCGCTGGATATACTAGTCATGAACCCTTTTGGATTTTTATCAAATAACATTGCCATCGATCTTGGCACTGCAAACACGTTAATTTTTATTCCTGGTAAAGGGGTGGTGCTCGATGAGCCTACCGTTGTTGCTCTGCGTAGTAACCGTACCCAAAACCCAACCGTAGCCGCAGTCGGCATTGATGCTAAGCAGATGCTGGGTCGTACGCCCTCTAACATCACTGCTATCCGCCCTTTAAAGGATGGTGTTATTGCTGACTTTGAAGTGACGCAAAAGATGCTTAAGCATTTTATTGCTAAAGTAAAAGCCAAGCGTTTTATGGCGCAACCAAATGTCGTGGTTTGCGTGCCTTGCAAATCGACCTTGGTTGAGCGAAAAGCCATTCGTGAGGCAGTATCGTCAGCAGGTGCTAGCAAAGTATTATTGTTAGAAGAGCCGATGGCAGCTGCGATTGGTGCCGGCATGCCAGTGCACGAAGCGAGTGGCTCAATGGTGGTTGATATCGGTGGTGGTACGACTGAGATTGCGGTTATTGCTCTATCAGGTTGCGTGTATGCCGAGTCGATTCGTATCGGTGGCGACATATTTGATGAAGCCATTATCACTCACGTACGCCGTACGCATGGTTGCGTCATTGGTGAAACGACGGCTGAACGTATCAAGCAAGAAGTAGGCTCAGCGCTGAACGAAGACAGCCAGCTAGAAGTTGAAGTACGCGGACGTAGCATGGCAGAGGGCGTTCCTAAGACTTTTATTGTCAATTCAGAAGAAGTGCAAAAAGCCCTGAGCGATCCACTAAGCGGTATCGTTAGCGCGGTAAAAGCAGCACTTGAGCAAACACCACCTGAGCTATCATCAGATATTGCTGAGCGTGGTATCGTGCTAACAGGTGGCGGAGCCTTGCTACGTGATTTGGATAAGTTAATCTCAAGAGAAACAGGCCTGCCTGTCTCTGTGGCAGAAGACCCATTAACGTGTGTCAGTCGTGGTGGTGGTATGGCGCTCGATTTTATTAATAATAAAAGTCTGAATATGATTTTTGTATAAGTTTTAGATATTTAAATCAAGATGATAAAATTTAAGGCAGTCGTCAAGACTGCTTTTTTTATAGCAGTATCTTCAAGCATGGATAAAGTTAGATAATTTATGATCCCAAGTATTTTTGCACGCCAGCCTTTATCATTACGTATCACTGCTATTGTATTAATAGCAGCGCTCATACTTATGTGGTTTGATAGCAAAAATCCTGAATGGTTTAAGCCTATGCGCAATCTTAGTCATTCTGCGATGCAGCCTATCTACGAGTTGTCACTATTACCAAGTTATGCAGGGCACTGGGTAAGTGGTAGCGCTCAGTCAAAAGAGTCACTACGCCGCGAAAACGTCCAGCTCAAATCCCAATTAATTCATGCCCAAGCCAAACTGCAACAGCAGGACTATATCTTAGCGCAAAATGCGCGGCTGCAAGGTGTATTGTCAACGACTAGGCCTGAACAGTTCGACTTAAATTTAGCGCAAGTGATCGGTACTGACACTAATCCGCTCAAACAAATCGTCGTGCTCAATAAGGGCAAGCAAGACGGGGTACAGGTCGGGCAAACCGTCATTGATGAAGATGGTGTATTAGGTCAGATTATCAATGTTTATCCGAATACCAGCCGGTTACTGTTAATCACCGATAAGCAGCAGTCGGTCGCCGTGACCATCAAGCGTACTGGTCAGCGCGGTATTGTAACGGGTGAGGGTATTCCGTCCTCATTGCGACTAAACTATGTTTTTAAAACCTCAGATGTGCGCGTTGGTGATGAGCTAGTATCATCAGGCCTAGGTGGTCGGATTCCTGCAGGCTTTAGAGTAGGGCGCGTTGCACTCATTAAGGATACCCAAGCGGATAATTTTAGAAGTATTAACGTTACCCCAGCGGCTAATTTTGTTGACAATGCTTATGTACTTATTTTGCAAGATAAAGCGACTGTTGCTGCTGATGTCGACCAGCCAAAATTTGCTACTGCACCAAATACGCCTACAGCAAATACTTCTATAGATAGTAGTGCTATAAGTTCGATGACAACACAGCCAAATCATCAGTCAACATCTCAGCTAAACGCTCAAAACCTTGTAGCAGCTACTCATGATTCAGTGTTGAGGTAGGCTGTCATGATATACCCAGAATCTGAGCACCCCACAGGTTTTTTACTATTAGCCATTATACTAAGTTTCGTGGTTGCCTCATCGCTTAATGTTTATCCTTTGAGTCCGACTATGGCGACTTTGCGACCGATGGTGATGATCATGGTGTTGATTTTTTGGTTGATGTTTCAGCCGCGCTATGTCGGGTTTTTCATTGCCTTTACTATTGGCCTTATCGCTGATTTATTGCTGGATACACGTTTAGGACAGCAAGCCTTTGCGGCGGTAGTCGTAGCGCTAGTGGTCAAGACCAGTAGTATTTATATCAAGCAGCTTAACACTGCTAGCGCTTGGTTTATAGCGACATTAGGGCTAATCGCTTTTCAGCTGAGTCTTTGGGTCTTGCAGCTCATTACACAAAATGCTTTTGTTATTCAGTCAGGCTTATCTATAGTGATGAGTATCTTAAGCTGGCCATTAATTTTATTAGCGCTACGCAAATTTACTCGCTAAATCAACAGATCTCAATAGACTTAAGAGAGCCATCATGGATATTATCCTAGCTTCAGGGTCACCGCGTCGCCGTGAGCTATTGACGAGCGCACAGCTTGACTTCCAAGTAATCAGTGTAGATGTCGACGAGAGTATCTTAACGAATGAGTCGCCGCAAGACTATATCCAACGTATGGTCGCAACCAAAGCCGATGCCACGATTAAGCAATTAGAGCTTAACGATCAACACCATCAGTCTGAATTATATATGTTATCCGATAGCTTTATTATGTTGACCGCTGACACTATAGGCGTCTTGCCCGATGGCAAGACCATATTGGTCAAACCAATAGATCGCGAGCATGCGTATAGAATGTGGCAGCAAATGTCTGATAATACCCACCAGGTATGGACAGCAGTACAAGCGACGTTAGTCATGAGGAATCATGAGACGTTAGTAGCGATATGGCAACAACAAATTATAGAACGTACGGCGGTGAGTTTTGTCGCGCTCACACCTGCAATGATGAGTGATTATTGGGACAGTGGCGAGCCTGCGGATAAGGCAGGTGCTTACGGTATTCAGGGCTTAGCCGCAGCTTGGGTCACTCATATCAATGGCAGCTATACCAATGTCGTCGGCCTGCCATTAGCACAAACTTTGGCGCTTATAAACAAAGCCTCTGCAAAGTATAGTCGTTTAAGTATCAGTCATTTAAATACTATTGATATGAGTGACAGTCACTAGCTTTCGCCGCATCCTTTTTGTTTTATAATCTTTGCCACTCTTAAAACCGTATTGAGACACATAATGATACCGCTATACGGTGGGCGAGCCTGAGCGCGTTTGTTACACTATCAGCTACAAAATCATCTATGAGCATAATAAAAGAAGAGGCCCTATGTCTGAAGAGCTACTAATTAATGTCAGTCCTATGGAATCCCGAGTAGCTGTGCTGGATAACGGAGTCTTAGGTGAGATCTATATCGAGCGCCATCATAAGCTTGGCTTAGTAGGCAATATTTATCTAGGGACAGTGGTACGAGTGCTACCAGGTATGCAAGCTGCGTTTGTCGATATTGGACAATCACGCACGGCTTTTTTACATGTGAATGACATGCAGCGAGAGCCACGCCCACAAGCTAGTATCGGGCCCTCAATAGTTCAGATGGATGATAAGACTGCTGATACTATTAATACTATCGAGGACACTATCGATAGCGTCAATAGTATCGGCAAAATAAACAATAATACTAATGGTGCGCCAAGCACTAATGAGAAAAGTGCCACTGTTATATCCGCTGATAATATCAATGCAACACCACCTGTTGTACTGCCAAAAAGTACAGTTACCATAGCTAGCAAAAGCCTTATTCAAAATCGCTTGCATGAGTCTCAGCGCGTGTTAGTACAAGTCACCAAAGATCAGCTGGGGAGTAAAGGCGCGCGTTTAACCACTAACATCTCTTTGCCCTCGCGGTATCTTGTTTACTTGCCATCGAGTGATCATATTGGTATCTCACAGCGTATCGATAGTATTGATGAGCGCACTCGTCTCAAGACTGAGCTGACTAGTTTGATGCAAACCGTCAACCTAAAAGGCGGATTGATTGCGCGTACGGCAGCTGAGCGCGTCCCTGTTGATAAGCTTGAAGAAGATATCTACTATCTTTTGCAACTATGGCGCACTATCTGTGCGCGTCGCCAAGAGATTACTCATCATCAAAGCTCTGAGCTTATTTATCAAGAGCTATCGCTACCACTGCGCTCTATTCGTGATTTAGTGCATAGTGACACCGAAAAAGTTATTATCGACAATGCACAAATCTATGAGCAAGTACTCCGTTTTGCCAAAGAGTTTGTGCCTTTTATCGAAGAGCGTATTGTTCATTATACCGCTGAACCTGCACTCTTTGATGTGCACCGCGTTGAGGAAGATCTGCGTGATGCTCTCAAACGCCGTGTTGATCTAAAGTCTGGCGGTTATCTGATTATTGATCAAACTGAGGCAATGACCACTATTGATGTTAATACAGGCTCTTATGTTGGTGGTCGTTCGTTAGAAGACACCGTATATAAGACCAATCTTGAGGCCACCCATGCGATAGCCAGTCAGCTGCGCCTGCGCAATTTAGGGGGTATTATCATTCTTGATTTTATTGATATGCTTGAGCAAGAGCATAAAGATGATGTACTTACTAGCTTGCGAGAGCAACTGGTTCGTGATTATGCTAAGACCAATATCACCCAAGTCAGTGAGCTAGGTCTAGTTGAAATGACTCGTAAGCGCACGCGTGAGTCACTAGGCCAACAGTTATGTGAGCCATGCGTGACTTGTCAAGGTCGCGGTTTTATAAAAACCGCTGAAACGGTCTGCTTTGAAATATTTCGTGAGATGATGCGCTGCGCTCGTACTTATAACTCACCGAAGAAGTTTACCGTTGTCGCTCACGCTGCAGTTATTGATTTATTACTGACCTCAGAGGCGGACACGGTTGCTGACTTAGAGTATCTACTTGGGCGAGTGATCACTTTTGAAGTCGAGAATCTATATACTCAGGAACAATATGATATTGTTTTGGATTAGAGATTGTCCTTGCAATGAGCTACAAGGTGTGTATAATATACACCACTGAATTATATAAGCGCCGCCAAGTAAACCGCTGGCGCTATAACAGCTAGAGCATCGTTTCTAGCACTATTTTCATTATGCCTTTGCTGATTTCCATATTAATAGGAGATTCGGCGGGGCTTTAAACTATTTTACTTTTGATGGCAGCGGGTTTTGATAAAAGACAAGCGATCATTGCAAGTGAATATTTAATTAAACGGCTTTTTATCATTACCTTGTATTGCGTCGCATTGCAAGAATGACAAAAACACATATTAGGAGCTTGCTGGCATGGCTAACCAGAGAATCCGTATCCGTCTTAAGTCTTTTGATCATCGTTTGATTGATCAATCAGCACAAGAGATTGTTGATACTGCAAAACGTACCGGTGCGCAAGTTTGTGGTCCTGTACCGTTGCCGACTCGTATTGAGCGCTTCGACGTTCTAACCTCGCCACACGTCAACAAAGATGCTCGTGATCAGTACGAAATCCGTACTCACAAGCGTATGGTTGATATCGTTCAGCCTACTGACAAAACTGTGGACGCGCTAATGAAGTTAGATTTAGCAGCAGGCGTTGACGTTCAAATTGCTTTGGGTTAATGCAACATATCCAAACCATTAATAGAAGATATAAAGAGGTTTAAAATGGCGATTGGTTTAGTCGGTAAAAAATGCGGCATGACCCGTGTCTTCACTGAGGCAGGCGCATCTATCCCTGTTACAGTGGTAGAAGTTGACGCAAACCGCATTACTCAAGTAAAAAACACGGATACAGATGGTTATCAAGCCATCCAAATTACTACTGGTACTCGTCGTGACAGCCGCGTAACTGCTGCTCAAAAAGGTCACTTTGCTAAAGCTGGCGTAAAAGCTGGTCGTGGTGTTTGGGAATTTCGTGCTAATGAGAGTGATCTTGAAGGCCGCGAGATTGGTGGCGAGATACTAGCTGACTTGTTTGAACAAGGTCAGATGGTTGATGTAACAGGAACTAGTAAAGGTAAAGGTTTCCAAGGTCCTGTAAAACGTCACAACTTTAGTATGCAAGATGCGACTCATGGTAACTCAGTATCTCATCGTGCACATGGTTCAACTGGTCAAAACCAGTCACCAGGTAAAGTATTCAAAGGCAAAAAGATGGCGGGCCAGATGGGTAACAAGCGTGTTACTGTTCAAGGCCTAGAAGTGATTTCAGTTGATGCTGAAAAAGGGTTACTTGTCATCAAAGGTGCTATCCCAGGTGCCACCGGTGGCGATGTTATCGTACGTCCGTCAGTCAAAGCCTAAGCAAGGGGATTAACGTGGATTTAAAAACAGTTACAGGTGCGGCGGTTGAGCTTTCTGATACGGCTTTTGGTCGTGAATTCAACGAAGCATTAGTGCATCAAGTCGTCACCGCTTATTTAGCTGGTGGTCGTCAAGGTACACGCGCACAAAAAACCCGTGCCGAAGTTTCTGGCGGTGGTATTAAGCCATGGCGTCAAAAAGGTACTGGTCGTGCTCGTGCAGGCTCTATTCGTAGCCCAATCTGGCGTGGGGGCGGTCGTGCATTCGCGGCAAAACCACAAGATTGGTCACAAAAAGTTAACCGTAAAATGTACCGTGGTGCTATGCAGTGCATCTTAGCCGAATTGATTCGCCAAGAGCGTTTGATTTTGGTTGAAGATATGACTATGTCTGCACCTAAGACCAAAGATCTTATCGCTAAATTGAATGATTTAAACGCACCACGTGCTTTGATCATTACTAAAGAAGTCGATGAGAACTTGTACTTAGCGGCTCGCAATATTCCACATGTCAATGTACTTGGTACAAGTGAAGTGGATCCAGTGAGCTTGATTGCTTTTGATAAAGTAATCATGTCAGTTGAAGCGGCGAAACAATTTGAGGAAGCACTAGCATGAATAACGCAAGACTTTATCAGATCCTAAGAGGACCTGTCTTCTCAGAGAAATCTCAAATGCTTGGCGATTCACTTGGTGTACAAGTATTCAAAATTGATTCTAAAGCGACTAAGCTTGAAGTCAAAAAAGCAGTTGAGTTGATGTTTGAAGGTGTTGAAGTTACTAAAGTAAACACATTGAATGTTAAAGGTAAGACAAAGCGTTTTGGTAAAACTATTGGCCGTCGTAATGACTATAAAAAAGCCTATGTTACCTTAAAAGCTGGTCAAGATGTACAAATGGCTGATGCTGGTGAGGAAGTAGCTACTACTCCTGCTAGTGAAACAGCGAACAACGAATAAGGATTACACTCATGCCTATCGTAAAAGCAAAGCCAACATCACCAGGCCGTCGTTTTGTTGAAAAAGTGGTGCATCCACACCTTTACAAAGGTCGTCCGTTTGCAGCACTTCTAGAATCAAAAAGTAAGTCAGGTGGTCGTAACAATAATGGTCGCATCACGTCGCGTCATATTGGTGGCGGTCATAAACAGCATTATCGTATTATTGACTTTAAACGTACTAAAGATAATATTCCAGCGATCGTAGAACGTATCGAATATGATCCTAACCGTACTGCACATATTGCTCTACTTAAGTATGCTGATGGCGAACGTCGTTATATCATTGCTGCTAAGAAGCAAGCCGTTGGTGATACAGTACTATCAGGTGAAATGTCACCTATTCGTCCAGGTAACTGTTTACCGCTTAAAAACATCCCATTGGGTACTGTAATCCATAATATCGAACTTAAAATCGGTAAAGGTGCACAGATGGCTCGAGCAGCGGGTGCAAGCGTACAGCTACTAGGCCGTGATGGTATCTATGCAATCCTACGTATGCGTTCAGGCGAAACTCGCCGTGTGCATATCAATTGCCGCGCCGTTATTGGTGAAGTCTCTAATACTGAAAACAACTTGAAATCACTTGGTAAAGCTGGTGCGTCACGTTGGAGAGGTATTCGTCCTTCTGTTCGTGGTGTCGCAATGAACCCAGTTGATCACCCACATGGTGGTGGTGAAGGTCGTAACAAAGGTCGCCATCCTACTAGCCCTTGGGGTCAGAAGTCTAAAGGACTTAAAACGCGTCATAATAAGCGTACTGACAATATGATCATCCGTCGCGCCAAGAAGAAGAAATAAGGAAGAATTTCATGCCTCGTTCATTGAAAAAAGGTCCATTCATTGATGCGCATTTGTTTGCCAAAGTTGAAACTGCTATTGAAGCCAACTCACGCAAACCGATCAAAACTTGGTCGCGCCGCTCGATGATTCTGCCACAAATGGTTGGCCTAACTTTATCTGTTCATAATGGCCGTACTCACGTACCGGTTATCATTAGTGAGCAGATGGTTGGTCATAAACTAGGTGAATTTGCTCCGACCCGTACCTATCGCGGTCACGGCATTGACAAGAAAGCTAAGAGATAAGGTGCTTACCATGGAAGTAACTGCAAAATTACGCGGTGCCGCCATCTCGGCACAAAAAGTTAGACTCGTTGCTGATGAAGTTCGTGGCAAATCTATTGAGCGTGCTTTGGATATCTTAACGTATAGCAATAAAAAAGGCGCTGTGTTTGTTAAGAAATGCCTTAACTCAGCTATCGCCAATGCCGAACATAACAACGGTTTAGATATTGATACGCTAAAAGTATCGACTATCTACGTTGATGAAGGTATTACGCTAAAACGTATCCTACCACGTGCCAAAGGTCGCGCTGATCGTATCAGCAAACGTACCTGTCACATCACTATAAAGGTAGGAGAATAAGTTATGGGTCAAAAAGTACATCCAATCGGAATTCGTCTTGGTGTTGTCAAAAAGCATAACGCAAACTGGTATGCTAGCCCTAAACAATACTCAGAATACCTCATTAACGATATCCAAGTTCGTGAGTATCTGCGCAAAAAACTAGACAACGCTATGGTCAGTGGTATTATGATCGAGCGTCCTACTGGTGCTGCTAAGATTACCATTTCTACTGCGCGTCCTGGTATCGTTATTGGCAAAAAAGGCGAAGATATTGAAAGACTTCAAAAAGAATTGACCAAAATTATGGGCGTACCTGCTCAGGTCAACATTGAAGAAATCACTTCACCTGATCTTGATGCTCGTTTAGTAGCAGAAGGTATCGCAAGCCAGCTTGAGCGTCGTGTTATGTTCCGCCGTGCTATGAAACGCGCCGTGCAAAACAGCATGCGTTCTGGTGCTAAAGGTATTAAAGTTGAGCTGTCTGGCCGTCTTGGCGGTGCTGAAATTGCTCGTACTGAATGGTATCGTGAAGGTCGTGTACCTTTACATACGCTCCGCGCTGATATTGACTATGCGTCAATTCGTGCAGAGACTACTTACGGCACTATCGGTGTAAAAGTTTGGATCTTCCGTGGCGAAATCCTTGACGGTATGAACAGTGTTTATAATCCCGTTAAAGAAGAGCCTCGCGCGCCAAAACGCCGTGGTCGTGGTGGAAACGGAAATCGTCGAAACTCAGACAGAGGGTAAACTATGTTACAGCCAAAACGTACCAAGTTTCGTAAAATGCATAAAGGTCGTAACACTGGGCTTGCTCATCGTGGAAGCACCGTTGCATTCGGACAAATTGGTCTAAAATCTTTGACTCGTGGTCGTATGACTGCCCGTCAAATCGAAGCAGCACGTCGTACCATTACTCGTAAGATCAAACGTGGTGGTAAAATTTGGATTCGTGTATTCCCAGACAAACCTATTACCAATAAGCCTCTAGAAGTACGTATGGGTAAAGGTAAAGGCCCTGTAGAATACTGGGTATGCGAAGTCAAACCTGGTAAAGTGCTATATGAAATCGAAGGGGTTTCAGAAGAGCTTGCTCGCGATGCCTTAACGCTTGCAGCAGCAAAACTGCCCTTTAAAACTACCATTGTTAAGCGGACGATAATGTAATGAAGATCAGTGAATTACGTGATAAATCATTAGAAGAACTGACTCAGTTACTTGATGAAAAGCAACTTGATGCTTTCCGTATTCGTATGGCTAAAGCAACGGGTCAGTTGGGGAATACCCATGAAGTTCGTGGTAATCGTCGTACGATCGCCCAGCTTCAGACTTTGATTAACGAGAAACAACGAGGCGACTCATGAGCGATAACAATCAAACAGCTAACGCAAGCTTATTGACCGGTCGAGTTGTGAGCGACAAGATGGATAAGTCCATCACCGTTTTGATTGAGCGTCTGGTTCGCCATCCTTTGTATGGCAAGCAGCTTCGTCGTTCAACCAAAATCAAAGCTCATGATGAGAACAATGTTTGCCAACAAGGCGACCTTGTCCGTATCAAAGAGACGCGTCCAATCTCAAAAACTAAAGCTTGGACTTTAGTGGAAGTGATTGAGAAAGTAGAAAAAATCTAAGTAAATTGCAATAAAGACTAGAAGCTGTTAAAATAGCCGCCTTTTTAGGGATGCCGAATGTGCTTCACGCACATCACTAGCATTAGAGAAGTTGGTTGTTTCTATTAAAATGCCGACGACTCATACTGAGCTTGCGGCAGCACCTAGTTTTTATTGCTCATACCTGTGGAGTAACGCTATGATTCAGGTTGAATCTATGCTGGAAGTTGCAGATAATAGCGGTGCAAGACGAGTTCAGTGCATTAAAGTACTGGGTGGTTCTCATCGTCGTTATGCATCAGTCGGCGATATCATCAAAGTAACGGTAAAAGAAGCCATTCCTCGCGGTCGTGTCAAAAAGGGCGATGTGATGAATGCGGTAGTTGTACGTACCAAAAAAGGCGTTCGCCGCCCTGATGGTTCGGTTATTCGTTTTGACGACAATGCTGCGGTATTGCTGAACCAAAACAAAGCACCGATTGCAACTCGTATTTTTGGACCGGTAACTCGTGAACTACGTGGTGATCAGTTTATGAAAATTGTATCCCTAGCACCAGAAGTATTGTGAGGTAACCCATGGCTAAATTACGTAAAGGCGATACAGTTATCGTGATTGCTGGTAAAGACAAAGGCAAGCAAGGTACTGTTCAAGCTGTTAAAAATGACCGTATCAAAGTTGAAGGCATTAATATTGTTACCAAACATCAGAAGCCAAATCAGGCAACTGGCGTTGAAGGCGGCATCTTAAAGCAAGAAGCTTTTTTACATATCTCAAATGTCGCAATTTTAAATGCGCAAACCCAAAAAGCAGACCGTATTACTTACCAAACGAATGATGATGGCGTTAAACAACGCGTCTATCGTTCAAATGGTGAAGTTGTGGCGACTGCGTAAGACACTAAGGGTGTAATGGTAATGGCAAGATTAAAAGCTTTATATAACGATGAACTAAAGCAAAAGATTAAAGAAGAACTTGCTTTAGATAATGTGATGCAAGTGCCGAAAATCACTAAGATCACTTTAAACATGGGTGTAGGCGGCGCGTCTCAAGACAAGAAATTGCTTGAAGGTGCAGTAGCCGATATGACCGCGATTGCTGGTCAAAAACCTGTAGTCACCAAAGCGCGTAAATCAATCGCAGGCTTTAAGATTCGTGAAGAATGGCCAATCGGTTGTAAAGTAACGCTACGCGGTGAGCAAATGTACGAATTTTTAGATCGTCTCATTGCCGTTGCTATTCCTCGTATTCGTGACTTCCGTGGTTTTTCACCTAAAGCCTTTGATGGACGTGGTAACTATTCACTGGGTATCAAAGAGCAAATCGTATTCCCAGAAGTAGATTTTGACAAGATTGATCGTATCCGTGGTATGGATGTGACTATCACAACGTCAGCTACTACTGATGACGAAGGTCGTGCGCTGCTTAAAGCATTCGGCTTCCCATTTAAATAAGGTAAAGACGTTATGGCAAAGAAGAGCATGATTAACCGCGAATTAAAGCGCGAAAAAATGGTAGCTAAGTTCGCTGATAAGCGCCTTAAGCTAAAAACAACGATCAATGATATCAATGCAACTGATGAAGAGCGTATGGACGCGATGTTAGAGCTACAGTCTCTACCACGCAACTCATCGCCAGTACGTCTGCGCAATCGTTGTGCCATCACAGGTCGTCCTCATGGTTACTTCCGTAAGTTTGGCTTGTCACGCAATATGTTGCGTGAGCGTGTCATGCAAGGTGATGTACCTGGTGTTCGTAAAGCAAGCTGGTAAGGAGTAGTACATGAGTATGCAAGATACTGTTGGGGATATGCTAACCCGTATTCGTAACGCCCAAATGGCTAATAAAGTTTCAGTAGCTATGCCAAGCTCTAAGCTACGTAAATCTATCGCTGACCTATTGGTTAGTGAAGGTTATGTTGCTAGTGCTGAAGTCAAAGCTGAAGATAACAACAAAGCAACGCTAACTATCGAATTAAAGTACTTCGAAGGTAAAGCGGTTATCGAAACTATCCAACGTTACAGCCGTCCTGGTTTACGCCAGCATCGCGGTAAAGACGCTATCCCTACTGTAAAAAAAGGTATGGGTGTTGCTATCGTGTCAACTAGCCAAGGTATCATGAGTGATCGTGCTGCACGCGCTGCTGGTATCGGTGGTGAAATCGTCGCATTTGTAGCGTAAGCTGCAATTCATTATTAGTTAGTATTTATTATTAATTACTATAATGGCACGATAAAGTCTATTTGATTTCTATATATCAGGTTTATAAGTTCTAAGTTAATTTTTTAAATTAAACGTTATGAGCCTGATACCTATCAATATTATAAAAACTTCATCTAATGGATGGTTTTATAATATTGATAGGTGCTTAATAGAGTCGTTTATGCTAAACTAGCACGCTTTTTAGCCTGTTAGTTTTTTCGCTATTATTCTGACCATAGTTTTATTAGGTTATTAATAATAGTTTGCTAACAGAAGATTTTAATTTTTTAAGGAATACTCCTATGTCTCGTGTGGCTAAAGCCCCGGTAACACTGCCTAACGGCGTAAGTGTTACTTTGAACGATCGGCAGGTCGAAGTGAAAGGCAAGAACGGTACTTTGTCTTTACACCTGCACGAATTGGTCGAGCTGAAACAGGAAGATGATGCTATTATTCTCTCACCTACAGTCGATTCAAAAGAAGCCATGATGCACACTGGCACCGTCCGCGCTTTGCTTAACAACCATGTTAAGGGCGTAACTGAAGGCTTTGAGAAACGTCTTCAGTTGATCGGTGTTGGTTATCGTGCACAAGCTGCTGGCGATAAAGTAACCTTGAACGTTGGTTACTCACATCCAGTAGAATACACGTTACCTGAAAGTGTGTCAGCTGAAACCCCAACGCAAACTGAAATCGTTTTAAAATCAAACGATAAGCAGCAGCTTGGACAAGCTGCGGCTAATATCCGTGGTTTCCGCCCACCAGAGCCTTATAAAGGCAAAGGTATTCGTTATAGTGACGAGCATGTGATTCGCAAAGAAGCCAAGAAAAAATAAGGTGAGTTGAAATGTTTGATAAAAAAGCAGCTCGTCTACGTCGAGCAAAGAAAACCCGCGCGCATATCCGTGTTTTAGGTGCACATCGCCTTACGGTTAATCGCACGCCAAAGCATATCTATGCCCAGATTATCTCTCCGAACGGTGGTGAAGTGATTGCACAGGCATCTACCTTAGACGGCAGTCTGCGTTCAGGCGCAACTGGTAACACTGATGCAGCGACGTCTGTAGGCCAATTAATCGCAGAGCGCGCAAAGGCAGCTGGCATTACTAAAGTTGCTTTTGACCGTAGTGGTTTTAAATATCATGGTCGAGTAAAAGCTTTAGCTGAAGCTGCTCGCGAAAACGGATTGGAGTTTTAATCATGGCTAGAAATGACAATAGAAATGATAAAAATGAACAAAGTGATGGTCTGGTAGAGCGTTTGGTTACTGTTGATCGCGTTGCTAAAGTCGTTAAAGGTGGTCGTATTTTCTCGTTCACTGCATTGACTGTCGTTGGCGATGGCAATGGCCGTGTTGGTTTCGGTCGCGGTAAAGCCCGTGAAGTGCCAGCTGCTATTCAAAAAGCACTAGAAGCTGCTAAGCGCAATATGATTACTGTTGAGCTAAATGATGCAACTTTATATCATCCGATCAAATCACGTCATGGCGCAAGTAAAGTCTATATGCAGCCTGCATCTGAAGGTACTGGCGTAATTGCCGGTGGCGCAATGCGTGCCGTATTAGAAGTTGCTGGTGTTAAAGACGTTTTGACTAAATGTTATGGTTCTACCAACACTGCTAACGTGGTTCGCGCTACGTTCAATGGTTTACGTGATATGTCAACTCCAGAAAAGATGGCAGCAAAACGTGGTAAATCTGTAGACGAAATTTTGGGCTAACCTTTTATAGATAGGAATAGGTGAGTTACTATGAAAACAATGAAAGTTACTCAGTTTAAATCGGGTGCCCATCGCCTCAAGAGCCACAAAGCTAGCTTGAAAGGATTGGGTTTACGTCGTATTAATCACACTGTAGAAGTTGAAGATACTCCTTCAACTCGTGGTATGGTCAATCGCGTTAACTACATGGTAAGAGTGGAGGAAGCGTAATGGGACTTAGATTAAATGAATTATCACCAGGTGTTGGCGCCAAGAAAACTGCCCAACGTCGTGGTCGTGGTATCGGTTCAGGCCTTGGTAAAACAGGCGGCCGTGGTGTAAAAGGTCAGAAGTCACGTTCAGGTTCTAGCATACGCTCAGGATTTGAAGGTGGTCAAATGCCATTATACCGTCGTCTACCAAAATTTGGTTTTACCAGTAAGATGGCAATGACGACTGCTGAAGTACGTCTGTCTGAACTTAATAAAGTTGAAGGCGATGTAATCAGTGTTGCTACCCTAAAAACAGCTAACATTATCCGTCATGATATGAAGCGTGCGCGCATCATCTTGTCAGGTGAAGTCACTAAAGCTTATACCTTCCAAGGTGTAAAAGTGACTAAAGGCGCCAAGCAGGCAATCGAAGCTGCTGGTGGTAGCATCGAGGAGTAGTAACGTGTCAAAACAATCAGTGTCATCGTCAGGCATTCCGCTCAACCCATTCGCTTTTATACGTAAGTATGATGAGCTATGGTCGCGTCTGCTATTTTTGATCGGCGCATTGATTGTTTATCGTTTAGGGTCACATATTCCTGTACCTGGCATTAATCCTGTCAATTTAGCCGATCTGTTCTCACGTAATGAGAATACCATCTTGAGCATGTTTAACATGTTCTCAGGTGGGGCATTAGAGCGGATGTCCATTATGGCACTCGGTATTATGCCGTATATTTCAGCGTCTATTATTGTACAGATGATGTCAGCAGTACTACCTTCGCTTGAAGCGCTTAAAAAAGAAGGCGAGGCGGGACGACGTAAGCTAAATAAGTATACTCGTCAGGGGACACTTGGATTGGCTTTGGTACAATCTTTGGGGATGTGTGCAGGTCTTATCAGTCAGAATTTGACGTTATCAAGTGGTCTTACCTTCTATATACCTGCAGTGACCTCACTGGTCGCAGGTGCTATGTTCTTAATGTGGCTTGGTGAGCAGATTACAGAGCGTGGGGTAGGTAACGGCATTTCAATGCTTATTTTTGCCAGCATTGTGGCGGGTACGCCAGGTATGATTTCGCAATCTATCGAACAGGTCAATCAAGGTCAAATGAACTTGATTGTACTCTTTATCTTTGTGGTATTAGGTGTCGCGGTAACTGCGGGTATCGTTTATATAGAACGTGCTCAGCGCCAAGTGCCTGTTAACTACGCACAAAAGCAGCAGCAAGGTCGCAAAATTTATGCTCAGCAGCAGTCACATTTGCCGCTGAAAATTAACATGGCTGGGGTTATTCCTGCTATTTTTGCTAGCTCTTTGTTATTGTTTCCAGCGAGTTTAGGACAGTGGGTTGGTCATTCAACAGATCCTACCTTTGTACAAAAGATATTGCAGAATATGGCGTTAGTATTGTCACCAGGACAGCCGCTATATTTAGTCTTGTTTGGTGCGATGATTATTTTCTTTTGCTATTTTTATACGGCATTGGTCTTTAGTCCGCGTGAAGTTGCTGAGAACCTTAAACGTAGCGGGGCTTATATCCCTGGTATTCGCCCTGGACAACAAACTCAACGTTATCTCGATCATGTATTGAACCGCTTGACCTTTATTGGCGCGATGTACATGACGGTGATATGTTTAATGCCTATGCTCATCCAGTCAGGTTTTGGTGTGCCGTTTAACCTCGGTGGTACGTCGTTACTGATTATGGTGGTTGTGGTAATGGACTTCATCTCGCAAATCCAAGCGCATTTGATGACCCATCAATATCATGATCAGACGTTAATTCAGTCGCCCAATCAGCCTTAATGGTTCTTAATATTTAAGAGTAAATGAACAAGGCGATACTTCAAGGAAAATACGATGAAAGTTCAAGCATCAGTAAAAAAGATTTGTGGTAGCTGTAAGATTGTCCGCCGCAAAGGTCGTGTACATGTTATCTGTACAGCAGAGCCACGCCATAAGCAACGTCAAGGTTAATAGATCAATCAGCTTTGCGACTCGCTGAGCTGATTAATTCAATTAATGCTTGAAAAATACTGGCGGATGAGATATCATCCGCCACTTGCCGTAGTTGCTACCTATAACTTTTATACTTTATCTCCTTTAGCTTAAATGTTTTGGAGCGATTTATAAAGTTTAAGGTATTAACCGCAATAACTCTGAAAAACAATACTTATCATTTTTATAATAGATAATTTTGTTTTTCTTTAATGGAGAGAAATCAATGGCTCGTATTGCCGGTGTTAACATTCCGGATAATAAGCATGCTGTTATTTCACTAACTTACATCTTTGGTGTAGGCCGTACCACTGCTCAGAAAATCTTAGAAGCTGTTGGCATTGCCCCTACTACTAAAGTTAGTCAGTTAGATGATACGCAGTTAGATGCTATCCGTGCACAAGTTGCAAACTATATGACTGAAGGTGATCTTCGTCGTGAAGTTTCAATGAATATTAAGCGTTTAGTTGATCTTGGTTGTTACCGTGGCATCCGTCATCGCCGTAACCTGCCAGTTCGTGGTCAGAATACTAAGAACAACGCTCGTACGCGTAAGGGTCCTACACGCCCTCTCAAAAGATAATTAACTTAGGAAGCTAAAAGATGGCAAAAGACACTCGCAGTCGCAAAAAGGTGGCTCGTCGTTCAGTATCGGAGGGCATTGCCCATATCCATGCGTCTTTTAATAACACCATTGTTACGATTACCGATCGTCAAGGTAATGCATTGGCTTGGGCCACTTCAGGTGGACAAGGCTTCCGTGGTTCACGTAAATCTACACCATTTGCAGCGCAGGTTGCAGCTGAGGTCGCTGGTAAAGCGGCTCAAGAGTATGGTGTTAAGAATGTCGATGTTTTGGTCAAAGGACCAGGACCGGGTCGTGAGTCTGCGGTAAGAGCACTAGGTGCATTGGGTTATAAAATTAACAGCATCTCTGATGTAACCCCAATCCCACACAATGGTTGCCGTGCGCCGAAAAAGCGCCGCGTCTAATATTAAAGACGAAGCTTTTTATTATAAAAGCTTATAGGAGACATAACAATGGCCCGTTATATTGGACCAAAACTGAAATTATCACGTCGCGAAGGTACGGACTTAGGTCTAAAATCTGGCGTGAAGCCGTATGATGTAAAAACCAAAAAAGCTGGTCGTCCACCAGGTCAACACGGTGTAAGCCGTAATAAGACTTCGGAATATGCACTACAGTTACGTGAAAAACAGAAAGTTAAGCGTATCTACGGTGTACTTGAGCGTCAGTTTGCTAACTACTATAAAGAAGCTGCTCGTAAGCGCGGCGCTACTGGTGAGAACTTGCTAGCTATGCTAGAGAGTCGCTTAGATAATGTGGTCTATCGCATGGGCTTTGGCTCAACTCGCGCAGAAGCCCGTCAGCTCGTTAGCCATCGTTCTATTATGGTAAAAAAAGCTGGCCGTGATGAGTTTGTTCGTGTGAACATTCCATCAATCCAGTTGCAAGATGGTGATGTCATCGCCGTTCAAGAGAAGTCTCGCGAACAACTACGTATTCAAAACGCATTAGAGCTTGCGTCACAACGTGGTATTCCAGAATGGCTAGATGTTGATAACAGCAAATTACAAGGCACATTTAAGCATGCGCCTGATCGTATCGATCTACCTGCTGAAATCAACGAAAGCTTGATCGTTGAGCTATACTCTAAGTAAGTAACGTCTGCTCAATGTTATGAGAATAGCATTGAGCGATCAACGTTAATTAAACCAGTTAAATAAATCGAGGTGACATCATGATGCTAAATGCAACTGAGTTTCTAACGCCGAATGCCATTAATGTGGATACGGTCAATGAAACGATTGCCAAAGTCACACTCGAACCGTTAGAGCGCGGCTTTGGGCATACCTTAGGGAATGCTTTACGTCGTATCTTGTTATCTTCATTACCTGGTGCTGCAGTCATCGAAGCTGAGATTGATGGTGTTGACCATGAATACTCTACTTTAGAAGGTCTGCAAGAAGACGTGCTTGATCTGCTTTTAAACCTTAAAGGCTTAGCAATCACCCTTCATGATCAAAATGAAGTATTTTTGACCTTAGACAAACAAGGTCCAGGCATTATCACTGCTGCAGACATCACTTTGCCGCATAACGTCGATATTATCAATCCAGAATTGGTACTAGGAACGCTAAGCGAGCGCGGTCATCTTAAGATGCGTCTGCGTGTAGTTATGGGTCGTGGATATGAGCCAGCAAACCAGCGCCGTGAAGATGGTGATACCAAAGCGATTGGCCGCTTAAAGCTTGATGCAAGCTTTAGCCCAGTGCTACGTGTTGCTTATCAAGTTGAGAACGCTCGTGTTGAACAGCGTACTGATCTTGATCGTCTTATCATTGAGCTTGAAACCAATGGCACTATCGATCCAGAAGAAGCAATTCGTAAAGCTGCTACTATTTTACAACAACAGATTTCTATCTTTGTTGACCTAGAAGCTGAAGAAGCGCCTGAGCCTGTGAAAGAAAAAGAAGAGGTTGACCCAGTGCTACTACGCCCTGTGGATGATCTTGAACTAACGGTTCGCTCAGCCAACTGCTTAAAAGCTGAAAACATTTACTATATCGGTGATTTGGTACAGCGTTCAGAGACTGAACTACTAAAAACCCCAAATCTTGGTAAGAAATCATTAACCGAAATCAAGGACGTACTAGCGTCTAAAGATTTAGAGCTCGGTATGCGCCTAGATAACTGGCCACCCGCTGACTTACGTGTTGATGATCGCTTCTCTTATCGTAGCCGTTAAACTTTAAGGATTTTTGACTATGCGCCATCGTAAGAGTGGAGTGAAGCTGGGTCGTACCGGCAGTCATCGTAAAGCTATGTTCCAGAACATGACCAACTCATTATTTGAGCATGAACTGATCAAAACGACTTTACCAAAAGCTAAAGAATTGCGCCGTGTTGCTGAGCCATTGATCACTATGGCTAAAGAAGACAGCGTTGCTAATCGTCGTTTGGCATTTAGCCGTATGCGCGATAAAGCTATGGTAGGTAAACTATTTGGTACTTTGGGTCCACGTTATCAAACGCGTCCAGGTGGCTATTTACGTATTATCAAATGTGGCAATCGCGATGGCGATAACGCACCTATGGCCTATGTAGAATTAGTTGATCGCGACTAATTTTATAGACTTTATTGTCTAGTACGTTCTACTGTATAAATAGCAAAAAGCGCCAATTGATTGGCGCTTTTTTTTGTCTAAAATAATTTGTAGAAGGCTTAAGTCAAGGTAACTCTAAATCAAGCTACTAACGTCAGCAGCCCCTTGTCTAATGATTTCTACCTGAGAGCTTGTCATATCGACAATGGTGGTCAGCTTAGTAGTCTGAACACCTGCATTAATAAGACCATCTATCTGGTTACCTAACGCTTCTTCGATATCGAAAGGATCATCCATCACTTCATCACTATTTGGTAATATCAATGAGCTGGTCAAAATAGGCTCATCCATCGCTGCTAATAATGCCTGTGCAATAGGGTTGCTTGGCACTCGAATACCAATGGTTTTTTTCTTGGCATGGGCAAGCTTTTTCGGCACATCTTTAGTGGCGTTTAGAATAAAAGTTATGGGTGCAGGAGTGTGCGCTTTTAGTTGTTTGAACTGAATATTATCTACTGCTGCATAGTTGGCAATTTCACTTAAGTCGCGGCACAGTAGAGTAAACTGGTGCTTATCGCTAAGCTCACGAATTTGCTTCAGCTTCTCCAGCGCATCTTTTGATCCTAGACGGCAGCCAAAGGCGTAGCTGGTATCTGTTGGGTATACTATTAACTTATCTTGGCGTAAAAGTTCGACGGCCTGTTCAATAAGGCGAGGTTGTGGGTTCTCAGGATGTATGTAAAAGGTTTCCATAATAGCTCCAAATTATTTTTTCTTACTGCAATAAGTATATCTTCAAACTAAAGTCAGATAATAGTGCTTAGCCGTTATTATTAGTAGGAAAACGTTAAAGAGATAAGCGAAGGCTAAGTTTCTCTATTGAATATATTTGATATGCAAAAATAGTAGTGCCCACAACAAAGTTTTAGCATCGCTAGGTAAGCTTTGTGGATAATCAATGTAATATTGTGCTTGGTTGTAAACATCAGTAGCAAAGGTGCTATCGGTAGTATCAAAAGAGGCAAATAGATTGTCTTGTGATACTCGAAAGTTTCTCTGACAGGCGAAGGTAAATAAACACTCTAACGCTTGCGGTTTAATTTCTACGCGCTCAAAGGCTTGTTGTTGTGCTTTATTGCGACCATCAGCAGCATACCAGTAGCCGAAGTCGCTAAGCTTGCGCCGCTGCTGACCTGCGACACACCAATGGCTGATCTCATGCAAGGCGCTAGAAAAGAAACCATGAGCAAACTCGATATGAGCCGGACTAGAGCTTGTAGCAGGGAAATACTCAGGCTCGCCTGTGCCACGTACTAGTACTACCTTTTGCTCAGCAAATAGAGTGTCAAATAGTTTAATAAGCCAGTCGGTTGCAAGCTGCTCAATATCCTTTATAGAAGATAGTTTTGTATTCAAAGAATCTGCGTTGTTAGCTATCGCTTGCTTGATTATAGTCTGCTGCCAGTTTTTATTTTCATCACTAATGTGCCTATCAAGCCGGCTTAATAGATCTATAGCCGTTTTATAGGGCAATAAAGTAGTAAAATCTAGGGCGGTAGAGTCAGATATCATAAAGGATTATAACGATTTTATAGAGCTGATAAAGATCAAAGGGATATCAGAAATAGGTCAGTATTGGTAACATACTAGCGCTAGCGTCATAACGGACTTTGGGTTAGTATGGCAGGCAATATTATACACCTTTTTGATCGTTGAGAGCGCTTATGTCAAACTCTAATAGTAACCAAGCTGATGCTCAATCTAGCAGTAATTTAGCAGCCAACCCAGCAACCATGCCTCAAACTATCTCCTTAGACAAATGGGCAGATACAGGTTTTGAGTGGGCAGGAGGCGTTGCTCCAGCATCATTTGAGCGTTTGGCTAGTACCTTGACGGATGAGCATGAGCAAACCAACTTACAGCTCAGTACGACTTTATACCGCCGTAGCAATGTGCTGCATTTGGCCTTTACCTTAACGGGTGATGTTTGGTTGACTTGTCAGCGTTGTCTACAACCGATAGCTATAGACTTAAGCGATGACTATGATATTGCCCTGCTAGAGGATGAGAGTCAGGTCAACTTGATTAATGAAGAGCAAGATTATCTGATACTAGATGAAATCATTACCGAGCCTGCTCCTGAGCGCCTGCTGCCTGTCAAAAAGTTAGTAGAAGATGAGATACTGCTAAAAACCCCGCTTGCGCCAAAGCATGAAGACTGTGAAATGACTGTCGACCAAGTTGGTGATATCCCTGAGGAAGAAGTTGAAAATCCTTTCGCAGCACTGTCTTCTTTGAAAGGTAAACTATAAGCGTTTTAGCTAAATAACGCCTTTTATAAAAGTCTCATCTATAGGGCTTTATTAATTGGCTAAATATGCGTATAATGTCCCGTTTATTGCATTCTGACAATACACTGTTTACTAGGCACTACTGATCAAACCGATTTATCCATAGAATTTTGGTTCGATCAACTGCTTGAGCAAATAGTCACCTTTTAATTCGATGATAAGTCAACTTATGGCAGTGGTTAACTCAACTATCTTGTAAGCCTAAGTCCTTATTCATCCAAGCTGAATTTAAGCTTATCCATTTTAAGTATAGGAGCTATATCATGGCTGTTCAAAAAAGTCGTAAAAGCCGTTCGCGTCGTGACATGCGCCGCTCGCACCATCGTATGGAAGTGGCTGAGCTAAGTGTAGATGCCACAACTGGTGAAAAACATCGTCGTCATCACATGACTAAAGATGGTTTTTATCGTGGTCGTCAGTTATTTAAAGTCAGTCAAGACGCTTAAATTATTAGCTAGTGATAGTTGATCGATAGTGAGCTAGTTACGATTATAGTTATGAGTATTTAGCTTAGTATTTTTCATCTAACATTTAGGTATGATAATTAAGTCAAAAAAGCCAAGTTACTTTGTTGTCCTAAATTAGGCCAACGGATAGCTTGGTTTTTTGTTGTCTAGAATATTGCTACTGATGCACAGTCTAACGGCTATTTAATGACCACTTTATAGCTATTCAGTAGAAAGCCATATTGTCTACTTTTTATATAATAGCGTTTTAATGGCTTATTTTGATATTGTATCCTTCAATCCTTGACTAGGATAATAGTGCCTAGCAGTGTATAGTTTGCTATTAAGCATAGTATTATCTAAAACTAGCATCAATTAAGCGTAGTATTAATTGGTCACAGTATTAACCACCTATAATGAAGAATTCTTATCCATTAAAGAGATCTCTGCAATTTACTTAAGGAATATTGGCTATGGCATCAGCATCTGATACCGCATCACCTACCGCACGCATTGCAATAATTTTCCCAGGACAAGGCTCACAAGTACTAGGTATGACGACTGAGCTTGCCGAGCTATATCCGCAAATTAAAGAAACTTTTGCTGAGGCAAGTACAGCGCTTGGCGAAGATCTATGGGAGATCTGTCAAGATGAAGAGCGACTCAATCAAACTCAATATACTCAGCCCGCTCTGCTAGCAGCCAGTATCGCTATTTGGCGAGTACTACAGCAAAAAATCACTACAAAGCCTTGTTATTTAGCAGGCCACTCATTAGGTGAGTATAGTGCTCTTTGTGCCGCTGGCGTATTGTCTTTGACAGATGCAATCCAATTGGTACATAAGCGTGGTCAATTGATGCAACAGGCAGTAGAAGGTATCGATACCGCGATGGCTGCGGTATTAGGCTTAGAGGATCAGAGAGTTGAGACATTATGTGAGCAAGCGACTGAACATGTCGACGGCGCTATCGTTGGTGCGGCGAACTTTAATAGTCCAGGGCAAGTAGTAGTCTCAGGTAATGCTGTAGGGGTAAATGCGGTCATCGACAAAGTACAAAACACGGGTAAGAAGGCTATCTTACTTAAGGTGAGCGTGCCCTCGCATTGTGCTTTGATGAATCCTGCTAGCCAAGCGCTTGCAGAAGCTCTAGCGGCTATTGATTTTGATCAAGCCACTATTCCAGTGATTCAAAACCGTCATGCTCGCGTCGAAACTAGCGCTTTAGGTATCAAGCAGTCCTTGACCGAACAGCTCAGTGAGCCAGTATTGTGGTCAAAAACCATGCAAGAATTGGTAGATAAACAAATTAATGTTTTAATTGAATGCGGTAGCGGTAATGTGCTGAGCAATCTTGCCAAGCGTCAGGCTCATCCTATAGCCAGCTATCCTACTGACAAGCCAGCTCGCTTAGATAAATTAATGGAGGTATTATCATGAGCCGTACGATTACATTAGTCACGGGTGCCAGCCGCGGCATCGGTAAAGCCGTCGCCAAACGCTTTGCAAAAGAGGGTCACTTTGTTATTGGTACTGCTACCACTGAAAAAGGTGCAGCACTGATAAATGACTATTTGCATGATTCTGGTGGTATTGGTCGAGTATTAGATGTACGCGATGGTGCTCAAATTGATAAGCTATTTGAAGAAATTGAAAGCGTTTATGGCGCAGTACAAGTACTCGTGAATAATGCTGGTATTACCCAAGATGGGCTACTGATGCGTATGAAAGATGAAGATTGGAGTAACGTTATTGATACCAATTTATCATCTGTATATCGCATGAGTAAACGGGCTATACGTGGCATGATGAAAGCGCGTCGCGGCCGTATTATTAATGTCAGCTCTGTTGTGGCGCAGATGGGTAATGCTGGACAGTCTAACTATGCTGCGACTAAAGCGGGCGTCGAAGGTTTTAGCCGTACGTTAGCTCGTGAGATTGGCTCGCGTCAAATTACAGTTAATAGCGTAGCACCAGGTCTTATCGAGACTGACATGACCGATGAGATGGACGAGCGTCTGCTTAACTCTATGCTGGATGCTGTGCCTATTGGGCGTTTGGGTCAGCCAGAAGATATCGCTGCAGCAGTGTTATTCTTAGCCAGTGATGAAGCCAGTTATATTACAGGCGCTGTCATTCCCGTCAATGGTGGCATGTATATGTAACCTTAATAAATGACCTTTGATAAATAAATAACATTTGCCACATAAAATTCTTTGTGAACGAGTGTAAACTATTATTAATGATGATATAATAACGGCTACTTTTATGGCAAAGCCTTTTATTACAATCTAGTCTCAGCTAATATTGAATTATAATGATATTAGCTGTAGGATGTTTAGAGTATAGGTTTTGACATAACGTACCTTATTTTATATAAGTTCTATATAAGCCATTAGCTGTATAATAAAGTTAAATGGTCATTTTTTTAAATTCTAATCTATAACGGAGTATATTTTATGAGTAACGATACTGAGCTAAGAGTAAAATCAGCAGTAGCAGAGCAGCTAGGTATGAATGTTGAAGATATCAGCAACGAAGCTTCTTTTATGGAAGATCTTGGTGCTGATTCTTTAGATTTAGTTGAATTAGTAATGTCATTTGAAAGTGATTTTGGTATTACTATTCCTGATGAAGATTCAGCTGAGCTTACTACTGTGCAAAAAGCAATTGATTATGTAAACGCTCAATTGTAATACGCTGTTTTATAGTAGATTTTGCTAGACCGTTTATCTTCGCAGATAAGCGGTTTTTTTGTGGCTAAATATTTTATGGATTATTAGTCACTATTGAACATTGCTGATTACCCTTAACATAAGCTGATTTTTCTTAACATTATTCAACATACTCAACCTATGCAAAGTAACAAGGTTTGTTATACTAATTTTCAGTGATAATAATTGAAAGTGATACTCTGAGCTTATTTAATAGTTCTAAGACCGTTTTAATAATTTTGTTAGGTCATATTATTTATTATCATTAGAACAATTTATACCCCTCAATAACAACAATTTAAGGAATAATTAAATGGGAATGTTCAGTTTTGCAAAAGATATTGGTGATAAAATTTTTAATCGTGACGATGCTAAGCATGATGCGAAGGCAGAGACCAAAGCTGCTGCTAATACGCAAGTAAAAGCTGATGAGCCATCTGCGCAGTCTGTAGCTAGCTTATTATTACGTCGTATTCAGCAGCAGAATCTAAATATCAGCGACCTAAAAGTAAAATATAATGGCGCAACTGACACCGCCGAGATCAGTGGTACCGCAAAGACACAAGCAGACCGCGAAAAAGCCATTATCGCTATTGGTAACGTACAGAATGTCGCAAAAGTTATTGACAATATCGACATCGAAGAAGATGCTCCTGAATCGACTATGTACACAGTAAAATCTGGTGATAGCTTATCTAAAATCGCCAAAGAGGTTTATGGTTCAGCAGGTGATTATATGAAAATATTTGAAGCCAACAAGCCAATGTTATCTGATCCTGATAAAATTTATCCAGGTCAAGTACTACGTATTCCTAAGCCATAAGCTAATAGCTCTTAGCTAAGCACTTAAAGTTTTAATATATATTTAAAAACGCCTGTTAATAATTAATAGGCGTTTTTTATGTCTGTCTAGTTATGTGCTTGTCTATTTTAATCGCTATTTAACATGATTAAGTTTGCGTTTTTGCTCTTCAATTGCCCAATCAATATGCTCATCTAATATCTCGTTATGCAGATTCAATTTAGATTGTAAGTGTTCGATGTTCATCAAGCTAGCATTAGCATTGCCTAAACCAATTGAGATGTTGCGCAAAAAATTAACATAGCCTGTACGCCTTAATGGGCTGCCTTCAGTAAATTTTAAAAATTCGGTCTCAGTCCAACGCCATAGCTCAATCAAACTACTTTCATCGAGCTTATGCCTAGGGGCAAAGTCATCGACTGCGGTCAGCTGCGCGTAGCGATTCCACGGGCATATTAGTTGACAATCATCACAGCCAAACACGCGATTACCAATAGCACGTCGATACTTAAGATCAATGACGCCTTCATGCTCTATAGTTAAATAAGAGATGCAAGCGGCTGCATTAAGCTCGTGTGGCGCAACAATAGCCTGAGTTGGGCAAATATCAATACAAGCGCTACAGCTACCACAGTGCGCCTCGACAGGCTTATCATCAGGCAACTCAAGGCTGATAAATAGCTCACCTAATACAAAGAACGAGCCTGCTTGTTTATTAAGCAGCAAGGTATGTTTGCCCGTCCAGCCGAGTCCTGCTGCGTCCGCTATGGGCCGCTCAAAAATCGGCGCGGAGTCACTGAAGGGTCGAAAGACAAAATCAGTTTCAGCGCCAATATTCAAGTTTTGCCACTCAGGTAGCTTAGATTCTATCAATAAAGCCAATTGTTTGAGCCGACCACGCATGGTTTTGTGATAGTCGCGACCACGGGCATAACGGGCGATAATGCCATGGTTGTGTCTACTGTCATCTTCAACCGTGCGCGGCTTTGGTGCTTGGGTTAAGTAATCCATGCGTACGCTAATGATAGTTTTGGCACCAGCTACTAATTTGTCAGGATTGGCACGTAGCTCATGATTGTTATGCATAAACTGCAATTGACCTGCGTAACCTTTAGCAAGCCACTTTTGCAATTGGACTATTTGCTGCTGAAATAAAGGATGATGCACGGTTAAAAATCCGCAGTCAGCGAAACCCAAAGCTTGTGCTTGCGCTTTGATCCACAGCTTGACGTCTTGAGCGCTTGCAAAAGAGCTTGGATTTAGTACGGTTATGTTGCCGGCCGTAGTCGCTGTTGATAATATTTTAGTCATAAAGGTCGGTTAGCTAATAACGTGATTGTTAGAATAGTTGTATAAATAGGACGATACCAGTCATTATAACAGCTAATAAATAGCTATTGACCCTCTATGGTAATCCGTCTATCTATAGCAAGCCGTCTAAGCTTTTGTTAGGATGATGACAAGAATGATAAAAATATAAAGGACGAGTTATGCGCAGTAAAAAATATCTATCGGCGGCTATGTCGAGCATGCTACCTGTTGAGTTATACACCAGTGAGCAAGTCTACTCGATAGAACAAGCATGGTTTGCACAGGGCTATGATAGTTTTGCTCTTATGCAGCAAGCCGCTTGGCAGATGACTCAGCACATTGTGCAATTAGCAGCACAAAACCATAGTCATCTAAAAGCGACGTTAGCGCAAAGTAGTACTTTATTGACGCGCAACGATAAGCAACCGACTGCTAGTATTTGGGTCGGTTGCGGTAATAATGGCGGTGATGGCTGGTTGATTGCTTATTACCTACAGCAGGCAGGCTGGCGAGTGGAAGTGATAACGGTCGGTATTAATAATAATATTGGGTTTGATAAAGATAAAGACTTAACCGATGCAGCAAAAGCTAAACAAATAGCCATAGATGCTAACGTACCTCATCAAAGCTTCGAAGACCAATACGATGAGAGCTCTAAGAGTATGGATCACTTGCAATCGGATATTTATATCGACGCGCTATTCGGTATTGGTCTTGATCGCGCGCCCACGGGTATTTATCAACAAGCTATTGAGACTTTTAATAAAGCTGCTAGTACCAATGAGAGTTATAGCCAAAAGTTAATAGTTGCAGTCGATATTCCCAGTGGCCTAGTAGCTTCAACGGGACAAGTATTCAAGCAATCAGCCGTCCAAGCGGACATAACACTGTGTTTGATTGCTCGAAAATTTGGCTTACATACTAAAGATGGTAGCGACTATGCAGGCATGGTCATTGATATTCCTTTGATACCTTTTGAACCAGTTGAGCCCGCTGCTACATTACTTAGCACTGCCCAAAGTTTGGCAGCGCGGCATAATAACAGCTATAAAGGCAGCTACGGTCATGTGTTAATTATTGGTGGTAATCAAATAAATGGCTCACAAGGGATGGGCGGTGCGGCAATACTCGCCTCTGCTAGTGCAATGGCGACTGGTGCGGGCAAAATAACAGTCGCTTGTCACAAGGCTTTTCACGGAGCAGTGCTAAGCTCGCAACCAGACGCTATGACTATAGATTTGCATGATCAAGATGGGGTCAACCATTTAATTAAAGAGGCTAGCGTTGTCGCCATTGGCATGGGACTGGGTCGTTATGATCAAGCCAAAGCACTGTTTGTTAGCTATGTACAAGCTGTGATACAACAAGGTTGCGCCCTAATTATCGATGCCGATGGTCTGTATCATCTAGCGTCCCTGCAAGCTGATGGTCACCAACTAGTCAGAGATCTAAAAGCATATAGCTCAACTCAGCGAGTCTGTTTGACCCCACACAGTGGTGAGGCAGCTAGATTATTAGATAAACAGATTTCAGTGGTAGAGAATGATCGACTGACTGCTATCAAGCAATGCGCCACAACTTATGGCGGTGATTGGGTACTAAAAGGCGCAGGGTCGCTGGTACTGGAACAGTTGCCAAATAAACCAACTCAAATCTACGTCTGCGCTGTTGGTAATGCAGGTATGGCAACGGCTGGGATGGGTGATGTACTATCTGGGGTAACCGCTGGACTATTAGCACAGCAAGATCTGACAGAGGCAATGCGTAGCTTGTCGCAAGCAGTGCTTATTCATGGGCTGGCAGGCGACTTATTAACAGACCAATTGACTTATCCTATTAGCACCTTTTTATATTATGATGCGAATACTATTACAAGTAACAAGCCAAAAACCCTGATAGGGCAGCGCGGTTTGCAGGCACAACATATGCCTGCGGCTGTCCGTCAGGTGATAGATTTGGTTACAGAATGATTAGCACTAAGCATAACAGGAGCTAAATATAGCTATAAGATTATCTGAGCTGTCAATTAGCTACAATATTGGCTGATTGCTTTTTGTACGCGCTCACTTTTTAGCTCAATTTCACGACTATCAAGATATTGGCGTTTGCCACTGGCATCCATCTCATAGATACGACCACCGACATTGAGGTTGGTCAAGTTATTACGTAGAGATTGACAGCGCTGAGCATTAGCCTGTGCTTCTTGATCTTTAATACGAGCCTCCAGCTGGGCTACCCGCTGATCTTCAGCGCTTTGAGTGGGCTCGTTTTGATTGGCTTGCGTTCTACCTGCCATTTGACCTGCATTATTTTGGCGACCATCACTACGAAACTCAATGAGATCAAAGTTTTTATTATCTCTTGGTTGATGCTGGCTGTATTTTACTTCGCCGTGAGCACCAATAGATTTATAGACTTGCACAGCATAACTATCGCTGATTGATAGCGCCCATAGACTCACTGCTACTAGACATAGCGCTATTAAGCCTACTGGTTTTGCCATGTCATTCGTTAAAGATACTTGTGCCATAATAGCTATCCTGTCAACTGAAAGTAAAAGTGCTATAGGTTAGGGTGTGTCAAATGGTCAAACACGTCTCAATATAATAGCCATTTATCGGTCAAAATAATATAATTATAAACGTAATAAGAAAAGCAGTATGGCTAATAGCAATACTAGAGCGCTTAATTTTAGCAAATAACGGTTAGCAATGCTTATTAAATAACTTTTAGTTGGCAGACCCTATTATAAGTTTTTCTTGACAATAGTGGCTAAAACCTTGAAAATATTGGCAGTTGGTTGGTCAGTGAGCGGCATTTATATTTTGCCGTAACACTTGAAGACAATAATTATTAGATGACTTATCGGTGATTTAATAGATTTCGTTTTCTTTGTGACAGTACTCTAATACAACAGCAGTCATCACGATGGCTGACTATTAGTGCTATTTGTCAGCGGACTTATCGGTCTACAATGACTAAGATAAACTTATTATTGACATGTTTTATACCTTATTTTGAGATGTTTGCTGATGTCTATATAGCGCAAGCACAAAAACATAATAGGGCTAACGATATATAATTTTGCATATACTTGTTTTAAGACTATAACCTTTTGGTTAAAGTTTTAAATTGGATCGCAACTTTTATACTATTATTAGGTCATTAGTTTTTAGGGTATTAAAAGATATTAAGCTGATAATAAGACTCTATTATAGGTGCACTCGCATCTAGTCGCTGTATCCGAAATCTTCCATTACAAAGCTGACCGTAAATTCGCTGTGGTTTATTAGCAGATAATGAGCTATTCATTTTTAATAGCCTTCTACTGGTGCCTAGCGAGAACCTATTCTTATATGGACAACGACGAGTAAGCTTTCTAGGTATTCATCTAGCAATTAATAATGACGGACTAGTGAAAGTACTGAAAAACCATGCCTGTCTATCTATGTCAACTATGCCGAAAAAAAAGGTGATGATAATGACACAAGCGACGCAAACGACCCAAAGTCCAAACATGACTGGACATAGACAAGCAGCTCATGCCGCCAAGCACTTTCCTGAAAAGCAAGAGCAACTTGCCGAGGAAGGTCATGCTCCTGTAATGATGTCTGGTGCTGAGATGCTAGTACAGTCGCTAACCGATGAAGGTGTCAAATACATCTTTGGTTATCCCGGCGGCGCGGTCCTTCATATCTATGATGCGCTATTTCAGCAAGACAACATCGAGCATATCTTAGTGCGCCATGAGCAAGCTGCAGGCCATATGGCTGATGCTTACTCGCGTGTCACTGGTAATACGGGTGTGGTACTTGCAACTTCTGGTCCTGGGGCAACTAATACGGTTACGGCTATCGCAACTGCCTTTATGGACTCGGTGCCTATGGTTGTCCTAGCTGGGCAGGTACCTAGTAGTTTAATTGGCGAAGATGCGTTTCAAGAGACTGACATGATCGGTGTCTCACGTCCTATCGTCAAGCATAGCTTTCAGGTGCGTCATGCCAGCGAAATTCCAATGATCGTCAAAAAAGCTTTTCATATTGCCAAGTCTGGTCGTCCAGGTCCTGTCGTTATCGATATCCCTAAAGATATGACAGCGCCTAGCGAAAAGTACGTTTATGAGTATCCAAGCGAAGTGTTTGTCCGCTCGTATCAGCCTTCTATAAAAGGTCATAGTGGCCAGATCAAAAAGGCCGTCGAGACCTTATTAGCTGCTAAGCGGCCAGTAGTCTATTCAGGTGGTGGTGTCATATGGAGTAATGCTCATGAGGAGCTGCGAGATATCGCCCATCGTTTAAACTTGCCAGTGACCAATACTTTGATGGGTCTAGGCGCTTTTGATGGTTTTGATGAGCAGTTCTTGGGTATGCTAGGTATGCATGGCACTTATGAGGCCAACATGAGTATGCATCACGCAGATGTTATTTTGGCTGTAGGGGCGCGTTTTGATGATCGCGTCACTAACAATGTCAAAAAATTCTGTCCCAATGCAACTATTATTCATATCGATATCGACCCCACTTCAATCTCAAAAACGATCTTTGCTCACGTGCCTATCGTTGGCGATGTCAAATCAGTATTGACTGATATGTTAGAGATCATTGGCACTGATAAAGAGCTTGATCAGCCCGCATTAACGGATTGGTGGTCGCAGATTAATGAATGGCGCAAACGTCATGGCTTGCGTTATGACACTAGCACTGAGAACGGGATTAAACCGCAAAGCGTTGTAGAAGCGCTTTGTAGAGTGACCAATGGTAACGCTATTATTACTAGTGATGTCGGTCAGCACCAGATGTTTGCTGCACTTTATTATACCTACAGAGAGCCACGCCAGTGGCTAAACTCAGGTGGTCTTGGTACGATGGGCGTCGGTTTGCCCTATGCTATGGCGGCCAAACTAGCTTGTCCTGATCGTGATGTGGTCTGTATCACAGGCGAGGGCTCTATTCAGATGAATATTCAAGAGCTATCGACTTGTCTGCAATATAATCTGCCTGTTAAGATATTGAATATCAATAACGCGCAGCTCGGCATGGTAAAGCAGTGGCAGGATATGCTCTATGAGGCGCGTCATGCGCAGTCTTATATGAATTCACTACCAGATTTTGTCAAATTAGCTGAAAGCTACGGTCATGTCGGTATCAAAATTACTGATCCTCAGACTATGGAAGCTCAGATCGCCGAAGCTATGGCAATAAAGGACAAACTAGTATTTATTGATGTTTATGTCGATCGTAATGAGCATGTTTATCCGATGCAAATTGCGGGACAAACTATGCGTGATATGTGGTTAACCAAAGGAGAGCGCACCTAATGCAACAACATCTGATTTCGGTATTGATGGAAAACGAAGCAGGCTCGTTGTCGCGAGTGGTAGGACTGTTCTCTCAACGCGGCTACAATATTGAGACTCTAAACGTCGCACCGACAGACGATCCCAGTATTTCTCGTTTGACTTTGACGACTATTACTTCGCCTGAAAAGATTGAGCAAATTACCAAACAGCTGCATAAGTTGATAGAAGTGGTCAAAGTGCTTAATCTATCAGATACCGTACATGTTGAGCGCGAGCTGATGCTCATAAAAGTACGCGCCACTGGTAATGTTCGTGAAGAGATCAAGCGTAATGCCGATATTTTCCGGGCGCAAATCGTCGATGTTAATGCTAATATCTATACGATTCAAATCGCTGGTGATGCTGCTAAGCTTGACGGCTTTATTGATGTTCTAGGTCGTGAGCGTATTCTAGAAGTGGTACGCTCAGGCGTCATTGGTATCGCTCGCGGTGAAAAAACACTCAGCATTTGATACTGAGCGTCTAACATATGCTAGACATTCATATTTATAAACTAACTTAACGCTTATAACGCACCTTTTTTATAGAAACTGTCTATAAAAAAGGTGCGTTATAAATATTTTACTATCCATGGCTCTCCATGATTGAGGAAAAGGACTCTACCTATGAACGTTTTTTATGACAAAGATTGTGATTTATCTATTATCCAAGGTAAAAAAGTAGCTATCATTGGTTACGGCTCACAGGGTCATGCCCATGCGCTAAACCTGCAAGAGTCTGGTGTCGACGTAACTGTTGGTCTACGCGCTAATTCAGGCTCGTGGAAAAAAGCTGAAAACGCAGGCCTAAAAGTTGCTGAAGTTGCTGATGCGGTAAAAGCGGCTGACGTCGTAATGATCTTGACGCCTGATGAGTTCCAAAAAGAGCTATACCAAAACGAGATCGAGCCGAATATTAAAGATGGCGCGACTCTTGCTTTTGCTCATGGTTTTGCGATTCACTATAATCAAGTTGTACCACGCAGTGACTTAGACGTGATTATGGTTGCACCAAAAGCGCCAGGTCATACCGTACGTAACGAGTTCACTAAAGGTGGCGGTATTCCTGATCTTATCGCGATTTATCAAGATGCGTCGGGTCAAGCCAAGCAGTTAGCATTATCTTACGCAGCAGGCGTAGGTGGTGGTCGTTCAGGTATTATTGAGACTACTTTTAAAGATGAGACTGAAACTGATCTATTTGGTGAGCAAGCAGTCCTTTGTGGTGGCGCTGTAGAGCTTGTCAAAATGGGTTTTGAGACGTTAACTGAAGCAGGCTATGCACCAGAGATGGCTTACTTTGAGTGCTTGCATGAGCTAAAACTCATTGTTGATTTGATGTATGAAGGCGGTATCGCTGACATGAACTATTCAATCAGTAACAATGCTGAATATGGCGAATACGTGACGGGTTGTGAGGTTATCAATGAGCAATCACGCGAAGCTATGCGTAATGCCTTGAAGCGTATCCAGTCTGGTGAATACGCTAAAATGTTCATCTCTGAAGGAGCTACTAACTATCCTTCAATGACCGCTCGTCGCCGTAACAACGCTGAGCATCCAATCGAAATCACTGGTGCTAAATTACGCGCCATGATGCCTTGGATCGGTGGCAATAAAATCATCGATAAAGACAAAAACTAAGACAAAAACGCTTTAGTTTAGCAGTAGATTTTTTGATTTAGTAAAGATTAAACCCATGTTGTCAACTTGATAGCATGGGTTTTTTAGTGGGCTCTATTATTAGAGCTAAGAGCATTATATAAGCTGTCATTACGATAACGCTTGAAATTTGCTAAGAGCTACCTAATATAAACAGCCTTGCTGCATTTATTAGTAAGTAGCTGAATAATGGCTATTTACAAGTTCACCATTCTTGTTACTCTTTATTTCTCATTTTAGACTATAGGTTGTACTGTGCAAATATCTTTTCCAGACTGGCTGACCCCGCAATTTGCTTATATTACTTTTAGTGCGCTAGTTGCCGTGCTGATTTGGATAGAAGGGGAGATGCTCAGGCGTAATGATGGCAAGCTACCCAAGTCTAAGCTATTTCAAATCGCATCATTATTAGATACCTCTTGGTTTTTTGTATCAGTGGTGATGTTATATATTATTGACTTAACCCTACTTGCCGCTGCCGTTCCTGCCGCTTATGGTATTTATACTGTGTTTGGTTGGATTTATGGCACACGCTTGCTCAAACTCAAAGGCATACCTGATTCAGCAGCAGATTTAGTCGTACCTTCTAAGTACATCGCTTATAGCCAATCGTTTGCTTTAATATTTTTTGCCTTGTGCTCATTGGTGCTGGCATCGCCTTGGTTGCCTTTGCCAAATTAAGGCTAGATTGCTATATAGAAGCGATCTATTGAGAAAATTATAGGCCTAAAAACAGGCAGTATTATCTAAAAATATGATGCTAATACTGGTCTTAAATTTTTTACAAAACGGTTTAATTTAGCCTATCTTTGATTATAAAAACTGCTATACTACAAGGGTACTTAAGCGATTTAAGGCTGGAATAGTACTGTATCATTGGGATAGAGTGTTATTTAGTTTTAGCATTCTGCTAATAGATCGAATAAGTATTTGTCAATTAATCGGTAATGACACACGTCTTGCCAACCGTTAAAGAGTTAGGAAAATTTATGTCAGATAAAGTTGAAGGTACTGTAAAGTGGTTTAACGAAGCTAAAGGTTTTGGTTTTATCGCACAAGATAATGGCGGCCAAGATGTATTCGCTCATTATAGCGCTATCCAAGGTGGTGGTTTCAAAACTCTAGCCGAAGGCCAAAAAGTATCTTTCGTTTTAGGTGAAGGCAAAAAAGGCCCACAAGCTGAGCAAATCGAAGCCCTTTAATTCTTATAGCTATTGAATATGATCCGCTCTATTTATTAGCATTAATTTTAAAACGTTAGATTACTTTGTTTGTTAAAACAAAAATATTGTCTAGACTGTATCGCGAAAGCAACCTAATAAGAGGTTGCTTTTTTTGTGCTAAATTTTTGTACAACACGCCCTATTTGTAAGTCTTGTTAAATTATTACCAAAAGAAAGCAACACGCCCGACTAACAAACTCCTCTATAATTAATAATTAATAATTAATAATTAATAATTAATAAAAATGTTTAAACGCACTAAATCAAGGGTAGGGTATAGGAAGGTTTTATGGAGTGGCAAGCTTGGTTCTTGATTGATTGGCAGCAAGTCATTGGCATAGCGCTGTCGGTGATAGGGTTTTATTTCTGTTTAATATTGTTCACACGCATCGTTGGGTTGCGAAGTTTCTCAAAACTGTCCAGCTATGATTTGGCCATGACCGTCGGTATTGGTAGTATTCTGGCGTCTACTGTATTGTCAAAATCTACATCGCTATTACAAGGCGTATTTGCGATCGGCATGCTATTTATGCTGCAAGCGCTACTCTCTATTATGAGACGCAAGTTTAAGCCTTTTAAAGCCTTGATAGACAATCAGCCTATCATTTTGATGTCTAATGGCGAGTATCTCTGGGATAACCTAAAAGAAGCTAAGCTCAGCACCAATGATATCAAGCAAATATTGCGTCAAAATGGGATTAAATCTAAATCAGAGGTATTTGCAGTCATTATGGAAACGACAGCGAATATGAGCGTGATAAAAAATAGCGATATTAGCCCTGATTGGTCGTTGTTTGATGATATTCGTGACAACGAGATCTTAGTGACGGCTTATAACAATGGCGTCAAACAAAAAAGCAATGTTGAAGTGTTTTCTAAAACATAACAAAACGTTAAGCAAATTAAAGCACAGTGATGCTATAAAGGGTTACCATTGTTATTAACAAGGTTATAACTTATAAAACAAGGCTATAACTTCTAAGATATAATCGAAATTTTCAAGAATATTTGTAGCTTACAAAGCTTGTGTTTGAAAACAGTGATAAATTTATGACCGATTATTCACCGCCTCGTCTTGACCTTGTAGATGCTCTCACGCAAGATAGTCAGGTCTAGTAAACACAGTCAGAAAAATCATTAGCCACTAGTTATTACAAAATGAGCTAAATAGCTTAATTATAAATTTACGTCTATAACATAAGACTTTTTATTTATTTTTTAATTCAAAATTTACATTTATATATAACAAAAGAGGAACGTATGAAAGCATTAGTAGCGGTCAAGCGCGTTATCGATTATAACGTAAAGGTAAGAGTAAAAGCCGATCATTCAGCGGTCGATTTATCCAACACTAAGATGTCTATCAACCCGTTTGATGAGATTGCCGTAGAAGAAGCGGTTCGTCTAAAAGAAGCCGGTATCATTGATGAAATTATCGTCGCATCTATTGGTCCAAAAGAGTCGCAAGAGCAGATTCGTGCAGCATTAGCGCTTGGTGCAGATCGTGGCGTATTGGTTCAAACAGATGATAAGCCTTATCCATTACAAGTGGCTAAAATCTTAAAGAGCATTGCTGAGTCTGAAGCGACTGATATCATTCTTTTGGGTAAGCAAGCTATCGATGATGATAATAACCAAACGGGTCAGATGCTGGCGGCGTTGATGGGTATTGGTCAAGGCACTTTTGCCTCAGAGGTCAAAGTTGACGGCGATAAAGTAAACGTCACCCGTGAAGTTGATGGTGGCTTGCAAACCGTAGCTTTATCGCTACCTGCGCTAATCACTACCGACTTACGCTTGAATGAGCCACGTTATGCCAAATTGCCTAACATTATGAAAGCTAAGAAAAAGCCGCTTGATGAGAAAACTCCTGCTGACTTTGGCGTAGATATGAGCTCTAAGCAACAAATCATCAAAGTTGAGCCACCTGCTGAGCGTAAAGCTGGTATTACAGTAAAATCAGTAGATGAGCTAGTAGATAAGCTTAAAAATGAAGCAAAAGTCATTTAATTGAGCCGCTAGTTGAATAGGCTAATCTTATAAGATAATACGAATAAATAAAGGATAATAATCATGGCAGTTTTAGTATATGCAGAACATGACAATGCCAGTCTAAAAAAGGCAACGCTTAATACGATCGCTGCTGCCAAAGAAATTGGTGGCGATATTCATGTATTAGTTGCAGGTAGTGGTAACCAAGCTGTGGCTGATGAAGCGGCAAAAGTTGAAGGCGTGACCAAAGTGCTAGTCGCAGATAATGCTGTGTATGAGCATCAGTTGGCTGAGAATATCGCGCTATTGGTTGCTGATATCGCAGGCGACTATAGCCACATTCTTGCGCCTGCGACTACTACTGGTAAAGGCTTTATGCCACGTGCAGCTGCCTTGCTGGATGTCAGTATGTTGTCAGAGATTACCAAAGTAGTCGATGCACAAACCTTTGAGCGTCCTATCTATGCAGGTAATGCTACAGCTACGGTCAAGACTTCAGAAGATAAAGTAGTGCTCACGGTGCGTGCGACTGCTTTTGATCCTGCTGCAAGCGAGGGTGGCTCAGCGACTGTTGAGGCTATCGATAATGTACAACAGTCTGATAAAGCTACTTTTGTGTCTGAAGAGATGGCCAAATCTGATCGTCCTGAGCTGACTTCAGCATCTATTGTGGTATCTGGTGGTCGAGCGCTGGCGAATGGTGAGAACTTTACCAAATACATTGAGCCACTCGCTGACAAATTAGGTGCCGCTATCGGTGCTTCACGTGCAGCAGTCGATGCCGGTTACGTCGCTAACGATATGCAGGTCGGTCAAACAGGCAAAATCATCGCCCCTGATCTTTATATTGCTGCTGGTATCTCAGGTGCTATCCAGCATCTAGCTGGTATGAAAGACTCTAAGGTTATCGTCGCTATCAATAACGATCCAGATTCACCTATCGCTAGTGTAGCGGATTATTTCTTAGAAGCCGATCTATTTGATGCCTTGCCTGAGCTGACTAGTAAAGTTTAATTATTCATTATGATCGCTCAATTTAATTACTGAGCTTTATACCGTCTGATAAATGAAAATCCCGCTATTCTGAATAGCGGGATTTTTATTATAAAACGAATTTTTTATCTTTTACTTTACGAATACTGTCTTTGACGTAAGGTCTCATAAAAACAAAGCGCGCCAGCAATTGCCACATTAAGGCTCTCCTGTCCATTGGGCTGGGGTAGGGCAATAGGAGTAGCGCATTGCATTAATTCATCACAGACGCCTTGACCTTCATGTCCCATGATCCACGCTACAGGCGCACGTAGATTATGTTGATAAATGAGCGTATCGGTATGTGAGCTGGTTGCTAATAAAGGAACTTGTACTTTATCTAAGATATCTTGGCTACTTAAGCCCTCATAAATAGTCAGAGCAAATTGTGCGCCCATGCCCGCCCGTAAGGTCTTTGGTGACCACGCTTGCGCAGTGGCATTAGTACAGAGCACCGTACTGATACCTACCGCTGCAGCAGTGCGCAATAATGTACCAACATTACCACTGTCCTGTACATCATTTAGCACTAAGCAGTCGGTCGTAATAACAGGCAAGACGGGCGCTGGTATATCAATGATCGCCATAATATCAATACCTGAGCCTAAGCTACGGATGCTCTTGTATAACGAGTCTGATAAAGTCAAAACATCAATATCTGTGGTTAAGCGACTCAATATCTGCTGCACTTCAGGATGCGATTTTGCTGATTCTGAAACCAATATTTGTACAAAACGATAGCCATGACCCAGCGCTGCATCCAATAAGTGCACCCCTTCAAGCACCGTTTGCGCCAGCTTATTACGTTGGCGTGCTTGTGATAGTAAAGCCTTGACTAGCTTTACGGTTTGATTTTTATCAGAGGTGATCAAATCGTCAGGTCGATGTAGGTCTGCTGTCATAGTGAACCATATAATGATAAAAACAAGTTTAAGGGATTAGGGTCTGTTGAACATTCATAAATGAGCACTGCTGATAGCAAAAAGATTATTTAGCCGCATGTTGCAAATGTAAGTCTTTGACATAAGCCACTTCGTTTTTGCTGCCAAGTACAACAGGCACACGCTGATGAATATCATTAGGCTCGATATCTAAGATACGATTAACAGCATCCGTTGCACCGCCACCTGCGCGTTCAATCAGTAAGCTCATCGGATTGGCTTCATACATCAGACGCAGCTTGCCTGCCTTGTGCGCGTATTTAGTATCAAAGGGATAAGTAAATAATCCACCGCGACAAAGGATACGATGCACGTCACCGACCATAGCCGCGACCCAGCGAGTATTAAAGTCGCGTCCGCGAACCCCTGCCTCGCCATCGATTAACTCATCGATATATTGCTGCATAGGGGCACGCCAATAGCGATAGTTTGAGCTGTTGATAGAATACTCACTGGTATCAGCATCGATTTGTATTTTTTCTTCAATAAGGACATAGTCGCCACTATCAGGATCTAAGCTAAACATAGCCACATCGTCTGCTATGGTCAGCGCAAGCATAGTGGAGGTGCCATACAGCAAATAACCTGCTGCCAGTTGTTGATTACCCGCTTGCAAAAAGTCTTTGTCTACGCTGATTTGACCTTGGCGCTGGTAGGGTAAGATTGAGAAGATAGTGCCAACTGCCATGTTAATATCGATATTTGATGAGCCATCTAAAGGATCAAATAACACGAGCAAGCTACCATCAGTATGAGCAGGCGTTGAGTTGTCCAACTCCTCCGAGGCTACCCCAGCACAATGCGCGTTACTCGCTAAAGCGTCTAATAGTAAGTCATTGGCTAGGACATCGAGCTTTTTTTGCTCCTCGCCTTGCACGTTCTGATTACCAGCCTCGCCTAAGATGTCAGCTAATGCACCGCGTCGCAGGAGTTGGGCAATCGTTTTACCGACCTCAGTAATAGTAGCAATCGTCTCGTTCACAGCAGTATTAGTCGAGTGATTATTTAGATATTGAGTCAAAGTGGTCATAAACTTTCCTAGTCAGTAGGATTATAATAAAATTTTGATAAGCGCTATGGTTTTGGCAGGTGCTGTCAGCTGAACACGGTTATTGAGTGATCATTAATGACTGATCGCTGGCAATATACCTAATACACCTAACGGGTGCAAATGAGATGCTACGCTATAGTCAAGGAATTTTAAAATTACTACAAGGCGACCGACCGCAGATAGTACAATAAGTATATCTAGGGTGGGCAACACCGTAGCGGTTTAAAAGTACTCCGACTATATCTTTGTCAGTACGGTAAAATCAGCTACACTATAGCTAATATTGATAAGCTTATAAAGTCCATTAGCAATTATTAGTAAAACAGGTTCGATACAATTTGAGCGTAGTTTTGCTGTTTATTGCCGATAGTATGAGCCATCAATTGCCCTAAACTAAACCAACAATAAAGACTTGCCATTATGCCAAATTCTAACAGTAGTCGTGTAAATAATACGGTATTACCTTCTGAACATGCCAAGTTTGATCCAGAAACTATTCATCAGCGGCTCAATACTTCGCTGAGCCTGCCACAGCTCAATAGTGATGGTAGTATAAGGCATTTTTTGGGAGTAGAAGGCTTAAATAAGGCGCAATTGCAAGCGATCATTGCCAAGGCTGAAACCTTTATTGATGAAAATGGTCAATTGATCAACCGTCCTGAGCTAGAGGGCTGTACGGTGATGAATCTGTTTTTTGAGCCTTCAACGCGTACACGTACTACGTTTGAGGTGGCAGAAAAGCGGCTCGGCGCGAATGTGCTAAATCTCGATATTGCCAGCTCTAGTGCCAAAAAAGGTGAGAGCTTGCGTGATACGCTATGGAACTTGCAGGCGATGACTGCTGATATCTTTGTCGTGCGTCATTCGGCCTCTGGTGCGGCGCACTTTATGGCGACTGAGGTGACGCCAAATATTGCTATTATCAATGGCGGTGATGGCTGGCATGCGCATCCTACCCAAGGCATGCTCGATATGCTAACTATTCACCGTGAAGCCCCGCGCCCATTCGAAGAGCTATCAGTAGCTATCATTGGTGATGTGAAGCATTCGCGTGTTGCTCGCTCCGATATCAGTGCGCTGCAAACGCTTGGGGTCAAAGATATTCGGGTGATTGCACCGCGTACCTTGTTACCTAAAGGTATTGAACGTTTTGGTGTCACTGTTTATGAGGATATGAATGATTGTGTGCGAGACTGTGATGTCATTATGGGGCTTAGAATACAAAATGAGCGTATTGGCTCGCCGCTACTGGCTTCATCAAACGAGTATTATAAGCAATATGGTATTACTCCTGAGCGCGTAGCACTGGCTAAGCCTGATGCCTTGATTATGCATCCAGGACCGATGAATCGCGGGGTTGAGATCGCCTCTAGTGTGGCAGACGGGCCGCAGTCAGTGATTCTTAGACAAGTCAGTAATGGCGTTGCCATTCGTATGGCGGTATTGTCCATGGCTATGGAGGGACAGCGTTTTCATCAGGCGCTTTCATCAAGTGCTAAATAGCTAATATTTGGATAGCTAGTATGTAGATACGCTGTTTTATTCTTATTTACACCCTTTATTGATACGGTAATAACGCTCATGACTAACGTTACAAATTCAGATACTAAGATGCACGATTTACTTCCAGAAGCCTTTAAAAAAGCATTGTCAAAAACGACTAGCGCTCAATTAGCAAAACTGACCGACGAGCGTGAGACTTGGCTATTACCACCACTAGTCGATCTGTGCGCGCGTTTGCGTGAGCCTGGGTTACAGCAGCATGGTACGCTGGCGTCTGAAGGTCGTGCGGCGCGTGCTAATGGGTTTTTGCATGTGGTAACGCCACCTGATACCAATCCTATATTAGAAAATGGCTCATTATTAAAAGGTCTGCGTGAACGTGCACTAGACGATGGCGGGATTTATTTGCATATTTTAGGCGCATTGACCGAAGGTTTAAAAGGGGAAAACCCTTCCAATATTGCTGGACTCAAAAAAGGCGGCTGTATTGCTGTCTCTAATGCCCGTCGACCTTTTGCTAATGATTTGGTATTACTACGTACCCTAGAGTACGCAGCAACTTTTGGCATGAAAGTATTTTTCTATCCTAATGAGCCAAGCTTGTCGGGTGATGGCGTCGCTCATGAAGGTTATATTGCCTCTTATCATGGTTTGCAGGGCATCCCGTGGATTGCAGAAACGGTCGCCTTATCTACTCAGTTGTTGATGGTCGAAGAAACGGGCATCGCTGCGCACTTTAGCCAACTGTCCTGTAAGTCTTCAGTAGAGCTGATGCGCTGGGCAAAAAATAAAGGATTGCCAGTCACTTGTGATGTGGCGATGCACCAGCTGTATTTAACAGATGATAACCTAGAAGGCTTCAACTCTATGGCGTACGTATTGCCGCCGCTTCGTAGTAACACCGATCAAAAAGCACTACGTCGAGGCCTCAAAGACGGTACGATTGATGCTATCTGTAGCCATCACGAGCCGCTAAATGCCACTGCCAAAAAAGCACCATTCGCTGAGAGTACCCCAGGCATTTCCAACTTTGACACCTTTATGGCGTTAGCCTGTCAATTAGTACGTGATGAGGTGCTAAGTAGAGAGCAGCTGGTGGACAAGATTTGTCTAAACCCAGCACGTATCGCTGGTATTGATGAGCAGTATGCTACTACAGGCGGTGCGGTGGTGGTAAATCCTAACCTTGAGTGGCAAGTCACCTCCGATACTATGCATTCTAATGGTAAAAACACGCCATTCTATAATCAGTGTCTGCAAGGGCGCGTTGTGGAGACTTTCTTTGGCTAAAGCGCCACAGTACCAATCCAAGTCACCGCCTGTTACCGCTAAAGTGTCTTCTGAGTCTATAAAAGCTGTCGCTATTTATGAGATCGTCAAAGGTGTTGGTGCGTTGATAGCCGCTGGTGCATTAGGTCTATGGCATAAGGATTTAGATCAATGGCTGGCAACGGCTACTGAGACTTGGCAGCAGTATTTTGGTCAGCTGCTCGCGCCGCAAGTAGAGAGCACAGTAGCGCTTGCTCAAAAAGCGAGTGAAAACTGGACGCTGTTCTTGATATTCATCTGTGTTTATATCAGTTTGCGTTTTATTGAAGCTTATGGCTTGTGGCAAGATAAGACATGGGCGTATTGGTTCAGCGTCATCGGTTATGGGATATTTATTCCTATTGAGCTTTATTATTTAATAGTAAGTCCGTTTGACTGGTTCAAGCTGGGTATCTTACTATTAAATATCGTCATTGTCATTGTGGTTTATCTCAATATGAAACGTAAAGGTTTGATTTAAAGTATCCTATTGTCAATGCTATAACTGCTCATCCTTAATAGGGCTGATGGTTTTGGCCACTCGGCCCACACTGAGTCCTTGCACCAGTATAGAGAATACAACGACCCCATAAGTCAATGCCAATAGGATGTCACGCTCGCGACCTGCTGGCAGCTGCAATACTAGCGCTACCGAAATACCACCACGCAACCCGCCCCAAGTCAAAACTTTCCAAGCGCCAACAGGTAGCTCAAGCTGATGTCTAAAGGTACGCGTGGTAGTACCGACGACGATAAATCGCGCCAACAGTGCGATAATAATCGTCAAGCCTGCTGCTATAAATAGATTGCCAGAGTAGGCAATCATCACCACCTCTAAACCGATTAATACAAATAAAATCGCATTTAATATCTCATCAATCAATTCCCAAAATAGATCGATATAATGGCGAGTTTTGTCACTCATCGCTAAGGCGCGACCGCGATTACCTACCATTAGTCCCATCATCACCATAGCCAATGGCCCTGATAGATGCCAATGGCTGGCAAGCGCGTAACCGCCGATTACGCCAGCTAAGGTCAACAGCACCTCTTCTTGATAACTATCAATACTCTGGAGCATATAATACAAAATAGCGCCGAGCACTAGACCAAAAACGATACCGCCGCCAGCTTCAACGGCTAGCGTATGCGCCACATAGTTGACTGTGGGAATATCGCCACTCGATAAAATACCTAGTAATAATACAAAGATAACAACGCCAATACCGTCGTTAAATAAAGACTCGCCAGCGATAACGGTCTCAATGCTCTTAGGAGCACCTGCTGAGGCCAAAATACCCATAACCGCGATTGGGTCAGTCGGTGAGATTAAAGCGCCAAATAGTAAACACCAAATAAAGGATAGCTCAAAGCCAAACAGGGGCAGCATATAATAGATAGCCGCTGCAATAAGTACCGCTGACACTATAGTGCCGATGCAAGCTAAAATACCAATAGGCAGCTTATAGCGTCTCAAATCGCTAACATTGACGTGTAATGCGGCTGCAAATAATAGCATAGAGAGCATACCATCGAGCAAAACCTCAGTAAAATCAAGCTGATCTAGTAAGCTCATCTCATAATCAATCAACTGATCAAATCCTAAAAACCCCAAAAATATCGCTACAATAGATAGCAAGATAGAGATTACCATCACACCAATGGTGGTTGGCAGTCCAATAAAGCGATGATTAACATAAGTCAAAAGCGCTGTGATTGACAAAAATATAGCGCTGATTTCAAGTACAGTTAGGCTGGTTGCGGATGTCATAAAAAGCTCTTTGATAGGTCTTGATTGATTCAAAAGTAATAAAGCGAAAGCTAGCTTGATTGGGTCTCTAATGCTTTACGAATATGCTCATTAAAGGCGCTAGTGTATTCAAAATATTGATGCTTGGCGTTATCATCATGGATAAACTGCCGAGCCTGAGCACACATGGCTTGCAAGTCTAACATCAACTCATTATAGGCAAGGTTTTCTCGTCCTGCACGCTCAATGAGAGTCAGCTCATGCAGTAAAGCTTGACGCTGTGCGCTATTGACCCGCGCATAGTTTAAGTCTGTAATAGCTTGGCATAGCGCTTTTAACACCATTAAGTCTGCCGTAGCGTAGCGACGTATTTCACCGAGAGAGCTATCGATAAAGTCCGAAATCTTAGGGTTTTTGGTAACGACTGCTAAGGTTGCTATTCGCAACTTATCAGCAGCAACATCGACTACATCCTTGTCATGAGGCAATACATAAAAATGATAAGGACTGGGCGGTTGGCGCCGCATCATTATACTGATACAAGTCGTTAGTGACTGTACACAGTTCACTGCCGTTTTTGGATCATTAATACCAGGGGATAGGGCACGGACGGCAATCTCAGTCATTTGCCCTAAACTGTAGGCAATATCATCAGAATGAGAGAGTCTAGGCTCAATCTCGATACCCGCAGCAAAGCGTTGCCAGAATAAGCCGTCGGGTGCTCTTGGCATGACAGCCAGATGTGAGGTTTTGGTTTTTTGTAAGAAACTTATGTGATCGGCAGGACGCTGATAAAAGTATCCTATAATATTATGATCAGTGACAAAGTCGCCAAGATTAGTATGCAGCTTTATAACGCCGCCATAGTCAGTGGCTAGGGCAGTTAGTGTCTCTATATATATCTGATGTAAATATCCTGCGGTAGAGGCATAGATCGACGTTGCCGACCAATCAAGATATTGCACGACATCTTTATCTTTTGTATCGCGCTGATGCTGAATATCACAATGATCACTGTACCAATAATGAATATTCTTAATAGCTTCATTGCTCGCACCCTCAATGACGTGAGATGCCTGAATAGCATGCACCATATGCTGTACGAAATATACCAATAGTAAGGCACATATGATGGCTAAGATAATAGCAAAAGTAACGGCTAATTGTGGCACGCCAAAATCAACGTCAAACTTATGGATGGACTTGAGTACCAATAGGCTATAGCTAAAAGTGCCTAAGAATATACCTAAGACAAACTGATTGGGTGTATCTGTCAAAAAGTTACGCAGTAGCCTAGGGCCAAATTGCGAAGATGCCATAGATAGTACAGCAATAGTAATCGAAAAAGTAGTACCTGCTACTCCTAATACTGCCCCTGCAATCGAGGTCATAATCGCGCGTGCCGCATCAGCATCACCAGTAAAGGCAAAGCCAATATCTCGTACCATTTCCCTATCAAAGCGCTCATCAATAGAGAGTATTAAAGGTGCTAAGAGAATACCTAACACAATCAAAGTAGTAGGGATAAACCAGTAAGAGCCAAGTAGCTTTTGCCAGATGTTTCTCAAACGATCGGGCAAATTGGTCAAAGTCTCAAGCGATAGCAGATGAAGAAAATCTTTTGGCCATGTCGTGAGACTATCCAAGATGCGTTTAGAAAGCTTGTTTTTAGAGTTCTCTTGCACTGTCGTAAGCTCCTAGTTAGAGGTAGCAGTAATATAAACGAGCATCAAGCTTAAGATTCAACCAAACGCTTATAATGGATCTATTTAAACCCTGTAAATATCAATAAAAGCTACTTAAACATTTCGGGGTTATCAGCTTCGGTGATGATATTGTCTTTGGATAAAATAGGCTGTGCCTCGCTGCGAGTAGCCTTTTTGTTATTGGTTCTATTAGATTTGCTAGGTTCAAGGTCATCTGGAATGATGGCTTCGTGATGGTTGTTGTCATGTACAACAAGACTGTCTTTGTCATAAGCTTCAGGGACAAAATGCGGGGTTGAGTTATCGCTATGCACTTTATCACGACCTTTTTGCTCATAGTCATGATCTTTATTGTCCGCTGGCGTTTTTTCGCGCGGCGCGCTATGGACGAAGATAGTCGCTAATGGCAAATTAAGTTGCTCTTTGGCATAGCTCTCGGTGTTCTCAAGGCGATCCACTAACAGGCTAAGCCATGGCTTTTGCTGATTATGCTTCATCTCATCCAGCTCATCTTTGATGGGCAACGGATAGGGTAGTGTCCGATAAAAGTCCCATAGCGTCATATTACTCAGATCTTTTTTGAGTACATACTCATCATCTGCGGTCATCGTAATTAGATTGCTATCTTGTAAGTAGTTAATATAGGTATACCATTTTGGCAGCTCTTTACGGCCTAATACTTTACGCAACTCCTGCTCACTGACCGCATCGCCTTCTAGATGACGACTATAAACCAAATTGAGCATATCCAATAAGCTAAGCAAAGGGTGACGCGGGTAGACCTCTTCGGTATCAAAAATCGTCAGGGTATAACTGATCTCCACACCTAATAGAATCAAATTCCAAGACAGGTATATCCATAATAAGAATATTGGTAGCGCGGCAAACGCACCATAAATGGCCTCATAACTGGTAAAGTTAGTCATCACAGTGCCAAAAACGTGCTTGAGCATCTCGAACACAATAGCGACAATAACTCCAGCAAGCGCCGCACTTTTAAAAGGCACCTTTGCCTTAGGTATAAACCAATACATAGCGATAAAGCCAGTCACCGTTATACCGATAGTGACCAGTTGAATCCAAAATGCCCAGTCGATACCATAGCCACCAATTTGACGATTAAGAAAACTCAAACTTTGCACTGCGCTTGAGGCTATAAACGCTGTGCCCAACACTAAAGGTCCCAAAGTCACTATGGTCCAATAGCGCAATATACTCTTAAGACCACCTGAGCGATCTTCCACCCGCCAGATTTGGTTAAAGGCGCGCTCAATAGTGGTCAAAGTCACAATAGTGGTGACAAATAAAATCATCGCGCCAATAATAGTTAAGTTAGAGGATTTTTCAGCAAAGCTATTGATGTATTTACTCACCTGCATGCTCGACTGTGGCAGCAAATTGCTATAAATGACTTCATAGATCTGTGCTCGAACTGAAGCGAGTGCAGGTACAGAAGACAAAATCATCAACAGCACTGTCAACATAGGTACGATTGACAGCATCGTTGTATATGTCAATGAAGCGGCCTTCTGCTGACAGTTATCTTCAAAAAAATGCCGTATCAAAAACTTAGTAAACTGAAACCAGCGCTGCTGCAAAAAGGGTAGTTTTTTTAAGGCATTATTCATAGCGGTCATTTAGCAGCAGTAGAGGTACGATAGTGTAACAAAATTATAGCGTTAAATTCTGCTCATAATTTGTGTCAAAATGCATAGTTATCGCTTGCTGTCACTATGATACTTAGATGCTCGTTAGATGACTATTAAGCAGTTAGGAATAAACAGTTAGGAAGTCAATCAGTCACAGCTTTATGTATTAGCTGACAACCCACGCATGGTATAATTAGTGTCTAAGTCTGATAGCTATTTTAAGCTTAACAGCTCCCTCAAAAAGGATTTTATTAATGAGTCAGAATACCCCTTATGTCTTAGTGCTTTATTATTCTAATCATGGTACGACCAAAACGTTAGCTTATGCCATAGCACAAGGTATAGAAGATGCTGGCATGACGGCGCGGATTCGCACAGTGCCGCCCGTAGCCCCTGAAACGACTGCCAGCTCGCCTGCTATTCCAGATGACGGTGATCTGTATTGTACTATGGACGATCTAAAAGACTGTATGGGTCTAGCGCTGGGTAGTCCGACTCATTTTGGCAATATGGCCGCGCCACTGAAGTACTTTTGGGATAATACGGTTACTATTTGGCTGGCGGGTAACCTGCAAAATAAGCCTGCTTCGGTATTTACTGCCACAGGCTCCATGCATGGAGGGCAAGAGACCACGTTACTTACGATGATGCTGCCACTGATCCATCATGGGATGATGATTGTCGGTTTGCCTTATGGTGAGCCTGCGCTCAATCGCACTCAGCGCGGTGGTACGCCTTATGGCGCAAGCCATGTCAGTGGTGCAGGTCATGACCAAAAAGTGACCAATGATGAGCGCGAGTTAGCAGTTGCTCAAGGATATCGTCTGGCTACTGCAGCGGTCGCTTTGGCCAAAGCGGATTGGCAGCGTTAAGCTACAATAATAAGCTATGTTCGTTGCTGTGAGTAGCAGCGCTTAATTAGGAAGTAGATATCTTTAATGACTAATAAACTCTCTGATAATAAAGCTGACTTAGATATATCAGCGCTGCCCGATACTGATCAAGCTGCCGCAGCCAAGCGGTCTGCTACGATTGGTAAACCACCAGCACGCTCTACTAAGACCAGCAAGCCTATCGCGCCTATGCATAAGCGTTTAGTGATAACTTGGCTGCTATGGTTGGCTTATCGATTGTTAGCTATGCCCTTATTTATTAGCATGGTTAATCCTAATAGCCCTGATATTCTCGGTGGTATTGTTTGGTATGGCTTATGGCTATTACCTGCCTTTATCTTTACGCCTGCGATCTTTAAGGGTAGATCCCCTTATGTACTGCTAGTGGGTAGCATGTTAACTTTGGTTTACCTAGGCGCTAGTGGGGTTACGCTATTTGTTAGACTATATGGTAGCGGTTGGCTTGAGATTTTACTTTATAGTATCGATTTTGCTCTACTGATGCTGATTAATACGTGGTTGTTTTTATTATTAAAGCGTCTACCTTCTATGAATAATGTGATCAAAAAACCTCGCTCTCATTAATTTAAATTTTGTTGTAGTAAAATAAAAAGCGGCGCTCTATATTTAGAGCGCCGCTTTTTTTGTAAAATCCATATTATCTAAGCAAAACTTAATTTACTTTGGTTAATTCTAAATCCATTTTCTTACCATCATTGAATTGGCTTACCTTTACCGGTAGATAATCTAAGCTAGGCGCTAACCAAAAGCTGGTTGAGCGGCTATTATCATCATGGATACGATCAACGCGTACGGTGTCAAAAGTACCAGCAGGAACCGTGATTTTGGCTTTGCCTGAGTTTTTAAACGGGGTTTTTTCAATTTTATCTTTTTTGGCCATATAGTAGTTGCCAGAGAATTTACCATTTAGCAAGTCTTGGCGAATTTGTACTTCTAAGCTTAAATCATCAAAGGCTTGCTGCGCCATATTTAGATTAACCGTTTTGCCTTTATAAGTACTAGCCACTTTTTTATTGCCTGAGTTAAAGCTGAGGCTGTGAGTACGACCAATTCCAAACAATTTGTAAGTTGTGCTGGCCTGAGTTGGGGCTACATTGTTACCATTAATGACAAAAGTACTTTTTTGCGAAGCGCTGGCAACTTTAGCGACTAAAGCATTGACATCGTATTTCCAAACGTTGCCTGATTTGCTTAGTGTACGAGTAGCTGTGCCTTTATATTTGTCTTCAACGGTAAAGCTATAATCAGCACTTGAGGGTGCGATAGTTTTTGCGTTAGCGAGAGTAGGGGTAGTCATGCTTAAGGCTCCAATAGCAGCGACACTTGCACCCATTGTTAATGTGGATAAGAGCTTGCTGCGTGTTGTTTGAATAGTAGCGTTCATAAAGCTTCCTTAATGTATTTTTTAATTTATTAGCTATTGTTATAAAGGTATAGGTATAGCTCTTTGCTCAACTCCTATAATGGTCATATCCTGTTACATTTTCAAGAGTGAGCCGCGCTATAGATGTTTGGATGCTGTATGCAATCTTGCCAAAAAGTCTTGAGTCTTGACTATGGGTAACGCCGTGTAAGTAAAGCTACGGGCTAAACTCTAATTATGATAAACAGACACTGTTATTTTGGGGCTGCAGCTTCCTGCTATTGTTCTAGAAATATCACACTTTTAGAGAGTGTTAGACGACGATGGCCAATAATATTGTTGTAATGTTTTTAGCTTTACACTTGAAGATATCTATTATTGCCCCCACTTTTGGGGACAAGCTTAATAGTTATCTTCGCTACGGTGAGTGTCTAAAAACAGTACTAAAAGATAATGATATTAAGACCGCTACATTAAATAATTTTAACCTCAAATAACTAACCTTTTGGAGTCATATTAATGAATATCCGTCCTTTACATGATCGTATCGTCGTCCGCCGCATAGAAGAAGAAACAAAAACAGCGGGTGGCATCTTACTACCTGGTTCAGCCCAAGAAAAGCCGTCACAAGGTGAAGTGTTAGCAACTGGTAATGGTCAAATTCGTGACAATGGCGAGACTCGTGCTTTAGATGTCAAAGCTGGCGATAAAGTATTATTCGGTCAGTATGCTGGTCAAACGGTAAAAGTTGACGGCGAAGAGTTACTTATCATGAAAGAATCTGATGTATTAGGCGTGCTAGAAGCTTAATAGCAGTAATCTTTATTTTATTTTAAAAACTATAAATAATTGGAGCAAATCAAAATGGCAAAAGACGTAAAATTCGGCATAGACGCCCGTAAACAAATGATGGACGGCGTAAACGTTCTTGCAAATGCAGTACGAGTAACGTTAGGCCCTAAAGGTCGCAACGTGGTTATCGACAAATCTTTTGGCGCACCAACCATCACTAAAGATGGTGTTTCAGTTGCCAAAGAAATCGAGCTTGAAAACAAATTTGAAAACATGGGCGCTCAATTGGTTCGTGAAGTCGCTAGCCGCACCAACGATGTCGCTGGTGATGGTACAACGACTGCGACCGTATTGGCTCAGTCAATCTTGCAAGAAGGCATGAAGTCTGTTGCTGCCGGCATGAACCCAATGGATCTTAAGCGCGGTATCGATAAAGCCGTTCGCGCTGCTGTTGAGCAAATCCATTTGCTATCAACCCCAGCTGACGATTCAAAAGCAATTGCTCAAGTGGGCTCTATTTCTGCCAACTCAGACACTAAAATTGGTGAGTTGATTGCCCAAGCGATGGAAAAAGTCGGTAAGCAAGGCGTCATCACTGTTGAAGAAGGTTCAAGCTTTGAAGATACCTTAGAAGTTGTCGAAGGTATGCAGTTTGACCGTGGCTATATCAGCCCGTACTTTGCGAATAAGCAAGACAGCTTAACCGCTGAGTTTGAAAACCCATACATCTTGCTTGTTGATAAAAAAATCAGCAATATCCGTGAGATCGTGCCATTACTTGAGCAAGTCATGCAGCAAAGCAAGCCATTGCTAATCATTGCTGAAGACGTAGAAAATGAAGCATTGGCAACATTGGTTGTCAACAACATGCGTGGCGGCTTGAAGACTTGTGCGGTAAAAGCACCAGGTTTTGGCGATCGTCGTAAAGCCATGCTAGAAGATATCGCCACGCTAACTGGCGGTACGGTTATCTCTGAAGAGATTGGTCTGAGCCTTGAGACTGCTACTCTAGAGCAATTGGGCACGGCTAAGAAAGTCACTGTCGGTAAAGAAAACACCGTAATCGTTGACGGTGCTGGTAACTCTGCTGATATCGAAAACCGCGTTGAGTCTATCAAACGTCAAGTTGAAGAATCAACGTCTGACTATGATAAAGAAAAGCTGCAAGAGCGTATGGCAAAACTAGCTGGCGGCGTTGCCGTTATCAAAGTTGGCGCTGCGACTGAAACTGAAATGAAAGAGAAAAAAGATCGTGTTGACGATGCGCTACATGCGACTCGCGCTGCGGTTGAAGAAGGCGTAGTTCCTGGCGGCGGCGTTGCCTTAGTTCGTGCAATGAATGCATTGTCTGAGCTACGTGGCGACAACGATGACCAAAACGCGGGTATCAATATCCTACGTCGCGCCATGGAAGCACCATTACGTCAAATCGTGACCAACTCAGGCGAAGAAGCCTCAGTAGTGGTTAACGAAGTCAAAAGCGGTAGCGGTAACTACGGTTACAATGCTGCGTCTGGTGAATACGGCGATATGCTTGAGATGGGTATCCTAGATCCAGCTAAAGTTGCTCGTTCAGCACTAGAAAACGCAGCTTCTGTCGCAGGTCTCATGTTGACTACTGAAGTTATGATCACTGATTTACCAGAAAGCGCTGATCCTATGGCTGGCATGGGCGGTGGTGGAATGGGCGGTATGGGCGGTATGGGCGGCATGATGTAATTTATGCTTCATTAATCTGTAAAGCTTAGTAAAGTAAAACCCCGATAGGCGAGAGCTTATTGGGGTTTTTTGTGCACAATAGTTTTTATTTTAGGAGGACTGTAATAATGAATAGGAAAAGCATAAGGCTACTGGCTACAATTGTTTCAGTTGTATGCGTTACTCAAGCACAAGCAGTGAGTTCAGAAAGTATCGATATTAGAGAAGTCAGTTATGCCTTAGGTTATCAAGAGGCATTGGCTAATGAAGATTTAATACCCAGAATAGACTTAGAAGCATTTCATCAAGGCTTTAGAGCAAGTTATAACGATGAAGACCCTCTATTTTCTGAAAATGACATGCATAACACGCTGGTAGATTTTTATGAAACAGATAAGCAAAGAACGCCTAAAATTTCTGATAAGTAATTCTAAACTTAAGAGTTGAGGATAACCTATGAAGTCTTATTTTTTAAAAGTCTACTGATCTCCAGCATCCCGCCGAAAAGTCCAAGTCTTATCATCAGAAGCCTCCGCACAATAATAATATCCCGCCAAATCAAACTGTTTTAATTGTTCCGCATGGTTCAGCTTATTATCTGCTGCATATTTAACCATCAGTCCACGGGCTTTTTTGGCATAAAAGCTAATCACTTTATACGTGCCATTTTTCTCATCCTCAAATCTAGGCGTGATAACTTGCGCATCTAATGCCTTTTTCTTAACCGCTTTAAAGTATTCGTTCGACGCCAAATTCACTAATACTTTGTCCTCACTATCTGCCATTTGCTTATTGATAGCGTCAGTGATCTGCTCACCCCAAAACTCATATAAATTAGCACCGCGCTCGTTTTTGAGCTTAGTGCCCATCTCTAGACGATACGGCTGCATAAGATCCAAGGGTTTTAGTAGACCATATAGTCCTGACAGAATACCTAAGTGCTCGTTTAAATATAGTATGGTCTCTTTATCCATCTCATAGCTGGCAAGTCCCGTATAAACATCGCCATCGAATAGATAAGTCGCAGGCTTAGCATTATCAGAGGTAAAGGGTAGCTGCCACGCTTGATTGCGCTGTGCATTCAATTGTGCTAGATCGTCAGAAATACTCATCAATTCTTGCAAGTCTATCGGATCTTTAGCTTTGAGGTTTTTTATGAGCGCAGCTGAGTCTTCAATAAGGGCGGGCTGACTATAATAATTGCCAAGATTTAATGGCACAGCATCGATCTCATTTAAGGATTTTGCAGGAGAGAGTACAAAATACATATTTATTCCTTGTTCTGATTATTGTCTTAGTGATTCATTAATATGATATCGCTACCATAGCATAAAGGAGTGAGTTGCTACATTTTCCCCTGCCAAAACCTAAGTTGACTTAAGTATACCTAAGTTTATATGGGTTCTGATTCGGTGATATTGATAGCGATAAAATATTTGAATGTAGCAATAAAAGTTATAGTAAAAAGTTTTAACTTAACTTTTTATTTACTTGTGAGTCATCAATAGTCAATGAATAGTACGTCAAGGTATCTCTATAATAAATAAAAATGATGAAACAGCCAAAAGTATTTATTAAATCTATGAGATTATGCAGATAGCGGCTATTCTTAGGCGTGAACAAGCTCTGTACTACTAATAATGCTTTTAGTAGGATATTTCAACAATAAACGGCTATCAATAAGCGACTAATAATAGACGCTAATCAAAATTATTTGTTATAAGGAGACGGTATGAAAATCGGTGTAATCAGTGCAGATCAGGCAGAAAGTGCTCATGAGAATCGAGTCGCTATCACCCCAGACGCCGTAAAAAAGCTGAGCAAGCTTGGCTTTGAGGTCATTGTACAGGCTGGTGCTGGTCGCGGCGCTTATTATGATGATGCCAGCTATCAAGCCGCTGGCGCTAGCATTGCTGCTACTGCTGCCCAGACGATTGCCGATGTTCGTATCATTACTACCGTTCATGACTTGCCAGCTTCTTTGGTCGAGCAGCTAAGCTTGGGTCAGATTGTTATCGGTATGCTTGATCCTTATCGTAATACCAACCTTGATAGCTATGCGACTAAAGGCGTGACGGCCTATGCTATGGAGCTGCTGCCACGCACTTTGTCACGGGCGCAGAATATGGATGTGCTGTCTTCACAGGCCAATTTGGCAGGTTATAAGGCGGTATTGTTAGCGGCCAACGAATATACCCGACCGTTTCCGATGTTTATGACCTCAGCAGGAACAGTCAAGCCTGCTAAAGTGGTGATATTAGGTGTAGGCGTTGCAGGCCTGCAAGCGATTGCAACCGCTAAGCGTTTGGGCGCGGTAGTCGAAGCTAGTGATTTACGCCCGACGGCTCGTGAGCAAGTCGAGTCGCTGGGTGGCAAATGGCTAGATGTACCGATGAGTGAAGCCGAAGCGCAAACCGCTAAGTCTACAGGCGGCTATGCTTGGACACCTTCAGAGCAATATATCAAAGACCAAGCAGCGGTCGTAGACAAAGCCGTGAGCGCAGCCGATATCGTCATTACTACGGCGCAGATACCCGGTCGCAAAGCACCACGACTGATACATCAAGCCACCCTTGCCAAAATGAAAGCAGGCTCAGTCTTGATCGATATGGCTGCAGGTACTGGCGGTAATGTTGAAGGCAGCGTCGCCGATGAAACCATCACTACTGATAATGGGGTGCGTATCGTAGGCGCTGATAATATTCCGTCATTGCTAGCCGCTCAGTCATCCGATCTATACGCCAATAATTTGGTGAACTTTATTACTACGCTGATCGCTGAAGTAGAAGGTGAAAGCGCCGCCAATGATTTAACCTTGAATCTAGATATGGATGATGAAATTCAGGGCGCATTAGCTGTGACTTATGATGGTCAAGTACGACTTACTAAACGCTAATTTTTGCTCAAGTTAATGGCTATGATTATTGAATCAAGAGTTATTGAATCAAAAGCATCAAATTAAGAGTATTGAATAAATTAAGGAGGATAAAATGATTGCGACCGTTCTAGCAGCATCAACAGCTGGTGACGCCATGGGTAGCACGCCCTTTGTAGCGATTTTTACCATATTTGTACTGGCTATTTTTGTCGGGTACTACGTGGTGTGGGGGGTGACGCCAGCACTGCATACCCCACTGATGGCAGTGACCAATGCGCTCTCTAGTATTGTCATAGTAGGGGCTATGCTACAGACCGTCACCATTGACGGCAGCGCTTTTACCGCAACTAGCTTACTCGGCGCTTTCGCGGTGTTTTTGGCGAGCGTTAATATTTTTGGTGGTTTTGCGGTGACAGAACGGATGCTCTCGATGTTTAGACCCAAACCCAAAAAAGTAGTTGTCGCTTCTGATGTTAGTGAGAACGGGAGCGAAGTATGAGTGATTTAACAACATTGATTGCTACTAATGCAGACTGGTTTTACTTAGTAGGCGCTATTTTATTCGTCTTAACCCTGCGTGGTCTATCTAGTCCAAAGACGGCTATCAGAGGTAATCGCTTCGGAATGGCGGCGATGGCTATTGCCATTGTTACGACCTTTTTCTTAGCCGAGGGACCGATACTTTGGATGATTGTCGGCGCTATGGTGCTAGGTGCTATTGTTGGTTTGTGGAAAGCGCGTACGGTGGCGATGACTCAAATGCCAGAGACAGTCGCTTTAATGCATTCCTTCGTAGGTCTAGCTGCAGTCGCTATTGCCTTAGCTACGGTACTGCATACCGAAGTAGCCTATAGCACTGTCACCCGCTTAGAGCTATTTATCGGTTGCTTTATTGGAGCGATTACTTTTTCAGCTTCCTTTTTTGCCTTTGGTAAGCTTGCCGCTAAGAGCTGGGCAAAAACGGTATCTGGTGCTTGGGTCAAGCCCGTACAGGCGTTATTATTTATCGCTATGATTGGCTTTGGTGCGGTCTACTTTATGACTGACTCCTTACCTGCCTTTTATGCGATGACGGTTCTAGCGATTGTTTTTGGGTGGATGTGGATTGCGCCAATCGGTGGTGGTGATATGCCTGTAGTGGTTTCGTTACTCAACTCCTTCTCTGGTTGGGCAGCGGCTGGTATTGGCTTTACCCTTGGCAATTCAATGCTCATTATCGCAGGTTCGCTCGTTGGCTCATCAGGTGCGATTTTATCTTATATCATGTGTAAAGCGATGAACCGTTCGTTATTGAACGTCTTGTTTGGTGGTATGGGTACATCAGCGGTAGCAGGCGGCGCGGATGATGGCGCACCGAAGAATTACAAATCAGGCTCAGCTGAAGACGCTGGCTTCTTAATGGCAAACTCTAGCGATGTCATTATCGTACCGGGTTATGGTATGGCGCAAGGTCGCGCACAAAACGCGGTCAAAGAATTATATGAGCTACTAAAAGATGAAGGCGTCAGAGTACGCTTTGCGATCCATCCTGTCGCAGGTCGTATGCCTGGGCATATGAATGTCTTGCTCGCTGAGGCGGATGTGCCTTATGATGATATCATCGAGATGGATGAGATTAACTCTGACTTTGCAGGTACGGATGTGGTGTTGGTGATTGGCGCTAACGATGTCGTCAACCCTTCTGCAAAAGAAGATCCAGCGTCACCTATCTTTGGGATGCCAATATTAGAAGTTACCAAAGCACAAACGGTAATGGTCATCAAACGCTCAATGAATACAGGCTATGCAGGTCTTGATAACAGTCTGTTCTATATGGATAAAACCATGATGATCTTTGGTGATGCTAAGAAGATGGTTGAAGAGATGGTACGCAGTATTAATGGCAGTGGTCATTAACTCGGACTGTTGTTAAGTTGCCATAGATTATAGCTTGCAATAAACCCTAGCGTCTAAGCTCTATACTACTGATAATCGATAGTAATGTTAAGATAGTCGAATAGGCGTTTAGAGTAACGTACAGTAAAAAAGTCACTACGGTGGCTTTTTTGCGTTGAAGGGTTTTGATTTATTTTTTATAACTTTTATCCATACCTAAAAATAATTAGAGAATTATCTATGAATATGTTACTGCGTTTTTTTATTATGACTCATTTACTTAAGCAAGCGCTAAAACAACAGTCGTCAACTAAGAAGTTAACAATAGAAACTCTAAGTGCTCCGATTATAAGTAGCTATCGGGTGTTACCGCATGACATGGGTTTTCGTGATCATCTGCCTAATTATCGCTATTTATCTTTTATAGAGCTGAATATTACTCGTTGGGCTATAACTTGCTGCCATAAAAAGGGTATCAAAAACCTACAGTGGGTCATCGCTATGCAAGAGATGATTTATCTCAAAGAAATAAAATTTTTGAATAAGATTACAGTGAGTAGTGTGCTGGCTGGTTGGGATAAAAAGTACGTTTATTTTGAAACTCGCTTCTTTGTCAAAAACCAATTAATGGGCGTGGGTATGACTAAGTTTGTACTCAAAGACAAGCGCGGCAAAATACATACGCCAACGATTCTAGAGATGGCAGGCGAGCAGTTAACTGAGGTTATTATTACATGGAATGCTCATCAAGTGGCGGTAAAATCTGTAGAGCCGAAACGATAAGCCGATATTGAATGAATTAAAAATGCTAATGAAATAAATGTAGGGTACTTTTTAAGCACCATTATTAAGATCTTATATAGTAAAAGGTGCTTGTAAAGCACCCTACAAAAGCTACAATCGACGCATGAATTTTGTTAGGATAGACATATTATTTTTATCGAACTAAATAGCTTTATTAAGGAGCGATTATGATCCCGCAAAAATTAAAATGGACGGACAGTTTAGATATCGCTATCGAGCTGTATGAGAAATTCCCCGAGACCGATCCGCAATATATACGCTTTACGGACTTGCATCGTTGGGTCACTGAGCTTGAAGGCTTTGATGATGATCCGCAGCGCTCAAATGAAGGTATTTTAGAAGCCATTCAAATGAATTGGATTGATGAGGCGGATTAAGTTTATTTAATCATGTTATAGAACCTAAACATCTATTTTAATAATTATAAGTTTAAAATCATAAATTAAAAAACAGGCGCTATTATGAGTCCAGACGTTCAACAGCTAGTAGAAGCAATAAACTGCAAAGGTATTAGCATTCGCACTACCAATAATGCTGAAATCAGCCATGACACAGCAAAGTTAGGTCGGCTCTGGCAAAAGTTTCATCAGAATCATGTTAGCCATTTGGCGCAAGGTGCTGATATTTATGGTATCTATCATAACTATGAGAGCGATGATTTAGTCGGTGCATTCGATGTAGTTGCTAGTTGGAAAGCAGAAGATGAGCAGACGGAGGGCGAGAATGTTCTAAGTGCTGAGAGTGTGCTTAGCGCTGCTCATTCTAGCGATGTTGTATCAGTGACTATCCCTGCTGGTAAGTATTTGGTATTTAGCGAGGAAGGGTATATGCCCAATACGGTAATGAACGCATGGGAGAAGGCGTGGGAATATTTCCATGATCGTGATTGCGAGCATACTAGAACTTATCACGTAGACTTTGAACGTTATGTTGAGGGTAATCTAGAGTACGGTCAAGTTGAGCTATATATTGGGATTGAGTAGGGCTGACTTACTAAAGTCTAGATATTACTTTTTAGTTTTTGTGATCTAAATGTGTTGAATCTATAGAGAGAAATTGATGAATGCGATTGAAACGTTTGTCAATGAACTTACTGACTTTCAAAGTACTGAAACAGTATTTAATCCATACCTAAATGCTGATGCCGCTAAAAATCTACACATATATCTGCAAGAAATGATGAAAGAGAAAGGGACACGTATTCTTCTTGTAGGAGAAGCGCCTGGGCATAAAGGATGTAAAATTACTGGTATTCCATTCACTAGTGGATCTGTTTTTAAAAATGTCAATCATTCTTTACTAAATAAAATAGTTGAAAAGCTGGTTTTTTCAAAAATAGAGTCAGAGAACACAGCCACTATAGTTTGGGAATATCTTGCTAATAAATCAATTACTCCTCTGTTTTGGAATTCATTTCCTTTTCATCCTCACTATGAAGATAATGAAAATAAAAACAGAACTCCAACTTCCGAAGAAATTGAAATAGGAATATATTATTTAGAGAAACTTAGACTAATTTATAATCCTGAAGTAATCGCTGGTATAGGATGGAAAGGCGTAGAATGTGCTAAAAAAAGCTTTCCCAGATGAAGACATCGTTTACATTAGACATCCCTCTTATGGTGGGAAGCCTGAATTCATAGTTGGAATGGAAGAAATTCTTACGTAGCAGTTTTCTTAAGAAAGCGCCAAATTTAAAACATATGGCGCTTTTTTAGGTTTCAAATTAGACCGTTATCCAACAATAGCCCTTCCAAAATACCCTCATATATCTGCGCAAGCCTACCCAAATCATCGACCTCAACCTTTTCATCGACTTGATGAATAGTCGCATTGCGTACACCCAACTCAACCACTTGCGCACCTGTTGGCGCAATAAAGCGCCCGTCAGAAGTTCCGCCAGAAGTCGATAATGTTGTATCGGTGCCTGTTACTGATTTAATCGCTTGCTGGCAAGCCGAGACCAACTTTCCTTCTGGGGTCAAAAAGGGCTGACCTGATAATTTCCAATGAATAGCATAATTGGCTTTGCTATCCTTAAAGTACTTATCAAATATCGCATGAGTTTTTGTCTTTAGCTCATCCTCTGTAGTCTCAGTGGAGAAACGAAAGTTAAATACTGCATCAAGCGTTTCAGGGATAACATTGGTGGCTCCCGTACCGCTATTTATATTGGAGATTTGCAGTGAAGTCGCTGGGAAATAGTCATTACCGTTATCCCAAGTCGCAGCCGTTAGCTCGCTAAGCGCTGCCATCGTCGCATGAATAGGATTGGATGCCAAATGCGGATAGGCGACATGACCTTGCTTGCCAGTTACCGTTAACCATGCACCCAGTGAGCCACGACGACCATTTTTTATAATATCACCGAGAGTATCGGTACTTGATGGCTCGCCGACTAAGCAGTAAGTTATTTTTTCTTGACGAGCTTCTAAGGTTTCTATGACTTTTACTGTGCCATTGATGGATGGCCCTTCTTCATCGGAAGTAATCAAAAAGGCAATTGAGCCTTTGTGCTCAGGATAGTTAGCGACAAAGCGCTCGGCAGCGACAGTAAAAGCAGCAATACCTGTTTTCATATCAGCAGCGCCACGCGCCCATAGATAACCGTCTTCAATAGTCGGGGTAAATGGCGGATAAGTCCAATTATTGACATCGCCTGTTGGCACGACATCAGTATGCCCTGCAAAGCAAATCACAGGGTCACTTGTCCCGCGCCTTGCCCATAAGTTTTTGACTTCAGCATGTTCACCTGTTTGGTCTCTATCACCGAAATACATAAACTCGCAATCAAATCCTGCCTGTGTCAAACGCTCAGATAAAATATCTTGGCAACCATCATCATCAGGGGTGACTGAGGGACGTTCCAGTAAAGCGATGCTAAGATCTAAAGTGGCTTGTTGATGAGTTTGAGCTAAGGTATTTTTATTACTAGGAGACATGATGAGCCTTTTTATCAAAATAGTTTTTATTAATGCAGATATTAATATAAATAACTGTGACTTAGTGTTTTAACTTTCTTCAACGAACGGTACTAAACCATCACGGCGCATCCAAGTCGCGATAGAGTAGCGCTGGCGATGGGCGATTTGTACTTGATGTTGTAAGTCACTATCAAAAATGACTAAACGATTGGCAACGGGACTTACCTCATGATGAATGCCATGATTGTCCACGACTTCTAATGCGCCACCATCCATATTCTCCCAATTATCATTGAGATAGAACACTGCTGAGATAACGCGCTCATCGCGCCCAGCAGGGTTATCACTGTGCCACTGATAACCAAAGCCAGTAGGATAGCAAGCATAATGCGCCTCACTATGGCGAATACCTGCGTATAGCATGCGATTAAGCACTTTCGCTAACTCATTAATACTCTGCAAGTAGTAAAACCCTGCAAAAAAGTCTTTATTTATCCAGCGAATTCTATCACCGCGAATATTGCTGACACGGATGCCAGCGGTCAGCTGCGCCTCTCGATAATCGATAAAGCCACTTTCCGCTTGCAAAGCTAATAACGCTTTATGAGTAAATATCTGATCAATAATGAGCCAGCCGTCATTGACTAAGGTATCAAGCTGAGCGTCAGTCAGCTTAGCTTGCCAATTCACCTCAAAGTCAGCACTCTCTAGCACTTGTTGCGTGGGGATACTGGTATTAACGGTAGCATCGATGACAGAGGTAAGCTTATTACTAGGTATAAGCAGGGGTGGATTGTCTGCGCCTATAGGATTATTGACCGCTATAGGGGTTAGATTCAAGTCTGTCAGCTCAAGGTTACTGATAATTGCTGTCATTTTGTCCTGCCCTTTGTTTAGTAACGGCTGTATTAACGGCTAAGAGAGCGCTGAATGTCAAAACCATTACCAAAAGCATCGTTATCTTTTAGCTATCCTATGCTACCATAGATGCAATTTTTCTCACTTAAACTTTTCACATTGTGACCAACTATGAACTATAAACATGCCTATCACGCTGGTAATTTTGCCGATGTGGTCAAACACATTTTACTCATACAACTACTCAATCAATTGGGCCAAAAAAACAAACCCTTTTATGTGCTCGACGCTTATGGCGGACGCGGATTGTATTCGCTCAGTAGTGAAGAGGCACGCAAAACAGGTGAAGCAAAAGGCGGCATTCAAGCCGTTATGAATGCTGATACGGACAAAGCTCCTGCGGCTGTTAAACAGTATGTAGAAGGTGTCAAGCACGCCCGTTTTGTCTACGATAGTAAAGTCTGCCCAGGTTCGCCGTGGTGGATTGCTCATCATATCGAAACCAATGCAGATGCTGGCGTGCGTGGTGAGGCATTTGAAGCCAAAGCTTCTGAGTATGATGCGCTAAATTATCAACTACATAAGTTGCCAATTGGTATTCAGCACCGTGACGCTTTTGAAGGTATCACTGCGGTCATTCCTCCAAAAGAAAAACGTGGTTTAATTGTGTTAGATCCACCGTATGAGCAAGAGCATAAAGACTTTACTCGTCTAATTGATTTGCTGGTCGCCGCTTATACCAAATGGCCACAAGGCACTTATGCGCTATGGTTTCCGATTAAGAATATTGATGCCGTCGAGCTGTTTTATAAAAAGCTAAAGCGCACAGAGATGCGCCGCCAGCTTATTTGTGAGCTCAATATCTACCCCAATGATGTCGCTGTTGGACTTAATGGTACTGGGATGTTGATTATCAATCCGCCTTGGCAGTTTGACAATCATGCCCGTGAGATTTTACGCTTTTTACAGCCTATCTTAAAAGTAGCTGATGCACCCAATCTATCTCCTGATAGCGCGACCAATGTACGCTGGTTAGTTGGCGAATAAACGAGAAGGATGCATTATGAGCACTGACAAGAGCACTGATAAACAAGTGACTGATAAACAAGATGCTTCGCTAACATCTAGCAATAAGATAAACGATACTAGTGATAACGCGGCAACTCAGCCACCCTTTATAGATGAGCACGATTTCAATATACGCTTAGCGGATAATGATAACTATGATGGGCTAACTTTTGAAGTTATTGAAGCAGAAGTTGCTGAGGGTGAGCAAGTCGTCAGCCGTGGGGTCTATTTAGCGCCTAATTTGATTACCACTTTATCGTTACTATCAGGGTTTTATTCGATCTTAGCTAGCACCAGTGGCGAATTTTATAAGGCGGCATTGGCTATATTTTTATCGGCTATCTTGGATGGTGCAGATGGACGTGTCGCACGCATGCTCAATGCGCAGAGCCCATTTGGCGAGCAGTATGACTCATTAGCTGATATGCTCGCTTTTGGGATTGCACCTGCAATCTTAATTTATAGCTTTGCGTTACAACCTTTAGGTCGTATTGGCCTCGGCTGTGCTTTTGTATTTACCGCTTGTGGCGCTTTTCGTTTAGCTCGCTTTAATGTGCAGGTTGGTATCGTTGATAAGAAGTACTTTGTCGGTTTAGCCAGTCCATTAGCAGCTATTTTGGTTACTTCTGCGGTAATGGTCGCAATCGATCACCGTCAATGGGTTGGTCAATATGATGGTTTGATAATGGGTTTGTTTGCTGCTTGGGTGGTAATATGTGGTTTGCTCATGGTCAGCAATGTCAAATACTATAGCTTTAAAGAGTTTGATAAAAAGAAAGTACCCTTTGTAGCGTTAATCATTGCGGTATTAGTATTGAGTATTGCTATTTACGACATACCCGTTGGTATTCTCGCTATTGGTATTATCTATGCGTTATCAGGTATTGTGACTACTATTAAAGCTAAAGCCAGCAGTTAAAGCGTAGAAGAATAGTAAAAGTCGCTTTTGGCGATAACTTTAATAAGCCTACTATCATAGTAGGCTTATTAGTTTCAACTATAAGGTTTGTGCTAAGTTGCAGCAGTTACAAAGCATCCGTAACTAAAAGCGTAGGCAATAGAAAATAAAAGATATCGTAAAGCATTGATAAAACTATAAATATCAAATTAACTGAAAATAACCTTAATAATCTTTAACAAACCGCTTGACGCTTATCCAGAACTACGTATAATGCCACCCAGTCGAGAGGGAAGGCGGATTGGGAAAGTGGTTGACCACTTAATATTAATAGCGAAGCTATTAGCTAATCATCCAACCCACTGAATTACTTTTAAAATAAAATAAACTCTTGACAACATAATTAAAGCGTCTATAATACGCACCTCATCAAGACGAGCTAGAAGTTAAACACTAAGAGATATTAGTGATAATGACAGCAAATCGGATGAAACAAATTATAAAGAAATAAAATAAAAGCTTGACAGACTTATCGATTGTGTTATGATAGTCAGCTCGCTAAACAGCATAAGCCACATGGTTTAGAGCCGAATAGCTAGATAAGAATACTGATACAAACTACTTACTGGACGACAGAAGTGGTTACTATTTAAAAGCTTAACTAAAGAACAACTTGTGTGGATTTTTGCTGAGATAGGGTGCATAAATAAAGTTGGTTGAGACTTCTTTTCGGAGTTGATTCTAACTATAAAAATTTATCATCTAAGACAGCAGAAAAACTCAAAGTTAATTCATTACGAACATAATTTTTAGCGATTTTGCCAGAATAGATGAGCCAAGTTTAGTGACCTCTTTAAAGGGTTACATAGCAAGATTAAACTGAAGAGTTTGATCATGGCTCAGATTGAACGCTGGCGGCAGGCTTAACACATGCAAGTCGAGCGGAAACGATACTAGCTTGCTAGTAGGCGTCGAGCGGCGGACGGGTGAGTAATACTTAGGAATCTACCTAGTAGTGGGGGATAGCACGGGGAAACTCGTATTAATACCGCATACGACCTACGGGAGAAAGGGGGCAGTTTACTGCTCTCGCTATTAGATGAGCCTAAGTCGGATTAGCTAGATGGTGGGGTAAAGGCCTACCATGGCGACGATCTGTAGCTGGTCTGAGAGGATGATCAGCCACACCGGGACTGAGACACGGCCCGGACTCCTACGGGAGGCAGCAGTGGGGAATATTGGACAATGGGGGCAACCCTGATCCAGCCATGCCGCGTGTGTGAAGAAGGCCTTTTGGTTGTAAAGCACTTTAAGCAGTGAAGAAGACCATATGGTTAATACCCATATGCGATGACATTAGCTGCAGAATAAGCACCGGCTAACTCTGTGCCAGCAGCCGCGGTAATACAGAGGGTGCAAGCGTTAATCGGAATTACTGGGCGTAAAGGGAGCGTAGGTGGCTCGATAAGTCAGATGTGAAATCCCCGGGCTCAACCTGGGAACTGCATCTGAAACTGTCGTGCTAGAGTATGTGAGAGGAAGGTAGAATTCCAGGTGTAGCGGTGAAATGCGTAGAGATCTGGAGGAATACCGATGGCGAAGGCAGCCTTCTGGCATAATACTGACACTGAGGCTCGAAAGCGTGGGTAGCAAACAGGATTAGATACCCTGGTAGTCCACGCCGTAAACGATGTCTACTAGTCGTTGGGTCCCTTGAGGACTTAGTGACGCAGCTAACGCAATAAGTAGACCGCCTGGGGAGTACGGCCGCAAGGTTAAAACTCAAATGAATTGACGGGGGCCCGCACAAGCGGTGGAGCATGTGGTTTAATTCGATGCAACGCGAAGAACCTTACCTGGTCTTGACATATCTAGAATCCTGCAGAGATGCGGGAGTGCCTTCGGGAATTAGAATACAGGTGCTGCATGGCTGTCGTCAGCTCGTGTCGTGAGATGTTGGGTTAAGTCCCGCAACGAGCGCAACCCTTGTCCTTAGTTACCAGCGGGTTAAGCCGGGAACTCTAAGGATACTGCCAGTGACAAACTGGAGGAAGGCGGGGACGACGTCAAGTCATCATGGCCCTTACGACCAGGGCTACACACGTGCTACAATGGTAGGTACAGAGGGCAGCTACACAGCGATGTGATGCGAATCTCAAAAAGCCTATCGTAGTCCAGATTGGAGTCTGCAACTCGACTCCATGAAGTAGGAATCGCTAGTAATCGCGGATCAGAATGCCGCGGTGAATACGTTCCCGGGCCTTGTACACACCGCCCGTCACACCATGGGAGTTGATTGCACCAGAAGTGGGTAGCCTAACCTTAGGGGAGGCGCTCACCACGGTGTGGTTGATGACTGGGGTGAAGTCGTAACAAGGTAGCCGTAGGGGAACCTGCGGCTGGATCACCTCCTTATAGACGCATCCACTTGGCAAGAATTCACAACAAGTTGTTCTTTAGTTAGCTTAAATATTAGCATGAGGTATATGCCTCTTACAGGCCTGTAGCTCAGCTGGTTAGAGCACCGTGTTGATAACGCGGGGGTCGGCAGTTCAAGTCTGCCCAGGCCTACCATTTTATTACGGGGCCATAGCTCAGTTGGTAGAGCGCCTGCCTTGCACGCAGGAGGTCAACGGTTCGACTCCGTTTGGCTCCACCATACATTAATAAATGCTGATATAGACAATGAGTATAAATAGAAACAAATGATTCACTTTACCTGAGGGTAAGATTGATTATTTCTTTCTGTTTTATACAGAGCTTACGACTCGACGAGAGCGTAGGAACTATTTAAAAACATAGATATGAGTCTGGGTTAGAAAGAGCGTGTTCACGCGTTTTTTTCTAACCTTAATAACTCACCTCTTAACGACATCAGTTGTTATCCCAGGGGTGGGTTATTAAAAAAGTAAAGAGAACTGAATCAAGCGTATAAATTAGGTGATATCGTTATAATTGCTGACAAAGACCCTTTGGGGTTGTATGGTCAAGTAATTAAGCGCACATGGTGGATGCCTTGGCAGTCAGAGGCGATGAAAGACGTGACAGCCTGCGATAAGCTTCGGGGAGGCGGCAATATCCTGTGATCCGGAGATTTCTGAATGGGGAAACCCACCTATCATAAGATAGGTATTCCATACTTGTATGGGAAGCGAACGAGGGGAAGTGAAACATCTCAGTACCCTTAGGAAAAGACATCAAATGAGATTCCCCAAGTAGCGGCGAGCGAACGGGGAGAAGCCGATTGTTTCTAGAATAGAAGAACAGCGTGGGAAAGCTGACCGTAGTAGGTGATAGTCCTGTATTTTAAATTCTAGAGATGACATATTAAGTAGAGCGGGACACGAGAAATCCTGTTTGAAGATGGGGGGACCATCCTCCAAGGCTAAATACTCCTGACTGACCGATAGTGAACCAGTACCGTGAGGGAAAGGCGAAAAGAACCCCTGTGAGGGGAGTGAAATAGAACCTGAAACCGTGTGCGTACAAGCAGTGGGAGCCACCTTGCGTGGTGACCGCGTACCTTTTGTATAATGGGTCAGCGACTTATATTCTGTAGCGAGGTTAACCATTTAGGGGAGCCGTAGGGAAACCGAGTCTTAATAGGGCGTCATAGTTGCAGGGTATAGACCCGAAACCGAGTGATCTATCCATGAGCAGGTTGAAAGTGTCGTAACAGACACCGGAGGACCGAACCCACTGTCGTTGAAAAGCCAGGGGATGACTTGTGGATAGGGGTGAAAGGCTAATCAAACTCGGTGATAGCTGGTTCTCCCCGAAAGCTATTTAGGTAGCGCCTCGGACGAACACCATTGGGGGTAGAGCACTGTTTCGGCTAGGGGGTCATACCGACTTACCAAACCGATGCAAACTCCGAATACCGATGAGTGATATCCGGGAGACACACAGTGGGTGCTAACGTCCATTGTGGAGAGGGAAACAACCCAGACCGCCAGCTAAGGCCCCAAATTCCTAGTTAAGTGGGAAACGAGGTGGGAAGGCATAGACAGCTAGGAGGTTGGCTTAGAAGCAGCCATCCTTTAAAGAAAGCGTAATAGCTCACTAGTCGAGTCGGCCCGCGCGGAAGATGTAACGGGGCTCAAACTAGGAGCCGAAGCTGCGGATTTGAATTTGTTTTCAAGTGGTAGGGGAGCGTTGTGTAAGCCTGTGAAGGTGTGTCGTAAGGCATGCTGGAGGTATCACAAGAGCGAATGCTGACGTGAGTAACGATAATGCGAGTGAAAAGCTCGCACGCCGGAAGATCAAGGGTTCCAGTCCAACGTTAATCGGGGCTGGGTGAGTCGACCCCTAAGGCGAGGCCGAAAGGCGTAGTCGATGGGAAATCGGTTAATATTCCGATACTTGTTTATAATGCGATGGAGGGACGGAGAAGGTTATGTCAGCCTGGCGTTGGTTGTCCAGGTGAAAGGATGTAGGCTTGTGGCTTAGGTAAATCCGGGCTACAACAAGGCTGAGATCTGATAGCAAGCTGTACTTGTACAGTGAAGTGGCAAATACCATGCTTCCAGGAAAAGCTTCTAAGCAATAGTTATAAACGAATCGTACCCTAAACCGACACAGGTGATCAGGTAGAGAATACCAAGGCGCTTGAGAGAACTCTGCTGAAGGAACTAGGCAAAATGGTACCGTAACTTCGGGAGAAGGTACGCTGCTGATGGTGATAGGACTTGCTCCTTGAGCTGTTGGCAGTCGCAGATACCAGGCTGCTGCAACTGTTTATTAAAAACACAGCACTCTGCAAACACGAAAGTGGACGTATAGGGTGTGATGCCTGCCCGGTGCTGGAAGGTTAATTGATGGGGTTAGCGTAAGCGAAGCTCTTGATCGAAGCCCCAGTAAACGGCGGCCGTAACTATAACGGTCCTAAGGTAGCGAAATTCCTTGTCGGGTAAGTTCCGACCTGCACGAATGGCATAATGATGGCAGCGCTGTCTCCAGCAGAGACTCAGTGAAATCGAAATCGCAGTGAAGATGCTGTGTACCCGCGGCTAGACGGAAAGACCCCGTGAACCTTTACTACAGCTTTACATTGAACTTTGACCTGACTTGTGCAGGATAGGTGGGAGGCTTTGAAGCCAGCACGCTAGTGTTGGTGGAGCCAATCTTGAAATACCACCCTGGTCATGTTGGGGTTCTAACTCAGGTATAACAGTACCGAGGACAATGTATGGTGGGTAGTTTGACTGGGGCGGTCTCCTCCTAAAGAGTAACGGAGGAGTACGAAGGTGCGCTCAGACCGGTCGGAAATCGGTCGTAGAGTATAAAGGCAAAAGCGCGCTTAACTGCGAGACCCACAAGTCGAGCAGGTACGAAAGTAGGTCTTAGTGATCCGGTGGTTCTGTATGGAAGGGCCATCGCTCAACGGATAAAAGGTACTCTGGGGATAACAGGCTGATACCGCCCAAGAGTTCATATCGACGGCGGTGTTTGGCACCTCGATGTCGGCTCATCTCATCCTAGGGCTGAAGCAGGTCCTAAGGGTATGGCTGTTCGCCATTTAAAGAGGTACGCGAGCTGGGTTTAGAACGTCGTGAGACAGTTCGGTCCCTATCTACCGTGGGCGTTGGAAATTTGAGAGGAGCTGCTCCTAGTACGAGAGGACCAGAGTGGACGAACCACTGGTGTTCGGGTTGTCATGCCAATGGCATTGCCCGGTAGCTACGTTCGGATGGGATAACCGCTGAAAGCATCTAAGCGGGAAGCCCACCTCAAGATAAGATTTCCCTAAAGAGCCGTTGAAGACTACGACGTTGATAGGCAGGGTGTGGAAGCACAGCGATGTGTGTAGCTAACCTGTACTAATTGCTCGTTTGGCTTGACCATACAACACCCAAGTGGTTTTGTATATAAAGCATTATATCGATATCACCTTATCCTTGATTCAGTTAGGATAGTGATACTTAGTCAATAAGTAAAACAAACAGACTCATATCTAACCCCCTTTGCTGACGACAATAGCAAGACGGAACCACCTGATCCCTTCTCGAACTCAGAAGTGAAACGTCTTAGCGCCAATGGTAGTGTGGCTCCGGCCATGTGAGAGTAGGTCATCGTCAGCTCTCTATTCCTAGACTTGCCCCCTCCGACTAACGTCGGAGGGGGCTTTTCTTTGGCTGTAGTTTTGTTAGCTAGAATTTTTGTGCTACCTATCTTCATTTATTAAATCTATCAAAATTTTATAGTTATTGATTAGATTAATATTGACCGCAATTAACTTTTAGTTACAAGTATATTAAAATTAATTTATATTCTTTAATCCATATATATTTACTAGCAGGTCTCTGTTTGTTATATTATAAAAACAACATTACTAATTAGTTTAATTAATAGTCATGTTTAGTAATTTATTATATTCATATATTATAAAGAGGAACTAAAGATGAAAACTAATACTAAATTAAAGCTGTTATGCAGTTGCTTTATTAGGTTGTGATGATGATAATGACTCGCCACCTGTCGATGATGGTATAACGATTCCCACTGAAACAAAAGCTGCATATGTGGGTGGGGATATAGCTGTTTATGGTGATATTGCTAAAGATAAATTTGGTAAGACCTCTCTTACTGATAATACTGGTGTAGTATTGTTAGATGATGGCACAATAGCAGCTAGTTATGCAGCTTTAGGCTTAAAGCTACCTTTTCTTGCACCTAAAGTATCTACAGCTATTTATGCGACCGAAGTTAGTAGCAAGGTTGCCTCCTCCACACTGCGCTCTCAAGCGGATGCTTATCTTGCACTCATCGAGCAGATACTTAAGGATGAAGGTGCAGATGTTAATATATTAGTGAATCAATCGTCACTAAATGCGCAGTCTTCGGTAGTTCAAGCTACTTTAAGTGTCAATTTTACCAATACTACTCAGAGTGCTAGTAATATCAGAAATCTGGTGCTAAAAGCGATTAATGATGGTGTATTACCAGCCAATATGATGTCAAGTGGCACAGACTTTGGCGATAAAATCCGCTTAAATTTAGCTTTTTGGGAAGATCAGGGTAATGTTTTCTTATGGGCTGGTGCAAACTTGGCTGAAGATGCGAAAGCGGTAGCAGCTAAGTATAACGATCTTAGTAACGCTGCTGCATTAACTTCAAGCCGTGTATTAACTACTGTTGCCTCTAAAGAGACGTTTAAGCAGACTGAGGCTAGTGCAGGTGGGGTAGATATCCTTTGGTCGATCGACGCATCTGGCTCTATGAGTCAAGAGCAGCAGAATCTTGCAAACGGGGCAGAGCAGTTTTTTACTACGTTGAACACTGCAGGATTGGATTATCGCTTAGCAGTAAATACTCAAGGTAATGACAACACCCGCTATAGCTGTACGTCTTTGCGTCAGACAACGGCAGGTGAAAGCTTCATCGATAGTAATACGCCTGATGCGCTTGCAAAGTGGCGTGTTCTAGCATCACCAGGCACTAGTGATTCTGGTAATGAAACTGGATTCTATTGTACTAGAGAAGTTAGTCTAACAGGCTTTGATCGTCCAAATGCCAAAAACTTGGTTGTGTTTGTCTCTGATGAGCCTGAAAATGAAACAGTCAATTCGTCTCGTCCAAGTGCTAGTTCTAATTATGTCTCACGTGACTTTGAAAATTATAAGCAGTACTTCACCAATACGGGTGCTACTTACTTTGCCATTGTAGGTACTGGCTCGACTATCAAACCAACATTCAGTAGTAATGTTGATTTAAATGCAAATGGTGATTACAGTTGTAACGGTCAAGGTGGCAATGCTGGTGGTGGTGCACACTTTAGCGAAATTGCTAAATTGACAGGTGGTAGCTCAGCATCTATCTGTGCGGATTCTGCAGATTGGACCGTTATGTTTGATAAGATTTTGGAAACAGCAACAGGATTGGCTAGTAACTTTAAATTGCAGTATGCTCCGATACCTTCTTCAGTGAAGGTAATGGTCGCAGGTAAGGCACTTACCCGAGATATTAGCCATAAAGATGGGTTTGATATCATCTATGGTAAAGACGATGTCTCACTTGTATTTTATGGTAATAGCCTACCCAAACAAGGTGATGCAATTGAAATAGAGTATGACTATTTAGGTGGTAAAGTGGTCAAATAGGAAGGTACTCGATGCGTTGATAATTTGCTAAAAAACAGGCGACATATCACACTGTTGATATGTCGCCTTTATTAGCTTGATTCTTTGATGATTAGCTATAGACATTAAAAGATATTTCTAGCCTACATAGGTTCAATCGATTAAATGCATGATATGCTCTAATATAAATTGTAACTATATTTTTTAAGCACTAGCATGCCACTGCTGATTAGACTTAAAAATGTCTTCATAAATAACTTCTTTAATAGAGTCAATATCTAATTTGGTTCTGTCCTCGTTTAATCTGACTACTCTTGGTAAGCTACTAATTCCTAGTTTTCCATCTGCTATAGCGTAATGCCTGTAATTCTCATTAATAATTTCGTTACATTCAAATTCTGTATAAACCATACTGTAGGGTTCAGTTTTAGCCAAACGCACAATCGATATAAATAAATCTTCATTTATTGAAGACCTCATTTGCTCGATATCTGCCAACGAATAATTAGGTGTTTTACCCAGTTTCATTTTTTGCCAAAAGCTACCATTCTCTTTAAGATACTTATAGTGACTGATATTTTCTTCTTGTAGGTTCAGCTCCTCTAGAGAAATATCAATATCCTCTAGCTTATCTTTGATCGCTAGCAAAGAGTACGCCATAATCTGTGAGTTTTCATCAAGACTTTCTTCATCAGAATAGAAAACATGACGTGATTTGTTTAGTAGTCTTCTAAGAGCTATTAGCTTAACTATCATGATTTCGCTACTAGTAGAGTATCCTGCTAGAGGCTGCAACCTAAAATCTTGGATATTCTCACTCATTTGCTTTACTAGCTGATCTAGATGATAAAATAAATAATCTTGATCATTAACATCATGATCAGTCATTTTAATGATTCTTGGAAGCTTTTGCAGTATAAGGATAGATAATTGCTTTTCGTACTTAACCATACGCTCTTTTATAATCTCTTCTGGATGACTACCATCTTGCTGTAAAGGCTCCCTAAGCAAAGGCTTGAGGTAATTTTGATACAACTGCTGAATATCATTAACGAACTTCAGCAAAGTGTCAGATACACCTCTATCAAGGGTATAAAGTCTAGTCATGCAATATGCAGCATGAGCTAAATAGTCTGAATTATTAATACTATCCTTTTTTAAGACGATATTGGTCAGATATACATACTCTCTATGATTACCACTATGGTCCTCGTAAAGGAAGCGTCGAAATGAGTAAGGGTTTTTATCTATTTGACTAGCAGTGCCGACTAAATACCAATAGTTTTGTCCTTCAACTATAAAGAACTTTCTATCTCTCCCTTCTTGTTTGATAAAAGAGGGCAGGTGAGACAATTCTTGAAAACTTAAGTCGGAGGAGTCCCAGTTTCGAAAGTCTCGTCCTTGAATCTGCTGCTTAATAAATACTTCTTTAAAGTATGATTTTATAATATTAGTATTGAGCTTACGTAAACCGACGTCAATATCTAGAGTTATAGTATCTATCCATAGTGCTAGGTCATATAAAAAAGCCACTCGTATTTGTTGGCGGTCTTTCTGATCTTGTAATACATCATTAACCTCTAGGCTATCTAAATAGCCTAGAATGGATTCTATTTTATCAGCCAACTGCATTGCATTATGATTTTTGTTTTGTGACGTTATAATTTTTTTCATGTGTGAGGCTATAGATAGCAAGTCTTTATTTTTAGTATGTATATTTTCTATAGTCCACTGCAAGCTGTTGGGGCGCGTATAGGTCAATGTTCTATCAACATCAACACTGATACCTCGTGGCTTTAGGATATTTTTATAAATGCTAGTTTGACTCTCTTTGTCCAGCTGAGGAACAATATCGTCAATGACTTCACGCCAGTCTAGACTAAGTGTAGGGTCTATAGATTTAAGTTTGTAAAGTTGGTATTCAGAAAGATCATGAATATTCATTATGTTCATTCCTCTAATCATTCATAAAGTACAGAATCTAAATTAAACCTTAGATTATAGTAGACTGATGTAAGTTAATAAACCTTGTATTACGATTTAGATAAAATATTTTTACTAGCATTTGTTGCGTTGTCTTGTTTATGTAATAGTACTTATGGCAAGCTATAAGTCACTTTTTTACTAAGATAAATCGGAGCAAGAAATGACAACCTCAAAAGTAACTTATCAAGGCGATCTCCGCACTACAGCTATTCACTTGCAATCAAACAATGAAATCATCACTGATGCACCAACAGATAACCAAGGGAAAGGCGAAGCTTTTTCACCGACTGATTTACTAGCGACCAGCTTAGCTAGTTGTATGCTAACCATCATCGGCATCAAAGCTCGTGATATGGAGATAGATGTTACAGGCACTACCGCTGAAGTGACTAAAGTGATGGCGGCTGATCCTAGACGTGTGAGTGAAGTGCATGTCGCTATCACCTTTAATCAAGCGCTTGATGATAAGACGCAAAAAATATTCTATAACACGGCGCTCACTTGCCCAGTAGCTAAGAGCATCCATCCTGATATCATTCAAAATATCACTATAAAATGTGCTGATGAGTCTTAGTATGACGATTAAAAGTATGACCACCAAAACCTTGCTTATCGTTGCTCATGCACCATCGCCAAATACTAAAAAGTTAGCGCAAGCAGCTTTTGATGGTGCTAATCATACTGATATTGATATCAATGTAGTATTGAAATCACCACAAGATACTCAACCTGAAGATGTGCTGGCAGCGGACGCTTTATTATTAGGGACGACTGAAAATTTGTCCTATATAGCAGGATTGACCAAGGATTTTTTTGATCGCTGTTATTATCCAGTGTTAGAGCACAAACAAGGCATGCCGTTTGCGCTTTATATACGAGCAGGATTCGATGGTGCAGGTACCAAACTGGCTATGAAAACGATTATCACAGGATTGCGTTGGAACCAAGTTCAAGAAACCTTAATCTTAAAAGGGGATTGGCAAGAAGTATTCACTGAGCAAGTCGAAGAGTTAGCCATGACTCTTGCTGCTGGTGTAGAAGCGGGAATTTATTAACAATTTTACTCCAAAGCCAAATATTTTATGTTTGCATAAGTGACAAAGGTCTATTCTATGAAAAGCCATGATAATAACTTTAAGAGCTTGAACACTCATCTACCTTGTTCGCAAGCCTGTGAAAATAATAAGCAAGCTATTCTTGAAGTGTTAGAAAAAGAGCTCGCAGGACGTTCGCATGTGTTAGAAGTAGGCTCGGGAACGGGTCAGCATAGCGTATATTTTGCGCCAAGATTGCCGCATTTGCAGTGGCAAACGAGTGATGTTATTAATAACCATCAGGTCATTCAAGCTTGGCATAATAGCTATCCTGCACCGAATTTACACGCGCCATTAGCGTTTGATTTGATAACAGATACTATACCTGCCTATAAAAGCAGTAAACCATTCGACGCAGTCTTTAGCGCTAATACCTTGCACATTATTGCTTGGTCTTTGGTTGAACGCTTGTTTAAATTGGTTGGGGAGGCGCTACCCATAGACGGTAAGTTGATTATATACGGGCCTTTTAATGAAAACGGTTTATATACTAGCGCCAGTAATCAAAGTTTTGATTTTTCATTAAGACAGCGCAAACCTAGCAGTGGCATTCGTAATAAAGAAGACATTACTGCCTTAGCAAAGCAGCATCATTTAACCTTAGAAAATGAATATCAGATGCCAGCAAACAATCAAATATTGGTCTTTAAAAAATAACCGCTACCTTTTATAGTAAGCGGTCATTTGAATTTAGAACCCTAGCCCGTATTACGTAAGCCCGCTGCTAAAGCATTAATACTGCGAATTAAGGGGTCTTCTACCGCGAGTCTATCATTATTATCAGTGTCAGAAGTATCTTGCTCACGCATCCGCTTCAGTAGCTCGATTTGAATATAGTTTATCGGATCCAAATAAGCATTACGCCATTTTAATGAGGCGGCTAGCTCTTGTTGATTAGAAAGTAGCGTTTGTTGATTGAGTAGTGAATTCAAGCCAGTAGAAGTTAGCTCGTGCTCATTGATGACTTTTTGCATCACTTGCTCGCGCAGCAGCTCATCCTCACATAACAGACTATAAGCCTGAGCAATATCTATCTCACATTTAGTAAAAGCCATCTCAATATTACTCATAAAGACAGTAAAGAATGGCCAGTTCTCATTCATCTCCTGCATTAGAGCTTCATCCTGTTTGACGCTATCCAAAGCACTGCCGACGCCATACCAAGCGGGTAGCGTAAAACGTGCCAATGACCACCCAAAGACCCAAGGTATCGCACGGATAGTGGATTTGCTTGGCAGGCCTTTTTTGCGATGGGCAGGACGGGAGCCAATATTTAATAAAGAAATCTCTTGAACGGGCGTTGCTTGAGAATAAAATTTATAAAATCCTTCGGTATTATCGGTAAGCTCTCGATACTGAGCTTCGCCTGCGTCAGCTAAACGCGTAAAAAGCGCTTCGTAATCTTCTAGTTGGCTAGGCTGATCAATAAACCTTGAAGAGCTGGCTTTGAGAGCGCCAGTAATTCCCATCGTTAGCTCAAATACTGCTGTATCTGGATTGGCATATTTGGCATAAAGTACTTCACCTTGTTCAGTGAATTTGATTTGTCCCATTAAAGTGCCAGCAGGCTGCGCAGCGATAGCTTTATGGGTGGAGCCACCACCACGACTGACTGAACCACCTCGACCATGGAAAAGGCGAGTCGTGATGCCATATTGATGGGCAATGCTAGTGATGGTCTGCTGAGCGCTATAGAGCTGCCAAGCTGAGGTGATAATACCACCATCTTTAGAAGAGTCTGAGTAGCCAAGCATAATTTCTTGCAAGTTTCCTGAGTGCTCAAGCAACTGACGATAGAGCGGATTATCTAAAATCGTCGGCATGATCTTATCGATATTTTTTAGATCATCAATAGTCTCAAATAGCGGCGCAACAGGTAAAGCGGCAAACATATGACCTTCGTCTGTGATGCCAGATAATCCTGCAAACCGCATGAGTAATAGGACTTCTAACAGCTGACTAGCATTATTAGTCATGGAGATCACGTAGCTGCCGAAGGTATCCTCACCCACTAATTTTCGTAATTTTGCTACCGACTGCATCAAGGCTAGCTGCTCGCGAGTCTGATCCGTTAAATTATCGCTATAAATAAGTGGCGTGCCAGGGTTACTAAGTAAGCGCGTTAGCCATTCCTGACGTTCTGTTTCGCTCAGCTGATTATAATCAGGTAGGTTTGAGGCATTGGCAAAAATATCAGCAATGACCTCACCGTGATAGCCTGAATCTTGACGAATATCAAGCGCCGCTAGATGGAAGCCGCAAGTTTTTACCAGACGTATCAAATCCAATAAGGCACCATCGGCATGAGCTTTGTCATGATTGGCAACGCTTTCGCGTATAAGACGTAAATCTTCTAAAAAGTCTTGCGGCGTTGAATAGGCGCGCTTTTGAGCTTCAGGATCAGCACCTTGACTCTGAATATGAAGAGTAGTGGCTTTGATTTTGGCAATAATTATTGAGAGTAAACGGCGATAAGGTTCATTATCATAATCATCAATATTGTAAGAGAATACTTCTTTATCAAGCTCGCTATAGTCTGCTATGCGAGCATAAACATCTGCTGCAATATCGACAATGGTGTCACTATGCACAAGCTTACGGCGTAGTTTTTTTAGCAAAACTTGATAATGACGTAAGACCGCATTAGCATGCATTAATACGGCCATTTCTGTCGTCTCGTGAGTGACAAAAGGGTTGCCATCCCGATCACCACCTATCCAAGAGCCGAAACTCACAAAAGCGGGTAGAGGATAATCGCTCAATTCAGGATAGATATCGACAATGGCATTTTTAATATTACGATAAACTTTGGGAATCGCGGTAAATAAACTGACATCAAAGTAATGTAAACCATTATTGATCTCGTCATAAACTAAAGGCTTGCGGGTACGAACTTCATCTGATGACCATAATAAGTCGATAGTCTCTGCGGTCTTTTGCTTGGCTTGCTCGAACGCTTGACTTCCTTCAGGCAGATCATTTAGCGCATCGCTGTGTTGATAAAGCGTCTGTAAGATATTCATAGTGGTGCGTCTACGCGCTTCGGTAGGATGCGCGGTAAACACTGGCATGAACTTCAATCGATCGATAAGCTCTTTGATCTGATTGGGCTCAATATTACGCTCACGGCACTCCAGCAAGGTATGGCGAAATGAGCCCTCCCAACTTTGATTAGACTCAGCACGTTGTGTACGACGTTGCTCGCGTAAGTAGTTTTCTTCCGTTAAGTTTGCTAAAAAGAAATAAATAGAAAAGGCACGAATAACATTTTTTAAAGTTTGATTATCTAAAGAGGCAATAAGTTCGATAAGCTGTTGTTTATTTTTGGGATTATGTTCACGGCGCTCCTGAATAAATCCGCTGCGTAAAATTTCAATCGTGTTAACAGTATCTTCTCCAGACTGACGAGAAATCGCCTCTCCTAAAAATGATCCTAACAACCTGACACGGGTACGCAATACCTCATTATTCAACAGCATATCTGAACTCCTTATCTTTTATTGAAGTGTTTAACCTATAGTGAATTTACTTTATAGGTGTTATAGCATAACTGAAATAAAAATTGCGCCGCCTCTGGAGCACGAAGCAACCAGCAAGCGAGACAACATTTATTCCAGTCAAAGGTATTACGGGCTTTACTACTTTTATGATATATAGACGACATAAAGGATAAAATTTCTGCTTAGTCTAGGCTATATTTATTTATATTCGCTAGATAAAAAGTCCATATAGCGCTTCCATGAGCGCGTATCTGCACGCTCGTCATATCTATCACTACCGAATACCGTATAGGCGTGTCTTGCGCCACTATAAGTGACCATTTCATGAGGGACTTTTGCCGCCTCAAGTGTCTTACCAAGGGTCATAAAGCTTTCCATAGAGACAGCTTCGTCAGCAGTACCATGGAAGACTAAGATCTCGCCTTTAGTATTCTCATAGTTCTGACCCTTGGGGATATCGAAGGCGCCATGAAAAGGCACAAAGGCTTTTTGAGGAAAGCCTGCACGCGCAAGCTCTAACGCGACCGTACCACCGAAGCAGTAGCCCATTGTCACACCTTCTTGAACGTTATTGCCTTGATCCTGTCCGACATTCAATGCGGCTTCAAGCAATCGACGCATTTTGGCACGATCATCATATAAAGCACCCGTTAAGCGTTTTTTATCTTCCATTGCAGTCGGACGGACACCTGTGCCAAACATATCAGCCGCTAGTACATTGTATCCCTCTTCAGCTAGCATATCAGCACGCTTACGTTCATAGTCAGTGACGCCATCCCAATCATGAATGAGTAATATAAAAGGCGCATTAGGCACATCAGCACGGGCGTAGTAACCTTCATAAGCTTGATTGTCTACAGTATAAGTAAGGTTCTGTGTGGTAATGGCGCTCGCAGTTTGACTAACAAGTAACACCATTGCACTAATAGAGGCGCTGGCTAGCATCGATTGAGAAGGGGTTTTGGATAAACGTTGAATGAATGAAAACATAACTGACCTCACTATTTATATTAAGATAATTGGATCAAGCCGTTCTATTTAATAATGCTTTTAATATCTAAATCTACTCTAAATAATATCATAAGATAAAATACTATTGAGAATCTTTTTATTTGTGCAAACTTTAACCAAATATCAACACGGATAGTCATGAATTTATTGAGTTTCTTGAGTAATATTATTTATCTCTTCTCTTATAGTAAACTTAAAGAATTAGAGTTAATTTAAAGTATTTCTAAAACTGAACTCATAAAATCTAGCAAGGATGGATAATGAAAAATAATATTGATCATACCGACCCAGCTCTAACCATGAATCCTGAGCGTGGCAACGGTGGTGAGACTCATCAACGTGCAGATGCTGATGGCAAAGTTCTCACTACTCAACAAGGGGTAGCTATCGCAGACAATCAAAACTCTTTGAAAGCTGGCCCGCGTGGTCCTACGCTATTAGAGGACTTTGTGTTGCGTGAAAAGATTAATCATTTCGATCATGAGCGTATTCCTGAGCGTGTTGTCCATGCTCGTGGTAGTGCCGCTCATGGTTATTTTGAGTTGACTGAGTCATTAGAAGAATATACTACAGCCAAAATCTTAACTGAGACAGGCAAGCAGACGCCTCTATTTACTCGCTTTTCTACGGTCGCTGGTAATAAAGGTTCAAAAGATACCCCACGTGATGTGCGCGGTTTTGCGGTAAAAATTTATACTGAAGAGGGCAACTGGGATATCGTAGGCAATAACATGCCGATTTTCTTTATTCAAGATGCGATGAAGTTTCCAGATCTAATTCATGCGGTAAAGCCTGAGCCGGATCGCGGTTTCCCGCAAGCGGCCTCCGCTCATGATACTTTTTGGGACTTTGTCTCATTGAGTCCCGAGACTATGCATAATTTGATTTGGCTGATGAGTGATCGCGGTCTACCGCGTAGCCTGCGCATGATGGAAGGCTTTGGTATTCATAGTTATCGTCTGCTTAATAGCGATGGTAAAAGTACCTTTGTACGTTTTCATTGGAAGCCTGTATTAGGCGTACAATCTACGACTTGGGATGAAGCGGTCAAAATATCAGGCGCAGATCCTGATTATCATCGCCGTGACTTGTATGAAGCAATCGATAACCAAGATTATCCAGAGTGGGAATTTGGGGTTCAGCTTTTCACTGAAGAAGAAGCCAATGAGTTCCCGTTTGACCATTTAGATTCTACTAAACTAATCCCAGAGGAGTTAGTACCAGTAAGAACCATTGGTAAAATGGTATTGAACCGCAATCCAGACAACTTCTTCGCTGAAACGGAACAAGTGGCATTCTGTTTATCGCATGTGCCACCTGGTATCGATTTTAGTAATGATCCCTTATTACAAGGTCGTCTGTTTAGTTATTTAGATACGCAGCTTAAGCGTCTTGGGTCGCCTAATTTTGTACAGATTCCAATCAACTCGCCAAAATGCCCGTTTGCTAATAATCAGCAAGACGGTCATATGCAGATGCAAGTACCTAAAACTCGGGTGCTTTATGAGCCACAAAGCTTAGATTTAGATCGTCCACGTGAGAGCGATAAAAAAGGCTTTAAGTCTTTTCCTGAAAAGTTCGATGATCAGGTCAAAGGACGTATACGTGCTGAAAGCTTCGCTGATCATTATAGTCAGCCACGTATGTTCTATCGTAGCCAAACACCAGCTGAGCAAGCTCATATTGCTACTGCCTATGCGTTCGAGCTAGGTAAAGTGGATGCAGCGCATGTCCGTACTCGTGTATTAAGTCATTTAATTAATATCGATGAAGAGTTAGCAAACCGTGTGGCTACTGCACTAGGTATGAAGCTACCAGAAGCTGCTAAACCTGCTGCACCGATTTTAGATATGCCGACTTCTAAAGCCGTTCAAACTATTGGTCTTACCCCTAAATCTTTAAAAGGTAGATTAATAGGAATTTTGGTAGCTGAAGGATCTAACCACAGTGAGATTCAAAAGTTTGAGGATGCAGCAAAAGCTGAAGGAGCCAGTGTAAAAATTGTCTCACCTAATAAAGAAGTGGTATTAGACGATGGTACACGAATTCAAGCTGATGAACGCCTAGCAGGTGGTCCTTCGGTACTGTTCGACGCTATTGTAAGCATCATTATGCATCCACCAGCTAAAAAACTCGCCAAAGACAGTGCTGCATTAGACTGGTTTAACGATGCTTATGCACATTGCAAAGCTATCGCTTATTGTCCTGCAACTGAAGAACATATCTTGAGCAAATTACCCATTGAAAAAGATGCGTTTGTTACCCCGCTTGATAATGTTGATGGCTTTATTGAAAATGCCAAAACTCGTCTATGGGAGCGTGAACCAAAGGTGCGTGATTTGGCTTAAGTTTGGCCTAAATGAGCTTAATGCATAGCTAACTAAATGTTTTAATTCAAAACCAGTCATATTAATATGGCTGGTTTTTTTATGTATTGATGCTGAAATTAATTAAGTTAAAAGTTGCTGTCACGTGCTAGCGCAAAAATACCACATAACCTTTAAAGTGAGGATTGTCTTCCAAAAACGCTGCGCCTTGCCACTGACCACCCTCAATAATACCTACCTTAAAATCAAACGGCAAACTCTCTAACTTTTTTAAATATCGAGCGTAATTGGGTAAAGTTGTTGTGCCTTGATAGGTTTGTATAACTAGCTCATCGATGGCGTCACTTAGTTGAATAAATTGAGCATCGTCTGCTTGGTTTGACCAATCTAGCAATCCCGTTACACTCAATTGATACTGCGCTGGTAGCTGCTGACGAATACTCTTGAGCAGTTGTGCGTATTTATCGAGTCGATAGGTCGGAGCGTCATAGTCTATTTGAATGCCCATGACTTGATTGCCGGCCCGCTGCCATTTCTCTAAGCGCTCAACAACCTGCACCATAACTTCGTCTGACCACTCTTGACTGGTCGCCCGATAAACGAGCCAAATATTTTTGCCACCTAAAGAGCGAACGCCTAAACCCTGAGGTATCAGTGTTGCAAGTGTAGCCTGGACTCTACTTTCATTTCGATTTTCAGTCACACCTTCATTCTCAGTGTCATCAGTATCAGTATTGAAACGATAATAAGGCACGTTATGCGAACTAATTTCACCTTGTAAGAGGTATAAGGTATGAGCTTGTCTGAGTTTTGAGTCATCTTTGGGCGGTGTCCATAGCCAAAATTGCTCATAATCCTTAGGATTTATAACTTCATCGTTATTGATAGCACTGTTATTAATAGCACCATCGTTAACAAGAGTGATATCAGGAGACTGAGCGCTATTAAGACTGTTGAGACTATTAAGATGACTATCCACTACTGTTGCTTGTGCAGAGTTTTTAGACTGATGAGCTGGTAGAGAGTCCATGATTTGATGATAAATAAAAGTCGCAGCTATCAGTATAACTAAGCCAATAAAAGATAATCTCAACCCTCTATGTTTCTGCTGATTTTTGCTCAAATCAATAATCCTTTATATCTACCAGTAATATTTTTGATTTTGCGCCCAGCTGGTATTTTTAAAGTCCGATTTTAAACGTTTGAACCAGGCTTTACGCACTGACATATCTACGTCTTCATCGCTACATTGGTTATTACCAGAACTGGCAAAACAGCCAATAGCACGATGCAGTGCATAAGCGGATAGCTCATCATCTCGATTGCTTGCAAATATAGACTTATAGATGTCCAATCGATTCAATGTTTGACCTTTAAAACGACTAGGTATATCACCCAAATAAGGATAGCGATAGTTTGAGCCGCTTTGAGCAACAGTATGGTAATCTTGGTCGTAATCCTCAAAATAGTAGGAGATACTTGTATCGTACATAAATTCAGTTAAGCATATTTGTTGTAGTCTGTTTTTTGGATTTTTGCTTAGGCGAGTAACGGTCGTGGTTAAGTCTTGGCAGATTAGATTAGGACTTATCTTTTTACCTTGCCAATTAAACTCACTGAATGAAGGTAAATGCTGCAATGTCTCATCGACGCTATCATAACCTAAATATTCTTTAGAATTTTTTGGTAGATAGTCTTTTTTATAATTTAAGAAGTCGCTATAGCGTCCATGCAGTAGCGATTTGGTCAGTAGGGCATAGCGAGCTTCTGCACCAATAGTATCAGTGTTTGAGTAGCTATCAGCGATTTGTTTTAATAGCGCTGGATCAGCTGAATACTTTATAATACGCATTTTTAGAGTTTGAGACTTTATAGTAGCGTTATTGCCGAACAGTTTACTATAATCATTGCTTTGATCCGCTTGCAGCGCTAAAGCAAGCTCAGTTATGGTGTTTTGAAATGGTTGTTTGGGCAATTGATGCAGGCGATGCCATAGGGCGTTCGCTTCGTTTATATCTCCCATCTCCTGCAAAGCTCTTGCCTTTAATACATACTGACTAAACCTTGAATACGACATTTTCCCCGTTGGCACATCGGTTGATACATCTTTTGGTAAATGGTCCAAAGCTTGTTTTGGATTGTTTTCCTGCACAAGGTAATAGGTCGCTAGTAGATACTGATACAGATCCATACGATCTTTGAACTTGGGTTTTAACTGCTTGAGGTCGGTGAGTGTCAAAGGTTTTATAGCATTAAAAGAGCCGGCAAGTCTTAGGCGATACAGGGCAAAACTGGTGAGTAAAATAGGATCGTTAAATTTATTTATATCTACGAGTTTATCGTAGTCAGCAAAGAAAACTCTTCGTTCGATCTCTTCTGGCAATAAGCGACTGTCAAGATTAAAAAGGGGGGAGTCTGGATGGTTAATTTGCCATTCGATCTCAGTAATTAACTTACTATCTTGTCCTGACAACCAATATAATCTGCGCTGTAAGCCGCGAGCTGAGGCAATATAGCGGCCATCTTTGAAGCGACTAAGGTAGGTGTCAATAGCCTCTTGAGTGCTTGCAAACAGTCTTGGATTAACAGTCTCGCTTTTATAGCGGTAGTCTCCCATACCATCCTGATAACTACGGTTAATACCCGTACGAATTAGCATGTAGTTAGTAGTATCGACTAGCCAAGCTAGCCCTGCGTTATTATCTGTTTCGAGATCAATTAAGGCACGATATAAATTATCGGCACTATCAAAGTCTGATTTTTTACCTAAATAAAACAGTTGAGTTGCTAGGATATAGTCGGCGTATGGCTGAGCGTTGATAGACCATTTCAATGGAAAGGTAGGGATGCTCTTTGTTGATGTTGTGTCTACTGATGGAGTGTCATAACCGAATGAGTCAATACATTCGCTACGAATAGCCCCGCGAAATTGTATCAGTTGCAAGCGCTCTTTAGGTGTCAGTTTAGGATCAAGTTTTAGAGCTTCTTCTAGTGCCTTTTCACCCGTATAAAAGCTATTACAATACTCGGCATAGTTACTTTTTTCGGATTGCTCCAAAAAATCTTGATTCGGGTTTTTGACTTTATTCACCGCTATCTGCTTTAAACTCTGCAAACTTAATGGAAAGTCATGACCATAATAGAGCTCTGGACCAATCGATTCAGAGATGTCAAAGTCAACCAAGCCTTTGTCAGCGAGTAATAAATACAAATTGGTTTGTGTATCATTGCCTGTGTCCAGGGTCGGAAAATTGATTTGGCACTCAGCATAGCTACGATTATCCAATGAAAAATTAGAGCTACAGTAGTCACCACCACCCGCTTTTGCTTGTATAGAGATCCCCGTTAAAACAATAGTAAATACTGTTAAAAGTAATCCCTTAGCAAAAATATCTAAGAAGGGTTCTTTGGGTAATCTGACAATCTCTGCAACGGTATTCATAGACAACTCGTTCATGATGATTTCATTAGATTCTATAAGCATAACAGGGTTCTTTATAAAAACTAAATTCTAGGGTCGTTTAATAGACCTTATAGTTTTGTAAGATAAAATAGACACAACCGTTCACTGAAAGTGAGGTGCCAACTATTTTGGGGCGCTATAATGATTACCACTATCGGCTTGTAAGCCTGTAGTTCTTTTAAGATTAGAGTTTAAGTAGCAGTCAAAGGTCATTCTTGCGCCAGTATATAAATCATTATAAATCTTTAAAGGTGTCGTAGCAGACAAAGGAATGTCATGGATTTAATAGATATCGTTGCTATAGAAGGATATATTCAGACCACTTATATGGCTGTTTATGCTGATAAATTACTACTGCTAGATTCTGGATGCAGATGCGATGTCGATAAAATATTGACTTACATCACCGATGTTTTGCAGCGTCCCATCAGCCAGCTAAAAGTGGTTATGGTCACTCATATGCATCCTGACCATGCAGGCGGTGCAGAGCTATTAAAACAAAGAACAGGTTGCCAGATCGTCACTGCAAAATCTGTACAACCTTGGTATAAAGGTATTTTGGGTCGAGTTGAACATTTGAATGATTTGGGATTGACTTATTACGTTGCTAATAGGCAAGGTAAATCGGTCACTAACGTTTGGTATAACCCTATCTTAAAAGCTGATAGTGAGGTTCAAGATGGTGACTATGTACCCTATTTTGAAGATTGGATAATCCTAGAGACACCAGGACATACTGATCGTGATTTATCCTTATGGCACCCACAGACTAAGCAAGCCTATACAGCGGATTTGATATTGGTTATCAAAGATAGATTTGTGTCCCCTTATCTTATTACTTTACCTGATGCTTATCTGGCTTCTTTAAACAAGATTAGAGCATTGCAGCCAGAGAGCTTATTACTGGCACATGACAAGAGAGCTAAAATTTATGATGAGGATTTTGATCGATTGATAGAGAAAACGCCGAACGAGCCTCGTAAAACTTCGTTAAAGAATATTCTAGGCACTGCTATTCTAAAAATTAGATTCGCACGTAAGAGAGTTGATACGCCTTAATTAGAACAATAGATAGCGAATGTTTAGACAATAAGCGATTAAAACAATAAAAACCCCGATAACCTATAAAGGCTATCGGGGTTTTGCTAAGCTTATTACTAAATATGGTGGGCCGACCGCGACTCGAACGCGGGACCAATTGATTAAAAGTCAACTGCTCTACCAACTGAGCTATCGGCCCTGAGCGGCGTATAAAAATTGTATACAATTTTAGCCGCGCAAGAGAATTTTTCTTAAAGGAAAAATTCTAAAAGCTTTTTTTACACCTAAATTTTGATATTTAATTTAGCAAGAGAATTCAGTCATAAATTCTAAAAGCTATCTATCCAAACTAGGTTTACAACTAAACTCATTAAGCTAATACCGAGTAGGGCAAAATACTTAACAAGCATACTACTAAAATGGTGGGCCGACCGCGACTCGAACGCGGGACCAATTGATTAAAAGTCAACTGCTCTACCAACTGAGCTATCGGCCCTGAGCGAGGATAAAACGAAGCACTGCTTCGTCCGAGCGCAAGAGAATTTTCTTATCCGAAAATTCTAAAGGCTTTGCATCCAAACTAAGTTTGAAACTAAAAACTTGCAATTTTAGCTCTGCAAGAATAATTCATTACAACTTAACTAATAAACGTAAGTTCTAATCCACATCGAGATAATTTCTATCCCTAAACGTGAGAGCACATTATATATAGTCTTGTGATAAATACAACCCTATAGACCCAAAAAAACGTAAATTCTATGTAAAAATTACTAAATGCTTAGTATATGCTTTTTTATATTCTGAGTTGTTTGGTTTAATCTCTTGATAAAGCCTCAACAGGATCAAGTTTGGCAGCATTACGTGCTGGCAAGAATCCAAAGATAATACCAATTAACGTCGAACAGACAAAAGCGGCAACGATAGAAGTTGTTGAATAAATAACTTGAAAGCTATCACCGCCGACTCGGTTAATCAGCTCACCAATAGCGAATGCGAGCCCAATGCCTAATAAGCCTCCTAGTATACAAACTAAAACTGCCTCAATTAAAAACTGTTGCATTATATCGTTTTGACGAGCGCCAACTGCCATACGGACGCCAATCTCATTAGTGCGTTCAGTTACCGATACCAGCATAATATTCATGACGCCAATACCGCCAACGATCAGGGCAATAATAGCGATCGAGGATATGAGTAGAGTTAACGCAGTCGTTGTTGACTCTATGGTCTCGCGAATAGAATCTGAGTTACGTATACGAAAGTCATCCGTACCATGTCGGCTGATCATTAGGGTTGAGATGGCGGATTCAGCGGCAGCAGAAGATATATTATTATCAATAAGCGCGACAAAGTTCTCAATATAAGTACCGCCTATCAGCCTTGACAGCATAGTGGTGTAGGGCATATAAAAGGTTGGTGTATCGGTATTTCTAAAGCCGCTATTGTTTTCTTCAAGCACACCAATAATACGTCCAGGCACACTACCGATAAGCACGACTTCACCAATAGGGTTAGGGTTGTCGGAAAAAAAAGTCTGTAGGGCATTACTATCGATAATAACGTCTTGAGTACGGCGCAAAATACTCTGCTCATCAAAGCCCTGACCTTGGGCTAGGCTCTCGCCACTGACATTAAGATAGTCTTTGCCGACACCGCTGACACTAGCCGCTTCTTGTACATTACGGTAGCGTACATTCATATTGCTATCGAGCTGCGGGCTGACACTAATGACATAAGGCTGATCAGCGACCGCTTGCGCATCATCGGGTGTCAAATTATTATCACCGAAGTTTCGCCTAGGATCACCGAATGGATAACCATCGGTAACGGTAATAGTATTGGTGCCAAGTGAGCTAATATTAGATAGAATTTGCTCTTGAGAGCCTTTACCAAGCCCGACCACGGAGACCACCGAAGCAATACCAATGATAATACCTAGCATGGTCAAAAGCGTACGCATCTTATGTGCGCGCATGGCGAGTAGTGACATCTTAAAAGCTTCAAATAGGCGATCAATAAAGCTGCCAAACGCACTTTTTCGATGCTGATCAAGAATCGGCTCGGGCTGAGCATTTATTGGATTGTAGTGCTCGGTCTTATAATCAGCTATTTTGTGGCCATCTTTTAGCTCAATGACGCGTTCGGCTTGCGCGGCTAGGTTTGGATCATGAGTGACCATGATAATCGTATGACCTTGAGCCTTTAGATCATACAAAATTTGCATCACATCGTCACCAGATTTACTATCGAGCGCACCCGTTGGCTCATCGGCTAGAATGATATCGCCACCGTTCATCAAGGCTCGTGCAATAGAAACCCGTTGCTGCTGACCACCAGAGAGCTGATTAGGGCGATTAGCGATTTTGTCTGCTAGTCCCAAATCTGACAGTAGTTTTTTAGCGCGTTCGCTACGAGCTTGTCCATCCATTCCTGCATAAACGGCAGGTACAGAGACATTGTCTTGCGCGCTGATATCACCTAGCAGATGATAACGTTGAAAAATAAAACCGAAATGCTCTCGACGTAACTTGGCGAGTTCATCAGGTTCAAGCCTACTCACTGATTCGCCAAAAATTTTATATTCGCCAGCTGTTGCTTGATCCAAGCAACCTAATATATTCATCAAAGTAGACTTACCAGAGCCTGATTGACCGATGATAGCGACCATTTCACCTTGGTTGATGGTCAAATCGATATCGTGTAGCACGCGAATAGTCTGTTCACCCGCTTTAAATTCTTTGATCAATCCCTTGACTTGCATTAATGGCGTATCGGTTTTGGCAATAGAAACGGGATCTTTAATACTCATTTTATGCTACCTATCTCAGTGCTGATTATACCAATCGAAATATCTAGTCGGCATCTTAGTCAGCGTACTTTTAAACCGCTACGGTGTTACCCGCCCTAAATGTACTCAGTGTACTATCTGCGAGCGGTCACCTTGTAGCGATACTAAAATTCCTTGACTATATAACATGGTACTTTGATTCAATGTGAATGTTATAGCGTACTAGAATGGAGGCCTACCACCACCGCCTTGACTTTTACTGCCTTCTGCACTAGCTTCGCTTAGAATGACTTTATCACCCTCGCTCAAGCCGCTTAAAATTTGTACATTGACGCGGTTATTGATACCCGTTGTGACCGATTGATTGACGACTTCACCATCGGCTTTTAATACTCTTACCGTAGCAGTGGCTGCATTGTTTTTGACATTTTTTGGAGCGCTTTCTGTATCAGTTTTTGAGCTGTCAGGGGTATCCGCTTTATCAATACTAGTACTAGTATTACGAGTTGAACCATTAGGTTTGCTGGCTTGCAGGGCGGCTGATGGAATCAATAAAGCATTTTTTGCCTCATTGATAATAATATAAACTTGCGCGGTCATATCGATACGGAAACGACGATCCGTATTAGGTACTTCGATATAGCCGACATAGTAAATAGCGGAATCAGTAGAGCTAGTATCGCTGATGGTTTCAGGAGCGGGCTCGATAGCTTTTAAGACAGAGTCGAATTTCTGATCAGGATTGCCGATGATATTAAAGTATACAGGCATATCGGCTTGTACGTTGATGACGTCTGCTTCAGAGATTTGCGCGTTGATTCTAACGGTCGATAAATCCGCTAAGGTAACGATAGTTGGCGCAGTTTGATTAGCGTTGACTGTGGTGCCTTGTTCGGTCGTCACTGATACGACAGTACCTGACATTGGCGCGCGAATAGTGGTGTAGCTTAGGTCTTCTTTTGCTGTGCTGACGTTGGTCTCAGACTTTCGTAGTGCCGCTTGTTGACTATTGACGTTAGCATTCGCAGTGGCAATAGCGGCCCTAGCTGTATCAATAGCAGCGCGAGCACTAGCGACGGCTGCCTGTGCCGTTTCAACTTTTGTCGCTTGGGTGTCATACTCTTGCTTTGAGATAGCGTCGATTGCGACCAATCCTTGCAGACGATCGAAGTCTGTTCGAGCTTGTCTTAGCTCTGATTGACGGCTAATAAGATCAGCTTGTGCGCTCTTTAGACTAGCTTGACGGCTAAGCACTTCTGCTTGTGCGCTTTGAATAGCGGCTACACTTTGCTCTAAGGTAGCTTGCTCATTACTAAGGTTGTTATTCTGGGTGACTTGATCGATTTGCGCAATTAAATCCCCTTGCTGTACTTGATCACCAACTTCAACATAAAGCCGAGTCACTTCACCTGAGACTTGAGCACCAACATCAACGGTGTTTAACGCTTTGACTTTACCTGATGCCATAACGTTGTTTTCGATATCACCGATTTCGACCATTGCGGTAATATAGTTGGGAGTGGTTTCTTTAGGTTTAAAGGTTCTGTAGGCTATTACTGCTAAGGCTATAACTACTAGGGCAATAATGCCCCACTTAATAGCAGATTTTTTATTCATTTTGAGCATCACAACAATCCAGTCACAGTTAAATCGAGTCTAACTATAATAAAGCGTTAAAGCATAAAAGGATATGGCAATTAGTTTGCGAAAGGTTAAGGTGCTTTGTAAAAAAACTAGAAGTTTAAAAATACGTTAGGATATTAGAGTGGTCTATATCAAAAAAGGAGTTTGTTATGCTAAATTATCAGCAAGTTCAAAAAATAATTAATGATTATAGTAAAAAGATAGGGCTGAATATTGAGGATGTTACTTTAAGAAATAGGCCTTCTGGATTTGGTGAGCCACACTTAGAGATAAGCGATGACTATTATCACTATGTAGTATGTGAGCGCGGTAGTGAGTTATCTAGAGAGTCTTTTTTAGATGTAGATGATTTCATTTATAAATTTTTTGAGATGGTAACTTCTATGGTAGCAGGTGAGTATGAGCAAGAGAATAGTATCATTGGTGAAGATCAAAGAGTCATACGTTTTAGTAAGCAAATCGAACTTATGACGCAATTAAATTATGAGTGGGGTAGAAAAAAAGAAGCTGACATAGCAGAAACTTTGAAAAAAGCGCCTTATTCAGTTAATAACATAACTTGTAATAGGAAAATTTGGCTAAATAAGCTTGCAAACCTATTCAAATATTTAAACTAAAAACAATTTCTTTCCCGATAATTCTAGCGCGGCTTGTAATAATAGCTCCCACGCAGGCTGGCGTATTAACCCTTTTATAGCTTTATCGCAGCGATAGAGTAGGTCAGGCCATTGCGCGGTTTGTACGGTAGATTGACGACGACAAGCTTGGCTGTACTGGCCTTGCTTACTGCGCCAAATACCTAAGCCTTGCGCATCTTGCCCATCCATTAACGCCATAACTAGCCGCATATCTTTGGCTATTGCCCATAGCACTAAAGTGGTTGGTTCATCGGTGGCTTTTAATTGAAATATAATCTTGGCAACTTGCTGACTGTTACCTGCGAGCATCGCATCGGATAAATCAAAAACACTAAACTGCGCATCACTGACTAAAGCCGCTTGCAGGTCAGCAATATCTAAAGCGACTTCTTTGACAGTAGCGTTTTCATTTTTATCATTTGGCTGCTCACAGTTAGAGGCCGCGAGCTGCGGCGCAAATAGATAGGAGAGCCGCCATAGGGTTTGATAAGCACTAAGCAGATGGTGCTCAGTATGTGACATTAGTAGCTGCCAAGCGTCCAGCGATAGACGCAGACCAAATTGCTGCGCCTGTACTTGTAGCAATTGCTGGCGCTGACGCTCATCGTATAAGTTACAATCAATGGTATGACCGTATTGAGCAAACGGCGCAAACCATTTACTAGCTTGACCACGTTTATCTTGCTTTGGCGTGAGCCACAGTAGGCTGTGACTATGTGCCCCTGTTTGCGCGTCAATGGCAAAACGCTCAAGCTCAGCAATGATGGCTTTATCAGGCTTATGATTACCCGTCACAATTAAAGCGCTGGCATCATCGAACAAGGATTGGCTACTAAGCTCAGATAGGACCTCTTGCCAAGTCTTTATCGATATCAGCTCAATACGTTTGATGGCGTAGTTCTGCGCGCGCCAATGTGGTCGTAAGCTATCAATCAGCCACTGCTGTAGTAGTGGCTCATCCCCATGCGCCAGCCACAAGCCCGCAACTGCGATGGAGGGTTGCAATAATTTTGGATAAGCTTGATTAAAGGACTCTTGCATATTAAATAGTATTAACTTTAAAGGATATTAATTTTCTAATAAAGGCGATGAGGTACTATTAGGGTTAACTTTTGGCAAGCCTATCGCGACATATTGATCAGTAATACGACGGGCTAAGCTGTCGTATAGCCAATCACGAACCTGATCACCTTGTTGATCATCAGTGTTCACTGAGGCTTCGTTATACTGATAGCTACGCTCAACTTGAATAGGATTGGTCAAAGTGACAGGCTGACCATTTTGCACCGTTGTATAGGTCACATCAGCGGACAACACCAGACGAATCTCTGTCAATACCCCAACCAGCTCATAATTTCTAAAACGCACGTTGCTAATATTAATAGTAGCAATCGGCTCAGCGGTAGTATTATTAACACTGCTGTTGGCCGCGCTTTCAATCATGCTAATACCGTCAACTACATCGACGCCTAGAGCTTGCAAGCGCCGAGTCAAAGGCAATTTGAGCGGGAATGAGATACGATTGTCCTCAATAAGAATAGCAGTCTTAGCCACATCAAACTGCATCGGAGCATCATATCCGCGTAGATGGAAGCCGCAACCTGTGAGCAAACCAGCTGAGCCTAACACGGTGAGCAATGGCAAACTTGCAACTATTGCCGTAGCTAACTTATTGACCACTGGTGAGCGTTGATGCTTTGGGTAAGATGTCATAACCGCTATCCTTATTTTATAAAAGCGTTAATACTAAAAGGGCTTAGCCCACTACTACGATATTAACGAGCTTATTGGGTACGACGATCTCTTTTTTAATCTCGCCTGTAAGAAACTTAGCCACGCTATCTAAGCTGCGTGCTTGTGCTTTGAGCTGCTCAGGATCGCTATTAGGCGCGACCTCCATTTTGCCGCGCATCTTACCGTTCACTTGTACGATCATAGTGATGCTATCTTGAACTAAAGCGCTGGTATCAACACTTGGATAACTGAGTGCTTGAGTATCAAGCCCTAATGCTTCAAGCAAATGCTCGCCGACGTGTGGCGCGTATACTGACAGCATAATTAATAGATCAACGAGCGCTTCGTGCTGTACTTGTAGGTCTTGATTGCTAGCAGTACTAAAGCTGGCCAGCTCATTAGCTAATTCCATTAAGCTTGAGACAGGCGTGTTTAACGCCAAACGCTCGCCTAAGTCATTATCAATCTTGGCGATAGTCTCATGAGTCTTACGACGCAAATCTTTACCCGCTTTGCTCAAGTCAGTAGTATCAAGTGGCGTACTGTTAATAGCAGTAAGAGAAAAACTAGCATCGCTCAATGCCTGCATATGCTCAGTTGCAATTCGCCAAACTTTTTTGACAAAGTTATAAGGCCCTTTTAGTGCATCATCTGACCATTCAAGAGTCTGATCAGCAGGAGCTGTAAATAAAGTATAAAGACGAACGGTATCGGCACCATATTGATCAATCGTGGTTTGTGGATCGACACCGTTGTTCTTCGACTTTGACATTTTCTCAATTTTGCCGATAGTGACAGGTTGCCCATCCGCTTTTAGCAAGGCTTTGATTGGCTGACCACGCTCGTTATAGTCGATATCAACATCATCTGCAAAGTAATAAGTGGTACTACCATCGCTATTGACACGATAAAAAGTGCCCGCTAAGACCATGCCCTGAGTCATCAAGTTCTTAAACGGTTCATCGCCTGATACTAAGTCTTCATCGCGCATCAGCTTATGGAAGAAACGCGCATAGAGCAGATGCATAACCGCGTGCTCAACACCACCAACATACTGATCGACAGGTAGCCATTTATTGGCAGCCGCTTTATTGACCATATTTTGGTTGTCTTGCGGGCTGGCAAAGCGGGCGTAATACCAGCTCGATTCTACAAAAGTATCAAAGGTATCAGTCTCGCGCTCAGCCGCGTTACCACACTTAGGACAGCTGGTATTGACAAATGCTGGCATGTTTTTGAGAGGATTACCACGACCATCAGGAACGACATCAGTCGGTAGCACTACAGGCAGATCTTGCTCTTCAACGGGTACTGTGCCGCAATGCTCACAGTTGACCATAGGAATAGGGCAGCCCCAATAGCGCTGGCGCGAGACGCCCCAATCACGCAGGCGATATTGAATCTTTTTATTACCCAGTTCTAATGGCTCAAGCTTTGCGAGCATTGCTGCAAACGATTGCTCAAAGTCCATCCCATCAAATTCACCTGAATTGATTAAGGTGTTGCGCTCGGTATAGGCGAGGTTTGGCTCAGATCCATCAGCGGCGGCTTGTGCAGTTACGGTTTCAACGTAATCTGCTGGCATATCGATGACTTGTTTAATAGGCAGATTATATTTAACCGCAAACTCATAATCACGCTCATCATGCGCAGGCACTGCCATTACCGCACCTGAACCATAACTCATCAGCACGTAGTTGGCGACCCAAACGGCGACCTTTTCGCCCGTTAAAGGATGCGTCACTTTAAGACCTGTATCCATGCCAATTTTTTCAGCTTTAGCCAAGTCGGCTTCTGCAACTGAGCCTTTTTTGCACAAGGCACAAAATTGTGCGATAACGTCATCATGCTCAGCAGCGTACTGCGCTAGAGGATGCTCAGCGGCAACCGCCACATAAGTCACGCCCATCAAAGTATCAGGGCGAGTCGTAAAGACATCTAAGGTATTGTCTTGACCTTCGAGATCATAAGGGAAATGTACTTCCATCCCCGCGCTACGACCGATCCAATTGCGCTGCATGGTCAACACTTCTGAGGGCCAGTGACCCTCTAGCTGATCCAAATCGTCCAATAGCTCGTCAGCGTAATCAGTAATATTAAAGTAATACATCGGAATGTCGCGCTTCTCAACAGGAGCGCCACTACGCCAGCCCTTACCATCGATGACTTGTTCGTTAGCCAATACCGTATTGTCAACGGGATCCCAATTGACCGTAGCGAGCTTTTTATAGACTAAGCCTTTTTTGTATAATTGTAAGAACAGCCACTGCTCCCACTGATAATAATCAGGATTACAAGTCGTCAGCTCGCGTGACCAGTCAACGGATAAGCCTAATAGCTTTAATTGTGCGCGCATGTTATCGATATTCGCATAAGTCCAAGCTGCAGGGGACATCTGATGGGCAATGGCTGCGTTTTCAGCAGGCAGGCCAAAGCCATCCCAACCCATAGGTTGCATGACTTCAAAGCCCTTAAGGCGGTAATAACGGCTCAGAACGTCAGAGATAGTATAGTTACGCACATGACCCATATGCAGCTTGCCACTTGGATAGGGGAACATCGATAGCATATAGCGGCTTGGCTTATCGCTTGGCTCATTGCCGACTTCGTAACGCTTATCGCTCGCCCATTTGGCTTGTTGCGCGGCTTCGATGAGTTGTGGCTGATATAGGCTGTTGTCCATAACATGATCAATAGCATGGTCATTATCAATAGCGTTGATAGGATTATTAGTAGAATGGTCAGATGTTACAGTGCGGTTCATAGTTGGCTCAAGAGTAAAGGTTTTAATAAGAAAAATGGAATAATTTAGATAGGGTAGAATAGCTTAAATTGGACAAAATTGCGATGGGGCAGCGTAATATTAGAGTAGTATTGAGCGAGTTAATTTTTGACTAACTTATCAGATTATTATTTAACTATCACTAAGGATAATAATGACAATCACTATCTACGGCATAAAATCATGCGATACCATGAAAAAGGCTTTTACTAAATTTGATGAGCTAAGCGTTAGCTACGAGTTTCACGACTATAAAAAACAAGGCATCGATAAAGATAGCGTTCAGCGCTGGGTCGATGAGTTAGGGGTAGATAAAGTCTTAAACAAGCGTGGAACCACTTGGCGTAAATTAGACGATGAGCAAAAGCAAGCGGCTGATGCTGATGTCAATAAAGCTATTGAGCTACTTATTGATAATACCAGTATGATCAAGCGACCTATTATTGAGGGCATCTATAAAGATAAGCCAATATTGCTTTGTGGCTTTGACGAAGCTGTTTTTAATAAAATATTTGATTAATCACACAATTTTTTCATCAATCTATATTTTATTTGGTGTATTCTAAGTTATATCGTTTAATAACATGTATTTTATTGCCAATTTAGAATCAACCAAAAGGATTAAGCTATGAAAAAAATACTGTTAATCGCAGCGTTAATTATGGCACCCTTACTGACTATGACTGCCCAAGCAGCAGACACCGCTACCAAAATTACCTTCGCTAAAGACAGCTACTGCGGTAGCTTTTCAGGCAATATCAAAAATGGTAAAGAGTTTCGCTTATGGCTATTACCAGAGCAAAACTTAGTCATCCGTAACGTTGGTGATGATCAGATTAACGTCGCTTATGTGACAGGGCCTAACGGTCGCTTGACAGGGGATCGCTACGACAATGAGAACTCATATTTTACTGAGCGCAAAGGTAATCATAAGATGAAAGTCTATGGTAATAGTAGTCATAGCTCCGTCGAGTTCTGTGCGTATTAATAAGCCTGTATGTACTAAGATTATCTATAAAAAACAGAGTAGGCGTAGGGTGCATTTTATGCATCATTTAAGTGTGATAAATCACAATCGGTGCATAAAACGTACCCTACAAAAGCTTAATCTATCAACTCATCGCTGAATCTATATCACGACTGATAAGTGTACCAACCCCTTCATTAGTAAAGATTTCAAGCAAAGTTGCATGCGGCACGCGACCATCAACGATAACTGCGCTTCTGACACCGCTACGTACGGCATCTAGCGCGCATTGTATCTTAGGTATCATTCCGCCTGATATCGTACCATCCTCGATAAGCGCGTCCACTTTTTGTGGGGTTAGACCTGTAACTACTTCGCCATCATGGCCTAGAACACCCTTGATATTGGTCAATAACATCAGCTTTTCAGCTTGCAAAAATTCAGCGACTTTACCCGCGACTAAATCTGCATTAATATTATAAGTATTACCCTCGCCATCGACACCAAGCGGTGCAATAACAGGGATAAAGTTTGAGGAAATTAGCATGTTAATGACATCTTTATTGACACTGACCACATCACCAACGTAGCCTAAATCGACAGATACCGCTATACCATCGTCACCAATCTTTTGCATAGCCATTTTTTTGGCTTGGATTAAGTTGGCATCTTTGCCTGTCAGGCCGATAGCCTGTCCACCGTGCTTATTAATTAAGCTGACAATGGATTTATTGACGCCACCACCAAGTACCATTTCGACGATATCCATCGTACTTTTGTCAGTGACCCGCATGCCATCGATACGTTTGGAGGTACGCCCCAGCTCTTTTAATAAATTATCAACTTGTGGGCCACCGCCATGAACAACGACAGGATGTAGGCCGACGGTTTTGAGTAGCACAATATCACGGGCAAACGAGCTTTCAAGCTCTGGATCAGTCATCGCATTGCCGCCGTACTTGACGACGATTAATTTACCCACAAAGCGCTGAATGTAGGGTAAGGCGGTAGTGAGTACTTCAGCGGTGATCTTGGCATCGTCTAGATTAAGCGACATTATCTACTCCTAACATAGGGTTATCAGTTCAAAAGTTGTTTTGAAAGGGTGAGGTTTAGCTATTTTGAAATAGTACAGAGATTTTAATAATATAAAATTTTTTATGGTATAGGAGCTATCAGCTAAATTGTTCGGGTTGAATGTTCGCCATTTGCTCAGCCACATTCCTATCGAATAGTCGGCATATTGCTACAAAACGCGCTTGTATCGCTCGCATCTCGTTGAGATTATCTCCAGCAAAACGTACGGTAAGACAGTTACTGGTATTAGAGCGTCGTACTACTCCAAAACCATGGGCAAAGTCTAAACGAACACCATCTATTGAAGACAAGGTTGTCTCTGGTAGAAATAATTGCTGTGCGACTTTTTTGGTCTTGAGCATAGGCGGCTTGGCGTCAAAACAACTACAGGATACTGACTCTATAAATACCGCCTTTTGTGTCGAGATATCATTGGCCGTACTATCGTTAACCAAGCGTTGTAAGTAGCGACAGTACTCAACCAAATGCTCAATAAAGGTACAGCTAGTGGCATCGTTCTGAGCCAAAAAAGTTTCATTTAGAGGTAAGTAATAATCGGCACTACTGACGGCGATAGGTAACTTTTGCGTAATATCAGTCAGCTGATAGGGAGGTATAGCCTCTCTAGGTTCGCCCCATACATCTGTTTTGCGAGAACTTTTGAGAGTATTACTACTGGTGCTGTCGTCAATGCGTAATACAGATGCTTCAAGATTAGGGGCAGTATTAGCCAGCCAATATAATAGCCGTAATCCTGCATAGATCGCATCATCATAAGCTATAAAGTAACCGTCATTAAATATAAAATGACCCGATAACTCGCCTGCAAATATAGGTGGCTCAGAGGTGTGCAGCTGTTGGCGTAATAAACTACTACCTGTTCTGGTCATGATAGGCGTAGCACCAAGGGTGCTCAAAAGCTTCGGCAGATGGTGTGAGCACTTTATATCGAATAGCACGGTAGGCGCCGACGCTAGTTCAGCTGTACTAGCAGATCGTTCAGTAATCGCAACTTGTGCTAATAAATAGAGTAGATGATCTGCGACAATCACTTTACCGCTATTGTCAACGACCATGAGCCTGTCACCATCACCGTCAAAAGCCAGACCTATATCAGCGTTGCTAACGATGACCGCTTGTTGTAGTTCAGCTAAACGATTAGGCTCAGTAGGGTCAGGGTTACCTGTAGGGAAGCTACCATCAGGGACACTATTGAGCATAATAACCCGCTGACAAAACTGCTCGAATAATGACTGAGCGATAATACTAGTTGCGCCATTCATACAGTCTATAACTACCGTAAAATCAAGCTTAGAGTCATGAGCATATCTATTTTTACTGGCAAAATTGATATCGATAAAGCTTTGCGCGATAGCATCGCTATAGCTGCTAACAATAAGCTTGGCTGGCAAGTTAATAACGTCTGTTTGCTCAATGCTATTTTGCTTGATACTATGTTGCTCAATACTATTTTGTGTAGAACTGCTGTGTTTAGTACAGCTTTGCTTAGTGCCGTGCAGCTCAGTGCTGTGACATACTTTATTTGTTTTAAAATAGTCGTTTAGGTCAGAGTTATAATTAAAGTTTTGCAATTGGCGGTTTAAGTCGTTGCTTGGGCAAGTTTTATGCTTGGAGTTATAGTGACTTAGCTGATAATTATTTAGATGATAATGACTGAGCTGCTGATACAAGGTTTGAATCTCTAAACCACTCGGTGAGGTATTATTCAGTAGCCACTTAATGCCTAGGATATTTTTTTCTGAATGGCTAGCTGTGACCATTATGCCATGACCATCATACTGCTGCGCCCAAAATGCCATCATCGGCGTGGTCACCAATCCCAGACTGACAACGACAAGACCTCTTTTATGCAGAATATCGATTAGCGTTTTTGCAATAACATCGCTACCAAAGCGCACATCATAGCCAATAACGACGGTCTTAGCTGGTTGAATGATAGAGCGCTCTAATAGCTGGCGGCTTTGATTGTAATAGCTTTGAGAGTGATATAGATTTGCAAAGACCTCACCTAATACGGCTATAAAATCAATGGTAAAGTACTCGCGCGCGCCGCGAATGTCGTAAGCACGAAACAAGGACTGCTGTGCAATAAAAGCAGGGGTTATTATCATTTTCTTACTCCCATATTCTTATTGCAATCTATAACATTTTTAAGTGCTTAACCTTATATACCAGACAAAAGTGATTATTGACGGCCTGAGTGACCAAAACCGCCAGCACCGCGCGCGCTGGTATCGCTAAACTCATCAACTACCTCAAAATCAGGACGGGCAACAGGTACGACAATATATTGTGCCATGCGATCGGCAGGGTTTAGCACAAAATCATCTGAACTACGATTCCATATACTGACCATCAGCTCGCCTTGATAATCAGCGTCAATCAGCCCAACAAGATTGCCTAATACGATACCATGTTTATGACCGAGTCCTGAGCGTGGCAAAATCATACCTGCATAACTAGGATCAGCAATATAAACCGCTAGGCCAGTACTGATGAGATGGGTCGTACCTGCTTTAATGGTCAAAGGCTCATCGATACAAGCCCGCAGATCAATACCCGCTGAGCCATCAGTAGCTCGAGTAGGCAAAGAGAACGCTGAGTCTTTTAATAGTTTAGGATTTAATACTTTAACTTGTACTGCTTGCATAACATACTCACTTTATTAATTTAATTATATATTCTTTTATATAAATATAGCATAGCGATGCTGTATTTAAGAACCTATTAGTTGAATAACTATCTCTATTTATTGATCATCAAAGAATCAAAATACTGGCCAAGCCTAAGAACGACATAAAGCCGACGATATCCGTCACTGTGGTTAGAATAACCGAGGCCGATAGCGCAGGATCGATATTCATATTTTTGAGCATTAATGGAATGGCAATACCGGAGGCATTAGCTGCCGTCATGTTAATAGCGATAGCGCAGCCAATCACCGCGCTAATCTTGATATCTTGAAACCAAAGCTGGGCAATAACCGCCATAATAAATGCCCAAATGATACCGTTTATTGCGCCAACCCACAGCTCTTTATTGAATAGCCACCAGCGGTTGGAACCGCCAATCTGACCCATAGCCATACCTCGTATGACGATAGTTAAAGTCTGTGAGCCTGCGATACCACCCATACTGGCGACTACTGGCATCAATATTGCCAGTGCGACTACTTTAGCCAGTACTTCCTCAAACTGTCCAATAACCGCAGCGGCTAATAGCGCAGTACCAAGATTGATACCTAGCCAAATACTACGAGATTTGGCACTGGTCAAGATAGGTGCAAATAGCTCTTCATCTTGGCTAACACCAGCCAAGTTACGCATTGTACTATCGACATCATCTTGGATAATCTCCATGATGTCCTCGCCATTAAGCTGACCGACCAGCTCACCATGACTGTTAATCACAGGCGCAAAACGGATATCCTCTGAGCGAAAGATCGCAGCGGCATCAGTAATATCCAAACGATCATTGATAGTTACTGCATTGTCGATAAGGCTGGATACCAAACTGCTCTGATCGTGTTTGATCAAATCTCCTAAGCTGAGTAGACCCAATAGTTGCTGACTTTTATCGACGACCAGTAATTCTTGGCTTTGATCATCCAGTAAGCTGTCATCGCTACGCAACCACTCTTGTACTTGCGCAAGGCTAATATCATCATGTACCTGAACGATATCCGGATCCATATAGCTACCAACTTCCCAGTCTTCATAAGTATCCAGCTTATTGACCTGAATGCGAACGTCTTCATCTAAGGTCGCCATGACTGAGGTACGAACGGTTTCCGTCACCGTCTCTAGAATCTCAGAGATATCTTGAGCATCTAAGTCTTGAGTAAAGACCGATATCTCTTGCGAGGAGACATTCTCTAATAAGGGCTGGCGAGTATCGAGCTCTAATTCCGCTAAGACCTCACCCTTAATTTCCTCCGGAACTTGTGCCCAAATCTTTAGTCGAGCTTGGGCTGGAAACGATTCTAACAGGTTGGCAATTTCATACTCAGACTGCTTGGCCAAAAACTCTGTAATGGCTGTATAGGCGTCATTCGCTACTAAGTCTTGCAAATATAATAGCTTATATTCAGCACTATATTCTAATGGATTATAGTCTGCCGGTAGTGTGGAGGGACGATCAGGACTAGGCGTAGGGGCAGACATAAAATTTCCAAAATAATAAAAATAAAAGGAGTATAAAACTATTGCTAAGAGTATTCATGGCTAAAAATACAAATGCTAAAACTACTAACAACTAAGGTAATAGCAAAGCAAAAACTAAGGTCAAATTACTAATCAAACTCTAAGTTATTCAAAGAGTCAAAACTTAACGATTACCTAATAACGCGCGTATATTGGCTAAGTATTCATCAGCGACTTTTTCAGGATCTTTAGTCGCTTTTTTCTTTTTAGCTTTGGCAGGCCAATCGATATGATCTTCTGGTAATTCATCCAAAAATCGCGATTCAGAAGTCACGCGCATTTGACCACCAGCACGGCGCTGAGCGGCAAGGGTCAAGGTCAGCTCACGCCGTGCGCGAGTGATGCCCACATACATCAGGCGGCGCTCTTCTTCTACCGTCTCACTCATAATAGAGTTACGGTGAGGTAGCATTTCCTCTTCTAATCCCATGATATAGACGTAGTTAAACTCAAGTCCTTTTGCCGCATGCAAAGTCATAAGGTTAACTTTATTGGTGTTTTCTTCTTCTTGCTGCTGCTCAAGCATATCAAGTAGCACTAATTTACGAATAATGGTATCAATCGTGCGCTCATCATCACTCTCAGCGCGATTGATCAAGGATTGAATACTGGTATACAGAATGTCGATATTATCAATACGGTTTTTTTCTTGTTGCGGGGTTTTTGAGTCGCTACGCACAAAATCAATATAGCCGGTCTCATCGATCATTTGACGGACAATAGGCACAGGATCAGGATGCTGATCTAACTCACGCGTATAGTGCTCAATAAAGTCGCCAAACTCTTTAAGCGTGCTATAAGCCTTGCTTGGCAATACATGGCTCAGACCAGAGTGAGTACAAGAAGCGAGTAGGGAAATGCTATGCTCTTGCGCAAATAGGCCAAGCTTTTCTAAAGTCGCTGGCCCCATACCGCGTTTTGGGGTATTAATAATACGCAAAAATGCACTATCATCTTCAGGGTTCAAGATCATACGCAGATAGCCCATGACGTCTTTAATCTCGCTACGCGCAAAGAACGACTGACCACCAGATAACTTATAAGGAATTTGCAGCTGACGTAGATTCGCCTCTAGCATGCGTGCCTGAAAGTTACTGCGATAGAGCACTGCATAATCTTCCCACTCATTGCCATAGCGCAATTTATGAGTAGCGATTTCTTTGGCAACGCGTTCCGCTTCATCATCGTCATTACGACAGTTAATAATACGTATTTTTTCGCCTTGACCTTTATCAGACCAGAGCTTTTTTTCAAATAAATGCTCGTTGTTGGTAATGACCGCATTAGCCGAGGTCAAGATACGACTGGTTGAGCGATAGTTTTGCTCTAGCATAACAATCTTGAGTTTAGGGAAATCTTCTTTTAGCAGCGCCATATTTTCAGGTTTTGCTCCGCGCCATGCATAAATAGATTGGTCATCATCACCAACCACAGTAAATCGCCCTTGTGGTCCGACGAGATATTTAATCATTTCATACTGGGCGGTATTGGTATCTTGGTACTCATCGACTAATAAATAACGAATACGGTTTTGCCATTTGTCACGCAGCTCGCGGTTTTCACGTAGTATCTTGGTTGGCAATACGATTAAATCATCAAAATCAACCGCGTTATAAGCACGTAAGTTACGCTCATAAAGGGCATATAAAGTCGCAAAGATCATATCTTCTGGATCATCAAGCGTTTCCATTGCTTGGTCAGGCTCAACCAGATCATTCTTCCAATCTGATATCATCTTGATGGCTTTGCCGACCAGCTCTCGACTCTCAGCGCCTGATAAATTATCACGCATCATCAGCTCCATCAACAGACGCTTACTATCATCGCTATCCATGATCGAGAAGTTGCCTTTGAGCGGCGTATGAATCAACTCGTAACGCAAAAACTGTAAGCCAAACTGGTGAAAGGTCGAGACAGTAAGCCCGCGAGTCTTTTCGCTTGGTAGCAATTTGCTTACTCGCGCTTTCATTTCACGCGCGGCTTTATTGGTAAAAGTCACCGCTGTGATACGCTCAGCTGGCATGTTGCATTCTTCGATAAGATAAGCAATCTTACGAGTGATCACTGACGTTTTGCCTGAGCCTGCGCCTGCTAATACTAGCAAAGGCCCAGATACGTAGAGCATAGCTTCTTGTTGTCTGGGATTGAGTTGACTCATAGCATGACCTTTGAAATTTGGGGCAAATAGTGCGAATATGAAAAGAGCTCATTCAGGCTATGCTAAGATAAAATTGATCTAGCATATAGCAAAATAGATGCAGCAAAACTGAACGGATAGCGTAAATATAGGTTTGAAATTAGGTGGGTTATTATAAAGCAAAATCGTTACTTTTTGGGAGGAGATGGATAATGATGCGTTTATATCGTAGTAGCATGCCATTACTATTATTATCAATGATAGCGTGTACTAGCTTGCCAGAGCATACCATTCTGCAAACCGTTGAGTTAATGCAAACCAAGCATTTTGTAGAAGGGGCGAGTTTTGATTTAATCAAACAACGAGAGGGTTGTTTATTGCAGGGCACAGGTTATGGCGAATCTGGCAAACGCGATTATACTTTTTATTTTGATGATAAGGGGATTACGGCTGCTCATTATGAGGAGTCCCGCTATGCACAACCTATTTATGTCGATAGCAATGTCAAAATAGTCAAAACTACTAAGAGCGTATATAAAGAGAATTCAGAGGAAAACGAGGCTTTCGAAGCACTGTTTAATGATTTACAGGCACTAATTACGCAGAGCAATTTGGCACATTGTTTTTAGTAGAGCGCTCAAAGATATAGGTTATGCTGAGGGTAAAAAAACAGTATTCCTAATAAAGACGCACCAACTAAGATAGATTAGCTAGTGCGTATATCAAACTTTTAAAACTAGTTTTTAATGAACTATTTCAGTCTTATGCATTATTCAACTGACGCGCTGCCTCTAAAGCAAAGTAAGTTAAGATGCCATCAGCGCCTGCGCGGCGAAAGCCAATCAGCGACTCTAAAATCACCGCATCAGTGAGCCAGCCGTTTTGAATAGCTGCCATGTGCATCGCGTATTCACCTGAGACTTGATAAGCAAAGGTCGGTATACCAAAGGTGTTTTTGACTTCACGAATCAGATCAAGATACGGCTGACCAGGCTTAATCATCACCATATCAGCACCTTCATTGATATCCATTGCCACTTCATGCAAGGCCTCAGCGCGATTACCAAAGTCCATCTGGTATTGTTTTTTATGACCGCCTTTGAGATTGCCCGCACTACCAACTGCATCGCGGAATGGGCCATAATAGGCTGAAGCATATTTGGCGGAGTAGGCCATAATAGCGGTATTGGCAAAACCCTCTGCTTCAAAGGCATCGCGCATGGCTTTGATGCGACCATCCATCATATCGCTCGGAGATATAATATCAGCGCCTGCACGCGCATGAACGAGTGCTTGCTGCACTAAAACTTCTACCGTCTCGTCATTGATCACATATCCCGTCTCGTCAAGCAGGCCATCTTGACCGTGTGAGGTATAAGGGTCTAAGGCGACATCAGTCATAACCACCATTTCAGGAACCGCATCTTTGACCGCTTTTACCGCTCGCGCAGACAGGCCGTTTTCATCATAGGCCGCGCGACCATCAGGCGTTTTGAGACTATTATCAATGACGGGAAATATATCAATAGTGGTCACGCCCTCGCTCAATAATTCTTTAGCATGCTTAATTAGCAAGTCAATTGATAGACGCTCAACGCCTGGCATACTAGCGATAGATTGGCGTTCATTTTTGCCTTCTAATACGAATACAGGCGCAATAAAATGCTTGGGATGCAGCTCAACTTCTCTGATCATTGCCCGAACATTATCGTTGTAACGCAGACGGCGCAAGCGCGTGGCAGGATATTGACGATTGAAAGTATAAGTCATAATAAAACCTTATTATATTTTTAATTCAAAGCAGTTTATAAAACCACTACTATAACCAAAAGCTAACTGTAAAAGCAAAAACCCGCCAAAGTGGCAGGGCTGTTTGGACAGTAATAAAAATCTATTCAACAATTTGAGTGACTGGTACGCTCTCAACAGGGGTCTCTTGAATAATAGTACCGACCGCAGCATCTGCATCGCCATCGTTATCAATATCGACGATAGCTTTTGGATCAAAAGTAGCTGCCGCAGGTGTTTTGGACTGTTTGATGTCGATGGCCTCAGCTACAGAGGTTACGCGCGCTGAGCTTGCCGCATCAATAGCATAAGCCGCTTGAGCTTCAGCATTGTTACTAGCCAAACCACCAATACGCGCTAAATTAGTGTATTGCGGTACTGGTATAGCGACGGGTACATCAAGGTTAGCACCGCCACCTAGTGCTTGATAAAGCTCTATTTGGCTAATGATTTTTTGTAGTTCTAAATCTAAGATACCTTGTTGAGTGGAGAACAAGGAGCGCTGCGCATCAAGAACATCCAAATAGTTGGCAATACCTGCTTTAAAGCGGGCATCAGCAATCTCAAAGGTTTGATCAAAGTTATCTTGCAGGCGATACTGCGCGGCTAGCTGCTCACCAAGGGTCGCTCGCGTCGCTAAGACGTCTGAAACTTCACGGAAAGCCGTTTGAATAGAGCGCTCATAGCTGGCTAGAGTCTGCTCGCGTTCTATTTTTGCAACATCATAATTGGCATCTAAAAGCCCAGCATCAAAAATAGGCACACTAATATTTGGGCCAAACGACCAGCCTACTGAGCCGCTTTTGAATAGATCATCTAAGCTACTACTACCAACGCCGACACTAGTTGCAAGACTAATAGAGGGATAGTAAGAAGCGCGTGCGACTTCGATATTAGCGCCAGCCGCTTTTAGATTGTATTCTGCTTGTAGCACATCAGGGCGGTAGCGTAGCAGCTCGCTCGGGAGACCAGTACTAAAGACATCTTGAGTCGTTATATTGCTGATAGCGGGTGCTGGAATGAGCTCGGTTGGAATTGGTGCACCCAATAAGAATTGCAAAGCATTACGTGACTGCAAAATGCTACTTTGAGCGCGTAGAACGGCCAAATTAGCATTCTCAAGCGCTGCTGATGATTGCAGTGAGGGTAGTTTAGGGTCAATACCGGCCTTGAAGCGAGCATCAGCAATAAACAAGGATCTCTTACGACTCTCAACGGTTGCTTCGGCTAGCTTTAACTGCGCTAAGCTAAAGCTCAAGTTGGCATAGCTTTGAGCAATATTACTAATCAAACTGATTTGAGTTGAATCTTTAGCCGCTGTGGTCGCCAAAAAGCTCTGTAGCGCTTGATCTTTCAGACTAGCGATCTTGCCCCAAAAATCTAGCTCGTAATTGGCAAGACCTAGGTTGACGTTGTAGCTACTGCTAGCATTTCGATCCGTACGATTCTGCGCTTGGCGTGTATAACCTGCACTACCATTGATGGCTGGCAGGTCATTAATATCAGTGATTCGATACTGCGCGCGTGCTTTTTCGATTGCCAAACGCGCACTTTCAAAGTCTTTGTTCTTCTCAAGACCTAACGCAATCAGTCCTTTTAAGCGCTCATCGCTATAGAAATTTTGCCAACGCTGGGCCGCAATACTTGGCTGCTCAGGAGTGCTGACCGTTTCTTGATCAAATGCCCCATAGGTTTGCTGCATCGGGATATTTGGCTCTGCCAAAACAGGATTCATATCCGCTTTTGGGATGGTGTTACAAGCGGCCATGCTTATTGCTAGCGCAGTCAGACCCAACAGGCGGCCACTGTTTTTGCGCAAACGAGATAGTGCTGGCTGCGCATCGATAGCTGTAATAGCTACCGATGACGAGTTAGTGATAGATTTTTTTTGAGCACTCATTGTGTATTGTCTCCAAGGCTTGCAGGCTGATAGTTATCAGAAGGCATTGGGTTGTGCGAGTCAGGCGTACCATTGCCATCATCTTTATCGTTTGGTTTATTGTTCTCATATTTATGCGGGAACGCACTACGGACCCAAATATAGAACATAGGAATAAAGAAGATGCCGAGGAAGGTAGCGGTTAAGACACCACCGACCACACTGGTACCAATAGCATTCTGACTGCCTGAGCCTGGACCGTTCGCCAAGAATAATGGCACAACACCCAGTCCAAAGGCAAGTGAGGTCATGATAATTGGACGCAGACGTTGACGTGCTGCGGTCATGACGGCCTCTGTCAGACTATAGCCTTCTTCTTGGTGTTCTTTGGCAAATTCAATAATCAAGATGGCGTTTTTGGCGGACAAACCAACGACGGTGAGTAGACCCACTTGCAAGTAGATGTCGTTAGCAAAACCGCGTAACCACGTAAATATCACCGCACCCAATACCCCAAGTGGAATAACCAATAGGACAGAGAAGGGGATAGACCAGCTTTCATATAAGGCCGCTAAACACAAGAATACCACTAGTATTGAAAGGGCATAAAGCATGGGTGCTTGTGCCCCTGACTTTTGCTCCTCTAGTGACATACCCGTCCACTCATAACTGATGCCTTCAGGCAGATTTTCTATCATCGCTTCCATCGAGCTCATCGCTTCACCAGTACTTAGACCGGGCGCGGCGCTACCTTGGATGTTCATGGACGGTAGGCTGTTGTAACGAGTAAGACGCGGTGAGCCTGATTGCCATTCGCTACTAGAAAATGCATCGAACGAAATCATATCGTTCATGTCATTTCTTACATACCATTTACCAATATCATCAGGGTTGGTACGGCTGCTGGCTTCACCTTGTACATAGACGCGTTTGATACGGCCACGATCGATAAAGTCGTTAACGTAGCTTGAGCCCCACGCTGTTGAAATGACACTATTGATATTGCTTAGTGACAGGCCATAAGCCGCCGCTTGTTCTTGATTGATGTTTACTTTAAGTTGTGGCGAATCTTCTTGACCATTAGGACGTACACCAGCTACTTGGTCGTTCTGTGCCGCCATACCTAAGAGCATATTTCGAGCTTCAAGTAGCCCATCATGTCCGAGGTTGCCACTGTCCTGAATCATTAAGTCAAAACCACTGGCATTACCAAGCTCGGTAATTGCTGGTGGTACGATGGCAAATACTTGTGCTTCGTTTAGCTGAGTAAAGAAGTACCCCATCGCTCGACCAGCGACAGCCTGAGCGGTATTTTCATCGCCCGAGCGTTCCTCCCAGTCTGATAAGCGCACAAACGCTAGACCCATATTCTGACCTTGACCTGCAAAACTAAAGCCTGCAATGGTAAAGACCGAAGCGATATTATCAGTTTCTTGGGTATCGTAATAGTTTCTGACTTTATCCAATACGTCTTGCGTCTCATCTAACGTCGAACCAGCCGGAAGCTGAACCAAGGTAAACATAATGCCTTGATCTTCTTCTGGTAAAAACGAGCCTGGAATACGTAAGAATACGACCGCCATGATACCGATGATGGCTGCGTAGCCAATCATGTATAACCATTTAAAACGAATGCTTTTGCCGACAAATTTTTCGTACGAACGGCTAAGTTTAAAGAAGCCACGATTGAACCAACCAAAGAAGCCTTTTTGCTTTTCGGTACTGCCTTTTTCATGACTTTTGCCACGTTTTAGCAAAGTCACACATAGGGCAGGGGTGAAGACAAGCGCGACCATGGCAGAGAGCACCATGCTGGTAATCAGCGTGATAGAGAACTGACGATAAATCACACCTGTTGAGCCACCAAAGAAGGCCATTGGTACGAATACGGCGGACAAGATAAGCGCAATACCAATAACGATCTTACTGATTTCCCCCATCGATTGAGTGGTCGCGTCTTTGATAGAGATATGTGGATCTTCTTCTAGTATTCGCTCAACGTTCTCTACCACGACGATCGCATCATCGACCAGCAGACCGATGGAGAGAACCATAGCAAACATGGTCAAGACGTTGATACTAAAGCCTGCAATATACAACACTGCAAAGGTACCCAAGAGTACGACAGGTACGGCAAGGGTCGGGATAATGGTGGCACGCCAGTTCTGTAAGAAAATGAACATAACGATAAATACCAACACAATCGCTTCAATGAGGGTCATAACGACTTGTTCGATAGACAAGCGTACAAAGGGTGTGGTGTCATACGGAACGACTGAGGCTAGACCAATTGGGAAGTTTTGCTCCAGCTCAGCCATACGTGCGCCGACGGCTTCACGAGTCTCAAGGGCGTTTGCGCCACCAGCAAGTGAAATACCTAAACCGGCTGCTTCTTGACCATTGTATAAAGACACAACGCTATAGTTTTCACTGCCAATCTCGACATCTGCCACATCGCCTAAGCGCACTTGTGCGCCTGAGGTATCTGTTTTTAGTAGAATGTTTCGGAATTCTTCAGGCGTTTGAAGATAGCTTTGCACCGTGACCGTAGCATTGATAACCTGTTGGTCAGTATCAGCAGGTGCTTGACCTAACTGACCGGCAGATACTTGCGCGTTCTGCGCTCGTATCGCATTGACCACATCAGAAGGCACCATGTTATAGCTACGTAGGCGTGAAGGGTCAAGCCATACACGCATCGCATAGGTAGAGCCAAAGACTTGAACTTCACCCACACCCTCTACACGACTGATCGAATCGACGACATTAGAGTTAATATAATCGGCAATATCTGCCCGATCCATGGTGCCATCTTCAGAAATAAATGCTTGCACCATCAAAAAGCTGCTAGACGATTTATTGACGTTGACACCTTGACGCTGAACAGACTCAGGCAAGGAGCTCATCGCTGCTTGCAGTTTGTTCTGTACTTGTACTTGAGCTGTGTCAGGATCTGTGCCGTTTTCAAAGGTAAGCGTCACTGAAGCGCTACCATTTGACGAGCTCGATGACGACATATACATCAGACCATCGAGGCCTTTCATACGTTGCTCAATGATCTGTACGACTGAGTTTTCGACGGTTTGTGCATTAGCACCAGGATAGCTTGCACTGACCGAAATAGTCGGCGGTGCAATACGTGGATACTGTTCGATCGGTAGACTGACAACCGATATTATCCCAATCAGCATGACCAAAATAGCCAATACCCATGCAAAAATAGGGCGATTGATAAAAAAACGTGACATAGTATATCCCTAGGTCTTCCTAGCTTTGAATGGAATTAGTTAGTGGCGGCATCTTCGGTATTTTTAGTAGCGTCGCTCGCTGGCTTATCCATCGTCTTTGCAGCTTGTTGTGGGGTTTTGGCTGTAGGCTTATTAGCGGCTTGTGTATTGCCCGATTTAGCAGGCGATGCATTCGGATCTTGCAGAGGCTTGGCTACGACTTCTTGTTCAGGTTTGACTTTAGCACCACCAATAATGACGACTTTATCGCCATTTTTTAGACCATCAGTTACCACCCAGTTGCCATTATAAGTGCCATTAATAGTAACGGGACGCACTTGGATTTTATTGTCTTTATCGACAATATATACTTGGGTTTCGCTCTTGGTAGAGCGCATCACCGCACTTTGTGGTACTAAAGCGGCGTTATTGATAACACTCTGAGTCAGACGGGCAGAGACGTACATACCTGGCAATAGTACATTATTACTATTAGGGAATACGGCACGTAGCGTCACTGCACCTGTGGATTCATCAACTTTGGCCTCTGATAATGCTAGCTTGCCGGTTATCGGATAGACGCTACCGTCTTCTAATACTAGCTCAACACTATTCATACCCGCTTGCGCTTTGCCTTCTGAGATTTGCTGACGCAACTTTAGTAGCTCAGAGGAGGATTGACTAATATCAACGTAGATAGGATCTAAGCGCGAAATAGTCACCATAGGATTTGCTTGACTGGCACTAACTAGTGAGCCTGCGGTCGCTGTTGAGCGGTCACTACGACCTGTGATAGGAGCACGTACTATAGTACGGTTTAACTCTAATGTGCTGGCATCCAAACCTGACTTAGCGCTTTGAATACCTGCTTTTGAGCTCTCTATACCAGCTTGAGTTTGACCAACAGCCGCTTTTGCACTCTCAACAGCCGCTTGTGCTGTGTAGACCGCTGTCTGTGCTTGGTCATATTGTTGCTTAGAGATAGCATCGATCTCAACTAACCCTCGCAGACGTTGAAAGTCATTGATCGCTTGCGCTAGTGAGGCTTGACGACTAATCAGTTCAGCCTTGGCATTAGCGTTATTGGCAAGTGCTGTTTGCAAGTTAGCTTGTGCCTGTTGAACGGCGGCTTCACCGCTCGCTATAGAGGTTGCATAATTGTCGGTATTGATACGATACAAAGGCTGACCTTTTTTGACATTGCTGCCTTCACGGAACAATATCTCGTCAATAATGCCGTTCACCTGTGGACGGACATCAGCAGTTTGAAAAGCTGTCGTACGACCAGAGAACGTCTGTACTTGCGGCACGACGCCTAAAGTTACCGTTTGGACGTTGACAACAGCAGGTGGCATTTGTTGCTGCGCGGCAGCAGGATCAGCGTCTTCTTTTTTGTCACAGCCGACTAGAACCGCTGTCGATAATACAGATGCTATTACCAGCGCAAGATATGAGTGCTTCATCAATGTCCTCGGGAGTATTCAGTTTTAATAAAGGTTTAAATAAACTAATTTTGCTAATGAGCTTTTATAGACTAACTTTGCTAATTAATTATAGAAACTAATTCGTTCTAAAAGTGATAATCTCTAAAAGTAACAATTTCTAAAAGTGATAATAAAACTTAGCTTTAACTATCTAAGCTATAAATCTAATCAGCTATTATAAACTATTGGGTCTACCCTACAGTCAAGCTATCAAAATCTCAATTTTATCTGCAAATGAAAGATAACAAAGAGGTAGTTTTATAAGAGCGTTGCAAATAGTAGGTTTATAACAACTTTGGAATCACATTTTAGTGCCTAACAAGCCATGTAAAAGAATGTTAAGTTTTGTTATTGAGATTCACTTTTAACTATCCGATACAAAGTGCTTAGTAAATACTCATAAATGCATAGGCTGTCACTAAAATAATTTATTTAGCAAATGATTACTGTGAACACCATGTTATAGACAGCTGGACTATTAGTAACGTCTGTTTATATAACAGTATCTATTTATAAGTCTCTAACAGATTATAGGTCTCTAACAGATAGTAGATGTTCAATAAACAACTCAAGCAAAATGCAAGCTTACACTAAACGTGCACTAGCCATTTCAGTTAACTGATACAGCCCTTGGCGATAACGATTGTCAGGCAACTGATTTAATGCCTGCTGAGCCAATCGTGTCTCTTCAAGCGCGCGCTGGGTACAATAAGCCAATGAGCCAGAATCCCGCACTAAAGCAATCAATTGCTCAGCGTTAGGGGTTTTGCCTGTTTGTACAGCTATACGCAACTGTTCGTAGCCTGCTTGATTACTATTCTTTAATAGCTCAAGGGCTTTAATAGTCGGTAAAGTCGGTTTGCCCTCACTCAAATCATCACCTAAGTTCTTACCCATTAATTCGCTGTCGCCACTATAATCAAGCACATCATCAATAATTTGAAAAGCGTTACCAAAATGCTGCCCAAAGTCAGCTAATGCTGGCATGTACTGAGTCTGATCTTGCAAAATAGCTGCGCCTTGGGTTGCCATCATAAATAATCGTGAGGTTTTGCCATCGATGATGCGCAAGTAATCGGCCTCAAGCGCGCTAGGGTTGTGTTGGTGCTGTAGTTGTAACACTTCACCTTCAGCAATATCACAAGTGCCGTCAGAGAATAGCTTGAGCAATGGCAAGCTCTCAAAATCTACTAATAAATTGAACGAGCGGGCAATGAGATAATCGCCGACCAACACCGCAGTTGCATTATCCCAAGTTGCATTAGCGGTCGGCTTGCCACGGCGCTGACCCGACTCATCAATCACATCATCATGCACTAGAGTGGCCGTATGCAGCATCTCAGTAATGGCAGCTAAATGCATCGCCTGCTGTGAGGGCGCATCATTGAGCATGCGTGCACATAGCAAAGTAATTAGTGGACGCATGCGTTTGCCGCCAGCATTGATCACATGCTGAGAGACACTCATTACCAGCTGAACTTTGGAGTTGAGACTGCCAAAAACTTGTTTGTCCATGATCTCAAAGTCGCTTGCTACGATGCTTTGAATATCAGCATAACTTGGTGCAGTATTTGGTGCAGATAGCGAAACAGAAGATGTTGAATCGGTTAAAGAGGTGCTAGTCATAATAGGTAGTCATATTAATTAAGTAAAAAGTTATAGTATAAATTAAACGAAAAGCAAATCGGAATTACCAAATGCTTCCATAATAGCATAATCTGTCATTCTAGTTGTTGGCTAAAATGGGTTATTGATAACTTGAGCATTAAGGAATCAAGTAAAATAAATAGACGTTTTTCTATTCAGGTTTGTACCAAAGAGTACTAGAAAACCTCTCATAAAATAGCACTGTAAGTTATTGATTGGATAAGCTATAATAACCATCGCTAAATGCTATCATCGTATTTTGTCCATACGATTTATGACTATATTCATTCGTTATTAAATGAATGATGAATTGACTGTAGTGTTAGCTAACAAAAGCATGATAAGCCACTTGCTTTTCTGGTCAAAAAACCGTAAAATTGCGCCTTTAATTTTTCCCTGTCGTGTTCGTTGTCGAAGCGTTGGTATAATATCAGCCACGGCACACGGGTTAAACGGAGTTATACAATGTACGCAGTAATCAAAACTGGTGGTAAACAGCACCGTGTAGTCGTTGACGAGTTGCTTAGAGTTGAATTGCTTAAAGCTGAAACTGGCGAAACAATCAAATTTGAAGACGTATTGATGGTTGTTGATGGTGATACCGTCAAAATCGGTCAACCAGTCGTTGAAGGCGCTAGTGTGGAAGTGGAAGTGGTTGAACATGGTCGTGGCGAAAAAATCCGCATCATCAAGCACAACCGTCGTAAGCATTATCATAAAGAGCAAGGTCACCGCCAATGGTACACCTTGTTAAAAATCAAAGCGATTAATGCTTAATTAGCTATCATTGCGCAGTGATTGATGCACAGTTAGTGATGATTAATAGTGCACTAAAAGCTTAAGAGTTATCGTATTAGCGATAACTTACATTAACAAGGAGAATTATCCATGGCACATAAGAAAGCTGCCGGTTCAAGCCGTAACGGTCGTGACTCAAACCCAAAAATGCTTGGCGTAAAAATCTTTGGTGGTCAGACCATCGTTGCTGGTAACATCATCGTTCGTCAACGTGGTACAGAATTCCACGCAGGCGAAGGCGTTGGTATGGGTCGTGACCATACTTTATTTGCACTAAATGACGGTGTGGTAAAGTTTGCGACCAAAGGTAAATTTAACCGTCGTTATGTGATGGTTGAAAGCGCTTAATTATCGCTTAGCTAATAAGTTATTGATTTGCTACAAAGCTATATCGATAATTTAACAGCAGAAAAATCCCTATTACCGAGTGGTGATGGGGATTTTTTGTATTCGTTTTTTATTTATAGATATTGCCAGTTTTAGCTAACACTAGCCGTTACAAGCGTGTATGGCAGGCGTAGTATTGCTTGCAATTGCCCACTAGGCGCGTAATAAAAAAGCTGGCACACTAGCATCATCAATTGGTGACAAGGTCATAATCAGCAAGATATCCATTTAAGTAGGATATTTACTTAAAACAATAAGCAAGCTTTGTTATACCGATTGATCATTTTGATTGATGTTTTACTTTTACTGATTTTATGAGAGGAAGAATAATGAGTTTATCAACTAAACAAACTACGACGATAAAGCAAAAACTAATGGGCGGCGCGTTAGCAGGCGTACTGCTAACCAGTTTTGGTGTGGCTGCCCCTATGATGGCATTAACTCAAACTGCCAATGCTGCCCCCGCTGATAATTTAACTGCTGCCAAGCGCTTAAATAAACTATTAACGAATACTAAAAGTATGACAGCGAGCTTTAGCCAGACAACTAAAGGCGCTAGTAGTGGCTCCTTTACAGGTACAATGAGCGTCCAGCGCCCTAACAATTTCCGCTGGGAGACTAAATCACCTTCACAGCAGCTGATCGTCGCTAATGGCAGCTCAATGTGGATTTATGATAAAGATTTAGAGCAGGCGACCAAACAGGCGGTAGATAGTCAAGTAGGCAATACGCCAGCACTACTCTTATCAGGTGATCCTAGCAAGATAGATAAAAACTTCAAAATCACTCAGCCTTATGATAACAAAAACTACTATGTGCTTTATCCAAAGTCAGATAATGCCAGCTTCAAAAACTTATCGATAAGCTTTAGTGGCGGCAAGCCTGTAATGATGGTATTGAATGACACCTTAGGTCAGACAACTTCTATCAAGTTCAGTGGTATTAAATTGAATCCTAGCATAAGTAGTAGTCAGTTTAAATTTACGCCACCAAAAGGTGTTGATGTCATCAATCAGTAGATATCAGATTAACAGTAGTAATAAATAAGTATTATAAAAAAACAGGTCGTTATTCGGCCTGTTTTTTGTTGTACTGCCAATGATAAAATCAGGTTGGCACATAAGAGCCAATCGAGTTAAATATTATTCATTATAATTTTTAAATGTTCAACAGACCCTAGCCAAAGCTCATTTTATTATACTAATCGATATCTTTAGAGCTTGTAAAAATTAAAATAAAGCGTAACCTATAGCAGGATTTAAAGTATTAAATACATGTTTTGTAGCATATAAAATGACTGCTCGATGCAGTGAAAAACTGGCTTTTAAGCACTAATATGCGTATAGTGTATGAACAATTTATACCAGTTATCACGCCAATATTGACTATTTGTAATGAGTTATTAAATCAATTAAATTGTTCGGCATTTCGCGATTATCATATTGATTTAATAAGTTTATTTAAAGTGGTTGCCAGCCGATGACCAGCCTTTATCCGCGAGTGGGCGTGATAATATCAATGCTAGTTGCCGCTGACACAATTCTCAATAAGCATGGTAGTTGGCTATTACCACCATAGATGACATGCCGATTTGTAAAATGTTATCTATGTTTTCGTCTGAGTTATAAATGCCGATTAGGGCAGGTGTAACACTCGATTGGGTGAGGAGCACGCAATATCATGACTGCCTTTAACTGGTCAGCCGTAGCTTTTATTTTGGCCGCCATCGGTCTCGTTATATTTATGTTAGTCGTACCGCGTCTACTTGGTGGACGCTCTCATGGTATGCAAAAAGAACAAGTATTTGAAGCGGGCGTTGTCGGATCTGGCAACGCCCGTATTCGCTTGTCTGCAAAATTCTATTTGGTTGCGATTTTCTTTGTCATTTTCGACTTAGAAGCGTTATATCTATACGCTTATGCTGTCTCTGTGCGTGAGACAAGCTGGCTTGGATTCGCTGGAGCCTCAGTTTTTATTGGTGTATTAATCGTGGGCTTGATATATGAGCTCAGATTAGGGGCAATAAACTGGTCACCTGCTGATAAGCTACGCAAAAAGCCGCGTCTATATGCTGCGCCTGCAGGCTTCAATTTGGCCAGCATTACTAAGTTCGATGGCGTAGAGGAGCTGACGCGGGACCCTACAGGGAAGATTCCAGCGCAGTCATCAGGGCAAATTAATGTCTCAAACAATATAGAGGCTAATCGTCGTCACTTACAAACTATAGATCATATCAACACTACGGGTAATATTACTTCAGTAGACTTTGCTAGCTCGAATCAGCCCAGCTAAGTTGAGCGATAATCAGTAATCGCTTATTACTAAATAGCTAGCTGATAGCTTTCATTTGATTTGAATGTAGACAAAAAGTTGTCATTGTTATACTGACAGCCTTGCTCTATTAAAAGGTTAATGGTTATGAAATATACTCTCACTAAAGCGAATCCAGATGCCCAGACGTATCCCGCTGAGACTCGTGAAACGGTCAATGACCCTATCGAAGATGAGGTCAATAAAAACGTCTTTATGGGTCGCTTAGAGGATTTAATTCATTCGACAGCCAACTGGGGTCGCAAAAATTCCTTATGGCCGTTTAACTTTGGTACCTCTTGCTGCTACGTCGAATATGCGACTACTTTAACTGCTGTCCATGATTTATCACGCTTCGGTGCTGAGGTTATCCGCGCATCACCTCGTCAGGCTGATGTCATGATAGTAGCTGGTACTTGTTTTATTAAGATGGCACCTGTCATTCAACGGCTGTACGAACAAATGCTAGAGCCAAAATGGGTGATCTCAATGGGTGCTTGTGCCAACTCTGGTGGCATGTATGACATCTACTCAGTGGTGCAAGGGGTGGATAAAATTATTCCTGTGGATGTCTATGTGCCAGGCTGCCCACCGCGTCCAGAAGCTTTGATTCAGGGGCTCATGCTATTACAAGAGTCGATTACCAAAGAGCGTCGTCCATTAGGTATTCATATGGATGACCAAGGTATTTATCAGCCGCAAATGACTCCTGAGCGAGATCGTAAACAGGCGGATCGTATTGCGGTCAAAAACCTACGTAGCCCAGATAGTATATAAATCAGCGGTATAGCGTTAGGGTTTTGTGGGCGCTATTTTTAGCCAGCTATTTATGCAACTATTCGCAGCAAATTTATAGAGTAATGAAGGAAGACAGCATTCATGGTCACGGTAGTCGAAAACAAAGATCCTAAGATTAAGCCTGTACCAGCCGTTATTCAAGAGCTGGGGCATAAATATGCGGGTAAGTTTGTAGTACAGCAGACCATTGATGAGATCCCTACGGTTTGGGTGGCTCGCGCGGATTTACTAGATGTACTGCTATTTTTGCGTAAGCTGCCCAAGCCTTACGTGATGCTATTTGACTTATCGGCAATGGATGAGCGTCTGCGTCAGCATCGTCAAGGCCTTCCTGATAGCGACTTTACCGTGTTCTATCATTTGATGTCACTTGAGCGCAATAGTGATGTGCGTATCAAAGTCGCTCTTAGTGAAGATGATTTAAACGTTCCGAGTGCTACGAATATCTGGCCAAATGCCAACTGGTATGAGCGCGAAGTTTGGGATATGTTCGGTATTGTATTCAGTGGCCATCCGCATCTGACGCGTATTTTATTACCCAAATATTGGGAAGGTCATCCACTACGTAAAGAGTACCATGCACGTGCTACTGAATTTACACCTTATTTTTTGAATGCTGCCAAGCAGCAATACGAGCAGGAAAACCTGCGCTTTGTCCCTGAAGAGTGGGGCATGAAACGCTCAGGTCGTGATGAAGACTTTATGTTTTTGAACATCGGTCCCAATCATCCTTCTGCTCATGGTGCATTTCGTTTGGTGCTACAGCTCGATGGCGAAGAGGTCATTGACTGTATTCCAGATATTGGTTATCACCATCGCGGCGCTGAGAAAATGGCTGAGCGTCAGACTTGGCACTCCTACATTCCTTATACCGATCGGATTGATTATCTCGGCGGCGTCATGAATGAGCTGCCTTATATCATGTCGGTTGAAAAGCTGGCTGGTATTACTATTCCAGCGCGCGCTGAAACTATTCGCGTGATGATGAGCGAGTTTTTCCGCATTACCAATAACTTGCTATTCGTCGGTACCTTTATTCAAGATGCGGGTGGTATGACCCCTGTGTTTTATATGTTTACCGATCGTCAAAAAGCTTACGATGTGATCGAAGCGGTGACAGGCTACCGTATGCATCCTGCTTGGTTCCGTATCGGTGGCACAGCCGCTGATCTACCGCGTGGATGGCAGCGCCTTGTCCGTGAGTTCTTGGACTGGATGCCTAAGCGCTTGGATGAATATGTCAAGGCTGCGCTTAAAAACAGCGTACTGAAAGGTCGTACTCAAGGTGTGGCGCAATATAATGCCAAGCAAGCCTTAGCTTGGGGAGTCACTGGCGCAGGTCTGCGCGCGACAGGTGTGGATTTTGATTTGCGTAAAGCCCGTCCTTATATGGGTTATGAAAACTATGATTTTGAGGTGCCAGTCGGTTATAACGGTGATGCTTATGATCGCTGTATGATCAAAGTCGAAGAGATGCGCCAGTCACTACGTATTATTCGTCAATGTATGGATAATATGCCGCAAGGACCTTATAAAGCAGATCATCCATTAGCCGTGCCACCGCCTAAAGATCGGACTTTGAACGACATTGAGACTTTGATTAACCACTTTATATCCGTATCGTGGGGGCCTGTGATGCCAGCTGGGGAATGTGCCACTATTGTTGAGGCGACCAAGGGGCTAAATAGCTACTATATAACCTCTGATAAAGCCACGATGAGCTATCGTACGCGTATCCGTACGCCTACTTTTGCCCATATTCAGCAGATGCCGTCGGTAATAAATGGCTCGCTGGTGTCCGATGCTATTATGTATTTGGCTTCCATTGATATCGTGATGGCAGATTGCGATCGTTAAAGTTTTACTAAATCTATTCATTTGGTTATGACTATTTTTGTCGTTATTAATATTATTACACTGGTTGTGAATACTGCGAGTCGCATGAGGCGTCAAGGATATAAATAAGTTATGAAAATTGTTACTGATAAAGCGCCAAAGGTCGATGTAGCTAGTATTTTGACAGCGACTGAGATTACTGCTATTCATGAGTTTATGCATCATTATCCTCATGCTCGTGCCGCCTCCTTAGATGCGTTAAAGATCGTCCAAAAGCGTAATGGCTGGATCGATGATGCTCAAGTTAATGCTATCGCGAACCTGCTAGATATCCCCGTGACTGATATCGATGGTGTGGCAACATTTTTTAATCGTATTTATCGTCAACCTGTCGGTCGTCATGTGATCCTTATTTGTGATTCTGTAGCCTGTTATTTGACAGGTTATGAAGCGTTGTCGACTGCTTTTAGAACAGAATTAGGCATCGAATACGGTCAGACTACCACTGATGGTCGCTTTACTATTTTGCCGATTTGCTGCCTAGGTAACTGTGACAAAGGTCCAGCTGTTTTGATCGATGAAGATACTTATGGCCCTGTGCAGCCTGAAGAGGTCGCGCAACTATTGGAGCTATACGCATGAGTTTAACTGTTGCAGAGCAAATCGCTCAACGCCAACGAGGCTTGGCACCAAGCCAACTAAACGAGCAGCGCATCCCTGTCTATGGTGACAAAGCGACGGCTACTAGCGAGACTAAACCATTAACGTGGCGTTTAGCGCATCATGATGCCGTGCTTGATCTCGCGACTTATGAGTCATTGCGCGGTTTTGAAGCGTTAAAAATAGCGCTCAATCAGTCCGCTGATACTACTATGAAGACCATCAAAGACTCGGTAGTAAAAGGTCGCGGCGGGGCAGGTTTTCCTGCAGGTATCAAGTGGTCGCTGATGGCGCCACCTGATGGTGGGCCGCGCTATCTAGTTTGTAATGCTGATGAGATGGAGCCAGGCACCTTTAAAGATCGCCTGCTTATGGAGCGCCTGCCATTTCAATTGATTGAGGGCATGTTGATATCCGCTTATGCCATTGAAGCAAACGTAGGATATATTTTTATTCGCGGTGAATATATAGTGGCAGCCGAGCGCTTAAACGCGGCCCTCGATGAGATGCGTGCTAATAATTTAATTGGCGATAATATTTTAGGCTCAGACTTTAGCTTTGATTTGCATGTGCACACAGGGGCAGGTCGCTATATCTGCGGTGAAGAAACAGCGTTACTCAATGCTTTAGAAGGTCGCCGCGCTAATCCACGTACTAAGCCACCATTCCCGCAAGTCGCTGGGGCATGGGGTCGTCCAACGATCGTCAATAACGTTGAAACCTTACATAACGTCTCTGCGATTATCTTACATGGTAGCGAGTGGTATCAGGATTTGCCAAAAGCCAAAGGCGTAGTTGAAACGCCAGGCACTAAGCTATTTGGCTGTTCAGGACTGGTGAATGACCCAGGTCTATGGGAATTACCTTTTGGCTATACCGCGCGCGAAATTATTGAAGATTTTGCTGGTGGTATGCAGGAGGGTCGTACGCTTAAGGCTTGGTTACCAGGCGGTGCATCTACTGACTTTTTGACCGCTGATCATCTAGATACTGTTGTTGATTTTGATACGATTCAAGCCGCTGGTAGCCGTATGGGTACAGGACTGATTATGGTAGTCGATGAACAGCAAGATATGGTACCACTACTACGCAATTTAGAGATATTCTTTCAACGTGAGTCTTGCGGATTTTGTACGCCGTGCCGTGATGGACTGCCTTGGGGAGTCAAGTTGCTAACAGCTATCAATGATGGCGAAGGGCAGTTGGGTGATGTCGAAAAGCTAGAGGGCTTAACACGCGACTTATGGCTTGGTAAGACTTTTTGTGCTCACGCCCCAGGTGCTATGGAGCCACTAATGAGTGCGCTTAAATACTTCCGTCCTGAGTTTGATAGTAAGATTGCGCAGTCGGTTGGTAGTGATGTCATCGAAGCTGCGGACCGTCAACAGCTAGTAGCAAAATAAGGAGAGCGCCATGGCAGTCATACATATTGATGGAACGACCGTTGAGGTAGATGGTGGCGATAACTTGCTACAAGCATGTCTATCGCTCGGCATTGACGTACCTTATTTTTGTTATCATCCAGCGCTTGGCTCAGTAGGCTCTTGCCGTCAATGCGCGGTGAAGCAATACCAATCTAAAGAAGATATGGAAGCAGGTCGCGGTCGCCTTGTAATGTCGTGTATGGTCGCGCCAAGCAATGATATGTACATCTCAGTCACTGATGACGAGGCAAAAGCGTTTCGTGCTTCAATGATTGAGCTACTGATGACCAACCATCCGCATGATTGTCCAACATGTGAAGAGGGCGGACACTGTCACTTGCAAGATATGACTTATATGTCCGGTCACAATCATCGTCGTTATCGCTTCACCAAGCGCACTCATCATAACCAAGAGCTTGGTCCTTTTATTGCCCATGAGATGAATCGCTGTATCGCTTGTTATCGTTGTGTACGCTTTTATAAAGACTATGCAGGCGGTGAGGATTTAGGCGTTTATGGTTCTAATAATCGAGTCTACTTCGGACGTGATGAAGACGGTCAATTTGAGAGCGAATTCTCAGGTAACTTAACCGAAGTTTGTCCAACGGGCGTATTCACGGATAAGACACACTCTGAGCGCTACAACCGTAAATGGGATATGCAGTACGCGCCTAGCATCTGTCATGGCTGTTCAGCCGGTTGCAATATCTCACCAGGTGAGCGCTATGGCGAGTTGCGTCGTATTGAAAACCGCTATAATGGCGAGGTAAATCGCTACTTCTTATGTGATCGTGGTCGCTTTGGCTACGGTTATGTCAATCGTAGTGATCGTCCTACCCAAGCGCTTGAGCGTATTAATGACAAGCATGTCAAAATCAATCTCAATTATGCGCTTGATGAAACTATCGAGCGTTTGCAAGGTAAAAAGGTCATCGGTATTGGCTCACCACGCGCCAGTCTTGAGACTAACTTTGCGCTAAAGAGTCTAGTCGGTTTTGATAACTTCTCAACCGGTCTCAATCACCAGCAGCAAGCGCTAGTCAATAAATGCATTGAGGTATTGAGCACTGAGGGCATCTATAACCCTGGCATGACTGATATTGAGAGTCATGATGCGGTGCTGATTTTAGGTGAAGATATCACTCAGACATCCTCTAGAGTGGCATTATCTATTCGCCAAGCCGCCAAGAACGAAGCGATCAAAATGGCCGCTGCTGCCAAAACTCAAGCTTGGTTAGCTGAACCTGTCCAGCGTATCGGTCAAGGGGCATTAAGTCCAATTTATATCCTTGATGTAAGCCAGACTAAACTCGATGATGTCAGCAAAGTCAGTATCGTGGCAACCCCTGAAGACATTACAGCGCTAGGCTTTAAGGTCGCTGATGAAATTGCTAATTTAGCAGATGATCTAACTCAAATTAAAGCTCCTCAAGAGCCATCAGATGAGCAAAACGCGCAGCAAGCAGATCCTATGCAAGCTCTGGCGCAGCAAATTGCTTATGACTTGATTCAAGCCGATAAGCCGCTTATTGTTTCAGGTACTAGCCTGTCCTCTATCGCTATGATTGAAGCGGCAGCGCAAATTACTCAGGTACTTACCCAGAAGCGCGTCGCGATCAAAGCGACTGAGCATGGTCAAGTAGAAGCGCATAATGCCCATGTTCGTGGTGATAATGTTCGCACTGCTGAAGAGCAAGCAAAGACGGCTCAGCCTACTGAGGATAAAGAATTAGCAGCCAAACCTGCTAAGCCTGAGACTGGCACCAATAAAGACGCGCAAGATGATATTGAGCGCGCGCCTGCTGATAGCTTAGACCTTAAAGAAGAAAATGTTGACTACAGTGCGCAAGCTGGTATCTACCTAACGGTTACTGATGCTAATAGTATGGGTGTCTGTATGCTCGGCGGTCAGTCGGTTGAAGAACTATTGGCAACCGACTTTGAAGTAGTCGTAGTCGCTGAGAACCAACTTACTGACGCTATCGATGCGCAAAAATTAAGTCAGCTATTAAGTGATAAAACAGTAATCGCGCTCGATCATCAGTTATTAGACTGGCATAAAGATGTCGATATTGTACTGCCAGCGGCTAGCTTTGCTGAGGCAGATGGAACTTTAGTCTCAAGCGAGGGCCGTGCCCAGCGATTCTTTCAGGTCTATGATAATAACTACTATCATCCGACCAGCAATATAAAAGAAGGCTGGCGCTGGCTGCATGCGGTGCATAGTAGCCTGATGGATAAATCTATCGATTGGCTACAACTCGATGATGTGATCAGTGCCCTAATCGCGACTCATCCAAAACTTGCGGGTATAAAAGACGCCGCGCCTGATGCTGATTATCGTATTACGGGGCTTAAGATTGCTCGTGAGCCGCGCCGCTATTCAGGCCGTACCGCTATGCGCTCACCGATATCAGTGCATGAGCCTATGCAGCCCAAAGATTGGGATACTGCTTTGACTTTCTCTATGGAAGGCTATAGTGGCGAGAAAACCCCAAGCTCGATGATTCCGTTCGCCAGTGCTGCTGGCTGGAACTCACCGCAAGCATGGAATAAATATCAAGATAAAGTCGGTGGTAGTCTCAAAAATGGCGATCCAGGTATCCGTCTGTTTGATCAGCTAGAGCGTTTGGCGACTCGTCAATACGTAGCGCCAGAGGCGAGTGCTGCATCTACGACTGATATAGAGCAAGGCCAAGCCAAGCTTGTACCTATCTATAATATTTATGCCAGCTCTATGATGGCCTCAAGAAGCCCTGTCGTCGCTGAGCAACTGCCTATGGCGACTTGGCGCATCGGTACTGATGATGCTAGCAACTGGAATATGGCTACAGGCGATCACTTAGAGATTACTGTTGATAATCATCAGATAGTACTCCCTATACAAGTCGTGCCTTATTTGGCAGAAGGCTGTATTGGTTATCCTGTCGGCCAAGTTGCTATTATTCATCCCTCAATGCCAGCTTCAGTGCGCCGAATAGCTGAGCCTGCACCAGTAGTAGATATAATAGATGAAACGACGACAGATGCGATAGATTCTACCGCTCCAACTAGCATACAGGAAGTGTAATATGTCGTTTACCCGTATTATCCCTGATGTGCCAAGCTTTTTGGCCGGCACAATGAGCTTTGATAGCTGGTCGATACTGTTTTTAGTGGTGCAATCACTGGTTATCTTTTTAGTAGTCGTTATTGTCGCGGCAATTATGATCGTTTATGAGCGCCGTATGCTAGCGCTTTGGCAGGATCGTTATGGCCCCAATCGAGTAGGGCCTTTTGGTTCACTACAATTGGTCGCAGATATGCTCAAAATCTTCTTTAAAGAAGATTGGACGCCGAATTTTACCGATAAGTTTATGTTTACCTTAGCGCCAGCGGTAGCCATGTTTACCGCACTGGCCTCATTTGCCATTATTCCGATTTCACCCACGCTCGGTGTTGCAGATTGGGATATTGGGATTCTGTTCTTCTTTGCTATGGCGGGACTGGCAGTCTATGCGGTAATGTTTGGTGGTTGGGCTTCTGCAAATAAGTTTTCTTTATTGGGTGGGCTACGTTCAGCGGCGCAAACGATTAGTTATGAAGTATTTTTGGGCTTATCTTTGATGGGTGTGGTTGCCTTATCAGGCTCATTTAACTTGCGAGTCATTGTCGAATCACAGATTGACGGCTGGTACATTATTCCGCAGTTCTTTGGTTTTTTAACCTTTGTCATTGCTGGGGTGGCAGTCACACATAGACACCCCTTTGATCAGCCAGAAGCGGAGCAAGAGCTTGCTGAAGGTTATCATGTTGAATACTCTGGTATGAAGTTTGGCATGTTCTTCATTGGTGAATATGTCAACGTAGTACTGATATCAGCGCTTATGACTTGTCTGTTCTTTGGCGGTTGGCTGCCACCGTTCAATTTAGATATTCCGTTTGTGCCTCCTGTATTTTGGTTTATGATTAAAACGCTGTTTTTTATGACGTTGTTTATTCTGGCGCGTGGCTCCTTGATGCGTCCGCGTTATGATCAGGTGATGAATTTTGGTTGGAAAGTTTGCTTGCCGATAACGTTAATTAATTTATTAATTACGGCCGCGGTTATATTAATATTTTTTCCGACACCGACAGTGTGATAAATAGTGTAATGATTAGCAGGATTGCGCTAATAAGGATAATGACCTCATGTTCGCTAGTATAAAAAAGATCGTTGTTGGGTTCTATACTATTATTCGTAGTATGTGGATGGTCAATAGCCATGCTATCAGACCGCGCGATACTATTCTTTATCCAGAAGTTCCTGTGCCTGTACCACCAAGATTTCGCGGGCGAATTATTTTATCCCGCGATCCTGATGGTGATGAGCGCTGTGTGGCTTGTAATCTATGTGCCGTTGCTTGTCCTGTAGGCTGTATCTCCCTACAAAAAGCGGAACGCGAAGATGGACGCTGGTATCCTGAGTTTTTTCGGATTAACTTCTCACGCTGTATATTCTGTGGCTTGTGCGAAGAGGCGTGTCCAACGACTGCTATTCAGATGACCCCAGACTTTGAGATGGGTGAGTACGTGCGTCAAGATCTAGTCTATGAAAAAGAGCATTTACTGATATCAGGTCCAGGTAAATATCCTGATTACAATTACTATCGAGTATCTGGTATGGCATTGGCAGACAAGCCAAAAGGTGCTGCACAAAATGAGTCCGCACCTATTGATCTAAGGAGCTTGCTGCCATGATGAGTTTTATGAACAACCCTGAGCTAGTCGGGTTTTATGCTTTGAGTGCCGTGGCTATATTTGCCAGTTTACGCGTCATTATCCTTGCCAATCCCGTCCATGCTATTTTATCAATGATAGTTACTTTATTGGCTATCGCGGGTATCTTTTTCATCATCGGTGCCTCATTTGCAGGAGCGCTTGAGATTGTCGTTTATGCTGGGGCAATTCTAATTCTTTTTGTCTTTGTCATTATGATGCTCAATTTAGGTATGGCGAATGACGCTCGCGAAGAGCGTTGGCTAGATGCTAAAACCTGGGCAATACCGACAGGCTTGACGGTTATTATTGCGGTCATCATGTTTGCTATGGTCGGGTTTGACAGTGCAGATACCGTAAATACTCCGATGATTGGTGGGATAAGTGTTCCTGCCAAGGTAGTCGGTACTGTACTGTTTAGCAAGTACGTTTTGCTAGTGGAGATTGCCGCATTGTTACTACTAGCAGCTCTAGTTGCCGCTTATCATCTGGGCAAAGAGTCTATCGATGATGAGATCGTCGGTAATGATAGTTTGAGTTTTCAGCCAAGCGTTGGCAGTATTGAGATATATGATCACAATACTGCTGGTGATACGATTGACGGCGTTGAGATGGCTAAGCCTTATGAGTATAAAGACGTTGACCCATATGATTATGTAGGTAAGTCGGTGGACAAGTCAGTCGGCAGAGCGACAGATAATTTAGCAGATAGGTCACAAAACAAGCCTATCTCGCGTAAGGAGTCAGACTAATGCTGCAAGCAGCAAGCGTAGCCGCAGAGGTGGCAACTGTACCGTTTGCCCATGAGGTAGTAGGCTTAATAGAGCCTGCCGCTCAGGTACAAAACGTATTAGGCGTGATTCCTATGAGTCACGGACTAATACTAGCAGGTATCTTATTTGCTATTGGTCTCTGTGGGGTAATGGTCAGACGTAACTTCTTATTTATGCTAATGAGCCTTGAGATTATGATGAACGCGGCCGCTCTAGCTTTTGTGATAGCGGGTAGTCGCTGGGTTGATCCAGATGGACAAATTATGTTTATCTTCATCTTGACTTTAGCAGCGGCTGAGGTCTCTATTGGTCTGGCATTATTACTGCAATTTTACCATAGACGCGGGCATCTCGATGTCGATAGCGCCAATGAGATGAGGGGATAATCATGAGTTTATTACCCTTAACCTTTATCTTTCCGCTGATAGGCTTTTTAATTTTGGCCTTTATGCGTGACAAGTTAACGGAACAAGCGGCGGGCTTAGTAGGGGTTGGTAGCATGGCGCTATCCGCTCTTTGTACGCTAGTTGCCAGCTTTACTTTTTTGAGCACTTATCCTGCGGGTACCGTAATAACTGTCCCTTTATGGACTTGGATGCAAGTCGGTGACTTTGCGCCGACGTTTGGACTTAGCTTCGATGGCTTAGCCTTAACCATGCTTGGCGTTATCACAGGTGTCGGCTTTTTGATTCATCTGTTTGCTGCTTGGTACATGAAAGGTGATACAGGCTTTGCACGCTTTTTTAGCTATATGAATCTATTTGTCGCCAGTATGTTGCTATTAGTATTGGCAGATGATTTGCTGCTGTTATATTTAGGCTGGGAAGGCGTTGGTATTTGCTCCTATTTACTGATTGGCTTTTATTTTGAAGATCGCGCCAATGGTCGCGCAGCGATGAAAGCCTTTACGGTAACTCGTGTTGGTGATGTGTTTTTAGCTTTTGGACTATTCTTGCTATACCGTGAATTTGGTACGCTTAACATCCAAGAGATTATCACGCGTGCGCCTGAGATGTTCAGCGTCAATGATCCGATTATGATTTTGACGACGATGATGCTGGTTGGTGGTGCTATGGGTAAATCAGCCCAGTTGCCACTACACACTTGGCTCGCTGATGCGATGGCAGGTCCTACGCCAGTATCGGCACTGATTCATGCTGCGACTATGGTCACTGCGGGCGTTTATTTGATCGCTCGTATGCATCCTCTATTTGAGCTGACGCCAGGTATTTTATTGTACTGGGTTGGTGGCGTTGGTGCGCTAACGCTAGTGGTTGCAGGATTTTGTGCGCTAGCGCAAACCGATATCAAACGTATACTTGCTTACTCGACAATGAGTCAGATCGGTTATATGTTCTTAGCGCTTGGCGTTGGTGCTTGGCAAGGGGCTATCTTCCATCTGATGACCCACGCCTTTTTTAAAGCATTATTATTCTTATCATCAGGCGCAGTGATACTTTCAGTTCACCACGAGCAAAACATATTTAAAATGGGCGGTTTACGTAAGAAAATACCTCTAGTATTTTGGTGTTACATCATTGGTGGCGGTGCATTAGCCGCGATACCCTGGGTGACGGTTGGTTTTTATTCAAAAGAAGCAATCCTATGGGAAGCTTACGCTACGGGTCATCAAGTTCTATTCTATATGGGCGTATTTGGTGCTTTCTTAACGGCGATTTATACTTTCCGCATGATTTGGATTGTGTTCTTTGGTGAAGAAAAAACCCCAGCACATAAGCTATCTGGTATCTCTTATTGGTTGCCGTTAAGTGTGTTATTAGTACTATCCACTGCTGTAGGTGCGTTGATTGTGCCACCGTTACAAGGCGTCTTACCTGAGAGCGTTGGGCACTTACTAGAAGTTGCAGGTAACGCGCATGGCAAACACACCGCTGAGTATATTGCGATGGGTGCACTAGCAGCAGGTTTGGTAGCCGCCGCCTTACTATATGTGGTTAACAAAGGTCGCCTATTGGCTAGCTTCAAGCGCTCCAGTATTGGTGGAGCCTTATACTATTGGTGCTACCACGGTATGGGTTTTGATGCGTTGTATGATTTGGTGTTTGTAAAACCCTTTTTATTGATTGGTCGCTTGTTCAAAACTGATCCCGTTGATAAGACTTGGTTGATACTACCAGCGCTGGCATCAGCAGGTAATAAGATATTATCACAAACGCAAACAGGGTCACTTCGAGGCTATGCTACAAGCTTTGGCTTGGGAATGGCAGTACTCTTGGTACTGGTAATGATGACGGTGGTATAAGATGATAGAGTTACAACAAACGTGGATGCTACCTGCACTGATTGCCATTCCATTTATAGCAGGGTTATTATGTTGGCTGGTTGAGCGTCATAATAAGCGCTTGCCGCGCTGGATCGCTCTGATTGGTATGATACTGACCTTTGGGTTGTCTTTATTGTTATGGCAGTATGGCAACTTCAATGGTATGAGTGATCGCGTTCTTGATCCACAAGCGAGCGCCCCTTGGTTTGCAGAATTTAGCGTGCCGTGGATACCGAGACTAGGTATCAGCTTTCATCTAGCAATGGACGGTATGTCGTTGCTAATGGTCGCTTTGACTGGTCTTTTGGGTGTGGCAGCGGTTGCTTGTTCTTGGAATGAGATCCAACGCCGAGTTGGCTTTTTTCACTTAAACTTGTTATGGAGTTTAGGTGGGGTCATTGGCGTTTTCATGGCCATTGATATGTTCTTGTTCTTCTTCTTTTGGGAGATGATGCTGGTTCCTATCTACTTCTTGATTGCTATTTGGGGTCATGATGTAGTCGGTGGCAAAACCAAAGAGTACGCCGCGACTAAGTTCTTTATTTATACTCAGCTCTCAGGGCTGATTATGCTTATCGGTATTTTATTACTGGTGCTGTTCAGTCAAGCACAAACGGGGCGCTATAGCTTTAATTACAACGATTTACTCGGCACCTCTATGGGTGGCTGGGAATATCCGATTATGCTGTGCTTCTTTATAGGCTTTGCGGTTAAGCTACCGATTATTCCGTTTCATGGTTGGTTACCTGATGCTCATGCGCAAGCGCCAACAGCAGGTTCAGTTGACTTGGCAGGGGTACTGATTAAGACGGCGGCTTATGGTTTGATTCGTTTTGTACTGCCGTTATTCCCAGCAGCCTCGCAAGAGTTTGCCCCAATCGCTATGACTTTAGGTACTATCGGCATCTTTTATGGCGCGTGGCTGGCCTTTATGCAGACCGATATGAAGCGCCTGCTCGCTTATACTAGTATCTCGCACATGGGCTTTATCGTCTTAGCTATCTATGCAGGAACGCTGCTTAGCTTACAAGGCTTGATGGTACAGATGCTCGCACATGGTCTTAGCTCAGCGGCGCTATTTATTATGGCAGGTCAGCTCTACGAGCGCTTGCATACGCGCGATATCACTGTGATGGGTGGTATGTGGGGGCAGTTTCGCTACTATGCGCCACTATTGATGTTCTTTTGTGCTGCGCTATTAGGTATCCCTGGTACAGGTAACTTTATTGGTGAGTTTATGATCTTATTTGGCTCATTTGCTCAGTATCCTGTGTTTGTAGTATTTGCGACATTCAGCTTAGTATTAGCAGGCTTGTATTCATTACTACTAGTGTATCGAGCGCTATTTGGGGCTAATACTACCAAAGAAGTTGCAAGACGTGAAACCAAAGATCATGGTCTACCTGAACGGCGCCTAAAAGATTTAGGACGGCGCGAGATATCATTATTGCTGGTGTTGGCAGTAGGTTTAGTATGGCTTGGGCTTTACCCACAGCCAATATTAGATACTTCAAGCCATGCGATGCAGTGGATCAATAATGCTTATATTTATAGTGAAATCACTCAAGTCGATGCGTCACAACTGCTTGATGCAATGGAGGCACGTTAAGTCATGAATGAGTCTATGATGAATGATTTGATGGGGCTGATGCCTTATGCACCAGTAATTGCCGTATCGATTACCGTGCTGATAGTAATGATTGCCATTGCTATTAAGCGCTCGCACTTTATCACGGGCACGATCACAGTAGTTGGTCTCAATATCGGTCTGTTTATCTTGATCGGTCAGATGACAGGCTATATAGAAAGTGCACCTGTATTGTTAGAGGCCGGTCAGCTATTTGCAGTCGATGGTTTTGCGCAGTTCAATATGCTCATTATCTTTATCTGTGCGCTGGCCTGTTGTACGCTCTCTTATGCTTATATGGTCAGTTATAGCGACAATAAAGATGAGCTATATTTGCTCATGCTATTGTCAACAGTTGGTGCGCTCTTAATGGTTTGCGCGCAACACATGGCCTCCTTCTTCGTGAGCTTAGAGCTATTATCTGTACCCTTATACGGTATGTTGTCCTATACCTTTTTACGTAGCAAATCGCTTGAGTCAGGTCTGAAATATTTGGTGCTATCAGCTGCCGCCTCAGCGACTCTGCTTATGGGTATGGCCTTTATCTACGCGCAAGTGGGCTCACTGAGCTTTAAATCTATTAGCTTGCAGCTGGCGACTATGTATCAGTCACCGCTACTGGTATTGGGCACAGCCTTGATGATGTTCGGTATTGCCTTTAAGCTTTCAGCTGCGCCGTTTCATATTTGGACGCCTGATGTCTATGAGGGTGCACCTGCACCTGTTGCGACTTACTTAGCTTCGGTGACCAAAGTGGCCATGATGGCTTTGGCCATTCGATTTTTGCTCGATACGCAGCTATTGGCGCTGCCTTCAGTACAAATACTGATCACAGTGATGGCAACCTTATCTATTTTAGTAGGTAACTTATTAGCCGTACGCCAGACCAATCTTAAGCGCTTACTAGGCTATTCATCTATCGCTCACATGGGTTATGTATTGATTATTATCGTCAGTATTGGCCCTGGTGCTGATAGCGTCTCGACAATGTATATGGCGATTTATGCCTTTACCTCTATTGGTGCTTTTGGTGTAGTAACCTTGATGTCTAGTCCGTTTAGGCTTTCGGGTGAGGCGGATGAGTTAGTTCATTATCAAGGTCTTTTTTGGCGTCGTCCTGTATTGACAGCCTCGATGACTATTATGATGTTATCTCTAGCAGGTATTCCACTGACCGCAGGCTTTATTACCAAATTATTTGCAATATTTGCAGCGGTACAAGGCGTACAGTGGTTCTTAGCCGCGATGATTATTATCGGTAGTGCTATCGGACTGTTCTATTACTTGCGAGTGATGCTAACACTCTTTAAGCGACCTAAACAGTTTATCGAGTTTGACGTAGTAGGGCATTGGGGTGTGCGCACTGGTGGTATTATGGTGATTGCGGTTACCTTGGTCATTGTGTACTTTGGCATCTTACCAAGTACGATGATCGAATGGTCTACATTGGCTCGTATTTGGTAAGTTAAAGTTTTTAAAGTTCAATCGATTTTAGGCTGTTATCAATAACAGTCGATCAATAACAAAGGTTAGCGCAGGCTGGCCTTTTTGATTTTTACTGTTTCATTTCAAAGTGAGTTGATTTAAGTTTTTACGACCGCATGACTAATGATTAGCAATCAAGTACCCGAATATAATTATCAAAACTGACTACCGATTATGAGTGATAACTATTATGAGTGACAATATTCAAAGCGTGACTGTGCTTAGTAAGACCACTTGGACACCTAATTTATTTAGCTTCACCGTCACCCGTCCCGATAGCTTCAAATTTACCGCAGGGCAGTTTGTACGCTTAGGGGTCAACCCGAGCCAGCTGCAATATTACAAAAATAATGAACAGTCAGCCGTTGATGACGATGTTTTTCGAGCCTATTCTATTGTGTCATCACCTTTCGATGAAGTGCTAGAGTTTTTCTCTATTGTGATTCCTGATGGCGCGTTTACCTCGCAGTTGCAGCATTTGCAAGTCGGTGATGAGCTGTTACTAAATACAATGCCGTTTGGGTTTTTAACTTTAGCGCGTTATCAGAAGCCTGAACCCAAAGATTTATGGTTATTAGCCACAGGTACAGGGCTTGCGCCATTTTTATCTATGCTGCAAGACTTGCAAACGTGGCAAGATTACGAGCATATCGTGTTGGCTTATAGTGCACGTACCATAGAAGAGCTAGCTTATTTAGATAAAATTCAGCAACTGGAGGCAGATTTTGGTGCTTTAGTTGATGATCCTGCTAAGCTGATATTCGTACCGATAGTGACTCGCGAGCCGATGGAGGGCGCTTTGACCGAGCGCTTGCCTAAGCTTTTATTGGATAATAGCTTGCAGGAGCGGGCAGGTATAGCCTTGGACACGGACAGTGCTCATGTCATGCTCTGTGGCAATCCTGATATGGTAGAGGATACTAAGGAGACCCTAAAAACTTTAGGCTTTGTGATGAATCGTCGCGGAGAGGGAAATATTGCGGTTGAGAATTATTGGTAAGCTTGCTTGATGAGTTAATAGTCCAATATAGACCCAAAAAGCCGCAAGCTGTCTTTAATTTTAGACAATTTGCGGCTTTTTATTGTTTACATACTCGTGGATTTTTTACCTAGTAATTAAGCTTAAGCTTCTTTACTAGGTTCGGTCGCATCACCAATTGGGTTGATCGGACCTTTCATCATCTCAGGCTCTGCCTCGCCACCATAATAGTCCGCTTGTACTTGCTCCGCCTGTTTTTTATTACCAGCATCAATGACGTCAACTGTACTGTCACTATTGCTGTTATTGTCCTTTTCGCTAATGATGTTATCGCCATTACTGCCGCCTAATAAATCACGATAGTTGACTTGAGTTTTTAATACCAACTGCTCTTCTTCAACCTCACCGTAGTTCACTTGCACTTTATGTAAGGTGCTCATAATTTTTTCATTATTCTTCAGCCAGCGATGAATATCTAAATATATAATGTCTTCTTTAGCACGGGCGATATTGATATAAGTTAAGATCACGCCTAAGGGGTCTTTTTTGAGCACTTTGTGATAAAACCAAACCACAAGCTTGATGCCTTGGCGTTTGACAAAGGACTCACAGCGCAAATTAAGCACATCGGTAAAAGTGAGCTGGCCAAATACAAATCGCTGTACGTTACGATCTATCTGCACATGCACTAGCCTAAAGTTACTGGCAACTTCGACATAAATACCTGCAACATTGATCGTACAAAACAGGCGAAACCACTTTTCATGCAGCTCAACTCGTATCTCTAAAATAGCATTGACGTTATCAGTGACGAACTTTTGCAATGCATCATTGACATACTTTTGCGCGACTGGCAGGGCAATTTCATCTTCGATTTTGTCAGTGGTTTTACCATATAGGTTTTTGAGAGATTGGGTAAGGCTATCCCAGCCCTTGGTAAAAGACTCACTAAAGCGATAGCCTAGCGTTTCGATAAAGTCATCAAATTCGTTTAGGGTATCAGTGCCACGCTTACTGCCACGCTTGCCACGGCTATAGCTTGCATTATCGGTACTATTTAGGTCGTCACGGTTATCATAGATCAAGCGGTTAATCCTTGTAGTCGATTGTTGGCAGATTTGCTGACAGTCACAAAGCAGTAAGAAAAATTATTATATAGCAAAACGGTTAGACACAAAACTGATGCAGGTTCATTGTAGCAAATCAGCTAAACATTCTAACAACAAAGACGACACTAATATTTAGGGCGTGTTGAATTCTTTACAAATGAGCACTGCTGATAGCTAAAGAATTAGCAGCGCTGAATATAAAGCGAGTAGCAGCTGTAGCCGTCTAATTAGCCTGCATGTTATGATAGCACCGATTGAATATTCAGCCACTGAATTGCAGCGCGTCAATACGCCCCAACACGTTTTAAACTAAGAGTAATAGTTACTATGGAATTTTTAGGATTTACGATAGATGTCGCTACTTTGACAGACAGCGCTTTGAGCTTATTATTTAAGGTGCTGATTGCGCTTGCGATATTTATCGTCGGGCGCTGGCTGGCACAAAAAGCCACTACTGTCGCTAATAAAATTATGGTGCGCGGCCACTTGGATGTGACCGCAGCTAACTTTTTGAGCCGTATATTTTATGGGGTGCTGATCGTTGTCGTGGCGTTGGCAGCACTCAATCAAGTCGGCGTGCATACTACCTCAGTAGTCGCTATCTTAGGCGGTGCTGCGGTCGCTATCGGCCTTGCGCTCAAAGATCAGCTATCCAATTTTGCCGCTGGTATTATGATTATCACCTTTCGACCTTTTGTTAAAGGCGATTATGTGCAAATCAGTAGTTATACAGGCACGGTTGGTGAGATTACTTTGGTCAATACCCATCTAACTACTATCAATAACCATGACGTTATCATTCCAAACAGTAGCATCACTACCTCAGCCGTTGTTAATTATACTGCTCTCCCAAATCGACGTGTCGATATCACTATCGGTGTCGGCTATGATGCTAATATTAAAACAGCCAAAGATCTAATATTAAAGCTAGCTATCGAGAATCCTGTTTCTTTTAACGATCCAGAGCCTATCGTACGAGTGACTAATTTGGGTGATAACTCGGTTGATTTGACCTTGAATGTTTGGACGACTAACGCTGATTGGTGGTCAATGCAGTGTGATTTGCTCGAACAGTTCAAAGAAGTATTTGACAGTGAAAAAATCGATATTCCTTTCCCGCAGCGTAGTGTGCATATCAAAGGCTTGGATCAGATGATAACAAATATGGATCAATCACAAAAGATACCGATGACTAAAGATACCGGTGACTAAAGATTGATTATTGATGCTGAGTTTATTATTAATAGGGGTTAGCTAAGCCTAATCCTTCTAAAATAGCAATCTCAAAGCGCTCCATCTGCTCCTGTTCAGCTTGTCCAATCTCATGATCAAAGCCTAGCAAATGCAATATGCCATGTATCAATAAATGGGTAATGTGCTGCGCTAGGGCTTTATTTTGCTCGTCCGCTTCACGCACTAGCACGTCATGACAGATAATCAATTCCCCCAAAGGGACAGTCGGCATCAGCTCAATAACACTCGCTGGTATCTCGCTGGGATAAGACAAAATATTAGTAGCATAATCTTTGCCGCGCGCCTCCATATTTATCTCGCGACCCTCTATAACATCAGTTATATAAACATCTAATGCTTTAGGCTTAGATTGCCACAGCTCATTACTGACCTCTGCAAAGTAGGGTAGCTCAAGGCCATCTTTGATATGGGCATCTACGTATTCCAAAGTCGCTGTTAGCGCAGCTTGTATCGTTTGTTCGGTACAGAGGTCGGTGAGCAGGTTATCGTCACTATTTTCATTGGCGCTGATGGTTATTTGGTTACCGCTTACATTGTTATTCATAATCGTATTATTCGCTTTAAAATATAGATAGGTGTCTCATGATATTGTAACTTTGTTTTATGACTATACAATTTATGACCGTAAAATAAAAACCAGACTAACAAAGGTCTGGTTTTTATTTTTAAAAAGCTATACTCGAACGTAAAACTACAATCTAGCCGCCGCATTAGCCATAATAGCACGGCGATCTTGCTCAGCGATACGCTCACGCTTTTGCTTCTCTTGTAGTATCAATTGCTCTTCATCGAACACATCGTAAGCTTCAACGATTTGCTGTACCAATTGATGGCGTACCACATCTTTTGAGTCAAACTTAGTAATGCGAATCTCTTCGATATCCTTTAGAATCTCCATCGCTTGCGCCAGACCTGACTTGGTACCGCGTGGCAAGTCAACTTGTGATATATCGCCTGTAATGACAGCGCGTGAACCAAAACCTAACCGAGTCAAAAACATCTTCATCTGTTCAGGTGTGGTGTTCTGCGCTTCATCCAAAATCACGAACGAGTTATTAAGGGTACGACCACGCATATAGGCGAGTGGTGCAATCTCAATCTCTTGGCGCTCAATCATCTTGGCAACCTTTTCAAAGCCGATCATCTCGTAGAGTGCGTCATATAGTGGACGCAAATACGGATCGATCTTTTGGGTTAAATCACCTGGCAAAAAGCCTAATTTCTCGCCCGCTTCTACCGCAGGACGTACCAGTAAAATACGCTCAATCTCATTACGCTCAATCATATCGACCGCACAAGCGACCGCCAGATAAGTCTTACCTGTGCCCGCAGGACCTATACCGAAAGATACATCCGAGGTTAAGATATCTTTAACATAGCGTTGCTGATTACCACCGCGTGGGATGATTCTACCTTTACGAGTGCGCAAACTAATTGGTGTAAAGTCATCGACGCTCTCTCCGTCAGTACCATCTGAGTCCTCTTCATTGAAAGCCGCGCCTTTTTTCTTATTCTTATCCGCATTTTTAGCAGCACTTTTGGCGATTCTGTCATCAGCGATATCTTGGTCACGTGAGATACTAGACTGAATAATAAGATGTAGCTCTTCAGCGCTAATGTCTTTAGAGTTTTGCGCCTCATCAGCCAGCTTGTATAAGATACGCTCTGCGCGCTCAATGTTCGTAATATCACCACTGACACAAAAGTCACTTTGACGTTGGCTTATTTTTACATCGAGGCGATCTTGGATATATTTCAGATGGTTATTATATTCGCCAAGCATGGTTTTAAGATGAGCTTGGGTGAGGTGTTCAAAGATTACATGGCGGCTCATAGAGTCAGTCAAGCGATTATCCTTATGGTGTTTGCCTAATAAAGCAGGCTAAATAGATAAAATGATTATTAAGTTATAAGGTTAAGGTGAATGAATATCTTACTTTCATTATGGTTGATAATATTTAAATTTCAAGCTATGAGCTGTGTTGAACAACGCCATTTTGTATATAGATTGCAACCACTCAGCTTGATGATAATATTACTTAAGAGCAGAGCACCTCACAAGCTATGCTAAAGGCTGTTCAGTAGCGTTAAGCGCACAGAAAAAAAGCCAATCTATGCTACTCTATTAACCAGTTTATAGTGGTTCAACAACCCTATTCAAAATCGTAATATAACGATGATAAGTGACATTTATTCATTTTATAATAGGACTTATGATGCAAAATTCTGATTTTATAACGGCTGATAATTCATCTAGCCATCATGCTGATGAAGACAGTGCTAAATTGACGGATCAGCAAGTACTGATCGTCGGTGGCGGTCATGTCGGCTTATCGTTTGCCTTGCTATTGGCGCATCACGGTATCGCCAGTACGTTGCTGGAAAAAAACAGCTATCCTGAGATCGGTCCTGAGAATGATCGCAGCCGTAGCCATTATTTGGACAGTCGCAATACCGCTTTGTCACGGCGTACGGTACAGATTTATCAAGAGATAGGCTTATGGAGTGAGCTACAAAGTCATGCTTGTCGTATTGATGCGGTGCAGATTAGTGAGCAAGGTAGCTTTGGAAAGGCGCAATTAAATAAAAAAGATGAGCGTGTTGAATCCTTTGGGCAAGTTATGGAGAACGCTTGGTTAGGACGTAAGCTATTATTAGCCGCGCAAAACGAGCCTTTGATTACGATTATAGATAATGCTGAAGTGGTCACTATTGGTCAGCAGAGCGACAGCGTCACCCTGACGTTTAGTTACTATAATGGTAGTGAAGATGAGCAGCAGTTGCAGGGCAGTGTACTGGTTGCTTGTGATGGGCGCGACTCCAATATACGTCAGCTATTAGACATCGGCATTAGCACTTATGACTATCAGCAAACGGCTATCGTTGGGGTAGTCGAGACTTCTATGCCACATGAGCATATTGCGATTGAGCGCTTTAGCCCAGCAGGTCCACTAGCTGTATTACCATTGACGGATCCTGATGGTGATGGCAATGACGACTGTCAAAAAGGTCATCGACGTTCAGTGGTCTGGGTCTGTCCTACTGGGGAGGAGCAGCAGTATTTAGAAGATGACGTGCACTTTTTGGCGACGTTGCAACAAGCTTTTGGCGAGCGTGCTGGCAAATTCACTGCGGCAGGTCGTCGCGGTGCTTATCCGTTGACTCGTGTGCTAGCCAAATCACAAGTCGATGGTCGCTGTGTGATTATGGGTAATGCGGCGCACACGCTACATCCAGTGGCAGGACAAGGCTTTAATTTATGTATGCGTGACGCGCACGTACTGGCGCAAATGATGAGTACGCAAGTAATGAAAGGCGCTGATATCGGTGATATTAGCTTATTAAAACGCTATGCAAAAAGTCGCCAAACCGATCAAAAACGCGTCATTCGCTTTTGTGATGCAGTAGTACACGGCTTTACTCATCCGAATCCTGCGATTAAGCTGGCGCGTAATGTAGCGCTAGTGGCCTTTGATAAATTACCTAATATCAAGCCATTAGTCGCCACTTATGCAATGGGGCTAAAGTCGTAGCGTTTGACTTTTAAGCGAGTAGAGAGTGTCGTAGGGTGCTTTTTAAGCACCATTTAAAATACAAATTTAAAATTTCACTTTGCACTAATAAAGTTATTAGACTTTACTATTCGCTTTAAATTGGTGAATCGTTCTAAGAGTGGTTTATTTTTCAAGCCCATTCTTTGAGTTTATTATTTTTATTTTGATAGGATAACTTATGAAAACCCCACATACTCTTATTATCGGTGGCGGCATTGTCGGCGCGACACTCGCTCTAAAACTAGCACAAGCCAAAAGTCCAGTAACCCTAGTCGATGCTGCACCTAGTCGTGATGAAGCGACTTGGAATAAAGCATTAAGTCAGCGTGATGCTCGGGTTTATGCCTTGAGCCTAGCGAGTATTGGGCTACTAAAAGACGTGGGCGCATGGCAAAAGATAACCGCGTCAAAACGCAAAGCAGACTACTCGCAAATGCAGGTCTGGCAGTTGAATGGTATTGGCGAATTGCTATTTGGTGAGCCTAATGATGATAATAATCATGCGCCAATGCTCGGTAGTATGGTCGAGCCACTCGTCATTGAACATGCGCTAAGCCAACGCTTATGCGGTAGTGATGTCAGCGATTATCTAACAGTAATTGCAGGTCATAAGGTCGTGGCAATGGACTGGCTTGGCGCACAGCAAGGATATAGCGTCAGCTTAGATAATGACCAAGTTATCAAGACCGCGTTAGTCGTCGGTGCTGATGGTCGTGGCTCGTTTGTACGTAAGCAAGCAAGCATTGGTCTAGATACTCTGGACTATAAGCAAACGGCGATTTGCTGTGCGATTCAAACCACTAAGCCACATCAAGCCACTGCGCGTCAAGCGATGTTGCCTACAGGAACGCTTGCATTATTACCATTAGCAGATATAACCGATGAAGATAAAGCTAATCCGCAACATTGGCAGTCGGTGGTGTGGACCCTGCCACGTAATCAAGCCTTAGCACTCTTAGACGAATCGCCACGCTTTATCGCGGACAAACTCGCTGCCGCTAGCACTTATGAGCTAGGAGATATTAATCAAATTGAATCTATCGCTAGCTTTCCGTTAGCCGCTCAGCAAGCCAAGTCTTATGTCGCTGATAATTTAGTATTAATAGGTGACGCTGCGCATGGCGTACATCCGCTGGCAGGACAAGGGTTGAATCTAGGTATGTTAGACGTACAAGCTTTATATGAGCAGCTAGAGCATGACTTTGCTCGTAGTGGTAGCACGATGTGGGGCGCAAGTCAAACCTTACGCACTTATGAACGTGCGCGTCGTCCGCATAATAGTGTGATGATGCATAGCTTTTCGGCATTGAACTGGCTGTTCGCAGGTGAGCTTGCGCAAACTCGTCCTATTCAACAAATTCGTAATGAAGGTATGTCGGCGGTTAGCAAAATCAAGCCGTTGATGCGGCTATTTGCCAAGCAGGCGAGTGGGGTTTGAGCGACTGTAACTAATAGCAAATAATAAGAATATTTTGATGAAGCATATTTTAGTTGACTATGAAAGCATTCAACCAAAAAACTTCGATACTATGAACACAAATGAGTGTCATGTATGGTTGTTTTTAGGCGTTAATCAGCAGAAAAGTCTACCGCTTGAGTTGGTGGAAACCTTGCTTGGATTCGATAATAAAAATGTGCATATCATTAAGATGCAGCATGTAGGTAAAAATGCATTAGATTTTTATTTATCGTTTTATTTGGGCAAAATATCTGAGATTGACCCTCAAGCCAGTATTTGTATTGTAGCCAGAGATAGTGGTTATGATATTTTAGTTGAGCATCTAAACACTGTTTATAATGGCTTGGATATTGTGCGTTTAGCAGATACCAATCAGCTTTATCCTAATGATGAGTTGGATAAAGTGGCTACTATCACTACTGCTACGCCAAAAGCAGAAAAGAACAAAAGTTCTGCTACGATATATCAACGCGCAATAGCATCAATAAGAGAAAAACCTATAAGCACTCGACCCTCAAAAAAATCAAGCTTGATAAATTATCTTAAAAGCTATTTACGCGATGAAGACCCCAAAGCAATTGATAATGTCGTTAAACAGATGGTTAATAATAAAGTAATAATAGTATCCAATACTAATAAGCTTAGCTACAAAATATAAAAATCTAACTAAAACGATTAGGCAAACCCCATGCTCATCCCTAAATACTGGGCGCAACATAAGCAGCGCTTTGATGCAAAACCTGAAACTAACAGCACCTTAAAACAAGCTACTATCAAGCGCTATGGCTGGTCAGATGTTAGTCAAGCCGATGCTCTTATTCATGCTAAGGAGCGAGTTATTGAGGCGCATAAGCGCTGGCTGGCTGGTGAAGATATCGTCCGTCGTGAACGCGCGGAGCAGTATAACCAAAGCAATGTCATCCCGATACGTGAAGCGATCATTTCCAAGTCCATCTTTTCTAACAATAAATCAACCACTCAAGTAATCGTCACGCGTAATAGCTATGGCGCGCAAGTCGCTAACGTCAATAATGTTGCCATTATCGATGTTGATACTATTGATTTACTGCTTCATATATATCCTAACGACTATACCAACTACGATAGATTTATCAACGCAACGCCTACACTGTCTACAAACATAAAGCTTTCTGACAATAAATCATCAATCAATACACCGAAAAAATCAGCTTCCATGAAACTGCAAGTTTGGGGTTTTGTTATTATGGCGATCCTCATAGCGAGCTTTATAGCTTGGCAGTCGCTATCGTGGGCTTGGTTGATTATACCGATGTTCATTGGTACGGCATTGTTATGGCGGCAAGCCAGCAAGAATGAGCAAGCCCATTATCAGGAAAACCAGCAAAAGTATGAGACGCACTTAGCTGAGCTACAGCCGTTTATGACGGGTCTAATTGGGAAGCGAGTTATTCGTCATCCAGATGAGCAGTTTCGACTGTATGAAACTCCTGCTGGATTTCGCATTATCGCCACTCACGCTACTATTTTGCCAAGCGATGATATCGTTGCAGAGTGGTTTGCATACTTTCATGCTGATGATAACTATGCACGCTTATGCCAAATGCAGCAGTGCTTTCGGGCGCGTCTAACGGCAAAGCCTTGGCGGATGAATGAGATTAAGGAAGGTAAACTAGACAAGCAAATTCCTGCTAATAACTTTTGGTTTATCGATACCAGCCTTGATGATGTTAGCTTAGATGAAAGACTTGATGCGATGGATGAAGAGCAGTATGACGACTTTGAAAAGCAGCAAGCTGAACTAGACGCGCGTCAGCAATGGATTGAGCGTTATGATAATTTTGCTAAAAATTATAAAGCTTGTTGTTATGTAAGAAGTTTTGGTGCTCAACAGGGCAATAACCGCTTAGCCCTAAAAGCTATTAATGAGTTTGTAGAGTGGCATGATAGCGCTTGTCAGGTGGATAAAGGCTTGCCGATGGGGTAATGATATTTCGCTTAATGAACTTACCCTAAATAGAAAAAGCAGCTTTTAACCATTTCAAGGAAGAATGATTATGACTATTAAAATAAAATGCTATAGCGCTTTATTATTAACTGCATCTACCAGTCTAGTAGGCTGTCAATCTATCGAAATTGTAGCGCCTCAGACCACACCACAAGATAGACCTATTATGATTATGAAAGCAGATATTCCTGATTCAGATGGCGATGGGGTGTTTGATGATATAGATGAGTGTCCACAAACGCTACTTTATACAGTAATAGATGCTAAAGGTTGTCCAGTAGTGGTTTATACAGGTTCGCTAGAAATGCAGTTGCAAGGATTTTTCGAACCCATGAGCAGTCAATTGTCTGAAGAATACGATGAAGAATTTGCGATCATTGAGAGAAATATTGCTGAGCATTCAAACGATTACTCAAACGCCAAGGTTTTTATCTTTGGACATATGGCATCTAATGAGCTTGCGATAACGCCTAATAAAAATAACTTATCGCGTAGTCGTGCTATCAATGTCAGAAATAGGTTAGTACAAAAGTATAAAATTGACTCTGACCGTATTTCTACCTACGATTGCTCAAATAGATATCCGTTTATAGCTACAAACTTTAGTGAAAGTGATCTTGAAGGTATAGAGTCAAAAGATAGAAGGGTAACGGTTAGAGCAAGTACGCAGGTAAGTGATTTAGCGACTATAAAAAACACAAGTGATCAGAAGAATTATGCACCCTATATAAAGCGTTGTAAGATGTTTGAATAGTTATGATTAACTATTACCACTTGCTTTTACCCCAAAGACGAAAACAAAACCATCAGCACAGGCGAGACAATATTAATAATAAAGCCAAAGCTAATCGCTAATGGCACAACCTTTAATCCGCCTGATTGCTGGATAATTGGTAGGGTAAAATCAAGGCTAGTCGCACCACCGAGCCCGACTGACGCAGAAGGATATTTACGCATAAACACGGGGATAAATATCAGCGCAAAGAACTCACGGATTAAGTCATTAAATAGCGCCACACTGCCCCAAATTGCGCCATAAGCATCAGTCATCACGATAGCCGATAGCGAGTACCAACCAAATCCTGAAGCAAGTGCTAAGCCCTTTGTCCATGATACATCAGCGAATATCAGCGCAAATAAAAGCCCGCCAACCAATACCGCTACTGTGAAAATAATGCTCATCTCTACGCCACGCTTGTTAAGCAGCACTTCTTTTAGCGTAATCCCTGAGCCTTTGAGGCCAATCCCGACCAGTAGGATTAGTATCATTAGCATAATCGTCATCGTGTTTTCAGGCGGCATATAACCTGCTGGCAAGAAATAACCGATCACCATACCAATCACCACACAAACCACTTGTACTAAGCTGCCACGAATACTGACGCGATGTTCTTTTGACTTTGCGCTTGGTTTTTTGGCGTCCCAAGGGTTCAGATGGTCAAATAGCATTAGCCCAAATAGACCAGTGCCGATAGTGAGTATCGATAATACGGTGACATAGAGCGCTATTTCACCTATTTGACTGCCCAAGCCTTCAACTTGTGATAGCTCAATCCCAATTAATGTTAAGATAATAAATACTAAATAAGTCAGCCCTTTATCAGCAAAGGCGGTCATCTTATGATTGGAGGGAATGGCAAAGCCAATAAATAATGGCGTTAATACTAAAACTAGGGTGAGTAGACTTTCCATACGGGCGGCTCGAAATAGCGGACTTATTTGTAAATGTTCAACAGACCCTAAATAAGGACATGGTGTTTTTATAGGCTGAGAATTGTATCATAAGCTATCTCATACACTGCTATGCGTCAGTAAAATTGTTCAGGTTTCTATAGTAATCGATATCACTTTTGACAAAGTCAGTTAAGCATTTACCTCACCGATGTTTGCTGCTACATTAATAGCATTCTGCTTGTGAAGTGTTAGCCAAATCTATGTCTTTATACCAGCTTAAGTCTCAATTTCAAGACCAATTACGACCGCTCAGCGATGCGCTAGTCGAGCGTCAATTTACCGCCAATCAGGTGACAGTATCAGCGCTAGTATTAAGTGTGGGTACGGCCTATATGATCTATAGACCTGCGCAAAGCCAGCCGCGACTATGGTTGCTACTGCCGACCTCATTGTTTGTGCGGATGGGACTTAATGCCATTGATGGCATGATGGCGCGCGAGCATGGGCAGGCCTCGACGCTTGGTGCGTGGCTCAATGAGGCAGGTGATATAATTGCTGATACGGCTTTGATAGCCAGTCTGTCGCCGCATCTTAATAATATTAAAGCGGATGCTCATAAATTAGGATTTGTTGAATCTAATTCGTATATTAATAAGCATTATATTGTCATTATTAATATGCTCAGTACTAGCACTGAACTGCTGGCTGTTATCAGTAATATAAGCTTTAAAGAGCGAGCCAATCAAGGGCCTCTAGGCAAAAGTGATCGGGCTTTGGTGCTAGGAGTTATGGGTACTTGGATAGGTACAAAGCTACCATTTGCGACGTTAACGCTTAAACCGTTAATGTTATTGACTCAAGCGTTACTGCTCAAGACTTGTTCAAATCGTATGCATTTTATAGCAGAGCTTTATCTACTGCGTAACCCGCCAATCGCTAGGCTTGAAAATAACGCGCTTTCTATCGCTAGTCACCCCTCGGAGTTTAACCTTATGCCAACCGCTTCTTTAGACGCAGATATGCACCAAGTCATCACAGGAGAGAGCTGTTATAACGCTTACGATGGCACAGCGATTTTTTATCGTTATTGGCTGACTTATCCTTTAAGTGCAATGCCATTAGCTGAGATTAAAAAGACAGACCAGCCATTACGACAAGTCATTCTTTTGCATAGAGGGCATGAGCACTCAGGACGCCTAAATGAACTTGGCGAGCAGTATGCTGGGGCAGGCTACCAAGTATTCGCTTGGGATGCACGCGGTAATGGGCGCTCAGGCGGTATCAAAGACCATGCGGCTAGCGTCACTGAGCTGGAGCGTGACTTAGAGGATTTTGTCCAGCTCGTTATCGCTCAGACGGGCATTGCTATCGAAGATACGCTAGTAGTCGCCAGTAGTATTGGCGCGGTATTAGCCGCTGCTTGGGTACACGATTATGCGCCTAACATTCGCGGTATGATACTGGGTACGCCTGCGCTTAGTATTCGTTTGTATATTCCGTTTGCGATACCTTCATTGAAAGTCGCGCGTGCGCTTGGGCTAATGTCACGAGTAAGCAGCTACGTAAAAGCGCAAGTCTTGACCCATGATAAAGAGGCTCAAGAGGCCTATAACGCCGATCCACTGATATCGAATAGTATTTCAACCGACTTATTGATCGATACTCATGCGACAGGGCAGCGATTACTCGATGATGCAGCAGCGATTACTGTGCCGACTTTTATCCTCTGTGCGGGTAAAGACTACGTCGTTGATAAGCAGTCCGAGCGCGCCTTTTATGAAGCGATTAATACTGATAATAAGCGCTGGCAGCTTTATCCCGATAGCTATCATGCGATCTTTCATGAGACCAATAAAGCGGATGTTATTGCTGATTGTATTGAGTTTGCCGAGCACCTATTTAGTAGCGATACGCCAAGTGCCAATTTACGTAGCGCGCATTTGAATAGCGCCAGTAAAGATAAAGTCGATCGATTAGCGATTAAGCCATTTAACCCAAGCTTTGCCATTACCCGTTTTGCTATGCAAAAATTCGGTCATATCAGCGACGCTATCGCTACAGGACTTGAGCATGGCTTTGACTCGGGCAACTCGCTCGATCATGTCTATTATAATCAACCCAGCGGTAAAGGCGCGATTGGACAAGCCGTCGATAAGTTCTATCTGAGTAATATTGGCTGGCAAGGCATTCGTATTCGCCGTGAGCATATATTAGAATTAGCAGCTCAGGCGCTTGATAAAATTCAAGCAAACAATGACATAGCAAATCAGCCTCAGCAATTTAAGCTATTAGACATTGCCAGTGGTCATGGCTACTATGTTTTTGATCTATTGACCCAGTTCGATAATTTACAAGCTGAACTGCGTGATTATGATTCACATAACATCCAAGCGCTACAAGCTAAAGCCGAGAGCTTAGCGATAACTGATCGAGTAGTGGCTTGCAAAAAGGATGCTTTTGACTTGGCTAGTTATCAGTCCGAGCAGGATGATGAAAAATTCGATATCGCTATTGCCTCAGGTGTATTTGAATTGTTCTCAGACAATACACTACCTGCTACCGCTTTAGCAGGGATATATAACAGCTTAAAAGCGGATGGCTACTTGTTATACACCAATCAGCCTTGGCATCCTGAGCAAGAGTTTATTAGTAAAACCTTAAATAATCATCGGGGTAGTGATTGGGTCATGCGTTGTCGCTCACAAGCTGAAATGGATCAGCTGGTCGATGATGCAGGTTTTGAAAAAGTGGCGATGCGCATTGATCGCTTTGGTATTTTTACGGTGTCATTAGCTAAAAAGCGTCAAGTAGTAGACAACAACGTTTCTAAGTTAGCTGAGCCAAATAAAAAAAGCCAGGCTGATAATCAATGAGTGACGCGGTAAATAAACTTTATAAGCGCGTGCAACTGTTCTCAGGCGGTGGCTCGCGCTTTGGTTATTATTTAGGTAGTTATGCAGCACTGGTCGAGCATGATCTGAGGCCAGATATTATTCTTGGTACTTGCGGTGGTAGTCTATCGGCATTGCTGGTGCAGATAGCGCCTGACCCGTATGACTTACAGCAACTAGCAGTCAGCCGTGAACTGTACAGCGTCATAAAAGCCATCAGGCATGTTGATGCTACTGAGGCTAATGTTAAATTAAAGCTACGCTATAGTTTCAATGCTATTAAGCGTTGGCGCTTATCTCGTAATAGTACTCGCCATAAGCACTATCAAAGTAAAGACAACTATGAGCGGCTAATAGACGAGCTACAACGACTAGCGATGTTTCGGATTGATAATGAAACGCAGTGGCTTGATGAGCTATTACGCTTTTTGCCAAGTGAAAAAAGCAGCGGTAATTTTACCAGTACCGCGCCAGATATAGCGATTATTGCTAGTCGTTTACGACAAACGGTTGGTGCTTCAAGCTTGACTAATAATACAGCTCAGCTACAAGAATTACTCTTTGCGTCAAAACGTTTATCACTAGCAGATAGCCATTTTTTTAAAAACCCTTTGTCATCGCCTGCCCATGCTTTTGCTAACGGACGCATCGCTCAGTCAGTAAAGATGATTACTGATTGGGATATGGCAACTGCGGTGCGCGCCTCGATGGCGGATATGTTCTATCTACCACCGATACATGATCAGGATTTAGGCTGGTGCTTGGGTGGAGTGATCAATCTGACCCCTATTGAGCTAGCTTGTCAGTTGGCAGATAGCGTATTTGCAGAAACTAAAGCAGGTTACGACTCGTGGCTGGCGGCTCCAGCGATTCAACGTATCTTTGGCTTTGATCCCAATCAGCGTTTGGCGCAAGTGCATGGTTTTTCACCGCCAACGATTAATCGTAGCGAAAAAACTAACCAAGACAGTAGTCAGCTCCATTGGCTACCGTTCGCGGATAATGGTCAGCAATTGATCGGCTCAGTGCGCAAACGCTTTAGTATGAAGCAGATGACCGTGGCGCTGATTCATCATGATTACGATGGCTTTGTCCAGACGATGCAAGCGCAATGGCAGTATGGCTATCAGCGTACCACTGACTATATCCAGCAGCAGCAATTATAAGCGATAACTATGAGTGTTTTAATCAAAGATGATGCCCCGCACCTCATTGTAATAGGCGGCACTAGCGGTATAGGATTAGCGCTGGCTTTGCAGCATCAAAAGCTTGGCTGGCAGGTTACCATAGTTGGAAGTAATGAAAATAAGATTACCAAGCTTAATCTTGAGCATCCTGATATTAGGACTTATCGCTGTGATTTAACGGACTTGATACAGCGTCAGAACTTAGTAAAAGAATTATCTAAAGTTAATTTTGAGCGCTTGATTTATAGTGCAGGTAGTTATACTAATGAGCGAGCGCATACACTAAGTCAAGCCGATAGTGAGCAGATGTTAGCGATTAATCTGCAAGCTTTTCAGGAGATCTTTAGCTGGGCAAGTCAGCAGTTAAAAAGCCAAACTCTAACGCTAGATAATCAGCCAGCTCATGCAGATAAGTTAAGTTTAATCTGTATTGCCTCAATCGCAGGTACTCTCGATTATCCTTACGCCAGTCTTTATGCCAAGAGCAAGCGGGCAATGATAGCTACGAGTAGCGCTTATCGGACAGCACTCACGCCTTTTCAGATTCAAGTGACTTGCATTGCATCAGGTTATATCGATACTCAAGCGCTACGCGATTTGAATAACGGTGATGCCAGCCATAAACCGTTTATTATTAGTATTGATAAGGCAGTCAGTCATATCATGCAAGCTATCGATGATGATGTAGAATTAGCTATATTTCCGTGTCAGATGCATCGTATGGTGAAGCTATTAAATAAGTTGCCTAAGGTAGTGTTAAGTCGGCTACTGCGTAAAAAACTATATAAAGATAACCCCACTCTCAACTTATTTTTCTAATGTTATTGGTTTACTTAGTTTTTAAAATTTCAGTTAAAACAATTAGAATTTTAAATTCTATAAAAATCAAAAGCCTACGATAAGTTGAGATTGGCGTATAAAGATAAATAATTTATTATTAGTACCACACTCTCAACACAATACAAACGATTAAAGGTTAACGCCTTTAGTTTTAATAAAAGTTGAAACACTATACTTTAATTTTATAAGATTACCATGCTGGGCTAAAGCGCCAGCCTACGGTATAGATTAAATCATTAACAGAAATTAACTTATGCATTAACCCTCAATATGCAGAAAATTTTTAAGTTAAAACAAATATATTTAACGTCGCGTAGGCTGTGTCTTTAGCCCAGCAAACAGCTATGCAAGATTGTAATTTTAGTTACGCAAGGGAAATGCTTTAAAGAGCATTCTTTATATCTATGCAGATTTATAATACTTTATAATCAATGATGTATTTTAAATTTAGTTAAAAGTGACGTTATTAGCCTAACCAAAGACCCAATAAACCAGCGTGAACAGTGGCACCCCAATCAATAAGCTATCAACGCGATCTAGCACGCCGCCATGTCCTGCCAGCATTGTTCCCGTATCTTTAACCCCATGTTGACGCTTAAATGCGGATTCTAATAAATCTCCTGCAATCCCACTGACCGCAAGACCGTAAGCAGCTATAAAGCATAACCACCAAGCAAAAGGCGTTAGCCAAATACCTAACAAGGTAGCTAGCAAAGCTGATAATAAGCTACCAAACACAGCGCCTTCGATACTTTTATTGGGACTGATTCTAGGGGCAAGCCCGCGTTCAAACCATTTACCTTTAAATAGCTTGCCGCATAAGAATTGCGCAATATCATTAAACTGACTGGCGAATAACACAAACAGTAATATTCCGTATTCACCGCGCTGCCAAGTTAGCAGTTGCAAACAAACTAAGCTGATAATGAGTAACATAAAGGCCAAGCCAAAAGTGATATCCAAAGTATTTAGATAGGCATAGGGCTGCACAGCAGTTGGTTGCTGAGGGCTTAAATAATTCTTATTAGCTGCACCCTGTGAGTCGTTGACAGTGAACTTACTAGGATAAGGGATAGCGATAGCCCGAGCTTGTAGGCCGCGAGCTTGCAATTTAACAATCAGGCGCTGTTTACTCTCTTGCCGCCATAGTCGACTGATCTCGTAGCTGCCGCGCAAGCCGATGAGCACAAAAAACCCTACCAACAAGTATTGATAGGGTTGCTCGCTATGACGAGTGATTTTGGCAATGAGATAACAGCTACAAAGCGCCGCTAACATCCACCACCACGAGCGCGCAATCAGATAAATAGTTGGCAGACGCTTACGCAGTTTTGGCAAGGCAAGTGCGCCCCAAACGACACTAACCACTGTCATCAATCCAATAATAAATAGGGTATCAGTCGTCATGGTAGTAACGCTCTAATTAGATATTCAAGGACACATAAAAGCTTGCGAAGATAGCGACCGTTATAAACCAAAAGTGACTGTCTATCTAAACTATCTAAACTATTTAAACAAAGCTCGCAGCTTGTAGATCGTCATTATTAGCACTTTTAGTCTTATAGTACCAGTTTTCACTATCTACTATATCCGCTGAGCTTGGCATAATGATACTAATTTTGGGCCGGCTTGCCAGATTAGGATAGTCTTGACGATAATGACCGCCACGACTCTCACAGCGCTGATAAGCGGATTGTACTATCAAAGTTGCTAATTGTAGCTGGCGTGCCAGTTGAAAGCGGTCTAAGTCATTAAGTGTATCAGAACTAGGGTTAGCCGTTAAGGTTTCCTTTGACAGCTCTATATTCCATGGATCATATTTATCATGGTTCATAGCGGTGATATCTTGCTGCCACTGTTGTATTTGTCGTAATGCTCGCTCTAATTGCTTGGCATGACGAGTAATACCTAGATGACTGCTCATTAAGGCTTTTAGCTCAGCGCTGATAGTTGCTGTATCAGCAATATCAGTAGTAACGCTTTTAGTGTGAGAAAACGTGTTAAAAGGTGTGATTGCTGATTTCTTGATTGATAAAGTTATTCGCTCATAGTCCTCAACTATAGGGGATGACCATTGATAATCTGTTAAGTAAGCTGGCAAATGAGCGGCAATATTGCGTCCAACGGCTACGCATTCTAATAGCGAGTTACTGGCTAAGCGGTTGGCCCCGTGTAGACCAGTATACGCCACTTCACCAGCGGCATATAATCCTCGTACATCCGTTAGACCACTACTACAAGTCACGATACCGCCGCAGCTATAGTGGGCGGTTGGCGCAACGGGAATCGGGTCAGTGGTGATATCTAATCCTAACGCTAATAGCGTCTGATAAATCTGCGGAAAATGCTGCTTTATAAATGTCGCTGGCAAGTGACTGACATCCAAATGTACAAAGCCCAAACCATTACTTGCAATTTGTGCTGCTATCGCACGCGCGACAATATCTCGCGGTGCTAATTCTGCACGCTCATCAATATCTAGCATAAAACGCTCGCCAGTCTTCGGGCAATGCAAATGTCCACCTTCACCGCGCAGCGCTTCTGATATCAGAAAGCTACTATCAGCTAGTGCCAAACCTGTCGGATGAAACTGTACAAACTCTAAATTAGCAAGGCGACAGCCTGCCTGCCATGCCATCATAACGCCATCACCGACACAGACATTAGGCGCGCTGGCACGAGCGAACAATTGACCTAATCCGCCACTGGCCATAACCACGGCGCGACTATGAATAGCCAGCTGCTGCTGAGTACTATGATCAAAAACGACTGCCCCAAAACAGTGCTGTTGATGGCTCTGGTTAGCGGACTTGTTATTAGTGGATTTGTTATTAACAAGTTTATTTTCAGCGTCTGTAGATTTGGTTAATAAAGTTAAAGCCTCATAAAAAGGTAAAATAGTGATATTAGTGGCCAATTGTGCTTTTGCGATGAGCGCCTGCATAATATGGCGACCCGTAGCATCATCAGCATGTGCCACGCGCCGACAGCCGTGACCCCCTTCTTTAGTCAAATGCAGATCACTAGTATTTATAGTCGTATTAGTATTAGATAGACGATTAGTGTCAGTCAGCGGAATCTGAGTAAAAGGCACACCTTGAGCACATAACCACTGCACTGCTTGCCGACCTTGACTTAGAATACTAGCAGTGTTGTCAGGCGCACATAACCCTGCACCAGCGATTAAGGTATCAGCAACATGGTCACTGACGCTATCGTCTTTGGCTAAGCTTGCCGCGATACCACCTTGGGCATAATGACTTGAGCACGCTTGCAAGTCAGCTTTGCTTAATACGATGATCTTAAGTGATTTTGGTAAAGCCAGCGCGGTACTGAGACCTGCCAGTCCTGCGCCAATTATTAGGACATCAGTATAAATCACCTTAGTATTAGCTAAAGAAATCATTTTAGGCTGCCCCAACATCAGCAAACAGCTCACGGTCTTTGACTATATCGCCACTAGCTGCTACGCGTTGATTGTTATTAGCAGCAAAATCGAGCATACGCTGTAGTGGCTTGCGTGCAGCTGTTGCCATCTCTTGCGTTAGTAAGACTTCACCGCTGTTATTAATTAAGCACTGCTCAACCCCTTGCAACGCATTCATCGCCATCCAAGGACAAAAAGCACAGCTTTTACAACTGGCGCTCTTGCCAGCCGTTGGCGCTGCTAAGAATGTTTTATCTGGCGAGCGTTTTTGCATCTCATGTAAGATACCCAAGTCAGTCGCTACAATAAAAGTATCGGCATCCAGCTCATAAGTCGATTGCAGCAATTTGCTAGTCGAGCCAACCACATCAGCGAGCGCAACGACGCTATCAGGCGATTCAGGATGAACGAGTACTTTGGCCTCTGGATGTTCAGATTTTAATTGCTCAAGCTCTATCGCCTTAAACTCATTATGGACTAGACATGAGCCTTGCCATAGCAGCATATCCGCGCCTGTCTCTTGCGCGATATAGTGACCCAAATGGCGATCAGGACCCCAAATGATAGTCTCACCTTGCGCATGCAGATGACGGACAATATCGATGCCAACCGATGAGGTCACTACCCAATCGGCCCGTGCTTTGACTGCGGCACTAGTATTAGCATAGACCACTACCGTACGCTCTGGGTGAGCATCACAAAACGCTGAGAATTCATCAACTGGGCAGCCTAAGTCCAGCGAGCACTCAGCCTCTAGGTCTGGCATGAGGATAGTCTTATCCATACTCAAAATCTTTGCCGACTCGCCCATAAAACGTACGCCTGCGACGACTAAAGTCTGAGCGCTGTGCGCTTGCCCAAAGCGCGCCATCTCTAGCGAGTCTCCGACACAGCCACCTGTTGCCAGTGCCAAGTCTTGGATAAAAGGGTCAACATAATAGTGAGCGACCAGCACGGCATTATTATCAATAAGTAATCGCTTGATGTTAGCCTCAACTTCTAAACGTTTGGCGCGTGGCAGATCTGCAGGCATCTTAGCCTTGGCATATTCGATGTTAAGCTGAATGGCGTTGCGTTTATCAGTGCTAAGTAGTGGCGCGTCATAAGGATAAGTCGTCATAATGAACCCTTTTTGAGATTAATATTTTAGATGAAGAAACAATGAGCTAAATAAGTAAGTTGATTTAATTATGCTCATTTTGAGCATTAATACAAGTTATTTTTATATTATTTTGCTTTAAAATAGCTTTGACGATGATGACTTTGTCTTTTAAAAGTATAAACAGCGCCTTAAAAAGGTTATTCAGGCTATACTGATTAGCATGTTTTTTTATGGCGATAGCGTTAATAATTAATAATTAATAATTAATGAGAGTAATTGTAAAATATGACTATGTCTTATTCACATGCGCACCAACAGGGCAGTGGCACCACCGAAGTTGTTGCCGTGCTGGTTGCTATTACTGATCATACCGCACGAGTATTGACAGTAGATCAAGGTAAGCTGCTACCTAATGGGCCGCTTATGCCGTTGCATCGCTCATTACAAGCGGGTGTGCGCCAATGGGTAGAAGAGCAAACTCAGCAGCCAATGGGTTATCTTGAGCAGCTGTATACCTTTGTCGATACTAATAGACGCAACATCGACGGTCATGCCTTGGTCTATGTCAGCTATTTAGGACTGGTGCAAGAAACTCAGACGGCACAGCTACAGACCGCAGCGATTTGGCGTGATTGGTATGATTATTTCCCTTGGGAGAATCATTTGCTAGGTCGACCTATCGTGATTACCGAGCTGATTGTACCGGCTCTTGAGGCATGGGCTAATAGTGCTGAGAGTGATCTTATTAAGAAGCGCCGCCAGCAACGTATTGGACTATGTTGGGGTATCGGCGCTCATGAGTGGGTGACTGAGCACGCTCTACTACGTTATGAGATGCTCTATGAAGCGGAATTAATTCCAGAAGCACCTAACTATCAGCCAGATAAGCTAGCGGCTGGTCAGGCGAAGCTGCTAGGTATGCCGATGTACTACGATCATAGAAGAGTCATCGTGACCGCTATCTCCAGATTGCGTGCCAAGATAGAATACCGACCATTAATCTTTGGGCTGATGAGCGAGGTGTTTACTTTGTCTCAGTTGCAACAAAGTATTGAGGCCTTATCAGGTGTGAGCTTACATAAGCAAAATTTCCGCCGTCTACTTGACTCGCAAAATTTAGTGGTGCCTACAGGGGAGAGTAGTAGCGCCCAGCGCGGTCGCCCTGCCAAGCTGTATCGCTTCGCTCATGACATTGAGCTGCAAAGCTTACTTATGGACAGCAAACTGCCCAAACGTAAGTAGTTCTAGTGAGGTGAATGTAAGCTTTTCGTATTTTGATAAAACAAACAACAGGTATGGTTAGTCCGATATAAAAACCTTACAGCGTGACGGGTATCTATTTTTAGCAGCCTCTGTCAGCGTAGACACAGCAAGCAATAAAAATTGATACCAGTTGCGCGGCATAATAATACGTAAATGTATTATTTAGTATTGATTACAAGCAAAGTTAAAATATAAAGTGATAGATAACAAAGCTTAAATTTAGATAAGAGTGACATACTTTTTTATATAAATAATTAACAACTCTTGCAGGCATGCTTACTTTACGTTATATTTATGCTCATTTTGAGTTTAATTAACTTTGAATAGGTTAAAAGATAATTATGAGCAGACAAGTAGAGTCATCTAAGCATTCGGAATCAGCCAAGTATGCAGAGCCCGCATTGAATCGAGTATTATTAGAGCCTTTAGTGACAGCTGCATTAGCAGAGGATTTGGGTCGCCGTGGCGACGTGACCTCGCAAGCTACCATACCAGCTAACAGACAAGCGCAACTGCAAATTCGTGCACGACAAGCTGGCATCATTTGTGGTATGGACTTGGCATGCTTGGCCTTTGCGTTGGTTGATAGCCAAATTGAATTTACAGCATGCGTTAGCGATGGTGAGCGAGTAGCGGCTGATACCGTATTAGCGACTGTGCGTGGTAATGCTAGACACCTTTTGACCGCTGAGCGTACGGCTCTGAACTTTTTGACGCACTTAAGTGGTATTGCGACAGCGACTCAGCAGATCCTCGATAGCGTAGCCGATTATCCTGCGCAGATCACTTGTACGCGTAAGACCATTCCAGGCCTGCGCATTGTGCAAAAGTACGCAGTACGTTGTGGCGGTGGTCGCAATCATCGCTTAGGTTTAGATGATGCGATATTAATCAAGGATAATCACATTGCCATTGCAGGTGATATTACTACGGCGATTAAACAAGCGCAGGATTTTGCAGGGCATCTGATACCGATAGAGGTTGAGGTAGATACTTTGGCGCAGTTAAAGCTCGCACTGGAAGCAGGCGTCAGCTTAGTATTGCTAGATAATATGCCGCCCGATATTTTGCAGCAGGCCGTCGAACTTTGTAAAGGCCGCGCTAAAACCGAAGCTTCTGGCGGTATTACGCCCGAGAGCGTACAAGCGATTGCTGCAACAGGCGTTGATTTTATTGCTATGGGCTATTTGACCCATAGTACTACTGCGTTAGATATCGGTCTTGATTTTAGCGCATAAACTGGCTGTAGTCAGTTATATGCTAACAAGCTACATTTAGTCGCGGACGCTTAGATTAGGAACACGTTCTATAATAAGATCACATTTTTATATTGATAAATTTGAATCAGTATAAAATTTTACTGGTTTTTAAGTGTCGAACAATGAGTCATAAATGACACAAAGGTAATGATTTAATTCACTTATCCGCCTATGGTACAATGCGCAAAATAGCACGGCGATAGCCTATCGCTGCTAATTAAATATGGGGTCATCGTTGCAATTGCACGGTGGCCTTCTCTTTTGCCAAAACTTATGTTTAATAAGAAGTTATCAATAGACGAGTGAGCGTTTAGTGAACACTGAAATTATCAAAATTATCTTAGCTTTTATGGTACTGATCAATCCATTTAGCGCGTTAACCTTGTTTTTGGACTTAACCCGCGGCTACTCGATGACCAATCGACGTAAAGTGGCGCGTATTGCTTGTTTGACTATTTTTATCACTATTAGCTTTTTTACCGTAGCAGGCGAGACTTTACTCAAGGCATTAGGTATCTCTATCGGCTCGTTTCAGCTAGCAGGCGGTATATTGGTATTTTTAATCGCGCTTAATATGATGAACGGCGATGGTAATCCGGTCAAACCCGATCAAGAAAACTTCGATGTTGATCATGTCACTAGCTCGCCACCGACGACAGCCGCTGCGGTTGTGCCGCTCGCTATTCCGATGATGATTGGGCCTGGCGGTATCTCAACGGTTATTATTTACTCCTCACAAGTCTCAGGTATTTTGCAAGTATCCGCTATCATTATCGCGGGACTGTTGATTAGCCTGTTTTGCTATTTAGCGCTAATGGCAGCAGGGCGTATCAGCCGCGTACTAGGTGATACAGGTCTTAATATTATGAGCCGAATTATGGGTATGTTGCTGGCGGCGGTATCTATCGAAATTATTGTAAGCGGTTTACGTACCTTGTTTCCTGATCTCATATAATGGATTAGGGTATGTTGAATTAGAGTATATTGAGTTAGGGCGTGTTGAATCAATTACTTAGCCTAGTCCCATTTAGATTTACTCATGAAAATATGTTATGATATCGAACTAACATTTTACAGGAGTGAATCTTGAACAACAAAAAAATTGCTATTTTAGGTGCAGGTCCTAGTGGTTTAGCACAATTACGTGCTTTTGAAGCAGCTCGTTTAGCGGGTGCTACCAATTTGCCTGAGATAGTTTGTTATGAGAAACAAAATGCTATTGGCGGTATGTGGAATTATAACTGGCGTACTGGTTTAGATAGAAATGGTGAACCTGTTCACGGCAGTATGTATCGTTATTTGTGGTCGAATGGCCCAAAAGAATGTTTAGAGTTTGCTGATTATTCGTTTGAAGAACATTTTGGTAATCCTATCCCATCATATCCGCCTCGTGAAGTTTTAAAAGACTACATTATGGGTCGTATTGATAAGCAAGATATCCAAAAGTACATCCGCTTTGAGTGCCCCGTGCGTTGGGTAACTTTTGATGATGAAACACAGCTGTTCACCGTCACCGTCATGAATCATAAGACTGGTGAACAAGAAGTAGAAGAGTTCGATTATGTGGTTGTTGCTACAGGTCATTTCTCAACGCCGAATATGCCTTATTTTGAAGGCTTAGAAGAGTTTCCTGGTCGCGTCTTACACGCGCATGATTTCCGTGATGCGCTAGAGTTTAAAGGCGAGGATATCTTACTCGTAGGCAGTAGTTATTCAGCAGAAGATATTGGTACGCAGTGTTATAAGTACGGAACTAAGTCAGTGACTATCAGCTACCGTACCAAAGCCTTGGGTTACGACTGGCCAGAAGGTATCGAAGAGGTGCCGCTGCTCACTCATTTTGAAGGCGATGTGGCATATTTTGCCGATGGTAGCAGTAAGACTTTTGATGCCATTATTATGTGCACAGGTTATCTATTCCATTTCCCGTTTATGCCAGACGAATTACGTTTGCAAACGCATAACTGCCTATATCCAGCAAACCTTTACAAAGGGATCTTTTGGCAGCCTAATCCAAAGCTTATCTACTTAGGTATGCAGGATCAGTACTTTACCTTTAACATGTTCGATGCGCAGGCTTGGTATGCTCGTGACGTGATGATGGGTGAGATTGAATTGCCAGATCTAGCGACTCGTACAGAAGATGAGAATCATTGGTTAGCGACTTACGATGATACGGTAACGGTTAACGATTCAATTGATTTTCAAGCCAGCTATATACGTGATTTAACTAACTCTACGGACTATCCAGAGTTTGCCGTAGAAAAGCAGGCTGATATCCTAAAGCAATGGCAGATCGATAAAGTCAGTAACATCATGGGCTTTAGAGAAAAAGCCTATCGCTCGACTCTAACGGGTACACTCGCGCCTGAATTACCAGAGCCATGGTTAGATGTTCTTGATGACTCGCTTGAGCACTTTTTAAACTTAACCTTTGTTAAGCCGACCAAGCGCAAAAAAGCCTCTTAAAAATTCAGTTATTAATAATTGAGTTTGTTATAAAAACCAAACATTCTTATATAGGGTGTTTGGTTTTTTTATGCTAATTTTTAACTACTATAAAGATGCCATGCTAAATACAGCATTAACACACCAACCAAGCCATCTAATATGTTCCACGCTTTTGGTTTGGTAAATAACGGCTTAAGCAAGCGCGCACCATAGCCAAGCGCAAAGAAAAAGCAGAACGAGGCACTAACAGCGCCCAGTCCAAATAGCAGTTTATTATCTGCACCTGTTGAAACCATGCCAACTAGCACCAAAGTATCTAGATAGACATGCGGATTAAGCCAAGTGAAGCCGATACAAAGTAATATCGCCTTTTTTAGACTAGTGACTATTGCTCCCTCAGTATCGAGCGCATGAGATAAGCGCATACTGGCATATAGACTTTGCAGACCATAGCCTAATAAGAAGATAACCCCTGCAACTTTGGCTATAGTCACCACTTGCGGAAAGCGAGCGGTAACCGCGCCAAACCCTGCGACGCCAGCAGAGATGAGTAGGGCGTCACTGACTGCACAAAATAGGCAAACCATAAACACATGCTCACGCCTTAACCCTTGTTTGAGAACAAAAGCGTTCTGTGAGCCAATAGCGATAATCAAGGATAGGCCGAGCAAAAACCCAGAAGTATAATCTATAAGATTCATAAGATAGCGTCATTCTTAAAATAGCGTAGTGAAAGTTTTAAGTCATAGTTCAAGGCGTATTCTGGGACACAGTTTAGCTTAGAGTGTTGACGTTTACTTACTGGCAGAGTCACAAAAAACTGGTAAGATACGCTGTTAGTTTAGCTTTTACAACCGTTATAAATGCTAGGCTAGTTTAGCTGGTTTTAGATATTAGCTTAGAGATGGAACCAAGATAAGAGCCTTGGCAAAGGTGTTGATATTAACAGTATTAGCTCTCACAGTGAGGAGCAGGGTAGGCTATGGTGGTAAGTTTAGCAAGAATGCTACAGTCATTTGCACAAGGATATGATGATCTACCAACGCAAGCGGCTAAAAATGCGCAGCAGACGGTTGAGATAATTACTGACGGCAGAGATGAACAAGTTACGGATATTTCTTTGAGGGCGCCCAAACGCGTTGAGCGAATTTGTGACGCTCTAGCACAAGTCAATGATATTCGCTCACCGACGCCTTTAACCGATCGATATTTGGCGAATAAAGCAGTATGGCGCTCGCCCAATCGCCCTCCGTTTGACCCTGATACCCTATGGACGCTGAAACATGGACGCTGCCCAATTATGACTGAACTTATTGATGTGGTTGATGAGCCCACCCTGAACGCTATGCCTATCGAAGCGGTTGCGATATTAGATCGTATTAACGGCAAGCTCAAGCGCTATCGTGATTGGAGTCAAGAGCTGAACGACGAGCAGCAGCAACAGCACAATGAGCGTCAATTTGTGATAGATAAGCTGGTCAAAGAGAGCATTCCTGAAGCCTTGCATCACTATGAGCAGCTACTGCGTTTTAGTCCGCATCGTACTAGGAATAATTTTGCACAAGGCAGTATGACCGCAGGCGATATGCTGACGGATTTATTCTTAGAGATTGACTATGAGCTTGATGAGCTATTAGATGAGCTCCATCAGACCGTACTTAATCGACTGGCCTCAACCCATCGTTATGTCAAAAGCCGTACGCAAAATTAAAAGGAAGCTTTAATGACCCAAGTCACTGCTATGTTAATCATGTTTGTCTTATACGGGGTACTCCCAGCAGCGGGTTTGTTTTTGGGCTATCGCGGTGTCAAAAAGCTTACCGCCCCTAAAATGCTAGAGTATCAAGCTATGCCGCAATTGGGTTATATTCCCGAAAAAAGCCTGCCCGCTGATGTAAGAACCGCTCTTGCTCAGATCAATGAAAAAGGCGAAAAGCTAAGTCTTATCTATGGCGATACTAATAATGACGGGCAGATCGATGATAAAGATACGGTTAATGAAACTTATATCATGATCCAAAACTTAATGGATCGCCATATCCCACAAGCGGTCGCTGATTATCGCCGTTTGCATGATTTGGATGGCGGGCGCGCTGATACTACCAAAATTAAGCACTCTAATGTCACAGGTAAAGAGGCGCTCTTAGATGTACTAGGCACGATCAATGTGCAGTTCGATGACTTGCTCAACGCCTCTTATCATCAAGATGGACAAAAACTACTAGCGACCAATCGCTACTTGCAACAGCGCTTTGATACGCCAGTCACTCCAAATCAAGCACGTCAATCGATTGATATGATTACTAACCCTGCCAATATAGACGCTACAGATAATAATCGCACTATCGTTATAGATAGCGTTAAGGATTAAATTTAAAAGATGCTAATGTTGCTAGGTATGGGCGTGCTCAGTACCGTAACTGTTTTTTATTTAACTAAAAAAGGCTGGCATGCGCTGCATAAGGCGGTTGGTATTACGCCAGGGGTACTAATTTATCAAAACCCGCAAGCGCCATTGTCTATCAAGACCTTAATTTGGCGGAATCTAAGCTTGAATAAGCACCATTTAACGCATCTTTCAGAGTTACAATTGCGTCAGCTACAATACATCGATAAAAAGATAGACCTCTATCAAAGCTATCAGCAGTCTGTAAAGCAGCAGAGTATTACCCCTGCGCTAACAGAGCAGCAGTTTGTATTACATAAGCTGCTGCATACACGCTTGGCAGAAATGCTAGCGAGTTATCATCAGCTGGTCAGCATGACTACTCACGCTGATAAAAGAGCTGAGGCCAATCAGCTTTTGCAAAATTTGCTCTACAACATTGAGCAGCGCATAGATAATTTATTGGTACAGATTGAAAATAACAATTTGCAAGATCTACGAGTGATGAAGCAGTATATGGATAGCCAAGATTAGATTACATAATAGTGAATTCATGAATTAGTAGTGAATCCACAAATTATTATCTTTTGTAGGGTGCGCCCAGCGCACCGATTATTAGTCACAATCTCGTTACCTTTGCGAATATTGTATCTTATGCTTTATCTAGCTCGTGGGTTAGCACCCACGCTATCTCTTTTCATTATGAATAAAATTAAATCAAATTAATAAAAAAGCGCTCAACGATAAATAATCATCGAGCGCTTTTTTATTATTGAAACAATCTAGCGTTTATTATTACGATCGCGCCCATTGCTTGAGTTGCGCGAACCGCGACTAGCTGGGCTACCGCTAGTTTTGGGCTTACCATCAGTACCAGTATTACGATTGTTCTCACTACGACGCGCTTTGAGCGGTTTATTTTTAATACGCTCTTGCTTCTCTTTAGCTGCACCATGTAGACCTGTACCATAGCGCGGACGTAGATTAACTAAATCTGTTAACGTATTAATTTCCTTTTTGTCGAGCTCCAAAAAGCGACCGGTACGTAGCTCTTTTGGCAAAGCAATACTGCCATAGCTGGTACGTAGTAGACGACTGACCTTGAGACCTTGCGACTCAAATAGACGACGTACTTCGCGATTACGACCTTCTTTTAGTTTGACGTGATACCATTTATTGACGCCTTCACCGCCGCCGTCTTTGATATCTTCAAACTGCGCCATACCATCTTCTAACATTACCCCAGAAGTCAGGTTGCGAGCGATCTCAGAAGTGACTTCGCCTAATACGCGTACTGCATATTCGCGAGTAATCTCATTAGACGGATGCATCAAGCGATGCGCCATCTCGCCATCATTAGTAAACAATAGCAGCCCTGATGAGTTAATATCCAAACGACCGACCATGACCCAGCGATCATGAGTCAGTTTTGGCAAACGCTCAAATACTGTTGGACGACCTTCTGGATCATTGGCTGAGCAAATCTCGCCTTCGGGCTTGTAGTAGGCAATAACGCGGCGGCGTTTTTCGCTCTCAGCGGTATACTTGATCTGACGACCATCGACGCGAATCTCATCACCAGGGCTGACCCGATCGCCAATAGTAGCAGGGCCATTATTGACACTGACACGACCCGCTTTTATCACTTCTTCCATCTGACGGCGTGAGCCAAGACCCATGCGAGCGAGGGCTTTTTGTAGTTTTTCATCTTGCATAACGATATCCTTGAATCGGTATAGTTTACATTTCTCAATGTAGTGAATAGGGTAGATAATACGCATTATGCGCAGGTCGCTATTCTACGCTATTTATAGCTATAATACAGCTTTTGATAGTTATAATTTTAGAGCACTATTAAAGTACTAAAGGATATTTTTTTATAAGAACTCATATATCTTTGAATCAAAAATGCGAATATTAAAGATAATAGATGTGTTTTTTAATTAATAAGAGTTTATTAATTCGTAACCAATTATGCTATTATGGCTTTTTTTGTAATACAGATAAGATATTGATATAAAGACAGCTTTGGTTGGTTGTTGGTAACTACTATCTATTCCTAGGGTTTATAAAGGTTTTTATTATGGGTCACTCCTCTAAGCTATTAGGTGCAACCAGCTTACTACTAATCAGTTTGTTATCTGGCTGCGCGACTGTCAACTCTGGTCTACAATCAGGTGATTTACCGCCAGTAGGGAGCTTTACTGCTGAGAATGGTTTACAGTTTACGGTTCAGCCTTTGAGCTTAGCCACCTTGCCAGCACCACAAGTCACCATACCTACTAATGATATCTATCAGCTTATTAATAGCTCTACTAAGAAAGAATATCGTATTGCCCAAGGTGATGTTTTGAGTATCAATTTGGTTGGTTACCCTGATATTAGATCACTACCTGTAACTGGTAATGATAGCAACCCTTCGGCATCTGGATATCCTGTTGATCAACAAGGCTATATTCAGTTTCCACTTATTGGGCGGATCAAAGCCAGTGGTATGAGTGTGCCTACCTTTACTGCTACTCTGCAAAACAGATTACAACGCTACCTAAAGTACTCTGATCCACAAGTCAAGATTATCAATTACCGTGGTAATAAGTTCTTTATCGACGGCGAAGTTAAGCAGCCTGGCGAGTTTTCTATAGAAGATGCGCCTGTATCGTTATACAGCGCGATCTCTATGGCAGGCGGTGCTACAGTCGAAGGTGACTCTAACAATATTATATTAACTAGAAATGGTAGGAACTATGATTTAAGCTTGCAAGCATTGCGGCAAATAGGCTCATCAGGTAATCAGATCTATTTGCAAGATGGCGATTCTATCCATGTGAATAGTCAAAGTCGCAATAGAGTCTACGTACTGGGTGAATTTGGTAAAGTTGCACCTGTGCCAATACTGGAGCAAGGACTCAGCTTAGCGCAAGTATTAGGTGAATCACAAGGCCTAAACTCATTTACGGCCAACGCTGCTAAGGTGTATGTGGTACGTGATAACCCAGAGTATCGACATACTCACATCTACTATGTCGATATGCAGACTATTACCAATCTTGCGCTAGCCAACCGCTTTGAGATGCAGCCTAATGATATTCTGTATGTCGATCCTACTGGCTTGACGCGTTGGAGCCGTGTGATCAACTCATTATTACCTTCTACCTCAGCGATCAGAAGCTTCGCCACATTATAGAAGGTAAACATTATGGCATTCGAAAATATTTTAGTCGTCTGTGTAGGTAATATTTGTCGTAGTCCTATAGCTGAGGCATTACTCAAAGACAAGTATCCAGACAAACATATTGACTCTGCAGGTCTGGGTGCCTTAGTAGGTAATCCTGTGGATCCTAACTCGCAAGAGGTTATGAACCCCTACAACATAGATATGTCGAATCATGTTGCCAAGCAAATTGATGAGCAACTGGTCATGACAGCAGACTTGATATTCACTATGTCAGATAGTCAAACCAAATGGATCGAAGAGCGCTGGCCACATTGCCGTGGTAAGACCTTTCGAATTGGTCATTGGATCGACAAAGACATTGCAGATCCTCATCGGCACGAAAAAGCGGCGTTCGAGACAGCTAGAGAAGATATTATGCACAGTTTAGTGCCTTGGACTGATAGAATCAGCTAAGCTATCATTTCTCGACTTTATTAGTACTAGGCTCTATCAGCATTGAGCTTTAGTAGTACCAAGTGATAGATATTGAGCGGTTAATAACCAATAATGACTTTTAAGTGGCGACAATACAGATATGACTACCGACTTGCAACAAGCACCTAATGCTAAAGATAATACTAGTGATAACGATGAGATAGATCTATTAGCACTACTATTTACAGTACTAAAAGGTTGGAAAACCATCCTGTTATTAGCATTATTAGGCCTAGCGATAGGGGTCCTTTATGGACGCTATGTCAATCCAACTTTTCAGTCAGATGCACTTATTCAAATCGATGAAAAGTCATCAGGGATATCTGCTCTAGGAGCAGATATATCCGATTTGGTGGCATCCAATGCTAGCCCTGCGCAAACAGAGTCGGAGCTCATTAAGTCACGTATGGTTTTAGAGCCGGTAGTCAATCTATTGAATCTACGCGTGCGTTTAAGCAATCCTGAGATCGGCTTTATTGATCGAATAGCAGCCAATCGTGTACATAGTCAAATTAATACACCTGAAGGCGTCGCGCTCAAAACTGAGAGCGGTCAAGCAGAAGTTAGTCATTTTGATGTGTCACAAGGGTATCTTAATAAGACTTTTACTTTAGCAAGATCTGAGTCAGGATATACCCTGAGTAATGATTTGGATGATTTTAAAGGTCAGTTTAATCAGCCGCAACAGTTTAAAGGGGTTGACGGTTATATTCATCTTACCGTCGATGATCTACCCGCTATTGGCGATACTGTCAACATTACTAAGCAGTCTTTAAAAGTCACCACAGATGCTATTAATAGTAGACTATCGGTAGTAGAGAGAGGTAAGCAAACGGGAATCATCCAGTTGTCCATGACTGGCGCAGATCAGCAACAAGTGAGCTTAGTACTCAAAGAAATTATCTTATCTTATATTGCTCAAAACCAGTCACGCGGCACGGAAGAAACAACGAAGACTCTTGCTTTTATGGAAACCCAAATTCCACTATTAAGGCAAAGACTAGAAGAATCAGAAGCAGTCTTCAATGACTTCCGTGAAAAGAACGGCACTATTGATGTCGCTCAAGAAGCACAGCTGCTGTTGACAGAAAACGCAAATATTGACGCTCAACTCAACGAGCTTAATCTCAAAAAAGCAGATTTGACTACTTATTATACCGAAGAGCATCCTTTAGTTATTCAGATCAACGAGCAGATTGCAGTACTTAACGCTAGACGCCAACAGATAGATAATACTATCGGTGGTTTGCCTGAGATTCAAAGAGAGTTTTTGAAGTTATCGCAAGATACCGAAATCAATAGAGAGATATATCTGACCTTACTCAAAAACTATCAACAGCTGCAAGTTGCTAAAGCAGGTCAAACAGGTTTTGCCCGTATTATTGATTTGCCTATCGATACCTTTAAAGCGATAGCACCTAAAAAACTACAGATATGGATATTAGCTTTACTGTTAGGTGGCATGCTAGGCACGATGATAGTACTAGTCAAAAATCTACTAAGAAATGCCGTGCAAGACCCTGATCGCCTTGAAGCTAAGACAGGTATACCTGTTATCGCTACGATTCCACGGTCGCCATTATTATCCCGTTTGGGTAAAGGTAAACAGTCATCCAGTCGTTTATTGGCTTATACCGATAGCCATGGCACCACTTATGAGGCGATAAAAAGCCTTAGAACCAATCTTATGTTTGCGATGCCATCACAGGGTAAGATCGGTGATCGGGCAAAAGTTATTTTAATTACAGGGGAGAGCCCAGGAGTGGGTAAATCCTTTATCTCCTCGAACTTATCTGAGGTTTTTGCACAGCTTAATAAAAAGGTATTAATTATCGATGCCGATATGCGCTTAGGTAAGTTGCATGAGATGTTTAATACTACCCAAGACAATGGCTTAGGCGATTATTTGGCAAAAGGTGCCAATCTATTAAATGTTATTCATCCTACTGAGCTGGATAATGTCGACTTTATGCCTAGAGGGCAACACCCCTCTAACCCAGCATCCTTATTATCAGGCAATAAATTTGCAAATATGATGCGTGAGCTAAATAAACATTATGACTTTATTATTATTGATACACCGCCTCTCTTAGCGGCCTCAGATCCTATTATTATTTCACAATATGCTGACAAGATCTTGATGGTCATTCGCTATGACAAGTCTATCGAAGGGCAAGTGAAATACGCCGTTAAGCAAATGCACAAGGCTAATATTCATGTCGATGGTATTATTCTTAATGATGTGCAGCAGGGACTATTAAGTAAATATAGCTATCACTATACCTATAGCTATGGTGATAATAAATAATACAATAATAGATTACTATGTAACATATATAGGGTTATTAGGTAATAAATGTTACAATCCATACCTTAAATAGCGACCTGTTATGTTAAGAGAACCTGCTTTATGTCAAGAGAATCTGAATCTAATAGTACTGATATGAACTTAGTCAAAAACGCTTGGTCACGGCGTGGTGTTCAATATCTATTAGCATTGCCGCGCAGTAGCAAACGGGCTATTCTGATCTCAGCTGACTTTATTATGGCAGTTGTTTGTTTATACCTAGCTATTGCAGCACGATATGGCTACATAGGTAATCATATTAGTCTATTAAGACTATGTTTATATGCTTTGATTCCAGTTATCGGGCTTTATGCTATAGGTTTTTACAAAGGCATTGCTCGTAGCTTTTTTTATGCTTCTATGGGTAGTGTTTTGCAGTTGTTTTTTGTACTTATTGTCATTGCGCAAACCGCACTGTATTTCCAATTGGCACCCAGTATCCCTCGAGCCGTTCCAATTTTATTTTTATTTCTATTTTTTATTTGGTTATGGAACAGCCGTCTGACCATTAGAGAGTTATTAGCACGCCTGCAAGGTCAACGTCAGCACCCTCGCAATATGGATGATTATGACGATGTGCTTATTTATGGTGCAGGGGAGGCGGGTAAAGAGTTATTAGAGGGACTAAAAAACTCGCATAAGTATAATGTAGTTGCTTTTATTGATGATGATATTCAGCTTAAAGGGGCTTATATACTGGGTAAACGTATTTATGATGCTGATGAACTGGTAGAGTTGGTTGCTAAGCTTGATATCTCTCAAATATTCTTAGCTATGCCCTCTATTAGCCGCGCTCGTAAGAGACAAATTATCGACAAATTAGCTGGCATCTCTATTCAGATAAAAGAGCTACCAAGCCTAGAAGAGATCGCAGATGGCAAAGTCACGGTCAGCAGTATGCGCAAGGTCGATATCCTAGATGTCTTAGACCGTCAAACGGTTCAACCAGTCGCCAGTCTGTTACAGCTTAATATCACTGATAAATGTGTGCTAGTGACAGGTGCGGGCGGCTCTATTGGCAGTGAGCTATGCCGACAGATTGTAAAAAATCAGCCTAAGCTTGTGGTACTCTATGAGCTATCTGAATTTGCGCTCTATAGTATCCATCAAGAGCTGATCGCCAAAGTCGCTAGCAAAGATATTTATAATGGCATTCAAGTTATCGCCATCATCGGTAACGTAACCAATCAGGATCATTTAACACGAATACTTAAACGCTATCAGATTCAAACCGTATATCATGCTGCCGCTTATAAACATGTTCCTATTGTTGAGCATAATCCGTTTGAAGGGGTTATAAACAATAGCAAGGGTACTTACCACTGTGCGCGTGCTGCTATCGAAGCTAAGGTTGCGACCTTTGTGCTAATCTCAACCGATAAGGCAGTCAGACCGACTAATGTGATGGGAGCCTCCAAACGTCTAGCGGAGCTGGTCTGTCAAGCGCTTAGTCAAAAAAATAATCCAAATAATAATCATACGCTTATCAGTATGGTACGCTTCGGTAATGTGCTCGGCTCTTCAGGCTCAGTAGTACCTGTATTTACTAAGCAGATTGAAAAGGGTCAGCCCATTACGGTGACCCATCCTGATGTTACCCGTTACTTTATGACGATTCCAGAGGCGGCAAACTTAGTTATTCAAGCTGGCGCAATGGCTAAAGGCGGTGAAGTATTTGTATTGGATATGGGTGATCCTGTGAAGATAGTGGATCTTGCACAGCGTATGATCCAGTTGAGCGGTCATGAGGTAAAAGATGATAAGCATCCTGACGGTGATATTGAGATCACATTTACAGGTCTACGTCCTGGTGAAAAGCTATATGAAGAGCTGATCATCGGTGAGGATAATGTGCAAGATACGGATCATCCGCTTATCATGCAAGCGATGGAGCATAGCTATCCATTAAATGATCTTGAAGACATTTTATTTCAGCTGGCTGATAAAGCTAACCAGCAGGATCTAATGTGGCTAAAAGATCAGTTTAAATGTTATGTAGTAGGTTATAAGGAAGGGATGTCTAATGATGAATTGGCGGTTAATAAAAATAACACTATTAAAGAGGTTAGTTGATACTTTTTAATATGATAAAAACTAAAAAAACAAGCTTCGTGAATGGTGCAGGAATTTATTTAGTTTCAAATATTCTCAATGCGGTTATACCATTTATTTTATTGCCTATATTGACACGCTACTTGAGCCCTACAGAATATGGCGAAGTAGCTATGTTTCAAGTGTTGCTAGGAGCACTAAGTGCCTTTGTGGGAGTTGTATTTGTAGGAGCTGCTGGTAGAAAGTACTATGACTCTGATCTCAGCAGAGAGGAGTTGGCTGAGTTTATTGGGTCTTGTATTCAGCTAATTGCAATATTCTCAATTATTGTATTTTCAGTACTTTTTATCTTTCAAAGACAGTTTTCTGAGTGGTTGAGTCTTAAGCCTACTTATGTGCTATTCGCAGTACTAGTAGCTTCTTGTGGTGTTATAATAAATGTACGCTTAGGTCAATGGCAAGTGAAAAAACAAGCATTTAAATATGGTGCTTTGCAAATATCACAAAGCTTGTTAAATATGCTTTTATCTTTGATACTAGTGGTAGTACTATTAAAAGGATCGGAAGGTCGGATAGATGCTCAAATAATAGCAAGTAGTGTTTTTTTAGTGATTGCATTGTATTTATTAAAAAAAGACGATTTACTCAAGATATTTATCTGGCGAAAAGACTATTTAGCGGAAGCACTCAAATTTGGCATACCATTAATGCCTCATATTGCTGGTGTTTTTTTGTTGACTACGGTCGATAGAATAGTAATTAATAGAGAGGTTGGATTGGCTGAAGCAGGAATCTATATGGTTGCTGTGCAGCTAACTGCGGCGGTAGGCATAGTGTTTGATGCTATTAATAAAGCTTATGTTCCTTGGTTATTCGAGCAATTAAAGGCTGATGAGTTAGCACAGAAACAAAAGATAGTAAAACTGACTTACGCTTGGTTTGTGCTAATCATATTGGGAGTGATGTTAGCCTTTGTGATTGGTCCGCCGCTGGTAGTTTTTATAGCAGGTGAGCAATATGCGCAAGCAGGCCAAGTGGTAGGTTGGCTTGCATTGGGTCAAGGATTTCAAGGTATGTATCTGATGGTTACTAATTATATATTCTATTCCAAAAGAACAGGTCTATTATCAATCGCTTCTATCAGCTCTGGTATTCTAAATTTAGTCTTGTTAATTATATTAGTCCGTATTTTTGGTTTAGAGGGTGCAGCCATTGCTTTTGCTATCTCAATGGGCATTCGTTTCTTATTAACTTGGTGGATTGCACATAAACGTCACCCAATGCCTTGGTTTAGTTTTAAAGGTTAAGATTTCTTACTTTATTACAATAAAGAGTAATTTCAGCTGACTAGATAGTTTTTATATAACTCCAAAATACTTTTGCCAAATTAATAAATAGTGCCTATTAATATTTGCTGTTAAAAAAAGGATGTAAACACATGATTCCCTATGGACGTCAAGACATAACTCAAGCTGATTTAGATGCAGTAACAGAAGTACTTTTGTCTTCAAATCTAACACAAGGTCCCAAAATACCTTTATTCGAAGAAGCGGTACTACAAGCTTGTAGCGCTAATTATGCAATAGCTGTCAACAGCGCTACATCAGCACTGCACATTGCTTGTTTGGCATTAGGATTAGGAAAAGGCGATTGGCTTTGGACAACACCTAATACTTTTGTAGCATCATCGAACTGCGGACTGTATTGCGGCGCGAAAGTCGACTTCGTTGATATAGACTCTAAAACTTATAATATGTGCGCAAAGGAGCTTGAAAAAAAGCTGGTAATTGCTAAAAAATCTGGCAAGCTGCCAAAAATTGTCATTCCCGTACATTTTAGTGGTCAGCCTTGCGATATGGAAGCTATCTATAAATTGTCCAAAGAGTATGGTTTTAAAATTATTGAAGATGCCTCACATGCTATTGGTGGTAGATATAAAAATGAGCCTATCGGAAATTGTCACTATAGTGACATTACCGTGTTCAGCTTTCATCCTGTAAAAATAGTCACTACTGCTGAAGGTGGTATAGCAGTGACTAACGATCCAAAACTGGCAGAGAAATTAGGCTTATTACGTAGTCATGGTATCACTCGTGATGCACACTTAATGACTAAGCCTATGGAAGGCCCCTGGTATTATCAACAGGTTGATTTAGGATTTAATTACCGTATGACTGATTTACAAGCGGCTTTAGGTGTTTCACAAATGGATCGTTTGCACGATTATGTCGCTAAACGTCACGATCTAGCCAAACGCTATGATGAATTATTACAAGACTTACCATTGACATTACCTTGGCAGCACCCTGACAGCTATTCAGGTTTGCACTTATATGTCATACGCTTGCAATTAGATAAGATAAATAGATCGCATTTAGAGGTTTTTGAGGGTATGCGAGCAGCTGATATTTTAGTTAACTTACATTATATTCCAGTTCATATGCAGCCTTATTATCAGGATTTAGGTTTTGAGGTAGGTCAATTCCCACAAGCAGAGCAGTATTACAAAGAAGCTATTAGTATCCCAATGTTTCCTACTATGACTGAAGATCAGCAGGATACCGTTATTAGTACGTTAAAAGAGTTGATATCATGAAAATTGCTGTCATTCCAGCGCGTGGTGGTAGTAAGCGTATACCTCGCAAGAATATCAAAGAGTTTTGCGGTAAGCCGATGATTGCATATTCTATTGAAGCTGCGCTGCAGTCTGGTTGCTTTGATAAAGTCATCGTTTCGACAGATGATACAGAGATTGCTAAAGTGGCTAGACGCTATGGAGCTGAAGTGCCATTCATCAGACCAGCTGAATTATCTAATGACTATACTGGTACGATTCCTGTCATACGTCATGCGGTCGAATGGTGTATGCAGCAAGGCATTGATCCACAGCTGGTATGCTGTTTATATGCTACTGCTCCTTTTGTGACGCCTAAATATCTACAGCAAGGTCTTCAGCAAATTATCGAACAAGATGCTGATTATGCTTTTACGGTCACTAGCTATGCTTTTCCTATTCAAAGAGCGATAAAAATCTCTCCTCAATTAGGAATTGAGATGTTTGACCCAGATAGCTTTAATACTCGCTCACAAGATTTGGAAGAAGCTTGGCATGACGCAGGTCAGTTTTACTGGGGTAAAGCAGAGGCATGGTTATCTGAAAAAATAATCTTCGGACCTGAGTCTACCCCAGTTATTTTACCCAGACATCGAGTACAAGATATAGATACCTTTGAGGATTGGGATCGGGCTGAATGGTTATTTAAGGCTATGCAAGTATGAAAGCAGTCTTTCGCTGTGATGCATCAATACAGATAGGTACTGGGCATGTCATGCGTTGTCTCACCTTAGCTGATGCCTTGAGATCAGAAGGTGTAGAGAGTCATTTTATCTGTCGTGAGCATACAGGGCATTTGCTTGAGCTTATCGTGCAGCGGGGTTATCCGTCGTACGGATTACCTTATACCAACCAAGCACAACAATCAGATGAAGATGTTCTGGAACATGCCAGTTGGTTGGGTGCGACGCAAAAAGAGGATGCTAAGCACTGCGGCGAGATACTGCAAACATTACAGCCTGACTGGTTAATCGTTGATCACTATGCTCTAGATATATTTTGGGAAAGCGCTATGCGCTCATACTGTCAGAAAATTATGGTGATCGATGACTTAGCAGATCGCTCTCATGATTGTGATATTTTACTTGATCAAACCTATGGTCGTGATAAAGATAATTATGCTATATGGGTTCCAGAGCACTGTCAGGTATTGTGTGGCTCTAAGTATGCACTATTACGACCAGAGTTTGCACAGTGGCGCGAGTATAGTCTTGATCGTCGCAAAACTGGTTGCTTAGACCATCTGCTTATCAATTTAGGCGGAGTCGATAAAGACAATATGACGACAGAAATACTTAAAGGACTGCAAGAGAGCGCTTTGCCTGAACACTGCAAAATAACAGTAATTATGGGCTCAACAGCGCCTTGGATAAAAAGTGTCAAAGATCAAGCAAGCCTAATGCGATGGCCAACTGAGATTAAAACTGGCGTAAGCAATATAGCCGAGATAATGTCAAATAGTGACTTAGCTATAGGTGCGGCTGGATCTACTTCGTGGGAACGCTGCTGTTTAGGACTACCAACGATTATGCTGGTTTTAGCTGAAAATCAAAAAACCATAGCTTATAACTTAGAGCAAGCAAACGCTATTTTTTCGATTGAGGTAGATCTAAATTTAAAATCTGCCATACAGAAATCGATAGAGTATTTTGTTTCTCAAAAGCCTGCTTTAGTAAATATGAGCCATAGCGCTTCTGATATTCTTAACGGTTTTGGCTCAACCTTAGTTGTAAAAAATATGGTGAATCAATATGTCCAATAATTTGAATTGTCGTGTACGCAGCATGCTAGCATCTGATCTTGAGCAAGTGTTAGAATGGCGTAATCACTCTGAGATACGTCGCTATATGTATACTCAGCATAAAATTACTTTGGATGAGCATACCAATTGGTATAAGAAAGCTAGCAATAGTCCTGAGCACTACTTACTTATTTTTGAAATTAATAATATACCAACTGGCTTTATTAACATTAATAAAATTAAGAACAGTGATATTGCTGATTGGGGGTTTTACGTTGCACCAGACTCTGAGAAAGGTACAGGTAAAATGCTTGGCATTACAGTTTTAAACTACGCTTTTGAAGTCATAAAATTACACAAAATATGCGGTCAAGCATTATCCTACAATGTACCTTCAGCTAAGTTTCATACCAGTCTTGGTTTTACTCAAGAAGGGCTATTAAGAGACCAATACTTTGATGGGCAATCATACAACGATGTCGTTCATTTTGGTTTGTTAGCAAATGAATGGAAAATAAGTGAGAATAAATTATGAACAATCATGCTATATCGATAGCTGACAGAAAAATCGGCTTAGATTACCCTCCATATATCATTGCAGAGTTATCGGCAAATCATAATGGCTCTATGGAAACCGCATTAAAAATTATTGAGCAAGCTAAGCTTTGTGGGGCAGATGCGGTAAAGCTGCAAACTTATAAAGCAGATACAATTACTTTAAACAGTCAGAATGAAGAGTTTATAATTCGTGGTGGTCTATGGGATGGACAGTCATTATACGAGCTATACGAAAAAGCGCATCTACCTTGGGACTGGCACAAACCTTTGTTTGACTATGCGCGCGAATTAGATATTACTATCTTTAGCTCACCGTTTGATAATACAGCGGTGGATCTATTAGAGGACTTAAATGCTCCTGCCTATAAGATTGCTTCTTTTGAGGCGGTCGATTTACCCTTGATCAAATATGTGGCAAGCACGGGCAAGCCTATGATCATATCTACTGGTATGGCTGATGCTGAAGAGATCCAAGAAGCTATCGATGCTGCTAGATCCGGTGGCTGTAAAGAATTAGCTATTTTGCATTGTGTCAGTGGCTATCCTGCGCCTAGCGAGGATTATAATCTACGTACGATTCCTAATATGATGGAGCGTTTTGGCTTGGTCACAGGATTATCAGATCATACTTTGGATAACACGACCGCTATTGCCTCAGTAGTATTAGGTGCATCGATTATTGAAAAGCACTTTACGCTTGATCGCAATGCTGGTGGTCCTGATGATAGCTTTTCTTTAGAACCTGCAGACTTAACGGCGCTTTGCCGCGATAGTAAAACTGCTTGGGCAGCGCTTGGTCAAGTAGATTACGGGCGCAAAGCTAGCGAACAGGGTAATGTGCAGTTTCGTCGTTCGCTATATTTTGTAAAAGACTTGAAAGCTGGGGATGTTATCACTGAAGATGCAGTACGTAGTGTGCGTCCTGGGTTTGGATTGGCGCCTAAGTTTTTGGATGAGGTAGTTGGTAAAACTCTAAAGACAGACATTAAATATGGTCAATCTACTAGATTGGAGTTGTTTGAATAATGATTATATGATATTTATCTATATTACTTACTTATGAGTATCTATTTAAATATATTTTAACGATAATCGAATTCTGGACAAAGATGAATATTTTTTTAGTAACTAAACCTTTACAGATTATGATGTGTATGCTGTTATCTGAAAGTATGAAAATTAAAGGCACTCTCATAGTTGTAGATAGCTTTTATGGTGCTAAAGAGTTTAGTAAAAAGAAAGAGTTAATTCCTCATTTCGATGAAGTAAATATTTTTGATAGCATTCAGAAAGCAATGAAATCCTTAATTGGTAATAAGAATATATCTAAATTATATATTGATTCTGATTATGGCGTGCAAAAAAACCTTATACTCCTATCAATAAAGTCGTTTAACAAAGACATTGAAATTTATTTGTATGAAGAAGGTAATGGAATTTATAGAGATGATTTAATAGGTGGCAAATTCAAAAAATATATCTACCACTTTATGCCATTAAGCGGAACTTTAGGCAGCTCTCCTTTTATCAAAAATATATATGTAGTAGATAAAATTAAATATGATAGATTAAGACCCGAGTTAAGCTATAAATCTATATACATTGGCTCTTGTTTTTCTACATGGATTGAAGATAATATTTTACTGCTAACATCTTTGTTTGGCTCGTTCGATTTAAATTCTAAAATATTAACGGATACCTGTATATTGTATGTTACTAATTGGGAAATAGATAATAGAATTATTGATTATTTAGCTAAAAAAAATCACTATTTTATAGTCAAGCCACATCCTCACATACAGCATATAGATATTGGTCAATCAATTGAAGTGATAAGCTCAGGTATCCCCGTTGAAATTATTCTGATTAAATTGTTAGAGACTTTTGAATACATAGAGGTATATCACTCAGGGACGTCAGCTTTAGACTATGTGAACAATCCCAAAATAAAAAGTTTTGATATTAGAAGTTTGAGTTTTTAGGTGTAATAATACACGTTACTTAATGAGTATCATCTTTAATACTGTATTTAAAAAATTTAATTTATTAGACCTCTTGTATAAGTCGGTGCTAGCCGTTGAAGCTCCATTGTTGGAGGTCAATAAAACGGTATTTTTGCAATAGATTTATTGTTTATCTGCTACTCTGTAGCTAATCATACTATTTTAGTAAGTGGTAGATAGATAATCGTCTTACTAGCTATTATTTGTAGTTAACTAATTTAAGATTTTTTTCATATATATTTTATAGAGAATCTTTAATGAGATTTAAAAATCATGGTATATACGCATTATTTTCCATTACTGTGTGTATTTTGCAATAGCAACTTGGTTAGGTGTGTCAGATGTTATAGCATTAGATAGCGATATATTTAAATATATTTCTATATCTATAGTTTTTATTAGTCTTAGGTATTAAAAAGAAATATCAATCAGATTGGATTTCAATTCTAGGGCTATATTTTTTTCTATGTACAATTTTTTGTTTACATTTATAAATATTAATAGTTGGAATGATCTGGTAATACTTCTTGGATACTTTCTATGTTTTTTTATCTATTATTTTCTATCGAAAAGTAATTTTATAATTCATTATAATTTAAGAGATTCTCTATTTTACTTAAGTATTTTTTTTGTTGTTATTAATTCATATTTCATATCCGATAGTTCAGCTTATTCATTTGTAAAAAACCAATTCACTGGTTTTTTCAATAATGCCAATAGTTTCACTGGACTGTGTGGTTTATTCTTTGTGCTGAACTTTAGTATATTTAGTACGGTAGAAGAAAAAAGTAAGAGATACGTAAGTATTATTTTAATGGGAGTCCTTAGCATATACCTTCTACTTGGAGCTAGTCGTGGTGCAATTTTATCTACAGCTGTAGCTTCTTTTTTTCTTCTTGTGACTTCGCGTAAGAAGAAAACTCTTGTGTTTTCATTTTTATTATTAGTTGTTTTCCTTGTAGTATTTAGGGATTCATTATTTTATGATACTCCTGATAGAGATGTATTCGAGGATTCGGGACGTAAGGCTATATTTTTAAATTATTGGAATGAGTTAAAAGAAAGGTATTTTTACATAGGCACAGGTGTTTCTTTAGGTGCAGGACGTATAAAAACTGAGTTGAGTTATTTAGATGTTTTGTTAATGTCAGGCTTTATAGGCTTTATAGGCTTTGTAAGTTTTATTATTCGCACGCTGTATTTGTCTTTCTTTCTTATAAAGAAAGACTCTGTTTGGCTTACAGCTGTTTATATTTATATTGTTACTGCATCTGTCTTCGAAGGCTATGCTGCTAATATTATGCATTTAAATTCTATTTTGTTTTATATCATACCGGCACTCATTTATAGTAGTTTTAGAGAGATTAAAGAAGATAAATAATTTTCTATGTATTGTTAATATTTTAATAGGTTCTAATATGGATGTTTTAGTTTTCACAGCTTTCTACCTTCCTGGTTATAAAGGTGGCGGTCCAATCAAAACTATCAAAAATCTAATGCATAAACTAGGTGATGAGGTATCTTTTAAGCTCATCACTAGTGACAGAGATCTGGGTGATACCCACTCTTATAGCTCAGTAAACTGTGGTAAATGGAATGCAGTAGAAAATGTGGAAGTGTTCTATACATCGCCAAGTCTTACTGGTTATAAACAGATTATTAAGATAATTAGTGAAAAGAATTTCGATATTATCTATCTCAATAGTTTTTTTTCCATACGGTTTTCATTTATTCCTATGTTAATAGCCAAGAATCTTAATAAGAAGATTATAGTTGGTCCAAGAGGTGAGTTTTCAGAGGGAGCGCTAAGTCTTAAAACTCAAAAAAAGGTTATATTTATCAAGCTATATAAGTCCTTAAATTTGCATCGTGGAACTGTTTTCCAAGCATCAAGCAATTATGAGGCAGAAGACATTCGTAAGGTGTTAGGATTTAATGTTGATATATTCATAGCAGAAGACATAGGTGCTCAGGAGTTTGTAGAAACCTTACCCATTCGTAATATTGAAACTCTTAACATGGTTTTTGTGTCACGTATATCCCCAATGAAGAACCTCTTAACTGCTTTAGAGATACTAAAAACGGTAGAACAATCCGTTTCTTATGATATATATGGGCCAATAGAGGATGAAGAGTATTGGGCTAAGTGCGAAGCTGTAATTAAAATGCTACCTATAAACATTCAGGTCGAATATAAAGGCGAGCTTTACCCAAATGAAGTTGTGAGTACTCTCTCAAAGTATGATGCTTTTTTCATGCCTACTAAAGGTGAAAATTACGGTCACGTTATCGCTGAAGCGTTATGTGCAGGTCTACCTATAATAATTGCTGATACTACACCTTGGCGTAATCTACAAGAGTTAGGTATTGGCTGGGATTTGCCATTGGATAACCCTAAAGCCTTTAGCAATGCTGTCGATCAGTTAGCTACTATGTCTGCTGATGAACACCATCAAATGCGAAAAAAGGTGCTTGCTTGGGCAAAAAATAAATTTTCTCAACGGGATGCTATCGAAGCTAATATAGCTATGTTTGAATATGCAGCCAATAAATAGTTTAAAAATTAAGGTATCAAAATGTTTAAAAATAAAACCCTACTCATAACTGGTGGCACAGGCTCATTTGGTAACGCAGTCCTAAAACGCTTCTTAGATACAGATATCGCTGAGATTCGTATCTTTAGCCGTGACGAAAAAAAGCAAGAGGATATGCGTATAGCCTATGGCAACTCTAAACTTAAATTTTACATTGGCGATGTCAGGGATTATTACAGCCTGCTCAGTGCTACCCGTGGTGTTGATTATATTTATCATGCTGCTGCTCTTAAGCAAGTACCTTCTTGCGAATTTCATCCGATGCAAGCTGTGAAAACAAACGTTATTGGTACAGAGAATGTCTTAGAAGCGGCCATTCAGAACAAAGTTAAACGTGTAGTCTGTCTTAGCACTGATAAAGCTGTTTATCCTATCAATGCTATGGGTATCTCCAAAGCAATGATGGAAAAGGTAATGGTTGCTAAGTCACGTAACCTAGAAGGTTTAGATACCGTTATTTGTGGGACACGCTATGGCAATGTCATGGCCTCACGTGGCTCAGTGATTCCGCTATTTGTTGATCAGATATTGAAAGGTAAGCCTCTTACTATTACAGATCCTAATATGACCCGCTTTATGATGACCTTAGAGGATGCAGTAGATTTAGTACTCTATGCTTTTGAGCATGGCGAGAATGGCGATATTTTTGTACAGAAAGCGCCTGCTGCTACTATCGAAGTACTTGCTAAAGCCTTGACAGAGCTTATGAATCTTGATGAACATCCTATTGTCATTATGGGCACCCGCCATGGTGAAAAAGCCTATGAAGCACTACTCAGCCGTGAAGAGATGGCAGTCGCTATCGATCAGGGATATTATTATCGAGTGCCAGCGGATCAACGTGACCTTAACTACGGAAAATATGTCGATCAAGGTGATTTGCATATCACTGAGATTGAAGATTACAACTCCCATAATACTGAGCGCTTAGATGTAGAGGGTATGAAAAAATTACTTCTTAAACTTGGGTTTGTTCGCGCTTTAACTGAAGGCAAACATATTGATCCAGAGGCATAATGATGAATATTGTAGTCACTGGCTCTAATGGATTTATTGCCAAGAATTTAATTCAGTTTTTATCTGAACAAGATAACATCAATGTCTTGTGCTTTAATCGTAGCTCTAGTCAGGATGATCTAGAAGATGCGGTTATCAAAGCAGACTGGATTGTCCATTTAGCAGGGGTCAATCGTCCGCTTGATGATAAAGAGTTCATTGAGGGTAATGTTAGCCTAACGCAAAAGATAGCGGATATTTTGCAACAGGCAAATAAAACTACTCCTGTTATTCTGTCTTCTTCTATACAAGCCGATCGTGACAATGCTTACGGACAAAGTAAGCTTGGCGGTGAGCAAGTCTTATTAGAGCTGAATCAAGCGCAGGGTAATCCAGTATATATATGTCGTTTAGCCAATGTTTTTGGTAAATGGTCACGCCCTAACTATAATTCTGCGGTAGCGACCTTCTGTTATAACGTCGCAAATGACTTACCTATTCAGATCGATAATGCCGATGCTATGATCCGTTTGGTCTACATCGATGATGTCGTCGAGATCTTTTGGCAAATGATACAAGGCAAATATGTACCTGAGCAAACGTTTTTAGTTGAGCCTGAATATCAAATTAGTGTTGGTGATTTAGCTAAGACTTTGAATGAGTTTAAACAGTCGCGGGATAGCCTGATCACTGCACCAGTCGGCACAGGTCTAATTCGTGCGTTGTACTCGACTTACCTAAGCTTTTTGCAACCGTCTCAGTTTGATTATACGGTTCCTAAGCACGGTGATGAGCGTGGTGTATTTGTTGAGATGCTCAAAACACCCGATGCAGGTCAATTCTCCTACTTTACTGCACATCCTGGTATTACTCGTGGTGGACATTACCACCATAGCAAGACTGAAAAATTTTTAGTGATTAAGGGTAAGGCTTTATTTAAATTTAAGCATATTGTTACGGGCGAATACTACGATTTAAAAACCAATGGCGATGAAGCCAGAATTGTCGAGACGGTTCCAGGCTGGACTCACGATATTACTAATGTAGGTGAGGACGAAATGATCGTTATGCTATGGGCGAATGAGATTTTCGACCGTGAAAAGCCTGATACTTATGCTATGCCAATAACAGGATAAGAGTTTTATTATGAAAAAATTAAAGTTGATGACTGTCGTAGGAACTCGTCCAGAGATTATTAGACTATCAAGGGTTATGCAAGCTTGTGATAAGTATTTTGATCATATCATAGTGCACACAGGTCAGAATTATGATTATGAATTAAATGAGATATTTTTCACTGACTTAGGTATTCGTAAGCCAGATCATTTTTTAAATGCTGCTGGAACGACAGGCGCTGAAACTATTGGTAATGTCATCATTGGTGTTGATAAGGTTTTGGAAGAAGTACAGCCAGAAGCGCTATTAGTGCTAGGGGATACCAATAGCTGTATGGCGGTTATCCCTGCCAAACGTCGTAAGATTCCAACCTTTCATATGGAAGCGGGTAATCGCTGTTTTGATATGCGTGTACCTGAAGAGATCAACCGTCGCATTGTTGATCATACTGCCGATGTGAATTTGACGTATAGCACTATCGCCCGTGACTACCTACTTGCAGAAGGCTTGCCTGCTGACTTAGTTATTAAGACGGGTAGCCCTATGTTTGAAGTGTTAAATCATTATCATGCTAAAATTGAAGCATCTGACATACTGGAGCGATTGGAGTTAACAGAGCATCAGTACTTTATCGTCAGTGCCCATCGTGAAGAGAATATTAATTCAGATCAGAATTTTTTAGATTTAGTTGATATGCTGAATGCTGTAGCAGAAAAGTACCAGTTTCCAGTGATTGTCTCAACTCATCCCCGCACTCGCAATCGTATAGAAGAGCTAGATATTAAGTTTCATCCTTTAGTTCAATTACTCAAGCCACTTGGCTTTAGTGATTATAATAAATTGCAACTGTCATCTAAAGCTGCTTTATCAGATAGTGGTACTATTAACGAAGAGTCCTCAATCCTTAACTTTCCAGCACTTAATCTGCGTCAAGCACATGAGCGTCCTGAGGGTATGGAGGAAGCAGCGGTAATGATGGTAGGATTGACTGCTGAGCGTGTGCTACAGGCTTTAGAAATCTTGGAAGGTCAAGGTCGTGGTAATGAGCGTCTACTACGCTTAGTGTCTGACTACAGCATGCCTAACGTTAGCGAAAAAGTAGTGCGTATTATTTTAAGCTATACTGACTATGTTAATCGTATCGTTTGGAAGAAGTACTGATGAGCTCTAAAAAAGAAAAGATAGCGATTGTCAGCCGCAGCTTTTGGCCAGTCAATCCTGCTATTGGGGAAGCTTTATTGTTGTTATCTGAATCGCTTAGTGAAGAGGCACAACCTTTAGTGATTACTCAAGTGAATAAAGGGTTTTTTAAAACAGTAAAGCAAGCTGAGCGAGGAGGTGGCGTTGATTTCTCTACGTTACCTACTTTGACGGACTCATCTAGTCATATGATGCTAAGAGTATCTGAGCTTCTGTTGTTTACAGGGTTTACCTTCTCAAGTTTAGTATTTCATCGACCTGATAAAGTTTATGTAGCCACTAATCCGCCCGTTTTTACACCTTTAGCCGTACGTTGGTATTGTAAAATATTTAATAAAAGTTACGTATATCATCTACAAGATATTCATCCAGAAATAATGTCTATCGCTACTCGTAAGAACAATATTGTCACTAAAATTATTGCTGCTATAGACACTAAAACAATTACTGAAGCATCTAAAGTGATTACTCTGACAGAACAGATGAAGTCTTATATTGTTAAAAGGGTCAATAAACCAATTCCGATAACATTATTATCAAATCCCTCAGTTCAAGCCTCAGATCAAAATAATAATATAGAAATTGAGCGTAAAAAAGGCTTTGTGTATTGTGGTAATGCTGGAAGGTTACAGCGCATTCCTTTACTAGTTGAATCTATCGAGCGCTATATTAAGGAAGGTGGTAAGTTGCCTTTTGTATTCGCTGGTGGTGGTATTCATAGTGATGCTATACAGCAATTAGAAAATAAATTTGAGAATGTGCGCTATTTAGGCGTTTTACCTGCGGTTGAAGCTGCTAACTTATTACGTCAATATAGTTTTGGTTTGATGCCAATTGATGATGAAGTTACTAAGTATGCTTTTCCGAGTAAATCGTCATCTTATATATTTTCAGGCTGTCAAATAATAGCTATTTGCGGCAAAAATACTAGTGTGTACGATTGGGTGAATAATAATGAGCTGGGTTATGTTGCTGAGCCTAACATAGAATCTCTAGTCAAGCTATTTCATAAATTAGAAGAAGAATCTCTATCAGAGTTCACTGTGTCTGCCAATATTCTTGAAGAATTAACACCTCAATACCATGCAAATGAACTTAAAAAGATCATAATGCAATAAAGGTAGTCACGTAGTGATTATCCGCTTTGATTCTGTAAAAAGTAAATTAGGATTACCATGATTGCGATAAAACGCCTGTTTGACATAACCGCTGCTAGCGCCGCCTTAGTTGTGCTATCACCTGTCTATGCTATTACTGCCTACAAGGTTAGTAAAAACCTAGGCTCACCCGTATTGTTTCGTCAGACACGCCCTGGTCTCAATGGTAAACCTTTTGAGATGGTGAAGTTTCGTTCTATGAAAGACGCTATAGATAGCGATGGCAATGCTTTACCAGACGGTGAGCGTTTAACTGACTTTGGTAAAGCACTACGCAATACGAGTCTGGATGAACTGCCTGAGCTGTGGAATGTTGTAAAAGGTGATATGAGCTTAGTTGGGCCACGTCCCTTATTAATGGAATACTTACCTTTATATAGTGATGAGCAATCGCGCCGTCATAAGGTAAGACCTGGGGTGACAGGCTATGCTCAAGTCAATGGCCGCAATGCTATTGACTGGGACAAGAAGTTTGAGCTGGATACTTGGTATGTGGACAATCAATCGCTGTGGTTGGATATTAAGATACTAGTCAAAACTGTCAAAAAAGTACTAATCAAAGATGATATTAGCGCTGATGGTGAAGCGACCATGAGTAAGTTTGAAGGGAATACATAACGAATAAAAATGGAGCTAAAATGAAACAATTAATTGGTATATATGGTGCAAGTGGGTTTGGTAAAGAGTTATTACCTTTAGTGCGTGAGCAGTATACAGAGGCGCAGCTTTGCTTTATCGATGATGGATCAACCCTTAATACATTGAATGATTATCAGGTGTATACCTTTCAAGACTATTTAGCGTTACCTAACGTTACTAGAGCTGTGGTTTTAGCTATAGCTGATAGTAAAATACGCGAGGTTTTAGAGCTTAAGTGTCAACAGAGTAATATTGAGCTGTTATCAGTAAAAGCCTCTAATTCTATAGTTTTAGACCAAGTTGACATAGGGGCGGGTTCGGTATTATGTCATTTTACTCAACTGACCTCTAACATTAAGATTGGCAAGCAGTTTCATGCTAATATTTATAGTTACGTCGCTCACGATTGTGTAATTGGAGACTATGTCACTTTTGCGCCCAAAGTTCAGTGCAATGGTAATGTACATATCGAAGATCATGCTTATATCGGTACTGGCGCAATCATCAAACAAGGTACGCCAACAAAGCCTCTAGTGATAGGCAAAGGTGCTATCGTAGGTATGGGCGCTGTTGTTACAAAAAGCGTCGCAGCTGGTGTAACGGTGATAGGTAATCCTGCTCGACCATTGACCAAAGAAGGACTTAGAAAATAAAATGGATAATAATTTTTCTTCTATACCTATCGAAGATATAAAGGTTGGTATGAAAGTCAGTTACTCACAGACTATCACTGATGCAGATATCAAAGCCTATGCTGGTGTATCAGGTGATCATAATCCTGTACATGTCAGCCAAGAATATGCTGAACAGTCTCGTTATGGTAAAAGACTGGCTCATGGGATGATATCTATCGGATTTTTCTCAGCATTGTTTGGTATGCGTTTGCCTGGACCTGGTTGTGTCTACGTTGCACAAAATACCAAGTTCAAACGCCCTGTTTATATTGATGATACCATCACTGCTATTGCAGAAGTCACTAATGTGTGTATTGAGAAAAAGAGAGTATTCTTTAGTACTAACTGTTACGTAAAAAATAAGTTAGTTATCTCAGGTGATGCTGAAATTTATATACCGTAATCAATATAGGTGACAAAATGCTAAACACCCCCTTTTCACCATGGCCAAGCTTTACTCAAGCTGAGGCCGATGCCGTTAGCCAAGTACTATTATCTAATAAAGTCAATTATTGGACAGGTAATGAGTGCCGCGAATTTGAAAAAGAGTTCGCCACTTGGGCAGATAGCGATTATGCTATTGCTATGGGCAACGGCACTCTCGCTTTAGACGTAGCTTTGCAGGCTTTGGATGTTGGTGCTGGTGATGAAGTCATCGTCACTCCGCGTACCTTTATTGCGAGTATTTCATCAGTGGTTAATGCTGGAGCAACGCCTGTTTTTGCTGATATTGATAAAGCCACCGGTAATATCACCCCTGAGTCAATCGCCGCGGTACTGACGGCTAAAACCAAAGCTATCGTCTGTGTGCATTTGGCAGGTTGGCCTTGTGATATGGATGGCATCATGGCGTTGGCAGATAAGCATAATCTATATGTGATAGAGGACTGTGCGCAGGCGCACGGTGCGCGCTACAAAGGTAGTAGCGTTGGTAGTATTGGGCATATCGGTGCGTGGAGCTTTTGCCAAGATAAAGTAATGACCACAGGCGGTGAAGGCGGTATGGTCACCACCAATGATGAGCAATTATGGCGCAAAATGTGGGCTTATAAAGACCATGGTAAAAGCTATGCCGCGGTCTATGAGACCGAGCATCCACCAGGCTATCGCTGGTTACATGAGAGCTTTGGTACTAACTGGCGTATGACTGAGATGCAAGCGGTGATTGGCCGTATTCAATTAACGAGAATGGCTGATTGGACGGCTAAGCGCACGAGCAATGCACAGGCTATATTGGACGAGTGTGATAACTGGCAAGCGCAAGGCTATCTATCTGTGCCTAGACTTGAGAACATGCCAGCGTTTGCTGATTGTACCCATGGTTATTATAAGTTATATGTCTATGTACAGCCAGATAATCTGCCTGAGGGCTGGTCGCGTGATCGCATTATCGCTGAGATTAATGCGCTATCAGTACCCATCTTTTCTGGTTCCGCGTCGGAAGTTTATCTAGAGAAAGCCTTTGATAATACAGGTCTGCGTCCTGAAACGCGTCTGCCAGTAGCCAAGCAATTGGGTGAGACGAGCTTGATGTTTTTGGTACATCCAACCTTAACTACTGCTGAGATTGAGCAAACCGTAAGCGCTATACATACTGTATTTAGCAAAATGGCTGACTCTAACCCAAGCTAAATGCTATATACTAATTTACTCTACTGATCATTACCAATACAGTTACGGATGCAAATTCTCATGAACAACAAGTTACTCCCTTTACTGAGCGCCAGTACGATACTGTTAGCCTTAATCATGCCGACTACTGCATCCGCACAAAATCTATATATGAATGATTTGCGCTTAAAGGCTGATATCGATTGGCTGAATACGCAAGGCGTGACCCAGATCAGTACCAGCACTTGGCCATTGACGGCTAATGAGATCAAGCGTGGTCTTAGCACCGCTAATGCCGTAACGCCTGCGCAGCAGCAGATGCTCCAGTCGGTCTATACTACCCTCAAGCAGAATCCTAATTCGTTAGTCCATGCTGATATTGAGGCTAATCTGCAAACCAATCGTCAGCAGCTACCTCAGACCTTTGGTGAGGATAAGCTGGCAGGACAGCAGATCAGCGGCTCTATAGGCCTGAGCGAAGAGAACTTAGAATTTAATCTGCAAGTCAATCTGAAGAACGATAAGCTGATCGAAGATGGCTCTGATGTGAGTTTTGAAGGCTCTTATGTCGCAGGTGGCTTTGCCAATCAGTGGTTAATTGCAGGTCAGATACCAGCATGGTGGGGCCCTGGGCATGATGGTAGCTTGATACGCGGCGATGCTAGTATTCCTGTGGCTGGATTCACTATGCAGCGTGATCAGCAAGCAGCACCTACTTCGCAGTATTTATCATGGGTCGGCCCTTGGCAGTATCAGCTATTTGCAGGTCAGCTTGATGATTATGAGGCTGTACCAGAAGCTAAGCTGTTTGGTGCACGTTTGACTGCCCAGCCGTTACCTTGGTTAGAAGTTGGTGCATCACGCAGCTTTATGTGGGGCGGTGAAGGGCGTCCTGAGAGCTTAAGCTCTTTTACTGATGCTATCCTAGGAACCAAAGATAACGCTGATAATGGGGCAGTTATTGGTGAAGATCCTGCCAATCAATTGGGTGGCTTTGATGCTCGTGTGAGCCTAGCGCCCTTGATTAATGTACCAGCTGGCGTCTATGCGCAGTATATAGGCGAAGATGAAGCAGGTGGTCTGCCCTCTAAAAACATGTATCTAGCAGGTGCGGACTATGCCTCTGCTGCTTACGGTAAGCCTTATCAGCTCTATGCAGAATATACTGATACCCGTACCAGTGGCGAGGTCAGAGGCGTCTCTTATGACCATGGAACTTATACCGATGGCTACTATCAGAATGGCTATCCATTAGGATATGCGCTGGGCGGTGATGCCGAGAGTATCGCTGTTGGTGGTAGATTATGGCTTGATGAGAGTAACTTTATCAATGCTAAGCTGCAACATGCCAAGGTTAATCAGTCAGGAGAATTAGACCGTCGCACTGGAGAGTCTGATAACCGAGCTTTTGCAACGACGGATAAGCTGACCGTTGTCGATGTTGCATGGGAGCATCAGCTACAGCCATTGGTAACAGTCAATTCTAGAATTTGGGCGGTCGATTCTGATACTCAGTCAACGGATATTGGTGTCGGCGTCGGGCTTGAGCTGAAAGCTTATTAGTTTGAGTTGTGTTTAAAGTTTGAAATTTATTTCACAAAAGAGCTTTGCTAGATTTTTAGCAAAGCTCTTTTTAATTGAATATACAGAGCTGTAAGGCGGTGTATTTAGACTGGCACTTTTATCTATATCAAGTAAAAGAATATAAATTGTAATATATTTATCGTCCAATATCGTAATTTTGCATGACTGTTGCTTTTGCTAGTCTGACCCTATCGCTGCCAAGTCTGGCATTGGTGGTAACTCATCTAAATGAGTCAAACCAAACGCATCTAGGAACTGCGGTGTCGTGTGCAGAAGAGCAGGGCGGCCTAAAGTTTCTTTATAGCCATCCTCTATTATCCAGCCTTTATCAAATAACTGTCTTAGTATGTTGCTCGATAGCGTCACTCCGCGTACATATTCGATATCACTACGAGTTACGGGTTGCTTATAGGCGATGACACTTAAGGTTTCTAGTAACGCTTGGCTTAAGCGCTGCTGGCGCTGCGGGAATGCTTGTTGAATCAAAGCGCTGTATTCGTCAGCTATCTGCAATCGATAGCCGCTAGCGGTTTGATTCAGTCGTAATACGCCCATCGCTAGGCGTTGTTGCAGAATTGTTAAGGCTTGCTCTAGCTGTTTACTTGAGATTACGAGATGCTTTTTGATATTAGCAGCAGTGAGCGGTGCTTCGGAGGCGTGTAGTAGTACCTCGATATGCAGGCTAATAATTTCCGCGTTATTTTTACCAATATCTTTCATAGTAGAGCTACGTTGTAGAGTGCATTTTATGCACTACTATAGGTTAAATATTATAAAACTGATGCGATGGAGCGCACCCTACGCCAACCACTGCAAATTCAGCTCATTAGCTTTTGGATCATTGCTGGTATTATTATTGACTTTCACTACACTAACCAACTGACGCTTCATCAGCTCTAATATCGCAACGAAGCTAACGACAACCCCGATTTTACCTTGGGTTTTATCTAATAACTGATAAAAAGAGCGCGTACCATCGCTACTCAACTGGCGACTGATGCTAGCAATACGATCTGATAGAGACACAGCATCAACTTTGACAGTATGAGCGTGCAGTTGATAATCAGGTTGCAGCTGCATTTTAAATAAGCTCTCGATCAAGAGGTTAGGCGAGTAGCTAGGCAGCTCGGCTTGCATAATATCGTGATCAGGCATACTGACCAGCGCTAAGAACACATCACGCTCAAGGCGCAAGAGCGTATCTAAGCGCTGGCTTGCGCCTTTTATCTGCGCATAAGCTTCCAAGCGTTCAATAAGTTCAGCTTTGGGATCACGCTCATCGGTTGGCGTTTGTGGTTTGGGTAATAACAGCTCAGACTTAATAGCAATTAGGGTTGAGGCCATCAATAGATAGTCACCTGCCAGCTCAAAGTGCTCGTAATCCAACTGACTGATATAAGCCAGATACTGCTCGGTAATCGGCAGTATCGGCATTTGGGTCAGATCGACGTTGTTCTTTTTGACCAGATACAATAAAAAATCTAACGGCCCTGCAAACTGCTCAAGCCAAATCGCAAAGGCTTGTGGTGGCACATACAAATCGTCAGGCAGCTGCAGTATGGGCGTCTGATAAATACGTAAATTACTATTACTTTGAGTACTTTCATTTGTATCGGTATTTATAGCAATAGACCCCGCGTTCAACTGTCTAAAATGATTAGCGTAGGCTGGGTTAAAAATCCAGCCTACAAGTAGTTTATATTAAATAAAGACTACTACTTAAGCTTAGCCAGCGGACGGATACCGATAGCGCGGCGAGTTTTATCTAGCTGCTTACGGCTATGACGACGGGCTTTGTCTGCGCCCATTTGCAAGATTTCTTCAAGCTCTTTAGGGTTATTCATCAGCTGCTCATAGCGCTCGCGAAACGGGGCAATCTCAGTATTTATTTTATCGAATAGTGCTTGCTTAGCATCACCCCAACCAATACCTGTAGTAAAGGCTTCACGCATAACAGCGACCTCCTCAGCGGTAGCAAAGGCTTTATAGATCTCAAAAATAGCTGACTCATCAGGGTCTTTTGGCTCATCAGGTAGCTGAGAGTTAGTCACTATTTTCATAATCGCTTTGTGCATCTGCTTCTCTGAGCTGACTTGCGGATTCATCTCACCAAATAACGGGATAGTATTACCGTAGCTTTTGCTCATTTTACGTCCATCAAGGCCCGTTAATAACGGTGTATCATCATCGACAACGGCATTAGGTAGAGTAAATAGCGGCTTATATCTGTGATTAAAAGTACCTGCGATATCGCGCGCCATCTCGATATGCTGAACTTGATCACGGCCTACTGGCACGTGGGTCGCATTAAACATTAAGATATCAGCCGCCATCAGCACAGGATAACCGAATAGCCCCATCGTCACGCCTAAATCAGCATCGACATCATTGTCTACGTTGACATCGACAGCGGCTTTATAGGCGTGGGCACGGTTCATCAGCCCTTTGGCACATGAGCAATTCAAGATCCAAGCCAGCTCCGGAATCTCTGGCACATCAGACTGACGATAAAAGGTCACGCGCTCAGGATCAAGGCCACAGGCCAACCAAGTCGCAGCAATTGATTTAGTCGACTCATGAATCACCGCAGGATCATAACAGCCAATAATGCCATGATAATCCGCTAAAAAGAAAAACGCCTCATCATCGCTGTTTTGAATAGACTCAATAGCAGGACGAATCGCGCCAACATAATTGCCTAAATGTAGAGTACCTGTTGGTTTAATCCCTGTTAAGATGCGTTTGCTAGCTTTGGTATTATCAGTAGCAGTGTCGGTAGTAGCAGGTTTAGCAGTGTTGTCGCTCATAAAAGATCCGTTATTGTATTTATAATAATATTAAAAGTAGCTATAAAAATTTGACGCTAATAAATAGGGGTAAAGTATAACAAATTTACGCATTAGCTAATATCGCGTGTAGCGACTATTTATAAATGTCAGTACGCCCATTAGGCCCATTTTTAAAGCGCCTGTGAAACCACATCCACTGCGTAGGATCAATCCGTATCAAACCCTCTAATATCTCATTGACGCGCGTAGCATCTTTGATTTCATCATTGCTAGGATAATTATCCAAAGCTGGTGTAATGGTTAGATGATAATGCGGTCTTTTGCCTTTAGGAAGATTATCTGGTGTTTGCCGATAAGTATGCAGCGCCATAACCGCAGGTGGGTTGTTTTTGTTACCCATTTTGGCAAGGCGTCTTGAGGCCGTAATCGTGGCGGCTGGCACCCCAAAAAAGGGCGCCATGACGCCTTGTTTTAGACCATAATCTTGATCGGGGGAGTACCAAATCACATGACCGTCTTTGATAGAGGTAGCTAAACTACGTATATCACGGCTGGCAATTTGCTTACCAAAGATACTGGTACGCGCATTATAAATAAACCAATCAAGCAAAGGATTGTTTTGTGAGCGATACATACAGCCAGCGGCAAAAAACTGTGTACAAAGCAGCCCACCCAGATCGAGCATCGTATAGTGAGCGCCTAATAGGATAACCGCACGACCTTCATTTTGTGCATTAACCAAATGCTGTAAGCCTGAAATAGACACCGTACGGGTAAACACATTCGGGCGAAACCATGCGCATAAAGTCTCAAATACGCCGATACCTTGATTAACAAAGACTTGCTTCGCCATTAGCTCACGCTCGGCCTCGGGTTTTTCTGGAAAGGCTAATTTAAGATTGATCAACGTATCACGTCTTCGCGAGCCTGCCAGCTTATATATCAAGATACCCAGCTTACGCCCCAGCCAAAACTGTAAACGCAGCGGTAAATAGATCATAGGAAACACAATAGCCAATAGCAGCCAGATAGCCCAGTATTTGGGCAGTAAAAACTGCCACTCAAAAGCTTTTTTGTGAGCCTTAGCGGTACGCTTATGGGTTTGGGTAATCGTCGGCGTACCAGCGGGAATAGCTGGTGATGGACGATCTGGCGATTTGTGACCTCCAGCTGGCGGAACATCTTGTGAGTTGGCTTTGCTAGGGTCGTATTGTTCAGGCGCTTTCATAAAAGGGATACTAGTAATAAAAGGTGCTCTTATGATGGGGTAGCACTGCTGACTTTGCAAGCTGGTTTTTAAAATGGTGGTTAAGGTTGTTTGAGTTTTATAAGTTTGCTAATGAATTGGTTTTCTTTATTTATCCGTGGGTTGCCACCCACGCTACTTAAAGTTGAATTAAGAATCGATTTATATCTTATAGGTCATTGCAATATTAAATCATTTTAATGATTTAGATTATGCCGTAGGCTGGCGCTTTTAGCCCAGCGCTTTTGTTTATATCATTAAATAAGACACATTTTAATATTAATTTTATAATACGATTTTTATTATTTAATATTTTGATTTTGCATAATGTTTGCTGGGCTGAAGCCACAGCCTACGCGACGTTAACTATTTTTGTTTTAATTTAAAGCTAATCTGTATTTTACAGTTTAATATAGCAGTCTATCTATTCATTCTATCGATATGTTCGATTTTCCTTCGCTCATAAAAAAACCTTATAAGCGATAAATCACTTATAAGGTTTTGCAAATCTATGCTTTTATTTATTGTTGCTAGTCTTAATAAACTAATAATGCGTTCAACAGAGTAGCGGTAAATAAATAAGCAATAGCTTTGATTAACGTTTCGAGAATTGTGGACGTTTACGTGCTTTACGTAGACCAACTTTCTTACGTTCAACTTGACGTGAGTCACGAGTAACAAAACCAGCAGCTTTAAGCGCAGGCTTATTGGTTTCGTCAAGCTCAACTAATGCACGAGTGATACCGTGGCGAATAGCGCCTGCTTGACCACTGATACCACCACCTTTTACAGTGATATAGATATCATAAGCGCTAGCAGAGTCAAGTAACTCTAATGGCTGACGAACAACCATGCGTGAAGTCTCACGGCTGAAGTACTCATCAAGTGGCTTGCCGTTAACTTTGATGTCACCAGTACCTTTAGATAAAAAGACACGAGCAGTAGAAGTCTTACGACGACCAGTTCCGTAATTGCGTTCCATAGTATATCCTTAGATGTCTAATTCTTTAGGTTGCTGAGCGGCGTGTGGATGCTCTGTGCCCGCATACAATTTCAGCTTCTTAATCATTGCATAGCCAAGAGGACCCTTTGGAAGCATACCTTTAACAGCCTTATGCAAAACATCTTCAGGCTTCTTTGCAAGCAGCTTAGAGAAGTTAGTTTCTCTGATACCACCTGGATAACCAGTATGACGATAGTACTTTTTATCTTGCGCTTTTTTGCCCGTTACCGTGATCTTGTCAGCATTGATGACGACAATAAAGTCACCAGTGTCAACGTGCGGGGTAAACGAGGGCTTATGCTTGCCACGTAAGCGAGTAGCAATTTGAGTAGCTAGGCGACCAAGAGTTTTGCCGTCAGCATCTACGACAAACCAGTCATGGGTCACATCAGCTGGTTTTGCACTAAGTGTTTTCATGATAAAACCTTAAATTTAGAATTCGTTGAGAGTTTAGCTGGGAACGGGGCTCTCAAAAAACAGACTGCACATTATAAGCAGTAGAGCAGATGGTTGCAAGCTGCATTGGGGTTTATTTTTGCCTACCGCTTATTAATGAGTCATATTCAGCAGGTTTTTGCCTTTATTATCGTTTTAAATGATAAAGAGGTTCGATTATGACGATCTGAGCTGATAAAGTCCAGCGACAACTTGGCCAATTTGGGTTTGTTTAAGGCAGTCAAAACCTTGAAAGTCTGCTGTGGCTACTTTTTGTTGCAGTATCGATGTCAAGTCTGTTAATTGCTCAGTCAAGTCTTTATCCGCTTCTAAGTAGATAAGGCTAGTAGTATCGATTAATTGCTGTTCGATCAAAGCGTTTAAAATCGGGCGCCATAGATCCTGCATATAAGGCGGATCAATAAAGACGATATCGAATGGACGATCAAAACTAAAGTTCTGAAGCAATACTTGCTCAGCGGCTCCCGCTATTATTTTATAATAATCAGTATCGAGTTTGAGTTGCTGGGCGCTGTGCTCAAGACGTTTAGCTTGTGTTTGGTTAAATTCAATAAAAGTGCAGTGCGTCGCGCCCCTTGATAAAGACTCAAAGCCTAACACTCCGCTACCCGCGCAGCTATCGAGCACATGTGCACCGTGAATATCGGCTAATAGCCAATTAAATAAGGTCTCACGCAATCGATCAGGCGTCGGGCGTAGGCCATCGGCATCAATAAAAGTGACCAGACGACGCTTAAACTGACCACCAATAATACGAACGTCACCAGCGGCTTTGCTTTTACCTTGAGCTCTAATTTTGTTATCTAGTCGACTATTAGCATGGTGTGATGATTTAGGTTTTTTCATAATGATTTTATCTTTAGACATGATGGCGTGATTTTAAAAATTGTAAGCGGTTTTTGAATGAATATGAGCGTTTGTAGGCTGTGGCTTTAGCCCAGCATGGTAACTTTGTAATATCAAAATCTAGCGTCGCAAAATCTAAGTACCTAACTTCTTAAATAACTATATAGTGATACTTTTGGCATTGATAGGCGGGTTACGCTTGAGCTAACCCACCCTACAGCGGCGGTTCATTTTTAATAAATTTACCCGCTAGTTGTTGCTGAAACAGTGGTAGCTATGGCAGCAGCCTCTGCTTCTTTTTTGGCTTCGGCTTCTGCCTTGGCTTCTTCCTCTAATGCTAGTCTTTGGTCGCGTATCACATCACGCGCGGCTTTATCGACGGCCTTTTGGCGTTTAATAATAGCCAGCTGATCGGCGCTGGGCGGTAGAATAGGTTTGGTTTTGCGCTGCATTACCCAGTAATCAAATAGCGCCCGACCGATAGGAGCCGCTACTTTACTGCCACCACCTCCATTTTCGACTAATACTGCCAGCGCAATATCTGGATTATCAACAGGGGCAAACCCTGTGAACCAAGCATGATCCCAATGACGCTTATCAAGCGAGCTTTTATTATAACTTTTACCTTGAGCGATAGATTTGACCTGTGCCGTTCCTGTCTTGCCTGCGATACGATAGCTTGGAGTATAAATACCACGAGCGGTACCATTTTTGACGGTATCTTCCATCGCATCATGCATACGTAACCAGTCCGAGGGTTTACCATTGTACTCAATCTTGCCATCAGGCTTAGTGATAACGTTGACCGCTGCGCTACCATCGCTACTTTTGAGAAGGTGAGGGGTAATATGGTTACCTTGATTTGCCGTCATAGCAGTCGCATTAGCCACCTGCAAAGGGGTCGCTAAAAAATACCCTTGACCAATACTGACTGAGATGGTCTCACCAGGCAGCCAACCTTTATCATAGGTTTCTTTTTTCCATTTAGGGGAGGGCATAATGCCCGATTTTTCGTTTGGCAGATCAATACCCGTTTGCTCTCCAAAGCCAAACTTTGACATCCAATCATGCAAGCGCTCAATACCCATCTCATAAGCGAGCTTATAATAATAAGTATCGACTGACATCATGATTGATTTTTTGAGATTTACTGTGCCATGACCGCCCTTTTTCCAATCCCGAAAGCGATGACTGTCACCTGGTAAGCTAAAATAACCAGGATCATAAATCGTCGTCTCCCAATTACGTAGACCATAATGAATACCCCCTAATCCCTCAAAAGGTTTGATAGTGGAAGCAGGAGGATACATACCTTGCAAGGCACGGTTATATAATGGCTGATCGAGATCATCTCGTAGTTCACCATAGTCTTTAAACGATATTCCTGATATAAAAGGATTGGGGTCATAGCTTGGGTTACTGACAAAGGCTAAAACATCGCCGTTTTTGGGGTCGATGGCGACAATCGCACCACGACGACCATCGAGCTGCTGCTGAGCGATAGTTTGTAAGCCATAATCTAAGCTCAAAGTAATGTCATTACCTGCCGTTGGTGCTTTAGACTCAAGCTGGCGCAAAATATTGCCATGCGCATCAGTCTCTACCGACTGATAACCGGGTTGACCGAGCAAGATATCTTCATAAAAATCTTCAATACCAATCTTGCCAATCAGATCCGTACCTGCGTAACGGTCTTTATCGATCCGTTTGCTTTCTTTATCATTGATACGGCCGACATAACCGATCACATGCGCGAACAGCTCATCATAAGGATAAGAGCGGGTCAGCTTACTTTGTATATCTACGCCCCGAAAAAACGGTTTGCGCTCACTAAACTGCGCCAATTGCTGCTCAGTGACGTCGATCTTGATAGTCACAGGGTCATTTTTACTGCGGCTAATACGAGCCAAAATATCAGTAATATCCGTATCACTTAAGTCAAAAATAGGCGCGAGTAGTGCCAAGGTTCGCTCTGGGTTTACTACTTCATCAGGGCTGAGCATCGCGGTAAATACAGGCTGATTGTCAGCGAGCAATATACCATTACGATCATAAATATAACCGCGACTAGGCGGTGCTGAGATGAGCTTGATACGGTTGTTATCTGCTTGGGTCAGATACTGCTCATGAGCATAAACTTGCAAATAACCATAACGCAGCAGCAAGCCACTGAGGCCTGCAAATATAAGCACACCAAGAATAATAATACGGTGCATAAAGATGCGATTGACCTGTTCAGTGTCTGGCGCAAGCGGTTTATTCATGTAAAAATAACATCCTGTTTATTAGCTGAGCCAATACTTTTACCAAAAATAAAAGTAATCAAAAATAGAAGCATCAAAATCTGAAATAAATGATAAGCAATCGGTATAGCTAGCGAATTATAACAGAACAACCTACGTTCTGTGCTACTTGGCACAGCGATTAGCGTCTGTTAAATAGAAAGCAGCTAACATCCAATCCATTAAGGTACTAAACCTATATTAATATAATTAAAACAATAACCTATGTCTGAAATAGAAGTAATGGGTCAGCTGACAGCGTTATTCAAGGTTCAGCAGAAAATGACGTTAGCAATCATCACTTGTGCAGTCATTTATGAGCGTCAGTAAGCCGTGCTAATAAATGCTAAGTATGTTAAAATCAGGCGTTTTATTTTACCGCAGTTATCCTGTTTATTAACAGCTATGTTTCATTCAACAGCGGTTTTAATAACTGGTTCAATAACGACAAATTCAATAACGACAACGCTAATAACCATAAAACAATAAAACAATAGAGTAACGATAATCGTTGGGGGCATAAACAGTCATGGTTGCAACTTCAATATGGCAGACGCTCGCTGAGCATCCAGAATTCCTTGCCATGCTGACTATTCCGCCTGTGACTGCGTTTGTCACTTGGGTACACGTATGGATGGCACTAAAAATGCTGTTTTACCCTATTAAGTTTTGGGGTATTCGTATTCCTAACTTTCCCTTTTTTGGCTTGCCTGGTATCGGCTGGCAAGGTATCGTGCCGCGTAAGGCGGGCAAGATATCAGGAGTGATTGTTGATCAGACATTATCCAAGTTAGGCTCGCTTGATGAGTTTTTTCAAGCGATGGAGCCTGAGCAAATGGCGGTATTTATCACCGATACCGTCGATCAAAATCTTGAGTCACTCATTGATGAGATTATGCTTGAGCGCTCAGAGACCCTATGGAATAATATCCCTTATGCGCTCAAACGCCGTCTTTATGCGCAGGCGCACCAAGAGCTGCCAGCCATCATGCAGTCGCTAGTGACGGACTTGACCTATCATGTCGAGGACTTAGTCGATATGCGTCAGATGATCGTTAATAAGATGGAGAGCGATCGGCGTTTAATGGTTAATATGTTTCTTAAAGTCGGTCAGCATGAGATCAATTTTATTTGGCATATCAGTGCGCTCATCGGCTTGATCTTTGGCATTATTCAGATGTTTATCTTTTTGATGGTGCCTGTGCATTGGACCGTGCCCTTTTTCGCAGCAGTTTGGGGGTTGTTGACCAATTGGATTGCGATTTGGATGGTGTTTAATCCGATTGAACCTAAATTTATCCCTTGTTTTAAGTTCTTTAGCTGGCGTAAAGGCTTTCCTTTTATTACCTTACAGCGCCCTCATGTCGCACAATTTCGCTGGCAGGGCGGCTTTATGAAGCGTCAAGAGGAGGTCTCTGAAGTATTTGCTGAGATTGTGGTCAAAGATTTAGTCACTTTAGAGAACATCATGAATGAGATGATGTATGGTGATCGCGCCGCACAAACGCGTGAGCTGATGAAGTCGCACCTTTATGAAGTATTGGATTCGCCATTAGTCAACACCACTTTACGTATGGGACTGGGTCGCCGTGAATTTGGTCAATTAAAGAACACTATCATTGATAAATCTATCAATGCCACTATGATACCGATGCGTGATCCTGAGCTTAATGAGAGCCGCGCTAGTAAGATATTTGGTCTATTTCGAGATCGTATTCGTGCCTTGTCGCCGCATGAGTTCCAAAATCTATTGCGACCAGCCTTTCAAGAAGATGAGCTGACCTTGATTGTGTTGGGAGGGCTTACAGGATTCTTGGCAGGCTGGCTACACTTGATACTGGTATTCTTCCCAGCGGTAAGCTAATTGTAGCTTCTTTTTTTTAAGTTTTTTAAAACTTGCTTTTTTAGGACTTAAAGTTTTCTTTAAGTCCGAATTTTTATGATAGAAGGGTTATGACTCACTTTTTAACCGTTTTTATAGCAAAGTGTTGAAGGCATCGATCGTAATCACCATCAAATACTAGAACAAATCAGTTAGCTGTCATAAAGTCTTGCTCAATATCTAATAATGTTTATTCATTTAAAAAGTGACTTAAAAAGTCATTTAAAACCAGCAGTTAAAACAGCATTTAAAATAAACCAGTCGCACTAAAATAATATTCGCAATAGGCTAGTGCAGTTACAGTCTTGATTCGATTCATCAAGCGGCTGCACAGACTGTAAGCGTATAACAAGGTTAGACCGTATGTTAATCACAGAATTAGGTTATTTGGCCTTGCTGGCCGCTTTTATGTTGGCGATTTTGCAAGTGGTATTGCCAACGATCGGGGTTATGCAAGGGCGAGTGGCTTGGCAGCGTTTGGCACCAAGTTTGGCTTGGGCGCAGTTTGTGGCAATGGCTATCTCTTTTGGCTCATTGATGGCAGGCTTTTATTATAATGACTTCAGTCTGGTCTATGTCGGTCAGCATTCTAATACGCTATTGCCTTGGTATTATAAGCTTTCAGCGACTTGGGGTGGTCATGAAGGGTCGCTATTGCTATGGATGACTATTATGGCTACTTGGTGTGCCTTGGTATCCTATTTTAGCCGTGGCCTACCATTATCTATGCGCGCGCGAGTATTGGTGATATTAGCTGGCGTCCAGACCATGATGCTGGCGATGCTGATTTTTACCTCATCGCCTTTTGATCGTACTCTACCCAATCTAATCGTTGATGGCGGTGATCTTAACCCTGTATTGCAGGATTTTGGGCTGATTATTCATCCGCCTATGCTGTATATGGGCTATGTCGGTATGGTCGTGCCTTTTGCTTTTTGTATGGCGGCACTGTGGGAAGGTCGTTTAGACGCGGTCTGGACGCGCTGGTCACGACCTTGGGCATTAGCGGCTTGGGGATTTTTGACTATTGGTATCGCTTTGGGCTCATGGTGGGCTTATTACGAGCTGGGCTGGGGCGGCTGGTGGTTCTGGGATCCTGTAGAGAACGCCTCACTGATGCCTTGGCTGGCGGGTCTAGCATTGATCCATTCGCTGGCAGTCACTGAAAAGCGAGGGGTCTTTAAAGCTTGGACGATCATGCTGGCTATCTTTGCCTTTGCGCTCAGTCTGCTCGGTACTTTTTTGGTGCGCTCAGGGGTGATTACCTCCGTGCATTCATTTGCCGCTGATCCGACCCGTGGCTTAGTGATTTTGGCTATCCTAGGCGTCATTATCGGTGGTGGCTTATTAATGTTCGCCGTGCGTGGCTGGCGCTTGACCGTTGAGAGTCAGTATCAGCTGATCTCACGCGAGTCGTTTTTGGTAATTAATAACGCGATTATTCTAATTTCAACCTTAGTCGTCCTACTAGGAACGCTATATCCAATTATCGCTGATGCCTTTAATTTAGGTCAAGTGTCGGTTGGCTCTCCCTACTTTAATGCGCTGTTTGTACCGCTAACGTGGCTGCTATTAATTGCGATGGGTATGGGCTCTAACATTCGCTGGAAAAAAGACACGCGTCCCTTATTAGGCGTAGGTCTGGTGATAGCGGCCAGTAGCTTGGTGTTAGCGGCTATCATTGCCTATTTTGTTCATCCATCTTCTATGCTTAATATTGGTGTTACCTTAGCCGTAAGCTTTTGGGTGCTGTTCTGGATGGTGGTTGATTTTAGAGATAAAACCAAAAACGCGCCTAGTTTGGTCAAAGGCTTGCGTCAATTGCGTCTGAGCTATTGGGGTCAACAAACCGCTCATGTTGGAGTGTTAGTCGCCGTCATTGGTGTGGCTTTTACCAGCAGTTTGAGTATCGAGCGCGATGTGGCGATGGCACCAGGGGAGACCGTGAATGTACAAGGTTATGATTTTACGCTCTCTGAATTTAAAGAGATAAAAGCCAGTAACTTTGATGCCACTCAAGCAAAGGTTGATGTCAGTAAAAATGGTCGCGATGTGGCGACCCTTTATCCTGAGAAGCGTACTTATATTATTAGTACCATGCCAACGACTGAGGCGGCTATTAATGCCAGCCTGATGCGAGATCTATATGTCGCACTAGGTGAGCCTATCGCTGATGGCAGCAATCAGTGGGCGATACGTATTTATGTCAAGCCGTTGATTCGTTGGATATGGCTGGGGGCGATCATTATGGCTTTAGGTGGCCTGATCAGTATGCTGGATAAGCGCTACCGCATTAAAAAGGTTAAAGCGCCATTGTTAACCGCTGCGCCAAATGCTATTACAGCAGATAGTACAGCAACTCCAGTAACTGCGCCAGCAGCGACATCGACTACGGAGGAGCGCTAGATGACCTCTAACAATAGCTCTAATAATGAACAGCCTGCTAAACCAGTAAAAACCATGAAAAAAAAGCAGATGAAGCTATGGTTTCTCATTCCGCTTATCGTGTTCTTGGGACTAATCGTGATGTTGTATGCGCGCTTGGGTAAGCCTACTGAGATTGTGACCAATACGGCTCTTGAGCGCTCAGTGCCCGCTTTTGAGTTGCCGCTGTTATCGGATACTACGCGGGTAATGACCAATGATAATTTGCCTGAGCAGCCGTTCTTGATCAACGTTTGGGGCTCTTGGTGTCCGACTTGTATTGTCGAGCATCCGTTTTTAATGACGCTTGAGGAGCGCGGTGTCAATATTGTTGGTATCAACTATAAAGATGAGATCGGTAATGCGCTGGGCTATCTAAACCAGCGCGGCGATCCGTTCTCAATGTCGATTCAAGACTCGTCTGGACAGTTTGCGCTAGATTTAGGCTTGACGGGTGCCCCTGAGACTTTTGTGGTCGATGGCGATAGAGTCATTCGTCAGCATATCATTGGCGAAATCAATGAAGCCAATTGGCAAGCACGCGTCATTCCCTGTCTGACGGTGCTGAATGAGGCAAGCAATAATTCGACGGCTCCTGATGCCACTCAAGTCGCGGAGGTCTGTCAATAATGTCAAATTCAATATCATTCAATTCTATTCAACGCAATTCACTATTTAAGCTGGCAAGTGTATTCACAGCCGCTCTAGCTACGGTTATATTAGCGTTTGTATTTAGTGTCACAGCTTATGCCGCAATCGATGTCTATGAGTTTGACTCAGTACAGCAAGAAGCGCAGTATCGCGGTCTAATCGAAGAGCTACGTTGCCCTAAATGTCAAAACCAAAACCTTGCAGGCTCTGATGCGCCTATCGCCCAAGATCTTAAGCAAAAAACTTATGACTTAGTTCGAGACAATCGTAGCGATGGTGAGATTCGTGACTATATGCAAGAGCGTTATGGGGACTTTATTAGTTATAAGCCGCCAGTACGCCCGTCAACATGGATACTGTGGTTTTTTCCGCCCTTATTATTAGTCGTGCTTATCGGGGGCTGGTTTTGGCAGAGCCGACGTCGCCAGCTCACCGCTCGTGGTCAAAGCGGCCCTTCAGTTGAACACACGACTACACCGCTAACGGCTAGTGAAAAGGCCGAACTCGATCGGCTATTATCCCGTAACCTTGATTCAAGTGCTACTGATTCAAACATTACTGATTTCAATAGTAGCTCAACGGATACTATTCAAGACATCACAAGCACGGAGGACAAATAATGACCCTATTTTCTACTATGGGCTTATTTATTGCTCTAGGCTTATTGATTACTATAGTTTTAGCCATTGTCGTCGCAATGCCTTGGCTGCGCTCAAAGCGATTGCAGCATAATTCGGTTGATAATCAGCTTCTTGATATCAACGTCACCGTCTTTCGTGAGCGCTTAGCTGAGCTCAAGGTCGATAAAGATACTGGTACTATCGATGATGATCATTATCAAAACCAAAAGCTTGAGCTTGAGAGGCAACTACTAGACGCCCAGCGCCAAGTTGCGCCTATGGTCACTCCAGGACTTAAAAGTCGTTTGCTATTGATCGTTTGGGTACCTGCGTTAACCGCTATGGCTTATCTATTAATCGGTGACCGTACGCCTGTATTTGACTTTTGGGCGGGCGAGGATAGAGTCGGTCAAGTCGCTGACGATCTATTAACAGGTAAGATCGATCAGCCACCCGCTTGGGCGATCAGCGATGATGGGCGAGAGCTGATCACGACCATGCAGAGCAATGTACACCAGCATGCCGATGACCCTAATCGTTGGATGCGCTTATCAGAGCTGTTCTTATCGCTTGAGGCGACGGACTCTGCTATAGAGTCGTTATCACGGGCTTATCGTCTGTCACCTGATAACGAAGAGATTGCTACAACTTATGCGCAGATTAGTTTTTTTGCTAACGAAGGTCAGCTCGATGCCAATAGCCGCCGAGTGCTGCAAGATGTGCTAGCCAAGAACCCACAGCACGAAGGCGCACAGATGCTGATGGCGATGGGTGAGGCGCGTAGTAGTAATTATGAACAAGCCCAAGGCTGGATTAAGCGCTTACGTGCTAATATCGCTGCTAAGCCTGGCGATCATACTAGGGCTTTAGCTAGCCTTGATGAGCTCAGCGCTAACGTAGATACGCAAGAACAGCAAGCAGCAGCAGGTATTGAGGTGACGGTCACTATTAATGCCAATCTATTGCCTTTGGTAAAAGCGGACGATGTGCTGTTTGTGGCTATTCGTGATGTCAATGGTGGGCCACCGTTTGCTGCCAAGCGCTTGCCTATTAGTGTGATTAAGCAAGGCGAGGCTAGTATCAGTCTAAGCGATCTTGATGCGATGATGCCTGAGCGTACGATAGCCTCTGCGCGCGCTGACAAAATTCAGTTAGCCGTGGTCGCTCGTATTAGCCATAGCGGTAATGCTATTGCTGAGTCTGGTGATCTATCAGGTAATCCAGTCGTGATTGGTAATGAGCAAAATCAAGTCAATGTCGAGATTAATCAGCAAGTACCTTAAGCCGGTCAATAAGCTGGTCAATGCTTGAGAATAGCTTATAAGATTTTTTTGATGAAAATTGCGTACTGAGTTTGCTTTTAGAACGCAACTGATTGTTATAAATATTTATATATGAATCATGAGTCATAGCTATCCATTACCTTTTTACTAAAAAGTCTTGAGCTTTACAAAACGGCAAGGTAAGGTAAGCGTGACTTTTTTGGATTGAACTATTTTATTTATTCGTTTTATTCTTTATTTTAAATTTACTCGTTAAGGAGAGTCGTATAATGATGCGTATTATTTTGCTAGGACCACCAGGTGCAGGTAAAGGCACTCAAGCTCAGTTTATCTCAAAAGAGTATGATATCCCGCAGATCTCAACAGGTGATATGCTACGCGCAGCGATAAAAGAGGGCAGCGAGCTCGGTCAGCAAGCGCAAGGCATCATGAACGCTGGTGGCTTAGTCTCTGATGATTTGATTATCAATCTAGTCAAAGAGCGTATCGCCAAACCTGACTGCGTCAATGGTTGTATTTTTGATGGTTTTCCGCGTACTATTCCACAAGCGCAAGCTTTGGCTGATGCTGAGGTTAAGATCAATCATGTGGTTGAGATTAGTGTGCCTGATGATGAGATCGTCAAGCGTTTATCGGGTCGTCGCCAGCATGCAGGCTCAGGTCGAGTTTATCATATCGATCATAATCCACCGACGGTAGAAGGCATTGATGATGTCTCAGGTGAGCCTCTAATCCAGCGCGAAGATGATAAAGAGTCAACGATTCGTGAGCGCCTAGCCACTTATCATCAGCAGACGTCGACCTTGGTGGGCTTTTATCAAGATAAAGCCAAAGAGGGTGATGATGCGCCTGATTATGACAAGTTTGACGGTACCCAAGCTATTGATACTGTTAAAGCGCAGATTTTGAGCGCTTTAAAAGGCTAGTTTTTCTGATTTTATAGTGTCTGCAAATTAAAAACCTCGATTAAATATCGAGGTTTTTTTGTTTTAACTTACCATCCATAAAAAAGCCGCCACCTTAGATAAAGTGACAGCTTTTATAATCTATTCAATTTTACTCAAAGCTTAAGCTTTACCCTCAGCGTCGATCTTTGCGTTGTCTAAGCCGCCTGCTTGCTCTTGGCTTTGCGCGTAGGCTTGGTCAAAGTTGACGGGCGCTAATAACAACTGCGGGAAGCTACCACGAGTGACGATGTCGCTGATCACTTCACGAGCATAAGGGAACAAGACATTAGGGCAATAAGCACCTAGTATCTGACCGATTTGGTCTTCTGGAATACTCTTTAACAAAAAGATACCTGCTTGATGCACCTCAGCGATAAAAGCCGGCTCATCAGAATTATTAGCAGTAACGCTGACGGTCAAAATCACTTGATAATGATCATCGTCGAGCTTTTCGGCATTGCTTGATAAATTAATATCCAGCTCAGGATTCCACTCTTTAGTAAAGACGTCTGCGCCTGGCACTTCTAATGACATGTCTTTTACGTAGATGCGCTCTAGTGCTAATTGTGGTTGCGCTTGTTCGTCAGCCATGATAATTCCTCTGGTAGTTGGTCAAATAGTTAGACAAAAATTAAAGTTAAGGGTTAGGGCATGTTTGATCTTTCACAAGAAGACACTACCATCATAAAAAGCTATATATAAATAATGGCAGTGTTATAGCCAATTAATCTGCTAATAATTCGTCAAGCTTGCCTTGTTGATTGAACTGATTTAGCTCATCAAAACCACCGACAAAAGTATCACCGACGAATATTTGCGGTACTGTGCGATAGTTATTGGTCTTTTTCATCAGCTCGCGACGCTCGTCACTGCTCATATCATGCATGCCAATCTCTTCATATTCAACGCCTTTATTCTTTAATAGTTGTTTAGCGTTTGAGCAGTAAGGGCAAATAGGGGTAGTATAAACTTTTACAGAAACAGCCATAATAATTCCTCGATAGATTAATAATTATAAGTTTATAGAACAATACTAGTTATAAAACAATACTATTTACAGAACAGTTCTATAGCAATTATAGCCAGATTTTGACCAATGTTTGAATGATACTGAGCGAGTATTTGTCTATTGTCCTGTATAAAGTGGGGCTAAGCCATATTAATTCAAGCATAAAGCTGGCAAAATTAACAACTATCTTGCGCAGAGAGTAAAACTAACCATAACGCTATCACTGAAAAGTCACACTTCTTTTTAAAAGTCAGCGATAAAAAAAGACATCTAGCGATAAGATGTCTTTTATAGCTCTAGTTATAACGACCCGCTATTTGTGCAGGCTAGGTTTGCCTTTACCCTTGGCCTTAGAGGTATCTTTCAGACCAACTAGCGGCATACCACCTGCTTGCCAACCGCCGATACCGCCCTCTAGACGATAAACGTTTTCTTTGGCGATCATCTGTACCGCAGCACCAGCCGTTGCTCCCATATCACAGATAATAATAACAGGATGCTCAATGGCGCGTACTTCATCCAAACGCTCTTTTAATTCCGTAAAAGGAATGTTACGACTGCCTTGAATATAGCCTGTGGTATATTTCTTTTTAGCGCGTATATCTATAAGCTGTGCGTTTTGCGAGTTGACCATCATGCCAAGCGTATTGGCCGAAATCTTTTTGCCACTACGTTTGCTTTCAATAGTAAAAAACAGTATGGCAAGCACTGCTAAAATACCAAATAAAAACGGGTGGTTGCCCACGAATTCTAATGCACGATCCAAAACGTCTCTCCAAAAATAGGTGCTCTATTAACCGTAAGCTACAGCTAACCTGAGTGAACAAGGCGCTATTATACCGACTAGTGGCTTTATAGTAAACGGGCACAAAAACGCAAAGCTTAGAGCTGCTATATAACCTTAATAAACAGCTCTAGAATAATCTAATACGGTTTAGTGTCAGCCTCTTGAGTCAAAGTGACTAAATTCTCAACACGACGCTGTAATACTTGGCCCTCCGCCACTGCGGCCCATAGCGCGCAGCCCTTGCTATTGTGGGTGTGGCGACAGTCGCGAAACTGACAATGACCAGACAAAGGGGCCAGCTCAATAAAGCCTGAAATGATATCATCAGGAGTCAGATGCCAGATACCATACTCGCGAATACCAGGCGTATCGACAATGCCGCCTTGAGTCAAATCATCAGGATTAAAAGGTAGCAGACGGCTTGTGGTCGTTGTGTGTTGACCTAGTTTTGAATTGTCCGAGATGATATTGACGCTTTGCGCAGACTCAGGCAATAACGCATTGATTAAGCTGCTCTTACCAACACCAGATTGACCCGCAAAAATAACCAGCTTTTTATCAATGTAATGCTTTAATTCGCTTAAACCTTGCTGATCTTGACTGGCTGCGACGTTTTCTGGACAGTCCACTGAGGTTAATACACTCTCATAACCAAGGGCGGCATATTGAGTCAGCAATTCACGAGTATCGGCATCGTCCTCTGGTAATAAATCCGCTTTGTTTAGCACGAGTAAAGGCTGCACCCCTGCATGATGACAAACGACCAAATAACGATCTATCAAAGTCGGCGCAGCGGCTGGCAGCGGAGCAAACACTATCGCTAAAATATCGACATTCGCCGCGACAGGCTTGAGCTTATGGTAGCGATCAGGCCTTGACACCATCGACGTCCGCGGTTTGACTGACTCAATACGCCCAAAGCCTGTGTTAGAGTCCGCGCCCCAACGTACTTGATCACCCGCGGCTAGCATCGGCAAGTTAGTTCGCACATGACAGCGCCAAATATCGCCAAGTGCTAGCTCTTGCCAGAAAGGCTCAGGATCATCTGGTGCAATCTCTGGCTGCACAGGAATATCAGCAGGTAGGCTCGTCACTTGTACCTCAAGTTGTTTGCCATAATGCGCCATAACTACGCCATCCATCAGACTATTATCAATACTATCTTGACTCTCTAGCTGCTGTTTATCGATGCGACGGATTTGTTGTTTGGTCAGTTTGCGTTGCCGAATTAAAGCCATAGAGTCTGCCTATTTAAAGTGCTACTAAGTCAAAATAGCTTCAATTGTAACGTGAAAATTTGCTAACATACAGCTTTAACTAATCGCGTCAGGCAGTGGTTTTGTAACCCCTTGAGCACAATACTTACGCATAATAAATATTGGACACCCTATGAGCACAGACCATCCCAACAAGATAAAGATCAAAAATGAAGGCAAAAAAGGGCTGGTATGGATAGATTTAGAAATGACTGGCCTTGATACCTTAAATGACGAAATCATTGAGATTGCTACAGTCGTGACCGATCAAGACCTAAACATATTAGCCGAAGGCCCTGTGTTTGCTATAAAAGTATCCGATCGTATCTTGAACGGTATGGATGACTGGAATACTAAGCAACACGGTCAATCAGGACTCGTTGATCGTATTCGCCGTAGCACAGTGACTTTGGCTGAGGCCGAAGCGGAAACTATTAAGTTTTTGAATAAATGGGTCGATCAAGGTAAGTCGCCGATGTGTGGCAATTCTATTTGTCAGGACAGACGCTTTATGGCGCGGCAAATGCCAGAGCTTGAAAGATTCTTTCATTATCGTAATTTGGATGTATCGTCTATCAAAGAGCTCTGCTTTCGCTGGCGTCCTGATATTCTAAAGGATTTTGTAAAAGGCGGCAGTCATTTAGCGCTTGATGATATTCGCGACTCGATTCGCGAGCTTAAGCACTATCGTCAGCACTTTTTTAAATTGATTGCTGAGGATTAGAATCAGTTATTTGCGTTTTTTGTAGAGTGCGTTTTACGCACCAATTCTTGATTATAGCTGTTCAAACGGTGTGTAAAACGAACCCTACAATCACCTTACTAAATATCGAAACTCAACCAAGTCAAACTCAGCACTGTCGTTATCAATATAGTCGTCCAACGCACCCTTAGCAGTAATTGCGCCAATGACGGCGCTTACTTTTGGCTTACGTGTGTCTGCATCAAGCAAGCGCCAGTCACCTAGCACATAACGACTCTTGCCCTCATCGCTTTGATGAATCTCAGGGCGATGCGTATGGCCGTGTAGCAGCGCATTAGAGTGATAAATAGCTCTATTCACAGCACCTTCATTCACATCCATAATATAGTCTGCTTTTTTGGTATTATTCTGCTTACTCTTAGTGCGGATGTTATCGGCGATAGTTAAGCGCTTCTCTAAAGACTTGTTGAGCAAATACCATTTAGTAAAGCGATGCTGTATGATTTTACGGAAAAACTGATACTTTTTATCGTCCGTACACAGCGCGTCGCCATGCTCTAAACGAAAAGACTGCTCGCCAACTTTTATAAAATAAGGCTCATAAATGAGCTGACCGCCGAATAAATCGCAAAATAACTGATCCAATAAAAAGTCTCGATTGCCATGCATCACTAAGATATCACAGCCCTTTATACGCAGCTGTTTTAGCTTGGTAATCATGGGGGTTAGCCAATGACTCTGTCGTGCGTCATCTGACAAGCTTAAATAAGCATCATCACCGAGCCACACCTCGAACCAATCGCCTAAGATAAATAGACGCTTAAGCGCAGGCAGTGCTAAACAGTCATCTAGCAGCGCTAAAAAAGCCTGCACAAGGGCAGGCTCCTCTAGTGATAAATGCAAATCACTAACCAATACTTGCCGCACCTGATGAGGACGGCTCGTCATTAGATGCTCAAAACTTTGCATTTATCTCTATCCTAATATAGTCGTTTATCAATCAGCAATTTCGCAATGATTTCAAAATTACTCAGAGACAATTTTAGCTGAGTTAATCGTTATCGGTGTTTTTGGTACATCAGCATGCATACCGAAACGACCTGTTGGTACGCCGCGCATTTTTTCAATGACGTCCATACCGCTCGTGACTTTACCAAATACGGTATAGCCCCAACCTTGCGCATTCTTGCCGCTATGATTTAAGAAATCATTGTCTTTTATGTTAACAAAGAACTGGCTGGTTGCTGAATGAGGGTCTTGAGTACGCGCCATAGCGATAGTACCTTTATCATTCTTAAGGCCATTATCCGCTTCGTTTTCAACAGGCTTATTAGTCGGCTTCTCATTCATCTGTTCATCCATCCCGCCGCCTTGAATCATAAAGCCGTCGATGATGCGATGAAAAATAGTACCTTCGTATTGGCCTGATTTTACATAGCTTAAGAAGTTTTCTACTGTTTTTGGTGCTTTTTCTTCATTGAGTTCAATAGTGATGTTACCCATTGAAGTCTCTAACTCTACTACTGGCATATTGCTCATAGTTGTTTCCTGGTTGTTGGTGTTGGATGTTAAATTGGGCTGAGCTTGTGAAGCGATCGTACTATTAGTACTAGTACAACCTAGTATAAATAAAGGGGCAAATAAGCTGGCAAACCCGAATGTTTTGATAGCATGCATAGATCTTCCTTTTAGCTCATAAGAGTCAATCTTAATTTAGGTGCTAGTCTAACGGCTTTTTTAGCACATGTCATGTATCTGGCTGTTAATGAGTTTGCAAAAGCTGATAGAATAACGCAACTTTCTATTATCCATCACTTTTAAGCAGCCTTTTTTAAAGTAGCCCTTTTTTAATTTTATTTTTTACAAAACACTTTATAAATTGATGAACTGTCAAATTGCCTAGGAGCAATGAGCAATGAATAAACCTGTCAATAATGCAGATTTGAAGAACGAGCCAAAAAACGATTTTATTCGTAATATTATTCGTGAAGATGTCAAAGCAGAGAAATACAAGCAGATAGTCACGCGCTTTCCACCTGAGCCAAACGGCTATCTGCATCTCGGTCATGTGAAGTCGATTTGCCTTAACTTTGGCGTGGCCGAGGAGTTCGGTGGTATTTGTCATTTGCGCTATGACGATACCAATCCGACTGCCGAAAAGCAGGACTACATCGATAATATCAAGACGGATGTGCAGTGGCTGGGATTTGAGTGGGCAGGAGAGGCGCTACATGCTTCTAGCTACTTCGACCAGCTCCATGCGTGGGCGGTGCAATTGATTGAGCAAGGTGATGCCTATGTCGATCTGCAAACCCCTGAGCAAATAAAAGACAATCGTGGCTCATTCAATGAGGCAGGCAAGCCCTCTCCGCAGCGTGATGCCAGCGTTGCAGATAATCTAAAATTATTCGATGACATGAAAAACGGCAAATTTGCGAATGGTAAAGCCGTACTGCGCGCCAAAATCAATATGTCTGACGCTAATATGAATATGCGTGATCCCATTATTTATCGTGTGATGCATCAAGAGCATCATCAGACGGGTGATAAATGGTGCATCTATCCGATGTATGATTTTGCTCATCCGCTATCGGACGCCCATGAGGGTATTACCCATTCGATCTGTACGCTAGAGTTTGAAGATCATCGTCCATTCTATGATTGGATCGTGGCCAAGATTGGCTTTGACATACCGCCACATCAGTATGAGTTTTCGCGCTTAAATGTCGATCATACTCTAACCAGTAAGCGTAAACTCAAACAATTAGTCGATGAAAATATTGTTAGCGGCTGGGATGATCCGCGCATGCCAACTATCGCCGGTATGCGTCGTCGTGGTTATACGCCTGAAGGGTTACGTGACTTCTGTGATCGAATTGGCGTTACCAAAGTCGATGGCGTCATTGATATGCGTTTGCTTGAATTCAGCATTCGTCAGTCACTAGACGATACGACCGCACGTGGTATGGCAGTATTAAAGCCATTAAAAGTGACGATTACTAACTTTGATGAAGCGATCAAAGACTGGGAGTCACTAAAAGCCGATAGCGTCAATGCACGCTTTGATAAGGATAGCCAAACGTTATGGCTCACTCAACCTAAACACCAAAATGTTGAAGATATGGGCGAGCGTGAGATTCCCTTCACGCAAGAGATTTATATAGATAAAGGTGATTATGAGCTTGAGCCGCCAGCAGGCTATAAGCGTCTATCGCCAGAAAAGAACGAGATTCGTCTGCGTAATACTTATGTGTTAGCGGTGACTGAGCATGTACTAGATGACGCAGGTAACGTAGTGGAGCTAAAAGCGACCATCGATCCGACAACGCTAGGTCAAAACCCAGAAGGGCGTAAAGTAAAAGGTGTGATCCATTGGGTGTCTGCCAGCCAAGGCATTCCAGCGACAGTGCGCTTATACGAGTCATTGTTTAGTGTTGAAGATCCGAGCAGTGTTAGCGACGTCCACGAAGCGCTAAATCCTAACTCGTTAACGGTGTTACAGGCTGTAGTTGAGCCATCACTGGTACTTGCTGACGCTGGCACGCGCTTTCAGTTTGAACGTGAAGGTTACTTTATCTCAGATGCCGTTGAGCATAGCAATGAGACACCCGTATTTAACCAAATCGTCAGCTTACGCGATAGTTATAAGCCTGCTTAATCGACAACGATAATATAGTGTAAATTTACTAGACAATAGTAGTTTAAAGATTAGCCCATTTCAAGTAAGCTTGAGGTGGGCTTTTTTGTAAGCATGGAATTTCTGATTTATAGTCGTAATGATAAATAAAAAATATTGAGGGTTCGATATGGCAAAATTTTTAAATAGCAGTGGCACCACTTATCACTTAGAAGAATTGATAAAAAACGCCTCTGACAGGTTAATCATTATCAGTCCTTACCTAAAGCTGAATGAGCGTATTAAAGAGTTATTAGAAGATCGCAATCGTCTTAAGATTGATATCCGTATTGTTTATGGAAAAAACGACTTACATCCGGAAGAGATCAATTGGCTCAAAAATTTAACCTTTATTCGCACTAGCTTCTGCAAAAATCTCCATGCTAAATGCTATTTAAATGAAAACGAATGTATTATCACTAGCCTCAATTTATACGAATTTAGCCAAGTGAATAACAATGAGATGGGCGTGCTGATTTACCGTAATGATGACGCTAAGTTATACGCGGATACTTACGAAGAAGCGCAACGTATTATCCGTATCAGTGATGAGGTGCGGATGTCGCTTGAAAAAGTAGGCGACTCCGATAATAAAGCGATGTCAAACGCAAATGCTGATGGCGAGACTGCGGTAACCGCCACTACGAAACCTGTGGAAGTGGCCGCACCTAATTACTCGAAATTGACCACAGCAAAATTAGCTAAAGAGTTAGGGCTTAAAACTCAGGAACTAAATAGTAAACTATTAGAAGCGGGTTACTTAGAAGACAAAGAGGGCGAGCTGGTACTGACAGATGCTGGCAAGTTAGCAGGTGGTAGTAGTAAACGCGGTAAATTTGGGGAGTTTTGTCTTTGGGACTCAGGAATAGTAATTTAGAATATTAGGTTCACAAAAATATATTTTTGCTTAGCCTGAAATAGAATAACGGCATTACAATCTGTCACAAGACATTCATAACCAATTTGTTAAGATTGAATAGATTTCCAAACGCACCGCTAGACAATAGCTGAGTGCGTCAATGATAATAATTTAAGCGCTACATCAGATCAGCGCTCACTACTAAGGATTCAGTTATGGCACATTTACGTCTTGGCGATAGCGCCCCAAATTTTGATGCAAACACCACAGATGGTGAGATTAATTTTTATGACTGGGCAGGGGACAACTGGGTAGTGTTTTTCTCGCATCCAGCAGATTTCACGCCAGTATGTACCACCGAGCTTGGTCGCGCAGCAGCCCTCAATGGTGAATTTCAAAAGCGCGGGGTTAAGCCCATCTGTATCTCAGTTGATGGCATCGATGATCATCACGCTTGGGCAAAAGATATTGGCGAGACGCAAGGAACGGAACTAAACTTCCCAATTATCGCTGATCCAAATAAAGACGTCGCAAATTTATATGACATGCTGCACCCTAACGCTAGTACGACGGCTACGGTCAGAAGTGTCTTTATTATTGACCCCAATAAAAAGATCCGTCTGACTTTAACTTATCCTGCCAGCTGTGGTCGCAACTTTGACGAGATCATTCGAGTGATTGATGCGATTCAGTTGTCTGACGAATATAATATTGCTACCCCAGTAGATTGGCAAGATGGTGATGACGTTATCATTCCACCAAGCGTCAAAAACGAAGATATCGCTGCAAACTATCCAAAGGGTCATACTGAGATTAAACCGTATTTGCGTACGACGCCTGCACCAAATAAATAAGTATAAAAACTTAACAGTTAGCAAAATATTTATCTTTACAATCAATAAGATGACTATTCAATGAAAGCCCCATAGCCTCAGGTTGTGGGGCTTTTGTGATTTTTTAACAAGTAGTGAAAAGCTTTTGCTATGATGTAAAGAGTAGGTTCAAATATCAAGGCTACTAATTTTTGATTAGTTTTTGACTGGATTTAGATTCGGTCTTAATTAAATCTAAATTTTATTAGGAAAAATTATAACGATAAACGCTCATCAGCCACATTTTATGACTAACTCCTAAGGATATACTATGAAAACATTATACGTTACGCGTACTGCGCCAAATCCACGCAAGGCTCTCATTTTACTGGCTTCAAAAGGTATTGATATCGATGACATGGACGATCTTGATGTTGTAGATATTGATATTATACAAAACGAGCATACGACTGATGACTTTAGAAAAATGAATCCTATGCAGACTGTGCCAACGATGACCTTGGATGACGGTACGGTGCTAAATGATTCACAAGCGATCTGTGAGTATTTAGATCGGGTCTATGGTGAGCGCTCAGTGATGGGTAACGATGTAGTACAACGAGCACAAATCTGTGCCATGCGCCGTGTCGCTGAGTTTGAAGTGCTTTATAACTTTATGTTGGCCTTTCAGCACAGTCACCCCTCCAAAGCTCAGCGTGTGGATCAAGTACCTGAGTTTGTTGATAAGTCTATTGCTCGCGCCATCAAAGCTCTGCCATATTTTGAAACAGCCTTAACAGATCGCGAATACTTAGTTACCGATCAACTTACCTTTGCTGATATCGTGCTGTATCTAGGACTTGATTTTGGCAAAGTCGTTAAGGTAAATCCTGCTGATCACGGCGCGAACATCGCCCGTTTTTATAAGATGATGAATGAGCGCTTCAGTATTAAAAATATGGCTAAAGCCAAAGCTAGCAAAGACTAGAGTGCGTCATAAGCTCTAACAGCATTCCATTAATATTATAGTATTTTATTACTGAATTTAGTGACTGAATTTAATTGGTGCATTCAATTACTAAAAGAGGAGTGATTATGAAACCAATAATGAGATCGGCAAGAGTATTAATACCGAGTCTATTAGCCGCAAGTTTAGCCTTAAGTGCCTGTAACGATACTGCAAAAGTTCAAGAAATTGAACTGGGAACGACAGCGGAGACTAGTGACGTAATAGTTGAAGATAACAACCAGACGACAACGAATATGACTGATGATGATAGCGCAACTACTGAGCAAGCGATGATAGATACCCTTGACAGCTACCGCTGGTCGCTGGCCTCTGCTATGGATAGTAATGATCAGCCTATCACTGCATTGACGACGATCAAAGAGCAGGTCATGCTAAACTTCGACAGTCAAAGTCAAAATAATATCAGCTATAACGTTGGTTGTAATACCATCAGCGCCGTCTATGAGCTACAAGAGCAAATACTGAGCGTTAAAGATAGTATGAGTACTAAGATGTCTTGCGGTAAATTAGACGCCGTAGAAAACCAGCTGAATGAGTTAATGCAAGGCGATAGTACAATCAGTCTCACAACCAGTGAAACGCCAAGCTTGACCCAAGTGACGAGCAATGCAGTAACGCTGGTTTGGAGCGGAAAAATGACGGCACAAGCCAAATATAATAGTAAAGGCGATACGGTATTTTGGGCAGTAGATGCGCAAAGCAAACCTTGCTCAGATAATAATGCGCAGCTGTGTCTGCAAGTTAGACCCGTCACTTATAATGAGCAAGGTATAAAAACAGAGGAAGGAGAGGTTGTAGAGTTTGCTGGCGTTATCGACGGCTATGAGCACGATGATACTCATAATGAAGTACTGCGCCTAAAACGTTTTAAAACAGAGGTGGATAGCGTATTAGTAGATAACATAGATTCGCAATACGCGTATGTATTGGATACCATTATAGAGCGAACGGCCGTTAAATAGTATTTATGAACGTCATAAAATTCAGGTTATAAGTAGTATGCGTAGGGTGCGTTCCACGCACCGATGAATAATTATAACTTTATGGTTAGTGCGCATGGCAGATACTACAAAAGCTAAACGATTCAAATATTTTTAATTATGGCGCGCTAATGCATTATCGCAAATTACCTAAGTCCTCTTCTGTTAGCCGCCAGCGACCTTTCTTTTTAGAAGCGCCGCGACCGCGCATAGCGCTATTGAGTAGCAGTCTATTCATAGAATGGCTTGAGTGCGCATGACAAATAGCACAAGCTAGTCCATCAGCCGCATCTTGCTGTGGTACAAAATCTAGGGCTAAGATCCGACAAACCATCTCTTGGACTTGCTCTTTGGCCGCTGCGCCATAACCGCAAACCGCTTGCTTAATCTGCCGAGCAGTATATTCTGACACTTCTAAATCTAAGGCTACCATAGCGGCAATAGCCGCGCCGCGTGCTTGACCCAGCTTTAGCGCTGAATCTGGGTTTTCTGCCATAAATACTTGTTCAATAGCAGTATAGATAGGCTCATCAGCGTACTTAATATGATGCTGAGTAATACGCGTTAAGCCATTAAAAATACGTTTTAGACGCTCAGGCATCTCTTTGGTATCGGTACGAATAGTCCCTGCATCGATATAGGTCAGCTTATCGCCTGTTTGTTGCACGATACCATAGCCTGTCATACGCGAGCCGGGATCTATTCCGATGATAATTGCCATAATCTTCCAATTCACGATTGTAATTAGTTTTATATCTAACTCATAAGGGTTTAAATATTTGCTACAAGTTTGATAGTATAGCAAGCCATCCCCATATAGAGGATAAGTTAAGCCGTTTAATTTGCTTAACCTTTTATTCAACGCTTTATTTAACGCTTAATCTCAGTTTAATTTTATAGGACGACAGTTTATGGGTCAGATAGTAGGTATTGCCATCGTTTGGTTTATCATTGAGATGCTGGTCTGGTACTTGTTGGCTCAGTCTATCAGTGGCTGGCTAGTATTTGCATGGTTTATTGTGGCAGCAGTCATCGGTATCTCTTTTATTCGCAAAGGCATGGTATCACTGAATCCCATGGCGCAGCAGATGAAAGCAGGCGGTATGATGAATCCATCAATGCGCCCGCAAGAGTCTACTATGCTCAAGAGTGTAGCGATGGCCGTCGCTGGTATTTTACTACTAATACCTGGGATCATTAGTGACTTATTAGCGCTACTAGTCGTATTACCGCCTGTGCAGAAAAAGCTCAAAGATATGGCCAATACTTATGTCATGAACAATCAGCAAAAAATGATGGAGATGATGGCTAAGCAAATGGGTGGTGCCAGTGGTATGGGCGGCATGGGTGGACAGAACCCGTTTGGTGGTATGGGCGGACAGAACCCATTCGGCGGCATGGGTGGTCAAAATCCCTTTGGTGACGTTAATGATAGAGCGGGACAAAACCCTTTTGGTGATGTCAGTGGTAATCAGCAGCAAAACCAATTTGGCAATGTCTTTAAGCAGCATACTACCATTGATGGTACTGCCAAAAACATTCCTCAAGATGTCAAAAAGATCACTAAGTCGGCTAATGATGAATAATTATTTATCTAGTAGCGCATAAAAAAAGCCCCTTTCAATAATATGAAAGGGGCTTTTTAGTGACTATTAAGTGTCGCTCCTATAAAGGGTTCTACTCAACAATCGAATATAACAACCGAAGTGCCGCCGTGGGATGGTGACCCATGAACCGTGAAGTTCAGGGCGGATGTGTCATCGTCTCGGCAGGTTTCCTGATACACTGCAAGCAGTGCAGGCATACACAATGAAACGATAGGTAGCACATCCAGGTAAAGCATTATCGGCTCAGGGAAATAGCATCCACTCGCTAACACTTCAGAATAGTTCAATATTACCCAATGAAATACATAATTGCAAGTCCATTTTATAGCTGGATTTGTTCACTAAATATAACTGAGCTTTATTGATATCTAAATGTATGACCAGTATAACGAGAGCTTAATACTTATAAGTCATAAGCTTCGGCCAAAATTTGATTGATAGTTTTCAACTTTGTTAGCGATTAACGGAGCTAATTTCGTAGGTTGCTACTATATCTCACTACGAGAAATGAACGATATTTTTTATAAATGTCATAACTGCAAACAATTTGTATTCGATAATAAAAAAGGTTGAATTTTAGGCAATTTTGATATTTGTGTTAACATGTAGAGCTTTATACTTTGATTCTTTTAACGTATTAGTGACGTTCATCCACTTGAGGAGCGCAAATTTATGACCAGTAAGCAACCATCAGAATCTAATGACTCTAATCAAAGCCAAATTAAAAACCCACCTAAGACCCCACACGTATTAATGATATTAGATGGATTTGGACATCGTGAAGATGACAATGACAATGCGATTGCTGCTGCAAATACACCGAATCTAGATAGGATATATCAGCAGTATCCGCACGGACTAATCTCAGCTTCAGGTGAGGATGTAGGCTTGCCGCCAAGTCAGTTTGGTAATTCTGAGGTCGGTCATATGAACCTCGGCGCTGGACGTATTCTGTACCAAGACTCAACGCGTATCTCAAGCGAGGTGGCTAACCGTGACTTTTACAAAAACGAGGCACTAGTAGGCGCTGTCAATGCTGCTAATGAGCTTGGTGGTAACGTACATATTATGGGTTTGTTATCAGATGGTGGCGTCCATGCGCATCAGGATCATATCGAGGGCATGTGTCATTCAGCTTTAGTACACGGTGCCAAAAATGTCTTTGTGCATTGCTTTTTAGATGGTCGTGATACCCCGCCTAAGTCCGCTGACAAATATATCAATCGCTTGCGCGATCATCTTAATAAGCTCAATGCTCATTACGAGGGGCGCGTACAGATTGCTAGCATTATTGGCCGCTACTATGCTATGGATCGTGACAATCGCTGGGATCGGGTACAAAAAGCTTATGAGCTAATGACCGAAGGTAAGGCTGATCGAATCTCAACGCGGGCAGATGGTGCTGTGCAAGCGGCTTATAAAGCTCGCGAGACTGATGAGTTTATCAGTCCAACGACAGTGATTGAGCATGGTGAGACGCCATTTACTGTCGATGATAATGATGCGCTTATCTTTATGAATTTTCGTGCGGATCGTGCGCGTGAGTTGGCACAAGCCTTTTTATTGCCAGATCATGAGTTTTCAGGGTTTGCCCGTCATAAACAGCCAAAACTTGCCGCCTTTGTTATGCTCACTAAATACTCAGATATACTAGAGAATAATAGTAAGACCAGCATTGCTTATTATCCAACGTCATTGAGCAATACGCTTGGCGAGTATCTACAACAGCAGGATAAAACTCAGCTACGTATCGCTGAAACCGAAAAGTATGCTCATGTGACTTTTTTCTTTAGCGGTGGTCGTGAAGAGGAGTTTGACGGCGAGGTGCGTATTTTAGTACCTTCACCCGATGTGGCAACTTATGACTTGCAGCCTGAGATGAACGCACCTGAAGTTACTGATAAGCTAATAACTGCTATTGAATCAGGCAAATATGATGTATTGATCGTCAATTATGCCAATGGTGATATGGTCGGACATACGGGTATCTTTGACGCCGCTGTAAAAGCGGTTGAGGCACTAGATGTCTGTGTGGGGCGAGTTGAGCAGGCGGTTCGCGCAGCAAACGGCGATATGCTGATCACAGCGGATCACGGTAATTGCGAGCAGATGCAAGATTATGATAGCGGGCAAGTACATACTCAGCATACTACAGAGCATGTGCCGCTGATTTATATTGGCGAGCAAAAGCTACAAGTCCGTAAAGGCGGTAGACTAAGCGATGTAGCGCCAACTATCTTGTCGTTGATGAGTTTGGATGCCCCAGCTGAGATGACAGGTGAGAACTTGTTGATTCAAGCCTTGTAAGCGTCAATGCCTATTTGATCTGATGACGACCACTCAAAAAGAGATGTCATTTAGAAAAGCTAAATAAGTAGAGCCAAAAGCGAAGATAAGTATTATCTTCGCTTTTTTTAATTGATGATACCCCTTAGTCTGTCCCTTCATTAAAGCCGTATTTAGGGTATATATGCCTTATAATGGTCATAAGTATTATCTTATAAGTGTCTTTTCTATTATAAATGAGTTCTATTATAAATGAGTATAGCCATGCCTTTATCTGATTTTAAAGCGTCAAAAACTCCGACTAGCTTAAGTTCTGATATTTTAAGTTTTGACACCTTGAGTTCTGACACCTTGAGTCCTAAGACCTTCCAGTTAGCTTTTGTAAAATATGCTATAGCTGCGGTGATCTTGAGTAGTGCAAGCTTAACTACGCAAGCTGTGATTGCAGCGCCGAGCGCAGTAATAGGCAAAAAGGCTGACAACCCTACAGCGAATTTGCAGCTTATTAACCTGCAAAGCGATGAGGTTTCAGTAGACAATGGTGCTGATGATTTGTCAGATATCGATGATATGGTGGACGCTGCTGATCAGACCGATGACTGGATGAACGATGACGATACAGGCGATATAGGTAGCAATCCACTAGTAGATAGCAGTGATTACGAGGATGCCTTAAATACCGATATTCCCGAGGATGTGGCGCAAGTCTCATTAAAGGCTATCTCCCCTGAGACGCTAAAGACGTTTGTCGCAGTAGTGGATTTGGTGCGTCGTGACTATATAGATGCGGTAAATGATGAGGAGCTCTTTAGCAATGCTATGAGCGGTATGCTGACTAAGCTTGATAGTCATGCCGAGTTTTTGGACGCTGAAGCTTACGAGAATTTACGTGCGTTCACCGAAGGTGATGTAGGGGATATTGGAATCAAAGTAGTGTATCGCGCTGATGAAGGCTATTGGGTGGTGACTGAGGTGGCAGATGACTCGCCTGCGGATAAAAAGGGCATCACTATCGGTGACTATGTCCATCAAATAGACGAGTTCAAATTAGACGAAGATAAGCAAACCAATGATATCGTACAGCTATTATCAGGTATTGCTGGCACGCAAGTGGATGTGGTGATCTCAAAAGCGGGTCGCCGTAAACGCACTATTAGCTTGCAGCGCAATAATAATCATCCACAAGAGATTGAGACGCGTCTAATCGATGGTATAGCTATTATCAAGCTACCAACTTTCCAGAATAATAGTCGTGAAAAAGTATTACAAAGCCTAACTAATCTGAATGCACCTGTAAAAGGGGTGCTATTAGATCTGCGTGATAATCCAGGTGGTGTACTGACAGCCGCGGTACAAGTTGCTAGCTTGTTTATGTCTGATAGCGATGTGGTGCAGATAAAAAGTCGTCAAAGCGCACTGCGCACTTTATCTACTCGAGGTACCGCGCTTCTTGAACCTTTACCTGTGATAGTACTGCAAAACCGTTATTCGGCCTCTGCCGCTGAGGTTTTGGCCAGTAGCCTGCAAACTCAAAAGCGCGCTATTATCTTGGGTGAGGTCAGCTATGGCAAAGGATCGGTACAGTCGGTGATACCGCTCAATAATGAGCAAGCCGTCAAGCTAACCGTTGCTCATTATTTAACGGCAAATGGTGAAAAAATAGATGGTATTGGGGTACAACCTGATATAGATTTATCGACAACTGAAATTGATTGGGAGCAGCTCGGTCTTGAGTTACTGCGTCAACAAATAACTATGCCAGGTATTCGTTTTGTACAACCAACTTAGCAACACGCCCCAATTACAATAACTAATTTACTAATCAGCATATATCTTCATCGATCTCAAGCTTTTTCATACGGTAGCGTAGAGAGCGAAAGCTAGTGCCTAATAGTTCCGCTGCTTGAGTTTTATTACCCTCAGTTTGTTTGAGAGCGGCAACAATAATGCGTCGCTCTTGATCTTGTAGGTAGATCTCTAAGCTGCTCGCTGGTAGTTGAATGTCGTCATCTATAGAGGAATCTAAAAGAGAGATAGGGTTATTTGCTACATCTCTAGCTGGTTGCTCGGGCGCGTTCTGTCCACTACTAGGCTTTTGAGCATTATCATCAGGTTTTTGAGCACCACTCACAGTACTAGAGGCTTTGATCGAGTTGGAGTAAGCGTTAGTTGCGAAACGATAAGGATGTAGGTTACCCGTAGCTGAATTATCATTACGGCTCTTGACGTTGCTTTCAATGCGATGAGTAGCAGTCTTAACGTTAGTCACGGCTTTGACATTAGCTTTTGCGTTACTAGTATCGTTGCTATGATTAGGCTCTGCTGCTGGCAAGTCTACTACTTGCGCTGATTCGCTAGAGAGCATTAGACCTAAATGACTGACATCAATAATGTCAGTTTCAGACAGGGTGATTGCTCGCTCAAGTATGTTGCGTAACTCACGGACGTTGCCAGCAAAAGTATAATCTTGTAAGCGTTGATGAGCTTGCGCTGATAGCTGTGGGGCTGACTCTAATTGCCACTCCTCAGCAATAAGCCCTAGAAAATGCTCTGCTAAAGCTGGAATATCGTCACGCCTATCGTTCAATGCTGGCAGCTTAAGCTCAATCACATTGATACGATAATATAAATCTTGACGAAACTCGCCCGCTGCTACTAACTGGCTCAAATTTTTATGAGTCGCTGAGAGTATACGGATATCTACAGGGAGCTCTTTGGTATCACCGATAGCGCGTACGGTCTTTTCTTGAATAGCACGCAGCAGCTTGACTTGCATAGGTAGCGGTAAATCAGCAACCTCATCCAAAAATAACGTTCCGCCATTAGCTTGTTGAAATAGCCCTAATTTGTCAGCAACCGCCCCGGTAAAGCTGCCTTTTTTATGCCCGAAAAACTCAGACTCCATCAGCTCTGAGGGGATCGCACCGCAGTTTACGGGTACAAAACTGCCCTCACGACGTGGACTTAAGTCATGGATCAATCTAGCTACGACCTCTTTGCCTGTCCCTGAGGCTCCCGATAAAAACACAGGCGCCTGTGAGCGCGCGAGCTTTAGTATCGTCTTTTTAAGCGTTTGCATGACCTCAGCGTTACCAATTAAACGACTATCTAATAACTGCTGCTCAGGACTCTGAGTGCTCTGGCTTTGAATATCATTGTCTTGACGAGAGACCTTTAAAGCGTTTTCTACCAACTGACGTAGCCGTGGCAGCTCAAGGGGCTTATTAACAAAGTCAAAAGCGCCTAGTTTCAACGCTTCAATAGCCAAATCCATACTGCCAAAAGCAGTGATAACAGCGACTGGGGTAGTGGAGCTATTGCTGATCTGCTTAACCAAATCTAGCCCTGAGCCATCAGGAAGCTTGAGATCTGTTAAGCAAAAGTCATAGCTATTATCTTTCCAATAATCTTGAGCTTGGGTCAGCGTATAGGCGACATCACACTGTATGCCCATCTTGGTGAGCGTAATTTGCATCAATCGGCATAGATCCACTTCATCATCAACAATTAAGGCAGTTGCTGTCATGTATAACCTCATATAGATATAAACAATTAGGATGATTAAAACGCACGACTTTCAACACAGTTTTAGCAGTTAGGCAATTTCAACAATAGAAACAGCGGCAGGTACTATCAAGCGAAAACAAGTTTTTGCATGCTCTGGAACGTGGATAAGCTGAGCATAATTGGCCTCACTAAAAGCTTGAGATAAATACAAACCCAAGCCCGTTCCTGCTTTATCCGTAGTAAAAAATGGCTCAAATAGATGTTCTACACTAGTATTATCGATACCTATTCCTGTATCTAAAACATCGATTATAACATCGTTCTGCCTATCGTAGATCTCAACCGTAACATCAGCTTGCGTATGAGCTCGACTGCTATAGCGCAATCCATTATTAATTAAATTAATAAAAATCTGCTCTAGCTGATGCGTATCAAACTGGATAACAATAGTGGTACGAACACTCAGTGTAATATCATGATTGCGAAAGTGATTATCTAAAAATTGTGGCATCCATTCGATAAGTTCTATGGTTTGACGTTGTGGCTGCTGCTGGCGCGATAATTTCAACACATCCTCAATGATACGATCGACGCGTTTGGTTTGGGCAAATATCATCTTATAGAGCTCATGATTGCCTGTATTATCAGTTGTCATTGACGACTCGGTGTCATCTGAACCATAGTTTTCATCGATGTCTTCTATTAACAGCTGGCTGGCCTGTGAGATAGCCGCTAAAGGATTGCGTATTTCGTGAGCAATACTAGCCGTAAGCTGTCCTAGGGAGGCCAGTTTTAATTGTTGAGCACTGGTTTGCTCACGGCGCAAGTCTTCTAATAGCATCAACTGACTGTTATCTTTTAAAGGGATGATTTGAATACGTAATTTGTTAGCATTAGTAGCACTAACGCTTTTTGGTAGATCATAGATAAAGGTACGCAACTGATTGTTTGCTAAATTTATATAATTCTCAACTAAAGATTTATGCTCATGAGTTAGTTTTTTTTGAAAGTCTATTAAGGGGTCATAAGCTTTTATAATACGCTTTTTATTATTATTAAATGGCTTAGTTGTCGTGCTTACATTTTGATTAAGACGGAAACTAAAGGTAGGTTTGGCGGCTGGATCGGATTCTATACCTAAGAGCTGATAAGCGGCCAAGTTTGCCAACACGATACGTTTTTTATCAACAACTATTATGCCATTAATCATCTGACTGACGACTTCTTGGTTAATGGCATTGAGATGAGCCACTTCTAGTGCCTGCTGCAAGGCCATACCCTCTACATGAACTAAGCGCTGAGAGACCGACCAACTCAAAAACCCTACTGCCAAAAAGCTGGCTGATATCAGTAAGGCATCTCCTAGATCGGCTAAATTCATACTATTAGCAATCGCATAAAAAAACTGCTGATAAATAATAAAAATGATAGCCAATAAGGTAATGATCAGCGCCTGAGTCCCTGTCAATAACATAAAGCTTGCTGCTACTACTACCATGTACAGCATAGTCAGTTGCAAATCAGGCGCACCATTGGTATACAGAAGTAAGCTTAGAACGACTACGTCCATAAACAGCCCTAGCAATAGCTGACGCCGTGGCTGCTGAGGGACTACTGAGAATAAGCCAAATAATATAAGGCTAAACAAGACATAAAAAATAAGTATCGTTAACTGTAAGAGGCTGGGCAGCATGATGCTGTTATCGGCTTGCGTCGTCACATAAATCATCAACAGTAAAAATAGGCTAACGATGAGTCGATAACTATTATATACCATGCCTAGTCGGCGCAGTTGTGCTGAGGGTAGCGTCTCGCCTTGCTGCAAATAAGTGATGACAAAAGCTATGACTGTAGAAGCAGGTTTCATAAAATAGCCAAAATAAAAAATAAGTCAGTAAAGAGGTCACATCACGATAATAATTCTAAGCTTGAGCAACCTTTTTAAGAGCTTGATTAAGGCTGAATAAGTCCATGGCGAATTGCCATATGGGTAAGCTTAACATCACTATCAACGCCTACTTTTTCATAAATACGATAACGATAAGTATTAATAGTCTTTACACTGACAAATAACTGATCAGCGATTTGCTGAGGGCTTTGACAGTTAACGACCATCATAGCTACTTGCTTTTCACGGTCACTTAATAAGTCAAAAGGTGAAGCGGCTTTATCGGATAACAACACTTCAGCCAGCTGATCTGCTACATCATGACTAAAATAACGACCGCCTTGATTGAGTTTTTTGATCGCGCGTATCATCTCATCAAGTGGTGTGCCTTTAGTGATATAACCATGAGCGCCTGCCTTTAGTAGCATCGATGGATAAGGCTGAGTAGCCATACTACTAACTGCCAATATTTTGATACCTATATTCAATTGCACCAAGCGTTTGGTAGCCTCAAGCCCACCAATATTGGGCATGTTAACGTCCAAAAGAATGACGTTAGGGATAAGCTGTTTAGCAAGCTTTATAGCCATATCACCGCTATCCGCTTCGCCAACGACTTCGATATCTGGACTATCAGCTAACATACGGCTGATACCCATACGAACTAAATCATGATCATCTACTACTAACACTCGAATCATATTATTACTCGTATTATGTTATTACTATAATTTATTACCGATTATAAGTTATCAAAATTTAATCCTAAACAACAGACTCTAATCAATCAAATTTTGCAGCTCAAGATAGACTACTCTTTATTATTGACTATAATTTTTTAAAATGAAATTTATTACCGAAATGTTAATCAATATTGCTACTAGCTAAAGAAACTGTAATAAAATTTAACAATAACCATAAAAAATTCATCAAGTTAGCTCATAATAGTAAACTTAAATATAAACCATGATACACTAAAAATACAAAAGCATCGTATTAAGGCTTTTACTATCATTGTGAGTCATTATAGCTACGTTGTAATATTTTGATAGCGATTACCATTTTGTAAGGCTTAATGGTAATTATCGAAATATTTTCGTCTTTATAATAGCTACGTATATCATCTACGCTATGGTCTATATTACTAGAGCGCTATTCCTATTTGGAGGAAGAATGACAAATTTACCATTCACCAAACAGCAAATACTAGTTGCTATGATTTCATTGAGTTTGGGAGGCGCTGCGCAAGCGGCACTAACCATTAATGGTAGTGAGTCTAGTGCGCGTGTTAGCTGGGGCGGGGCCGATAGCTTATCTGAAGCACGCAACATCATGTATAGCTCAAATAACAGCTCCGCTATCAAAAAAGTCGATAATGGCTATGGTACAACTAATATCACTAATGCGAATAGTTATGGTAGCCGTAATAACAGTTACAATACAACCTACCGTGGCAGCTTTGGCAGCAGCGATATGTTGCCTATCAGTACGGACTCGCGCAGTGTAGCAGTCATCGATGCTGAGACTGGTGAGTCGATCTACGAGAAAAACGCGGATATCGCGCGTCCTATGGCTAGTATCACTAAGGTTATGACTGCTATGGTCGTACTAGATGCTGGGCTCGATATGCGTGAAGAGCTCATTCTCGATCCAGAGGACTTTATAGGACCCAAACGTGCCAGCTCACGGCTCAAATCAGGCGATCGTATGAATCGTGCTGAGATGTTGCTGATGTCACTAATGAAGTCAGAAAACCCAGCGGCTAAGAGCTTAGCGCGTAACTATCCTGGTGGTTACAATGCCTTTATACGAGCGATGAACCGCAAAGCGCAAGATTTAGGTATGACGACCGCTTATTTTGGTGATCCAACGGGTCTTGATAAGCGAAATGTCGCCTCATCGAATGATCTCGTTAAGTTAGTGCGCGCGGCTGGCAACTACGATGTTATTCGTCGTTTTTCTACCACTAAGAGCTATGACTTCTATGTCTCTAATTATTCAAGCGGTAATCGTACTTATTCAGCGAATAATACCAGTAGTTTAGTACGTTCAGGCGATTACCCAATCGGTATATCCAAAACAGGCTTTATTAATGAAGCAGGTCGCTGCGTAGTGATGGAGACCCGAGTCAATAACCGTCCTGCTATTATCGTCATTTTGGGTGCCAATAGCTCAGCAACACGATGGGGTGATGCTAAGAATATCTTAAACAGTTTGGCGTCACGTCGTACAGTATAAGGTAGTCGCTTTTATAAAAAAGGCAGTTATCATTATAACCGCCTTTTTTTTGCTTAAATTTTTTGTTGAAAATGTACTCTTATAAAAAAGTGTTAAAGAACGTACTAAAGCTCGCTTAATCGCTAGGAAAACATCACCAATGATAATCCCTAAACTATACCTGCTGACTAACGATGACGACATCAGCTTACTGTTAACCAAACTTAAAACCGCATTTGCAACTAATCTTATTGCTGTAGTGCAAATAAGACGCAAGCAAGTACTAGCACAGCCTAATGGCTCGCAGCAGCTCTACGATGAAGCGCTAGAAATTATTGCTTTAGCCCAGCAATACAAGGTTGCCGTCGTTATTAATGACGATACCGCTCTAGCCGCTAAGCTGGGTGTAGGGGTACATTTAGGTCAAGGCGATGGTGACATAAGCACAGCGAAACAGTTAATAGCAGCCGATCAAATCATTGGTCGTACTTGCCATGGTGATAGTCAACTCGTAAAGCAAGCACTAGAGGATGGCGCAGATTATGCGACGATGGGTGCCGTATTTGCCTCAATGACTAAACCTCAAGCGAGTATTATTAGTCGCGAGCAGCTCAATGCTGGCTGTCAGCTAAGCTTAGATAAACCGCTAAATATATGTGTGATTGGTGGACTTAGCGCAGAAAATATTGGTCAGCTGGCAGGCTTGCCATTGACTTATATTGCGGTAGTCGGTGACATTATGGATTTGGTAGTAGAGCAGATAGCGCAGCGTTGTCAGCAGTGGCAGCAAGCGCTTAGTATCTGGCAAACGCTTGCTTAACTTCTTACTCAGCTTTATAGGCTTAGTTCTATGGGACACTCATTTTTATTCAGCATGCTCCATACATAAAGTGGCATAAGGCACGGCTGCTAAGCGCTGCTCGGGTATCTGTTTACCGCACACTTCGCACTCACCATAAGTACCGTTATCTATGTGATTAAGCGCGTCATTGATATAGATAATACCTTGACGCGCTTCTGCTGCTAGCAGCTGGCGCGTATCGTTTTGACGAATAGCGACCGCTTGATCTTCCCAATCCTTATTAAGATCATCTTTTGGGTTTTGAATATCATCTTCAATCTTGCTTATCCGAGTCTCATATTCTTCTTTAAGCTGTAGTAGTTTTTGTTTGGCATTATCAAAGTCTGTACCCATATTATTCTCCTAAAAATAGCGTTCGTATTTGTTGTTGTTTACAGCACTATCATAAAGGCGACTTTCAGGGAGTACCACTGCGATATGTTACCGCGATCAATTTCTCTACTTTATCACTGTACCTCAAAAGCAGCTTTGAGCAAAAACATCTACAGTGAATTCAATATAAAAGAGATAAATTGTCATTAAGATAAATTTTTACTCGCACAAGTTGACGCTATAGCCGACTCAAGCTTACACTACACGCCATTGAGATACTGCCCATATATCTATTACTATAAAACTAAATCAATAGGAGCTGTAATGAATTTTTTACGCATGAGTGAGCTGAACTTAACCGATAAAGTCGTTTTGATTCGTGAGGATTTAAATGTACCTATTAAGGCTGGCAAAGTGGCGAGCGACGCCCGATTGCAAGCGAGCCTACCGACGATAAAAATGGCTTTAGACAAAGGCGCTGCGGTGATTGTTTGCTCGCACTTAGGTCGTCCAACCGAAGACAAGTTTGAGGCAGCTTACTCACTAGCACCTGTTGCCGACTATCTAACCGAAAAATTAGGCGATCAACTGAGTCAGCCAGTCGCGCTCAATAGTGATTATCTCAATGAAGAAGTCGCTATTAAGGCAGGGGAAGTCATATTACTAGAAAACGTGCGCTTTAATGCAGGCGAGAAGAAAAACGATGCTACATTAGCGAAGCGTTATGCTAGTCTTTGTGATGTGTTTGTCATGGACGCTTTTGGTACCGCGCATCGTGCTCAGGCCTCAACAGAAGGCGTCACTCAGGCGATGCGTGCAACGGGCAAGACGGTATGTGCGGGGCCATTACTAGCCGCTGAGCTTGATGCATTGAGCCAAGCGCTACAGACACCCGCTCAGCCTATGCTTGCCATAGTAGGTGGATCAAAAGTATCGACTAAGCTTGAGGTACTGCATAGTTTGGCTACGTTATGTAGCCAGATTATCGTTGGTGGCGGTATTGCCAATACCTTTTTGGCCGCGCAAGGTCACAGCGTTGGTGCCTCTTTGTATGAGCCAGATCTGCTCGATACCGCCCGAGATATTATGACCAAGACTGAAATTTTATTGCCTGAATATGTAGTCGTGGCGGATAAATGTGATATTGATTTTGCTGACTTTACAGGATCATTAGAAAAAGCTACTGCGACTATAAAAGCGGTTAATGCTATTGATGCTGATGATATGATATTGGATATTGCACCGCAAAGTGCCAAGCAATTAGCAGTCGCTATTACCAAGGCTAAGACTATCTTGTGGAATGGCCCTGTTGGCGTATTTGAGGTCGATGCCTATGGTGCAGGGACACAAATACTAGCGCAAGCGGTACAAGACAGCGCAGGATTTTCAATCGCTGGTGGCGGCGATACCTTAGCCGCTATTGACAAGTATCAAGTTGCTGATGGCGTCAGCTATATGTCGACAGGTGGCGGTGCGTTCTTAGAGTTTGTCGAGGGTAAAACTCTGCCAGCAGTAGCAGCTTTAGAGCTCTAAAGCTAAAAATATTGATAGCACTTTGGTAGTTAAGATTAGCTACCATACCTGCCATATAGCAGTGCTGCTGGTGTAAGTGCCTAATATAATACAACTAATTGATAATGATTATTAAGTAGTATTTATTTGTTCTCATATTGTTACTACATTTAATATTGTTATTGCATGTCTTATTTGCTAGTTATAGAATAGCGCCATTACCGATGCTCGAATGCATTATTATTTATTTATTTATCTTGAAGGTTTACTATGTTAAAACGTCATTTATTACTTGCCACTATATTTGCTGGTACTTTTGCAGTTACTGCCTGTAGCCAACAAACAGAAAATGAAGCAGAAGCGACTGCTGCTGAAGCGGTAGATACTGCTGACTCAGCTGGCGATGATATCGCTGCTAACACTGAAGCCGCTGCAACTGAAGCTGAGATTGCTGCTCAAAATACAGGTGCTGAGATTGCTGATGGCGCTGATACTGCGGGTGCAGCAGTTACGGACGCTGTTGCCAATGCTGGCGAAGCTATTACTGAAGGTACTAACAAAGCGGTTGCAGCGACTGCTGGAGCTGTTGCTGATGGCGCAAGCTCAGTTGCTAATGGTGCATCTGATATCGAAGCTGATGCAGAAGGCAATGCGCCAACTGATCAACAGTACTAATTTTAGCAATAGCTATCTGATGTTAGATGCAGTTATTTGACGGCTCTTTTTGTGATAGCAGTTTATAAAATAAAGTAGTAATAAAAAGGCCTTGGGATATTCCAAGGCTTTTTTATGTTCATAACTTTATAACTCAATATTTTATAGCCGATATGTTGTGGGTTCAACTTATCATTGAGCATTGATCATCTAAAACTCAGTAGATAGTAAAATACAGGCGTATCCACTACGAGTGAGGGCTAAATTTTGCTATAATTAACCGCGCTAATAAAGGTAGAGTCGGTTATCCCATAAACCGTCAAAATACCACTCAGAACTATTTATCAAAACCACACTTTCATATCAGTCGTCAAAATCAAATAGAGAGCGTTATATGGCTTTAATATCGTTACGTCAACTTTTAGATCATGCTGCCGAACACAACTACGGTGTTCCTGCTTTTAATGTGAATAACTTAGAGCAAATGCGCGCTATCATGATGGCAGCGGACGCTTGTGATTCTCCTGTTATCGTACAAGCAAGTGCAGGCGCACGTGGCTATGCTGGTTCCGCTTTTTTGCGTCACTTGATTATTGCTGCTATTGAAGAGTGGCCACATATTCCAGTGGTAATGCATCAGGATCATGGTATGTCGCCTGCGATATGTCAACGCTCAATCCAGTTAGGATTTTCATCAGTGATGATGGATGGCTCGCTTGGTGAAGATGGCAAGACCCCAATGGATTATGACTACAATGCTAGCGTGACCCGTGAAGTCGTCAAAATGTCACATGCGTGTGGCGTATCAGTCGAGGGCGAGATTGGTTGCTTGGGTAGCCTTGAGACGGGTATGGCAGGTGAAGAAGATGGTTCTGGCGCAGAAGGCGTGCTGGATCATGAGCAACTATTAACTAGTGCTGATGAAGCTGAGCAGTTTGTCAAAGACACTAACGTCGATGCACTAGCAATTGCCATCGGTACTAGTCATGGCGCGTATAAATTTACTCGTCCACCGACAGGCGATATCCTATCGATTGAGAGGGTGAAAGAGATTCATGCCCGTATTCCTAATACCCATTTGGTTATGCACGGCTCATCGTCTGTACCGCAAGAATGGCTAAAAGTCATCAATGAAAATGGGGGTAATATTGGTGAGACTTATGGTGTACCTGTTGAGCAAATCGTTGAAGCGATCAAGCATGGTGTCCGTAAAGTCAATATCGATACTGATTTACGTCTCGCATCAACGGGTGCTATCCGCAAATTCCTTGTAGAAAACCCAAGTGAATTTGATCCGCGTAAATACTTTAAAGCGTCTATGGTTGCGATGTCAGATATCTGTACTAATCGTTTTGAAGCCTTTGGTTCAGCAGGACAAGCGCACAAAATTCGCCCAATAAATCTAGAAGGTATGGTTAACTTTTATCAATAGAGTTAAGCGCTTTAGCGTAAACGTGCGATATTATTTTTCATTAGGTTGTTTTTAGCGCATGGTTGATATTGAGTGATAAATATAATAGGTGTCAGATTATGATAGGACTTATCAGCGGACAAGTGCAACATTTGATGGCACCGATGGCCTGCGTTATGACGGCGTCAGGCGTTGGCTATGATATCGAGCTACCCTTACCGTCGTTTTGTCAATTACAATTGGATCAACAAGCTAGTATTTGGACGCATTTTCATGTGCGTGAAGATGCGCAGCTGCTGTTTGGCTTTATTGATCGCAAAGAGCGTGATGTCTTTCGCCAGTTGATTAAGATTAATGGGGTCGGTGCCAAAATGGCATTGGCTATGTTATCAGCGATGTCAGCGGCTGAGCTCAAAATGCATGTCGACCAAGACTCGGAAACCGCGCTCATGCGTATTCCAGGTATCGGCAAAAAGACCGCTCAACGTCTGCTTATTGAGCTCAAAGACAAGCTTAAAAATATCGAAGTTGACGATAGCAATTCGGAGTTTGATGTTCAGATTACGCCAATCTCTAATGAGGGCAGTATCATCGCTGAGGTGGAAGGCGCGCTGATTAGCTTAGGGTATAAAGAGCGCGAAGCTCAGCAAGCCATTAAAGCGGCCAAAAATGACGGCGAAACCTTTACAGATACTCAAAGTTTGTTAAAAGCGACTTTAAAACAACTCTCTCGCTTTTGATATCTGCTACTTAAGCCTTGATTCAGCTATAAGCGACACTAATTGTCGCTTATTTTTATTCTAGCTCTGATTTTATGATGTTTTGCATGACTTACAAGCAAGCTTTAGTTATGCTGATTGATATTCTTTTATAATCTATTTACACACGATGATAAATCCTATGATGCAAGACCGCTTGATCAATCCATTATCAGACGCGAGCGATGCGCCTGATTCTAATATTCGACCAGCCTTACTGGCTGAGTACATTGGTCAGCCTGTAGTGCGTGAGCAGATGGAAGTATTTATCGGTGCTGCCCGTGGCCGCAATGAGCCGCTGGATCATACCCTTATTTTTGGTCCGCCAGGATTAGGTAAGACTACGCTTGCTAATATTATTGCTCGTGAAATGGGTGGTAATCTGCGCTCAACTTCGGGACCTGTCCTTGAGCGTCCAGGCGATTTAGCAGCGATGTTAACGAATCTAGAAGAAGGTGACGTACTATTTATCGATGAGATCCATCGCCTAAGCTCTGTCATTGAAGAGATACTCTATCCTGCGATGGAAGACTTTCAGCTGGATATTATGATAGGTGAGGGGCCAGCGGCGCGTTCTATCAAGCTTGATTTGCCACCCTTTACGCTAGTTGCTGCGACCACTCGAGCAGGGCTGTTGACCTCACCGTTGCGTGATCGCTTTGGTATCGTCCAGCGTTTAGAGTTTTATAATATTGAAGACTTAACCACTATTGTTAGTCGTGCCGCTCGGCTAATGAAGGTCCCTATGAGCCAAGATGGGGCCGTTGAGATTGCGCGCCGCGCCCGTGGTACGCCTAGGATTGCCAATAGATTGCTACGTCGTGTCCGCGATTACGCTGAGGTTCGAGGTGACGGTAGTATCAATGGTGCTATCGCTGGTAGTGCGCTGGATATGCTGGCAGTTGATCGGCGTGGTCTTGATCATCTTGACCGTCGCTACATCGAGATTTTGCATGAGCGCTTTGATGGTGGTCCAGCTGGCGTTGAGGCGGTAGCTGCCGCAATGGCTGAAGATCGCGGAACATTGGAGGATGTGATTGAGCCTTATCTTATTCAACAAGGTTATGTATTGCGTACCGCTCGTGGGCGGGTGTTAACGCAAATGGCTATTGATCAGATGCTATAGTCGGAGCACTTTTAAACCGCTACGGTGTTGCCCACCCTAGATGTACTTATTGTACTATCTGCGGTCGGTCGCCTTGTAGCGATTTTAAAATTCCTTAACTATATAATGCATAGTAGAAAACTATTTTTATGTATGAAAAAGCGCCTATTTTATTTAAAGTAGGCGCTTTATTATTTAATAACATCTTAATAATTTTTAAGCTAAAATACGCCAAATAACGAATAACACTGCCAAAATATAAAATATTGGTGCAAACCATTCCACTTGCGTTGCGATGGCAGTATTTATTCCAAAGCCTGCCAAGGCGATCCAATCACGGCGACGATCGTTGAGCATATCAGCACGGATTTGCTGGATTTCACGCAGTTGACTGTCTTGCCTTGAGCCTTGCGATGCTAGACTTTGCAAGCCTTGATCTAGCAGTTTAGGTATGTCAGTGGCGGATAATAAAATCTCTGGTAACTGCTGACGTAATTGTTGTAAATTACGCACAGGATCGAGCTGCTCTTTAATCCAACCACTCAAGATAGGCTTCGCAAGTGACCAAATATCCAGATCGGGATATAACTCGCGACCTAATCCCTCGACATGTACCAAGGTTTTGAGTAGTAGCATCAGCTGCGGTGGAATGCTCATATGGTGGCGACGCGCGATATCTAATATCTGCATCAAGACGCCAGCAAAATCAATCTCATTGATAGATTTTGACAGCATAGGGCCAACCGTACGACTCATATCACGCATCAAAGCGTGTTTGTCAGCACTGGGCGGTATCCAGCCTGCACGGCTCACAATATCGACTACTGCGGTAAAGTTATTATTCATAACCGCCAATAGCATACGGGCGACGATCAGCTGATCATCTTTGGATAGTGTGCCCATAATAGCGCAATCAAGACCGATGTAGCGTGGCTCATAGCCCAAGCTGGCAGGCTGCGCATCATTGCCTAAGAGGCTAACAGGTGGTGTCTCTACAAAGACATTGCCTGGGTGCATATCAGCATGAAAAAAGTTATCACGAAACACTTGAGTGAAGAATATCGTTAGACCTTTTTGCGCTAAGATAGCGCGATCATAGCCCAGCTTATCAAACAGCTCAATATTTGAGATCGGCACACCTTGAATACGCTCCATAACGATGACGTTTTTGGCGGCAGCATAGACCTCGGGTACGTACATCAGCGCTGAGTCTAAAAAGTTATTGCGCATCTTAGTGGTATTATCAGCCTCTAGCGTCAAGTCCAGCTCATTGAGCATGACCTGCCGATAGTCTTCAACTAAATCGATAATATGGATAGCCCGTGCCGCTTCAACCCGTGCAGATACCCAGCTGGCAAGCTCGCGCAACAGCTCAAAATCAGTAATAATAGTGTCACGTATATCAGGGCGCACTACTTTGACCACTACTTCACGCTGATCGTGTAGGGCGGCGCTATGGACTTGTGCGATAGAAGCAGCAGCTAAAGGCTTGACATCAAAGCGAGCAAATAAAGTCTCGATAGACTGACCCAAACCATGCTTTGGATCTTGAATTTGCGCGATAGCAATATTGGGGTCAAAGGATTTAACCTTGTCTTGCAGCTGTACCAGTTGATCGATGATATTAGGTGGCACTAAATCACGACGAGTCGAGAGCAATTGACCTAATTTAAGGAACAGCGTGCCCATGTCTTCTAATGCATACTTAATGCCATTAGGCTGATGCTTCTTACCCCAAGCAGCAGGATGCATACGGATTAAGCGCGCTATCGGTCGTAACTGCGGCGCGTCCTCGATTGAAATATGAGTATCAATGCGATATTTCGCTGCAATGTGTAATAGCTCGCGGAGACGTTTTTGATAGGATAAAAGCATGGGTATTGATTACTCTAAATAAGTACTTTCTATAGATGACGGTTAGCTAAATAGGGTTTTCATACGCTATTTTAGCAAATCATAGCTAGGTTGATTTGGTGGGTTACGCTTGAGCTAACCCACCCTACGCAAAACTTATTATTATAAAAAATTCATATAAGATTCTAGTTCGCACTTAAAATGAACTACTAAAATCTAACTGTTTCTAAGCTTTGCTTGCTCTACCTTGATCGCCATTAATCTTGCTTCTTCACGCTCAATATCAGCGCGAAGTTTTAGCAGTTGCTGTTTAAGGTCATTGACCTCAGCTTTATCATCAGGGTCAGGCTCATTGGTACCAGCGACCTCATTAGCCCAAATACTCACATCGTCAAAAGCACGTTTGGCGGTGTGACGTAAGCTCCATTTCAGCTGTTTGATGAGCAGCTGTAATTGACTGGCCATAGGCTTACCTATGATAGGCTCCAGCTGACCTGCAACATCAGGATCAAAACCTGCTATCAGCTGTTTTAATTGCATTAGTACGGTGTAATCTCCTGCAATAGGCAGATTGCCCTCAGCACCACGGATTAAGTTCAAGAGCTGCGCAGGATTATCAACGGTAATAGTACAGTCAGGGCTACTGTGAGCGATACGCGCCAGCTCAGCATCAGCACGGGCGCGCTCATCATAAGAGTCGGTATCATCAACATTCTTGCCACCACGGGGCTCAAATACACTAGCCGTCGTCACAGGCTCAAAACGCAGACGATCATGATTGAATAAAATATCCAAATGAATCTCAGGTAGCGCCATATCTAAACGTAGTACTTTACCTGCCAAAGGTACCAGCCCAGCTTTGGTGATCTCATCGCTAGCAATAGCGATATTAATGAGCTTTTCGGCACCAGCCAATAAGAATACCGTAATCATAAGACTCTCACCTATTAAATTAAATTAATCTTACAAACTCAGCTTAGCGTTTGGGTTTTTTAGCTGTTATTACGTTTTCTAATTATCAAACCCTCACGCTTTTAGCTTGTAAGGCTTTTATCTTACAAAGCTATTAAGCCTTAAAGCCGCGATGCACCGCTACAATACCTGCGGTTAAATTATGATAGTCACAATTATCAAATCCAGCTTGCTCCATCATCTGTTTTAGCGTCTGTTGATCAGGATGCATACGGATAGATTCTGCTAAATACTGATAACTCTCTGAGTCATTAGCGATGATTTTGCCCATCATCGGCAGCGCGGTAAATGAGTATAGATCATAGGCTTTAGATAAAGGCTCAAAAATAGGCTTTGAGAATTCCAAAATCAATAAACGACCGCCTGGCTTGAGGACACGATACATAGATTTTAAGGCAGCGTCTTTGTCAGTGACATTGCGCAGACCAAAGCTGATGGTGACTAAATCGAAGCTTTCGTCCTCAAAAGGCGCAAGCGTTTCAGCATTAGCCAGTACAAAGTCGACGTTATTGCAGCCTGCATTAATCAAGCGCTCGCGACCCACTTCTAACATCGCCGCATTAATATCAGACAACACTACATGACCATTACGACCGACCTCACGGCTGAATACTTTAGCCAAATCACCCGTACCACCAGCGATATCTAAGACGTGCTGACCTGCACGAACGCCTGATAAGCTAATAGCGTAGCGCTTCCACAGGCGATGAATACCAAATGACATCAAGTCATTCATAATGTCGTATTTTTTGGCAACTGAGGTGAACACATCGGCGACGCGAGCTTGCTTTTCCGCTTTATTGACTGTTTTGTAGCCAAAATGAGTTTGCTCAGCGCCGTCAGTGTCAGCAGTATGCGGATTGTTAATATCATCACGCTGATTGAAGAGTGTTTGCTGGGTAGCTAATTTATTGGCAATGGGTGCACCATCTTTACTGCTTGGCGCCTTTTTATGATTACTGTTATCAGGGTCAGGCATCGTTGTTTGTTGACCCTGAGGCGCGCCAAGGGGCAAGTCTGCCACTTGGGTAAAGCTATCCGCAGTAGGTAAAGGGCTTTGACGCGCTTGGGCTTGCGCGCTGATATTCTGCTGCTGAGCTATGCTATCTTTGATAAGTTTGTCTTGGATCTGACTTTGAGAAGTAGGGCTAGTATCTGTAGCGTTCGTATTGATAGGGTCGCTCATAAAGTTATCTCTTCACTTATAATACAAAGAATGGGTAATATAAAGTATGGGTTTTAAAGTATAGTTTTTTAACCAAAACCAGCTGTATATTGCGGCTAGTTTTGATTAAATAGATTTTTCTTATTAGGGTCAGGCTATCATACCTCAAACGCTGCTATCTTGCCGTCATTATCAGTGGCATGAACCTGATCAATGATCTCAAGTTCACGTTTGCAAAACGGATCAATAAAGCTGCCAACACTCTTAAGGGGTTTCATCGCCGCAAAACCTGCATCCATAAAGTCATACAAAGGCTGATAATTATGGCGATAGGCGGTGCTCTTGGCTAATCCAAACGCTTTACGCAGCACGAATGAATTTAGGTACTTATCAGTACGATAGCAGACGTCTTTTAGATTGTTTATCTGAGTACGGCGCTCGCCTGCTTCATCAACACTGCGATAAGCGGCGAGCATATTATCTTCATTCACGGATAGATTATTAGCGATTAGCCACTGTGCTAAGTGCATATCCAACTCAATGGCTAATATAGCCGCCTGAATAGCCAAGCTGCCTGTCTCCAAAGCAGATTCTTTAGCCAAACGCTCAAGCTTTTTGGCTTTGGGCAAGATACGCTCTAATTGCTTAGCTAATAGTTTAAAGTCATCACCGCCATAAAGCTGAGTAATAAAGTAATCGGCCATAGGCTTATTTTTTGGCTGTTCAAACAGTTCACGATGCGTGGCTTGGATACGGGCACGCTGCCAAGCCTGTACTTCATTGAGCTTATCATTAAGTGCTTGATCTTCATGATAAGGCAGTGCCCAATAATGCGTTAAGTGACGTTGTAATTCTGTTAGAGCGGCCATAATCGATAATCCTATTGCTTTTATTGAATGTGAAAAACTTTAAAATGAAACCGTCTATAATACAGTAAATGGGTCAATATTGCCGTCTTTATCCTGCTGTATTCTATCAATAATCATCATCTCGCGCGCGCAAAACGGGTCGATAAAACTACTAACGCTATCCAATGGTTTCATAGCGTCAAATCCTGCCTCGACAAAGTCGTAGAGCAGCTGATAATTAAGTCTATAAACCGTGCTCTTAGCGAGCTGAAAGGCTTTATGCAAAAAGAACGAATTTAAGTATTTATCGGTACGGTAGCAGACCTCTTTTAGATTATTGATCTGGTTACGACGCGCATCGGACTCATCAAGCGTACTATAAGCGAGCATAATGTTGTGCTCATTAGCCGGTAGATCATGAGAAATGAGCCACTGGGCCAAATGCAAATCCAGCTCAACCGCCAAAACAGCCGCTTCAATCGCCATGCTACCTGTGGTCAAAGCAGACTCTTTTATTAAACTCTCAAGCTTTTTGGCTTTGGGTAAAACACGCGCTAGTTGAATGGCAAGTAATTTAAACTCTTTACCACCATATAATTGAGTCAAAAAATAGTTTGCCATCAGCTGATGGTTAGGCTGCGCAAATAATTCGCTATGCGTACGCTGAATACGTATACGCTGCCACGCTTGTACTTCGTTAAGTACCGTATTAAGCTTGGGATCATCATGATAAGGCAATGCCCAGTAACGCTTTAAGTGTTGTTGTAACTCTACAAAAGCAGTCATGACAGCCAGTCCTGTATAATTTTAAACCGTTAAACCCTCAAATCATTTAACCGTAGAACGCTAAGCTATAAAACATAAATGACAAACCACAATAAATCTTTAGCTATAAAAACGTTAGCTCTAAGAGTAAGCAATCAACTATCTAAAAATAATTATAAGTCCAAGAATAGGTATAAGGACTTATTATGGATACCCCACTCTCAACTTGAAATAAGCAAATCAAACTGAAGAGGCGGATTACCAAGTTTTTTGTTGAGTACAAAGCACAGATTGTGTGAAAGAATCTTACGAATCAATCGATGAGACAAATGCCATAAATCTCTTGCTCGTACCCTTTGTATATTAAATCGTTCTGATAGCTGACCAATGACTGTTTCAACGATACGGCGGGCTTTCATTAGCCGCCTTACCACAGGTTTGGGTCTATCCTCTTTCATGTTGGCTCTGAGTGGCGTTTGTAAATCCACGCCTTGAGCGTCGTAGTACGATGTCAGACTAGGGCTGATATACCCTTTATCAGCGCCAAGTAGCCCATGAATATGAGTGGTGATTTCTGGGGCAACCGCTCTTTCATCAACATTGGCAGGAGCAAAGGTAAAGCCTTTAATCATGCCCGATAAGTTAACAAGCAAATGGCCTTCAAAGCCATAGTACCTCTCTTGCTTAGCGGCACAGTAGCTAAAAGCTGCTAAGTCTTGATAATTCTTATGCCGATAAGCGCGTCCATAATGACAGACGGGTATCGGAAAGCCATCCATAAAATGAATGTTGTCACGGCCTTCAATTTGACTGACTTTATCTTGTATCTGCTGTTTGACTTGCCACAGATTGGCGCAATGCTTTGCGAAGTTAGGGTATGAGCCGATGGCTGGAAACCAGTCTTGCCAATGCTGGGTAAAGTATTGCCAAATTTGTTTGTCTTGATCAAGGTGTAAAAATTCACCGACCATCTCCATGCAAATAACCTCAGGATCACTTAGCTTTGGCGCATAACCTGCACTTCGCAAGGGTTTGGTGACGACTATTTTGTAATATTGCTCTACCATTAAATAGATATTGATGATAAATTCGTCTATGGGCATCTCACAACTCCATTGTATTCTTGGTCGAAAACAATAGATTAGTGAGGTGCTCTTCTTTTTTCAATCACTTTCGAAGTTGAGAGTGGGGTTATGGATATTCTGTATAAGTAACAGTAAAAGAAAAGCGTGGCTAATACAAATGCCAAACTGTTACATAGCACAATTTTATAAGGATAAGGTGAATGCTATTATTAAGCCTAAAGCCTAAAGTCTAAAGCCTAAAAGCAGGTTGAGTCTATCACTGCCTACTTATACAAATGAGTGCCCACTTATATCAATGCCTAACTATTATAAAGAGTTTAATTATATAAAGAGTTTAACTATGCCGAAGAATAAGTCCAAGCAAATAGTTTCAGCAACCCATGATCAGGTTGACTCACAAGTCGTCAATGAGCGACTAATACCCAATCCTTTGAGCGAGTTCTCCTTAAATAAAGATGAGCTAAGATTAGCACTAGTCACCGCTCAATTTGCGCTGCGTGCCACTCGCCAGCAAACGCCGTCATCAACGAGTAGGCCCACAGGGTTATTAGTACTCGTGAATGGTATGGAGCAGGCAGGTAAGGGTCAGGCAGTCAAGCAATTACGCCAGTGGGTCGATCCGCGCCTATTAAAGGTCGAGGCTACTATCGGCTATCCACCACAAGATTATCAACCTATTTGGCAAGCACATACGCAAGCTATGCCGCGCCACGGCGATGTGATGGTGTATTTTGGTAACTGGTATGCCGATCTGCTATATAACATCATGCGCATGATAAGTGAAAGTGAAGATAAAAAGAGCGAAAGCTCAGCTAATTTATCAGCGCTACCTATCACTGAGTGGCAAAACTATCTACAGCAACAGCTGGATCAGCTCGACGCTTTTGAGCGCGACTTGGCGGTTAATCAAACCAAAGTATTAAAATGCTGGTTTCATATCGATGCCGAAACCCTAAAAGAGAGACTAAATGATGATGACGTAGACCCGCAGTTTTTGTATCAGATTGACTGGAATGATACTGAGATAGTCGAGCAGTTCAATAAGGTTGCCACCGCTCTATTACGCGAGCAGGGTGATTGGATCATCATAGATGGTAGTGATAAAGAACAAGCAACTACTAGCTTTTGTCACGAGGTATTGCACGCGATGCAAAGAGCCTTAGCGAGTAGTCGTGAATCTGAATCTGCGCTTGAAGCGTTGGCTGACGAGCCAGCTGAATCTACCAGCCATACTAATAAGTTTGGGGCTGCTGATATTCCCAAGCCATTAACTAAGATAAAAGACCCTGATTTGGACAAGTCAGACTACCGTGAGCAATTAGCAGACAAACAAGCCAAATTTGCCAAGCTCATACGCGCTCGTAATGGTCGCCATGTGGTATTTGCTTTTGAGGGTATGGATGCAGCAGGCAAAGGCGGCGCTATCAAGCGCATGGTAGCGCCACTCGATCCACGTGAATATCAAATCTATAACATCGGTGCGCCGATGCTTTATGAGCTACAGCACCCTTATTTATGGCGATTTTGGACGCGGTTGCCCAATGAGCAAACCGATCGCATTAGCCGTATCGCCATCTTTGATCGTACTTGGTATGGGCGAGTATTAGTTGAACGTATTGAAGCGTTTGCCAAGCCCCATGAGTGGCAACGTGCTTATGATGAAATCAACCGCTTTGAGACTGACTTGGTCGATGCAGGAACGCTGGTGATCAAATACTGGCTGGCGATTGATAAGGAGGAGCAATTAGAGCGCTTTGAGGCTCGCGCCGATACGCCGCACAAGCAGTTTAAGCTCACCGATGATGATTGGCGCAATCGTGATAACTGGAGCAACTACGTGCAAGCGGCAGCTGATATGCTGGCACGTACTGACACTGAAGCTGCGCCTTGGTGCATTATTGCAACTAACGATAAGCGTAGTGCGCGTTTGCAAGTGTTGGATCACGCCATCAAGCAGCTTGAAGCGATGATAAAAGCTTAAGGTTTTTATTAAGGCGCGTTTGCTGGGTCATACAATTACTTTGACAACGGTCTTAAAATAAACATAATAGGGTCGAAGGTTCAGACAGGGCCTATTTTTGTAATAAATCACTTTATAGAAAAATAATCCTAGTGAAGTCTTAAATAAAACATTATTACGGCAATAAGCTTTATAATATGCCCGAAGTTTTTGCTTGGGCATAGTTAAGATGGCCTGCATTATACTTCACTTTTTTATCTCAAATATCATTACGTTACTTACTATTTATACGATAACTAAAATTATCGTATAAATAGCAAGGTAACGGCATCAATCGTAGAGCCATCATTCAGCTTACGCAAGGCGTGTTAATCTATGGGTAATAGTAGCAGTTCTAACGCATCAACCAAAGATGTCGGCTCCATGAGAATCAATATATTCTTTGCCATACTGTTAATTGGTATGACGGGCTATTTTTTATGGTGGGGCCTTGACTACACCATGCATCAGCAGACCTCATTGTTCCTTGCTGCTACTGCTTTTGGTGTCTTTATGGCATTCAATATCGGTGGTAATGACGTCGCCAACTCTTTTGGTACCTCAGTGGGCGCTGGGACCTTAACGATCCCCCAAGCATTGGGAATAGCTGCGATATTTGAGGTGTCTGGAGCGGTACTAGCAGGCGGTGAAGTAACCGATACCATCCGTAGCGGTATTGTTGATTTGGACGGTTTGGCCGTCAGTCCCAATCAGTTCATATATGTCATGCTCTCAGCTTTGATCGCTGCTGCGTTTTGGCTACTATTTGCAACTCGTAAGGGTTTGCCTGTTTCAACGACCCATGCCATCATCGGCGGGGTAGTCGGTAGCTCTATTGTGCTAGGTATCACTTTAGGGGGTACCGAAATGGCGCTCTCAACAGTGAATTGGGGCACTATCGGCACTATTGCTATCTCTTGGGTGCTATCGCCACTGCTTGGCGGCTTGATCTCTTATTTATTATATAGTCAGATTAAGAAAAACATCATTGAGTATAATGATAGAACAGAGGCTTATCTTGTCACTTTAAAAGATAATAAAAAGACTCTAAAGCAAGAGCATAAAGTATTTTTGGAGGCTATGACAGAGTCTGAGCAATTGGCTTATACCTCAGCTATGCTTCGTGACCAAGAAATCTATAAAGACGATGATTGTGTCGTTGAAGATCTAGAGACTGACTATTATAAGAGCCTCTACAAGATTGAGAACGAGCGTAGTAATTTAGATACCTTAAAAGCCATTAAGCAATGGGTACCTATCATTGCTGCTGCAGGCGGGGCAGTTATGTCCTCATTGGTGATATTCAAAGGTCTCAAAAACGTCAATAATAATATGACGACTTTGCAAGGCTTTTTGATCATGGGTATGGTCGCTGCTATGGTGTGGCTGGCGACTTTTGTTTATACCAAGAGTATTCGTGGTAAGCACAAAGAAGACCTGACCAAAGCGACTTTTATTATGTTTAGCTGGATGCAGGTATTCACCGCGTCGGCGTTTGCCTTTAGTCATGGCTCTAATGACATTGCCAATGCAGTCGGACCTTTTGCGGCGATTATGGATGTCATCCGTACTAATAGTATTGCATCAGAAGCGGCCGTACCTCCTGCGGTCATGCTAACTTTTGGTGTCGCGCTTATCGTCGGTCTTTGGTTCATCGGTAAAGAAGTAATCCAAACCGTTGGTACTAATTTGGCCAAAATGCATCCTGCTTCTGGATTTTCAGCGGAGCTCGCTGCGGCTGCTGTGGTCATGGGCGCATCTACTATGGGCTTACCCGTATCGAGCACGCACACCTTAGTAGGCGCGGTGTTGGGTATCGGTATCGTCAACAGAGATACCAATTGGGCATTAATGAAACCTATTGGCTTAGCGTGGGTTATCACTCTACCGGCGGCAGCTATCATGTCAGCACTTAGCTTTTTGATTTTAATGCAGATTTTTTAGGTCAGTTTTAGTATCGTTGTCCATTAATAAAATAGTGCCGAATAAAAAACGCTTAGCGAAATGTATCGCTAAGCGTTTTTTTTAATCCATATAACATGCCTATCAAGTAGCCATCAAGCTTTAAGCATCTGCGGTTTCAGGTTTAGAAGTTTTAGAGTCTTTCGCCTGATCATTGACCACTTTGTCCGTACCATACTGCTTACGTTTTTTGGCGAAGAAGCGATCTAAGCGATCCATAGCATTCTCAAGCTCATCTAAATTCGGCATGAATACTACACGGAAATGATCAGGCGTATCCCAATTAAAGCCCGTACCTTGTACCATTAATACTTTTTCGTCGACCAATAAATCCATCATAAATTGCATATCATCTTCGATAGGATAAATGGCAGGGTCCATTTTAGGGAAGCAGTAAAATGCACCTTGAGGCTTAGTACAAGAGATACCTGGAATAGCATTTAGGCGAGAGGTCGTTAGATCACGCTGTTTAGTCAAGCGTCCTTTAGGAGAGGTCAGCTCTTTCATGCTTTGATAGCCGCCCATCGCTGTTTGAATAGCATATTGGCCTGGTACGTTTGAGCATAGACGCATAGAGGCTAACATATCTAAGCCTTCAATAAAGTCGGTAGCATGGCTTTTCTGACCAGAAACCATCATCCATCCGGCACGGAAACCTGCGATACGATGCGATTTTGACAGCCCACTGTAGGATAAAACTAGCGCTTGATCGGTCAAAGTACACATAGGGGTATGCGTCGCATCATCATAAAGAACGCGATCATAAATCTCATCAGCCATGATTACTAAATCATGCTCTACTGCGACCTCAACGAGCTGTTTGAGTACTTCGTCAGTATACAAGGCACCAGTAGGGTTGTTAGGGTTAATAATAACGATGCCCTTAGTTTTGCTAGTGATCTTAGATTTGATATCTTCGATATCAGGCTGCCAGTTATCCTCTTCGTTACAGCGATAATGTACCGCTTTGCCGCCGGCAAGGTTAGCCGCTGCTGTCCATAGCGGATAATCAGGCTTAGGAATCAACACTTCATCACCATCGCTCATCAATGCCTGCATTGTCATCACGATAAGCTCAGACACCCCATTGCCTAAATAGATATCACGAACGTCAACCGCCGATAAAAACCCTTTAGCTTGATAGTATTGTAATACCGCTTTACGCGCTGAAAAGATACCCTGTGAATCTGAATAGCCAATGGCTTCCGTCAGGTTCATCGCCACATCGCGTATGATCTCATGCGGCGCTGTAAAGCCGAACGGCGCAGGATTGCCAACGTTTAATTTAAGGATACGTTGACCGTCTGCCTCCATCTGATTGGCCGCTTTGAGTAGTGGACCACGAATATCATAGCAAACGTTCTGTAGTTTATCGGATTTTTTGAGAATGCTCATAGTTTTACCTTCCATAGCTTTATACTGTGAATTTTTAACATTATTATTGGATGTTTGCTCAAATTGAGACAGATCTTGTATTTGAGTATCAGTAGGAACCGCTGTTACTTTGGTCGTTGATTGATCGTTATCGTTACTAATGTCAGCAGGCGAGTTATAGAGATTATCAGGGTTATCATTGATATCGCCCCGTAGTAGATAGCCCTCGCTACAGCCTAATATTCGAGCTAAAGTAGGCAGCTTCGATGATACGATACCGTTGGTGCCACGCTCCCAGTTAGAGATAGCACCGCGGCTTACCTTAGCGCCAGCGTCTGTCATCGCTTTGGCTAATTGCGCTGCTGTTAAGCCCTTAGCACGGCGCAGTGCTACCAAACGCTCAGCTTGGGCTGATCTATCTTGACTGTCTTTCATTATCATCTCACCTTTTTTAAACCCTTGACCTTAAATAGAACATACTGCGTGCTTTATTGTTTAAGACATGCCTATATTTAGGACATACTCTGATTTCTCATTGTATAACTAACTTATTATAATTCTTAGTCCAACCAAAGCTCAGTAGCTCACTCTATATCTAAAGCCGATATAAATACCTAAACTTTATTCAGCACATAATGCAAGATATTATTGCATTTTGAGTAAGTATGCAAGCGGTTTATTATAATAATATTGCAAGATTTACTTGCATTTATCCTATTAAGAATTGTATTGAAAACCTCGCTAAAGTAAAGCTTTATGATAACGGAGGCTATAACCTAACTTACACAAAGCGTCACTGTTTTTGGGCTATTGAATAATGATTTTCTGCTGATACAACTCGATTATAATTCCTAAAAAATAAATATTAATTGCGTTTAAGTTTGGTAAAAATAACTGATCTCATCTTGTAACACAGACCATAACTACCATATCTTAGACAAGTTAAGTTTTTTAGATAACAAGCTTTTAAACATTAAGCTCTTAGGTAAACGATAAAATAAGGATAACTCATGCAAGACAAGCAACTTAACAAAGACGAAATCGCGCAGTTAACGGAAGCCGATTGGAAGCAACGTTTAACGAGTGATGAGTATCATGTGATGCGAGAGAAGGGCACTGAGCGCCCTTTTACTGGCGTCTATAATGATATCGATGATAAAGGGGTTTATCGCTGCAAAGGCTGCGGTGCTAGCTTATTTGATTCGGATAATAAGTTTGATGCAGGTTGCGGCTGGCCAAGCTTCGATCAAGGTGTCGACAATGCCGCGATTGATGAGCATGTCGATGACTCGCTAGGTATGCGTCGTACTGAGGTCACTTGTAGCAACTGCGGGGCACATTTGGGTCATGTCTTCCCTGATGGGCCGCGTGAGACCACAGGTATGCGCTACTGCATTAACTCCGTATCTATTGACTTGGACAAAAACGAGCACTGATACGCTTGTATTAGCGGCTACGGTTTAGCAATTTATTGATATTTAGTAGGGGAGCTAATACTAGCGCCCTTATTTTTATTGGCCATGAATACTACTAAGTCTCACGTACGCAAAAATTTAATGAAAATTAAGGATATATAATGAGTAATATTTACGATTTTAGCGCTGAAACTATGGATGGTACTGCGCAGTCTTTCGCTGGTTATGAGGGGCAAGTGTTATTGGTGGTCAATACCGCTAGCAAATGTGGCTTTACCCCGCAGTTTGAAGGGTTAGAGACGCTATACCAGCAGTACAAAGATCAGGGACTAACAGTGATTGGTTTCCCGTGCAACCAGTTTGGCAGTCAAGACCCTGGTAGTAACGATGAAATTGGCGCATTTTGTCAAAAAAACTATGGTGTCAGTTTCCCAATGATGGGCAAAGTCGATGTCAATGGCAAAGATGCCGATCCTATTTTTAATTGGCTAAAGGATCAAAAGGGTGGCCTATTGACTGATGGCATAAAATGGAACTTTACTAAGTTTTTGATTGGTCGTGATGGACAAGTGATTGATCGGTATGCACCAACGACTAAACCTGATGCTATCAAAGCGGATATAGAACAAGCGCTCACTGCGAAGTAACCTTCTATACAGAAGAATGCAGCCTATACGAAATAATTTTATATTTTGGCAAATTATAAAACCAACAAAAACAGATGCTTATAGTTATAGGCGATAAAATAGGCGAAAATAGATCATAAATGTCGAAATAGTGTTTGACAGCCAAGTGTAAATCTATATAATACACACCCACAGCAAGGGTGATTAGCTCAGTTGGTAGAGCGTCTGCCTTACACGCAGAATGTCGGCGGTTCGAATCCGTCATCACCCACCACTTATTAGTAAGTGGGTCTTATCTTCTTATAGAAGAAAGGACAAAAGCTAGTACGACCTTAGCAGCGGTAGTTCAGTTGGTTAGAATACCGGCCTGTCACGCCGGGGGTCGCGGGTTCGAGTCCCGTCCGCTGCGCCATATTTAAAACTTAGTTAACTTTTTAAGTTTAAGCAAAGTTTCAACCTCAAACATTAGCTTGTTTGGGGTTTTTTTGTGTCTGAAATTCGATATAGTCTGTTGACTTTAAAACTAATACAGCGCAGTTGTTTATTTAAATAGCGACACCCTATTCCAAGCGGACAATGACTTCAACGTCAATGGTGTTGCGTAAACCAGCAACACTCGTAGCACTAATTCAAGCTCAAATACAGCAATTGGCGGTTATGCCAGCTTTGGTCAAAACATTAGCGGCGGCATCACTGCCAGTGCTAACCGTAGCAAAGGCTATGCCAATAGCGACTCAGTGACCTATGCTAACAGCCAAATCAAAGTATCATCACTCAAAACTATGCAATTCAATTTTTAACTTCTTGGCACAGCTAATAATAGTTCTTCTATCGGCAGCGATAGCGCCATTATCGAGCGCTATCAAGCGCATCGCGACCGTAATATCATAATGGGGGTAACTGGCATTACGATGAAATAAACGTTTATCTACCTCAATAAGCTCCGCAAAATCATGCAGTTCTTGTAGGCTGTCTGCTAACATATGACACCACTTATAACCTCTGTGCTCTATACACATAAAATCCACGTATATCGCCATGTTTTCTCACCCTTTCTTAGTCTATTGACTTAATATTATTATAGTTTTTACAAATAGCCACGCTATGATTATAGGCGACAACTAAATATTTTACTCAATGACAATCGCATAAGTCAGTTAAAGTCGATAATTAAAATGATAAAAAGATGGACTAAAGCTGACCGTTATAGGACACTAGCAAAAATAGTCATTTTAAGGGTTAATTCCTTTTAATCATATTTAATTATAGTCAAACAAGGATGAGCATCATGAGTATTAATAGTCGAAAAGTCTCTATTAGCGCTACCAAAACCTTAATAGCTGGAGCAGCACTCAGCGCACTATTGGCAAGCTCTGGTTGTGCCACCAATGAGCTATTAGAGAGTAATACTAGAACGACTACTAATACGGTCAACAGTGTCCTCTCGCAAGATCAAATTGTCGCCTTTGGTCGTCCTGCCAGCGCCTTGCCAAAAACGCCCAATGCCACTATGGTCATCGTTGGGGAAAAGAATAGCTACGTGCTCACCCAAGGTGGTACTGAGATGATAAGCCTATTGACTAAACTCGATCCAAAAAATATCAACGTTGAAAATGCTATGAGCTTTACGGTGCCAAACAATGATGGCTACTTTCAGGGACGGATGAAAATGTCTTATGCCAAGCTCAAAGATGAATTTGCGCGTAGTGACTACCAGTTCTTTTTACAAAACGGTGGTCAAGACTGTAGCTCAGATAGTGACTTACGTATTAACGCTCAGCGCTTTTGTTTTGATGTGCCCGTACAAGGCGCTATCTATCCACAAGTTAGCAATCTTAGTATGATTCAGTCGCAGTACAAAGCGCTAAGCAAGCCTTATACTGTGACTTTTTATGGTAAAACTCAGCAAACTCAAACGACAACTAGTGGTGCAAGTACAGGTCAAAAGCTAGTATTATTACCGTTTGCTTTAGCCTTCGATGTGGTGACATTACCTTTACAAATATTAGGCGCGGTCGCTGACTAAGTAAAAAGGTACGATCAATAGATAAGTTTATGACTATAAAAAAGCACTCAATATTGAGTGCTTTTTATTTTTAGATTTCTGATAAAAGTTAATTAGTAACCGTTATTCAAAACCTGCTGCCAGTATTTACTTCCAAAAAACGGCTTTGTCCAAGCGTCTCACCACGACGCTAAGGATGAGGCACTGTTCTGAGTGATAAAGCCATCTGGCGTCTGACCATTGTTAGCCTGCCATAGCTGGAACGCTTTACGCGTGTTAGTACCGATAATGCCATCAGCGCCTTTAGTGTCGTAGCCTGAGCTGGTTAAGCGCTGTTGCAGGCGCGTCACTTGTGAGGTCGACAGCGGACGCTCATAGCGCGGCCAAGACTTACGTAGACCGCTCTGTCCTGCGATAGCTTTACCCAGTAAGCTTACGCCAAGCGCGTAGCTTGATGAATTGTTATAGACCTTAATCACATCAAAGTTAGGGCTTAGTAATAGCACTGGACCGTCTTTACCTGCAGGTAGCCACAGCTCCATTTGAGTATTAGCATCCAAAAACACATCTTCAATAGTGTCGACGCCCATAGCCGCCCAGCGCGCAGCAGACTGCTTGCTACCGACGGTTGAGTAATCAAAAGAGCTTGGCAAAGTGGCCTCATAAAAGGGTGCAAGACCACGTACCCAACCTGATTGGCTCAGATAATTGGCGGTAGAGGCGAGGGCATCCGCGGTCGCCCAAGGGTTGCGATGACCGTTACCATCGCCATCAACGCCAAACTTCATCCAAGTGTCAGGGATAAATTGTGTCTGTCCCATACCGCCCGCCCAAGAGCCGTCGAGCTGTGACCAAGACAAATCGCCGCGCTGCAATAGCTCAACTAAGGAGAGCAGTTGAGTCTCAGCGAACTCTTGACGGCGACCATCAAAGGCAAGGCTGGCAAGCGAGCTTGGAATATAGCTATTACCCGTTACCGCGCCAAACGAGGACTCCATACCCCAAATCGCGGCGATGATTTCACTATTAACGCCATACTGCGACTGTAGCCCAGATAAGTAAGAGCGCTGCTCAGAGTATTTGCTTTTGCCTGTGCTGACTCGACCACTCGATACGGCGGAGTCTGCATAATCCCAAGGCATTTTTGAGAATTCAGGCTGACTTGAGTCTAAAGAGATAACTTGCTGATTCAGATAAGTTGAATCAAGCAAACGCCGAACATCATAGCTGCTTTTACCAGCGGCGATCGCGCGCATAGAAAAGTCCGATTTCCAATCATTAAAGCTGCGATAACTTGGTTGCGGCGCGGGCACTGGCGTAACGACAGTAGGCTTTACGATGATAGGCGCTGGCTGAGGTTTGACGGTGATGGTTTGGGTTTGAGTAATGTCAACATTACCCTGACGTATAGGTTTGTTGGTCTGTTGCATCGCCTGCTGACCCGTACAACCAGCAGCTAGCAAAACAGGGAAAATAGCGATGTATTGCTTTTTTAACATAATGAAGGTCTCAGATATCAATAAGGACTATAAGCTAGGCGCTATAGAAGTCGATCAGATTTACAGCAAGGTAAAGGCAAAGATTTAACATTAGGCTCTGCCATCTAGCAAAGTTAAAATTAGGGTAGCAATAAATATCTATAAAGTCGATAACTAACTATCTTGGCTCACAATAGACCTAACAAAAAAGCTGCCAATCAATAATTAGCAGCTTTTAAAATAAACTTTTAGTGGCATTACAGAATGAGAATGTATTACAAAGTTAGAAAGAGTGCTGTCATCATGAAGCGATATAGCATAGATTTAATAATGATCTCAAAAGTGGACGCCAGCTCCAATAGCACCGCCAGCGTTACCTTGACTATCTGCTGTACCATTAACCTTAATGACCCATTGACCGCTATTAGAGACAGTTGACAGACCAATAGCAACAGCGCTTTCTCCATTATAAGTGGTGATACCGCCACCTACTAATGACCTGCCTGGTAAGAACGACTGAGGTATAGAAGACATTGCCATTGCAGCTGATATACCAGCATTAGCGTTGTCTTCTACCTCATTTATTTTGTAGCCAAGCTCATTGATAGCGTCATCTAGATCATTGCGTAGAGTAGTTAATTGACCGCCACTAGCAGTAACTGCTTTACTGCGACTTTTCATATTATTTAAGGTCATGCTAGAGCTCTTATCCAAAGCAGTCACTTCATTACTAGAGTCCGTATCGACCGTCGTACTGGCCTGTGTACGCTTGGAGTCGCAACCCATAGCTATCAAATCCACGCTAGCCGATGTATTACCAATGGTAGAGCGGCAGTTATCGCTGACAGCAACTATGTCTTGAGAAGATGTGATATAGGGCACTACAGCAAATGCTTGATATGAAAAGCTAAGCCCTATGGCAATCCATATACTACTTGAGCGTAACAATTTTGAGCCTGCATTAATAGCTGATTTGCAGCTAACCATGCCATGCAAACGATTGTTATAATCCGCGCTAGTGGCTGCGCAGTTCGACATCACTTTATAAATATGGCTCATAAGATAACTTTCTCTATTAAAAATAAACTAATAAGCATGGCTAAAGATAAACATGTCTAAACTACTAGAACCTATGCCACTAGCAATCTATTTTAAAACCATTTAAACCGATAATAATACCGATTAAACTTATATATATACCGTTTAAACCAATAAATATACCGTTGGTCTTAGCAGATAATAGCTAATATACGCTAGAGTTACAATAAATATAAGAGATTATTGTTTATTCTTGCTAGAGAGTTACTACGAAATCTATTGATAATATTTGCTCTTATGCATAAAAAAACCTAAAAACCACGAGTGGTTTTTAGGTTGGGTTGAACTTATAAGGATGAATTCAAAGTTATAATTATAATTATAATTAATCTTCAATTATTAGCTTCTGATTTAACGACTAACTAATAACGCGCATCTTTTGGCTTCTTCACTGTTGGCCAATCGCCGTCTTTTTTGGCAAAATCAGGGCGCGGCTTATGGGTAAAAAACTCGGCTACATCGACTGCGTCTTGATCGCTCAATACGTTACCGTGACCCTAAAGCCCTTGGGTTTGAATACCCATCGGCATGTTGTACTTTACAAAGGCAGCCGCTTTATAGGTACGCGCCATACCTGCACCGATATTAAAAGATTCATCACCCCAAAGAGGTGGGAAGACGATATCACCGCGGCTGTCTTTGATACCTTCGCCATTATCACTGTGGCAAGTGGCACACTGCGCATAATAGATCTTTTCACTCTGTACAGGATCTGGAATTAGTGAGGTGTCGATAGTACCTGCATTATCGATATCTACTTCTTTACTAGAGCGCGGCATGACCCGAGGATAGTGATTGGTCTATCGATGCAGGAAGCGTCTAAAGGAGTTTTACCTTGGGCGATATGATAGCTATTACAGTTCATCTGTGCGCCGACATTATTTGATAGTATTCGCTTAGTCTCGTTCAATCAGCGCTTGCCGCATACAATCTGCTCAGCGTTAGGCTCATCTAGGATGGACGTATCTTGCGGCAGGATATAAGTGCCGATATCTTTATTGGCATCATCAGTAGTGACAAGCCCATATTGAGAAGCATTTTATTCGAAAGGCTTTGGCTGGGAGCAACCGCTCATACCAAGGATCCCAACCGCGGATGTAGCTGTAGTGAGTACAGTAACGACTGGAGTATGAGCGCGGTGATAGACCGTGTAGTATTCGGTATAAAGCAAGCTACCCGCGAAGTATTCAGCCCCTAGAGTAGTATGACAAGCAATATAGTCAGCTATACGTGCTACATATTCATCGTGCTTGCAAGAAAAGCAAGTCGCCAATGAGATTATGTAAGGCAATTTGAATAAAATAACCGTCGATCATTTGGAGGTATTACGTACGGTGAAGGTGCATCGCTCACGAGTGATGAAAAAAATGCAAGCGCAGCATGTCAGTGAGTTGATTCAGAAGTTGGTTTTGCTTGATGGTTAATTTTTAGATGGATCAGCTGCGTAGCGTAGGTACTAACCCACAGAATAAGCAGCTAAATTATTAAAGAACAATAAATTATGCCTCGCATATTTCCAGCCCATTAAAGAACTCAGATATTGAGGCTAATATTTTTAAGCTTGTTCTTTTTACTCTGACTCTAAAAAGCTAATGACTCAAAATTAAGCTATCATCATCGACTTTTTCACCACGCGTTTGCTCGAACATATCCAGCAGATCATGGACGGTCATCCCTTGGCGCTTATCACCAGCGACATCGAGTACCACTTGTCCTTGATGCAACATAACCGTACGTGTACCATGGGCTAGCGCCTGCTGCATAGAGTGAGTCACCATCATTGTGGTCAGATTATTATCGGTGACGATTTTGTCCGTTAACTCTAATACAAAGGCCGCAGTCTTGGGATCAAGCGCTGCGGTATGCTCATCGAGTAGTAAGATTTTGGACGGTTGCAGGGAAGCCATAAGCAGGCTGACCGCTTGGCGTTGACCACCCGATAACAGACCCATTCTATCGGTAAGACGGTTCTCAAGTCCAAGCTTTAAGACGGAGAGCTTTTCTCTGAACAGATCGCGGTTATTAGGGTTAAGTGCAAAGCTTAGGCCACGTTTACCGCCACGCTTATAGGCTAATGCCATATTTTCTTCAATGGTTAGCGCCTCACAAGTCCCTGCCATCGGGTCTTGGAATACACGAGCGACCCAGTGCGCGCGCTGATGGGCAGACTTTTTGGTAACATCGATACCGTTCAAAAGAATAGAACCACTATCGACTCGCGTTGTGCCACTGACTGCATTTAAAAAAGTCGATTTACCCGCGCCATTGGTACCAATCACGGTCACAAATTCACCGTCAGCAATATTGAGATCGATACCGCGCAATGCAGGGTTTTCGATGGGCGTGCCTGGATTAAAGGTCAAGCGCAAATCTTTAGCTTGCATCATAATCGTTATTCCTTCTGCTTGCTTTTTGGCCAATGAGCGCTTATTAATTGTTATAGCTACGATAGAATGATATGACTAAACCTAATTAATAATGCATCTCTTGGCTGCGCTTTAATTACTATGTAATAGACTTATTTTAGGGTTTGCTTATAAGACATAAGCTAATTCTCAGACTCGTAATTTACGACTCATAAACTTACCCTTAGCTTTTGGTAAGACTAGGGCAATGACGACCAATAGGGCAGTGATCAAGTTTAAGTCTTGCGGCCCAAAGCCGATACTGCGTAGGGAGTCGCTGGATAGTGCTACCTGAATAAATAGCTTGTACAGTACCGCACCTAGGATGACAGCCAAGGTGATTAACCAAATACGCTTGGCTGGAATAATCGTCTCACCAATGATAACCGCAGCTAGACCGATAACAATAGTACCGATACCGATGGAGATATCAGCGCCACCTTGAGTCTGTACAAACAGCGCTCCTGCCAAAGCAATCAACCCGTTTGAGACCGCCATACCTGTGATAGTCATCCACGAGGTATTGATGCCCTGTGCCTGTGCCATCCGTAAGTTAGAGCCTGTAGCGCGCATAGATAGACCGGTTTCTGTACTATAAAACCAGTCTAATAAGAGCTTGGCAATAATGACTACAGCGCCGATGATCAAACAGCGCATCCAATAACCGTTTCCATCAGTGACTAGCGAGCTAAACACGGTAGTCTCGCCTAGCAGTGGCAAATTCGGCGCGCCCATAATACGTAGGTTGACCGAATATAGCGCGACCATCACTAAGATACTGGCTAATAGCTGCAAGATACCGAGCTTGACGTGTAGCCAAGCGGTCACGATACCTGCGACTGAGCCTGCCAGCATACCGAAAAGACAAGCTAACCAAGGATTGACCCCAGCCACAATAGAGATGCCAGCGACCGCACCGCCTAATGGAAAGCTACCGTCAGCGGTCAAATCAGGAAAGTCCAAAGTACGAAATGAGATCAGCACGCCAAGCGCCACTAGACCGTAGATTAGACCACTCTCAAGCGCACCAAAAAAAGCAATTAAAGACATAAGTAATCAATAAGTCATAATCAAGCGTTTGGCATTAAAAATGATTTATAAATAAATAACCTTTATAGATCCTACGAGCCAAACCACTGAGCGGTGAATTTAACAGATCAAACAATCTGCAGTTAGGGTGAACCAGAACAGGTTACAATAACAGATAATCATAAGTATTTATTCTAAAATCTATAAAAAACAAGCCCAGCCTAAGACGTTATAGCTGAGCTTGTCTCCATATATATCTATGTATATAGTCATAGAACGCTATTATAGCGTCAAAACAGACGATAATTATGCTTAACTCATAAAATCATCGTTTAAAGCCAAGCTAGCACTAATCAAATAGAGCTAGCGCAAAGCCACTGATAACAAGCGACTTATTCTAGCACTTCTTTGGCTTCATCAATAAGCGCTTGTGGCAACGTAATACCTTGCTCTTTCGCGTTCTTTGGACTGACATATAGATTCAGCATTTGCGGCGTGTAGACTGGAATATCACCTGCTTTTTCACCGTTTAAGATACGAGCGACAATTTTGCCTGTCTCACGACCTAAGCTATAATAATCAACGCCCAATGCTGCAACAGCGCCACGCTCAACTGAGCTGGTATCAGAAGCAATCAGCGGAATTTTACTTTCTTTAGCAACTTGATACAAGGACTCATAAGCGGAGACGACGTTATTGTCCGTTGAGGTATAAATCATATCGACTTTGCCCTCTAAGCTACGAGCAGCCATAGCGATATCATTACTACGCTGAGCAGGCGCTTCTAAGACATTAATACCTAGTGGCGTCAATTTCTCTTTCAAATTCTTTAAGATAATCGTTGAGTTAACTTCACCTGGGCTATAGACATAACCGACGTTTTTCAGACTTGGAATAATTTGACGCATCAATTCAATTTGTGGCTCATAAGGAAGCGCATCAGAACCACCAGTGACATTAGTACCAGAGCCATCAAGAGTAGGGACGAGCTTGGCTTCTACTGGATCCGTCACTGCTGAGAATACTAGCGGGATAGTGCTAGTAGCGGCAGCTACAGATTGCGCCGATGGTGTACCAATAGCGACGATAACATCAGCTTCATCAGCGACAAACTGCTTGGCAATCTGACCAGCTGTTGCAGTATTACCTTGGGCACTTTGGAAATTAACCGTCAAGCTTTCGCCCTCGGTAAAGCCTTGCTCAGCAAGCTCATCAATGACCCCTTTACGGACATCATCTAGCGCTGGATGCTCAACGATAGCCGTGATAGCTACGTTTTTCATAGCCAAGCTGGTGTCGCCACCTACAGCGCCATCGACAGTATCAGGATCGTCTGTTGGTGCTTGATTACAGCCCGCAAGCAAGCCCGCGCAAACACCGCCTAATAATAAGGCTTTGCCAAAACGACCAACATAATTTTGATATAACATGGGTATCACTCCTAAAGGTAAAAGATGCTTCCATACATAGATAAAATGATAATCAAAAATAAAGCTTTTAATTTACTTAGCTTAGATCCTAGCTTAGCTTCCTAGCTTCGCTATTTATTCAACTGCTTTAGCCGTTTTAGCATCAACGTCGATAGCTTTTTTGAGCATATCCGCTGACAAGGTAACGCCTTGCGCTTTGGCATGTTTTGGACTGACATACAGCGTCAGATCATTCATGACCTGCGGCTTGATAGTGTTTACCGCTTCACCATTCAATATTCGATAGACCATCTTGCCTGTAACTCGACCAAAATCATAGTCGTTCACGCCAAGTGCTGCTGTAGCGCCGCGCTGCACACTGAACTCATCAGAGGCAACGATAGGCATACGCAGCTCATTTGCCGCTTGGGTCATCGCCTCAAAAGCGGAGGCTACGTTATTATCGAATGAAGTATAAATAATCTCAGCACGACCCTGTAGACTACGAGTTGCCATACCGATATCGGTTGGGCGATTAGCAGGAATATCAAGCAGTTTCAATCCGCGTGCTGGCAGAGCCGCTTTGAGATCATCGCGTAATGATACGGAGTTGGCCTCACCTGGACTATAGACGTAACCGATAGTCTTAAGGTCAGGCTTGAGCTGTTGTAGTAGATCCAGCTGTGGCTCTAACGGCAACTGACTAGACAATCCCGTCAAATTACTTTGAAAAGGACTGCCATCTGGATTAATAAGTTTGGCGCCTAGTGGATCAGATACGGCGGTATAGACGATAGGTATCGTCGTCGTCGCTGAGACAATAGACTGGGCAGATGGCGTTGAGATAGCCACGATAGCATCGGGACTGTCACCAACGAACTGCTTAGCAATCTGACCTGCGGTTGCCGTATTACCTTGCGCACTTTGAAAGTTAACCTCTAGATTCTCACCTTCAACATAGCCATTATCTGCCAACTCATCGATAATACCGCGGCGCATATCATCTAAAGAGGGATGCTCAACGATTTGAGTGATGGCTATCGTTTTGGCAGGTTTATCTGCGACGGTACTACTGTCATCAGTGCTTACTGTCGTTTCGGTAGAGGAGTTTGAGCATCCAATAAGACCCAACATGCTGATGGCACTGATAGTAGCTCCGCATAAGCTTAGGCGTAAAGTCGTGGCAATAGTCATATATTCAGTTAACTCTTAAATTAAAAAGTGCAGGCGGATTAATTACATAAGTCACATAATAGAGCATTAAATAGCCGTCATGTACTAGTAATTAACTTGGCTATAAATAATCAATTTTTTGATCTAAGTCGCTATATTATGACAGTAATGTAACGAATCGCAATCAAAAATTAAGCCATGAAGGTCATAGCACTGATTAGTCGTCAATCAAAAACTCGCCATAAGCTTTTAAACAGCCAAACAAGTAATCGCAATGGTATCTCTAATAGGTCTGTTAAATACCAAAAGTCCCATAAATTGTAAGGCTCTATATCACGATGTTGTCGCGAGCGCCTTACATCAGCGGTATACATAAATAGCAGACCACTGATAATACCAAAACCAATAGCGAGCAAAAGTGATTTTATATCATTAGTAAAATAGAAATAAACTATTAAGCCTACCGCTAGGTACAATAAAATATCAGCTAATAGTCTTAGCAATACCATAGCGGGTCTCTTTTACCAAAGTGTTAGTAAGTTAGTCTTAAGCCAAAAGATCACCAATCACGCAGTTATCAGGCAAAGTTACAACGGTTAGCTGAGTTTTTGGATTGCCCGTAGACAATACCATGCCCTCTGAGATACCAAATTTCATCTTACGCGGGGCAAGGTTGGTCACGCAAATCACTTTTTTATTCAGTAGCTGCTCAGGCTCATAAAATTTGCGAATACCGCTAAATACGTTACGTGGCTGATCTTCACCGACATCTAAAGTAAACTGCAAGAGCTTATCCGCGCCTTCGACATAGCTACAGTCGAGAACATGGGCGACCTTCATTTCAACCTTACTGAAATCCTCGATACCGATATAGTCGATTTGCTCAGTATCGCTGTCAGTGCTTTTAGCCTGAGTATCTTTGGCTTTAGCATTTTCAACAGTAGAGCCGATAGTAGGTGCAGGAGCAGTTACTGCGTCAGAAGTAGACCCTAGCGATGCTTTTGAGGCTTCAACCATTGCATCAACGTCTTTTTGTTCAATACGCTGCATAAGTGGCTTAAACTTATTGATTTGGTGACCTAATAACCACTCGTTACGACTGGCAAAGCTTAGACTATCAATATTTAAGAAGCCTTTGGCATTAGCGGTCAGCTCAGGTAATACAGGGGCAAGATAAACCATTAATTGACGGAAAATATTGATCGCAACCGAGCAGACGTCTTGTACTTCTTGCTCTGTGCCATCGATCTTGGCTAGCGACCAAGGCTTTTTCTCATCGATATATTCATTGGCTTTATCCGCGCATTGCATGATCAAACGCATTGCTTTTGAGAATTCGCGATTCTCATAAGCGGCCGCAATCTCATCGCCCGTCTTGGTAATATCTTCTAATAGGCGCGGTTCAGCGCAAATCTCTGATAGCATGCCATCGTACTTTTTAACTAAGAACCCAGCGCTGCGACTGGCAATATTGACCACTTTACCGACTAAGTCAGAATTCACTTTTTGCATAAAGTCTTCTAGATCAAGATTGATATCTTCAACCTTGTCAGAGAGTTTACTAGCAAAGTAATACCGCAGGTACTCAGGATGTAAGTATTCGGCATAAGTTTCGGCCTTGATAAAAGTGCCGCGCGACTTACTCATCTTCTCGCCATTGACCATCAAGAATCCATGAGCGAATACGCCCGTTGGGGTACGAAACTCACTACCTGCCAGCATCGCAGGCCAGAATAGCGCATGAAAATAGACAATGTCTTTACCGATGAAGTGATATACCTCAGTCTTATGCTCATTCTCTTGCAGCCAATAACGATCAAAGTCTAAAGGTTGGTCAGTGCCTTTGCGCTGTTCACATAAATTCTTAAAGCTGGCCATATAGCCGACGGGCGCATCTAGCCAAACATAAAAGTATTTATCAGGCTCATCTTCAGGGGTATCGGGAATCTTAAAACCGAAGTAGGGCGCATCACGCGAGATATCCCAGCTGGCAAGACCGGCATCGAACCACTCTTGTAGCTTATTCGCCACTGATGGCTGCAGACGATTGTCAGTGCGCGTCCAATCTCGCAAGAACTGATCAAATTCAGGCAAGTCAAAGAAGTAATGCTTAGAGATTTTTAATACAGGCGTCGCATCTGATAACGTTGAGCGTGGCTCTTTTAGCTCAGTAGCATCATAAGTAGTCCCACATACTTCGCAATTATCGCCATACTGATCAGCCGCGTCGCACTCTGGGCATGTGCCTTTGACAAATCTATCCGCTAGGAATAGCTGCTTTTCGGGATCGAATAGCTGCTCAACATCATGGGTTGAGATGTGACCTGCGCTTTTTAGACGGCGATAAATGAGCTCTGAGAAATGCTTATTCTCCTCTGAATGGGTCGAATAATAATTATCAAATTCAATCAAAAACTTGGCAAAGTCCGCTTCATGAGAAGCTTTGACCGTCGCTATCTGCTCTTCAGGCGTAATGCCATTGTCTTCAGCCTTGAGCATAATAGCCGTACCATGCGCGTCATCAGCACAGACATAAGTCACTTGATGGTCCTGCGCCTTCATCGCTCTTGCCCAAATATCCGTTTGGATATATTCTACAAGATGGCCTAAATGGATGTAGCCATTGGCATAGGGCAGGGCACTGGTCACTAGAATCTCACGCACTTTTATCACCTTAATGTTAACAAATGAATTAATTATTAGCATACTTATAGCTTTTTTATCGGTATGAACCGACGCTAAGTTATACTTTTAAAAATGGGGTCTATGATACCGTAATTTAATTTAATTTGCGCAAGTCTTAGTAACTGATAATTGATAACTGATGCTTGGTAACGGATCACTAGTCATTAGCAGCAGGTGATTAGTAGCTAAGATAATAACAACTATCGTTGGATCATATGTTGTAAGAAACCTAATTTATTATAAAAACCCTAATAGTATAAAACCCCACTCAGCTAAACTAAGTGGGGTTTTTGATTATACTTGAGACTTAAGGGGTTATCGTTAGAACGACCCGAACATCGTACCTAAAATAATCACCGTTACCACCACGCATAACGGAATGGCTATAGTGACCATAGCTAGATTGAGATAAGACTGTCTAGGAGTCAGACCACAAATCGCCAGCAAGGTAATAACCGCGCCACTGTGTGGCAAAATATCAAGGCCACCTGCCGCCATCACAGCAACTCGATGCATCAACTCTGGATCAATACCAGCGGCAACCGCCATACGCAAATAATCCTCGCCAAGTGTGGTTAACGCAATACTCAAACCACCTGAGGATGAGCCTGTGATACCAGCTAGGGTGGTCATCGCCACCGCTTCTGAGATGAGGGGATTATCAGGGCTTAGATTTAAGATACTATCGCGAATAATAAGAAAACCTGCTAATGAAGCAATAACCGCCTCCATGACCGACCTCTGAACCTGTGTTAAAAATAGGCAGCATAGAATCATAAGTACCACGGTTAATGGTCTTTTGCAGATCATTCCAGTGGCCTAAGCGTAAGATAATAAGTACCACACAGGCAATAACGAGCGAGATAATGATCGACCATAAGCCAAGCGATCCTTGAATATTTAGATCAGGGAACTGGGCCTGTAAACTAGCAAAATCCATTGCTGGGAAAATCATATAAGTCAGTAGAGCGTTGAGACCAATAACCAATATTAATGGAATCATCGCAATAGCAAATGAGGTCTGATGGGTGTTACGAGCTTCAGTCTGATTGGCTAAGTTACTTTGCGCGATGTTACTTTGCGCACTGTCCTCTAGCGTAGCAGTCTTGCTTTGGCTCTCACCAACACCGCCTACACCGATATCATCGTCATGGATACCGTAACCTTCACCTGCAGCTTGAGCTTTATTAGCGCGCGACTGTAGCCATAACCAACCAAAGATAAACATGATCGTGCCACCGATAATACCTAGGATAGGCGCAGCAAACACGTTGGTATTATAGTAAGGGATCGGAATAGCGTTCTGAATGGCAGGCGTGCCGGGTAGGGCGGTCATAGTAAAAGTAAATGAGCCTAAGGCGATAGCCGCTGGAATTAGGCGTTTGGGAATATCAGCCGCCTTAAATAAATCTTTAGCAATCGGATAAATAGCAAAGGCTACAACGAATAATGAGACACCGCCATAAGTCAAAATAGCACAGACTAAAATGACCGCTAAGATGGCCTTACTAGCACCAAGTTTTTTGACAACAGTATTAGCGATCGCCGTCGCTGCACCTGAGTCTGCCATCAAGCGCCCAAACAAAGCGCCAAGCAAGAAAATAGGAAAGAATTTGAGCAAGAATCCACTTAGTGCCGACATGAATACGTCAGTATAAGCAGGGATACTACTCAAAAAATCACCCGATAAAAACACGGCTAAAACTGCCATGATAGGTGCTAGAATCAACACCGAATAACCGCGATAAGCGAAGAACATCAATAATAACAAAGTAATGACAATAGCAAGTATGCTAAATATGAGCGCCTCTCCTTGGCAAGCTTCAAAACGCCGATTATGCCTTGCCTGCGGATGGATCAATGAAAATCAAATACAGCGTTATTATCCAATAATTAACATATATATAGTGGATATCCGTATTCTTAACGGCCTACCTAAGAGAGTCATGCAAGGCTTTTGATTTGCAAAATTTATTCGCTAGTCGCTGCGAAAATATTATGCTAAGTTACCTCACGCTTTATCGAGGTTTTATGATAATGGGTATTATTTTGTTTTATACCAATCTTTAATTATTATCATGCGTAGCACGTTCCTATAATAAATATGACATTTGCAAGGAGAGCATTATGAGTCAGTCAAAAGTGTATAGCAGTGCCAAAGAGGCTGTAGAGAGTGTTGTCAAAGATGGACAAACCTTGGCTATCGGTGGCTTTGGGCTGTGCGGTATTCCTGAGGCTTTGATCGAAGCCCTACGCGATAGCGGCGTGAAAGATCTGACTTGTGTCAGTAATAACGCTGGCGTCGATAATTTTGGTCTTGGGTTGCTACTGCAAACCCGTCAAATCAAAAAAATGATCTCCTCTTATGTCGGTGAAAACAAAGAGTTCGAGCGTCAGTATCTGGCAGGAGAATTAGAAGTCGAGCTGACTCCGCAAGGCACCTTGGCAGAAAAATTGCGCTCAGGCGGTGCTGGTATTCCTGCATTTTATACGGCAACTGGGGTCGGTACGCAAGTCGCTGAAGGTAAAGAAACCCGTGATTTTGATGGGCGCACTTACGTGCTTGAGCACTCAATAGTCGCTGATGTGTCATTAGTCAAAGCACAAAAAGCGGATAAAGCGGGCAATTTAGTATTTAACAAAACCGCGCGCAACTTTAATCCAGATTGTGCAATGGCAGGTAAGATTACGATAGCCGAAGTAGAGGAGATTGTAGAGATTGGGGCGCTTGATCCAGATGAGATCCATCTGCCGGGGATTTTTGTACAGCGTATTGTGCTCAATGATAGCCCCGAAAAGCGCATCGAAAAAACAACGACCAAAGCCGTCGACAAGGCTTAATTTACAAGGCTCAATCAATAAAGCCCAGTTAGCAATCTTATAACGGTAAATTAACAAAATAGTGTAATAGATAAGGATGACACCATGGCATGGACAAGAGAGCAAATGGCGCAGCGCGCTGCCAAAGAATTACAAGATGGCTACTACGTTAACCTTGGCATAGGTCTACCAACCTTAGTCGCGAACTATATTCCAAAAGGTATGGATGTTTGGCTACAGTCAGAGAATGGTCTATTGGGCATCGGCGAGTTTCCAGATGAAGAGGCTGTCGACGCTGATCTTATCAATGCAGGCAAGCAGACCGTCACGGCTGAGTCTGGCGCTAGCTATTTTAGTAGCTCAGAATCATTTGCGATGATACGTGGTGGCCATGTCAATTTGGCAATTTTGGGCGCGATGGAAGTCTCAGAGCATGGGGATTTGGCCAACTGGATGATCCCCCAAAAGATGGTAAAAGGCATGGGCGGAGCGATGGATTTAGTCGCAGGTGTGCAGCGAGTCATTGTACTGATGGAGCAAGTCAATAAGCATGGCGACCCTAAAATCCTTGCCAATTGTGAGTTACCGCTGACGGGTAAAGGGGTGGTAGATCGTATTATCACTGAGCTGGCAGTGTTAGATGTCACTGATCAAGGGTTACAGTTGGTTGAGCTGGCAGAGGGCGTCAGCTTTGAAGAGCTGCAAGCAAAAACCCCTGTAGTCATTGCTCAATAATCACTGCTCAATAAATTTTGCTCAATTTATGATAAGGATAACTTATGACCACGACATTAGAGAAAGATCTAAGTGGTAAAGTCGCTTTAGTCACAGGCTCTGCTAGTGGTATCGGCCGCGATATTGCCGAGACTTACGCTCGTGCTGGCGCTGCTGTCGGTATTGCCGATATCAATCTTGATGCCGCACAAAAGACAGTTGATATTATTGAAGCTGCTGGTGGACGAGCACTGGCGATTGAGATGGATGTCACCTCTGAGGAGGCAGTCAATGCTGGCGTACAAAGCTTAGTTGATGCTTTTGGTAGCATTGATATTTTAGTTTCTAACGCAGGTATTCAGATCATTGATCCCATAGATAAGATGGCATTTTCTGATTGGAAAAGATGCTAAATATTCATTTAGACGGGGCTTTTTTGACCACCAAAGCGGCACTAAAGCATATGTATAGTGGCGATAAAGGAGGTACGGTCATTTATATGGGCTCGGTACATTCTCATGAAGCCTCCATGTACAAAGCGCCCTATGTTACTGCCAAACACGGCTTGCTTGGTTTGTGCCGTGTGCTGGCCAAAGAAGGCGCTGAACATAATGTGCGCTCGCATGTGATCTGTCCTGGGTTTGTGAAAACCCCATTAGTCGAAAAGCAAATTCCTGAGCAAGCGGTCGAGAAGGGTATTAGTGAAGAGGCTGTCGTCAATGATATTATGCTCGTCAATACGGTGGACAAAGAGTTTACAACAGTGACCGATATTGCCCAGTTAGCGCTGTTTTTAGCCGCATTCCCTACTAATGTATTTACAGGTCAGTCTATAGTGGCCAGTCATGGCTGGTTTATGAACTAGTATCACGTGCTTTATAGACCGTCGCATTCTAGATAACTATTACCCTTGTAAGAGGCAACCTATAAAGACACAACGCTTAGCAATAACTTTTAGTTATTGCTAAGCTAACTTATTCAATGGATAATTATTGCAAATTAACCTGTAATAATTCGATAAATATTTATATTAAGGGGTCACCTAAATTCAGTTTATAGGTGTTCACTGTAATACTCTTATAAAGACCGCTGTTATATCATTTAATTGAGCCAGTTTATTCATATCTACTCCTCTATACGATTTGATCATACCGCTTAGCACATACTATCGATTTTAGCCTAAAAATCTGCTCATTTGAATGACCCGCTGATTCATCTTACTGATCATCTTCACTTTTTATTCGTATTTACGTTTATCGGCTTTTCTTGGCTATTAGTCATTAATGTAACTAAATGTTGCGACCTATACTTCATAGAAAAGTGTGCGCAAACAGTTGCGTTTAATAACCTTGCCTCTAATGACTTTGCTTTTAATTGAGCTGCCTTTAACAACATCATTATCAGTATTTTTCGTTCAAAACTCAGTTAAAAAACAGTCATAAATATTGGGACGTGCCCTCAATCTGAACAAAACCTTTTGAATGGTCTAAAAATGGCTATATTCTCGCCACTCTTTGAAAATTTGTAGACAATATATTCATATTCTCTGCAAAATTTACTTTGATTGGCAAAAATCTATCTCTTTTTTATCATCATTTTCAAAATGAGGACACGCCCTATAACAATAAAGCACACCTCCTAATTTTGATCCTTTTAAACAATAGCAAATGGATTGCTATTGTTTATTTCTTTAACTTTAATCTTCAAAACTTAAGCTTCAAAAATACAGTCAAACTTATAACTTATATAAGTAGCTAGTTTTACTGCATATCAACAACCACTGACCATAAAAGGGAAAATATATGGCGACCCAAATACAACAAGATTTAACTGGTAAAGTAGCTTTAATCACAGGAGCCGCTGCTGGTATTGGCCGTGATATCGCAGAAACTTATGCCCGTGCAGGCGCGGTTATCGGCGTGGCTGATATCGATGTCGATGGCGCAAAACAGACGGTCGATATCATCACTAAAGCGGGCGGCAAAGCGATCGCGATTGATATGGATGTGAGATCAGAGAATGCTGTTAACGATGGCGTCAAGCAGCTAATAGATACCTTTGGTGGTATTGATATTTTAGTCTCTAATGCGGGCATTCAGCTGATTAACCCTATTACCAAGATGACTTTTGACAATTGGAAAAACCTGTTAGCTACTCATTTAGATGGTGGATTTTTGACGACCAAAGCTGCTGTAGAGCACATGTATAAAGACAATAAAGGCGGCACAATTATCTATATCGGCTCCATTCATGCTCATGATGCCTCACTTTTTAAAGCGCCTTACATTACCGCTAAACACGGACTATTAGGCTTATGCCGCGCGGTTGCCAAAGAAGGTGCGCCGCATAATGTTCGCGCGCATATGATCTCACCAGGTTTTGTAAAAACCGCTATGGTCAACGATCAGATCCCATTGCAAGCTGCCGAAAAGGGCATTAGCGAAGATGAAGTCATCAACGATATTTTGCTGGCGAATACCCTTAATAAAGAATTCACCACTATCGAAGATGTCTCGCAAACAGCATTGTTTTTGGCTGCTTTCCCAACGAATGTATTCACCGGTCAGTCTATCAATGCCAGCCACGGCTGGTGTATGAGATAAATATTATTTAAATAATAGCTACTATACTTGCACACTTAGTAGTAGCTATAAGTAGCATAACAAGTCGCACAATTTGAGAACCACAACATCAGACTACTGGCGTTGTGGTTTTTTATGGCCCTGTTTTTAGACTTTTAAGTCTTGAGGATCACTAATGAATGGCGATGCTTGTTTATATATGGCAAAGCGCTATGATAGACGTCTTATTTGTAGCCTATACATTGACTACTCTATTTATTAATGTATGCACTAAAACGCTCTTGAAGCGCATGGAGTAAGAATCAATGAAAAATGACACTCTTGCGCTAAATATAAGTGATGCGCTCACTAGTGTCTTGTCACGTAAATGACAATCAAGAAGATGTAGCAAAAGCCGTAGCACGTTATGACTTAATTGCCCTACCAATTATTGACGATAGTGGTGCTTTAGTAGGTATTGTTACCCACGATGATGCTATGGATGTAGCGAGTGATGAAGCGATTGATGACTTTCATAAATCGGGCGGTGTCACTACTATGGTCGGGCGTCTAAAAGACGCTAGCATAACCGTCTTCTATCGTAAACGCGTCTTTTGGCTGGTATTATTGATATTTGGTAATCTGCTTTCAGGGTTTAGTATTGCCAATTTTGAGGATCTGATAGCCGCTAACTTAGTCTTAGTATTTTTCTTGCCGCTATTGGTCGATAGCGGTGGCAATGCTGGCTCCCAATCGGCTACTTTGATGGTCAGGGCGCTAGCGACCGGTGATGTAGTGATGCGCGACTGGTTCTCACTATTAGGCCGAGAAGCCTTAATTGCATTATTACTCGGCGCTACTATGGCGGTTGCGGTCGCTATTATTGGCTATATTCGCGGTGATGCCATCGTATCCTTAGTGCTAGCATTAAGCATGGTTTCGGTAGTCATGATTGGCAGTATGGTTGGAATGAGCTTACCGTTTATACTGAATAAGTTAGGCTTTGACCCGGCTACTTCTAGTGCCCTTTTGATAACCTCAATAAGTGATGCTTCGGGCGTGCTTATCTACTTATTTATAGCCTCAAAATTCTTAGTAGTGGGTTGATCGTAGTTACACTAGCATTGTGGTTTTTTTATAGGGTTAATTCGGCTACACTGACCCTATACCATTTATCTTACCCTATTTCTTATCTTACTCCATCTCAAAAATACGAATCAATAAAGGTCACTATGTTTAACTTTATAAAAAAAATAAACCCGCAAAGAGCTGAAACTGCAAAACAAAAAGCGGAGCGTGATAGTGCGGTTGACAAAGTACTGCTGGGCTATCATGTCAATAACGTGAGTATTGCACAAATGGTAACAGGTATAGATCGCAATGATGATGAGCTGACTCTAGACTTGCGTTTACCGCAAGATAGTGATCCTGAAGTCATTCAGCAAGAGCTTGGCTCGCTACTACATTTGCACGGTATCAAAGCCATTCATATGAATGTGCGTCTGCCACCACCCGTCAAAGGTGGTAGCTCAACGTTGCCCAAACAGACAGCAAAGCCAATACCAAAAACGACTGATGCAATGGGTAACCAAGCCAATGCCGCACCGATGCCTGATATCAAAGCACCAAGTATTGAAGTACCAAGTGCAAAAGCCCCGCCGACCCAAGCATCGCTGCCAGTGCATCCCCATATCCGTCATATTATTGTCGTAGCCTCTGGCAAAGGCGGCGTCGGTAAGTCGACCACAACGGTCAATATTGCTTTGGCGCTACAACAGCTCGGTAATCGTGTTGGCGTGCTCGATGCTGATATTTATGGCCCAAGTATGCCAACTATGCTCGGTGTCACTAGTGTCAGGCCTGAGCTTGAGAATGAGCAGTTCGTACCTATTGACGCCCATGGCCTTGCGATGCTCTCTATCGGTAGCTTGCTCGATGGCGATAATACACCTGTGGCATGGCGAGGTCCCAAAGCGACTGGTGCCTTGATGCAGCTCTATAACCAGACCAATTGGCCGCAGCTCGATTATCTAGTGATAGATATGCCACCAGGGACAGGCGATATTCAGCTGACCCTAGCCCAGCGTATTCCTGTCACTGGCGCAGTCATTGTCACGACGCCGCAGCATGTCGCGCTACTCGATGCCCAAAAAGGTATTGAGATGTTTAATAAGACCAGTATTCCCGTGCTTGGCGTCGTTGAGAATATGGCGCTGCATACTTGTAGCAATTGCGGCACTACTGAAGCTATCTTTGGCGCAGGTGGCGGAGATTTTATTGCTAAGCAATATCAAGTGCCGTTATTAGGTCAGCTGCCATTAGCTAGCGGTATTCGCGCGCAAGTCGATAAAGGAGAGCCTAGCGTATTGGCTAATGATGAGTTTGCACCTTACTATATAAGCATTGCTAAGAACATCGAGACTAATATCGATAAATTTGCCAAGCCTGTCGATGATAAGCGGATTTTTTAGAGATAACATGAGGAGAGAATTATGGGTGTAGTGAAAGATTTTAATTATTCCAGCTTGCCCATAATTAATAATTTGATTGAAGATGGCCAGCCAGTTTTTGGTATTTTCCAACAAGTTCAAAATATTAACTATCTCAACTATCAAAGCTATCTTATCTCGCAAAAGCGGTTACCAGACTGGCGCAAAGATCTAAAGGTTAATCAGTTTTGCTTTATCCAAATTATTGAGCCGCCATATCGAATTTGCCTAGCTTTAGCGACAATCAAGCTGGCCACTAGTGCTTTTGTTTACCTTTATAACGACACAACTCAACAGTTGGAAGTCTGCGAGGCGCTACAACCTTTGACTCATAAGGCCCGTTTTTTAGGTGATCATTATCAAGGACAAATGAGCTTTTCTCACAGCAAGCTCAGTCTGACCTTGGACTTTGACCCGATGCAAGTAAGTGTCGATCTAGATAGTCAACATCTAAAGCTGGCCGCTGAGCTAACTCGTAACGTTCAGCCATTGGCTATTTGTACACCGACGGGTAGGCGGGGTTGGACCTTTACCCAAAAAGAACCGTTTACTACCATTGTAGGTGAGCTGCTAATTAAGACTTCTTCGAAGATGACTGCTAATCATCAAGATGAGCTAGTGAGATTTAGTGAAACTACTATAGCTAATCTAGACTGGACGCTTGGCTACATGCGCCATGAGACCAATTGGTTTTGGGCTTGTATCAATAGCTATTTGGCAGAGGGTCGTCATTTTGCATTGAACCTATCGATGGGCGTCAATGAGACGGGAGCGAGCGAAAATGCTTGCTGGCTTGATGGAGAGATCTATCATCTACCACCCGTCCTCTTTGTACGTAAAGATTTTGATTCATCAGCACAGAATAGTTGGCACATTTATCATCAGAATCTAGGTTGGAGCAACATCGATATTGATCTAAGATTTACGCCTATTGCTGTCTACAAAAAGACGGATGATTTCGGTGTGGTAGCTAGTATCTTTGAGCAGTGGATCGGTGAATATAGCGGTGAGATACACTTGCAAGAGCAAGTGATTCGATTAGATAAAGTACTAGGACTGGCAGAAGATCATTTTGCTAAGTGGTAAGCTGTATAAAGCGGAGCAATGTATTATTTTTATCTGCTGCAAAGTCTATAAATCAACCAATCAATTCCGTATAATCAACATCATCAAAAAACGCTCAAAATGTATAAATTAAATACGATAATCAATCTTAAGGATAAAAATGTCTATTAAATCTGACCGCTGGATTCGTGAAATGGCTGAAACTCAGCAGATGATTGAGCCGTTTGAGGCAGGTCAAGTACGCTTTAACGATGCAGGCGAGCGCTTGATCAGTTATGGTACCTCAAGCTATGGCTATGACGTGCGCTGTGCGCCTGAATTTAAAGTCTTTACCAATGTGCATTCAGTAGTAGTCGATCCCAAGAATTTTGATGAAAAAAGCTTTATCGATATTGTAGGCGACGAATGTATTATTCCGCCAAACTCGTTTGCGCTAGCACGTACCGTTGAGTACTTTCGCATTCCGCGTGATGTGCTCACCATCTGCCTTGGCAAATCTACTTATGCGCGCTGCGGCATCATCGTCAATGTCACTCCACTTGAGCCTGAGTGGGAAGGGCATGTGACGTTAGAGTTTAGTAATACCACCAATCTGCCAGCACGTATTTATGCGGGTGAAGGCGTAGCACAGATGCTGTTTTTCCAAAGTGACGCCGATGATGTTTGTGAGACTAGCTACAAAGATCGTGGTGGTAAGTACCAAGGTCAGCGTGGTGTCACGTTGCCGAGAACATAATCGTTTTTAGGATCGTATCCCTTTTAGGTCGACATAAAAAAAGCTAGACGTATTGATTACGCCTAGCTTTTTTATGGATTACGCTATTTACTATTTTAGAACTTTTAAGCCTGCTTTGTTATCACGCTTAGGCTTAGCAGCTGGGCTACTTGCTTTAGCAGATGTCGACGTCGAGTCTTCTCCTGGCTCATAATTGTCATATTCATTAGGGTCAAAGAACATCCCCTGTGAGTTCTCTTTTGCATAGATACCCAAAACAGCAGTTAATGGTACCCATATCTCTTGCGAGACACCCCCAAAGCGCGCGCTAAAATTAATATAGTCGTTTTCCATACTCATATTACCCGTAGCACGACTAGCAATGTTCAGCACGATACGTCCATCTTGTACATGCTCAACAGGAATCTGTAAATTATCACCAGTCGCATCGACCATCAGGTAAGGGGTGAGCTCATTATCTTCTATCCATTGATAAATCGCACGCACCATATAAGGGCGAGTTGGGGCAATAGAGGTGGTATCACTCATTTTATAGCTCCTGTACTAATAGGTTATAAAGATTACTTATTTATAGTTACGCTAGTAGACATACTATTTTACGCTTTTTCGGAAACTTTCTCGATCAAACAAATGCGTTTGATAGTCGAATAAAGGACGGCTAATAGCGCGTGGCAGCTCGATATCCATTTCCTCTAATCGCCAAAGCAGTGGCGCAAGTAGTACATCGCACCAACCAAAGCTATCGGCCATAAAATAAGACTTATGTGCAAATAATGGCGATAAGGTAATCAGAGAGTCAGCAAGTTGTTTTTTAGCCAGTCCTGCTTGCGCTTTATTAAAACTATCAGGATGCATCAATAATCGTCTACCAAGTACCAACCAATCACGTTGAATGCGCCACGCCAGCTGACGAAACTGCGCGCGCTCTTGTGGCGTTTCAGGCAGTAGCTTATTGGCATGATAGCGCTCTTCTAAGTATTCAAAGATTACATTGATCTCATACAGCGCAATCTCACGCTGTTGTAGCACTGGCAAAGTATGATAAGGATTAAGCTCAGTCAAATCCTCTGGACGCTCAGAGTGCAGGCGTGATAGATAATAAGCCAGCTTTTTTTCTTCAAGTAATAGGCGCACCACATGACTATCGTAGCCATCATCAGCATACAAAATCAGCTGACTACTCGGAATGTCATTCGCGTCGATCATAGCAGCCTAAAGGTAATGGTTAAGGCTGTCATCCTAAACCAAGGTAAGGGGTTTGGCAAGGTGTAAGCGTAATCCTACCTCGTCTATCGGCTTTAATGAGCAAAATCTTAATGTATAGCCATCAAAAAAGGCACTACCGAAGTAATGCCTCTTTGAATTTACAATAAAATCGACCATAAAACTAAATAGTCTATTAAATAAAGTTATTTAACATCTTTCCAGAACTCTTTATTTAGTAAGTAAACAGGGATCAATAATACTAATAAGAAAAGAATCACGAAAAATCCAATTACTTGACGGTCATGGCGGACAGGTTCTGCCATCCAAGCCATAAAGTTAACCAAGTCACCGACCTCAGATTCAAACTCTTCAGTACTCAAATCTTCTTGCAGATTATGCAATACATGAGGCATCGCTGCATTTTTTAGTACTAAGTTGTTAGCACCCCAAGGACGACTTGGATCTTCATAAAATGACAACAGGTAAGTATACACCCAGTCATCACCACGCAGACGAGTCTCAAGCGATAGATCAGGAGGCGCTGCACCGAACCAAGAGGCTTGTACTTCAGGATCAATCTCAGCATTAATATGGTCACCGATTTGATCGGTGGTAACCATAAGATACTTTTCGACAAGCTCTGGTGGAATCTCTAAGTCTTTGGCAATACGTGAATGACGAACATACTTAGCTGAGTGACACCCAGCACAGTAGTTCATAAACATTTTAGCGCCGTTCTGTAGTGAGCCTTTATTGGTAAAGTCGATAGGCGCTTCACTACAAGCTAACGCTTCAGTATGGCCTTCTGCATTGACGAAATCACCACACTCACCACCGCCTTCTGCCATCGCATTACCAGCACTCAACATTAATGCTGCGCCTAAGCCTAGACCAGCTAGGGATTTAATTAAGGTGCTCATTAGTGACCTCCGGTAACGCGTTCTGGTGGCTGTTTACACGTCTCAATAGAAGTATAAAACGGCATCAATAAGAAGAATAAGAAATACAAGACCGTGAATATCCGAGCCATAATCGTTGCAGTAGGCGTTGCAGGAGTCGCACCTAAATAGCCTAGCACCACAAAGCTAATAGCAAATATCGTCAAGGCAATCTTAGATAATATACCTTTGTAGCGCATAGAGCGTACAGGAGATCTATCTAACCACGGTATCAAGAACAGCACAGCAATCGCACCGCCCATAGCCACAACACCTAGGAGCTTATCAGGAACCGCACGAAGAATGGCATAAAACGGGGTGTAGTACCATACTGGTGCAATATGTGCCGGTGTTTTTAGAGCGTTTGCCGCCTCAAAGTTTGGTGGCTCTAAGAAAAATCCGCCGCCCTCTGGGAAGAAGAACACTACTGCAAAGAAGCAAATAAAGAATACGACAATACCGATCATATCGTGCACAGTGTAATACGGATGGAATTCGATACCATCTAAAGGCACACCGTTTTTATCTTTTAGCTTCTTAATATCAATACCATCTGGGTTGTTCGATCCCACATGATGCAAAGCTACTAGATGCATAAAGACTAAACCGACTAATACTAGCGGAATAGCGACAACGTGAAGAGCAAAGAAGCGGTTGAGTGTGATACCTGAGATAATATAATCACCACGTACCCATTCAGCTAGGCCATCACCGATGACAGGCAAAGCAGCAGGAAGGTTCAAAATAACCTGTGCGCCCCAAAATGACATGTTACCCCAAGGTAGTAGGTAACCGAAGAAACCTTCCGCCATTAAGGCTAGATAAATACCCATACCGATGAGCCAAATAAGCTCTCGCGGTTTTTGGTAAGAGCCGTATAGCAAGGCACGGAACATGTGCAAATAAATCACGACAAAGAACGCCGAGGCACCCGTTGAGTGCATATAACGGATCAGCCAACCGCCTTTGACATCACGCATGATGTATTCAACTGACGCAAAAGCACCTTCAGCACTTGGGTTGTACATCATCGTAAGCCAAATACCAGTCACTAGCTGATTGACCAATACCACCATAGACAGTACGCCAAAGAAGTACCAAAAGTTGAAGTTCTTTGGTGCATAATACTTTGACATATGGTATTCATAGGTTTCAGTCGCTGGAAAACGCGCGTCCACCCAATGCATAAGTTTTTTGCCAATACTCATACTAAGCCTCCCCAATCGTCAAGATGCTACCATCCATATTGTAATCTGGGATAGGTAAGTTAAGTGGTGCTGGAACACCACTATAAACCCGACCCGATAAATCGTATTTGGATCCGTGACAAGGGCAGAAAAATCCACCGTACCAATCGTTACCACCAAGATCAGCCGCACCTACATCAGGGCGATAGTTCGGTGCACAGCCTAAGTGCGTACACACGCCTTCAACCACCAATATTGATGGTTCAAGTGAGCGTGTAATATTTTTGGTATATTCAGGCTGCAGTGAGGCATCAGAATCAGGATCAGCTAACAAAGGCTTGACTGATTCCAAAGTACCTAGCATCTCCTCTGTGCGTTTAACCACAAAGATAGGCTTACCTCGATACTTGATGACGATCATTTGACCTTCTTCGACAGAACTTATATCTTGAGTTACCGCCGCTCCAGCGGCTTCTGCTTTGGCACTTGGATACCAAGAGCGCACAAAAGGAGTCGCAACAGCTGCGACTCCAGCTGCGCCAATTGCGGCAGTTGAGGCAATAAGAACTCTACGGCGTTGTACATTAACGCCTTCGGCTTGGCTCATTTGTACTTTCTCCAGGTGAATGAAATGGGATTATCCCACACTGGGTTTTATGGCTTTAAGATAAACGATATAAACGCCACATTGGCTATGCCTAATCTTGCTAATTGTTGCTATTCTAAGCTATTTCGGACATAAAATAAATTATTGTGTTAAAAATAAAGCAGTCTTAATAGACTACACTGTGCTTTTGAACATTATAAAAGCGCTTTTGTACCCTTTATGAGTTTTCGAAAGCCTAACATAGTCGATTAAGATAGAGTTAATCACCTTATAAGTTATAAGGATATTTAGTAACAGCGAATGATACTAGAAATGACGACAATGTTCACTAACTTTCCATATAATTGCGTAAGCTTGACGAATAAAAAGTTACCGAAGCTTATCTTTATTTCATCCTTTTTGCTATAACCATAATAGTGGCAAACTCCCGAAGTTTAAACGTTATAAATGGAAGATGTTGTTCAATTAGCATCCCTTTAAACTAAAAGTTTGCAATGCTAATGACCCATAGTTGCGACATCGTAATCGCAACAACAGACCCTAATTATGATTGCAGCCATTTAGCTCTCAAGCGATTCCCAACGTTCAAGTTTACTCATCATTTCATCTTCAATAACTTGTAAACGTTCACTAGCTACGGTTGCGGCATCAAAGTCCTGTATAAACCATGAGCCGTCAGCTAATTGCTCTTGTAGCTGAGCTTGTTCCGCTTCTAGATCAGCGATCTCTTTGGGTAAGTTATCAAGCTCACGCTGATCATTGAAGTTAAGCTTTTTGCTCGCCTTATTAGCTTTGGCTGCTGTAGCTACTTTGTTTGTAGGCTTGGCTTTGCTCTCACCGTTATTCGCTTTAGCAGCTTTGGTTGCTTGCATACGGTTTTTTTGTATCAAATACTCTTGATAGCCGCCAACATATTCATCGACTATGCCTTTACCGTCTGCATCTTTATCAAATACCCAAGTGGAGGTGACCACATTATCCATAAAGGAGCGATCATGGCTAATCAATATAATAGTACCGTTGAAGCTGGCGACAGACTCCTCTAACAGCTCAAGAGTCGCCATATCCAAGTCATTGGTTGGCTCATCGAGGATTAATATATTAGCAGGCTTGAGTAGTTGCTTGGCTAGCAATACTCGATTGCGCTCACCACCTGACAGGGCCTTGACCGGGGTACGCGCGCGCTCTGGGGCAAATAGGAAGTCTTGTAAATAGCTCATAATATGAGTTCTGCGGCCACCAACGTCTACAAAGTCTGAACCTTCTGAGACGTTTTGCGCCACGCTTGCCTCAAGATCTAGCTGATCGCGCAATTGATCAAAAAACGCAATCTTCAAGTTAGTTCCTAGCTCAACTTTACCGCTTTGCGTCACTTCATCATCAGACATATCGAGCAGAGCTTTGATTAAAGTGGTTTTGCCTGCACCGTTTGGCCCGATAATACCAATTTTATCGCCGCGCATAATAGTGGTGCTAAAGTTATCAACCAATACATTACCGTCATATTCAAGATGCAAGTCTTTGACTTTACAGACCAGCTTACCGCTTTTTTCACCAGTATCCATGGTGATATTGACATTGCCGACTTGCTCACGACGTCCGCCACGCTCTTCACGTAATGCTTTTAGTTCACGCACGCGTCCCTCATTACGGGTACGGCGGGCTTTGATACCTTGACGAATCCAGACTTCTTCTTGCGCTAGTTTTTTATCAAAGTTGGCATTGTTTTTCTCTTCAGCCAATAGCTGTAGCTCTTTTAGCTCTTGATAGCGGGCATAACCCCCTTCACCTTGAGTCACATCATAGCTAGTCAGTAGCCCGCGATCTAATTCAACGATACGCGTCGCCAGTTTATTAACAAAGGCTCTATCATGGGTGACGAATAGTAAAGTCAAACCTTGCCATTCTAACAAAAAGCGCTCAAGCCACTCAATACTATCCACGTCCAAGTGGTTAGTCGGCTCATCGAGCAGTAATACATCAGGCTTTGTCACCAGCGATCTTGCCAGTAACACCCGACGCTTACGTCCGCCTGATAGTGACGATAAGTCATCGTTAGGATCTAAGCCCATGGTAGTGATTAATCGGGTTGCTTCACGTTCCAAATCCCAACCGTGCACCGCATCAATATCGTGTTGCAAAGTCGCCATGCGCTCACAAGCATCCATATCGCCATCAGCACATAGATCCGTCTGCTCATTGTACTTAATCAGCAAATCCGCGGTACGGCGACTACCACCCATAACGATATCTAATATGCGACCACTGGTTTCAGGGACGTCTTGCTCAAGCATAGCGATGCTCACACTGCTACTAGTGATAACCTCACCGCTATCTGGCTGAATATCGTCATTGATAAGCTTAAATAAAGTGGATTTGCCTTCACCATTACGACCGATTAAACACACACGCTCACCCGCGTCAATGCTAAAATCAATGCCGTCAAGAACAGGAGCCACGCCAAAAGCGAGATGAATATCTTTTAAATGTATCAGTGCCATAAATTGTCTTATGCTTGTGTTGAGTAAAAAGTTATTGAGTAAAAATTTTTGGTCAAAATAGAGTAGATAGTGATAGCCGTTTTAGCAAAATAATAGCTATCGCTAAAGCGCTCGCATTATAACATGACCTCAGCTGACTTTGACGTAATGCCAAAAACTTTATCCTTATCACTATTTTTATTACTACAAAGCAGGATAATAAAAACTCTCATCCCATGGGTTCTATCATCATATAAGTATTATAACCATTATCGAGAACACTATGAATAAAGCAATCGTGCCGCCTACAACCGATACCAAGCTGCAAAACCAGCCCCAAGCCGAACTCAGTGAGCAAATGATTGAGCTACAAATGAGTATGGCCCATCTTGAGATGACCGTAGAGCGACTGGATCACGTTATTACCCAGCAGGATAAACATATTCGAGATCTACAACGACAGCTGCAACTGGTCTATAAACAAATTGAGGGTCAAAGTGCTGATGAAGGTATTGCGCCGTTTGATGTCATGGCTGATAGACCACCGCACTACTAACAGCAGAGTAGGCAAGAGTAAAATAGGTAACAGCAGAGTAGGTAATAGAATAGATACTGTGTTATCAGTCGATATCTATTTGTCAGATAGACAGTTATCTCATGACTGATTAGTCATAATATGGAAATAGTGTACTTTTGTAGTTGTTTTACGCTGTAAAAGCCATTAACATCCTTCGGTTATAATGCTGCTCTGTTACCACATGTTGGAGTAGGGTGCTAATTAGGGTGTTCAAGAATCATTTTGGGGATTACATTGAAAACTATTATACAGAACGCTTTTCCGATGAAAAATCTTGTTATGGCTATCGCCGCTTTTTCTATCGCTAGCACGGCTAATGCTGCGGGTCTTGATCGCTCAGGTCAAGATATCACTGCCTTTTTACAAGATGGCTTGTATGCCGAGGCCAGCTATACTTATCTAGATGCTGACGTAACAGGTAACGATGCCTCAGGCAATAATATTGATGATATCGCTGAGTCTTATGACTTTTTTCGTTATGGAGTAAAAGCGGATATCAACGACACCTTTAGTATAGGCGTGCTCTATGATGAGCCGTTTGGCGCAGCAGCCGACTATCAAGGCGATAGTAATTTTGTCGATAAAAATCCTGCCTCACCTAGAAATGGCGAAGGGACTAACGTTGAAGTGCGTACTGAAAGTATCACTGGTATCCTTGGCGCAAAACTTGGTGCCAATAAAAACTTCCAAGTATATGGTGGTCCAGTACCCAACGTGTCCAAGCGGATGTCAAGTTGCGCGGTACAGCTTATGAAGCAGCTAACGGCTATACGACTCATATTAGTGCCGATCAGGACTATGGTTGGCTAGCTGGTATAGCGTATAGCAAGCCTGAAATAGCATTACAAGCCGCTTTAACTTATCGTTCTGAGATTGAGCATACCTCGCAAGCTTTTGAACAATATCCTGCGGTAGCTGCATTGCCTAGATTTGGCGCTCGAAGTAGTGATATTGAAATTACTACCCCTGAGTCAGTTAACTTTGATTTTCAGACGGGTATTAACCCAACTATGCTCGCCACTGCAAAAGTGCGCTAGGTACCTTGGAGTGACTTTGCTATTGTACCGTCACTATATAATGATGTTAGTAACCTGCGCACTGAATTTCAGCCCGATGGCTTGCCGTTAGTAAGCTATGATAAAGACCAATGGGTAGTGGAATTAGGTCTTGCTAAGCGTCTGACGCCAGCATTAGCAGTAACGGGTAATATTGGCTGGGATAGCGGTGCTGGCGATCCAGTAACCTCATTGGGCCCTATTGACGGCTACTATAGTGCAGGTCTTGGCGCTAAATATAACGTCACTGAAAATTGGGCCGTATCTGCTGGCGGTAAGTATTTGTGGTTTGGTGATGCAAAGGGTCAAATACCTTCAAAAACCATCGTTGGAGAGTTTGAGGATAATGATGGCTATGCACTTGGCCTAAAGCTATCTTATCAAGCCAAGCAATAGCTTATAGACTGAGCAATAAGCTCAACATTTATTGATATAATTTATTTATATTCGGCTGCGGTCATTGCAATGGTCATTAATTTAAAAGGCGATCCTAAGGGGTCGCTTTTTTATGTCTATAAAAAATCGTTATTTAGGTGATAGATTCTTAACCTCTTTATAAATAGTATTTGTACTGTGTAGTCATATTAGAGAAATAAAGTACTTTAAATGTTGTCTTACTGTCAAAAAGCCATTACTATCGGTTTAGGAGATTGATTTGGTTATAAGTTTGTTGTGCGAATAATTGCCAGCGACTTATATTCTAATCGATAATACAATCAGGATGTTTGGAGAGATAAAATGCGCAATGCCTTTCACTTAAAAGCCCTTACGGTAGCTATCGCTGCTTTTTCTGTCGCTAGTGCTGCTAGTGCCGCCGGTCTTGATCGCTCAGGTCAGGATGTTACCGCCTTTTTCCAAGATGGTCTCTACGCTGAGGCGGTCTACACTTATATCGATGCCGATGTCAGTGGCTTTGATAGTTCTAATAATAATCCTGGTGATAACCGGTATGTGCGTGGTAATGAAACTGGCGATATTGCTGAAGACTATGACTTCTTTCGTTACGGCGTAAAAGCGGATATCAATGATACTTTTAGTATAGGTATCTTATATGATGAGCCTTTTGGCGCTGCTGCTAGATATGAAGGCGATAATAATTTCGTTGCAAACACCAATCCAGCTGATTCAGCTGGTGAGTTTGCAAATGATCAAGTACCTAGTGGAGTAATTGGTAATGCAATAATAGGAGCTGAAGCAATAAATGCAGGAGAAGGTACGAATGTTGAGGTTCGTAGTGAGAACCTAACCGCACTATTAGGTATGAAGTTTGGTCCTAGCAAAAACTTCCAAATTTATGGTGGTCCTGTTGCTCAGCGTATCCAAGCGGATGTCAAGCTAAGGGGCTTAGCTTATGGTCCAGCTACTGGTTATACCTCAAACAGTAACCCTGATATGGATTATGGCTACATTGCAGGTTTTTCTTATAGCAAGCCTGAGATTGCTCTAAAAGCGGCTCTAACGTATCGTTCAGAGATTGACCATGGTGTGACAATTTCTGAAACATATCCCTTAGCGTCAACTATTGGTGGAATTGGAACTCCTCCACGTGCTCTTCCAAATAATCAAACTAGCAATTACGAGATTACTACTCCTAAATCTATTAACTTTGACTTCCAAACCGGTCTGAACCCAACAACATTGGCCACGGCCAAAGTACGCTGGGTACCTTGGAGTGATTTTTCTATCACGCCACCGTTGTATAATGAGGTTAGTCAAGGAACTTATGGGCCCAATGGTCTAAATTTAGTCGATTACGATGATGATCAGTATCAAGTAGAAGTCGGTATTGCCAAACGCTTAGCGCCAGCACTAGCGGTTAGTGGTACGGTAGGCTGGGATAGTGGTGCAGGTGATCCAACCACCTCGTTAGGTCCTATCGAGGGCTATTACAGCGTCGGTCTTGGTGCTAAGTATAATGTAACTGAGAACTGGGCAGTATCCGCTGGTGGCAAATACTTATGGTTCGGTGATGCACAAGGCCGATTACCATCAGGTAAAATCGTTGCTGACTTTGAAGATAACGACGGCTTTATCTTAGGGGCGAAGATCTCTTATCAAGCTAAGCAAGGCTTCTAAGCTTTAAGTCTGTGGTAGAAACCATTTGAAAATAAAAAAGCGATCCTAAGGGGTCGCTTTTTTATGGCTGTTATTTATCTACATCATTCAAAACCTAAGCATATCTAGCGCATTAGCTTTACTACCTATAATTTTTATCATTGCACGTCATACAATTTATCATTGAAATAGAACTCATGTTTTTGAAAGGTAAAGTAGATAAGTAACAACATAAGCAAAAGCGGTGGGCTAAAAGCCTCAGCCGACAGTAATTTGCCTATTTAAGATTGACTACTTACAAAAGATTATACCTTTGCAAAGTGGTTAGCTGGAGGTGGGCAATAGATCAGGCATTATCAGAACATCCTATATTTGTATCAATAGAAGCTGTTTACACCATTAAAACTGCTAATAAAAAACCTCGCTACTAGAGTAGTAACGAGGTTGATAGTTATGGCTTATGATAAGTACATACGACTTATTTATTTAGATTAAGCTCCATCTCTTTGTAAGTAGCAGAAACAGTAGGCTTTGGACCACCTGTCGCTGAGCTAACCACAAAGATTGCGATAGTACTTAAGATAAAGCCTGGAACGATAGCATATAACCATGAGTTAAGCGCCATGCCATTCATCTCGAATGGGCCGTATATCCATAGAATAACCGTCAATGCACCGACGACCATACCAGCAACAGCACCATTACGGTTCATACCGCGCCATATCAAGCTAAAGATAACTAATGGACCAAATGCGGCACCGAAGCCCGCCCAAGCATTAGATACTAAGGTCAATACTGAGCTATCTGGATCAGAAGCTAACATAATAGAAACTATCGCGACCAATATCACAGAGAGACGACCAACCACTACCTGACGAGATTCTGATGCTTCTCTGTCCAAGAAGAGCTTATAGACATCTTTAGTTAATGAGCTTGACACTACTAATAGCTGTGATGAAATCGTACTCATAATCGCCGCTAAAATAGCCGCTAATAAGAAACCTGATACTAGTGGCGTGAATAAGAACTGCGTGAATACTAAGAAAATAGTCTCAGGATCGTCCAAGGTCATCGCCGTTTTTTGCACATAAGCGCGACCGGCAAAACCAGTAGACAAAGCACCGATCAAACTAACAATCATCCAGCTCATACCGATATTACGTGCTGTCGGTACATCCTTCACAGAACGAATCGCCATAAAGCGAACGATAATATGCGGCTGACCGAAATAACCCAGTCCCCACGCCATCAGTGAAACAATACCTAGGAAAGACATACCCGTAAAGATATTTAGCATGCTTGGATCAATGTTTCTAACCGACTCAGTAACCACACCAACGCCGCCAAGATCAGTAAAGGCAACGATAGGCACGATGACCAAGGCAAATAGCATAATAACGCCCTGCACAAAATCAGTCATTGAAACCGCTAAGAAACCACCAAATAAGGTATAAGCAACAACCACACCTGCAGTGACCCATAGGCCAGTACTGTAAGGAAGGTTGAGCGAGCTTTCAAACAACTTACCACCGCCAACTAAGCTGGCTGCAGTATATACGGTAAAGAACAAAATAATGACTATCGCTGAAAAGACACGTAACATGTGTGACTTATCTTCAAAGCGATTTGCAAAATAATCTGGCAAGGTAATCGCATTACCCGCAACCTCAGTATAGACACGCAAACGAGGTGCAACAATAATATAGTTTAAGAACGCACCTAGAGTAAGACCTAGAGCGATCCAAATACTGACGACACCGTCAGAATACATATAACCTGGCAGACCAAGTAATAACCAACCGGACATATCTGATGCACCGGCGGAAAGAGCGGTTACTGCTGGACCCAAACTACGACCACCCAGCATGTAACCTTCAGTATCGTTGGCTTGCTTAAAGTAAGCATAGACGCCAATCCCAATCATCACTAGAAAATAGGCGGCAAGCGATATCAGTACGCCACTCGAAACTCCGTTCATAAAACTTTCCTTAGCCAACTGCGTGGCTTTAATATTGAGTAGATACATGGAATATTCATGTATCTACTCAATATTGAGATTTTTAAAAACAAAAAAAGCCATTAAGTCAGACGAAATGGCTTTTTACTTATCACTTAAGTACTTACTAATAGTTTTGTGCGATTGAAAGTACTGTAAATATCTATCAAACGTCGTCATTGGGCTACCTCTCCCTGATGAGCATTTATACATGAGAACCATTGGAGCAAACCGTTATTACAGCTACGTATCAAAACCAATAAAAATGTTAGAATGTATTATTGCAGCTGTTGTGTTATTAGACAACGATACTATTTATTGCAAATATAGTATAAACAAAATCTAATTAGTAAAACTAAAAGACAGTTTATACAGGTTTTATTACCAAGCTGCAATAAGGTGTTACATAAACAATAAACTCAATGCTGGTAAAAGTCAATATTATGAATTATTTTACCGACTATTGTTTATCAATAATTTTTAATTAGTGACCAAAAATCGTCACGTTTTTGCTAATCTATCGGTGACAACAGATCTAATAAAGCCAGCACACTGCTCGAAGGCGTTAGTTTTGGATTGATGACCACCCCTAGATAGCGCTGCAGTTCGACGTTATTAGCCATATCGATACGTTCAAGATCTTGGCTAATGAGCGTTTGCGGCAGCACAGACCATCCCAATCCTACTGATACTAGCATACGGATAGATTCGAGCGGATTGGTACTCATACTGGCATAGGGTTTTAAATTGTGTTTAGCAAATTCGGCCAGCGTTATTTGACTGGTAAACGTATTAGCCGAAGGCAAAATAGCAGGGTAGCGCGCCAATTGCTCCAAAGTGACGTTGGTTTTTTTGGCGAGTGGTGATAGGGTGCCTGTCATAAAAAACAGCGGATCCGACCAAAGGGTACGATAGGTCAAGCGCTTATCATATACTGGTGGTAGGGTCATAAATGCCAGTGATAAGTCACCGTCCAATACTGCTTTGTGAGCTTGTTCTGAGTCGACAAAATGCACATCTAACTGTACCGCTGGGTAAGTTTGGATAAAGTGTTTGAGTACGGGTGCCAAATGATGTAGACCGATATGATGGCTGGTACCTATCACCAATTTACCAGAAACTATATGCTCTGCATGCTGAAGGTTTATTTTAAAATTTTCATAGTCCTCCAGCCAGCGCTTGGCATGAGGTAACATCTCGCTTGCTGCTTGAGTCGGCACAATACCTCGACCTACGGTATCAAATAGCGTGATTTTGAACTCATCTTCCAAGTTTTTGATACGTTTGCTTACAGCTGGTTGAGTAATAAACAGCTTTTCTGCTGCACCTGAGATACTGCCTATCTGCATGACAGTCACGAACGTTATCAAGTTAGTAGTGTTCAATCTAAGATCCTTAGCTATAAAAGTAAGCTATAAATAAAAGTTATGATATCTTATAATAATATTATAGAAATAAAAGTTTATGAATAGATAAAAATCATCAATTATTATTATAGGATTAGACTGTTATAATCACAAGACATCAAAGCTGTTTTTGACATTTTTATAATAAAACTTAGAATATTGACCTACTTTTGGTTTTATCTTCTACCAAGGCAACATCTTGTTCATGTTTTATAGTTATCAGGATGAAAAAGCTAAAGTATACAATTAGCAATTATTCTGTTTAATACCTATTTAGTCATCAGTAATTAAGCAGTTAGCAACCTACAAAGGATAGTAATATGGCAGCTCAAACCTTATATGACAAACTCTGGAACGCTCATGAAGTCAGCACGCGTGATGATGACTCAAGCTTAATCTATATTGACCGCCATTTGTTGCATGAAGTCACAACTCCGCAAGCGTTTGAAGGCTTAGAGCTAGCTAACCGTAAGCCTTGGCGTCTATCTGCTAATATTGCCAGCCCCGATCATAATGTACCGACAGTGGCTAAAGAGCGCTTGCAAGGAGTATCTGGTATTAAAGATGAAGTGTCACGCTTGCAGGTAGTTACTTTAGATGACAACTGTGCCAAGTTCAATATTGCAGAATTTACGATTAATGATGCGCGTCAAGGTATCTTGCATGTGGTCGGTCCTGAACAAGGTCTAGTGTTACCTGGCATGACGGTCGTTTGTGGAGATTCACATACGGCTACTCATGGCGCATTGGGCTGCTTGGCGCATGGTATCGGCACCTCTGAGGTTGAGCATGTGCTAGCCACTCAGTGCTTGATCGCTAAAAAAATGAAAAATATGCAGGTGCGTGTCAATGGTAAGCTTGGCGCTGGCGTCACATCGAAAGATGTGGTGCTAGCCATTATCGCAAAAATAGGCACAGCAGGCGGTAACGGTCACGCGATTGAGTTTGCAGGGCAAGTGTTTGAAGAGATGAGTATGGAGGGTCGTATGACCGTCTGTAATATGGCGATCGAAGCGGGCGCACGGGTCGGTATGGTTGCTGTTGATGATGTGACCATTGACTATGCCAAAGGTCGTCCTTATTCGCCAACGGGTCCACAGTGGGATCAAGCTGAGGCTTATTGGCGTACGCTTTATTCAGATGATGATGCGGTATTCGATACTTTAGTTGAGATTGATGGTAGTAGCATTGCCCCGCAGGTATCTTGGGGCACTTCACCTGAGATGGTGGTGGATATTACTCAGTCGATACCGACGCCTGATCAAGCAGTAGACGCCGCACAAGAGGAAGGCTGGTTACGGGCTTATACTTATATGGGTGTGCAAGGCGGACAAAAAATCACTGATATCCAGCTTGATCGAGTGTTTATTGGCTCTTGTACCAACTCACGTATTGAAGATTTGCGTGATGCCGCTGCGGTGATAAAGGGTCGTAAAGTAGCAAGCACGATCAAAGAGGCCATCGTCGTACCAGGATCAGGTCAAGTCAAAATACAAGCAGAGTCCGAAGGTCTCGATACGCTATTTACCGATGCTGGCTTTGAGTGGCGTGAGCCTGGCTGCTCTATGTGTTTGGCGATGAATGCGGATAAGCTTGAGCCAGGGGAGCAATGCGCCTCGACTTCTAATCGCAACTTTGAGGGGCGTCAAGGTAGTGGCGGGCGTACGCATCTGGTCAGTCCTGCAATGGCGGCAGCGGCGGCGTTGGCAGGTCATTTTGTCGATGTGCGGACTTTCTGATCTGTTGTTGATCCGTAAATTTAGCTAAATATGCTTTTTATAAACGCTTAGCTATTTATTTAGAGTGACATTAATCCTTAGAATAGAGAAAATTTATGCAAGCTTATAATATACAACAGGGCATCGTCTGCCCAATGGATCGCGCTAACGTCGATACCGATCAGATCATTGCCAAGCAGTTTTTAAAGTCCATCAAACGTACAGGATTTGGTGTCAATTTATTTGATGACTGGCGCTATCTAGATGAAGGCGTGCCTTCTTTGAGTGGCGGCCAAGACAATAGTAATCGCCCATTAAACCCTGACTTTATTTTGAACCAGCCGCGTTACCAAGGGGCAAATATTTTGCTGGCTCGTCGTAACTTTGGTTGTGGCTCAAGCCGTGAACATGCGCCTTGGGCTTTATCAGAATATGGCTTTCGTACAATAATTGCACCGAGCTTTGCTGATATTTTTTATAATAACTGCTTTAAAAACGGTATGCTCCCTATCGTCCTTGACGAAGCCATCGTTGATAAACTCATGCAAGCCACCTTTGCCATTGAGGGCTATGAGCTCATCGCTGATTTAGAGCGCCAAGTGGTGATAGCGCCAACGGGTGAAGAGTATGCATTCGAAGTCGACGCTTTTCGCAAACATTGCTTGCTAAATGGTCTTGATGATATCGGCTTAACATTGCAGCAAAGCGATGCTATTAAAGTCTATGAAGCCAAAATGTTACAAAAGACGCCATGGATATTCAATGAGGTACACGCCTAAATATTAACTATCGTCTATAAACACCATACTTATCGGACTGCTAATATCAAAGAATACAAATAAAGGTATGCAATTGTTATCGTAGCGTTGAGTTATGTTAACAATGTAGCTAGAATGAAAAGCAATCTTTTATTGATAGAGGCAGTCGCTACTATTATGAATGCAAAATACGATACTTTGTTTGGCTGTGCTGTATTCAACAGGACGGCAGTAGTTTCTAGCTTATTATCTGTGTTGGCACTATCTGTATTGACATTGTCAGGTTGTCAAACGTTGTCAGGCTATAACAAGATAGAAAATGCCAATGAAGCCAAGGTATGGGCAGGACAGATTATTCCTCTCGATAACGAGGTCAATATCGCCTGTGCAGGGACTTATCATTGCGAGATTACCAAAATTGATAAGACTGCGATAATCTCTGAAGACACCCATAAGCCTGTTAATCCTGCTCTCTTAGTGCCCGTAATAGATACTTATGGCTTACCGTATGACCAGCTTAATCAAGCTCAAAAAGCGCAAGTTCAAGCTCAGACCACACTGCTGACAGATAATAATTCAGTAAAACTGATAGCGCTATCTACATCTGGCATACCAGGCTTAATCAATTATTATGCGAGTGTAAAACCAATTAAGCGTGAAGTACATATCAATTATTATCCTGAAAATAACATGGATTATGTTGAGCGCTTTGCCTTGATTGATGAGTTTAAAGAGCAAGGTATCTATCTATTGCAAGCCTATCGTCAAAAGCCTACTAAAGATGATGGCAGCCTGTTGGATAACGCCTCAGCGACACCTTTATGCATTGATTTACTAAAAGATAAGGTGCTGCAGCGACGTTTTTGTAAGCAGCTAGACAGTGCCAATCAAGGCGAGTTTGTAGAGATGAGCATTAAAAGTTAATCATAATGCTTGACTGATTTACCCGTTATCACTTATTGAATCATTTATTCACAAGGAATTATATGGCAACGATCTTAACACTAGCAGGCGATGGTATCGGTCCTGAGATTATGACCCAAGCGATTGACGTCTTAGAAGCTGTTGATAAAAAATTCAATCTAGAGTTGACGCTTGAGTCGGGATTGATAGGTGGCGTCGCTGTTGATGCTACTGGTGAGCCATTACCAGAGGAGACACTCACTCGTGCGCGGGCAGCTGACGCCGTATTGTTAGGCGCTGTAGGTGGTCCTAAATGGGACAGTATAGAGCGTAGCAAGCGACCTGAACGTGGCCTACTTAAGATCCGTAGCGAGCTTGGACTATTTGCTAACTTACGTGTGGCTAAGCTCTATCCGCAGTTAGCGAACGCTTCTAGTATTAAGCCTGAGATTATCAAAGGTTTAGACTTATTAATCGTGCGTGAGCTGACAGGCGGTATTTATTTTGGGGAGCCGCGCGGTATTCGCACGTTAGAGAATGGCGAGCAGCAAGGCTATAATACGATGGTCTATAGCACCAGTGAGATTCAGCGTATTGGTAAAGTCGCTTTTGAGCTGGCACAAACTCGTGCAAAAGCAGCAGGAACACCCGCAAAGGTATGTTCAGTGGATAAAGCTAATGTGCTAGAAGTGACTGAGCTATGGAAGCAGACGATGATAGCTATGCAAGAGGCAGACTATAGCGATGTGGCGTTATCACATATCTATGCGGACAACGCTTGTATGCAGCTCATCCGTGACCCTAAGCAATTCGATGTCATGGTGACGGGGAATATGTTTGGTGATATTTTATCTGATGAAGCAGCGATGCTTACAGGCTCCATCGGTATGCTGCCATCAGCCAGCTTAGATAAAGATGGTAAAGGCATGTACGAGCCTTGCCACGGCTCAGCACCTGATATTGCCGGTCAAGATAAAGCCAATCCATTAGCCACTATTCTATCGGTGGCGATGATGCTGCGCTACACCTTTAAGCAAGAGCAAGCAGCACAAGCTATTGAGCAAGCCGTCAGTGATGTGTTAGATGATGGCCTACGTACGGTAGATATTTTGGATAGCAGTGAGCCAGGCTTGACACAAGTTGGCTGCACACAAATGGGTCAGGCCGTGTTGGCTAAATTAGTTTAGGCGGCTAGCCGTTTAGTCTAAAACTATAATAGTCAGTTCGAAATGAAATCGATACGCTAATATTAACGTGCAACTGGTATTAATTTTCCTTGCGTGCTGTGTCTACGCTGACAGAGGCTGCGCAAAATTAATCCCAGCTGCACTGCATCGGTTTTAAAGTGATTCAACTATAGTCTAAAGTCATATTATTTTAAACCTATAAATAGCGATGCTGTTTATAGGTTTTTTTATGGCTTATTTATATGATAGATAACTTTTGCACAGGCTTTTCTTAACATAGATACCTTATGGATGAGCGGTTATTAACACAACACTGTTATATGCTCACACAGCCCTATGACATGCTTGATAAGCTAATAAAATAGATAAAAATAATATATATCATCAAACTTGCTTGAGGAAAATAATATGTATGCATTAACTAAGATTAGCAGTGCTGTAGCTGCAATAAGTCTGTCTACTTTGCTGTTTATGAGTCCTACTATGGCAGCGACTACAAATGCTAATAATAATGATATTAGCCCAGTAACCAATGGGGTTAGTCAAGCGCTCAGCGGTGATAGCAAGACAGTAAAATCATTAAATGATCTATTGCCAACCATTGAATATACAACGGAGGGATTGTCAAAATCTGCAAAAAAGATAAATAATGCAGAGTGGAAAAAAGGCATGAAAATTGATCGCACTTTTGGTACTAGGGCGTGTCTTCAATTGGATAAGGCATAAATAATAGTTACAATACCGCATCTACTGAGTCGATGCGAGAAATACAAGTTATGGCAAGAAAAGCATTAACAGATACACTTTGGGATCAATTGCAATCGACGATGATAAAGTACGGCTGCTATCAAACTCAAAACAGTCGAGAGATCATGGAAGCCATACTGTGGAAACTACGCACAGGGGCGCCTTGGCGTGACATACCTAAAGAATTGTGTTCTTGGAAAACAGCTTATAGTCGCTTTAATCGATGGTCGAAAACTGGCTTATGGGAGAATTTTTTTTTAGCTTACGCAAAGAAATTGATACGGAATGGGTATTCACAGACGGAAGCTATGTTCGCTGTCACCAGCATGCAAGTGGAGCTCGGCGTGGTGAAGATAGAGCAATTGGACGAAGCCGTGGCGGCGCAACTACAAAGATACACCTATCCTGTGATGCCGATGGATATCCGCTCAATTTTAAAATCACTGGGGGTGACGTCCACGACAGTCAAGTTGCAGGTGAATTGATTGACATGATTGGACAAGCTGATTACTTTATCGCTGATAAGGGCTATGATTCCCAAGCGATTAGGGATAAAGCTTACATGCATGACATGATCCCTATAATCCCTAAAAGAAGCAATGCTAAAGCGCCTAATCCAGAGTTTGATAGCTATTTGTACAAACTGCGTCATCTTGTTGAAAATATGTTTGCAAGGCTTAAGCACTTTCGTAGTATCGCTACTCGCTATGAGAAGTTAGCTCGTAATTTTAAGTCAATGCTCTATCTAGCGTGTACTCTCGTTCATTGTAAGATGAATTGAAGACACGCCCTAAATTACAAGCGCTGTTGAACTGGCATCAAAACGGCGTCGGCGCAGTAGATGGCTATTGGGGTAAAAATACTCGTAAAGCCATGCAAGCGTTCCAAAAAAAGAATAACTTGCAAGTAACGGATAATTTAAATGATGAAACGTGGCAAGCACTGACCGCCAGTGAGCGACTAACTCGTCAGCCTGTATTAGTCAGCTATAAGCTCACTAGTGATGATGTAGACTTTAAGACGACGACTATCCCTGCTGGTGCAGAGGCAAAAGCTGAGCTGGATGGTATGTATTATGAGAGCATCACTGAGGGTTTAGCTGAGAAGTTCCATATCAATGAAAAGTACCTTAAATCGCTAAATCCCAATGCGAGCTTTAGCGCTGGTGAGACTATAACCGTTTATAATCCAGGTAACCCCAATACTAAACCTGTCAGCCGCGTAGTCGCTGATAAAACCACCCAGACATTATACGCTTATGATGATAAAGGTGATTTAGTTGCCAGTTATCCGACGACGGTAGGCAGCACTTCAACGCCTTCACCCTCTGGCACGCACAGTGTAGAGGTCAAAGTACATGAGCCCAATTATACTTATAGTGGTGATGATGGCGACAAGTCTATTATCCCGCCAGGTCCGAATAACCCAGTAGGCATTGTATGGATTGGTCTGAGCAAACCTTCATATGGTATTCATGGTTCACCCGATCCTGCTCGCATCAGTCGCCAAGCTTCGGCAGGCTGTGTCCGTCTCACTAATTGGGATGCGTTGGCTTTATTAGGTACCATTAACGATGATGCGACGGTCGAATTTAAATAAGCTATCGTTGGAGCAGGTTTAAATTGCTATGATGTTACTTGCCATAATATTATAGACAAAAAAATACCGCTGATTATTAGCGGTATTTTTTATTTAGCGATTCAAGGTTTTACTAAAGATAAGCATATTAAAGAAATAAGCGGGTATTTGTTATTATTATCCTCTGGGTCATCCAGCTATAAATCAATGATTGCTGGCTGGGTTAGCTGGATAAAACGCTTACTAGTAGCTTATATGTTTTAGTTTATATACCGTATTAAGTCTTACCACGATAAGTGATACGGCCTTTTGATAAGTCATAAGGCGTCATCTCAACTTTGACTTTATCACCTGTCAAAATACGAATGTAATGCTTACGCATTTTACCTGAGATATGAGCAATGATTTCGTGTCCGTTTTCTAAGCGAACTTTAAATAAAGTATTAGGAAGGGTGTCAATAACTTCGCCTTCAAATTCAATAATGTCGTCTTTTTTAGCCATAATTTTATGTCAATCAATGAAAAATAAGCCCATATTATACGTAATTTGATGCCTTAAAGCAACAAAACTAAGGGTTTTTACTTGACAGTATGTAAGTGATATGTATGCTGATTCACAGTTTAGCGCTTACTGGCTCAAATAATCGACCTGTAGACTAATCAGGCAGATTGAGCCAAATAGGCGTTAGGGGTGCATTTGGCAATAGCTGCTGAAAGTGCTCAGGATAATAGGCATTAATAAAATATAGTCCATCACCAGATGCGGTAGGCGGGGCAAGGGTGCGATCTTTTTTTGCTAGTATCTCTAAAAAGCTTGTGGCTGGCAGATCATGACGACCGATAGCATATAGAACCCCCATAAGGTTACGCACCATATGATGTAAAAACCCATCAGCTTGGATATCAAAAACGATAAATTGACCGTGTTGAAACAGCTTGGCGTGACTGACATTGCGTACAGGCTGATTGGACTGACAAGCAGCGGCGCGATAGCTACTAAAGTCATGAGTACCTGCTATGTCAGCGGCGGCGGTTTGCATCGCTGCTAGATCAAGTGGCTCATAAATATGAGTAGCCTGATGATTAAGAATAGCAGGGCGCTGCGGCTGGTTCAGAGTAATATAACGATACCGTCTAGCGATCGCTTTAAAGCGTGCATGAAAGTCGCTCGGCATCGGCTGCACCCAGCGTACAGCAATATCATCAGGTAGTAAGCTGTTGACCCCACGTAACCAATTATGTGCAGGCCTATAAGCATGAGTGACAAAATGGGCAATCATGTTGCTGGCATGAACGCTGGCATCAGTACGACCTGCCGCTACTACTTCAACAAGCTCATTAGCGACCTTGCTAATCGCAGTCTCCAAGGCTTGCTGAACGCCTAGTACTTCTTGTTGCCGCTGCCAGCCATGATAATGCGTACCCAAAAACTCAACAGCGATTGCTAGAGTATAAGTGGCTGTCTCTATAGTAGGGTCTTCAATGATCATAGGTTCAGGCATAGTCATTATCTAGCTAAAGTTTAAATTTATTTAGGGTCTAGCTGGGTTTAGCGTTTTTTGATAGCGGTGCTGGTTTGACTGACATCATAAGTCCAGCGCTGTCTACGCCTTGCAGGACTATCGTAACGTAGTAATAACCATAGTAATCGGGCGTAAATAGCCGCGATGGTCAAGCGACCACCAGCAATGACATGATAGTCATATTGCCAGCTACCCGCAGCATAGCTATCGCTGACCCCGCCGAACGGGCACTGACTGGCGCAGATCACCATATGGCCTTGGCTATAAGCTGCTTGCAGGGCTTTTGCTAAATCGGGGGAATAAGGAACGTTGCCTGCACCAAATCCTAATAATATAATGCCACAAGGTAGTGTATCTATTAAAGCTTGCAGTTGTTTGGTTATTACAGAGGTGTCATTGGGTAGACAATATAACGCATGAACAGCAACTTTTGCAGCGCGATTTTCTATGTCTTTGGCTACTAAGCTTTGATCATCAAGCCAGTGCTGACGACGAGTATCGGCAAAAATTTTGATATAGCTATTAGCAGGGTAGGCAGCTCGCGAGTGACCAGTAAAGGCCATAAAATCGTGACTATGAATTTTTTGCACGGTTTGAGCGGGCCAAGACTCACCACCGAAGCTGATCTTAACGCCCGATACACCAGCACTAGCCACGCGTAGAGACTCCATCAAGTTATCCCAAGCATCACCACTTTGATCGACTTGATAGCTTTGTAGCACTTCACTATCGAATAATGGTCGCATGCTACCTGTCACTACGATACAGATATCCGACCCTGCAAACGCCTCTGATAAAAAAGCACCCAAGTAGCTTAAAGTATCCGTACCTGTAATTAATATAAAGCGCCGAGACCCTTGTGCGTAAGCTTGTAATAATAGCTTATAAAAATGCACAAAATCAGCTGGCGTCAGCTGGCTACTGTCTTTGATTAAAGCGTTATCTAGCCACGATATGACTGGCAAATTGCTTGCTTGCGCTTGCTCAATTAGCAAAGTCTGCAGGGCAGGTAAGAACTCATCAGCTGCTAGAGGCGCTAGCGGACGACCATAACTACCGAAAGTGCCACCAGCATAAATCAGCTGCACAGGGGCGGAGTTTGTGCTTATATCAGGTGGTGCCATAATAGGTAATGCCATAAAAAGTATCGCTATAAAATAAAAAATCAGCAGCTTATGATCGAATCAAAAGGTGCTGATTATAGATTAAGGTCAGAGCTTATACAGCCTCTATGCAGTACGAGCTAATAACATCTTAGCTTTTTGTTGTTGCTCACTATTACCTTGAGTAATAACTTCGGTGAGCAGACGCTTAGCACTATCATATTCACCCAGCTGCAAATAGTGATCTGCCAACTCTAAGGTGACTTGATGACTGTTTAACGTTTTTACATAATCAAAATCGCTAGTAAGTATGGTGCCAAGTGTTACTGGAGCTAGATTGTTAGTCAGGATGATTTTTTGCGTACTGACAGGGCTAGAAGAATCTGTCACTGCTTCAACATCCAGACCATTATTATCATCAAATACTAGATCATCGAACGATAGATCATCGAACATCGTATCATCGTCGAGTAATTCGTTATCCGCTGGTTTTTCGGCGTCAATAGCTGGTGACAATGCTCCTAGAGTATCTATTGTGCTAGGCGTATCTATAGCTACATCATCATTAATTGGCTTATCAGTATCTGATTCATCATTATCTGGTTTATCAGCAACAGTAAAATCAAAGGTTCGTTCATCATCTAAGCTTGAGTCGTCTGAATCAACAATAGCAGTATCATCGTTAGATATGACATGACTATTAATATCAATATCACTTATTGCATCATTTGAGACAGGGCTTGCGATATCATCAAAATTATTACCACTATCTTCTAAGTCAAAACTAAATTCGTCTATACTGAGCTCATTTATATCTTGCTCATCTATATCGTGCTCAATAACCGACTGGTCTTCGCCTAAAGCATCGCTTCTAAGTACTGCTGCATAATCTTCCAAATCTAAGGTAAAGTCGCCCGCTAAATCTAGCGCCTCAGAATCACCATTAGCGCTGAGATCTGTTGAATGATCATCCGCTAGAAGGTCTTCTGTCTCCTTTTCAGTGACAGTTTCAAAATCAAGCGTAAAGTCGTCATCTATATGAGCGGCATTATTAGAGCTAGTAGATAAGCCTGCTTCATCTATATCAATGTTTGATAGATCATTATCTTCTACAGCATCCAAATCTTCAGGTATATCGTTAGAAGTTTCTGTCGCCTCTAAATCATCTAAGGTAAGGTTGAAAGAGTCATTACTGCTGTCATGATGATCAAATTTAACATCAGCTTCAGCGGGTCGGCTATCACCAAACGTTTGATCACTATCAAAATCTAGCGACAGACCTTCATCAAAAAAAGGATTGGCAGTAGCGTGATCACCCGTAGAGTCAATAGAGGCCGAATCATCCAGTGCTATATCATCAGAAAAAGAATCCTCAAATGATGTGGTATGCCTATCACTTATAAGCTCTTTTAGTTGCTCCGCCTGTTCAATGGTTTCTGGATCACCGTGCGCTTGTAGAGTGTGATAAACCCGATCAAAATCTTGATACTGATTGGCTACCACGTAGACGTTTAATAGCTTTAATAATAAAGAGCCATCGTGAGGTTTTTCAATGAGACCACGCTTTAGGGTTTCAATAGCTTTATCATAGCGCTGCTGATCCATAAAACGCTCAGCAATCGTGACATTGTCAAACTTAGTAGCGATACTTTCATTATTTAAAGTTTTTGTTTCAAGGCTAGAGAAGCCTTTATATGATCTATCATTCTTAATCTTACGGCTATCGCCTAAAAATGTGAGATTTCGCGCCTGTCTTCTGCGCATCACTAGTACAGCTAGCAACAAGATGATAACCAATACTGCAAGGATATATAGCATATTATCCATAAATACTCCCACGCCTATGAGCGCTGATTTTAGCAAAATGGCTAAGCAATTGCTAATTGCATAACAAGTAATACATGCTATAAAAATAGTGCATTGTTATTTTTATTGCAAAAATTAGGCCGTCTTATCAGAGTTCAAACGTTGCTGTCTTTTATCCGCAATGGCAGCTTGTAAGCTTTGTTGAGAAGGAACCGTAGCATAATGAGAAAGATCTAGCTTAGCATCAACCTTGAGGTGATTTGAATCTTTTTTAATAAATGCATCTAAATTTTGTGTTTTGATTTGATTCATAACCATCAAAACATCAAGGTTATTTTGTTCTGCAACTTGCTGCGAGATCACCCATAAATTATCATTCTTTTGTACAATATAGCTAGGCGTTGACAGGCTTTGAGTAGCTAAAGGCGACGATAATCGGTTCTGAGTATGATCTTTGGTAGAGATCGTTTTTGCAGAAGATGCCTTATCAAAATTCAAGTTTATAGTCATTATCTTGCGACTAATTTGAGTATTGAGACTAGGGTATGAAGCTAAGCGACTAGCTGGTTGTCTTTGCTCGTTATCGATTTTGGCTACAGATGCAAGCTCAATGATACGGTCTGCGCTAACGTTAGAGCCACTGATAGTATCAGAGGTATTATTAATAGCAATCAAAGGGACAACTTGATCTATATCTATTTGAGATCGAATAGTAGAGATAGTATTTATTCTACGCTCATTAATACTAATAGTATTATGAGGAACTCTAGACTGCACTAATATGTCAGTCTTTTGAGTTTTGGGGCTTGCAAATAAAGGCGGAGGTGCTTGGCGACTGGCGACTAATATCTGTGGGCTGCTAGTGTTAGACTCTGCCAACGAAGGGCTCTTTTTTACTGGCAGCTCAATAGGCTGGCTGGCATTAAAAACAGGTTCTATCGACTTAGGGCTTGCAAACAAGGGCGGTGGCGCTTGACGACTGGCGACTAATATCTGTGGGCTACTGGTCTTAGACTGTGCTAACGAAGGACTCTTTTTGACAGATAGGTCAATAAGCTGACTGGTATCAAAGCTAGGCTCTACTGTTTTGGACTTTACGAATATAGGCTTGGGTATTGCAAGCAATGGCAGCGATACTTGATGACTATTCGCTATAATCTGCGAGCTACTGGCATTTGACTCTGTTAAAGAAGGACTCTTCTTCACCGACAGCTCAATAGGCTGACTGGTATTAGAGATAGGTTTCACTATCTTGGATGTTGCAAGCGCAGACTTAGACTTTACAAACGCTGGCGGCGATATTTGACGACTATTCGCTATAATCTGCGGGCTGCTGGTATTCGACTCTGCTAACGAAGGGCTCTTTTTAACTGGCGGATCAATAGGTAGGCCAGCGTTATATACGGGCTCTGCTGGCTTAGGACTAGCAAACAAAGACGGGGGCGCTTGACGGCTGGCCACTAATATCTGCGGACTATCGGTGTTTTTGTCCGATAATAAAGCGCTGTTATTAACAGGTAGAGTAACCGCTTTATTAACATTTATTACAGGCTCTACAGATTTGACATTAGCCAGTGTTGGCGGTGCACCGCGCTTTACCACTAATGGGTTAGCAGTATGAGCGTTAACGATAAGTGTAGAGAGGTCAGACTGTCTAGTAGTCGCTAAGATAGAGCTCGACTGCTTGATTGAAACGTTAGTAGCCAAAGGCATCAACAAGGTTTTGGGAATAACCTTACGTTGACCTTGATCACTTAGAGCTAATACCACATCAGTAAAGGGCATAGTAATGGGCTGAGTACTGGTAATAACGACAGTACCAGTGGTAGCAGAAGTGGGTAAAAAGCTGACAGACATAGAGGGCTGAGGCGTCAGACCTAATTGCTGATAGATGATAGGACTTGCCAAACGGGCTGAAAAATCTGCTGAGCGAATACTCGTCACAGTGATACTGGCAGTCAAAGGCTGATGCTGTACAGAGGTTATCACTGTCTTACCCATAGTCGCAGCTTGAGCTGCAGGCAGAATCACAGCGGTACCAACAGAACAAAGCAGTCCAACCGATATGCCTTTATGCATAGCTGACAAACGCATAAAAGGTAGATGCATACTGGTTAGGTGATGAGGTAGATACCAAGACATGCGCAGCCCTTATATAACTCAAGAATGGTTAGACATATTTATTAATAATAAGCTATTGCGACTACGATAACAATACAATTTTATTCGTATGTTTACATATATTGATTTAGGTTATTATTTAAGCAATATAGTAATATGACCTCTTATTGTTTTAACCGTAAAATTATTTTGATTGTGAAAATTCATATTTTTATCTGATAGCTATTTTATCCAATAACATCGCATCACCATAACTAAAGAAGCGGTATTTGTGCTCGATAGCGTGCTGATAGGCTTGCTCGATAGCTGATTTGCCAGAAAAAGCAGCTACTAACATCAGAAGAGTGGATTTGGGTAGATGAAAATTAGTCAGCAATCTGTCTATAACCTTAAACTCAAAACCTGGATAAATAAAGATATCGGTATCACCTGACCAGCTGGATAAAGGTTGATTGTCTTTGGCCGTATGCAAATAGGCGCTCTCAAGCACACGAGTAACGGTAGTGCCTATAGCGATAACTTGCTTGCCATTGGCATGAGTTTGGTTAATCAGCTCTGCGGTAGCTTGTGGCAGGTGCGCGTATTCACTATGCATCGTATGATTGAGTAAATTATCGGTTTTAACAGGGGCAAAAGTACCTGCGCCGACATGCAAAGTCACAAAAGCGGTATGAATACCTTTATCAGCTAACATTGCTAATACTTGCTCGTCAAAATGTAGGCTAGCAGTAGGTGCGGCGACGCTGGCAAGCTTCGCTGGATCGTGAAAGACAGTCTGATAACGAGTGTTGTCTGTCTCGTCAGCATGACGCTCAAAATAGGGCGGTATCGGCAGCTCGCCATATAGCTCTAAGTTAGGCAAAATAGGCGCATCAAAGGCTAAGATAAACAAGTTCTCTTGACGTCCTAGCATCACGCCGTGCATATTATTATCTGCTAAAGACAAGTGCTGACCTAATTTTGGCGCTTTACTGGCTTTTATATGACATAGGGCGACATGCTCAAATCTTTCTATTATCTTATCGTCATTATTAAAAAGGACACTATCGATAAGACTTTCAACATCCGCACTATCGACTAAGCGCTCAATCAATACCTCTATTTTGCCACCTGTGTCTTTACTACCGAACAGTCGTGCTTTCATTACCTTAGTGTCGTTAAAGACGATTAGATCACCTGCATTCAATAGTGAGGCAAGTTCAGTAAAGGTATGATCTTCTATGCATATATTTTGATTATCATTAACGACAGTAGTCGCTGGCAAGTACAACAATTGAGACGCTGAGCGCTGGGCTAGGGGATAGCGGGCGATCAATTCATCTGGCAGCTCATAATCGTAATCAGCTACGCTTAGGTAGTCTAAAGGTACTGAATCGCTATTATCAGTAGAAAGGTTAGAATGGGTGTTAGAAATTACTAGGTTGGATGCAGTCATAAAGGTCAGTAAATATAAGGTTATTTTGGCGTAATTGTAGCAGAAAGCAGAAGTGAAAACTTATAGTAGATAGTGTTTTTATTAAAAAATAGCCTAAGTAGTTATATATGATGGTTTATATAAGATAGCTTTAACTAATCAAATAAGTCTAATTGTGGCAAGGCTTGAGAAGCTGGCGCAAGCGACGAGTAGGTCACACCAACTAGTCGAATAGGCAACTCGCGTGGAATATCAGCGAACAGTTTGTCCAGCCAATAGTGAGCGGATTCAGCGCTATCAAAGGCGGTTGATAAGGTGTGCGAGCGGGTAATCTGAGTAAAGTCTGCGTACTTAATTTTTAGCGTGATCGTATAGCCCGTTAGCTTCTTATTATGCATCTGCGTATAGGCATCCGCATTTTGCTCATATATTTGCGCTAGTAGCTCTGTATCACCCGTTAAATTATCATGAAAAGTGGTCTCAGAGCCGACGGACTTGTGTTGCCGCTCAGCCTTGACAGGACGTGTGTCACGGCCATGAGCGATATCATGATAAAACTGCCCGCGTTTACCAAACTCATTGACCAAAGTCGTAGCAGGCACGAGTTTGAGATCGGCTCCTGTACTAATACCTAGCGCATGCAAACGCTTAGCGGTAGCTTTGCCAATACCATGAAAGCGCTCAATCGGTAGCGTGCTAATAAAAGCATCGGCATCGGCAGGGGTGATAATTGCTGTGCCATTGGGTTTATTGATATCAGAGGCAATTTTGGCGAGCATCTTATTAAAAGACACGCCAGCCGACGCGGTCAACCCTGTATGCTCTAATATCTGCGCTCGCAGCCAATTCGCCATCAACGTCGCCGAGCCTTGATGCACTGTCAATCCCGTGACATCAATATAAGCCTCATCTAAGGATAACGGCTCAACTAATGGCGTCAGACTGTGCATAATTGCGCGAATATCTTGACTGACTGCCCGATACACTTCAAAACGGGGACGGACAAAGAGCACCTCAGGACAGCGCTTACGAGCCTCATAGCAAGACATAGCTGAGCGTACACCAAATTTTCGTACTTCATAGCTGGCAGCAGCGACCACACCGCGACCTTTGGGATCGCCACCGACGACTAAAGGCTTACCGCGCAGCTCGGGAAAATCACGCTGCTCAACACTAGCATAAAAAGCATCCATATCGAGATGGATGATCTTACGCTGGGTTGGGGTTATTAAGTCGGCTTTATCTTGATTGGTTTTGGGGGTCATAGGAGTTATTTTACCTGATAGCTTTTAATAGCTGTTGCTCTACGTCTTGACCTTTATCATCTTTTTTGACTGCCATTAAGAATAAGCATTGACCTTGGCTATGACTTGCCCAAAGTTCGCCTACCATACGTTTCTCTGCCGAATCATCATTAGTTTCGTAAGGCTTGCCTTTATACTCCACTACCAAGATACGACCGTCCTGCAATTCAACGATAAAATCAGGATAAAAATTGGTATGTGCCAGTGGCAGGCTAAACGACGCTTCTCCACGTCTAACTAGGTTTCTTATCCAATGCTTCACTTGAGGTATTACATCGATGGTCTGAGCACAGTCAAACTCCTCACCCGAAGATTTCATGTCTTCGATTTGCGGATAATAATGTTTATCAAAATCATAAATCCCTGAATAGTAAGGTGGTCGCGTTGGATAATTATCTGCTTTAAACTCGTAACTAAAATCGTAAGTCGTAAGCACGTCAGCATCGCTTGCGAATAAAGTTTGCTGATACCCTTTAGTCATTGCTCGCTGTCTATATGCAGATACTAGATCCTGTATAGAGCGAGCAAGAGGATACTTATTACGTATGAGAGTAGTAAGTGTCAGTGACGGTATTTGCTGTAATTGGTTGACTATCTTAGTTAAGAAACTCGTCATTTCACGCTGAGTGACATCGCTTTGACGGCATTCATGATCTAGCCAGCCTATAAGCTCATCTTGGGTTACTTCGGTATGCGCAAGGTTTAGATTTAGAGTTTGTGACTCATGAGCAAGGTTATATTTGACTTTTTTGCCTTCTACATCGACTAGGAAGCTTGTCGTTTCTTCCGTGGGTTGATAGTCGAGCTTAGCTGGATAATCTAATAGATTCCAACCTGATGCGTCCAAAAATACTTCTTTCTCAACCAGTTCAAGCTCACCCTGAACCATGACACACAATCTTGGTAGCGGGGCAAATTTTACTCCGTTCTCTGCTGGTGACAAAGCAGCATGTACACTAAGGTTATGCCTATCAACTGAAGTCTCAATCTCTTTTTTATCTTCAACAGCCACTTTGGTAATGGCTTGTTTCAACGGCTCTGAGACTTTACCCGTAACAGTGACCACTTGGCGACCATCTACCTCAGAGATCTTAATGCTACTGCGTTCTTCTTCTGATAACTCGGTAGTATCTATCGTATCCTGCACCTCAACCATCAGAGAAGGTGGTGTCAACTTAGGTTTCGAGTTTACAGCGTCATCTTTATCTACCTGACCAAATAAATCACCTTGATTGGCATCTTGTTGCCGAAGAAACGTGGCTACTTCTAACTCTTCAAAGCCCATAGAAATTAGCTTATCGGTCAATTCTTTGGCTGCTTGGGCTAAACTGTCCGTTGCCAAATGGGCATAAGCTCTATTTAGGTCTTCTATCACGCGGCGCTTTGCATAAGGCATCCGTAATACACGCCCCAATAGCTGCTCAGCATCTTTGCTAGAGGACACCTGTTTGACTGAACAGAATACGTAGGCAAATGAGCAATCCCAGCCTTCTTTTAAGGCTTCTATGGTAATGATGTACTCGATAGGACAGTTAGGGTCAAAAAGATCGATACCATCTAGCTCTCGTTGTGTCCCTGTAGCTACCGCAATTTTGTCCTCAGTAATATTATGATCTTCAATCAGACACTTTTTGAGTACTTCAACCGTTACCTTACCGTTCTTGTTCTCTGCCTGAAGTAGGACAATAGGACGTATATAGTCGATATCTTTTTGTGCTTTAAGCGCTAATCTAGCGCGTGTTAATACTGCATCACGTACCGCTTCTTCCCAGCCATTAATATGCTCGGTCAAAATGATAGGTAGCTTGATCATCTCTTCAGCTTTGAGCTGCGCCGCTGAGACATGATATAAAATATTGCTACCATTGGTCGTTGATGTATTAGGAGTAGCGGTAAACTCGATAATAGCTGCAGGATGCACGCGCTTTAGGGTGTCAAAGGTTAATGACGTCCTAGCATTATGGGCTTCATCAACGATGACTAGAGGGTTGTACAGCGCCAACAGGTTGGCAAAAGAGTACTTTATCTTACCAATATCACTGACGGTCAAACCGTTTTCAGAGACATCATCTTCACTAACGGTCTCAAGCTTGTCATAAAAGGGATGCTGACGACTCAGTTTGGCAAAATGCGGTTCAAAGTCTTCGTGATACTGATAGACCTTGCGATCAGACGTTTTAGTAACACGTAAATTGGCAATGGTAGAGACGACTATGATTGTTTTATTGCCAATATCCTGCGCACGGATTTGATTGACATCAGCGATATCGTAGACACTGACTTGATTGGCAAAAGCGCGGTTTAAATGATCGGTATAGTCTGGATTGCTCTTGAGCGCCGAAACGGTCTGCTGCTGAATGGTAGTAGTCGGTACTAGCCACAATACAATGGGGAAATCTTGCGACAGATAATGAGTTGCCGCTGTAGATACCGCATAAGCGCCTAGTACAGTCTTGCCGCCACCTGTCGGAATACGAATACAGACGTAAGGCGTATCATCGAAAGAGTAAGCACGATAAGGGGTTTCTACAAAATTATTATCCTGTAGTGTCTGCTGAAATGCTGTGTCAATATCGCCATCCATACGGCAACGCTGAAAAAAACTCGTAAGCGCATCAAGTGCACCTTGCTGATAGCTCTTTAGTTCAAACATCGCTTATCTTCCTTTCACATCGTATGGTATTTGCTTAAATATAATATTTTCACTTTTGAGACGGGCTTCTCCCATTCGGCTCGTCTCACCATAGATGACTTTTTTACCATTTTCTGGATCTTCAGGGTGAGGTGGCAGTATGGCTAGCACTTTCGATGTGAGTACGTTGCCACCGTTAGGACGTTTATCACCTAAAATACCGTTATAAAGTAGGTAGTAAGCCACGCCATTGTGCACGCCAAGTAGTGGTGATTTAGCGGACTGCTGTAGCGATTGCCTAGTATCGCCATACCAAATGTGGGAAGCCAGCGCATCAAAGCTGATACCTTCTCTTAAAGAGCCATTTTCATTAAAGATGACTTCACCTAAGCGATAAAACTTAAAGCCACTACCACCTATCCAGTTGACGTCTTCTGAAATACCACCTTGCTCACCATCAACTACTTTTTTTAGTCTGTATACACATTGGTTTTCTGCGTGCTCTCCAAGTTCTACACCTATAAACTTACGATTCATCTTCAAAGCTACAGCAGCCGTTGTTCCAGACCCTAAAAACGAATCTAATACTAGATCTCCTTCTTTTGTAGCTAGATGAAGAATTCTTTGTATTAGTCTTTCTGGCTTGGGTGTAATAAATAGCTCATCTTCTAGACCTTCAAAGACGGCTCTAACTTCATTTTTAGACTCAGCATTGTGACCTGCTTCGTCATAGAACCAAATAGTAGATGGCACCACACCTCCTTCAATTTCTGACAAGAAGCGTTTTTGTGCTGGAACATTATCGCCTTTCTTTCCCCACCAAATTCTATTGTCTTGTTCCAAAGCTTTAAATGATTCCTCAGAAATGCGCCAGTACGATCCTTTTGGTGGGCCATCGATAACTCTTCCAGAAGGAGACTTAATTTCATACAGACCTCTACTATAAAAATTTCTAGCTTGGATTGGTGTAGCTTTCCAAGGACCTCTAGGGTCGTTATCATAGTTTTTATAAGCTTTATTCTGTTTCTCAGTTCTTGGTAAAGAGTTAATAAGCCATTTATCTTTAGATTTAGCATACACGAGACAATGATCATGCATTTCAGAAAAATATTTTGCTGAGTTTTTGATTGTGTATACTTTCTGCCAAATACAATTTGATATGAAGTTTTTGCGTCCAAATATTTCATCTAGAATAACTTTGGCATAATGTGATTCATTATCATCAAGTGTAATCCAAATTGAGCCATCTTCAGATAAAAGCTGCTGCAATAGCTCTAAGCGTGGATACATCATGGATAGCCACTTGCTGTGCTCTAGATTATCGTCATAGTGTTCAAAAGCGCTTTTGGTGTTGTATGGTGGGTCAATAAAGATGCACTTTACCTTTCCTGAATGCGTCGGAATAAGTGCCTTCAATGCATCGAGGTTATCACCTTGAATGAGCATATTGTCAGTATCTGACTCGCCATAAGATAATTCTGGCACTAGCTCTACCAAACGATACGGACAGTCACGCGCTGTGGTCAACGCTTGCTCTTTATTCAACCAGTTCAATATAGGCATATCGCCTCACTTCCTTCTTGATTTACAGCCGTAAGTGGCTGGCATGTTTAGTGCTTAATATTCTGAGTGGTAATTTATCATATAACACGCTTGCTCTCACCAGATATCGACCTGTAAGACGATATATTAGGCTTTTGCTTTGGCAGAGCTACTTTAAGCTAATGTTTGATATTTTTCAGCGTTGATTCTAATCTTTGCGACACAGACTGTCGCCTATTATGCTTTGTACCTATTAATGTTGGTAGAGACTTGATATATTCTATAACTATTAAAACTTAAACAATTATTGAGAGGTAACATATATGGCAAATTTACAAAAACAGTTCTTAGAATTTCATAATGCTATTGAATTGGGCACTTACGAAGAGAACAACTTTTTATGTGAAAAGCGCAACCTAGTTATTGCTCAGCTTAAGAATAAAAGGAGTTCAAGGTGAATAATAATTTTAGAATATTAGCGCTTTCAGGGGGTGGCTATAGGGGTCTGTATGCAGCCAAGGTTTTAGCTGACTTAGAAGAGCAAACCAAACAACCTATTGGGCGATATTTCGATCTTATAGCTGGCACATCGATTGGTGGAATTGTTGCTTTAGCAGTGGCGCATGAGATTCCAATGAAAGATGTTGTCGATATGTTTGTAGAACATGGGCAAAATATATTCAAAAAACAAAGGTTTAGCTTTTTTTCCATCCTAAAGTCGACTTACGGTAGTGAACAGCTAAAGACAGAAATAAGTCGATTCTTCTTAAATGACAAAATAGGCGATTTAAAGCACAATGTAATTATACCTGCCATTAATTTCTCCGCTGGACGACCTGTTGTTTTTAAGACACCACATCATCAAAGCTTTTTTCGTGATGCCAAGCATGACATCGTAGATGTAGCTATGGCAACCTCCGCTGCACCCATATACTTTCCTAAATATCATTTTAAAGATGCCAATTATGTAGATGGTGGGCTTTTTGCGAATAACCCAAGTCTACTAGCCATACATGAAGCCCAGCATTTTTTTGGAATACCCAAGCAAAATATATACTTATTGCATATAGGCACATTGTCTTCTCATAACTCTGACGTATATAAAAAGAACCAACAGGGGGGTATGACAGATTGGGCTAATGGTGTCTTTTTGAACAAAGCACCTAAAAATATAATAGAATTGACACTTGCCAGCCAGCAGCAAATGATGACTCATATGACGAGGCATACATTAGGTGATAGATATTTCGATATAGATTCGGATGTATCTAAAAATGCAACAAATTATATAGGATTAGATAGGGCTGATGAATATGCAACTAAGGTATTACTTTCTCATGCCCAAGAAGCTTCTAAGGATGCGTTAGGTAGTTCATTTATATCTACACTTCTTCAAGAGACTACCAAAACTCCTACCTGGATAAAAAATAAGGACTTAAACGATGAATAATAGTGATATACCTGTTAATAACTTTCATAGAGTATTACGCAATGAGCCAGAGGGCTTTTTTACTCAATTATTACCAACTAGAACGCAGCTCGACACCTTTAAGGAGTGTAAAGACCTAATACAAGAAGCACTCGAAGTAATACTAAAAGAAGTCTACGATGTTAAGCCAAAATTTAGACTTCAGGGTTCATGGGCATACGGAACTTGTAATGTGCCTAATCGTATTGGTCAAGAAATGGACTTTGACTATGGCTGTTATTTACCTGAACGTTGTTTTCCAGATGAACAAAAAAATGAAGCGGAAAAGTTAATAAACCATGTCAAGCAATGCTTATCTCAACTCTGTTTCGATCAAAATTGGGAGCTGGATGATAAGAACCCAAGTTGTTTACGTATAAGAGGGTTCATGGTAGACGCTCATTTTGATGTTCCACTATATGCTGTTCCTGATGATATGTTTAATGACTTGAAGGATGTACCTATATCAAGTCGCAAAAACTCAGATATCGTCGAAGGTAATGAAGGCTTTGATGGTTTATCAAATCGGAAATACGAAGGGTCTTTAAATTTCAGTGAAGATACGCAACCGCAAGCCCTATCAGAGTTCTTTGGAGAGTCTAATTTTGGTGGTCGTTCAGGAGTCATAACCTTTGGTGAGTCTGTTGAAGGTAGACAATTTGACGGGGTGCAAAAAAACGAGTCCGCTCAACCTCCTATAAAGGATATCTCATTGATTAGAAATGATGGTGAATGGAAACAGTCTAATTGTGAACGAGTTCGTGAGTGGTTCCTAGGGGTATGTAAAGAACAACCAGGTGAAGGACAGCAGCTTAGGTCGATAGTGCGTTATATCAAGGCATGGCGAGATTACAACTTTGATCCTAGTGAGCGTAAGCAACCTATTTCATTAGCGTTAATGATATTGACTGTTGATTCTTATGAACATTGTCAGCAACGAGATGATAAAGCCTTAGCGAAAGTTGTGTCAAAGCTTCCAAATAGGTTTTTAGAAGATGTTACTTGCCCAAATATCAAAGATCACGAAGAAGAAGTGTTCAATGATTATAATGGCGATAAGAATAAGTACAGACGACAAGACAGCGAATTAGCACAGGAGTTTAGTGACACACTTAACTACTGTTTAACGGAAGCGACTGAAGCCAGAAAATGTCTATATACTTTAAAAGTTTGTTTAGGCGATAAAATACCAAGCAACGAAGACTTAGTTTCTATTCACAATGAAATATCGCAAGGTGCGATTAATGCTAAGAATAAGCCTGTGCAAGTAGCGACAGCACCTGCCATTATTCCATCGCAAACTGGTGGTTAAACTAAACTTATGAGTCGTTCAAAGACAATTTTAGATATCAGTGATTCTCATCCAGATTGGTTGTTCGCCCGTTGCAGCAAACCTGTCGAGTATCTAATAGATAGAAGCGCTTCCCCTGATAGTAAGGGTCGTTTTGATACTTGGACCTTATGCACCGAGTTAGCGAATAACTATAAGATTGAAATATTGCTTCAAGTATCTGACTGGGGTTTTGTGAATTTACCTAATGCATATATCAAGACTATACCAGCAAAAGCTATTGAGAATATCTTACCATCACCTCATTTATCATTGAGCCAATATGCGCTCAATGACAAAGTCTATCATCACTTATGTTTTGCTTTAGCCAATACCATTGTATTCGATAAATCAAATAAATTAGCTATTATTCAATATTGCTTTGATCAATGTAAAAATATAGTTACAAAGCTCTTTACTGACCGCAATTACAGGGCGGTTGATACCATGCAAGAAATATCTGTTATTTGGAGTCAAGTAGCAGTCCATAACTTTCTCAATTATCATTATCACCTAGAGAACGATACGCTTCTTTATAGCAACCCTAAATATAGATCTCATTATTATGCCACTTTATACGTAGATAAAGATATAACAGGTTTTCATACCTTAAAATTAACTTCTACACTTCTACCTTTTATAGGTTGTATTATAAACTTAGGTGATACTTATAAGCCTCATTGTTTACCTAATCAATTTATAGCAGATGAGTCCTTAAATGGCATATCTTTTAGAATATTTAGTAATTGGTTAAAAGCAGTTTCTCCTTCAGCTTATAATCAGCTTGAAAAATCTATTTTAAGTTATATGGTTAGCGTCGTTAAGGCAAATAAAAAACCAATAGAATATCTTACAGGGTGTTTGATTATAGATACTGAAACGTTAGCTTTTAGAATTGACTTGTCTGTATTTCAAACATTTATAGATAGTGATAAATCTAAACGTTTCAATAGCAAGAATAAAAGGCGACTTTTGGATGAGAGTCGTTTATTTCTTTTGGAATCAGCAAACTATACGCCGCACCATATTTTTGAAAGGAGTATTAAAAACTTGGAACAACCCAGTTTGATTGATAAAAATGTTTTAGTGATTGGTGGCGGTGCTATAGGAGGATATATTTTATTATCGCTGGCTCGATTGGGTGCTGGCGCTGGAGGTAGTAAGTTAACTATTATTGATAATGATAACTTATCGATAGAGAATCTAGGTAGGCATGTACTAGGACAAAATTACATAGGCAAAAATAAAGCGACCGCATTAAAAGAAGAGGTAAATAACCAATTACCCAATATGACTGTTGCGGCCTATCCTCACTCTATTCTAAATAGAATGGATATTATGCAAGGTATGGACTTGATAATTGATGCTACAGCTGACTCCTATGCATCTCAATGTATTAATGAAGCCTATCATAACTTAGATAAGATAACCGCACCTATCATTAGTGCATGGATTAGAAATAATGGTGAATGTGTGCAATCCTTATTTCATGAAAAAGAAGTAGCAAGTGCTTGTCGTTCTTGTGTTAGTAAAAATGGATATCACATGCGAAAAGAATACGATGCTTTGTTCGAGGACAGGAGCACCATAACAGCCCTCCAAGCTTGCAGGGACTATACACCCTATGCCGTCTCATCAAGTATGTCTACTGCTTCCTTAGTAACCGATATGGTATTAGACTGGTTGAAAGGAGAGGTAAGCCCACGTTATAGAACACGATATAGTGAAAAGTGGCATGGAAAGAAACTACAAAGTGCTGACTTTTTGCCACATGAAGACTGTCATGTATGTGCCAGACCATGACTAATCATACTTGGTTCTTTAAAAATGAATGTCCAATCCGTATGGTCAGCTTTGATGCTGAAGTCTTTAGCGTGATGGAAAAATTTCGGCAAAGAAAATATTTTATGCAATTAGAAAGCTGTGGCATTTTAATGGGTGAAAAACGGGGAATGTGTGGTGAGGACATTCATGTTATGCATCTATCTACACCGAAGATAACTGATTTTAGAACACCTGCTTACTACAAAAGGGGCGTACTTGGCCATCAAGAGCACTTGAATCGATTGCATGGCTCTAGTCAAGGGCGTATTCAGTATCTAGGAGAATGGCATACGCATCCACAAAAATACGCCAAACCTTCCTCTACAGACTATAAAGAGTGGCATAAAACGTGCCAATATTTTAAAGACCAGCCTGTATTATTTTTTATTGCAGGGGTATATGGAGATTGGATTGGTGTTCAGAAAAATAAAACCTTGTATTTACCTGATTATTCAAATAATGACTATTTATAGTAGTAAATTAATTAAATATTTTGCTATTAATTAATCCTATTTACTGCATGCGTCAATTTCCTATTAAATCAATAATAAGCTTTGGAGCAATCAATAATGGATACCATAACCGAAGAATTTATTTGGAGTAGTTTAAAAAGTCTGCATAAAAAAAACAATAAAGACTTCATGGGTACGGGGATTATATTTTATACTGATTTGTCTAATCTACCCTTTACTAGTTTAAATAAAAATACTGATAAAGCTATTTTAGAAAATAAAAACTTTATAGAGCTAATTTATCGGCTATCATTAAAACAATCGCCATATCATGATGGCTTTCATTTTTTCAATACGAACCTAATGACGTTAACCCATATTTCTCAATACCTCGCTCCTGTAATTGAAACAAATAATACTAGTGCATTAGATGCTATTAGACCTTGTGGGGCTAGAGAAATGACTGCATATCTTACATCTCTTACTAAGGGAATAGTAAGCGTAGGACTAGTCAGCCATATGGATGGCATCAAGGTTTACCGAAATGGTAATTGTATTGGGGAGAGTTAGCTAAGTGAATTTCATAGTCTTACAGTTTAACGAATTAAAAAAACTTATCTGGTTTTTTATTGGTTTAGTTGCGCTTAGCGCTGGTTTCATCTGTGTTGTCCAGTATGTATTAAGTACTACAGACTGGATCAAAACTAGTTTATCAGTTTGGCAGGTTTTAAGTTTTTCTATCACTTCTTCGTTGCTAATTATTGGAGTTTTATTAAATAAATTCAGAATAAAACACCTTTGGTTAGGTAATCTTCTTAGTAAGCCATCTATTAATGGTTTGTGGAAAGGTCGTTTAATAAGCAGCTATAAAAAAGATGTTGATGATGATCCTTTACCCCCAATTGAGATTTATTTCTACATTAAACAAACGTATTTTGCTATTAGTATTCAATCATTTACTAAGAGTCAAAGGTCTGAATCAATTTTAGCGACAATCTACACTAACAATTTTTCCTCTTCAACAAAGTTTATGTATATTTATCAGTTGACTAGAACTAAGAATAGTGAAAATAAAATTACGCTTGGAAGTGGAGAGCTTCTGATTACTGATAATTGTAGCAAAATGGAAGGAGTTTATTGGACTAACTCTACCACACATGGCGAAATTGAGATGAATTTAGTTGATAGAAAAGCACTATCAATTGATTCATTTATTTCTGCTGAAACTCACGTTGATAGCCTGAATATTTCCTAAAAATTCTAATTCGAGGTTATATGTGGGTTGTTGCGAATTTTGCTTAAAATTTAATATCTTTCAAATTACCTAGGGAATAATTGAAACTATAGAAAGGTATTCGTCTCTATTTAAAACTTAGATTGAGACTAATAATCTAGAATCCTAAACCAGCAATAAGCGTAAGTTATAGGAACAGTTACCGCATCCAAGTTTTAACAACCTTGGTCACAAAATGGTCACCGTTTGGTCACCGAGTACTTGGTCACCGATTTTCAAGAAGCAGAGTGCATGTATGTAGACTTATAGAAAATACATTATTAAAGAGTGGACTACTTCGTAAGGGTTGATAAAGAAAGAATAACCAACCCTTACAGATAAAGGCTTTAAGGGGATTTTCAGACACAAAAAAACCTCAAACAATCTAATGTTTGAGGCGAAACTTGCTTAAACTTTACAGTTCAAATTCGTTTTAAATATGGCGCAGCGGACGGGACTCGAACCCGCGACCCCCGGCGTGACAGGCCGGTATTCTAACCAACTGAACTACCGCTGCTAAGGTCGTACTAGCTTTTGTCCTTTCTTCTATAAGAAGATAAGACCCACTTACTAATAAGTGGTGGGTGATGACGGATTCGAACCGCCGACATTCTGCGTGTAAGGCAGACGCTCTACCAACTGAGCTAATCACCCTTGCTGTGGGTGTGTATTATATACATCTAATTGCGCCTGTCAAATATTATTTCATCGATTACCAAAATATTTTGTGTTATGCCTTATGAGATAACTACAAGGACTAGCTATTGGCTGCGCAGTCGCCTATTGTACCAATGCCAAAAGCTATTATACTAGCTACTTTGCAAAACTATTATTTTGAAAGTATTATCTTAAGAAACGAAAGAATATTTAAAGATAATCGTATTAAATAAAGGGATACCAATATAGACGCTATAGCTGCTGAACCAACTGCCCCTTGGTCTTGGGTCGATCTTGCAGGATATGGCTGGATATTGCATATCTTAGTGATGATTGTAATGACCTTACGGATCGTCTCAGTACAGCGCAATATCGGAGTAGCGATTGCGTGGATTGCGATGCTCTATACGCTACCTATAGTAGGCTTAATCGCTTATTTATTATTGGGTGAACCAATGATTGGTCGTCGCTACCGTCAGCGTATGCAGCAGGCACAGTTATTAACTAATGAGATGGCTGTGCGTGAGCGCCTGATATTGGATAAAGGTCAGAGCTTACTACCAGATAACTATCGCGGCGTCAGTCGTATTGGTACGCGCTGGACGGGCTTTGGGGTTTATCCTGATCATCAAATGCAGCTACTCACCAGCTCGCAAACGATCTTTGAGCGTATGATCATCGATATAGACGAGGCAAAGCGCAGTATCTTAATAGAGTTTTATATTATCTATCCTAAGGGTCAGGTGCTTGAGGTATTAGCCGCTATAGTAGCAGCTGCTCAGCGCGGGGTTGAGTGTCATATCTTAGTCGATAGTGTGGGTAGCTTTAGCTTTTTTAACAGCTCTGAACATAAAGCGTTGGAGCGGGCAGGAGTGCTAGTACATCAGTCGCTGCCCGTTGGGTTATTTAAGACTTTGTTTAAGCGCTCGGACTTACGCAATCATCGCAAAATAGTCGTTATTGACGAAAATATTGGCTATACGGGCAGCTTTAATCTGATTGATCCAAAGTTTTTTAAGCAGGATAAAAAAGTAGGTCAATGGATAGATGTAATGATACGTAGTGTCAGCTATCAGCCGATCAGTATCGCCACCGCGATGGCAAAAGTCGTGGTTACTGATATTGGCGCTGAGAGTAAAAGCAATTTGGATGCGCTACATCAGCGTATGAATACTTATACTCGCAAGCTGTATGTGCTGCCACCGACGATCAATGATATCGATAGACGGATACAAGTGAGTGATGATGCCGATCATTCGGACGATCAATCAGCTCATCACTTATCTCACCAATTAGCAACAGGTATAAGTCCTATCGAAATTGCGCCAATGCCGACGGTTCGTAACGTCATAGCCCAGCTGATACCCTCTGCGCCGCAAGTGACCGCTCATGTTATCTACAATACTTTAGTGACGCTGATTCATCGTGCTAACAAGCGTATTCAAATCACCACCCCATATTTTGTACCAGACGAGGCGTTATCAGGAGCGTTAGCCACAGCCGCGAAGCGTGGCTTGGATGTGACCCTTATTATCCCTGAAAAGGTAGATTCGTTCTTAGTTCAGCACGCCTCGCAAGCTTATTATCAAGAGCTGCTTGAGGCAGGAGTCAAGATTGCGCTATTTAAAGGCGGATTGCTGCATGCCAAAATGGTCGTAATCGATAACGACTATTGTCTGTTTGGTACGGTCAATATCGATATGCGTAGCTTTTATCTCAATATGGAGGTCAGCTTAGCCATTTATACCCCTGAGATGGTCGCACAAATCGCGGATTGTCAGCGCTGTTATTTACAAAACTGTCGCTATTTAGAACTGATAGAGTGGCAACAGCGTCATGGCTATCAGCGTCTATTCGATAATATGGTACGTCTGTTTAGTCCGTTATTGTAGCGCTTAGACTTTTGGGTTAAGGTAGTATCGATTGTTGTTATTTTTGAGGTATATAGATGGGCTTATTTTATGTTCGCTAACGTTGCTGTTTCTACTACAAAAACACCGCTAGATTATATGGCTGAGGGCTATTGGCAGGATTTTTTAGCGCAGCGAGCTATCGCGGGTGGTATTGCTTATGAGCAGCCATTACATGCCTGTCAATTGGATGAATCGCTACTCAGTCTGCAGCGTATCGATATATTACTCAGTCAAATACGACGCGATATCATCAAGTCAGACGAGCTCAATGAGGCAACAGTGTTAGCGGATGAGCGCTATCGTAACCTATTTATATTTTTAGCATTTTATGCAGGCCGAGTATTGGCTGAACAAGGGCGTTATATACCCAATTGGTACAGTCAATTTGAGCTGGCTAAGCGCTATCCCAATTTGCCTATAATAGAGGATGATTTTTATCAGCATATAGCGGTGGTCCATTGTGATAATGCTGAGTCGAATGGTAGGGTGCTAAGCTCCTTATTTTTTGCTTTAGAGCCAATAGGACAGCGGCTATTCGGTAATATTGATCGTCAGTTCACAGCTATACAAGGTGGACAAGTGGCAAGTGGTCTATATCAAGCCGTGTTAGAGCGGCTGCCTAAAACAGTAGTCAATGAAAATTTAGAGACTAAAAGTTCAGATGCTAGAAATGTAAATGATAAAAGGTCAGTCAATGATGACTTAAGGGTTAAAGACTCAATTGCTACTATCGATAATAGTGATGATAATGATAATTCGTCTCAGTCAATAGCTAATGAACCTTTAATTAAAGAGTCCATTATTAGCGAAACAGGCACAGTTCAATCAAATATTGTCGATCGCGTCAGTAGTGAATCGAGCTTTAAAAAGAGTGCTTCACAACAATTTACGGTTATCACGAACAAACCAGTAACACCAACGCCAGAGATTTTCACCCAGCTATTGAATGAGCTAAGTAGTATCGAAGTCGTGCAAACTAATGGCAATGAAGACTATAACCAAGCGTGCAAAACCTTAGATCAGTTTGAGCGTCATATAGCACGGCAAAAAACAGCTCGCAGCGAAGTTGTGTTCTCAGATGCGCATCAACAGCAGCGTCAGCAAGCGCTTATCAAATTGCAAGATGCTGCTAGCGTTGGTCATACTGGCGCTATGCTGAGGCTCGCTATGTACGAGCTATTAGGTGAAGGCTTAGTCGCTTCAGTCGCTGATGCTGATGATAATACTGATAAAAAGGCCAGTAAAGAGGCAGGTATTGAGTTGGTTAAGCAAGCGGCCAATGCCAATGACAGTCGCGGACAGCGTCTGCTAAGTCGTCTATACTATCGAGGTTTCGGGGTCACGCAAGATATACAAAGCGGTAGACACTGGCTTGAGCAGGCGGCCAACAACGGTCATAGCGAGGCGGCAACTTTGGTCGCCGAGTGGCAACAAGCACAGACGCTTATCACGACTCGCCAGCAAGAGCAGCACAGTACTAAGCGCTATCAATGGCTTATTATAGCAGTGATAATAGCGGCTATTGCGTTGATTGTTTTTGCATAAAAACTATTGCTATAGTGCGCTACCGTGCTTTATTTTTAAATGTTATCTTTAATTAAAAGAAGCTATTTTTGCATAACTTCTTTTATTATATCTCTCAATTACTCACACTTATTATTCTGAGCACTGACATGCCGTCCTTTGATCCGCTATCGTCCAAATCTAATGTCAAATCCGAGCCTTTAAATAAATCTCAAGTGAGCCTGCCACCTTGGTACTATCGTTCAGCTATCGCTGTCCTAAAGCCTCTATATCGGCTGCAAGTATGGAGGCGATCCCATCAGCGTGATAATTACCAGCAAGAGGTTGCGCAGCGTTTTGGTAAGCAGTATCCGCCCGCGCCAAAGGCTGACTCTAAAAACAACAGTAATAGAACCATTTGGTGTCATGCGGTCTCTTTAGGCGAGACCAATACCGTAGCGCCGCTACTCGATGCGCTCATGGCGAATGGTTTTACTATTTGGCTGACCAATACTACCCAAACGGGGTTTGCTCGTGGGGCTAGTCGCTTTGCTGATGATATTACAGTAGGGCGACTGAGTCATAGCTATGTGCCCGTCGATAGTCCAGCGGTGATTGAGACATTTTTGGCGCATGTCCAGCCGATCGCGGCGATGTTTGTAGAGACTGAACTGTGGGCAAATATCTTAACCAAGCTCTCAGAGCAGCATATTCCCAGTGTTTTAGTCAATGGACGCCTGTCAGAGGCATCTTTTAAGCGCTATCAAAAGATAGCTAGCGTAAGCGCTAGTATGATGCAAAATCTAACCCTGATTATTGCGCAAGACGAGGAATCAGCCCAGCGCTTTAGTCAGCTTGGCGCGCATAGCTCACAAGTACGTGTTGGCGGCTCGCTAAAGTGGGTGATTAACACCCCAAAAACTGCTAGTTCAAGCACTACTCAAAACGCTAAAGATGATAAAAATCTTAAATCAAGTTCAGATACTAAGAACAAGCCAGATGTTTTTTCAAGCAACGCGCATCGTCCAATTTGGATAGCAGCTAGCACGCATAGTGGCGAGGAGAGAGCGGCTATAGCTTTGCATAAGCAGCTGTTATCGAACCCAGCCCTGAATTTAGCATCGAATCCAGAACTGGCAAATAGCTTATTAATTATTGTACCTCGACATCCTGAACGCTTTGATGAAGTAGCAGAGTTAATTGCATCAGCTAAGCTTACGATGGCACGACGCAGTGTGGATGATACTATTACTGCGCAAACGCAAGTCTATCTAGCCGATACTATGGGCGAGCTGATGCTGTGGTATAGACAAGCAGATGTAGCGCTAGTCGGTGGCTCACTGGTCGATATTGGTGGTCATAATCCAGTGGAGCCAGCTAGTGTCGGCACGCCAATAATAATGGGTCAATACACACAGTCCTGTCAAAATGTGGTCGATAAACTAGCCAGTGTAGGGGCGTTATACCAGCCTAATAATCCATTTTATAAAGCGATTGCTGCCAACGATAATCCTCTAATTGAATATAACCAAGCGACGAAAAACGAACCTTTGATCGCTGCAACAAATCAAGGCGATACTGATCCTATGGTGCTCATTTATTTGCAATTAAAGAGTTGGCTGAGTCATCCAGAGCAAGCTCGCCGCGCAGGTCGATCAGGCGAGCAGCTAACGGCTCAACAGCGCTCAGCGTTGACCAAGCAATTGGCTATGATTGAAGAGGTCATTGAGTCGTCTACGAGCGCCGATCAAGTAAAGAGATAGTATGAATTGTATTTTATTACCCTCTACTGATTTTGTGCAGCACAACGCGGGTTATAAGGCGCAGATTACAGCGCCTGCGCAGATTACTCATGTTCATAATATCCTTGGCGCGCAAGTAGGCGATACGCTAAAGATTGGCATGCTCAGTGGCAATCTTGGTACGGCTATTATCGATACTATAACGAACGGTAATATTCAATTGCGAGAAGTCCAGTTAACGATTCCGCCACCTGCTAAGCTTGATGTCACCGTCGTTTTGGCTTTGCCACGTCCTAAAGTACTGCGCCGTCTTATCATGGATATGACCGCGCTTGGCGTGCGCGATATTGTATTAATAAATAGCTATCGAACCCAAAAGAGCTATTGGCAAAGTCCGATGCTCAGCCGTCTTGATGAGTTTGTGCTGGAGGGGTTGCAACAAGGCGTGGATACTATCGCGCCGACTATCACCTTGCAAAAGCGCTTTAAGCCTTTTGTAGAAGATGATCTGCCAGCGTTAATAACAGATCGGGCTATCATCGCACATCCTTATGCACCGCTTTCATTAGCAAACTATTTGCGGCAATCAGTAGAAGAGGCCTTACCGAGTGTGGTGTTTATTGGTAGTGAGGGCGGCTGGATAGATTATGAGATTGAGCTTCTACAAGCGCAAGGTTGCCAAGCGCTCAATATTGGCGCTCGAGTATTAAGGACAGAAGCGGCTGTCAATGTGGTGTTGGGACAATGGTTAATACATCATTAGTTACAAGTTCGATTTTAGCATATAGTACTTAGTTTAATGACTTGATAGGGCACCGCTAAAGGCTGATACAACAGAAATTATAGGAAGTGTTCATAGGTCAAATAAATGTATTGATAATTAATCTCATTTCCATTAGTATACTGTTTTGGTTATTTAATCACTCGATTGCTATTTATTTTTCGCTATATATACTGATTTTACAGTAGCTATCATTGCACTATTTTGGAGACTTCCATGCCGTCAAAAACGCTTAACACTTCACTATCCTTAGCCAACCCTGCAAAACTTGGCTTATCTGTTGCTGTATTTAGCTTGATGTTAGGGCTGGCAGGTTGTACTAAGTCAGAAACAGCTGATGCTGACGCGCCAGTAGATAGCACGGTGGCAGTAAGCGACAATGATGCCGCTGTCGCGCCAAGTAGTGATCAAGTGGTTACGATTTACTCATCGCGTAATGAGCAATTGATTAAGCCATTATTAGATAAATATACTGAAGAGACTGGGGTCAAAATTGAGCTAGTTACGGATAAAACAGGCCCGTTAATGGCACGTCTGCAAGCGGAGGGCAAGAACACCCCAGCCGATATGCTGTTGACGGTAGATGCTGGTAACTTATGGCAAGCGGCTGAGCAAGGCTTATTACAGCCCGTAACCTCAAGCGTGCTTGAAGCAAATGTACCTGCCAAATATCGTGATCCAAAAGGCCAATGGACAGGGCTATCATTACGTGCACGTACTATTCTTTATGATCCTAGTAAAGTTGACGCCTCGCAGTTATCGACTTACGCTGATTTAGCTGATCCCAAGTGGAAAGGTAAGCTGTGCCTGCGCACTTCAAAATCTGTCTATAATCAGTCATTAGTAGCCAGTATGATAGAGAATTTAGGCAGTGATGAAACTGAGCAAGTTATTCGTGGCTGGGTTGATAATTTAGCGACTGATGTGTTTACCGATGATACTAGTTTACTGGAAGCTATTGCCGCAGGTCAGTGTGAAGTTGGTCTTACCAACAGCTATTATTACGGTCGTATCCTTGATGAAAAACCTGATTTCCCAGTACAGATATTCTGGGCCAATCAAGACACTACTGGCACGCACGTCAATATCTCTGGTGCTGGGGTAATTGCCAACTCTGATAATCCAAGCGGCGCGCTAAAATTGATGGAGTGGTTGTCATCCGATGAAGCGCAAGGCATTTATGCCAGCTCAGACAAAGAGTTCCCAGTCAAAGAAGGGGTCGATAAATCAGAGCTACTTAAATCATGGGGCGAGTTCAAACCTGATAATATCAACGTACAAAAATTTGGCTCACTACAAACTCAAGCGATTCAAATGATGGATAAAGCGGGTTATAAATAATAAAACCTGCTTAGGGCGTGTTTGATCCTTTATAAGAAAGCACTATTAATCGCGAAAACGGTAATAATCAGATGGTTAAAGCTTTATGGTAACGGTATCAAAAACAGCTGATCATGGCTCTGATGATAATAATAATGATGACAACGCGATCTCTGCAGGCCGCGTTGTTAGTCGAGACCATACCATTATTCGCCGTGTACTATCAAAATCAGTCTTAGGACTGATTTCGTTGTTTATGCTCATACCGATTATCATTGTGCTATTTTCTTGGACGCAGCCAGTTGCTGATATTTGGCAACACATGGCAGATTATGTACTGCCACAAGTGCTCAAAAACACCGCCATATTGCTATTAATGGTGACTGTCATCTCCGGCACTATCGGCACGGCGTTGGCGTGGGTTACCAGTATGTACCGCTTCCCAGGACAGCGGTTTTTTTCTTGGGCGCTGATGTTGCCCTTAGCTATACCCGCTTATGTTCTAGCCTTTGTCACTATTGGTATCGTTGACTTTAGCGGCCCGCTGCAAACAGGGCTGCGTGATTTAGGTATTAGTACCGCTATCCCTTCCGTGCGTAATATTTGGGGCGCAGGCTTAGTGCTATCGCTTGCTTTTTATCCTTATGTCTACTTGCTGGCGCGTCAAGCGTTCTTATCGCAAGGTCGCCGAGCGATTGAAGCAGGGCAGATGCTAGGCTTAAGTCGCAGTCGGGTATTTTTTCGCTTAGCACTACCGCAGGCGCTACCTTGGATTTTGGGTGGGCTGCTACTAGCGACTATGGAGACCTTAGCGGATTTTGGTGCGGTGTCGGTATTCAATGTTGATACTTTTACCACTGCTATTTATAAAGCTTGGTTTGGCTTTTTTAGCCTAACGACCGCCGCGCAATTAGCCGCCTTACTTATTGGGGTGGTCTTTATCGTAGTACTCTTTGAGCAGTATTGGCAAGCTCGTCGCGGGCAGGCAATCACTCAAGGCAGCAATCGTCGTCTTGAGAGTAGCAAAAGCGCTAAATTTGGCATGAGTCTACTGTGTACTAGCATATTTCTCATTGCTTTTTTAATACCATTTTTGCAATTGGTCTATTGGACGGTGCTGAACTACAAGCAAGACTTTGATGAGCGTTACATAGACTTTGTGATCAATAGTTTATTAATAGCCAGTATGACCACCTTACTTATCGCAGTATTAGCGGTTATTATTGCTTGGGTTAAGCGTCAGTATCCTGATAAAAGCACTAAGCTGATGACGACGTTTGCCACGTTAGGCTATGTGGTACCTGGTACGGTGTTGGCGGTAGGCGTTTTTATTCCTATCGCTTGGCTGGATAATCAGCTGATTGCTACTGGCATCACCTCCCATCAAATACTATCAGGTAGCGTGATTGTGATGCTATTGGCTCTATCGACACGCTTTATGACGGTAAGCTTTCAGCCTATCGATCGGCAATTGAAACGTCTAACGGTCAATCAAGAGGCTGCGGCCAAACTGCTTAGCGACAGCCCCGTGCAGCGCTGGCGACAAGTAGTATTACCGGTACTCAGCCCTGGGGTGTTAACGGCATTACTCATGGGCTTTGTCGAAGTGATGAAAGAGATGCCGATTACCCTGATGACCCGACGCCAAGGCTGGGATACTTTAGCTGTTCGAGTGTTTGAGATGACTAGCGAGGGCATGTGGGGACGCGCGGCATTGCCTAGTTTGCTTATCGTAGTGGTTGGGCTGATTCCTGTATGGATATTGCTGCGCCAAAGCGATAAAACCAGCTAATAGCAGATAATTTTTGCCCTTAGCAAATGTACGATGGCACGATACAACTTATTTATAGCCTATTGGTGACGTTTATGACTACCGAATCAGTTTACAACTTAGCCGACCAGCCAACTTCTAATAAGGACTTGGTTAAGGTGCGCCTTGATAGTAATGGGCAGCCGTTAGTAGCTGTGCAACAAATGCAACAGCTGCTAGTCTCTAAACCGCTCAATCACATCCGTGACGCTGCGGAGCACTATATTCCCAATAAACCTTATCTTGCTGTACAAGATTTAATCGTTGGTTATGATGATACGACGGTGGTCAATGGTTTATCGCTATACTTGCAACAAGGCGAAATCGGTTGCTTTTTGGGTTATAGCGGTTGTGGAAAGACCACAGCGCTGCGAGCGATAGCAGGCCTTGAGCAGTCGCGTCAGGGTATGATTAGTCTCAATGAGCAACGCTTAACGGAGCAAACCAAAAGCACCTCATTTACAGTAGCACCCGCTAATCGTGGTATGGGTATGGTGTTTCAGGACTATGCGCTATTCGGTCATTTAAGTGTCGCCAAAAACATCGGTTTTGGTCTGAGCAAATGGTCTGCCAGCGACAAAAAAGCGCGCGTGGCAGAAATGCTAGAATTAGTGGGCTTAGCTGAGCATGCCAGTAAGCGCCCAGCAGAATTATCTGGCGGTCAGCAGCAGCGGGTGGCGCTCGCACGGGCGCTTGCACCAAAGCCTAAACTGTTATTATTGGATGAGCCATTCTCGAATCTTGATGTCGTGTTGCGCGAGTCACTGGCTATGAGTGTGCGCGATATTCTAAAGCGCACGAATACTACGGCAATTTTGGTCACCCATGATCAAAACGAAGCTTTTGCTTTAGCGGATAAAGTTGGGGTGATGCATAATGGCAAACTGGTACAGTGGGCCACCCCAAGCGAGCTTTATCATGAGCCGATTAGTCCTTTCGTCGCTGAGTTCGTCGGTGAAGGGGCGATGATAGATGGCATCATCCAAGAAGGTCATGTCGAGACTATATTAGGTGATATTTATCGACCAATGGAGGTGTACGACTCATCAGGGCAGCCGCAGTATTGTGAATATGACTATCCTAATGGTACGGCGATTAAAGTATTAGTCCGTCCTGATGATATTATTCATGATGATGATAGCACTCAGACTGCGCTTGTGATCGGGCGCGTATTTCGCGGTGCAAACTATCTATACCGTTTGCAATTAGAGGATGGGCAGACCGTATTATCGCAAGTGCCCAGCCATCATAATCATGCGGTGGGCACGCATATCGGTATCTTGCCTATGCTTGAGCACGTTGTCGTCTTTGATGAGAAGAACATCAATGCTACGACTTGGTCAGATTATAATAAAGCTTAGCCTAAGCTTTAAGCTGCCTGATAAAAGCTATCTGATAAGAACCCTTAGCGAGTCGCCAAAATATGCAAATAGCGACCCAGTCGTTTAAAAGGCTCTTGACGCGAGTAGCGCAGCTCCATCCGAATCACTTCCTCGGGCACGTTGTGACCACCGCGTTTGAGTGGCGTGTAATCGTGAAATACTCGTAGACCACTCTCTGTTACTATCTTGTAGTGATGATCAGCAAGCCAATGCTCAACCTCAAGCTTAGCGACAGGATGGTTGGGCGTGAGGCTTATTTTATTATCCGCCTGATAGCCGTCCGCGCTAAGCAAGCTATCAAGCAGATTAAAATTACCCATAATCAAGTTACGATACTCAAAACTCGCAGGATTATAAAAGCATAAAGATAATGCGCCAGTAGGCGTGAGCTGACTATCAAAAAAGTCCATAATCTCAGCGGGTTTCGCCAACCACTCTAATAGCGCATGACAGAGTATCAAATCAAATTTTCCCAGCGGTTTATTATTTGGGTCAGCTGCTAATGTCTTTGCAAGTTCTTGATAAGGGCAGACAATCCATTTTATTTCACCAAACGCATTCACCTCACAATCATTTGTATCTACTGCCAATTGCTCAAAGCTTGCTTGCGCTTTAGTTAGCATATTAGCTGAGATATCATTAACCACGACGTTATGACCTTGTGTTGCCAGCTCTATAGCAATCTGTGCTAGACCTGCACCGACATCTAAAATACGTAGGGGACGACCTAAAACCTTAGTCAACTCATCTACATACTCAAAAATATCACGACGCAATACCGCCAGTCGAATATCTCCTTTGAGACCACCATAGACCTTTTTTTCAAAATGATCCGCTACGTCATCAAAGCTACGATCGACCCGTGGCTCTTGCTCTGCCATCTGTGTGCTATCACTCATAGTTATTTCTTATTTTTACTTTTTTTAAAATATTTTTGACTCATGCTAAATTACTTCAGTTCCGTGGTCGTCTTAGCACCCATTTGAACACCAATTTTGAGAGTAGGATGACCACAAACACGACGATAAAGAACACCCAAATACCTGTACCTACTAGGTTCTCTCGATAGGTCATAGCCAGATAAGTGGAGAGTACTATAGCGACTAACAGAGAACCCCAACGTATCAAGGGCAAAACTTGAGATTTATAACTGGGGAAAGCGAGCGCATAGTCGCTTGAAAAGCTATACAACACCATAGCTAGCACCCAAACGATTGCAAGAATAATATCCATGATAAATGACAGCCTTTATAGGAGTAGCATCGCAAAGCTTTTGGATGCCAAAATTAATATTTATGAGTCAACAGTGTAACCAACAAAAATTATTTGTCTAGATAAAGATGAACCACCATTTTATAAGTTCATCAAAATTAATTTGACTTCTACTGACAGATTTTAAAGTAGCTTTTTACAATCGTTTACGGTATAAACAGTAAGGTATGAGCAACAATGTCAGATAAATATCAACTGTTATATCAATTAGCTAGTATCTATTTTTTGACCGCCGATATGACCTACTTCTACTTATTGACTGCTAAGGATAGCACTAATGACCATATCTCAAGATAAAGCTCAGCCAACATTGAGCACTCCCTTGTCTGCCGCCATTCACTCAAAAAAGACGCCAACGATGACTCGTGGTTTATTGTCCATAGCGGTGGTTAGTAGTTTATTGCTAGTCGGTTGTGGCGATGACGATGATAACACCACGATCAACTATCTTACTACGGTTCAGACCGTCAGTGCTTTCAATCAAGCGCAGATAGATAGTGCAGGTTTTGGTTTGTCGGCTACTGCGACACCTAAAGCGAAATGCGATATTAAAATAGAAAAAGTTAGTTATCCAACGGTAGGGGCTGTAGGTGAGCGCACTAATGCGACAGCTGCTATTATGCTACCTAGTGGTAATAGCGCTGACTGTAAGGGTGATCGTCCTGTTCTACTCTATGCACATGGTACGACGACTGATAAAGGCTATGACTTTAGCCAAGTAGGTAATGCCAACAACTCAGCAGTCAGTGAGGCAAACTTAATAGCTGCAAACTTTGCTGCGCAAGGTTATATTGTCGTTGCGCCTAACTATGCAGGTTATGATAGCTCTGATTTAGGCTATCACCCTTATTTAGTCGCTGAACAGCAATCAGCTGATATGGTCGACGCTCTTAATAGTGCTCGTACTATTATCTCTGAGCAGCAGCAAACCAATAACGTTAACTATACGGCTATTAATGATTCAGGTCAGTTATTTATTAGTGGCTATTCGCAAGGCGGTCACGTGGCTATGGCAACTGCTAGAGCGCTTGAAGCACAAGGAAAAACGGTAACTGCGATTGCCCCCTTATCAGGTCCTTATGCGTTATCAGCATTTGGTGATGCGATCTTCACAGGTAACGTCAATATCGGTGCGACACGTTTTGCGCCCCTACTAGCTACTGGTCTAAATAAAGCTTATGGCAATATTTATAACAGCACTACAGAGATATTTAGCCCTCAATATGCTAATACTCAATTGCCAAGCTCGTTAAGTTTTGCGCAGTTAGTGGCTGCAGGGCAATTGCCCGATAATGCGTTGTTTCAAGGAAAGCCTACTGGTAATGCTGTACTTGATCAATTACCTGCCAGTGAGCTACCTTTCGCGTTTTTAGGATTTGCAGCAGATAAATACTTAATCAAAACCGATTTTCGTGCCGCTTACGTGGCAGATGCCTTGCAAAATCCTGATAGTTTGATAGCCAAAACAGGCGTTCTTCCAGCCCAAAATCCACAAAATAACTTACGTAAAGCATTAAAAGCTAATGATTTACGTGGTTATGTACCTAAGATGCCAACGCTTATATGTGGTGGTAGCCAAGATCCAACCGTATTTTATGATCTAAATACAGGATCAATGTCAGCCATTATCAATGGGATCAGTCAACAGAATCCAGCTGCTAATATCAATGTTACAGTGTTAGATGTTGATACCAGAGACGAGCGAGGAGCTGTTAGCTCAACGGTTAGTGCTATGAGCAATCCATGGATGAGTACTGCCACAACGGATACTATTCAAAAGCGTTTCGCTGCTACTTTGACAGCGGTACAAAGTAAAGCTATTGCAGATGCACAAGCTGCTGGGGTTACCAATCCAGCTCTATTGGAACAAGCTGCTGGCGCTGCAGTGTTAGGTAGCTATCATGGTGGCTTAGTAAGTGCGTCCTGTACTGAAGCTACTCGTCAGTTCTTCGATCAAAACTTTGTCAATGTGGTTAATCCAGTCTAAGAAATTCGACATTCTATATTGATTTCTAAATAGTTAGCTATTGATGATTGATTAATAATTCAATAACGATCAAAAAACTGCACTCATAAAAGTGCAGTTTTTTAATGGATTATCCCTATAAAAAAACTATAACGCTAAGATAATCTACCTCGCCAATAAACACTTAAAATGACTTTTAACAATAGACTGATTTAGCTTAGTTTAATAGCATCTAAATGCCCCTAAATAGGCAACTTTGTGCTAAAATACACTTTGTTTTTTAGTCCCTTTTCTATTAAAAATAGCATCTTTATATTTCTCTCGTTTTGCTTCTAAAGTAGTGCTTTTTATGATGTATATATCGATATGAACTGCGCGTTTTGCAGCGGTATTGATTGATGATCATAAGCGCTATAGCTGGCTATGAAAAGTTAGCTGCAATCTTGAAGGTAAACATTAGAGCTGAAGATGAATAACGGAGTGTATATGAGCGACTCGATCAGTCCTATTGCCATCGTAGATGAGTTAAAGCAGTCCTATCTAGATTATGCGATGAGCGTGATCGTCTCGCGCGCGCTGCCTGATGTGCGTGATGGCTTCAAGCCTGTGCATCGTCGAGTGATGTATGCGATGCATGTCTTATCAAACGACTATAATAAAGCCTACAAGAAGTCAGCGCGTGTGGTTGGCGATGTCATTGGTAAATATCATCCGCATGGTGATAGTGCCGTCTATGATGCTATCGTGCGTATGGCGCAGGACTTCAGCCTCCGCTACCCAATGGTCGACGGTCAAGGTAACTTTGGCTCAATCGATGATGATCCACCAGCCGCGATGCGTTATACCGAAGTGCGCATGACCAAGCTGACCCACCAGATGCTCGCTGATTTGGATAAAGACACCGTCGACTGGGAAGACAACTACGATGGTTCTGAGCGCATGCCAAGCGTATTGCCAGCGCGAGTTCCTAATCTATTGGTCAACGGTGCAACAGGCATCGCGGTCGGTATGGCGACCAATATGGCGCCGCATAACTTGACCGAAGTGGTTAATGCTTGCTTGGCCTATGCGCACAATCCGCAGATATCAAGCGATGAGCTGATGACGCATATTTCAGGCCCTGACTTTCCGACAGGCGGTATTATTTATGGCCGCGCGGGCATTCAAGACGCTTACCGTACGGGTAAAGGCCGTCTGCATATCCGTGGTCGCTATCATATCGAGCCGATGACGGACACGGGCGTCAACCGTGATCGTGAGCGTATTGTATTTACCGAAGTACCTTATCAGTCTAATAAAGCCAAGATGATTGAGCGTATTGCTGAGCTGGTACGCGACAAAAAAATCGAAGGTATCAGTGAAATACGCGATGAGTCTGATAAAGATGGTATGCGTATCGCTATTGATCTTCGTCGCGGTGAGACTGCGGAAGTTATCGTTAATAACTTGTTTCTGCAAACGCCGCTTGAGTCCAGCTTTAGTATCAATATGGTGGCGCTCGATAATGGTCAGCCAAAGCTATTAACTTTGCGTCAGCTCATTGCCGCGTTTGTCCGCCATCGTCAAGAAGTCGTTACCCGCCGTACTATTTATGAGCTAAATAAAGCCCGTGTCCGTGGTCATTTGCTCGAAGGCTTAACTGTAGCATTAGCTAATATCGATGAAATAATTGCCGCTATTAAAGCCTCTGCTAGTCGCGGTGAAGCTCGTGAGAGCTTATTAAACAATACTTGGGGTTCAGGTAGCGTAGTTGCGATGCTAAAAGCGGCTGGTAGCCAGTCGGTGCGCCCTGATTATATTGAAGGCGAAGACCCAAAAGCACCGTTTGGTTTGATCGTGCATGAAGATGCATCCAAGCAAAGCTATCGTTTATCACTCGATCAGGTCAATGCCATCTTAGAGATGCAGTTGCATCGCTTGACGGGTCTTGAGCAAGACAAATTAACCGAAGAATATCAAGATCTACTGCGTGAAATCGCCAATCTTGAGTCTATCTTAGGCGACTTTGATAAGCTGATGACTATTATTTCCAATGAAATGATTGAGATTCGTGACAACTTTGGTGATGAGCGTCGTACTGATATTATCGATTCACGTACTGACTTTAGCCGTGAAGATTTGATCCCTGAACAAACGGTAGTCATGACCGTATCGCGTACGGGTTATGCCAAAACTCAGCCAATCGATGATTATGTTGCACAAAAACGCGGCGGTAAAGGCAAGTCTGCGACCGCGATGAAAGAAGATGATGTTATTGATCATTTAGTCGTGACCTCAACGCATTCAACCGTGCTGTGTTTCACCGATACGGGTCGTGTGTTTAGTTTACGTGGTTTTGAAGTGCCGATTGCCAGTCGCGGTGCACGTGGTCGCCCCTTAGTCAATCTTATCGGTCTGACGGGTGATGAAACAGTCACCACTATCTTACCTATTCCCAAAATGGTAGAAGAGTTATCGGTAAAAGATGCAGACTCGTTAATAGATAGCGATAATGACTCGCTAGAAGATGGTTTAGAAGATAACAATGCCGCTGAGCCACCCTTTGTCTTCTTTGCAACGGCAAACGGCACAGTTAAGCGAGTCGAGCTCAAGCAGTTTGCTAATATTCGTTCTAACGGCCTGATTGCCGTCGGACTTGAAGAAGGCGATAAGTTAGTCAGCGCCCGTATTACCGATGGTAGCCAAGAAGTTATGCTGTTCGCCTCAAGCGGTAAAGCTATTCGCTTTAATGAGACGGATGCTCGCGCTATGGGACGTACCGCCAAAGGGGTACGTGGTATGCGTCTTGCTAGTGATGAATTCATTAAATCATTAGTGGTTATCGAAGATGATGTCCATGAAATCCTAATCGCTTGTGAAAAAGGCTTTGGTAAGCGTACCTTTGTTGATGAGTTCAATACTCAGCATCGCGGCGGCGGTGGGGTTATCGCTATCAAGACCAGCGAGCGTAATGGCGCACTCGTTCGTGCCACTAAGGTTGATCCTGAAGATGATATTATCCTGATATCAGATAAAGGTACGCTAGTACGTACACCTGTTGAGCATGTGGCCAGCTCGGGTCGTAACACTCAAGGGGTGACCTTGATTCGTCTATCAAAAGATGAGAAGCTGGTCGCTATGGCGCGAGTTGAGCATGAAGAGGGCGATGATGACGCTTTGATTGATGCGATGAAAGAGGATGGTACATTTGCTGTTGAAGGTCAAGAGCAAGCAGAGATAGACGCTGCGGCTAATGCTGGCGATAACGCGGATATCAGTGAAACTATTGATATTGCTAATGGTTATAATCCACAAGATGACTCTTGATGTTAGATACTTGACTAGGCTTATAGAACCAGTTTGATCTTTAGCAAATGATCTAAAACCTCTCAGTAAAAACCTCTAACATCACTGTTGGAGGTTTTTATTTTTTTGCTTGTGCGATTGTTAATGGCTCTGGCATTTGCTACCGCTTTTTACTAATATTCAAAATGAGAACATGTCTTAATATTATTTTTATATGCGGTATTAATGGTGATAGTAATAAGCTACTATTGTTTATCTGCCTTTATACAATGATTATTTATTGTGATACCAACCTTGCAGCGATGCTGAGTTTTGCGGTAATTCTAAGCTTTGCGGTAATTTTAAGTTAGGATAAATCATGTTACATTTACATCATTTAGAAAACTCACGCTCATTTCGTATTTTATGGCTATTAGAAGAGCTAAAAATAGATTATGAGCTGACTCGTTATAAACGCACTAAAGCCTATTTGGCACCTGATAGCCTAAAAAAGGTTCATCCGCTAGGGCATGCACCGATATTAGAGGTTGACGGTCGCTGTTTGGTTGAGTCTGGCTTTATTATTGAATACCTGCTCAAGCATTATGACGAACAGCAACGGTTCAAGCCTGCTGATAACGATGAGCTTGCTTGGGAGTATTATACTTTTTGGCTGCATTATTCAGAGGCTAAAGCAATGCCACCTTTGGTCATGCGCTTAGTCTTTAATAAGATTGTAGACAGAACGCCTTTTCTTATTAAGCCTGCCGTCAAATTTATGCGCAGAAGAGTCGAAAAAAGTTATATTGCTGACAATATCTTAGCTATGTTGGCACTCATGGAGCAGCATCTAGCAGACAATCTATGGTTTGCAGGAGAGAGCTTTAGCGCTGCTGACATTCAGATGTATTTTGTGGCTGTTGCTGCCAAGTCTCGTACACCGCTAGGTAGTGGCGATTATATTAATGTCATGAATTGGCTCAAACGTTGTCAGCAGCGCACAGCCTTTAAGCGCGCTGAAAAAAAGGGTGGTCACATAACTCTTTAATATATTACTCTCTAAAACTAAAAATTCTAGTTTATATAAAAGAGACGGGTTACTGCTGTTTTAATCGTTTCTCTTTTAATCATCTTATTGTAAATCTAGTTTATTAAGTCTTAAATCTCTAAACAAAAGCCTTTGACATTATTGTTGGAGGCTTTTGTAATTTTTGCTTTATTTATAAACCCAAAATATTCTTATATCTGTTAGCGGTATTTTTTGTCAGCTCAATTTGTAAGGCCTTTGTTATGCTCACTTCTAACCAAACTATGCAGGGCACTGTTGCATCAGTAGCATCGAGTTTTTTATTCGCGCTGATGTTTTTATTCGGCCTATTTATGCAGCCGTTATCTGGTACACAAGTTGCCTCGTGGCGCGTACTGATTATGCTGTTAGTCAGTGTCACTAAGCAGTGGCAACATGTTTTTAGTTATCTAAAGACCCTAAAAACACCAAAAGAATGGTTATGGTTTATTTTGCCAACGCCGATTTTAGGGGGACAGATTTGGTTGTTTATGTGGGGACCAGTCAATGATTTTGCTCTAGATGTGACTTTGGGCTATTTTTTATTGCCACTGGTGATGATTGTAGTGGGGCGATTTTTTTATAAAGAACCGATTAGCGTGTTGCAGTGGGTTGCTGTGTTTTTTGCTGCGCTAGGGATAGGCTATGATATCTTTCAATATGGACATATTTCATGGGTGACGTTATTTGTCTGTTTGGGCTATCCGCCTTATTATTTGATGCGTCGAAAGCTTGCTGTGCCGCCTATCACAGGCTTGCTATCAGATTTAATATTGCTAACACCGATAGTTATTATCGTGCTTTTTGTAAGCGGCGGTATCAGTTTGGCCGTGCAAAATGCCAAATTGTGGTATCTGCTGCCGCTGCTTGGTGCTTTTAGTGCCATTGCTATGTCGCTGACGATGGTTGCCAGTCGTAAGCTGCCCGTGTCTTTATTTGGCGCGCTAAGCTATGTCGAGCCTATGCTGCTATTTGTATTCTCGATCACTATTTTGAGTCAGAACCTCGATGAGGGTGGCTCTTTATTTATGTATGCCATGATTATGCTAGCGCTGTTTATTATGGTTGCTGATAGTGCATTAGGCTATGTTAATAACAAGCGTGAGAATCGTCTGCAAGGTTACCATGAGCCACAGATTAACAGCTTCCCGCTACATCGTCGTCTCAAAAATCACCGTATCGAGGGCATATTAGTTGCGCGACGCTTTCGTAAAATTAGACGCTATCAATCTAAGATTAATAAAATGAATCGCAAAATTGACCAGTTGCATTCCAAGTAACCTCTGTTCATTGCAATGTTAGAGCTAGCGTTAAAGTTAAAGATAGTGATGGCATAAACATTGCATACAGTTAAGGGTAAGTATAAGAAGAATGTTATATAAACCTTAGTTAGACTCTAGAATATTCAGAGTTGACCCTATGGATATTGTTTTTCGTAACAGACGCGCAACTAGGCAGTTTTAAAGCACTAGCAGCTAGGTTATTATTAATAATATTTTTATCTATGGCATTTTTATACGGATAAGTTTTATCATATTCTTATATTATTACCATTAATTATGGCTTAACAATAGGATAGTCTATGTTACATTTGCATCATTTAGAAAACTCACGCTCATTTCGTATTCTTTGGTTATTAGAGGAGCTAAACGCTGATTATAAACTGACCGCTTATAATCGTACCAAAGCCCATCTTGCGCCTAAAAGTCTAAAACAAATTCATCCACTCGGTCATGCTCCGATACTAGAAGCAGACGGACGCCCATTAGTAGAATCTGGTTTTATCATTGAGTATTTGCTTAAGCATTATGATCAAGCGCATGAGTTTAAGCCTGCTGATAGTGATGAATCAGCTTGGGAGAATTATACTTTTTGGATGCATTTCTCTGAAGCGTCAGTCATGCCGCTATTGGTGATGCGTTTGGTATTTACTAAAGTCGTTGAGCGCTCACCGATGTTGATCAAGCCAATCAGCAAGGGTATTCGCAAGCAAGTTGAAAACAGCATGATCAGTAGCAGCTTGACCACGATGCTCAATATGATGGAGGAGCAATTGCAAGACGATCATTGGTTTGCAGGTAGTGAGTTTAGCGCCGCTGATATTCAAATGCATATCGCTGTCGTCGGTGCAAATGCTGGCAAGGGCTTAGATAAAGTAAAATATGTTAATGTGTTGAACTGGCTTAAACGCTGTGAGGAAAGAGAAGCTTTTAAGCGAGCAGTAGAAAAGGGTGGACGAGTGAAGTTTTAGGCGAATTCTCAAGCTATTCATTTAAAATAGCCTATGCTTTTGCTTTTCTTTTTACTAAGGCAATAGGGTCTCAATGACGATAGTTTTGAGGCCCTATTGTTTTTTTGGTTATAATACAGTGCCATTTAGAATAATTTTATTTAGCATAAATAGTACTATAAAAAGGTAAGCAAATGACTGACCCAAATGATCGACCTCTCAAAAATAGCGCTGAACCCAATCTTAAAGATATATCGCCAAAAGCTTGGGCACAAAAGCTACTAGTAGCGCTACTTTGTGTGGCAAGCTTTTATGGCGGCTGGAAGTCCCATGAGTCAAACATGGTGAAACAGTGCTACGCTAGTGGGGGCCAAGTCACTGAGGGCGAGAAAACGTTACTTTGCGAATTGTCTTAAATTTTCGTTATTTACAACGATAAAAAACAATTAATACGTTTATTTACCAGTCAGCTATTATCAGAGATCAGCCATGTTACAACTGACTTTTTTGGGCACATCAGCTGGTGTGCCGACCAAACAGCGCAATGTCACAGCATTGGCTATTGAATGTCTAAATCCCTATCTGGCAAGTGCTAAACAACATAGTAAAAAGTCGCGTCCTTGGCTGCTAATAGATTGCGGAGAGGGCACGCAGCAGCAATTGTTACATACTAAGCTATCATTACATCAGCTGGTTGCGATCTGTATCACTCATGTGCATGGCGATCACTGCTATGGTCTGCCAGGACTGCTGGCTAGCGCGGCTATGTCTGGACGTACTGAGTCACTGACTATTATCGCACCAAAAGCTATTGCTACCTTGCTTGATGCGATAATGCTCACAACTGAATTACACTTTTCTTACACTATTAACTTTATAGCGGTAGAGGATGTATTATCTGAGCAAGAAAAAGCAAAAACAGATATAACCCTTGAACTGGATAAGCAGCAACAGCTCACTATTGATGTGACTAAGCTGTCGCACAGAGTGCCCTCCCATGCTTTTGGTATCACCCAGACCATCAGCCATCGACGTCTAGATACCGCCAAGTTAAAAGCCGAAAATATTGCGCCAAGCCAGTTATGGGGCAAGCTACAGCAGGGTGAGGATGTCACTACTCAAGAAGGTAAACGCTTACTATCAGCGGATTATGTACATAATGATCAGCTGCGGGCGCGTGTCGTAGTGGCAGGTGATAATGACACGCCTATGTGTCTAGTAGGTGCTTTGCAAGATACGGATCTGTTAGTACATGAAGCGACTTATACCGCTGAGGTATTGGCTAAAATTCAAAGCCGCATCCAGACCCAAAATTCTGACTTTGACGCTGATAGTGATCCTGATACTGAAGCTGGTTTTGACCCGATGCATAGCAGCGCTCAGTTAGTTGGTCAGTTTGCGCAAGATATTGGGCTTAATAATTTGATCTTGACGCATTTTAGCGCGCGTTACCAGAGCTATGATGACCCTGATAGCAGCACAGCAAATATGAGCGATATTCGCTTAGATGCCGAAAGTGCTTATCAAGGTAATCTTTGGCTAGCAGAAGACTTTGCGCAGTATTTAGTTAAGGGTAAGTCATCAACATCAGAAAGTAAGGTTGATAACGAAGTAGAGTTTTTGGGATCTGCTCTCCCTTAAAACTCACTATCTGCCGCTGCCAATTGCATCTTACCACTCCAATAACGGCTAAATTGATAAGCGATACGACCAGAGCGTCCACCACGCTCTGACGCCCAACGCAAAGCCTCCGATCTGATTTGACTTGCCAGCTCGCCATTATCAATCACTTTATTGCTAATATCTTGATTCTTAATAGGATAGCTATCAGATCCTGATAGCTGCTCAAGCTGTATACTTAAATAATGCTGGACGATATGCAGGTAAGCGGTTTGATCCATTGGCCCAAAGGATAACCAAAGCCCAAAGCGATCCGATAAGGACACGGTTTCATCGATAGTCTCATACGGATTAACTTCATCAGTCTGACCATTATAAATATTGAGATTGTCTTTCATCATTTGCGGTAGCAGGTGACGACGATTACTGGTCGCATAGACCAGTAGTTTGTCCTGCTCAGAGTCAAGTGCACCATCAAGTACACTTTTAAGCGTACGATAGCTCTCATCTTGCCCATTAAATGACAAGTCATCGCAATACACGACATAGCGACAGTTGCAGTCGTTTGGCAATTCATTAATAGCCGCGCGAACCTTATCGAGCACTAATAAGTCATCACGGGCAATCTCAATAACTCGTAGACCCTCGCTATGATAGGCTTGCAATAGAGCACGAATTAGCGAGGATTTACCCGCGCCGCGTGTCCCTGTCATCAGCACATGATTGGCAGGATAACCCTTGAGGAACTGCCGCGTGTTTTGAATCAGCTTAGCCTTTTGGGTGTCAATCCCATGCAGGTCATCTAAGCTTAAAAACAGATTAACGGTCAGAGGTTGCAAGTGCCCAGTGTGACCACCGACCCAGCGATAAGCCAACTGTTCAGGATCTATCTGAATAGTAGGGGTGACTTGCTGCTGCAAATACTGGCTCAATAAAGCCAATAAAGGCTCGGGTAGCGCATAAGAAGAGCAATAGGGATTGGATGATTTAAAGTCGTCAGTTGATTCAGGCATAATGACTCTATCTAAGTTTAATGGTCGTGTAACGGTGATGATTATGCTACTACATAGGATAAGCTAAAGGTATACTGATTATGAAAAATAGTGCCATTAATTATCCAACAAAACAAGTGCTACAAACACAAGCTACGCAGCTATTGCCAATATTGACGGCTGCCTTTTCAAATTTAGATTATAAAGAGATAACCCATCAACGTATCAGTCATCAAGATACTAGCCATCAAGATATTAGCTTTCAAGGATTAACAAAGGCGAGGCACAGTCAGTTTGGTCAAGTCATGATTAAGTGGGAAACAACCACAAATATCTATCATGATCTAACGAGCTTAGGTCATGAAATAAAGGTGCTAAAAACGCTAAATGGTTCTCAAACTAAAGCGCAAGCTTCTATAATTATTGCGCCACAACTGCTAACTGACAAGAGCTTGATTATAAAAATATTAAACAAAAATTACCAGCTAACCCTTCTAATCATGCCTTACTATCCATTAGGCGCTCTAGCGCGTCAGCTTAACGCTACCAATCATCAGCTATTAACCTGCCAGCAAAAGCAGCATTATATTATGCAAGTGGCGCAGTTAATAGCTGATCTACACAGCCAAGGCTGGCTACATAACGATATAAAGCCTAGCAACTTTTTGATTGGCTCTAGTCTAACTGACGACAACGTTGATTCAACGCCTACTTTATTACTGACAGATTTTGCTGTGGCGCAGCTTATAGATAACTTTAAAAACGATAGTAATCTTGCTGGCACGCCCGCCTATCTTGCGCCTGAGCGCTGGCAAGGACACACACCAACTCAGCAAAGCGATATTTATGCTTTTGGAATTATGGTGTACGAGATTTTGACAGGGGATAGACCGTTTAAGAGAGCAAAGACAAGTGACGATACAATGCTTGATTGGGCGACTCAGCATTGCCAGCAGCCTATTGCTAAATTAGCTAGCCAGTATCGTGATTATCAAGCTATTATTGATAAAGCTTTAGCGAAACGAATTGAAAGTCGTTATAAAGATATAAGTGATGTTATAAGCGATCTAAAGTTTTTGTCAATCAGTAGTAGTAATTATTGATAATCTTGATAAAGTGCTTCGACAGGCTTGTCGTTGACGATACTTTGGCACTGTGCAAACTTAGTATCAAACTGCGTCTTTAAGTCATTAATATCTTTTAAGGTTGTCTTATTCGTATTTGCGTAATAGGCTTTAGCGCTTATCGCATAGAGACTTAAAGTATCTAAAGCCTCATCGCAAACCTCAAAGGGTTCGATAGTGGGTATGCGATTGACGCTCACATTATCCAGAACTCTATAGATATTGTTGGCAGCAATGCCTACTAATTTTGAATCTTTGGTCGCAACGGCTCTTTCGGTATCGGTTTTTAAGATTACTAATTCTTTTGATAGTATTTCTGCATCATTATGATAGCCACTAAACTTCTCTAGATTCATCATAATCTTATTGTTTTCGTCGGTATCTACACTCATCCCAGCGGTATTAGCCTCTGCTGTGATAGCTGGATCGTACAGACTACGCAGCCCATAAAGCCCAAATGCTAAAAGCACCAGTAAGCCTGCCGTTAGCCAAAATCCTTTATTCATTGTTTTCACCTAGAGGTTTTGTGGTTTATAGACCTGGCAAGTAGTATGGCACAGTTTATGAGTGCTGAGTCTATCAGTGCTAAACCTGCCTAAATATGATGCAGATAAGAGGCTATCCAAAAATCAGACACAAAAAAACCTGCTAATAAGCAGGCTAATTTTTAATCTTATCTTTTCAATATAAGCTAAGATGTACTATCCGAAAATGGTGGGGCTGGAGAGACTCGAACTCTCACACCTTGCGGCGCCAGAACCTAAATCTGGTGCGTCTACCAATTCCGCCACAGCCCCATTATCCAAACTCTATCATCGTTAACATCCAAAATCAAATGCCAAGCAGATAGATAACTGATTCGGTAGTGCGTCTCAGTGGTTGGCTATTATATAGAGTTTAAATTATTTGGCAAGCCCTTTTTTGAATTAAATTAAATATTTTTTAATAGCCTGTATTTTAGCGTTATAACCCTCTGTCTATACATCTCTCTTTATTGATCGCTTGGCATAGTTATCATGCGCTCAGTCACTTTGCTTCTATCCCTTCTAACATTACTTCTTTTGACGTTATAAGTGGCGACTCTAGGGTAGATTTTTCGAGGGATCATCTTCTAACAAAGATAATTTACGCGTTAACGTATTGCGTCCCCAGCCAAGTAATGTCGCAGCAGTGTTTTTCTTACCTCCGCTATGGGTAAGCGCGGCGTTAAGTAAAATACGTTCAAACTCAGGAGTAGCAGTCTGTAGAATATCGGTTTTGCCCGCTTGTAGTGACAGCGTTGCCCATTTGGCAAGTGCCTCTTGCCAGCTAGTCACAGTAGAGTCAGATGCAACTGAAATGTTTTGTATATTGGGCTGGGGGCTAGGATTGTTGTCGCTATTGTTATCGTTATAAGTAGCAGTCATCTGGGGCAATGACTCATCAATCGTAGTTAGTAGCTCCGGTGGCAAATCTTCAACCAATACTGTATCGCCTGTGGTCATTACGGTTAGCCAAAGACAAACATTCTCTAATTGACGAATATTGCCACGCCAAGCAAAGTTTTGCATTACACGCATAGCATCGGGATGTAGCTGTTTAGGCGTAGTATTCATTTGTCTACTAGCACGGTGCATAAAATGGTTGGCAAGCTCAGCAATATCTTCACGGCGATCCCGTAACGGTGGCAACGGTAGACGAATGACGTTAAGCCGGTAAAATAGATCTTCGCGAAATTTGCCTTGCTGCACGAGATGCTCAAGGTTTTGATGAGTGGCGGCAATAATACGCACATCGACTTTGACAGGCTGCTGACCACCGACGCGGTAAAACTCACCGTTGGCTAGTACTCTCAGCAATCGCGTTTGCGTGCTAAACGGCATATCACCAATCTCATCTAAAAACAGCGTCCCACCATCTGCTTGCTCAAAGCGACCTTGACGCATCGTCGTCGCGCCTGTAAACGCGCCTTTTTCATGACCAAATAGCTCAGATTCAATTAAATCATGCGGGATAGCTGCCATATTCAGTGCAATGAAAGAGTGCTTGGCACGCGGTGAATGTTGATGCAAGGCGCTGGCAACCAGCTCTTTGCCTGTGCCTGATTCTCCCGTAATAAGCACGGTAATAGGGGAGTGAGCTAAGCGCCCGATCGCGCGAAAGACATCTTGCATCGCCTGCGACTGACCGATAATGCCACTAGGATTATTGTTCGGCTGTTTTATAGAGGCATCATTAGCGCTAACCTCTTTTTTAACCTGAGTCTTTGGTTTTACAGTTACTTTCACTGTAGGCAATAACGCTGCTGTAGCTGGTGTAGTATTGGCTCGCTCTGTGCTCTTAACCGCCTGTGCTTTATTATTTGCTACATCGAGGCTAGGTGTTGCGGGTTGATAGTTGATCGCTTTATAAATAACAGCTACGGCATCATCCAAATCAAAAGGCTTGGGCAGATAGTCAAATGCGCCTGTCTGGTAGCTATCTATTGCTGAGGTAATATCGGAGTGTGCGGTCATGATAATAATAGGAATATCAGCAAAATGCTTATGTACCCAGTCGCTAAAGGACAGACCATCCATCATTGGCATACGGATATCGGTTAAGATAACATCAGGCAAAACAGAGCGGCTCTCTTGCTGCTGCAAAACATCGTTCAGACGCGTCCAAGCTGCTTGTGCTTGAGTAAAGCTCACTACGTTCAAATCAGCATCGGTAAAAGTATCAGCGAGTACTAAACGCAATGCGGCATCATCATCTATCAGCCATAGAGTGGCTATATCACTAGTATCTACGCCATTGGCAGTTGGGTTATCGGACACTTTATTCCCTTTATCATCAACGTTGCTCATAAATTTATTATACTCATTATTTTGTATTTTTGGCGCAGCTCTGTTTTTAGAATTGATAAATCGCTATCGTCATTGAAGGTCAAGTTGCAATATCAGGCTGGTTAAAGGGCAGATATACCGTAAAGCTAGTTTGATTGTTGTAGTCACTATTGTTAGGCGTTTTGGTAGAGCTGACCTCTATCCTACCATGGTGGCGGCTGACGATATCTTGCACTATAGACAAGCCCAAACCTGTCCCTGTCGCTCGACTACTTACCATCGGAAAGAATATCTGCTCAATGAGCTTAGGGTCAATACCGCTACCATTATCAGTGATAGTAACTTGCAATACTTGCTTATGTTGCTGACCGCCAATAGTATGCTGAAAGGCAATCCGTGTTTGGATAAATAATACAGGCTTTAAAAACTTGTCATTGCTATTTAACTTTTGACCTTGTTGCTTTTGTAAATTATCTATTTGATTGTCGTCTCTATCTTTAATAGCTTCAATAGCCGCGTTATTTGATAGCGCTTGCTGATGCTCTACCATCGACTCACAAGCATTATTTAGTAAATTCAAAAATACTTGGATTAACTGATCTTTATCCGCTTCTATCTCTGGCAAAGATAAATCATAGTCACGTTGCAATGTTACTTGTGAATATTGGCTCATCACCAACGTCAGTACTTGCTCAAGGATTTGGTGAATATTTAACGTTTGCCAATTGGGGAGCTGATTAGAGCCCAATAGCTGTCCAATCAGTTGAGTTAGTCGATCGGTCTCAGAGATGATGATGTCGGTATAAGTTAGCATCTTTTGAGTGGTCGATGCGGTATTAGTGTCATATTCTAAGGGATTTTTTACAGAATCTTGCGCGGCGACTTGATCAGCTGCTTGGTAAGTGACAGCGTTTAGCTTTGCCAGTTGTCTTTGTAGCAGCTGTGCGGCGCCGCGAATACCTGCCAAAGGGTTTTTGACCTCATGAGCCACCGACCGTAGCATATGACGGGCGATATCATATTGCTGCTCTTGCTGCTGCTCCTTTGAGATACGACTTTGTCGATCCTTGCCCCACATCTCAATAATATAATAGATCTGATGCTGCTGGATAACTGGCGTCACGCTATAATCGACTAATATGGCAGCGCTTTTGCTAGAGCTACCCAGCGCTTGTGGATGGATACTGTGATCATGATCGACAAAGGGCTGCTGATACAGGCGAGCATGAGCAAAGCGCTCTGTTAGCGAATAGATATTACTAATAGGGTGATCAACAACATCATTATTTTTATCACCTGTCTCATTAGGAGCTAATAAAGTCAAAATAGACTGATTCAATAGACGGGCGCGACTAATGGTTAATAACTGCTCGGCTTGCGTGTTTAGCCATCTTATCTGTAGCGACTCATCGACCCACAAAATAGCGGTAAATAAATGCTGTGAGAGAAAGGTTAAATCAGGAAGCGTTGTAGCAGCATCTGTTTGAGTAGTCATTATAAAGGCCCAAATAAGACAAGAGTGAAGTAAAAGTGAGGTAAGGTGTTATTATTTAACTGTTATTTAACTATAAATTATAAGCGGAGCACGGCAAAACTAGCGGTAAGTATAAAAAAAACGTACAATGCGCACAGCCATTTTATCTCAAGCAAGGTCAGCTATGTCCAAAACTTCTAGCCAGTCAGTCGATGCTATTTCAGCCAATGATCCATCAAGCATGCAGACAGTAAAAGATGCGGTAACCGTATTTAATCCTGCCCAAAGCTCAGAACCTATTCAACAAGCGCCAAGCCAGCCCAGCACTTATAAAATTAGCCATCATAAAGCCAATCATAATGAGAACCGTAGTATTGCTCAAAGCAGTGCAGGCAACACTGCGACGGCTAGTGCCCCGACCACAGCGCCAAAGATTGGTTTTGTATCATTAGGCTGCCCAAAGGCTTTGGTAGATAGTGAGCGTATTATCACAGAGCTGAGCCGTGATGGTTATCAAGTCGCCAGTGATTATGAAGGCGCAGATTTAGTCGTGGTCAATACCTGCGGCTTTATTGAGTCGGCAGTACAGGAGTCACTGGACGCTATTGGCGAGGCGATTAGCAAAAACGGTAAAGTCATCGTCACGGGCTGCTTGGGGAAAGAGGCAGACAAAATTCGCGCGATGCATCCAGCAGTGCTCGCAGTGACAGGTGCTCATGCGTACGATGAAGTCATTAGAGCCGTTGCATTACATGTGCCCAAGCCTGAGCGTGAGTTGAATGATAAATATAATCCTAAAATTGATCTGATCAACGAGGCGGGTATTAAACTAACCCCTAGCCATTACGCTTATCTTAAGATATCAGAGGGCTGCAATCATCGCTGCACTTTTTGCATTATCCCCAGTATGCGCGGCGATTTAGTCTCGCGTCCAATTGATAGTGTGATGAATGAGGCGCTAGCGCTAAAAAACGCTGGAGTCAAAGAGCTACTCATTATCTCACAAGACACCTCAGCTTATGGCTTAGATCTAAAGTATAAGACTAGCTTTTGGAATGGCATGCCGCTTAAGTCAAAATTCTATGACATGTGTCAAGCGCTTAACGACTTAGGTATTTGGGTGCGCCTGCATTATGTCTATCCTTATCCGCATGTCGACAAAGTTGTCGCATTAATGGGCGCGGGCAAGCTACTGCCTTATTTGGATATTCCTTTTCAACATGCCAGCCACAGCGTTCTCAAAGCGATGAAGCGACCTGCGCATAGTGAAAACACGCTAGAGCGTATCAAAGCATGGCGTGAAATATGTCCTGATATTGTGATTCGATCGACCTTTGTGGTTGGTTTTCCTGGTGAAACGGAAGAAGACTTTCAATTGTTGCTTGACTGGCTGGTTGAAGCACGTCTTGACCGCGTTGGCGCGTTTACTTATTCAGAGGTTGAAGGCGCAGTCGCTAATGACTTGCCTAATCCAGTACCTGAGGCGGTAAAACAAGAGCGCTATGAGCGCTTTATGGCATTGCAACAGGATATCTCCGCGCAAAAGCTGCAAGAAAAAATCGGCAAAACGATGACAGTACTAGTCGATGAGATAGACATGGAAGAGAACATCGCTATCTGTCGTAGCTACGCTGATGCACCAGAGATTGATGGTCATGTCTATGTTGATGATATTAATGTTGGTGGTAATGGTCCTACTGTAAAAGTCGGGCAATTCATCACGGTGACTATTGATGATGCGAGCGAGTATGATCTATTTGCCAGCTATCAAGGTTAAATAGTCGTTCGAATACTCAAAAAATAATGGGCAAATAGAGTAGATGAAAATTGCCCAATAGCTAGGGCGTATCATCAATTAAAACATTTATATTTTATGGGTTAAAAATGGCTATATTTCCGCCACTCTTTATAAATTTCTAGACAATATGTTCATATTCTCTGCAAAATTTATCTTGATTGACAAAAATCTATCTCATTTTTACCCTCATAACCTAATTAATGACACGCCCTAGTAGTTTTTGCTACAATTAGCGCAATTTGTTTTTACGCTCTACTCTTCATTATTATAATATCGGCGTTTAATAATAACGCTACGGTTTACTCATATTATTAATAACATATTACTCATAAAAGGTGCTCTTATGTCTGACAAAAATCCTCGTTACTCGCGCATTTTGCTTAAGCTGTCAGGTGAGGCTTTGGCTGGTGGCAAAGATATGGGCATTGACAGCGAAGTATTGGACAAAATGAGTTTATCTATTGCCCATCTGCGCGGTCTTGGTGTACAAGTCGGTATCGTCGTCGGTGGTGGTAACTTGTACCGCGGCGCACAGTTGCAAAAAGAAGGTTTGGTTGGGCGCGTCACAGGCGATCAGATGGGTATGCTTGCGACGGTCATGAATGGCCTTGCTATGCGTGATGCTTTGGAGCGCCGCAATATTAAGACGCGCTTGATGTCAGCGCTACCGATTGGCGAGGTGACTGAAAGCTATAGTAGCCGTAATGCTATTCGCCACCTCAAAAATGGTGAAGTCTGTATTTTTGTGGCAGGTACAGGTAATCCGTTCTTTACTACGGATACCGCAGCGTGTTTGCGTGGCATTGAGATTGAAGCGGGTTTGATCCTAAAAGCGACCAAAGTCGATGGTGTCTATGATAAAGACCCAAGCTTACATAGCGATGCGGTCAAATATGATGGCTTAACCTTTGATGAAGTATTAGAGCAAAAGCTTGGGGTCATGGATTTAACGGCTATCGCTTTATGCCGTGAGCATAATGTGCCACTGCAAGTGTTCGATATGACCAAACCCAATGCGTTATTAAATGTGGTTATGGGCGAAAACGAAGGCACAAGGGTCTATCATTAAACAGCAGCATCATACAGAATGATTAAAAGATGACAGCGCCAACTATATATAGTTAACCGTTAACAACCAATAATAAAATATATTATCGATAAGGATAGAACCATGATCAAAGAGATAAAGCAAGAAGGCGAAGCGCGGATGCAAAAGACGCTAGAGGCGCTCGAGAGTACCTTTAGTAAAGTTCGCACAGGTCGCGCTCATCCTGGTATGTTGTCAGGTATTATGGTCAGCTATTATGGTGCGGCCACCCCGTTGAATCAGGTTGCTAGCGTCAACGTCGAAGACTCGCGCACCCTGCTAGTCCAGCCGTTCGATCGTACTATGGTACAAGCGGTCGATAAAGCCATTCGCGAAGCTGATTTGGGTCTTAATCCCATGACCGCTGATGTAATTCGTGTACCGATGCCATCACTGACTGAAGAGACCCGTCGCGATATGCAAAAGCTGGCACGTGGTGAAGCTGAAAACAGTCGTGTTTCTATTCGTAATGTGCGTCGTGATATGATGAATGATATCAAGGACTTAGCCAAAGAAAAAGAGATATCAGAGGACGATGAGCGTCGCGCAAGCGATGAGATCCAAAAGATTACCGATAAGTACATTGAAACGATCGATAGTCGTCTAAGTAAAAAAGAAAGTGATCTGATGGAAGTGTAAGCAGCTTTTTTGCTTATTAAGTCACTAGCCATATAAGAGCTGGCATCCTCTCACAAGAGCTATTTGTTAGAGTGCCAGTTTTTTTTGTAAATGAGTTTTATAAGCCCATTTTACATCTCTTTTTTGCATCGCTTATTTTATGCAGTCTATAATAGCAACAGCTTATGACTTCCTTTATAGACGTTAATTCTATTTTCTGTCTTAAATTTACCAATGATAATGGCTCTAAAATGCACAAAGAACCCACGCTAGATATTCTACCCAAACACATTGCTATCATTATGGATGGCAACAATCGTTATGGCAAACAACATGCGTTAGCTAAAGGCGCAGGCCATAGTAAGGGTAAGGATGCGCTTGATCCTATCGTTGAATACTGCCGTGAAGTTGGCATTGAGGTGTTGACTGTATTTGCCTTTTCGAGTGAGAACTGGCAGCGGCCACCGACTGAGGTGTCACTGCTGATGCATCTGCTGTCAGTGACGATTACCGAGCAGCTACCACGGATGCAAAAATATCAAATCCAGCTGCGCTTCATCGGTGATCGTAGTCAGTTATCCACTGATTTGCAGGCACAAATGGCGGATGCTGAAGCACAAACCGCACATTTTAAAGCGATGAGTTTAGTGATTGCGATCAGTTATGGTGGTCAATGGGATATTGCGCACGCCGCAAGACAGCTGGCTGAGCAAGTGCAAGAGGGCAAATTAGAAGCCAAAGATATCAATAAAGAGCTACTGGCCCAGCACGTACAGCTTGCTGATGCGCCAGCGGTTGATATGCTCATTCGTACGGGCGGCGAGTATCGACTATCCAACTTTTTATTGTGGCAATCGGCCTATGCAGAGCTGTTCTTCACTCAGACATTATGGCCGAATTTTAGTGCAGAAGAGCTAGCATCAATGCTCGCAGAATTTGCCCAGCGTCAACGTCGTTTTGGCAAGACCAGTGAGCAAATACAGAGTCGTTAACCTCATTATTAACCTGCGCCAATTAGCTGTTATAATGCCTGTCAGCATGAGTATTATCAGTTAACTATTTTCGTAAACCTACTGACTACAACTAAAAGGCTCGATCACTATGTGGCAACGGATTAGAACGGCAGTGGTGCTGATCATTATTGTTGGTATCGCATTATTTGCCAGCCAAACACCGGTTCTATTCGCGCCGCTCCTGGCGATTGGGGTGACTATTGCGGCTCATGAGTGGACCAAATTGATGCCTAAATGGCGTCAGCCAGTGGTGTTTGTGCTGATAGTAGTGGCCATCACTTTAGTCTCTCTCATATTTGAAGCGACTTGGGTGCTGTGGTGGCTGGCCTCCTTAGTTATTTGGCTCATGGCACTATCATGGGTCACTAAGTTTCCGACATTTACTAACTGGTATGGTCAGCGCCTGGCTTTGATGGGCGTTGTCATTTTGACTGGTTCAATCACCGCTATGTTCTATTTGTGGCAGGCATCGCCTTGGTGGCTGATGTATGTGTTCTTGATGGTATGGTGCGCAGATAGTGGTGCTTACTTTGTCGGACGTAAGCTTGGCCGCGTCAAGATGGCACCCAATGTGTCACCGAACAAAAGTATGGAAGGATTGGCTGGTGGTTTAGTGACGGGCTTAGTAGTGGTTGTTGCCATTAGCTTTTTTAAGCTGCAACTCACGGGCATAGCTTTAGTCACATTTGTAGCTTTGTCAGCGATCACTATATTAGCGTCAGTATTGGGTGATCTGTTTGAATCGATGCTCAAGCGCCGCGCTAAAGTAAAAGACTCAGGGACTATTTTGCCAGGTCACGGTGGTATTTTGGATCGTATTGACTCGCTTTTATCTGCCACGCCGATATTTGCTTTAGGGTTTTGGGGTCTACAGCAATTAGGCTGGTTGGTGGTTTAAAGCATAAAAATTTTGTTTGAGTTCTAATGAGTAGCGCTTAGCTATTTTTGTTAGGGTTTGACAATTTTGTAGGCATCAACACTTCTTTAGGTATTATTTTTAGGTACTATTGGACAGGTATTAGTAGTTATGACGCAACGCATCGCGGTACTAGGCGCAACAGGCTCAATAGGCGATAGCACTTTGGCAATATTGGCCACGCACCTAAAAGACTATCAAGTCTATGCGTTATCAGGCCATCAACGCCTAGATAAACTGCTTAAGCTTTGCCAACAATTCGAGCCTAAACGGGTCGCTGTACCAACTGCTGCTGTCGATGATTTTGCCGCACAGCTTAAACAAGCTGGTTTGACAATTGATGTGGTAGGCGGCGCTGAAGGACTCATTGATATTGCCACTGATAGCCAAGTCGATACGGTAGTTGCCGCCATAGTGGGTGCTGCAGGCTTGCCTTCTACCTTAGCCGCTGCGCGCGCAGGTAAACGCATACTACTTGCCAATAAAGAGGCGCTAGTGATGGCAGGTGAAGTGATGATCAAAGCGGTCAAAACCCATCATGCTACCTTATTACCCTTAGATTCTGAGCATAATGCTATCTTTCAGTGTCTGCCCGCAGTTATTCAACAAGACAATACGCAGATTCATGATAGCAGTCATGGCGTACGTAAACTGTGGCTAACCGCCTCTGGTGGACCTTTTTTAAAGCAGTCATTTGCGCAGATGCAGCAAGCAGGAATCAGCGAGGCAATCAAACACCCTAACTGGTCGATGGGTCAAAAGATATCTGTCGATTCAGCGACGATGATGAACAAGGGGTTAGAATTAATAGAGGCCTGTCATTTATTCGATCTACCTGAGAGCAAGATAAATGTGGTTATTCATCCACAAAGCATCATTCACTCAATGGTAGAATATAACGACGGCAGTTATTTGGCGCAGCTGGGCAGCCCCGATATGAAAACGCCGATTGCCCATGCGCTAAGCTATCCCAAGCGTATTGCTAGTGGCGCGCAACCCTTAGATTTATTCGCTTTAAATAATTTAGAGTTTATAAAACCTGACCTGCATAAGTTTGCCTGTTTGCGTCTGGCACGTGATGCTATGCAAGCAGGTACACAAGCAACGATAGTACTCAATGCCGCTAATGAGCTGGCAGTAGAGGCTTTTTTGCATAGCCAAATACGTTTGACGGATATTGCCACTATTAATGAGCAGGCATTAACCCAAGTGCCAGTGCCTGCCTTGAGTGCAGATGCTGATATTGACGATATTTTAGCCATTGATAGCTTAGCTAGGCGTTATACGACTAAGCTAATTGCTAATATAGCTTGATCCAGTTGACAGTAGGTTTAGTTGAGATAAGACTATGACATTTATTCTAACTTTGTTAGCCGCGATCTTTGTTTTAGGTCCGCTCATTGCCTTGCATGAATGGGGTCATTATATCGTGGCGCGTCTGTGTGGCGTAAAGGTGTTGACGTATTCTATAGGCTTTGGGCCTAAGCTTACTAGCTGGACGAGTAAACGTAGTGGTATTGACTATCGTCTCTCTATGCTACCGCTTGGCGGTTATGTCAAAATGCTGGATGAGCGTGAGGGTGAGGTGGCAAAAGATCAGCTGCATTTAGCCTTTAATCGCCAACATCCGCTCAAAAAGATCGCTATTGTAGCGGCAGGTCCAATCATGAACTTTGTGATTGCTATAGCGCTGTTTTGGGTGTTGTTTATGACCCCATCAGAGCAGCTCGCTACTAACATAGGTCAAGTATTGCCCGATACGCCAGCAGCTATGGCTAAGCTACCAGCAGGCGATAAGATCGTCGCTATTGATGGTCATCAAGTACAGACTTGGGAAGGCATTAATTATCGATTGGCTGGGCGTATGGGTGAGACTGATAACGTTAGTATCACCTTACAATCCGCCACCGATACCAGTCAAGCGACGACGTATCAAGCGCCTGTCACTCGCTTTATGCAAGAGCGAGATCAAGGTAAGGATGCGTTAAGTAGTTTTGGTGTTTTACCTTGGCAGCCTAATATCACGCCTACTATCGGTGAACTTTCTCCAGATGGGGCCGCTATTAAGCAAGGCTTGCAAGTAGGGGATACGATTACTGCCATTAATGAGACGCCGATAACCGATTGGATCAGCGCGACGCGTATTATACGTGACAGTCCTGAGGTGTTATTGAGTTTTACGGTAATGCGCGATGACAAATTAGTTAACTTATCGATTATGCCACAGGGCAAAAAAGATAATTTAGGCAATCGCTTTGGTCAGATTGGTGCTATGGTAGTTCAGTCTGAGATTGTTATACCTGATGAATATAAAACCACGATCGTCTATGGTGCTGGCGAAAGTTTGATTAAGTCGTTTCAAAAGACTGAACAGCTCGCTGTGATGACCGTAGACTCTATGGGCAAAATGATTTCAGGTATGATCGGTTTGGATAATTTATCAGGACCGATTACCATTGCCAAAGTCGCTAAGCAAAGCTTTGATATCAGTTGGGAGATGGTATTATCCACCGCAGCTTTGATCAGCTTGAGCTTAGCGGTACTTAATTTATTGCCTATTCCAGTTTTAGATGGTGGTCATTTGGTCTACTATGTTATCGAGCTGATTCGTGGTAAACCCTTATCAGAGGGTATCCAAATTGTAGGGGCTAATATTGGTTTACTCTTACTGTTAGGTTTCATGGTGTTAGCAATTGGTAATGATATCAGCCGACTTTTCTGATGATTACAACTGACAGTTTGTTATTTAAGCTCGCTGTGCTATTTGCCCGTATAGGAATGGCATTTAACGAACAAGTATTAGCATTTATGATTTTTTAAGCTTCGATGCTGTAATATTAGTAATTTTTAGTTTATTTTATGATGTGTTTTATATACAGTGTCTTGAGTCTGTATGGGATGAATCGCTTATTTAGTATTTATTCCCTTCTTAAGACGCTTTTTAACTTAACTTTAGCACCTTTTATTGACGGATAGTGTTTATGCGTACGCCTTTATTTATGAGCGCGGCTGGGTTGCCGTTAGTGGTAGCAATGATGAGTGTCTCGGCACAAGCTGCAGATTTTGTAGCCACCGATATCGAATTTTCGGGTCTACAGCGCCTAACCTCTGATAGTCTCTATCCAGTTTTGCCTGTTTCAGTTGGCGATACGGTGACTGATGCAAGCTTAGCGGCTAGCATCAAAGCTTTGTATGCGACTGAGAACTTTGCCAATATTCAAAGCCGTGTCACGGGTAATCAGCTGCTTTTCGCTGTCGTTGAGCGTCCGATTATCGCTGAGGTAAATTTTGAGGGCAATAAACTCATTCCTAAAGAAGGCTTGACTCAAGGTCTTGAGAACGCAGGGTTATCGGTAGGTCAAGTGCTCAAGCAAGCGACGCTTCAAGGGGTTGCTAATGAGCTACAACAGCAATACATCTCGCAAGGCTATTACAATAGCGATATCGAAGTTGATCAGACACTACTTGATGGTAATCGAGTCAAATTAGACATCCGCTTTATAGAAGGCAAGCCCTCTAAAGTGGTTGATATTAATGTCATTGGTAATAGTCATTTTAGCGATAAACAGATCAGAGAGGTGTTTGCGCTAAAGGAGTCCTCTTGGACGCGCTTGCTATCTAAATCTGATCGCTATGCGCAAGAGAAGTTAGCCGCCAGTTTAGAGAGCCTCAAAGCGCTTTATCAGAATGATGGTTATGTGCGTTTTGCCGTTGATAATGCTGTGCTCAATATTAGTGAAGATAAAAGTAATGTATTTATTGAGATTAGCCTAACTGAAGGCGCGCAGTATCAGTTCGGTGAGATTAACTTCTTGGGTAAGCCTAAATTTACTACTGATGAGCTCAAAGAGCTCGTGACTTTTGCGCCTACCAATAATTATTCGCAAGCTGAGCTAGACGCAACAACCTTAGCGCTAAAAAACCGTTACGGTAATGAAGGCTATTATTTGGCTCAAATACGTCCTGTACCGCGTATTAATGATGACACCAAAGTCGTCGATATTGATTATTATATAGATCCTGCACGGCCTGTTTATGTGCGCCGAATTAATTTTAGTGGCAATGTCAAAACCATGGATGAAGTATTACGCCGTGAGATGCGCCAACTAGAGGGTGCTTTGGCCTCTAACGAAAAGATTCAGCTATCGCGGGTTCGCTTGATGCGTACTGGGTTTTTCAAAGACGTCAAAACTGAGGTTAGATCAGTACCCAATCAGCCCGATCAAATTGATGTCAACTATATCGTTGAAGAGCAACCTTCAGGTAGCTCAACGATTGCAGCGGGTTACTCACAGAGTGGCGGTATTACCTTTCAGTTAGACTTAACTCAAAATAACTTTATGGGCACTGGTAATCGAGTAAAAGCGGCGTTATCACGCTCAGAGACTCGTGATTCTTATAGTTTGGGCTATACTGATCCGTATTTTACTGAGAATGGTGTCTCGCAAGGGATTAGTGCTTACTATCGTGAAACCAAGTTTGATGATAGAAACGTGAGTAACTACGTGACTGACTCTTATGGTGGTACGCTGAACTATAGCTATCCTGTTGATGAAACCAAGCGCGTTAGTGCTGGTATCAACGTGGATAATACGACAGTACGTGGGGGTCGATTCCTTGGCGTCTCAAACGTCGATCGCATCTTAGAGGACGGTGGTGAAGTCACCAGCTTTGAGGAAGGTGCTAACTTTAAGAACGACTATACGACCTACAATCTATTATTAGGCTGGGATTATAGTACGCTTGATCGTCCCGTATTCCCAACCAAAGGCATGAGTCACAGGGTTGATGGTACTATAGGTCTTGGTGACTCCAGTTATCAAAAAGCTATCTATAGTGGTAATATCTATTATCCTATATACAAAGATTGGGTCGCTCGCGGCTATACTAAGCTTGGTTATGGTAATGATTTGCCGTTTTATGAGAACTTTTATGCAGGGGGTTATGGTTCAGTACGTGGCTATGAGTCCTCAAGTCTAGGACCCAGATCTAAAGCTTACAATGATGTCATTACTGGGACTGATCGTATCAGAGATGAAGAGGTCGGTGGCAACGCTTTAGCAAGTTTTGGTGCTGAGCTGATCTTGCCATTACCTTTTAAAGCGGACTGGGCCGATCAAGTTCGTCCTGTGCTATTCGCTGAAGGTGGTCAAGTATTTGATACGACTGGTAGAGAAGATAGCACCTTTACTGATCCTGTTTCTGGATCTAATACTTTCCCCGATCCTACTCTTGATGATCCCGACAGAACCAAGCAAATTCCTTTGTTAACTCAAGACAATAAGTTTCGTTTTAGTGCTGGTGCTGGGGTAACTTGGTATACGCCGATTGGTCCTATTTCGATTAGCTATGCGATACCGTTTGGCGATAAAGAAGGCGATCAGACTGAAAAAGTCCAGTTCCAGATCGGTAGTACCTTCTAAGCGAGTTATAATAAGCTATAGGGTTAATGGTTTGCTCAGTTTTGTGCAAGTGTAGAGCTAGGTAAATCATTAGCTTATAACATTAAGAGATAGCCAAGGTGATGGTTTAGCTTGGCATCTATTTCTATTTTACTACTACTAATAATAGTACTATTAACTATGATAACGATTTCGCAACTTATCAGCCAAATTGAGCAACGTCAGCCAGTACTAAATGAGGCGACGCTCAGTCCCGAGCAGCTGCAAGTTAAGCTAAGCAGCATCGGTAATTTAATAGACGCTAAAGAATCTCAGTTAGGATTTTTGGCTGATCCAAATTACATCGTTCATCTTGCTAGCAGTCAAGCAGGTGCGGTGCTAGTGACAGAGCAGTTTTTTGATCAAGCACCTAAGTCTTGTATACCGTTAGTCGTTGCAACCCCATATTTGGCATATGCGAGCGCCAGCCAGTTATTTGCGCCCAAAGCGGCTACCTCTATTATTCATCCTACAGCGGTAATCGCTGATAGTGCTGATATTGCTAGTGGCGTCAGTATTGGCGCTTTTTGTGTCATTGGTGAGCAGGTAACAATAGGCACAGGCAGCTGTCTAAAAGCACATGTCGTGGTTGAAGCAAACAGTCATATTGGTGATTACTGCATATTTGAGTCGCAAGTGGTCGTAGCCCATAATTGTCTGATCGGCAATCATGTCCGCCTTCATACTGGGGTAAGTATCGGTAGCGAAGGTTTTGGCTTTGTACCAACTGCTGATCCAAGCGTTAGTGGCTGGGAGCGTATTGCTCAGCTGGGGCGAGTGATTATCGGTGATCATGTACGTATCGGTAGTAATACTTGTGTGGATCGTGGTGCTATCGATGATACCGTCATTGGCAATCACGTTATTATTGATAATTTAGTGCAAGTTGCGCATAACGTTCGCATTGGCGATGGAACTGCGATAGCCGCTAATACTGGTATTGCTGGTAGCACTACTATAGGCAAACGCTGTATTATTGGCGGGGCTGTTGGTATAACTGGACACATCAATATAACTGATGATGTAACTTTATCAGCTATGACTATGGTCACCAAATCGATTAATACCGCAGGGTACTATTCCTCTGGTACCGTTGCTATGCCGACGGCAAAATGGCGACGTGCTGCGGTTCGCTTTCGTCAACTAGGTAATGATTAGTTATTGCAATCGTTTTTATTAATTGTAGCCATAGTTTTTAAGTACTGCTTATTTTAAGTATTATGTATTCTAAAGATCATGTACAGAGTTTTATAAAATAATTTTAGTTTACCTTTATGAGTAAACAGCCCGCAACGATTGCAAGGAAGCACTATTATGAACGCCATCAATATCGACATAGAAACCTTGACTGATGACGATATAAAGTCATTGGCTGAGCAAAACCTGACTTTACCGCTTACTTACCATACGCTCAAGCACTATTTGCCACATCGTTATCCCTTTATGTTGGTTGATAAAATTACCGCTTGTAAGCCTGGTGAATGCATTACTGGTATCAAAAACGTGACCATTAATGAAGAGTTTTTTAATGGACATTTCCCTGATGAGCCGATCATGCCAGGGGTGCTGATGGTCGAGTCTATGGCGCAAGTTTCAGGGGTACTTGGCTTTATTAGTGCAGGGTTGACCGCTGAAGATGGCTATTTGTATTTATTTGCAGGGGTGGATAAAGTGCGCTTTAAGCGTCAAGTTATTCCCGGCGATCAGCTCATTATTAGATCTACACTAACTATGCAAAAGCGTGGTATCTATAAGTTTGACTGTACGGTACATGTGGGTCAACAGCTTGCCTGTAGCGCGCAAGTGATGATTGCTCGTCAAGAGCAGAATGCTTAGTGCTGCTGATCAGCGTCATACTCTCTCATTCGTAACGCCTTAGTGGGGCGCTCGTTGGACGGATGCAAATAGTCAAAAAATCCCTTTTTAGTACCAGCTTATTGCAGCTATTATTAAAATTACCAAGGCCTATATTATGAGTCAAATTCATCCTACTGCACTCATCTCGTCATCGGCAACGATAGATGATACTGCTGTCATCGGTCCTTACTGCGTTATCGGTGAGGAAGTAACTATAGGCGCGCACACGGTGTTACATCGTCATGTGGTCGTCAGCAGGTTTACTCGAATTGGACAACATAATGAGATATATCAATTTGCCAGTATTGGTGAGGATTGTCAGGATTTAAAGTACGCAGGCGAGCGCACTTGGCTTGAGATTGGTGATCATAATATCATTCGTGAAGCTTGTAGCTTGCATCGTGGTACCGTGCAAGATAACTCGTTGACTAAGATTGGTAATCATAATTTACTGATGGTCAACACTCATATTGCTCACGATTGCACTATTGGTGATAGTAATATTTTTGCCAATAATGTAGGCATTGCAGGTCATGTGATTATAGGCAATCATACTATCGTTGGTGGTAATTCAGGTGTTCATCAGTTTTGCCGAGTAGACGATTATAGCCTGATTGGCGGTGCCAGCTTAATTGTGAAAGATGTTGCCGCTTTTACTATGGTATCAGGTAATCCAGCGCGCGCTCATGGTCTTAACGTTGAAGGTATGCGCCGCAAAGGATGGACACAAGAGACTATCGAAGTATTGCGTCAGGCTTATATTACTATTTTTAGATCAGGGCTTACGACTAAGCAAGCGCTTGATAAGCTGCAAGAAAAGGTAGCAGATGAGCCCAAAATTCAGCTGTTAATCGACTCTTTAGCGCAAAGTAGCCGCGGTGTGGTTCGCTAAAGCTGCCATATCGTACTAAGCAGTCATGACGCTCAAGTCGACTATTTAAAAGCCATAACTAATTGTTATGGCTTTTTGTATTTATAGCTTCTTGACTTTTGGCGCTGATTAGCAGAAACTGCCAAGTTATATGTAGTAAGATTGTAGCAACTTATCTTAACTAACCGTAAGTTTTAACCAACAGCAAACTAGCAATTTTTTTGATTATTATCGTTTTTTTTATAAGAACCTAAGATTATCAAAGCAATTATTAGTAGATTTTAGGAGTGTTATATGGCACAGCAAAGGGAAAATTGGTCTAGTAGAACAGGGTTTATTCTAGCCGCTGTTGGTTCAGCAGTAGGATTAGGTAACATATGGCGCTTTCCCTATGTCGCTTATGATAATGGTGGTGGGGCATTTATGGTGCCTTATCTCATTGCCTTGTTAACCGCAGGTATTCCACTATTATTTTTAGATTATATTATCGGACACAAGTATCGCGCAGCAGCACCACGCGCCTACAAGAAATTCTCTCCATCAGGTCAGTTTGTTGGCTGGTGGCAAACGTTAGTCTCTTTTGTTATTGCCATCTATTACGCGGCGGTGATCGTTTGGGCGGGCAGCTATATGCTGTTCTCATTCGGGCAAAAGTGGGGTGAGGACACAACAACCTTCTTTGTCACTGACTTTGTACAGCATACAGGCGAGCTGACTTCAGTGTTCGTACCACAGATGTTTATAGGGCTGGTCATCGTTTGGGCAGTTGCTATTTTGATTATGTTTGGTGGTATCCGTAAAGGGGTTGAGCTGGCGAACAAAATCTGTCTGCCTTTGCTTATAGTACTATTTGGTATTATGGTATTTAAAGCCGTTACTCTACCTGGCGCTGTTATTGGTCTAAATGCATTCTTTGAACCCAATTGGACTAGAATGAGTGATCCAAATGTTTGGCTTGCCGCTTATGGTCATGTGTTTTTCTCTCTATCGGTAGGTTTTGGTATTATGGTCACTTATGCCTCCTACCTTAAAAAGAATACTAACTTAACGGGTGCAGGTTTAGTGGTTGGTTTTGCTAACTCTTCATTTGAGCTTATTGCAGGTATTGGTATCTTTGCCGCTATTGGTTTTATGGCAATGTCAACTGGTCAAGATGTTGCGGAAGTTGCTAGTGGCGGTGTTGGCCTTGCTTTCTTTGTCTTCCCTAAAATTATCTCGACGATGGGTGCAAGCGGCGATTTTGTTGGCTTCTTATTCTTTGGCTCTCTAGTGGTCGCTGGTATTAGCTCGCTCATTAGTATTTTAGAAGTGCCAATCTCGGCCTTTCAAAGTAAATTTGACTGGTCACGCAAAAAAGCCGTTGCCCTGATTTGTGGTGTCTGTGCGGTGATCTCTATTGGTGCTTTCTCGACAGGTAGCTCGCTGGTGCTCGTTGATGTGATCGATCATTTTGCCAATAATATCGGTATTGTAGCGGGTGGTCTAATGTCTATCGTACTAGTCACTTGGTTTAATCGTAATAAAATCCCAGGCTTGCTGGCGCACATCAACAGTATCTCTAGTATCAAACTAGGCGGTGCTTGGATATTTATGTTGACGGTTATTACGCCTACTGTGTTGACTATCTCTTTAGGTCTGAAATTTATTGATCTGGTTAAAACACCTTATGAGGGCTACTCTTCAACCATCCTGTTATTGTTTGGCTGGGGCGTTGTGGTGTTCTTTGGCTTAGGGGCATTTATACTGAGTCGTATGAAAGGTATCCATGACGCAGAAGATGATAAAGCTCGCCTGCTCGATGATGCACGCTAAATAAGGCATCAAAAATCTAGCAGATAGAAATTATTTTATAAGGATTTACTATGAGTACTTCAGCTATTATTTTTATGATTATCTCTATGGTACTGATATGGGGCGGTCTAATTACTGCAATCATTCATCTCAGAAATAATCCTGATATTCCGATGGATCAGGTTCCTGATGATCGATATTAATACTTTTATAATGTAGAAATAAAAGTATTAGTTACCATAAAAAAATGCCAGTCAGCTTTTACTGTCTGGCATTTTTGGTTTTGATCTAAATAATATTGTAGCTACAGCAAGTTTAGTTCAGGCACACTCTGTCCACGTTTGGCATAAAAATCATTAACGAACTGATCAAAGGTATCTTCTTCGATAGCTTGTCTAATACCTGCCATTAAGCGCTGATAATAACGTAGATTATGAATGGTCGCTAACTGTGCGCCTAACATCTCTTTGCACTTATTGAGATGATATAAATAAGCACGGCTAAAGTTTTGGCATGTATAGCAGTCACACTCAGGATCTAGCGCACCTGTGTCCTCGCGATACTGGCTATTACGAATACGTACTACGCCAGCGTTCTGAGTATCACCTGTGACAAAATAATGACCATTACGTGCATTACGAGTTGGCATGACGCAGTCAAACATATCGACACCGCGCCGTACGCCCTCAACCAGATCTTCAGGCTTACCCACACCCATCAGATAGCGTGGCTTATCCGCTGGCATATCGTCAGGTAGATAATCAAGCACCGCCATCATCTCTTCTTTAGGCTCACCCACAGATAGACCACCGATAGCATAACCATCAAAGCCGATATTGAGTAGACCCTCAAGCGACTGCTGGCGCAGATCACTATACATACTGCCTTGCACGATGCCAAACAGCGCATTGGTGCTACCAAGCTTTTGATGCTCATCAAGACAGCGCTGACCCCAACGTAAGGACAGCTCTAGAGACTTATTGGCCTCATCATGAGTAGCAGGATAGGGCGTACACTCATCGAACTGCATAACGATATCAGAGTTGAGACTATACTGAATTTGCATGGATTTTTCAGGAGATAAAAATACTTTTGCGCCATCGATAGGGGATTTGAAGTTTACCCCTTCTTCAGTAATCTTACGCATAGCGCCTAAGCTGAACACTTGAAAGCCACCTGAGTCAGTCAAGATAGGCTTGTCCCAATGCATAAATTTATGCAAGCCACCGAACTTATCAATGATATCAGTACCTGGACGCAGCCATAAGTGAAAAGTATTGCCTAATATAATATCCGCGCCAATCGCTTCGATATCACGTGGCAACATGCCCTTAACGGTACCGTAAGTACCTACTGGCATAAATGCTGGAGTCTGTACATCGCCATGATTGAGATGCACGGTACCACGACGAGCACGGGACGCGCCTACAGCCGTTTTATGTAAAGTAAATTGCATAAGAGAGTCGCTTTTTAATCGATAAAATGGCGCTGATTATACCATTGCTAGATGATTTTTGTGAGTCGTATAGTTTTTGTGGGACGCTTATTAGCAACTTGTCAGTTTAGAAGACCGTTTGGCTCTTAGTTTTGAGCACAGCAGTTTTAAGCATAGTAGAGCTATACCTAAAAGACACAGACAGTAAGACTGCAAAATTGCTAAAGTAAAGCTTGATTAAATAAATAATGACAGGATAAGCTATGAAAGCTGGTGTTTATTTATTAGTAGGCAGTTTATTAACCTTACCAGGAGTGGCTATGGCTACTGAAGAACCCGAGTATACGGTTTTGACTCAAGTGGATGACTTTGAGCTACGTCGCTATGATCCACAAATTGTGGCACAAACGTGGGTGTCAGGCGATCAAAAGCAGGCGAGTAATAAAGGCTTTAAAATACTAGCCGACTATATTTTTGGTAATAACACTGCGCCTAGTGGCGAGAGTAGTAAGATTAGCATGACGTCACCTGTCAAAATGCAGCCCCAAACGGGCGAATCTCAAAAGATCGCTATGACCTCTCCTGTAGCCATGCAAGAGCAAGATGGTAAATGGCGGGTTAGGTTTGTGATGCCGAGTAAATATACCATGCAGACATTGCCAAAGCCTAATAACTCTGAGGTTAGTCTTATCGAAATACCCATGCAGACTTATGGCGTGATTAAGTTTTCAGGGTTTACAGGTGAGCAAAAAGTGGCGGATAAAACCCAAGCGCTAAAAACTTGGATGCAAGGCCAAAACTTAAAGATAATAGGGGATGCTGAGATGGCACGGTATGATCCACCGTGGACATTGCCCTTTATGCGTCGCAATGAAGTTATGATTGAGTATCAAGCTAATTAATTATAATTTCTACGGATAATATCTTAATAAGCGTAGGGTGCATTCCATGCACCGTTGACTCAATTTAGCGACGAGATAGAAAGTATTTTTTTAAAGTTTGGTATAGCTATATGAAAAAAGACAGCCTAAGCTGTCTTTTTTCATATGATTTCAAATTAAGATGGCATACGTTAGGTTTTTTGTTCACGGATGATGTTGAGCATACGGCGTAGGGGTTCAGCTGCACCCCATAATAGCTGGTCACCGACAGTAAACGCGCCTAGATATTCAGGCCCCATATTCAGCTTACGTAGACGACCAATAGCTACTGTCAAAGTACCAGTGACCGCGACAGGCGTTAGGCGCTGTATAGTCGCCTGCTTGTCATCTTCGACCACGTCTAACCACTCGTTACCACTGTTCTTTAGCGCCGCTTCAATCTCACTCAATGGAATATCTTTTTTGAGCTTGATAGTAAGCCCTTGTGCATGGCAGCGCATAGCACCAATACGCACACACATCCCATCGATAGCAATCGTGTTATCAGCGTCATTACCTAAGATTTTATTAGTCTCAACGCCGCCTTTCCACTCTTCTTTTGACTGCTTATTGTCTAATTGAACATCGATATAAGGTATTAAGCTACCTGCTAATGGCACGCCAAAATACTGCTGCGGAAAATCCGCTGAGCGCTGAGTAGCAGCGATCTTTTTATCGATCTCAAGGATAGCGCTTGAAGGATCAGCCAGCTCATCGGCAACCGCGTCACGCAATACACCCATACCTTCGATCAGCTCGCGCATATTGTTCGCGCCTGAGCCACTAGCCGCTTGATAAGTCATCGCGCTGACCCATTCAACCCAGCCTCTATTGAAAAGCTCACCAATTGCCATCAGCATGAGCGATACCGTACAGTTACCACCGATGAAGTCTTTGGTGCCGACCGCTAGTGCTTCATCGATGACTGAACGGTTCACTGGGTCAAGAATAATAACGCTGTCATCTTTCATACGTAAAGTACTGGCAGCATCAATCCAATAGCCGCTCCAACCGCTATCGCGCAGTGGCTGATGTACCTTTTGGGTATAGTCACCACCTTGACAAGTAATAATCACATCACAAGCAGCTAGGGCGTCAATATTATGAGCATCTTTTAATTGGCCAGTTTCAATACCATCAAAGCTTGGCGCATCGCCGCCAGCATTACTGGTCGAGAAGAACACTGGGGTAATACCAGCGAAGTCTTTTTCGTCACGCATACGCTGTACAAGTACCGAGCCGACCATACCGCGCCAGCCGACCAAACCTACTGTCAAGTTGCTCATCAGATGTAATCCTTATTTACCGTTGTTGCTTATTTAAGATTAGGTAATACCAAACTATTTGCTATAAAGTCAACCAGTAACAATGCCGTGAATAGCCTTAAAAAGCAAGACGTTTACGAAGAATTTATGAGTTTTTTTAATCACTATTAGCTGGGTGTATAGCAACTTTGAGTTATCTCTTTATTATAATGAGCTATAAAACATTTGCTCCAATGGACAAATTATTTATTGAATCACTACATAATAAAGCGCTAACATCGTGCACAATAGATCTTAAATTATAATACTTTACTATTAGCTTTTTGCTATTACTTCAATAACGGGTTCATAAGTCTTATGGATTTTATTTTTATATACTACGCTGTGCAGCTACTGGCAGGGTTTGTGGTTTTTGTCACCATTTGGGGCTGGCTACGCTTGGATAACTGGTGGGTGCGCGCGGTTGAGTTCCCTCGTATTCAGATACTGGTATTAGGTGCTAGCGCTTGGCTTGGCATGTTGCTGTCTGTGCCGTTAGTTTCTGGATCACAGTGGCAGGCTAAAGAGTGGGCACTATTCGCCGCCCTCAGCGCCTCGTTAGGTTTTCAGCTGCGTATGGTGTTGCCTTATACGCGACTGTGGAAAAAAGAGGTACAACAAGCTAAAGTCAAAGCGGATGGCGACACCACTCACCAGCTCAAAATTATGGTCTCGAACGTATTGACCCCTAATAATGATACCCACAAGCTGGTCGATTTAGTCACTCAAAATCAGCCTGATATTTTGATTACGCTTGAGAGTGATAAAAAGTGGGAGCAAGCGCTAAGCGTCATTGAAGCTGATTACCCTTATACGGTTAAAGTGCCTTTAGACAATCTATACGGCATGCATCTATACTCTAAGCTTGAGCTGATAGATCCTCAAGTTAAGTATTTAATGATCGATGATATCCCCTCTATTCATAGTCAAATGCGCTTGCCAAGTGGCCGAGTTATTTGGCTATATTGCCTGCATCCGATGCCGCCAAGTCCAACGGAAGCTGATAAGTCAACGACTCGTGATGCTGAGCTGCTGATGGTCGGACGTCATATCTATGATAATGATCAGACTGCAATTTTGGCAGGCGACTTAAATGATGTGGCGTGGTCAAAGACGACACGGCGTTTTCAGCGCATCTCAGGCCTGCTTGATCCACGTATTGGACGCCATTTTATCAATACCTTTCATGTTAAGTATCCGTTCTTGCGCTGGGCACTTGACCATATCTTCCATAGTGCCTGCTTTACGGTAGTGGATATCAAACGCATGCCATCAATCGGTTCTGATCATTTTCCTGTATTAACTACCTTGCAGTACGAGCCTGAAGAGACTAGGCAACAGGAGCAAAACGCGCCGACAAAAGATGCAGAGGACATTAAAGAGACGGAGAATAAAATTAAGCAGGGCAAAAAGGAAGGTCGTAAGGTTTCTAAAGAGCATGCAGAGGAGACTATAAAAAGGGGGCAACAAGACGCTAACTGCAAATCTGCTTAAACTACGCACTAGCAATTTATTGTAAATTATTCTTATAACTTGAGTGTAAGCAAAAGCGTACAGACAAAGGAGTCTTTAGCGTCTAGGTGAGTAGGAGTGATTGATCTATAATACCTCCTATCAGCACAAGGAGCGTTAAGGATAACGTGTTGAGGCGTTGGCAGCATTAGCTAAGCTTACGTTTATGACTTAGGATAAGTCAGCAAGGATGAGATAATAATTATACGATAAACTGCCTAAAACCCAAACCTATTGCCCAAGGTTTGGGTTTTTTCTTATCGATTGGTTTTATGATTGTGCTAAGTGTGGCATATATAAGCAGGTAACAATATTGTTTAAAGGTTGGTAATATTGGATACTTATGAAGCTCTAAACAATTGCTTAAATTGGTTTTATACCTTAGAGTGAAAGTTTTTGCGCTAATTATCATTTCTCAGCTAACCACTACGGGAGTTGTAATGAAAAAAGACTTTTTATTATTGTCAAAATCAATGACAACATTAATTCTGCTACCCACACTATTATCCTTGTCAGCAATAGGATTAAGCGCTTGTGGTGGTTTTGATGACTTGGATGCGGCAAGAGCGGCAGGTGCTGGTATTGGCAGTACAGTGACCAATCCAAATCAACCTGTTGATCCAGAGATACAAAGCAATTGGCGTTATTCCTCTAGTGAAACTGACGATACTATCTTTTTAGTAACTGCCAATAATAATGCGATTAATAGCTTTGTAGAACCTAATACTAATCTTCGAGCTATACCAAGAGTTGAGCTTAAAAAACAACTGATAAATAACTTTATTGTAGAGTCAGTTAGTATAATTGCGGGAGGGGCGGTAGTTTGTTTGCCTTCTTGCGATGTGCGTATTCGGTTTGATAATCAATTTGCTATTTATCGGATGCAAGATAGCGGAAGTGGTATTCTCAAACCTGCTAATAGTAATATTGAAGCTGCTTTATTTAGCAAATTCACTACCTCAAATAAAGCGATAGTGAGCCTACCTATCGTTGGCTTTGGCAATGCATTTGATGCAGAGTTTGATTTGCGCAACTATGATGCCAATCGTATGGCTTTATCGCGATAATTTAAGTGATAAAGTCGAAGTTTTTTAGTGCAAAAAAAATGGCCTATCTATTAGATAAGCCATTTTTTATTGAGCGCTTCTACATTGTTGTTTATTCGAGCACTTGAATGTAGGAGCTGGCGCGTAGCTCTTGCAGCCAATCCTCTTGAGCTTGCGGCGCTAGGCGCTGATACAATGCTTGACGAGCCATATCACGACGGTATTCGTCGCTAGCATCATATTGACGCTCATCTACTACCTTTAAGATATGCCAGCCGAATTGAGTCTTGAATGGCGCTGAATAATCACCAACACTCGTGTTTTTCATTGTCGCCTCAAAAGGTCCGACCATATCTTGCTCGCTGACCCATTCTAGATCACCACCGCGCCCTGCTGAGCCTGGATCATCTGAATAAGTAGAGGCCAATCCTGCAAAGTCAGCACCTTGACGCAGTTGTTCATATAGATCATTAATCTTTTGCTCCGCTAGCGCATCCGTCTGCAAGTCATCTACTTTTACTAGGATGTGACTGGCACGCCACTGTGGCACGATCATTTTGTCGCTAGACTTTTTGTTCGCAAGCTTAATGATATCTATGCCCTCAGGCGTCACCAATGGCGCGCTGACTGCGCCAACGTCAAGCTTAGTGATCTCGCTCGATAGCTCAGTCGGTAGCGATGCGGCTTTATGGTAGCCCATATCGCCACCTTGTATATTAATAGCATAGCTGCTTTGTACAGCCGCTATAGCAGCGGCTACGTCGACATTGGGCGCTTGCAGACGACTACGTAAAGTTTGAGCCACTGCTAGAGCTTCATCGCGCTGAGCTTGCGATAGACGACTATAATCATCTATGTATGGCACACGCACATGAATGGTCTGATACTCACTTTGGTTCAAGCGCTTAGCTTCAGGAGAGGCTAAAAACGAATCAACATCTTGCTCGCTGATACGCACCCGACTACCCACTTGACGCTGCTGCAAAGACTGAATAGCGGAGTCTTCAATCAGCTGCGCACGTAAAGCGGCATAACTGCCAGGTTGCTCGGCATCTAAGCGTTGTTGCAGGGCGGCAAGGCTATTGACACCTTCGCTTTGCCCAATTTGTGCTAAGCGCTGATTGATGGCTGCTTCGTCAGGCTTAACGCCAGCACGGTTGGCTAATGACAACTGCAACTCACGCAATATCAGCGCGTTAAGTACCTCAGATTGTAGCTGTGCTGAATTAGCTAAGGGTTGGCCTGCCGCTGTAGCGCGTGCTTGCGTCTGTTCTATAGCTTCGATTAAGTCGCTCTTTAAGATAGCGTTGTCATTAACCAGAGCAATAATACCATCGGTGCTAGTAGCAGCGCTAAGATGATTAGTCGTATTTTGAGCCATGGCATTACTATTTGTAGTGGCATTGGCTTGAGCATTCACCGTTGCCGCTTGAGCATTGACGCTCAAAAATAAACAAGCACTACCAGCACTCATGGCGATCAGTACAGCACGACTAGTCTGACGTAAAGAAAAAATACTCATAATGTTCCTTATTATTGTGATCTTAAAATAAGATGATTTAACGTCATATGTTATTTAATAATAGTTTTTGATAATCACTAATCTTTCCACGCGCTTTGTACAGGCTCAAAGCCTAGTACCTTATCAGTGAGTAGGCGTGTCAAGCGACTATCGCCACTGCCTAGACCGCTTAATCTAATCTCAGCCATTATCGCTTGAGTTGGCTCATCTCTTACATTTAAATCATTGTAGTAGCGTCGACCATAAACAGCAAAACCAAAGCAGCAATCCTCATAATCGATCCCTACTAAAGCATCTAACATCTTATCACGGCGGTGATCATATTGGCCTTGAGCTATCACGCGCCAGTTATTGTTTACAGGAAATACTGCAGAGGCAGTAATCGCAGATAACGGCAGCTGGTTGGTATTCTCATCAGTTTCGCGCTTGATATAGCCAACATTGAATAAACTATTGTTAGAAGGCTGATAGCGCAGTTCAGTAGTGATAAAATTTAGATCATAGTTACTTGTTAGCGCACCGCTCACATCCACCCAAAGATTATTGTAAGGCTGAATACTCGAATCCCAAACCATGCCTGATGATGAGCTATTGAATAACTGCTGATCACCATCTAAGGTCACGCGACCATCGTCGATATAGAATTGTTCTGCAATGCTACCATCGAAACGTGTCACCCCCGTTGCATCGATGTAACGATAATTAATCCCAGGCGTTATGGCGTGCAAGTCTTGCAGGCGATCATGGCCTAAGAACCAGCTGTCTGAAAACAGCTGCTCATAGTTAATAGAGGCAATACGGGTATTAAAGTTAGGGATATCATTTTGATTCTCAAATGGAGAATACGTATATTTTAGGCGTGGACTGAGTAGCTGATAGCCACCCATAGTATCGTCAAATGCCCCAAACGGAGAACCAGCACGATACAAATGTAAGCCTGCATCGATACTAGCTTGTGGCACTAGCACCGATTGACTGCCATCATCTTCACTAAGCTCATTATCTGCTAGGCTATCTTGATCGTATGAGGTGTATAGATGCTGTACGCTCAGCTCAGGCTTGATATAACCCCAAGCGGACTCTATCGGATAAGCGGCGCTAAGCTTGTTATAGACACGGACGCCACTTTTCTCAGTTTCTGAGCCATCATCGATAGATTTTTTGAAGTAAGCGGAATCATGAACCCCCGTTATATCGAACGCTTTTGCCCACGGTAGACGATAGTCAAGGGTCAACTGCGGCAGGCGTGAATAGGGCTTGTCCTTGTCTTGTAAAGGTTCGCCATTATTATTAAAAGCATCTAACGTCTGAAAGGTCTCAACCTTCAGCTCGCCATTCACAAAGTCATTATAGTAGTTGAGCCGCGCGCGTCTAGGCAGGTTTACAGTATTATCTGATAGCCCTAGTGTATCAAAGTCGTTTAAGTAGTCAGCGTCTGAGACATAGCTATACTTGGCATCACCGCTTAAACGTGGAATATCGCTTGATGACCAATAATGATCATAGAAAAAACTATTGCGATCCTCACCATCGTATTCTTTATCATTAGGTAAATATGAGCCATTAAAAATACCTGAACCATAATCTTGGGTTAAATAGCGAAACTCACCTGAGAGCATAGGGTTACGATTGGTATAGATATGAGTATTTAGCGTCGCATCATAATTGGGTGCTAGATTAAAATAATAGGGAATATCAATCTCAACACCGTTTTCACTACCAACGCTGGCATTAGGTAATAAAAACCCGCTGCTACGCCTTGAGTCAATCGGAAAATTAAAATAAGGCAGATAGAAGACAGGCACGTCAGCTATGCGAAAGGTAGTATTATAGGCTTCGCCACGACCCGTATCCGTATCTAGGTCGATACTTTTTGCATCAAGCTGCCACTTACGATCAGTGGGCGGGCAGGTGCTAAACATCACGTTATCAAGCTCGTATTGACTCTCATTGGGACGATTTAGCTGCTGGGCGTAACCATGCGCTTGTAACGGTACACTGGCAAAAGCCACATCATAAGCGGTTGATTGCCCTGTCTGGGTGCTATAGTTTAGACTATCTGCTACGCCAATGAGACCGCCTTGAGCTACTTTTTGGGTAACAGGTGTTTGCCGGTTGGTGTTTCTAAAAGCCGTTGGATTGCTAAAAGCGGCAGGCTGTTTTCTATTATTAACCTGACTATTGGCACCATTGCCTATCGCTTGATCGGTAAACATGACCTTACCTTGAGCGGCTGCAACCCCTGTAGTCAAGTCTAATACGACTTTATCGGCCTCGATATGCTGCGTGCCTTGATCAATAATGACATTACCTGACAGCTCAGCGTAATTAATATTATTATAGTAGCCATAATCAGACTCAGTAAACAGCGATGCCTTACTGTTCGGCAGATTCGCAGGATCAATAGCCGACTGCCCATTATTCAGCCTGTTATTGGCTTCATTGACCGCACGTTGATAGTTGGGATTACTATTAGGATAGACCCATTGACCCTCGCAGCGCTGAGCACTATCGATTGCATTGGGTAGCAGTTTTAGGTCTCTGCCTACAGGCTGTAAGGTTGAGCTTAGCTGATTTGAATCGGTAGTCGACTGCTCACTTACTGGTTGATTACCCTTATTATCGAAGCTTGTCTCAGGCTTTAACTGATAAAATTCAGCCAAGCGTACTAAGCTATCTTGAATACTTTCATCATCTGCATTCAAAGCCTTGTCATTAACTGGGTCGTCATTAACTACTTTATTAGCATTAATAGCCGTATCGTTTTGGCTAGATATCACTACAGTATCCGCGTCATTAGCGTCATTAGCGTCATTAGCGCTGTTAGTAATGGCAGTCACAGGTATAGCGCTTTCAGCTAAAGCGCTGTATGAGCTATCCGTAATCAGATCATCAGTCAGATCATTTTGAGCATTAGCTAGTAAAGTTGGGCTATCGGTAATCAGAGGCGCAGCAGTTTGCAGATCAGAGCTCACAACGTCAGCTGCAGCTACGCTTAGCCCAGTCAAACTCAAGGCCCCAAATAAGATCAGGCGAATGCTTTGATACAGCGGAGAATATAACAAGGGCGCACCTATGATTGTAAAGCTTCGTGGATGATGATCAAAATAACACTTTATCATTTATAAACAGCAACAATATAACGATTAGATAATAACGAACAAGCAATAACGAATAAACACTGCTGCCATGTAAGACTATAGTTTGTACGGCTATAAATATTAACGACTTATGATAGTCAAAAAAAACCAAATCAGCTACACTATTGAGCAACTTTTATTATTGACCTCATTTTTAAAGTGAGGGCACGCTCTAGATCATTATAGAAAAGGTCTTTTGTAATAAGCCTAAGTGAATAGTCTAAATGGTTCGCCATTTTAGCAAGTATTTGCCTGATTTATCATTATATTTAACTTGTGAATTTTTTTATGACAAATAAGCCTTTTAGCCTTGATGCTACTGCCAGCACAGCTGACGATAATAGCGCGATAACGTGCAGCCGCCTGCAACAATTACATAGCTGGTTGCAAAAAGTGTTTGAGCAGCCCTATATTTTAACGAGCTTGCCTGGGGATGCCAGTGCTCGCCGCTATCATCGCCTGCAACTGGTTAATGAGAATGTAGATGCAGGTGCCAGCCGTTACATGGTTATGGACTCAGCAGATGAACAAGACGCCATGCAGCAGTTTATCAAAGTCACTAAAATAATGACACCTGCGATAAATGTGCCAAAGCTGATAGCACAAGATATCGAACAAGGGTTCTTGGTATTACAAGATTTTGGCTCTGTAGAGTTTGCTGATTTATTGCCAGAGGCGACTCATAAGCAGGTGGATAAGCACTATCAGTTAGCCATGCAAACCTTGATAGCGCTTCAGCGCTTAGATACGAATGTCGTCAAGTCTGAGTATCAGTTGCCAGATTATGACACGGCGCTCCTAAACCGTGAGATGGATCTTTTTCGCGACTGGTTTGTGCCTTATATCGAAGTGGAGTTAGACCAAAATATCTGGAACGCGCTAAAAGCTGCGGTAATCAAAGACATTTTGGCGCAGCCGCAAGTGGTCGTGCATCGTGACTATCATAGTCGCAACTTGATGCAAGATCAGGCTGATAATGCTCGATTAGGAGTTATAGACTTTCAAGATGCGGTGATTGGGGCTTATAGCTATGATTTAGTATCACTAGTGCGTGACGCTTATGTAGAGTGGCCTGAGACCCAAGTATCACAGTGGATTTATGACTATTGGCAATTGCAACAGCAGGCTAACTTGCCAACAGCTGCTAGCGCTGCGCAGTTCGAGCATGATGTCAATATTATGGGTGTTCAGCGTCAGCTAAAGGTCTTAGGGATTTTTATTCGTCTGTTTCAACGCGATGGTAAGAGTCGCTATTTGGCAAATATCCCCAAAGTATTAGACGACTTGATGTTCGAGCTGGAATGGCTTGAAACTCAGGGCAGTGCTGAGCTAACAGCAGCGATAAAACCTTTTAACAAATGGCTAATAGAGACTACATTGCCGACTTGCCAGTCGAAGTTTGTGCAGCAATATATTTAGCAAACCTTTGGATTATGTCAGTATTGAATGACCAACAACACTGTCTTATCAGTGCCCTACTATTTCGATTAAGGAGCAGGCATGGCGGCAATAACGCAGGCTATGATACTAGCAGCAGGCAAGGGTACGCGTCTGCGTCCTTTGACTCTAAAGACGCCGAAGCCTCTAGTAGAAGTGGGTGGACAGCCTCTTATCGTCTGGCATATCAAAGCACTACAAGCGGCAGGCATTACTGATATTACTATCAATGCCTCTTATCTAGCGGACAAGCTTATGGATGAGCTAGGTGGTGGGTCACAGTTCGGTGTTCGGCTACACTGGTCAGTAGAGGCAGACGAGCCGCTTGAGACTGCAGGCGGGATATTTCACGCACTACAAACGGATAAATTGCAGGACGAGCCTTTTATCTTGGTTAACTCTGATGTGTGGACGACTTACGATTTTGCCCAGTTACAAGACTATCAACTTGGTGCTGATCAGATGGCGCATCTTTTATTGATCGACAATCCAGAGCACAATAATAGTGGTGATTTTGCCGTTAATAATGGCTTAGCTAGCGAGCAAGCCATTGGTAATGCGGATAAATACACTTTTGCTGGTATTAGCGTGATATCGCCGCGTCTACTTGATGGCATAGTCACAGGTCAAGCTGCTGCATTGGCACCATTACTAAGAAAGGCTATGATTAAGTTTCAAGTGACCGCTGCTATCATTACTGATAACTGGGTAGATGTTGGTACGCCTGAGCGCCTAGAGCAAGTAAATGAGTTTATCAACAGCCATGATATTAGCCAGCATCGCGGAGTCTGAATAATATAATAGATGGCAACAAAAAAGCAGCATTGACTAGTCAATGCTGCTTTTTTTAGCTCTGATATTTAGCTCTATGGGTTTTTAGACACCCATCGCCAATCTAATCAATTGCGCGAAAATAAACACAACCAAAAACCCACCGATATACAAACCAATAAACCAGACCCACTGCGATTGTTTTTTACTAAGATTTTTCATTATAACCTCTAGATCGTTAGTTATTTTGGCAACTGTATTTATACCGTTACCAAAACGCTATCAGTACATAGGCTCATGATTGGATTTGCCTTTGAAAGTATAATAAGCAAACGCGGTATAGCTCAAGATAATAGGTAACATAATACCTGCGCCAATCAACATAAACGATAACGAAGTATCAGCCGCCGCCGCCTCATAGATAGTCATCTGATAAGGCACGATATAAGGGAATATCGCAAAACATACCCCAATATAGCCCATCAAAAATAGCCCAACCGTCAATAAAAAAGGACGATATTCACGGTCGCTAGTGAGATCTTTACGCATAAAAAAGAAAAGCAATAATACGATAATCGGCATAGGCGCTAGGTATAGCAGTCCTGGGAAACTAAACCAGCCCTCTAGAGCATCGATGTCAGAGAAAAACATAAAGCCGGTTACAACGACCATAGCGACCACTAATGCTGAGAGTATCCAGCCAGATACCTTGCGCGCCCATACTTGCAGCTTATGCTCAGTCTTGATAATAAGCCACGTTGAGCCAAGCAGGGCATAGCCGATAATCATTGCAATACCGCAAACAATGGCGAATGGGGTGGGCCAATCGAAAGGTCCGCCACTATAAAGGCGATTACTTGCCTCAATACCTTGTATTAAAGCACCGAGCATAATGCCTTGGAAAAAAGTGGCCGTAACAGAGCCTACAAAGAAAAACGTATCCCATATATGACGACGGGTATTGGCTTTAAAGCGAAACTCAAACGCTACCCCACGCATAATCAAACCAAACAGCATAAAGGTAACGGGCAAATATAAGCCACTCATTATAATGCCATAGGCAACTGGGAACGCGGCGAATAAACCACCACCACCCAGTACCAGCCATGTCTCATTACCGTCCCAAAAGGGGGCGATAGAGTTCATTATACGGCTACGGTTTTTATCTGACCCTGCAAAGGGAAATAAAATACCACAGCCCAAATCAAAACCATCGAGCAGCACATAGATAAAGACCGATAGTGCAATCAAGCCGCCCCAAATCAGCGGTAAGTCTAATACATCACCATAATTAAACATTAGCGTAGCCCTCCATCATCGACATCATCAGCAGGCGTATCTAAATCCTCAGCATCACCTTTAGTCTTTTCAGCAGCGTTACTATCACCGCTTAGTGTACGACCTTGACCTTCCGTAATTGAATGCTCATAGAAGTTATCATCGGCCACGTCTTCATAAGGCTTAGGTCCTTGGGCGACTAGACGTAAGATATAAAAGCTACCAGCACCGAAAACGAAAATATACAGAACAATAAAACCTATGAGTGTCGTGGCGACTTGCTGGGCTGCAATGGGCGACATGCTCTCAGCGGTACGGATAACACCATAGACCGTCCAAGGCTGACGTCCTACTTCAGTGACGAACCAACCTGAGAGTATCGCGATAAATCCCATAGGCGTCATCACCATCCATGCACGGTGAAACCATTTGCTTTGCGGGTTATAGTGCTGTTTTTTAAAGTATTTATAAATACTGAACAGACCGACAAATACCATCAAAGTGCCAATAGCAACCATGATTCGAAATGCCCAAAACACAATAGCGACAGGGGGTTGATCCTCTGGTGCCCAGTTTTTAAGCCCTTTGATCTCTCCATCTAATGAATGGGTCAAAATCAAACCTGAGACGTAAGGGATTTTAACTTCGTACTTGTTAGTCTGATTGTCTTGATCAGGAATCGCAAAAAGACGTAATGCAGCTCCGCGCTCATCCTCCCAGATACCTTCCATCGCCGCAACTTTTGCTGGTTGGTGCTCAAGCGTGTTTAGACCATGCTCATCACCAATAAATACCTGGACAGGTGCGACAAAAATAGCCATAATCATCGCCATACCCAGCATAACCTGACCATGCTTACGATGATCAGTATGCTTTTTGGACTGGATATAGTAAGCACCGATACCACCGATGACAAAGGCAGTTGTCAAGAATGCAGCCGTCACCATATGCGCAAGACGGTAGGGGAATGAGGGGTTAAATATAATCTCAAGCCAGTTGGTTGGATACAAGAGGCCATCAGCGCCTATCATAAAACCTTGTGGGGTCTGCATAAAGCTATTGGCTGACAAAATCCAAGTAGCCGATATCAGCGTACCTATAGCCACAATTGCTGTTGCGGCAAAGTGCATGCGTTTGCTGACCCGTCCCCAACCAAAGAGCATAATACCTAAGAACGAAGCCTCTAAGAAAAACGCGGTTAATACTTCATAGGCGAGTAGTGGGCCTATAACGTTACCCGCTTTATCTGAGAACACCGCCCAGTTAGTCCCGAACTGATAGGACATCACAACGCCCGATACCACACCTAGTCCAAAGACTACGGCGAATATCTTAACCCAATGCTTATAGACTTCGGCGTAGATAGGCTCACCGGTTCTCAACCAGCGAAATTCTAATACCGTCAAAAAGCTGGCCAGCCCGATAGAAAAGGCGGGAAAAACAATATGAAAGGAGATAACAAAAGCGAACTGGATTCGCGCTAGCATTAGCGCGTCCATTTGGTCGATCATAAATGCAGCGAACATAAACGGTTACCTTTATCTGTTAGCTAAGTGGCGCAAGCTTCCATGATACGCTCAAGTAACTGTCCGTGACTGTTCATCAATGAAGCGATAAGTAGTACGGGCAATAGCTATGAATCATTAGTATTAAGTAGCTAAAGAGTGCTTATAAACGGTTTAGCTGAATAAAATAATTTATATCCATATAAATCATCAATACTTAGGGGTCAAACCCTATCGAAATAAGAGTTAACGTTGGATTATTATGCGCTTACCATTAGCACGTCGCAAGTAACAGCCTGTTATTGATACACACCTAACAGTCATAAACCAGCTATTGAAATACAAACGCACTCTTTAAAACACTCAATAAGCCGTTGGTTAAAAGCTGGCTATCTTCGTATATTTATCAATCATAACTTCAGCAATGTCTGCTGGGTTAGCTGCTGTAACCCCATCGATTAATGCCGATTGATCAAGCCCTTTGCCAGGTAAATAAATAGCACAAACTTCAACTTGAGTTTGGGTCTTTTGCATAACAGTTTTCATCAAACCTTGAGCGCTCATATTCTTGGGCGGCTGACCTGTGGTCACACTGCTTGGAGCATCGCGTAGCGCCATATCACCAGCTGGGCCGCACAATAGTACGCGAGTGGCAGCGCCTTGCTGTGCTGATTGCATCGTCAGTACCATTGACATCAGCTGTACTTGCGCGTCATCTGAGGTGACGAGCACTAATAAAGGAGGCGTTAATGGTTTGATAGAGCGTGTCTCTTCAGCAGAAGCAGAGCCAGCCGCTAAAAAAGCAACAGCAGCACTTAGAGCAGTAACAAAGATTCTTTTCATAATATGTCTCTCATCGTTTTGCAAAGCTATCGGCTATTACTTGATTCTTTAGGGCGAACAGCCGTCGAAGGATAAAGCTAATAATATCCATTGAAACCTAAAGTAATGTTACCTCTTGCATTTATGTTTCAATGGACATATTCAAATAAATAATAGTAATACATAATAATATAATGTATTTACATATAGTAACATGCTATAGTAAATTTACTACCGTTATTTAATAAAAAAATTGAAAATAGCTAACCAGTCTGACAGTTCAGATTAGAGTCATGCTTGTAGCTAGAATGGTTTAAGCGCTCCTAGGGGGAAAAATGAAAGTTATTATATTATCGCTACTTATTATGTTTGGTCTAAGCTCATATGTTCATGCAGAGGATGCGCTATCAGTGACACCCAATGAGGTTTGGCGCTTAGTGCAACAAGATCCTGATCAGTTGCTATTTATTGACATCAGAGATCCTGTAGAGATTATGTTCGTCGGGTTTACCGATGCTGTCGATATCAACATCCCGTTTAAGTCGGTTGATCGCACTCAATTCAATGAGGATAAGGCTGTTTTTACTATGCGCAGCAATCCAAATTTTGCGAGTGATATCGAAGAGGCGCTCAAGGCTAAGGGGCTTGATAAAGACGCTTTAATAGTGACTATGTGCCGCTCAGGCTCGGAGCGTGGTAAGCCAAGCGCCGACTATTTATTAACCCAAGGATTCACCAATGTAAAGTACATCGACCATGGTTTTCAGGGCAGCGCGGTCAAGCAAGGTGTCATGAAAGGGTTTCGCATAATGAATGGTTGGCAAAACTCAAAACTGCCGTGGTCATCAACGCCTGATGCCACCAAAATTAATAAACCTTAATTCTCAGTACTGTAACCAAAGGATTATTACATCATTGATAGTAAAGCGTTGTTTGGGCTAATTAAGTCGAGTTAATTGAATGAGGCTAATCAAAATAATAGGTATGCACTAAATGTCTGTGTGCTATATGAAATAAACAGTATGAGACGAGGGCATATCAACAAATGCTTGTTTGTTGATATGCCCTCGTTTATTTACATGACATACTTGTTTATTTAAGCGACATACTTAGCAGATATCACTGCTGCAATTGCTGATGTAATATTCGGCGTAAGGTCAGGATAGTTTGCGGATTCGATTGAATACTATGACCGCCTGTGATGACGGTTTCAGAAGCTGCACCATCAAGATGAGCACTCGTATAAGGCACGATACCATCAGATAGCGTCTCAGTTAAGGCTTGGCTAATATCTTGATTGACCGTCACTGAGGAGACCAGTGGCGCACCAGATGTATCATCGTTATTGTCATTGTTATCATCAAGTGCTACTGCCGCAGCGTTATAACCCTCACCAGCCTCCTTGTCGGACAAAGGCTGCGATAAATCTATCTTGGCACCACCTGGCTGCATTCGTGCAAGGCCTTGGGTGATATCCGCATCGTTGTTAGCGATGATAGAGTGATAAGTAATACCCTCGTCAATCTTGATATCTTTGGTTAATTCGATAAAAGAGGATTTATTACTGAGCTGGCTGGCGCCATTTTGCAAATATAAAGCGCCTAACGGATTTTGAGCCAAATCCCCTTGAGTGGCGATAGTAGCCAAATTGTCAGTAACGGTTTTGACCAGCCCTACGGGTAGATATACTATCCGTCGCAACGCGCGGGTAAACCAACGATCTGCATAGTCGGTACCGCGAAACGGCGCAGATAAAAACACCGCCGTATCAACTTGAGTTAAGGTCTCAAGTTTCAGGCGCTCACCCAAGTCCTCAGCGCTTAATGCTTTTCTAAGCTTATCGTCAATCTGTAACTCATTGCTATTAGCTAGTAGATTTTTATCTTTGCTCTCAAGCACACCTAAATTATTTGCCAAATTATCATCAGACACCATCATACGTGCAATCAGTGCACCCATACTATGGCTAATAATCACGCTATTACTGCTGGCGCGGTTGCTCATGCTAGGGTCAGTCTGCTGATAAGTGGCGTTAATTAATTTTTGAATCTGATAGCGATTCTCTAGAATAGGCAAATTGGTCGGATAAAATATCTGCCACACTTGGTAGTTTTCGCGCAGCTTGTCATCATTAAAGATATCGTTGGTTAGATTAACCCAAGTTGCTGGGCTTGAGGCTAGACCATGGAGCATAATAAGGACGCGCTTATTAGGATCATAAGGCTCCAGCATGAATAATTTGGGTAAAGTAGTCTCATCTTTACGGCTCAATAAATTGAGATAACCGACGCCATCTAGCTGATTCTCTGCCAACCATAGTCCATAACCTGCTGAAAAATTAGCCGCTAGTGGATAGTTGCCGCCCAAAATATCAACGCTATCGCTACGATAAGGGTTATATAGATAAATATCTAGACTCTCGCTTCCAAGTACATCCAAGATACTGTCGCCTTTGGGTTGGATATATCCTGTTAATAGTAGATGGCCTGTCGGATAAATACGTGCTGTGGCTTCACTGTTGTCGATGCGCTCAGTAGCAGCAGATTTGCTAAGTTTGCCAGACAGTGATGCTGATAATAGATCGCGAATAGTAGCTGTATAGCGATCATCTAAGGATGCGACTAAGCTCACTCCTAATCCTGGACGCTTACTAATAGAGTTCAGACCCGTTAGGCGCATCTGATAAGTCGAGGTCAGATCGATTAAGGCGGAGGTTTCTTTATGTGCATTTTTTAGATAGTTATTCTCATTGGGCAGATGGATATTAAGTCTATAATTATCTAATGCTATTTGCATCACATTTATCTGATCGGTAGGCTTACCAGGCAAAGGTGTGCGATTGGCGATAGCAGCTTTGTGATCCTTGTTGACGGTATCAATTGCAGATAGGTACTTTATCTTACTTGCACCCATAATTTTAGTCTTATCGGTCGACTCATATAACTGAGTGAGGATATCATTAGTCGCAGCGTTATAGATGTCTTGAGTTTGAATATCGGTATCATTGGGGATTCGGTACTGCTGGCGTTTATCACTGTCTAAGTCCGCCGCCCCTGCAAAATCATGCTCTAAGCTATCATAAAATAAATAGCTGTAGCTATATTTTATGGCATCAAAAAGACGGGCTTGATAATTGAGCAAGCAGTTACGGGTATTTTTTTGTTTTAAGTCAGTCTGCTCAGCACTTAGCGGCGCATTGGCATAATAAGGATCTAGTGGTGGGCGAGTTAGCGCATCGCCGCAGTCGGATGATGCTGAAAGCTCGCGAGCTTTGGCATAATGAAGCTCAGCAAAGATTGCCATAGAGGCGCGGTAGTGCTCATTTAGCATACTATCGCTCAACTGATCCAAACACAGATCAAAGCTCTGCAAGCAAGCTTGTTCGTTGAGACCTGCTGATAATAGGGTTGAGCTGGTAGTGGTGCTCAGATTATTACTAGTGGCAATATTACCACGCTGGTCAGTAATAGTCTTTGCTGAAGTCTGTTTGTTTACTGAAACGGTGCTACACGCAGGCAGCAGCACAAGGCAAGCCACCGCTATCAAAGCTAAGTTTGAGGTAGTTCTCTTATAAAGATAAGCTTTCATGCAAGCGTTAAGACTGGCGATAATCATAGAGAGTCTCAATAAATTATGCTCAGACGTAAACATCAAGCATTAGACAATAAAATTTAAGTGTAGCGTAACTTTTATTAATAAACTATTTTTTTAGCTAAATTTTGACTTAACTGACCTTTGTTATAGCCATAAAAAAGCACATAAGCTTTATTATTGATAAGTCATCAACATAAAACTAATGTGCTTTTATTACTCTTTTAATACTACTTTCTTAATACTACTGTCTTAATATCATTATCCTAAATCTCAGCTTACTTTGGCGCTGATATTGTTTAAGTAAACACTAGCTTAAGTAAACATTATCAAGCGAGTATTACATAGTAGACGTCACATTAATGTCAGGAGCTGGAATATTCCAAATATAAAATTTACCATCTTCAACTAATTTGATCTGTTGCTTTAATATAGGGTTATTAGGGTTTTGGCGCTCAAGGCGACGCAGTCGCTCCAAAGCTTGGCTACGACGATCACTTAATAAATCAGACTGAGCAAGACTCTGTTCTGCTTCGGTATATCCAAGCGCGACCGCACGATCTAGATATTTTTGCCCCTCTTTAAAGCCGCCGCCCTCAGCGAGCATCATCCCATACAAAAAGTTGGCTTCACCGCTATCCGCTTTTCTCTTGATAGCGCGATCCACATACTGACTACCGCGTACGGCAAAGTCAGTTCCTAAGTCTAAGTTACGCCCCATGCCGTTAAGTTTTGCTGCGCGGATGAGCACATCATAAGAGGCATCAGGCGCTTTGGCGTACGGATCGATCCACTCTGATAAAGCTTTAATTTTTTCACGCGCATTATAGCGCTGAGTACGATTAGGGAAGTTTGGCGGATAATGACGGGCGTTAGGAGAAACATCTTCGATAAAATCATCAAGCAAGCTGACATCTATCTGCTGATTGCCACGAGTATCTTGATCAATGAGTATTGTTTTGATGAAACTAACATCAGAGATAAGCGCTTGCGGCACTGGAATATTGGCCAGTTGACCAAGGCTAATGTCAATACCTGTCGCGGTAATAGGACCTGGCTGATAAAGACGTGTTGATGGCACAGCGGCATTATTAGCGGCTAATTGCTCTGGCGTCAATTGTGCTGGAGTAGCCGTTGTGCTCGGCTGAACACGACGAACAACACGCTTACTTGAGTCAGTGGCGCTAGGAACGGCAAGAGTATCGTTTGGCGCGGCACTAGCTGGCACGGCAAACATAATGCTGCAAGCAGTAGCTAGAGCCGTAAGGGTTGCAAATTTATGATAAGTTGAGTGACTCATATTATAAGATACCTTTATTAGTATGACTAAAAAATTAGTATGATTAAAAATTAGCAGGGTTAAAATAGGATTAATAAGGTCTAACTGAGCAAGAATTATTAACAAATTATCAGTACCGTAGCAAACTATTATAAGGCCACTCAATAGTGAGTTTGTTATTAATATCTTACTACTATAACTTCACTACTAGGTCAATTTTTGACAAGCACAAATAATTTGAAGATACTTATATACTTTAAAAATACTAAGAATAATGTCCTAGAAGTGATAAGACGCCTTCTTCATACAATCAGCAAGCAAGCGCATAGTGTAACGCACAGGTGGTGACAAAGCGGCGCCGCCACTTTGTAGTGCAAGCTCTCGGTGGTGTAGCTCCTCGATATCCATTTGTGCTAATATTTCGCGCGAGCGCTGATCTTGCAGTGGTAAGCGGCCAATATGATCTTGTAGATGCTCGCTCACTTGCGCTTCGGTTTCAGCGACAAACCCTAAGCTAAACTCATTAGATATCGCGCCTGCAACCGCACCAAGACCAAACGACATGCCGTACCACAAAGGCGTGAAGATACTAGGATGACTACCTAGCTCACCGAGACGAGTCTCACACCAAACCAAGTGATCTACCTCCTCTGCCGCTGAGTTTTGCATCGCTTGTTTGACGTCACTATTTTTGGCTGCGAACCCCTGACCATGATATAGACCTTGAGCGCAGACCTCGCCTGTATGGTTGATGCGCATAAGACCTGCCACATGCCGTGATTCAGTGATACTCAGCTCAGGGATACTATCGTTGCTGACGGGCAGCGGGCGAGTGCTAGGATTAGAGCGTGGTACGATTGCTCGTAGCGCTTGGTCAACGCCAAGCAATAAATGATCCATCTTCGATAAAGTGCGCAAACTCATAATAAACTCCTACTACTAACAAATAATAGCTTTTTAATTTTAATAACATTTTAAGCGTATCGATCAAGCGTATTTCGAGCACCTTTTAAACACTTTTCAAAAACAGTTACGCTGAATAAAACAGGCTTTACTATAGCAAACCTTAGCCAATATCAGCATAGCAATTATGTACTTAGGGGTTCGTTTAACGCTTATAGCTATATATGCTAATAAGCGCTCTTTATGCTTTTTTTACGTCTTATTTGTGCCTTTTTTACACTTTTCTTTTAAGCTACCTATTAGTCATCATGACGTTGGCTAGCGCTATCTTCAGTATCAGTATCATGTGTTTGGATAACAGCATGCTGAAGATGTTTATTGAGCTTTAAGTATAAGAATAATCCGAAGACTATATTTAGTAGACCAGTAATCAAAAACAGCTGCGGCAAAGACATAGCCAAAGTATTTAGCACCACGATAGCAAATATGGCCGAGGTCACCATAAAGATGGCATTGAAAATATTATTCGCACCAATGATACGCGCACGATGGCTTTTTGGTGCATAGGCTTGCATAGAAGCGTATAGAGGCACAATGTAGAGACCACCACTAAAGCCTAAAAAGAACAAATCTACAAATACGCGCCAGCTGCCTGTTATATCCAACAAACCGCCGATACCTAGCAGAGTATCACCGGTATCTATGTTCAATCCTGACAGCGAAAAATAAAGATCGATAGCAAATATACTCAACCCTGCGATACCAAAAGGTAGCAAGCGCAAGCTGACTTGGTTTTTGGTCAGAGTCTTACATAATAGCGAGCCGATAGATACACCGACTGAAAATAGCGTCAATAAAAAAATAACGATGGACTCATCGCCTTGTAGGATAACTTTGCTGACCTCTGGCGTCTGAGTCAAAAACGTCGCTCCATAAAACCAAAACCAGCTATTACCTAAGATGACAAAAAATAAGAACGGTAACGAATATAAGTATTTTACGGTCGCCACGCTAGTGGTAAAAATATTCCAATTTACTTTGAGATCAGGCTGCATCGCAGGCGTCACTGGGATAAAACGCGCTGCCATGTAACCTAACACTGCCACGATCAACACTGTAGCGCTGATCCAATACAGCGACTGAGGCAACTGCGTTAATACCCCAGCGATAATCATACCGAGTAATATCGCTAATGACGTACCCATTTGAAATAAACCGTTAGCGCCGACCAGCTCATCCTTTTTCATGGCTTGCGGTAGATAGGCGTATTTAATTGGGCCAAAAAAAGTAGAATGAGTGCCCATTAAAAACAGCGCCACAAAAAGCAGTGGATACCATTCAAAGATAAAACCTATTGCAGCCACTGCCATGATAACGAGCTCAAGCAGCTTGACAAAACGCGTCAGCTTAGACTTCTCAAACTTATCGGCGAGCTGACCTGCCAAGGCTGAGAATAAAAAATAGGGCAAGATAAATAGCATAGCCGCCAAATTGTTCAAAATACTGACTTCGACCCCAAGCTGACTGGCAGCGGTATAAGTTAGTACTAATATCAAGGCTTGCTTAAAGACATTATCGTTGAAGGCACCCAAAAACTGAGTAAAAAACATCGCACTAAAGCGCTTGCGCTTAAATAATTGAAACTGACTGGCCATAAGTGCTCCTACAAGCATATAACGTCTAGTGGTTTGGGCAAGCTTTTAGAGATTTAAATAAGCTTTAAATAAATAATAGTTAGCACTATCAAAAACTTATCTAAATATAAGATAGGTTTTATTATTATAAGGCCGTATAATAGCAAGGGTTTGCAATAAAAACCTGTTTTCGATGCTATGATTTAATATTTAACTCAGTTATTATTTGCAAGCTTTAACAGATATTAACTGAAATTCAATACTTATGAGCTAATTTATGCCAAATGAAGTGATAGGAAATAAGTCATTATGAATCATCCGTCTAAAGCTTCATTACTTGGTGTAGATCATCTACCAACTACTCATACTATAGCGTTGTCAAACCGCTCTTGCACTCGGTATTTGCTTGCGTCTTATCCGCGTAAGCATTTTGCTAGATCCGCTTTATTTACCGCCCTTGCTAGCAGTTTAGGTCTAGTGATAACCATGACGCCAGCAATGGCGGCTGATAATGCTAACAGCAATATTAACAGTAATGCCAATAACATCGTTAAGAGTGATGCATCTCTCACTACCAAAGCCGATATAGATGATGACACGGTACTAGATGCCTTACGTCTAAAAAACGCAGTCGAAAAGGGTATTATTGATCGCTCGGTATTAGAAGAGTACAACCAACAGAATATAAACAACAACGGCAAAGGTAATAGCACTACTCGCAATGAAGTTATAAGCAATAATAGCGATAGTATTAATGCTGGTAATGAAACTGCTCTCTCAGAGCAACAGCTACAACAACAAGCGCAGCAAATACAGCGAAGCGGCTATCAGATGATGACCCCTGAGCAGATTGAGAGTGAGCTTGCAGCGCTTGATATTTTAGATAATCAGCAAGACGCTGTTTCTAATGATTATAATAATGACTCTGACAACAGTGGTTTTGACAGTAGTCTCAATGACGATATCTTTACTAGTGGTAACGATTTTGACGCACCTATCGCTACTTTAGATAGCGCTCAGCCACCTATTGGGTTTGACAGTGAGCTTGATCAAGCCAGCTTGCCGACGCCTAGTAACCTTGAAACCCTAAATATGCCTCAGGATCAGCAAGATGTCGAGGAAGTGGCTGAGATTATGGCCCGCCCTATTCAAGTCAGTGATGCTGTCAGTAGTGGGCAAGTAGACCCTAGCGCCGATATCACTCAACAAGCCCGTCCTGAGCAAGCTTTGGCGCAGCAACAAGGTAAGCCTGTTACAGGCGCTGGTAATCAGACCCAAGATATTCAGGCACAAGCTGGCGCAGGTAGAGTACCTGATATCGTTGACAATGGTGACCAAGCGACGCCCGATAATACGTTAGATCCTGATGATTACTTACCAGAGTACCAAGTGGCGACGGATGAGCAAGCGCTGAGCGAAGGCGTTGAGCAGGCCAACAAGCCCAAGCTCAGTGCCCGTAACTCTGAGAGCCTTGTTAAACGCGCTTACAATAAACTATTCAATGGTGGCGTTGTTGCCTTGCCGCACGTTGAGACTACCGTCTATCTGCAACAAGCGGCTACCGATAAAAATGGCGTTAGCACCACAACACTGATTAAAGCGGATAAAGATATTCAACCGATAAACAATATCAAAGCGGCCTTGGATGACACTACCGTACAATCAGTGGTTGACTTTACCGCAGCACTACCACGCTTGCGTCAATCTGCATTGGATGCTGCTCGCGCTGTTGGCTACTATGATATTAGCTTAAAATTGCGCCAGTCTAATAGCGATACTATCGATGTCATTATTGAAAAGCTTGGTGAGCCAGTACGGGTGGATAGTCGCATAGTGGATATTCGTGGCGCGGGTATCGAGCAACCTGAATTCAAAGAGCTTGAGACCAAGCTTGCACCGCAAGAAGGCGATATTTTCAATCATCGTGTTTACAAGAATAGCAAAGCGGCTCTTGAGTCACTGAGCAACACTTATGGCTATTTTGACCAGTATTGGCTCAATAAATCAGTGGATGTTATCTTGCCTGATAATACTGCTGATGTGTCGCTGGTGTACAATACAGGTGATCGTTATGAGTTTGACGAGGTGGTGTTCTTTACTTATGATAAGGCCACAAATACTCTCACTCGAGATCCTGCCAAATTGCCTGTTGAACTAAGTTTATTACAGCAGATGTTCGACTTTGAGGCGGGCGATCCTTTTTATCGTCCATCTATTACCAAGTTTGGTAATGACTTATCCGCCACGCGCTACTTTAATACCGTAAACGTAGAATCCATCTTACCAGCTGATGCTCGCAGTGCCGCCAGCACTTTAGCGTTCGATAATGTACCTGCCAATAGCGAGAGCGACTTAGATCCTGATGTCGATAGCGATCAGACTATTAGCAATAGTAATAACAGCAGTAACGACAATAGTAATACGACTTTAGGCCAAGCTAGTAGCGCGGATAACACTACCGATGAGAATGCTGGTACTGGTACAGTTATAGCGGGTAGCGCCAGTTCAGACAATGCAGCAATCGGTGATCCCGCTGATATCGCCCCTATTGAATTTGAAGTTGATGAGCAAACGAGCGAGAAGCTACAAGCAATTAAGCAAAAAGCAACGCGCTTAATCCAGCTACCTAATAATCGAGTACTGGATGAAAAAGAGGAGGAGGCGCAAAACTTCTTAGGTAAAATAAGTGACTCTATTAGTAACGTGGTTAAAAAGATCATTCCTGATGAAGAAAGAGCCTTTAGGGATGAAAATTTTGTACCGCCAACTTTAGAGGGTCGTATCACTCCAGCACAAGTCAAAGAAAATAAAAAAGTACCCCTGTATGTGTTTGTATCTTCCGATAAGCCACGCGATGCCCAAGTGGGCTTAGGTTATGGCACGGATACAGGGGTGCGTGCCACGGGTAAGATTGATTATAACTTGATCAATCGCCAGGGTTATCAGGCAGGGGCTGAGGTTGAGCTTTCAAGGATTACCAAAAACGCTACGGTCTATGGAAGTCGTCCTTGGAAGCATCCGCTTAATGATAAGCTTGAGGCGCGACTGACTTACGAAGAAGAAGTTATTGATAAAGGCGAAAGTACTTTTGATCTGTCGACCCAAACTCTAAAAGCCGCTTTAGCTCGTAACATTCGTAAAGATAGTGGCTGGAATAGCAGCTATTTTGTCAATTATCGCTTGGACAAACTAGAGTCAGGGGTAGATGAGATTGATTTACAGGACACCCCTATAGAATTTATTTTCTCAAAACCTACTCAACAGGCGCTGTTATTTGGTTATGGCATTAATAAGACCGATGTCAATAATGTGATCAATCCTACCAGTGGTATACGCCAGTATTATAGTATTGAGGGCGGCACTGAGAGCCTAGCGACCGATACCGATATGGCGATTGTCAGAGCAGGGGTCAGCGGTTTATATAGTTTTGGGGATGACAATAAGCATCAGCTATTGGGTAGTTTTAATACTGGCTATATTTGGGCTGATGACTTTGATAGTGTGCCATATAAGTTGCGCTTTTTTGCAGGCGGGGATCGGAGCATTCGTGGCTATGATTATGAGAGTCTATCGCCTGTATTTGAATCGCCTTTAACTGATAAGAGCTATCTAACAGGCGGTCAAGTACTGGCAGTCGGAAGCGCTGAGTATAACTATGAGTTTATCCCTGGCTTTCGAGGCGCAGTATTTACTGATGTAGGTAATGCCTACGACACCGATTTTGACACTGAAACCAAAGTTGGTGTAGGCGTTGGTATCCGCTGGGCATCGCCAGTTGGCACAGTGCGAGTTGATGTCGCCGCTGGGGTCTCTGAGGAGAGTATTCCTGTTAGACTGCATTTCTTTATTGGTTCACCTTTATAATGCTGGTCGTTAAAGGAAGCTATTTAACTTGCCTTAAGCAAAACCAGCCCTAAGCAAACATGTTAATCGTTGATTAGTTATGATATTTTTTACTGCAGTTGAGTGTCATGTTGCCTGATAATACTACGCCTCCTAAAGATCCAATGCAAGATCCAGCACAAAGAGATGCACGTGCACTGCGCCGTTGGTATCCGCTATCGTTCTTGATCAAACTATTGATCTTGATCCTTATCGTCTTCGTGATTATGTTTGCGGTGTTCTTTTATCTGGCAGGCACAGACTCTGGTACCAAGTTTTTACTGGATAAAGTAAGCGCTGAGACAGGCATTGAGTTCAAGTATGGTAGTGGTAATTTGCGCGATGGTATCTGGGTGACTGATATCGATATCGAAGCGACAGATGATCTTGAGATAGTAGTCGATAAAGCTTATGTAAAAATAGGCTGGCGTGCGCTGTTTGCCAAAGAAGTGCATTTACGTGATGCTAATATTCAGCGTATTGAGATTATCAACAAGAAGCCACCGACTGGTGAGCCGTTTGATTATAAAACCCTTCAACTACCTGTCAATTTGCGCTTTGATCAGGCAAAAATAAAAACCATCGTCTATAACCAAGTGACCAAAGAGCCGGTTATTATCCATGATATTGATGCTCGCGATCTAACTTGGGTCGATACCAAAGTTTCCGTTGGCCGCGGCAGGTTACGCTACGCCGATATTGTCAAAATTAACGCGCTAAAAGGTAGTATTGATCTGCAAGGTGATTATCCGTTAGATCTGAGCGCTATCGTTGAAGTTAGTGGGTTAGAAAAAGCTTATGTAGACCCACTCAATATTACGGCAACGGGCACCTTAAAGCGTACCGTAGGTAAAGTACGTAGCCGTTATAATGAGGGTGATGTACGCGGCGATATCATCATCCAAGGATTATCTAGCGATGCGCCATTCCAAGCCAAACTGCAATGGGATGACCTGCTTATCCCTTATGCAGACGTGCAAGATATTCATCTCAAAGAAGGAGTGCTAAACGCCTCAGGGGTCTTATCTGAGATACGTCTGCGCATCAATACCGATTTGAGCGCCAAAGATATTCCTTCAGGTCAATATCAAGCACGTGGATTGTTAGTATTAGCGGACAAAAAGCTAAATATTGAACAGCTCAATGCCAACGTGCCAGCAGGACGGTTATTAGCACAAGGGACTTTAGGTTGGCAAGATAGCTTTGAGGCGAGAATAAGCGCCTTTGGGCGTAATTTTGATATCCGCCGCGCTATCCCTGAGCAATATAGCGAGTATCAAGCCTATGCACCACAAAAATTAGATGGCAAGCTGGGATTGCACTTTCAGCAAAAAAATATAGCGGGCAATTTAGAAGTCGATATCGATTTGCGTCAGCGTGATGGTGAAACTATTGATGCCAATATTGTCCAAGGCAAAAAGCCTGTGCGCTCCAAACAGCCTGCGCCTTTATTTATAAATGCCCAATGGCAGAATCTTAAGCGCACCGCTATCCCTAATATCGGTAACATCGATAGTCCAAGTGGTCAGGCTGATGTAACGGTTCGTGGCTCACGGCTGTCTGTCGATGCGGATGCGGTTATTAATGAGCTAAATGCCGCGCCCAAAGGCAATTATGACTTGCAAGTACGTAAGAACGGCAACGTCATTGACATTAATCGCTTGAATTATAAAGGAATAGTTGGAGACTTAGCAGGGACAGGCCAAATTCAACTAGCGACCAATCAACGTCCGCTGACCTGGCAGATAGATGCTCGTACTACGGGTCTACTCCCTAAGCAGTATCGTCGTGATCTACCGCTTGAGCGCCTGACTGGTAATATTAGCGCGCGCGGCCGCCTGCTAGATATTAGCAAAAACCGTATCAAAGCCCAGCGCCATATCATCAGCTTTAACGATACGGATCTACAAGTTAAGCTGGATGATACGCAAGATAATCGTGGTATAGGTATTACAGGTGCAGGCGACGCAAAAGTCGATCTTGTTAATGGTGAGCTTTCAGTATTTGATGCGCGTTTTGATGGTCAAATCGACACTGCTGATGTGCCAAAAGGCAAGCTATCTATCGATGCTGGTGGCAGCGCAAAGCTCATTAACATACGTAAGCTTAATTATGTAGGCGAAGCGGGAGCGGTAAAAGCCAAAGGTGTTATCGATCTACGTAAAGATCTTGGCTGGCAAGTTAACGGAAGGTTTGATGATTTTGATTTAGGGTATTTTTTACCGAATAACCCTGCTATTTTGACGGGTGATTTGGTGACCAGCGGCGTGTGGCAATCAGCACCTAAAAACAATTCCAGTACTAATATTAATGCCAGTGCCAAAGGCAAACTACAACGCTTTGCTATCAACTTTGATGGAATGCTCGATGCTGAGCAACTACCAGCGGGAAAGCTGACTATCGATGCTAGTGGCGACTCGCAACTGATTCGCCTTAAGCGTTTACGTCATGTAGGCGCGGCAGGTAGCATCGATGCTAAAGGTACGGTTGATGTACGTCGCGGCATCGCTTGGGATATCAATGCGGTAATGGATCGCTTTAACTTAGGGTATTTTGTCAAGGATACTCCAAGTGCTATCACAGGCTCGATTGATACTAGTGGTAGTTGGGGTAAAACTCAGCAAGTCATCAACCTAAAACAGATTAATTTATCAGGCAATCTAAAGGGTCAGCCACTAAGCGCTAAGGGTAGCTTGTCAGCCAAGCTGAATCTACCTGAGGATATCGCTAGCTACTTTAAGGGTCTGCAAGCGCAAGATGCTGGGGCGCAATATAAGCAAGTCAATGCGCTGATCGATAGCCTTAATGCGAATGATTTGGTGCTACGCTGGGGGGATAATTATCTGACCGCTAATGGCAATGCCAAGCAATTACAGACTAAGATAAATATTACCAGTCTCGATCAGCTCTCAGAAAATCTAGCAGGTAAGGTCGTAGGTGGCGCTACTTTGTCTCAGCCTGAGGGCCAAGCATTACCAACGATTTATATTGATTTGGTTGGTGAACGCCTCGCACTACCAGGCTTTATTTTACGCCAAGGCAGTATTCGCGGTAAAGTTGTCAACCTTGCGAATAGCCCAAGCCAGCTTATTATTAGCGCTGAAGGCTTGGATGCTGCAGGTCAAAGCTTTAAGAGCGTCAACGCTGCCTTTAATGGTACTGAGCAAGCGCATACTGTCAATATTGCTATTGCTAACGAGCAGCTCAATATAGCCGCGCGTCTCAAAGGTGGCTTTAATCGCGATAAGCTGAGCTGGTCTGGGGCGATCGGTAAAGGTCAAGTCAAGTCACAATATGCGACGCTTAACCAAGTGCAACCTGCACAGCTGATTGTGAATCTCCCTAAAACTGATGCTAATGATCTACAAGTGCAGCTAGCTGCGCACTGCTGGCAAGCGACTGATCAAAGTGGCAAGTTATGTTTACGCGAAAACTTAGTGGCCTCTGCCACAAGCGGACAAGTGAACCTTACCATACAGAAGATTGACACCTCTTTGTTCTCCGTGTTTTTACCTGATGATATTGATTGGCATGGCAAGATCAATGGCAAGGCGATTGTCGGTTGGCAAAAGGGCAAGCCGCCGACGATTAACACGACGCTGTATTCAGATAATGGCAAAATCGGTCTGATTCAAGATGGTGACGCCGCTCCTGTGACTCTGCCTTATAAGCGGGTCTCGTTGATAGCGGTCTCTGTGCCTGAGGGCTTAAAGCTGCGTACTGATATTAATACGGGGCGCGGTGCTCGTGGTTATGCCGAGGTGATTGTTGATCCCTATAAAACGCCAAAACCAATCTCAGGGGCTGTGGTACTAAATGAGCTAAACCTTGCTATTTTAAAACCCTTCTTCCCAGGTATGCGGGTCTTAGAAGGTAATATCACGATGGCAGGTGGACTTGGTGGCACACTCGATAAGCCGCAGTTTTATGGTGATGTCAAGCTGGTTGATGGTCGAGTCGCTATGCTTGATCTACCTGTTAATCTCTCCAAAATTAATGTCGATGCCAAGATTCGGGGTACTCAAGCCACTGTCGATGGTACGTTCAATAGTGGGACAGGGACAGGAACTTTGGACGGTACTATCGACTGGCGACAAAAGCTACAAGCTAAGCTTAGCATCGTAGGGGAGCGCTTAGTCTTGACTCAGCCACCGCTACTTTTGGCTGAAGTCAATCCAGATATCGATATTATCGTGCGACCAGCGGATCAGTACGTCAATATCGCAGGGGCGATTAGCGTGCCCTCTGCAACGATTCGACCGCCAGAGGCCAGTGAAGATATCATCACTCAAACTGAAGATGCGGTCGTGCTCGATCGACGTTTGATTGGCAATATCGATGAGGTATTAGCGATCTCCAAGCCTTGGTCTATCAATGCCGATATCGGAATTGATTTGGGCGATGATATTAATTTCCGTGGTTTTGGGGCGGTTATCCCATTAGCTGGTGCCTTAAATATCACTCAAAGTGGCACAGGGGTCATGCGCGCTAAAGGTGTAGTACAAGTAGCGCGTCGTACCAAGATTGATGCATTTGGACAGAATTTAGAACTCAATTATGGTCAAGTACGCTTCAATGGTGATGTTTTAAAGCCGAACTTAAGTATCGAGGCGGTAAAAATCATCAACGATGATACGGTAGGGGTTCGAGTCACAGGTACCATTGAGAGTCCAAATATCGTCGTCTTTAATAATGCAGGTCTGACCCAACAGCAAGCCATGAATGCGCTAGTAACGGGTCGGATAGATGACGGTAGTCCTAGTCAAATTAGTGAGCAAGGATTTAAGTCGCAAGTCACTAATAACTTAGCGGCAGCTGGCCTTAACTTTGGCCTAAATAGTACGCGTGGCTTGACCAATCAGATAGGTCAAGCTTTCGGTCTACAGGGCTTAACTGTTGAAGCTTCGGGCAATAGTGAGGATACTAACCTGAATGTCACAGGCTATATCAGTCCTGATCTGTATATTCGTTATGGCGTAGGGGTGTTCAATGCTCAAAACAGTCTGTCTATTCGTTATCAGTTGACGCGGCGTATTTATGTCGAGGCTACCTCAGCCGCCGAAAACGCTGTCGATGTCGTCTACAGCCTGAAATTCTAACCATTTGATAGATAATAAAAAACGCCCTTAGAGGCGTTTTTTATTAGTTAGCTTTTATTACATGATTTTTTATTAAGTAATCTTTATTAAGAAATAAGGATACAAATAATATAGGCGACTTATTTAGTCAAAATGAGACGATTATTACGGGTCAAGCGTAAGCGATATTCTTCGCCTTCATGCTCAATGCGCACCTCTTTAGTCAAGGCGAATAAATGTTGGGACTGCATAGTAGGCAAGCGGTTGTCACGGCAGTTTAGATAACGAGAGATCACAACGCTCATAATAAAATCCTTTTGATAAATGGCTAGGTTTATAATAGTTAGCACTTAGCGAGCTATGCTATATAAATAGAACGAGGCTTCAACTAAGTAACGATAATCATTATCATTTAAAATCTTATACTTTGCAAGCTAATAAGTAAATCAGTTAGCATTATTATATAAACTTATGTGTTTAGATAAAGTTAGACTCTTAGATTTATGGTTAAAAACAAATAGAACTTATTATATAGGTCATTTTATGACACATAACTTATCAGCCAAATTGGGAAAGGTTACTGCGAACGAGTCAAGTGCTCAAGTAGTAAATGTCGCAGTCGCAGTCATTCATTATCAGCAGCACTATTTGCTCGGCTACCGTAATGCAAGCCAACATCAAGGCGATCGTTATGAGTTCGTCGGTGGCAAGATCGATGCTAATGAAACAGCACAAGCGGCGCTTATTCGTGAGGTGAGTGAGGAAGTTGCTATCGATATTAGCGGCAATAATGCTATTAAGCTTGGGCGTTTGCATCATGATTATGGCGATAAACAAGTTTGCCTGCACGTTTATAGAGTTGAGCTAAGCGTCGCGCAGTATCAGCAGCATAAGGGTGACGATTTTGGCCCTGAGGGACAAGCTTTGGTTTGGGTAGATAAAGCTGATTTGTTAGAGAATAAATATAATTTGCCAGCGGCGAATACCACGATATTAGCTTGGTTAAGATTGCCCAAGCTTATCACTATCACTTATCCGCTAGCCCATTTTGCGACTCAATTGGACAGCTGTGAGGCTTGGCTAAGGTTTCATCAGCAAAACATTGCCAACAACGTTTGGGTATATGTGCGACTAAAAGATAAGCAAGCCAGCCACTTTGCCGCTTTACTCCTACAATCGCGTTCAGACATTATGGCCATATTACCTGTTGAAAGTAGTAGGGGTATTGATAGTTCTGATACTTTTGAAACAACTACTAAAAAAACAACTACTGATGTGAGAATAAAAAATAAAGATTTAAATTATAAAAGCTTAAGGCCACAATTAGCTGCGTATCATCTTAATCACGCTGAAGTACTCACTTGGTTTCATAATTTACGAGTTAATTATGATGATAATAAGCGCCTTTATATCGAACAGCCTTTGATATTAAGCTGTCATGATGTACAGAGTATACAAGCAGCTAATGCCATCGCTAAGATGCGTCTACAACAGCATCTGCCACCTGTGATAGGCATTTTTCTCTCGCCAGTATTAGCTACTCATACCCATCCTGATGACAATCCTTTAGGCTGGAGGCAGTGGTCTACGTTGGCACAATTGGCAGATATACCTGTTATAGCATTGGGTGGTTTGTATCCAAATATGTATGACTTAGCCAGTACTTATGGCGCGGTGAGTATTGCAGGTATCCGGCAATTTCTGAACGATTAAAATAAATTTCAATATAAATAGTTGTTTTTACTACTATTTACACAGCAGTAACTATAAAAGGCTAATCACAAACACAAGGCAAAACTAATTACAAACCGTTGCTTTTCCCTACATAGTGGCACTGTTATGCAAAACAATACCCTATTACTATAAGCTATCAAATTGAAAGCTGTCTAAGCTTTTTAATTCCAATAATTTATAACCTAATACGGTGTTTTATGAAAACCAATAAGTTACCTAAGTCAGAATGGAATGACTTTGAGGCAGCCGGTTCTCATCTGCAACAGTACAGTCAGCCTAGTCAGCTATTAAGCACAGACTACATGACGTACAATAATGAAGAGCAAGCTATTTTTGCTAGTAATGATGCAAGTTATGAGAGCGAGTTATTTGAGGCAATGGCGGCAGTCATTGCTAATGCCAATAATAATAGAAACCATACTACTGTTTCAGGTGCGCCTTATGTAGAGCAGCCTATAAATGTGGATGGTGGCTACAAGAAAGCTGCGTGCAGTCATAGTAATGACAGCTCTACTAGCGATAGCTCTATAGATTGTACTATTCAATTTATAGATATGAGAGAGCCTGTAGATGCAGACGGCCTATATAAGATAGATAAAAGTGTGGATGAACATCGCACAGATACGCTATTAGATTCAAGAGCGAAATCAGCTACTATCAAACAAAATCCTAAGGTATCAGAGCGAGTATTTATGAGTAGCTTAATTAAGCATACAGGCATAGCATTAGCCATTATTATACCTTTAGCCGCGTTTTCAGCTTATGCAGCGCCAGTTCATACACCAGTCATGTTAAATAGCGCAGCAGCGGCAGCTGATAAAGTTAGTATGACCACAGAAAATATTGAACCATCAGATATTATCTATAAATCTGCAACAGCGCCAACGACTGTTGATCGTGTTGATTTGCAACAGTATGCAGGTACGTGGTATGAGATAGGACGTTTGCCTTTGTATTTTCAGCGTAATTGCGCTAGTGATGTAACAGCGAATTATGCGGCTAGAGAAAATGATTCAGGGATTACGGTCACTAACAGATGTATTGAGGATAATGGGGAAGTCATGGTCTCTAAAGGCCTTGCAAAACCCTCAGATAATACTGGTAGTAAGCTTAAAGTGAGTTTTTTACCGTCATGGATTCGCTGGTTGCCAGTAGGTCGTGGTGATTATTGGATCTTGGCTCGCGATGCCGATTATCAAACGGCATTGGTTGGCACGCCTGACAAAGACAATTTATGGCTGCTAGCACGTACACCCAATATTTCGCAGCAAACTTATGCTAAATATCGTCAAATCGCTCAGGAACAAGGGTATGACTTAAGAGAGTTCACTTTAACCACGCAGTCTGATCAGACGGTTAACTTAGTTCCCTAATAGTTAAAAAGGTTTAGTTTATTAAAAGCTTGCTACGATTAGCAGGCTTTATTTTTAAAATTTTTTAAATGATGTCTATCAGTAATGTTTATAAATAATGCTTATAACAGTAATTTAGGCTAGTACTGGCAAAATAAGACTTTTTAAGCTAAAATCTAGGCGATTTAATCATTTATATCAATAATGTTTGGCACAAAGCTATATTTCGCGCTTCAACCTATAACTTAAGCCAGTGAGCAGGTCAATATTGTAGACAGTAGGCAAGGTTATATTATTTTGCATAGCTATTTTATTCCCGCTATTCTTGCCCTGCTGCGCTTAATAGCTACTGTTATTCATTTTCTGCAAAAAATTTTAATCCAATACATCACAACGCTTTAAAACCTAATCGTATTACTTGTTTTATTCATTATTCTATCAAATTATAAGGATGTCTCTTGTGAGCAACGCTGCTACCTTACGCCAATTACATCAAGACCGTTTAACCGACTATAATAATCAAGAACAACAAGTCATTGAGTTAACGGGTTTATTGAATAGGCTTTATAACGAGCAAGATGTGCAAGTCACTTTATTTGGTGAAGCTATAGATACGAGTTCGATCAATCAAGTACTAGCACTACATCAAAAAGCCGCTATTCGTCATCAAGGCAGTCAGCCTATTGCGATTGCAGATACGCTAAAGATGGTCAAAGCTATAGCAGCAAGCGATGTTCAGTCTACCAGCGTTGATGTGGGTCAATTGATTGCCAATGACAGTGATATACAGCAAGCGCTAGCCAGTATCAGCCATGATAAGAGTCATGTTAATGGCGCAACTGATGTCGTGCTTTATGGCTTTGGTCGTATTGGCCGTGTGCTTACGCGCCTATTGTTATCACAAGCTTCAAGCGTTAAAGGGTTGCAGTTAAAAGCTATTGTTGTGCGTCCTGCAGCAGCTGGTGATTTAGCCAAGCGTGCCTCTTTGCTTGAGCGTGATTCTGTTCATGGTGGCTTTTTGGGTAGTGTGAGCGTGGATGAGGATAATAATGGCTTACTGATCAATGGTCGTTTTATTCAAGTGATCTATGCCAAAGATCCAAGCGAGATTGATTATACTGATTACGGTATCGAAAACGCGTTAGTTATCGACAATACTGGTGTATTCAAAGACGAAGCAGGGCTTGGTAAGCATTTGCAATCTAAAGGCGTTAATAAAGTTCTTTTGACAGCCCCTGCTGGCGGCGATATCAAAAACGTTGTCTATGGTGTCAATAATGATACTGTCGGCGAGGACACTATTGTTAGTGCCGCAAGCTGTACCACCAATGCGATTACCCCAACGCTAAAAGTATTAAATGATAAATATGGTATTGAAAACGGTCATGTAGAGACTATTCACTCCTTTACTAACGATCAAAACTTAATTGATAATTATCATAAAGCGGATCGCCGTGGTCGTAGTGCAGTGCTAAATATGGTTATTACTAGCACAGGCGCTGCCAAAGCGGTCGGTAAAGCACTACCTGAGCTGAGCGGTAAACTGACAGGTAATGCCATACGTGTTCCTACACCAAATGTCAGCTTAGCTATCTTAAATCTGAATCTAAAAACCGCGCCAGAGAGTTATGAGGCGCTAAATGAGTTTATGCGTGATACTGCTAATAGTCATGCTTGGCAATCGCAAATCGCTTATACTGACTCAAATGAGGCGGTATCAACTGATTTTGTCGGTACGAAACACGTTGGTATCGTAGATGCGCAGGCGACTATCGTCACTGACAATCATGCAACGGTCTACATCTGGTATGACAATGAAGTAGGATACAGCACGCAAGTATTGCGCTTGGCCACGCAAATGGCTGGTATTCATTATGCGCAAATTCCAGCATAGGGCTGTTTTGTAGCTAATAATAAGAACTAGATGATAAAATACGTTTACGATTTGGTCAGCATCTATCGATATCGCATCTTATTTATAGTTTGCTAGTAGCAGTAACTGTTATACTGAGCCGTAATACTATTTAGATCTACTACACCCGATAGTCTGCTTGGTTATCGGGTGTTTTTGTTACTATTATCGCTTATTTTAACCCGTAAATTATCGCTTATTTTAAGCTGTGACAATTTTGGCTAAAGTACAGAGTACTTTGGAATAAAGTACATCTCAATAAAGCATAGATGCCATCTATATTATAAAATTTGTACCATAAAGAACGATTGACAATTAAGGATTGAAACATGCGATTTATTGATGAAGCCGTCGTAACGGTAAAAGCGGGTGACGGTGGTAACGGTATCGCCAGTTTCCGTCGAGAAAAATACGTGCCTCGCGGTGGGCCTGATGGTGGTGATGGCGGCACAGGTGGGGACATTTATGTTATCGCTGATGACAACACCAATACCTTGGTTGACTATCGTTATACTCGTCGTTACGACGCAAAGCGCGGTGAGAATGGTCATAGCAAAAACTGTGCAGGTAAAGGCTCTGACGATGTGTATTTGCCTGTGCCTATCGGTACGACTATCATCGATACTGAGACCGATGAAGTCATTGGTGATATGACTGAGATTGATCAAACACTATTGATCGCTAAAGGCGGTGACGGCGGCTTGGGTAATACCCATTTTAAAAGCTCAACCAACCAAGCACCGCGCAAAGCCACCTCTGGGTTTGAAGGTGAGTTAAAAGTATTAAAGTTCGAGCTAAAAGTAGTCGCTGATGTTGGCTTAATTGGTTTGCCAAATGCTGGCAAGTCGACCTTTATTCGTCAAGTATCTGCTGCTCGTCCAAAAGTGGCTGATTATCCCTTTACGACTATTGTGCCCAATCTAGGCGTAGTCGATATTGGTCGTCATCGCTCGTTTGTGATGGCAGATATTCCAGGACTGATTGAAGGGGCATCAGAGGGCGCGGGTCTTGGCATTCGCTTTTTAAAGCATGTCGCGCGTACCCGTCGCCTGCTACATATTGTCGATGTTCAGCCTATTGATGCGACAGACCCTGTGTATAATGCGCGCGTTATCCTCAACGAGCTTGAGCGTTTTTCACCTGAATTGGCTAATCTGCCGCAGATATTAGTATTGAATAAGATTGATCAAGTTGTCGATGAGCAAGAGCTTGATGAGCTGTGCAACCATATCGTCACTGAGCTTGGCTGGAGCGGTGAAGTGTTCCGCACTTCAACCTTAACGGGCGACGGCACTGATGCGGTCAAGTACCATTTGATGAATGAGATTGAGCTTGAGCGTGAGCGTGAAGCCGAAGATCCAGAGTTTGCCGAAGCGCAAAAAGCACGTTTTGAGCGCTTAGAAGTAGAGGTTCGTCGTAATACTGAAGCTCAGCGCGAAGCTTATCGGGCAGCTCGCAAAGCCCAACGTGAAGGAACTGATGTTGCTGATGATGACTTTGACGATGATTTGGATGACGATGGTGTCGAAGTCGTCTATGTCCCTTAGAGCTTAGATTGCTTACAGTATAGTTTTTTAAGCTTGTGTGCTTTAAATCTATGTACTTTGGAATCTTTTGATAATAAGTTTTGATAATACATTCAGATATAGATTACCCCACTCTCAACTTCGAAAGTGATTGAAAAAAGAAGAGCACCTCACTAATCTATTGTTTTCGACCAAGAATACAATGGAGTTGTGAGATGCCCATAGACGAATTTATCATCAATATCTATTTAATGGTAGAGCAATATTACAAAATAGTCGTCACCAAACCCTTGCGAAGTGCAGGTTATGCGCCAAAGCTAAGTGATCCTGAGGTTATTTGCATGGAGATGGTCGGTGAATTTTTACACCTTGATCAAGACAAACAAATTTGGCAATACTTTACCCAGCATTGGCAAGACTGGTTTCCAGCCATCGGCTCATACCCTAACTTCGCAAAGCATTGCGCCAATCTGTGGCAAGTCAAACAGCAGATACAAGATAAAGTCAGTCAAATTGAAGGCCGTGACAACATTCATTTTATGGATGGCTTTCCGATACCCGTCTGTCATTATGGACGCGCTTATCGGCATAAGAATTATCAAGACTTAGCAGCTTTTAGCTACTGTGCCGCTAAGCAAGAGAGGTACTATGGCTTTGAAGGCCATTTGCTTGTTAACTTATCGGGCATGATTAAAGGCTTTACCTTTGCTCCTGCCAATGTTGATGAAAGAGCGGTTGCCCCAGAAATCACCACTCATATTCATGGGCTACTTGGCGCTGATAAAGGGTATATCAGCCCTAGTCTGACATCGTACTACGACGCTCAAGGCGTGGATTTACAAACGCCACTCAGAGCCAACATGAAAGAGGATAGACCCAAACCTGTGGTAAGGCGGCTAATGAAAGCCCGCCGTATCGTTGAAACAGTCATTGGTCAGCTATCAGAACGATTTAATATACAAAGGGTACGAGCAAGAGATTTATGGCATTTGTCTCATCGATTGATTCGTAAGATTCTTTCACACAATCTGTGCTTTGTACTCAACAAAAAACTTGGTAATCCGCCTCTTCAGTTTGATTTGCTTATTTCAAGTTGAGAGTGGGGTATAGATTGTAAAATAATAACAGATAGTTAATAGGAGTTTTCATGACAGATAGTGCAGAACAGACCATTGAGCCAAGATTTGTTAAGCAAAATCGTGATTTTAATATTCAGCGCGTTATTGTCAAAATTGGTTCATCATTATTGACCAATAATGGTCGCGGACTTGATAGAACCGCTATATATGAGTGGGCAAAGCAAATAGCAAAGCTGCATAATAATGGTGTTGAGGTACTATTAGTCTCTTCAGGCGCGGTCGCTGAAGGGGTAGTACGCATGAACTTAGAGGAGCGCCCCAAAAAGCTACCAGCCCTACAAGCTTGTGCTTCAATCGGTCAAATGGGCTTGATTGAGACGTGGTGGTCAGCGCTGATTCAACATGGTATCCAAAGCTCACAGCTATTGCTCACTCATGATGATTTATCCAATCGTAGTCGCTATCTCAATACCGCAAGCGCCCTAACTCAACTGCTAGAATGGCGCGTCCTACCTGTCATCAATGAAAACGATACCATTACTATCGATGAGATCAAGTTTGGTGATAATGATACTCTAGGCGCGATGGCGGCAGCTATGGTTGGCGCTGACTTATATATTATCTTAACCGATCAAAAAGGCGTATTCACTGATAATCCGCGTGATAACCCTGATGCAAAAATGATTCGTCAAGAGCGCGCTATGGCCGATTACTTATTTGATATCGCAGGCGATGGTGGTAAGCTCGGTCGCGGTGGTATGCTGACGAAGATTCGTGCAGGTCGCTTGGCGGCTATGGGTGGTTGTCCAACAGTTATTGTCAGTGGTGCGATTGACGATGTCATCACCCGCGTCATATCAGGTGAGGCTGTTGGTACTTTATTGACGACCAACGACGAAGATAAAATCATTGCTCGCAAGCAGTGGTTAGCGGCACATTTACGTATGGCTGGTAGTTTAATCGTTGACGCAGGCGCTGCCAAAGCGTTAATAGAGCAAAATCGTAGCTTGTTGCCTGTAGGAGTCGTTGAAGTACGCGGTGATTTTGATGAAGGCGAAGTGGTTCAAATCGTTAATCAAGATACAGGTGAGCGTTTAGCCGTTGGACAAGTGAATTTCTCATCCACTGATGCCCGCCGCGTCGCTCGTGAGCGTACCGGTGAGTTCGATAAAATCCTCGGTAATAATGAAGAGCGTATTGTCATGGTACACCGTGATAATTTAGCCCTATCTATGTAAGGCATAACCCTATATTTTTGATTAAGATAAACCGCATTTTATTTTGGAGAGTTGGCCATGAGCGCCTTATACCAGACCCCTGATTCTATCGATAATAGTTCTACTGATAATGATTCTGCCCATAATTTTGCCCCACTAAAAAATGATAGATTATTGCGCGCATTACGTTTTGAGTCCGTGGACACCACCCCAGTATGGATGATGCGTCAAGCAGGAAGATATTTGCCAGAGTATAAAGCGACTCGCGCTGAGGCTGGTGACTTTATGAGCTTATGTAAAGATACCGCGCGTGCTACTGAGGTCACCTTGCAGCCATTACGTCGCATGGACTTGGATGCTGCTATTTTATTCAGTGATATTTTGACTATTCCTGATGCTATGGGTTTAGGCTTGTATTTCGAAACAGGCGAAGGTCCAAAATTCAAGCATCCAATTCGCACGCAGGCCGATCTTGATCGCTTACCTATACTTGATGTCAATGACTCATTGGATTATGTCATGCGTGCAGTGACTAGCATTCGTCATGCACTGGGTGGTCAAGTGCCCTTATTCGGCTTTTCTGGTAGTCCATGGACGCTCGCTACCTATATGATTGAAGGGGGTAGCTCAAAAGATTATCGCTACACTAAAGGATTTTTATATAGTAATCCTGAGTTTTTACATCAATTGCTCGATAAGATTGCCGTGGCGGTTATCGATTATTTAGATGCGCAGATCGTCGCTGGCGCGCAAATTGTACAGATATTTGACAGTTGGGGCGGAGCGTTGGGTTATCGTCAGTTCATCGAGTTTTCGCATGCCTATAATAAGCGCATCGTAGCGGAGCTCAAGGTTCGCCACCCGCAAATACCGGTTGTGCTATTCACCAAAGGCGGTGGACTATGGCTTGATGTACAAGCTGATAGCGAAGCGGATGCTTTAGGGTTGGATTGGACGATGCCGATTGATCGTGCTCGTCAAGTACTGACTGAGCGCCAGCGCCAATTGACCAAACAGCATAAAAAGATTCAGCGTAGTAAAGCCATTCAAGGTAATTTGGATCCCTCTACTTTATATGGCGCACCTAGCACTATTCGTAGCGAGGTCAATCTTATGCTTGATAGCGCTTATGCAGGCGGTGAAAAAACAGGCTATATAGCCAACTTAGGTCATGGTATTACTCAATGGGTCAACCCTGATCATGCCAAAGTCTTTATCGATGCGGTACATGACTATAAGATATAAGATATAAGATATAAGATTGAGTTGTATTTGCAAGTTTTTAATAGCGTACTTATAAAGCAGTAAAAGGATAAGTCATGATTTCAGCAGCTATCGTAGGTGGTACAGGGTATACGGGTATTGAGCTTATACGTTTATTATCAGCGCATCCCCAAGTTTCTCTGGACTTGTTAACGTCACGCAGCGAAGCAGGCACTCGTGCTGATGAAATATTTCCAAGCCTGCGCGGTATCTCTGACATCGTCTTTAGTGACTTGGGTGACGATACGCTTGCAGCTCTACAACAGTGTGATGTGGTGTTTTTTGCTACCCCGCATGGCGTTGCGATGCAGCAAGCTGAAGCGCTTACCCAAGAAGGTGTCAAGGTCATTGATCTAGCCGCTGATTTTCGTTTGCAGTCCTTAACGGAGTTTGAACACTGGTACAACCAGCCTCACGCTTGTCCTGAGCTGCTCAAGAGCGCTATATATGGCTTGCCAGAGCTGAATCGTGACAAGATTGCTAATGCTTTGGTAGTCGGCAATCCTGGCTGTTACCCTACGACAGCGATATTAGGTTTAAAGCCAATAATCTTGCTACAGAACCAGCAGAATACACGTCTGATTGAGCCGCGCATTGTTATAGATGCCAAGTCTGGGGTATCAGGGGCTGGTCGGCAGGCCAGTCTTGCGCTCAATTATGCTGAGACGACTGATAATTTCAAAGCTTATGGGGTCACAGGTCACAGACATTTGCCAGAAATTGAGCAGGGCCTTGAGCAGTTACTCGCCAGCCAGTTTGCACATCGAGTACGTTTTTTACCGCACCTAGTTCCTATGATACGTGGGATGTTTAGCTCTATTCATTTAGAGCTTACTGAGGCGGGTATGGCTATCGATTGGCAGCAAGAGTTTGCAAGCAGTTATGCAGACGAGGCTTTTATTGATGTCTTGCCAAGCGGTATTTATCCAGATACTCGCAGTGTACGCGCTAGCAACCGTTTGCGCATTGCTGTTTATCAAGATAATACGCGTCATGAGCTGACCATATTAGTTGTACAGGATAACTTAGTTAAGGGTGCTGCTGGACAAGCGGTGCAGAACCTTAACGTAATGTTTGGTTTTGAGGAAAGCTTAGGGTTAAACGCTGCGCCTATTGTTCCTTAATGACAGCCATCAACGCGTCAATGATACTAAGACAAATAGATGCCAATCTAGTTGACTATCATTTAGCGGCATTAATTGTAAGTAGCGCGTGTAAAACTGCTTTATTGTCAATGTAACCTTACCCTTGAGTCACTGTGGTTACAGCTGTACGCTAGGTATTAGCTGTAAACTCCGTTATAATACCTCGCCTTTACTGTTTAAGAGTACTAGTATAAATGCGTGTTAAGACTGCCCTACGCTTGCGCTCGCAGCCTGCACGTTTATCGTGTCATGCTCGTGTATCTGATCCAAAACATATTTCGACGACTGATTTTGCACAGCAGACACTACTGTATAGTGACAATCATAACGAGATTGCTGTTAGGACTATTAGTAGTCGACAGCGCGGTGCTAATACTTTGCTATTGGCTCTGTTTGCTGTTGCTATGATTGTTACCGCAATGGTAGCGATATTATTTGGTCATAAGCTTGGCTATCAAAGCGGCTATTACTCGCAACAATCCGAAAACCAGCAGGCCGCTATTAATAGTGAGCAGGCGACTACGGAGCTCAAAGACTTACGTATCAGTAATAAAGTACTGACCAATCAAGTCGCTACTGCTAAGCAAGAGCTTACTATTAGCCTAAATAATTTAGATGAGTTACGTCAAAGTCAGCGTGATCTAGCGGTTGAGAGTAGCCAAGTTAATCAGTTAAATGAGCTTTATGCTGACTTCATCAGTGAGAATGGTGGGTTACCGCTACAAGTACTTGGTGCAAAAATAGAACCCCTGCCAGAGAACGCTTTTGAATATGGCTTTGATGTCGGTATGCTTAGTGAAAAGGGCAGTGCGCAAAGTTTGACAGCTACTTTGACTCTGCAAAACGACGATGATTTTGTTGAAGTGCCGCTAGATCCAGCACGGTTCTCTATTCAAGGTGTTGTTCGTATACGTGGCCGATTTATCATGCCAACAGGGTTTAAACCTTCACAAGTGAAGCTGACTCTAAAAGCAGGTGATGAAGAGGTCGAGCAGCTCTATGATTGGACGATAGGTGATATGGTTGATAGTATGCCATTATCGTTGTTAGACTTACCAGAGCCTGATCAAAGCCCTATTGTCAATACAGCTGCTGATAAGACGATTGCCAATAAAAAGACAGCACCTTAGTACTCAATACCTCTATTACTACCCATTTTTGAAATCTATTATATTTTTGAAACTTATTATGATGAAACGATCGACAATAACATATGATAAAACAGTAGGTGACTGGCATTTTCCAAGTATGCCTGCAGGTCATCGTGCTCAAAATGACAACCCTGACGCTGAGACTGATCCACAAGCAGATGTATTGGTTGCTGAACCTGAGGTTGCCAAGCCACCGATGTATGCAGTGGTAATGTACAATGATAATTACACACCGATGGAGTTTGTAGTTTATATTCTTCAGTCAGAATTTCGTCATAGTGTCGATTCGGCGGTCGCAATCATGCTAACTATTCATAATAATAGTAAAGGTATTGCAGGTATCTATCCTAAAGATATTGCTGAAACCAAAGCCAAAAAAGTTAATAGCTTAGCGCATCGTGAAGGTTATCCGCTACTCACACAAATCGAGCCGCATCAAGGCGAATAAGTCATAATCGAGTTTAAGTCTTTTTACAAATAAACGATTAATCAACTCATTTGCCTTTATTTTTATAAGGCCATTGCAGAGCCCTTTTTATATTACCTCCTTGTTTTATCACTTGATTTTTATGATAGGCAGCCCTATATAGTTTATAAGGGCTGCACTCATATCGTTACTACAGCCATTCTTTCATTCAGCTATCGCTGCTACAGCTTTGTATTTTATCTTATTTAAACTGTCATTCTCTTCAATTTATTATCACCTTCAATCTCATTAGTCAGCATTCAATTGACTGGTGATCGTATGCTTGTTCACACGTTTATCTTATAGCTTATATGCCTTGATACATTTTAGTCGTTGTTAAAAGATTGACTATCTATGGCTATCATGTTGATATGAATAAACGCTGATGAAATACTCAGTCAGTAATGAATAAGAGCTATTATCCAGTCATAACCCTGATATTTGCGCTTGAACATTCACCATACCGCCCTAATTTATCAGTTAAGCTATTCAATTATAAAAAGTTATACAACCGTAGGAATTCGTTATGTTAAGTCGTCATCTTGAAGTTTCTTTACGTTTAGCAATGACGCTTGCGCGCCAAAAATCGCATGAGTATCTCACTGTTGAGCACTTACTACTAGCGCTGCTTGAGAACACTCACGCGGCCAACACGCTGACAGCCTGCAATGCTAATATCTCAAGCTTGCGTACAGAGCTTGAAGCTTATATTAATAAGCATACGCCCACTGTTGATGTAGATATAGAACAGTCGCCGCAGCCCACTCAAAGCTTTGATCGTATTTTGCAGCGAGCTATTTTTCATGTACAGTCTATCGGTGGCGGTCGTCTAGTTGAAGGCTCAGACATCTTAGTCTCTATGTTCTCAGAACATGATACTTATGCGGTTTATTTACTCAAAAAGCAAGGTATCAGCCGTCTTGAGTTGACTCAGTATTTATCACATGGTCAAGAGAAGAGTGAGGCGAGCGAGCCAAGAGCATCGAGTACAGGCGATCGCCGTAGTGCTTCTGAGAAGACCAGTAAAGACCCATTAGTTGAGTTTGCGACTAACTTAAACCAGCGCGCGGCTGAGGGCAAAACTGATCCTTTGATTGGTCGTGGCCCTGAGATTGAACGCGCTGCGCAAGTATTATGTCGTCGCCGCAAAAACAATCCATTGCTAGTAGGTGAGCCTGGCGTGGGTAAAACCTCGATTGCTGAGGGTCTAGCTTGGTTAATCATCAATGATAAAGCGCCTAAGCCTCTTAACGGTTGTGTTATTTATAGTCTTGATATAGGCGCGTTGATAGCAGGTACTAAGTATCGTGGTGATTTTGAAAAGCGGATGAAGTCGTTGCTTGATGCGCTAAAAGCTAAGCCAAACGCTATTTTGTTCATTGATGAAATTCATATGATCATTGGAGCAGGGTCATCCATGAGCAGTAATATGGACGTCTCTAACTTGATTAAGCCTGCTTTAGCTAATGGCGAGCTACGCTGCGTCGGTTCAACGACTTTTACTGAGTACCGTCAAGTGTTCGAGAAGGATCATGCGCTCTCACGTCGTTTCCAAAAGATTGATGTGAAAGAGCCTAGCATCGATGAGAGCATTGATATTCTGCGCGGCCTAAAGCCACGCTATGAAGAGTTTCACAACGTTGAATATTCTGATGAAGCTCTAATCAGTGCCGTACAGCTCTCTGCTAAGCATATTCATGAGCGCTTTTTACCAGATAAGGCCATTGATGTTATTGATGAAGCCGGTGCTTATAAGCGCTTAGGAGTCATTCCTGATGCCGATGATATGCAAGCAGAAGAGAGCTTTATTGCTGACATAGAAAAGCAGATTGACGCGGCAGATTATGATGATGTCGATGATATGGAGACTAGTATCGATGATAGCGACAATGAGATGCTCGACGCATCGGCTACCGCCAAAGCTAATGATCGTTTGAAATCTGACGGTTCTGATAGCGACGAGACGTCAGCAGGATTAGGTAAAGTCAAAGGTAATAAAGCACCAATAAAAATTGATGTTAATGATATCGAGGCTATTGTAGCCAAGCTGGCTCGTATTCCGCCCAAATCAGTCTCTACTGATGATAAGAGCATCCTTCAGCATTTAGATCGTGACCTTAAGCGCTTGGTATTTGGTCAAGATGAGGCGATTGCAACGCTTGCTGATGCTATCAAATTATCGCGTGCAGGTCTTAAGGCGCCCGATAAACCTATTGGATCGTTTATGTTTGCAGGCCCTACAGGGGTTGGTAAAACAGAGGTATCGCGTCAGTTGGCAAACTTGCTAGGCGTCGAGCTGGTACGTTTTGATATGTCGGAGTACATGGAAGCCCACACTGCGTCACGTCTCATTGGTGCGCCTCCTGGTTACGTTGGCTACGATCAAGGGGGTCTGCTTACCGAAAAGATCAATCAACATCCGCATTGCGTGCTCTTGCTTGATGAGATTGAAAAAGCGCATCCAGACGTTTTTAACTTGTTATTACAAGTGATGGATCATGGTACGCTGACTGATAATAACGGTCGAGTGGCTATTTTTAAGCAAGTTATTGTCATTATGACGACCAACGTCGGCGCTGATAGTATCAGTCGCTCATCAATGGGCTTTACCCAGCAGGATCATAGCCGTGATAATAATGAGTCACTCAAGCGGGTCTTTACTCCAGAGTTCCGTAACCGCTTAGATGCAATCATTCAATTCAATTCGTTGGATGCATCAGTGGTAGTATCTGTCGTAGATAAGTTCTTGGTTGAGCTACAAGTGCAGCTTGATGACAAGCAAGTCACCCTTGAGATTGATGATGAGGTTCGCGACTATCTAGCGGATAAAGGTTATGATCGCTTGATGGGTGCACGTCCTATGCAGCGTCTGATTCAAGATGAGATCAAAAAGCCATTGGCTGGGATGATTTTATTCGGCGATTTGGTCAATGGCGGGGTCGTTCACCTGACACTCGAGCCAGAGCAAATGGATGATGAAGAAGCGGTCAATCTAGATAAAAACAGCGATAAAGGATCAAGTGACAGCCGTATCATTCTGACCGTGGTTGAAACACATGAGCCTGATACTGTAGCTAGTTAAAATCCGAGCTATCTATCCAAAGCTATATAATCTAAGCGAACGGTTACTACGGTAGCCGTTTTTTTATACATGACTAGTAGCATTTATCTGTAGCCATTTGGCTTAAGTTGAGAGTGAGAGGTATAAATATTAAATTCTATAATGAAAAGCAACAGAGTTTTTTGCTACTATCCTTTTTAAATTGTATTAACCACAAAGTAGATAAACACAAAGCTTATAAAAAATTAAAAATAAGGATGTATACCTATGAATTTATTTGACGAGCTAGATGATGAGTCAACAGCTGGTAAAACAGCAGCAGAAAAAAAAGCTATTTTGGATAATGTAAAATTGCCAGAGGATTGGAAACTAGCGTTAGAAGATGAGCTGACATCGAACAATATGGACGATCTACGCGCTTTCTTAAAGGAAGCTTATCAATCAGATACTAGCGTTTATCCCCCTGCCAATCTAATGTTTAATGCCTTTAATTTAACGCCTTTAGCTCACGTTAAAGTCGTTATTCTAGGTCAAGACCCCTATCATCGTCCAGGGCAAGCGATGGGCTTATCATTTTCAGTACCCAAAACTATTCCCAAGCCGCCCTCATTGAATAATGTACTCAAAGAAATGGCTGATGATATTGGCATTGCACCTTCAAAACATGGTGATTTGACTTATTGGGCTGAGCAGGGCGTATTGTTACTTAATACCTCGCTCACTGTAAATGAAGGTGAGCCAACCAGTCATCAAGGCGCAGGATGGGAGCAATTTACGGATGCGGTAATTGACGTTATTAATGAGCAAACCGAGCACGTAGTATTTATCTTATGGGGTAGCAAAGCGCAAAAGGCGGGTAAATATATTGACACCGATAAGCATCTTATTTTAACCGCAGTCCATCCTTCACCATTAGCCGCCAATCGAGGTGGGTTTTTTGGCACAAAACCCTTCTCGAAAACCAATGAGTATCTAGCACAATATGGTAAAACGCCTATTGACTGGCAATTGCCGCAGTAGACGATGACTATAACTAACAGATATAACTGTGATTGTTTATTGCTGGCGACACATCCTTTAAGGGCATCATCACTAATAGACTCGCGCTCAGCTTCCGCTATTGACAAATTATGGTCACTAGAAGATGCCCGTTGGATGAATTATGCTCTTGCTTTAGCACAGCAAGGCGCTGAACATGGCGAAGTGCCTGTTGGTGCTGTATTAGTGCATAATGACGCTATTATTGGTCAAGGATTTAACGAGCCGATAGGACGTCATGACGCGACCGCTCACGCTGAGATTGTGGCTATACGTCAGGCTTGTACACAGCTAGACAATTATCGTCTGCCATTAAAGACGACACTATATGTGACCTTAGAGCCTTGTACGATGTGTGTTGGTGCTATGATTCATGCGCGGGTTGATAGGCTTATTTTTGCCACTTGTGAGCCTAGAGCAGGTATGGTCGGCAGTCAGATGAATTTGCCCCAGCAAGATTTTTATAATCATCAGATACAAGTTTTTGCAGGATTGCAAGCTCATGTCAGTAGCCGATTGCTAAAACAATTTTTTCGTCAACGTAGAAAAAAATAAAAATGAATAAAAGTTTGTAAACGACAGAAGATATCGTCTACAAAGCTAGTGATAGTGGTTTTTGTTTGCTATAATACGCCCCTGTTTAACGGCATCAGCGTTGGCTGGTCGTACTAAATTATAATAGGTAGTTCATGCAGGCATTACCATTAGATATTGTGACTATTGATTGCGTGCTATTACTATTAATTAGGGGTTATGACTATAAAATCCGATCTCAAAGCAGCTGATAGTAAGGCTTTAGAACAACGTAGCCAAGCATTGCGTTATCCTGTTATCTGTATTGATGGCCCAAGTGGCGCGGGTAAAGGTACAGTAGCATGGCGTCTAGCAAAAGAGCTAGATTATCAACTGCTAGACTCTGGTGCTTTATATCGTATCGTTGGCCTAAAAGCCTTTGAAGCAGGTTTATTGGCAAAGAGCGTACTAGATGAGGAGGCTGTTGCCGCCTTGACTCAGAGATTAATAATTAGTTTTCAGCCCAATGAAGCAACGGGTAATATCGATATTTTAGTCAATGAGACGTTGGTCGGTACTGATATACGCAATGAGACAGTTGGTGGTTATGCATCACAAGTTGCAGTATTTCCCAAAGTTCGTCAAGCATTGCTAGACTTACAGCAAGATATGGCAAGTCGTTCAGGGTTAGTCGCTGATGGGCGTGACATGGGTACTGTAGTGTTTCCACAAGCCGATGCCAAAGTATTTTTGACCGCTAGTGCTGAGGCTCGTGCCCAGCGCCGAGTAGCCCAGCTAATAAATGCTGGACAAAATGCAAGCTATAGTTCGATTTTGGCAACCATTAAAGCGCGCGATGATCGTGATGAAAATCGTGCTATTGCACCATCTAAGCCTGCTGATGATGCATTATTACTTGATAGCTCAACAGTAGATGCTGACGTCGTCTATCAACAAATAAAACAGCATTGCCAAGCGCAAGGAATCTGTTTTTAGTACAGCATTTTGACAAGAAGAAGCTTTTATATTTATAATACAAAAAGTACCTAAACTAGATAGTTTTAGTGTAAAATTATAGTCATTATAAGCACTTACACCGTAAAAGCTTTTATAATAACGATAGGCGAGTTAGAACTTTAGAGACCGTTGTTGCTAATGAATGAATAATTATGAAAATTAATTTGTTAGCAACAACCGTTTTTTTTATATGAGCATATAAGATATAAAACCAGTATTTCGTTTTATATGCTCATAAATTTGATCCGTACTGTGCTGGACAGGCCACGGCTATACAAAGGTAGATATAATGGAATCATTTGCTGAACTATTTGAAGCGAGCATCGAAGAAACAGGTCTTGATATTGAGCGTGGCTCGGTTATCACAGGTACTGTTGTCGCCATCGATAACGACTGGATCACAGTTGACACTGGTCTAAAATCTGAAGGTATTGTCGCTCGTGAAGAGTTTTTAAGCGAAGAAGGCGAGATTGAAGTTGAAGTTGGCGATACGGTTGACGTTGTAGTTGAAGCAGTCGATAACGGTATGGGTCAAACTTTACTATCGCGTGAAAAAGCCAAGCGCGTTGAGACTTGGAATATCCTAGAAAAAATCTCTGATAACGATGAGATCGTAAAAGGTATTATCTCAAGCAAGGTTAAAGGTGGCTTTACTGTAGATATCGGTTCAGTACGCGCGTTCCTACCTGGCTCATTGGTAGATGTACGTCCTATCCGTGATACTACGCACTTAGAAGGCAAAGAGCTAGAATTCAAAGTTATTAAGCTTGATCAAAAGCGTAACAACGTTGTGGTTAGTCGTCGTGCCGTTATGGAAGCTGAAAACTCAGCTGAGCGCGAAGAGCTATTGAATAAGCTTGAAGAAGGTATCGAGATCGAAGGTATCGTTAAGAACCTAACTGATTACGGTGCGTTCGTTGACCTAGGTGGTATCGATGGTTTGCTTCACATCACTGATATGGCATGGCGTCGTATCAAGCACCCATCTGAGGTGGTTGAAGTTGGTCAAGACCTTAAAGTTAAAGTACTTAAGTTCGACCGTGAGCGCAATCGCGTTAGCCTAGGTCTTAAGCAACTAGGTACTGATCCTTGGGATAACGTTGGCGGCACTTATCCAGTAGGTGCAGTTGTTAAAGCTCGCGTAACTAACTTGACTGATTATGGTTGTTTCGCTGAAATCTCTGAAGGTATCGAAGGTCTAGTCCACGTATCAGAGATGGATCATACCAATAAAAATATTCATCCATCAAAAGTTGTGCAAGTAGGTGACGAAGTTGAAGTCATGATCTTGGATATCGATGAAGAACGCCGTCGTATCAGCTTAGGTATCAAACAGACTCTTGCTAATCCATGGGATGAGTTTGATAAGAAACATGAGCGCGGTGATAAAATCTCTGGCACGATCAAGTCAATCACTGATTTTGGTATCTTTATCGGTCTAGACGGTGGTATCGATGGTTTAGTACATCTATCTGACATCTCTTGGACTGAGACTGGCGAAGATGCTATCCGCAACTACAACAAAGGCGACACTGTAGAAGCTATGGTATTGTCAGTAGATGCAGAAGCTAATCGTATTAGCTTAGGTGTGAAGCAATTAAACTCAGATCCATTCAACGAATACCTAGTCAACAATGACCGTGGTGCTATCGTTAATGGTAAAGTAAAAGATGTTGACGCGAAAGGCGCAACGATTGAGCTTGCTGACGAAGTTGAAGCGTATCTACGTGCATCAGAGATTCAACGTGACCGTGTTGAAGATGCGACTAAGCATCTAAGCGTCGGTGATGATGTTGAAGCGAAGATCATCAGTGTTGATCGTAAGACTCGTAACATCAACTTGTCAATCAAAGCGAAAGATGAAGCTGAAGAGCGTCAAGCTATTAAAGATCTAGGCGGTGCTAATACTACAGCAGCTGCAGCTCCAGGATCTGATGCTCAGCCAAAAACTATTGGTGACTTAATCAAAGAGCAAATGCAGTAACTTTTTATTGATACGAGTTACTATATATTAGCAGAATTAAAAAGAGCGACTTAGGTCGCTCTTTTTTGCATTCAAATTTTGCTTTTATCTCAAACACTTATATAATGTCGCTCATAATTAAAACTTAATAAATTTATGTTTATATGCACCGAGTTTTCTATTACTATGTACAATACCAGTGACTAAATGTAAAATAGTGGATATTTTAGCTAAAGAATATTTTTTATCTTTATTTATAAATGGTTGGTAGACCTTGATGTTGTAGATCCCGATTTTATAAAACCTATAATATTGGATAATATAAGCTGATAGAGAAGACGCTTTACAACCATAACCACCTATTAATAAGGCAAGTGTAGCAATGCAAGATACGATTAATAAATCCGATTTTATAAATAATTTGAGCGTCAATTGCGACACTATGACTGATGTAGTCGTCGATGATGCGGTGCGTGAAATATTAGATCTTATGGTAGATACTCTAGCCAGTGATGGTCGAGTCGAAGTTCGAGGGTTTGGTAGCTTTTGTCTACATCATCGCCGTGCTCGTATGGGTCGCAACCCAAAGACGGGCGAGAGTGTTCCTGTACCCGCCAAGGCTATTCCGCATTTCAAGCCAGGCAAAGCGCTACGCGAAGCAGTGAATGAAACCGTTGCTTCTTAATTATTTTTTAAGTAAGCTATGTTTAAAGCCTGCCCTTGTGTATTCTATTAATACTATCTATTGAGGTACTTGATTCATGCGTTTTATATTATTTGTACTTCTATTTTTGAGCTTTGCTTATGCTATAGGTCTAGTGCTAGCGAATAATGCAGATATCGGTGTCAATCTATTGTTCTCGCAAGCGCCTACTATGAATTTAGGCTTGTTGCTAATTTTATGTATGACATTAGGCATTGTTATCGGCTTATTACTAGCGTTATTACTGTTTAGAGTCTTTCAGAATAAGTGGGAGATATCACAGTTAAAGAAAAGTAACGCAAAGCTGCAAGAGCAGCTTACCCAAGCTAATGTTGTTATTGATCGGCAGGCAAATGTACCAACAGTCGATGAAGCAGGTTATCCAGCTTCAAGCGTGCCTGTAGACGTAGATAATAACTTAGGTACTCAAAAGACGGCATTATTAAGTAAGCGTCAACGCGACTAATTACGGTTATACCAGTTGTTAGTTTGCCAGTTACTAGGTTTCAGTTATTAGCTTGATATCAATAACAGGATTACTTCAAAAGGCTAATCGCTTAAAACGCCAATAGATACGGTATTATAATGAATGATAGTGCAATAAATACGAATACAGTAATCTCTCCTGTCATCGTAGCTCTTGATAGTCCTTCTATGAATGCCGCTTTAACTTTAGCGGATACTCTAGACCCAAAGTTATGCCGATTGAAGGTCGGCAAAGAGCTATTTACTCGTTCAGGGCCTGCCATTATAGACGCCTTGCATCAACGTCAGTTTGAGGTGTTTTTAGATTTAAAGTTTCATGATATACCTAACACTACCGCACAAGCAGTATTAGCAGCGGCTGAGATGGGGGTATGGATGGTTAATGTTCATGCCAGCGCTGGCTATGAGGCAATGGCATTAGCCAAGCGACGTTTAGTAGATAACAATCATAACACTCTGCTAATAGCGGTTACTGTTTTGACTTCTATGAATGCCAATGATTTAAGCCAAATAGGGGTTACAGATAGTTTAGACGGGCAAGTGAGTCGTCTGGCTCAGTTGACTCAGCAGTCGGGACTGGATGGGGTTGTTTGCTCAGCACAAGAAGCTAAGGCGCTGAAACAGCTTTGCGGTGCTGATTTTAAATTAGTCACCCCAGGTATTCGTCTGTTAGAGGATAACAGTGACGATCAGCAACGTATTTGCACCCCGAAGCAAGCACTAGAGAATGGCTCCGATTATCTAGTGATTGGGCGTTCAATCACTCAAGCACCTAATCCCACTGAAAAGCTACAGCAGATATTACAAGGTATTTAGTTTTTAAAGTAAAATAGTTCATTTTATCGATCATAAAAAAGACGACCTTGAGTTGTCTTTTTTGCTTTTGCACCTTATATAACTAGTTGACGTTTTATATTATCTTGGATGTTATGAAATTACAGATTTTAAGTGACTTACATATAGATAGTTATGCTAGGCAATCACATCCTATAGGGCATATTCCTAAGACTGATGCTGACATAGTATTAGTCGCAGGAGATACGGCTAACAGCGATAGTGGTATGCCATGGTTACAGCAGCAAGCCACACGTTTGCAAGTACCACTGATTACTGTTGCGGGTAATCACGAATACTTTGGTGAAGATGTGCTGCATTTTGATCATAAACTGGCAACGTGGGACAATTATAACGCTGCAAATAATCAAGGTGTAAGAGTACTACAATGCCAGCATATAGATATTGGCGAAATACGCATTTTAGGCTGTACATTGTGGACGGATTACCAATATCAAGCCGACGAGGATACGATGGAAGTCGCCAAACGCTTTATGCGCGACTATAAGCAAATCTATGCTGGAGATGAGCTATTCTCGCCTGAGGTCTCTATGCAGATCCATAGCCAGCAGCGTCAATGGCTCAGGCAGGCGCTAATCACAGCTCAGAAGCTAGGCAAGACGTCAGTAGTCATGAGCCATCATAGTATTAGTCCGTTATCTGTTTCTAAAAAGTACGCCACCTTACCAAGTAATGCCGCCTTTGTTAGTGATTTATCAGGGTGGATGAGTGAGCCTTGGGCGCCAAAATTATGGGTGCATGGTCATACTCATGAGGCTTTTGATTATAGTATTGATAAAACCCGTGTCATTGTTAATCCGCGTGCTTATCCTAATGAGATTAGCAGTACTGCTATAGAATTTGCTTGGGATAAAGTCATTGAGATTTGATGGTTGTTTATAAGGCGCTAATTTTAACTTTATTTTATAATTGCCAAACCTATATTGTATTCACTCTAAATCAAAAATCTGCTACGCTGATAGCTATGAGCAAACAACTAGATACGCCTGATAAAGTATATTCTTCTAATACTTTAGTTAAACCTCGTCTAAATGTCACAGCGCCCGCGCACCTACCTGATAGTATGGTGCCATCGGTCAATCTATTGCCTGACTGTAAGCGCCTCATTCTATTTACTCGTCACTCATTACGTGAACGCTCTGATGGCAATGGGTTTGCCAGCTATCAGCTACCATTGACGTCTAAAGGGCGGGTACTTGCCAAGTCTTGGGGGCGCTGGCTCGATAGTAATCTGCCTTATTCGCTAGATGTTGATAGCATATCCAGTCCGATAGGTCGTTGCATCGATACGGCGCAGCTGATGCAAGAGGGTGCAGGTTTGCAGCGTGATATTGCGCATCAGTCGCTACTGGTCGAGCCTGGCAGCTTAGTCACTGATTCTGAAACTGTAAGTGCAGTATTTAAAAAAATTGGTGTGCTCAATTTTATCAATCGTTTTTTACAAGGCAGCATTGAGGGCACCAAAAATGCTTATCAAGGCGGTTTGGACATTTTATCGCTACTTTATCAGCACCAGCCTGAGCAAAATCATTTGATGCTGGCCGTTAGCCACGATACTTTATTATCTGCCTTTTTGGCCGTGATGCTTGATACTCCAGAGATTGACTGGAATGATTGGCCAAAGATGATGGAAGGGGTGTTTTTATGGTTTGATGATAAGCCATTTATAGAAACCAGTGCTCACTTCATTTGGCGGGGTGAGGTCTATACGCGCAGTGTCAGTAGCTTATTGGAGAGTTATCGCGCATCAGGGTTTCATTCTAGTCAGTTATTACTGCCCCCAGAGGTTAAGTGGACTTGAGGGGTGGATTAAGGGCACAGTTCTACAATCGCTAAACTACCATTCTACCTTTGCCATAACTAAACTGAGAGTTATTACCCAAGCGCTGACCGTGTGCGCAAAGTTGTCTACCGTATGCTAGCTGCTCAATCTGCCATGATTGCAAAGCAGAACGGACATCATGACAATTCGAAACTAGTGCCTGTACTAATGCCAGTGCATTTGCTGCAGCTTTTGCCGTACTCGCTGCAGTATGAGGTCTTGGAATAAAAGCGGCGTCACCTATTAGCGCAATATTATCAAAAGCCATCTGCGGTACTTCTAAATCTAAGATCGATTGTACAAAAGACGCTTTAGTAGAGGCAACTAAGGTCTTAAATGGCTCCACAAGCACAAGATCAGCGTAATCACGCATTGTGCGCTCACTGCCAATAGCTATCATATCTGGTGGAATAGAATGGGCACGCTGTCTATCGTTTTTATCTGTGAGAATAGCAGGTAGCTCGGTCTGCTCATCGTAATTCACATACCAAACCCAATTGAATCGACGTGCTCCTGAAACAAGTGACTCATTCTCACCAGGTATAAGGTAGGCTAAGATTTGCGAGTTAGGAAAGTCATAGAACACAAAGCGCTCAGTAAATATTTTGGCAGCATTCAATGGTAAGTCAGCCTCATCAACTAGACCTCTAAAAGCGACGTAACCTGCATATTGAGGCATATAGCTAGGAAGCAGTTGCTGACGCACAGTGGACTGTGGCCCATCAGCGCCAATTAATAAATCAGCAGTCTCAATAGTGCCATCAGTAAAAATAGCCGTTGCTTTGTTATCGTTTGTTTGCACTTCACTTAGTGTTTTGCCTTGATGGTAGTGATCGTCTGGAAAGTTCTTACGCATTGAGCGATAAAGAATATTCCAAGAAGTTAAGGTTTGGCGCATCGCCATATTTTCAATACTGCCGTCTTTTTGAATATAATAACGCTCAGTAGCATCTACCCCCAAAGTATCAGTGGCAATGCCTGCTTGCTTAAAAACTCTAATGACATCTGCCTGTAGCACCACACCGCCGCCGCGACTATCTAAACTATGCGCTGAGCGCTCATAAATATCTACCTGCCAGCCAATGGTGCGTAGCAGTACTCCGGCAAATAACCCTGCTAAAGAGCCGCCTATTATAATGGCGCGTTTATCTATAGATTCTGTTAAAGCTTGCACTGAAGATCTCCTAAGTTTAAATACCTATCGCTCCTATTATTTTTTAGTTTAAAGTGTTTTGCTCTAAGCACTAATGTTTTTAGGTATTATTTTAATTATTAATTGTTTTAATCGCCCATTATTTTAGGGTCTGTTGAACATTCACAAGTAGGCACTGCTGATAGCTAAAATGGTTCTAGTTTAAGTAAAAATCGCAGGCAATGCAGATGCCTTAGCTAGCTGATTTTAGTTAGACGGTTACAACGAATAGGGCGATTTTAGCATCAGCCTGCAAGGACAGGACTTTTTTTTGCCGATTCGTCATTAAAAAGATCCACTTAGAGTGACTAAACTAGATATTTTTAATCTAGAATCGCCTAAAAAATAGTCACTGTCAGTGCCACGGTCGAATGTTCAACAGACCCTAATATTTAAAAATCTTAATTTTGAGAATTTTTAAATCTTAGGTTTCAAGCGTTAGCAGTTACAGGTATTATTTGAGCGCCCATAAAAAAACCTTGCCTCGGTATTGAACTTAAGGCAAGGTTTTGATGCGTACAGTCTAAATCAAACAGTCTTAAGCTTGTAAGCCTTTGATAGTTTTATTTAGGCGACTTTTACGACGAGCCGCTTTATTCTTATGAATGATACCTTTGTCAGCCATACGATCTAAAACTGGTACCGCTTTTTTATAAGCTTCGGTAGCAGCATCATAATCTTTGGCTGCGATAGCCGCATCAACACGCTTTAAATAAGTACGAACCATAGAGCGTTGTGACGCAGAGTTCTGACGACGTTTGGTGTTTTGACGGGCGCGTTTACGAGCTTGTGCAGTATTAGCCACGCGTATCTCCTTGATAAAAGACAGGTAAAAAATGAATGTAACTTGCAACAGTGCAATAATGAATTGAACCATCATCAATGACGAGCAGCCGTCTCACAATTGATAATATCGATGCTAAATATAAACTAGGTATAAATAGGCCATCGCAATCGTTAAATCTATTTGGAATAATTAAATAGACTCAACCAGTAAAGGCGGTTATCTTAACAAATTATTGAGCTTAGGACAATGTATTTGACAGCGAATGCGTAAACAAACAGGTCACTGTACTGGGATGAGATCAATAAGACTTTCGCTTTTCATAAAACGGTTTATGATATTCTTCATGCTCTGATAGATTACGCTCTGACAGATTATAGTATTCTGATAGAATCTCTTACAATAAATTATCAACAATACATTCAGTCATGTGCTCAGCTTAGGTATGATAGGGGAATAATAACTGAATGACTTTGGTAGCCGCAATTAGCTTAGTGTTGATACATGAAGGCTGTTTTTAATGGCTCTATTTAACACTATTACTCGGCAACAATATTTTGATGGAATGAGTCAAATATGCAACGAAAAGCAATAATAATTGGGGCGACAGGACTGGTAGGGCAGCACCTTGTAAAACAATTGAGTGAGCTTTATGATACTTTGATTGTTATTGCTAGGCGACCACCGCGCTTTATCAATGCCAGCATGCGATTTTATCAGGTCAATGACTTCGATAATTTAACCGAAGTATTTGCTAGTGTGGGCGTCAATAAGAGCACCGATGCTTTTAGCTGCTTGGGAACGACCAAAAAACAAGCGGGTAGTGATGAGGTCTTTAGAAAAGTGGACCACGATTACAATGTCACCTTTGCTAAGCTATGTCATGATAAAGGCGTTGAGAGATTTTTCTTATTATCATCAATGAATGCTGATATTGATAGCCGATTTCTATACAATAAAGTAAAAGCTGAAACTGAGCATTCAATTACGTCGCTTAACTTTATGCAATTCATAATATTTCGTCCGTCGCTATTATTGGGTAAGCATAAAGGCCGTCCTTTAGAGAGTATTAGTCAGAAGGTTTTTGGACTAGTATCGCCGTTGATATCTGAGTCTTTATCTCTGCATCCTATCTCGGCCAAACGTGTGGCTAGCGCCATGGCGATGAGTGCTCATGATATTTATGAGCGTAATAAGTATCAGAATGGCCCTTTAGATAATCGTGTTACCCTGATAGAGAATAAGCAAATGCTAACGATGACTCGAGTCAAATAGAACGAGCTTTGGCTGCTATTGGCTTCTATCTGTTGGCTTCCAACTTCTAAAAGCTGCGTTATTCTAATTTTTAAGCTAGAGTATGTCCGGATTTGATAACATTCACTTTGATTGACAGGTAATTATCTTGCTGTGCTTATTATTCAATCAAGGATGTACCCTAAATTGAATTTTAATGATGTTTTGCGAAATAGCCTAAGTGATTATTAAATTTGATCTTACTTTTAGCTCAGAATAATTATTAACAAGGAGTGTTTATATGTCAGAAACTACTATGAATAAAGAGAATTTTGTTACTTGTGATTTGTTGGATGCCAATCCTGAATCGCAAGTATGTTTGCCAAATATAGAAGGCAAATCGTTTTATAGCTTTGGCGCTAAGGATAAGTTCTGCGGTGAAATCGTCACAGTTAAATGTTTTGAAGACAATAGCCGTGTTAAAGCGCTACTCAATAGCGATGGTAAAGACAAAAGTGGTGAAGGCAAGGTGTTAGTGGTTGATGGCGGTGGCTCAATGCGCTGTGCTCTACTTGGCGATATGATTGCACAAGCCGCGATAGACAATGGCTGGGCTGGGGTAGTCGTTTATGGCTGCGTCCGTGATGTCGACGATATGGCACAGATGGAAATCGGTATTATGGCGCTAGGCTGTATCCCACGCAAATCAACACGCCGTGATGAAGGTCAAACGGATATTGAAATTAGCTTTGGCGATTTAACGCTTAATTCTGGCATGTTCATCTATGCCGATAATAATGGCATGATCGCAAGCGACAAAGCACTACTCTAGCTCAAGTAAGCTTATCTTAAGCTAAATGTAAATCTAAAATCTCAGCGTAGTTGCTGGGATTTTTTGCATGAGTAATGATTACCTTGATAACAACCTTGATTAAATTTTCGATAACAATTTTACTAATAATAGTTTTAATCACAAACCGTTACGGCATACATTTTGGTCAAAAGCCAAAACTTTCGTATAATGGTTATCTGACTCCTAACTTTGATCCTATTCGCTATGCCTATCACTGCTTTAACTGACGCCTTTGCTCCGATCAATCAACAGTTATTTCCAATAAAAGATACTCAGCGGCGCTGGCTGGCACCTGTGCATGGTGCGGTCAGTAGTCTATGGCTGGCAAGCTTAGTCAAATCGCCAGTATGGGATGTGGCTGAGCGTTTAAAGGTGGTAGTAACCCGAGATCAAAACCAGCTCAACCAAATAGAGACCGAATTGGCCTTTTGCGGTGTTGATGCTTATGTGTTTCCTGATTGGGAGACCTTAACTTATGATGAGCTGTCGCCGCATCAAGATATTGTCAGCGAGCGGATTAATTTACTGACAGATATGCCAAGCTCAGGGGTGATGCTCATATCGATACAGGCGCTTATGCATCGAGTGGCGCCGCCCAGCTGGTTGATTGGTCAGCATTTTGACTTAAGTGTTGGTGATCGATTTGATATTAACACTCAGCGTGAGTTACTAGCTAAGGCGGGTTATCGCGCCGTTGAGAATGTTTTTGAGCCGGGTGAGTTTGCGGTACGTGGCAGTATTATTGATATCTTTGCCATGGGGCAGCCGTTTCCACTGCGCTTAGATCTGTTCGATGATGAGATTGAGAGCATTCGTTTTTTTCATCCTCAGACCCAGCGTACCTTAACTGAAGATGACTTGAAGTCTATGCTATCGGGCAATGATAGTAGTATGGGTCAAGAGTCGATATCGCTACTACATAAGCTACCGGATATCTCAAAGCCGATTGAGCAGTTTCAGATCTTACCTGCCAAAGAGTTTCCTTTGGAAGAAGGACGCGAGACCTTTCGCATGAACTTCGCTGCTATGTTCCCAAATGCTAGTAGCCGCAAGTCTGAGCTGCATAAAGACGTGATGGCAGGTATCGCTAGCAGCGGACTTGAGTATTATCAGCCCTTGTTTTTTGATCTAAAAGATTGGGCACAGCAGAGTAGTCTATTTGCCTATCTGCCAAGTGATACGCTATTTATCACCGATGAGCACATCAGTGAGCGGCAGGTAGATTACTGGTCGCAGATTCAACGTCGTTATGAGGAGCGTCGACACGATATCGACAAACCAATTGTCGCGCCTGAATTACTCTATCTATTATCAAATACTCTTAATGAGCAGTTAAACAATTATCCACGAGTGATATTGAGCGCAGATGCAAAGCTTGCGACCATGAGCGATGTGGCTGCGATTGACAATGTTACCGCAATCGATAATGACAGTTTACAGCTTGGTTCAAACGTACATAAGCAAAAAGGCTTAGTGACCCTAAGTGCCGAAGAGCCACCACAACTTGCCGTTAATCATCAAAAATCTGAACCATTAGCTGCGCTATTAGATTTTCTATCATTACAAGGGCAAACTAATACACCGGTCTTGATCGTTGCTGAAACGGCAGGTCGCCGTGAGATACTGATTGAGCTATTTAAGGGTAAGATAGATATTACCGCTTATGCTAGCTTCAAAGACTTTCTAGCAGCGCCCAGAATAGCGGCTATCAGTAGTAATAACGGTGCAAGTGCGCGTCCACGAGTAGGGCTAACCGTTGCGCCCATTGAGCGCGGCGTCTATGTCCCTGAACGTCTAGTCATGATTAGCGAAACTCAGCTGTTTGGCAGGCAAGTACTGCAAACGCGCAGGCGGCGTCAAAGCGGGGTGTCAGAGGAGTTCTTAGTTAAGAGCGTCACTGAGATGACGCAGGGCAGTCCTATTGTCCATATTGAACACGGTATTGGCCGCTACAACGGCCTGATTACTTTGGATGTTGGCGATGGCGAACAAGAATTTATTCATCTTAAGTATGCGGAAGAAGCTAGTATTTACGTGCCTGTAGCCAATTTGCAAATGATCAGCCGCTACAGTGGTGGCGATCCAGCGCTCGCGCCACTACACAAGATAGGCAGCGGTAAATGGGATCGCGCCAAACAAAAAGCTTTAGAGCAAATTCATGATGTGGCAGCAGAGCTACTCAATATGCAGGCGCGCCGCGAAGCCAAAGTCGGTATTCACTTCAAAATCGATATTTCGCAGTATGAGCTGTTTGCCAGTCAGTTTGAATTTGAAGAAACGCCCGATCAAGCCAATGCTATTCATGCTGTCATGAATGATATGAAACAAAACCAGCCTATGGATCGTCTGATATGTGGCGATGTTGGCTTTGGTAAAACTGAGGTCGCCATGCGTGCCGCCTTTATTGCGGTAAGCGCAGGCTATCAAGTCGCAGTGCTCGTGCCGACGACTCTATTGGCAGGGCAGCATGAGGATAATTTCCGCAATCGCTTTGCAGATTGGCCCGTACGTATTGAGACTTTGTCGCGATTTGGTGGTAAAAAACACCAACAAACCGTATTAACTGATTTAGCCGCTGGTAAAGTCGATATTGTTATTGGTACTCACAAATTATTGCAATCTGACGTTAAATTTTCTAATTTAGGCCTCATGGTCGTAGATGAAGAGCATCGCTTTGGGGTACGTCATAAAGAGCGCATCAAAGCCATTCAGACGGATGTCGATAGTATGTCGATGACCGCAACCCCTATACCGCGTACGTTGAATATGGCGCTATCGGGTATGCGCGATATGTCGATTATCGCAACTCCTCCTGCACGGCGCTTATCAATCAAAACCTTTGTCATGGCAAAGAGCGACGCGCTGATGAAAGAGGCAATCTTACGTGAGCTCTTACGCGGTGGACAGGTGTATCTGTTGCATAACGATGTCGCAAGCATCGAGCGCATGGCAGAGACTATCCGCGAGCTAGTCCCTGAGGCTCGCGTAGGAGTCGCTCATGGTCAGATGCCCGAAAACCAACTTGAGCAAGTCATGCAGCAGTTTTATCATAAAAAGTTCAATGTATTGATCTGCTCAACTATCATTGAAACAGGTATTGATGTGCCCAATGCCAATACTATTATTATTGAGCGGGCTGATAAATTTGGTCTAGCGCAGTTGCATCAGCTGCGTGGTCGGGTAGGTCGCAGTCATCATCAAGCTTATTGCTACTTACTGGTACCATCGATCAAAGGACTAAAAGGTGATGCTAAGCGCCGCTTGCATGCGATTGAGCGTGCTAATACGTTAGGCGCTGGCTTTATGCTGGCAAGTGAGGACTTGGAGATTCGCGGGGCAGGTGAGATATTGGGTAAGCAGCAAAGTGGCAATATGCAAGCGATAGGCTTTAGCCTATACATGGATATGCTTGAACGCGCCACCAAAGCGATTAAAGCAGGCCGTGAGCCTGATTTGAATACGCCGCTGTCCTTGACTAGCGAGATTAATATGCACAGCTCAGCGCTGATACCAGAAGAGTATTTGCACGATGTACATCAGCGTTTATTATTCTATAAGCGTATTAGCAGTGCTGATGATAAAGATAGTCTCATTGATATACGTACCGAGATGATTGATCGTTTTGGCACACTACCCGATCAGACTAAGCAGCTCTTTGCCGTTCATGGTTTGCGTATTCAAGCCGAACCGCTACTAATTAATAAGATTGATGCCAGTAGCAACAGTGTGACTTTAGAGTTTGCTCCTGACACACCAGTAGATGCGCTGGCCATTATCAAATTGATTCAATCAGATGCCAAACGCTACCGGATGAATGGTGCGTCTGGCATCCGCTTTAGTGATGCGGATAAGCTTGTCACAGCTCAGCAACGTGTGACTATTGTCCAAGAGCTATTGGCTTATTTTAATAATCATATAGTGGTAGAGACTGCTTAGCTATTTTTATAGCTAGGGCCAGCGCATATTTAGATGCCACTACTTAATTAGCCGAATAACTGGTAAAATATGGACATTACGCGGGCTTACGATTTAAGCTCTATACTTTTATAATAAATAACAAGAGATACTGTCATTATGTTCCAACTGCATCCTAAACTTGCTGCTGATAGTTTTTTGGTAGGTGATTTTCCATTATCGACTTGTCGTTTGATTAACGATTGCCAATTTCCTTGGCTGATCTTAGTGCCACGAGTTTCAGGTATCAAAGAGCTATATGAGCTGTCTGAAGCGGATCAAACGCAGTTTTTGCGGGAGTCTAGTTGGTTGTCAAGCCAGCTAGCTAAGACTTTTCAAGCAGAAAAAATGAACGTTGCCGCTTTAGGTAATCAAGTGCCACAGCTGCATTTTCATCATATTGTCCGTTATCAGAACGATTTACAATGGCCGAATCCAGTATGGGGTGTACCAGCTGTTCCTTATACCAAAGAGGTTATGGCGCAGATGCAGCAAACACTTATGATGGCATTACGTGGACATCATCAAATGCCGTTTGATTGGCAAATGTGATTGGTTTATTAATAATTTTTAAGTATTAAATTCTAATTTAGTATCTCATTCTGAAATATAAAAAGCCTACTATCATTACGATGGTAGGCTTTTGATTTTTTGATGCAAATATTTTTAAAGCAATCTTAGTGGTTTTCTTTGGCATGATTTAACGTATATTTAGGAATCTCAATAGTCAAGTCGTCGTCTTCAACCATAACCTGACAAGACAGTCGCGAATCAGGCTCAAGTCCCCAAGCGCGATCCAGCAAATCCGCTTCGATATCATCCATTTCATCCAGACCATTAAAGCCTTTGCGTACGACTACATGACAGGTAGTACAAGCCTTAGACATCTCACAGGCATGTTCTATTTTTATACCTTTTTCTAATAAGGCTTTACATAAGTTGTTGCCTGCTTCAAGCTCAACTTCAACCCCTTCAGGGCAAATCTCAAAATGAGGCAGTATAGTAATCTTTGGCATAATTCGTGTATCCGCTGCTAATTGATTCAATTAAAATTTATTAAGTATTCAAGCTAAATCTATCTAATTCTAAAATCTACCAGTCCTGTGCTTTGGTGCCAGCCATACTAGTTTGTACGCTTTGATTCATAATACGGGCAGCAAAAGTGTCGCTATGTGGTTTAAGCTTGCTTTTCTGCGCTTCAATCAATACTGAGTCGTTGGTCGCTAAAACCTCTTGCATATCTTGCATTTGCTTAGCTAGTGCTTGTTGCTCCTCGGTATCTAACAACTCACCAAACTCTGTCAAAGCCGATTGTAATGCCAGCAGCTCACGCTCGCTTTCAACCTTTGTCTCAATCAAAGAGCGGGCATTTTTATCTTCTTCAGCATGCTTAAATCCAGCAACCAGTAGTTGCTCCTTTTGCTCATCGGATAACCCATAAGCTGGGGTAATCTCAATCTTACTTTCGGTTTTAGTCGTTGTCTCTTGCGCACTAACCGTCAGCTGACCGTTGGCATCGATACTAAAAGTAACTTCAATACGGGCAAAACCTGCTTTCATAGGAGGGATGCCAAATAGCTCAAATCGACCGAGCGAGCGACAGTTATCGACCGTTTCGCGCTCGCCTTGTACCACATGAATAACCATGCCTGTCTGTCCGTCTTGATAGGTAGTAAAGACTTGACGCTTTTTGACAGGGATAGGGGTGTTACGTGGGATAAGCACTTCAACCAGACCGCCCATAGTCTCAAGTCCTAATGATAAAGGCGTGACATCAAGGAGTAGCAGGTTATTATCACTATCACCATTTATCAATTGATGAGCAGTCTGTGCTGCACCCAAAGCAACAACTTCATCAGGATTGAGTCGACATAAAGGCTCTCTAGCAAAAAACTCAGCAACGATCTGTTGTACCGCTGGCATACGTGTAGAGCCGCCGACTAATATTACCTCATCTAAGTCATCAATGCTTAATTTAGCATCGCGTAGCACTTGCGCGCATACGCTGAGCGTACGACGATTTACAGGTTCAGCAATAGCCAACAAGTCTTCGCGGTTCATTGTCCCTTTAAAAGCCTGCTCATTAACCACAATGTCGATAACCACTTGCTCATTATCAGTCAATGCTTGCTTGTAAGCTTTGGCTTGTTGCGCCAGTATTGATTTATCATGCAAGCTGACATCAACAGGGTTGATATCAAGCTGCTTAATCAGCCAATTAGTCAATAATCGATCGATATCATCACCGCCCAAAGCACTATTGCCGCCAGTCGCTAGTACTTCAAAAACACCGTCGGTTAGCTTTAAGATAGAGACATCAAAGGTGCCACCGCCTAAATCATAAATAAGATAATATTTTTGCAGATTGTTCTGGGTACTGTTACCAGTAGCAATAGAATCAGTAGCTTGATCGGCCTGATCTAAGCCATAGGCAACTGCTGCTGCCGTAGGCTCGTTGAGCAGACGTAATACCTTTATACCAGCGGCTTGCGCGGCATCTTTAGTGGCTTGACGCTGAGCTTCATCGAAGTAGGCTGGCACAGTGATAACGGCGCCCTCGATGCTATCATCAGGCAAAGCATCGCTAGCACGCTGTTTGAGTACGGATAGTATATGTGCTGAAACGGCAACAGGTGACACCTCACCTTGGGCGGTAACAAAAGCAGGCATCGCATCTTTAGCACCACTCAACTGATAAGGATGTGAGAATTTAATATCGGCTTGACTGCGACCCATAAAGCGCTTGGCTGAGATAATAGTATTCTGAGGATCATCTGCTAAGTGAGCCAAGGCGTCAACGCCAACTACTGGAGTGCCAGTGGCAGGGTAATAGACGACTGAGGGCAATAGGTTATCTTTACCATTGTCAGCTTCTAGTACTTGTGCCTTACCCGAGCGGACTACTGCGACTAATGAGCGGGTAGTACCCAAATCAATACCGATTCCAAAACGATGCTGATGAGGCTGGGCGCTTTGATTGGGTTCAGCGATCTGTAATAAAGACATAAGACAACTCAAAGATTATAAGAATAAGAGGGATAAAAGTTTTAACTTGAACGTGCAGATTATACGGTATTATTAGTATTAGACGTATAAATCATCATCAGTTTGATCGCTTTTGGCGACATCGTCGATGGCAGTAGTAATATCAGCATTTAGTTTGACTAAGAATTTTAGTTTTTGAGTGGCATCAATAGCTTGTGGCCAATCTTGATTCGTATAAGCATTGTCAAAACGTTCTGACTGATTTTGTAGACGCTTAACAATCTGCGGTTGCAGATGCTTCAAGGTAGCATTGTCTTTATCATCAATGGCGTCATCGAGATCAATACGTAATTGCATGGCATCTTCTAAAAAGTCTAAATCAGCAATAGAGTTCTCTAGGGTTTCAGCCTGTCCCGCTATGTCTAATAAGTAAGCCGCGCGGCTATCGAGATGGCTTAGGGTCTGATAAGCCTGATTGATAATAGCAGAAGCTTGCTCGGCTTGTTGAATGGCTTTGGCAGTATCTGCATCACCTTGCAAAGTGCTTTTTTCGACATTATCAGGATGATACTGTTTTTGTAGATGACGCAACCGCTCATCAAGCTCATTTTGTGCAAGCTTGAACTGGATAGGCTGCTTAAATAAAGCAAAGAAGTCATCAAATTGAGTATCAACTGCTACTGTCATAACAAAACCTTGTTGTATAAGTTGCTTGAATGGTAATAATGCTTAAATTTTAATACTTGAAAGTGTTTTACGATGATTTTGGACAACACAATCCATTTAACTACTTGAATGATCAAACGTTATACCGTAAAAGATTCACCGCAGCCACATTCACCTTTTTGATTGGGATTAGTGAATTTAAAGCCTTCATTCAAGCCTTCTTTTTCATAATCCATCAATAGGCCATTTAAATAAACTAAGCTTTTTGGATCAATAAAAATACTGACATCACGACTCTCATAACGAGTATCGTTTTCATCAGGCGTATCTACGAACTCTAAGACATAAGCCAAACCTGAGCAACCTGCAGTACGAATACCCACACGAATGCCTTCACCTTTGCCGCGATTGTCCAAAAAATCTCGAACATGCTGAGCGGCGCGTTCTGTCATTTCAATCATGCCAACTCCTATTAATTGTTTAAATTATAGTCAATTGTAGAATATTTTAATAATTAAGATAAAATAAAAGGCGACAATCAAAGTCATTGTCACCTTTATAGCTAAGCTAGCTCTTTGTAAATCTTTACAGCTAACTTAGCTTTTGACATAAGATACAGTATTGATTAGTTAGCAGCTACTTCTTCAGTGTCAGCTACAGCATGCTTACCTTTGTAATCGCTAATAGCAGCTTTGATAGCATCTTCTGCTAGTACAGAGCAATGCACCTTAACAGGTGGCAGAGCAAGCTCTTCTGCGATATCACTGTTCTTGATTTCGCCAGCTTGATCCAAGCTTTTACCTTTTAGCCACTCAGTCACAAGTGAGCTTGAAGCGATAGCTGAACCACAACCATAGGTTTTAAAGCGAGCATCTTCGATGATACCGTTGTTATCAACCTGAATTTGTAAGCGCATTACATCGCCACAAGCAGGAGCACCAACCATACCGGTACCAACGTTTTCGGCGTTTTTATCAAAATTACCAACGTTGCGTGGATTTTCGTAATGATCAATAACTTGGTCACTATAGGCCATGAGTTTTCTCCTGGTTAGTCGATGAATAAAACATTTGTATCGTTAACTATTCATCTAAATTGGGGTCAAACGATTAAACCTAATACTTCAATAAGCAATCGTTTGATAAATAGTAAATTAAGATGGTGAGCATTAAATATTAATGTTCAGCCCATTCTACTGAATCTAAATCAACACCTTCTTGGTACATATCCCAAAGTGGTGATAGGGCACGTAACTTATCAACCGCAGCATGCATTTGGCTAATAACCGTATCGATGTCTTCTTCGGTAGTATAACGACCAAAGCTGAAGCGGATTGAGCTATGAGCCAGCTCATCTGGACGACCGATTGCACGTAACACGTACGATGGCTCTAAGGTCGCTGATGTACAAGCTGAACCTGATGATACTGCCAAATCTTTCAGTGACATCATAAGCGATTCGCCTTCAACAAAGTTAAAGCTAATGTTGACGATATTCGGTACGCTGTGCTCAAGATCACCATTGAGATAGATCTCTTCGATATCTTGCAAACCGTCCCATAGCTTTTGACGTAGCTTAGCGGCATGAGCGTGATCCTCAGCATGACTTGAGTTCGCTAGTTCAAAGGCCGCGCCTAGTCCAACGATTTGATGGGTTGCTAGAGTACCTGAACGCATACCGCGCTCATGACCACCGCCATGCTGCTCAGCCTTCAAGCGAATACGTGGCTTACGACGAACAAATAGTGCGCCAATACCCTTAGGACCATAAGCTTTGTGACCTGAAAAACTCATCAAGTCAAATTTAGTAGTCTCAGCATCAATTTTTATTTTACCGACTGCTTGCGCGGCATCAACATGAAATACGACGCCAGCAGCACGAGTAATTTCGCCAATGGCTTTGATATCAGTAATAGTACCTAGCTCATTGTTTACGACCATAAGTGATACTAAGATAGTATCTTCACGCAGTGCATCAGCCACTTGCTGTGGTAAGATTAACCCTGTGCTTTTTTGTGGTTCAAGATAAGTGATCTCAAACCCTTCTTGCTCAAGCTCACGGCAAGTATCTAATACTGCCTTATGTTCAATCTTACTGGTGATAATATGCTTACCACGAGACTGATAAAAATGAGCTGCGCCTTTGATAGCAAGGTTATCTGACTCAGTAGCGCCAGAGGTGAATACGATCTCGCGAGGATCAGCATTGATAACGTTAGCGACTTGTTCACGCGCCGTTTCAACTGCCTCTTCAGCCTGCCACCCATAGCCATGTGAGCGTGATGCTGGATTGCCAAAAATGCCATCTACAGTCAGATACTCGCTCATCTTAGCAGCTACTGGTCTAGCAACTGGGGTAGTGGCGGCATAATCTAAGTAAATTAGTTGGTTATGTTGACTCATGCTGGGTTTGCCTCGCTGGTCGATAAAGTAATAGTAGTAATGTCATTTAAAGAAGTTATCATCTGACGCTCTGAGATGGATTGAACGTTCTTCATCTCTAATAATTGTGCTAATGTTATATTTTTCAAGTACTGCTCAATATGATTGGATAGAGCACACCACAGGTCGTGAGTTAGGCACATAGTACCGCCTTGGCAATCACCGCGACCTTCACATTGCATCGCATTGACAGACTCATCAACGGCTGAGATTATACTCATGACGTCGATCTGATCAAGTGGCTTCGCTAAGTAGTAGCCACCGGCAGCACCGCGAATGCTAGTGACTAAGCCTTGCTTACGCAATTTAGAAAATAATTGCTCTAAATAAGAGATTGAGATAGATTGGCGCTTGGCGATGTCAGATAAGGAAACTGCGCTATCTTGTTGACTGGTTTGCAGCGCTAAGTCTAGTAATGCAGTGACCGCATATCTACCTCGGGTAGTCAAACGCATAAAGTATCTCCAACTAATAAATAATCCATTAAATTCAATAACGAGCTTATTGTTTGATCGAGCATTGATAGCTTGTTATTGGTTAGTCATCCTATAAAGATTACTGATCTAATAACAGCTGTATGGACACTGTCCGATACCAAACATGGTATAAGTCACAAGTTATCGCTATTAAACAACAGATACTCAAATCAATATATAACAGCTTCTGCGTGTAATATATGCTGCGATAGGGCTATTATACTTAATCCCGACTAATTTAGTCAAGATTAAAATGGTTACTGATGATTAGGTTAACAGATACCTATTATTCATAAAGTTAATCAGTGCAATAGACAACATAACAAGAGGGCCAAAGTATTTATAACGTAGATATTATAAGTACTTTAGCCCCTTATATTTCAGGAATTATCCTAACTCAAAACTGCGTATAAAATAGCAATGATAGCGATAACAATAGCGATAACAGCTGTGATCATCATTGTTTTTTGCTTACTTTGCAGCTCCTTAATGCTGGTCTCAAGTTCACGATTTTTGATCGTTAAGGTATTTATTTTAGTCTGTTGATCAGCAATACGAGCCTTATAGCTATTGGCTTTTTCCTCTTTTTCAGCGGCACTAGGGCCACTACTGTTGTCTGACCCTTTAAATTTTTTAAGTAAACTTTGGACGAGGCCACCTAAACCTACTTGGGTGATAAACGCTCTAACCATTTGGACTTGCAGATGTTCACCGCGCATTTGTAATTTATCAATAGTATCACTGTCATGAGTCGCTATCGCCTTTATGATCTCTACGCTATAAGCATTAATGATGACATCAGGTTCACTGCGATTGGCAGGGAGCTTGGCATCTAACAGTACCCCTTTGTAACTAAAGGTTGCAAATACCTCTATATGTGGCAGATATAGACGTAAACAAACTACAGTACCTTGTTTGGCAAGGGGGTAAGCCGCTTTACGCAAGTCAGAATCTAGACGTAATAACAGTGTCAAGGCAGATTCGATGAATACTAAGATAATATTAAGTAAAGAGTGCGATAAAGTAGAGCGCTTCATAGGAATAATCCATTAAATGTAGCAAGTTTATATTTAAAATAAAAATAGGTAATTGTTCAAGATAGTTAATTTTAACAAGTAGTTTTTTTTAAATAACTAAATAGTATGAAATGATACACAATCAATAATATAAAGACTCTACTTGGTCTTTTAATTGGGTCGCTTCGCCTATCATAACGAATTCATAATAAAAAGTAATGTGTAGCTATGTCAGTTTGTATATTGTTGCGTCATTCAAAACCCCAATGATAAGTCCAAAACATAAACGATAAGTGGTTGATTTATCAAAGTAGATGCTATCAATTAACTGAGTAAGGTAGGGATTACTTACTAGTGTTTTGCGTAAAGTTGAGTGTTAAATACGTAGCCTAGGTCATTAAAATATGTAAAATTGCTTGCGCTGCCTTGATACCCTTGATATAAAGGCGTTAATACCTCGTTATCGATCGATACGCATAGCAAGTATGGTTTATATTGCTTATCTTTGTGTAGAGCGATACAATAATTGACGTTAGCGTGTATTACAGCCCTTAAACTTGAAGGAAAACTTATGAATAAGTCAGAATTAGTTGATAGCATTGCAGAAAAAAGCGGTTTAAATAAGACTCAAGCTGGTGATGCTTTGAATGCCGTTATGGAAAGTGTTGGCCAAGCTTTAGAAGCTGGTGACAGCATCTCATTAGTAGGCTTTGGTACTTTTAGCGTAAAAGACCGCAAAGCTCGTACTGGTCGTAACCCTAAGACTGGTGAAGAGTTGGCTATCCCTGCCAGCAAAGTGCCTAGCTTTAAAGCAGGTAAGAATTTAAAAGAGCGTTTAAACTAAGCTACTATTGCTAATCGACGCTTTAGCCTATTTTTGAGAGTAGTGATTTATCGAAAGTAGGTGTTAATAAGCGCATTATTTGTATTTGAATTAAAGCACCTTAGCAGAGGTGCTTTTTTTATGGCTAAATATTGAAGCGTGTTGTCAATTGAATCATGCGAACAATTTCTAGTGTTTTGTCGTGAATATTTTGAGTCTAGATCAAAATTCACGTATCATAGAGCGCGCTAGTAGGACGACTAGCATAGATTTTACTACCACTTTATAGCATACTGACATCTCTTATTTTACCGTTGCCTTGAATGCAAGACTGACTACTGCAATGGTTCTCACTATCATAGGTTAAAAAGCAGAATAAATTATGGATAAACTGCGGGATTTTTTGAAGAGCTGGCCTGGTCGCATTTTATTGATCCTATGCCTATCACCCCTTGCACTGCTAGGGGTAGAAAGCTATTTTGGTGGTTCAGTTGACCCTAATCAAATCGCGCAAGTAGGCGAGGCAAGTATAGGGTTATCAGAGTACCAAAATGCAGTAAACTCTCGTCGTTCTGAGATTCTAGAACAGCTTGATGATGCCAGTTTACTCAATGAAGATGTGTTGCATCAACAGGTGCTCAAGGGGCTTGTTGATCGTACTTTGTTGGAGCAGCAAGCGGGCAAGCTTGGGATGACTGTATCTGATGACACTATCAATCGTCTATTGCGCCAAGAGCAAGTATTTTTGGATGCTAATGGTGAGTTCTCTAATGATCAGTTCTCAAACTTCTTACGTCAACGTGGCATGAACAAAGAGCAGCTGTTTGCAGAGTTTCGCAATCAGCTAAGTCTTGATCAGCTTAATGCGAGTATCGTAGGGACGGCTATTTATCCTATGCAAGCGGTCAGTCAACTCATCGGTTTGCAGCTAGAGGCGCGCAATCTATGGGTGCATCGTTTTAATTGGCAAGATTACCAAGCTCAAGTAAAGCTGACCCAAGCAGATATCAAAAGCTATTACAATGCTAATAAAGAGAATCTAAAAAGTGCCGCTATGGTCGATTTGGCTTATATACAGCTAGATCCAGCAACCATCAAGATTGATGAGGTTACTGAAGAGGAAATCGAACAGCAGTACGAAGCCTACAAACAAAGCTCAGCTGTCGTTGATGAACGCGAGATCAGTCAGATTCTGGTGACGGGTGATGATAGTAAAGCGCGCGCGGATAAGATAAAGGCCCGTTTGGATAAAGGGGAGGCTTTTGCAGCGGTCGCCAAAAAAGACTCTGATGATCCTTCAGGAGCTGATGGTGGTGCTATTGGTCGTTTTAATCCTGCGGTATTCGGCAGTGATGCTGATGCAGTCACTGATGCGTTACAAGGTTTGAGCGTTGGTGATATCAGCGCGCCTATCAAGACCAGCTTTGGTTATCAGATATTTACAGTCACTCAAGATAATGGTGCACAAGTGCCAACTATGGAGAGCATGCGCTCTGAGCTTGTCGCTAAAGCTCAAGAATACAAGCGCCAGACTGTGTACGCGGATAAAGTCACCGCGATCAATGACATGGCGGCTGATGGATTAAGTATCGAAGATATTGCGCAGCAAGAGGCTGTAGCGCTCAAGCGTATCAAGGACTATCGTAAAAATAACAACACCTCAGTATTATCGCAGCCAGTAGTCATCAAACAAGTTTTTGATGAATTTACTATTCAAGATCAGGCTGTTACGTCTGGGATAGGGGTTGGTACAGGGACTATATGGGCGCAGCCAAGTAACTATCGTCCTACGCAAACCTTGAGCTTAAAAGCAGCAACACCGCAGATTACGCAGACTTTGTTAAAAGAAAAAGCCAGTGCCTTAGCGTTCAAAGAGGCTCAAAGTATTGCTGCTGGTATCAAATCGGCCAGCGATATTAATAAACAAGCGGTAAGCTTTCAGTCTTTGGGTCAGACCAACCGTCAAACGACGCTATTGAGTGAAAAAGAACGTAGTTTGGCATTTAGTCAACAAGCCCCTGCTAACGGCGTGGTGGCTTTGACTAGTGTTACAGAAACAGGCGCTACAGTAATTGTTGGTGATCGTATTGAAACCGAGCAACAAGCGCAGCTCTCTGAAGTAGAGCAAGCGCAAACGGCTCGAATCATTCGCGATAATTTAGGTCAAGATCAACTACAAGATTATCTAGACTATCTACGCTTAGTCTATAAAGTTGAGGTCAATGAGTCGAATATGGCGGGTGCACAAGGCCGTTAATTAGTTAAGCTTAGCTAGGCTAGGCTCTTGAAGCTCAGCCTATAGCAAAAAGCCACTACTTTATCGTAGTGGCTTTTTTAACTTTAGAATATAGGTTTTACTAACAGAGTTGTCTTAAATCTATGTTTTTAGATCTATGCTCCCAAATTTTTATTCTTAAGTCTATGTTCTTAAGTCTATATTAATGACGGAAATGACGCATACCTGTAAACACCATAGCGATACCATGCTCATCAGCGGCAGCGATAGTCTCCTCATCACGCATAGAGCCGCCTGGTTGGATAATGGCAGTTATACCTACCTCAGCGGCGTTATCGATACCATCACGGAATGGGAAAAAGGCATCAGAGGCCATTACTGCACCTGTTGTCGCAAGACCTGCGTGCTCAGCTTTTATAGCTGCGATACGTGCTGAATTGACGCGGCTCATCTGGCCTGCACCAATACCGATAGTACGCTGGTTTTTGCCATAGACAATAGCATTGGACTTGACGTATTTAGCCACATTCCAGCTAAATAATAAGTCAGCAATTTGCGCCTCTGTAGGTTGAACATCCGTGACTATTTTGAGCTCATTGACCCCAACTCGACCCAAATCTTGCTCTTGAACTAAAAGACCGCCAGTGACACGTTTATAATCAAGCTGAGACTTACGTTGTTCAGGTTTTGGTAAGGTGCCTGATACTAAGACTCGCACGTTTTTCTTACTAGCCGTTATTTGTAATACGCCCTCTTCAATGCTTGGCGCAATAATAACTTCTACAAATTGGCTATCAACAATGGCTTTTGCAGTCGCTACTGTCAATGGTGTATTAAAAGCGATAATACCGCCAAAAGAAGACTCAGGATCAGTGCTAAAAGCCGTGCGATAGGCGGCTACTTGGTCATGATCTATAGCGACACCACAAGGATTGGCATGTTTGACAATCACACAAGCGGGCGCACTAAAAGTTTTGACGCATTCTAAAGCGGCATCGGTATCAGCAATATTATTATAAGATAACGCTTTGCCTTGTAGCTGCTGAGCAGTTGCGATCGAGGCTTGGCTATCGGCTTGGCTATCAATATAAAAAGCCGCTTGCTGATGAGGGTTTTCACCGTAACGCAAATCTTGAGCTTTATTGAGCTGAACGTTAAAGGTGCGAGCAAAAGTCTCTGGCTCTTGATTATCATTGACTCGGCTACCTAAAAAGTTGGCAATCATGCCATCGTATTGAGCCGTATGCTCAAAAGCTTTTACAGCCAAATCGTAGCGCAGAGCAGGAGTAAGCTGAATGCCACCATCCAATGCTGTTATAACTCGATTATAATCTTTAGGGTCGGTTACGATGCCTACGTGAGCATGGTTCTTCGCTGCTGCGCGCACCATAGTTGGGCCACCAATATCGATGTTTTCAATAGCGTCATTCATAGTGACATCAGCGCGAGCGATCGTTTGCGCAAACGGGTATAAGTTGACGACGACTAAGTCAATACGTTCAATGTTATGGGCGCTCATGACGTCATCATCCATGCCACGACGAGCTAAAATACCACCATGAATCTTTGGGTGTAAAGTCTTGACACGACCATCCATCATCTCAGGGAAACCAGTATAATCTGATACCTCTGTGACCGCGACATCGTGCTCTTTTAGCAGCCGATAAGTACCACCAGTTGATAAAAGCTGAAAACCTGATTGGATTAGCGCTTGTGCGAATTCAACGATACCAGACTTGTTAGACACTGAGAGTAGAGCAAGTGGGGTTGTACTCATAAGAAAATTTCCGTAAAAAAAGCCTGACAAAAGTGTCTGGCGAGGGATGGTTAGCAGCTATCAGTAAGTCATAGCGATGCTGAGCATCATAATAAAACATTTGAGCGCTTTATACAAAACAGGGTTAGCATTGAGGCTTATTTGATTGATGAGAAAGTCTTATCAACTATTTATGTCACTACATCAAATCATAAGTTTTTAGTTTTTTGCGTAATGTACCCCGATTTAGTCCCAAAACTTGGGCGCATTTGGTTTGATTGCCACGGGTCTGTTCGAGTACTACCGTCAATAATGGTAGCTCTACTTGCGCTAAAATAAGCTCATAAAGTTCGGTCGGCATCTCATCACCTAAAGCGAAAAAATACTCACGTACCGCACGCTCTACATGAACATGAAGAGGCTCAGTAGGATTAAGAATACCAGCACCCTTATCTGAGGAAGGGATGTGAGATGTCATAAGCTAATATCCTAAAACCTTAAAGAGTAAATGTAAAGCTGATAGTAAATACATGGCCTCTATAAATACATGGCCTCTAATAAATAGGCTCTATGGTAAAGCTATTAATTTTCTGGGCAGATAAAGGGATTGTAAACATGATACCTAAGCTTTGTTCACCACCAAGCTGACTTTGGTTACTGAGTAGATAGTCCCCTGGCGTAGCAATAAACTCGCCAAGCAAACCCGCTTCGCTATAAACACTTACTTTAAGATTAGGCAGCAGTTGCGCCTGCGCGCTGCTATTGACTAATTCAGCCTGTAAGTCACTAAAATCAGCATAGGTATTGACTCTACTGCGTCTGATAGACAGCTGAGTGGTATTGAGAGCCGATAAATCAGCATTAGGCAACCCACAAACAACGACTGAACAGATCGCCTGTAAGCGCTTGGCATGTACTGGGTTTTTTATCAGAGTGTTTAGATTGAAGATAATATACTGTGCTATTAACAGTAGTATTAGTACCGCGCAACCCGCTATCCATAGTAGGGTAGCAACAGGTGTTGAGGCGGATCTTGAGGCAGGTGCAACCGTCGGTTGAACGCGATCTAGCATGGGATTGCTATACTGCTGATTTAGAGACGGTTTGTAGTCCAAAATGGTGTTTTTATTGGTTAGTAGATGCGTTAGATGGGTGACAGAAGGTGACCTATCAGATAAAGACTGCTCCTTTTTAACCAGCTTATTAGTGCTGATTTTTTCATCACTTTTTTGTTGAGCACGGTTATCCGTTGAGCTTTGTTGGTCAATACGCTTATCATTGGTAGGGTGGCTAACTACCGCGGATCTAGCTGGGGATTTGTCTTTATTGATAACTGCTGAATGTTGTGCAGGCTTCGCCTTTATCGAGGCGCTAGTAGTAGGTGCTTTTGCGTCAATTGCCGCTGCTGCTGCGACACTAGTCGATGAGGTTTTATTAACTTTATCTATTAATTGCTGTTTGCTATTTGCGTGCAAATCATCGTTGTGCGTTGTTTTATTTATTGGGTTCTGCCAAGCATTAAAGCTATCAAGTGCTGCAGCCTCTAAATCATGCTCGCCTGAGCGCTGAGTATCTTTAATGTTAGGGCTTTTAACACCCTTTTTATCTGACTTGTTTTTATTTGTCTTTGTGGTGGCTTTAACAGCATCGGTATTAAGGCCAGTGTCACTGGCAACTCTATATATCACTGAGGCAAAATTATAGCTACCGCGTCCTGCTATATTTTCAATACCATTTTGATTAAAAATGCCTTTGTTGTTTTCAAAATCATTTTCGAGCATCGCAGGCTGATCATCAGCAGAAACAACGAGATGATCATTGACCAAAAAAACTTGTTGGCATTGACCACAACGGCCTTTGACGTCTGCTTGGTCTAATTGTTCTTCTAGAACGTCAAAGAGGCTATAGCATTGAGGACAGCGCGTTTGAATAGACAGGGTCATATTATTGAATCCAAAAAATGCGGCAACGACACCGCTTATCTACTGCTAGTATTTGAAATATTTATATAGAAGACTGTCTTTAATACCATAGATTTAAAAAAGCTAAGTAGACACGCTTGATACCAATAAGCTTTAACTCACGATCCCATCGTAACAGATGTAATCAATTGTTGCTAGTCTGTAAATTTACCTGATAGTCGTTGCCAATGCTGATCTTCTTGCGCTGTAAAAGCGTGTTTAGGATCGAGAGAGAAGTAGGGGCTATAAGCGGCACTGACTTGCTCAGTTTGTGATTCAATTAATCCAGCTAATACAATACGACTATTAGATGCCATCAGAGTGGCAAAGTAAGGTGCTAACGATATTAAGGGCTTCGCTAAAATATTAGCCACCATAACATCAACAGGAGCGATAGATTGACTGCGACAAAAATCACGAAAGTCATCAGGTAAAAAAGCTTGCAGTTGACTCTCAACTTTGTTGCGTACTGCATTTTGATTAGTAGCTAGTACGGCTTGTGGATCGATATCTACCGCATAGACTTGTTTTGCACCAAGTAATAAAGCGCCAATGCCTAAAATACCTGAGCCACAGCCATAGTCGATGACTATCTTATCCTTTAGGTCTTGCTCAGTGAGCCAATCAAGACATAGCCGAGTGGTCGCATGATAGCCTGTACCAAAGGCTAGGCCTGGATCCATAATGATATTAATAGCCTCAGGTTTGGGCGGCTTAATCCAATTAGGCACTATCCATAAGTTATTAGCACATTCAATAGGATGATAATGACTCATCCATTCGCGCTCCCAGTCCTTGTCTTCAACAGCACTCAACCACAGACGACTGGCATTAACCTCAGCACCAATTTCATGACTTAACTGCTCGATAGCTTGCCGACTACTATTGTCAGCACTGCTATTTTCAATACTGACATCAAACAAACCTGTAAGTATGACTTCATCCCACAATGGCGACTCACCTGGAAGCGGCTCAAATAAAGGCTGATCTCCAGCATCATCTAAGGCGATAGATAGAGCGCCTGCCTCTAACAATAATGCTTCTGCAAGATCGACGTTTGCTTTTTCGCATTGTAAGTGCAATTGTTGCCATGCCATAAAATTACCTTATTTTAAATTTAAAGACTCATAGGAGCGTTTGTTAAAAAGAGCACTGTCTTATTATATTGTCTTATTACATTGTTTTAGCAAATATACAGGCTAGCGTAGCGCTTGTTTAGCCTCGTTGATGACTCGAGTACTGTTTTGGGCTTGCCCTGACTGCAATATGATTTGCCATAGTGCGCGCCGACGACTGCTATCTTCTGATACCACAAGACCACGCCTTGCCATAGCTTCAGCCTTACGCGGTTGGTTCTTTTTCAGTGCCACTTGTGCCAAATAAAAATAAACCGCTGATGACTTAGGTGCCATGCGCTGAGCACGGGTAAAGCTGTTCTCCGCAGCGGTTAGTTGCCCTGATTTTAGCTGGTTTATACCTACGTTCATCAGGTTACGAAAGGCAGGTAAGCTACTGTTATCTGAGGTGCTTTGACGGGTCTGCTGCTGAGAGTTTTGTCGAGCGCGCTCAAGCATCTCGCTATGCGATGGCATTGCAGGCATAGATGAGTTACTTGGGCGTTCAGTGATAGCATTATTGGAGCTGGGCTGACTGTACTTTGGATCATAAGGCTCAACTATCGGTTCAGCAGCTTGCTCAACTTTTTGTTGATATACGGTAGACTCATAGGCAGATTCTGCAGTGCTGATATCGGTGTTGTATTGAACAGTATCTTGACTGGACGGTATATAAGGTTCTATAGGATAGGTATTGTTCCCAATAGCACTGTTTTGCTCAAAAGTATCATCAGGATAGCTTTCTTGATATTCATCATCTACAGGATAATCATTATCTACCGAATCTGCTTGAGGTGTAATCGCTTCATTCTGTGATTCAGCAGCTACTATGACTGTCTGTTTCGATATAGTAGTCGGCAGTGGTGTAGAGCTGACAGGCGGAGGTGGCGTCGTTTGACAGGCACTTAGCGTAAGAGCGCCAAACAACGCTAGTATCGATAACTGCCATTTAGAGGACAGCTTGTTACTGTTATATTCGATCATGCCTAAAGCCCCTGACTCTTAGTGTTATTTATGAGCGGATAAACCAAAACGTGTCGTTAATTTTAGAACCATTCAAGCGCACGATCATACCAAGTATCGGCATCTCTTTGCTCGTTGTCGCCAGATTCAATCACCTCGCTATTGGGGATATCTAGCCCTTCGCGTTGGCGCTGCTGATTGATAGCGTCTTGTCCTGATTCAAACTGCGAGCGCTCACGTGCACGCTCTTGCTGATATAGATTAAGCGCACAGCTACTGGATTCCTCTGGCAGATAAGCTGACATAACGGGTAAGTAACGCGCATCGCTACAGCGCTCATTAGATAGCTTACCAGAGTTATTCTCAAGCCACATCCACTCGATGCCCTCAGGCTCAGCCATAGATACAGGGGTTAGCCTTAAGCGTTTCATATAGTCTACCCATATAGGTAGCGCGCCGCTGCCACCACTTAGACCTATAGGTTTATTATCATCACGACCGACCCATACGACGCTAACATAATTACCACTATAACCTGCAAACCAAGCATCACGAAAGTCATTAGTAGTGCCCGTTTTGCCCGCTAGATTTAGACTGCTGCCAAGAGATTGGATGCTTCTTGCGGTGCCGTTTTTGACGACTTCTTGCAATGCATAGTTGGTCAAAAAGTTAGTCTCAGGCGGCACACTGCGCTGGGTATTTAACCCTGTACGTTGCAATATACGTCCGCGATCATCAATCACCGTGCGAATACTATGAATAGGCGTACGAAAGCCGCCCGTAGCAAAGACCTGATAGACGCCAAGCATGTCCATAGGGCTAAGATTGACCGCACCTAACAGCGCTGAGGGATAAGGCGGAATCTCCTCTTCAATGCCCAAGCGGCGTAATTGTTTGGCAAAAGTATCTACCCCAAACTCCATTCCTAAGCGCACCGCACTTTGGTTATAAGACTTGGCAAGCGCAGTCGTCAAAGGGACAAACCCGTGATCACGATTGTCATAGTTTTTTGGATTCCATTTAGTGCCATCACTAAGATTAACCGTAATAGGGGAGTCATCGACTGAGCTGGCTAGATTATAGCGTCCGCTCTCTAAAGCGGTCATATAGATAATAGGTTTTAATAATGAGCCGACGGGGCGCTTGGCATCAACTGCACGGTTAAAGCCTGTAAACTCGCTACCGCTACCGACTACCGCTACTAGCTCGCCCGTTTCAGGATTAGCACTGACTAATGCGCCTTGCAACTCTTTGGTTTTGCTACTGCTGCCGCGCAGACTGCCAAGCTTTTTACTGACGGCTTTATCTGCTGCCATTTGCGTAATAGGGTTGAGGGTACTGATGATAATAAGACCTTCATTCTTTAGGTCATCAGAATAGTAAACCTCATTGAGCTCACGTTTGACAATATCCAAAAAGTCAGGAAAACGGCTCTTGCCCTCTACTGGTTTCTCGACTACGCCCAAAGGCTTCTCGATAGCTTTATCATAGTCTTCTTGAGTGAGAACGCCTATGGTGAGCATATTGTTGAGCACCGTATCCCGACGCGCTTTGGAATCGTTGGGATAGCGGCGAGGGTTATAAACACTAGGCCCTTTTGCCATACCGACTAGTAGTGCTTGCTGATCGATACGCAATTCATTGAGCGGTTGATCAAAATAAAACTGTGAGGCAAGGCCAAAACCGTTGATGGATCGATTGCCGTTTTGACCTAGATAGATCTCATTAAGATAGGCTTGCAGGATTTCATCTTTACTATAATGCAGCTCTAGCAATACCGCCATCAAAGCTTCGTTTGCCTTACGCTTTAACGTGCGATCTGAATTGAGATAAAAGTTCTTTATCAGCTGCTGAGTGATAGTCGAGCCACCTTGGCGGGCGCCGCCAGAGGAGTTATTCATTATTGCCCGTGCAATACCGCGGACAGAGACACCTTTATGCTCATAAAAGCCGCGATCTTCGGTCGCTATTAAGGCGTCAATCAAAGGCTGAGGCACATCATCCAAAGAGACGATCATACGATCTTCATTACTATCAGGATAGATACCACCAATACTCACAGGCTCTAGGCGGATAATACCCGTCTCATTCTGCTCGGTGCTTTGAATAGAGGCGATCTTATTTCCAGCGATCGTCATTTTAATGACTTGTTCTTGATCAACATCATTGGCGCTATAGCTAAAGCCGCGGGTATGGATAAAGTAGTTATTACCTGATTTATAATAGCTACCTGTACGATCATAAGCCTTGTTGCTGCGATAATTGAGCAGCTCAAGCCAAGTCTTCATCGTATCGTTATCAACATTAGCACCTTGGTATAATTCAAGCGGCTGCGAGTATACTTTTGCAGGAATGTCCCAGCGCTTACCTTCAAACTTTTTGGTAATGGTTCGATCAAGCTTGACTAAATAAAGCGACAATAACACCATACTTGCGATGATAACGATCAATAAAATGCTGCTAATCACGGCGCCACGCTGTTGCGAGGGTAGCGTGTGAATCGCGACTTTAGATGATTTTGCTGAGGTAGAATAAGGTTTTTGCACTGATAACACACCGTTTTGAGATAAAAAACTGCTTTATAATGACGCAAATTGATAAAATTTTCAATCTATCGTCATCTAGGTAAGTGTTGATAGGTAAGTATTGACCGTCTTATGGGCGTGAGCCTGTATAATGACAGTCAGTAATAATGAAGCCGTCGCTATAATAACACTAAACGTCGCTTAGCTTTCAATTTAGCTTATAGCGCCTCTATAAAATAGCAGCTAAGAGCTATCGATAAGATGTTTTTTTGATGAATTATTTGAGCTTTCAATAAAGCAGTCGTTCTAAAAGCCCGCGCCATTGCAAGCCAATTTGTTTGAAGGAAATTAAAGTAGCTATGTCTAGCGCCTCATCACTGTCTAATAATGTTTCTACTTATGATAAGTCAATCATCCAAGGGCTAGTATTGCCAATAGCGAATCATTGCTTCCATTGCGGTGATCCTGTACCACGCCCGCCCTTTTATACCGAAGTGCTCGGATCTCAACGTGAAATGTGCTGTATGGGCTGTCAGCTGGCATCGCAAAGTATCGTCGAGGCAGGGCTCGAGCAGTATTATCTAGATCGCTCAGAGATCAATCGTACGGCCAGTTTACCGACTCAACTGACGCGATTGGAGTCGTATGACCATGACGAGATCAAGTCGCAATTTGTCTACGCGCAAGACGGTCTATCGGTCGCGGAACTATCCGTTAATAATCTACGCTGCGCGGCTTGTACTTGGCTGATCGAGTCGCGGTTGTATGAGATCGATGGTATAGATAAGTGTCAGGTCAATCTAACCAATCAGCGCATGCGTATCGTTTGGGATGAGGCCAAGCTGCCTATCAGTCGGATATTAGCAGTGATCAATGAGATCGGCTACGAGGCTAAGCCTTATCGGCAAGATACTCATGAGGCGATGCTTGCCAAGCACAACAATAAGATGCTGCTTAGATTAGGTATTGCCGCGCTCGGTGCCATGCAAGCGATGATGTACGCGGTAGCGCTATACTTTGGCGCGCACGATGGCATGCTGATATTGCAGCGTGACTTTTTGCGCTGGGTATCGCTTTTTGTCAGCATACCTGTGTTTTTTTATGCTGGCGTGCCGTTTTTTACCTCAGCATGGTCAGCCGTTCGCGCCCGTCAAGTCAATATGGATGTGCCCGTCAGCATAGCGCTGATTGTGACCTTTTTTGCCAGCCTTTATGCGACGATTACGGGTAGCGGTGAGACTTACTATGACTCTGTCAGTATGTTTATTTTCTTCTTATTGGCTGGGCGCTATATCGAGCATAATGCACGGCTAAAAGCGGCGACTATGGCGAATGATTTGGTCGTGATTGAACCTATGCTGGTTCGAAAAATAGCTGAAGACAAAGAAGCGGCCAACTTAGTGTTACAACAGCTAAGCCCTAGCGACGTTAATGGTTTCGATACTGATACTGATACTGATACTGATGTAATAGCAGTTAGTGATTTGGATAGCAATGCATCTGCTTTGACCCTAAAGACACCCGCCAGCTTTATGCCGCAGATGGATGCTGACATACAGCTGATCACTAAACGCATTGCACAAGCTTGGCAGCAAAAAGAATCGCTATCTTTGCATGATGATCTCCTTATCAAAGATAGTAAAATGGTCACGGCTCAAAGCTTGCAAGTCGGTGATATTATCATGGTAGAAGCAGGTGCTGAAATCATCAGTGATGGCATACTGCTTAGTCCAATGGCTACGGTCTCGCAAAGTCTGCTGACGGGTGAGGGCGACCTCATTACTAAAGCTCAAGGCGACTATATCGTTGGCGGTGCGCAAAATGACAGTCAACCGTTCGAGATGCTGGTGACCGCACTACCAGAAGACAGTCAAATTGGCTTAATTGATCGGCTCATGAACCGTGCGCTTAGTGAAAAGCCCAAACTGGCTCAGCAAGCGGATAAGCTGGCGCGCTGGTTTGTGGCGCGGATATTAGTGCTATCCGTGTTGGTATTTATAGGCTGGTATATTGTTGATCCAAGCCAAGCGATTTGGGCGACAGTCGCTGTCTTGGTAGCGACTTGTCCTTGTGCGTTGTCGCTTGCGACTCCTATTGCTTTGACGGTTGCAACCAACCGCCTTGCTACTTATGGATTTTTGACGACTCGTGGGCATACCTTGCAAACGCTTGCTGAAATTACCCATGTGGCTTTTGACAAGACAGGCACCTTAACTTATGGTAAGCCCAATCTATTAAACATTGAACTACTACCATTGTCGGATGAGCAGACCATTGCACTCGATAAAAACGAGGTATTATCCATTGCGGCCGCTTTAGAGGTCGGTAGCCGTCATCCTATCGCTCACGCGCTACTGACAGCAGCCTATCAATTGCATCTGCCAGCTACCCAAAACCTAGCGCATTATCCTGCTGGCGGCGTAGAGGCTATCATCGATGACGTGCGATATCGAATCGGTCATGCCAATTTTGCTTTAGATGCAGCTACTACAGATCAGGCTATTAATGCTGCCAATAATCTGATTATAGATTTAAGTCAGCATCGCGCCAGCTCAGCAGTAGTATTATCTTATAATAAAGGTTTAGATACAGTTGATAAAGCTGGCACAGCATCTGATAAGTGGCAAGCGCTGGCTTGCTTTTACTTCAATGATAAAGTGCGTGATAGCACGCAAGCTATGCTAGATACTCTAAAGGCGGCAGGGTTAGAATCAGTAATGCTAACCGGTGATCCTAGTCCGCAAGCGCTAGTGATGGCAGATACTTTAGGCATGCAATCGGCCTATAATGGTCTCTCGCCTGCGGACAAAGTCGCTCATATTCAGCAATTGCAAGCTCAAGGGGCGGTAGTGCTGATGGTTGGTGATGGTATTAACGATGCGCCTGTACTCGCGGCGGCAGATGTCTCCACCTCTATTGCAGGCGCGGCAGATTTGGCGCAAGTCTCAAGCGATAGTATTATCTTAAATGGCCAGATTGAAGCGATTAGTGCGGCTAAACGTATCGCGAATAAGACCGAGCGCATTATTAAGCAGAATTTTCGTTGGGCACTTATTTATAATGGTAGTGTGTTGATACCAGCGGCTCTAGGCTATGTACCACCTTGGCTGGCTGCTATTGGTATGTCACTCAGCTCTTTATTGGTAGTATTGAATGCGCTACGCCTAAAACGTGCCTAATTCAAACGATTTGCTTAGATAAGTTTTTAAAGTTCTCCCATAAAAAACCGCCTTTAGAAGACGGTTTTTTGTGTTTGAATAATGGCTGAAAATTTTATAGATTAGTCTTGTAAGTAGCTTAGCAGACGCATAAATTCAATATACATCCACACTAAGGTTGCAAGAATACTGACGCTAAATAGCCATTCGTAATCTTCTGATATACCTGCTGCAACGCCGCGATCGATGTTATCAAAATCAAGCAGTAACGTGAAAGAAGCAATAACGATAACGAATAGGCTAAAACCAATAGCGATAGCGCCACCTTCAAACAAGAAAGGTAAGCTTGAGCCAAAGGCTAAAGATAATACCCACTGCGCCACATAAACCAGCATAATAGCAATAATAGCTGAGGTCACAATGGAGCGAAATTTCTGCGTGACTTTGATCAGTCCTGAGCGATATAGCCCAAGCATTACCGCTGCAGTGACAAAAGTAGCGCACATAGCCGTAACTGGTACACTTGGGTACATACGCATAAAGAACAGCGAAATACCCCCTAATAAAATACCCTCTAAAATAGCATAAGGGATCGCCAAGGTTTTGGCGGTGTGAGGTTTAAAGGTCATAAATAAAGCTAAACCGAGGGCGGCGAACATACTACCAAAGGCCGCCATAGTGGTAAAACCTTGTGATAAGCCTGCCATAAGGGCATAGAAGAAAAAGCCCACACCCGTGATAGCAGATAAACCTAGCAATAAGCTGGTCTTTTGTATTACGCCTTTGACGGTCATCGGCTCGCCGCCGATCGCAAGTTCCGCGCGACTGACAATAGGATTTGCCATGTTTGTATCCTTAATTAATGATATAAATTCGATATAGGTAAGTTTGACATAGATGACCAATACTTTAGCAAAAGTGCCATTATTGTCAACGGTATTTAAGTGACAGTATTTCAGATTTGCTGCTTGATGATGTTTGGATTAGAAGTTGTTGTTTTAAGAAGCTAACTATAAAGTAAATAGCATTCAAAACTATAAGAATAGCTGGGGCTTAGCCTATTTTTCTCAACTAAATTACAGATAACTTAAATTACGGATAACCTTATGACTGTCTCACAGCACTGTCTTTACTCTTTTCGTCGCTGCCCGTATGCGATGCGCGCCCGCCTCGCTATCTTGTTTGCCGAGCTATCGGTAGAGCTACGGGAGGTTGTGCTAAAGAATAAGCCTGCCCAGTTATTAGCGATTAGCCCAAAAGCCACAGTACCTGTTCTACAGCTTGTAGGTGGTCAAGTGCTTGAGGAGAGTCGGGAGATTATGGTTTGGGCGTTGACCCAACACGATCCGCAAGGATTATTAGACACTAAGTACTTACATCAAAGTAATGAGTTGATTGAGCAAAATGATGGCGACTTTAAGTATTGGCTTGATCGCTATAAATACGCTGATCGCCATCTTGAAATGAGTCAAACAGAGTATCGGCTACGAGGTGAGGCCTTTTTGCAGGTGTTAGAGGCATTGCTAATGGATAATACTTTTCTGTTAGGAGATAAGGCGAGTATTGCTGATATTAGCATCATGCCTTTTATCCGCCAATTTGCTCATGTGGATCGCAAGACTTTTTATAGTTTGCCTTACCCTAAAGTACAGCACTGGCTACAATATTGGTTGCAGCAGCCTTATTTTTTGCAAGCGATGAGCAAGGTTCAGCCATGGCAAGAAGGCGATGATACCGTGACTTTTCCGATATAATGGTTTTGCTTTCTTATTAATAGATTTATAGCACAGAATCTATCAACAAAAAGCTGTCACGGTTATCTAAAAGCTAATCTTCGTTGCGCTTGTATACAATATTCAGCTTTTTAAAAAAATTGTGCCAAGTGTTGGTGAAAATGTAATAGAATAGCTAGGGCTTGTCATAAATTGAAACATTTATATTTTTACTTTCATAATCTAATTGATGACACGTCGTAGGCCGTATTTGACCATGGATTGGCAAAGGACTGCTTTTTAGACGCATATCTTAAGATACGAGCACGTTAAAAGTGCTTAAGCAATCTATGCACCTCGTTTTGGCACATATCGTCAAAAAGCAGTCCAGCCTTATCAAACGGATATTAAAATCATCCTAGAATGCATTGCAAGTCTAGCTACTGCACCTGTATCATCTTTAACTTTCGTCTTATCTAGCACATAGCTTTGATCGGCTATCAGCAGTCTCTACTTGTGAATTATTAAACACGCCCTAAGGCATGTCCGCATTCGACATCATTGCATTTAATGGTACTAAAATGGCTATATTCTTGCCACTCTCTGAAAATTTATAGACAAGAGATTTATATTCTCTGCAAAATTTACTTTGATTAGCAAAAATCTGTTCTTATCCCTACGAGTCAATTAAGGACACAGCCTAATAAATTATTAAACTTTAAGATTCTTAATTTTAACACCTAAGTTTTAACCTCTAGCTTTTATCACTACTCATCGTATTACCCTAAACTTTTACTAAGAAGATTTTATTATGTCAAACAAACGTCCTTTATATATCCCTTTTGCTGGGCCAATATTGCTAGAAACCTCTTTATTAAATAAAGGTAGCGCTTTTACCTCGGAGGAGCGCGATAGCTTCAATCTAACGGGCTTACTGCCTCAAAGCATCGAGACGATAGAGGAGCAGTCATCACGCGCTTACCATCAGCTTTGCTCTTTTGATAGTGCAATGGATAAGCATATTTACCTGCGGAATATTCAAGATACTAATGAGACGCTTTATCATCATTTGATTGAGCAGCATATAGAAGAGGTCATGCCGCTTATTTACACCCCAACGGTTGGGCAGGCTTGTGAACAATTTTCCAAAATATATCGCCGTAAACGTGGTTTATTTATCTCTTATCCTGAGCGCCATAAAATCGATGATATGCTACAAAATGCCACTAAGCAAAGAGTAAAAGTGATCGTAGTTACTGACGGTGAACGTATCTTGGGTCTAAGTGATCAAGGTATTGGCGGCATGGGGATTCCTATTGGTAAATTAGCCCTATATACCGCTTGTGGTGGTATTAGCCCTGCTTATTGTTTGCCAATTTTATTAGATGTGGGTACGAATAATCAGCAACTGCTAGATGATCCTATGTACATGGGTTGGAGAAATCCACGTATCTCTGGTGATAAGTATGACGAGTTTGTCGAGCTGTTCATTCAAGCGGTCAAACGCCGCTGGCCTGAGGTGTTATTACAGTTTGAAGATTTTGCTCAAACCAATGCCACGCCCTTATTAAATAAATATCGTGACCAGCTATGCTGCTTTAACGATGATATTCAAGGCACTGCAGCGGTTTCAGTCGGTACTTTGATCGCTGCGTGTTTGGAGAAAGGCGAAAAGCTTAGCCAACAAACCATAGCATTTTTGGGCGCAGGTTCAGCAGGCTGCGGTATCGCTGAACACATTGTTCGCCAGATGCAGCGTGAAGGCTTGAGTGAAGAGCAGGCTCGCAAACAAGTATTTATGGTGGATCGTTATGGCTTGCTTACCGATAACATGACAGAGTTACAAGAGTTCCAAGTACCGTTAGTACAAAGAAAGGCAGACATTGAGGATTGGGACAAAAGTAAGCAACTTAGTTTGTTGCAAGTGGTTAAACAAGCCAAAGTAACGGTGTTATTTGGTGTCAGTGGGCAAAAAGGTCTATTCACCCAAGAGGTGATCGAAGCTATGTGTGCTAATACTGAGCAACCCATTGTGCTACCACTGTCAAATCCGACCTCTCGTATCGAAGCGACACCGCAGGAAATAACGAATTGGAGCCGTGGTCGCGCTATTATTGCTACTGGTAGTCCTTTCCCTAATACTACTTTTGAAGGTCAAACTTTTGAAGTTTCTCAGTGTAATAATGGCTATATATTCCCAGGTATTGGCTTAGGGGTTCTAGCTGCGCGAGCAACAGGCATTAGCGATAATATGCTCACAGCAGCTACCCAAGCACTTGCCGATATATCGGCGGAGTATGATAAAGCACCAGGCGCTATACTACCGCCAATAAAAGTCATTCGGGAGATCAGTGAAAAAATAGCTTATGCTGTCGCTCTACAAGCGGTTGAGGATAAGCTGGCCTTGCCAGTCACGGCAGAGAATCTAAAACGTCGCTTAGAAAGTAACTTTTGGCGACCTGAATATCGCAACTATCGCCGTACTTCTTTTTGATTATTAAAATAAGCTACAAGTTATAAAGTAATCATAAAATATAAAAAGCCGAATATTACTGTTAGCAGTAGCATTCGGCTTTTTTTGGTGGGTTCACTAAGGTATCTCTGTAGGTGTTAAAAAAGCATCAAGATTCATCAAAAACGGTGTAATGGACATTATTCATGCTAGAAAGTAGAACGTAGTCGCTAATGGACATAATTCATGCTATTTGAGTGACTTTGACCCTAGAAAGTCTTTAATAAACCGTAACTTACGATGCTCATTTAGACCATGATGACTGTGTAATTGTCGCTTTAATTCACTAAATAACCCTTCAAGAGAATTTGTGGTGTTGGGCACGTCCAAATGCTCATATTCTCGATAAGTGAATAGCCAATCGCTATTGGTTCTGAGGCTTCGATAAGCACTTCTAAGACGCTTATGTGTGTACCACGTTTTACCCGTATCTTCATTAGTACTACGTTCATCAAGATAGTCTTCATGAGTTAAACACCACTGATCTAAGCGCTCTACGAAGTCGGATTTATCGAGCTGTGTTAAGTTTGAAGTGAGGTATCTAAGCTCAATACTAGCGATGTTCTTAGGACGACGAGTTAAATAACGAGTCACTATTTGTACTTGATGGAACTGGCACATCTGACAAGGGATGCTGCTAAACAGGGCTCTCAGTCCTCGTCTTCCATCACAGGTGATGCTTTGTATATCAACGCCTGACGATGCTAAGAGATCAATCCCTTGCTTGTAGGCACTGTTGGTTTCATGACTCACTATCGCGTAATAAAGTACGGTTCTAGTCGTGTTATCCATAAAGACCATCAAACCAAACTTGCGACCAAAGTAAGTGGTGTCCATGATGACATTAGCAGTCTCAGGACGTTTAATCTGATACTCAATACTGACTTTATCTAACCGCCTTTGTATGGTTTTAACACTACAGTGGTACTTATCAGCCAGTTGTTTGTAGGTCTGTTTACCTTGAGTATATTGAGTCCAAAGCGTTTGATTATTTAGTCTGATACCACCTAAAAACTGCCGCCTGCAAGCTAGACATTGATACTGCTGTTTGCCAAGCTTACGTCCATTCTTCTTGGTATGTTTATCACTACAAAAAGGGCAGTTTTTTGATTCATGGTGTTGATTCCTTGCAAATCCAGACAGTATATAGCTTTAGACCCTATTACAGCATGAAAAATGTCCATTACACCTCAAAAACTTATATGAACTCAGAATACTAAGGTGATACAGAGTCCTTTATTATTATTTGGACTGGAACTTATAGAAGTAGAATTATTCATAAAGACATCGATACCTGCCTGCTCGCAGATTGATTTGACGATTGAGAGTCCTAGTCCTGTTCCCTTTATTTCTTGTGAAGTATTACTAGTACTGTCTGATCTTGAGTCGTTTGTATTAGTGCTAAGTGGATAAGATGCATTCGATGATTGATGAAGCCGTACAAAAGGCTCAAAAACGGTTTCATAATCACTAGGATGAATGCCTGCGCCTGAATCTATTATTTGCAATACTAATCTGTTATCTATCATTTTAGATAAACTATTTAACTTGCCAGAGTGAATCACTTGTGAGCCAAAATTATACTGAGCATTTAAAGATGATTTCTCCAAGCTATCTGATTTTCGCTCAAGCTGAAATAGTTTAACGGTGACTTGACCATGAGCTGGCGTGTAAATAATAGCGTTTTGAATCAGGTTTTTGACCAGAACTAATAATGAGGTTTCATTCATATTTATTTTACGGTTAGATTGTAGATCTACCGTGAGCTCGATATTTTTATTATCGGCAATAGGGATGAGTAAACCGATGACTTGCTCGATAATGAATTTAACAGAAGTTAAAGTTTCTTCATTACCAAGTGCCGTATTGATATTACCCGCTCGCGCCAGCGTTAATAGCTGCTCGACCAAGCTTTGGTTTCTTTTTAGACGAATCGCTAGTTTGTCTAGCCCTTCTGACATCACGCTATCAGTAGTGATACGCTGTAACCGTTGTAGCTGTAGTGATATGGCGGTCAATGGCGAGCGTAATTCGTGCGCAGCATCGGCGATAAAGCGTTGCTGACGCTCTATACTGACTTTGACCAGTGCTAATAATCGATTTAATGATTCGGCTAATGGCAATAGCTCTGAGGGCAGGTTACTCACTGGCAGAGGGTGCAAATCGCTTTCACGACGCGCGCCAATCTCTTTTTGTAATTGGCGTACAGGCTTCATCATTCGCCACATGATAAAAGGCAGTAACAGTATCAAAAATACCATGCCGATAATTAAGGGTAAAAAAGACTGCAATGCACTAGATCGGGCGAGATCATCTTGAAACTCGGTACGCTGACGTACTATAACCACTCTATCGGCATCATTACTGCGATAGACGCGCCATACTTTATCATCTATGGTTTGCGTACTTAACCCCTCTGCTATAGCAGGCAAGTCCTCTAACGTCAGATCGTTATAATTGTCTTCATTATGATCATCGGTATCATCATTATTATTTTCATGAGAAGAGCTATACACGAGTGGTGATGCTATGGTTGTATTAATAACATCGACGGTGATACTACCGTCGTCATCATCGGTATCAAAATGAATGTTAGATTCGAGCAGCGTAGCAGAGTCAGCTACTTTGACATTAAGCGTTTGCTCAAGTAACGCTGACATACTTTTTAGACTGTCATCTTGAAAGTCGTTGAGCTCGTTATAGCTATACCAAAACCCATAACCGCCAGCGACTATGGCAAGTAGCAACAAGGACACAACAGACCAAAGGATAAGTTGGAACTGTAGCGAGTGAAAGAGCTTATGGAATTTAGTCATAGCAATTAACTTTTATGGATGACAAATTGTTTTTAGTGTTATGCGATTAAAGTTAGGCATTGCTGATGTACCATCCCAAGCCGCGAACGTTTTTAATCCGTTCTTGCCCGAGTTTTTTACGTAAGCTATGAATCAAAAACTCAATAGCATTACTTTCAACTTCACCGCCCCAGCCATAAAGTGAATCTTCAAGCTCAGTTTTTGACATCACTTTTTCAGGAGAGTGCATAAAGGTAGTGAGCAGCATATACTCTTTTGCGGTTAAATCGACAGGATTGCCCTCCATCATCACGCGTTTATGTGCAGTATCTAAATGTAAATTGCCAACGGTCACTTGATTATCAGCCTTACCTTGAGCTCGGCGAATAAGCACTCTCATCCGTGCAAAGACTTCTGCCAGCTCAAAAGGTTTGACGACATAATCATCAGCTCCTGAGTCCAATCCTGCAATTCTATCTTTCAATTGATCACGGGCAGTAAGTATCAATACGGGTGTATCAATCTTGGCATCACGCATAGCCGTCAATACGCCCATACCATCAACCTCTGGCAGACCTAAATCTAATAGAATGATGTCATAAGGCTGCACCCTCAACGTTAGGATAGCTTGGCGACCGTCCTTGACCCAGTCAACGGTATAAGCCTCATCTTGCAATGCTTCACTCAGACTCTCGCCGATCATTAAGTCATCTTCGACTACCAATACTCGCATGAGATATCCTTACTGTATGGCTATTAGGAGTAAAAAATATTTATCTATAGTGATATTTTGATAGCGTCTTTAAACCAGAAAGCTCTAATCGATACTAGTGTGTACAGAGTAGAGCTATTGTTAAGTTATATTCAACTAGATTTTTAGAATATTAATTATCATAGTCTAGCTGACTGCTAATAACTTGACTATTGCTGTTATTGATCACCAATTTGTGTATGTCCATTCCTTTCGCTATTTCAATCCCATAAGCAGGCATGCCATTGTCAAAATCAAATTTGGCTTCAATAATTTTACCATTAATACTTTGAGTCGCTTTTTGCATCGCTTGGGTTAGGGTTATTTGTGCCTTTTTCATAGCGTTATATTCTGCTATGTCGTCTTGATCCAGTTGTTCCTGCTTAGATTTTAGAACTTTACCCGTACTCGCATCAATTTTTACTTCGTAATGCTAGTAGAAGTCCATCATACAGAATAAGACATAGGAGAAACTTAGCGCAAAATAAGGATTCAGTTAGCTGCTACTGTTTTTGAGCTATTGTTTTTTAGTTATTGTTTTTGAGCTATAATGCGGCTGTTCATTCGACAATCTTTGCAAAGAGTACTACTTTATTATGTTAGAGATACTACTATTGGCATTAGCACTAGCCGCAGATGCCTTTGCCGCAGCGATAGGTCTTGGCTCAACGCATAGACATGATGCTAAGTCGCAGTTTATAAAAATGGCATTACTTATCGGTACCTATTTCGGGGTTGCGCAAGGGGTAATGCCGCTGATTGGTTATGCGCTTGGGTCTGCTATGATTGGTTGGTTGAGTAGAGGAGCGGCTTGGATAGGCTTTATTATATTAGTAGCGCTTGGGATTAAGATGCTTTATGAGTCACGTTCTGTGAACGATGATGATACCCGAATCAGTCTAAATCATAAAACGTTACTGTCATTGGCTATCGCCACCAGTCTTGATGCCATGGGCGCAGGTTTTACGTTAAATCTATTGTCCGTCAATGCTTATTTGGCATGTGTAATTATTGCATTGACGACCGCTATTTTAAGTATTTTAGGCGCTTATATAGGGCGTCAGTCAGGAACTTGGCTTGGCAGCTGGGCAGAAGCTCTGGGCGGTTTGGTATTGATCGCTATTGGGGTTAGGATGGTGCTATGACGTATAATGAGAGGTATGAATAATAAGGGTAGTTATCAATTTATCATAGCACTAGATTCAATGTTGCTACTGTCATAAATAGTCGTTTTTTTGAGTAATAAGCTGGCAAGGGCACAAGCTATCGTCAGTGACAGCAGCATCGATACCAATGTATGACTAAAAAAATGATCGCCAAAACTCATTTTATACAGTCCCATTGTCCAGCCTAGAACTGTCACGATTTCAAATATCCTATAGCGATACTTATATAATGTAGGTAAAAACGCCAAGCCATATAAAGAGAACCCTGCGCTGGCATGAGCGGCTGGGAAGCATTTTGCATCGGTTTTAGCGAGCATGCTTTGCCAAAGGTTTGGATAGGGTAAATCACCACCGAAGAGCGTTAAATGATTGGGACAACTGACGTGAGTCACCCCCTTTAATAGCGCAATAGTAGACGGTACTACGACAAGAATAATCAGTAAGTAACTTATTTCACGGATTGAAAAAGGCACAATAAGTTTATTGATCCTGCCTTTGTTATGAATGGAATTACTGCTTGAGCGTTGTCTGTATTTGACAATTAATACAGTGATTAAATAGAGGGCTAGCAAGATCAGTAATACTTTAGGACCATCATAAAAAATAAAAGCATAAGGCTGAGCGCCTTTTTGTATCAGCCATTGCCCATTAGTATAAAAAAGCTCGCTGATGCGAATATCGAACTGACTATGCTCAAAGAGCAGAGTGGCAATAACCGTTAAGCAAAGCAGCTTAAGCCACATCCAAGCAGATAAGTTATTTTCTAAAGCCATTGAAATACCTTTCAATATATTAATTTGCAAAAGCTCAAGTACTCTTCGCTATAAGAAACTAAATAAAGCCATCGACCATAGAATAAACAATAGTAATAACGCCAAAAATTGCGCAGCAGAGCCGACATCTTTGGCTATTTTGGCAAGAGGGTGTTGCTTGGTGGAGGTGTGATCAACGCAAGCTTCAATACCTGTGTTAAATAGCTCGACGATAAGCGACAAAAATGAAGCGATTACCAGTAGCATTGTGATAGGGATAGCAAAAGGCATGAATATTAAAACGACAAATAGTACGAAATTAAGCCAAATAACTTGCCTAAAAGCCGCTTCATATTTATAAGCTGCTCTAAAACCATCTATCGAATAGCCCGTCGCTTTTAAAATACGAGCCAACCCCTTTTTACCTTAAACTTCACTCGCAAAGCTATCAGCTACCAGTAAAGCGTCGGATGTTTCTTTGGGTTTATAATCGAGATGTTCGGCTTTATTATCGAGAGTGACAGGTTTGAGAGTGCTCATATTCATTGCTTAATAGTCATTAAAATTAGAGTGTGTTGTAGACTGTGAAGATAAAAAAAGTGCAATCACCGATATAGTTATTGTTGTAATGATCCCAGTGTAGGAGGGCACTGGTTAGCACTTGGGTATCATTATGGACTTAGGATTGTTAAGAAAACGTTAAGATGATGCCCTGTAACTTAAATTTATACCGTTAACTTAAGCGGGAGAGATACGAGTTTTGGACTTTTGATCTAGCGCTTTTATTAAACTGAATGCCTAAATCTTGTACAAACCAAAAAGCAGTAGCCAATACCTGTTCTATTGAGGTATCGGCTACTGCTTTGATTAACAGTAAAGTTAAATTCTAAAACTAATCATCCTCCTCCATATCGACCTGACTGCTTAGAACCTTGCCCGTATTGGCATCTATGCTCACCTCATATATCTGACTGCCTTTGACCACTTCGATATCGTAGAGAGACTGACCTTTTTCTAGCTCGAACTCAGCGCTGATTACTTTACCATTTACGCTTTGGCTTGCAGTTTGCATGGCACTATTCATAGATACTTTGGTCTGCTTCATAGCGCTATACTCAGCCATGTCTTCTTTATCTAGGGTCTCTTGCTCAGTCTTGAGCACTTCGCCCGTATTAGCATCGATCTTCACTTCATAGGAAATACCGTTCGCTACAAATGCAACTTCATATTCACCCGTTACGACACCTTTATTTTTTTCATCGTCGTCATAATCAAACTCTGCGCTGACCAAGTCGCCTTTGGCGTTTTGTTTGGCTATATCAATCGCCTGAGTCAGGCTGATTTTACTTTGCATGGCGCTGACGGCTTCACTTGAGCTGGTTACGGCTTTGGTATTGATGTTGCCAGCAGGGGCTGCGATAGCTGCTGCACCTACACCTGCAATACTAAGAGCAATGATCGCTGACTTGGTTAACGTTGATAAGTTTTTCATGAGATGATTCCTTTGTATTAAGTTGATTTCTGACATGCCGCTTAGTGGTTTATCAGCTACCTTGTTGGTATGGCTCTATAATACGAAATAAGACATAGGAGAGACTTAGCGTAGAGTAAGGGTTTAATTAGCGAGTTAAAAATAATAAATATTATTTGCTTGAGCCATCCAAGATGCTATTTAAATGGTCTTTCCTAAACTTGCGCTGGCAAATATCTATTAAGTTAAGCGTGGACATAGTGCGTTTTAAAATTCATTATTCATTATTATGCTTAAACTGAATATTAAATTTGTTCAAGCTTTTGAGGTCTTAAGATTTTGTTTAAAAGCCTCTTTATAAGGTAAAAACGATGTTGGATAAATTCTTAGAAAACACGACACTTATCACTTATTCATCGTCAAAAGTGTCAAAAGCACCCTGTGATGATCTTGCGAAGTTGAGGTTTGACTCATACAGTGACGAAGTGTTTTGGCTGAATACTTATGGGTTAAGTGAATTCGACGCCATAAAGCAGGTTGTCATCCAAAATCAGTTTGATGATTTTTTGATAAAATTACTGCAAGATCAAGAACATGCTAATAAGGTACTTGAGCTGGATAACGTGTTATTTATCGCCTTAAAGGTATTGGAAACTGAAGATAGGAGCCTCAAAAGCGAGCAAATAATTTTTATTATATCGTCCAATATGCTGTGGAGCTTGCAAGAGAGTAGTGGTAGACATTTTCAGTGGGTTCGCGATCGCTTGCTTCAGGGTAGGGGTCAAGTCAGAAGTAAAAAAGTGAATTACCTCATATTTCTTTTGATTGAATCGTTAATAACAAACTATGAGGAGACGTTTGAAAAATTATTAAATACTGACAGCGACTTTATAAAGGTAGCCAACATTAATCCAACGCCTTATTTTACCGAAAAGGTTGAGGAGCAAAAGCGACGTATGCTGAATTTTAAAAAGGCGACACTCAGTTTACGCAACACTATCGTAAAGCTGGAAACCATTGATATTATCACTATGGACGTTAAGTATTTCACAGAGCTTAAGGAGCAAGCAAATAATTTGATTGGTGAGATCGATTTTGAATTATTCGAGCTTGATAGTAAAACCAATCTGATATTTTCGATTCAGGGGCATCGTTTAAATGAAATCATGCGCACGTTGACTTTGGTTACCGTAGTGTTCATACCGCTGACATTTCTAGCTGGTGTGTATGGTATGAATTTTGAGGTCATACCTGAGCTGAAGTGGCACTACGGTTATTTTATTTTGTTAGGTTTGATGGCAACCATAACCGTGAGTATTATTATGTATTTTAAGAATAAGAAATGGTTTTAAATCAGTCTTAGTCTAGCCTTTCATACTTTGAAAACCGCAAATATTACGTAGGAAAAGTTTAATACCAGCTACGGTATTGTTGAGACTTATCGTGCTAGCTGTTATCGATATCGCTTTAGTCGCTTATATCATTCATATGCTAATACCTGCCAGCACAGTCAGCTATCTAGAGGTTTTCTCAGCTTACGTCCAAGCCATCACGTTAGGTATTATCAGCCATGTGCCTGGCGGACTGGGTGTGTTTGAGCTCACGATGGTGGCCTCACTACCTAAGGTGGATAAAACCACATTATTATATGTGCTGCTATTATTCCGTATTCTTTATTACCTTATTCCCTTTATGCTGGGGATATTATTGTTTGTCTTACATGAAGCTTATATTCGCTCAGGTTTGGATGCAAATAAAAAACGTAGAATACTCCCTAGTGTATGGATTCCTCAGCTATTAGCTTTAGCAACAGCGGGTTTAGGTATAATCATGTTGGTAGTCAGTATTTTGCCCCCTGTGGCGAATCGGAAGCTATTACTGGGTGAGTTTATACCGATACCTATTATCGAGACCTCTTAGCTTCTCAATACACTCATGGGCTTTGCCTTACTGGTACTTGCGCGTGGCTTGTATCAACGTCTCAATGGCGCATGGCATATATCAATGTGGCTATTGGGCGCGTCAATAGTGACTTTAATGGTCAAGAATTTAGAGATCGAAGTGGCAGTTATTTGTGCCATATTGTTCGGTATGGGCTATTTTAATCGACGTTATTTCAATCGTCAGTCTCATTTGATGAGTTTACGATTAAACTCACAAACGCTCGTTTTATCATCGGTATTTTTGATTAGTCTGTTTTGGGTAGGGATGTATGTCCATCGTCACGAAGCTTATAGCCCTGATCTATGGTGGAATGTGTCAGGAGATAGCGGCGCACGATTCTTACGCTCATACGCGATGCTCGCCATCTTAACCATCGCCTATACTTTATTTAGCCTTATTCGATTTAAAAAACCATCTCCAAGCCTTCCTACGCAAATAGAGCTTGCCCAAGCTGAACAAGTTGCTCGTCAATCTTCCTATTCAGTGGCAAATTTAAGCTTATTAGGGGATAAGCAACTGCTGTTTAGTGACTCTAATAACAGCTTTATTATGTATCAAACTCAGGGGCGAAGCTGGATTGTCATGTCTGATCCCATAGGTGATAAAAGCGAATTTGGTGATTTAATTGAGACATTCATTGCGTTATGCCAAAGCTTTGGCGGGACTTGTGTTTTTTATGAAGTCAGCAATAGATATCGTCATCTATTTAAAGAGAATGGCATACAGCTTCTAAAAATCGGTGAAGAGGCTATTGTTGACTTAGGTGCGTTTAGCCTACAAGGCAGTAAAAACTCTAAATTTCGCCAAGTTGTTAGTCGAGCTACTAAGGATGGGCTTAGCTTTGAGGTCATAGCACAACAACAAGTGCCTGAATCACTGATGGACCTAAAAGCGGTTTCTGATATCTGGCTCAAGGACAAAAAATCAGTAGAAAAAGGCTTTTCGCTTGGATATTTTGATGAGGATTACTTAAAGTATTTTGATTGCGCAGTGGTGAAATATCAAAGTGAAATCGTCGCTTTCGCTAATATATGGCAGAGCGGTCAGCTCAATGAGTTGTCTATTGATTTGATGCGTTATAAAGAGGTGCAAAATAGCGAAGGTAAAGCTATCAAAAATATGATGGACTATCTATTTATTAGTTTGTTTATGTGGGGCAAAGAGGCGGGATTTCATTCTTTTAGTTTAGGAATGGCACCGTTTACTGGTTTTGAAGTTGAAGATAGGACGGCAGTCAAAAGCCATTCTTTAAAGGATAGTACTGCAAAAGATAATGACTCAAACGACGACGAAGCCTTAAAAACGATGAGCCAACATATTATAGATAGTAAATATATGGAAATTCCAGCAGAAGTAGAAGCTATTGGGCCTAAATGGCGCTATGTGACCAATACCGTGACCAAATACGGTAAGACTTATTATAACTTTACGGGACTGCGTCATTTTAAAGAAAAATTCAATCCTGAGTGGGAACCGCGTTATATAGGGATTGAAACGGGACTTCGTGCAGGCATGAAACCGATTAAAGGGCTAACCGATACCACTTTACTTATCTCTGGTGGGCTAGGTAATTTGGTTAAAATTTAGTAGCGCTCAGTTTGGTTGCATAATCTGAGCCCTCATCAGTATGGCAAGTTTGATCTGTTTATTACTTCAAGAGTATTAATGATAGTGAATACTAAAAGTGCTACCTCCGGACTCATTTGCCTCATGAGTGAGCTGCCATTCCATATGCGTCATGATACGCTGCACAATACTTAGTCCTAGGCCAGTCCCTTCTACTTTATTACTCGATGACTCAGATGAGATAGTATTATTATCTGTATTAATACGTTCTAAACGCTTAAATCTTTCATACAGCAGCGGCATCATATCTTCTGAAATGCCAAGTCCAGTGTCTCTTACCGTTATCTTGTTGCTATCAATAGTGATTTTTACGTCACCTTCGTCGGTGTATTGAAAAGCGTTTTTAATTAAATTACCAAGCGCCATTTTTAATAGCTCTGGTCGAACATTGACCGTGTAATCTTGTTCAGCGACTACAGTGCAAGTGACTGATTTATATTTAAGCAAATACTTTAAGCGCTCAGCCTCATTTATAGCAATGCTATTAATAGAGGTTTGCGGGGCATCCAGTTTTTCAGGCGCACGAGAGAGTAATAATAAGGCGCTGATAATTTCAGAGGTTTCTTTTGCGGTCGTGCTGATACGATTAGTAAATTCGCTTAAATGGCTGTCATGCGCTAATTGAGAAGCCAACACTTCGGACGCGCCCATGATGAGCGTTAGCGGTGTACGCAGCTCATGGCTGACATCCCCTGTGAATAGCTGTTCACGCTTTAGATACTGCGCTAACTTTTTGTTTTGCGCATCAATTGCCCTCGCTAATACCCCAACCTCTGAGGGCAGGTGAGTCAACTCTGCAAGATTTTGATGATCGATCTCTACTGCTTTTTTTAGATCTAATAGCGGCTTAGTAATTTGCCGAGAGGAAAACTGAGAGAAAATTATGGCAATCAGTAAGCTCAAAATCACAGCGACTCTCAATGCATTAGCAAAAATATCTTCCAATTGTTCAAATATAGCAAGAACAGGGTAGTTCGCCATCACCAGCTCAGAGTCTTCTAAGTAGGTCAAAATATACTCTTGTGCATTTTGCTCGTAGATGAAAAAATGTAGGTTAGTATTGGTGATGCCTGCTTTTGTATTTACAGTGACAGATGTCTCTTGCACCGTCTTAGTTGCTTGATCCTTTAAGCGCTCAGGCGCACTATCATAGCGATATATTTTAATTCCTGGATCGGCAATATAAATAGATTGCTCACCTTCCTTTTCTTGACTTAGCTCTAATTGCTGTAGCAGCCGCGCTTTGACCAGCTCTTGCTCCATGCGGGTTTCAGCGTACATAAAGATGCTGACGAAAGTTGCGCATAATAAAACCGCAAACACGAAGTAGGACAGCCGAAACTTATTAACGATAGAAGTTAAATTAAAAGAAGATAGAGTCATAATGGCAGTGGCTTATTTGGGTTTAACCTATGAAGTCGTTTAAACGAACGAAACATTTATCATTATAGATAATGACTAAAGCTTAAGCGTTATCAGGGTCAATGATCTGATAGCCAACACCCGCTATGGTCATGATCATCGGCTCAGTGAATGGTTTATCGATTTGGGCGCGTACACCATGCATGTGCGTACGCAAGGCATCGCTACTAGGGATATCCTCACCCCATACTTTCTCCTCAAGCTCATTTTTGCTGACGACTCGAGGTGCTGCACTCATCAAAGTATTCAGTATTTTAAATCCTGTTGGCGTAAGCTTTAATGATTTGCCCTCACGAGTGATCGTATGCTGATCGGTATTTAAAGAGAGCTTACCAACGGTAATATCATGCTGGAAGTGATCATCTTGATGCCGACGGATTAAAGCTTTAATGCGGGATTCTAATTCAACGAGCGAGAAGGGCTTCACTAAATAATCATCAGCGCCACTATCAAAACCTGCGACTTTATCTGAAATCGTATCACGCGCCGTCAACATGAGCACAGGTGTTTTACTATGCAAATCTTCTCGAAGCGCTTTGCACAGTTTAGTGCCATCCATGCCAGGCAACATCACATCTAGTAGGATGACGTCATAACGATTGTTAGAGGCTAGCGTTAAGCCGCTAATGCCGTTATGAGCGTTATCAAGCTCGAAGCCTTTAGGCTCAAAAAAGGCATAGATATTGGCAACGATATCAGGGTTATCTTCAACAATAAGGATCTTATACATAGCGGTCTCGTGCCTAAAAGCTAACAGGGATTGAAATCATAAACTTAATGAGTGGATTTAAAAAAGGATGGCGCTGCTGCTACCTCATCGGTGGTAATACCGAAAAAATTAAGTAAAGTTGGGGTAATAAAATCATGTGATACAGGCTGATTAATCATATCCGTCAAGCTGTTTTTATCAATATCATTACCCTCAGGCGACCAAATAATGATAGGAACCTGCTTTTGCGCAGCGGGTGCTATAGCGTAGGGCATACCATGCAAGTAGATATTGTTTTCACCTAAGCTCTCGCCATGATCACTAACATATACCATTACCACATCATATTCCTGCTGATAATCTTTTAGCGTATCAATAACGTTATTCAAGAAATAATCGGTATAACGAATGGCATTGTCGTAAGCGTTGATAACCGCTTGGTCATCGCATTTAGACAGCTCATTAGTCATACAGACAGGCTGGTACTCCTCAAACTCTTTAGGGTAACGCTTAAAATAAGCGGGACCATGATTACCCATTTGATGTAATAAAATAAGCGTATCTTTGGCAGGAGCGTCTGTTTTTATAAGCTTATCAAAACCAGCTAGCATACCACTATCGCGGCACTCGTCATCACAATTTGGATTGAGATCGCTCGTCTTGAAGTCTTCAAAAGTCACTCGATCCGCCACGCCTTTAGAGCTAGAATTATTGTCACGCCAAATAACGTTTACACCTTGTTTATTGAGCGTATCTAGCACGTTTTCATTATAGTCTGCTTCATCAGGATTATAGTCTGAACGATTGGCATAACTGAACATACAAGGCACTGAGTAAGCTGTAGAAGTACCACAAGAGCTCGCGTTTTTAAAGCTATAAATATCGGGTTGGCGGGCGAGTAGTGGCATTGTATCGCGCTGATAACCGTTCAGGCCAATATGATCCGCGCGTACCGTTTCACCTACCACGAATACCATGAGTTTAGGTTTTGCTGTACGACCATTAGCGGTGCTACGTTTGGCATCAGTGGCATGCATGATCATTGTTTCAGGGCGTCGCAGCTCAGCAGTATAATCCATTCCAAGCTTGATAACAGAATAAATAGGGGTGATAGGGTTGGCGTAACTGCGCACCATTTTATGCTGGCGAAAAAAGGTGGCGTATTGATCGCCAAAGGGCAATAAGCACACGGCTACTAAGGCAATAGCCGCTATCAAAGTGGCTGCCTTTTGCAGTATCGCGCGTCGTAAGGGAGCGTGCTTTATACGAAGCTTAGCAATAATAACAGCAGGTACAACGCCCAAGAACAGCAGCCGAATAAAAAAACTTGGTGCCATCAGTCCCATCGCTTCTGCCTGATCAGTCTGTAAGCTATTGACCAACATACTACGATCAAATATGGTGCCATAAGCATCGGTAAAATACCCACAAACAGCCGCTATCAGAACTAAAGCTATTAGCACAGGTTTGGCGATTGGTCGATAGCATAGCAACTGAATAACTAGCCACATTAAGCCAAATAATAAGCCTGTTATAGAGACTATAAAGCCAACATTCGAGCTAAAAGGATATATGCTCAATACTTGCGCAAAAAAGCCAATATTCGCAGTGGCGACTAAATACAGCGTGATGATGATAATCAAAAAGCTAAGATTAATCTCACGATCAAAAACCTTGCTTAGATAGCTTTTCTTGGTATGAGCTTGAGTACTGTCAGCGCTAAGTGCTTGAGAGTGTAACATAAGTGGACTTCTCAACAGGATGGTAAGGAATGAGATTCCCTACGATAGCAAGCAGCCTGTTAAGAAGACGTTAAGAGGATTGAACAAGCAGTGTCTCTTGGTACAAATATCAAAACTCTTAAAGATAGAGTATTAAGTACTAAGACGTAGCGTTGAAAAGTATTTTCACTTTATTCACTTGGATCAGATCCTGGCGGAAACTCATGACGTAATTGCGCGACATTGTCCGCAGTGACGATATCGGTAAAACTATTTAAATCGCTATGCACGTATTGCGTGACCGCAGCTATCTGCTCATCACTCATCATGCTTTGGAATGAAGGCATACCGCGTAGACCGTTGATAACGGTACTAATGATATAGTACTTCGATTGCATTTTAGTATTATTAGCGAGCGCTGGATAGTAGCCTGCGCCTTGAGCGCCCATACCGTCTTGCATATGGCAACCTGCGCAGGAATCATCATAGAGCTTCTTACCATCCGTACTAAAAAAACCTTTTTTACCTCGCAAACTATTTTCGAATTTCTTAAGCCAAGGTTGCAAGTCAATATCCGCTGCCATTAGTGGTATCGAGTCGATATCGACGATATTAGCTTGTGGCGCTCTAAGCTCGTCCTTAGACATATACACGCCGCCCCAAGCGCCATTATTACGGCTGGCTTGATTATCAAATACGTTTTGCGCCTCTTGCAAATTAGCTAACGTCGGTGCGGTATGAGCAGTTTGCTCTTTGCTATAACGACTACAGCCAGATAAAGTGGTAGCGCTAAACGCTACGGTTATCACAGATAGAGCAAACAGGTTAGGTTTTATCATTGCTATAATCGCCTGTAAATACGTTATTAAATTACTACTAATTTGATCGGTATCTAAGGCTAATTAGCCTAGACTTTTGGCTCGTTGATGTAAGCGCTTGGCCGCGTCCATACCGGATAGTATCGCGCCTTCTTGCCATGCTGGAATATGTGAGCAGTGCTCGCCTGCTAAGACAATACGATGATCGATGGCGCATAAGGTATCGTAATATTGATCACGGCTGGACTCGCTCCAAATACCATAACAGCCAAGTACCCAAGGGATACGATGCCATGCCACCGAAGTACCAGAGCGGAACTCTTTGGGATACTGGGGATGAATCTGTTTGCCATATTGCAAAGCGACATCGATACGCTGCTTAGACGTTAAACTATTAAATTTATAAGAGGCTTCCCCAAAACCATAGGCACCGAGTAATACCCCTGAGCCTGTGTTGAACATATCTTGTGAAGGATAAGATATTTGGGTAATAGGCAAGTCAGTATAGCTAATCCCGCCATATATCCATTCATCTTCCTCCCAAAAGCGGCGCTTAAACTCTAAACCGACCTTATAAGAGCTATCGTAAGGGACGGCTGCCATGGCCTGCTTCATAGGCTCTGAGACATTAATGTCCATTTGCGTCAATATTGATAACGGAATAGTACAGATACACCAGTCAGCGCGTACGGTTTTGGCAGTGCCATCAACGTCATTAGCATCAACATAATCAATGCTGACACCGCTATCATCTTGCTTAATTTTGGTGACTTTGGCGTTGAAGGTAATCATGTCGCGGCATTCACGAGTGAACGCATCGCCGATTTTACCCATGCCACCGACGGGCTGAAACATCGTTGGCTGATGGACATGGACAGTATAGTCGTTATACAAATTAGCCCACATTCCTGACGCTAGTAGTTTATCCATTGGAATAGGCGTTGAGGGCTTGGCATCGGGCATAAGACCGCCACCTGGATAGACACTGTAGCCGCGATGCTTGCTGGTTGCGTGGCTTTTGACATAGCGATAATTATTATCAAGGACGCCCCAGCCTTTTAGACCTTCTAGCAGCTTTTCCTTGTCCTCTTTGTTTACTGTGCTATCAAGACTGCCTTTATTAACCGCTTTAGATAATAGCTCTGAGACATAACCGCGCACATCGTTTTGTACTTCGCCTAAGCGCTGCGGTGCGCCATTAAAATGATTGGTGCGATGTAGGTAGGCGCGATCATTATTTTGGATAAAGGGCTGCAGCGCAACGTTGAACTTTTTACAATAATGAAAGACAGCATAATGATGAATCGGCAAGCGCCACGGACCGCCATTAAAATAATTACCTTTTTGAAAGTCGCAACTGACCTCCGCGCCGCCCAATTCAGTGTATTTATCTCCGCTATTAAGCGTCCAACTGCGACCGCCACCGCGATTTTGGTACTCAAGTACCGTGACTTTATAGCCTGCTTTACGTAGCTCGTAAGCTGCTGTAAGACCCGCTAAACCAGCACCCAAAATAACGATACTAGAGCCAGCAGGCGCGCCCTTTAGCTCCATCTGCTGCTTAAAGCTAGACTCGGAGGCGAAACCCAAAGTGGTCATCGCCTGATACATCGCCGTTGCGCCAGCGGTTTTGCCAATCATTGCTAATAGTTGTCTACGCGTTGGTGCTTGAAGTGGGTCAATCATTATATATCCTTGTTGTAGAGCATTCGTCCATGACTGTATAAGTCGCTATTTCATTATGTTTTTGACATCACTTTCTGTGACAGTACTAGTGGCTAAACCACCAAAATTAACGCGTACATAATTAGCAATACTGGCAATCTGTGCATGGGTTAAATCTTTTTCAAAACCTGGCATCTTCGGGGCAGTATTTAACGCGCCTTTTGCGCCAAAGCCAATAACATTCACTAGCGCATCAGGTTTGGCGCGGCGAATACTGCTAAGCCCTACTATCGAGGCATAACGAGCATCGGGCTGAGCATAGCCGTCGACACCATGACAGCTGGCACAATGCGTGAGATATAGCGCTTTGGGCGAATTGATACTATTAATACTGGCATTAGTTACAGAGTTAGCTTTGGCCTGTGATATATACTTTTCTTGCTCAATTAAATCGTAAGTAATAGAGCTACTGATAGAGTTTGGCAAGCGAGCTGTATTTAGAGGTATAAGATAATCATCCGTTTTGATAACAGGCACGACTTTTAGATAAGCCGCCATAGCGCTCAAATCTGCATCGGTTAAGTAGCGCGTACTATGAGCGACCGCTTCAGCCATCGGTCCACCTGCATAAGCGCGTTTATCAAGTTTTCCAGTACGTAGATAAGTGACGATATCGTCTTCGCTCCAGCGCCCAATACCCGTATTATTATCAGGAGTGATATTTGGCGCGAACCATTTGCCCAGTGGCGCGCCAGAGAGATAGCGATCTTTATCGAGACCCTGAGTCAAATTGCGCGGAGTATGACAAGTCCCACAGTGCTCAGTATTATTGACTAAATATTCTCCGCGTTGCTGCACTGGCGTTAATCCTGTGCGGTTCTCGGTGGAGGGCAAATTAATAACATTCCAAGCCAACATCAACGTCCGAATATTTAACGGAAACGGTAGCTTAGTGGTTTTTTCAGGGGGTTCTTCTACGGGCGGCACAGTCTGGAAATAAGCGAGTAGGGCGCTAATGTCGTCATCGCTCATACCATGATAGGAAGGATAGGGCATGGCTGGATAAATCTGATGCTCAGGCGCGCGACCTTTTTGCAGTGCCTTTTTGAGATCCGCCTCAGTATAATTGCCAATGCCATAGCGCCTTGATGGGCTAATATTAGTCGAATAGATATTGCCGATAGGGGTTTCAATAGCAACGCCGCCACTATAGTCCTCACGGTGACAGGCCATACAGTCAGCAGTACGCGCCACATAAGCGCCACGATTAGCCAAATCACTATTGGCAGGGCTAACATTAGGCAAGCTAATTGGACTAAGAGTGCCGACAGTTGGCTCGCTATCAGCAAATGCAGCAGTAGATACTAGACTAAGTAACAATCCTAATACTGATGCTGAAAGTCTTATGGAAGTGGGCTGCATAATATCCTTATAAAGCTGGCAGGTTTTACTGATTTTACTACAACAAAACGATATTACTTATGTTGGCTTAACTTATTATCATACTCAAAACCTATTGCTTAGTGGCCGCAACTTGAATATTTAAAGTGAGGTTCTTAGTCATACCGAACAAAGTATATTTATTAATATTCCATTTGGTTCGGTCAATGGTCGCTGTAAAACCGCCGCCACAGACTTCTTTTTTAACAGTAGGATTTAGGGAGCATTCAAACTTATTCGCTCTTAAGCTGATAGGATGAGTTTCACCATGCAAGGTAAGGTTGCCATCGACTTGAGTGGCTTGTGGACTGGTTTTACTATTATTAAAATACCATTTACTAGACTCAAAACGTGCCAAAGGAAACTGCTGAATATCAAAAAATTCAGGACTTGTTAGTTTAAGATTGAAAGCCTTATTACCTGTATCTAAAGATTTGATAGGGATAATAAGCGAGATAGTGCCCACTTTTGAGCTTGGATCATATTGGAGCTGTCCCTTAACGTTATAAAAGCCGCCAGTAGTGCTAGAGGTTTTGAGGTTATCAAGCGCAAAACGTACATTAGTTTGAGTAGAGTCAATGACGTAACTGGCCGCATAACTGGTAGCAGTGCTACTGACTATGATCAGTAATAGCGATAGCCCTTTATAAAAATGTGTTAGGTATTGCCTGAGAAAAAATCTTACCATAACGACATTCCATTGTTAGATTCTAATACATAAAGAGCTTACTAATTTAAGTTAGATTAAATATTTTTAATTAGCTTATATTTATTTTATACCCTATTTTTCAATAATTTAGTAGATGTTTTTAGGAGTGTAGTGATAGTAATGACAATGGTCGAAGTTACTCAAAGGTCTCTAGCAAATCTTAATGACCTCTTCTTTAGCATAATCAACAGCGTGTTAAGAAAGCGTTAAGATAAAGGGCAGGTTTTAGGGTTAAAGTGTGCCCTAAACCGCTACCCCAAATAAGCGCCCAATCAACGACGTTGCTAGCATGGCAAACGCGCCCCAAACCACTACTCGAGTGGTAGCAGGAATAATAGGCGCGTCGCCCAAGCGTGCGGACACTAACCCAAGCAAAGTCAAACCTATCAGGGTTACAGCCGCTAATGACCACACTAGCGTTGACTCAGGCAAGATCATAATGCCAATAATAGGTAATAGGGCACCAGCAATGAACGATAACCCTGAGGCGATTGACGCATGAATCGGCTTTGCTTGGCTAAGATCAGTCAGGCCTATTTCATCACGAGCATGAGCTTCAAGCGCATCGTGCTCGGTTAATGCTACCGCGACCTGATGCGCCAAAGTGTGATCAAGTCCACGTGTCTCATATATTTTCGTCAGCTCAATAAGCTCGCGTTCAGCATTATGAGTTAACTCATGGAGCTCCTTCCTCAGATCCGCTTTTTCAGTATCCGCTTGTGAAGATACTGAGATATATTCACCAGCCGCCATCGACAAGGCACCTGCTGTCAATGCTGCCACTCCCGTTAATAGTAACGTTTGGTGACTTGGATTTGCCGCAGCCACGCCGACTAATAAACTGGCGGTTGAAATCAAACCATCATTTGCTCCCAGTACTGCTGCCCGCAACCAATGATTGCGGTTGCTCAGATGTAGCTCGTCATGAATAGAGTGATGCATAGATATCCCCAAACACTGTAAATATGAAGTCAATTATGACATTGTAGCTTATAACTTCATCTCGGATCATCTGAGTTGTCTTAATGCCAATAGTCGATAGCTTATCAGTAAAAACACCACCGTCTGACTGCCTGCATAAAATAATAATAATGGCAGTGCTCGACTGTCAGACCCCACCATAAACACATGAATACTGATCAGCATGTAAGCCATAAAGGTCAAAAAGTGTAGCCATCGCCAGGCCGATTGGCCAAGGTATTGCTTAATATAAAAGCTAAAAGCGCAGATAAATAACAGCCAAAACCCTAGCTGTCCTAATGCAACACCCACACGATCTGTCTGAAAACCAAAGGGCAGTAATATCTGCCATAAATTAAGGTTTAGATAATTATCTGCTAACAATATACCAGCATGAAAGGCGGCAAAGCCCACTGCAATTAGACTTAAATATTGATGCAGTGCAAATACCCGAGCACTATTAAAAGTTTTGCCTAAACGGGTACTTAGCAATAAGCCAAAAACCATCGCTAACCAGAATAAGCTATAGGAGACAATTCCACTGGCTCGCGATAAATACCAAAAATGCTTATCAGTGGCGCTCAGTAATTGAATAGTGGCATCTCCCCATATTAAAAGGGCATAGCTACCAGCCGAAATGCCAATGCCCAAAATTAATATAATCCATAAGACTCTAGCTACTGCTGTCAATTTAGAGTCATTATGACTACTAATAAGATGATTCGTTTGCATAGCTATGCTCCTATGGATATATACCTAACGACTTTTTAATGAATGGCTTTTTGATGTACAGCTCTTCAAAAATCTATCTTCATCATTTAAATCGCTATTGATTCTGAATGAACTAAATTTGAAGAAATGGCGTGGGAGGTCAGTACTTGGTTATCCGTAGCAATCAAAAGTGCCGCAATATGATTTTTGTTAAGCCATGCCATTGCCTCATTAACGCCAAGTAGCACACAGTATTTAGCGTACACCTCCGCCATTAGGGTATCGTCAGCGAGTACAGTTGCGGTTAGGACATCACTGCTTACTGGACGAGAATAATGAGGATGGATTAAATGATGTTGCCATTGGCCCTTATGCCACCAGCGCCGATAGTCTTGACCTGAGGTTGCGACGCCGCCAGATTTGATAGCAAGGATTGCGACGTCTTCCTGATCTTGAATTGGCTCGCCATTCATAAGATGCGGTTTGGCGACAGCAACTCCCCAAACGATAGGCTTATCTATGTCTTGATCGCTTGGGACACCAATCGCTATATCACCACCCATATCTACTAAACAGGGAAAATGCCAGTTATGCAGTTGGCTAATTTGCTCAGCCAATTGCATAGCGCACCAGCCTTTGACATAACCATTTAAGTCTAGCGCCATACCCGTTGGTAGATAAATTTGCTGTTGCCCATTATCTAATAAGCGCATCTGGATACGTTCTGCGTGCTGATTAGCGTGGTTTAATTGAGTATCATTCGTTACAGGCGTATCTTGTAGACTTGCCCCCGTAATAGCGGTTGAAGCAGTATTGGTAGTGCTAATGGGCAGGGATGATATAGCGTGTTTTGGCAGCGCTTCAAATGACTGTTTATAGCCCGCTACCCACATAGATTTTAGTAAAGTTGGGGTTACTAAGCCTTGAGTTTTTGGCACAAAATAAATGGCACGCTGCAACATCGCAAATAATTCTGCGCTCACATTAGTCCATTGGCCAGTATTACTATTGAGGGTCATCAGCTCGCTAGTGTCATCAAAACGACTAAAGATGTGCTCCCAGTAGACGAGTTGCTGCTGAATATCATCTGCCAATAAAGCGACTTGCTGGTCTATAGACGCTTGCGAGTATGGCGTGCTCAGCCTTTCTGTATTTAGCCTTGCAGTATTTAAGCTGATTTGAATGTGACAACCCATCGCGTACAACTTAATCGTTGCCAGTTGTGGTGCATTTTCATGAGATACGTTATTTATCATTAGCGGGCTCCACTTTTTGCGATAGGGTATTAACGTAATAACTGCTGGCCTTTTCTATTTATTGAGAGGAACGGGTACGAGCGACGACGGTTATTGCCTCGACAGGCTGGATTTCATTGACTTGTCGCAGCTGGCTAATATCTACGACTGGCATTGGCTCAGCAGCCTTCTCGTTATTCTTAGAAACAGAAGCATTGAATAGGGCAGTATCTATAGGTTGGCTAGCGGTTTCTTGATTGAGTAGCACTAACCATCCTGCCATAGTGCCTACGATTGAAACCATCATAATGCTGCTTTTGAGTGCCGCAAAAGGGTCTGCTTTTTTAACCTTTTTGTCAGCCGTTTGGGACGAATTTAATTTAGTATTAGTCATCTTAGCTATCCTTATCATCGTCATACTGCTCGTAACTCGTTGTGATTAAACGTTCATTGTTTTTATAGTACTCATCGTCTTCATAATCATCGTCATCGTGTTTTTTATTGCCGTGTTTCTCACTCTTATAATGGTCGTCATCGTCTTCATAATCATCATTATGACCATCTTCATAGTTGTCATCAAAGTCATCAGCACGATAGTTATCGGTAGCCACTGGATTAAGGACAACTCCTAGATTGGCATCAATGTAAGCCGTGCCGCTATCCAATAGCACCTCATAAGCAACTGTACCGTTATAGTTGATAAGCTCAGGCGTCGCTTGTAGTTGCGCACTAGGCATGTCTTGCTTGGCCAATGCTATCGCTTGCGCAGAAGTCAGCGCAGCAATAGAAGATACATTAGTATTTTGATCAACAAGGCTAGGTGCTGATAACGTCGGCTCTGATAAGAGATCAATAGATTCAGACGACTGGATTGCCAAGGCAATGACACCGCCAAAAAATACCAACGAGGTAGCACCGACTGTTAATAACAAGGGTCTTAATAAAGGCAGGCTCATAGTATGTACTCCGCATTATTTGGTTAGGGAATACAAGTAGCATACGCTATGAATATTAGCTTAGACTTAGGATGTGGCGGTATATCAATATATTATTGATTATGATAAGTTCAGAGGCTTTGGTAATATTCATATCTATCTAGGCGGTATGAGTGCTTGGCAAAAGCTACAGGATTAATGAGGCAAGTTAATGAGTTGAGACTTTGACTCGTACAATAATGTTGTGACTTAAAGGCGTTCAAAAGGCTTACCTTAATTGGTAGGCTTTTTTTATATCATCGCACTATATTCATAATTTTAAATAATTATCATTCGTATTTATGAATAATAGGAGTAGACTGGCGCTATAGTGTTTTATTCAGTGACTATAATGCCAATAACATTAATAACATTAATAACTTTGGGAGCTTATTTATGAAACGTGCCAAACAACTACAGCCCTTATCACGCCAGCATCATCTTGGTTTGCATGTCGGGCGTCATGGCAAAGAGTGCGCTGATAATCCAGAGCAAATCGCTGAACACTGGCAAGCGCTATCGTCTTATATGGGTGATATGCAGGATCACTTTAGACTCGAAGATGACTTAATTGTTGAGGGCTTGCAGCCTTATCGCAAGGAAGAACCCGAGGTCGCCGCTGTGCTTGGTAAACTGGAGGAGCAGCATAAAGAGCTGCGTGAGCTTACCGCCGATATGAAAGCTTCTTTAAAAACAGCATCGAGCTTGCCTAGCGTCGAACAGGTTAGAGCGCTGGCAGGCTTATTATATGATCATGTCCGTTTTGAGGAGCGCGAGCTGTTCCCCGTTACCGAAAAGTATCTGACAGAGTCTGAGCTTGACGCTATTTATAAAGCTAGTCCAGATGACATTAAGCATTTAGATGAGCTGCGTTAACTATAAAGCTGTTAGTTATTAAATAGAGTAATCAAAATAAAATGTAATCAGTAAGGAGTCACTATGAATCGTCAAGTTATTCCAAGTCACTGGAAAATAAAACGTTCTACGCATTTTTTCACTAAAGATAAAGTCCCTAAAGCTCTGCTGACTCATCATAATACCGCTAAAGGTGTCTTTGGCCAAATTTGCGTCATGCAAGGGGTGGTTACTTTTTACGGCTTTGCCAATGAGGCGGCAACTGATCCTGAACAAACTATCGTGATTGAGGCAGGACAATTTGCGGTTAGTCCACCAGAATACTGGCATCGTGTAGAGCTCAGTGATGATGCGCAGTTTAATATTAACTTTTGGACAGAAGGCGGCAATGAGAGCAAAAACGAGGGCAAGTCACTGTTTAACAGCTCAACTATCCATAGTAAGCCGATTGAAAAGCTGTTCGATAAGCCAGAAGAGTAGTAATAACTCAAGTTGTAAAAATACCCGCATCTCGCGGGTATTTTGGTATTTGCAATAATATATATAATTGAATAAAAGGAATATCATCGCGTATTACTGGTATAACTTTTTCTTGCTTGCTGTGAGCACGCTGACAGAGTCTGCAAAAAACTTATACCAGTAATACTATCGCACTTTTAAAGTATTTTAACCATAAAGTGCCTAATAACCATTTCTATAGCATCGCTCGACTTAGACTATCTCTAGCAGACATTATGTATTATAATAAACATTCATTTTAAATATATCTTTATTGATTATTTTAAAGCAGTGTCTTCAAAATAATGCTTTAAAAATAGTTTTATCCAAAGTGTCTTTTGCTAGTGTTTAGTAATACCATCTTCCGATTTGCCCTGCTATAAGGTGCTTAACATGCTGCACATCCAGTTGCCGACGAGCCGTCCAACGTCACCCCATCCTATTTTAAACCTTGCCTTTCGTATATTTTTTAGTGCCGCAGGGCTATTTGCAGTGTTAACCATGCTGCTCTGGGCATTGGTGTTTATGGGTGATACGGATATCGATGTCACTGCTATCAACCCGCTGTATTGGCACGGGCATGAGATGTTATATGGCTATACCATAGCAGTGATTGCAGGATTTTTATTGACGGCAGTTAAGACTTGGACAGGGGTCATGATGCCCTATGGCTATCGGCTGCTGGGCATTTTCTCATGCTGGGCAGTCGCTCGGATAAGCTGGGGGCTAGTGGGAATAGGCGTGAGTAGCGCCAATCTTTGGTTCGCACTGGCGGCAGTAGGGGACTTGGCTTTTATGGTATCGATGGCGTGGGTCATCGCCAAAGCGGTAATGGCGGTCAAGCAATATAAGCAGATGGGCATCCTCTCAAAGCTAGTGTTATTAACAATCGGTAATGGGCTATGCTACTGGGGTATTTATAGTGGTGACATGAACTATGTACGAGTCGGTATTTATCTTGGTTTGTATATCATTATTGCGTTAGTGCTCACTATCGGTCGCCGAGTCGTGCCATTTTTTATCGAGCGTGGTATTAGCGCGACGAGTACCGAACCAGTCAAAGTCAAAAACAGCAAAGGGCTTGATATCTTAAGTCTAGTTGCCTTTTTGATATTTATGCTTGCTGATATTTTTTATCCTAATAAGTACCTAATCACTATTAGTGCGCTGAGTGTAGCCTTGGTTAATGGCATTCGTTTGCTGGGCTGGTATCATCATGGTATCTGGCAAAAACCGTTGTTATGGTCATTGTATCTAGCTTTTGTAGGCATGTGCAGCAGCTTTATTTTATTTGCGCTGCAGCCTTGGTTGAACTTTAGCCATAGTATAGCGCTGCATGCTTTAGCGCTATCAGGCGTTGGCATGATGACTTTGGCAATGATGTCGCGCGTCTCTTTAGGGCATACGGGTCGCAGTATTCATCAGCCATCGAAGGCGGTGTCAGTGATGTTTGTATTAATGATTGGCGTATTTATCTTTCGAGTGCTTATGCCGCTTATCACGATGGACTACTATATCGTTTGGCTAATGATAGCGCAGACTTCATGGATACTCTGCTTTGCTTTATTCTGTATGACTTATATTCCGATGTTATCTAGGGCGCGTCCTGATAAGTTATTTGGTTAATTTAAAAGGGATAGATACTGAGCTTATAAAGATTTGTATAGGCTTTAAGAATATAATACGTTTAGAGTTATGAAAATTATAAATAAACCTTAAAAATGGGCTAATACTATGCGTCTAACTAATTATAGTGATTATGCGCTACGAATCTTGATGTATTTGGCAGTGATGCCAACTTCTGAAACTTTGGCAACGATATCTGACATTGCGGATAGCTATCAGATATCCAAAAGCCACTTGACTAAAATCGTGCATCAACTCGCGCAGCTTGGCTATATAGATAGTGTACGTGGTAAGAATGGTGGTATTCGACTGGCTATGGCCGCCAAAGACATTAATTTAGGTCAGATCTTGCGTCATACTGAGCCGGACTTTGCCATTGTTCCTTGCTTTGGAAACAAGTTCTTGCAAGGTGATGTTGTAGCCGAAAATGCAGATAATAGTGTGGACAGTAATAGCAGTCGGCAGGCACTAAGTGAAGAGAAAGGCAAAGAGAAAAGCGAGAAGATAAGTGCGGGCAAGGAGAAGATTGACTTAGCTGATAGTCCATCTAAGACCCTGTGTACTATCAATCCTTCTTGCCAGCTAAAAGGTGTGTTTTATGAAGCCACACAAGCCTTTATTAAGGTAATGGATGACTATACTCTTGCTGATATTACGTTAAATAATAAAGAGCTGCAGCAATTGCTGTCTTAAATCATGCGTCATATACTTGATCCTTATAAATCATACTCACTGTCTAAGACCTATTTTGGCTCTATCCTTATCCCTCTTAAGTAGTACTTGGTATGTATTTTATACCGCTTTTGCTCAATAGTTAACGTCAGTATTTATTAGTACATTACCTCTATATTTTAATCAATAGGGAGGGCGTGTGCTATGCATGCAAAAGAGCTGCTGGAGATGGAACGTCGCGATATAAGAGCGCTTCATTATACGTGGATCGCTTTTTTTCTTACCTTTTATGTCTGGTTCAATATGGCGCCGCTTGCAACATCTATGCTGCAAACGGAAAGCTACTTGACGCCCGACCACATCAAGCTATTCTTGATTGCCAACGTCGCGTTGACTATTCCGGGTCGCGTCATCGTCGGTATGGCGCTAGATCGCTTTGGCCCTAGACGCGTCTTTTCAATTTTGATGGTCGTCATGGCGATACCGACTTGGTTCTTCGCTTTTGGCACCTCAGCGATGCAGCTATTCGTAGCACGATTGTTTATGTCTATCGTTGGAGCGGGCTTTGTCGTCGGTATTCATATGACCGCGCTTTGGTTTAAGCCTAAAGACATTGGCTTTGCTGAAGGGTTTTATGCTGGTTGGGGCAACTTTGGTTCGGCAGCAGCAGCGATTACCATTCCGACAGTAGCGCTACAGTTCTTTGGCGGCGATGATGGGTGGCGCTGGGCGATTGCCTTATCAGGGGTACTCATGGCAGCATACGGCGTTGCTTATTGGTTCTTGATTACCGATGGGCCAGACGTCAATACGCATCAAAAATCACGTAAGGCAGGTGCGTTAGAAGTCTCTACTTGGGCGGATCTTTTGCTTTATTGCTTATTTATTATTCCGTTATATGGTGTGCTGTCATTACTGGTCTATCGCACGCAAGGTATGGGTTTTTTGAGCGATACGGGCGCATGGGTATGTTATGGCTTTATCGCCTTGATGGTGGTTTATCAAATCTATAAAGCCATCAGCGTCAACATACCGATTATCAAAGCGGGTATTCCTGAGGATGATAAATATCCGTTTACCTCTGTTGCAGCTCTTAATGTCACCTACTTTGCCAACTTTGGCGCAGAGCTGGCGGTAGTATCGATGCTGCCGATGTTCTTTGCGGCAACGTGGACGCTTGATCCGACAGTAGCGGGTCTTGTCGCCTCAACCTTTGCCTTTGTGAACTTATGGGCGCGGCCACTCGGTGGCTATATCTCTGATAAAATAGGCAACCGTCGCCTAGTTATGCTGGTATATATGTTCGGTATAGGGATTGGCTTTGCACTGATGGGATTACTAAATGCAGAGTGGCCATTATTTATCGCAGTGATTTTTACTATTTTATGTTCAGTGTTTGTCCAAGGGGCAGAAGGCGCAACCTTTGGCGTTATTCCCTCTATTAAGCGTCGTCTCACAGGTCAGATATCAGGATTAGCGGGCGCTTATGGTAACGTGGGCGCGGTATTCTACTTATTCGTATTTACATTGGTGGAGCCTAATCAGTTTTTCTTTATTATCGCAATCGGTGCCTTTATTGCTTGGGTACTTTGCTTCTTTTGGTTAAAAGAGCCTGCAGATGCCTTTGGTGATGAGTATCAAATGTCATCGGTAGATATTCAGATTGCGGCTGAAGAAGCTCGATAATCTAGGGCGTGTCACCAATTAGCACTTATAAATATTTGACCGCAATTTATCTCATTTTAAGCCTCGCCATCTAAATGATGACACGTCCTAGTTGCGCTTGAGGCATCAATCTAAAATATAAAAAACCACCTAGTGATGAATAAACTGGGTGGTTTTTTTATGACTTATACGCCACTCTCAACTTATTTTGTAGGGTGGGTTAGCGGCAGCGTAACCCGCCAAGTAGTTTAGATAACATTCGCCAATATAACATCGGCGGGTTACGTTTCATCTTCGTTCTCTACGAGAATTTAATAAAACTAACCCACCCTACGAGAGCTTGCTTTTGCAAAGTTACTATGCTGGGCTAAAGCCACAGCCTACGATAGTTCATGCTAAGTTGAGAGTGGGGTGACTTATACAAACGGCCACAATGTTTTAAGGCATCTATTTAGACAAATGATTTACCGTCCATACCGCAGCATCTACACGAGTACGCAAGCCCGTCTTATTAAGAATGTGCTTCACATGTACTTTTACTGTTGACTCTGCGATATCTAGTTTATTAGCGATCATTTTATTACTGAGACCTTTGGCGATCATTTGAATGACCTCAAGCTCTCTTATTGTCAGGTTGCCCGCAATGTCACTAGCACTTGGGGTACGTAGTGTCTGTGCTAATATCGATGCAAGATTAGGGCTAATAACTAGCTCTCCGCGCAGTATCTTCCTGATATCATCAATGATTAAGTCAGGCTCCATATCTTTTAATAGGTAACCATCGACCCCTAATTTTAATGCTTCTTGCACATCATTACCGCTATCAGAGACCGTAAACAACAGCGTCTTTACCTTAATATGTCGAGCTTTGATTTCCTTTAAAGTTTCAATACCAGTCAATACGGGCATATTGTGATCAAGGATAACTAAGTCAACCGCATTGTTTTGTAGAAAGTCTAAGGCTTGCTTGCCATCGCTTGCTTCGCCCACCACCTTGACATCGCCCTCAAGACTGAGTAAATCTGACATGCCTCGGCGTAACATAGGATGGTCATCAACCAGTAATAGTTTAGCTGGCGAGGTCGCGGTATAAACAACAGTACTCATAACAGTCCCATAAAGTAAAAAAAAGAGTTTTCAAAGTTAACCACTATATAAACTAATAGCGGTTAAAAAAGTCAGGGGCGAACTTGACCGCTATAATCGTGCCTTTTGGCTCATTATCAGTCACGATCAAGATGCCGCCCAAACTGTGCGCGCGCTCTTCCATAATCATCAGGCCATGATGTAGGGATTGATCAACCTCGCCTGCGATACCCACCCCATCATCTATAATCGCCATAACGATATGAGTGTTTTCATCATTGTGGCCAAAATCAATCTCTACATTGTTGGCATGAGCATGGCGGCTAATATTTGATAAGGCTTCTCTGGCGATTTGAATAAGATCCACCTGTTCAGCGGCGGTTAGATTGAGCGTCATGACGTTATTATTCACGGTCACATCAAAGCCACCTTTTAAGGCAAATTCGCTAGCCGATTCGTGCAAAGCTTCATCAAAGTTATCGTTATCAATAGTCAGACGAAAGGTCACCAATAAGTCTCTTAGCTCCTGATAAGCAGATTTGAGTCCTATTTTTATGTGCTCAATATGCGCCCAAACATTTTTTTCAGCTGCTATCTCTTGTTGGGTGAAGGCTTTTTTCAGGTGTTTTTCTAACACGCTAATCTGTATCTTAAGATAGGACAAGGACTGCGCCAAAGAGTCGTGCAGCTCTCTTGCAATAGTCGTACGCTCTTCAAACAGCACCAGCTGATACTCCTGCTGTCTTTGTTTACGTAGTGATAGCGCGGTACTGATTAGGCTGGTGAGCGTAGTAATGAGCTCATCATTTTCAAAGCGAAAATATGGGCTATTTTCATCAATGATCGGAATACGATTGGAGGCTTGCGGTGATCTTTGAAAAGTTTTTTCACCCATCTTGGCAGCGCTAGAAGTTGATAAATCAGGCGATTGTGATTGTGGCGGGGTAGTCGGTAGCATAGACTTAGGCCGCACTCTTAACTCACCAAATTTAGCCTTTTGATGGGCGATAAGATAAGATTTAGTATGCTCATTGTTTTTGATACTACAATTATCACAAGTGAGTTTGGCGCACAGCTCTTGCATATTATCACTGTGCAAGGCTATAGAGTCTTTATGATTAAGTACATCATTTTGTAGGCACAAGGTGAGCTCTAGGTGCGGCAGTATCTCGCCAAAGTCAGTAATTAAGCTGTCAAGTTTATGCAAGCTTAACTGGCTGGTGGTTAAATGTTGGGCGAAATCATAAAGTAAGGTCAATGCTTGGTTAGCTTTGATTAAATGCTGGGTCTTTATGCTTATCTCGTTTTCAAGGGAGAGCTGGCACGTATCAATCGTTGCAGCCATCTTATTAAAAGATGCCCCCAAGGCATTAAATTCGCTATAGCCTGATATAGCTACTCTCGTATCATATTTGCCTTGTTCAAATGCTGTATTAGCGTTAATAAGCTGCTCCACTGGCATCAGCACGTTGCGTCGAATCTTATACAGACCGACCATCATAATAAGTATAGTCAGCACTAGCGAGACAAGCTGGAGCAATTGTTGCCAGTTTTGTCGCCGCTCATTCCTATACTGCAATTCACTCACTAACGCATCCACATCATCAACATAAGGTAATGAGGCGGTATAAAAAGCTCTTTTATCTTGTAATATCAATGCAGGCTTTAGCTGCTGTAACCACTGCTTTTCAATGCTGTCAAAACCTTGATCAATGAGTTTATGCTTACGCTTACTTTCTATTAAATAAGTATCTAACTTTCCCAGCCTAGCTTCCATATCTGTGATGAGAATCGCTATTTTTGCACTATTAGCAAAGTCAACGGCTTCACTGCTAGCTAACTCATTAACAGTCTCGTCATCCATTGGCTGGCTGGTAGAGGTAGTCGCCTGCAAAGAGCTATCAGTGTCATTGAAATCAATAAAATCAGTCGCCAATTGAAAATTGATTCGATAAGCGGCCATGCGCACTGAACCCGCTGTATTAATGGCTTGGGCATCGGTCTCTGATATCCACGCCAGCATCCCGCTACTAAATGCTGACACCAAGCACAGCAGAGCAATAGCACAGACGCTCGCCCATGCTTGAATAGGTAAAGATTGTCGCAAAACATGTTTTATCATTTTAAAAACTATAAGGGTCAGAAATATATCAATTTATCATTAATTAATACAATCACACTATACCTCTAAAGCAGTAGTTAAGACAGAGTGCTAACGACTACTCCTTTTAGATGTCGGTCTACTCCTATGTATGAATAGTAAGAACTTAGCTGACAAAGTAAGGTGAATCATCACGTTTTATCTATTAATAAGTATCTATAAACGATCATTTATAAAAAGTGAAGATAAAACGAATAAGCAAGCGTGGTAGGCAATATGTTGCTAGCAACAGCCTTTTATACTGCGCTACTGCTTATACACCTTAACTATGTAGGCGATACTAAGCGAGGAATAGAATGAGCAATAAATACTATACAAAAGGAGGTAAGCTCATTACCGACTGGCGTCCTGAAGTACCAGAGTTTTGGGATGGAGGCGGCAAAAAAGTAGCCACGCGTAATTTATGGATATCGATACCCGCTTTATTACTGGCTTTTGCAGTATGGATGGTATGGAGTGCGGTCATCGTCAATTTGCCTGAGATTGGCTTTCGTTTTGATGATGGTCAGCTGTTTTGGCTAGCAGCGCTGCCAGGACTGACGGGGGCAACACTACGTATATTTTACTCTTTCATGGTGCCCATCTTTGGGGGTAGACGCTGGACCGCAATTTCAACCGCATCCTTGCTTATTCCAGCATTATGGATGGGCTTTGCGGTTCAAGATCCAAATACACCATTCATAACCTTTGCTATTATTGCGCTGTTGTGTGGTTTTGGTGGCGCGAACTTCTCATCATCTATGTCTAATATCTCGTTCTTTTATCCCAAATCAGAGCAAGGCACCGCGCTAGGTCTAAATGCGGGCTTAGGTAATCTTGGTGTCTCAGTCATGCAGTTCGCTATCCCTGTCGTTATTGGGCTTGGTGTCTTTGGTGCTCTAGGCGGCGCGCCGCAAGTCACGGCAGCTGGCAAAGAGCTGTACTTACAAAATGCTGGATTTATTTGGGTACCTTTTATCTTTGTTGTCTCAATAGCCGCTTGGTTTATGATGAATGATATATCATCTGCCAAAGCATCGTTTAAAGACCAATCCGTTATCTTTACCCGTAAGCATAATTGGATTATGTGCATTCTATATATGGCAACCTTCGGCTCGTTTATTGGTTTTTCTGCTGCCTTTCCCATGCTGATCAAGGGCTCTTTTCCTGAAATCAACCCTCTTAAATACGCCTTTTTAGGGCCATTTGTCGGTGCCATATTTCGTCCGATAGGCGGCTGGGTATCGGATAAAATAGGTGGCGCACGAGTAACCTTTTGGAATTATATAGTGATGGTTATTGCTGTCATTGGGGTGATGTACTTTTTACCTAGTGAGACCAGTCAAGGCAGCTTTGTCGGTTATTTTATCTGCTTTATGGTGCTATTTATTACTACAGGTATTGGTAACGGCTCAACTTTCACTATGATACCTGTCATTTTTAAGACTTTTTTAGAGCGGCTTAAGCCCAGTAAAGTGGGTACTGAAGAGCTGTTTGTCGAGATACGGAAAGAGTCTGCTGCTGTGGTTGGTTTTACCGCTGCCATTGCTGCGTATGGTGCATTCTTTGTGCCGAAGATGTTTGGCTCAGGCTTAGGGGTGAATGGGACGTTCATCGCATTAATCGTCTTTTATATTCTCTGTATCGTTTTGACTTGGTGGTATTACAGCCGCGGTAATGCTGAGATTCCATGCTAGAGCCATTACTCTAAAAGAGTGTATAGTCCAAAATATTCTGTTCAAAAGTTTCAAAAGTGCTACTTGCTGAGGTGAGTCGCACTTTTTTTGTTTGTTTGCGAGGTGCTTAGCTGTCAAAAACGAGCGCTATTGGATGTTTTCAATATATTTGGTTGGGTTTTTGACTGGAGTGTTTTTACCAAAAGTATATTTTTGACTACTACTTAGGGGGTAGTGCTCTGCTCATGTTAGATGATAGTAAGACTATCGCCGCTTATTTAGAATGATGATATCGAAACAGTATTAAACAAAGCAGCATTAATTAAAGCAATATTTACAGCTTTTCGGCACACAGTAGAGACTCTGCATTCGTCTTTATACGCCCAGCTCTAAATACACCCTAGGTCACAAAATAGAGGATAGCAAAATGAGTCATTTACTCGACCAATTCCGCTTTTTTAAACGCAAAAAAGGAGAGTTCGCCGATGGGCATGGCGAGACGCGTGCAGAGTCACGTTCGTGGGAGGATTCTTACCGCAACCGCTGGCAGTACGACAAGATTGTGCGCTCAACTCATGGCGTCAACTGTACTGGCTCATGCTCGTGGAAAATCTATGTCAAAAACGGTCTAGTAACGTGGGAGACGCAGCAGACGGACTATCCAGAAACCCGTCCAGACCTGCCAAACCATGAGCCGCGTGGCTGTCCACGTGGTGCCAGTTATAGCTGGTATATGTACTCGGCTAACCGGGTCAAATATCCTAAAGTTCGTAAGCCGCTACTCAAGCTATGGCGCGAAGCCAAACGCCAGTTCCCAGATCCTGTTGATGCCTGGGGCAGTATTGTTGAAGATCCTATAAAGGCTGAACAGTACAAGTCTAAGCGCGGCATGGGCGGCTTTATCCGCTCAACATGGGCTGAGGTCAATGAAATCATCGCGGCTAGCAACGTCTATACGGCTAAGACTTATGGCCCTGATCGCATTGTTGGCTTCTCACCGATTCCTGCAATGTCAATGGTTAGCTATGCCGCAGGTAGCCGCTATCTATCTTTGATCGGTGGTGTTTGTCTATCGTTTTATGATTGGTACTGTGATTTGCCGCCAGCTTCACCGATGACTTGGGGCGAGCAAACAGACGTGCCTGAATCAGCGGATTGGTACAACTCGGATTATATTATTGCTTGGGGCTCTAACGTGCCGCAAACGCGTACGCCTGATGCGCACTTCTTTACCGAAGTTCGTTATAAAGGTACCAAAACGGTCTCTATCACCCCTGATTATGCCGAAGTCTCAAAGCTTACTGACTTATGGCTTAACCCTAAACAAGGAACGGATGCGGCATTAGCGCAAGCGTTTTGTCACGTGATTTTAAAAGAGTTCTATCTCAAGCAGCCAAGCGACTATTTTTACGACTATGCCAAGCGTTATACCGATTTGCCTATCTTAGTGATGATAGAGGGCGAGGAGGGCATGCGTCGTCCTGGTCGCTATCTGCGTGCATCAGACTTAGTCGATGACTTAGGTCAAGAAAATAACCCAGAATGGAAGACGATTGGCTTAAGTCAAACGGGCGAGCTGGTATCGCCACAAGGCTCAATCGGTTATCGCTGGGGCGAAAAAGGCAAATGGAACATCGAGCAAAAAGACGGCGCAACGGGTAAAGAGTTTGATTTAACTCTCAGCCTAAAAGACAGCGCTGAGACTTGTACCGTCGCTTTTGATTACTTCGGTAATGCCGAGCATCCGCATTTTAACTGCGTACCTGGTGAGGCGATCCAGCAAAAAACGATTCCTTGTAAAACCATCACCCTCGCCGATGGCACAACCGCTACGGTTGCCACTGTATTTGACTTAACCACTGCTAGCTTAGGCGTCGATAGTGGTCATGGTGGCGACCATGTCACTGACGATTACAACGATGCAAACGTACCAGGTACGCCTGCTTGGCAAGAAGTGATAACAGGCGTGAGCCGTGAGCGCGTGATTCAAGTAGCCCGTGAGTTCGCTGAAAACGCGCATAAGACTCATGGTAAATCGATGATTATCATCGGTGCGGGTATGAATCACTGGTATCACCTCGACATGAACTATCGCGGCGTCATCAATATGCTCATGCTATGCGGCTGTATTGGTAAGTCTGGCGGCGGCTGGGCGCATTATGTAGGTCAAGAAAAATTGCGCCCACAAACAGGCTGGTTACCACTCGCCTTTGCCCTTGACTGGCATCGTCCGCCACGTCAAATGGCAGGTACGAGCTTCTTTTATGAGCACAGCTCGCAATGGCGTCATGAGACTATCTCAGCGCACGAGATTCTATCGCCACTGGCGAATAAAAAATTCTTTCCAGAGCATATGCTGGACTACAACATTCAAGCAGAGCGAGCGGGCTGGTTACCCTCAGCACCGCAGCTCAATCGCAACCCTTTGACTATCGCAGCAGAAGCAAGAGCCAAAGGTCAAGATATCGAGGAGTATGTGGTTGATTCCTTACATGAAGGCAGTCTGCGCTTCGCTTGTGAGTCACCAGATAATCCTGTGAACTTCCCTCGTAATATGTTTATCTGGCGCTCAAACCTATTGGGCTCATCGGGTAAAGGTCATGAGTATATGCTGCATTATTTCTTGGGCACCAAAAACGGCCTATTGAATGATGAGAACCCTGCAGGTCACTTGCAACCAAAAGAAGTGGATTGGGTCGAAAAGGGTCCTACGGGCAAGCTTGACTTAGTGGTGACTTTAGATTTCCGTATGTCATCGACTTGTCTATATTCTGACATCGTTTTGCCGACCGCAACTTGGTACGAAAAAGACGATATGAATACCTCAGATATGCATCCGTTCATTCATCCATTGACTGCGGCTACTGATCCTGCATGGGAATCAAAAACTGATTGGGAAATCTATAAAGGCATTGCCAAGACCTTTTCAGAGGTCAGTAAAGGACACTTAGGTCTTGAGACCGATGTAGTCACGCTACCGATGCAACACGATAGCCCAGGCGAATTAGCACAGCCTTTTGGTGGTACCGATTGGAAAACTGCTGGCGAGCGCCCTGTCCCTGGTAAAAACTGCCCAATGATTAAAATCGTTGAGCGTGACTACCCTAATACTTATGCCAAATTTACCGCGCTTGGGCCACTCATGGACGAGCTAGGTAATGGCTCTAAAGGGCTGAACTGGGATACTAAAGAAGAAGTCGTTAATTTAGGCGATCTGAACTACAGAATCGTGAATACTGGTGTGGCAGAAGGTCGTCCACGTATTGAGACGGCGGCTAACGCTTGTGAAACTATCCTAATGCTAGCCCCTGAAACCAATGGCCATGTCGCGGTTAAAGGCTGGGCGGCGTTGTCTGAATTCACGGGTCGTGATCATAGTCATTTGGCTAAATCTAGTGAGCATGAAAAGATCCGCTTCAAAGACATTGTCGCACAGCCGCGCAAGATTATCTCAAGTCCAACGTGGTCAGGTATCGAGTCTGACAAGGTCAGCTATACCGCAGGCTATACCAACGTTCATGAGCTTATCCCTTGGCGCACTATTACGGGTCGTCAGCAGTTTTATCAAGACCATCCTTGGATGCAAGCCTTTGGTGAGCAGATGCAGCAGTATCGTCCACCAATCGATACCAAAACTACTGAGATAATTAAAGACGCCAAGCCTAACGGTAATAAAGAGATTGTCCTAAACTTTTTAACGCCGCATCAAAAGTGGGGTATTCACAGCACTTACTCTGAAAACCTATTGATGCTGACCTTAAGCCGTGGTGGTCCTTGTGTCTGGATGTCTGAAACAGATGCACGCAAGGCAGGTATCGTCGATAACGACTGGATTGAGCTGTTCAATGCTAACGGTGCGCTAACAGCCCGTGCCATTGTCAGCCAACGGGTCAAAGAGGGCATGGTAATGATGTATCACGCTCAAGAAAAACTAGTCAACATCCCAGGCTCGCAGCAAACCGGTATTCGTGGCGGTATTCATAACTCGATGACCCGTACTATCCTAAAGCCCACTCATATGATCGGTAGCTACGCCCAGCAATCTTACGGCTTTAACTACTATGGCACGGTAGGCTGTAACCGCGATGAGTTTGTCGTTATCCGTAAAATGTCAAAAATCGACTGGTTAGAAGAAAAGCCAGATGATGAACTGCCGCGCCCACTGCCGACCACTATTGATGGATAAAACGGCATTGCAGTATTTTAGGATAAGACAAATTTTTAATTATGCTTTTTAATGATAGCTGGAGCACACACCCATGAAAATTCGTTCACAAGTCGGCATGGTGCTAAACCTCGACAAATGTATCGGTTGCCACACCTGTTCAGTCACCTGTAAAAACGTTTGGACCAGCCGCGAAGGTATGGAATACGCGTGGTTCAATAACGTTGAGTCAAAACCAGGTATCGGTTATCCCAAAGAGTGGGAAAATCAAAATAAATGGAAAGGTGGCTGGATACGTAACGCTAATGGCACTATCAATCCGCGTATCGGTGGTAAATTCCGCGTATTGGCTAATATCTTTGCCAACCCTGATTTGCCCGAAATTGACGACTATTATGAGCCGTTTGATTTTGATTATCAGCATCTACATACCGCCCCTATCGGTAAGTATCAACCGATTGCGCGCCCACGTTCTTTGATCACGGGCAAGCGTATGCAAAAGATTGAATGGGGCCCTAACTGGGAAGAAATCTTAGGCACTGAGTTTGAAAAAAGACGCAAAGATAAGAACTTTGACAATATCCAAGCTGAGATATATGGCGAGTATGAAAACACCTTCATGATGTATTTGCCACGCCTATGTGAGCATTGTTTGAACCCTACTTGCGTTGCATCTTGCCCTAGTGGTGCGATCTATAAGCGTGAAGAAGACGGCATTGTCTTGATCGATCAAGACAAATGCCGTGGTTGGCGCATGTGTATCTCAGGCTGCCCTTACAAAAAGATCTATTACAACTGGAAGTCTGGTAAATCTGAAAAATGTATCTTCTGCTATCCGCGTATCGAAGCGGGCTTGCCAACCGTATGCTCAGAGACTTGTGTCGGACGTATTCGTTATCTTGGTGTATTGCTCTATGACGCTGACAAAATCGCAGAAGCCGCGAGCACCCCTAACGAGCAAGACTTATATCAAGCGCAATTGGATATATTTTTAGATCCTAACGATCCTGAGGTTGTCGCCCAAGCGCTAAAAGATGGCGTGCCACAATCCGTTATTGATTCAGCCCAGCGCTCACCTGTATACAAGCTGGCAGTCGATTGGAAACTAGCACTACCGTTACACCCTGAATACCGTACGCTACCGATGGTGTGGTATGTACCGCCATTATCACCGATTCAAAACGCTGCCGAAGCAGGCAAAGTCGGTATGGACGGTCTCATCCCTGACGTTGACAGCTTACGTATTCCACTGCGTTATCTTGCCAATATGCTGACCGCAGGCGATGAAGAGCCGGTACGTTTGGCCTTAAAACGCTTGCTCGCTATGCGCAGCTACAAGCGCATGCAACTGGTCGAAAAGCAAGAAGTACAAAGCATCTTAGACGACGTCGGTTTGACTAAACTGCAAGTCGAGGAGATGTACCGTTATCTGGCTATCGCTAACTACGAAGATCGCTTTGTCATACCAACCGCGCACCGTGAAGAAGCCTTAAGCGATGCCTTCGCTGAACGTGGCGGTTGTGGCTTTACCTTTGGCGATGGCTGCTCATCTGGTGAGTCTGATAACAGTATGTTTGGGCAAAGCAAAACCAACCGTCGCGACTTTACCCAAACTGTCCAAAAGTGGGAGGTATAACATGCCAAATTCTAAACTAAATAGCCCCGAATCTTATAGCGCCCAGCCTTATAACAGTGATTTAGGCGACGATTTAGATAATGATTTGGATCATGATACGGATGTGCTTCCTATGATTGAACATTCTGAGCTGAAGATCCTCAAAGTACTCAGCTTATTGGTAGATTATCCAACCAATGAGCTGTTTGCAGACGATACTTTTGCGACCTGCAAGCAAATAGTAATGAGTTCAACCTTGATCAGTCCACAAGTGCGCCGTCAAATTAGCGACTTAATCGATAGTTTAATCGCTAAAGGATCTCTTGAAGCGCAAGCGGAATATGACGGGCTATTTGAGCGTGGTCGCACCTTATCACTATGGTTGTTTGAGCATGTGCATGGCGAATCGCGTGATCGTGGTCAGGCCATGGTTGATCTGATGAATCAGTATGAAGAAGCTGGTTTTATGATCAATATGAAAGAGCTACCAGATTATATCCCTTTATATCTAGAGTTTTTGGCTTATCAAGCAACGGTGATAAACGACGATATTCAGATTCGTATGGAAATAGCTGATGTCAGCCATATTATCGCCTTATTAGCTGCCAGACTCAAAGACCGCGGTAGCCTGTACGAAGGCTGTTTTAATGCGCTATTGCAGATCGCTGGCAAGCCGCTCGATATCGTGGCGGATTACGATGAAAAAATCAGTAAAGAGCCACGCGATGACACTTTTGATGCCATAGATAAAGAGTGGGAAGAAGAGGTCGTTGATTTCTTGGATGCCCAGCAAGAAGAGCGCTGCGCCTCATCCACTAGCACGCAAAGCCTTGCAGCGAAGGCTGGAGTTAGAAGGTCTACGTCAGCGGCAAAAATGGTTGATGCGCCCGTACATTGGGTGGATTTTAAAACCAACCAGCCGGTCAAACAATCATAAGGAGAAAGGACATGAATATTGCAGATCCTGGTGTACAGTCTTTAGCCAATCTAAATTGGCTGCAGATATTCCTTTTTGGCGTCTATCCCTATATTGCATTGGCTATCGCTATTGTTGGTACTTGGGTACGTTTTGATTTATCTCAGTATTCGTGGAAGACAGGCTCTACCCAGATGCTAAGAACCAAAAACATGCGCTGGGCAAGTAACCTGTTCCATGTTGGTATCATTGTGGTGCTTTTGGGACATCTATTCGGTATGTTAACCCCGCACTTTTTGTATGACAGATTCATCAGTGCAGGGAACAAACAAATATTAGCAGTCGTGGTCGGTGGTATCGCAGGCGTGTTCTGCTGGATTGGATTGGCGATGCTACTGTGGCGACGCTTCACTGACGATCGTATCTCTAATACCTCGTCTTTTTCGGACAAGATGGTATTGGTACTGTTATTTGTGCAGCTGAACCTAGGTTTGATATCCATCTTTACCTCTGTGCAGCATTTAGATGGTTATACGATGATGAACTTAGCTGGCTGGGCACAGGATATTACTATCTTAAGACCATGGCATGCAGCAGCACGTATCGAACAAGCGGACTTGATTTATCAGCTGCATATAGTCCTAGGTATTACCCTTATCATGATTTTCCCGTTCACACGACTGATTCATATCATTAGTGCGCCAGTTTGGTACTTTGGTCGCCGCTATCAGATCGTTAGACAAAAGAAATCACAGTAAGACAATAGTGACAGAAACACTGGTAATAGAAATAGTCACAACAGTGATACAGCATTGAAGTTCTGAGGGGGATACCATAAGGTTCATTTAAAATGAATCTTATGGTAATATTCTGATTGTTCAACTTATGAAAGTTTAATGACTGTCTAAAAAGACTAATCAAGGTTGCTAGCAGTAGTCATACTTTAACCTAAGCCCTGAACTTAAATATTTAATAAAGATTCCCTAACTTATCAATGTGATGATTCACTAAGAGAGACATAATGGCCTCACCAAAAACCATAGAAATCGTAAAAGCAACGGTACCTGTACTTGAAGAGCACGGGACGGCGATTACCACCGTGTTTTATCAAAACATGTTTGACGAGCATCCTGAGCTGTTAGACATATTTAATGAGACCAATCAAAAGCTAGGCCGTCAACAGACTGCCTTGGCGATGACGGTGTTAGCGGCTGCCAAGCATCTAGAAAACCTTGCGACTTTATTGCCGCAAGTCACCCAAATCAGCCATAAACATCGTGCCCTACAAATCTTGCCAGAGCATTATCCTATCGTTGGCAAGCATCTACTTGGCGCTATCAAACAAGTGCTAGGAGAGGCAGCTAATGACGACATCATCGATGCTTGGACCGAAGCTTATGATGAGATTGCTAATGTCTTTATTCAGCTTGAAAAAGGCTTATATGAAGAAGAAATGTGGTCAGGATTTGCAACCTTTAAAGTCGTTGAGAAAGTAGCCGCAGCAACGGATATTGCCGCGTTTACCGTCGTGCCCCTAAATCAAAATCAGGACGGCGAGCAAGATATTGATTTAAGCAAGCTTCGCCTAACAGCTGGTCAATACATCACGGTAAAAACAAACCCTCAAGATAGCGACCATTTAGCGCTACGTCATTACTCTTTAAACTCCACTATTACCGATAAAGGTATTCAGTTCGCTGTCAAAAGAGACAATCGCAATGGTCATTATGGCTTAGTCTCTAACTATCTACACGATGAGCTGCAAGTGGGCGAGACGCTTTTACTATCAGCACCTGCAGGCGACTTTGCTCTTGATAAAGAACTTATCCATCAGAATGATATCCCATTAGTATTTATCAGTGCGGGTGTTGGGATTACACCCATTTTAGCGATGCTCGAGACTCAAGTAACAGCGAACCCTCAGCGTCCTATCATCTGGGCTTATGCTTGTCAAAATAAAGACCATCATGCTTTTGAGAATCAAGTAAATCAACTTTTAGAGTCAGCGACCATAGTAGAAAAAAATATCTTCTACTTTGATAGTGGACAGCTATTAAGTGATCCTTTACTGGCTACTTTGCCTAAACCTGCTGATATATACGTCTGCGGCTCTATGCCGTTTATGGAAAGTATGATTGGTGGCTTAACAGCGCTTGAGCATAGCACTGATCACGTTCATTACGAACCGTTTGGCCCTAAAATGAGCCTACAAATCGCTTAAGTCTTTGCATCAATAGTAATGATAGTAACGACAGAACGGCATTTAAACAGACCCTAACCGTCATTATGCTTTTAGATGCTGTTCTGTTTACTACTTAATAGTATTTTTCAGTTTTGCAGTGAAATTAATAATTTTTTGAATTTTGATTACCTAATTTGATTACCTAAATAGCGGAGCAACTACTATGACAGTCACTACTTATAATCCAGCCGACTACGTTAAAGATGACGTCACTCATGTCGCTAACGCTTCTACTATCGCGAATAAGCTGGCCACGCATACTATCGACACTGCACCTGTCAATAACAGCGATGACATTGTCCGTATCATGCCTAGCTTAGCTGACCTACAAAAGCCGCATTCTGACCAAGAGTTCATTGACGAGGCGATGGCACATGAACATAGCCAGCGTAGCGATCACAGCAATCTAATAGCCTCTAGTCGCGAAGAGCTACCAACGGTCAGTGTCAACGGCGTAATAATCGACAAAACAGCTATCGCCCAAGAGCTACAGTATCACCCTGCTAAGGATAAAGATGACGCCCTGTTTTTAGCAGCCCAAGCTCTAGTCGTTCGTGAACTGCTAAGAATCGCTGTATTAGAGGATGAAAGCCTTGGTGAGTCTGCATGGATAGAGGATGAGGAGCAGGCAATCTCAGCACTCATCGATAAAAATGTCCAAGCTGTGATGCCAGATATAGACACTTGCAAACGCTACTATCAGCAAAATACCGCTGACTTTAAGACCGACCCTATTATGTCAGTGCGCCATATCTTACTAGCCTGTCTCCCTGAAGACGGTGAAGAAAGATTATTGGTCAAAAAAACAGCTTACGAGATGATTGAGCAGATTAATAATAATGCCAATCCTGATGCAGAATTTATTCAAATAGCACGTCAACACTCGGCTTGTCCCTCAAAAGAAGCGGACGGTGAGCTTGGCGTGGTTAGTAAAGGTCAAACGGTTTCAGAATTTGAAAGCATATTATTTAGCTTAGAGACGGGCCTTGCGCCAAGTCCTATCGAGAGCCGATACGGCTTTCATATTGTCGAGGTGCTCGATAAGCAACCAGGGATGCAAATGACTTATGACCAAGTCGCAGCGGCAATCTCTAATAAATTAAGCCAGCAAGCCTTTCATCAGTCGCTTTGTGATTATTTATTTATGTTATCTAACGAAGCCGAGATAGAAGGTATTGAGATGACGCTTGAGCAAGAAAACATCTTTCGAGGATAGTTAGCTATCGGCTTAAAATAATTTTATTTACTATAGTCTTTTATTGAGAATAGGGGTACGGCGTTTATGATCACGACAGATCAGTTGCTCCATGCGATAACCAAGCGTGTCGAGATTTACAATAAAATTGATGCTCCTATAAATAAAAGAGCTACAGAGATGTGCTCGCTTTTGGAGAGTCGTAATAAGATCTTAGCGGATTATATTATGTCGCCGTTTGACGTTCCTAGACAGAATGTATCAGCAATGGATGGCTATGCTATAGCGAAAGGCAGTACGCTCTCAAAAGCCACTATGATTGAAATAGTTGGCGAATCACAAGCGGGAAGCCCCTTTGCAGGTTCGCTTAAAAAAGATCAGGGCATTCGTATTTTTACTGGTGCTGTCGTGCCAGACGACTGCAATACGGTCATTATGCAAGAGAACACCAATTTTGAATTTATAAAAGATAGCATTGATAAAACCCAACCTTATGAGATTATATTAGCAAAAGCGGCAGACACGGATGCGCATATCCGTAAGCAAGGCGAGGAGATACAACAAAAGGAGTTGATGCTACCGCAAGGCAAGCGCTTAAATCCTGCTAATATCAGTTTGCTTGCCAATTTAGGCATTGATAAAGTAAAGGTATTTGAGCCGCTCACCGTCGGTATCTTGGCGACGGGTGATGAGCTGGTGACACTTGGCGATAAATTAACAGACTCTGCGCAAATATATAACTCTAATACCCCGACCCTTAAAAGTATGCTGTCTGATCTGCCGATTGTCATTCGTGATTATGGCATTATCCCTGATGATTTGGATAAAACCACTAAGATTGTCAGTAAAGCCATGCAAAAGTGCGACGTGCTCATCTCTACCGCTGGCGTGTCAGTAGGCGATTATGATTTTTTGACCACCGTCATTGAACAATTAGGTCAGATCAATCACTATAAAGTCGCGATGAAACCCGGTAAGCCTTTTGTTTTTGGTGAAATGCTAGGTGATAAGAATAAAAAAATGGCTAAGCCCGTGCTATATTTTGGTTTACCTGGCAATCCAATATCAACGGTAGTTGGCGCCCTGCAATTTATCATTCCAGCATTATGGCAATTATCTGCGGTCTCAATACAAGATCAGCCTATGCCGTTGACCGTAACGGCAACGCTGACCACTGATATTAAAAAATCGGTAGGTCGCACGGACTTTCAGCGTGGTCTATTAACCCGAGATAAACAAGGCGATTATCAAGTCGAAAGCTTCTTTAATCAACAGTCGCACCGAATAAAGCAGCTTAGCCGAGCCAACTGTCTTATTGTACTATCACAAGATACTGGCAATATAGCATCAGGCACTAAGGTAGAAGTACAACCCTTTCCTTGGTTGAATAGTTAAGCTATATAGTCAAAAGTAGTCTCTCCAAATCTACTACTAAAGGGGTAGGGAGGAGGGCTCTTTTGGTTAATAGTCATCTTTACTGAACCTGTCATAATAAGTTTTAAATAGCGCTTTATTCACTTGCAACCTGAGGCAACGCCTAAAAGTCAACCGTACACTCAATAGTAGTGGTAATCATCTATGAACCCTCTTGCCCCCATTATAGGCGGTGCTCAGTTATACTCGCCTGCCGTCCCCGCTGTTTTTGATGATGATTCATCGAAACTTGCGGTCTTATCTACTCAATCGTCTACTCAATCCTTCATCAAACCCGCTGAACCTTTAACTGATAGCTTTTCACGGCAGCTCACTTATCTGCGCCTATCTATTACTGATTTTTGTAATTTTCGCTGTGAGTATTGTTTGCCAAACGGCTATCAAGGTAAGCCGCCACAGAATGAGTTAAGTGTGACTGAGATTGCTACCTTAGTGAGCGGCTTTGCGCAAGTTGGGACTAAAAAGGTACGTATTACAGGTGGTGAGCCATCTATTCGTCGCGACGTTGTCGATATTATAAAAGTGATTAAAAATACTGAAGGTATAGAAACCGTCGCTATGACCAGTAATGGCTACAAGCTTGGTAAGCACTTAGCTGATTGGAATAGTGCGGGACTGAATCAAATCAATATCAGTATGGACAGCTTTGACGCTGGGACTTTTCATAAGATGACAGGCTTTGATATGCTGCCGCAGTTAATGACCGATATGGATAAGCTGTTAGACACCACTGATATTGAGCTAAAAATAAACAGTATATTAATGGCAGAAACCGCCTTTGAAAATCTGATGAATGCTATTGAATACGTCAAAGACAGACCCGTGACTTATCGCTTTATAGAATTTATGCAGACCAGTGATAATAGCGATCTATTCTTTGCGCAATATGCTCAGTCTGATCTTATCACTAACTATTTAATCAAGCACGGTTGGCAGTCGCACGATCGCGGTAGTGCCGATGGCCCTGCTATTGAATATAGTCACCCTGATTATATCGGACGCATCGGTATGATTGCGCCTTATGCTGCCCACTTTTGTGATAACTGTAACCGTCTGCGCGTCAGTAGTCAGGGCAAAGTCCATCTTTGCCTGTTTGATGACGGTAACTATGATATTCGTAGCTACTTACAGCAAAACGATATTGCGGGCTTAATCAATACTTTACATAGTTTTATGCCGATCAAGCCTGAGCATCATCACTTGCATGAGTCCAACAGCGGTATGATGAATAATTTGTCAATGATTGGTGGCTAAGTTCTTATTAGTAATTTTTTATAAAACAACAACTAGCAAAACACTGACTAAATAATAATCGTTAAGGAACCCTAATGTCCAAACCTGCTGCCGAATTTATCCCACTTAATATCGTCATCTTAACGGTCTCTGACTCTCGTACTATTGACGAGGATAGCTCAGGGCAATATCTGGCCGACCAATTGACCGCTGCGGGGCATCATCTAGCTGATCGCCAGCTTATTACGGATGATATCTACAATATCCGCGCGGTTATTAGCAGTTGGATTGCCGATTCGAATATACATGCCGTTATTACCACTGGTGGCACAGGGTTTTATATTCGTGACAGTATGCCCGAAGCAGTTGGGGTGTTATTTGATAAGTCGATTGATGGTTTTGGTGAGATGTTCCGCTTAATATCAAAAGATGATATCGGCATGTCTACTGTCCAGTCGCGTGCGATAGCTGGCATGGCTAATGGTACTGGTATCTTTTGTCTACCAGGATCAACAGGTGCGTGCCGTACAGGATGGGAGGGCATATTAAAAGAGCAGTTTGATAGTCGTACTCGCCCTTGCAACTTTGTGGCACACTTTATGCGCGCCAATCCTAGCCCTCATTAATATTTTTAATAAGTGCTTTTTTTATTAGCTTTCATTCAAATAGCGAAAGGTGAGAATTTTATGCTCATTACTTATACGGATAATACTATCGCTGATAACACTATGACGATTGATGTTTTATATTTTGCAGATGTAACTGATAAAAAGGATTATAGCGAAGAGAGAGTAAAAATTGAGCAAGCAGCTTCACTGACTGATTTATATAAGCAGCTAAGTCAAAATCATATTTTTAGTCATCCTCAATCGAAACTACGAGTGGCAATAAATGATGACTTCGTCAACTGGAATGAGCTGATTTATGATGGTGATAATGTGGCATTTATTTTGCCAGTTATCTCGCCAGTAGCTTGTAGTTAAAGCCATAAGGATAAATTATATTCAATCATTAAGTTGCTTAATTTTAAATATAACCAAAAAAGGAAATCATAAGTAGTTAAAAAAATTAGGAAGTATCATGCGTATTATAAAAAATCGTATCCGTCATACCTTAGCTTTTAAAATAATAGGTTTAATTGTTTTTACACCATTAACAAGCTGGGTATTCGGGTTTGAGATGTATTTGATAAGTGCAATAGCCAAAGATAACTTCAACAAACTCTTTTAAATTTCAATTTTCAGGATTTAGCTTTATGCTCAACTATATACTAATCGCTCACTTGTTAGGCGCTACAATTTGGGAGTTTCCTAAAAACTGTGTAACTGCTTATAATCCATTAACAGGAGAATAAGCAATGACTACTCAATCTGACATTAAAAAACTGGCCGAGCAAATGGCTGGTAGCATGAACAGCTTCGATGACATCAAAGATTTTCAAAAGCAGCTCATGCAATCCTTTATTGATACTGCCTTAGAAGCTGAGATGGAAGACCATCTCGGCTATCCCAAGCATGAAAAGGCGGATAAACCTAATAAGCGTAACGGGCACACTAAAAAGACCGTCCGCAGTGACACAGGCGATCTTGAAATCTCCACCCCAAGAGACCGTCATGGTGACTTTGAACCTACACTCGTGCGCAAGCATCAAACCCGTATTAGTGGCCTTGATGACAAGATCATATTCCTTTATGCCAAAGGTCAAACCACCACCGAGATTGTAGAGAGCATTAAAGAGCTCTACGATGTCGATATCTCAAGCTCTCTTGTCTCAAGAGTCACCGATAATATATTAGAGGACATCACCGCTTGGCAGAACAGGCCGCTGAGCAGTGTTTATCCTATTGTCTATTTGGACTGCATTGTCGTTAAGGTACGCCAAGACAAGCAGATCATCAACAAGGCTATATATCTGGCGCTAGGCGTGGGACTTGATGGTAAAAAAGAGCTGCTTGGTATGTGGCTCTCAGAGAATGAAGGCGCTAAGTTCTGGCTAGGCGTTCTCACTGAACTACAAAACCGCGGGGTACAAGATATACTCATTGCCTGTGTCGATGGTTTAAAGGGCTTCCCTGATGCCATTAACACGGTTTATCCCAATGCTCAGGTTCAGCTGTGTATCGTGCATATGGTGCGCTATTCAATGAAGTTTGTGCCGTGGACGGATAAGAAGGCCGTAGCGGCTGATTTAAAGGCCATCTATGGCGCTGATACGCTTGAGATGGCAGAGGCCAATCTTGAGCACTTTGATGAGGTGTGGGGCGAGAAATACCCGCACGTGGTTAAGTCTTGGCGTAATAACTGGGAGGGCTTAACGGTGTTCTTTGAGTACCCGAAAGACATCAGAAAAGCGGTTTATACCACCAATGCGATAGAGTCGCTAAACAGTGTGATTCGGACGGCGGTGAATAAGCGTAAGGTGTTCCCGTCTGATCAGGCAGCATTTAAAGTGGTCTATTTAGCCACCCAGCAGGCGTCTAAAAAGTGGTCGATGCCAATCCGTAACTGGACGTCTGCTTTGAATCGCTTTATGATTATGTTTGATGACCGTATTAGTAAGCATTTAATCTAAATGGCAGTTACACAGAATCTGGGATGGTCTCTACAATTTGGACAGGCGGCCATCTGATTTTATCACTAGTTGTGCTACCCAAAGCCTTATCAAAACATGATGTCAATGTACTGCTACAATTTGAAGAACAGTTTGAGAAAGTCGGTATTCCCGCCTTAGTTGTACAAATAAGCACGGGTCTATGGATGGCGTACAAACTGATGCCAGACATTGGAGGTTGGTTCACTTTTGATAACGATATTAGTATTTTGATTGGTCTAAAATTACTACTGTTGTTAGCCACTATTGTTGTGGCCCTACACGCACGCTTTTACGTGATACCTAAACTATCTGCTGAAACGCTAAAAGCCTTTTCAGTAAATATTCTCTTAGTAACTCTGCTATCAGTGAGCTTCGTGGTCGTTGGTACACTTTTTCGGACAGGCTTAAGTGGATAAGTACAATAAATGCTGGTTATAGTTAATTATTAAAGTAAGACACTAGGACATAAGATACCAAGCACCCGATTTATTTTAAATAATATGTGATAGGTATTTATGTTATTGGCAATTATACGGTTAATACACTTGGCATTATAAAAAGATAAGTTTTAGTGATAAAATCGTCACTCGCTATTTTCTCAATAAAAAGTGCTTTTATAAGAGCTAGGTAAGTTATTGAAATCATTCAATCGCCACTCAGATGGTGAATTTGCTATTGCCTGTCCAAAATTTATCGATAAGAAACTGTTATGATCGTCCGACAAAAACCGAATGCATTCAAAATACTTTTTACGTTACGTGGATCTGTCATTCCGCACATTTATCCTCAGGTTTTATTCATTACCTTACTCAGTGCCATTATATCAGCCGTTCAACATTGGATTCCAAGCTCTTTTTCTACTTATGGTGCCGCGCCTTTTACTTTACTCGGTATCGCTTTATCTCTATTTTTAGGCTTTCGTAATAATGCAACTTATCAACGCTGGTGGGAGGCGCGAGGATTATGGGGTCAATTGGTTTTTGACTCTCGTAGCTTAACGCGTCAAGTGCTTTCGTTTATTGATGATGAGAGTGAAATAGGACGCGACACACAGCAGTCTATTATCCGCCTTAATATCGCTTTTGTTCATGCGCTACGACATAGACTGCGCAATACATCCCCATGGCAAGATGTTGAGCGTTTTGTAGAGCCTGAATATCATATCAGTATGCGTCAAGCGCGAAATCTACCTGAATACTTGCTACGATTAATGGGTAAAAAATTAGGCTATAGTCGACGCCAGAGTTTGTCCTCGGATCTTATGATACAGAATATGGATAACACATTATCCTCGTTGACGGTAGTTTTGGCAGCGTGTGAGCGTATTCATACGACACCGTTGCCCTTTGCTTATATTCTACTCGTCCATCGAACCACTTATTTATTTTGCTTTATGCTGCCTTTTGGTTTAGCGAACTCTTTAGGTTGGGCCACCCCTTTGATGTGCGCTGTCATTGCCTATACCTTTTTTGGTCTCGATGCTTTGAGTGAAGAGATCACTGATCCCTTCGGTACAGAGGCTAACAATTTACCACTGACGGCCTTATCACGGATTATTGAAATAAACTTGCTAGAGGCAATGGGAGAGACGGATATCCCAGACGAGATTAGTCCAATAGATGGTTATTTTTTAGAGTAAATCATAGATATGAGCCTGCTAAGTGAGAGTAGCTTTTAACAGACCCTATGCAAATATGCTCAAAGTTGGTAGTTTGAGCATTGCGATAAAGATATCTTGTAGCGGTGATCCTCTACTATACTTTTTTCTGCACAATCTATAGGGTCAATGAGGCGCATCAGGCTGCATCATAGGATCAGCGTCGGCAAAGGCTTTTAGCGTACGGCAGTTGGTATCAACAGCGACAATATTGGGGTAAGGACTCAAATCGACTTTGAAACGGCGAGCAGAGGAGACCTGCGGAATAAGATAGCAGTCTGCTAAACTAGGACTGTTGCCATAGCAGAAGTCACCTCGGGTTTTGTTGGCAGCCAAGCGCTTCTCTAGCGCAGCAAACCCATCACTCATCCAGCGCTGACACCACGCCATGACTTTTTCTTCATTTACTGACAGCTCGTTGCGCAGATATTGCAATATGCGCCGATTGTTAATCGGATGCATATCACAGCCGATCATGGCACTGATAGCGCGGACGTGCATGCGCCCAGCAGCATCTTTGGGCAGCAATGCAGGTTCAGGATAGACCTCTTCTAACCACTCCAAGATAGCAGGGCTTTGATATAATAGTAAATCATCGGCTTGCAGCACCGGCACTAGTCTTTGCGGGTTAAGCGCTTTAAATTCTGCCTCCAACTGCTCATCCTGTGCTAAATTGACCGTGATATTATCATAGTCCAAGCCCTTTAGATTCATCGCGATACGCGTGCGGTAAGCGGTGCTACTGCGAAAATAGCCATAAAGCGTCATCATCATTAAATCCTTTTATTGTGTTATGTTATATAAAGGTAGGCGAAATGGTTATAATTACGCCTACGATCATCACTTTATAAAATCATAAATATCTATTATGACTTTGCGTCTTATATCAATATATAGTAATAGCTAATTAAGCAATCAAAAAATCAATTGAGCCAATCATGCCAGCAGCTAAAAATCCTGTAGATAAATCTATAAGCGCGAGTAAAAGCCAAAACGGCGTGCAATCCCTTGAAGTTGGACTATCGATATTAGATGTGCTTATCGATCATAACGAGCCTATGATGTTAAAGGACATTGCGCAAGCGATACAGATGCATCCTGCAAAGTGCCATCGTTATTTGGTCAGTCTTATCCGCACAAACTACGCGCGTAAGCTCGATGATGGACGCTATGGGCTTGGCGATAGGGTCAGCTCATTAGCAGCGCTCAGCGCTATAGGTCAGACAGGATTTTATTCAAATAATATCTTAGATCGGCTCACTTATATCGCCAATGATATGCAAAAAACGACAAACTGCGCGGTACAAATCGCCAAATGGTTCAATGAAGGTCCCATTATCATTCAGTCCGTCGAACCTGATAGTCCAATTAGTATTATTACGCGTATCGGTTCACGCATGCCACTGACGACATCGGCTACAGGTCAGCTGTTTGCTAGTTATCAGCCTGACTCTATCATTAAGCCACTAGTTATCGCTGAATGGAAAACCAATGATACGGCATTAATAGCAGAGCAATGGCAGCACTTTGAGCAACTAAAAATCGAGATACGCCGCCAAGGTTATGCAACTGTGACGGGCGATATGCTAATAGGTATTAATGCTATTACTATCCCTGTGATCCTACCAGCGCTTGATTGTACCTTCGTTAAGCCTAGCGATAGTCGCTCATTGACTGAACAACCCTCGTTAGAGTATGCGATCACCGTTATTGGTACTACAGAGCAGTTGCCAATAAGTGCAAAACATAATGTCATCGAGAAAATTATGGCAATCGCGCAGCGCTATCAAATTGCGTAGCGATTGCCTTTTTATAGGTTACTAATCTTCATAAGCAATGACTCACTTATCCAAGCGAGTAAGCCACTAAAAGCTTACTCACCCACAGGTGCAACCTCTCTTGCTTCTGCCAATTCCTCAGCGTGCAAAAACTGCGTATGCGCGGGTGCGCGCTTGGTACGTGACCATTCATCGAGCATGTCTCTCTTAATCTCTTCGGTAATCATAGACACTTTGTCTTCTGAGGTCGGATCGTCATAAGTTAGCTCTAAGCGATGGCCATTGGGATCAAAGAAATAGATAGAATGGAAAATGCCATGGTTGGTAACGCCGATAACATCAACTCCGCCATCCTCTAATTGCTTCTTAGCCGCTATCAAAGTATCGCGGTCTTTTACTTTCAGCGCTAAATGCTGAACCCAGTTGGGTGTATTAGGATCAAAGCCCATTTCAGGCTGATTAGGCACTTCAAAAAATGCCAGAACATTGCCATTACCAGCATCTAAAAAGATATGCATATAAGGGTCAAAGGCTTTGGTAGAAGGTACATGGTCTTCAGCAAAGGCTAAAATAAAATTCATGTTTAAGTGCTTTTGATACCATTCGACGGTTTCTTTGGCGTCTTTGCAACGATAAGCTACGTGATGGATTTTTTCAATTTCAAAACTCATATCAAACTCCTTTTGATAGGCGTGCTGTTAATATAAATTGCCAATGGCTAATGGGGCGATTGGCAACTTATATTTGCAAACTAATACTATGTATAAACACTATTGGTTAAAATCAAAGCTGAGCGCGGGCAATACTTTGCCGCGTACTTCACCAAAGCCGATGCGAACACCGTCTTTTTCGCTATAGCCTTTCATAATCACAGTGTCACCATCTTCGATAAAGCTACGCGTCTCGCCACCTTTGAGGGTGACAGGTTTGGTCGCATTCCATGCAATCTCAAGCATCGAACCATAAGCGTCAGGCGTAGGTCCCGAAATCGTCCCTGAACCCATCATATCGCCGACTTCTACTTTACAACCCGTAATGGTGTGATGGGTCAGTTGCTGTGCCATCGACCAATACATATATTTGAAGTTGGTCTCACAAATGACAGTAGCTTCGTCACTATTTTCAGTCAATAGCTCTACTGACAGATTGATGTCATAGCTGTTATTGGGCTCTTTCTCATCGAGGTAAGCCAGCGGCTTTGGCTCTTGGGCTGGGCATGGAGTTCTAAAAGGGGCGAAGGCATCCATAGTTACAATCCAAGGCGATACCTCAGAGGCAAAGGTTTTGGCATTAAACGGGCCGAGCGGTACATATTCCCATTTTTGAATATCGCGAGCTGACCAGTCGTTGAGCAGTACCATGCCAAAGATATGCTCGATAGCAGCATCGACGGCAATCGGTTGACCGATATTATTGCCTTGACCGACAACAAAAGCGGTTTCAAGCTCAAAGTCCAGGCGCTTACAGGCGGAGAATATAGGACGCGCATCAGCATTGGGTTTTAGCTGACCTGATGGGCGTACTACATCGTCCCCACTGACGATGACGGTGCTGGCACGTCCGTTATAGCCAACGGGCATTTCAGTCCAGTTCGGCAGTAGGGCGTTACTTGGATCACGGAACATAGTACCGACGTTGGTCGCGTGCTCTTTAGAAGAGTAAAAATCGGTAAAGCCAGGTACTCGTACTGGCAGATGCAGGGTGACGTCTGTTTGCTGGAATAGCGCTTTTTTCTGCAAGTCTGTATTGTCGCGTAAGCTATCACAGTCACTAGAGAGTAGGGTTTGGATAGTTTTGCGTGCTGTCGTCCAATTATCACGGCCAGAGTCAATAAAGGCGTTCAGCGTTGACTGGTCAAAATAAGGCCCACCGTCTAGGCTCAGTAAGCCCTCCGATTCAAGCACGGATAAATCTAATACCCGCTCGCCAATAGCTACGCCTGCGCGGCGTTGACCCTCGGCCGTTTCACTAAAGATGCCATAAGGCAGGTTATGAATTGAGAAGTCAGAATCTTGAGCGACGTCGATAAAAGAGGTGAGGTTTTTGTCAATCGTTGACATAGAGTGCTCCTTGCTGAATATGGATTTGAAAGTATTAAAAATAATAGGATAGTGAATTACGTTATATATAATTACTTACGTATAATGTAATTTATCAAATTGTAGATTGCAAGCACTTTTATAAATGTTGTACATAAAGCAGTCTCATAGTTGATACTAAATAAAACAGGCACAAAAAAAGGCTGAGACTGGCTCAACCTTTCTAATTCATCTATATTTTGCTAAACCTTGTAACGGTTTGCTTAGGTTTTCCGTTTAATTCTCAATCTGTTTAGTCTTTCAATACATCCGCCATAGCATTGGCTACATAATCGATGTTATTGGTGTTCAATCCTGCCACACACATCCGTGAGTTAGATATCATATAAATTGACCTATGCTGTCAAATCTGTAGACATTGACTTGGGAGATTTTAGTTACGCAGCTTGACGATAAAAATCAAACCACACCTGTCTTGGCGTTTTATAGCCCAAACCCTTTTGGATTCTAGTCTGGTTATACTCAAGCTCAATATATTTAATGATGTCATTGATAGCTTCGAATCTCATTTTATAATCCTGATGATACACTAACTCATTTTTCAATATGCCCCAGAAACTCTCTATCGGAGCATTATCAAAGCAATTACCACGTCTGGACATTGAACCCTTAAATTTATGCTTCTTAATGATCTTATGATAGTCATAACTACAGTACTGACTGCCTCTATCAGAATGCACAATCAGCTGTTGGTTGGGTCGTTTGTTCTTGATGGCCATATTGAGTGCACGGCAAACTAAATCTGCTGTCATACGCTTGTGGATAGCATAGCCGACCAGCTCTTTAGTGTAGAGGTCTTTAACACCTGCTAAGTATAGCCAACCCTCATCTGTCCATATGTAAGTGATGTCACTAACCCAAGCTTCGTTAGGACGACTGGTATCAAATTTTTGATCGAGCAGGTTTGGATAAATAAACTTGTTATGGTTTGAGTTGGTGGTAACTTTAAAACGCTTGTGACGACGGCAAACAATACCGTATTCTTCTTTAATGCGTCTTACCATGTATTGACTGATATGATGGCCTTGCTCTGCAAGATGAGCATGCAATCGCTCACAGCCATAGCGCTGCTTAGTTTCATCATGAGCCACGCGAACCAGCAGCTCACACTGGTTGCGGTGGATCTGCTGATTACTAACACCACGATTTATCCAGTTATAATAGCTTGATGGCTTGACATCTAATACGTGACACATACAAGTGATGCTAAATATTTTCTGGTTATCCTTGATAAAGACGTACCTCATCAACTGTGCTTCGCGAAGTACGCCGTGGCCTTTTTTAGAATATCTCTCTCTTCCTGAGCAACTTTGAGATCACGTTTAAGACGTTTATTCTCTTCTAGTATAGCCATGAGCTCAGGATCATATTCTTTAGTACCGATCAGCTTGCCTTTATCAGCTTTGTTTTACCAGTTAGATAAGGTCTGCATGGCGATGCCAAGCTGCTTTGCAGTCGCTGAAACATTGCCCTTATTATCTGCTATCTTTTTAACGGCTTCAGCTTTGAATGCTGCACTATAGGTTCTGATTTTCTTAGTCATGATAAACTCCTCATTGAGTCGTTAGTTTACCAAGTTTGGTTCTACAGTTTTTTCAGCATAGCTCACAACTGGGCGTGACGCCTAATGAAAACAATGCAGTAGAGTATTATCAAACCTTAGAAAGTGTATTTGAAGCTTTTCCTGATGACTATCGAACGCTACATGATGAAGGATTAGCTTATTTTTATTATCAAGCGGTCAATGATTCTCCATATCTAAGTAATGCGGACTCTGAGTTAAATCTAAATTCTTTAGAAGAAAGTTATTCGGATGACTCTATCTCAAAGCAAACCATGACTCAATTGATTGAGCAGGGTGTTGTTCGTATTGAGCCCATCGTTTATGAAGACTTTTTACCAGTAAGCGCTGCAGGAATTTTTCAGTCTAATCTGCATGATGATAAACAAAGCAGTTATGAAAGTAATTCAAATCAAAACGAATTTGAAAAAGCACTTGGAGTACAAGTATATGATGAGTTAGCTTTGTATGCTGATCAACAAGCTAAAAGCATTCACGAATGCTTATGTAGATTAAAGTCTTCTATGTAAATACTCGGTACATATAATTTACTATTACTAGATGAGTTTCATTAATCTAGTAATAGCTTCATAAACTTAATTCATTGTATTAGGAAGTGTTTTTAGTGAATAAACTTCTGAAAGTTTTAATAGATAGTCATCAGTTTGACCACAGCCAAATCAAAACTGACGCTGAGAGCCTAGAGCACTGGGGCAAAGACTGGACCAAACACTTTGCTCCTGCTGCTTCTGCCATTGTCTTTCCCAAAACCACTGAGCAAGTACAAGCCCTCGTCTTGCTTGCCAATGAGCACAACGTGGTCTTGACCCCAAGTGGTGGTCGTACGGGTCTCTCTGCAGGCGCCGTCGCTGCTGATGGTGAAATTGTCGTTAGTATGGATAAGATGAATAGTATTGGTCAGTTTTATCCTGCTGATCGCATGGTTGAGATTGAAGCCGGCGTCATCACCCAGCAGTTGCAAGAATTCGCTGAATCAAAAGACCTCTATTACCCTGTCGACTTTGCTTCTGCAGGCTCTAGCCAAATCGGCGGTAATATCGGTACCAATGCTGGTGGTATCAAAGTGATTCGTTATGGCATGACGCGTCAATGGATCATGGGTCTGACTGTCGTAACTGGCAAAGGCGATATCCTGCATTTCAATCGCGGTATGGTCAAAAACGCGACTGGCTATGATTTACGTCAGCTATTCATCGGTAGTGAGGGTACGCTAGGACTGATCACTCACGCCCAAGTTAAGCTTGAGCGCCAGCCACAAGACTTAAATGTCATGGTCCTCGGTATGGATAACTTTAGTGATGTCATGAATGTACTCTCTGCCTTTCAAGCGCAAATCGATTTAATGGCATTTGAATTCTTTGATGACGTGGCGGTTGATAAGCTGATGGCACACGGTCAAGTTCAAGAGCCATTTGAATCACGTACCAAGTTTTATACCCTGCTTGAGTTTGAAGCGCCTTATGAGCCTATCATGGATAAAGCCATGGCCATCTTTGAGGATTGTATGGAGCGAGGTTGGGTCATCGATGGGGTGATGAGTCAGAGTTTAGCGCAAGTAGAAGAGCTGTGGAAGCTACGTGAGTATATCTCTGAGACCATTTCAGTATTTACCCCGTATAAGAACGATGTATCAGTACTTATCAGCTATGTGCCTGAGTTTATCGCTGATATTGACCACATTGTCAGTAGCAACTATCCTGACTTTGAAGTATGCTGGTTCGGTCATATTGGTGATGGCAACTTGCATCTTAATATCTTGAAGCCTGAAACTTTAAGCAAGGATGACTTCTTTGCCGCTTGTCAGGTGGTGAACAAGCAGGTGTTTGAAACTGTGCGAAAGTATGGTGGTTCAGTGTCTGCTGAGCATGGCGTGGGTATGACCAAAAAGCCTTATCTAAACTATAGCCGCAGCGAGACTGAGATTGAGTATTTACGAGAGGTTAAGAAAGTCTTTGATCCGAACAATATTATGAACCGGGGCAAAATTTTTGATATGTAGTTGTCTATTCAATATTTAAAACAATGAATAAGCTTCCATAAAAAAATGATGCTAAACATCATAGTTTAGCGTCATTTTTTTATGGAAAGTTCAAACTCCAGTATTGATAATTTCATCTGAGGAAAACATGAGCTATGCCTAAGAAACCTTATATCTGTTTTCTTCGGCATAGCTCAATGTATAACGCTTGGATTACTTACCTACACTTGGCGCAAATCCAGTTAAGACGTCGTCCGTATAGATTTGAGTACCTTTAGCGGTATAGTCTACTGAATCAATAAGTTTTTGATAAGTTTAACTTTCATATATCACCCATGTAGCAGTACATAACCATAGTGTTAGTAGTCATCATACTTTAATTACTATAAGGGTCAAAGTATCAAGATAGGATCAAAAAAATAATTACATCAATGCGTTCGCATAAATTTTATACAACAAAAAACCCTTACAAGCTAATGCCTGTAAGGGTTTGAATTTGGTGGGCCCAGTATCAACTGTATTACAATAACAAGATATTGATTTATATGACTTTATTTAAAATTATATTTTCTTATACCAACAGTTATACCAACAATTTAATATTGTTATTATTCAAAATCAGCATAGCAGGAAGCAAGTATATAAAAATGTTAATTTTTGTTATTAGCATAGCTTTATGGGAGTCAATGCATCTTCATACGTAAATGACCTTGCGTGACGCCATCATAGTACAGCTTTTCCTCGATAATTTAAAGTTCACTTATTAGCACATGTTAGAATAGGTGCCATAAATTAACATCAACTTATAATTGCTTGTATGCGCTAAATGCATTAGTCTCTCTTTCTCGTAGAATGACTAGTGGACTATGTTATTGCAAACCTTAAATTACAATATGATTCAGTGGTTGTTTGCTATTGCATCGATTAAAAGGCTTAACTTAAGCCTTTATATTTGTTGATGTATGGCATAAGTTAAAAACAGTTTGTTGACTTTATTCATGAGCATTTTATTTATTAGATTATATTATAAGGAAGTAAGAATGAGCGATCCGAAAAATGATAGTAAAAATTCAAAAGGCACAATAGGATTTGGTATCGAGTCGGACAAAGGTTCATGGCCATTAAGCAATAAGGGGGAGCAACCACCACCTCCTTCTAGTCAAATGCCAGAACTTAAAAAACCTAAAAAATAGCATACTTACCTCGGTAGCAGTAAACCTTAGTTATGATTATAAACCCATCGAAACCAATAGGACAAAATTATGGGAAACTCAAGTAACAATAGTTCTGATTCAGATCGTAAAATAAAATCCGATCGAGGAAGTTCTGTAAGTGGATCTTTAGGTGATGCATCAATTGGGCAAAGACCAACACCGCCAACCAGCGCGCTACCACCTCTTAAGAAACCAAAAAAATAATACTTTTAATTTTTTTTAACATAGCGCATTTCTAAGAGTTTGATGTCTTCTCTAGGGAAGTAAGTAACCATACTACCAAGATCGTCTGCTAGCTTGACGTCATCCTCTTCTACCCAATCTTCATCTTTTTTTGCAATATGCGTTACATAGAAGGCAATTCCATCGTCATCCATAGTGAAGGGCGCAAATGGCTCACCTAAAAAATCAACTGTATTATTACAAGCATAACAAGTACCATCTTTATGGTATAGCTTGACTTGTAGTGCTCCTACTTTTTTATGTGAAGATAGCGTTTTCCATACATCTCCTAAATTTAGAGTGTTACTCACATTTCTTTTATATAAAAAATCTCTCCACTTTCCTTCACCCCATGTCAGCCACAAGTATGCAATCAACAGCCCTGAGGGTATAGCAAAATAAGCATACGGTGAATCCCATAGCTGAACTGTTAGAGCAGTTGGCAAACCCAACACTAGTATAAGCATCCACACATCGACTAGCTTTTCAGTCTTTCTATGGTCGCGCCTAAGTAAGACATAACCGACATAGCCAGAAACTAGTGTGGCCTGTACTTGTAAAGGCAACTGTAGTAATTCTTGCATAAGAATCCCCTAACATTTGACTAGCATTATTGCACATACTGAGAGTACATTTTAAATAATAAGAAGCCCGCTATCAGGTGCATGATAGCGGGTCTTTATGTTTAGGTAATGGACTTAAAAAGCAAATTAGATTGGAAAGATAAGTCAAATAGCTTAAAAAAAAGTATCAAAAATTTTGAAAGCACTATACGCTATAACTATACAAATAATGCCCCTCATAATCCAATAAAGGTGAGTTTGCTTATCAATTAATAGTAAAATCTTCTTCTTTTCTATAGTCCACTTTTCGCCTAAGCTTTTAGGTAACTTACCTTCTTTACCAAAATTATTTACTTCAGACTCGAGATGATCAAGCACAGCTTTTTGAGTAGATAATGCAAAATAGCAGATGGTCGCATATACTAGTAAAGCTAAATAGATAACTATTTCACTGCTTTTGCCTTGACCTTTTAGTATCACTGGAGCTGCTGCGGCAATAGGTAATGCAAGTATTTGTGAGAGTACCTTAGAGATACTGTCATTGACTCGGCCAATGAATTTCTCACTATTTTCCTCAAGCTTTTGAACAAACTTTTCATACTTAAAATCTTCGAGGTAATTATCAAACTGACCTTTAGCAGAGGTATAAAGGCGCTCAACATTTTCGATGACTTCACATATTCCGAGTGGTTCAGAGCCTGCCTGTATATCAAACAATACTGATGACAAAATGGACTTTTTCTCATTTGAATGTCTATTGACATCACTAACATCTAACCAGTTGCAAAATTCTTCTATGACTTTCAGCTTCTTTCCTGAATTTTGAGAAAAATCTTCCAAAATATTCTCAAAAGCAACTAGATCATTACTTACGTCATAATGAAGCTCAAACGTTTGTTTTCCGACAAAAATAATTTTTCTATTAGCATTATCAAGATATGCTGACATACTTGCCAAACAGGATAGTAGTTTCTGTATAGAGTTATAAGCCTTGATAATATCAGGGGTAGTATCATCCTGAGAAAAGTAGTTAATATCTTCAATATAATATGGAGTTTTACTAGGGGCTGTATAGAATTGAGAAAACATTGAAAAAAATAAGCAACGCCTTACTCTAATGTTTACCACAACAAAGAAACAAGGCGTCACTTATGGCTCGCACCAAGCTCAACGATGAACATTGGCACAAGCTATTTATTATATTGCGACAAATTAACGTATATAACAAGCCCAATCTAAGACGTACCGTTGAAGGCATGTTGTACCGCATACGAGTAGGCTGTCCATGGCGAGACTTACCTTCTTATTTTGGTCATTGGTCTAGCATATATCATCAATACCGTTACTGGCGTAAAACCGGTAAATGGCAAAAGCTCATGAAGATAGTCACAGCAAACTATGATAGTGAATGGTTATTTATAGACGGTAGCGTGGTCAAAGCTCATCAGCATAGTACAGGCGCAGCCAGTCATCTTGATGAGGCCATTGGTAAAAGCGTTGCAGGTAATAGCAGCAAACTGCACTTAGTGGTCGATGCTTGTGGCAACCCTATACATGTTGAGCTGTCAGGTGGGCAAGTACATGACTCTAAGATGGCAAAGGCGTTGATATTTAGCACGATTAATAACCAGACTAAAGCGGTGATTGCAGACAGGGGCTACGATAGTAGCGATATTAGAGAGTGTATCTTCACGCACTGTGCTCAGTCAGTCATACCTGTTAAGTCGAACTCTAAAAGCTGTAACGACACACTAGATTGGTATTTGTATCGTTGCCGTCATTTGGTAGAAAACGCTTTTGCTAGATTGAAACATTTTAGGGGCATTGCCACGCGATATGATAAGCTCAAAGATAGCTATGCAGCGGCGGTAATGCTCGCTTGTGTCTTTATCTGGTTGCCCCTGATTTGAATTCTATACACACCCTAATATTATTAGATGAGAGAACTCGAGGAAAATCACCTTTGATAAAGTCTTTAAATTCTTTAAAGGTTCTACCTAGATTATGGTCTGGTTGCTTTATATCTAACTGGACAGTTGTTCCAACTACAAGAGATTTAATATCAACATCGACATGAGTATTGTCATAATTTTGATCAGATGTGATGTCTGTAATCAATGCAATATCATCATCACTATCGATACGATAGTTTACCGTTGGAGCGTGGCAAGAGCCTTCCGCTTTACGGTAAACATCAATTAGCTTTGAAAATAATTCTTGCATTTTTTACGTTTCCTACTGTGTTAGTTCTCACCACCAAACCCCAATATTAACAATATCACCTAAGTAAAATGCCAAATTAAAAAAGGTTACCGAGGCTATATTTGGTATAGCATTGGCAACCTTTTTTTATGTTTTTAATATTTAAAAGTAAGTTTATACGTTCATTATAATCAGATTTTCAGTCCCTCGATAGCGAAGTCATCATCACCTAAGCAGTTATGTTCTGGCTAGTACATTGCAGTCGCTGAGAAACAGATCAAAAATACAAATATTTAGTGTAGGAGTAGGTTTTTAATCAACTGTCTGAGTAATCCGATGATGAATAGACCTTAGGTGCAGCCATAGTTTTCCAAGCCTAAATAGTACGTTTTACCGTACCTTGCCTTATATCAAATAAATATGCCTCAACATCACGAATAACAGAAATGCCTGAACCAGCTCATTCAGAACTAGTTATTGGCATACCTATTCCAAGTTTAATTCAAGTGGTAACCCACCCAAACCTAAGACACTAATCTAATAGAATTAAGCTGCGTGAAATAGTTTCTGCATTGGCGTAAAGCCGCCATTGCCCATGTTCGGGCGCTCGTTATTGTAGTGGTACAACCAGTGTTCTGCTTGTTCTCTGACTTGAGCTAAAGTAGTAAACAGCTCTTGGTTTAACCAATCATACCGCATCGTTCTATTATAGCGCTCTACATAAGCATTTTGCTGTGGATGACCAGGCTCAATATATCTGATAGCAATATCTTGCTCTAGTGCCCAGTCTTTGAGTGCATTACTAATGTACTCAGGACCGTTGTCACATCTCACTTGATCAGGCTTGCCTCGATATTCAATCAGCTGATTCAGACCGCGTATCACTCTTTGAGCAGGTAGTGAAAAGTCAATCTCAACGGTTAGCGCATCAGGCATAAAGTCCATGCTCCAGCTTTGATTGATACTATCAGGTACTGCTAGAGGTATGGGTTTGTCACGTTTAATACGGCGCTTGGGCTTGATTCTAAGGTTCAATTCAAGATCGCAGTAGATGCGATACACGACGCGTTTGTGGTTGTAGGGCAACCCCAGAAAGTTATACAGACTTAAAAAGCATAATCCAAAGCCCCAATTCTTATTCTTCTGCGTCAGATCTATTAATAAATCCGCTATTAGCTTGTTTTCATCAGAGGCAACTGACTTATGATAGTAGCAAGTGACGCTGATGTTAAAGATATGGCAAGCCCTGCGTATGCTAATAAAACGCTCTTCAAGGTAGTGACAAGCCATCTCACGGCGCCTTGATGGCGCTACCATTTTTTTGACATGACATTCTGTAATATGTCAGATTTAAGACATTCATCGGCATACATCTTCTTTAGTCGAGCGTTCTCAATTTCAAGCTCTTTAAGACGTGAGATTAAAGAGGCATCCATACCGCCGTATTTAGAACGCCAGTTATAAAGGGTGCTTTGTCCAATATTGTGGTCACGGCATAGCTCAGTGATAGGGACACCTTGCTCTGCTTGCTTTAAGATGTTGACGATTTGGTTGTCGCTAAAGCGGATCTTTTTCATAGGGTTCTTCTGCTGATAGTTTAGCAGTTAATCTCTATTTCTAAGCGTTCTTATTTATCGGGAGGATTGCCGGAGTATGCGCAGTACTGAAGGGATGGCCGAACGGATCGATCAAGGTTTGCAGCGACGCAAACGCTGGATATTGCCTGAACCTGTTTCGCACCTTGGCAGCTTACTGTAGCGAGTCGCACCGGCTCTGTACTTGCATCAGGTGCGTAAACGCTTTAAAGGCGAACTACGATAAATTAATTATTGGATTCGTCTCAGCTTTTATTCTAATATTGTGCCGTTTAAAAAATAATGTTGCTAGCAACGGTATTTTAAACGGTATTTTTTATCACCACCTAGAAATGTCATGACATATTACTCACTATATGAGTGTTTGGTTTTTAGCTTCCTAAGCTAGCCTTAAGGTTTGTTTGTTGTAATAGCAGTAGAGCAGATGATGTAACGTCTAGCCTACTAGCGGTATCTCGCCTAGGTTTGATGTCTAGCAATTATATCGTCAAAAAATAAACGAACTATTAAGGGAGTGATGACCATGGACCAAAACAGTACAACGAATCCGACACACGAGTCTGATATATTGTTATCAAACATTCCTAAAACCAGACAAGTACGAGTTTGGGATATTTTGGTCAGAGTGACTCACTGGGCCGTCGCGGCTGGTATCACTGCTAATTTGCTTTTTACCGAAGAAGGCAGTGAGCTGCATCAATATGTCGGTTATACCGTGGTAGGGTTAGTGGTTGTACGTTTGCTTTGGGGTTTAGTTGGCACTCGCTATGCACGTTTCAGTGACTTTTTCCCCACGCCGTCTCGTATCAAACGCCACCTATCTGATTTAAGTATTCGCCGTACAGACGAGCAGCATTTGGGTCATAATCCACTGGCTGCCATCATGATGTTTGCGTTATGGGCGGTGATTATTGGCTTGGGTATTAGTGGCTATCTGATGGAAGCCAACATTTTTGCCAGTAAAGATGTCCTTGAAGAAGTTCATGAGATACTGGCCAATAGTTTATACTTACTGGTGCCGGTGCATATTATCTCTGCGATTGCCATGAGCTATTGGGAGCGGCAAAACCTGATCAAGTCGATGATAACGGGTAATAAAACGGTGACGACGCGTCGCCCACAATAAAAAAGACAATAGAGTACATAACGTAATAGGACAATCATGGCACGCATACTATTAATAGAAGACGATAGCAATATCGCTGAAGGTTTGGTCGTTGGGCTAAAAAGTCACGGCATGATGGTCGATTGGTTTAGTGATGCCAAGCAAGGTGAGATGGCACTGCAAGAGGGTATGTTTGACGCGGTGCTACTTGATTTGACCTTGCCAAGAGGGGATGGCATGACGGTGCTACAAAATTGGCGCTACAAACAGCTAGATACGCCGGTATTGATCATTACGGCTCGTGACGCGATTGCCAACCGCGTGGCTGGACTCAATGCGGGCGCCGATGATTATCTGGTCAAGCCATTTGCACTAGACGAAGTGGTTGCCCGTCTGCAAGCCTTGATACGGCGCAGTCAAGGACGTAGCCAGCCTGAGATTCGTTATGGTGACGTCGCTTATTGGCCGCACAATCACCGAGTCTCTTATCAAGGCCAAGTCGTTGAGCTGACCATCAAAGAAGTGGCCATACTCGAGCAAATGCTGACCCATCCCAAACAGATTCACAGCCGCGCGAGCTTAGAGGACAAGCTCTATGGCTGGCAACAGGATATTGAGAGCAATGCGATTGAAGTACATATCCATCATTTACGCAAAAAACTGGGCAATGACTTTATTTTAACCAAACGCGGCATCGGCTACTATCTCAATCCAGCACATAATCATTAATACATTTATAGTCACTTTGGCCTTCAATATACAAACCATATATGAGCAACATGTGAGCTTATGAAAAGTATCCAGCAGCGGCTGTTAATCTCTTTACTCATTGGTCTACCCTTACTATGGCTTATCACATCGAGCTTTATTGCTTGGCGGTTATGGCATGAAATTAATGAGATGAATGACACGCAAATCACTCAAGTGGTTCGATATTTGATGGGCGTATCTGCTGATGACAGTGATTCACAAGATGGGGATCCAAAAACTGGAGAACAAGAAGACAGCGACCAAGAGGAAGGTAAAGGAGAGCATCATAGAGAAAAGAGCGAAAAGCCCGCTGCCAAAATATATAATTTAAAAAGTAAAGAGCTGTCAGGTGACCTGGGTGATGCTGAAGATGACTATATGGGCTTTGCCATTTGGGATAAAGAAGGACATCTATTAGTGGCTGATGAAAATGGTCAGTCATTTTCTTTTCTGCCAGACCAGCGTGGTTTTTTAGAAGAATATAACTCTGCTTATCAGCGCCTAAACCCTTTTAGCAAACGCTGGCGGTTATTTTATGCGCATGATGACTATAATGGTGACAATGGCTACGATGACACGCATGAAGGCCGAGTGATCGCTGTTGGTCAAAACCTTGATTCTCGCCGAGAAATGATTGTCGAAGCAATGTCTGTGCAAGTGTTGCCTATGTTGATTGGGCTATTTTCCTTCATGATTTTGGCTATCGGATTGATACGACACGGACTGATGCCGTTAAGCCAAATCAGTGCCGAGGTGGAACAGCGCAAGCTGCAAGATGATAGTCCTATCACAGCAGACGTACCAAAAGAGATTCAGCCTTTGGTGACCGCTTTAAACGTTTTGTTTATAAAAGTGGCAGATACCTTGGCACGTGAACAACGCTTTACCGCTGATGCTTCTCATGAGCTGCGTAGTCCACTGGCTGCGCTCAAACTACAAGCAGACTTGTTACAGCAGCAGCTATTACAACTGTCTGGCATAGAAAACGACAATCAGTTGTTTTATCACACACAAAAGATTAGCGATGGCATTGAGCGTGCGACCCATTTGGTCGATCAATTATTGGTTTTAGCCAAGATAGAGCCGCAACAGCAGTTGCCTCCTGAGCAATTAGAGCATCCAGACTGGCTGATGCTCACAGATTCTGTACTGAGTGATGTCAACCGCTTGGCTCGTGAAAAACACATTCAATTAAAACGCACCGTACACTGTGACAATCCTGCCGATATTTTGCCCATTCTTATCAATCCAGTATTATTTAAGCTATTAATCCGCAATTTACTAGACAATGCCATCCGCTATTGCCCAGAGGGCTGTCTGATTGAACTGCAGTTAGATGTTGATAATATTAAAGTGGTGGATAATGGCTTGGGTGCAGACCCAGAGCAGCTAGCGCGCCTGAGCGAACGCTTCTACCGTCCAGCAGGTCAAACCCAACTAGGTAGTGGGCTAGGACTGTCAATCGCCAATCGAATCGCCGAGCTGCACAACCTCACCTTAGCGTTTGCCAACCGCTCTCAACCAGAAACAGGCTTTGTGGTAACAGTTAAAAGTAAAAGCCCACTCTCAAAACCATTGTAAAAAAATAAATCATACTGTCTTAAGATTGAGTTAATATTCGGTGCGTATGCTACTCGTATTCCCTAATAACATTATATGGAGTACAACCTGTGAGCCTACCGCTCTTAAAACCACTATTATTAACTGTCGGTGCGACTTCCTTAGTATTCTTTGGTGGGGTTATTGCCTTAGCCGTGCAGTCTCCCGAACCTGCTAGTACTTTATCAGTAGCTGATCCCATCACTCAAAATGCTGACATCACACCTAACGCCTCATCCTCATCGGTGCAGCAGTTACCTCTTGCTGCGCTTAGTCCTGCGCAAGCGACAGCACTGGCAAAACAAGACGCACCCAATGCGATATTGCAGGCCAATCCAGAGCTCATCAACTATAACGGTAAGGTCGCTTATGAAGTGCTATTAGATAATAGCGCCACTTATATTGACGCCAATTTAGGCACGGTTCTAAATCCGGTAGCGACCAATAATTATCGTGTTGAGAATTTTTATGAAGACTACGATGAAGATGATCGAGATGAGCATCATGATGACGACAGGGACGAAAATGAAAAAGTCGGCAAATACCGTGACGAGGATTACAAAAAGAGTGATCATCTAATCGCAACGAGCTACAAACACCATGAGGAGGAAGATGATTATGATGACTAATACACAATCAACGGCCCAAGCAACTCCAAAGAAACCTGCTAATAAGACGAGTAAAAAAGCTGATCCGTTCGCCTTTCTTAAAAGCAGTATCATGATTGCATCGATTGCAGGCACGATGGGTGGATGGTTATTTTTGCTCAATCAAGAGACAGACAGCCCATCTGTGAGCGCCGTCACTGTAAATACTACAGATTCTGGGAGTGGTGAGCTAGCTGCTGCATCAATACCCATTGTTGACATCACACAGCTGAGGCAGGTCAATGAAGCTGCTCCTGTAGAGGCAATAACAGTCGTCGCCCGTACGCGTTCTTCTCAATAACCAGCAAATCAATAAATAAGCAAAGATGAGTAATTATTGAGCTTATACCCTATCGCAAAAAATGGAGTCTTCTGATGAGTAAGAACACGACAAAATTGGCGACTCTGAAACTGGCGGCGATGGGTTGCCACATTCAAATAACGTTAAACATTACCAAGATTGGCACACAGCACTCGCAGGAAATAATAGATCACCAAATTTCTTTGTTAAAAAGTGAAACTCAGCAGCGTTTAGCACGCTGGGAGCATATATTTAGTCGTTTCGATGAAACCAGTGAGCTCATGAGACTTAATAATCATACCGACCAATGGAGGGAGGTAAGTGCAGAGTTGTTTGAGGTCTTAGGTCGCGCCATATATTTTGTTGTAGAAACTCAAGGTCTCATAACCCCAACCTTACTCAAACCGCTCTGGGCTGCTGGTTATAGGCAGTCATTTGAAACCTTGCCAAAAATGTCTACGCCATCTATACCCGTAATTACCTCAAACTCTGGCTCAAATGCCGCCACATACTTACAAGCTCAACCCAATGCTAACAATCCTAATCAGCAAATAGACAGTATTCAGTGTCGCCGATTGGTTGATGGTCAGCATCAGATCTACCTGCCCGCTGGAATAGCACTTGATTTGAATGGTTATGTCAAAGGCTGGTGTGCCATGCAATTAGCTGAGCAGATTAGTCGAAGTCATGACTGGCAACTCCCTTGTTTGGTAGATATGGGCGGTGATATAGCAATCGGTGTCCCAAGAAGCCAAGCCCTAGATAATGCAATAGACAGTCCAATTGTTTGGGGCGTGGCAATTGCTAAACCTTACTGTGCTAATGGCGAGCATATGCAAAACGACCAAGATGTCGCAATTCTTACTTTGAGATCTGGTGCTGTCGCCACTTCTGGGCAAGATTATCGGCGCTGGTGGCATAAAGGTCGTTGGCAGCATCATTTAATTCACCCTCATTATTCCCGTCCGGCTATCAGTGATGTCCTGACAGCAACGGTCATGGCTGCGGATACTGTAACAGCAGAGGTATACGCAAAATATTGTGTGCTCCTCGGCGTTACAGAAGCAATAACATGGCTGAACCAGCATCATATTGCGGCGCTCTTAATTGATACGAATAACAACGTGATATCGTCCATTGCTATTGAGCCAAATTTGAGTGAGCCCAACTTGGTTGCCGTCTAACGACTCACGCTCTATACGCCAGATACCAATATATTAAGTAGATGCATTCATAGGAGTATCGTCATGCATACAGACAATCTTACTCACAGCCAGGCTACTTCTAATACGTCGCTTCTTGTTCAGGTTATGTGGATTGTATTGATTTTGAGTATTGCCATCGGAGTCGGCAGCTACATGCTATTGATGTGGGGAGAGACGGTCTCACAACTACTGACCGCCACAGATAAGCATTTTTGGTATTTATCACGGGCAAGTGGTGTGATTGCTTATGCTTTATTTTGGCTGGCAGTGGTTTTTGGTTTATTACTGAGTACACGCTTAGGAAAGCATTTTAATGCGGCTAGGGTATTTGCCTTGCATCAGTATTTAAGTCTGATAGCGGTAGGCTTTGCCGCTTTTCATGCTGGTATTTTATTGGCGGATAACTATCTAAATCTGCATATATGGCAGATTTTAGTACCTTTTGGTTTCCAGACTGATCGGGTGGGCGTGGCATTGGGACAGATGGGGTTTTGGCTGTTATTTATCTGTGCATTCAGTTTCTATATTAAGAAGTATATTGGTCAATCAGTGTGGCGATGGCTACACTTTTTGACCTTTACAGCTTATATGCTTATTAGCATCCATGTGTTTATGGTGGGATCTGACAGTCGAGCATTACCGTTGCTGTTATTTTATGCAAGTAGTCAGACATTGGTTTTTGTATTGACTAGCTATAGATTATTGATGATGAAACAAGTCAAGTGACTATTTAATTGGCAATTCGATTGACCGTTCAAATGACTATGTATGGAGCGTTATAGTATCAAGCGGTATAAACTGCAGTGATATTATAAGCTACACTAGGATATACCAATCCGTGTCTATACCTTTTAAGGATTTTATGCATCATTATTCTATTCATGACGAAGCACATTTGAGCAATCGCAATCATTGGTTGAGGGCAGCAGTGCTGGGTGCGAATGATGGTTTGATTTCGACAGCCAGTTTATTGGTTGGGGTAGCGGCTGCCAGCCCAAGCAGTCAGACATTGCTGTTGACTGGCATGGCCGCGTTGACCGCAGGTGCGTTGTCGATGGCGGCTGGCGAGTATATTTCTGTCTCATCACAAGCGGATACCGAAAAGGCGGATCTCGATAAAGAGAGACATGAGCTGACGCATAATGCTGAGCGTGAGCTAATAGAGCTCACAAAAATTTATGAAGCGCGTGGACTTGAGCATGATTTGGCACATCAAGTGGCCGTAAGCTTGACTGAGCACAATGCCCTGGAGGCTCATGCTCGTGATGAGATAGGCTTAACGGATCTTAGTGAAGCGAAGCCTATTCATGCATCAGTTGCCTCTGGACTATCATTTATAGCGGGGGCGATACTACCGATCATTGGGATACTACTATTACCAGCGGAAACACTGGTTTGGTCACTGGCCTCTTTGACGATAGTAGGCTTAATGCTACTTGGGATCATCTCTGCTCGTTTGGGCGGTGCGCCTGTTGTTCCTGCTACTACTAGAGTAGTAGTTTGGGGGGTACTAGCTATGGTAGCAACCTCATTGATTGGCCGCTTATTTGGCGTGGCCATTTAACAACATACTCACTCCATGACAACCTAACTGGTTACTGTCCTTTTTTAGCGTATTGTTTGATGGTGGGTAGGTCTTTGACAATGGCATTGCCAACAATGTTGGGAAACAGTCGATTGAGCCATGCAAAAAAACGCTCGGGAAACCCCAAATGCTGATGCGCCTGCTTGGTTGATATAAAGTGAATCAACGCTTTTGCGACGGTCTTAGGCGAGTCCATTTTCACTTTCAATGCCTCATTCATGGCGACGACTGCATCTTTATTCATGGTGGTCTTGGTGGCTCTAGGCGCAAAATATCGAAACTTCACTGAGGTGTCGGCATACTCGCGGCCTAACGCTTCACTTGCGCCGCGTAAGGCAAACTTGCTAGCGCTATAAGCACTAAAACCTGGGTAGCCAATACTGCCAAAGGTTGAGCCAACACTGATTATTTGGCTCGGACTATGCTGTGCTATCAAGATAGGCAGTAGTCTTTTTATGAGCTGTAGTGGATACGCCACATTGACCAACATCATCTGTTCGATCGTATCATCACTTTGATCCGTGAGTAATGCAAAGTCATTGATACCTGCATTGAGTATGACAGTATCAATGACGTTTCCATGGCCTTGTGTCATTTCACCCAGCCCCTCTAACAGTAGCGATTGCGACGCCTGCGAGCTTAAGTCACATGTATGAGACAGAAGCGGGACATCAGGATAGTCTTTGGTCAACTCATCCACTAAATGCGTCAAGGTTTGATTGTTACGCCCGATCAAGATTACCGGTCGATTATTGGCACATAATTGCCGTGCGATCTCTTGTCCGATACCACCCGTGGCACCAATTAGTATGGTGTATTGCAGGGTAGACTGTATTAGGGCTGATTGACCATTAGGTAGTGTCATGATATCGCATCCTTGTTGAACAATTATTATTAAAGCATGGATTATTGAAGCACGGATTGTAGTGATATGCGCTGTTGCTAATCGTCTGAGTGATTAATGCCATGCTTAATTCCAAGACCCATCGCAATATACAGCTTACGCTCTGCTAAGGGCACGTCAATTTGTCGACGACCATGCATGATGCGTTTGTTGTCTAGTATCACCACATCACCATTTTGCCACGCAATTTCTTGAGTATGCACTTCACAGATTCGAGTCAGCTTGGCTATTAGCTCATCATCAACGCTTTGACTATTCGCTAGGGTGAACTTAGGTTTTTCATAGTTAAATGATGGCCCAAGTAATGTGTTTGCAAAGGCGAACTGCCCGCTTAAGTTGTCCTCTCGGATAGCAGGTACCTGTAACACGTACCGAACGCCGCCATCTGTCTGAGGCTCTACATGATGCGTTAACGTCTTGCTCGTCGTCGCAGCGATAAATTTATCTAAATCATCCAAGCTTATTTGATCAGCGGCATCTGTTCTGCCGGTCGCAGTAGCCACGTAATTTTGCCAAATTGCTTGAGGTAAATAGCGACTGATACGCATCGGCTGACTAAAAGTGGCTTTTAGCTCAGGTGATAGTGCTTGATACACAGCATATCCATCACATATCGTTGTTTGTGAGCCTTTTTTGGCGCTTAACTCACTAAAAAAGGCAATGACATCAGGTGGCATCGGCGTATTGCCATTTTCGATATGTAGTCCAATAGCATGCGCACCTGCGTCCACTTTTTGGGCTTCAGAAGTGATGTTTTGACGGGCAGGATCATAGGTTAAGGTCTGACACAGTTGACTCATCAACTGACTAAACGTGTCCACATCGTAGTGATGACCTCGAAGTAACATCCAACCATGGGTTTTTAAGGCCGTTAAAATATCAGAGGTCTTAGGTAATGATACGCTGGCAGACACTTGAGAGGTTAGTACCTCAGGAGTGTCAATTTCGATAACGTCACTTTTTATCAAATCATTTAGCATAAGAGTGGTTTGCATAATGCTGTCCTATAACGATAAGTGGTAAAAATATATGTAGGCTAACGGCTAGCTTTGATCTATTTAGGTTTGGTCTATTTATGTACTATCTAAACGGTCAACGGCATTTTTCCTACTATGTTTTATTAAAAGCTTAGTAATAGAGTCTGTTGTGCTGCTGGTGAGAGTGTCCGTTATAAGCCGAGTGCTGATTTATAAGTCTCAAGAATTTGTAGTCGTCGCAATTTACCGTTATCGGTTAATAATCCATTGTCAGTGCTGAAAGGTAGCTCGGCTAGATGCCACTGTTTGATACGAGCATAGTCAGGCAAGGTTTGGTTTACGATATTTAGTGCTTGTTTGATAGCAGATTGTAAATCACTGTTATCTGCTGATGTCGCGTTAGGGTTGGCGACTATCACCGCAGATAGATGAGGCTCACCATCTCCGAGTACCGCTACCTGATAAATAATGGGCTGCGTTGAGAGCTGCGCTTCTACCCATTCAGGCGAGATATTGCGGCCAAAACTACTGATGAGCACGTTTTTGCGTCGACCCGTGATGTATAAATAGCCGTCGTCATCTAGATGACCGATATCCCCTGTGGCAATGATGCCATTGTCTTCGTTGCTATTATCATGGTTTAGGTAGCCTTGCATCGCATTGCCTTTGACCATCACCTCGCCACTATCTGCGATGCTGACCGATGCATGAGGCATAGGTTTACCCACACTGCCTGCGCGCTTTGCTTTAGGCGTATTTAGACTGACCACAGAGCCACATTCAGACAAGCCATAGCCCTCATAGACAGGCAAGTTTAAGGTGTTAGCATCTTGTAATAATTTGGGTGAAACTTTGCCGCCGCCTACTGCCATAAATCTTAAGGATGGCAAAGCAATACTAGGCGTACACTCGCCACTAGTGCTTGTGCAAATTTGGGATTTTTCATTAGCTGCCATTTGCTCGCAAATGGCTTTTAGCATTTGTGGTAATAAAATAACACTGGCGATATCATGGGTTCGTACGGTTTTTATCAGCCGCTCGGCATCAAAGGCTTGATTGGATAGCAAACCAAATTGATCAATTTGCCCTGTCACCAAAGTACGGCCCATGTATAGGCTCACGTAGACGCCTGCCACGTTTTCTAACAAAGTGGCAAAAGGCAACACGCTCAAATGACTAAATTTGCTTGTGGTCTCGGTAACTTCTGAAGTGTTAGCAGCGTCATTTTTCAAGGTGTCAGCTAGCGCACCCGATAACGACTCAACAATACGCATCAAAGTATCTTGACCCAAACATACGCCTTTTGGCATACCAGTACTGCCTGAGGTGTAAGTCACTTTGCAAAAATCGTTGGCAGTAGAGGAATTTTGAGAGGTAAGGCTAGGGTCAATGATAGTGTCAGTAAGTTGATAAAAGCTACCTTTGATATGAGTCGCCTGCTCAGACTTAATGGCTTTTGTCTCTGGTGTATCAGCGATCACCCAATGATCCATATTGTCTATGATTGGCATTGTTAAACTAGCTCCAACATATACCGTCTCTATCTGCGCATCTTGTAGTAAGTGCGCAATTTGTGATGCACTAAAGAATAAGGGGATTGGCACAACGACCGCGCCGACGGTACTCAATGCCAAATCGAGTATGATCCAATCTATATCATTATGGGTATATAAAGCGACACGCTTGCCTTGCCATATGTCTAATGTCTCATGGAGCACCGACAACGTGCGTTGAAGCTGGCCATAAGTCAGACTGATCGTTTTGTCATTGTCTATCGTCTGTATCGCCACTTGCATAGGTGACTGACGGGCATGCTCACATATCGCGGTATAAATGGGTTTCATGTTATTCTCACTGTCTTGTAGTGGTGCAGTGTTATTGGTTGATGGTAAGCTAATGAATGAGTATTAAACGGTTATCTTATTTAGCGTCAAACGAGTGGCATAATTCATCTCTAACGTTTCGTTATAGCGATAATGAGGGGCGCATACCCGCTTAGCATCTGCCACATTGATGGCGACCACCAAAGGGTTGTGCTGATAGTAATGGCCCCATGATGATACTTGCTCAGGGTCTTCTAGCGCTTCTGCAGTGGCCTTGGCAATAACATGGCTGCGAATGCCCATATGCGCCAATATATGTCGCACAGCATCGGTGCCAGTACACACTACCCAGTCTGCTTTGGTTTGGTATTCATGAGTCGTAGGATTCAGGGTAGGGGTAGATAAATAAAACACCAAAAATGCTATCATAAGCCGCGCGCTACCAGCACAACCTGATGCTAAATTGCCAATCTCAAAAATGCGCTGACGATTGACTAGCTCGCCTGCTACTCTACTGATCTCATTTTGTATTGGCGTGTTTAAATACTGCTCTAAAAATATCTTATCTTCACAGATAGGTTTTAGACCGATAGCAACGCTCGTGCCTTTAAACGCGGGCAAAGTATCATCGTCAGCGGATAACCAATCGCCATAGGATGGCATATCGGCAAAACCTGAAAACAAAATAGGCATAAAGTAGCTTAATCTAGCGTGATGGATGTACTCATATATTTGTTTGATGAATGCTTGGGCATCTTGATTTTGAGTATATGAAGTAGGCGATGTCGCTATTGGAATTTGAGTGCTGGCGCGTATATATAGGGATGAAGGTATTCCTTGCACCTCCAATATTGACATTGGCTTAACGGCTTCAATATAGAAGGTCGTATTTAGAACATTCTGCAAGGTATGAGTGCTATCAATAGATAATGACATCAGCTGTCTCCAAATGGCTAAAAGCTTTTAGCACGATTAACATCATGGAAGCATGATAAAGGAGCAACCTTAACTGAACCTTAAGGTTGTATCGTTTTTAACAATCAAACCCCGGTATTGACAAACCCCAATATTAAGCACATCAACTAAGTAAAATACCAATTAAAGAAAGGTTGCTAACACTATGCACAATATAGTGTTGGCAACCTTTTTTACTTCTATAAAAATCAGTCACATCGTATATGAATTTATGATATTGATATTCTTATAACCGCACTAATGAGGTGGTTAGCATCTGACAAATCTCAAGCCAGCCTATATCTAGCTTAAAAGTAGCGAATCTATATATCTGATCAGACAATAAGATACTACTCTCGCTGTTGCCAGTCATTTTGACCTACAGGCAACCGATCAAGTAAGTCACGTCTCGATCTCCAGTCAGATATGTGTGTATCTAATAATGCTTTAAATCTATCGTTGTGCTATCGTTCCTTAAAGTGTAATAACTCATGCACGATAATATACTCTAAACCGGGAAGGGCTTTTTAGCCAATTCAAGATTAAGTAATATTCGCCATTGCTCGATATTGCAGCTACCCCATTTAGTTTTCATCTTTTGTACTTGCTAGCCACAGACAGTCCCATTGAACCGCCCCGAGATTGTCGGAGACTCAACATTCTGAGAGAATACGACAATGAAAAGACAAACCTACACTCCTGAGATTAAAGAACGCGCCGTTCGCATGCTGATCGAAGCAGAAAACGACTATCCCTCTACATGGTCAGCCATTCAAGCCATTGCCCCTAAGATTGGCTGTACGCCTGAAACCCTACGATCATGGCATAAAAAACACATCGATCAAACTATTCCTGCCTCAGTGCAAGCGCAAAGCGACAAAGAACGCATCAAAGAGCTTGAACGCGAGAATAAAGAGCTCAAGCAAGCTAATGAAATCATCAGAAAGGCTGCGGCTTTTTTCGCCCAGGCGGAGCTCGACCGCTGACTAAAATCATGATTCAATTCATCGACGACAATAAACATCTTTATGGGGTCGAGCTGATCTGTAGAGTATTACCGATTGCCCCGTCAACTTATTATCGTGCTAAAGACTTGGAGGATTGCCCTGAGAAGCGTTCCCTTCGCAGTCAGCATGACGACTTTTACATCAGTGAAATCAGACGCATCTGGACTGACAGCAAATGCCGTTATGGTGCGCGTAAAGTCTGGCAGCAGATGAAAGCTGATGGGTTAAAGGTTGCTCGTTGTACCATAGAGCGTTTAATGAGACAGCATGGCCTACAAGGTGTCTGGCGCGGTAAGGGTAAAATAACAACTCACAGCCGTGATGATCAAAAGCGTGCTGATGACTTGGTTAATCGTAACTTTAGCGCTCATCGCCCTAACCAGCTCTGGGTGGCAGACTTTACTTATATCAAGACGATAAGCGGCTGGGTGTATACCGCTTTTATTATTGATGTGTTTGCTCGCGCTATTGTGGGCTGGAAAGTATCGAATCGGATGAATACCGATATGGTGATGGCGGCGTTAAATCAAGCAATAGCAGATAGAAACTATCCCAAAGATGTGATTCATCACAGTGATCGAGGGGTTCAGTACTTATCTATTCGCTATACCGATAAGATGACGGACTGCGGCGTGATTGCTTCTGTTGGTACAACAGGTGATTCATACGACAATGCACTGGCTGAAACGGTCAATGGACTCTATAAATCTGAAGTAATTGACTATTTAAAGCAGAACTGGACTGGTGTGAACGATGTTGAACTGGCAACCCTTGAGTGGGTGGACTGGTTTAATAAAACCCGTTTACATGGCACGATTGGATATGTGTCACCCTTTGAGTTTGAAAAGCGGTATTATGATAATTTAACCCTGTCAGGCATCGCTGCCTGACTCAAGTAAATCACTCTCCGATAAAGTCGGGGCGGTTCACTACTGAAAATTCGGCTGTTAACAAAGAGGTGGTTGCAGTAGAACCAGCAGTTGCTGAAGAAGAGATCGTTGTTATTGAAGAAGAGGTTGTCGAAGAAGAAAACGCACCTAGATTCTCCAAGGTTACTGATTATCTCGCTTTAAAGCCCAATACTGATTGGCAATGGGAAACTCTGGCTGAAATACCTGATGTGCGAGAATGGCGAAACAACATACCTACTTTAGATGGAGGTACCAACTATTCCATCATTGGTGACTTAGATGATCATAGCTATGTTGTAGCTTATGGCACTAAAACAAAACCAAGTTTAATTAATATTAGTTCTGGCCAGGGTATAGCAGAAGATGAAACAACAAGTGCCGTTTATAAGCTTGAAGATCTATTTAGAGAAAAAGAATTAACGCGTGTGCAATCTAATTGTGATACAGATGAAGACTTTCCTTTTTCCCAGCATTTTTACAAATGGCAAAAAGAAGGCTATCAGCCTCTTTATGTTCTCGCAATGATAGAAGAAGGCAATTCTGGTACATCCAAGGATTTTGGTATCGCTAAAAGCTTCGAAGACTTTTATAAACCTGAAAACAGAGATATGTACCCTAATTTAATAGATTCTGATGATGATGGTAATGAGATAACCTGTACTTTTGACCTGTAATATTTATTCAGTATTTTAAACGCTAATGGATTAAATTATGAAATCGAATCATATGTTGTCATTGGTTGCTATTAGCAGCCTTATTGCTCTATCAGGCTGTGCTGAGAGTCAAACAATGGGCACAACAGTAGTAAAAAGTGTTGGTTCTTTGGTGAATGAGGTAGTGACAGGCACTATAGCAGGTGTACAACAAGGCTTAGGTGGCTCTTCTGTGGATACTAATAAAGTAGCGATAAGCAGCTCTCAAGAATTACCAACAAGTGATATGCTTTATTTATTTGGTGATATGGAAGGCGGATGTGTAGGTAAAAATTTATCCTTTAAAACTTTCGACCAAAGTCAGTTGTCATTAGAGGATAGTATTAAAGGGGTATCACAAGACTACCGATACTTTGTTAAGCCGAGGTCACAATGGTTATCAGCATATCGAGATACGATAAAGGAAGTAAAAATAAAAGAGGGAGGTGAGTTTACCGCATATCATCTAATATTCAAAGACGGTATTAAATATCGCGGCCAGCCTTTAGAGGAATACGTATTTATGTTTAGACCAGAATCTTCAGGTGCAGGTGAAGCCTTAAAGTTCGCACCAACCGCCAATCTCTCTACTATTTTGCCTAATTTTAAATCTTACAAGATGGAGTATTGGGATGAAATAATAGATATGGGTGCAACCTATAATTCTAAAAACAAAACGTTTACTTGTCTTTTTGATTAAATACTCTAATCGTATTATGCGATAACGTACACAGTCTAAACCCAACTATTGCAGCAAAATAGCTAACCAACAAAAGGATTTCAAATGAAAAACAAATTGGTATCACTTACTGTAGCAGCAGCATTAGCCCTTACTGGTGTATCAGCTTATGCCGCTCCCGCGGCAAAGCCAGCTACGCCATTAAAGGTCGGTACTACGGATAATGAGGGCCTGACAAGATATAAAGGAAAGACTGTAGTCTCAGGAATTCTCGAATATAATATGGTTAACGAAGCAAGATTTCCGGCTGAATTTACTGTTGATAACAAATCAAACCCCGATATCATTCAGGTCACCTAAGAATTTTGTAAAACTGACAAAACCCCACTGAGCATTTACTGTTAAGCCTAAGCAGGTTTTTTGTACCAAATCGTGCTAGGTACATATCACTCTATCCTATAAATACTGATAATCCGATACCCTAAAAAAGAACAAGATCGTCACCTGATGAGTAAGAGAGAATTAAACATAACCTTTATGAGTTGTCAGCAATATCGCTTACCTCTTTGAGCTTGGATTGGTGAACCTTTAGAAGATTTCAGTCACTCGTGATTACTATCAATTCAAAATATCGCATGACCTAGAAAGTAAATTGGTAGGTAATCTACTATACTTGTCTTAACGATAATAATTAATGAGCGAATGAATATGACAGCTATTTTAAGTGATGAGGATGAACCTCTTGTTGAAACAATAGCTCACGCCTGCGCCATTACCTTTCAAGGTAATGCTAGCAATAACATCCAACAAGACGCATTTTTCTTCTTAGATCACTGGTATCAAGAGAACTTAGGAATAATGCCTGTAACATCAGTGCAAGCGCCATTTTGTTTTGTGGTATCAGACGGCGTTGCCAGCTCTAACCAGTCACAGCACTGCTCGAAGGCAGTTGTTAAAGCAATTAGATCGCTATGGAATGACGAACAAGTAAACATCCAAAACATGACCTCAGATCGTATCTATACGCAACTGAGCCAAACCAAGCACACAAAAAAACGCTATGGCGCTGCAGCAACCCTCGCGATGATCATCGGCACACTAAACGATGATAAATCAATCAATATAGACATCACTCATGTCGGTGACAGCCGTGTGTACTTGCTAAGAAAAAACACAAAAGGATGGCAGTGCTTAACTCGTGACCATAACTTATTAAATGAGCTGGTAGATGAGAAGGCGCACGATGAAGATCGTCAAGCAAGTTTTGATGAGTATAACCGCACAGGTATGGCAGGCAGCTTATATAGTATCACTGAGTGCTTTGCATTGGCAGTGAATAGCGATGACCCAAGCAACGAGCCACCTAATAGTACAAAACAGACAATCACAGTGCAAGCAGGTGATAGTCTTGTTGTTTGTACTGACGGTATTCATGATTTAGTGCCAAGTAATGAATGGGCGCGTATCGATAATCAAACGGATTTACAAGAGTGGCTACAGACGCTTAAACAGCAAGTTTATGACTCTGATGGCAATGCCTATGATAATGGCACGGCGATTGTGGTGCGGTTAGATTAACCTTTTTATAAGAGCCTACTTTTAAAATGACAGTTTGATAGATTCTATAGCCTATAGAGCAGCCAATATGCCCACATACCCAGTCGCCAGCTACAACAAATCAACCCGTCTGTTTATGCTATATCAGCGCTTGCCACGTAGTAAAGACAAGGCAATATCACTCACAGAGCTAATGAACGTTTATGGCAATAATCCTAACCATTACGCAAACGAGCGTAAAAATTTAGAGAACGATTTGAGTAGTCTCAATCAAATATTTAATGACATCTTTCACAGCGATGCTTTAATGCGTCTGCCAGCTTGGGGACAGAATATTAGCGGACAAACGGCAAGGTTTTATATTGAGCCAAGCTTTAGTATCGATGTTATTAATGAGCAAACGGTGTTTTTTTGGCAAATGCTTGATAAATATACCGCAAATTATTTACCAACGTCTTTCAAGCAAAGTATTAGTGAAAAGCTTGGTCAGTTAGATCGTCAAGATAAGACCAGCTTCAATCAAAGCAGGCTAGGGCAGTGGCAAAATCATCTCATTACCCTGCCCAGTATCGTACAAGCACCAAAGCTTGATAGTGACGTGCTGGCTAGCATTCATCAAGCGTTGTTAGAGAATAAGCAACTACACATCACTTATAGAAAAAAATGGGATGAACATTCAAACGTTAGGATAATTTACCCCAAAGGTTTAGTCTTTATCGACAATATGATCTATCTTACTGGGTTTAATCCAACGAGTGATCATATCGATGATAACGTCCTGTTGAAGGCACATCGTAATTTTGCAGTTAATCGTATTGAAGCAGCTGAAGTAACAGAGCAGTTGGTACCGGACTGGGTAGAGCGCAATGCTTTTACTCTTGAGAATCTACGTAAGCTAGGAAAGTTGGAATTGAATAATGGTTTAAAAATCGGACTGGTTCTAAAGGTACAGAAATATGCCTGTCAGCACCTCTATGAGCGGCCGTTATCATCTACTCAAACGATTACGGTTATCGATGACACTTGGAATGAAGTGCGCGCAACGGTTGCCAATACGCAGCGCTTGCAAGATTGGCTAGTGAGTATGTCACAATTGGCAGTTGTGATTGAACCTGCTCAGTTAAAAGCGGTTATTTTAGAGCGTCTAGAAAGTGGGATGAAATTATATACAAAATAGTTGATCAAGAGTTTTACCAAAATCACTCAAACACAAATATATTTTTTAATTTAATCAAGGAGCTAGAATGACCACACCTAACTTATTTAAATTTGCCACCTCTGAATTATCACAAGACGCTTTTATCTGTTGGCTTCTTTCTTGGGCAGACCAAGACTATCAGACAGGAAACGATAAGCATAGAGCGCTAAACAGATTAGCAACCAGTGTATTGGCGTTATTCTTTAAAAAAGCGGGTAACTCGCTACCGAGTCGTATTGATAAAATAGTAGTGAAGCGTCAAGCGAATAACATTGATGTCCTTTGTATCATAAACGACACTTACTGCGTATTAATTGAAGATAAAGTAGGCAGTTTGCAGCATTCAGATCAATTGATTCGATACAAGCAGTTTATGCTCAATGGACACGCTCAAACCTTTACAGAGGATAAAATCATTCCTATTTATTTACAAACGCATGATCAAAGCAACTACAAAGCTGTGTTAAAGGACGGCTTTTATCCAGTAACTAGACGAGATTTATTAGACCTCTTTAATAGTGAACGAAATGCGGCACTGCAAGAGAGTGATATATATAGCGATTATCATAACCATCTGCAGTCTATTGAAGAAGCGGTGCAAAGCTTTAAGTCAAAACCTGTTAACGAATGGAAAAAACGGGCTTGGATTGGCTTTTTTCAACATTTGCAGTCTTACCTAGGAGAAGGCAATTGGGGTTATGTTGCTAATCCTTCGGGCGGCTTTATGGGCTTTTGGGGTCTGGGTCATAGAGTAGAGAATAATATAGATATTTACTTGCAAATCGAGCAAGAGAAAATCTGCTTTAAAATGTCTGTTCCTGATAAGGAAAGACGAAGTAAGATTAGGAATGAGTTCTATAAACTATTTAAGATAGAAGCTTCTGATTTTGATTTAAAAGTGACTAAGCCAAAGCGCTTTGGTTCAGGTAGGCATATGACCTTTGCTGTATTAGACACAGATATATTTGATGGTAAAAGTTCGATAGATCTGCAACAGGTAGATAGGCTAATGAATGAAGTACAAAAATTCATTAATCATACGGTAAGTCAGTATAAAAATAAAAACGAGTGATACTTTTAGTGTCATAACATTTAGAGTAACAAAAGGTCTAATCATGAAATATCAGCTCGACAACTCAAAAATAGATAGTGTTCCGTGTGTCGCCTTATACCGACCAGATAAAGACCATTATTCGCCATCTATTATCGCCTGTTTTATGATCAATGACGGTTGGAATGAGCAGGCACTACTAGAGCTAAGAGAGAAAGCAGAGGCTGATATTTTAGTAGGCTTACAGACAGATAACAATGAGTATGAACGCTTAGATATTGTAGAAGGCATTATTAGATGCCAGCCTAATGAAGTAAATGATGTCGTTGAACTGCTAGATGTAAGGTCCGCAAGTACTATTATCGGTATAGATGTAGCAGACGTTATAAGCTTGTTTGAGTGTGGTTATTCGTTTCAGTTTGTTCAAGCGAGCTCTACAGGCGGGCATGAATTCGATATGATAAAGATAGCCACACACAAGCTGATTGATCTACTTGCAAAAGCTCATGATACTAAAGGAATATTTGTTGGCATGCAGAGTCCGCAAAGCTTACCACTGGAATCCATGGCTTATGTAACAGAAGCTGTTGAAGAGTTGTTGTCTGGTGACGATACCTTTATATACTATAGTTCAAATAGTACTGATGAGCCTGAATTTTTTCGTTTGAATGGAATTTATGCTGAAGAAAAACAAAGCCACACGTAGTAAACGTATGGCTTTGGCTGCTACTATCAATTGAAGCTGGTTCTATTTGCTAACAGAATCCCCGCGCCACATAGCATGCTCACACACTGCGCAAAACCAACTCTCTTTTGCTCGCATGTAAGCAATATCGGCAGGTACTTCAATAGGACAGGCGCTTCCGCAATATTCGCAGCACACATCATCTAAGCAAGCGTAGCATTGGCTTACGGTTTCAAATAATACATGCGTATTAATGCTATATTTTTGACAAAGCAGACGGATATAATCTATATAGCTGATTTTGTGATCATAAGCCCAATAATCTTCACAGACCCGTTTGTCCCAAGCATTTTGTGTCATGCTCCATTCAATGCTGATGCCCACAACGTGCTCCTTTTTAATGACCTGATACCTACGATTAACATTCCCTTTTTATAGTAATGATATCTATTGAAACAGTCACACCTACCATCATTAGCCAGCTATTGAGCAGCAAGATAGGTATATGACATAATAAAGCGTTAGTCAGCATAAAATAGTTTTTGACGGAAACTTAGTTATTGCCAACGAGTATTATTCTAGCAGAAAAGTAGTCACTGGCAAGTATTTTTTACTTACCAATAAGGATTTTATTGTGATTTCTTGTAATCTCCCTGTGCTTCTAGCAGAAAGACGACTACGGGTTGCCGATCTAGTAAGGATGACAGACATTAGTAAATCAACACTTCATAGGATTTATAACGATGAGACGACTCGTATAGAGTTCGATACACTAAGCAAATTGTGTGAAGTACTAGAGGTGACACCATGCGAGATATTAAAATACATACCTGATGAAGACAGTAAAAATTAGGTTTTATAAATAATGTAGTTGAATCTATACATTCATTCTAAACTCTAAAAATAACGATATTATTACCTGATAAAAAACAATCATAGCTCTCACGAAGTAATGGCATCGCTGTTATTTTTGAGAGCTCTTTTTAATGACTTTGCACTCATTTACATCCAATATGTTTTTAATAAATATAATTAAATCATCCACTTGTATAATGTTATGTTATAACGTACTATTAATGAAATGATAATTTTTAGAGCAGTTTATCGTGAAAAATAAGACTCTTCGCTCAACTCAAAAGCTGTTAGTTTTGAGCTCAGAAAATCTCACCATTCACCCTGATGCCAGAACTGCTTTTATGGTTTGGCAGCAGCATAGATTGCCTCTGCGTCGACCACAGCTGGCAGGCTTAGATGATTATTATCGACCAGCATTGCGGTTATGTATGCTTGATAGAGACAGTTATCAGTTCTTCAATAACTTTGCACGAATCGATGAGGTAATGAGGTTCGAAGATAGCTGGCGTCAGCCTTGTCTGATTGCGCTTGAAAGTCGTCATGATATTAAGCGGCTGGCGTGGTGCGAGGTTCTCAGTCTATCTAGGTTTGCTGGCGTGAATCATCCGGCTCTGTTTCAAGCCATATATCAAAATGCATCAAAGCAGCTTATCTGTGAGCTGATGGGCGTGCCCCGATTAACCGTTAGTAATTACTGTCATTTTGCAGGTATCAGTCAAAGTAGCTATGAATATCAGCAGTGTAAGGTAGCATGTGATGAGACTTTATTAGGTCTACCTAAAAACATGAACTGGATGAATGGTAGACATGGCTGATACTAAACTGTTCGATGATGTGACTGATAAACGAGTATTGAATAAGCTCATTCCTATAGGCTCGCCACATTATGTGCAAATGCAAGCATTGGTTATTGATATTATCGGTCTGGTGCCAGACGCTGAGATTGATCTACTGTGTTCGGCGCCACTTGCTAATGCTAGTTTTAGGGGCATCGATTGTACTGAAGTGATCCAGCAGATTATCGGGCAAGGTAGAACGGGAGAGTGGGCGGTTACATATATGCTGCTTATATTTTATCAAGCGTATGGTGCGGTTGATAGCGGTAGTGATGCTTGGCGGTTTATGAGCGGCTACCTCAAAATCATGTTTATGATTACAGCTAGGCAAGATAAGCATTTTGCTAAAATTGATAAACTAGGCGTTCGTATTCGTATGGCATTAAGGCCTGCTGATCCACAGCGCGATATCCTCAACGAGTTAATTAGAATTCATGATCAGTGCGATAACCTATCCTCATGCTTATCTTCTATCAGAAAGTATGAGATAAGCGTCAAACAAGAAGAGGCAACGGGTAAAGCTGCTAATCAGTATCTTGCCAGTAAAGTTGGTCAAATCAGGCTGGCTTATGAGGTAGTCATAAACAATAAAGCTTTTATCGGTAAAACTTATGATAAGAGCGCCAAACGTTCAAAAAAAGCTCAAAGTGTTGTTAATACTACGACGGTTATTGATGGTGAGCCGTTACAGAAAAAATTGTTTAGTACGAAACAATCACGCAAGTCAACTAACGTGGCAACTGCTGAGAATATTGCCGATGATAACACACCGCCACTGCTGGACAATAATTTTAAACCCATCAAACAAATCGCCAAATCCTCTGAGCTACAGCAATGGAAGCTCAAAAGCAGCTATCAGCATGCCAGCCGCAATCAGTTTCATTTCCCAACTAATCATCGCCAGCTGAGTGTAACTGGCTATCAAATGCTATTTTCGATGCTATGGCAACGCTTTATGAAGGAACACATGAAAAGTAGAACGGGTTATGCCGTCTTACTACTGTCACTGTTAAGCGGTCTTAGTATTGACAATATAATTGATGATTGGCAGCGCGGTCGCAGTCAGCGTCAGTATTTTGTTTATGACCGTACTCGTAAAGTCAGTAGTATTGCTATCACGATTGATGTGACCACCAATACCAGAAGCCATTTACTTGCTCACAGGCAAAGCTATGGTAGCGTATTCAAGCGAGCACTACCTGAAGTGCTACAGATCATGTTAGAGGACAAAGTCGCTGTTTCACTTGATGATGTCAAACTAGCTATCAACGAGGTTAAGAATCAGCTCAACCTGCCAGCTTTGAGTGCTCAATATATCGAGTCTGGATTGTTTGTAGTGATTAAAAATGGCCTTAGTAAGCCACTACATGCTGACATCCTCACAGGCGTTGATGTAAAGCACAGCTCGCCGCTGTATTACACCAGCATCAAAACTGCTGATCTAGAGCAAACCTATATAAAAGCAGTAGCACTGCTAAGCGCATACTGTGATGACGAGAAAAAGGCGTCATTGATAGATGAGTGCAGCGTGTCCATGAATGGTCATAAAAGCCATGTTGGCAGCGATATGGTGCTTGAAACCTCTACGTGCCAGCAGTTCTTTGAACAGTTGGCTATGAGCGCTGAGAGCTATAATGAACGGCTCAATCATAGTATCGAGCGCTATACTGCGCAGTTTAATAGCTATAGCGTTTGGCTGTGGCACACTATTATGATTCAAACCGGTATTCGTCCGGTTAAACATGCGCCAGGATTACTCAATCAGCTTGATTTTAAACGTCGTCTACTATGGGTATCTGATAAAGAAGAGCGTCACGGTCAGTCTGACGGCAGGCTCATTCCGTTAAGTCAGTTTTTAGCCGCTGCTATACAAAACTACATTGATTATATTAAGCAATTTGCCGCTATCTATAATCCAATTTGCCCTGAAACACCTTATCCCCTTGATGCTATTCTGCAATCAGAGCAATCGCTTATTCAAATTTACCAAAAAAATCCAAAAGGCTTTATCGGTATCACGCCAAGCCGCGTTCGATATGAGCTACAAGATTTTTTTAGTCATCAGGATAATTGGCTGCGTCATCAGCTGCGATCCATGCTCACAGAACGTGTGTCTGATTATCTAATTTGTACGCTTTACGGTCATGAGCATCCCGATCAAGAATTTACGCACCCCATGTCATCAAGCTCTATTAATCAATTGCACCAGCTCAGCCCTCATCTAGATGCGATTGCCAATGATCTTTGCCTAAAACAAATTGAGGTTCGCTTATATGGATAACATTAGTGCTCACAAACTGCGGCAGCTCAACAGAGATGGCGCTAAAAAAAGCATTAAAAGCGCAGCTAAAGTGCTGATTGCAGACTATGTTAATCAAAATCCCATGCAATCACCTTGTGAGCTGCAGCATCATTATGAGGCGATTAACGAGCGATTAGAAAAGGAGTTTGATACTGCGCAAAACTTTCAATTAGCGCGGCGCGGATTTTTAGAATTTGTTCGTGATTATAATAAAGCCCATCAGCTATACCTCAATGAGCCTGTGGTGCCGATACTGGCAACTCGTGAGCGCCTGACTACTAACTATGACTGGTTTGTGAATGGACGCGCTGTAGCAGATAGCAGTGCAACTATGATAGATATCTGGCAACGTAAACGGCGATTCTCAATCAACGATTTAGTTGAGGGTCTGATTTATTGCAGCATCATGTATGGCGGTGTTAATGATATTGACATATTAAGAGCGCTATATGATTGGCTGTTTAGTGAGCGCCGTGCTTATCAGATTAGTCTGCCAGCAACTGATGGTAAAGATAAAGCAGAGCAATTAGCCGTAATACCGCTTAGCGTGCCTGATTATAACTATGGCTGCGCACTGGATAGTAGTGACGACTTGCAGCGCTTTATCGACTACGTACCCGACGATATGAGTTTGTGTTTTTTATATGCGCTAAAAGACAAGGACTTGAGTAAGACAAAAATAAAACCATTTAACACCATCATTAATGATATCTCAAAGACGCTTAAACTCACCAATAAAGATATTGAGCGTCCGCAGCACTCAATGCTTATTAAACATGCCAACTATCACTGGCGGCAGATGGAAGGTAGCTTAATTGATGGGGCGCTTTCTATTGTTAAACAAGGCGATCTTAAAACCACTGGGCTACCGACTGATAAGCTGAGTCGCTATAACCAAGAAGTTATCAATCCAAACCCTGAGCCGCTTACATGGTCTGAGTTGTTTGATGCCAGTTATCAGGCGGTAGACAAATCACAGAACAAGCGAAATGCTATAGCTTATCCAAGCTTTAGCAAAAATCTAATTAAAGAAGTGCAAGATACGCTCAAACTTACCAGAAGCGCTGCTACTTCTACTATCACAACATTAAAGACAGATGCTAGCCAGCCTAACGCGCAACGCTTACTTAGCTGGGCGTTATCGCTACTGGATGATCATAGCATTAGATTAAATACCATCAGTAAATATATCGGCTGCATTGGTCGCGATTGGTTGATGCTGACTATGGATGAGAATATTGGTCAGTGGGAAGGCGACGACTTTGAGGATATCTATGAGCAGATTATTCAAAGTAAAATTAAAGATGGTCGTAAGACGTCTATGTTATGTAAGTCATCGGAGTTTGAAGATGATACGTCTAGTGATATAGATGATGATAAAAATGCTACTGGCCAACCGATATCTTATCTTGATCGTTTAAAAGACAGTCAGAAATTTACTTATGGACGTCTAAAAGCCTTTCACGATCATCAACGTACTCACTTTGATGCACCTTACGTATACTTCCCTTGGGGTAACAACCGACAAGTGGTTAAAGCCGAAATGGTGTCACCACATGTATATCGCGCAATGAAAAGATACATCCAATCATCGAAGTTAGAAGTTGAGCAAAAGCAACTTTGTTTGATTGTTTTAGCACTTGTTTATCGCACTGGTATGCGAATTAATGAAATTATTGGTATTAAGGTTAGTGACATTGCAGATATAGGGCTTATTAATGGTCGAATGGTTGAAGTACCTAAAATAATACTTAAACCCAACCGTTATCGTAGGCTTAAAAGCAGTAGTGCCAAAAGAGTAATACCGATAGATAGTCTTTTCAAGGATGACGAGTTAAAACAGTTCATAACATTCTATTATCAGCAAAAAAGGTTAAAGCGGCGTTATTTATTCTCACAAGGCTCGGGTGACCAGCCACTGCCAGCAGTGCTTTTTAGTAATATGATGAAAATTATATGGGACAGGCTGCTTATCACGCATGATTTTACCTTTCATAGCTTTCGGCATACTACGATTAGTCATCTTGCACTAGTGTTGAGCGACTCACCACTGGCTCAGGTGGTCACAGACTATGATAAAAAGCATGGCGACAATATCATTAAGGCAATACTTGGTAATAATAAAGAGCAGAGCATTTGGTTTGGGCTGGCAAGTCTTGCAGGGCATCTAACGCCAGATACTACGTTTGAACATTACATTCATACCGCGCATCTGCTGGCTGGTTGGCAAAATAGTGAAGCTAAGCTTGCTATACCGATAACAGTGTTTGAGATGGTAACAGGTATTGGTTATCAGACGATAAATAGACAAGATGGCAGAGCTTATAGTCCTAGCACCAAACAAACTAATCTTGTTAAGATGCGTGGCTATTTAATCAATAAGGTTGCGAGTAAAGAGTCTCTTCTCTCTTATAACAGAACACCAGCTAATACAGATTATGAGCAAAACACACAAAATGACGCAGCGAATACTCGACCGTCTATATTTATCCATCCTAAAATTTATGATGTGATTGCATTCTTGAAAGAGCTTCAAAAAATAAGCATTGATAAAAGAGCAGAGCGGTTGGTAAAGGTCGCACTTTGGCATGGTATTCCTATCCATGAAGGTAGACAGATTTACGATAGAGCCAGTCAAATTTTTTCTGATGATAGGTTGCTTTTAAGTGCGCCGACGGGACATAAAAATCAAGAGGTTTTAGTCAAAGCGTTTGATCGTGCGTATCAGATGTCAACTGATAAACCTGATGAACTAAAGTTATTTGTGGATATATTTTCTGTTAAACAAAACTTAAACACCTCATCGATTCATTTTGGCATTAAAGAGACCCAGCTTGAGATGCTACAGCATTTTGTGACAGTAGGTTGTCAGCTTATCGATGCCAGTCATTGGCAGATTAGAGCGCATAGTGAGCAAGCAGCAAGAGATATTAAAAAAGAACTAGGACTCGATAGCTCAATACGTGTCGGTACGCGTGAGAGTTTCCATGGCTATGAAGTGCGGGTAGTACAGAAAAAGTGTAAGCGGTCTAATAAGAATTTAGCTATGACAGGCAATTATTATGCTTCGTCGAGTGTACTTAAATATTTTGGCTATCTTGTTATGTTATTGGTTGAAGATAACCCCTAGGAAAAAGCTAATATAATGTATATATCATTCCTAGTATTCTGAAATAAATATATAAGGTTCAAATTAGAAGCCTCACAGTTATCTTTTAAAGATCATAAGAATAGCTTTCCCCATTTTCCTATAAAGTTATATTATAGGGAACATCAAAAGTCTTTTAAATTCAATCGTCACAGCCCTTGCTTTCCTAGTTTCCCCTTTTTCCCCACAATGCCTGATGTAAGATGTATCAACCAAAGTGGTTTGTTATATTAATAGTTGCTTAAGCAAACCTGATTACGGGATAATTCAAGCCAAGTAGAATTCCGAACTTAATTCTAAAGGATCTCGGTAACTCATTGCTGTTTATCCAAGTTATAATGATCAAAATAATGTTCGGGCTTAGTTAATTACTATTAGAAATAGGTTGATTGAATGATAGATCTAGATTTTAGAACAATACGTAACCACGATGGTAGCCAAGATAATGGCTTTGAAGAGTTAGTATGTCAATTAGCCCATTTAGAGAAACCATCCAATGCCGACTACTTTGTTCGCAAGGACGGAGGTGGTGGTGACGCTGGGGTTGAGTGTTTTTGGAAACTGCAAGATGCTTCAGAACATGGCTGGCAAGCGAAGTATTTCCTAGATCCTCTTTCCACTAATCAATGGGGACAGATTAACGAGTCAGTCGAGACTGCCCTAGAGAAGCATCCTAAGCTAACTAAATACTATGTGTGTATACCTAGGGATCTAAATGATAGTCGTAAAACAGGAAAGGGCGGTAAAGTCGTTAAAAGCTCGCTTGATATATGGAACGAACATGTAGAGAGATGGCTTGCTTTAGCCTCAAGCAAAGATATGCAAGTTGAATTTATCCTATGGGGCAAACATGAAATATCTATACAATTACAACGTGATCAACCAAAGTATGCTGGACGAGCAAGATACTGGTTTGGAACGCCTGTCTTAACTAGAGACGACTTTGAAAGACTGACTCGGCTATCAGCGCAGTCTTTAGGTGAGCGATATACACCAGAATTTCATGTAGATTTACCTATTGCTGAAGTATTCAAGGCACTTGGTGAACCTAAGTATTGGCACGCTATAGTCAGTAAGAATATTAGCAAATGGATTAAAGGTTTTTCTGAAAAATTAGATTCAATAAGACGAGAGATACCTCAAGATAGACTAAACGAAGTTGATTTCGTTGATGATTATGTGTCGATAAAGTCAGAATTACTACAGCATCTTAAAGAAGGTCTTGTTAATACCAAAATATTGCTATGCCTGAATAAGTTAAACGCATTAGATTCAAAAATAATGGATTACTTCGATGTAATTAATAAGCGTAAAATGCCAATTAGTGAACTTGATATAACAATTAATGAATATGTAGTTGATTTACAAGAAACAAATAATGCTTTGATAAGTTTTTTCAATTCTCGTGATTTTAAGGCCTCTTTACAAAATGCTTTGTTATTAGCAGGTGAGGCGGGTATTGGAAAGTCTCATTTACTTTGCGATATAACATTGAGGCGGTTAGCAAATAACTTACCTACGGTATTTATGTTAGGTCAACATTATGAGGGTGGAGATCCAGTAATCGCACTTAAAAAGAGTATGGATTTATCGGACATTTCTGATGATATGTTCTTGGGTGCGTTAGATGCATCAGGCGAAGGTGCAAGAGGTAAAGCACTGATTATCATTGATGCTATTAATGAAGGTAGAAATAGAGAAGATTGGTCAAATTATCTTGCTGTATTAATAAATAAAATATCAGAGTTTCCTAATATAAAAATTATATTAAGCTGTAGAAGTACATATTTGGACTGGTTGATTCCTGAAGGACTAACAGATAGTACATTAATGAAGATCACTCATCAAGGATTTAAGGGTTTTGAGCATAAAGCTTCTGCTATCTACTTAAGCAAACAAGGTATATCGAAGCCTAGTGCACCTATTCTTTCTCCAGAGTTTAGTAATCCATTATTTCTTAAGATCTGTTGTAAAGCTATCAAAGATCAAGGGCTAGATTCATTTCCTAAAGGTTTAAAAGGGATTACGGATTTACTCAATTTCTATATAAACAATATAGAGCGCACTGCATGCAGAGTAAAAAGATATAGAAAAGGTGAATGTATTGTTAATAAGACATTTAATGCATTAGCATTAAAGCTATATCCAGACCATCAATTTGGTTTAAAGCTAAGTGAAGCAATGACTTTGATCAACGGAATGGATTCAAGGCCTGACCCTAATAATACGCTTTTTGACTTACTACTTCACGAAGGTGTCATAGCCGAAGATGTGATATTTAACGAGGTTAGCCAAAAGGTAGATATACCTGTCATACGATTTACTTATGAAAGATTTAGTGATTATTTTATTGCTAATAGTTTATTAGATAGTGTAAACAAAGCCGATTTAAAACAAGCGTTTTCTGACAGCGGTATTTTTGCTCCAATCATAGACCGTAAGAGCTATTCTGCATATGCAGGTATTTTTAATGCACTAGCAACTATCATTCCTGAAAAGTATAGTTTAGAAATGATAGATATATTGCCTGCTAGTTCTATAGTAGTTAATTATTTTTTAGATGATATATTTATAGAAACAATTTTATGGAGAAGCCCTCAATCCTTTACTAGTAGGACGTTTAAGGTTTTTAATGAAATACCTAATGACGGTTATGACTCTATTCAGTTAGATACATTGCTAGCCCTGTCGACGGAGCCAACACATCCTTGGAACGGTGAGCTCATTCATCTCAATCTGATTAATAAAAGTTTACCTGAAAGGGATAGGTTTTGGTCTACCTTTATTGCTATTGCAGATGATAAAAACGATGATAGTGGAGAAGAGTCTAATCTAAGAGCACTTATAGAATGGGCATATTCGGGTTCTCTAACAGATGTAGATGAAGAACGTATACGATTATGTGCGGTCGTACTCATTTGGATGACATCTACGTCTAATAGAGTCATCCGTGATCAAGCCACTAAATCAGCTGTTAGATTATTGTCTGTGTATCCGAAGCTCATCATTGGGTTGTTTGATAAGTTTAAAGAAGTTGATGACCTATATGTTATCGAGCGGTTATATGCAATAGCTTATGGTGCGATTACTAATAGTAGTGATATTCAATATTTGCGAGAAATAGCTCAATGGATATGGAAAAATGAATTTGAGAATGGTCAACCGACCCCACATTTGCTATTGAGAGATTATGCCCGTGGGATTATGGAATTCGCATTACATAAGGATCAAATAGACACCAGTATCAATCCTGAAATATTTCGTCCCCCGTATACAAGCAGTTGGCCACTAGATATTCCTACTAAAGGAGAATTAGACGAATACTTAGGGCAGGGCTTTTCAAGAATTAAAAGCTCTGTGTTAAGTGGTGATTTTAATAAATATACTATGAGCGATGTTCATAAATGGAACCCAACACCAATTGATGAGAGCGAACCTCAAAATGCTTACCAGCTTCAAGTACAGTTTGCCGAAAAAATAGAAGACCCTACTCTTAAAGAAAAATTATTAGCTCATTTGGATGAAAAAAAGACCAAAGATGAAATGCCGTTCGTATTTGACTTAGAAAGTTTTCAGAAGGACTTAAAAGAACAGGCAACAGCTGACAATGAACTAACAGAGTTAGATAGATTAAAAATCGAAATTAAAGAATCTCTTTCAAATGAAGATTTTGAAGTTTTCAGATGGGTAATGGGACTTGGTAGAAGTGAACAAATAGGTACTTTTAGTCGTAAATCAGCACAAAGATGGGTTTGTAAACGAGCTTTTGAACTAGGTTGGACAGCAGAACTCTTCGATGATTTCGAACGTAATTATCTCGGTTATACCAGTCGTATGGAGAATAAAGTTGAACGAATTGGTAAAAAATACCAATGGATAGCACTATATGAGTTTTTGGCTCATTTAGCTGATAATTGCCTCTATATTGGTGCGGGCTACGCTGATGTAGATGATTCTCAATACTATGGACCTTGGCAACTGTACAAACGTGATATCGACCCAACCTTTATTCCTCGTCAAACTAATAGGCATACTTGGAATGAAGAGGAGACCACCAGTTGGTGGCAACCTAATAATTTTAGATTGGAAGGTGGAAATTTAGATGAACTACAAGATTGGTTGTGGTCTGAAAATAACCTACCTGATTTTAAAAATTTATTAGAAGTTACAGATTCCAGTAATATACAGTGGTTAGTTTTGAAAAATGAAACGCATCAACGTAGGGATCCACTTGAAGATAACGATACGATTCCTTATCAGGATGTATGGTATAGAATTAACAGCTGTATCGTCAAAAAAACTGATGTTGAAAAATTTAGGGAAATGATAGGTAATAGGTTTTTATGCAGTCCCTCTATACTAGAACATAGTACGTCGCATCAATCTTATTTCAGAGAGTATCCATGGCATTGTGTTCATAATAATTATAATAGTTGGAAAGCTACATTTGACAATGAGAATACTTCCAATTTGGAGCAACTGATACCTATTGTAGAATATGAATGGGAGATGGGTGGTAGAGAGCAGTCTTTATTAGATTCAATATCCATTTATGTACCCGCTAAAGAGATCGTGACAGGGTTAAGTCTTTCTCCGAATTTAGAACAATATGGTCATTGGATTAACGATAATGAAGAGTTAGTATTTTTCGATCCAAGTATGAATGAAAAGGGTTCTCCCTCTGCATTGATACAAACTGATATATTGTTCGAGTGGCTTGAAGAGAATGATCTACAACTTATTTGGCTAGTAGGTGGTGAGAAACAGCTATTTACAGGAAGTGTTTCTAACTTCTTCGGGAGATTAGTTTTTAGTGGGTTTTATACATTGACTGAGAATGGTATTGAAGGGAATGATTTATGGTTTAATCGTGAGGAACCTGGAGTGCAGTAATGTTTTCTGTTTAGTGTTTATAGAACCCAAATCTAATCATTTAGGAAAATAGGGAAAATAGGAAAGTAAGTTATGAAAATCATGCTATATATGACTTATAGCGCTTTCCCCTTTCAAGGATAAAAAGGCAATCGAGGAAAGTTAGCTTCATGATAGCCGTTGATTTTCCTGACTTGCCTAATGGGTTTGAATATAGGAAAGTTGGCTAGGGTAGAAGTAACAAGCTGTCTAGCTAATGCTTTCCCATTCCCCCCTCCCTTATCCAGCATTTAACAATTCAGGTCTTACTTGTATGGTTCTAGCCTTGCCACTAGTTATGATTTTGATATAACTCTCGCTTTCTAATACCTCGGCTATCAACTCAAAGTTATGCTTTTTCCGTAAGTGCTTAGGATTAACCTTACTTTGAGCCGTTGAGTAAGCCAGTTGATTGACTGACTGTCTATTACAATACTTGACTAGCCAGCCTATGAGCTTTTGCGCGTCATTATCTCCAGCTTGGGGCTTGTCGGTGTATCTTATGCGCTCACTCATTGAGTAGTCAGTCAGTAATGTGGCTCTATGTATGTCATCAGCAGATATGAAGCGCTGGCCATTGAAGTAAGCCAGTATTGAGGCGATACGACTGGCATTTTCATGTAAGCGTCTGGCATAGCTTGCGTATTTCTCAAGCTGACCGCCTTTGCATAATTGGCGCTCTTTAGCGGTTTGGTAGTCTGCTAATGCTTTTCTAGCTTGTCTGTTCTCAAAGGGCATATCAAATCGGATAATCCTACCCTCGTCGTCAGTTCTGATAATGCCTTGGCTAGGGTCTAGTAACTCACGGCACCGCTGCCAGTAGGCTTGTAATCGAGTATCAAGGTTAGGCTTAGCGTCTAGCCTTTCATCAGTGTTATAAACGAGCTTACCATTCATATTGTCAGGAAAGGCGAACAAAAAGCGTGGCAACAATCCTTGTTCATTCATAGCGTTATCATTGAGTGCTTCAGCTATGACAGACGGCTGCCCTTGTAAGTCGAGCGTAAACCGAACCCCGTTCATACTGTTTTGCTCTATGCTGTCGTAGCGCGGTGATAGAAGCCTATCAAATGAACCATCACTCCATATATCGCACAGCTGGCTTATGTTACTTTTTGCCGTGTCACTGGTTAAGCTATAACCACCTAAAAACAAGGCAGCTTCAGCTGTTGACCATGCTATATCTCTAGTATTTCCGATCAGCATATGGTCTAAAAAGCCTTGGATAGTGCCAGATTTAACCAAAAGTATGGTTTGCTTAGGTTTGGGGTTTTCAAGTAACCATAGCTCTAAGTCTTTCTTTAGTGTGCGGGTTTTTTGTGCTTTCCATTCATCTAGCAACTGCCTGTCTTCCTTGCGTTTGTCTTCTTGATAGCTCACAAGCGCCTTGTGGCTAAAGCCCACAGTTCGACTTTTACCACTACCACTATCGCCTTCAGTAAGTAAAAATAGGGACACTGGCATAAACTTATCACCTAACACATAAGGCGCGTTGATATACTGCTGAGTAATGGTAGCTAAAGCGCCTAACATGCCATTTCCAGCCATCGCTGAGGCAACTTGGGCATGATAGATAATGGCTTTTATTGCATCGTAAAGTATATCGCCGTTCTTGCCCCAGGCTTCTATCGGGTAGGGTGTGGCTTTGCTGTCAGGGTCGCCTATATTGCCCAGCTCTCCCCATGCTTCAGCTAGCAAGTCTTTGATGATCGTTTCAGGGTCATTTAAAACATCATCAAGCGTCTGGTAATTATCGAACGATAGCAATAAGTCAAAAGTAGTAATAATAGCTTTGACGTTTACCCCTAGCAGTGGCTTAGTTACTTCATCTTTTTTATCAATGGTAGTAGTAACAATAACTTGCTTAACCTCAGCAAAGTGCTTGACCATGCTATTAAAGCCGTATGGATTAAGGCTAACTAAGATGTTGATATTAAGCCCTTGCTTAACTGCCATTGCATCATAAAGCTGTACCGCTTCATCTAAACTACTAACGGCATGCCATTCACTATCTAAGCTTAAATTACCGATAATAAAAGCACTGGGCTGGCTTGGGTCTGTTACTTCTATGCGTTCATTGTCATAAATAGCTAGGTTAGCAGGCTGGTAACTATTATCATGCATTACTAGTAACACCTTGCCATCCGTATTTATTATCTCACCTTTTTTATCACCATTAATAACGCTAAAACCACCTTCTAGATGTAGAAGCTTATTGTCTTGTTTAAGCTCTAATAGTTTCTTTAATATCGGATCATCTGATATACTTAGAATTGTAGATTGATTTGCGCCAGCTAACAAACTACTTAGTCCCGTGTTGTCCGCATGGGGCTTTTCTTTTTTAATCGTTATCATTTTGACCTCCATTTAAATCGGGGGTCGGACCAGATCCATTCAATTTATTAAGCCAATCAAGCACTTCACCATTCCGCCATACAACTATTGTGGGTGATAGTTTAATGCTTGCTGGGAATCTACCATCTTTAGACCATTCATGTAGAGTAGTGCGTCCAAAGGGGAGGAAAGGTAAGATGTCTTTAGCTCTACTTACGCCTTGCGGTCGAAGGTAAAGGGCAGACTTAGTTGAATCCTTTAAATTACTGTTAAGCTGATTATTCATTCTATATCTCCGTTAGTCCGCTACGTTATATCGCGGTATGAATAGAATGATATGTTTCTAGATGGTAAAAAACCCCCAAATCACTATGAATAGGGGGGTTATCGAAAGGATTCCTATGAGATAGGGGGTTATTTTTTCATATGTAAAATAATGTCTCTATTACTGTCTTTTTTAGGTCTACCGCCTTTTTTAGCGTAATCAGGAGCTACATCTGTAAGCCACTCATTAATAGTGTCATCTTTAGATACTTTCAAATCTTCAGAGACCATAGGGCTATGTATCTTGAATAATATTGACTTAATCTGTTGAACCATTTGATTTTTTTTAATCTGTTTATCCCTATCCATTTCCCACAGATAATCGGCTATGGCAATCCCTGCACCTTTAAACAAACTATTTATCAGATTTTTCTTCTCAATTGAATGTAGTTGTTTAGTAGTTTGATCTGAATTATATTTGTTTAAGTCTAACCTAAGCGATTTATTTTCAGATTCTAGCCTTTTTAAACTTTCTTTTTTTTCGTTCAGTTCTACCATTACATTATTGAACTCTAGTTTTTCACGTATTTGGTTGGCGAATTGAATTAAATCATGTGATTTAAATTTAAGAACATACTGTAATTCATATCTACTTTTTTCGTTTACCTCACTATCTAAACTAAACAAGCGATAACCAACAGGCTTTAAGCTTATGAGTGCTTGCATGTCCTCATCTTTATATGTTAAAAGATCTTCCAATGTATATAGAGGGCTACTATAGCCTATTCTAGGTGCAATATCATGAGGCAATAGCTCAATATTATTAATTGTGGCTTTAAAATAAGCTTTACAAGAAGCTGGCACATTAATCAAAGCAACTTCAGTGGGTTTGTCATCATAAAATTCAGTTCTGTATTGAGCTGCATAAACTACTCCTGAATACATAACATAAGGAATTAGCTTATCTATATTAATATAATCATAAAGCATTGAAGGAGTGACAGGCTCATTTAAGATTTCTGATAGACCTGCTGCAACTTCTTCTAAATCATAATATTCTCTTGAGCTATCAAACATTGTGCTACCTTTGGTTATATTAAAACATCTAGTTATTAACTTGTTCTATTTGACTTTCGACAAAGTCCGCCCAATCATTCATCATTTCTCGACGATAGTCTAAATGCTGAGCACCGTTGTAAGCCTTGCTAATTTTGTTTTCTTGTTCATGAGCTAGCTGTAATTCAATAGCTTCATGCATATAGCCCTGTTCATGAAGAGTAGTACTTGCCAGACCTCTAAACCCATGACCAGTCATCTTGTATTTATAGCCCATTTGATAAAGCGCATTAATAAAGGCATTTTGGCTGTAAGGTTTGCGAGTAGAAGGGTTGTAGAACACATACTGCTCTGAGAAATCTAGCTCTTTGATTTGCTCTAATATATCTATAACTTGTGGCGCAAGCGGCACAATATGAGGTCTGTCCATTTTCATTTTGCTTGCCGGGATGCGCCAAACTTTATTGTTCCAGTCAATCTCTGACCATTCCATAAATCTGAGCTCATTTGTGCGCACGAACGTATAGCATAAAAACTGTAGGCCTAATTTGACTGTAATATGCCCAGTGTAGTCATGGATATCTTGCAAAAGCTTTGGCAACTCTTTCGAAGTAACTCGACTATGGTTTTTAGTCTTATGCGGTTTAATGGCCGCTGATAAATCTGCTGCAGGATTTGACGTTGCCATGCCGGTGCGAATAGCATGTTTGAATATTTGTCCTACTTCTGCCATGATGCGTCGTGCCATCTCGTTAGCGCCTCGTGCTTCAACATTCTTGCCGATTGTCAAAATGTCGGGTGGGGTAATATCATCAATCAGTTTATGACCAATAATTGGTTTTACATCACGAATATAGGCTGAATAATTTCGGCTAAATGTACTAGCTGCTAAGAAGGTCTTGCGGTCTGCATACCAAGCCTGAGCAATAGTATCAAAAAGCCTCGAACCGTCTTGCTCTGCGATTTTTTCTTTCTTTTTATCTTTTGGGTTAATACCTTCGTTAATAAGCTGCTTTATTTCTAAATTACGCTGGCGGGCCTGTTGTAATGTAATAACTGGGTATTTACCTAAAGTGAGCGATTGCTGTTTACCCTGCCAGCGATAGGCGCTAACCCAGACCTTGTTCCCTGTATGTCTTACCCACAGTTGTAGACCGTCACCATCACTATGTTTGTCAGGGCGGCTAGGTGTACATTTTTCGCTCGCGGTTAACTTGTTGATGATAGTATGAGTTAGTGGCATGTTGGTATATCTCCGCGTTGGTATAATCTATACCAACAAATATACCAATATTCTATATGGTTCGCCACATACCAAGATATTCGTAAATCTCGCAAAACCCCACAAAAAAAGGCCTGCCGCATCGCTGCGAACAAGCCTGATTTAATATGTGGTGGGCCCAGTAGGACTTGAACCTACGACCAAAGGATTATGAGTCCTCTGCTCTAACCAACTGAGCTATGGGCCCTAACGCTAGACGGACAATGATACATTAATTTTTTAGTTTTTCAAGTAAAAGATAGCATCTAGCTGGATTTTATTATTAATAGAGTGATTATTTCCCTCAATTACTTGCCAAAGTTAGGCTACGTCCGCCGTCTACGTTAATGATATGCCCCGTAATATAGAGAGCCTCAACCAAAAACAGCACGCTTTGTGCGATATCCTCAGGGGTGCCAATACGCTGCATAGGAATAGAGCGGACGATGTTGTCTTGTTGAGCTTGATCAAGCGCTTGATCGCTATCAGCATCAGGTAAGATATTGACGCCAGGGGCAACCCCGTTGACTCGTACGTCAGGCGCTAGCTCTAACGCCAAGGATTGTACCATCGTACGCTGCGCCGCCTTGGCCATATTATAAACGGTGTAGCCACTAAAAGGTTTATCGTATGCATGGATATCGAGTAGGCTGACGATACAGCCTTGCTGTACTTGCAGGTAAGGGAGTAGGGCTTGGCTCAGTAGTAGCGGCGCTTTGGCATTGGTTAGCATCAACTCATCCCATTGCGGGTTATCGATACTACCGATCGGCGTAGGATAAAACCGAGAAGCATTATGTACTAACACATCTAACTGACCAAACGGTTCTATGACATGCTGTACAAAATCGTTTAGCTCAGCTTGATTATTGACTAGCGCTAAATCAGCGACTACTACTGATGCGCTATCAGCTCGAATACTATTCAATGCTTTTGCTAAGCGCTCAGCCCTCTGTTGACTGCGATGACAGTGAATGATGACTCGATAGCCCTTATCATGCGCCGCTTTGATGATAGCCGCGCCGATACGCTTAGCGCCACCAGTCACTAACATTACAGCTGTATTATCCTGCAAAGTTTTATCCGCCTTTTGATCTAGCTCACTCATATACTAAGCCTGCTGCTCTTGCGTCTGTAAATGCTCAATACGCGCTTGGCGCAATGCTGTACCAATGGCGATACCTTTTAATTCAGGAGCAATATGATCCATACCAATAGCATGAAAGCTGTTTAACGCAAGCATCATTTGTCGATGCTGCTGAGCTAGTTGCCAAACGTTACTAGTAACGAGTAGTTGAGATAGAGTGTTTGGGTCTTTATGAGCGCTACAGGCTTGAATAAGATCAATTCTATCGCTAGCAGTTAGCTCATTTATTTTGTTCAGTTTAGAAGCCTGTTGAGTGAATAGTTTGGCAAACTGAGTCTGTGCTTTGGGTATTTTCGCATTATTACCTATTTCAATAACGCTTTTTATAGGGTCATCAGTGCTCGTGTCAGTACCGACATCGAATAAAGACGAATCGAGGCTACTCATTAATAACGCCCAGCGCTGAGATAAATTGAGCTGCATTTGCCCTGCAAAGTAGAGCGCAGTTTGAACCGTTTCACGAATAGAAGTATTCGTCCAAGCTTGCTCTAAGGGTGCAAAGTAATCATTGAGGGCGCCAAGCTCATACAGTTGCTGCCAATAAACCTGCGGTGAGGTTTGCATCATCGCACGGCTAGACTCTTGCCATATGCGCTCGCGACTTAAGTGTGCCAGCTCACCTGAGCTGACTAGCTCACGCATCAATTCCAAAGTTTCATCGGCTATCGTAAAGCCTAAATCATAATAGCGACTATAAAAGCGTGCAACGCGTAATACTCGCAGTGGATCTTCGCTAAATGCGGCTGACACATGGCGTAGCGTTTTATTCTCGAGATCATCTAGTCCGCCATAGTAGTCGATTACCGTACCGTTGATAGGGGTATCATCAGTGAGACTAGCAACTTCAATCGCTAAGGCATTGACGGTTAAATCACGACGCTGCATGTCCTCAAGTAGCGTCACTTTACTACTGGCATCGACGCTAAAGCCTTGATAGCCATGGCCTTTCTTGCGCTCAGTACGAGCCAGTGCATACTCTTCATGAGTAGTAGGATGCAGGAACACTGGGAAATCAGCACCGACTTGCACAAAACCTGCTGTCAGCATATTGGTTACGCTAGCACCGACTACCACAAAGTCTTTGTCTTTAACAGGGCGATCTAATAGCTGATCTCGTACGGCTCCGCCAACTAGATAAACTTGCATCATGACCTCTTTGATTGTTTTTATATTTTAAGCTCAAAATAAAGCCCGCCTGCGCTAATGTGCAGACGGGCTTTATTATAACAGAGGGCTACTGTCTAAAATAATAGTAGCCAAGACTGCAAATGCTAACTATTGTTGCTCAATCTCTAAATCCATCGCTTCAGTAACGGCAAGGGCTGTCATATTGACGATACGACGCGCAGTAGCTGATGGGGTTAAGATATGAACAGGCTTATTAGCGCCTAGTAGAATAGGACCAATAGAGGCACTGTTGGTTGCTGTTTTTAGTAGGTTAAAGGCAATATTTGAGGCATCTAAGGTCGGAAGAATCAACAGGTTTGCAGAGCCTTTAAAGTTACTAGAAGGAAAGTCCTCTAGACGAATGTGCTCATTTAGCGCAGCGTCGCCTTGCATCTCACCATCGAACTCAAAATCTACATTCATATCAGTCAATAACTGAAAGACTTTACGCATCTTCACAGCGCTGGCACGGTTTGAAGTACCAAAGCTTGAATGCGATACTAAAGCAACACGTGGCGTCATATTGAATCGACGTAATTGATCCGCTGCTAATACTGTCATTTCAGCCAATTGCTCAGCAGTCGGATCTTCATGGATGTAAGTATCGGCGATAAAGATGTTGCGATCTTGCATCAAGATAGCATTCATCGCATAAAAGTCACTAACCCCTGTCTTTTTGCCAATGACGTTTTGGACGTAATGCAGATGGAGTTGATAGTGACTAAAGGTGCCACAAATCATACCTTCAGCAGCACCATTTTCGACTAGTAACGAGCCGATAAGGGTAGTCTTACGGCGGACATCACGGCGAGCAAGCTCAATACTGACACCACGGCGCTTATTCTTCTCATAATAGCCCTGCCAGTAGTCTTTATAGCGATCATCGTCATCTACATTGACGATAGTGATGTTTTCCCCATCTTTTAGACGTAGACCCAATCTATTGATGTTCGTTTCGATAATAGCAGGACGACCGACTAGGATAGGCTGCGCCAATTGTTCATCGACGACCACTTGTACCGCAAGTAATACGTTATTATCTTCACCTTCACAATAAACGATACGTTTGGGATCAGATTTTGCCCGTGAGAAGATAGGCTTCATGACAAAGGCTGAGTTGTAAACAAACTCAGAGAGACGTTGACGATAAGCTTTCATATCATCGATAGGTAGGGTTGCAACGCCTGAATCCATAGCCGCTTGAGCGACAGCAGAGGCAATCTCAATGATTAAGTTTGGCTCTAGAGGTCCTGGAATAAGATATTCGCGACTGAATCTTTTGACCTCTTGTGTTTTTTTGGCGTTGGCCAGTGGTGTGGCCTCAACATGTGCCATAGCCGCGATGGCACGGACACAAGCGATTTTCATCTCTTCATTGACCGTCGTTGCGCCGACATCTAGGGCACCACGGAATATATAAGGGAAGCATAGGGCATTGTTCACTTGGTTAGGATAGTCTGAGCGACCCGTCGCCATAATAACGTCTGAGCGTACTGAATGCGCCACTTCTGGCATAATCTCAGGCGTTGGGTTAGCTAAGGCAAAGATAATAGGATCTTTTGCCATACGACGAACCATATCCGTTGACAGTACACCTGGCATAGATAGACCTAGGAACATGTCTACATCGTCCATTACCTCTTCAATAGTCGTCGCGTCAGTATCACGAGCATAGCGCTGTTTGGTTTCGTCAAGGTTTTCGCGATTAGTGCTAATAATACCGCGTGAATCAGAAACAAAGACATTGTCTTTATTGACACCTAAAGCACAGATAATATTCAAGCAGGAGATAGCCGCCGCACCTGCACCTGAGCAGACAATTTTGATGTCTTCTATTTTTTTACCGGTTAACAATAAAGCGTTAAGCAGAGCTGCAGCAACAATAATTGACGTACCATGCTGATCATCATGGAAAACAGGAATGTTCATGCGCTCACGCAGTTCACGCTCAATTTTGAAACATTCTGGTGCTTTGATGTCTTCTAAATTGATACCACCAAAAGTAGGCTCAAGTGCCGCTACGGCTTCGATAAATTTATCAGGATCATTTTGTGCAATTTCTAAATCAAAAACATCAATACCTGCAAACTTTTTAAATAATACCCCTTTACCTTCCATGACTGGCTTTGAAGCCAATGGCCCGATATCACCTAAGCCAAGAACAGCAGTACCATTCGTGATGACGCCGACCAGATTGCTACGGGCGGTATATTTTGCCGCTAGTTTTGGATCTTTTTCAATCTCTAAACAAGGAACAGCAACACCTGGAGAGTAGGCTAAAGCTAAATCACGTTGGTTGGCCATCTGCTTGATAGGTGTGACCGAAATTTTACCAGGTCTTGGAAACGCGTGATAATGCAGAGCTGCTTGTTCGAATTGTTCTTTATCGGTGTTTGAATGGGTATCGTCAGTCATAGTAATTACCATTGTTGGAATAAAGGGGAATAAAAATAAAGTAATGCTTAAGACATAAAAGCGATCGTTATATTCAATATGACTATCAAATTAAAGAGCGATAAACGCTAGTAGGGCATCGGTGCAAGAAGTGTTGTCATAAACACAGTTAGAAACATAATCTTACAAGTTAACTATTCTAGCATTATTGTCAATTCACTGCCTAGTCGATAAGACTAAAATAGAGGATTTGTCGCTTAAATTGATACCACATATTTCATATAGTGATAGTAATGCACTGATAGTAATAAGTGACAATAATAAGTAATGATAAATAGTAACAAGGTTTTAACTTTTATCAAATAGAAGTTAATAATATTTGTCAGCAGATATCAAGGTTATGAAGAGCAGCTTATAGGCTGTTGTCTTGCATTACGAGCGGGTGCAGTCGTGTCCAGTTCGGTAGCACGATCTTGTACCGTATAAGGACTAGCGAGTAGCATATAAAGACGCGCAACCTCCTCGAACTGTCCCTGCTCAGCTGCAGTAATAGCGCGCTGCGCCATATCATTGCGTAAGATATAAACAGGATTATTACTTTGCAAACTATCGATGACTGCGGCTTTATCTAAAGAACTGATTTGAGCAAGATACTCCTCACGCCAAGCCTGCCAAACTTGTTGTGCATCAGTACTAATATCAACATCATTACCATTATTGATACTAGTATTGCCGTCAAGCTCTAAAATAAGTGTATTTAACAGCTGCTGCTCATAAGGACAGTCCTCTGGTGCTATAAGCGCTAATAATGCGCGAAAGCTATTAGTATAATCCAGTAAATTATCTTCCAGTAGAGTCAAAAATTCAAAGGCTAATTTCAGACTCTCGGATTGATGAGGCAGCCCCAATTTGGCACATAATCCCTGTTGATAATGCTGCATAAAGGTTGGCTCGTAGACGTTCAAACACTCTGCCAAGCTTTCACGAGTCACACCCTCTTGAGTCAAGCGCATAAAATGGGTCAGCCAAACATTAAGATTCCAGTGACCGATGGCAGGTTGGTTTTGATAAGCATAGCGGCCTGTGTGATCGGAGTGATTATTGATCCATGCTGGATTGAAGCGCTCCATAAAGCCAAAGGGGCCAAAGTCTAAAGTGCTAGCAGTAATCGATAAGTTGTCCGTATTCATAACCCCATGAGCAAAGCCAATAAGCTGCCAATCGGCAATCATCCTCGCTGTTCGCTCAACCAGAGACTGCAAAAAGGCTAAGACTGGCTGGTCGCTATCACGGCACTTAGGATAGTAAGTATCTATCATATAATCTGTAAATTCAGCTAGTAAATCAGGGGCAAAGCTGGCAATCCATTCGACATGACCAAGGCGAATATGACTATCAGCAACCCGCATCAACGCCGCACCTGCCTCCATACGCTCGCGGCGAACGGGCGTATCAGATACCACAAATCCGAGCGCATTGGAGGCGGGGATGTTCAACTGATTTAGCGCATGTCCACACAAATACTCACGAATAGTGCTACGCAGTACCGCGCGCCCGTCGCCCATCCGCGAATAAGGTGTCAAACCGCTACCTTTTAAGTGTAAATCTTGTAGTTGCTCGTTATTGTCGAGTACTTGTGCCATAAGTAGACCACGACCATCGCCCAGCTGTCCTGCCCACTGTCCAAACTGGTGTCCCGCATAAGCCATAGATAGTGGTGCAAATTGGGTAGGCACATAGTGTCCTCCCAGAATTTCAACCCAGCGTGTCATCAGATCATCATCGTCACTCCAGCCCAATTGCTCGGCTACTTGAGTATTAAAGTGGCCTACGCGAGGATTATCTAATGGGGTCGGAGGCTGGCGATGATAGAGACGAGTATCTAAATTGGTATAAGTATTTTGGTAGCGCATAACAGTGATCTCTGTCAAGTTTCAAGGTGTGAGTGGTTTAAACTACTATAACATAGCCATATTATTAGGCTGAATGAGCTTGGTAAGTATTATTGACAAAGATGTTTTGAGCTTCCATAAAAAAACCCCTATCTAGTATAGATAAGGGTTTTGATACTATTTAAATTTAAAGCATTAAAACTAAGCAGCCTTGTTATTATAACCAATTGAGCGAAAAGCGACTTTTAAATTATCATTATGGGCATGGATCTTCTGTTCGATATTAGCGTATTCATGCTTGAGCTTATCATCGACTTCATGCAAACGATCAGCAAATTCAGTCTTTTTCATCTCAATAGCTTTAGCTTTTAGCGCTTGCCATTCCTCTACTGTCTGAGTGAAAGCATCAAATTCAAACTTAATATGATCTTGAAAAGCTTTCATAGCGTGTGGAATATCCAAACCACCAGCAAAGACGTTATCAATCTGCTGCTGCGCTTGTTTGAACTGCATCTGCACTTCAGCATGCTTGATAGTGGTATCATCGATAGTACGTAATTCAGTGGTTAAGCCGACTTTCGACAACCCGGCAATTAACCATTTAGTAGGATCATACTGCCACCATTTAACACCATTACGATAATCGTACTGAAAGAAATGATGATAGTTGTGGTAACCCTCGCCCCAAGTAAAGATAGCTAAGAAGAAGTTATCACGTGCCGTGTTAGTATCCGTATAAGGACGCGATCCAAACATATGGCATAAAGAGTTGATGAAAAAAGTAAAATGATGGGTCAGTACTAGACGCAAAAGACCTGCTAATACTAAAGTACCCCAAACATCACCTATCAACCAACCAACCGCGGCAACTAAACCGACATTGGCGGCCAATACCCAAATACCATAGTACTTATGCTGAATCTGCAAAGTCTTATCTTTGGTTAAGTCGGGAATATTTTTGTAGTCGAAGTTACCACTAGGGTAGTTCTTAAGCATCCAACCGATATGACTAAAGAAAAATCCACGCTTAGCAGAGTACGGATCATCCATGCGATCATCGACATGACGGTGATGACTACGGTGACCTGATACCCAATCAAACGCTGAGCCCTGAACAGCAAGCGTTGAGCCTAATAATAAAAAGTTCTTGACCACGGGATGTGCCTTATAAGCACGGTGAGCAAATAGGCGATGATACCCTGCGGTAATACTAATGCCTGTCCATACCATAAACGCACCGAAAACACCCCAAACTGGCGCACTCACTTGATGAGTGAACAGATACCAAGGCGTGATGATAGCAGCAGCAATTGGAGTGGATATCAAGATAGTCGCTGGAATCCAGTTAATAGGTGCCTTTTTGAATTCGAGTTCACGAATATCTATAGGCTCGCTAACAGCTACCGCATCATGGCCTTTACTTACTTTAACGCTGTTATTATCAGTAGCAGCGCTTTTAGATGCAGAGACGTTGTCAGTCGAAACGTCAACAGCGTTAGACTGTGTCTTTGTGTCTGCTTTATCGCCTTCATACCACGTTTTAAAGCGTAGTGCTTGAGTGCCTGCTGTTTGAATAAGTGTGTCGCTAGATTTAATAGCCAAACGTAAAGTCTTGAGCGGTAAGCCTATTACTGTTTTTGCAATCATATAATATCCCTTGAGGTATTAGTTTCAGTGTCTATTTTACGCTATTAATGAGAGAAAGTGAACACCTATACACTATAAAAATCTTGCTAAATAACAATAACTTGTATGAGTTATATAACATAAGGCCTTAAAACCTTGTTGTCTGTCAGGAATTAAACAAAATGGTAAGAATTTATGTCAATAAGTAGATAGCAATATTGGATCAGTGGATTAAAGAGTGAGGGTGTTAATAGCTCATTTCAAGCCATACAGCCCTAATAACTGTGTTGGAATATCGGTAATAATCACATCGACTTGCCATCGAATCAGCTGTTTGACCATATCAACATCATTGACCGTCCAAGCACTGACTGGTAAGCCATAGCGGTGACAATGTTGAATCACTTGCTGATTGAGCAGTGGATAATGAATACCTAACTGCCCACAGCCCAATTGCAGGGCTGTATTAGGCGCTATACGTAGACTATTAGTCTCCTTTACTAATAGTCCTCGGGGAATGGTAGACAGTCGTTTATGACGCTGTAATTGGGCAAGCAGCTGTAGATCAAAGCTAGTGAGTACGATAGGTAAGCCGGCAAGAGGGCTATCAATGAGATAGCGGCATAGCGCGCGAATCAGATGCGGATAGCTAGTACGACTGTGGGTTTTTATCTCAAGCTCTATATGTGAGAATCGACTTAAGGGGTTTTTTATTTCAACAGTCGGAAACTTAGACGAGGATAATAGAGGCCACGATAACTTATCCAAAGTAATGATTTGATGACCCAGTTGCAGATGGCGCTGAATCTCAGCTAAGTTTAGCTGATTGATGCGTGATTGTAGCCCGCAAAGCCGCTGCAAAGTATCATCATGAAAAACGACTAAATGCCCATCAGCAGTCAATTGCACATCAAACTCCACACCAGCCAGCCCACGCGCTTGCAAGTTATAAGCATGCTGGAAGCCTTGTAAGCTGTTTTCTAACACTTCATGACGCGCACCGCGATGGCCTAACAGTCGGGTGTTTCTTAGCTCTAGCATAGTCATTCAAACTTTATCTATTTATCAGTTATTAAACCCGTTTTGGGTTAATAAGTAGCCTTTGAGTTAAATGCCCTCTAAACCTATGCTGATTTTATAGCGTTATTCAGGGGCAATGTTTGTTATGTTTTTGCAACTAGAGCTAAAATTTTGAGCTTTTGACTTCCTAAATTGGCATAGTATGGGCTGAGCTAATGAACATCTAAGCTAAACCCCGTATAATAGTTTTATTTTAGGAGCAGTAACAGTATGAGCATAATGAATCATCAATGGATTAAAGGAACACAACTTGCTGGAGTCGGTCTACTATGCAGTTTAGCTATTGTCGGCTGTAACCGCTCAGAAAAGGTCGATCAAGACGAACTGGATGCTGACGAGGTGGTTGTAGTTAATGAAGAGACAGTCGCTCCCGTTATCGCCTGTGATAATCCATTGGTGCAAGATAAGCTCAAAGCAGCACTTAAGAGCACTTTGAATCAACAAGCGCAGAGCTTAGCTGCCAATTACGCCAATGCTACAGAAGTCAGTATTAATGCTAATGCAATTACTAGCAAAGTTAGTCGTATCTTAATTGATGTACAAAACGCGGCGCTGTTACAAGAAGCCAATGCTAATGGGATGACAACCTGTCAAGCCAGTGTCAGTATGACGCTAGCTAGTGAAGATCTGTATCAGGCCAGTCAGTTGCAGTCCGCTAATAATCAGCCAAGCTTGCAGACGCGTTTGGCGCAGAATAATATCCGTATCAATAATAATATGCTCGTCGATGACGCGTTTAGTTATGTCGTCGGTACTCAAGGTGGTCAAGTGCAAGCTCGTATCATCGGTCAGCCCACATTGGTAACCTTAGTGTCTGAGGTAGTAGCAGGCTCAGCTGTCAGTACTTTAGTATCTGAGCGTCGCGCTGCACAACAGCAGGCCGAGCAAGCTGAACGCCGCGCCGCTGCTGCTCGAAACAACGCCGCCCAAGCTCAGCGCCAACAGTCGCAAGAAGTTATACCACTTGAGCCTACGCGTCCTGCTCAACCTGTCCGTCCCGCTCAGCCTGCATCGCCACCAACCATCACTCAAGGTGGAGAGGTGCAAAGTAGCACTCAGGCAGCCGCACCGACCACCAAAGCCCCAGCTGCTGTGCCAAAAGATGAAAGTATCGATATGGTGATTATCGAAGACGAAAGCGCTATTTATTAAGCATTCGGAATTACTGAATAAATACTGTACTAAGTAATTTATGTAGATAAAAAGCGCCCACAACCTTATAGATTGTGGGCGCTTTTTTAATAGGTATGACAGCTACCAGCGAATATCATATATATTTGAAATATCAAATATAATGTTTATAACATGGTAAGATAAAAATCAAACACTTACTATTCAACAGTCTTATTTCGCTCAGATTCGTTTTTGAGTAATGCTAATTTTATCATTTAGATGGCGTTAGGCTAGCGTTTATTCTTATGCCAATGCCTCCTAACGATTAAGCATGATCAAAGTCATACTGTTATGTAAAATACATGAGAGGATAATGTAATGAACATCCTAAAGACTTTATTGTTAAGTATCACTCTACTAGCTCCTGGACTAGCATTTGCCCAAGGTGGTAATGATCCCGTTCCAGGGATTGATGTGATTATTAAACGAGAAGCAGGCATAGCTGCAAGAGTTGAGCTCAATGATGAGCAACTAGGAAAAGTAAGCGCCTTAAAAGATGAAGAGCGCTCCGTTTATCTGTCTGAAGTACTGCCGCCTATTATTAATAAAGCCATGGACGGTCGGTTTAATGAAACAGAGTTGCAGATGATCTTACTTAAGAATTTACTGGCGAATAAATGTGATCCTTGCAGGGCTTTTGAAACCTTTTCATATAGTGCTGTAGACTCAAAGTCTAAACAAGTTTATACCATTCAGTTTAACTTACAAACTAAAGTTAAGGCAGTAGAGAGGTTTGGTAAGTTGAGTATTGAGCAGATGAGAATGAGATAAGACAAGTTAATCAATCAAACTACCCATTAAAGAAGAGCCTGCAATTTATCAAGATTGCAGGCTCTTCTTTTGATTGTTTTATAGTCAAACGGCAAATTAACTTTTGTCAGTGTTGAGGTCTTGGAGTACTTTACTATCCCATAACACCTCAGAGATGTGCTCAGGATCTGTACAGAATCTAGCGGCGACAAACAACCAATCAGATAGTCTATTCACTAAGCTGACCGCTGTACTACGAATAGCTTTTGGACGCTCTTGCTGTAATATTACCGCTTGGCGCTCGGCACGGCGACACACAGTACGTGCTACATGCAGCTGACTCACCAGCACTGAGCCTGTCGGTAGAATAAAATCTTTGAGTGGCGGCAGATGAGCGTTCATCGCATCGATTTGCTGCTCCAACCAGTCGATGTGAGTAGGACTGATACCTTCGTATTGTGGCATTGCCAGCTCACCACCTATATTAAATAGCAAATGCTGGATGACGATTAGTGCTTGATTAAAGTCAGCACCCGCTTGTGATTGTAGTCGCTCTGGCAAAGTATTGTCGTCGCTTGCATGAGTAAAGTGCGCGCGTATTAGCCCAATATGAGAGTTGAGCTCATCAATATCGCCCATCACACTAAACAGCTCATCGGCTTTGCTGACGCGGCTACCATCCGCCATACCTGTAGTGCCGTCATCGCCAGTACGGGTATAAATTTTGCTTAAACGATTGCCCATGATATATCCTCAAATTTATAAAGTTGATGCTAAATGATATGAGTTTCAGCGAGCCACAACTCTAGTTTATAGCCATTGCTTCATTAATACTCAGTCATGCTAAGGCCTTCATTGTAGTATTTTAACGCTATTTTCGCTAATATACAGGGTTACAATGCTAGAGTAGCTATCTTTTCTAATTATCAACGCAGATATAGCTACTAATGCAGACATAATTATTAACGCAGATTGCGTGCACTACGCGGCTACTTTTTTGTCACTGCTATATTAATTACTATTATTTTATTTAAAAGGCTAGTTCATTATGACCACATCTCATGCCGACGCTACCTCTCAATTGATGATCTATGACTCATTGGCTGCTCGCAAGCAACTTTTTACACCACTAAAGGCTGGAAAAGTCGGCATGTATGTGTGTGGCATGACGGTTTATGATTACTGTCATATTGGTCACGCACGGGTGATGGTTGCTTTTGATATGGCAGTGCGCTGGCTTTCTCAATTGGGTTTTGATGTCAACTATATTCGTAATATTACCGACATCGATGACAAAATTATCGCGCGTGCCGCTGAGAACGGTGAAGATATAAGTGCCTTGACTCAGCGTTTTATTGCAGCGATGCATGAGGATGCTCGCGCTCTTGGTTGCTTGTCACCAGATGCCGAACCGCGCGCCACTGATCATATCGACGATATGCAGCAGATGATTGAGACTTTGGTGGAGGGTGACTATGCCTATGCGGCGGATAACGGCGACGTCTACTACGCGGTCGATAGCTTTGCTGAATATGGTAAGTTGTCCAAGCGTAATCTTGATGAGATGCAAGCAGGCTCGCGGGTAGAGATTGAGACCATTAAGCGCAATCCGTTTGATTTTGTACTTTGGAAAGCGGCCAAACCTGATGAGCCGCAGTGGGCGTCATCTTGGGGACAAGGACGTCCTGGCTGGCATATTGAATGTTCGGCGATGTCGACTCAGTGCTTGGGCAATACCTTTGATATTCATGGCGGTGGTCATGATTTGCAATTTCCACACCATGAAAACGAAATTGCCCAGTCTGAAGCGGCAACGGGCTGCGAGTATGCGCGCAATTGGATGCATGTTGGCTTTATCAATGTCGATGGCGAAAAGATGTCTAAATCCTTGGGTAACTTTTTTACTATTCGCGAAGTTATGGCCAATTACTTACCTGAAACCGTACGCTATTTCTTATTATCCAGTCATTATCGTAGCCAAGTGAACTTCTCAGATGTGGCGTTAACGGATGCGCATAATAGCCTAAGCAGACTATATCAGGCGTTAAAAAACGCTGAGCAGCAACAAGATCAACAGCTATTGCTCGACGATGAGATTGTTAGTAACGCTTACGATAGTGCGGCAGGACAAGCGTTTATTACCGCGATGAATGATGACTTTAATAGCTCAGCGGCGATGGGTGTGTTGTTTGGTTTGGCGCGCGATATTAATAAAGCGGTTAAGGCCGATGATGCTACCCAAGCATGGCAACTGGCAGGTCAGCTCAAGGCTTTGGCGCAAGTGCTGAATTTATTACAGCAACCTGTGCAGCAGTTTCTGCAAGCTGTAATCGGTGATGAGCAAGAGAGTAGCCTTAGTGGCACCGATATTGATAGTCTCATCACCCAGCGCGCCGATGCCAAAACTAATAAGGATTTTGCCCGTGCTGATGAGATACGAATACAGTTAAAAGATGCGGGTATCGAGCTTGAGGATAGCCGTAGCGGTACGACTTGGCGTCGTATTTAGTGTCTTATCAGTACTGCGGTTGAGTATTTCATAAACCCTAATGAGTAATATCTTGCTATTAAACTATTATTTATGATATTTTTTAGAGAGTTGCTTTCTATACTCACTGTATTTTGAGTAAGAGCAACAGAATAGTAATATATCCTTATGTCATAAATAGCCAGCAATATTGAAAATGGGGTAATACTATGAATACTTCAAAGGTCTCAAAGACAATATTAATACTATTTTTACCTATAAGTTTGATAGGGTGCGAGCTCATGTTATCAGATGATTATGGTGATGTTTACGATAGCCCTAAAAGTAGTACCTACGATGATAGTAAAGCAGAAAAGATCTCTTCAGTACTAGAATTGTCTAACAAATATATTTCTGATAATGCTAGCAGTATGGAAGAATGCAAGAGTAAGATACAAAGTCTAGCTCAAAAGAATAACGTCACTTATATACTTGATACAGATAACAAAGAGTATGTATCTGGCAAAATAGTAAAAAACGGTACAAAAACTGAGTTATCAGTCATGTGTAAAAAAGAAAAAGAAGGTTACTATCAGTTAAAATTTGATATATCTAAGTAATCAAGGTAGTGCTCAAATTTTAATTTGCCTTTTTCTCAATAATCACTTACTGTTGTAAGCCAAATAGACATAAACTAATAAAAAAAGTCAGCTTCGCGCTGGCTTTTTTTAGCTAACTGTTTTAGCTTGTGTGGTAATTTTCTCTGAAATATTGATCAAATGGCTATTTTTTATAAATCCAGTTCTAATCATCTTATGAGTCCTTATAACTCTCATAAAAGTGCCGCCAATAAAACTTGCCAAAGTGACAGAGGGTCAAGCTATCATACAGCTCGGTATATAAGATTTAGCTGGCTATTACTTGTGCTATTGAGCTTAGGGTACATGCCAGCTTATGCTGACAACCAAAAGTCAGCTGAAGTTCAAGACCAAGCTCCTACGCTGTCAAGTGCTGAGCCTGACAATCTATTTGGTTACGCTGAGAAGCAGCTTGATCAGCTCTCAGAGCAGGATATTGATTTCCCTGATAGCGTAGCAGATGTCTTTATTACTGATGATACAGAGATAGCCGATCAGGCTGGTCAGCTGCAAGCAGATTCAGCACTGACTGGAGAGTATAATGAGAGCTACTACCTGTTAAAAACGCTGAATAGTGGTCTAAAGACGCTCTCAAAACCCCCTAATTTGGCGACGCCACTCGCGACATTGGAGTTTTTTCAATCAGCGATTATAAAAGAGCAGTACGACTTGGCCGCCTATGCGCTAAATATGAATTTGCTCGATAATGACACCCAAGCCAATCGTAGCAGCGAGCTGGCTCAGCGATTGGATTTTTTATTAAATACCAAAGGTCTCTACGTTTTTAATAGTATGCCTGACCGAGCTGATGGTCTGATAGAACCGCCTATCGGTAGCAGCAGCAGTATCAGTGGTATTCCGCGTCGCTCCATTAAACTGGGCTATATCAATTATCGTGATCGACAAGTTCCGCTATTTATTGAGCGCGTGCGAGTGAATGACGAGGCTCCTATCTGGGTGTTTTCAGCACAGACCGTAGGTAATATAGATAATCTCTATGATCGGTATAAGCCACCAGAGTTTGAGCAGTACATACCTGAGTGGATGGTCTTAAGATTCTTTGGGATGGCTGTTTGGGAGTTCTTAGCGCTAGTATGTTTCTTTTTAATCACTATGGGAATGGGTTGGCTGGTAAGTCGAGTGACTGGCAAGTTAGTCAACTGGTATGTTGGTGATGCAGCAGTAGAGTCTCTTACTCATAGTAAAAGAAGCATTACCGAGTTTATCGATCAGTTAACCGTACCACTGACTTTTACTATAGGCTTCTCGTCAGTATTCACTTTAGTCTCTGGCGGTTTTCCGTATATCGAATCCATCGCAACCTCAACTAGACCTATTATGTGGATAGGGCTGGTAGTCAGTGCTGTATGGCTAGGCATCCGAGTGATCAACTTTTTTGCTAATCGCTACAAAGATCTGCAGATCGATGGATTAGCCGATGATGAGTATGATAAGTATCGAGTGCGCCTCACTTACGTATCGGTATTTCGTCGTTTATTTATATTCGTCATGATCCTTGGTAGCATTTGGGTTGGGGTTAGTGAATTCACGAATATTGAAGGCTTGGGTACAACCTTACTAACCTCGGCTGGGATAGCAGGTGTCGTAATCGGTGTGGCTGCGCAACCTACCTTGGGGAATATTATAGCGGGTCTACAGGTTGCTATTACTCAGCCAGTACGCATTGGCGATACTGTGATGATGGAGGGAGACTGGACTACTATTGAAGATTTGCGTTATACCTATGCGGTACTCAAAACTTGGGATGAGCGTCGTTTGATCGTGCCGATGAGGCATTTTGTTATCGAAATCGTTGAAAACTGGTCGCATACCGAGTCTCATCAAACCTGTGTGGTCTATCTATTTGTCGATTATGGAATCGATATCGATACGGTTCGACAGAAATTTATAGAGGTTGTCAAAGCACATGAGCTTTGGGATGGTAAGACAGACCCTGCGCTGATAGTAGTCTCTGTTAATGAAGAGACTATTAAGCTGCGCGGTGCACTAGCCTCTGATAGCCCTCTAAACGCTTGGACGCTTGAGTGTGATGTCCGCGAACGCATGCTCGAATACTTACATAATGAGCAAAAAGGCTATCTGCCTACTGAGCGTATTACCCTCAAAGAGGCTCAATAATTCATTAGGTGACTGGCAAAGATAGTGCACTGAAATAATTATGCGGATAAGAGTGTTATTTGATATAATATGGCGTTATTTTAACGGGATAACTCAAGGCGTCTTACTATTTAAAGTTGTTCTTCAATAAGATAGTTTGATCGCTGATATGCTTTAGATACTGATAATCGATTGGCTACATTGGCGCAGTCGTATTCTAATAACTAGCTCATTATTAAGCTCACTATCAAGCTTATTATTGAGCTCCCACCCATCAAAATAGCCACTACTAGGGGTCCGTATGTTACGTATTGTCGATGAAGCCTTCACTTTTGATGACGTGTTATTGTTGCCAGCTTATTCTGAAGTGCTACCAAAAACAGCTGACTTGTCTACGCGCTTAACCAAAAGTATCACTTTGAATTTGCCACTGGTTTCTGCGGCGATGGATACCGTTACTGAGTCTGAAATGGCGATCACCATGGCGCAACTGGGCGGTATGGGTATCTTGCACAAAAATATGGATATTAGTAAGCAGGCAATGCAAGTTCGCCGCGTCAAAAAGTTTGAAGCAGGTACCGTCGTTGATCCTATTACTGTGCATCCTGAGATGACGATTGGGGAGCTGCTCAGGCTAACCCAAGATAACAATATCTCTGGTGTGCCTGTCGTTGAAAAGGGCACGGATAAAGTTGTCGGTATTGTTACTCATCGTGATTGGCGTTTTGAGACCAATTTATCATTGCCAGTCAGCCATATTATGACGCCAAAAGATCAGCTGGTTACCGTGCATGAAGGTGAGAGTAACGAAAACATTAAAAAGCTACTGCATGAACATCGTATCGAAAAAGTGATCGTCATTAATGATGATTTCCGCTTGCGTGGTCTGATCACGGTTAATGACTTTGCCAAAGCTGAAAACAATCCTAATGCTTGTAAAGATGATCATGGTCGCTTGCGAGTAGGCGCGGCGGTTGGCACAGGCGCTGATACTCAAGCGCGCGTTGAGGCACTCGTTGCTGCTGACGTCGATGTTATCGTAGTCGACACCGCACACGGTCACTCAAGAGGCGTCATCGATAAAGTCGCTTGGGTTAAGAAAAACTTCCCGCATATTCAAGTCATCGGCGGCAATATCGCGACAGGCGATGCGGCCAAAGCCTTACGTGATGCAGGCGCTGATGCAGTAAAAGTCGGTATTGGCCCAGGCTCAATCTGCACTACTCGTATTATCGCCGGTATCGGTGTGCCGCAGATATCAGCGATTGATAGCGTAGCCAGCGCACTACAAAACAGCATTCCACTGATCGCTGATGGCGGTATCCGTTATTCAGGCGATATGGCAAAAGCTATCGCCGCTGGTGCCTCTTGTATTATGGTCGGTTCACTGATGGCGGGTACGGAAGAAGCTCCAGGTGAAGTGGAGCTATTTCAAGGTCGCTACTACAAAGCCTATCGCGGTATGGGTAGTCTAGGCGCGATGTCTGGCGACAATGGCTCATCGGATCGCTACTTCCAAGATGCCAAAGATGGGGTCGAGAAGTTGGTTCCAGAGGGTATCGAAGGTCGCGTCCCTTATAAAGGTCCAGTCGCCGGTATCGTCAATCAATTGGTCGGTGGTTTGCGTTCATCAATGGGTTATACGGGCTGTGCTACTATTGAAGAGATGCGTACTAAGCCACAGTTTATAAAAGTGACCTCAGCGGGTATGAAAGAGTCGCACGTCCATGATGTACAAATCACCAAAGAAGCGCCTAACTACCGTGTTAGCTAAATCTTGCTAATCATGAAAATGTAGCTAATAACAGTCAACGATGCTTGTTCATTGTTGGCTGTTTTTTTTGACTAAGTTAATTATTCCCTAGATTGATTGAGGATTAATAAGTATTATATTTAACAGGTTTATAATATAAAAAAGGATATAAGTATAATGAGCTATTTTGGTACGGACGGTATTCGTGGAAGATTTGGTGAGCTGCCGATCACCCCTGATTTTATTCTCAAATTAGGCTATGTGACGGGACAAGTACTGATAGAAAACAATGGCAATAGCTCGCGTAAACCGAGTGTGGTCATCGGTAAAGATACGCGGCTATCAGGCTATGTGATTGAAGGCGCATTGCAAGCGGGATTCAATGCGGCTGGAGTCGATGTGCATATGCTAGGTCCACTACCGACGCCCGCTATCGCTCATTTGACCCGTAGCTTTAATGCCGATGCTGGAGTAGTAATCTCCGCTTCGCATAATCCTTATTTTGATAATGGTATCAAGCTATTTTCAGGTGATGGTAAAAAGCTCACTGATGCCATGCAAAACGCTATTAACGACAAGCTTAAAGCTATTATGGAAAGCACTGATGCAAGTGCCTTGATGCCGATAGTAGATCCAGCAAATCTAGGTAAAAACCATCGTATCGATGATGCTAAAGGTCGTTATATCGAGTTCTGTAAGGGCAGCTTTCCTTATCAATACGATTTGGATCATTTGACCATCGTGATCGACTGTGCCAATGGGGCAGGCTATAGCGTCGCTCCTAGGGTATTGCGTGAGCTGGGCGCTACGGTCATCGCCATTAATAATACGCCTGATGGTCTCAATATCAATGAAGAGTGTGGCTCCACTCATCCTAAAGGGCTACAACAAGCGGTACTCGATCATAATGCTGATGTCGGTATTGGCCTCGATGGCGACGGTGATCGTATCGTTATGGTCGATGATAAAGGTCGGCTAATCGATGGCGATGGCATCCTTTATATATTGGCGACACAGGGCGCTCGGCAAGCTGCTGGCGTGGTCGGTACTTTGATGACCAATATGGGACTGGAGCTGGCGCTAAACAAACTTGATATTGGCTTTACTCGTGCCAAAGTTGGTGATCGCTATGTCATGCAAGAACTTGACGCTCATGGCTGGATATTAGGCGGCGAGCCATCAGGGCATATATTGTGTTTAGATAAGAGCCGTACAGGGGATGCCATCATAGCAGGCTTGCAAGTACTAGCCGTTATGCAGTCTCAAGATAAAGCATTGAGTGCAATGCTAGAGGGCTTTGAGGTATTACCGCAAAAGCTTGTGAATATACGTCTAGCGCAAATGCAAGATCCATTCAATTATCCTGAGCTAGTAGCCGCATTTGATAAAGCGCGTGATACCTTAAAAGGTCGCGGGCGTCTGCTTATTCGTCAGTCAGGTACTGAGCCGATGATTCGGGTGATGGTTGAGTCTGATGATGAGATTGAATGTGATGTAATGGCTAATGATTTAGCCGATCATATTAAGTCCGTGTTAGGTTAATGCAATTTTATGGCAGTGAGCAATAACTAAAGTTAATAATGATTAAAGCTAATAAGGAAAAACTATGAGAATGGACTTTACCGATCAACGTCTGTCTTATGAGAAAGGCGAGCTGGATCAGCAGTCAGTACCAGCTTCACCATTTGAGCTATTTAAAACGTGGATGGATGAGGCGTTAGTACAAAAGGTAAAAGAGCCTTACGCGATGAGTCTGGCAACTTGTGGCGCGGATAATAAGCCAAGTGTACGTATCGTACTCATGCGCGAGATTACCGAAACAGGTATCGTGTTTTATACCAATTATGATAGCGCTAAAGGCCAAGATATCGCTGAGAATCCAAATGCAGAGGTTTTGTTCTTTTGGAATGAGCTTGAGCGCCAAGTACGTATCAGCGGGTCTATTGCTAAGATTGACGCGAGCAAATCTGCGGACTATTTTCATAAGCGTCCCCACGATAGCCAGCTTGGCGCATGGGTTAGTGAGCCACAAAGCGGCGAGGTTGCAAATCGCGCGATTATGGAAGATAAGTTTGATCAGCTAAAAAGCGACTATCCAAAAGATAGCGTTGTACCAGCACCAGAGTTTTGGGGTGGTTATGAGATCACTATTGAGAGTATCGAGTTTTGGCAAGGCCGTGCGAACCGTGTACATGACCGTATTGTCTATAGTCAAGATAATGATAATTGGACGACTAAGCGTTTATTGCCATAAAGATATAACGGCTATAATAAATAATTTGAGTAATAAAAAACCACCTTATAGCTATTACTAGCTTCAAGGTGGTTTTTTATGTCATGTTTTCATTAATAAACTATTAAGCTTGTCTTAGATGATCTGACCTAAGCAACTTGACCTAAAAAGTTAGCCTTTAAGCTTAACCTTTGAGCTTTGCGATTAGACGCGTAGCCGCTTCTTCTGATGAAGCTGGGTTTTGACCGGTGATCAACAGACCATCTTCAACCACAAATGATTCCCAGTCGGCCGCTTTTTCATAGTTACCGCCATTGGCAATAAGCGCATCTTCTACTAAGAATGGTACGACGTCTGTTAGGCCTACTGCATCTTCTTCTGAATTGGTAAAGCCCGTGACGGTTTTGCCTTTGACTAAGTATTCACCATCGATTTTGACGTTTTTGAGCGCAGCTGGAGAGTGACAAACAAAAGCAACAGGTTTGTCTTGCTTGACGAAAGTCTCGATCAAGTTAATAGAGTTTTCATCTACTGCCAAATCCCACAATGGGCCATGACCGCCAGGGTAGAATACAGAATCAAAATCTTCTGCTTTCATATCAGCGAGTTTTTTAGTATTAGCTAAATGCTCTTGAGCGTCTTTGTCGTCTTTAAAACGCGTGGTGTCTTTGGTTTGAGTATCTTCGGTATCACTACTAGGATCTAGTGGTGGCTGACCGCCAGCAGGAGAGGCGAGTGTCACATTGACGCCTGCATCAAGAAAAGCATAGTAAGGGGCGGCAAACTCTTCTAACCAAAAACCTGTCTTTTTGCCCGTATCACCCAATTTATCATGTGAAGTTAGTACCATTAAAATATTCATAATTGTTCCTTATTATTTATTGATTAAATGTGCTTTAAATTATCGGTTTAATATTAGCTTATCTACTATCAAAAACTATTCTACATCAGCGACTTTAACGACCGTTTTACCGAAGTTATCACCTTCTAGCATTCCGATAAAGGCTTGTGGTGTTGCGCCTAAACCCTCAACCATATGCTCTTTAGTTTTGATTTCACCTGACTCAACCCAAGCGCCCATCGTCTTTAAAAACTCAGGGAAATGATCGCCATACTCTTCAAAGATAATAAAGCCTTTGACCGTTAGGCGTTTGCTTAGGACATTACCCATCAGCATGCCCAAACGATCTTTACCATCAGGTAATTCGGTAGCGTTATATTGTGATACTAGACCGCATACTGGAATACGCGCATGAGCATTTAAAAGTGGTAATACGGCATCAAATACTTTGCCACCGACGTTTTCATAGTAGATGTCGATGCCATTAGGGCAGGCCGCTTGGAGCTGCTCAGCGAAGTCATCAGCATAATGATCAAGACATTTATCAAAGCCTAGCTCATTGATCGCATAAGCGCATTTCTCGGCTCCACCTGCTACACCGACGGTATTCAAGCCTAATTTATTACCGACTTGACCGACCGTTGCCCCAACAGGACCTGTAGCGGCAGCAACGACTAATGTCTCACCTTGTTGCGGTTTACCGATATCGGTCAGACCCATATAACCCGTAAAGCCTGGCATGCCTAAGACACCTAGACCGTATGAGGGGTGCGGCATGTTTTTATCAAGTTTGATCACGCCTTCGCCATTACTGACGCTATAATCTTGCCAGCCTGAGTTAGAGACTACCAAGTCACCGACGGCAAATTTGTCTACATTCGATTCGACCACTTGCGCAACCGTACCGCCGAGCATCACATCACCGACTTCTAGCGGATCAGCATAGCTTTTGGCATCGCTCATACGTCCACGCATATACGGATCAAGTGAGGCATAGACGGTACGCAGAAGCATCTGGCTGTCATTAGGCTTCGGTATCTCGCCAGTCGCCATTTCAAAGTTATCAGCAGTTGGCGCGCCATTTGGACGGCTGGCTAGTTTAATTTGACGATTGATTTGATTATTCTGTTGTTGTTGAAAGCTCGACTGTTTATCAGTACTCATAGGAGACTCCCTTTCTTATTAATTTTCTTATTAATAGTATTGTTTTTAGGCAATTGAAGATCAAGCCAAACGGCTACTGGTAAAGCAACCGTTTGGTAATTAATAAAAGCAACTAGCTGGCTTTTGCTGTCACTGCTCGCTCTAAGATACGGCGTGATACTTGCAAGTCGTTTTTGCCATGCTCACCTAGTTTGACCATTTGATGCGCTTCCAATTGCTTGATAATCGGATCAATAGCTGACTGATCTAATTCGGCATCTGCTAAGCTAACTGGCAAGCCGAGCTCGCGGAAGAAGTTTTCAGTATGACTAATAGCGGACTCTATGATAGCGTCATCATCTTGACCCTCGTCAGTGATGTGCCATACATTGCGAGCATACTGGAGCAGTTTATCTTTTTTGCTGTCTTTAAGCTCACGTAGTACTGATGGCAATACGATGGTCAAGGTGCGGGCATGATCAATAGCATGCAATGATGTTAGCTCATGACCGATCATATGAGTCGTCCAATCTTGTGGTACGCCCGTACCGATGAGACCGTTCAGGGCCATAGTGGCGGTCCACATAATGTTTTTGCGGACTTCCATATTCTCTGAATCTTCTTTGACGGCTCTACCTTCATCAATAAGGATTTTGAGTAGACTCTCAGCGAACGCATCTTGTACCTTGGCATTGACTGGATAAGTCAAATACTGCTCCATTACATGCACAAAAGCATCTGCCACACCATTCATCACTTGACGATCAGGCAAGGTCAAAGTCTTGCTAGGATCTAAAATAGAGAATTTAGGGAAGGCTAATGGATTACCAAACGGTAGCTTAGCTTGACGCTCGCTATGATTGACCACGCCGCCTGAATTCATCTCAGAACCCGTCGCTGGAATCGTTAATACGGCACCTAAATCAATAGCAGAGTCTATATCTCTACAATAGCTGGTAAGTGCGTTCCAAGCTTTATCACGTGATACCGTACCGTCAACATTATCATCATCATGTAATGAAGAGACCAGTGCGACAAATTTGCTGCCATCAATAACTGAGCCACCACCGACTGCTAACAAAAAGTCGATATTGTGCTCATTGACCATATCAGCTGCTTTTAGCAGGGTCACAAACTCAGGGTTTGGCTCAATACCACCGAACTCAAATACTTCACGGCTACCGCTAGCCGCTAGTGCTTCTCTGACTTCAGCTAAAGTGCCTGTGCGCTCAGCTGAACCACCGCCATAAGTAATTAACACGCGGGCATCAGTCGGTACTAGCTTAGATAGCTGCTGGATTTGGTCTTCACCGAAGACGATACGTACTGGATTGTAATATTGAAAGTTATTCATAATATTCCTAAATCTTTATTGAGGTTAATTAAATTAGTTTTATTAAAAATTTTGATTGGTTATAAATGTCTAATAAACATAGATAACCAGAAACTTTTTGCATTGTACATTAATTAGACCGGTCGTCTAGTCATTATTTATAATAGTTACAAAACAGCTGTATAGAGATATTTAGACAAGAACAATTGATATAACAACAATAAAGCTAGCCTATAAATACTTTAACGACCCATCTCAGTCGTAGTCATTTGCCAGACCTCAGATAGAGGTGTATTAGTCTGACTAATTTTGGCAATCAGGCTGGCACCGAGCCATGCAAAATACCAGCGCTTGGCGATACTCTCCGCTGAGATATTGGCGCGCTTAGGTATTGAGCCATCTGCCCAACCAGCTTTGATATGTGTCGCTAACCAGTTTATAGTCTGCTGATAGCCTGTATCTAGCGCTTTACGCATCGGCTCTGACATATCAGCGACTTCAGCACTTAATTTTACTACCAAGCATTTTTCATGATCGCAGCCGTTCTGCTGAGTGTCATACCAGTTTTGAAAGTAGTCATAAAGCTTTTGTTGAGCGCTAGTATCTTGCTGATTAATCATATCTAGACGCGTTTTATAAAGAGTAAAATAGTAATTGATGATCGCTTCACCAAAAGCTTCTTTTGACGCAAAGTAATGATAAAACGAGCCTTTAGGGACACCTGCGGTATCTAGTATTTGCTTGATACCAACAGCAGTAAAGCCCTTCTGTGAAAGGAGCTGATAGCCGGTCGTCAGTAGATGCGTCTTAGTATTGGTAAGCGTGGTACTGTTTAGCGTAGTATCAGTAATAGAAACAGCTGAGGTAGTAGCAGACATAAAAATTATGCCCTCCTTATTGTGTTGGTTTTGACATTAGGTTGTATTGGTTTGAACTATTAGCCAATTGCGTTTAGACCAATCGTATTTAGATGAGTTACGTTTTTTCAACAAAATCTGCTGATAATAGTTTTTGGTTTTAAGTGCCTCTATGGTAGCATTAGACCAGTCGTCTAGCAAGTTAGGTTTGTATATTCGTGATACTTACTATCGAAATGATACTCACATTAAAAATAGACTTTTATGATTGAGAGAAAAGAGTCGCTCTTATTGGAATAACGACTCAATGAATGCCAAATGGACAACATTGAAGTAAATTTTAGCCCATAAAAATATAAATGTTTTAATTGATGACACGCCCTAGATAACTCTTAATTTATACAATCATTAACTTGAATAAAAATAGGAATAATCATGTCAAATAATAATCAATCAAGCACTGAGAAATATAGCGATTTTAGTTTTCAATATATAGCGGGCGAGTGGCAAAAAGGTCAAGACGATAGCGTCAATACCGACACCAACCCATTCAACGGTGAGACCTTAGTTGAGATTAAGCAAGCCACGCAAAGCCAATTAGATGAGGCTTATAAAGCGGCAGAAATAGCACAGATTGAATGGGCACAAACCAGCCCAGCCGAACGCGGTGCACTACTACATAAAGTGGTTAGCATCTTAGATCAGCGTCAAGATGAGATCGTTGATTGGCTAGTCAAGGAGTCGGGCAGTACGCGTATCAAGGCGATGGTCGAGTTTAGCAGTGCACGCGCCATTACGGTAGAAGCAGCAGGATTCCCTAGTCGTGTGCATGGTGAGATACGTGCTTCAAAGATTCCGGGTAAAGAGAATTTTATCTATCGTGAGCCTATTGGGGTTATTGCCGTTATTAGCCCATGGAATTTTCCGTTTCACCTGACCCAGCGCTCAATTGCACCAGCTCTAGCGCTAGGTAATGCAGTAGTGCTAAAGCCTGCCAGTGATACACCAGTCACAGGTGGTCTACTGCTTGCCAAGATATTTGAAGAAGCGGGACTACCAAAGGGACTACTCAATGTCGTAGTCGGAGCAGGTAGTGAGATTGGTGATGCTATGGTTACTCACGATACTCCAAGACTCGTCTCCTTTACGGGCTCAACCAAAGTGGGTAAGCATATCGGCGAGCTGGCCAATAGTGGTAATACTATCAAAAAGCTAGCTTTAGAGCTGGGTGGCAATAACCCTTTCGTAGTGCTAAAAGACGCTAACTTAGATAACGCGGTAAAAGCGGCGGTGTTTGGCAAGTTCTTGCATCAAGGTCAAATCTGTATCGCTATCAACCGTATCATCGTCGAAGATGCTATTTATGATGATTTCGTTGAGCGTTTTCACGCGCATGTAAAAACGTTAAAAGTGGGTGATCCTAACGATCAAGATACAGCGATTGGACCTATTATTAATGCAGATCAGCTAAAATCAATCAAAGATAAAATCGCTAAAGCAAAAGATGCTGGCGCGAACATGATTATGAGTGGCGAGATTGAGGGGCAAGTGGTGCCGCCGCATATCTTTACTGAGGTTACTGCTGATATGGATTTATCTTGTAATGAAATATTTGGCCCACTAGTTGGTATTATCCGCGCTAAAGATGAGAATGAAGCCTTAAAGCTATCTAATGATACTGAGTATGGATTATCAAGTGCAGTATTTACTGAAGATATGGAAAAAGGTCTGCGTTTTGCTCGTGGTATCAAAGCGGGTATGACTCATATCAATGACATCACCGTTAATGACGAAAGTAATGCGCCATTCGGTGGGGAGAAAAACTCTGGTATTGGGCGCTTTAATGGCGAATGGGTGTTAGAAGAGTTTACCACTTTGCATTGGATATCTGTGCAGCATGAGCCTCGTAATTATCCTTTCTAAAAACGGCTGTTTTTACTCAGATGATTTAAAATAATGTTTCTAAAATGAAAAAAAGACTGCTGTATAGGCAGTCTTTTTCTATGGGAGCTTTGATAGTAGGATTAATTAAGGTGAAAACCTAACATATCTTTGATCTCATCGATGGTCATGTGCCTAACGAGCGCCTGATCTTCTACTGATAAGCGATTGGTATGCTCTTTGATCATCTTATGGATACTGCGTGCCACCTCAGAGGTTGTGGCATAGTACATTTGTGGTTCTTCTTTGGTGAGTTTTATCAAAAATTCATTTACGATTTTACGTTTGTGAATCACAACGTGTTCTACAGTCATAACATTCTCCTAGAGAGGAACTATTTAAACAGTCAGCTTAAATTTAGTCAATAACAGCTTAGTGAAGATGTAATACCTACATAATATAAGTAAAGCAAAAGTAGTATTAATACACGCGGTTAACAAGCCATATACTGTTCGATGTTTCTTTAGATACTATAGTTTAATATGCCCTAGTTTAAGAGACATAGAACAATAACTTTTGGAACCGTAACGATGTCAAATACCCCTGTAAATAGTCCACCTACTGCCAAAACATCACTAGTGCTATTCCATAATGATTTACGCGTTCATGATAACGCCACTTTAGTTAAAGCCGCCCAATTGACTGATGATAATAACGGACGACTGCTACTGGTCTACGCTCAAGCACTAGTGGATAGCTCAAACTCAAATAATTGGAGTCAGGCTTATCATTTTGATGAGATGGGCGTATCAAGAGCGCAATTTTTACTAGAGAGCTTGGCGGATTTAGATCAATCCTTGCAGCAGCTTGGTAATAGGCTACTGTGCCTAAAAAATGACGGCTTTCAGCATAGCAATTCACAGGATGAGTCAGCACAGTCAGACACTTTTACGCAGTTATGTCAGCTGATCGAAGCACAACAGGTCACGGATGTCTGTGTGAGCCAAACGGCAGATTACGCGCAAAATCGAGCTTATAAAGCGCTGCAAGATAAGTACCCACATATCGATTGGCATGTGCAAGCGGTCACGACCCTGTTTGATGACATGCCGACCAAAGCGTTACCGCAAAGCTTTACTCAGTTCCGTAAAAAGGTTGAGTATGATCATGATTTATTGACTGCCGACTTTGATTTGCTTATTACTCAAACACCAGCGACGCTGCCAGAAATGCCTGATGCTTTGATAAATATCAATGGGGATAGCGAGCTGTTTTTTAGCAGGCAAGTTATCGATAGTAGTGCTGATAATCATCAGGCGGAAGTTAATCCTCAAAGTCAGTTTAAAGGCGGTGAGACTAGCGCTATAGAGCATCTTGATAGCTATTTTGAATCTGATGCGCCCAGCATTTATAAAGAGACACGTAATACGCTTGATGACTGGACACACTCTACTAAGTTCTCTGCTTGGCTGGCGAATGGCTCACTATCTGTAAAGGTGATGCTCAACCGCTTACGTCAGTATGAGCGTGAAATTGTCGCTAATAAGTCAACTTATTGGATATGGTTTGAGCTGCTCTGGCGTGAGTATTTTTATTGGTATGCCGACGTTCATCAAAAGCAGCTATTTACCTTCCAAGGCATCAGCAGTCACAAGCCGACAACGCTGTACGATAATCGCTCGGGCAAAGCGCCCAGAGAGCAGCGCTTAGAGGAGTGGCAAAAGGGCGAAACGGGCTACCCTATAGTCAATGCCTGTATGAATCAGCTCAATAGCACGGGCTATATGTCCAACCGTGGTCGGCAGATAGTAGCCAGTGCCTTTATTCATGAGTTGGGGTTAGACTGGCGCTATGGGGCGACTTATTTTGAGCAGCAGCTAATAGATTATGATGTCGCCAGCAACTGGGGTAATTGGCAATATTTGGCAGGAGTAGGGGCTGATCCTCGCGGCTGCCGACAGTTCAATCTATCAAAACAAACCCAGCAGCATGATCCCAAAAATGAGTTTATCGATAGATGGGCTTAATGTTAGATAGAACATAATCTAGAAGTTGAATTATAAATTAATTACAACAGACTCTATAAAACGAAATGACTTTATGAAAAAACTCAGTCCTTATTTGACTTTTGCAGGTGCTATCCCTTTTATAGCTTGTACTGTTCTGATTACTATTGGGATCGATGCGATACAGGCTTTGGGTACGACTGAGCATATTCTAGCGGTTTATGGTCTAGTGATTGCTACCTTTATGGCAGGGGCGCAGTGGGGTAATCATTTAAGTTTAGCCGATGACAATGCTTGGGCAGTTAAATTACCTGTTTTCAGTAATGTCGTTGCGCTAGCTTTATGGCTTGGATTTTTAATATTATCAATTGCAGGCTTTATTTGGTTGCTTATTATTAGCTTTATTGCTTTACTCATTATCGATTATGGACTTAATAAAGCACGAGTAATCGATGACAAATATTTTACTGTGAGAAAGTATGTGACGTTAATCGTGGTCATTTCGCTGATTGTGGCAGCAGTACAACTATAGAACTTATATGTGAATAATATGAAAGCAACTCAAATCCTTTAACTATAACGAGATAACCTAATGTTTAAAATAAAAGTAGAACGCATTATAAAAAAGCCGATTGATGAAGTGTTTGAAGCACTGAGCGATCATGCCAGTTATGGATCATTCAAAGCTGTAGGGGTTGCTAAGCTAGTGACTGAGGGTGATAAGGAGCGCAATGGTATTGGCGCTCTGCGTACCATACAGACGGGCCCCGTCAAATTTTGGGAGCGAATTACTGCGTTTGAGCGTCCGACTCACATGCAATATAAAATAGAAAAAGCTAGGCCTGTAAAAATGCAGCACGATAAAGGCATTATTGATCTAAAAGATTTAGGCGATGGCACCACACGGGTGACTTGGGTGTCCGAAGGTCGAATAGTAGTCCCATTGCCATTAATCGGTCGTTTACTTGATCGCAAAATGCAGAAACAAGGTACAGTAGGATTTAGCAGCATACTCAAGGCAATAGAAAGCCGCTAACTCAGCGGCTATTTTTCACTATTTAGCGGTTAAAATTTTAAGCTTAGAAGACTACTTTTAATTTTAATCGGCTTTATTCTTGGCAGCTTCAATTTCATTAAAGCGCGCCAACTGCTCGGGCGTTGCTTTTAGTTGATACTTGTCTTTCCATTCAGAATAGGGCATACCATAAACGAGTTCGCGTGCCTCTTCATAATCGATTGCAATGCCGCGCTCCTCACCAGCCGCTTTATACCATTTAGATAAACAGTTGCGACAAAAGTCAGCAAGATTCATAAGTTCGATATTTTGCACATCTTTACGTTCGTCTAGATGAGCTAATAACCGACGAAAAGCAGCGGCTTCTAACTCGATATTGGATTCTAATTTTGCCATAAAGTTTTTCCTAATTATTAATGCTCGATTTTTAATACAAACGCTTAAGCTTTAATTGACTTAAGAATTTTCAAGTTTAGGACGAGCTTTATTGACTGCTTTAAGCAAAGATTTTTCAAATTCGCCTTCTTTAAATCTAACCAAATAAGAGTGTGCGGCGCAGAAGTTGCGCACTTCACGCCAGTCATGAGCTAAGTTACTTGCCCAATCACAATACTCTTTACCTGCGTTTGAATTGTCTTCAAGTGCTTTTTTGGTTGTCGGATGCAGCATAATCTCTGGTAGTAGTTTCCCAAGCAACTTAGTAGGCGGACTCATAAAAGTGTCATCGACATGCAAGCTTTTACTAGCCGGATGATAAGCTAAAAGCGAGCCTGCATGAATCATCTCGTTGGCATGAATATAGTAGATACCTTGCGATAGTGAAAATTCAAGCTCAGGATAGCGCTGCGCTACAGCTCTACTCTCAACTAAATCATCGCTCCACTTGACCTCAGGCACTTTTTTGGCATGGCGAGCACTGCCATAAAAGACAGCTTGTGGAAAATCTTTTGCCATTTGCGCACAGTGAATAGTGTGAAAGGGATGCAAATTGAGCACTGCTTCGACATCTTTGCCATCATTCGTCAAGTCCATAACTTTTGAGCGAATATCATCGGTTAGCGTGTAGCTATCCAGAAAGATAAATTTGCCTGACTCAAGCTTGACTAGTGAACACTGGGTGCCGATGTTGATAACGCCACCAATACGAAAATCACCACGTATGTTCCAAAATCCTGAGCCTAAATCATGAATTTTCTCTGACATTGATATCTCCTAATTAGTTTTTATTTTAGTAAATATTACAATTGATTGTACATATCTCTGAAATTTAAGTTTTAACAGTTGAGTTTTAAAGTTTGAGATTAATAATAATTTATCCTGCTTCTAAAGTTGAACGCGCTTTATCGATAGCCGCTAGCAGTTTTTCTTCAAACTCACCTTCTGCAAATACGACTAATCCAGAATGCGCACTACAGAAATGACGTGTCTCACGCCAATCATGCGCAAGCTTTATTGCCCAGTCGCAATAGTCTTTGCCCGCGTTTGGCTCATCAATGAGCGCTTTCAAGGTAGTCGCATGCAAATTTATATTTGCTTGCACTTCGTCAAATAGCTTGGAGGGCGGAGTCTGAATAGTATCATCCACATACAAGCTTTGACTAGCAGGATGAAAAACTAACAGCGAGCCTGAATGTATCGAATCATCTGGCGCTATATAATAAATTCCTTTAGGAACTGAAAATTTAAGCTCTGGGTACCGCTCGGCTACTGCTTTACTTTCGACATAATCCTCGCTCCAATCGACTTCTGGAACTTGCTTGTGATGGCGAGCACTGCCATAAAAGGTAGCGTGCGGAAAGTCTTTGGCAACACGAGCACAGTGTACAGTATGAAAAGGATGCACGTTGAGCACGGCTTCTATATCTTGACCGTTATCAGTCAAAGCCATAACTTGCGCGCGCACTTCACCAGTGAGGGTATAGCTGTCTAGGAGGATGAACTTGCCTGATGCCAGTTTGACTAACGCTGATTGATTGCCGATATCGATGATGTTGTCTCTGACAAACGAGCCACGAATGCTCCAAAAACCTGCGCCTAAATCATGAATTTTGTCTGACATGGTGATTATTCCTATTTTACTTTGAATTAATAATATTTAAGGTCAATAGTACCTATTATTCCTTCTAAGTGACAATGCAGATAACAAACGTTATACAGCGTTTTTTCTTCTTATTCTAAAGCTATGCATTACAATTTAGCTTTACTAAATGATCTTTAATTAGTGTTATTTTCAAAAACGTCTTTGATATTGATGCTACTTATTCTTTTACTTATCTGAGGCTATACCATGAATTATATTTTTAAACTAAGCGCTTCAGCTATTATGACGGCTATGCTGATGACAGGCTGCTCAAATATAAGACCAAATAGCAACTCTAAAGCTAATACCACGACTATAGCCGTACAAACTGCACCTACCCCGCAAACGGGCTATCGCTTTAGCGCCGCTGAAAACTTCGATATCGTCAATAAGGACAAGCTATCTTATCGTAACTTTTATGCCAAGCCATCGACTGGTGTTGACGCTAAGTGGTTCGATGCAGTTAAAAAAGGCGATCTACCGACGGTTAAGTATATGGTCGCTAATGGTCAAAACCTAGAAGCAAAAGACACAGGTAATCTTGGTCAAACGGCTCTTGGCTGGGCGGCATTTATCGGTTATGAGGATATGGTAGATTATCTGATTGATCAAGGTGCCAGTCTGCAAGCTACTGATAAAGGTGACGTCTATAATGTGCTAAAGTCAGCGGCATTAGGCAAGAATACTAACGTAGTCAAAAAAGTTTATAACTTATTGGATGCTAGTGAAGGCGTTGATCTAAACGATCAAACCCGTGAAAGCGATGGCGAGACGTTAATTATGGTATCGGCCAGTAATAATCGTTTAGAGACGGTGAAGTACTTCTTAGCGAAAGGTGCCAACCCCAATTTAGTAGCAACCACTGATAACAAAAGCTTAGGCTCATATAACCAAGGCGCATATTCCTATGCGTGTACTCGCGGGTTAGTTGAGATGCAGCAGTTGCTAAAAGCCAATGGCGCGATCAACCATCGTACGGGTAAGGCGAGCTGTGAGTAGGTAGAACTAAGAATTGGGCATTCAGCCAGAAAGGCCGCTAATCATTAGCGGCCTTTCTGGCTATTTTTAAGACGCGAATTGCTCCTGCCAACTTTCCAGCTACGTCTATAATCAAGATACCTAATATGCTCAAAGTCACTCACTGCCTAGATGGTAGGTCGAACACAAAGTCTATTATTGTTCAAAGCAATAATGATACAATCAGTCAAAACATATCGGATAGAGGGCTTGCTCATGCGGTTACAGGCGGGATTGGTAGCGATAGGTATTGGGGTTAGTTTGGGCGTGCCATCTACAACGCAGGCTAGCATCTTAAATGAGGATGACAGCCTTATCTGTGCCGTTTATCTCATGATGGCAGTAGATGATTTGATGCCTGCAGGTAGTATGACAACCGAACAAGCTAAAGAAAACATGAATCGTAGCTACAGGCATTTGACAGCTATGAGCCTGACGCATGATATACCTGCAAGAAAAATAGCACAGCGCTATTTAAACGCTCGAAAATATGAACGCCAAAATATGACTATTGATGGTCAGCCTGCCAGCCGCTTGATTTATTCTGATCGCTCGCTTGAGTATACAAGGTTGCTAGCGGCTAAAACACAGCAGTATTGTATACACAGTAAGGGCGATATAAAGCGCGTCTTTAATGAGATGCCGCTAGGCGCACCAATATTGCGTCTTAGAGCGATAAAATCTGAGCTTCAAGCAATTGAAGAAAATTAATTTTGAAAGTTCTTGTTAAGATAGAATGCAGCGGTAAGTTTGTCCTTATCATAAACGATAGTAGTTTTAGAACATTTAAAATAGCGTTTGACGAATTAGATGATGCTATTGGATAGATAGAGTTAATCAATCATTTCTAAGTCACCTATAATTGTGTGAGACGAGGGTAGTCTAAGTATTTGGGGTGAGGCGCGTTAAAAAACAGTTTGGGGAACTGTTTTAGCAACGCAAGATGGAGCGATAGCGCAGTAAATCAGCTTGTCGCAAGTGGGAAATCTGTGATTTTCCGATACAGATTTAGCTATGAAGCATAACTTCTGAAAATCATATTTAAATGATTTTCCTTGCACAGCTAAAATTGGCATGCAATTTTTAAACGCTGCTCATAAGTCACCTGAGCGGTGATGAAGGCTCACGACTTGGATCAAGCGTCTTTTTTTTGTTTCTAAGTCACCTGAGCGGTGATGAAGATCTGCATGGCTTACCGTGGATAATCACAAATTTTCTAAGTCACCTGAGCGGTGATGAAGTGAAAAAAATATGATTAAGAAGCAATTAAACATTTCTAAGTCACCTGAGCGGTGATGAAGCTATTTTAGCTTTTGCGGTCTCTTCTGGTGAGTTTCTAAGTCACCTGAGCGGTGATGAAGTTTCAGCACTCATTTTAATACTAACAGCGTTCTTTCTAAGTCACCTGAGCGGTGATGAAGTTACAATCTCTTTACCAACTGCAACGGCTGTATTTCTAAGTCACCTGAGCGGTGATGAAGTTACAATCTCTTTACCAACTGCAACGGCTGTATTTCTAAGTCACCTGAGCGGTGATGAAGACTCTCAAGTTAGCGGCTTTTTCTATGTTTACTTTCTAAGTCACCTGAGCGGTGATGAAGTTCTAATCATTGTTGGTGATGACGCAAGTACATTTCTAAGTCACCTGAGCGGTGATGAAGTTGTCAGCAGTTGCGCCCATGTCCATTTGCCATTTCTAAGTCACCTGAGCGGTGATGAAGTAGCGTAACCCGCCAACTCATTACTATGCTTTTTTCTAAGTCACCTGAGCGGTGATGAAGGCATTGTGTACTCACCACCCACTATTGTGACTTTTCTAAGTCACCTGAGCGGTGATGAAGCCGTTAATGTGGCCAATACTCCGCCTTATGTTTTTCTAAGTCACCTGAGCGGTGATGAAGGCTGATGTTAGTAGGGTATATAATCCGATTACTTTTCTAAGTCACCTGAGCGGTGATGAAGTCCGTACTGGCAGCAAGTAGCGCCACCCTTTATTTCTAAGTCACCTGAGCGGTGATGAAGTGGGCGAGCGTATGCAGCGGGCAGGCTGGAATTTTCTAAGTCACCTGAGCGGTGATGAAGCGCTGTCCGATCCCACGTTGACCTACTGGTTATTTCTAAGTCACCTGAGCGGTGATGAAGCTTGTTGGTGCGAGGGCGGTAGTGGCGTTTCATTTCTAAGTCACCTGAGCGGTGATGAAGTAGCGCGGCTAAAAGTGTAAACAGGGTCTTTGTTTCTAAGTCACCTGAGCGGTGATGAAGGTTTTGGCGGTGCAGTAACGACCGTAGCGCAATTTCTAAGTCACCTGAGCGGTGATGAAGAGAACCATGATAGAAAATCTATCAACTAGCGATTTCTAAGTCACCTGAGCGGTGATGAAGCAACCATGGCAGCGGCTGGTACGGCTGCAATTTTTCTAAGTCACCTGAGCGGTGATGAAGCCATATCGCTTATCATTAGCAAATTGAGAATATTTCTAAGTCACCTGAGCGGTGATGAAGTTCACAGACCCTGCTTTCTGACGAAGCACTTCTTTCTAAGTCACCTGAGCGGTGATGAAGTACACGCTAATCGGTTCTTAGCGAGCCAGCGATTTCTAAGTCACCTGAGCGGTGATGAAGGTTACTCGCCAGCGAACCTACTAGATTGCACGTTTCTAAGTCACCTGAGCGGTGATGAAGAGCCAGCCGACAAGCGCTACTCAAAGTCCTGCTTTCTAAGTCACCTGAGCGGTGATGAAGATCGGTCATGTCCAACGGTTCAGCCTGAGCGATTTCTAAGTCACCTGAGCGGTGATGAAGAGTCATTGCATCGGTTCGCAATGGCTTACTTATTTCTAAGTCACCTGAGCGGTGATGAAGATATTGCTGTAAGCGGTGCGGTTATGGTTGATTTTCTAAGTCACCTGAGCGGTGATGAAGTCTAACCTTAGCCGTCACTATAACAAGTTATTTTTCTAAGTCACCTGAGCGGTGATGAAGTAAGCGGTATCGCAATGGCCTACACGCTAATCTTTCTAAGTCACCTGAGCGGTGATGAAGAAAATTCGCTAACATGCTATCGATCATGGGCTTTTCTAAGTCACCTGAGCGGTGATGAAGGCTTAACCCCATTTACAGGAGGTACTTCATTATTTCTAAGTCACCTGAGCGGTGATGAAGAACACACCTAAGCGGTGGAATGGCTCGGCATGTTTCTAAGTCACCTGAGCGGTGATGAAGATTAGCGTTAGTTCTAAACATACCTATTAATTTTTCTAAGTCACCTGAGCGGTGATGAAGACGGTTGCCGCCCATTCGGGATCAACAGGTTTTTTCTAAGTCACCTGAGCGGTGATGAAGAAGTCGCGAACCGTTAAGCGCTGGTTTGGCTTTTTCTAAGTCACCTGAGCGGTGATGAAGAAGCTGAGCAGTTATTTGCTCGTATCGGTAATTTTCTAAGTCACCTGAGCGGTGATGAAGTCACCGCTAGTTAGCAAAACAAAGCTGATCGATTTCTAAGTCACCTGAGCGGTGATGAAGACAACCCAAAACCGATCACAAAAGTAATATTATTTCTAAGTCACCTGAGCGGTGATGAAGCAAGCGAGGTAGTATTGTTTCAGGCGATGTTGTTTCTAAGTCACCTGAGCGGTGATGAAGTAGACGCTCGATTACCCATGCTTCACCTTTTATTTCTAAGTCACCTGAGCGGTGATGAAGTGCCTTTACGTGACAGCTACAGCCCCACACTATTTCTAAGTCACCTGAGCGGTGATGAAGTTAGTTCGATAAAATCCTGTGCTGCTGTTGGTTTTCTAAGTCACCTGAGCGGTGATGAAGTTGAGAGCACACAAAAAGAGATAGCTTTGTTTTTTCTAAGTCACCTGAGCGGTGATGAAGACGGCTGATGTAACAGCATTTTTCCAAAGTGCTTTCTAAGTCACCTGAGCGGTGATGAAGTTGCTGATATTAATGCGTTCTATGCCTTCAAATTTCTAAGTCACCTGAGCGGTGATGAAGCTGTGACTTCTAAACCTAAGATGGTCACTTGTTTTCTAAGTCACCTGAGCGGTGATGAAGATGTCTTTGATGCAGCAGCGACTAAGCGTATCTTTCTAAGTCACCTGAGCGGTGATGAAGAGATAGGAATTATTCGCTAGAGGTCGTAGGAATTTCTTCATCACCTGAGCGGTGATGAAGAAATGAAAGATAATAAAGATATTGTGATTGATTTTCTAAGTCACCTGAGCGGTGATGAAGCAACGTAGCACCCAAGCTCAGAGAGCAGTACATTTCTAAGTCACCTGAGCGGTGATGAAGTAATTATCTACGCCTCGGTGCTTGTACGTTACTTTCTAAGTCACCTGAGCGGTGATGAAGCTATCGAGTATCAATCGCGCGGCAAACGGCTTTTTCTAAGTCACCTGAGCGGTGATGAAGTTGACTTGCTCTAGCAGCTTTCAGTTCATCAGTTTCTAAGTCACCTGAGCGGTGATGAAGGGTTGCTCGACCTAGCGGCAGGTGCAGTGACATTTCTAAGTCACCTGAGCGGTGATGAAGAGCGAGAGGCTTTGCAACTATCGACGAAGCTATTTCTAAGTCACCTGAGCGGTGATGAAGATTTATATCCCGATGCTGATAGCCATACGCTATTTCTAAGTCACCTGAGCGGTGATGAAGGGATGATGCAAAAGTGGGCTGATTATTCGGATTTTCTAAGTCACCTGAGCGGTGATGAAGTTGTTGTCTGCACGGCAGAATAGTATCTATCTTTTCTAAGTCACCTGAGCGGTGATGAAGATTTGGGCGTGTACTCAACATGGATGAATGCATTTCTAAGTCACCTGAGCGGTGATGAAGGTTTAATTATCAGCATGACGATGTTTTAGCGTTTTCTAAGTCACCTGAGCGGTGATGAAGAGAAAGCGTTGGAGGGAAGAGAAGGCTTTTGATTTCTAAGTCACCTGAGCGGTGATGAAGACCGAGAATTTGAAGTTAACAACTGTAACACATTTCTAAGTCACCTGAGCGGTGATGAAGTAAATCCTTACGTATGAATACTGGCTTGTGTTTTTCTAAGTCACCTGAGCGGTGATGAAGTCGGCATCAGTAAAGGCTTTTTTGATCTGCTTTTTCTAAGTCACCTGAGCGGTGATGAAGCGTATGGCTTTTAACTTGTCTTGTTTAGTCATTTTCTAAGTCACCTGAGCGGTGATGAAGCGATAATGACAGTCATTTTTATACTGGCTGTGTTTCTAAGTCACCTGAGCGGTGATGAAGAAAAACCAGTGGCTTATATTCCTGTACCTTACTTTCTAAGTCACCTGAGCGGTGATGAAGAAATTTTTAACCTTATGCGCTTATCCAGTATATTTCTAAGTCACCTGAGCGGTGATGAAGTTGATTACCTAAACAACAATACAATGGTTTTATTTCTAAGTCACCTGAGCGGTGATGAAGTAGAAAGCTATGGTAAAGCCCGTTAAATGGTATTTCTAAGTCACCTGAGCGGTGATGAAGCACAATGCAAGCGACATAAAAGGACTTAGCGATTTCTAAGTCACCTGAGCGGTGATGAAGCACGGTTACACGCCTAACAATTTTACGCAATTTTTCTAAGTCACCTGAGCGGTGATGAAGGCCAAACAAAACAAATTAGCTTGCCATTTAACTTTCTAAGTCACCTGAGCGGTGATGAAGGCCAAACAAAACAAATTAGCTTGCCATTTAACTTTCTAAGTCACCTGAGCGGTGATGAAGATAAAAACAGCAATTTATACAGGTTTTTAGCATTTCTAAGTCACCTGAGCGGTGATGAAGAAAAACCAGTTTCCTATATTTCTGTGCCTTACTTTCTAAGTCACCTGAGCGGTGATGAAGTTATCATTGAATATTTAGTAAATGATATAGGCTTTCTAAGTCACCTGAGCGGTGATGAAGCGCTGTAATAAGTCATGTTTTTATTCCTTTTTTTTCTAAGTCACCTGAGCGGTGATGAAGAACGAGCAAGCCAGCGACTTTATATATACTTTTTTCTAAGTCACCTGAGCGGTGATGAAGTTGATTATCTAAACGATCATACAATGGTATTATTTCTAAGTCACCTGAGCGGTGATGAAGTTTCAAGGCTGGGGCAATGTGTATATGCACATTTTCTAAGTCACCTGAGCGGTGATGAAGGTGGCGTTACGTTCCTTACAATAGGCGCGAATTTTCTAAGTCACCTGAGCGGTGATGAAGTTGTTTTTTTATAGTCATGTTGATTCCCCTTTTTTCTAAGTCACCTGAGCGGTGATGAAGCATGGGGTCAAAGTGCGTGGCTTTGTATAGTGTTTCTAAGTCACCTGAGCGGTGATGAAGATATATTATATATAGACTAATATAGCGTTATTTTTCTAAGTCACCTGAGCGGTGATGAAGTATTAGCTCATCTTTTTTCATTTTGCGTAAATTTTCTAAGTCACCTGAGCGGTGATGAAGTCAATGATAACCACATTGAAATAAACTTTTGTTTTCTAAGTCACCTGAGCGGTGATGAAGAAAAGCAAGTAACTGATTATATGACCGAGCAATTTCTAAGTCACCTGAGCGGTGATGAAGACGTTATTAATATAACTATTAGACCGCTTAAATTTCTAAGTCACCTGAGCGGTGATGAAGATTTTATGACCGATCAGGGTGCTACTTATATCTTTCTAAGTCACCTGAGCGGTGATGAAGTGATGATGCAGATAACATTACTAATTTTATGTTTTCTAAGTCACCTGAGCGGTGATGAAGGCCATTTTAGTTGTCTCCTATCGAGCGCCAAATTTCTAAGTCACCTGAGCGGTGATGAAGTAAAAGCGTGCTTAATATTCGCAGTCCGTCAATTTCTAAGTCACCTGAGCGGTGATGAAGATGGCGTTTAGATTATCAACACCGATGCGCTTTTTCTAAGTCACCTGAGCGGTGATGAAGTTTGACTCGTAGCTGTTAGGGTTTTGCAGGTTTTTCTAAGTCACCTGAGCGGTGATGAAGGACCGACAAATGCAAGGGTATTGTTAATAATTTTTCTAAGTCACCTGAGCGGTGATGAAGTCATCTTCTATTGCCATGCTTACCTTCTCCTATTTCTAAGTCACCTGAGCGGTGATGAAGACGGTATGCGTAACTCTGTGCATAGTTTTGACTTTCTAAGTCACCTGAGCGGTGATGAAGACTAGCAGCTCGAACCAACAAGCAAAGACTTGTTTCTAAGTCACCTGAGCGGTGATGAAGAATCTAACAAAGACAGGCGAGCCTTACACGCTTTTCTAAGTCACCTGAGCGGTGATGAAGGCTCACGATACGAGCCACCTATTTACTAATGATTTCTAAGTCACCTGAGCGGTGATGAAGAGGTCTATCGTATAGTACAAAACCATGCTGACTTTCTAAGTCACCTGAGCGGTGATGAAGCTACCAATACCAACAAAACGGTTGTCGTTCAGTTTCTAAGTCACCTGAGCGGTGATGAAGTTTGATGATGTAGATACCATGTTTGCTGGGGCTTTCTAAGTCACCTGAGCGGTGATGAAGTTCATACTCTTGTATGGTATTGAGTTTGTTCTTTTCTAAGTCACCTGAGCGGTGATGAAGTAAGAAAGACATAACAGGTGAAGTAACTATTATTTCTAAGTCACCTGAGCGGTGATGAAGGACTTATTAAGCAGCAAGCATTATTCGGGAATTTTCTAAGTCACCTGAGCGGTGATGAAGTGATAGCCGTCTGTGTGCAGTGGTGGGTATGATTTCTAAGTCACCTGAGCGGTGATGAAGACTAACCACTTGGCGTCTCTGGCTCTGCGAGTTTTCTAAGTCACCTGAGCGGTGATGAAGCTATAGCCGTGTCTTATCCAATTAGCGCATGGTTTCTAAGTCACCTGAGCGGTGATGAAGAGCAACTATCTAATTTTGAAGCACTACCGATATTTCTAAGTCACCTGAGCGGTGATGAAGCTGCAATGATGGATAGCCTAGCGCCTTGTAATTTTCTAAGTCACCTGAGCGGTGATGAAGTATCATCAGCAATTGGTAACGGTGCTGTTAATTTTCTAAGTCACCTGAGCGGTGATGAAGGACCTATCTACGGCTGTTGCTACATCTCCTGTTTTCTAAGTCACCTGAGCGGTGATGAAGCTACACGCAGCTTTAACGAGTCGGGTTTTGCATTTCTAAGTCACCTGAGCGGTGATGAAGGATCAGCTCAGACTTAGTTTCTGTTTTTAGTGTTTCTAAGTCACCTGAGCGGTGATGAAGTTTTCTAACAACGAGGTAATTATTACATGATTTTTCTAAGTCACCTGAGCGGTGATGAAGTTTGTGCGGGTGCGCTTAGTTGGGCAATATATTTTCTAAGTCACCTGAGCGGTGATGAAGATCGTGACCGCCACTGGCGTGGCTTATATGATTTTCTAAGTCACCTGAGCGGTGATGAAGTGGTCGGATGGCTCTACTATGAGCCTGTCCGATTTCTAAGTCACCTGAGCGGTGATGAAGATCAATATGTGGGTAAGTGGTCGCAAGTGGTGTTTCTAAGTCACCTGAGCGGTGATGAAGTGACGGTAAATGACAATCAAGCGGCTGTGCAATTTCTAAGTCACCTGAGCGGTGATGAAGTTCTGAGCAAGTGCTGCATGACTAGCCAGCTTTTTCTAAGTCACCTGAGCGGTGATGAAGAATTGGGTGGGGCAAGCGACTATCTTGCTTTATTTCTAAGTCACCTGAGCGGTGATGAAGCATCATCAAATCATTAGCTGATTGCAATTCTTTTTCTAAGTCACCTGAGCGGTGATGAAGTACTTCGGGCTTGCCAATTCTCCTTATGGTGGTTTCTAAGTCACCTGAGCGGTGATGAAGCTCTTATGTTTCCAAAGTTATACGGTGTTGATTTTCTAAGTCACCTGAGCGGTGATGAAGACAGCCATGCAACGCTTTGGCTATGCTCAGGTTTTCTAAGTCACCTGAGCGGTGATGAAGCATAGGGCGTATTGAGTCTTTCGAGTCAGGCATTTCTAAGTCACCTGAGCGGTGATGAAGTACAACATGCAACATAGTAAAACTGTACTCAATTTCTAAGTCACCTGAGCGGTGATGAAGATTAACGTTACTAACATCTTCATGAATATTTCTTTCTAAGTCACCTGAGCGGTGATGAAGGGGTCAAAATAACCACCGAACCCGCTTTTTTGTTTCTAAGTCACCTGAGCGGTGATGAAGTGAAAGCCTCTGTCGTTGCTGCTAAAGCTAAATTTCTAAGTCACCTGAGCGGTGATGAAGAAAATAAAATGCAATCAGAATTAGAAAATAACTTTCTAAGTCACCTGAGCGGTGATGAAGTATCGTTGTCACTGCTTTTGACGATAGCCTCATTTCTAAGTCACCTGAGCGGTGATGAAGTATTACTACCTCCAGCACTTCCTCGCTGTCTTTTTCTAAGTCACCTGAGCGGTGATGAAGGCTTGCTAAATCAATCAGTCCTGACATTTTAATTTCTAAGTCACCTGAGCGGTGATGAAGCTTGACTGGTTCACCACCCTCGGGGTGTGACATTTCTAAGTCACCTGAGCGGTGATGAAGAAGTTGAAGTTACCAAGCTGTCACACCCCGAGTTTCTAAGTCACCTGAGCGGTGATGAAGTGAGTCATAGTCCCACCTCGCTAGCGGTCAACTTTCTAAGTCACCTGAGCGGTGATGAAGTTTTGATAGCGACAATTGTGCTTGTTTTTGTTTTTCTAAGTCACCTGAGCGGTGATGAAGCTACGGCACTATGAGCGAAGCCTCAGAAAAGATTTCTAAGTCACCTGAGCGGTGATGAAGAGAAGAGATTGTCCAAAAGTGTTTTGTGTTTCTTTCTAAGTCACCTGAGCGGTGATGAAGACTAAGCTCCTTTGGTCAGGTTGTTAGTAGGTTTTCTAAGTCACCTGAGCGGTGATGAAGTTACTTTCTATTAACGTTACTAACATCTTCATTTTCTAAGTCACCTGAGCGGTGATGAAGTATCTATAACAGTGTCTTCTTCTACCTCTGGCTTTCTAAGTCACCTGAGCGGTGATGAAGGTTTTGGTACTAAAGAAATAAGTTATCAGTATTTTCTAAGTCACCTGAGCGGTGATGAAGCTGACGTTAGTAAGGTATATAATCCGATTAGTTTTCTAAGTCACCTGAGCGGTGATGAAGGTACCACGCTTAATAAGATACGAAATAAGCATTTTCTAAGTCACCTGAGCGGTGATGAAGTATGGTCTATTGTGACAGGTATGGCAAAACGCTTTCTAAGTCACCTGAGCGGTGATGAAGTAGCGACTACTTGAGAAGCAACATCAGAAATATTTCTAAGTCACCTGAGCGGTGATGAAGTTGTTAAATATAAAGACCCTAGCTCTGCTGTTTTTCTAAGTCACCTGAGCGGTGATGAAGGATAAAAAATCAGCGGGGCGTGTTACTGGGGATTTCTAAGTCACCTGAGCGGTGATGAAGTGGTCTGATGGCGAGGAGATGCAGCTGTCTGATTTCTAAGTCACCTGAGCGGTGATGAAGCGTTTGCAGATGCTTTTACATTTAATCGAGCGTTTCTAAGTCACCTGAGCGGTGATGAAGTTATCATCGCAAATTCATCATCGCTTTATAACTTTCTAAGTCACCTGAGCGGTGATGAAGAAGATGCAGGCCGTGTCACTGTCTACGCAAGCTTTCTAAGTCACCTGAGCGGTGATGAAGGCAGACTACGCTCGTAATGCAGCCCTTTATCATTTCTAAGTCACCTGAGCGGTGATGAAGGCTGTTTTTCAACTGCCGTGGCATCCGCTGGCTTTCTAAGTCACCTGAGCGGTGATGAAGACACTTTAACAATTAACCTGAGTCAATCTAACTTTCTAAGTCACCTGAGCGGTGATGAAGCTATACATACCGTTATTTGACAAGCTGACAGCTTTCTAAGTCACCTGAGCGGTGATGAAGCAAAGGCGACCAAGGCATTCAAGGTATTCAAGTTTCTAAGTCACCTGAGCGGTGATGAAGACGGTTTCATAGGTTTATCCTGTTTTTCATTTTTTCTAAGTCACCTGAGCGGTGATGAAGAGCCTGCACCTGCTGCGGGTTGGCTAGCTGCTTTTCTAAGTCACCTGAGCGGTGATGAAGACTGGTACGGGTTTTTAGGCTCAGTTGCCGTATTTCTAAGTCACCTGAGCGGTGATGAAGTTACCCAGCCTATAATTCTGAAACGAGTTACATTTCTAAGTCACCTGAGCGGTGATGAAGCGTACCTATACCGCTGCGCTAAGTGCTGATAATTTCTAAGTCACCTGAGCGGTGATGAAGATTACGACGCAGCGGAAGAGGCGGCATGGGTCTTTCTAAGTCACCTGAGCGGTGATGAAGGCCAACGGCTTATCAGCATCGATCTCGACTTTTTTCTAAGTCACCTGAGCGGTGATGAAGTAAGCTAATCAATGCGCTGATCGTTATCAGATTTTCTAAGTCACCTGAGCGGTGATGAAGGCCTTTTTTGCCGACTTGTGCACGCGCGTACTTTTCTAAGTCACCTGAGCGGTGATGAAGAAAGCGGGCTTAGGGTTAACGGGTGTATGCGTTTTCTAAGTCACCTGAGCGGTGATGAAGGAGCTTATCGGTACGCCCACGCCTAACCAGTATTTCTAAGTCACCTGAGCGGTGATGAAGGATTGTGTGGTCGTAGGACTTGAGCCTACTGTTTTCTAAGTCACCTGAGCGGTGATGAAGAGGAATTATACCTCAAAAAATTCAGTTACATCAAGGTGTGGAGGGCAAAATACCCTAATTTACCCTCCATTTTTCACCTCCATGTAACTGGTTGATTTTATTGCAAGTTTTTAAATAGTTCAAAAAAAGGGTTTTTATGCCCTTTTTTTGGGTAATTCGTCATTACCGTTCTATTTTTTGTCAGTCCAATGCGGCACAGTGACATGATCCATCATGCCATTGATACCATACACATTAAAACGACCGGTTACTTGCTCTTCACTAACCTGCTGTAATATCTGCAATGGATAATGGGTCTTATTGCTTTCACTATACATTCTGATAAAGGGTAGCTTTAATTCAGCTTTGCGTTTTGCAACAATCGCCATCGCCTCGTCATTACTAATCTTCATCTTTTTGGCTAGAGATTGTATTTGTACTTCTATCGGTTTAAAGCGGTAGCGATGTACACTGACATAACCCGTTGTTTTATCGATAGGCACGTCCTTAATGCCTTTGATGTGGACGTAGTCAGTCAGTCGATCCAGCCATTTATTAAGATTTAGGGTTTCTAAGTCTTTTTGACTGGGAGCAAAGATGCGCAGCTTTAGTCCTAGCTTTGATGACTGCTCATTCTTATCATCATAGTGATAATCAGGGAAGCTTATTCCAATGCTATCAATATTATGCTTATTATTAATATCCGCCAGCGCTATATGCAGCTGAGTAAATAGCTTGCTCCAAATAAAGTAGGGCGCAATATCAGGGTCGGGGATAATGGTTACTTCTTGATAATATTTCATTAATCGCCACCTTTACTAAAGACGCCACCTCGGATCAGGTTTGAAACAACATAAGCCTGTTGTTCTGATGTTAAGTCGTCATTATTCACCCATGCTACCATCAAAGTATAAAGATCGATTTTACTTTTTCTATAAGCTTGACCACGCTGAGTGACCGCACCATAAGGTTCTGCTGCAATAGGGAACTGGGCATCAGGATACCAGTTATCTACCGTGCGTAGTGCATTACCAATTTTGACGTTATGCATAGCGGCCTGATTATGGATTTTAAATAATACTTTGCGCTTTTCGCCCATATTCATCTCTTGCGATGGAAAAACACGCTGACCACTACCAAGTTGTACAAAAGCATCTACAGAGACGAAAATGAAAGTATCGCTGGCAAGCCCTTCTTTAATGGCTTGTGTAAGTTTAGTAATATCCTCATCAGTATTGTCAAAGTTGTTCAAACTATAATCATAAGCATCAAAAGTTAATAGCTCACTTTGTTGGTCACTACCTTGTCTATCAATAGCCACTTTGATCGTAATGTTTTTTACACCGACACGGTTACGCCATAAAAAACGACCATTAGCGATATTATAAGCATAGCGCTTGGCGAGCTCATCTAACATATCAGTTTGCTTAAATTCATCTACTTTTTGCTTAATGGCTGTCTCAAATTCAGGACTATTACAAGCAAATGGTAATCCTAGGTTTCCAATAAGGCGTAAGGTAAAGCTAAGCTTTAAGGTGTCATGCTCTAATGGCAAGTTTGCATCATCGTTACTTGATGCTACAGGATTAGGTTTTGTTTTTTTATCATCACTGATACCTTGAGCGCTTTGTGTCGAGCGGTTAAGGCGCGGAATAATTTTGATAGAGTGCCAATTATCGTTGTCTTGCTGATTCCAGTTTCCTGAAAACATAAGCGCATCAGAATTCTCAAGTTTGCGTTCAAACGATAGTAAGTTTGGTAGTTCAATAGTCATGGGTAAATCTCCTTTAGTATGGATTTGAGTCATCAGCTTGAGTTTTAGGTTGATAGTTTTGTTTGCATAGATACCAGTTAGGTTGGTAGTCATAGCACCATAAAGTGTTTTGTAGCTGTTCAATACTTTTAATACGATGTACGCTTTGCCATTCACCAATACTATGTACCGCTTCTACAAAGCAGACATCTGTACTAGCATCTCTTGTATTATCGACATCGTCATTTTTATAAACAGGGCTAATGGCTTTATAGCCTGTCATAATTGGGACAAGATACCCTGAAGCAGGCTTTGGTAAGTAATCCCAATCCGCTAGGGTTTTGTTGTCAGGATGGGTATAGCTTTGCCATTCGCTTGATAAGTTTTTGCATACCTTATCATTTCCAAGGCTATCAACATATTGAGTAATTACATTTGGTACCTCAGTATCTTGATAAGGTTTTGATAAATAATTCTGCCAAGACTGCCAAACCGCTGCATCGTCTAAACCCTCTAAATGCTTATCAATCAGCTTATGTTCAGGACGAGCTGATTGTTTTAAAGAGACAAAATCGATCCAAGCGGTCAAAGTATCACTGTCTTTATCTTGAGCGTGACAGGCGAGTAGGTCGCTACGTTCGTATAATACAAACCCAGGAAGTAATGAGCGTACAAGTTGTCTTAATTCTCGCTCCTCATCGTCACCGCCATCAATAGATACTAAGTCAATGTTTTTAATATCTAAGATACTACCGCCAGCGATACGAAGTAGTCGGCAATGCGTGTTTAACCATGCGATGATCTCATCATTATCGACAATGAAGCCCTCATAAGTTATCAATAACGACAAATTGACATTCATTTTTCCTTCTTCAATAACAGAAGCGGTACTGCGTTTTTTTTCATCTGTTAAGCCATGTAGGTAAGGCGCATTTCGCGATTGGGTAAACTTAATAGCACCGTTATCATTCCTAAAGGTATGCTGATGATGCTCATGCACTATCATTGCTGTACCCAGTAACTCTAAAGGATCTTCTTTAAAGTAATTATCTATTTTTCGCTGCAAGGTATGAGTTACGCCCATAATAGCGGTAGGACTAATTGCCCCTGTAGTAATTCCTGCTACTGCATTCGCATTTTGAACTTGTATACCGTTAATACTAATTAGTTTCATACAGTAGCCTCCTGTTTTTTATATGCATTTTTCGTTTGATTGTTTAGCAAGTTATTATCGTTAACATCCACAAGCTCTATATGCTCTCGTAATACGGTTGCGAAAATATCCCGCCAGACACGGCTATGCTCACCACTGGCAATGAATTCGTTGTTTTTGCCTTTAAGAGATTTATTAAGCCAAGCGACAAACTCTTTGACCAATTGACCTTGCCAATCACTTTGCCGTTTGAATTTTATGAACTCGTCATCGCATCTATCAAAGTCTAAGAATATTTGATGAGCAATAGGCAAATTACACTGTGTATCATTTGTCCAACTCGTGGGCAAGACGGCAAGTGTCTGCGAATAATCAATCACATTATGGGCGATTGCTTTTACCCAATTACTTACGCCTTTTAATCTATTGGGATCTTTAAAGCTAATATTCGCATTCTCAAAGGTAAGTAGAAGGTTGCGAAGCTGAACGATGTTATCGTATGAATAGTGGTTCAATAGCCGAGCATTAAACATACTTTTTAACGCTACAGGAGGGTTTAGCTGACTTTGCCAAGTGGGGGGTGCGCTGTTGAATAAACGGATGTTTCCACCTCGACTACCATTGTTTACCGATACATTTTGGGGTTGGCTCATAACAGTAGATAAAGTAACAACATTTGGTAGGCTTTGTAATACCTCGTCACTATATTTACCTTTTTCCTTTTGTTTATAAGTATTATCTCGCTGTTTTCTGACTTCTTTAACGAAGTATCTATCGTAAATAGTTTGTATAAGTGATGAGGATTTTAAAACGACTAGCAAGTGATAGTCATCATCTACAGGATAGTAAACTTGCTTGGCGAGTGAATCGGCTTTAGGGCGAGGGTTTAGCCTAGTCTGGAATTCAGCTATGCAGTCATTTAACTCGTCACCAGTTAGAATGTTTTGTAGCACAGTGCTATCACCATCTTTTAATAGCCTGCCTAAAGGAATGCTATCTACGCTTAATAATAAAAACTTAGCTACCTTGGACAAGCTAGCATTGGGGTAAGCACCATCATATATCAAGTTTGGCAATGTGCTGGTAGTAAGGTATTCTGCTTTAACGTCACTGATATCATCTATGATAGATGAGCCTCCACTACTTGAGTGAGTAAGCTTGGCGACATGAGTGGCTGGGGTGACATAATCAATTTGTAATAGAGCATAACGTATCCATATCTGATAATAGTTAGTCATTGCCTTCAAAGTAACAATAGTGTCATCAATGGAGGTTATCCATGCCTCCTCAACGAATTTTTGATATACATTTTCAATCTTAGATAAATTTCGCTCGTTGAGTGACGTTTTTTGAAGTTTTATCAGCTCTTTTTGTAATAGCTTATTTTTTTTATCGTCATCAGTTTTGGCAGTTATTAAGTGTTTAGACAAAGCTGTTGCAATAATGGTTCCCTTCATTTTAGCGATTTTGTCTTGTTCATTTAAGTCATCTATATATTTAATGATGACCTCTTGCCAAGTTGTGGTTAAGTTAGATGGCATTTTTAATCCTTGTATTTGTTGGCTGAATAGGTCATTGATTAAAATACTACACCAGTATAACTGTGAATACAAGTAACCGTAGTAGCTTAATAGTTAATGATAAAAAAACTGATATATTTTACAGTAAACGGGTTTTCATTTATCATACTCTTATCACCGCATAGGTGGCTTAGAGAGTAGTTGCTTAATAACAATTTTTCACCACCGCTTAGGTGGCTTATTTTTACTGTGCTTTTAAACGGTCACTCTTGATACAAACCTAGCTGATATTGATAGATAAAAGATACGTTTTGATCTTGATAGGGCGATGGCTTGATTTCACCAAACTTTTTACTGATATCTTCTAAGTCGTAATGCTTATCTTGATGAGAAAAATCTTCGATGAGTTCTTGATATATTGATAAAGGCGTTAGATCAAACCAAAACTGACTACCTGTACCAAGTATCAAATCATGGCTATCTTGTATATTGAAAATTTCGCCTGCTTCTTTAGAGTTATGAAAGCGTTTGGTAGGGTCATGTTCGTCTGGGTCTGCCCATTTAAAGGAGGGCTTATTGAAAGCATCCGTTAACCAGAGGTGGTAAGAATCACCTTTAACTGAGTCTCTAAAACGTTGTTGGCGTTGTATTTCACCGCTCCAATGCGGATGGTGTAGCCACCAATTTGAGGCATGATTTTTGTTTTTGGCATCATGAAGAAGTTGTAAGTAAAGTGCTTTATGTTCAAGCTCATCAAGGTACTGAACCGTTGTCGTCTTAGGGTCAAAGCTTTTTGGATAAGCAATTTTTGCAGTAGCATCTATTATTTCATAGTTGGCTTGTTTTAATACTGTTGTCAAATCATGTTCATTGAGCTTTAAGTCTTTATGTTCAAACCCTGGCTTGTTAAAGCAAACTTTATCCTGCTTAGTTAGTTTAAGTGCCTTGATGTTTTTATCTAATAAACTGATATTAGCGGAGGAGGGGTAAATGTCTCGATGACGCAGTACGCGCCCTGCTAATTGCACCATTGAGCGAATAGAGCTTGGTTCAACCACTGACCAATCATAATCATGATCACGGCCGACCTCGGCAACAGGAGAGGCTAACACCACAAAAATATGATGAGTTTGGGAGCTTGAACCAATATTTGTACCAACGCCTTTATTAGCATCCCAAATCTTTTCTGGTTCTTTACGTTTTAAGATAGTATCGAGATTTTGCTCTATATGAGAGCGTATCGCGAGTGGGAATCGGCTGTGATAAATACAGTAGTGGATACAAGTGTCTTTAGGGGCATTCTTTGCTAAGAGGTGTTTAGCGACTTGTATCATAGGGTCAATGTTTGCCATGCGCACTAAGCCTATAGACACCGTTTTGTTGTCTTTACAAAGATGATGTGCGCCATGGAGTTGGTTTATTTCCTCAAATATTGCGTTTGCCATATTTTCATTGGCTGTTAAGGTAGTGTCTTCGACAATAGGTATAATTTTACCAATGCGTTTTGGCGGTAATGCTTTCAGCTTATTGATACGAGTAGTGACAAACGTTTCATGAGTAGTTTTAAACTCTTTGAAATCCTCAAACTTAATTGACGCCTCAATTGGTTTTTGTGTTTCATCAAACCAAGCACATTGGATTGAATTGTCCCAATCAGCAATATTGGCTTTTGCATACTCTTTCCAACCATGTTTATAAGCTTCAAAACAGGCAAAGACCAAAGCAGGAGGCATGGTGGCGGTAGACAGTAGAACACGGCTGCCTAGCATAGCTGACCAGTGAATGAGTCGGCATAAAGCAGGTAAGTCGCTTAAACCAAAGTCATCAGGCTCATCTAGTATCAAGTCACTGGTCAATAATCGCAGCATGGGTGCGATTTGCTGACCACCTCTGATACCTTCGGTAGCGGGTATGAGATGATCAATAGTACAGACCAAAACAGGCGGTAATAACAGCTTATTGGCGCGAGGCTTATTTTTAGTCCATTTGGACAAAGGATGATTTTGTACTTTGCCTTGATAGTCGAGGTACAGCTCAGGATTAATAAAATCATCAGCGGACTCACTACCCAAGATTTCAGCATCGTTATGGTCTGATTTTGCATTTTTATCTAGTGATTTTTCGAATAAGGCTTTGACAGCGATACCACCAACGGCAATGGATAAATCATCTTCGGTCAGTGTCATGACTTGCTGAAACTCTCGACCCGTCTGTAAGGTCAATGTTCTAAGACCTAATGCCACATTAAAGCGTACTTGCCCTGTTTGCTGCCCTATGGCATACATTATTTTGGCATTACACAGCGTTTTGCCACTGCCTGTAGATGCCATATTGATACCAAAAAAGCCATTTTCAGACGTTTTCTTTCCTATCAATTTGGCTAGTTTTTGAGCGTCATCTTGCCATCCAAATTTCTCAAGCATGAGCTTAATTTTATCTTTGCTCAATTTTTGCTCTTTTAGGTTATCTTTAAGGGCATTTTCTAAAAAATCATTACTTTGTAACCCATTTAGCTTACGTTTTAACAGGGGTAAGTTTTTACTAATCTCTGCCGCTTCATGACCCACCCCTATTAGATGTTGGTCAAGTTGTTGCTTATAAACTTTCTTTCCTTCTTCGTTCCAATCGGTATTGGCATACACTGTATAGCGTTCATCTTTAAACTTACCCAGATGTTTAATGCTTTTGCTAGTATCAATATCTAGGGAAGAGACATAATGATCTGCCATCATTAAAGCCAAACGAGAGAGGTGGGCGCTAAATAGTCTGTCATGCAGTAAGCTGGTTTTAGATTTAGAATCTTTTTGATGGGTAAGGCTATTTAGAAAAGGGAATAATTCACTTTTTGCATCGCTTGCAATTAAGCAAGCATGTGAGCGCCATTGATGGCTATGATAAGGTAAGGCTTTTTCTGCAAAAGTCCAATTGTCTTCTATGCGTGATACTTGTTCAGTATCTACACAACTAGGTGAGTTCCAAGTATCATTGAAATATTCAAACCAACGAGAGACATCGCTAAATGAAGGCGTATTTTTAAAGCTATCTTGGTAGGGATAGGTGGGAAGCTTATGGTGAGAGACAATGAGCCACGCAACTAATTGAGCAAATGGTGGCAAATTTAATAATGGATTGCGCGATTTTTTTGCATTAGTATCTAATCCATCGCAGTAAATATTGGTCAAGTTTTCAAAGTGACCATTGGCTAGATTATTTAGCCAAGTTGCATCATCTGCTATGCCTACAAAAGACTGGAACAGTCTTAGTGATACCCATTCATGACGATAGGGCTCAAAATTCTCCGTTTTAATATCAGGGTTTATTTTGTTTTGGAATAAACTGTTTGCTTTACCAAAATCATGAAATAACCCTGCTATTGCACTAGCATGTTGTATAAGTGGTAAGCTTTTCCACTCATGACTATCTTGATAAATACTAATATCTTTTTCAGTAACATTAACAGGAACCACCCCAACCTCATTAAATTTGCGCTTATTCCCCACCACCCATACCAGCTCCGTCAGCTGGCGGGTCTTATTACGATGACAGCTCACAGCCGTTGACTTAGTGGCTGAACTGCGCAATAGCTGCTTAACGGTCGTGAGGCCATCTTCGGTGATAGCCGTCTGCCAGACATTATCGCCAATCCTATTGGCAAAGGCGTCCAAAATTCTACGCGTACGCTTAAGTGCGTTTTTTTCGCATTGTGAGACAAAGGTAACGATCATAATGTTGAGTCTACTTATCTATTAGCGTTTATATTTGAGTGAGTTCAAACTGAAAATCATTTGGAAATGCTATTTAAAGCATTTCCCTTGCGAAGCTAAAATTGACATGCAATTTTTATACGCTTCTCACCAATCTTTTGTCATAGCAATCTGCTTGATTACTTCAAACTGATAATCTAGCGCCTTATGCTTAGTAAACATATTCAGACACTCTTGCCGAAACTCTTGCTCACTTAAGTTTTCGCTAGCGCAGATAAAAGCAAGGGGCAGCACCAAGGCATCTTTGATAATATCGGCGATATCAAATACCAAAGCACCACGTCTCGTCTTGCCATGCATCACCGCAAAGCCATGCGGAATACCCAATGTCCATGCGGTCGTCGCGCCAAGCCCATAGGCTAGATAGTTGCCGTGATTAAGGAAACCATTGGCCTTATCGATACCTTCATGTTCCCGAGTAAAACCGTCATAGCCCGTATTCTTGGCGGCTAGTTTATATAGCTGCTTGGTCATTCTTGCCTCTAGCTGCAACAGATGCATGACCTCCATTTGCTGATTGATCTGCCGTACATTATCTTGGATGAGGGTTTGCACCGCATCAATACTGCTATCAAAGCCCCAACGTTTTAGCTCACTGTCTTTGCTCCATATCGTTTGCAGATAAGCAAGGCGAGCATGTTGTAATAACTTGGCTGCGGCTAAGCGCTTGTCATCATCCCACCACCAGCTCATCCAGCCTTGGATATACTCTGTGGGTCGATACTCACTTTGTGGGGTCAGCCACTCGACATAGACTTCACGCTCTGCGCCCATAAACAGTGGCGAGCCGCCACCGCCACAAAACCCAACTAAAACGCCAGCTTGTGACAGTAGTCGCATTGCTGCTTGAGTTATTGACGTTCCCGTACCGAGTAGGATAGAGGTGGTATTAGCGATAGGAATGTTATAGAACAGATTGGCTTTATCCTCTTCGGTCAAGTAAAGAATGCGCCCGTCTTTTTGCATTACCCTACAGTGCGATAAATAATAAATATTAGCGCGTTTTGAATGTAAGATAGTTTTGAGGTCGGATGAGGCAAAGCTATTATCGGTATAAGCGTTTTTGCGAGAGGTAGGTTTGACCATGACAGCTCCAAGACGTGTCCAATGAGTCGGAAGTTTTATAATAATACAAAAGTAAATTATTGTTGATTTATACTAAACAGCTCTGTCATTAAAAACAAGGGTTAAAATTAGTCATACGACAACAGATGACGCTAGATATTTATTTATTAATAATAATCAACAGACCCTAGTTATTGCACTGTTATTGCACCCTTTTTAGCGCTGAGACCATCTTACAATGTGCTACCATAGCGTACTTACAACCGTAATCACTAAGCGCATATCAAGATTGGTTTTTACGATTTTACTCCTACTAGCCACGCCAGCTAAACCGCGTCCAACATAGTCAGCCTCCTTGTGAATAACTCTAAAATATCAACTTCTAACGACTCAGCGCCCATGTCACTACAGTCACCACAAGCCAGCTCGCCATCGCTGGTGCTCAAGCTGACCATTGGGCTCATTGGAGTATTTGCCTTTTTACAGGTGTATTCGATACAGGCGATACTACCTGTGTTAATGATGGATTTTGCTGCGACTGAGGTACAGGCAGGGATGATCGTTGGTGCAACGATATTAGCGATTGCGATTATGTCGCCATTTTTGGGGATGTTATCGGATGCTATGGGTCGCAAGGTCTTTATCGTTGGCGCGTTATTATTCTTAGCTATTCCAACAGCGCTTATTGCGCAGAGTCCAACGCTTGGCTGGCTTGGATTATGGCGCTTTATGCAAGGTCTATCCGTGCCTGGTATCACGGTGGTGGCGATAGCTTATATTGGTGAAGAGTTCGAAGGCAAGGCAGTGACTGAACTAATGTCCTTTTATGTGTCAGGCGCGGTGCTTGGCGGCTTTATGGGACGCTTTATACTGGGGCATTTAGAGGAGTTTATCGGCTGGCGACACGCTTATTATGTGATGGCTGGCATGACCCTTATTGGCGCGGTTTGGGTGACGAGAGCCTTGCCCCAATCACGCTGCTTTAGGGCCAATCCTAACTTTCGCTCTGCTATAAAAACTCTTGGCGAGCATCTGACCGATCGTTATGTGGTGACCGCTTGTCTGCTCGGCGCTTGTGTCTTGTTCTCACTGGTGGGCTGCTTTACCTTTATTAATTTGCATTTGGCTAATACGCCTTATGAGCTGAGCACTGGTCAGCTAGCGAATATTTTTGCCGTGTATCTAATTGGGGTCGTTATCACCCCATTAACCACTTCTTTACTCAATCGATTTGGCTCAGCGCGAACGATACAAGTGGCAGTAGTAGTGTCGATGCTCGGCGTGCTCTTGACTCTGATGACACCGCTATGGGGCGTAGTGTTAGGGCTGGCGGTTATGTCTACTGGCGTGTTTGTCACCCAAGCGGCAACGATTAGCTACATTGCTGTCAATGTAAAAAAAGGTCGTTCACTAGCCTCAGGGCTGTATTATATGGGCTACTATGCAGGTGGCACATTGGGCGCGTGGCTATGCGGTATTGCTTATACCCATGGACAATGGTCGCTTACGGTATGGCTGCTGTTATTTGTGCAGGTATTGGCGCTATTAATGGCAAGTTTTGGCATGATTAAGTCCAAAGCGTACCGCCAAGCTAGCTACCCATTAAAAGTGTCAAGGCTGTTTTTATAAAAGCTTATAGCTTGTATGAGATTTTTTATTATACTGTTTATCTATAAAAGCGACTTAACCCATAAAGACTAATTCAACGATGAAGGAGTAATTGATGGATTTTTCATTAACCGATGAGCAAATTGCTTTTAAACAAACTGCAAAGCAGTTCGCTGTCAAAGAGCTACAACCCAATGCAGCTACTTGGGATCGAGAATCATACTTTCCCGTTGAGGTCATCAAGCAAGCGGCTGAACTTGGGTTTTTGGGCTTATATACGTCTACAGATTACGAAGGTTTAGGCTTATCGCGTTTAGATTCAGCTATGATATTTGAGCAACTGTCTTGGGGTGATACCTCTATAGCTTCCTATATGACCATCCATAATATGGTGTGCTGGATGATTGGCGAGTATGGCAGCGCGTCATTAGCGCAGCAGTATGTGCCACAGATGGTCAATGGTGAGTTACTCGGTAGTTATTGTCTAACCGAGGCGAATGCAGGCTCAGATGCTGCCTCCTTGCGTACCAAAGCTGTTAGAGATGGCGACTATTATTTATTAACAGGCGAAAAGGTTTTTATCTCAGGAGCAGGTGCCACTGATGTGTTAGTCGTTATGGCACGTACAGGTGCAGCTGGGCCCAAAGGTATTTCTGCATTTGTAGTTGATGCGCACAGTGAGGGCATTGAGTATGGTAAGAGCGAGCATAAAATGGGCTGGAAGGCGCAGCCAACGCGCACGATCAGCTTTAATAAGGTAAAAGTTCCAGTGGCGAATCGCTTAGGCGAGGAGGGTGAGGGCTTCAAAATGGCGATGAAAGGCTTGGATGGCGGTCGTATTAATATCGGTATCTGTGCGGTCGGTACTGCGCAAGCCGCGCTTGAGACTGCGACTAGCTATGTCAAAGAGCGTAGTCAGTTTGGTAGTCCGATAGCAGATCTACAATCGGTACAGTTCAAGCTGGCTGATATGCTCACTCAAACGATTACCGCGCGGCACATGATTTATTTAGCCGCCAGTAAAGTCGATAGCCATGATCCCCAAGCTGGCGTCTATTGCGCGATGGCAAAACGTCTATCAACTGATTTAAGCTTTGAGGTTGCGAACCAAGCTCTACAGTTGCATGGCGGCTATGGTTATCTCAATGATTATCCGCTTGAGCGCCATGTGCGTGATTTGCGTGTGCATCAGATATTAGAAGGCACCAATGAGATTATGCGCGTCATTATCTCGCGGCAATTGCTACAAGAGGACGGACTGGATCTGTTGTATTAGACTTGTCGAATATTCAATGTGCTCTAACGGTACTACAATATTTTCCATTTTTATAATCCTCATTTTTAAAATTTACGAACCATATAGGCCACTTTATGAGCGCAGCAAACGATCCTAAATATGATACTGACATAAGTAATGACAAGGTTAGCAACCCTAAAGCCAACGAGCGTCCAGCAGCAGATGCACCTGTGATTTTTACTACCGAAAAAACTACTAGCGGTCATTATCTAGGTGTTATGACTTTGAATAGCCCAAAGTCTCTAAACGCGCTAAGTGTAGAGATGTGCCAGCTGTTATCACAGCAACTTGAGCAGTGGCAGACGCAACCTGAAGTAGTAGCAATACTGTTAAGGGGAGCAGGCGACAAAGCGTTCTGTGCAGGTGGCGATATTCGTAAGTTGTATGACAGTATGGGCGCCAATGCGCCAATGCCTAACCCTTATGCCACTGAGTTTTTTGGTAATGAGTATAAGCTCTATCGGCAGATGCACTTTTATCCCAAGCCGCTGATCTTGTGGGGTGATGGTATTATCATGGGTGGCGGTATGGGGCTGATGGCCGCTTGTAGTCATCGGATTGTCACTGAGCGCACGCGTTTCGCGATGCCTGAGATCACTATCGGCTTATTCCCCGATGCCTCTGGTAGCTGGTTTTTGTCGCGTATGCCTGCCAAGATAGGACTATTCTTAGGGCTGACGGGCGTGCACTGTAATGGTAATGATGCCTTATTTACGAGTCTTGCAGAGTACAGCGTTGATAGCCAAGACTACGACTCAGTTTTGCAGCAGCTACTAGCAAGCGACTGGCAAGCTATGTTTGATTCGAGCTATCTGATTGACGCCTATAGTATTGTTAGTCGCACTTTAGCCCAGCTGCCCAAAGCGGATCTTGATCAAAGTAAACTGGCGACTCATTGGCAGCCGATTCAACAAATCATGAATAGTGGTGACTTGCTAGATATCGATGCGCTATTGCGAGATGATAGCGCCTTAGCTAAGCTTGATACGGCATTTGCTCAAGACCCTTGGGTACAAAAAGCCATCAACACCTATAGACAAGGCTGTCCAGTTACCGCCGCGCTTGCCTTTACGCTGTATCATAAGGTTGCACAGCTCTCTTTAGAGCAAGTCTTGTATTTAGAGCTCAATGTTGCCGTGCACTGCGCCGCCAATCCTGACTTTAAAGAAGGGGTACGCGCACTGCTTATAGAGAAAGATAAGAATCCAAAATGGTCACGCCAGCTCGTGGATTGTTTTAGTGCTGAGGGGCAAAGTTATATTGATCAACATCTGCAAAATCCTTATCAATCAGGTCAGCATCCTTTGTCTACTTGGTTAGGAGAAGACGCTCTTAGTGCTCAGTATGCACGATAGAGCAAGGTAATTAGTTTGAACTTATATAGTTATAGCTAATGAGATTTATTTTTCCAAAATATAAATCTATATAGATGAGGAATACTAACAAAATACAACATTTGTGTTACATATAGTGGTATACCATACGCGGTGTCATTATAGGCGTCACTGATAGATGTTGTAAAAATGAAGTAAGGTTTGACTTGTAACTCCTAATTTTAAATAAGGTTTAGTAGCTACTCTATAAAACTGATTTGCAGGTGTAATGTAACCACAAAGCCTGTATAGCCAGGTTGTATTAGTAATCATTACAATTGCTATGCAATATTTACATAACAGTAAATAAAAAGAGTGCTTTTAGGGGTGACTTTTTGAGCCAAAATTGTTTTAATCTGCTCAACAAACTGATTGTTTAAAACAATACCAAATAATCGTTTTTTTCGGGCTACATTTCATACTTTAGGAGAACCACCATGAGAATTATGCAATTAACGGCAATTTCTGCCGCTGTTTTAGTTTCAACTGCTGCTGTAGCTGCTGAGCCAGCATACGTTGTTGACGGTAAGGTAGTACAACCTATCAGCTCGTCTAACTACGTTTATGAAGATAGAGGCATTATCCGCAACACTACTGGTGCGGTAGTTGGTGGTACTAAAACTATCTTCGGTACTTTATTAAACCCAGCCTCTATCAGCGCTGAAGTAGGTTCTATGGGTTATGGTGCTAACTTAGGTTACAGCATCAACGATAAAGTTGAACTACAAGCAGGTTGGGCAGGTGGCGATGTTGCTGATCTAATCGGCGGTGATTTTGATGCTAACGATATCAACTATGAACTAGATACAGACTTTAGCAATCCGTATATGGGTGTTCAGTTACGTCCAGCAGCGAACTGGTTCACTATGGGTGCTGGTATCATCGTTCCAGATAACAATATCGACGTAACTGCTAACTCTAATGGTGGCGTCTACAGAATTGGCGACGTAGATTATACTCAGGGTGGAACAGATGACGTAGGTACTTTAAAAGGTACTCTTGAGCACCGTAACAAGTTAGCCCCTTACCTAACTGTTGGTTTCCGTCCTAATATTACTAATAACTTCGGTGTGTTTGGTGAAGTTGGTGCTGCATACTTAGGTAAAGTAGATGCTGATGTTACCGCTAGTGGTACTGATACAAGAAATGCGGCTGCAGCTGCTACACAAGAGCTAGAAGATAAAGATTACTTAGAAATCTTACCAATCGTTAAATTAGGTGCAACTTACCGCTTCTAGTTTATACGAAACTAATTTATAGAAAAATAGCTTCTATAAATAATCAAAAAAGAGCAGCCTTCGGGTTGCTCTTTTTTATGGCTAAAATTTACTGAAATAAAACATTATAAATATCTAAAGTGATCGACTAACCCTGCATTTTATATTAAAAAACAATAACCGTTTGCTGTGTTGTAAGAATCATAAGCTGACGGTCAGCAGTGTTATGATTCAGCGGGATAAATGAGCTGTCAGTCATACTATCATTCTCAACCAACTGTTTAGCCAGTGCGGTACAAGGCACTCCTAATCCTGCTGTTAACTGGTTTTGGTTGATTTTGATCAAGCTTTCTTTGACTTGCCAAAGTAGCTTGACTAAATAATCACGTTTCGCAATTGGTAGTATCTCTAATATAGCGATTTCACTGGCATGATAATAACGTTTAGCGACTTTCCAAGCCACGGTATTGATCTCAACATCAATACCGATAGCCTGCTGATAGCTGATAGCTACCGCGACTTTGTCAGCCGAATGGCTAAAGCATACATAGTATCCATGACGGCTGAGTCTATAGGGGAACGCCAACTCATCTAAAGTATCTACGATAGCCAGCTCAGTCAGTAGCCTTTGTAGCAGTAGTCGCACACCGTTGCGTTGATTCTGACGTTTTGAGGTTTTATCTGTCCAAGCGTCTGACCCTACTATCGGCACAGTCAGCGCTAAGCTTGCTGTAGCGCAATAACTATTAGCATCAAGCTGAGTAAACTGAATATTATTAAGTGATATCATAAGTGCAAACATCAGTATTAGTGAGTGTTTTAAAGTTTTGTGTTGTTAAAGACAAGCTCAATTTTAATGCTAAAAAACCCAGCAATAATAATATCACTGGGTTAATTTTATAACAGCTGGTTGATCAGAGCGTGTTGGACGCTTTTATAATTAATAAGAGAGCTCAGCGCGACGATTCTGCGCGTAGGCCTCTTCACTATTGCCAGCTACAGCAGGACGCTCTTCGCCGTAGCTAATCACACGGATATTATTAGGCGCGACGCCTTGACCTGCTAAATAAGCACTAGCGGCTTGAGCACGGCGCTCACCTAGAGCGATATTATATTCACGGCTGCCACGCTCATCGGTGTTACCTGCGATCAGTACGCTGGCGGCAGGATTTGAGCTTAATAGGTTCGCATGTTGATTAAGAATGCTTGCAGATTGAGCCGTAATAGCACTACTGTCAAAGTCAAAATAGACTACCGCTTGCAAGTTGTCAGCAGCGCCAATGATAGCATTAGAGTTATTAACTAGTGCGCCGCCAGTATAACCAATTTGACCACTTGGGATACCTAAAGGTGCAACCACAACCTCTGAGGTTGCGCGTTTGGTAGCACAACCTGTGGTTATCGCAACGGTAGCAGATAATACCGCTAGAGCTGCAATTCTGCCAAAACGTTTAGCGGTTGTATTAGAAAAAGTAGTATAGAGTGACATGTGAAGCTCCTAAGTGCTTGATAAATATTTTTATTGTCAAAACGGATATAAAAATTGAGCAATTGCTGCTCATAGTAGAGTCGGTGTTAAGATGTGTAAGTAGTATTACTGTAAATCTGATCGAAGTCTACTTATTATTATGTAAGTGGTCATCTATTTACATATCGAATGGCTTTATCAAGCGATTAAAAGGTGATACATGTCTTTATTGATAATTTTTGATTATGTCTTTCGATTATGTTTTTTTAATGATACCGCCACGCGATTATTATAACGACTGCTATAAATTATCATTTACCAGCGACGCTTATCCCAGTTTTCGGGGTTGGCCCAATAATCGCTATTTAACCAGTTTGGCAATGGCTTATAATCATAAATGTTAAATTGCCAAATAGTTATATCTAAGGCTGCGTAAGGAGCGGCTTGCTCATGATTAACGATATCTAAAGGTATCAGGCCATAGTGACGCAAATCGATCTCTTGGCTTACTGCGATTATCAGGTGCGCCGCATAGAGATCACGGTAGCGCATCATTAACGGAATATAAGGCTGTAGTGTCTCCTCTGTCAATGTCGGCAACCAAAAGCACGCCAAGTTATAGCGACTAAGAGAGGTTTGTTTTGCTAGCGCTAGTAAGGTTATGGTCGTATCGTTTATCGCATGACTTGTGGCTGTATAGGCATGAGCTTGAGCATTCAGGGTCGCCAAAGCGTCTTTACTTTCCATGACCCACAGCAGATCTGTATTTTTATCTTTGTCCTTTAGCGTCGTCGATAATTCGGTCACGTAGGCTACTAGTAATGGTAGAGTGACTTTAGGAGACTTAAGATTATTTTGCATAATGATTAACCATAGTACTGACCATTCTTTGATAGGGTTGCGCCTGAAAATAAACTATACTTGAAATCAAAATTTTATACCAACCCAAGTAAAGCTTAGGGTCTGTTGAACATTCATAAATGAGCACTGCTGATAGCTAAAATGGTTCTAGTCTAGGTAAAAATTGCAGGTAATGCAGATGCCTTGGCTAGATTTTTACAACGAATAGAGCAATTTTAGCATCAGCCTGCAAGGACAGGTCGCTTTTTTGCCGATTCGTCATTAAAAAGATCCGCTTAGAATGACTAAACTAGATATTTTTAATCTAGAATCGACCAAAAAATAGTCGCTGTCAGTGCCATGATCGAATGTTCAACAGACCCTGATCTCGACAAATTATTTATTTAAATAGGAAGTATCATGTCAATTACCGACAATAATAACACTATTATCAATGCCCAAATGCCTGATGTTCCCGATCACAATCCTAGTGAACATAGTAATAAGATTAATCTAAAAGACTATCAGCCACCAAGTTTTACGGTAAAAACGGTGGATTTGGATATCAAATTATTTGCTGATGACGCCACAGTGGACAGTAAGCTGGTCATGTCACGACAGAGCGCAGGTGATTTGGTACTGTTCGGTGAGGATATGGAGCTGCTCACTATCAAGCTCGATGGCGAGACACTATCGACCGAGCGTTATCATCAAGATACCAATAAGCTGACGATCACCGATGCCCCAAATGAGTTGACCTTAGAGCTACAGGTGAGAATCTGCCCACAGACTAATACTGCGCTTGAGGGTTTATATATAGCGGGTACAGGCGCGGAGACGATGTTTGTCACGCAGTGTGAGCCTGAGGGATTTCGTAAGATAACGTTTTATCCTGATCGCCCCGATGTGCTATCTGTCTTTACTACCCGTCTTGAGGCTGATAAGCGTTTTCCAACGCTGCTCAGCAATGGTAATTTAGTTGAGCAAGGAGAAGTCGCAGGCGATACCGATCGTCATTATGCGATTTGGCACGATCCGACTAATAAGCCGAGCTATCTATTCGCCTGTGTGTTCGCTGATTTAGCAGTGCTTACCGATCAGCACATCACCAGTGAAGGTCGTGAGGTCACTCTTGAGTTATTTGCCAAAGCCAGTGACATCGATAAATGTCATGTCGGTATGCAAGCGCTCAAAGACTCGATGGTCTGGGATGAGGTCAATTATGGCCGTGCTTACGATTTAGATCGCTATATGATCGTAGCAGTAAGTCAGTTCAATATGGGGGCTATGGAGAATAAAGGCCTTAATATATTTAATACCGCTTGTGTGTTATCGAGTCCTGAGACCACGACTGATGCGCGTAGCTTTAATGTCAAAGCCGTTATTGCCCATGAGTACTTTCATAACTGGACAGGTAACCGTATTACCTGTCGCGATTGGTTTCAATTATGCCTAAAAGAAGGTTTTACGGTGTTCCGTGATCAGTCGTTCTCAGCCGACCAACAGTCGAGCGCGGTACAGCGGATCGACGATGTAGCAACCTTGCGCGCTCATCAGTTCGCTGAAGATGCAGGGCCACTAGCGCATCCTGTGCGTCCTGAGAGCTTCGTTGAGATCAATAACTTTTATACCGCTACGGTGTACGAGAAAGGCGCTGAAATCGTACGCATGATTGCCAATACACTTGGACCAGATAACTTTAGAGCAGGCACTGACGAGTATTTTCGCCGTTACGATGGACAAGCGGTAACGGTTGAGGATTTTTTATCCGCGCTCAGTATTACTGATAGTAAGGTTGAGGACTTTATCGACTGGTATCGTCAGCCAGGTACGCCTGTGCTATCAGGTCATCAGCAGTACGACAGCGAGACGCAAACGGTAACGATTACCCTGAGTCAGCAGACCCGTCATGTTGCTGGATTTGATGCGCCAAAGCCACTACCTATCCCTGTAGCGACCGCGCTTTTTGATAGAACTACAGGCGAAATTATTGGTGAGCGTATGCTGTTGCTTGAGCAAGCAGAGCAAACCTTTAGCTTTGACAATATTAGTAATGAGCCAATAGTGTCGTTATTGCGCGACTTTAGTGCGCCTGTACAGCTCAATTATGATTATCAAAATGAAGACTTAGCGTTTTTGCTCACGCATGAGACTAATGGCTTTAATCGCTGGCAAGTAACGCAAATGCTGGTTAATCGAATCTTATTGCAAAATAGCGATCCAAAGGTATATTTAGCGGCTTTAGCCAAAACCTTGCCTATGCTTGCAGCTACTGATGCAATGTTAGCCGCACGCCTGCTCGATATCCCATCAGCACAAGAGCTGGCATCGGCTATTAGCACGGATTATGATCCAGAACAAGTCAAAGAGCAGCGCCAAACGCTGTACAGTCAAGTTGCCGAGTCCCTAAAAGATAAGTTAGCGGAGCTTTATGAGCAGCTGCCACTACAGCCTTATTCAGACACACCTGAAGCATTAGGCACGCGGGCATTGCGTAATGTGGTGCTAGATATGGCTCTGACGGCTCAAGTTGATGGTGCTGATATTTGGGCAAAGCTGCAGTACGATAATGCCAGCTGCATGACCGAGCGTTTGGGCGCGCTAAAAGCGATGGTTAATCATCAGCATTTATCTGCCGATAAGTATTTAGCGGATTTTTATCAACGCTTTGCTGCTGATGATCTGGTGATAGATCTGTGGTTCAGTGTGCAAGCCTCTAGCACTCATGTAACCACTGATATTATCAAGACTTTGCTGGCGCATGACGACTTCGATTGGAATACACCAAACCGCATACGCTCAGTGGTAAGTGCTTTTACCGCTCAGCCTGCGGTATTATGGACCGATGAGGGTTTGGATATTTATATTAATGTGATCAAAAAGCTGGATGAGGCAAACCCTGTGATGGCGTCACGATTACTACAAGTGCTAGCCCGCTGGTACACCTTGGTCGAGCCGCGCCGAGCTATGGCACATGACAAATTGGTTAATTTGCAGAGGCAGGCGACGTCCAAGCATGTGCTTGAGAGCTTGGATAGCTTATTGGGAGCGGCGAATAACTAAGCGCAATTAAACAGTTAGCTCAAAAGTCAATTAATAAAAGCTATCTTAACTAAGGTGGTCTTTATTAATAATTATAAAATAAAAGCAAATCACTAATTTTGTTAGATATTTTTTAAAATAGTATTAGGGGTGTTTGGGGTATGGATCTAAAAAGTATTGAAAAAATGGAACAAAAAACGGGCTACGGTCGCGGTGAAGCACTGCGAATGGGCTTGGTATTGTTATTCATTATGGGTGTGATGTTGTTTACACACTTTAATACTGCTGATGTTCCAAATCGTTTAATGCTGATAGTAGCGGCGATGATTGGCGGTTATATGGCATTGAATATTGGTGCTAATGATGTGGCGAATAATGTGGGTCCCGCAGTAGGTTCACAAGCTTTGACTTTGATGGGTGCGATTTTTATTGCAGGAGTATTTGAGGCAGCTGGTGCACTTATTGCTGGCGGGGACGTGGTTAGCACTATCAAAAGCGGTATTATCGACCCTAGTATGATTGAGGATAGCTCCGTCTTTATTTGGGTGATGATGGCCGCTTTACTGGCGGGAGCGGTATGGCTAAATTTTGCCACGGCAATAGGGGCACCAGTATCGACCACGCATTCTATTGTGGGCGGCGTTATGGGTGCTGGTATAGCAGCAGGCGGTTGGGGTATCGTTAATTGGAATCAAATGATAGCGATAGCCTCAAGTTGGGTGATATCTCCAGTGTTAGGTGGCATCATTGCCGCTGCTTTTTTGATGTTTATCAAGCATACGATTACTTATAAAGACGATAAAATAGCCGCCGCTAAGCGTATGGTGCCGCTACTGATAGCTATAATGGCATGGTCATTTAGTAGCTATCTCATCATGAAAGGCTTGAAAAAAATATTTGAAGTTAATTTTTTATCGGCAATCTCTATTGGACTTTTTATCGCTATTGTCACCTACTTTATAATCAAGCCATTCATTGTCAAGGCCGCTGATAAACTTGAGAATGACAAAGATTCCATCAATGCGCTATTCACTGCGCCTTTGATATTTGCCGCTGCTATGCTTAGTTTTGCTCATGGGGCTAACGATGTTGCCAATGCTATCGGGCCATTAGCTGCAATTAACGATGCGATTACCAGCGGCGGTATCGCTAGTGAAGCGGCTATTCCGCTATGGGTAATGCTGGTTGGCGCTATCGGTATCGTATTGGGCTTAGCACTATTTGGTCCTAAACTTATTCGTACGGTCGGCTCGGAAATCACAGAACTCAATAAGCTACGTGCCTTTAGCGTGGCGATGGCAGCGTCTATTACAGTCATTTTTGCCTCACAATTAGGCTTACCCGTCAGCTCTACCCATATTGCTGTAGGCGCTATCTTCGGTGTGGGATTCTTGCGTGAATATATCAAAAAATCCTATGATATAATGGTCGATGAGATTATGCAGCACCATAAAGAGTCTGAACATGAAGTGGTTGAGACTTTTTTAAAGGATTTTCAAAAGGCAACGGTAGCGGGCAAGCACAGGATGTTGCAAACCTTAAAACAAGAGAATACGGCTACTGTCTTTACTAAGCGTGAAAGGAAAAACCTAAAAAAGGTATATAAAAAAGAGCTAGTAAGGCGCTCAGCATTGCTAAGAATCGCTGCTGCTTGGCTCATCACTGTACCAGCCTCTGCTCTATTAGCGGCGTTGATTTTTTATACTATTAGAGGGGCACTGCTGCCTTAATATTCTTATCAGTACTTTTATAATAGTTATCGATACAAATAAAAAGCCCACCTAAATAGGTGAGCTTTTTATTTTTTATAAAAAGTGCAGCTCATCAAGTGAGCAAGCAAATATAAGTAATCAGCGAGTAGGCAAGATGTCTTTTACCATATCGCGCAAATTATGCAGGGCAGTCACTGTACTATCCCAATCGAGGCAACCATCCGTGATCGATACGCCGTATTCTAACTGGCTCAGATCTTCGGTAAGTTTTTGATTACCGCCTTTTAGATGGCTCTCAATCATCATACCGATAATTGACTTATTACCGTTTTGAATTTGCTCAGCGACGTTATTGATGACCATCGGTTGCAAGTACGGGTCTTTACCTGAATTGGCATGGCTTGAGTCAATCATAATCTTACTGCTAGTTTTACCTTGAGAGAGCGCGTTTTCGACTTGCTCAACAGCAGTAGCATCATAGTTGGGCTTACCGTTACCGCCACGCAATACGACATGGGCGTATGGATTACCCTTAGACTTGATGATAGATACTTTGCCATCTGAGGAAAGACCTAAGAAGCTATGTCCTGCTTTTACCGCCTGCATCGCATTGACCGCGACAGTCATACCGCCATCCGTACCGTTTTTGAAGCCGACGGGGCAAGATAAGCCTGAGCTCATCTCACGATGCGTTTGACTCTCAGTAGTCCGTGCGCCAATCGCTGACCAGCTAATCAAGTCCTGCATATATTGCGGAGTGTTCGGATCAAGCGCTTCGGTTGCGCAAGGCAAGCCCTTTTCATTTAAGTCGAGCAGTAATTTACGGGCGGTGCGTAGACCTTTTTCGATATCGAAGCTGTCATTCATATCAGGATCATTGATCATTCCTTTCCAGCCGACAGTCGTACGCGGCTTCTCAAAATAGACGCGCATAACGACAAAGATACTATCTTCGATCTCTTTAGCGAGTACCGCCAAGCGATCTGCATATTCGTGAGCGGCTTTTATGTCATGGATTGAACAAGGGCCGATCACCACAAAAAGACGGTGATCTTTATCATCTAGGATGTCTTGAATCGTATTACGACCTTTTAATACCGTTTGATAGGCGGCGTCTGATAAAGGCAGCTCAGTTTTTAGCTCAGCTGGGGTAATTAAGGGTATGAACTGTTCGATATTCACGTCATCGATGTCTGCGTTATGAGTAGCTGTTGTGGTCATGATAATACTTCGTATAGCCAATTTATAGGAATAGTTATTATGCGTTGAAAACAGTGAGTTGACAAGGGCAGTCGGTACTTTTATTAATAGGTAACTGGTATTGCCTGATAACTGGAATGTCAAAACCAATAATTTGTTATACTCATCCTTTTTAGAGCCCCTCATTCATAGCGTGTTAATAATAAGAAGAGTTTTCATGGCCAATTCTATCGCCCCTGTTAAGCATACAGAGCTACTCTCTCAGGCACAGAATCATCATAAACCGCCACTCGTGATAGGTATAGTGGCAGGTGAGGTATCGGGTGATAGCTTAGGCGCGGACTTTATGCGCCAGATGAATGCTCTGCGTGACGATATCGTGTGGGTGGGTGTTGGCGGTACCAAGATGCAAGCTGAGGGGCTACAAAGTATTTTTCCGCTGGCGCGCTTGGCAGTGATGGGCTTAGTGGAAGTTCTATCGCAATTGTCCGATCTTTTTAAGGCAAGACGCGAGCTATTGACGGCATTTGCAGACGCTAATATTGACTGGTTTATCGGTATTGATGCGCCTGATTTTAATCTGCGCGTAGCCAAGAAGCTCAAACCTAAAGGCATATTTTGTGTGCAATACGTTAGCCCATCGATCTGGGCGTGGCGCGAATCACGTATTCACGGTATCAAAGCCGCTACTGACTTAGTGCTATGTTTATTTCCGTTTGAGCTGGCCGTTTATGAGCGTCATGACCATCCTGCTATTTGTGTTGGACATCCGCTACTACATACTATAGATAAGCACTTGGAGCATACGCCTACCAATCAATTACGTAGTGAGCTGGTCTGGCATAACGATGGTTTGCAGCAGTTTTTTACCACCCGTTTCGCCGAGGTCAGTCAACTGGTCTGTGTGATGCCAGGCTCACGGCGCGGGGAGATTACCGCTATTTTACCGTTGATGCTCGATGGTATCCAAAAGCTGCTATTGCTCGATCCGAATCTATGTTTTATCGTACCAACGGTCGATCAAAATCATCAGTACATTGTCCAAGAAGTGATTGACAAGCGCTCTGAGCAGCTACGTGCCGCGATAGTCGTGGTCTATGACGAGAGCCTGCCAGCCTTTAGCCAGCAAGCCATGGCGGCCTCAGATATTGTCCTATTAGCGTCAGGCACAGCCACCCTTGAGGCAATGCTACTTGAGCGTCCAATGGTTGTGGTTTATCAATTGAATAAGATGACCTACAGAATAGTCAAACGCTTAGTCAAAGTCTCCTATGTCGCCTTGCCGAATATCTTAGCCAATCACGCTATTGTGCCAGAGCTTATTCAAGAGCAGGCTAGTGGCGAGAATATCTGTCGTACTGTTATGCAATTACTTCAGCCAAGAGCTTATAGTGAACAATTACAGGCTCTCAAAGATACTAAGCACATGCTACAACAACAGAGCAATCATGACCCTGCAACTAGTGTCATTGAGCACTGGTATCTAAAAAACAATGCCAAATAAAAGCTGTCATCGTCAACTGAGTTATCATTAACGAAGCTGAGCATAAGCAAATTATCATCTATAAAAAGTTAATTTATGAGCTATTATTCTAGTTTGGACAAAGCCGTTATCTGTATTGAAACCACTATCGAACGTATCGATGTTAAGGGGCAACACCTCAGCTTAGCAGCACCTATTTATATCAGAGGTGAGCTAAAGGCCGCTGATCTGTGCAATGAGTTGCAATCCTTTACTCAAGATTTAGCTCAAGCGCCGTTACAGATCGGCATCGATGAAGCAGGTCGCGGCCCCTTACTGGGCAGTGTCAATGTGGCTAGCGCACTATTGCCAAGCGCTTGGTCGGGACTCATTGAAGATAAGCCCTTACAAGATACGCCACTATCTATACTCACCGACTCCAAACAGCTTAGTGAAAAAAAGCGCGATATTCTCTATCCGCTAGTACAGCAGCATGCGCTAGGCTATGTGATCGCCGATATACCTGCAGCTGTCATTGATCAAATCAATATCTTGCAAGCTACGATGCTGGGTATGCGCTTATGTACTGAGATCTTATTAGAAGCAATAGCACCGTATGTTACTAACGATGCTAAGAGCGCGTCTGAATCAGTATCCATTGAAGTGTTATACGACGGTAATCGCTGTCCTGAGCTCGATTATGACAAGCTGGCCCAAGCAGGGATAGAGCGTGCCAACATCGATAGCCAAGCGTGGGTGAAGGGTGATGCGCGCCATACTAGCATTGCCGCCGCTAGTATCTTAGCTAAAGTCAGTCGTGATAAAGCGATGTATGCTTTGGATGCAAACTATCCAAACTATGGTATTGCAAAGCACAAAGGCTATCCCACCCGCGCTCATATCCAAGCTATCGATGACTATGGGGTATTAGAGGCGCATCGACGTAGCTTTGGACCAGTCGCTAAAAAGCTAGCCAAGAATAAAAACGTCTAGAATGAAAGCGGTCATTATAACAATGACAAGAGTAAATAGGGCAGTGCATGAGCGCCAAAGCATTAAGTCAGTCATCTAATAAGCCGTTAATAGTATTAATCCTACTTTTACTATTACCCGCCTATGATGGCGCAGATAGGACTTATCTAAAGGCGATATATATAAAAGATTTAGATGCCTTTATGATCAAAATGGTCGCTGCAATTGCTGATTTTCGAATGACTGATGACCTTGATCCAGCTAGTAGCTTGCCAGATAATAATGCAGATAGCCAAGCTGGTAAGCCTGCTTTTGAAGACACTACAGCGGATGACAATAGAGCTGCTAGCCATTCGGATAATGGTAGCAGCTCTGATAGAAATGCCGCTAGCATTGCCAACAATGAGATCAATCTAGCGCGGACAAGTTGCGGGTTAAGCGATTTATCAGAGGATTCTGAGCTGGAGAAAATGGCAGTTACTCATGCCAATTATATCAATTATGTTTTTGCAAACTCGACGCCAACGCTTTTTAACGCGCATTCTCAAAGACAAATTGACGATATTGCAAAGGTAACAGGTCGCAATAATCCGTACTTTACAGGTGATGAGCTCAAAGAGCGCTTGCAGAGAGCAAACTATAATAACATCGCTTATGGCGTCGCTGAGAACATTGCTCAATCCAGCTACTATCATTCTCTTGGTGATATGGTCGCATCAGATAGTGCGTCACGGTCTATGATTAAGTCGTTGCTTGCTGCCCCTTATCATCTGCGGGCGTTGATGATTCCTAATTCTAGCGTGACAGGTACGGGCGTAGTCGCTTTCAAACCTTACGATAAAGATGCCAACACCTATCAAAGCTACGCTCTAGTCAACTATGCCGCCGCCACCAAAACCAGCAAAGATGTCAGTTATAGCGGTATTTTTACTTATCCTTGCCAAGGGGTGACAGATACCGTCACAGCGCTGTATAACGAGACGCCAGATCCTTTTAGAGGCACGCGCAATCTGCAAACCAATCCCATCGGACAACCTATCTATATCAATGTGCCTACTGCTACAACCATAAAGATCAGCAACGTCAGCTTCTATGATGTCGCACGTGATAGGGAGGTGCCCACGCAAGTATTGGATGCTGATCAAGACCCTTATGAAAATACCAGCTATGAGCTTCCTACCAATGAGGCCTTTATCTTGCCGCTGACAGATCATCTCAAAAGCTGTGAGCATCGACCTAAAATTGGTGAAAATTGTGGTCTGTATGGTAATAGCCAATACCGCGTAAGCTTCGATGTCATGATAGATAAGAAAGCACTCATCAATAAAACCTTTACCTTTAGCACAGGTGAGGTAAGTTATTAATTTCAATATATTATTTAACAGCGCTTAACAAACACTTCTAAATAAACTATTTATCTTCTCTAAAATCTTGAACTTGCAAGTCGTCCGATTAACAGAAATACTTTGTAAAAAAAATGTTTAACTATCCTATTTTTTAAATATAGTGCGTCGCTTAGGCACGCTTATATCGATAAAACAGGATAGATAATGACTGCAATACCCGCATGGAAGCATTTAGGGTTGGCTCTTTTGTTTATACCATTTGTTATAGGCTGTAACAGTAACCAAGCATCAAAAAAATCAATTCGCGCGGCAACACCGCAAGATATGGCTATGGATAGCCGAGCTGCAAAACCTATCAAATCAATAAAAACCCCCGCTCATAATCACCCTGTGGTTATCATCAATGGCAAATCTGCCAGCCATAACAAAGCCGCGGTTACTATCTCTAACAATGAAGTTAATGTAGCTCGCAAGCGCTGTGGATTAAGTACTCTGTCAGATGATTTAGAACTTGAAAATATGGCCATTAATCACGCAAACTATATTAACTATGTGTATGCCAACGCCGCGCCAACAGTCTTTAACGCGCACTTTCAAAATAAAATCAGCAATATAGCTCATGTCACAGGCGCAAGTAACCCTTTCTTTAGTGGCGATGGTATAAAAAAGCGCTTACTAACGGCAAAGTATAGTAAAGCTTCTTATGATGTTTCTGAGAATGTTGCGCAATCCATTCACTTTAATTCTTTTGGTGATATTATCGCGCCCGATATCGCAACGAGATCTATGACCAAGTCGCTACTGGCCGCCCCTTATCATTTGCGCGCTCTAATGAAGCCTAACTTGAGCTTGCTAGGGTCTAGTATGGCCGCCTACAAGCCGTTTTCTAAAGATGCTAATACCTATCAAGGCTATGTTTTGGTCAACTATACAACCGCAACGCAAGCGACCAAAAACACGACAGTAAACGGTGTTTTTACTTATCCTTGCCAAGATGTCAAAGGAACCGTTACCGCACTCTATAACGAGACGCCAAATCCTTTTAAGACCAAGCGCAACCTGCAAACCAACCCTATTGGACAGCCTATCTATATCAATATACCCTCTGCGAAATCGATGAAAATCAAGCAAGTGAGCTTTTATGATGTTGCGCGTGATAGGGAAGTGCCCATTCAGATATTAGATGCCAGTCAAGATCCCTACAAAAACACTATCTATGAGTTACCTGCTAATGAAGCCTTTATTTTACCGCTAACCGACCACCTCAAAAGCTGTGAGCGTAAATCCATAAAGAACACAAATTGTGGCCTTTATGGTAATACTGACTATCGGGTTAGTTTTGATGTTTTGATAGATAACAAAAGACTCGTCAACAAATCTTTTACCTTTACAACAGGTCATGTAAATTATTAAGACTAAAACGACGAATCAGGCTGCTCTAAAAACGCTAATTCTTCAGCAGTTGATTGACGACCCAATATTTCATTACGATGCGGATAACGACCAAAGCGTTCAATAATAGCACGATGCTTATGCTCAAAATTTAAGGTGCTCTCATCATTTAATTGCTCAAACAGCGGTAAATAGCGCTGATGAATAGACAGAGACTCAGAATGCATAAAGGGCATGATCGTAAAACGGCGCCACTCCATTGGTAGCATATCAAACTGAGACTGTTTGATAGCCTCTTGCGCTAAAACCACTGACATACTATCTTGAGTAAATGAGCAGGCTTGATTGCGACATAAATTACGAGAGAACTGATCTAACACGATAATCTCTGCCAGTCGTCCTGCTAGATCCTCTAAAGCATTCGGTTTATTGCTTTCGCCACGTCGCCAAAAACTAAGCTCGCCTTGACAAGCTTGTTCCCATAAATCGGCAAACTTATCATCAATTTTTTGATCAAAGCTATTGTCCTGCACAAACCAATACGGCTCGTTTGCTGGATTAAACCAAAACTCTAGTACTGCACGGGCATCAGGATAGAGTAGGTCAAAATCGGATCTTTTAAAGAACTCATTGTGGTCAGTTACAGTGGTCATAAGCTATTCTATTTAAGATGAATTTAGTCTACTATAGCGAAAAATATTATTCGCTACTGTTATCAAATGCTATTGAGTAAATTATTATGAACGCATCACTTGTCAATCAATCTATCCCTGTTCCAACCCCTTATTATTTGCTTGATGAAGCGGCAATAGTCGCTAATATGCAGGTTATTGCTCGTCTGTGTGAACTGTCGGGCGCTAAGGCGTTACTGGCGCTAAAATGTTTTGCCACGTGGGGGGTTTTTGAGGCTATGCAGCCTTATCTGCATGGTACAACCTCATCATCATTGAATGAAGTGCGCTTAGGGTTTGAAACGTTTGGTAAGGGCAAAGACGATATCAACAATAAAGAAACTCATGCTTACAGCGTTGCTTATAGTGCAGACGAAATCCCTGAAGTATTGAAATATGCTGATAAAATTATCTTTAATTCTATTTCGCAATTGAACGCTTTTAAAGAGCAGGCGGCAGCACAGAACACTCCAGTAGGCTTGCGACTGAACCCCAATACCAGTAACTCGTCCTTTATCATCGCTGATCCTGCGCGACCCTTTAGTCGTTTGGGTGAATCTGATAAAGATAAAATATCTGAAGTTTTGAGCGATATTACCGGTGTTATGATCCATAATAATTGTGAAAATGACAGCTTTGAGGCTTTTAGCAATAGCTTAGCCGATATCGAAGCTCGCTTTGGCGATATCTTACAGCAACTAGACTGGGTCAGTCTCGGTGGTGGTATTCATTTTATCGCGTCCGATTATCCATTAGAGCAGCTCGCTGCACGGCTAAAAGAGTTTAGTGAGACTTACAGCGTACAAGTTTATCTTGAGCCAGGTGAAGCCAGCATTCATGGCGCTGGCACGCTAGTCACTACTGTTTTGGATGTTATGACAAATGAGAAAAATCTAGCCGTAGTGGACTCTTCTATCGAAGCTCACATGCTGGACTTACTGATTTATCGTGAGTCTGCGCCTATTTCGGCTATCAATCAGCAGCGGATCAACATTGCAGCGCTTGCTGTTAGTCCTATTGACAATGATCCTGCTGATAATGGGTCAAGAGATGACAATTCAGCGGATAATACCATTATCTATGGTCGCTCTTGTTTGGCGGGTGATATCTTTGGCGAATATGCTTTAGCTGATACTTTAAAAGTAGGTGATCAAGTTGCCTTTGCCAATGCTGCGGGCTATACGATGGTAAAGAAAAACTGGTTCAATGGCGTTAACATGCCAGCGATTGTGATTCGTCGGCTTGATGGTAGTATCGATATACAGCGCGAATTTGACTATTCAGAATATAAGGCGAGCTTGTCTTAATCGCTGGGTTACTAATTGATTTTAAAGCAGTTATATTTTTATATAATGTAAATACTGCTTTGATTTAATACTTAATTATTCCTAAAAAGCTTATAAAAATTGTTATAATTATTACGGGTAGCGACAAGCGTCGTTACTTATCGGGTGCGTGGGTTTTCCTCGGTCTTCCTTTTTTATTCACGCACATCATTCATCTGTTGCTATATCGATCAGCTCAAGCTTAATAGGCAGTGGCGACGATAGGAACACAAAGGAGGATTGTAGCCTTGACTACACAAAATACATCACCAAAGAATTCAACTAAAAAAGACGTGCTCATTATCGGTGCAGGTGGCGTGGCACAAGTCGTCGCCCATAAATGTGCGATGCACAATGACGTATTGGGCGAGATTCATATCGCCTCACGTACGCTAGATAAATGCGTGGCTATCGCACAAAGCGTCAATGACAAAAACAGCTTCCAGCAGCCAGCGACTCTACATACGCATCAGATTGATGCGTTAGATACCAAAGCTTTAATCAGTCTAATAAAAGAGACTGGTATTCAAATCGTCATTAACGTCGGCTCGCCGTTTCTTAATATGAGCGTGTTAGAAGCTTGTATCGAAACAGGCGTGGCTTATATCGATACCGCTATTCACGAAGATCCACGCAAGATTTGTGAGACGCCGCCTTGGTATAATAACTACGAATGGCAACGCAAGCAGCGCTGCGCCGATAATAATATCACTGCGATACTAGGTGCAGGCTTCGATCCTGGTATGGTCAATGCTTATGCGCGTTTGGGCTACGATATGATGGATGCAGGCTCAGTCACTGACATTGATATCATTGATATTAATGCAGGCGACCATGGTAAATACTTCGCCACTAACTTTGACCCTGAGATTAACTTTCGTGAATTTACGGGTACAGTTTATTCTTGGCAAGATAGCAAATGGCAGTCGAATAAGATGTTTGAAGTCAAACGTACCGATGATCTACCTATCGTCGGTATGCGCGACAGCTATCTGAGCGGTCATGATGAGATTCATTCATTATCGGCTAACTTAGATGTGCCAAATATTCGCTTTTGGATGGGCTTTGGTGAGCACTATATCAATGTGTTCACAGTACTGCAAAGCTTAGGCTTATTATCTGAGCAACCAGTAACGACTGCGGAAGGTCTAGAGGTCGTACCGCTAAAAGTAGTCAAAGCGGTGCTACCAGACCCAAGCTCATTGGCGCCTAACTATACGGGCAAGACTTGTATTGGCGATAAAGTAAAAGGTAAGATCGACGGCGTTGATACTGAGGTATTTATCTATAATATCTCTGATCATAAAGAGGCCTATGAGGCGATGGGTAGCCAAGGTATCTCTTATACCGCAGGCGTGCCACCCGTTGCTGCTGCTATGCTAGTCGCTACCGGCGAGTGGGATGCAGGCAAGATGGTCAATGTCGAGGAATTAGATGCCAAGCCGTTTATCAATCTGCTTAATAAGATTGGCCTGCCAACGCGTATTCAAGATGCAAACGGTGATCGTGCGTTAGAGTTTGAGATTTAATCGATAGTTTTTCAATCGATTATTTCTATGTAAAAAAGCATCCTATTGAGTTATTACTCGTTAGGGTGCTTTTTTAATGCTAGCTAGTAATGACTAAAACGCAAGTAGGCATAGGGTGTTCTCCACGCACCGACACCTAGGTTACGATTGACATCAGTGCTTAAAAAGCACCCTACACAAAGTAAGTGAATTAAGTATTATGAGTAAGTTTGATACAAGGAAACCCAATTTTGTCTTTAGATAAATATAAAGTATTCAATCTAATTGAAGATGTCAGCGCCTTAAAAGTATTGATTATTTTAGAATCGCCCCATGTTGATGAATATATCCATGGGCATCCAGCAGCAGGCGAGTCCGCACTTGAGCTCACGCAGTTTTTAATCTCGCAAGGCTATCTAAATGACTTCGATGCGCAATTACCTATAGGCTGTAATATTAAAACGCTGCACTATAAGCCGCTTGGTATTTTAAATTGTTCTACTTTGCCAATGAATGAAGTATTTTATCCCTGTACTTTGACTGATGACGAGCGCTCACAAGTTGATATGCTGGTGACGGTTAAGCAAAACTTGGCGCAGAATAATAGCAATGAGCCGATTGATTTAATTAAAACGAACGCTTTTCAAGACTTTACTAGCCGCTTAACTCAAGTGCTTGAGCAAGCGCCCGCCGATATTATCATCGTGCCTTGTGGTGATACTGCTATTGGGTTTATCGATGTCTTTAGGTCCAGTTATCATCAGCCGCTAACAGTGTTAGACGGCTTGCCGCATCCTACTGAAGCCGATTGGCATGCTAAGATAAATAGCATTCGATTGACTGACCTCATCGCACTTGCGTTACTACCGTAATTTTTGAGGCTTGAACTTTATAAAGGGCGACTGTTTATATCCGCCAGTGATATGCTAGTCGCTAAATAAATCGCGCCAATGCAGTGGGTGCATAAAAAGGCAAAATGCCTGCCTTGATGATAAGGGTGTAATAGTGGTACAGAGCCGTGAACCATAACAGATACTTTATAAGTGAGCGTTACTATGAATAAATTATATATCGTACCTTTTGTAATAATGCTAAGCGCTTGTAGCTCTGAAAATCAAATATCTACTGTCGATAGCGTTGAACAATCGAGCAGTTCACAAGATAATGTCCATGTTGATCAGCGCTTATCAACCAATAGCGAATATATAAAAATTGCTAATGTCAACAAGATGTCGATGGATAAAAGCCATAGTGAGCCGTTGCAATCTTTTACTGCTACTGAGCTTACGCAAATGTATGACAACGAATTATATGAGTTCTACAATTACGATGTGAACGCTGATAGCATCAAAGATAAAATCATCACCCATCAAAACGATGAAAAAAACTTTCATCAAGGTAGTGACTTGTATGTGTATTTAGGAAGTAAAAATAATCATTATAAGCTCAGTCTTAAATCTGATAATTTCACTGATGAAACTGGATGGTTTTTAAATGGTATCATTCCACGTAACAATCGTTTAGGGTTTATATTAACAAACTTTTATTCCCCTCGTGGACACTCTGAGCAGTCCTTTTATTTTGGACAACAAGATGATGAATGGATACTTAGAAAGTATGTGTCAGAGGGTACGCTTATCTCAGGAGAAGAATATTATTGCGTAGAAAATCAGATTTCTAGTTTATCGAATCGCAGCTATGGAAAATCAAGAGAGTATTCAGAGTCAGAGTTTGTAAAATACTGTCCACCGCTAGCGACCAGTTATCAAGTCACTGTCAATAAAGCTGAAATCCTAGACCAAAATTTCGATCCACAAGTGCCTTCAAACTACTATATAAAAGACGATGTTATTAAGGTGTTTTCTCAAAACGAGGACTGGGTTGAAGTTTCTTATAAAAATAACACTAAACGTGGCTGGGTAGATAAACGTAGTCTTCAAGCACTGCAATAAATTTTGTTAACATGCCCTAATTAATAACAGTGGTTTACCTTTAAAGTTTTAAAAAGACTGTAACTACCAAAGAAACCGATATGCATATTCCTAATAAATTCCAACAAAACGATGACAAAGAGCTTTTGGCGCTGATACGTGATTATCCCTTTGCAACTTTAATTACTTACTCTGCATCAGGTATCGAAGCCAATCATTTGCCTATTTCTATCAGCTGGCAGGGCGATAAGCTCTATCTGCATGCGCATATCGCTAAGGTAAATACGCTTTGGCAATCCGTTGCTGAAAGCTCTGAGGTGCTGGTTATTTTTAATGGACTAAACGCTTATATCTCCCCAAATCATTATCCCACCAAGCAGCAGACAGGCAAGGCGGTGCCGACTTGGAATTACGTTGCCGTCCATGTAAAAGGCGCTATTCGCTTTATTCATGATCCTATTTGGATATATCAGGCGCTTGAGACCTTGACGGCTGAGCATGAATCCAACAACGATAAACCTTGGGCAATGTCCGATGCGCCAGCGACTTATATTAATAAAATGCTACCAGCGATAGTTGGGATTGAAATAACGGTCACCTCAATGACAGGGCAGTGGAAGCTTAGTCAAAATCAGCCAGAGATTAACCAGATTGGCGTCATCAAAGGTTTATCCGAGCAAAAGAGCACCAATGCAGACAAATTAGCAGCTATCATGCAGGCGCAGCAGTAACATTAATAAGGCTAAAAGGCATGATCATGAATATTTTTACTAAGCAAATTGTAGAGGTTCTAAATATTCATAGTGATGTAGAAAGTTTATATTTGAACATTAATAAAATATATGAAGAGATACAAGTCGCTCAGCCATGGCTAGAACCTTTTACTATAAAAATATATAAAACGACAAACCACCTAGAATTCTATTATTATTGTGCAGCAGTCCATGCCAAACAAATTAAACGATATTACCGAATATTTACTTGAACTGGACGCGCTAAAGCTGGTCAATAGACGCACCTATATCGATGGTGGGTTACGTTTGGAGAACTCCGCTGAGCACTCGTGGCATTTGGCAATGGCATGTTGGACAATTTCCAGAAGCTTTAAACTTAACGTGTCAGAAGAAAAGCTGCTCAAACTAGCGCTTATACATGACTTAGGCGAGATCGATGCGGGTGACACTTTTCTTTATGACTCTAACAGAAGCCAAGCCCATACTGCCGAGCGCGAAGGGGTCAAGCGTTTAGAGGCGCATAAGGGTAATGCCGTTATCGAGTTATCTGAGTTGTGGGAAGAGCAAGAGATGGGCACAAGCCTTGAGACTAAGCTGCTTAAAGTTGTCGATAGACTATTGCCGTTTTTGCATAATATCAATAGCGAGGGCAAAACGTGGCAAGAGTCAGGCGTTAAATATTCACAAGTGGCTAACGCCCATGCTTTTATCGCTGATGATTTTCCTGATATTTATATGTGGATGACGGGTCAGCTTAACTTAGCAGTGGCTGAGGGCTGGTTAATTGATGCTTAGTCTTGCAACATTAACAAGGTGACGTAATGAAATCACTAGAGTTAAAAGTACCGCCTGTACTGCAGGTTTTAATTATAGCGTTTGTGATGTATGGCTTATCTGGACTACTTCCAAACTTACAGGTTATGGCTTTTGGGACAAATTGGCTGGCGATTGGCTTAGTTTTAGTCGGTATGGCACTAGCCATAATGGGTGTATTGGCGTTTAAAAAAGCGCGAACCACTGTCAATCCGCATACTCCCGAAAAATCAGCAAGTTTAGTTACTAACGGTATTTATCACTATACTCGTAATCCCATGTATTTAGGCATGCTACTGGTTTTATTAGGTTGGGCATTTTATTTATCCAATTTTGCCGCTTTATTGGTTCTGCCTGTCTTCATTATTTATATGAGCCGTTTCCAAATTCAGCCTGAAGAGCGCTTTATGAAGCAGAAGTTTAGCGATGAGTATCAGATATATATGACCAAGGTGCGTCGTTGGCTTTGATTTATCAAGTTAATTTTTAGCAAAGATTCGGCATTGCAGACTTAATTGTGGATAGGTGCTTTTATCATACGTATCGATAGTCAAGCGCTGACTGTCTAGGCGCAGCTGCCTAGTAGGTTGCCAGCCTTTAGCTACTGACTCTACATAATGCGCTGAGTCAGTATTGCACTGCGCACTGAGCGCTGCTTGCCACAGTCGCAGATGAGCATTAGCATCTTGCAGACGATACTGATAAGCGCTGTAATCAGGCATGGCAACATTCAACAGTAACGCGCCAATTTTATTAAAAAATAATGGCTTGTACGCCTCTATTAGTATGGCAGGCATCCGCTTATCGCGGTATATACTTACAAGCCGCTCATCAGCACAATAAGGTTGCGCCCACTTCTCTAATTGTTTGATTGAGGCGCGACGACTAAAAAGTATGGGCGTACGAGGGGTAGCCATTATCTCATTTGTCATCTGTCGGCTCTCAGATTTGACCAAGGGACACATAGAAGTGCCTGCGCGCTTCATAGGAGTTAGTGCCTGTTGACAGCTCGATGGCAGTGGCTGCGATGACTGTGCTAGTAGATCAAGCTGTGAGTGGACTATCATTGTACCGACCATAGACTGAATGAGGTTTTGTTGCGAGCGTATCAATGACTTGCCAAAAGCCACATCTGCACAAATCTGTATTAGCGCTTGTTTTGGGTCGTCATGAAAGATCACTGCATTTTTCGTTAGTAAAGTTTTGGTTATTAATTGATAAGAGGGCAGAGGGCTGCTCATTAGCTGTAGGTTCGATGGAAATACACTCTTAAGCTCGCTGCTATTGGCTTGGCGTAGCTTATCAATATCGTGAAATACAGGTTCTAGGGTTTCTATACTTTGGCGATAAGATTCTGTGTTATTTTTAATTTGCGCTAAACAATAACTAAAATCTGAAAAGTCGCATAAGGTGAGGGTGTAAGGGTCAAGGCTCTCAAAAGCATCACGTTTAGATTGAGGGGCGCTTTGATTCATTGGATTAAAATAAGTCGCCTTTACGCGATTTTGTTGATAGATATTGAAAGCTTGAATATCCTGTTCTACCACACTCATACGCCGCTCATCTGGTATCTGATAGCCGAGCAGGTATAGCGTCACCGATGGCGGCTCTGCATAACTCGCTATAGGCACTGTTAGCAAGCTGGCAAGTAAAGCTTTAGCCATTAAATTCATAATATTTCCAATGTTCAACAGATCCTAAATAATAGCCACTTTTTATCATGTTGCGAGAATTACTGATTAATAGCAAGTATGCAGCTATAAAAAAGTTAATTTAGCCCACGGAAATCACTACCATGCAACTCGAAATCAACATCGTTGACGCTTTTACTGATACAGTATTCAAAGGTAATTCGGCCGCAGTTATTATTACTGATAGCTGGCTAAATGATGAGCTGATGCAATCTATTGCTATGGAAAATAACTTATCCGAAACTGCCTTTTTAGTGCTTAGTGAGTCTAACGAAAAGACTGATAAGGAGACGCTGGCTTATGATATTCGCTGGTTTTCACCACTGACTGAGATTGCGTTTTGTGGTCATGCGACTCTAGCTTCCGCTTTTGTACTGTTTAAGAAAAACCCTGATGTAACCACGGTTAAGTTTGTAGCCAAAGCTGTCGGTACATTATCAGTTGTGCAGACTGACTCTGGCAAAATTCAAATGGACTTTCCCAATACTAAACCTACAAAGGTGGATGATATTCCTGAGCCTTTGTTGGCAGGTTTATCTATTGCGCCCGTCACAGTCTATCGTAACTCGCAAGCGTACTTTGTGATTTATAATGCTGAGGTTGATGTGTTGACAGTCAAGCGTGATAATGAAGTTTTAAAGCAGCTCGCGCCTTTGGATGTGGCAGTCACTTGTCAGGCTAACTCTGACAAGTACGAGCAATACGATTTTATCTCCAGATACTTTTGGCCTGCGAACGGTGGTGATGAAGATCCTGTAACAGGCTCTATTCATACTGGACTTGCGCCATTGTGGGCAGAGCATCTAGGTAAAAGTCAGTTGCTAGCTTATCAAGCCTCAAGTCGTGGTGGCGTTTTGGAATGTGAGGTGGCAGATGACCGAGTGCTCATCTCTGGTAATGCCGTGCAGTACATGACAGGCTTTATTACCGTTTAGCAGAGTGACATTAGATGAGGAGTTCAGGATGCCTGAATTAAAAACGCTAGCTCTTTTCTTTTTGACCGCACTAGCAGAAATCATAGGCTGCTATTTGCCTTACCTGTGGCTGCGTGAAGATAAAAGTATTTGGCTGCTTATCCCAGGGGCATTAAGTTTGGCTGCTTTTGTGTGGTTACTGACTTTGCATCCGACTGCTGTCGGTAGAGTATATGCTGCTTATGGCGGGGTATATATCGCCACAGCTATTATGTGGTTATGGGCGGTTAATGGCATTCGACCTAGCATGTGGGATATTATTGGATCAGCGGTGGCGTTATTGGGGATGGCGATTATTATGTTTGCACCGCGCAATGTTTAAGTAGTGCCTAAAAGTAGTGCCTAGATATTACTTTAGTACAGCATAAATAAGCCTTAATGAGCAAGCTTGTTAATAAGCACTTACTTACGTGCTGCTAGTGATTTGTTATAATATAGCGTACAAACTAACTATTCGTTTTAATACTTACTATTTTGGCTAATTAATTATTATCCGTATCCGTAAACTCTTTAAACTTGAAAACGCTCATGTCATCCGTATGCCAAGCTCATTCGCGGTGAGCGATTTATCAATTTTATGGTAATTATGCAAGTATAAACAGGTGCTGTCTAATGACTATTCATAATGATGCTTCTTTAAATGACAAAAATTTTAAAGTATTGATCTTGCGTTCAGAAGACAATACTAAAAGTCTAGCCGATCAGCTCGCTACTCTATTAGTCTCAGGTAGTGTCTGGCTCTCAGGTGACTTGGGAGCGGGTAAAACTACGCTTACCCGTTACTGGTTGCAAGCTCTTGGTCATAAAGGCGCGGTCAAAAGCCCGACTTATACGCTGGTTGAACCTTACAGCATTGAGCAAGATGACGATAAAATTAAGCTGGTCTATCATACCGATCTATATCGTGTAGAAGATCCTGAGGAGTTATCTCTTATTGGGTTTGATGAATATCTTGATGATCCAAATGCTTTGATCATTATAGAGTGGCCGAGTCGTGCTGATGACTATCTACCACCACCACTATTATTCATTGATATCACCCAAGGCGTTGATGAATCGCGTCAAGTTGATCTGAGGCTATCAAAAGTAGGGCAAGCGCAGGGTTTGGATTTATCAGCTTTGCAAATCTAGCTTTTCCAATGCAGCTCTAAAAATTAAACTTTCAATTTTGCTTGTTTAATAGGCTTTATACTTTTTAAATAACGATACCAGATAGCTATGCCAGATGAAAAACTACAGACCCGTATAAAAAAACTCTCATCGCTATTGATCAATCAATTGGCAGCGGGCGAGGTAGTGACGCGCCCATCGGCTGTGGTTAAAGAGTTGCTGGAAAACGCTATCGATGCCAATGCCACTCATATTGAAGTGCGTATCACTCAGGGCGGTATGGGTATGGTTGAGGTGGTAGATGATGGCGAGGGTATTCACCCTGATGATATGGTCATGGCAATCACTCGTCATGCGACCAGCAAAGTCGCTGATGTTGCCAATCTGCACGGTATTAGCACTCTAGGATTCCGAGGTGAGGCACTAGCAGCGACGGCTGCGGTTTCGCGCTTGAGCCTGAGTAGTAGTCATGATGACAGCGGTATCGGTCGTCAGCTGCAAGTCTCTGGCGTACTGGCTGAGGAGCCAAAGCTAGTACCTGTAGTTCGTACACGCGGCACGACTATTACTGTCAAAGATTTATACTTTAACGTGCCAGCAAGGCGCGGTAATCTAAAATCGATTGCCACTGAATTTGCTCATATCGAAACGATCGTCCGTGAAGTCGCTTTGGCTCACGCTGATGTGGCGCTGAGTTTATTCCACGACAATAAAAAACGCTTATCATTATCTGCTCAGGCGCAAGGTAATAAGGCTAATAGCCTAAGCAATACAGATAATCGATTACCCCTATCTAGACTAGAGCAAGCGCTGGGCGTAGCTTTGGTTGACAATGCACTAGAGGTCAACGTAGATTTGACACCGCTAATGCAGCAAACCTCTGGCTCCAATCTACAATATCCAGCAGCTGATTTTATGACTTCTATAGCTAGCATTAGTGGCTGGCTATGGTCAAGCTGTGATGCTCAAGCTAGTAGTGCTCTACTGCCAAAGCTGCTATATATCAATGGTCGTCTGGTCAAAGAGCCACTCATTAGCAATCAGCTACGCCAGCTGGCACAGAGCGAGCAGCTGGGTAGTATGGGTTATGCGCTTTATTTTGAGCTACCGCTGCACTGGCTTAATATTAATGTGCACCCGAGCAAACAACGTATAAAGATCAGCTCTTTGAATAATGTAATGGCGCATCTTAGCCATGCTGTCAGCATGCAACTAAAGAGTATTGAACGTAAAGACAATAGCAGCGCAATTACTGATGTTAATACTGAAACTGATGTTAGTACTAGCAGTCAAAAAGTTCAACACTCCTCAAAAGTAGAAGAAAGCCTACAGCCTTATCGGCACTCAATGGTGGATGAACCATTAGCCCTTGATAATTTAGTTGCTAATAGTTATGCCAAAAGCCATCAATTAGTCGTCAACTCTAAATCAAATCCACGGGTAAATTCTACTGATGATACCGTTGTAGCTAATGCTATAAGTGGTTTTGAGTTGCCCCAAAGTTTTGAGTTGCCTCGATGTTTAGAGGTCATTGATAGCTTAGCCGAGTCACTAGAGTTAGATTCAATAAATAGCCTAAGCCATCTACCTTGGCTGCTATTCTATAGGACAGGTGAGATGGTGCTGATTAGTCAACAAGCTTGGCAGGCAAGCTTAGTTGCATTATTTGAGGTAAGCTCATCAGCTATTTATAACAACGTGACAGATGCCGCTGATATTAATCAGCAGCTGGTGAGTTATGCGACTCAAATGTCCAAACCTGATTTTATAGCTTTTAAGGCTGATATTGATAATATACTCACCACCAAAGCTATAAAAACTTTAGACAGTGCTCAACTCATAGCACTACTGCTATCTCCTTATTCTCTTTAAGCGCTTATCATGAGCGGCAAAGGCCAGTCTATGTCTTACACATCTAATAACGCTTCTGGTCTTTTGACTACGCGCTTGCCTGAGAATAGTGTGGTCTGTTTAATGGCACCGACCGCTAGTGGCAAAACTGCACTGGCTTATGAGCTATATGATACGGGGCGTTATGAGCTAATTTCGGTAGATTCGGCACTGATATATAGGGATATGAATATCGGCACTGCCAAGCCAACAAACGCTGAGCTGGCACGTTACCCGCATCACTTGGTCAACATTATTGACCCAACGCAAAGTTATAGTGTCGCCGAATTTGTCAATGACGTAGCAGTCCTTATCGACAGCTGTCACCAAAATGGCAAAATACCGTTATTAGTCGGTGGCACTATGATGTATTACATGGCACTGCTTGAGGGGTTGTCGCCAGTTCCTGATAGCATTGATGAAGTGCGCAGGCAAGTTGAACAGTGGCGTCAAGATGATGGCATTGATACACTTTATGCTTATTTGGGTAAAGTCGATGCCATAACTCATGCGCGTCTTAAGCCTACTGATACTCAGCGTATTACACGCGCTATTGAAGTGTACAAACAAACAGGGATAGCGATTAGTGACTGGCAAAAAAAGCCTAAGCAGGCACTCGCACATAATACGAAGCAGCAATGGCACGTATTAGCGGTAATGCCTGATCGGCCTTGGCTACATCAGCGTATTGAGCAAAGATTAGATATTATGTGGGATGAGGGGCTTATCTCTGAGGTTATTGATTTGTTAAGTTGCTACCGATTAACGCCCAATATGCCGTCTATGCGCTGTGTTGGCTATCGGCAAGTACTGGAATACTTAGTACAGAGTAATCATCCCGTATTTGAGCAAGCCCATTTAGACAAAGCCGCGTTTTGTAGCGCATTTAAGCTAGAAGAAAATGGCACAAAGTCCTCACAAAATATAGACGTTGAGTTTTATGAGGATGAAAAAGCGCTGGCTTATACTGACATGCAAAATAAAGCACTATATGCCACAAGACAACTGGCAAAACGTCAGTACACTTGGCTGCGAAAATTGATGCAACTAAAATCAAATACCTCTGTTAATAACCAACAAATAAATTTACAGGTATTTGACTCTATGATAGAGGTAAGGACAAGTTTGCATAGAGATTAATGGGAAATGATTTTTTAAGCTATTGATAGCATATTTTGCTCTGATAATAAGTTGCAAATAAACGCTATAGAAACTGCTATACTGATGACCGCTTTAGCATTTAATTTTAATTGAGCATTATATATCATAATCATTTGAAACAGTTTTTAAGTGTTAGCTATACTAATGCCATTTAAAAACAAGTAGTTAGATGTAAATCTACAATAGCAGTCAAGAAATAACAGTTAAGTGAAATGAAGGCCTATTTGGATACGTTTTACCCATAAAAAACATTTTGTCAGTCTTGTATAATCATTATAATGACCTTAGTGTCACTAAAACTGTTTTCGAACTGCCAATTTTGAGGTCAATACTTGTAATTCTGTTTCATGTTAAATAAGTAAAGCGCTATACTCAAAATATAACATTATAATAATAAGGAGAGATTCCATGTCAAAAGGACAAACCCTACAAGATCCGTTTTTGAATTCACTGCGCAAAGATCGCATTCCCGTATCTATTTTTTTAGTTAACGGTATTAAACTACAAGGTCAAATTGAATCTTTTGATCAGTACGTGGTGTTACTCAAGAATACTGTCAGCCAAATGGTTTATAAGCATGCCATTTCAACGGTTGTGCCAGCACGTAATCCACGTACTGGCACCGCGGCTAGTAGTAGCAGTGCACAGGCATCATCAACTAGCACGGGCTATCAAGGTAGCAACCCTAGCAGTGGTTTTGAGCGTGGCAGTGCTAATACGGGCACTAGTGGTTTCGAAGAGCGTGGCTTTGCCTCAAACCGTAGTGGCTTCAATCGCGGTGGCTTTAATCAAGGACAGGAGCGCGGTGGTTTTGGACAGGAGCGCGGCGGCTTTGGACAAGAGCGTGGTGGTTTTGGTCAAGAGCGTGGATTTGAGACGCCAGCAGATACTTCAAGCTTTGAAGATAAAGCTAATGATGATTCTGATAATAGCTAAATTCTGAGTAATGAATTTTGTACTCCGTAGAGCTCAAATTTATATTCTCAGCTACTTAGCATTAAACCTACTATCGTAATAGTAGGTTTTTTTATGGCATAATTTTATCTTATGACTTTCGATAATAAGGTACTACCAATACTCCAGCATCTGCGCCTATTTATATCAGCTTTATTATAGTAAAATGCTTTATCAATAATAAGCTTTGAGTGAATTTATGAGTCAGCCCAATCGATCTTTAAGTCATGAGCAGTATATTACCACGGCTATAGAGGCCATCAATACTGAGCGTGCCGCTTTGAGCCTACTGACTGAGCAGATTGATGATCGCTTCGCACAGGCTTGCGATATCATTTTGGCGTGCGCAGGCCGAGTCGTCGTGACGGGTATGGGCAAGTCGGGATTGATCGGGCGCAAGATTGCTGCAACTTTTGCCTCAACGGGCACGCCTGCGTTTTTTATGCATCCAGGTGAGGCAGGTCATGGCGATTTGGGTATGCTAGTCAAAGGTGATGTGTTGTTAGCCATCTCCAACTCTGGTGAGTCCGATGAGATCAAGACTTTGCTACCCGTGGTCAAACGCTTAGGTATTCCGCTGATCAGTATCAGTCGTGACCATCGTGGCATGCTACCAAGTGCAGCTGATATCGTGCTGACATTGGGCAAATCACAAGAGGCCTGTCCGCTGAATCTAGCGCCGACATCGAGCACTACTGCAACGCTCGCCTTAGGTGATGCCTTGGCAGTCGCTTTGGTGCATGCGCGTAATTTCACTTCAGAAGATTTTGCTTTGTCGCATCCTGCAGGCGCGCTAGGTCGTCAGCTATTGACCCGCGTTGAGGATTTGATGCATACCAGCTTCGAGCATCTGCCTATAGTCGATCAACAAGCGCCGCTAAAAGAGGCGCTATTCACTATGAGTCATGGTCGCTTGGGTATGACAGTGGTGACAGATGAAGATAAAAAGGTAGTTGGCGTGTTTACTGATGGCGATCTGCGGCGTGGCCTTGAGAAGGGGATCGATCTTGATACTCCTATCTATAAAATAATGACCACCAACCCGCGTCAAGTCACTAAAACCATGCGCGCATCAGATGCGCTAAGCGTTATGAATGAGAACGCCATCAGTCAATTATTGGTCATGGATGAGCACAGTCATTTAGAGGCCATCATTACGGTACATGATTTATTACAAGCGGGTGTTAAGTAACCGTCACCTATTATTATTTCAATTATAGATAGGGCTTAGAGTACAACAAGTATTTAGAGTGCAATAGTCTTTAAGCTGAAATACCAAAAACATAATTAAAAGTATAAGAGAGCTATTATTATGCAAGACTTGATCAAAAAAGCGGCTCAGGTAAAGCTATTGGTACTGGATGTCGATGGTATACTGTCTAATGGTCAGATTATTTATGATGCCAATGGCGTAGAGACCAAGGCATTTTCAGTACAAGATGGTGTCGGCATCAAATCACTAGCCCGCTATGGTATTTTGACCGCTATTATCACAGGTCGTAGTAGTCCGATGGTCGATAAACGCGCCCAAGAGATTGGTATTGATTATGTGGTGCAAGGTCGTGATGATAAGCTGATAGCTCTGAACGAGCTGTTAGCTAGTATAAAAGACCTCAATATTAGCGCGGCAGATTGTGCTTATATGGGTGATGACTTGCCCGATATTAAGGCACTACAAACCGTTGGTTTTGCCGCGACCGTGCCTAACGCGCATTCTGAGGTAATTAATCGCTGCGATATGGTAACCACGCGAGCAGGCGGTTATGGTGCAGTGCGTGAAGTGTGTGATCTGATCCTAAAGGGTCATGGACATTATCAGGACTTTATTGCGCAGTACACTTTAGATGAGTTAGAGCCTACTATGAATAGCCTCAGCGCTAGTATGACAGCCCCAACCAAGACACAGGATAAATAACCGTGAATACTAAGGTGCTGATTGTTTTAGCGTTAATTATTGCTGGTATTGCGGGTTGGTTTTTTCAACAGCAAGGTAAAATAGAGCCGCCAATAAATATTGAAGCATCAGAGGTCGACTATGAAGCGACTGATATAAAAGCAGTCCAGACCAATGAGCAAGGCGAGACTGAGTATGAGCTAAACGCTGAATCACTCACTCACAATCCTCAGACTAATGAAGATGTGATGTCTGGTATTACCATGAATTGGCAGCCCTCGGATGAGCAGCGCTATATTATCCAATCGGGTACCGCGACCATTAACCAAGCGTCTGGCGATCTGCATCTGTATGGCGGCTTTAGTCTGCTTAGTGAAGATAAAGCCAGCTCCGATATAGAGCCGATTAAAGTGACTGGTGCTGCGTTAAAGGGTAATACCAAGTCAAGGCAAGTCTATAGCGATGAGCCCGTAAAAGTTGAACAAGGGCTCAATCGTTTTGAGGCAGCTAGCATGAAAGCCAATCTTGAGACGGGTGAATATGAGTTCGGTCAAGTAGCCGTAAGCTTTACGCCTGCCGAGCGTCAAGATAAAGCGTTGTTTTAATCTAATGCTGGTTATTAAACAGTAGCAGACCCTATTATCAATACTAATTAAAAAAGAGCACTCTTTTATGAAATCAACTCGACTGTCTGCCCTACGCGCGCTACCGATCGTTATGCTACTAGCGCTGCCTATCTACAGCCATGCGCTGCCCTCAGATGCCAACCAGCCGATTAAGCTGCTAGCGGATAAGGCGACTTATAGTGAGCGCACTGGTATTACTAGCTACACAGGTACAGTGGTCATCACCCAAGGTACTTTTAAGATGACCGCTGATGACATTACGGTCAATCTATCACAGGGTCGTAGTATCAATTCAGCGGTGGCTACTGGCCGTCCAGCAACTATGCAACAAGTGGTCACTCAAGAGAAAGGTTTGGCTAAGGGTCAAGCTAACAAAATTGATTATAATGCGGTCAATGGCATCATCACTCTAACAGGCAATGCAAAGCTGGTGCAAAATGGCGCAAGCTTTGCAGGTAACGTTATCCGCTATAGTCTCAAAGCGGGTGATGTAGAAGCTACTGCTGGTGGCAATCAGCGCGTTGAGCTAGTATTTCCGCCGAATAGTAATACTAGCCAGAGCAGCTTGCGCTAATTGCAACATTTCTAACCTCGACATTTTTAACTTCGATGCGTTTCAGCGGCTAAGCTTTCTAACGGCTAGGTTCTTAATCAAGCAGCTTTTAGCTATTAAACTAGTCAACAACCTCGTCTACAATTTTATGCTAATAAGAGTAATTCATGAGTGATAGCAATACTAACCATATAGCCAATACTGATAACAGCGAGCCGTCTATACGTTTGGTTATGCAAAATTTAGGCAAGCGCTACAGCAAGCGCTGGGTAGTAAAAGACGTCTCGTTCTCAGTTGAGCAAGGACAAGTAGTAGGTTTGTTAGGCCCTAATGGTGCTGGCAAGACCACTAGCTTTTATATGGTAGTCGGGCTGGTCAATATGGATAAAGGACGCATTACTTTGGGCAAAATGGATCTCTCCAAATACGCGATGCATGAGCGCGCCCGCGCTGGCATTGGCTATTTGCCCCAAGAAGCCTCTATCTTTCGCAAACTGTCTATCGAAGATAATATTTTAGCTATTCTACAAACTCGCAAAGAGTTATCTGCCAAGGAACAACGCCTTGAGCTTGAAAAACTCATCGGTGAGTTCCATTTACAACATGTCCGTCATTCCCTTGGCATGAGTGTATCAGGTGGAGAGCGTCGCCGCTGTGAGATTGCTCGTGCGCTAGCTGCTGATCCGAAGTTTATACTATTAGATGAGCCTTTTGCTGGGGTCGATCCTATCTCAGTAGGTGATATCAAAGACGTTATCTTAGCGCTAAAAAACCGCGGTATTGGCGTGCTTATTACTGATCATAACGTCCGTGATACTTTAGCGATTTGCGAAAAAGCCTATATCGTCTCCGAAGGAGCTATCATCGCTGAGGGCACGCCAAAAGAGATTTTGGATAATGAATTGGTCAAATCTGTCTATTTAGGCAAGGACTTTCAGGTTTAAGCTTACATACTTAAATATATGTAGTGAGGTTTAACTATTATGGCAAAAAATACTAGTAGCTATGTTTGCCAAAATTGTGGGGCGCATTTTGGTAAGTGGGCAGGGCAGTGCTCTGATTGCGGTGAGTGGAATACCTTAGTCGAAGCGCTTAATGTCAGTATGCCCCATCACAATAAAGGCACTGCCAAGCCTAGACCCGCTACTCGTGCTACGCCTCGTAATACAGAGACAAGTAATGCAGGCTCTGGCAACTATTCAGGCACGCACAGCGCTGTCATGCCGCTCAATGCGGTTAGCGTCACTTTAGATGCGCGTATGCCAACGGGTATCAGCGAGTTTGACCGAGTATTAGGTGGTGGGCTAGTTGCAGGTTCAGTGGTGCTGATAGGTGGTGATCCAGGTATCGGCAAATCAACCATTTTGCTACAGACGGCGACTAACATGGCGCGGGCTGATTCGCTTGCAGGCAGTGCGTTGTATGTCACAGGTGAGGAGTCATTAGCACAAGTCGCTATGCGGGCTAAACGCTTAGATCTGCCAGCGGATAGACTAAGAGTGCTGGCTGAAACCAATGTCGAGACTATCTGTGCCGCGCTCACCCAAGAGCAACCTGCTATTGCTATCTTTGACGCGATTCAGACCATCTATACCGATGCCATCAATTCTGCGCCAGGCGGAGTCAGTCAGATTCGCGAGTCGGCAGCTATTTTGACTCGTTATGCCAAGCAAACGGGTACGGCGCTATTCTTGGTCGGTCACGTGACTAAAGAAGGTACGTTGGCAGGGCCAAGGGTACTTGAGCATATGGTGGATACGGTACTATATTTTGAAGGTCAATCCGATTCTCGTTTTCGCATGATTCGCGCAGTCAAGAACCGCTTTGGCGCGGTCAATGAGCTAGGTATCTTTGGCATGACGGATATGGGTCTTAAAGAAGTTGCCAATCCCTCAGCTATATTTTTGAGCCGCTATGACAAGCCTGTGGCAGGCTCAGTGGTTATGGTCAGTCGCGAAGGTACAAGGCCGTTATTGGTTGAAGTACAAGCTTTGGTCGATGACTCGCAAGGTCAGCCAAGACGAATGGCGCTAGGGCTTGATTTTCAGCGCTTGTCTATGCTGTTGGCAGTTATGCATCGTCACGGTGGTATTCATACGAGTGGTCAAGATGTATATGTCAATGTCGTCGGCGGGGTAAAAGTCATCGAGACGGGCTCTGATCTGGCGGTACTGCTCGCCTGTGCTTCGAGTATTAAAGAGCGCGCTCTGCCATCCTCATTAGCGGTATTCGGTGAAGTGGGCTTATCGGGCGAGATACGCCCTGTACCTAATGGGCAAGAGCGTCTAAAAGAGGCAATGAAGCATGGTTTTAAGCATGCTATTGTGCCAAAATCTAACGCACCAGCGGCCAATTCAGCTCAATTTAAAGGTATAAATATCATCGCTGTTGAACGCTTAGACGATGCTATCGAAAAAGCCTTTGAGATATAAGTCATTCTAATTTATGAGCTAGAATACAGATTTATAAACTAGAATACAAAAACCGCCAAACTGATATCAGCTTGGCGGTTTTTGATTGAGCCGTTTAATTGAATAAACAATTAAACTTTATAAATTTACAGTATTAAAAAGTGAGATTAGGGTCCTGAAACGCGCTCGATAGAGACGTTGCCAACACCCTTACTAGTGATGCCTAATTGTTTGGCCGCACCATAGGATAAGTCCATCACGCGATTACCATGAAACGGGCCACGATCATTGACCTTGACTACTACGCTTTTGCCATTGGTTTTGTTAGTTACTTTTACATAGCAGTTCAATGGTAATGAGCGATGAGCTGCAGTTAAGCCATTCATATCGAAAGTCTCACCACTGGCAGTTTTGCGACCATGAAACTTACGACCATACCAAGAAGCAAGACCTGTCTGCTTGAATTTGCTCACTGAGTTTGAAGCGACAGCGGTCAAACGTTCTAATACATCTTCATCGTTAGATGACTGCGAGGTATTAGTAGCTAATAATGAGCTATTGAGCGCCAAAGAGGCTGGTTGACGCGCTGACTTAACCAAACTTGATGCACTATCATGCTGGCGGGTCAACTCACCAAGGACACGATCGATATGAGCGGAGTTGTCTTGCGCAAGAGCCGCTTTTGTTTCAGCCGCGTTAGCAGTAGACGCTATCGTAGAGCCGGCGAATAAACACACTGACACGGTAAGTAAACCAGATAAACGCTTATACATAGTTGAGCCTCTATAACTTAAATCTTAAAATCTGCTTAACCGCTAATGGGTTGTCACATGCTGAACTAAGTCAGATTTTAAGATTTAGTAAGTTTTAATTTATTAATTTGAAGGTTGTAAAACCTAGCGTTGGCTTACGTTCATTATATTAGTGTTATCACTCATACTTGATTAATTTATATTCTATGATGAATGATTACTAATGAATTATTTAAGTAATAGCTTTAAAATTTTAAGTGCCAACTATACGGATACGCTACAACTTGAATATAATTAATTGATACCTTTATAGGTATATATGTACAGATTGTGTATAAGAAATACATTAAAAAGAGAGTAACGCAAAATTATGTAAAAAACAAGATTTAAATAATGTAAGTAAAACTGAGCTTTTATCCAGACTTATGAGTGTGAATGGACATCAGTAATCCAAAGCCTGCCATCAAAGTGACGATAGCCGTACCACCGTAGCTGATAAAAGGTAGCGGAACGCCGACGACAGGTAAAATACCACCGACCATCCCAACATTGACAAATATATAGACAAAAAACGACATAGCGATAGCACCTGCCAATAGTCGACTATAAGTATCAGGATGAGTAAACGCTATGTATAGTGCTCGCAGTAAAAGGCAGGCATAGACGAACATAAGTAATAGGACGCCAAGTAACCCAAACTCCTCTGAAAATGCTGCGATAATAAAGTCAGTATGACCTTCAGGCAAAAAGTGTAAATGTGACTGCGTCCCATCCAAATACCCTTTGCCTGTCAAACCACCAGAGCCAATAGCTGTCTTAGACTGGATAATATTCCAACCAGCACCTTGGGCGTCGCCCTCAGGGTTGAACAGCGTTAATACTCGAGTACGCTGATAATCATGCAACAAAAATTGCCAAGCAATAGTAACTATCGGTACAGACAACGCCACCGCTCCAGCGATCATCCACCACGATAGACCTGCTAAAAACAATACAAAGAGTCCACTGGCAGCAACGAGTAGCGAGGTTCCCAAATCAGGCTCTTTGGCAATAAGGAGTACTGGCACGATAATCAAAGCCAAAACGACACCGATACTTGAAAACGTCGGCGGCAATTCACGCTTGGATAAATACCACGCACACATCATCGGCATACCAAACTTCATAAACTCTGAAGGCTGAACGCTACCAAACCCGGCAGATTTATCCAACGCTGAGCACCCATACGTACTTCACCAATGATATCTACTAACACCAGTAGGACTAGGCCCAGCATATAAAAAATAGGCGTAAAGGTACGATAAATGCTAGGAGGTATCTGTGCCATAACAAACATGACAATAAAGGCCACACCATAGCTGATAACCTGACGCAGGACCATGGCATTATCTTGAATGGAAGCGCTATAAAGGATAGTCAAACCGATACAACAAATAGTCAGTAGTAACAAGGTTAACCAAGGATCAATATGAATGCGTTGCCATAGCGTCGGCTCTTGACGTTGGCCTAAATGATGACTTTGGCGTGAAAAACGATACTGCGGATTAATGGACATAGGCAAAATTTGGTGTAGAGTCTCAAGGTAGATACAATGATCATATTAAATACAATGGCTATATAAGGACAAACCTATAAAATAGTGCTCGTCGTTACTATACAAGTTTAATGGCTTAGCTTATTTAAGAGCACATAAACGCTTATTATTGCGTTTATGTGCCCAAATAATCTGTTAACTGTCTAAAAGTAACTTTAGCGTAATAAAGTCACAATACTATCAAGAACCGTCAGTATAAGTGTTAATTATAAACCAGTTACTACTCATTACGCGGCGATAGTTTAGCCTGCCTTGTAAAAATTTGATAGTATCACAAACAGTATTGATACCCCACTCTCAACTTCGAAAGTGATTGAAAAAAGAAGAGCACCTCACTAATCTATTGTTTTCGACCAAGAATACAATGGAGTTGTGAGATGCCCATAGACGAATTTATCATCAATATCTATTTAATGGTAGAGCAATATTACAAAATAGTCGTCACCAAACCCTTGCGAAGTGCAGGTTATGCGCCAAAGCTAAGTGATCCTGAGGTTATTTGCATGGAGATGGTCGGTGAATTTTTACACCTTGATCAAGACAAACAAATTTGGCAATACTTTACCCAGCATTGGCAAGACTGGTTTCCAGCCATCGGCTCATACCCTAACTTCGCAAAGCACTGCGCCAATCTGTGGCAAGTCAAACAGCAGATACAAGATAAAGTCAGTCAAATTGAAGGCCGTGACAACATTCATTTTATGGATGGCTTTCCGATACCCGTCTGTCATTATGGACGCGCTTATCGGCATAAGAATTATCAAGACTTAGCAGCTTTTAGCTACTGTGCCGCTAAGCAAGAGAGGTGCTATGGCTTTGAAGGCCATTTGCTTGTTAACTTATCGGGCATGATTAAAGGCTTTACCTTTGCTCCTGCCAATGTTGATGAAAGAGCGGTTGCCCCAGAAATCACCACTCATATTCATGGGCTACTTGGCGCTGATAAAGGGTATATCAGCCCTAGTCTGACATCGTACTACGACGCTCAAGGAGTAGATTTACAAACGCCACTCAGAGCCAACATGAAAGAGGATAGACCCAAACCTGTGGTAAGGCGGCTAATGAAAGCCCGCCGTATCGTTGAAACAGTCATTGGTCAGCTATCAGAACGATTTAATATACAAAGGGTACGAGCAAGAGATTTATGGCATTTGTCTCATCGATTGATTCGTAAGATTCTTTCACACAATCTGTGCTTTGTACTCAACAAAAAACTTGGTAATCCGCCTCTTCAGTTTGATTTGCTTATTTCAAGTTGAGAGTGGGGTATTGATATAAGTTTTTAGGGGTAGCTGTTAATCATGAAAAATATAAATAACCATTGTACTTTGCCTGCACTAAGGCCCCTGCCAACTTGGTTCAAAATGGCAATTAAACCTATAGTAGTGCTTACGATTGGTGCCAGTAATATCAGCACTTATGCCGCGGTGTTAAGTATCGATAATGAGCGTAGAATTCAAGTTCGCTCAGGAGGCGGTGATACTATCAATGCCTATATTACCTCAACGACTTCAAATACTGTAAACAGTGACAGTATGCAAGGTCTTATCGAGCAAAAACAGCAACAATATGAGTTTGATGCTAGGGTATCAATAGAAGAGAGCAAGCGCGTTTACGTAAGCCCGCCCAGTTATAATACTCGCTATGCGACCGCCTATTCTTCAAGCTACGGCAGCAGCAACAACACTCGCTACGGCTATAATAACACTGCCAGTATGAGTATGGACTTTGGCAGTTGGCTGGGTAGTAATAGCTGGCGAGCTGAACAGGTAAATAATTACAAGCGTTATCTAAGCGCACGGCTAGGAGCGCAAAACGTACCGCCGCTGAACCAGCTGCTAACCACCGCCCGTAGCTGGGATAAGTGCGGCTATGAGCCCTACCAATTACCGCCACAAGAGCTTTGGGCAAACATTGTACCGACGCTACGACTCTATAACGATCTAAAATCTCAAGGGGTACTACCAGCCTCAGCTGAGATACGTTCAGTATATCGAAGCCCAAGTCTCAATGCTTGTGCAGGCGGTGCGGATGCGAGCAAGCATATGACTGGAGGAGCGATGGACATTTGGGTGCCTGAGTATCAGGATGACTTATGGCGTATCAGCAAGCTACAAGATAATCTATGTCAGTTTTGGCAATACCAAGGGGTCGGTTACAACTTTGGTTTAGGTCTATACTCGACAGGTGCTATTCATTTAGATACCGAAGGCCATCGCAAGTGGGGTTTTCAGCATTCCAGTAGTAGCTCAGCGTGTCGTTATTGACAATAAGTTCTAAAGCCCGTGCTACTTAAAACGCTCTAGTATATAAAGTATGATTAGTTGATAGGTTAATTGACGGGCAAGTCACCTATAGTAGACGAATGTTGGTGAAATTATGGTTAAAATGGACTTACAAATAGTAGCCGCTATAGTAAGTGTAATTTATGAATAAAGTAAGTCTAATATTATTAACCAACACCAGTCTCTACCCGCTAAAAAAACACTATTCTCTAAGCTCAAAAATAATGCGTGTAAGTGGTAGTAGTATTATGACTTGCACATTATTATTAACCAGTGGTTGTTTGGCTGAGAATACTAGTGAAGAGCTTGCCGATACGACTACTAAAGAGGCGGCTCTTGAATTACAAAGACAGCAAGATATCGCTGACATTGAAGACAACATTATCAACTCTTATGCACGCCTAGCGGCCAAGCGCCCTGATCTGTGTCCCAAGATACTGCAAAAAGAGACTGACAATGATGTGATAGAACGAGTAAACGAGGTGATGGTGGACAGTTCTTGTGACTACTATCTATATCCAGAGGTCAATCAACGCCTCAAAGTTACCCTTAATACGGATCAAATTGAAGCGCTGCTGATTGTACCGACCTTGCACAATTTCGCTAACGGCGATTATCTAGTGGAGTCCTATGATAAGCATGTGATTCGGCTGAACTATATTGGATCTAAGTATAAGCCTGAGCGCCTCAATTATGATGTAAAGATTGAAGTCAAAGAGTAGTCGCGCTTTAGAAAGTTGTCGTCATATTTTTATTCTAAATCTGCATTCCAAGGACTATCTTGTCCTACGGTCACGATCAAGAACTTGTCAGGGTTAAGGGTGTTGTTTAAGGTTTGATTGACATCGGTAAGGTTAACTTTATCGATACGATTCATATAGTCCGTCAAATAATTATCAGGCAGCTGATAAAAATTCATCATACCTAGTAAATTATTGATACCTGCATTACTCGCAAAGCTCATCGGAAAGCTGTTTTTTAGATTATCAGTAGTTAGTCGCATCTCAGACGCTGTTATCCCTTGGTCTAAAGTATCATCTATCACTTTTATACTGGCGTCTATAGCGGTGCGAGCTTTATCATTACGCGTTGAAAAGCCGATTTGATAAGGGCCGCGCGTCAGCATTGGACTCATTGAGCCTGATATGCCATAAGTCAGTCCAAGGTTTTGTCTTATCTCAGTCATCAACCGCGCATTAAAGTCGCCTCCTGCTAACACCTCATTACCCACCGCAAAGTTTGTCTGCTGTTGCTGGGCTTGCGCGTCAGTGGCGCGTTTATTACCTAATTGACCCATCAGCACCGTAGTTTGGGTACTTGGGAAATCGATATGGATACGCTGAGCTTGGCTCAAGGCTTTGGGTTCAGGTAATGTGCTCGCTGCCGTGCCGAGAGGTAGGTTTGCCGTGATCGTCTCAGCAATCATACGTGCTTGCTCTAAAGTCATATTCCCCGTCATCGCTAGTGACGCATTCGCCGCTACTAAATAGCGATCTTTAAAAGCGATTAAGTCTTGGCGCTCAATACTTGGCACGCTCTCAAGAGTACCTGATGAGGGGTGAGCATAAGGGTGCTCGCCGTACAAGGCTTTGTCAAAGGCAAGGCTGGCAAGACTGCTAGGGTCTTGCTTTTGCTGTTGTAATCCGACTAATAATCTGGCCTTGTTACGCGCTAGGATCTCTTTGTCGAAGGTCGGTGTCGTTAGCATCTGAGTCATCAGATCTACAGCAGGCAAGAGATGCTCGTCATCAGAGAGACTACGCAAGGATACGATAAACATATCTTTATAAGCGCTGCTGTTTAGGTTGATGCCTAAAGTCTCAACCGCGCGAGTAAAGTCATCCTCCGCTAAATTTTGCGTGCCTTGGGTCAGCATAGTGGCGCTCATGCTGGCAATACCAAAGCCATTTGAATCATCCATGCGTACATCACCATCGCGAGCACTACCTGCATTGAAGCGCAAGTCAATATCGACGATAGGCAGAGCCGCTGCCTGCACGAATGATACGCGCACGCCAGCTTGAGTCGTGAAGTGCTCAATACTAGGAACAGTAACGCTCAAAGGCTGGACATCATCAAGGCTAGTGAGCGTCGCTAGGGCTGCGATAGGCGCGTCAGCATCCACCATAGCAGCCGCTCTCTCAGATTCAAATGCAGCTTCAGCCGCATGCGCTTGCATATTTAACGCTGCAAAACTCATGAATAGAGCTGCGCTTAAAGCGGATAACGATTTATAATTTGGGCTTGATGTTTTATTAATGGATACTTGATTACTTGATATCTTATTAACAGTAGCGGTTATTTTTAATTTTGACATTATGGTTTCTTCTTATTTACAGACTGGATAGCGATATTTTTAGAGGTATTGATAAATGGCGATTAAAATGTATAGCAAGGTTAGGGCTATTTTTATTTACTCGCTGAGTCTTTCGGCGGTATCACTTGCATCACCGTCAAATTATCATTGACCAAATACTTTTTACTAGCCGCTTGAATATCCGCGACCGATACGCGATCTAACTTAGCAGGTAAGCTGGCAAGCAATCGATCATCGAGACCGATAGACTGCATGGATCCAATCATCCGCGCTTGTCCTGCCATGCTGTCTTGCGCGTACACTAGGCTTGTGACAGTATTTGTTTTGGCGCGATTGATCTCATCCGCTGCGATAGGGTCTATTGCTAATTTATTGATCTCATTAGTAATAGCTTGTTGCGCCTGCTCTAAGCTGACGCCTGCGCGGGGTGTCGCTTGAATTAAAAATAAACCGTCACCACGATCTAGCAGGTCATAAGAGGTGCCAACAGTGGCAAGCAGACCTTGCTCGCGAATGAGGCGACTCTCAAGTCTTGCTGATAGACCACCATCTAATACGTCCTGTGCCAGTGATAGCGCATAAGCTTGCTTTTCATTAGCACTGCCAATAGTCAGCAAACTTGGTACGTTGTAACCCATCAATAATACTGGCACTTGTACCGCTTGCTCGGACTCTACTTTTTTATAACCGCGAAACCCTTGCTGGGTCACTGCTGGCCGCGCTGGCAGCTCGCTTGGTGTCAGCTGACCAAAATAGCGTTTTACTTGTGCCAATACCTCACTTGGCTCTACATCCCCTACGATAACCAAAGTTGCATTATTGGGCGCATACCAAGTGCTATACCAGTCTTTTAGCTCGGGTAAAGTGATAGATTCCAGCTCATTCATTGGCCCAATGACTGATTCACCTTTAGGGCTATCAGGCATTGCGAGCAATCGAAAGGATTCGTACGCTTTTGCTAAAGGGTTATCATCGGTACGCTGACGGCGCTCCTCCATCACCACCTGATGCTCCTTAGCAAATTCACTTTCATCAAATAACAAATTGGTCATTCGATCCGCTTCTAGCTCTAATGCTAATGGCAAGCGATTAGCTGGGAACAGCTCATAGTAGCCTGTGTAATCGTAGCTAGTAAAAGCATTATTGGTGCCACCAAATTTTGCAATCAAACGCTCATAATCATCGCTAGATACTGCACTGGTGCCCTTGAACATCATGTGCTCTAGCAAATGCGAGATTCCGCCTTTATCGATTGGCTCATCGGTAGAGCCGACGTTATACCATATTTGGGTCATCACCACAGGCGCGCGGTGATCTTCTTTGACAATGATTTTAAGCCCGTTATCCAGCTTATACTCATGACGACCAGATAGGTCTATAGCCAAGGCCGACGACGCCTCATTATTTTGCATAGCAGCTACAGTACTGGGTGTAGAGACATCTGAGGTAAGCGTTTGGCAAGCACTAAGCGCGGTGGTGAGTGCTAAGGCAAAAGCTACCTGTAAGATATGAGATGACGACATAGACTTTTCTACTTATAAATGATGATAAAATATGAGCGTTCAATTTGAGTATTAAAAACTAGAGAGCTTTTGCTATATCAGTAATCAAAATTGCGGTAGGCTCTAACGCTCTTAGCGTACTACAACCCGATACCGAAAAACATGATATCGATAAAACAAGGGTATAAACAATTTTATTCAATGATGAGTCCATCCTATACAATACTTAAAAATTGGATTATAAAGACTTACTCGCGCCAACCATAATGCTAGCTGTGGGTTTAAACTCTTGCGTAGTGCTACAGCCAGTCGCAGATACCGTTATAATCGTTAGCAAAACGGCTGCGCTTATAGCGGTGACTTTATGAGTTAGCTTTTTCTTAGAAGTTGATAACATGGCTTTTCCTTATACTATTATGAGCCCGTCAAACATGCAAACATGGCGTAAGCATAGGGGATAACTGGCAAACTTAAGGTCATAATTTTGTGTCCTAATCTTAAGCTCATCTTACTCAATTGAATAGGATGAATGCTGAGCATACCTAGAGTTATGCTAAACTAGGCAAAATACAATTTATACCAAGCGCATTTTATTATAAGTCAAAATCACTGAATAAAAACTCTTGATAACATTTAGGTCAAATTTATGAATAATACTAATAATAGCAGTCGTGTCGTCATTAACCTTGACGGCAGTCTTGATGAATTAGATGACGATGATATCACGCTACCCAGTATGCCTGCGCAGTCTGTCGCTATTGTTGATGAGCCTGACGTTGCAACCGTAGAAGATAGTAAAGATATAGTCGATAGAGACTTATCTAGCGTAACAGCGGTAGGCAATATAGCTCTGGGTGCTCCTTTGATTACGCCTGAGCTTGATAAGACCCAACTTGATAAGAATGAGCAGGTTGCGATTAGCCATCACAATGTTGAAGATGAATCAGCGCAAATTGATATACCGAAAATGCCGCTACAGGCACAGTTAGGAGATAATGCCGACTCTGCAACAGAGCAGCAGGATGATGAGCCACAAGGCAGTCAAAAAGGCAGCTGGTTCAATCGGATGAAGTCGGGGCTGAGCAAATCGCGTAAGAATTTGGCTGGCGGTATGGTCAATATCCTAATCGGTGGTAAAGAGATCGATGATGAGCTGTTAGAAGAGGTCGAAGATCAGCTATTGGTCGCTGATATCGGGGTCAATGCGACCAATCGTATTATCAAGAATTTGACCGAACAGACTGATCGTGGTGATTTGATTTATGCGCATTCGCTCTATAAAGCGCTGCAAACGGAGCTGGTTGATATTCTCACACCTAAAGTCGCGCCCCTAATAATCGATACCACCAAAAAGCCCTTTGTGATTTTAGTAGTCGGAGTTAATGGCGTAGGCAAAACTACCACTATCGGCAAGCTGGCTAAGCGATTACAAGGCGAGGGCAAGTCCGTAATGCTAGCCGCTGGTGATACTTTCCGTGCGGCGGCGACCGAGCAGCTACAAATATGGGGTGAGCGCAATGATATTCCAGTGGTCGCTCAAGGTCATGGCTCAGATAGCGCCTCTGTTATTTTTGACGCTATGCAGTCGGCTAAAGCCAAAAACATCGATGTGTTAATTGCGGATACGGCTGGACGCTTGCAGAACAAAGCCTACTTGATGAATGAGCTGGAAAAAGTCGTACGGGTTATGCGTAAAGCTGATCCAAGTGCGCCGCATGAAGGGATGATCGTTCTTGATGCAGGCACAGGCCAAAACGCGATTAATCAAGTTGAGCTATTTAATAAAGTTGTGCCGTTAACAGGGATTACCATTACCAAACTCGATGGTACCGCAAAAGGTGGTGTCGTCTTTAATATTGCTGAAACTACTGATGTGCCTATTCGTTATATAGGAGTCGGTGAGTCGATAGATGATCTACGCGCCTTTAGTCCTAAGCAGTTCGTCGCCGCCCTGTTTGAGACCGATGATAAAGAGTAGATAGTGAAGATAATAATTGACATAACCTAAGCTTAAGGAGCCATTATGATTGTAACCACGACCAAGCTGCAAACCTATATCTTGGCCCTAATCGTGAGGCAGAGCGAGAGTGATTTTTCGAGTACAGGCGCGCCACAGCTTGTTGAGATGAGTTGGCTCTCTCATGATGAATGGTGGACAGACTCAAAATCATTTGCCAAGCTTAAAGCTCATTATAAACTCGTAGATAAAGATTTTAAGTTTATTGAAAAGCACAATTTAGTGAGGACTGATCCTGCTCAAGCGGTATTATTAGACGCTATTATGCAAGTCGACGAATACGCGCAGGAAGAGAGAAAACACTTTGATTTGCCGTTAGATCTCTCTTTAGGTACTCAGTTTCAACAGCGCGTATGGCGAGAGCTGCAAAAGATCAAATTAGGTGAGACCATAAGTTATGCTACTCTAGCAACACGCATTGGCAATCCTAAAGCCTATCGTGCAGTCGCTAATGCGAACAGCAAGAACCCGTTTAGCCTTATCATTCCGTGTCATAGAGTGATTGCTAGCGATGGCAAACTTGGCGGCTATACGGGTGGTCTGGATAAAAAGGAGTATCTGCTTGCTTTGGAAGGGGTTAAGTGTAGGCCTTAATTTATTTCTTTACCTAATAAAAAAGCCAAATGCTTTGATAGCATTTGGCTTTTTTAGTTTAAACTTTTGATTCTCAACACCCTTACTCTTGGTTCTCAAGCTCCGCCATCACCGCGTCAGAGAAATTCACATTGCTATAAACTTCTTGCACATCATCGGCATCTTCTAACATATCGATCATTTTCATAATCTTTAAGGCGTCATCGACATTATCGATATCAGCGCTAGTTGAGGGTGACATCGTAACCTCAGCATTATCAGAGACTAGCCCTGCATCGTTTAGCGCATCTTTGACTTGCCCGAGATTTTCCCACTCGGTGATGACTAGTAATGTCTCGCCATCGTTCTCTATGTCAGTAGCGCCCGCATCTAAGGCCACTAGCATAACTTCATCCTCCAAGCTGACATCGTTGAAGCTAATTTCGCCACGCTTAGTGAACATATAAGCGACAGAGCCTGATGTACCAAGATTACCATCACATTTGGTAAAAGCATGACGCACTTCACTGACCGTACGATTGAGGTTGTCGGTCATTGTCTCGACCAATACGGCCACACCGCCAACACCATAACCCTCGTAGCTGACCTCATCCATATTGTCATTGTCACCGCCGCCTGTACCGCGATCAACCGCGCGATTAATCGTATCGCGGGTCATATTGACTGAAAGGGCTTTTTCGATAACGGCACGCAAACGTGGGTTTTTATCGGGATCGGGATCACCTTGCTTGGCAGCTGAGACAATCTCACGAATAATTTTGGTAAATACTTTGCCTTTTACGGCATCTTGACGGGCTTTACGATGTTTAATGTTTGCCCATTTGGAATGACCTGCCATATTATATCCTTCAGTTTACTTAGCGATTAAAACCTAGATTCAATACGAATCTAACAAAGCTACGCTATCTATTAAAATAAAAATTGTTAATAAAATCTAGTGTTTTTATAGAAATTAAGAGTTTTTTTATAAGCTAGTGACTATGCGCCTGCATCATAAGTATAGAGATCTTAAAAGGCTGTCTACTTATATCGCAAGCTTACGCTCAGGGTAGCGATTTGTATATTGTTGACAGCTGTTTTTTGTTACACTGTGGCAAATAAGATGCGACTAGTTGAACAGGCGTCTATAAACATGCGAGCTAGTATAAATGACTTTTGCATCGTTTGGCCACTCTGATTTAATCCTGACAGTTACACCCTATATCATTCAGCACTATAAAGACTTTGATGTTATGAGATTACTGACTATCCTATGAAGCAGACTACTACTGAAGCCATCACCCATCTGAGAAATCGCATTCATATCATTGTTGAAGGCACGGATACTCGTTCGGGTAAGTTTTTTGATATTGTGTTACTAATCGCTATTTTGACCAGTGTGGCTGTCGTTATGCTCGATAGCGTGCTGTATATGCGATTGCAATATGGCACACTATTTTATTATGCTGAGTGGTTTTTTACTATTTTATTTACCACTGAATATTTATTGCGGCTATTTTCAGCGCCCAATCGTATTCGTTATACTTTTAGCTTTTTTGGTATCGTTGATCTATTATCTGTATTACCCAGCTATTTAAGCTTATTGCTACTATACTTAGGCTCAACGTTCGTCGGTATCCAGTATCTATTAGTGATTCGTATCTTGCGTATTTTGCGAGTCTTTCGCGTGCTTAAGCTCAAAGCTTATATGCAGCAGGCAGGATTTTTGGCATCAGCTCTCAAAACCAGTCAGCAAAAGATAACGGTTTTCTTTTTGTCTTTAGTATTGCTTGTGACCATTTTTGGTTCAATTGTCTATGTGGTGGAGGGGCCTGAAAATGGCTTTACTAGCATACCACTATCTATTTATTGGGCGGTGGTGACGGTGACTACGACGGGTTACGGTGATATGTCACCAAAGACGCCTGTCGGGCAGGCGATCGCTTCTATGGTGATGATAACCGGTTATGCCATTATTGCCGTACCAACAGGTATCTTTACCGCTGAGCTGGCACGTAATATGCGTCCACAACTGAATCCTATCGCTTGTCCTAACTGTGGTAAATTTGGTCATGCGGTGAACGCAGAGTTTTGCGATCGCTGTGGTCATGCTTTGCATGTATAGCAAGATAGCTATGCTATAAAACATAGCTACTGGGCTTTATGGGGATTAAGACGGCATGTCTAAATACTCAACCACCAAAGGCGAGAGATCAATCTCAACGCCTAAATTTACCAAATTCCAATACTGTCCTGAGACGGTGCGATCGAGCATCATAGTGGTCGCTGAGGGTTGAAACTGACCGAAATACTTAAGTGCAGTACGCATTTGAGTCATGGCCTCATGGTGAACTTGGCTAGTAGCAAAGTTAAAAGCGCCTTCTTGATAAGGCGGAATAGATAGAGGTTTGAGACCGATATCAAGCCATCTTTGATAAAACTCACCTGGTACATCCTTTTCATCATCACGGCGTACACCCAAAGCAATCAAATCTTGCTCCAAAGCTGTCACATCACTGGTTATTGCATGTTTGGCAAATCTACGAAATAGTTTAACCTCGCTATCACTATAGCTACGAATACCGCCAAAATCATAAGCGATTAAGCTGCCATCCTCGCGGAAAGCAAAGTTACCAGGATGCGGGTCACAGTGCATACGATATAAGCCAAATAGCTGACCTGCACTAAAATGGAATAGACGTGTGGCGATTTTCTGCTTAATTTCATTGTCCCAAGTAGCAGCAACGGCTAGGGATTCGCCCATCTCTTCAGTCAAAGTCAGCACCCGTTTGGCTGAATGGCTCTCAATGACTTTAGGAATAACAAGGCCTTCATCATTGGCATGAAACGCGCCAAACACCTGTAAATTGTGCGCCTCTTTGGTATAGTCGAGCTCATCATGTAGGCTTTGGCGAATCTCATTAAATAGCTTATCTTGTAGCTCACGGCTCATATTGAGCACGCCTGCAATCTTAAGCGCCATACGCACTTGTTTTAGATCGCTATCACAGTTGTCATCGACATCAGGATACTGCACTTTTATCACTACTTTTTGCCCTGAGGGCAGGGTCGCTCTATGCACTTGCCCGATGGAGGCAGCCGCAAAAGGCTGCTCTTCAAATTCAATAAATAGCTCATCGATAGGTGCTTTTAGCTCGCGTTCAACCTGCGCCTTTATCTGCGAGTAAGGCATAGGCGGCGCGTCTTTTTGCAGTTTTTCAAGCGCAGTTGCTACCTCAGGCGGGAATACGTCTTTATATTGTGAAGCAATTTGCCCCACCTTCATAACCGCCCCTTTCATCTCACCTAAAGTCTCAGCGATCTGCACACCCACGTCTTGCATCAGCTCTGAGCGTGCTTGCAAACGTTTTTCTTCGTCACTGGAGAGGTGTTTTAAGGAGTTTTTCGCCGCTTTACCAGCGATGCTTGCCGTCATGCCTGCGAGTTTTATAAAGCGTTTTCCAGACGACTTTGCCATTCATATCACCATGTATTGGGTTATTAATACTAAAACTTATTTATCAAATCAGCTCAAATCTATTGCGTTGAGTTATTTCCATAACCTTATAAGTGCAGGCTTATGATTGGTATTACAAGGATAAGCTAGGTGTTTTTATGTCACTCATTATTACCTAGCTGTTTTTATAGAAAATTCACGCTATTTTTAACGGTGATTATTTTTTAACAACTTGCATCAAGTTTATAGTGGCGTAAAGCTTTTGGATAGAACTCATGAACCTTACAGCTTTATTTTATAAAGTGTGGTTAACCAATATTCCAAGGCCATCTGATAGCCTAATGAGCCAAGACCTGTAATCACACCAACAGCCACATCACTAAGATAAGAGTGCTGGCGGAAACTCTCGCGAGCATGAACATTAGATAAATGCACTTCGATAAAGGGCTTTTGGGTGGCAAGCAAGGCATCACGTAGCGCCACTGAGGTATGCGTAAAAGCCGCAGGATTGATAATGACAGCGTCAATTTGCGCACTCTCATCAGCGAGTAGACCATAATGCTGAATATCGTCCATGAGTTTACCCTCATAATTGGACTGGATGCAAATCAGCTCAATATCGTGTTTAGCCGCAAGGGTTATTAAAGTGTCCTCAATATCCGCCAAAGTAGCAAAACCATATATCTCAGGTTCACGCTTGCCAAGTAAATTCAGATTAGCACCGTTAACTAATAGCAGCTTACGATTAAGTTGAGTCGTAGTGCTTTTGATAAAGGTATTTGGTTTGGTATCAGCGCTATTTTCGACTGACTGTGCTGAGGAGGTACTCATAAAAGCCTCTAAAATATGAAAAATAGGGTAGGTAATCAGCCATTTATGACTATTGTTATTATAACGGTACTGCTACAGCGATACTATTATAACGCTGCTAAAGCCCTCTTATAACAGCCCTCTTATAATAACAGCTGAGCTAACAAATAATTAAAAAATTACAGCATTATATAGTGGATCACTCAAAATCATGCTAAAAGTCTTTGTGTTACCAAAAACCCGTGCTATGATATTTTTTATGTCATAAACATTACAAGTTTGTTACAGATGATTCTATGATCTTAGTTTCCACTTAGATGCAATGTTGCAAAGAAATTAGGAACTAAGTCCACTTTTTAGGAAGCATTACTATGTTAGATCGTGAACAAGGTGTCGTTAAGTGGTTCAATGACTCAAAAGGCTTTGGCTTTATTCAGCGTGATAGTGGTGAAGATATTTTTGTGCATTTTCGTGCCATTCAAGGTGACGGTTATCGCTCTTTAAAAGATGGTGAAAAAGTAGAGTTTACTGTAGTTGAAGGTGACAAAGGCTTACAAGCTGAAGAAGTTAGAAAACTCGAAGAGTAAGCGACTCACCACATAAGGATGATTTTTTGAGCAATTTTAGTACATTTGATGACTTACCACTGTTATCAGCGACTCTCAAGGCGATCAATGACTTAGGTTTTACTGAGCTGACGCCTATTCAAGCAAAAATATTACCTTATACCTTAGCGCATCAAGATGCTATTGGTCAGGCACAGACTGGCACTGGTAAGACGGCAACTTTTTTGATTACTATTATGGAGGCACTGCTTAAACGCCCTTTTGCTAGTACCGAGGTACGTTATCTAGCGGAGCCGCGAGCCGTCATTATGGCGCCGACGCGTGAGCTTGCTCAGCAGATATTCGACGATTGCGTCGAGCTGACCAAATATACAGATTTGCATAGCGTTTGCATCATGGGCGGTACTAATTATGAGACTCAGCAGCATGAGCTTGAGCGCAACTATGTCGACGTACTGATTGCAACGCCTGGTCGTCTGATTGATCTGATGAATAAAGGCATGGTCTACTTAGATCGAGTAGAGGTGCTAGTATTGGATGAAGCTGATCGTATGCTGGATATGGGCTTTATCCCTGATATCAAGCGTTTGGTCGGTCGGATGCCGTCCAATACCGATCGCCAAAGTCTTTTATTTTCTGCAACCTTTAATCAAGATGTGATGAATTTGGCTTATCGCTGGTTACATGAGCCGCAGTTCGTTGAAATTGAGCCTGAGCACAAAACGAGCGAGCTGGTTGATCAGCACTTTTACTTGCTGACAGAAAATCAGAAGCTCGCTGCACTGCAACGTATCATTGGCGATAGTAATGTCGAAAAAGTTATTGTCTTTGCGGTGTAATGGACATTATTCATGCTAGAAAGTAGAACGTAGTCGCTAATGGACATAATTCATGCTATTTGAGTGACTTTGACCCTAGAAAGTCTTTAATAAACCGTAACTTACGATGCTCATTTAGACCATGATGACTGTGTAATTGTCGCTTTAATTCACTAAATAACCCTTCAAGAGAATTTGTGGTGTTGGGCACGTCCAAATGCTCATATTCTCGATAAGTGAATAGCCAATCGCTATTGGTTCTGAGGCTTCGATAAGCACTTCTAAGACGCTTATGTGTGTACCACGTTTTACCCGTATCTTCATTAGTACTACGTTCATCAAGATAGTCTTCATGAGTTAAACACCACTGATCTAAGCGCTCTACGAAGTCGGATTTATCGAGCTGTGTTAAGTTTGAAGTGAGGTATCTAAGCTCAATACTAGCGATGTTCTTAGGACGACGAGTTAAATAACGAGTCACTATTTGTACTTGATGGAACTGGCACATCTGACAAGGGATGCTGCTAAACAGGGCTCTCAGTCCTCGTCTTCCATCACAGGTGATGCTTTGTATATCAACGCCTGACGATGCTAAGAGATCAATCCCTTGCTTGTAGGCACTGTTGGTTTCATGACTCACTATCGCGTAATAAAGTACGGTTCTAGTCGTGTTATCCATAAAGACCATCAAACCAAACTTGCGACCAAAGTAAGTGGTGTCCATGATGACATTAGCAGTCTCAGGACGTTTAATCTGATACTCAATACTGACTTTATCTAACCGCCTTTGTATGGTTTTAACACTACAGTGGTACTTATCAGCCAGTTGTTTGTAGGTCTGTTTACCTTGAGTATATTGAGTCCAAAGCGTTTGATTATTTAGTCTGATACCACCTAAAAACTGCCGCCTGCAAGCTAGACATTGATACTGCTGTTTGCCAAGCTTACGTCCATTCTTCTTGGTATGTTTATCACTACAAAAAGGGCAGTTTTTTGATTCATGGTGTTGATTCCTTGCAAATCCAGACAGTATATAGCTTTAGACCCTATTACAGCATGAAAAATGTCCATTACACCGTCTTTGCCAATCGTAAAGATCAGGTCAAGCGTCTTTATCATAAGCTGCGCCAAGGCAATAGAGTTGTGATGTTATCAGGTGATGTCATTCAACAAAAACGTGAAAAATATCTACAACGTTTTAAAGACGGCCATGCGTCCATATTAGTGGCAACTGATGTCGCAGGGCGTGGTATACACGTCGATGATATCAGCCATGTAGTTAATTATACGCTACCTGACCAGCCTGATGACTACGTGCATCGTATAGGTCGTACGGGCCGCGCAGGCCAAACAGGTATTAGTATCAGCTTTGTCAGTGAAGATGATGCCTTTAACATACCAGCACTTGAGAAGCACTTAGATACTAAGTTTAGTCTTGAGCAGTGGCAAGAGTAAACAAATATATCAGTATATAATTACTGTGCTTGCGTACAGTTTAAACCCTAAGCGCTCAAAACACGAAAGGCCTTAACTTCATTTATACGTTAAGGCCTTTTTTTATCATGCAAATATTATTTAGAGTTTCAAAAGTTTTAAAGATCAGTTACTCATATTGCTATGGTTCATGCCTTCATGAGCATTATGGTCCATATTGTCACGATCCCTATTGTCATGACTCATATCCATCATTTGTGTATCAGTCATTTGCATATGATCGCCCGAACCATGACTAGGCATAGCAGACATATCATGTCCACTATGCATGTTTGCCATTACCATAGGCACTACCACAACGGCTAAACCTGATAACACCATGATAGCGCCATTTATTTGTCGTAGACGCAAACGCCCAATCTTATCACGTAGCCAGTTCACTGTTTCATGAGTGGCTACGAGCATTGGGACAGTCCCTAAGCCAAAGACGAACATGAGCGCCGCACCACTTAGTGGATCATGAGCCACGACTGCAATAAGCAGGGCACCATACACTAAACCGCAAGGTAAGTAACCCCACAATAAACCAGCCGCTAACGCCCGAGGATAGGTATTTAGAGGAAAGACCTTTTGACGAATTGGGCTAAGCAACTGCCAAAAGCGCATACCGACTCGCTCAAGCTTAGTCAAGAACGGTGCGCCCAGCATAGTGAAACCGACAAATACTAATACTAATCCTAATAGAATGCGCGGTGTACTGTTGCCCTTCATTAATGGCTCTAGTACGGTGGTACCAATAAAGCCAGCTGCTAAACCTAATACAGCGTAGCTGGTTAAACGACCAAAGTGGTAAGTAGCAATCAGTGCACGGCGCTTGGCAGGGCTAACATCCTTCATAGAGAGGCTAAAAGCCGCTACCAGTCCGCCACACATACCTAAGCAGTGCGGTGAGCCAAAAAATCCCATCAATAATGCGGCAACCAATAATGCTGTGGTCATAAGAAGCATCTCCTAGCGTAAATGAATATTGGGGCTTACAAGGTTAAAGTTTTTTATTAGTAACTTTTTCAGCAATATTTTTATTATTGTTTTGCTGCGGCTCATTAATAGGGTTTTGATTTTTAGTAGTTCCAACTTCGATGTCAGTATTATCTACTTTGTTAACGATAGGGTTATGTTCTTGAAGAGTTTGCCGACGCTCTTGACGATCATCTAAGATAATACGCTGCGAGGCATTGTCTAAATCCTCAAATTGATTGGATTTGACGGCATAGCGGACCGCCCAGATAGCCACCACGAACAGCATCAGGCTCAAAGGTATTAATAAGAATATACTGAGCATCACGGTCCTCTCTAAGAGCAATATGGATAGAATTAGAAGCAGTATGAATAAAATAAATAGGCTCTATTATACGCCTTTTTTAGCCTAGTCGCTCAATTGGCTAAGCCATTGTCTGAGCCTAAGCTATAAAAGAGTTAGTATTGTTAGTAAAGATGACAAAGGCTATTCAGGCGCTTTATTGACACGACCTCTAGGCGTTAGCAGTTGCTCAGTACTGACTTCATCAGCGTTACGACAGTCAGGTTGTGGACGTAGTACATCACGCAAGTAGGCGGCGACTTCATAGACAGCACGTCTAGAGTGGCTTAAGTTTTGTGCAGGTTGCGTCCAATCGCGAGGAACAGGAAGGGGTGCGTCGATAGGGGTGCTATTAATATTACTCAAGGCAAACTGACGTCTAGCACGCGCCATATGATAACTGTCAGTGACCAGATAAATATGATGTAGGGGAATGCGCTTAGCCGTAAAACGGGCGTTCTCACAAGTATTCATACTGGCATTTTCACTGATTAGACCATCGATACCATGCTCGTTGAGCCACTGTCCAAGCCAAGGCGCTTCAGCACCGCTTAGTACAATAGGTAAAGGCAAGTCATGGTAGGCGGTAGCTAAGGTGCGTACGCGATTGAGACTATACGCATTGAGGATAATCTCGTTATCCGCATCGTTAGTCAAGCCGCCACCAAGCACCACATAGGCTGTAGGCGGCGAGCTCGTAGCAGCACCCGTCATGGCGGGTAGTGGCAAATGCTGCAATAGATAGACCACAGACCTTGAGAATAAAGGCGTAAACAAGCTAATAAGCAGGATAATAATAAGCGTAGAGCCAATTACAAAGGTAATATTAATAATCCGTAATACCTTTACAGTACGCTCAGCTGAGCGCAAATAATAGCGCCACAATCGTGTCGACCAAGATCGCTTAGTGCCCATGCTCGCCTGATCCAATTGAGCCATCTATGTTGACCCATACAGGCTCACGCGCTAAAGATATTGCAAACTTTTGATAGACGCAATCAGCAATATAAGCTTGCGCTTGTGCGACCTCAGCTTGCGTCGCTTTGTAAGGGCTGTGATTGGTCAAGACTAACGCTTGTTGTTGATGGGTCATAATAGGGGCAATACCGCCACCCTTTAATCCTGCTTGTTCAATCAGCCAGCCTGCGGCGACTTTAACTGTGCCATCAGCTAATGGATAGCCGACGATATTAGGATAGCTGGCTTGTAGCGCGGTAAACCCATCATGACCGATAACAGGGTTTTGAAAAAAACTACCGCAGTTCGGCAGGACACTAGGATCAGGAAGCTTAAGCTTACGGATATCAATGATAGCTTGCATCACATCGATTGGCTGAGCTTGACTGCGTCCTTGTAGCAAAGCATAATCTTGCGCTACGCTTTGCACATCACCATAGCCTGCCGATACTCTTGAAGCATCTTTATGCAAGCGAAAATTCACCCGAGTAATAAGCCAAGTATTTGGCGCGCGCTTAAAGAGACTATCACGATAGCCAAACTGACAGTCTATCCTAGATAAGTTATGCCAACTATGCGTCGGCATATGATAAGCGCGCACCGACAGTAGGCAGTCCTCTAACTGCACCCCATAAGCGCCGATATTTTGTACAGGAGCTGCGCCTGTTAATCCCGGTATCAAAGCCAAGTTTTCCAGCCCATACCAGCCATTATTGACCGTATAAACCACTAAATCATGCCAATTCTCACCCGCCATCACCTCGATATCGATAGACTCTGAAGTCTCATCAATGACCGTAATCCCGCTTATTAAAGGCCTTAGGACAGTAGCCTGTAGCTGATCTGGTAACAATACATTGCTACCCCCTGAGAGCACAAATAACGGTGGCTCAGAATTATCCGACAAGCTCTCACCTTTGTAGCAAGCCATAAACTCATCAAGCTGAGCTTCAGAATTCAAAGTTACCGCAGTATCAGCAACACAAGCTAACGCCATAGTATTGATATGAGAGAGATCGTATTGAGCATGGCTATTTTGGGCACTAGCGGTGGCGCGCAAGGCAGTAATCATAGGGCGATCCGTTCAATAGATGAATATGGATATATAACTTATATTAAGGGCGATGCGCTTTAAGACATTTTCCAGCTCTCAATCCAAGCTTGTGCGCTTGACTCAACACGCTCAATCACCTCATCAAAAGCATCTGCATCGCCTTGATACGGATCGGGCACATCATCGCCGCCATAAGTAGGATCTTCTTCACTAAATAACGCCAAGCGCGCCAAGGGTTTTGTAGGAGCTGCAATATTGTCTTTTATAGTTTGCAAGTCCGCTAAGTTTTGCGCGTCCATTGCCAAAATCAAATCAAAGTTATAAAAATCATCAGCCGTGACTTGACGGGCGACCAGCTTACTAATGTTGTAGCCATTGGCTTTAGCATGCCGCTGCGCACGCACGTCGGGTGCATGACCTATATGCCAATCACCCGTACCCGCTGAGTCAATTTTTATATTGAGACCCGCGACAGCTATCTGCTGGCGAAAGACTTCTTCGGCGGTAGGGGAGCGACAGATATTGCCTAGACAGACTAATAGTATAGAGGTGGGGGTGGAATCTTTTATCAGCATAAAGTGACCTATTTATAATAATTTATTAGAATAGAGCAATAGTAAGAAAGCATAAAAGGCAGTAGCTTACTTACAAGCTTACCCTTAAGCGCGCTCTGAGCATAAATATGAGCGCCTAGCGTAACGATTAATAGCGATAATGGCAAGAAGAGCGGCTAACTAATAGGGTTATAGATAGAGTTTAGTCTTGACCCTGTCTAAAACGTTGCAGATCGCGACGCTCTTTTTTGTTAGGCTTATTATCAGGACGAGCCAAATTAGCTAATTTACGTTGTTCAGAATAGTAAGCACGGCGGTTTTCACTCTCCTCAGTCTCAGAATAAAGCACCTGAGCCGCTGTTGCATTACCGCGCTGCGCCGTTAATGCCTCAACAATGACAGTCTTTTCGGTCATAGCGGTAGCTGAGCCTTGGCGAATTTGCAGCTCATCGCCAACCGCAATCTCTTTACTAGTTTTGACTCGGCTTCCTGCATAATGCACTCGTCCGCTTTCAATGGCCTCTTTGGCAAGGTTACGCGTCCGATAAAAACGCGCTGCCCATAGCCATTTATCAACGCGCATACGCACAGCATCGGGCTCACTATGGCTGGGCTGATTATGATTTTTATTATGCTTCTTCATAAAAACCTCATTGATATCAATTATGTAAGATAATAATGGTGGTTTATTTACCAATTAAAAGTAGGTGTTAATAATTAGAGTCAATTTTATCGACTTTACGTATTGCGTTTTGATTGTAACTTTAAATGATTAACACCACTGCTGCTCGCAAGGGACGCCATCATAATTGCCATCCATTTTAGTATCAGGACAATAATTATTAAAATAAGTCGCCTCAGCACAGGATGTCATTTGCGAGCAATGCTGTCTGCCATCACAATTAAAACTTGTCATATCTTGCGCTGTAGACAGTGATACTGGCAGTTTATCTGAACCCAAGTCCACATAGGTCGGTGATATGTTATCACTATCTGTAAAGCCATCACTATAGGCAGAGTTGTCCGATGTTAGTGTCACATCAGCGCGACTAGCCACGCGTTCGCTAGTCGTCGACACAGCAGTTGACGAATAAGATTGGTAAATTCTAAACCCCACCAGTGCTAATACTATCAAGATTAAGACAATAAAAAAATTTCTCATAATTTTTATCCAAACTCGATGGACGCCAAAGTTTTACAATCTATATCAAATGAGGCCCTACTTTAAAAACAGCTGATAGCCGATATTGTCATTGAGAACGGTACAGTCATAGCCTATATCGATTAGCGCATCTTGTAGCTGGCGTGAATTGCTTGCTGAAGCTTGCAATCCGACGAGTACACGGCCCTCAGCTGCGCCATGGTTGCGATAATGAAATAGAGTAATATTAAAATCATCGCCAAGTTTTTCCAAAAAGGTCAGTAGGGCACCGGGACGCTCAGGAAAAGATATTTTTAATAATTGCTCGTTCTCGACATGAGCATGACCACCTATCAGATGACGGATATGGGATTTGGCGATTTCATCATCGGTGAGGTCATATGCGGTATAACCGTCAGCTGCTAATTGCTTGCTGATCGTTTGTCGCTCTGCCTCACCTTCTTTTAGAGCAATACCAACGAAGATAGCCGCAGGATCTAGAGAGTCAGGTGATAATTTATTATCGGCACGATAGTTAAATTCAGTAATGTTACGTCCATGCAGGCTACGGCAGAAATCCAAAAATGCACCTGTCTTTTCAGGAATAGTCACGGCAAAGATCGCTTCTTTTTTCTCACCGATCTCAGTACGTTCAGCGATATAACGCAAACGATCAAAGTTCATATTAGCACCGCAAATGATACCGACGCAGTTTTTATTATTTAAGCCGTGCGCTTTAATATACTTTTTCATACCAGCGACAGACAATGCGCCTGCGGGCTCGACGATGCTGCGGTTCTCTTCAAAGATGTCTTTGATAGCGGCGCAGACTTCATCATTACTACAAGTGATCACCTCAGGTTCTACCAATGGCCCTGAATTATCGCTCTTTTGCATGCGCACGACCTCAAAGGGCAATTCGCCAATTTGAGCAACCGCGACGCCATCAACAAACAGACCAACTTGTTCTAATTTGACCCGCTCGCCCGCTTCAAGTGCTGCTTTTAGACAGGCAGACTGATCAGCTTCTACCGCGATGACTTTGACATGGGGTGCAACCTCACCTAGAAATGCAGCTATGCCTGATATCAGACCACCACCGCCCACTGCCACAAAGACATAATCCATATTGCGCCACTGCTGAGATAGCTCAAGCGCAATCGTGCCTTGGCCTGCGATTACTAGCTCATCATCGTAAGGTGGCACGTAGGTCAAACCCTCTGTTTCGGCACGATTAATGGCATAGCGATTGGCTTCATCAAAGCTGTCACCGTGCAAATCGACATTACCGCCAAGCGCTATCACCGCATCCACTTTGATATCTGGAGTAGTGGTCGGCATCACGATAATGTTATTCAAATTAAGCTTGCGAGCTGAATAAGCGACGCCTTGTGCATGATTGCCTGCTGAGGCGCAGATAACGCCACGCGCTTTTTGCTCAGCGCTCAATTGACTAATACGGTTATAAGCGCCACGTAGTTTAAAAGAAAACACAGGCTGCAAGTCTTCGCGCTTTAGGCGAATGTCATTGTTGAAACGTTGAGTTAATTTGGGTGCAGGCTCAAGTGGGGTCTGAATGGCAACATCATAAACAGTGGCTTGCAAAATGGCTCGTACCCAGCGTGACAACATAGTAGTTCCTAAAAGTGATAAATTATGATAAAAATTTTAATAAAGTAGAAAAATAAAGGGATTAGCCTATGCTGATTTTGAGTTTGTTGCAAGGCTTGCGCGCAAAATTATTTAAGATATAGTTAGCGCACTTTTAAACTGCTACGGTGTTACCCGCCTTATATGTATTGGATGTACTCGGTATACTATCTGCAAGCAGTCGCCTTGTATCAGTTTTAAAATTCCTTGACTATAATAACTTAATCAACAGATTGAGCGCACATCTATGATTATCATCGTTTATAATAAGCGCGATTCATCCTTTTATATTGCCTAATTTATCTAGCCAAGGACTTAATATGAGCGATCAGAATGCCCAGAAGCAAGCTGCTGCTAAAGCTGCACTGCAGTATATCGAAGACGATATGATACTCGGTGTAGGCACAGGCAGTACCGTTAACTGTCTTATTGAACTGCTGCCGACCGTTAGGCTAGCAGGTGCGGTTGCCAGCTCGCAGGTGACCGAAGATAAACTGCGTGCATTAGGCATCGATATTGTCGATCTCAACTTTGCAGGTACCTTAGATGTTTATATTGATGGCGCAGATGAGGTCAATAGCGATTTGCAACTTATCAAAGGCGGCGGCGGCGCATTGACTCGCGAAAAGATAGTAGCAGCTGCGTCTAATAAATTTATCTGTATGGTTGATGCTAGCAAGAGCGTTGAGGTGTTGGGACGCGCTTTTCCTGTGCCCATTGAGGTACTCCCTCAGGCGCGCTCTTATGTCGCCCGTCAGCTGGTGCAAATGGGTGGTGAGCCTGTTTACCGTGAGGACTTCGTCACCGACTATGGTAATGTGATCTTAGATACTTATGATTTAGACGTCAGCGACCCAATCGCGCTTGAGCAGCAATTAAATAATATCGTAGGGGTGGTTTGCAATGGTATTTTTGCCGCGAATCAAGCGGATGTGTTATTGAAGGCGAGTAGCTCTGGAGTTGAGACTTTGACGCGCTAATCAAGCTATCTTTATTTCATAAAATACAAACCAAGGACACCAAGCCCCATAACAGTACCAAATAATAGAAACTGTATTACGATGTCCTTATATGACTTTTTTAATTTTTCATTACTCATAATACTCTCTTGCTATGATTTATCACTATTGACTGAAAACAGACCTTGTTACTAGTTTTTTCATTTTAAAAAGGCAGGTTACTATTAAGGTAATCTGCCTTTTTACTATTCACAATAATACAAGTCACAATAATACAAGTTAAGCCAGCTTAATTTTATCCTTTAATAAAAACTCCATCAATGCCTTTTGAGCATGCAGGCGGTTTTCCGCTTCATCCCAAACCACTGAGCGTGGATCATCGAGCATATCGTGGGAGATCTCTTCTCCGCGATGGGCAGGCAAGCAGTGCATAAACACGACTTCAGGATCGGCTTTATCGAGTAGCGATGGCGTCACTTGATAAGGTGCAAAACGACGGGCGCGGGTATTTTGCTCAGACTCTTGACCCATGCTTGCCCAAACGTCAGTGACAATTAAATTAGAGTCTTTTGCAGCATCTTGCACATTGGGCACTAAGCTCACGCAATGCGCGAAACGCTTCATTAGTGCCGCATCAGGCTCAAACCCGTAGGGCGCAGCTACTCGTAGCTCAAAGCCAAACTGGTGTGCTGCTTGCATAAAGGAGGCGCACATATTATTGCCATCACCAACCCAAGTGACGGTTTTATTTTCGATACTGCCACGATGTTCATAATAAGTTTGCATATCAGCGAGTAGCTGACAGGGATGAAAATCATCCGTTAGCGCGTTGATAATAGGAACACTTGAATACTCAGCAAAGGTTTCTACCTTTTCATGCCCAAAGGTGCGGATCATAATAATATCAACCATGCTGGATATGACTCGGGCTGAGTCTTCTAGTGGCTCACCGCGACCGAGCTGAGTATCATTAGGCGATAAAAATATCGCGCTACCGCCGAACTGACCCATGCCAGTCTCAAAGGAGATACGGGTACGCGTAGAGGATTTCTCAAATATCATTCCTAGCGTACGCCCAACAAAAGGCTGATAAACCTCACCAGCATGCTGCATTTTACGTAGTACGCTGGCTCGTTTGATTAGGTCTTCTAGTTCTTTTTTACTCAAATCAGATAAAGTCAAAAAATGGCGCAAGCTCATAGCAATCCTAGCAGTCGAACAAAGTCAGTGAAAATAGACGTTATCATACTTAATGATTTAAACATCCTAATAACAAACTTTTAGTATAGCCTAATTAATTTCAATGTAAACGCCCAATTTTATAGCGATTTACGGTTCAATATGAACAGCTCGTTTTGGACGAGTACTAAGTCTACACAGCAGCTCATAACCAATAGTACCTGCGTATGTGGCTACTTCATCAACATGTGGCGCATCTCCCCAAAGGCGTACTTCACTGTCCAAAGTAATATGACTAGCAGCACTGATATCTATGGCAATCATATCCATAGCGACGCGACCTCGAATAGGGCAGCGCTGGCTTTGTGCGGTTTTACTATCTATCACGCAAACATAAGCGTCAGCGCTCACTACTCTTGGATAGCCATCGCCATAGCCAATACTGACTAGCGCGGTTTGAGTATCCTCTGTGGCGAACCAACGACTGCCATAACCTATTGAGTCGCCCGCTTTGACAGTTTGTATGGCCATAATACGGGCACTAAAATCCATAGCAGGTTGTAAATCTAGCTCAGCAGCGCGCTTATGAATGACAGGCGAGCTACCATAAAGCATGATGCCTGGACGTACCCAATCGTGATGATGCTCAGGGAAATTAACTAATCCTGCTGAGTTGCATAACGAGCCTTGGATATCGGCATCAATGGCCTGCTGTAATACTTTTAATATTTTATTAAAGCGCTGTATTTGCACTGTATTTAATGGATGCTCAAAATCATCCGCATTCGCAAAATGAGTGGTCAAAATCAGCTGATAGCCTGCGTCAGATAGCTGTTGTGCGGCATCAATGACAGTATCATCGTCAAAACCTAGGCGATTCATACCTGTGTTATATTTTAGCCATACGGTGCGCGTTGGGCTATCATCTTTAGGTATATTATCCAGCGCCCAATTCAATTGTGGCGCATGATGAATCACACAACTGCAATCATGGTCAATAGCTTGTTGCCACTCTCTAGCGCTAAATACACCCTCAACTAATCCAATAGCCTTTCGCCACCCCAGCTCTCTCGCCTCTAGCGCTTCTGTAAAGCTTGCTACGCCGATACCATCGGCTTGTTGCAGGGCAGGCAAGACAACTTTGATGCCATGACCATAAGCGTTGGCTTTTACCATGGCGAGCACTTTAGAGTTTGGTGCTCGTTTTTTGACTTGTAGTAAGTTATGAGTGAGGGCAGCGGGCTTGATGGTTACGGTAGCAGTACGCATAGTAGTCTTCTTATATAACGATATTTTTAAGCTATTAATAGTCAAAGCTATGGTTAATCCTAGCGATTTACTATTAACAGCGGCTGAAGATGAGCGTTTAAGAGTTTTGTTGATAATTAATAAGCTATTAAGCGCTATTCATCATCAAAATTGACGCCTTGATAGTATTCAGGCGTCAAGTTAGTAAAGCGCGTATATTGACCTTCAAAGGCCAAGCGTAGCGTACCGATAGGGCCATTACGCTGCTTACCAATGATGACTTCGGCCACGCCTTTATGATCAGTATTCTCGTTATAGACTTCATCACGATAGATAAACATGATCAAATCAGCATCCTGCTCAATAGCACCAGATTCGCGTAGATCTGACATAATAGGGCGCTTATTAGGACGGTTCTCAAGGCTACGGTTAAGCTGAGATAAGGCAATAACGGGACACTCAAGCTCACGCGCTAAGGCTTTTAGACTACGGGAGATCTCCGATATCTCGCCGACACGGTTACCGTCTAAATTCGGCACTTTCATCAACTGCAGGTAATCGACGATGATAGCGCCAAGCTTGCCATCGTGGTTTTTGGCGATACGGCGACAGCGTGAGCGCAGCTCTGAGGGTGGCAGAGCGGTGCTGTCATCGATATAGAGATGCTTAGATTGCAGGTGCTGAATAGCGTTCATCATCTTCGCCCATTCATCCTCGTTCATCTGACCTGAGCGCAGATGAGTCTGATTAATCGCGCCCCATGAGGATAGCAGACGCATAACGATAGACTCAGCGGGCATCTCCATAGAAAATACGACGACAGGCAGATTTTCATTGAACAAAACGCCTTCCGCTAAGTTCATCGCAAAAGTCGTCTTACCCATAGAAGGACGCGCGGCAACAATGACTAGATCGCCCGCTTGCAGACCTTGGGTTTTATTGTTCAGCTCCGTAAAAGGCGTTTGCAGACCGATCATGCCATCAGGATTGGATTTGAGTTCTTGAATCTTGTCAATGACATTGGTCAATACCGAAGTGATGCCAACAGGGCCGCGCTGCTCAGCACGCTTATTGTGCTGCTCATTGATACTAAAGATAGTCGCCTCAACACTGTCCAAGATATCGCTTACCGACTGATCTTTTGGATTATAGGCAAGGCTCAGCATCTCATTGCCCGTAGTAATCAATTGGCGTAGAGTCGACAGCTCACGCACGCGCTGGGCATAGGCAGTCAAGTTAAATAACGTCGCTGGGCTTTGACTTAAGATATCTGCTAGATAACTATCACCGCCGGCGTTTTTGAGTAGCTTTTGCGCCTCCAGCCAATCGTGCACCATCACCGTATCATAAGGCTCATTGACCGCTGCCAGATGCGCGATAGCCGCAAAAATATGCTGATGACGTCCCGCGTAAAAGTCATCTTTGCTGACGATATCGGCAATTTTGTCATACGCCTCTTCGATACTCATAAGTGAGGCTAACAGTGCCTTTTCAATATCAATGTTGTGTGGCGGTTGTTGATTGAGTAAGTCATCTTTTTTATCAGTATCTGCCATAAGTGCCTAGTTATTCTCTTTATCAATACACAAGTTCAGTATTTGTAGCGCTGTCACACTAGCTTTTTTTAGGTTATTGGCTCAAAAAATCTATAAGACAGTCCTACCAAAACGCGTCTAAATTTTGCTTAATTGATGCTACAATCAAAAGCGAAAGCTTAACACATTATGGCATTTTAAGGACTGCTGATAGTTACTTTTGATAGTAACTTTTTAACAGCAACTTTATCTACATTGGCTAGTCGTCAATGGCGCCTACTCAAATCAGTTTAAAAATTAAAAGTACAATAATATTAATTTAAAATAAGGAATTTTCATGCAAAAACTGCCACTATTATTGACGACAGGCGAGCCTGCAGGAATAGGCATGGATGTGGTGTTACTATTAGCACAAGAGGGTAAACTGCAAGGTTTTGATCGGCCTATTTGGGTGACAGCAGATAGCCAAGCTATGCAAGCTCGTGCCGATGCTCTATTAGCCGCTGGCGTGCTTGCCACTTGTCCTACTTGGCAAGTAGTGACCACTGAAAACGAGTCTTTTATCGATGAACTCTCACAATTGAATACTGATGCTGGTAAAGGCTTTATCTTAATTGATATTGCTACCGCTGCACCAGTTATTGCAGGTCAAATTGATATCGATAACGCGGCTATGGTTGCGCAGCAACTAGAAGTAGCGCATCAGCTAGCGATTAATAATGCAGTAGCGGCTATTGTCACTGGCCCCTTGCAAAAGTCTGCGCTAATTGATGCCGATATCAAATTGCTCGATGGCACGATGTTTAGCGGGCATACTGAGTTTTTTATGCAGCAAAGTAATCGTGATAAAGTCGTTATGATGCTCGCTAATCCATCTATGAAAGTCGCTCTAGTTACGACTCATTTGGCGCTCAAAGATGTCCCTGCTGCTATTACCAAAGACAATGTACGCCAAACGGTACAGATCGTCCTTGATGATATGCATTCAAAGTTCGGCATGGCTGATCCGCGCATTCTAGTTTGTGGTCTTAATCCCCATGCAGGCGAGGGTGGACATTTGGGTATGGAGGAGATTGAAATTATTAATCCTGTCTTGCAAGAGTTTATCGATGCAGGTGTCAATATCTCGGAGGCTATGCCAGCCGATACTTTATTTACGCCAAGGCATTTAGCGGACTGTGATGCCGTTATCGCGATGTTCCATGACCAAGGACTGCCTGTGCTTAAATCGCATGGCTTTGGCGATACGGTCAACTTAACCTTAGGATTGCCGTATATTCGCACCTCAGTCGATCATGGTACAGCTCTTGATTTGGCAGGTCGCACGGGTGCTAGCTCTACTAGTCTTCATCAGGCTCTAGTGATGGCGGATGATATGGCAAATAAAGCACTTGTTAATAGACCTCTTGCATAAGTCGATGCCTTAGCGAGATTTGTCATGCAGTAGTAGGGAACATTGGCATCAGCAATGCCTACTTATGAACCATCAAATATGCCCTGATATAAGTGGTTCCGTTATACCAGTCTGTTTTAAGTGGTTAGTTAATGGATTTTAAGAGCAAACAAACTGGTTCCGCTGGGATATGGTCTAGTGGAATGAGGTCATGAAAATAAGTTTTACTTACAATGATAACTAAAGGGTAAAGATATGAATAAGCTGCTAAAAGAAGTACAGGAAGATTTAGATTTTTTAGAAGCTGTTTCTGTAGCATCTTTTCCCAATGATTTATTGCCTTCAAGATTTGAAGATAAGGTCAAAGGACAACTTGGAAAAGAATTCGTTATCTATCTTAATAAAATGATAAGTGAAGAAAAGTATTCCCCTGTCAAAGCAGAGTTTATTCATATTCCAAAACCTGGATTCACTACTAGACCAGCAGCATTGTTGACACTTGAAGACAGAGTAGTTTATGAAGCTTTGGTAGCTAAAATGAAAAATGCTATCGATAGAAAACTAATTAGTGACAGCTACGTTATGTGGCCTAGAGGAAATTATGTAGATAAAAGATGGGGTGATTTTGAAAGAGCACCTCTTTCCACAAGAGATGAATATATAGTCAATGTCGATATTACTGCCTTTTATGACTCTATCGATCACTCAGTACTAGAACACACAATTACTGAAATAACAGGTGAAGATACTGTTGCTTCTGTTGTGAGTAAATTTCTTACTAAGATTATGGGTTTAAGTAGAGGAATCCCTCAAGGTATATTGGCCTCAGATACCTTAGCAACTCTATACTTGCAACCTGTAGACTCCGCAATGCTTAGAGCAGGCTTCAACTATTGGAGGCATGGTGATGATATGAGAATTAGTGTCAAAAATATATCTTCAGCTCGTAAAGCTATATCCACAGTTGAAACTGAACTTAGAAAGATTGGTTTAGTTTTAAACTCTTCTAAATGTCAGATTCAAAAAGCTGAAAACTATGAAAATTATTTACAAGAAATAAATAAGGCATATGAATTAATCAGGACAAGACTATACGAAGAGAGAGTCAACGATATAAGTTCAAATAATGATATGTTACAAGAAGTTATGGATCATGCTGGTTTAGCTGAACAAATGAAATGGGACTTGTTTTATCACCAATCTATAAGTGTACAAGAAGTAATTGAAGAAATTAGGGAACACCTTCAGCCAAATGAAGTGGGGATAGCTATTGATTTATTTAATGAAACTATTTTGCAAATGCCAGATAGTGATAATCCATTGCCTAATGACCAGTTCCATGTACGTATAAAAAAATCATTATTACGTTTAGCAGCAGGTAAGTCAGAAGTGGCAATCGATAACTGTGCAATGCTTATAGCGAAGTTTCCAGAAAAAACAGAATTGGTATGTAATTATCTGATGTCAATCACTTCTGAATATTCAGAAAGAGTTGCTTTGCAGGTTGAAAATGTTATCAATTCAGATCTATTCTTGACTGCATGGCAGAAAGCTTGGATATATAGAGTCATGATAGAATGTGCTGATAAACTCGAAGAAAGTACTATCTTAAGAATATTAGATAATTGTAGTGATCAATATGCACATTGGCTAGAAAGAGTTGAGGGTTTCAAAATTTTGTCTAAAGTAGACAGACTTCCGTTTAGTTTGATATCGAACAGCTGGGAAATTGCACCTAAAGCATATAGGCCTGATCTAATACTATCTGCAGTGTATTTAGAACCAAAGAATCCACAATCGAAGCTGTTTTTGGAAGGAATCAAGCAGCATCCAGTAGAAAGAGTTGTAGCACGACACTGTAAATCTAAAGTAGAAGCTGAAAAACCTCATGTGTTAGATACTTAGTGGGTATCTAATCAAGCGAGTCCAGTATTCAAAATCGTATCGACAATTAGGGAGTATCCTACATTACATATAACTGCCTACAAAAAGCACTTTAAAGTACACTACTATGATTTAATTAACTAAAACTACCGATACCATTAGCCCATAGCCAAAGATTCAAGTCCTCACTAGGGAACTACACCCATTCCTATAAAAAAGCATTACGGCAGATAATTGAAGAACGAAAAAAGCAATTGTATCGATCGCGCTAAAGCATCGATAGTCTATCGATAATACTGTTGCAAAAACACAGCGCAATTATGAGCTGTGTTATAATTTGCCACTAATAATTGCACTGTTCTTAATATCAATCTCGCTATCAGCGACTGTGCAAAAATCATTTTACTAAGTAAGAATCCTTTTATGTCTAAACCTACATTCGATACTGAGTCACTAACTAACAGCTTACGTACCGCCAAGCACCAACCGCGTAAGCGCTTTGGGCAAAACTTCTTACATGATGGCAGCGTTATCCGTGAGATCGTCAATAGCATACGCCTTGAGCGTGAGGATAATCTGATTGAGATTGGTCCTGGTATGGGTGCGTTGACTGAGCCGCTATTAGCCGAGGTTGACGCAATGACTGTAGTTGAGTTGGATCGTGACTTGGCGGATAGTTTACGGATTCGTATTGGCGCGAACAGCCATCCGAATTTCACTATTATCAAAGCCAATGCTATGGATGTCGATTACCGTGAGCTATACAGCACTGATCGTGGCAAGCTGCGGGTCGTGGGTAACTTACCGTATAATATCTCGACGCCGATATTATTTCACTTGCTAAGCTACGCTGATGTCATTGAAGACATGCATTTTATGCTCCAAAAAGAGGTGGTCGAGCGTATTACTGCTGAGGTTGGTAGCAAGATATATGGGCGTTTATCGGTTATTATGCAGTATCATTGCGATACCGATTATCTATTAACCGTGCCAAGAGGCGCGTTTAATCCACCACCCAAAGTCACCAGCGCCGTGTTTCGTCTGACCCCACATGTGATTAAGCCTATAGTCGCCCAAGATGAGGACTATTTTGCTATTGTGGTGCGTGAGACTTTTAATCATCGCCGCAAAACTTTACGCGCTATCTTTAAAAAATCAACCTTACTACCAACGCTTAGCGAAGATGATTTTGCAGCTTGCAATATAGACCCACAAGCACGTCCAGAGACATTAAGCGTGAGTGACTTTGTGGCCTTGAGCAATCAGGCTAAGTCGGTCGAGATAGTAGAGTAATTTTAACTATAATAAATAATTTTTGAGGTTTTATGAGTTTTCGCCATCAGTATGTCATTGGTGATTTGCAAGGTTGCTACGGCGCTTTTGAACAACTGCTTAAAACTTTAGACTTCGATCCCAAGCAAGATAAACTATGGTTTGCAGGTGACTTAGTCGCTCGCGGTGAGGATTCATTAAACACCTTACGCGATGTCAAAAATTTATGTGAGAGTGGTGCCGCTGCCACAGTACTTGGCAATCATGATTTGAACTTATTGGCGGTCTGGCTTGGTGCCACTAATATTAAGAAAAAGGATAAAACCGCGCCTATATTTGCCGCAGATGATTGCGATGAGCTATTGAACTGGCTGCGTTATCAGCCGATTTTGGCCTATCCTGATGCGCATACGGTACTCGTGCACGCAGGTATTCCGCCGCATTGGACTATTAAGCAAGCAGAGGGCTATGCCCAGCAATTACAAGCCCAGCTTCGAGGTAGTATCACGCAGCTCAAGCGCTTGTTGCCCAATCTTTATAGCAAGAGGGCGGACGAGTGGAATGACGATATCCATGGCTATACTAAGATGCGTGCTATCGCCAATTACTTTACCCGTATGCGTTTATGTCAGCAGGATGGCATGCTGGAATTTAGCTTTACAGGGAGTCTTGATGAGCCGATGTTAGATGGCTATCTACCTTGGTTTGCTTGGCAAGTCCCGCGTGAGCGTAAGATACTGTTTGGGCATTGGGCAGCGTTAAAAGGCAGTGTTGATCTGCCTCATGCGCGTGCATTAGATGGTGGCTGCGTTTGGGGTAATGACCTATTAGCTTATCGGTTAAGTGATGGACAAGTCATTAGATCAAGCGCCCATTGTCCAAAATCGTAACCGTTAGACAATGCTAGTGGCATCAGGCTAGTGCTATTAAATTTTGTCCACATCGGATTCTGTTTGTACCAAATTTTGTTAACAACGGTAGTGACCGCCATAAACTTATCTAGGGTAGTTTAGGCGGTTTTTTAGGTTTTGGTAGGGGTGTTTTGGCATCACCGCTTGCTTTTTTCTCAGGATTCGTCGGATTATTTAAGTGGTCTTCGGCATCCAAGGTTTTGGTAGCTTGATTATATTGGATATCACGGGTAAAGGGTGTGCTGGTTAGCTCTTCATCTATTAGGCCGTCATCTAAGTTCACAACCTTTTTGGATGCTTTGGTTGCTTGCGTGCTAGCACTATTATTTACTGATCCAGTATCAATACCACTGTCAACGCCAGTATCAACATCAGTATCATAATTAATATCAGTATTTAGCGTACTACCATTAGCGACCACTTGCACGATTTCAGGTGGTATTTTGACATCAGATAAGCGCCTCATAACATAGTTACTTGGAATCGCTTTACCGCTTTTTTGTGCAGAATTATCCTCAAATATCATATGGCCTTGGCTGTCTATTTTCGCATACTGCATAGGCTTATCACGTGGCCAAAAAAAGTCTGAGGGATGACTAAAGATGTGCCCAATCACTAATTTGGTTAAGCGTCCCCATTCAAAGAAGCGTACTTCTTTTGAGCGTAGCGCGACAAATAAGGCTAATGAAAAGCTAACCATTAAATTGACTATACCGATTAAAGCCACGCCTAATACTGATAATAGTAATAAATGCCAGCTCATATCTGATGCCGATATATTGAATAAGCCATGAGCAAGATTCGCCGAAGCGAAGGCAATATGGCGAATGTCAATGGGCAAGCCGAATATATAGCCAATGGTCGCCGTGCTTCCTAAAAACACACCAAATAAGAAATTACCCATAATCGCGCCAAGATTCGCTTCTACAAAGCCGCCTAAGCGCTGTAACCATGATTTGGGCAGCAGATATTGCAAGAGCCAATGCCGACGAATACGAGCGCCAATCTGATTATAAACGGCCAAATTATCATAGTAGCCTGCAATCAAGCCTGATAAAAATAGATAAACACCAGCGATAGCCGCATGCGGTAGAGCCAGCGAGCGAAACGGGTCTAAATCATGTAGCAGGTGCACCGCCTTTCTGGTGTCAATCATTGATTCGCCAGTATATTGTAGCCAGACAAATGAGATAATTAAGGCGACAGGAATGGCGAGCATGACATTACCCATAATCGCGATAAACTGGGTACGCATAATATCGACGACCAGCTCAGACAGCTTGGTAAGCTGATGGGATTTTTTGCCTGAGCTGTCTGAAATAGTAGAGGCGATCGCAGCCGCTGTCATTGCCGGCTGCTTAGTGGCTACTGTGCCATGTACCACATGAATAAAGACAAAGCCCAAGCCATAAATCATACTATTAATAAAAGCGCGACCTATAGGCGCGAGTGCTAAGTGATAGGCCAGTATCTTAATAGTAGCCATAAAGGCAATGATAAAGCCACCGATTGAGGCTTTTTTGAACATCTTTTGATAGCCTGATTTATCGGTGCTGATGTAATGTTCACCAACGCGGCTAGCATTCTCAGTGACTTTGCGCGAGAGTAGCTTGGTACTATTATCAATCAAATAGCCTATGCTATAGCGATTATTAGCCGTAGTAATCAAGGTCTCAATCAGCTCAATAATGGCCTTATCGCGCTTACTACGATCATCGGTTACCAGCTCCGCCAGGATACGTACCCGCCGCAAGCTTTGATCAAGACGTAGCATCATATTGGTTAAGTGAATGGAGATACCCGTCTTATAGATACGTTTACGTATAGTAGCGACAATATCTTCACACTGCTCGAGCATCACAAGTAAGGGTGCTGGATTGACCGCTTGTTCAGGAGTAATATCCGTTAAGGTATCTAGCTCATGCGCTTGACGGTATTGATTCACAAACAGCACCGCTTCTTGATTTTGCGCGACAAAAGCGGCTGAATAGTTCAGTATCTCAGGATACGATTCCATCAAATCAGGATGTAGACCTATACCGCTGATGCGATAAGATAAAATAACAATAGCGTTTAAGATGCTGTTTTTGGCAGTAGCGACCAAAGTTAGATGGTCCTCTTTAACTTTTAATAAACTAACCAGCGTATCCCATTTATCTTTTTCTATATTAGCCAGCCAGCGTTCATCTTGCGGCTTATCGAATAAATAACCTACCAGCTCAACGACAGATTCTTCTTGGGGCAATAAGGGCAAAAATCGATGACCAATCAGGCGGCGTAAGCTACTAAAAAAGCCTTGATCCGACATGATCCCTGTATCAGTGTAGAGCGCGATTTGACGTAAATTTATAATCAGCTTTAATACAAAGCTGGCAAGCCCATCGCCATATTCAGGATGCAGACGCAAAATATCAATAAGCTCTTGCAGCTTTTTATTGGCAAGTGCAGGCTCTTTTTCTCCTGCACGCAATTCATCGACCAAACGCTTGAGAACCGACGCGTCGGGAACCTCGCTTAGCGCAGTAATCTGCTGCAAAATGCGTTTTATCTCTGACACAGTAGACCCTTTATCGTAGTTATATTGCAGGAGTTATCCAACGTTTCACGCCTCAATAGGTAGCAATACTATTGGCATCATTTTAATCTGAATAAGACAGTCATAGTCAATTATTTTGTTAGTAGTTGTTTTGATTGCAGGCAAATAAAAAGGACAGTATCAAACTGTCCTTTTTATATTAATAAGTTTTATAGACTAAAGGCTATTATTGACTGACAGCAACTCTTAGCTAACAGCAACGTTAAAATAATCCAAATCAAAGTTCATCATCGGATCACTACCAGCTTGTACCATCTGCGCATGGGCATCGATACGTGGCAAGATACGACCGACAAAATAATCAGCAAGCTTGGCCTTATCAGTATAGAACTTATCTTGCTGGCCATCAGCTGCTTCTACCATCATTGCAAACATGTATGAGTAGCATAAGTAGCCAACAGCGTGCATATAGTCAACCGCACAGCCATTGATTTCATTCTTGCGATCTTGAATATTCGCCAGCACCGTTTTGGTCAAGGCTTCAACCGTATCAGCTGCACCCAAAGTCGCTTGTTTGATACCATGCTCAGCGCTCATTGACGCCACATAATCACGAATCTCGGCTAGGAAGTTATCAATATATTTGCCGCCGTTACGGGCAACCTTACGTCCTAGCAGATCGAGCGCTTGAATACCGTTGGCACCTTCATAAATCTGTGCAATGCGAGTATCACGAACGATCTGCTCCATACCCCATTCACGTACATAGCCATGACCACCGAAGACTTGCTGGCAATCAACGGTCGCCTCAAGCGCTTTATCAGTCAAGAAGGCTTTAGCGATTGGGGTCAATAAAGCAACACGAGCAGCGGCAGCTTGTGCAACATCAGGATCGGCACTGAATTTTTCGAGATCAAGCTGCTGAGCGACATACATAGCAAAGCAGCGCGAAGCTTCACTATTGGCTTTAGCATTCAACAGCATACGGCGTACATCGGCATGATGAATGATAGCATCGGCAGGCTTTTCTGGACTTTGCAATTGCGTATCGCTACGACCTTGCGCGCGATCAAGGGCATAAGCGGCGGCGTTTTGATAAGCCAGCTCAGAGCCACCAAGACCTTGTAGACCCATAGTAACGCGCTCATAGTTCATCATAATAAACATAGAAGATAAACCAGTATTTTCAGCACCGATCATCCAGCCACGAGCACCATCAAAGTTCATCACACAAGTCGCTGACGCTTTGATACCCATTTTATGCTCAATAGAGCCCACGGCTAAAGTATTACGCTCGCCTAAGCTACCATCATCATTGACCAAGAGTTTAGGCACAACGAATAAAGAAATCCCCTTTGAGCCAGCAGGAGCGTCATGCGTCTTAGCTAGTACTAAATGAATGATATTATCGGTTAGATCATGCTCGCCGCCTGTGATAAAAATCTTAGTGCCTGAGATGTTATAGCTGCCATCATCATTTGGCTCAGCTTTGGTCTTAATAATACCCAAATCCGTACCGGCATGAGGTTCAGTCAAACACATCGTGCCTGACCAGTCGCCTGAGTACATTTTTTCTAAATAGATTTGTTTGATTTCATCAGAGGCCGCCGCATTCATACATAAGGTTGCGCCAACCGTTAGGTTAGGATATAACGCAAAAGACTGATTGGTCGTGAACAGCATCTCTTCAGTCAGCATAGTGACCATCTTTGGAAAGCCTTGACCGCCATACTCAGGATTGCCACCCAAGCCGACCCAACCTGATTCAGCATATTGCTTATAGGCTTCTTTAAAACCACTAGGAGTAGTAACTACGCCATCACCCTGAAAAGTTGCGCCTTCCTCATCACCACTACGGTTGATAGGTAATAAGACATTCTTAGATAATTTGGCCATTTCCTCTAAGATCATATCGACGGTTTCCATGTCAACATGAGCTAAGCTTTCGTTATTCTGCCAAAGCTCATGAGCTTTGAATACATCGTTTAAGATAAAGCGCATATCATTAAGAGGAGCATTATAAACTGACATAAAAAATCCTTTTTGTTGGTATTAGTAGGGCGTATTGAACATTCACAAATAGTCTCTGTCAGTGCCACGGTCGAATGTTCAATACGCCCTATATATTCTGTTATGTATAAGCTAAATAATAGATGGTTAAAGTTTAGCAAATTAGCCGCCGAACTTGTGTAGCGGTTCGTGAATTATGCGTGTACTAAAAGTTATCAGTAGCTCTTGAATTACGCAAAAATAAAGTATTTCTGTTTTTGTTGATTTAATGCCTGGACTTGTTTTATGCCAGTATCTTTTATTTTTAAATAGCGTAATAGCAAAATCGGCAACATACCTGAGTATATTGCCGATGGGTATATTGCTGATATATCTAAAACAGAACATTTAAAGCAATATATTCGTGCTTATCAATAGCTTAAATCTCAATAGCTTTAAGCTATTGAGATTTAAGCCATTAAAACTCAAACTGCTCAACATCCATACTCATGTACGGCTCAACACCTGTCGCGATACGCTCAGCATAAGTAGAGGTACGCGGTAGCAGTTTTGCGAAAAAGAACTGTGCCGTCTTAACTTTGGCATCATAAAACGCTTTTTCGCTATTGCCGTTAGCAATCTCAGTTTGTGCAACTTTTGCCATACGAGCCCATAGATAAGCGAGAGTGACATAACCACTAAAGTACATATAATCGACCGCTGCACCGCCAACGGCTTCAGGATTCTCTTCCGCTTGATTAGCGATGTCTGCGGTTAATTCGCCCCATTGCTCAAGGTGCTGCATAAGTGGCGCTGTAAACTGGCTCATTTGCTCATTGTTATCGTTGTCTTCACAGAACTGCTCAATAACTTTGATAAAGTTGGCCAATAGCTTACCTTGTGAGTTCAGTACTTTACGACCGATTAGATCAAGGGACTGAATCTGAGTAGTACCCTCATAAATACAGGCAATCGTAGTATCACGAACGTTTTGCTCAAGACCATATTCAACACAATAACCACTACCGCCTAATGCTTGCACGCCATGATGCGCGGACTCAAGACCTGTTTCGGTCAAAAATGCTTTACCGATAGGCGTCAGTAGTGACAGCATTTGATTGGCGTATTCAAGCGCTTCGCCTTCACCTTTGGCAACGGTATCAGCAAACTGTGACATATAGCAGATCAAAGCGCGACCGCCTTCAGCAAAGGCTTTGGTCGTCAGTAACATATCGCGAACTGCTGGATGGACGATGATAGGATCAGCCGCTTTATTAGGGAACTTAGCCCCATCTAGCGAGCGAAAGGCTAAGCGCTCTTTGGCAAACGCCAATGCACCTTGAAAGGCAAACTGTGAGGCGGTAACTCCTTGGATAGCCGTGCCAATACGCGCCACGTTCATAAAGGTGAACATACAGTTTAGACCACGGTTTTCTTCACCGATTAAGTAGCCTGTTGCGTTATCGTAGTTGATCACACAAGTGGCTGAGGCTTTGATGCCCATTTTGTGCTCAATTGAACCACAAGAGACCGAATTGCGCTCGCCTAAGCTGCTATCGTCATTGACCATAAATTTAGGGACAACGAATAGCGACAAGCCTTTAGTGCCCGCTGGAGCATCTGGCAGGCGCGCTAGTACAATATGAATGATGTTCTCAGACATATCATGCTCACCCGCTGAGATCCAAATCTTACCACCGGTAATGCTATAGCTACCATCGCCATTCGGCTCAGCTTTACTACGTACTTGATTAAGATCAGAGCCACACTGCGGCTCAGTTAAACACATCACCCCAGACCAAACGCCTGCAACCAATTTAGGCAGGTACTTTTGCTTTTGTGCGTCAGTGCCATGGTGCTCAAGGGTCGAGATGCAGCCTTCTGAGAGTCCAGGATACATGCCAAATGACCAGTTCGCTGTACCCATAAACTCAGAAATAGCTGAGTTGAGTGACACCGGCATTGCTTGACCGCCAAATTCTTCTTCAGCTGTCAACGAGGTAAAGCCCAGCTCACAATACTGCTTATAAGCTTCTTTAAAACCTTTGGGCGTTGTGACCACGCCATTATCGAAATGACAACCTTCTGCATCACCGCTTTGGTTAAGGGGTGATAATTCGTTCTCAGCAAAACTAGCAGCAGTTTCTAAGTAGCTGTCTACAATGTCCGCCTCAATATGGGAAAAAGCATCGATAGATTGATAATGCGCTTCAGTATTTAGCAGTTCATGCATGACAAATTTCATATCACGTAAGGGCGCTTTATATTGCATGTTGTCCTATCCTTTATTGACTATATAATCGTATCGATAATTACGAAAAAGCTATCAGAAATCATTATTATGATAATTAAACCAATAGCTTAAATTCGATACTTGGATATACGATTTACATTAAGAGTAATAAATACAGTGTAAAAGATAGGCGTTAACAGAGGATTTTACAAGTTTGCAGATAATACTGATAAGTCATCAACCAAACTTGCATACTAATTATGGCGTGTACTGATAGTCACAGCTATTCGCGGGTAGTACAAAGGGATAGATGATTTAAGAGGTTTTTATAATGAACATAACTAATTTATAGATTGGTATAAGGAACTTAGAGTTTAGGCTAGTAGCTCACCTGATCAGTTAGCAATTGTGTTGCGACTTTGGCATCGACAGCGCGACTAAACCAATATCCTTGAGCATAGCGACAGCCCATTTGAGCGAGCATATCACGCTGCTCTATAGTCTCAATACCCTCAGCAATAGCACTCATATCTAAAGCTGTTGCTAAATCTAAAATAGCTTTTACGATAGCCTGCTGCGTTTTATTATCAACAATACTGTACATAAAGCTTTTATCAATTTTAATAAAGTCAAACGGGTACTCTTGCAAGTAGCTTAGGGAGGCGTAGCCTGTACCAAAGTCGTCAAGTGCTAAACAGACGCCTAAGTCTTTGAGGGCAGTTAGTTGCTGTTTAACCTTTGAGTGACGTAGCATTAAAGAGGATTCAGTGACTTCTATGTGCAACTGAATAGGATCAATAGCGTACTCGCTAAACAGATGGCTGACAAAGCCAAAAAAATCAGGATGATTAAACTCAGCAGCATCAGCATTGATACTGATATATTGCTCAAATCCTAACATCTTCCACTCGCTTAGATGCTCAGCAATTTGCTTAGCCAATTGACAAAACAGCTCAAAGGATAGCTTGTGTTTGACGATAGCTTCAATAAATTTGGCAGGTTTAAGCAGCCCACGGGTAGGGTGTTGCCAGCGTACTAGAGCTTCAAATCCTGTGATTTGCCCTGTTGCTAGAGCGACTTTTGGCTGGTAGTACGGAATAAACTGCTGCCCATCGATTGCTTTGCGCAATTCTGCTTCTAACAGTAGATTATCTAAGCTTAGCCTATTGAGCTCGTCATGATACCAGCTCGTATTGACCCCATCGTGATCTTTGACATGATGCAGCGCTTTTTCAGCTTTAGTCAGTAGACCCGGCAGCTGATTATCATCTTTGGGGTAGTGACTCACGCCAATGGATAGATGCAAATAAACATAGCTACCCTCAATAGTATTAGCTGTATCAACGGCATCATAAGCCGCTATCGAATCATGAGGTTTCGTTGCTGTATCACTGTTATTAAGAGTACTATCCGAGACGTTACTTAATACAAAGGGTTGTTCACAAATTTGCGTTAATCTATCGAGCTGATGCTGAACCATCTGCCCATCATTGCACTGAAATACCATGGCAAAATCATTACTACCAAAATGAGAAAAGCATTTTAAATACTCAAGCTCTTGCGCAGTCACTCGCTTTACAAATTGAGTGATTAAAAGGTTTATCCAGCTGATTCCTAAAGTATTAGTAAGCGTGCGAAAATTATCGATATCAAAGCGCACAATCACCAGCTCATTGCTACTATTGAGCAACAGTTCACTGGCCTGAGTTAAAAATAACTTACGATTGGGCAGTCCAGATACTTGATCAAAGTTGAGCAAATGTGTAAACTTTTTTTGATCTTTGACGAGCGCTGAGGTTTCACGAATCGTACCCACATAATAAATCTCACCCTCTGCGTCTATTCGGCGACAGCTAATCTGACACTCTAGCATTTGACCATAGCGCGTCGCCAATGAAAATTCCTGCTCATAAAATCCTGTACTTTTTAGAAGGCGAATAACAGTATCTAAAAGTGTGCGTTCTGACTCAGATAAAAATTCAGTCGCATAAACCCCAATGGTTCGTCCCAGTAAGAACTCTAAATCATAGCCCATCATTAGCTCATAAGCTGGATTAATGCCTATATGACAAAGATTAGCATCCAAAATGAATATGCCGTCATCAAATTGCTCACACAATTGCGCAAACAACTGCTGCTTAATAGAATTTGAAAGTGGGGATATAGTACTCATAATCTAAGCTCACAAAATGAGTGCAAAATAATTTGACCAATTAGACCACATTTTGAACATTAAATACAGACAAAAGTTTAATTAGTTCTTAATGGATGCTAAGTAAAACAGACAGGCACTCTCGTATCGCGTGACTAGTAAAGATTTTATGGCTTACTACCTACGCTGACAGAGACTACAAAACCTAGGTTCTGATAATAATCATACCCCTCAAGTGGTTGTGTGTCTAAAATAAATGAACTATATATGTTGACCCTAAAGTATTGGTTATCAATAATGGCTAAGCGCGTGCAAAGTAGCCAACGCAACCACAGGCGCAGTCTCTGTTCGCAGGACGCGATTACCGATTTGCCAAGGTAAAAAGTTAACTTGCTCGGCTTGCTGGCATTCAGCTGGACTCAATCCGCCTTCAGGCCCAATCAGTAACTCAATATAGGGTAATGGTTGTGTGAGTACTGATGTGAGTACTGAGCTAAGAGTCGCAGGCGCGCGCGGTTGATCCGCTGATGGTACGCTGAGCATCAGCCTAATATCCGCTTTGTGACCTAATATTTGATAATAACTATCTTGACTGAGTTTTGCGACAATAGCGCTCACTGACGCTGCTTGATCAGTCGACATCGCTTTATTGTTTGAGTCATCATTTAGCTCAATACTGTCATTTATTTCAGCGTTTAATTCAGTATCAGGATTTTGCAACCATTGACTGATAGCGATAGGCGCAAGTATAAGGGGCGGCCGATTAAGTCCACACTGCTCACAAGCGGCGATGGCGATCTGTTGCCAATGCGCAAGCTTTTTGTCAACCTGCGCAGGCTTTAGCGTGACTTCACCATGATGACTGGTCAATAGTTGAATAGCGGTAACGCCAAGCTCGGTGGCCTTTTGAATAGCATAGTCCATACGCTCGCCGCGACTCATTACTAGCGCTATTTTGCTAATAATAGGTGCTGTATGATCGTCAGCGTCATGAGCTAATACAGTAGCGGTTGCTTGTTTTTTACTAATAGTTGCCAGCTCAACTAAGTACTCACCACCGAACCCGTCGAACAAAACACCTTGATCACCACTATTAGCTCGCAATACACGACACCAGTGATGAGTGATGCTCTCTGTCAAAGTCAGGGTAGTGCCCATAGCGAAAGTACTCAAGGCTGCAAAGTCGCACTCGCCATCTTCATTAACGTCAGTAGCTGCATAAAAAAACGTCGCACGTTATCTTATTCCTATTATTTATGTTATTTGAATATATAACAAAATATACGATAATCATGATAAACACAATAATCAGCATTCTATAAAGTTATCATTATGGGTTTGAAGAGCCATAAAAAAACTGGCGCTCCTAGGAGGACCAGTCTTTGATAGAGACAAAAATTTTATGGCTTGAACGTCTAATGCTTATACGAGCAACTCAGGCACTAGTCCTAAAGACTCAACTAAGCGCTTGTTAGGATTGACTTTGTTCATGCTATAAAAGTGCATGGCAGGCACACCTTCAGATATCAAACGCTCACACAAACGATGGACTACCTCAAAGCCAAATTCACGAATAGCCGTGCGGTCATCGCCAAAATCAGCAAGCTGCTTGCGTATATAACGCGGTATATCAGCGCCACAGCTATCGGCAAAGCGCATTAAATTGCTAGAGTTAGTAATGGGCATAATACCAGCAACCAATGGCTGTGTGTCCATATCGATACCGCGTTGCTCTAAGGCATCACGCAAATATAAGTAGCTATCAGCATTATAAAAGAACTGAGTAATAGCAGCATTAGCGCCAGCATTGTACTTATTAACTAGATTCTCAATATCTAACAAAAAGCTTTTGGCTTGCGGATGCATCTCAGGGTAAGCGGCAACTTCTATATGGAAATGATCTCCTGAATGCTCACGAATGAACTTGACCAAATCTAGGGCAAAAGGTAGCTGACCCATACCCACTTGACCTGATGGCAAATCGCCACGCAATGCAACCAATCGATCAATGCCTAAGCTTTTATAGAGTTTTAATAGCTCGGCAACCTCGTGTTTATCATCACCAATACAGGAGATGTGCGGCGCCACAGGAGTCGTGCCACGCGCACACAACTCTTTGACGATCTTTAGCGTACGACTGCGAGTAGAGCCGCCAGCGCCATAAGTGACTGAAAAATACCCTGGTGCTAGCTTGTTTAGCTCATCGTAAGTGCCAAGCAGCTTTTCATGGCCAATTTCCGACTTTGCAGGAAAAAATTCAAAAGAGAAAGCAGGCTTACTCACAGTCGCGCTCCTTGTTATTAATACCAACAGTTAAATCAGCATTCATATTAGTATTTATAAGCTTCAGGTTTGAAGGGACCTTCAACAGGCACACCTAAGTATTCAGCTTGCTTAGTGGTCAGCTTAGTCAGCGTACCGTTAAAGCCGGCAACCATAGCGGCAGCAACTTCTTCATCAAGCTTTTTCGGAAGTACTCTGACGTATAAGTTATCAAAACGCTCATCAACAGGTAGCTGGGCGAATTTTTCTTCGAACAGATACATCTGCGCGAGTACTTGGTTAGCAAATGAGCCATCCATCACGCGTGATGGGTGACCCGTTGCATTACCTAAATTCACTAAACGACCTTCAGCAAGCAGAATTAGATAATCATTAACATCTTCTGAGCGGAAGATTTGATGCACTTGTGGCTTAACTTCTTCCCAGCGCCAGTTGTCACGCATAAATTGGGTATCGATTTCGGTATCGAAATGACCGATATTACAGACCACAGCGCCAGGCTTTAGAGCCGCTAGCATGTGTTTGTCACACACATGGTAGTTACCCGTTGTAGTAACAATCATGTCCGTATCTTCTAGCAGACGGGTATTGATGCCTTCAGCACCGCCAGTGTTATCGCCATCGATATAGGGTGATAATACTTCATAGCCATCCATACAAGCCTGCATCGCACAGATAGGATCGACTTCTGATACGCGTACGATCATGCCTTCTTGACGTAAGCTCTGGGCTGAACCTTTACCAACATCACCATAACCGATCACTAAAGCGCGACGACCAGCGAGGAACATATCCGTACCGCGTTTGATCGCATCATTTAAGCTATGACGGCAGCCGTATTTGTTGTCGTTTTTAGACTTAGTAACCGCATCGTTGACGTTGATAGCAGGTACTTTTAGCGTGCCTTTATTCAACATCTCGATTAAACGATGTACACCAGTGGTAGTCTCTTCAGAGATACCATGAATGATATCCAGCATTTGCGGATACTCATTATGGATAAGTGCAGTCAAATCACCGCCGTCATCTAGGATTAAGTTGGCATCCCAAAGCTGACCAGATTCTTCACCGCCCACAAAGATTTGCTGACGTAAGCACCATTCGTACTCCGCGTCCGTCTCACCCTTCCAAGCGAATACCGGCGTGCCAGCAGCAGCAACAGCGGCAGCAGCATGGTCTTGGGTTGAGAAGATATTGCATGAAGTCCAGCGCACTTCGGCCCCAAGCGCGATTAGCGTCTCGATAAGCACAGCAGTTTGGATAGTCATGTGAATACAGCCGACGATCTTCGCGCCCTGTAATGGCTGATCGGCTTCGTAGCGACGACGCAAACCCATTAGGGCTGGCATTTCGGCTTCAGCAAGAGTGATTTCGCGACGACCATATTCTGCTAAGCTAATGTCAGCAACTTTATAATCAGTGAAAGTGGGGTCGATCGTATGGACAGATGGGATATTAGACACTGCGTCCATCATATGCTCCTATTGTTAATAGATGTATGATAAAAAGCAGGTGCCGTTATTTGCGCTATCAGCTATAGAGTAGTTGATAGTACCGAGCCTAACATAAGCGATCATTAGTGCTGTTTTATAAAACGGCAACAATTAGCTATATGGTGCAACACCTCTCGGAGAGGGGTTATTGTAATAGATGAGCGTTAATTTGTCACCTATTGGCTGATATAAATATTAGATAGCTGTGTTTAGTCATTAAGAGTTTGGGTTTAGTTATTAAAAATTTAGCCATTAAAAAGGGCTATCAATTGATAGCCTATTTATTTTTAACTTAAGTTTTAATTGGTGCTAAATATGCTTAGTACCAGTTATAAGTTAGTGAGGTGAAGAAGTTAGTACCGTCAGTATTATAACCAGGAGCTGTAATATACTTTTTATTAGTTATATTATTCAATCTTGCAGTCATCGACAAGTTATCTGTAAGCTGATAATTTCCACTAATATTAAACAAGCCATAGCTTTCAACAAGCTGTGCATCAGCATTAGAAACACTATAGTAGTAATCGTCTACATACTGATATTCAGCGCGGATATCTAAGCTTGGCAAACGGTAACCTAAATAAATTAAACCTTTATGCTCAGGACGTACAGGTAAGAAATTACCATTATAATCAATAGGGTTACCAAAATAGTCAACTTTACCAGTGTAGTCACTCTCATCTTTTGCTTGTTGATAATCATAGCTGCCACCGAATAAATAATTATTCATAATCCAGTCTGAGGTTAAAGACACCCCTTTTATTTCGGCTTCGGCAACGTTTTCAGGAATATAATTGGGCGCATAAGAAGCAATCATATCATCAACATTATTATTATAACCTGTCAAACGAGTGGACTGTAATAATGTATCGTATTCAGCAAAGATTTCATAGTTATCGCTAGTCTCAGGTTTTAAGTTTGGGTTGTCTGAACCAGGGTAGTATAAGTCGTTAAAGGTAGGAACACGAAAGCCTTTTGCGTAGTTGGCTCCCATACGAAAATTAGGATTAATATGGTACGCACCGCCTAGATTGTAAGTAGTCTTACTACCGTATTGTGAGTTATCATCAAAGCGTAAATTAGCTTGCGCATCAAATTGATTATTAGCGAATAAATAGCCTAAAAAGGCGCTTTTGACATCGCGATCATCAACGGTATAAACATTAGAGTCTAGCCCTTGACTAAGATACTCTAAACCATAGATACCTTGACCGACAGGTAGTTTATGCTGTCCTACCAAACTAATTTGGTCTTGTTTAGTGTCATACACACTGCTGTAGGATGGGTTATCAGACTTATCAATAGAATGACCATATTGTAGCTTTAATGAAGAGCCTGGCATATAGCGCCAGTCAACAAAGGCTTGAGCAGCCCCGTTTTCTTGATCAGAATATACGTCTTTACTAAGACCATAATCAAATTCAGTGTTTGACTTGCTATATAAGGCACTAGCGCCTACAAGTAGTTGCTCATTAATGCGCTGCGTTAGCGCCAAACTAATATTGTCGCTTTCAAAACTGTCATCATCTTTATACGTAGATGTTGAAGGTAACGTTGCGTCTATACCATCAGTTTCAGTATGACTGGCGGATAAACTCAGTGTTGTGCCACTCTCATTGGCTAATTGTGCACTTGCGCCATACAGATACTCATCATTGGAGCCCACACCTGCTGTCACCGAAAAGTTGCTACGTTTAACGTTTGCGCCTTTAGTAAATACCTGAATGACACCGCCCATAGCATCAGCGCCATAAATACTAGAGCCTGAGGCTCCGTATAGTATTTCGATACGATCGATTTGATCAGCGGGTAGTAAGCTTAATGTGGCACCACCAGCACTGACTGAGCTATAACGAATACCATCAATGAGTACTAAAACTTGATTGCTACCATACCCGCGCATATAAAAATTAGAAGTAGTCCCAGGGCCACCATTAGTGTAATTACTGATACCTGGCTGACGTTTAATGACTTCAAAAGCGCTCTGGCCTTGATAGCGCTGTAATTCTTCACTATTAATGACTCGAGTCTGAGCAATAGTATTGCTAATTTTAGTCGGCGTACGCGTAGCCGTTACCACTATTTCATCTAGCTCGATTTGTGGGATTTCCTGCTCGTTAACAGTGTTTACCTCAGCCGTTGCAGCGGCAGCATTTATGGCAAATAGGCCAAGTGTGCTTAGAATACAAAGTCGTAGATAGGTAGTCGAAGAAGGAGACGAAAAGAGCATAAAGTATTCCAAAATAATAATAGTAAAAGCAACGTTAAAAAGGATATTCGAAAAACTGAATTTATAGTGCTTATTTTACAAACAAAAACAGTTGAGCAAAACTACGTTTATTATCCACAAAAAGAGGATAAATATAAACCACTTTTTAACTAATGATTATTCATCAGAGGATGAGCAGATTTCATGATAGGGGATTAAATTTGAAGAAGGACGTTTCGAGTATTCATTTATAGGCCTAAGTTTTGCAATTTATGCTAACTGTTTATGATAAAAAGCCACAATCAAAATCACTACTGTTATAAATAATTGTTATCATAGCGCCTAGTTTTGTCATTAGCCCTATATTTTTGTCTAATTTGTTAAGTTAAGAGGTTTGTCTTGTCTACTGAGCGCAACTTGAGTCCGGTTAAAACACCTACGTTCATGTTATTTATAAAGGTGTATTTGTGGTTAGCTATATTATTACTAACGACAGTATTGAGTCTATCACCGACTAGCGCATTGGCTGCGGAGGCGGGTCTATTAGGTATTGGTAGCGCAAACTCTGAGGAGAGCGTGCGCACACCGATACCAGACTCATTTGGTCGTGATACGCCGCGTCAGACGGTACAAGGGTTTATCAGCGCCTTAGGTGAAAACGACTATCTGCTGGCAAGTAATTATCTTAACTTGTCCAAATCTGATAACCCAACAATAGCGGTACGTCAATTAAAGCGAGCACTTGATGCTGGCGGGCGCTTCTTACCTGACTTGCAGCTGAGCAATTCCCCTGAGGGTTATTTGACCGATCAGCTTCAGCCCAGTCAAGAAAAAGTCGGTACGATCAATATTGATGATAAGTCTGTACCTATCATATTAGAGCGAGTGGTCTCTGAGAAGGGCGAGCAGTATTGGCAGTTTGGAACTGATACCTTAACCTCGATACCTGAGGTATTAGAAAATACCGAACCTACTTTAGTTTCCAAATATACTTTTGACTCGTTAGAGGGTACTAAATTATTTGGTTATCAGTTGACAGACTTAATCGCTGCGATACTAATGACGGTAAGTAGTTTTTTATTAACTTATATTGCAGTGTGGCTGTTATATCACTTTTTGAGGATTGTCTACCCTTACTTTCGCCAAGAGCCACTGCCACTACCAGACAAAATAATATTGCCCTTATCAGTGGTTGTTATGGCGCTGATGCTGTCGGAGATTATGGTTTACGCTGGAATATCGGTAACCCTGCGAGAGCCGATTAATCGTTTCACGGAGATAGCATCGTGGCTAGCTATCACTTGGCTACTATTACGCATCATTGACGTTCTATTTACGCGTGCAGTCAATTTAAGCTATAAAAAGAACCACACTGAGCGCGTTTCTATACTTGGACTACTACGTAAAGTCGTCAAAGCATTGCTATTGATATTTGCGGTGATTGTGATCTTTGGCAATTTAGGGTTTGATCTGACCACAGGTATTGCAGCTCTAGGGGTTGGTGGTCTGGCATTGGCATTGGGTGCACAAAAAACCATTGAGAACTTGGTCGGTAGTGTGGTCGTGGTAGCAGACTCGCCCGTGCGCATAGGGGATTACTGTAAGTTTGGGACTCAAGAAGGTACGGTCATCGATATTGGCATTCGCTCATCACGGGTACGTACTTTAAACCGTACCGTCGTCACGGTGCCCAATGGTGATTTCTCATCGATGCAAATTGAAAATTTTAACTCACGAGATATGTTCCACTTTTTGCATAATTTATATATTAAGCGCAGCGCTGATATTGACGTCATATTCAAAATGGTTAATGACTTAGAAAAACTGCTAGATGAGCATGAGCTCACCAACAAAGAGTGGAATCAAGCCCACATTTTGGAGCTACGTCAAGACTGTTACGTGATTCAGCTACGAGCTTACGTTAACGCATTAGATGTTATAGAGTTCTATGGCAAGCAAGACTTGCTTTTGGTTGATATATTGACGCAGGTAAAAAAATATAAAGTTGAACATGCGCTGCCAACGCAGCAGCTCATTGTTGATCAAGGCGAGCTTGAGCATACTAGTGAAAAGGTCGATTTTAGTGATGATTTGCCACCTGAAAATGACAAAAACAAATCTGATGTTCATAGCAGTATTGATAATGAGCATCGCCTCAGTAGTCAAAGTACCAATGAGAAGCTCAGTGAGAAGTTCAGTTCTGTTGAATATAAAAACACAAAGGATGATAAGCAGACCGATAACGTAGCAAAAAATAAAAGTGGCTTAAGTTTAAATAAATTTAAAAAGGATAAACCTAAAAAAAGCAGTGGCTTTCGACTAGCAAAACATAAATTTAAGCATTTTAAGCTTAGCAATAAACCTAAAGGCAAAAGTAACAGTCTCTCTATCTGGAATCAGCCATGGCACTGATCTGCCAATCACTAACCTAGTGTTAAACTGGCACCGCAAGACGATCGCGCATTTTTCCATAGTACGACCATAGCAGTAGACTTGCGGCACTTCGATAAGGTGACCAGTCTTGAGTGGCAAGTTTTAATTGCTTAGGCGTTGGACGTTCCGCTAGTCCTAGCATCTCCATTGCAGCAACGCGAATGGCTAAATCATCAACGGCTAAGATATCCGCGCGTCCTAATGAGAAAAGCAGATACATCTGAGCCGTCCAGCGCCCAATGCCTATTACCTGCGTCAGAGTTTCTATAACCTCGTCATCGCTCATAGCTTCTAGTGCTACAAAGTCTATATCATGCTCAATCAATGAGCGAATGTAGCGAATCTTTTGTCTGGATAATCCTTGCGCCCTCAAATCGTCATCTTCTGCTTGGCTTATAGTTTTGGGAGAAGTTAGATCAGCATCTACTAAACGGTTCCAAATACTACTGGCCGCCGCAACCGATAGCTGTTGACCGACCATCGCTCGCATGAGCTGCTCAAAGCCACCTAAGTTACGTCTTAAACTTGGTATGCCAACTTGTTCGTAGATAGGGGCGAACTTAGGCTCGATAGTGATGAGAGAGGTGATATGTGCTTTTAGCTCTGTTAGGGTTTTAATCGTTTGCACAGTCATAATGCTTTATCCTAAATAGTGTGATAAATACCCAATCAGTATATGCAAAAAAAGACTGCCTAAGCAGTCCTTTTTACGTTGTGCAAAGGGCTTAGCCTTTACTTATCTTTTTCATCAGTTTTAGTCTTTTTAAGCAGTACTAGAACCGCACCATTACCACCATCTTTTGGTGGCGCTGAACAAAACGCCAATACTTCTGGCAATTGACGCAACCAGCCATTGACGCAAGTTTTTAGGATAGCTTCACTACCTTTACCATGGACAATTTTGACGGATGTTTCATTATTTTGTTTGGCTTGAGACAGCAGTTGAGTCACAGCAGCGCGCGCTTCTTCAATAGTACAGCCATGAATATCGACCGCATCATACCAGCGCAACTTACCTTGCTTAAGCTGAGTAAATACTTTGTTTTGTAGCGTTGGTTGCTTGTAAGACAAGATAGATTCAGCAGCGACTGGATTGAGTAGCGCTTGCATATCAGATAGACCTACACTTAACTCAGCGACATCGCCACCTTGAGCGGCTGCGCGTTTAGATAAAGTTGTGGCATCAGGCTTAGTCGCTTTTGTAGCATCAGCAGGGGAGCGTACGTTTTTATCTTCCAGTTGGTTGACGCCGTGCATCGCTTGCATAAAGAGCACTTTGTCATCATCGACATGTTCGCTATCCATCTGCTTGACGGTTTTTTTGACTTGCTTTTGGGTGAGCAGTGACACAGGCTCAGTTGGCTTTTCGTTTTCACCATCAGGTGAGGTAGTATCACGGCCTTTAGTCAGTTGACCTTTTAACTCTTTGAGCTGATCTTGCATTTCTTTTGAGAATAGAGAATTTGACATAATAATTTATAATTCTGTTTGATTAGTGAAGGATTTGGTTTATAGCGTTTAAAATTATAAGCTATATTTTCTAGTAAGCCATGTTTTCTAAAGATTACTTTACCTTTGTGCTGCGACACTCGCAAGTAAGGATTGTAACGCCTGACCTGGATGATCCGTTTTCATAAACTGCTCACCAATCAAAAAGTGCTGAAAGCCTTGATTTTTCATTAACGTTACATCACTAGCGTTATCGATACCGCTTTCAGTGACGATCAAGGGTATATCCGATGTTTTGTCTTTTAGACCTGTACTTAGTGCGTTTTTAAGTTTGATAGAGTGCTGCAAGTCAACCTCAAAAGTATTAAGATCTCGATTGTTAATGCCATAAATATTGTGATGAGAGTAAGGCAAGCGTAGGGCGCGCTCAAGCTCATCAAAGGTATGAATCTCAATTAAAACATCCATACCCAGCTCGACACTTAGGGCATGCAGCTCATACACTTGCGCATCATCCAAGCAGGCCATAATCAATAAAACACAATCAGCACCGAGCAAATAGGACTGATAAATCTGATAAGCATCAATCATAAAGTCTTTACGCAATACAGGTAGATTACAGTTATTACGCGCCTGTAATAGATAGCTATTATCACCTTGGAAGTAGTCTCGATCCGTCAAGACTGATAGACAGTTAGCGCCTGCTTGCTCATACTGCTGCGCAAATAAGGCAGGGTCAAAGTTATGATTGATAACACCTTTAGAAGGTGAGGCCTTTTTGATTTCAGCAATGACCCCTAGATTTGCTAAACGTAGGGCAGTGGCAAAGCCGCGACGCGCACGCTTATCAGCAGCCACTTGCGCTTTTAAATCGGATAAAGATAATATAGCTTTTGCAGCAGCCACTTCTTCAATTTTGGTAGCGACTATACGTTGTAATACTGAGGGAATGGTAGAATTTGGATCGGTAGTATTGGTCATAACAGTCATCCTAAAAGCCTAATGGGTAAAACATAGCGACATAAATAGTAGTGATTCAACAGACTCTAAGCTTGTGCAGCTAAATGTTGAGTATGAGTCGCTAATGACTCAAGCTTTAAGAGAGCACTACCATTTTGAATAACGGCTTGAGCGCGACTTACGCCGTTGGCATAATTGCTGGCAAGTCCAGCCGTATAGATAGCGGCACCTGCATTAAGCGCAATCATATCACGGGCTTTTAGCACTGATCGATCATGGGTCTCATCACCAGATAAAGCGGCACAAATTAGCTGTAAGCTTTGCTGTGGAGAGTCGACATCGAGGCCTATTAGGGTTTGTGACTCGATACCAGCATCTTCAGGGGTTAGCTCATAGACACTTATCTCACCGTCTTTTAATTCTGCGACGGTCGTCGAGGTTGCCAAGCTTATCTCATCCAAACCATCTTTTGATCCGACGACCATCACGTGACGCGCCCCTAGATTCTGCATAACTTTGGCGATAGGCTCACATAGCTGCGGGCTAAACACGCCTATCACTAAATTTGGCACGCCAGCAGGATTGGTTAATGGCCCCAGTACATTGAAGATGGTCCGCGCTTTTAGCTCACGACGCACAGGATTAGCATAGCGCATGGCGCTGTGGTGATTAGGCGCAAATAAGAATCCTATCCCTTGATTTTCGATACAATCAAGCGCTTGCTCAGGTGATAAAGCTAAGCTAATACCTGCTTGCTCTAGCAAATCTGAGCTGCCAGACTTAGTAGAGACGCCGCGATTGCCATGCTTAGCGACTTGTGCACCCGCCGCTGCTGCGACTAATGCTGAGGCAGTTGATACATTAAATAGATTAGCACCATCGCCGCCAGTACCAACGATATCGACTAGGTAATTGCCCTTTGGTGCTATATTGGCGGCCAAATCACGCATGGCACTGGCAGCGGCGGTGATCTCATCGATAGACTCGCCTTTCATACGTAAGCCTGTCAAAATCGCGCCCATCATCGCATTACTGCATTTGCCTTGCATAATAATCAGCATAACCTCACGCATCTCATCAAAGGTCAAATCGATCCTTTGTAAAATATGATCTAGCGCTACGGCTAATAGCTTATGAAGTTGTTCATCCGAGCGTTGGGCGATACTTTCTGGAGTAGCTTTAGCGTTTTTGCTAGCGCTTGAGAGGGCAGTAGTACTCATAGAGTCTCACTTATATTCTTATTTTAGTGGCTTGTTTTAGTGACATTGTATTTTAGTGACATTGTATCTTGGCAATATAGTATCTTGTTGAAGTAGTATCTTGGCGACATTGTATTTTCGTAGGGCCTAATCTTACGGAGCATACCGCTGCTTAAGGTGGTATATAATTATTCAAAGGTAATAAACTAGCCAACCTGCGGTAGCTCATCAGTACTCAAAACTGCTAAATGATGGGTTATCAAGAAGTTATTGAGCAGCTGATAGCCTGCTTCGCTTAAGATAGACTCAGGATGAAATTGCACGCCTTCGATGGCAAAAGTTTTATGACGTACGCCCATAATCTCCTCGATACTACCATCCGCATTCTTAGTCCAAGCGGTCATCTCTAAGCAGTCAGGTAAGCTGGTTTTGTCCACAACTAAGGAGTGATAGCGAGTCACTTGTGAGGGATTAGGCAAGTCGGTAAATACCCCTTGTCCATTATGATAAACAGCGGATAGGCGACCATGCATAACGGCACCTGCTTTAATAACTTGTCCGCCAAACGCTTGACCAATCGCTTGATGTCCTAAGCAGATACCCAAAATAGGTATGACCCCTTTAAAGACTTCAATGATTTCTAAAGAGATACCAGCGCGGTCTGGATCACAAGGGCCAGGACCGATGACAATAACATCAGGGGCGAGAGTTTTGATCTGCTCGATAGTGACCTGATCATTACGCCAAACCGTGATATCCTGCTGCAATTCACCAAAGTACTGGACAATATTATACGTAAAGCTATCGTAATTATCGATCATCAAAATCATTATGGGTAGCTCCTATTAATAGAACAGTCACTGCTTGATATATAATCAGCAAGTTAAGAGACAAATAGAGAGAAATGTATCTTTGCTATCTTACCACTAATCTATCATCTAGCAAATGTACGGTATAAGCCATCTACTGCTAGATAATAGTTTTTTGAACGCCGTTTGAAACCATTAAGAGCGATGGTCTAAACTATAAGTATCTATTGAAGTAAGCAAAGCAAAGTTAACGACTACAATCATAACGCCAAACTGATTTTAAATTTTATTCATAGTGTATAGTAGTGCACTATAATAACGCTGTTCTATAAGTATTGCACTAAAGTAGTGCAATAAATCATGATATCATTATGCGCATTTTGGGGTTAAATCTAATATGATGATTAGTAATTGAGGGGTAGTATATATAACATATTGATACTAAATACAATTGTTCTGGAATTACTACATTGGCATAAGGCTTGCACCTTTTATCATGTAGATTACTTAAATAAATGAGCGTTATAGAAACATGCGCTAGATAAATTTGTATAAAATAGCTTAGCACTATAAGCTTAGCACTGTAAGCTTAGAAGCTATGATGACGGATACATTATTGTCTTGCTCGTTAAGTATTATTAACAGTAATCAGCGTACTATTTATGTATTTAGACCATTACGTGTTTAGCGTCAAAACTAGCTTTATCTCATACTAATCAAAGGCTAATCATAAGGAAGACTATTTATGTCGAACAAACTTTTAGATCTTATCGAATCAACCAATGCCAAATGGGTCGATTTTCGTTTTACTGATACTCGCGGTAAAGAGCAGCACATGAGCTTTCCGGCATCTACTATTGATGAAGAATCAATGGAAGATGGCAAAATGTTTGACGGTTCCTCTATCGCTGGCTGGAAGGGTATTGAAGCCTCTGATATGATCTTGCGCCCTGACCCTGAGTCTGCGTTTGTTGACCCGTTCTTCGATGCGGTCACTATCGTTGTCACTTGTGACATCATTGAGCCATCAACCCTACAAGGTTATGATCGTGACCCACGTTCTATCGCCCGCCGCGCTGAAGAGTATTTAAAGTCAACAGGCATTGGTGATACTGCCTACTTCGGTCCTGAGCCTGAGTTTTTCATCTTCGATGAAGTAAAATGGTCGGTTGAGATGTCAGGGGTTAGCCATGAGATCATCGCAGAAGAAGCGGCATGGTCAACCAATAAAAATTACGAGTGGGGCAATATGGGTCATCGTCCGCGCGTCAAAGGCGGTTATGTTCCTGTACCACCAATCGACAGCTCACACGATATGCGCGCGGTTATGTGTGAGCGTATTGAGGATATTATCGGTGAAGGCTGTGTTGAAGTCCATCATCATGAAGTTGCGCCTTGTCAGGCAGAGATTGGTGTTGCTTTTAACACGCTGGTCAAAAAAGCCGATGAAGTACAACAATTAAAGTATGTCGTTCACAATGTTGCGCATCAGTTTGGCAAAACGGCGACCTTTATGCCCAAGCCTATCGTTGGTGATAACGGCTCAGGCATGCATGTGCATATGTCAATCTCAAAAGATGGCGTCAATACTTTTGCGGGTGATGAGTATGCGGGTCTATCAGAATCAGCCCTTTACTTTATCGGTGGTATTATCAAGCATGCCCGCGCCTTGAATGCGATTACCAATCCATCGACTAACAGCTATAAGCGCCTTGTACCGCATTACGAAGCACCTATCAAGCTTGCTTATTCGGCGTCTAACCGCTCAGCTTCTATCCGTATTCCACACGTCAGTAGCCCAAAAGCGGTACGTGTCGAAGCGCGTTTCCCAGATCCTGCGGCGAATCCTTATTTGACCTTTGCAGCCCTATTAATGGCAGGTCTTGACGGTATTCAGAATAAAATCCATCCAGGTGAAGCGGCTGATAAAAACCTATATGACTTACCACCAGAGGAAGAAGCACAGATTCCAACGGTTGCTGAGAGCTTAGAAGTCGCGCTACAAGCTTTACGTGATGATCATGAGTTCTTACTCAAAGGTGATGTGTTTACCAAAGACTCTATAGAAGCCTTTATCGCGCTTAAGGAAGAAGAAGTACAACGCGTTAACGTTACTGTCCATCCAGTAGAGTTTGATCTGTACTATAGCTGCTAATTAGCTTTTAAAAATTCAGAATAAGAAAAACCAGCTGAGAATATCTTAGCTGGTTTTTTTGTGGTTGTAGGTAGATAAGTAACTATAGCTTTTTTAAGCTATAGTTAGATCGTTGTTCTAATTAAAAGTTAAGTCGCGCTTGGATCTAAAAATATATCAAGCTATGTGGGTCAAAAAATGGAAACCCTTAGAATCATAATATTGATCACTGGCAGTCTTGCCATAATTTTTGGCTACCTGCGCTTTATTACAGATGATAAAGGCAATGTTGATTTAAATAATTATCGATTTACAGGAGGACTGGGCGAGGTTATTTTTGGTTTGCTTGATGGGACAAGAGATGTATTTTCACATCGCTTAACGGCAAATGCTATTTCAGCTGTTGTCTTATATTTTGGTGTTTTATTATTCTATATAGGTTTTAGAATGTAAATAAACAATTTTAACAGCTTTAATAGACACTATTATGTCAAATTAGACTCAAGCAGCAGTCCATTTGCGTAGTCACTACTGCTTTTACAGTAAAAGTATCGCATAATAGGTAAATATAAATTATCAGAATAAATACTAAATGGGCTGATTATGACTGTATTATCTAAAGTAAACCTATCAGTAAACGATCAAATCACAAAGGTAATAACAGCTCTAATAATCAGTACTGCTAGTCTTTATGCTTCTACACTTAATGCGGCGCCTATTTACAAAGTTGTCGATAGTCAAACGGGGCAGATCACTTTTACTGACAACCCACAAAGCTACGATCAGCAAGAAAATAAGCAAGTCAGTCAAACTGGAATTACTACGGGTAACAATAGCAATAGTCCAAATGTTAGCTCTGCTAACCGCACTAATCAAACTATCACCAGCCAAATGAGTAGCAGCCAAAATAACAACGCTAGCTCTACGCTCAGTGCTCAGTCTGTTACTGATTTACCTGAGATGACTTCTCAAGCAAGAGTAGTAAATTATCAGATGACAATGCTTGAGCCAAGCGCGGAGCGTGCTTATCGTCGTCCCGCACAAAGTATCGCAGTGCAACTGCAAATGAATCCTGCACTGCAAGCAGGCGACACTGTCACGATTTATCTTGACGATACTGTTGTAGCGCAAGGGCTCAGCGCATCAATAGCAACTGTTGATATCTTGCCGGGCGAGCATAATATTCGAGCAGTGGTCATGAATAAAAAAGGTCAGGTGGTACAACAAGTCTCGCGTAAGGTATATGTGATTCAAAACACTGTCAGATTGCAACAAAATAAAAAAATAGCCGAGCAACTACTGGCTTATGAGCGTTTATCTTGGACACAAAAAATGTTACTTAAGCTACGTAGGGATAAAGGTACTAATGTTCAATTTTTGAATACGCCATAAGTCAATACAACGATGACCCTCGAAATACCTGCTATAAAATGATGTTTGATACATAGCATTTGAATCTATTAAAAAAGGCAATCACTAGAGTTAGCGATTGCCTTTTTGTTATCACTTAATAAATACGGTTTACAAAATTTATCCTAACTTATTTAGTCAGCTCAATGGTGCCATTAGCCGTGACAGAAATCGTACTATTACCTGACTCAAAGTTTTGACTGGGTACTGAAGCATCCGCTGAGGTGGCTCGCATCTCCATAGCGCTATACATAGGACGTGGGTAGTTATTACCTGTATTGAGATTGACGGTCACTACTCGATAGCCACGTGCATCCCAAGCACGAGTTAAGTTTTTGGCTTGTTGTTGAAAAGCGCGCGAGGCATCAGTCATTAGCTTTTGCTCAAGGGCGTCCTTTTTAACCTCAGATACTCCAAAGTTTAGATTATTCATGACTAATGTTTCTTGCAAGTCTGCTATGAGCTGGCTGGTTGCCACAAAGTCTGTGCTCTTAAGATCGATATTAGCTTGCCCAGTCCAGCCGATGATTTTGTCGTTTTTATCATAACGCGGATAGGTGTTTTGCTGACCTGTACTGATGGTGACTGTAGGGTAGCGCTTAGCAATAGCTAAAGCTCTATTGATTGAAGTCGTCAGAGTCGTCGCTAAGGTTTTTGCATCGTTAGCTTGCGCCTTTTTATAGAGACTGGCTCTTACTTCATCATTGGCAATCTCTTCTTTCACTTCTGTCTGAAAGCTAAGCTGATCGTAACCTGTCGGCTCGGCGTGAGCGCTACTCATAAGGGCTGTCAATAATAACGCTGTGCTTGAGGCGATAGCTGTTTTCTTTAACCATTTATTATCTAAAATAGTATTTTTCATAATTATTTCCAAAATAGTGAAATGCTCCAGAATAGTAAGGAGCGAGCATGGTAGAGTATCAAGGTATGTTTAGATTAAGTTTAACTGTTTTATAGACGAGTTATTACAAACGCGTTCTAGCTAAAATAACAGGTCTAACTACAGATGCTATAAGGGTTTTGTTATTTATCTTACCGTTCTATAACCGGTAACTTCTGTGTGTCATTACAACTTATAAATAAGCCATATTCTAAAAGTTATCCTCTATCTAAACACAGGGGTTGTAAAATTAAAAAAAGTGGGTATAATTTGCAACTGGTGGCTCCATTGGTAGCCTCGCAACATTGTTCTATGAACCCCGCCAGGACCGGAAGGTAGCAACGGTATTAGTTACAATGTGTGCCGAGGATGTGCTTTTGGAGTCGCTTTTTTTTGCCTGCTGTTTATTGAAAGCTAATAGTTATTTAAGTACGTACATATTCTTGTGATATATCGAATCCTTATTATTATTAATAAAGGATTTTTTTTGCCTAAAATTCAGCTAGAGAGTCTAGAAAAGCCGTGGTTATAGGTTAAGATGGTTAATACAAAACACTAATAATTCGACTGCTTGAAAAAGTAACTATTGAGACAGTAACCATTGAGAAAGTAACTATGAATGATTGACTTATTTAACCGTTAATATTAATAATAATTTTGATAGCAGCGCTGACTCACTAATAGCTCATTCACCGTCAATTTATTCATCAGAAGTACCTTCAAACCCTCAGCAAGCAACGATTTTATCATTATGGCAAGCATTGCATTTGCAGCAGTTATTACCCGTCTTACAACAAGTGTTAGGCGTGGACACAAAAACGGCCTCTTATCAGCAAGTGCTACAGGCATGCATTGAGAGTATTACGGTACAATTAGACCCATCAGGGCAACTATTTCAAAGTCTTAATGCTGCCCAGCAGATGATGCTTATTATATTGGCTTATCGTTTATCGACCCCATTTGATCCGCAAGCATTAAAAAATAAAGGCTATGTTTTAGACTTAAGACGTTATGCGCGCTTGATAAGTATAGATCTAGCAGCGATCAGCGATACTGATTTACAATGGTTATTATTGACAGCAAAGCGTTTAAATAGTACTCAGTTATTAGTCATTATCAACACCTCTCCAGTAGCGCATAGCACTTATGATAAGCAAGATGATAGCCGACTAAAATTGGAAAAAATGGCTTATAATAACCATACCTATAGCGCGTACAAGCATAACGATTATCGACTGTGGCTAAGCACCTTGCATACGGCTATGTTACACGATACGATAGTCTCGCAAGATGAATACGACTGTTTGACAGTGTTAGCTGAGCGCTGGATTGGCGTACGGCAGTTGGTTGATTGAGCCTTTATTGATTATTAAAGCCCGCATTTATATTACCCTTTTGTCAGAATAATTAGGATAAGCCCCTTTTCATGAGTAATACCCAAAATAATACCGAATTACAACAACGCCATTTGCAGCAGCAAGTACAGCAGCGGCAGATTTTGGCGATGATGGGTATTGGGCAGTGGATACAGCCGAGCGCCGCGACTCTAAATATAGCGGATGTTGCTCATTCGACTGAAACAGCTCATATCGATCAACCCTCTGTTGATAACCCTGTTAGTCAGTCAATGAGCAAGCAAGATGCTGTAAGTTCAGATGCGGTAAATTTGACAGCATCGCCCTTAGTCGCAGCAGATAGCGAATGGGCAAATAATGTAGATACTGTAACGCATGATTCTGACGCTGTTGCTGCCAGAGCAAGACAAGACATGCCGACAGTGGCAGATGTTGTTGCGCCCTTGGTTGAGCAAACGACTGCGCCTACTAACCTTGACGCCTTTGATAACGCTAATGTTGATGTTGATAATGCCACTTTAGACCAAGTAGCAGCTTTTGACTTGCAGGGCGGGCGCTATAATAATTGGGTGCTTATCGTTGATATCCAAGCGCTTAACAGTGATAGCCAAAAGCTGTGGCAAAATATTACTCAAGCTTTATCGTTAGAGTGTGACACGATCTCTTTTCCTATTTGCGCGGGCATGGACACAGCTGAGCTTGCCAATGCTAGCCTTGCAGGTTACCTGTTCAAAATAGGGCGCAGTGAGGAGAGTCAAGTTGCTGCTTTAACTGAGCTGCCTGCTGGTTTGACCCATCCTAATTTGGTCAGCGTCGTGACCTTGGATGCTATGCTTGCAGATAGCACGCTTAAGCGTCAGCTGTGGGAGCAAATTTCTCAGTAAAATAAATAAGTTTATCACTGCACACCGATACCAAACGCACCTTATAATTAAAACTGTTCGACTCTTTTTCTTTTATCTAACTCAAACCTATTTAGGACGATAATTATGACTGATAACAAACCTGTTGCCCATCGTACCCCTAACTTTAGTGCGGGTCCTGCAACGATACCGACTCAAGTGTTGGAGCGGGCGCAAGATGAGCTGCTTGATTGGCAAGGTCGCGGTGTATCGGTGATGGAGGTCAGTCATCGCAGTAAGGAATATCTAGCGATCACCGAAAAGGCGGAAGCCAAACTGCGCTCGCTCATGGCTATCCCCGATAATTATAAAGTACTGTTTTTGCAAGGGGGCGGTAGTTTACAGTTTTCAGCGATTCCATTGAATCTGCTTAAAGACGGACATGCTGATTATCTCACCACAGGTACGTGGTCAGCCAAAGCAATTAAAGAAGCTCGCCGTTACGAAGCATTAGGCTTAGGTGAAGTAGTCGAGGTGGCGACAGGAAAAGCTTCTAGCTTTACTGACGTACCTGCACAAAGTGAGTGGAAGCTGAGTGACAATGCGGCTTATTTTCACTATTGTGCCAATGAAACCATTCATGGCGTACAAATATTTGAGCCACCAAAAGTTGATGTACCCCTTGTCGTTGACATGTCGTCGTGTATCTTATCGCAACCTATTAATGTTTCTGACTATGGGATGATCTATGCGGGTGCGCAGAAGAACATCGGTCCAGCCGGCTTAGTCATTGTCATTATTCGTGAAGATCTGCTTGGGCAGGCAAGTGAATGGTGTCCATTACTCATGAATTATACCCATCAAGTTGAAAAAGAGTCGATGTCGAACACGCCAGCGACTTACTCTTGGTATCTTGCAGGGTTAGTCTTTGACTGGTTAGAAGAGCAAGGCGGTGTTGAAGCTATAGGCAAAATTAATAATCAAAAAGCCGAACTGCTCTATAAGACTATCGATGACAGTGAGTTTTATCATAACCCAGTTGCGACTAAGCATCGCTCGATCATGAACGTACCTTTTACGCTAAAGGATAGTGAGCTTGATAAAGTATTCCTTGAGGAGTCAGAAAAGGCTGGATTATTACATCTAAAAGGTCATCGTGAAGTCGGTGGTATGCGCGCGAGCATCTATAATGCAGTATCACTTGAATGGGTGCAGCAGCTGGTTGACTTTATGAAAGATTTTGAGAAGAAGTATGGTTAGGTAGTAGTAGAGATAGTAGCTTGTTTATGTAGATAAAAGGCGCAATTACTGACAAGGCGTAGTCACTGACATAGTGATTACGTCTTTTTTTATTTTAAGTTGAACACGCTCTAAACCTTCAACAGCTTTATCTGTATTGCTAACTTCGCAAACCATTAGGTTAAAAAAGCGAAGTTTGCTATGATAAATATTTACAATATTAGTCACCTAGTTAAGCGCACAGGTTTTTCACCGCATTCACTATGATAAAAACTACCTTCATAAAGACCGCATTAGCCAGTCTAACCATCAGTTGGATAGCAGCCAGCCATGCTGCGCCTATTACGGTGTCAGCACTTGGGCACAATAGCACTGCCGAGTATGTCAACGCTCCCTTTATGCCGTATGCCAATCCAGATGCGCCAACAGGCGGCACGTTATCCTTAGATACGCGCGGTACTTTTAATGCGGCGAATAAGTGGATGACCACTGGGGTGGCGATGATTGGTACTGACTATCTGTATGATACGCTGATGACCGGCTCGCTAAACGAAGCTTTTACCATGTATCCACAGCTGGCAAGTCAAGTTACCTACGATCCAGACGATACCAGCTGGATTATTTATCACATTAACCCTGACGCAAAATTCTGGGACGGGTCGCCCGTTACCAGTGATGACGTCAAAGCAACTTATGATGCATTGCTGACCAAAGGCCCGATGTTCATACGTAGTTATTTAGGCGATATTAAAGAAGTACAAATCGTTGATAAGCAGCGCGTAAAGTTTGTATTTGCATCAAGCGACAATAAAGAGATTTTATTAACCGTCGGTCAGTTTCCTGTATTTGCCAAATCTTCTATCGATAAAGACTTTGAAAAAATCAGCCTAACGCCTCTGATGGGTAGCGGCCCTTATAAGCTGGGACGCGTCGAGGCGGGACGATCAGTGAGTTATGTGCGTGACCCAAATTATTGGGGACAAGATCTAATGGTCAATCGTGGGCGTTATAATTTTGATAGGATCAAGTTTGTTTATTACCAGAGCGATGAGATTGCTTTTGAGGGTTTCAAATCAGGTCAATACCGCTTTCGCCCTGAGAATAAAGCCTCTAACTGGGCAAAAGGTTATAATTTCCCCGCGGTAAAATCTGGCATGGTCAAAAAAGAGTCAATAAGCACTCAAAATCCAGTGCCAATGCAAGGGCTGATTATGAATAATAGACGGCCGTTGTTTCAAGATATTCGCGTACGCAAAGCGCTAAGTCTCGCTTATGATTTTGAGTGGATGAATAAGACGTTATTTCATAATCAATACGAGCGCTTGCAAGGCTTTTTTCATGGCTCAGAGTTAGCGGCTACAGGCACGCCGTCCGTTGATGAGATGAAGGTTTTAACACCGCTATTGCCCAGTCTTGAGCCTATGCAGCGTCAGGAAGTATTGGCCAAGTGGCAATTGCATACCAGCGATGGTGGCGGATTCAATCGACAAGGCTTGCTCAACGCGCGTAAATTGTTGCTTGCGGCAGGGTTTTATTATGAGGATATGAAGCTGTATCAGCCTGATGGGACGCCTGCGCAAATTGAGATACTAATGACAGGTGACTCTCTAAGCCGCGTATTATTACCTTATATTCGTAGTATCCAGCGTTTGGGATTTGATGCCAATTTGCGCCAAGTGGATGGGCCACAGTTCCAAGAGCGTATGCGTAGCTATGACTATGATATGAGCGTCGATGTGTTCGCGCAAAGCTTGTCGCCTGGCGCTGAGCAGGCTAGCTATTGGGGTAGTGCTGCCGCTGATGAGGTAGGCAATAATAATACGATGGGCATTAAGAATGTAGCGATCGACAAAGTCGTTGAGGCGCTCGCTGATGCTGAGAGTCGTGATGAGATTGTACTCTATACTCATGTGCTCGATCGTCTGCTGCGCGCAGGTCATTATCTAGTCCCTTTATATGGTAAATCAGGCACTAATGTCGCGTATTGGGATCAGTATCGTCATGCTACTTTGCCGACTAATGCTGTCGGTATTGATTATTGGTGGGTAGATGCTGAGGCCGAGGCGCGTGTCGATAAGTATTTAAACCGCTAAATTAAATTCTTTAGAGTAGAATAGAAGCCGTTGCTAAAAACATTGTTAAAAAATAAGGATCTACTATGGATATGCACATTCATCCAGTCAAAGCATTTAATGATAACTATATTTGGACATTAATTAATAAAAACAATAAACAAGCCATCGTCATAGACCCAGGTCAATCGGCTCCAGTTGCCGAGTATATGGAGGAAAACGGGCTTGAGCTAATTTCAATCTGGACCACGCATCATCATTTTGACCATACGGGCGGGGTGATGGAGCTGCAAGAGTATTTTCCGATGTCGCATATCGTCGCCCATAGCGAACATGGCGTTGAAGAAGATCAAACGATTAAAGATGGCAGCACCGTCAGCGCTTGGGGCTGTTCAACACAAGTATGGGATATTCCAGGCCATACGGGCAGTCATATTGCTTATGTGTTAGATAATGAGGGTCGCAAGCACTGCTTTTGTGGTGATACCTTATTCAGTGGCGGCTGCGGTCGGGTATTTACGGGTACTATCGAGCAGCTCTATGAGAGCTTCAAGCGTATCGATAACCTACCTGCTGATAGCTTGTTGTATCCTGCCCATGAGTACACGGCTAATAACTTACGTTTTGCCTTAACTATTGAGCCTGATAATGTGGCTGTACAACAAGCGCTGGCACAAGCCGAAGAGCAAACAGCACAATGTCTGTGTACACTACCTGTTACCTTAGAGCATGAGCGCGCAGTTAATATGTTTTTACGGGTAAAGGAGCCTAGTGTCATTGCAGGAGTCCAGGCCAAGATGGCGCTCAAAGATGAAGAGCCGTTGACTGTGTTTGCTGCATTACGCGAGCTTAAAGATAACTTTTAAAAGTGCTACTTAGCTTTATTTTAAATTGCTTTGTTATAAGTATTTCTATATCAATTTTATCTAAACTTTATGTGCCAGTTAGGAAGCCGTCGCTATGGGTCGTTATATCTTAAAGAGGCTGCTGCTGATATTACCGACACTGTTCTTAATATTGTTAGCAAACTTTGTCATTGTACAAGCAGCCCCTGGTGGGCCTGTAGAACAACAATTAGCACTCATTGAACAAGGCGCTAAAGATAATGCGCTAAACGGTAATGTTGGTGCTGGTAGCGCAGGCGGTAGCGATAGCACTTATCAAGGCACTCGTGGTTTATCAGCCGATATGATCGCCGCTATTAATGCGCAATACGGTTTTGATAAATCAGCTCCTGAGCGCTTTTGGATCATGCTAAAAGACTATGCGCGTCTGGATTTTGGTACGTCTTTTTTTAAGGGTCAGTCAGTGACTGACTTAATTATCGAAAAGCTACCTGTTTCAATCTCTCTTGGACTGTGGAGCACGCTGCTCATCTATATGATTGCTATTCCGCTTGGTGTCTATAAAGCGATGCATCATGGCTCAGGTATCGATAAAGCGACCGCTATGCTGTTAGCGATAGGTCATGCGATACCTGTATTTGTATTTGCAGTGATATTGTTAGTATTCTTCGCAGGTGGCAGCTATTGGAATATTTTTCCATTACAGGGTTTGACCTCAGAGAATTTTGATCAGCTATCCTTGCTTGGCAAAATCAAAGATTACTTTTGGCATCTAGCCTTGCCGCTGTTAGCGAGTACGGTTGGTGGCTTTGCAGGCTTAACTTATTTGACCAAGTTTAGCTTTTTAGAAGAGCTTGGTAAGCAGTATGTACTGACCGCACGCGCCAAAGGCTTGGGCGAGCGCCAAGTGCTCTATGGGCATGTGTTTCGTAATGCGATGCTGATTATTATTGCTGGTATTCCAGCGGCTATCGTTGGGATATTTTTTGCGGGTAATTTCTTGATTGAGATTATCTTTAAGTTAGATGGACTTGGACTGTTAGGTTTCGAGGCTATTCAACAGCGTGATTATCCGGTGATCTTTGGCACGCTATTTATCTTTACTTTACTGGGTCTGCTGCTGCAGCTGATCAGTGATCTAAGTTATCACTTGATAGATCCGCGCATTGATTTTGAGGGTCGCTAATGCCAACTTCTCATATAGCACCTGATACGGTTACTGCTACTGATGCTAAGCTTGCCGATCCTAAAACCTCTAACTCTAAATTACCTAATTCTAAGCCGCCTCCTGACTCTGATCTGGCTTTATCTACCAAAAAATCACGGTTAAATCCTATTTGGCAAGCGCGGCTAAAGCGCTTTAAAAGCAACCGCTTAGGGCTGATATCATTAATTGTGTTTGCCATAATTTTTGTCATCTGTATGGCGGTTAATGTCATTGCCAACGATAAGCCTTTGATGGTGCAATACGATGGCGGCTATTACTTCCCTGTTGTCAAAGCCTATCCTGAGACTACCTTTGGCGGTATCTTTGAGACTGAGACTAACTATAAAGATCCTGCGGTTCAAGAATTAATAAATGCTCAAGGCTATTATGTGATGCCACTAATACCGTTTGCCGATCAAACGCCAAACGTCGAGCTGGCGATTCCTTATCCTGCCGCGCCTAATGGTCAAAACTGGCTGGGTACAGATGACCAAGGCCGCGATGTGCTGGCGCGTATTCTCTACGGTTTGCGCGTGTCGCTACTGTTTGGCTTAGCGCTGACTTTAGCAGGCGCGCTGATCGGTATTATTGTTGGTGCTATTCAGGGCTATTATGGCGGCTGGGTCGATCTAGCGGGTCAGCGCTTTATGGAAGTCTGGGGCGGGATGCCGCAGCTGTTTATGATTATTATTCTTGTCAGTCTGTTCAGCCCTAGCATCTATGTACTGTTTGCCTTGATGCTACTATTTGGCTGGATGGGGCTGGTAGGTTTAGTGCGAGCAGAATTTTTACGGGCGCGTAATTTTGATTATGTGCGCGCGGCGCGTAATTTAGGGGTTAGCGATAGTCAAATCATGCTCAAGCATATTTTACCTAATGCGCTAGCATCGAGTCTGTCGCAATTGCCTTTTATTTTGACCGCTAATATTATTGCTTTAACTGCACTGGACTTTTTAGGTTATGGTCTACCGCCAGGCTCGCCTTCGTTAGGAGAGCTGATGGTACAAGGTAAAAACAACTTAGATGCGCCGTGGCTTGCCTTATCAGGATTCTTTAGTCTCACCTTTATTTTATCGCTGCTTATATTCATTGGCGAAGCGCTACGTGATGCGTTTGGTCCGAGGCGCTCTTAATATGATTATTAATAAAAAAATACCTATAGTGCCAATTCCTGAGCCAATATTGACAGTAAATGAGCTAACTATCACTACCAAAGCAGGACTAGTGCTAGTTGATAAGCTCTCTTATCAGCTCTGCCAAGGTCAGACACTTGCTATCGTCGGTGAGTCAGGTTCTGGTAAGTCTATTGCCAGCTTAGCGCTATTAGGGCTACTGCCTGAGAGCTTGACAGTCAGCGGCAAGGTACAAATAGCGGACAGCATTAATAATAGCAATATGCTTGAGCTGCCTATTGTCAATGCCCGTAATCGTAATAAATCGCTACAAGCTATTCGTGGTCAGCGTATTGGTATGATATTTCAAGAGCCGATGACCGCGCTCAATCCGCTACATACTGTTGCCAAGCAAATCGCTGAATCGCTGCGATTAAGCGGCGTTGCCAAAAAGCAATGGCGCACGCAAACCATCACTCTGTTAAATGATGTCAATATTACCGATCCTGAAGATAAGCTAGATCGCTATCCGCATGAGCTATCTGGTGGTCAGCGTCAGCGGGTAATGATCGCCATGGCGCTAGCTCAGCAGCCGGATATCTTAATAGCGGATGAGCCAACCACGGCGCTGGACGTGACCTTGCAGCATGAGATATTAGCACTGCTCGATGACCTCAAGTCGGATCATAATATGGCGATGATTCTGATCAGCCATGATCTAAATCTCGTTAAGCGCTATAGCGATGACCTTATCGTTATGCGCCAAGGTCATACTATCGAGCAAGGTGCGACCGCTACGATTTTTGCCAGTCCCAAGGCTGAGTATACTCGTACCCTCATGCAGCAAGACTTTGGACAAGCGCTTGCTATCGAGCAGCTCAAAGCGTCAGATAAAGCAGCTGTATTACAAGTTGATGATCTACAAGTGCAATTCCCGATTGAAAAAAATATATTTGGCGCAACTAAGCGCTGGTTTGATGCGGTAAAAGATGTCAATATGACGCTAGCAGCAGGCCAAGCTTTAGGGATAGTCGGCGAGTCGGGGTCAGGTAAGACCACTATCGCTTTAGCGCTCAGTCAGTTGCTTAGTAATCAGGCAACAGTTAATGGTCAAATAGCGATTAATGGTCAAGATATCACAGCACTGTCTAAACGTGATCTACGCAAATTTCGTGCGCAGATGCAGATGGTCTTTCAAGATCCGTTTGCTAGTATTAATCCGCGTATGACCGTGATGCAAATTGTCGAGGAGGGGTTGCTAGTACAAGGTATTGAAAAAGTGGCGCGCGAAGATGCCGTTATGCAGAGCTTAACCACGGTGCACCTACCGACTGACTTTGTCCATCGTTATCCGCATGAGCTATCGGGTGGTCAGCGTCAGCGCGTGGCGCTCGCAAGAGCATTGGTGATGCAGCCACGCTTGATTATTCTTGATGAACCAACCTCAGCTCTCGATAGTACCACTCAAGTTACCATTGTTAATTTGCTACGTGAAATACAGCAAAAATCTAATATCAGCTACGTGTTTATCAGCCACGATCTAAAAGTAGTTCGCGCGCTCTGTCAGCATATTATGGTGCTAAAAGAAGGCGTATGTGTGGAGTCAGGCGCAACAGAAGCTATCTTTGATAATCCCCAGCATCCTTATGCGCAACGATTGTTACAGGCAAGTATGCAGCCATAAAATAGCCTAAGTAAGGTTCATAACTTGATTCAGATATCAAGTTATGATGCCGATATCCAAACTATATTTTACTATGAACGTTTAATTTTACTTCAAGGTCATTAGTCATTAGTAATGTATTCTTAAGGTAACTGTCAGCTATAAATTGGCTATTATTAGGTAAATAAGCTACACAGTAAAAATATTTCGGTGATACCTAAAAGATATAATAGGACTATAAATTACTAGAAAATCATTAGGAGCTTCTTATGGACTTCAAAATACAAGCCAAAGTCATTGGTATGGCGATAGTAGCCAGCAGTGCACTATACGCAGGTTGTACCGCTACTGACAATAGCACTACCGTCAAGAACCCAACCGCTGTCAACCCTTATGCACCAACGGATCCAAACTTAGCCGTAGCGACGGTAGCTGGTGGCTGTTTTTGGTGCGTGGAAGCTGGATATGAGAAGATACCTGGAGTGATTGAAGTAGTCTCAGGCTATGCTGGTGGTGATACGCCAAACCCAACTTATAATACCGTATCAGCAGGGGGCACAGGCCATACTGAAGCGGCGCAAATCTATTATGATCCTACTCAAATTACTTATAATGGCATAGTGCAAGCATTGTGGCGGATTGCTGATCCCACTGATGCTGATGGTCAGTATGTCGATCGTGGTACTCAATATCGTCCTGCTATTTTTTATCATAACGAACAAGAAAAGCAAATCGCAGAAACCGCTAAACAGGACCTACAGGCCTCAGGCGTCTATGAGAAGCCAGTAGTGATTGAGATCGTCCCTGCTACGATGTTCTATCCAGCCGAAGAGTACCATCAGGACTATTATAAAAAGAACCCACTACGCTATAAAGCCTATACCTTTAACTCTGGTCGCTATCAGTTTATTGAGAGCGTCTATGGCAAAGACTACGAGCTGGACTTTAACCAGTTCAAACCTACTGCTGCCGATATTGCTGCGCAGTCAAAGGCAAGTGAGAATACAACAAGTAGCGCTATATCGAGCAAAGGCTTTAATCCAGCTACCTTTGTTAAACCTTCACAAGATGAGTTAAAAAAATCATTGAGTAGTATTCAGTATAAAGTATCGCAAAAGGATGGTACCGAACGCGCTTTTGATAATGAATATTGGGATAATAAACAGCCAGGACTTTATGTCGATATCGTATCGGGCGAGCCGTTATATTCCTCGCGTGATCAATTTAAGTCTGGCACAGGCTGGCCAAGCTTTACTCGTCCGCTAAACGCTGAGATGGTGGTTGAAAAAGCCGATCCAGGTATCTTTGGTACTCGTACCGAAATACGCAGTCGTTATGCAGACTCGCATATTGGCCATGTGTTCGATGATGGTCCAGCACCGACTGGCAAGCGTTATTGCATGAACTCGGCGGCGATGCGCTTTATACCACTAGCTCAGATGGAAGCGGCGGGCTATGGTAATTGGATCGATGAGGTAAAAACCGCTAGCTAAGTTTGATCACTTTTTTTATATTTAAACAAATCGCTCACTGATGGTTAGGCATCGCTATAGTGAGTGATTCTTATTGAGTGGTTTTCTGTTCAGGTTTGAATATTTTTATAACAAAAAATGCTGACTTTATTGAGTCAGCATTTTTGTTTTAATGGACGTACAATATCTAAAACGCAGGCTGACGTCTAGGTAGTGCGTTTAAAAACTCATTACGCGCTTGATTATCGTGCATATACTCACCAAGCATCGCAGTACTACGAGTAGTCGAATGCTGCTTGCTCACCCCGCGCATCATCATACACATATGGGCAGCATCCATCACCACGGCAACCCCGCGACAGCCTGTTACATCCATAATGGTTTGCGCCACTTGCTCGCTAAGATTCTCTTGGATTTGCAAGCGACGAGCGAACATATCGACAATACGAGCAAACTTAGACAGACCTAATACGTGTCCATTAGGCAAATAACCGATATGAGCGATACCATGAAAAGGCAGCATATGGTGCTCACAAAGGGAGTAGAACTCGATATTTTGTACTAATACTAGCTCACGATTGGTCGAGGGAAATACGGCATCATTGACGACTTCCTCTAGGTTTTGATGATAGCCTTGAGTTAAATGCGCAAACGCTTTTGCTGCGCGCTGAGGCGTGTCCTCTAGACCTGGACGCTCTAAGTCCTCGCCCGTTGAGCTGATTAGCTGACGATAGGACTCAATACTTTGCTGATAATCAGAGATTACGGTTGGAGTGTTACTCATAAGGGGGCAGCCATCCAAAATGTGGGTATAGCATAACGCTAAATCTTAGGGTTTTAATCATAGTGAACCAAGCACGATGAACCAAGATTTTATAAAGTGTTTGCAAGCTGAAAAGGACTGTGATTATACTTGAAATTCACCTAGTTTCATACCGCTATAGGCAAAGCAATATAGCAGTGCTTTTTCAACAGACCCGAATAAAGATCAATTCTTTAATTCGCTATCAGTTTACGTCTGTTTACTTAATTAAATTGCTGTATAATGAGCCATCTGATTGCTCGATTTAAAATACCCTAATAGCTTAACTATTTAATAAGGATTTATTATGCTACTACAAGGACAACGTTTTGTCGTAACTGGCATCGCAAGCAAACTCTCTATCGCTTGGGCGATCGCTGAAGCGCTGCACCGTGAGGGTGCTTCACTGATCTTGACCTATCCTAATGATAAAATAAAAAAACGGGTAGATATGGCAGCCGAAGCGTTTGAAGCGGATCTTGTCCTTGAGTGTGACGTAGCCTCTGATGAGTCTATCGCTGCTTGCTTTGAGCAAGTAACGGCTCATTGGGGTGACGGAATTGACGGTGTTGTTCATGCCATTGGCTTTGCGCCGATGGATCAGCTCGATGGTGATTTTGTCAACGCGACCACTCGCGAGGGTAGTCATATTGCTCATGATATCTCAAGCTATAGCTTTGTAGCACTCGCCAAAGCGGCGCGCGAGCTACTAGCGATGCGTCATGGCTCAATGTTGACGCTTACTTATGAAGGCAGCATCTCGGTACTGCCCAACTATAATGTTATGGGTATGGCAAAAGCTAGCTTAGAGGCCAGCGTGCGCTACCTTGCCACTTCTATGGGCGGTGAAGGTATCCGAGTTAATGCTATCTCAGCAGGTCCTATCCGCACGCTAGCAGCAAGTGGTATCAAGTCATTCCGTAAAATGCTTGATATCAGCGAAAAGATAGCACCTCTACAGCGTAACGTGAGCCAAATGGAAGTTGGTAATGCTGCATTGTTCTTGTTATCGCCATGGGCCTCAGGTATCACAGGCGAGATTATGTTCGTTGATGCCGGTTTTAACACCGTCGCTATTAGCGAGCAGCTCATGACGTTGGGTGATACTGAAAAATAGTCTCAGCAAGGTTATATAACTTAAGTGATAATAGTTTAAATAAGTTTCAGAAGGCGGCCAACGGGCGGCCTTTTTTGGTTATACTAAGGGCATTTTTGAGCGACCAGCTTATAGGCAATAGCTATGATAACCAGACTTCCAAGGTGGATATTGTGGGGCGGGGCAGTATTGGCATTTAGCGCAGGCTGTCTGAACACTGCCGCGCTAATGGGCTTTACTAACTTATCCGTATCGCATGTCACAGGGAACGTAAGCTTATTTTCAGCCGCTATTGCTCATTTTGATGGACGTAGCATTCTCTATATTAGTGCGTCTTTATTGGCCTTTTTGGCAGGCTCTATACTTAGTGGCTTTGTGATCGGGCAGACCTCTCTAAAGTTGGGCCGGCGCTACGGTAACGCGCTATATATAGAGGCGGCTTTACTGCTGCTCAGCTATTTTCTCTATCAGCAGCACGATTATTTAGGTCAGCTTACCGCTGCTATGGCTTGCGGGTTACAAAACGCTATGGTTGCCACTTATAGTGGTGCGGTCATTCGCACCACGCACTTAACAGGCTTGACCTCAGATATGGGTGCTTCAATCGGCAACTGGCTGGCAGGACGCTCTATTAGTAAACCGACGCTTGGCTTTCAAGCTATCATTTGGTATTGCTTTTGCGGCGGCGGGGTAGTCGGGGCTTTTTTGTATGCAAGAATCGGCTACGGATCATTATTTGTGCCTATTACTATCGTATTGATAGCAGCATTTGTTTATAACAAAGCTTCTGATAGATTACCAGAGAGACGACAACCTAAACGCAAAAAGCGCTTATCACAGTTATAAATATAAACAGTGGTAAGCGCTTTTTGTAATATACAGCTTTTACAGTGGTAGAGCTGTTAGATCAGACTATTCGTCTTCAGCGTCTTTGTGGTCTTCATGCTCATGCATAGCTTGCATCATACCTAATGCTGAATCATCAGTACGTTGCTGATCCTCTTTGGCTAAATCGTCTTGATTAATATCTTTCGGTGCCAGCTTAGTGGTTGGGTCAACTTTATTACGTGTCATAGTATGCTCCATTTAGTTATTATTATATAACGATGTCTTAACTCTTTAATTATGAATTAATATTGATACCATTAATAGAGTATCATTACATCTCTTTGGTATCTGTGTGTAAAGAGATACCTGCTGATAAAGATATTGTACAGAGGATATTTAATAAGTACCTAAGTACTTATTTCTAAGATAATGTCCAACATGCTCTATTATAATGGTTTTATGTACTTTGCACATTCTTGTGTTTCTATAGATAAAAGTCTGTTACTATCATTTTTTTAGATAGAAACGGACCCTAATTAAAAAATTAACTTTCTATTATCTACTAGGTCTCTTATGTAATGAGGGTGAGTCATGCCAGAACAAAGATTAGATAGCCATATTCCTGATGATGGCAATGAGTATTTATTTACGGATACTTTTCCCAAAGGAACAGGTAAAGGACTAATTGTGGTCGCTATAGCCGCGATTATCAGTGTCATTATCTATAACGTATTGCCTTATGATATCAATGCTAATAAAGGTCTAGCAGTGCTATTTTTTATAGGCGCATTATGGTTGACTGAAGCCATCCACGTGACGATTACTGCTATATTGGTGGTAGTCGTCGGTGCCTTAGTAGGTATACCAGAGTTTGATGCCAAAATAGGTTTAGAGAGTTTCGCCAACCCTATTATCTATTTATTTTTCGGTGGTTTCGCTTTGGCAGCCGCCCTACATGTACAGCAATTAGATCGAAAAATTGCTCTAAAAATTCTATCGATGTCAGGTGGTAAGCTTGGCACGGCAGTATATTTAATATTTGGCGTTACCGCTTTTCTATCGATGTGGATATCGAATACTGCTACGGCTGCGATGATGCTACCACTAGCTCTAGGTATTCTTACCCAAGTGGATCGTGAAAAAGATAGAGGGACTTTTGTTTTTGTGCTTCTAGGTATTGCTTATTCCGCAAGTCTTGGCGGTTTAGGGACTATCGTCGGCTCACCGCCAAATGCTATTGCTGCCGACGCTTTAGGTATTGCCTTTATCGATTGGATGAAGTTTGGTATTCCAATTATGCTAGTGCTATTGCCCTTGTTATTGGGTGCCATGTACTTTGTGCTTAAACCTAACCTTAATCGTAAAGTAACACTTGCCCAAGACGACTCTATCGAGTGGAACAAGCCACGGATAGTCACCATTGCCATCTTCATTTTGACTGCGCTTAGCTGGATATTTTCTAAGCAGCTTGGTGCCGCGCTTGGTATTACCGATACCGATGCTGTGATTGCATTGACAGCGGCGGCAGCTGTCGTTAGTTGTGGACTGGTGTCATGGAAACAAGTTTCAGACAATACTGACTGGGGCGTACTCATGCTTTTCGGTGGCGGTATCGCATTATCAACGGTACTTAAAGTGTCTGGCGCCTCTTTAGTGCTAGGTCAAACAGTGGCTAATGCTTTATCAACTGCGCCACTAATCTTAGTGATGATTGCTGTATCGGCCTTTATTATCTTCTTGACAGAGTTTGCCTCTAACACGGCATCTGCTGCATTGCTAGTTCCTGTATTTGCCGCGATTGCAGAGCAAATGGGCGTACCGACTGAAGTCTTGGTATTGGTTATTGGTATTGGTGCTTCTTGTGCCTTTATGCTGCCTGTTGCAACACCACCAAATGCTATTGTATTTGGTACAGGGCTCATAAAACAATCGGAGATGATACGAGTTGGAGTCGTGCTCAATATTATTGCTATGTTCGTCGTTGGTTTGTGGGCGTATTTCTTTTTACTATAACGGCTTATTAACTTAACGATATATCAAAAAAACCGCTGTCTAAATGAGTTAGATAGCGGTTTTTTCAACAGACCCTAGACTCTAGCCAATATAATCCAGCCATATCCAACCGTTTTCAAGCCATTCCATTAGCTCATCAGGATCGATATCTTCAATATCACCTTGCTGGATTTGCTCGCCATCAGCAAAGCGCTTTAAAAGCGCAGTTGCGGTATTATCCAATCCGTCTAGTCTTTGTCCATTAGCATATAGAGTAGTGTTGCCATCATACTGATTATAAAGCAGGCGATTGCTATAATCGGCTTGCAAAGTAGCACCCTCAGCCAAAGCTTGCATCAGCTCATCAGTGCTTATAGTCTCTTCTGGCATTAATGCATCGTACTGGCGCTTACTAACGACTTCACAAACCGCTTGACGAATAATATCAGCGCCTTGCTCAGATTGCAGTAGCTGTAATAGCTGAGAGGTTATCGCGTCAATACTGTTCCCTTGCAGCTCGCCTGATACTTGAGACGTTTGTGGTAGTAGCATCGGGATGAATAGGCGACTATCATTGGTCGCCACATCGGCCAGACTATCGATAACTTGCATTAAATTAGGACGACGACAGCCAAATGAAAAGGTCAAACAATCATCCTGCGCTAAGCCAAAATGCGATAATTTAGGGGGCACGTATAGTACATCACCAGCTTCTAATACCTCATCAAAGATGATCTCGCCCATATCATCAAAGAGTCGTATTGGCTCACCTTCAACGAACTTGGTGCTCTCATCACACATTTTGCCAAGCTGCCAGCGCCGTGAGCCGTATCCTTGGGCTAAAAAGACATCATAATCATCATAATGCTTACCGACTGAGCCGCCTTTTGGGGCGTAGGACACCATAATATCATCGCGCTGCCACTGTGGAACAAAGTCAAAAGCTTGCCATAATTGCCCGAGCTCGGCTGACCACTGTTCTAGATTCTGTACTAGCACCGTCCATTGTTCTTGTAGATTATCAAAGTCACTCTCTGCCAATGGACTTTTTTTGACTTGCCATTGTGGCTCATTGTTTTGTTTAGCAGTTGACTGAGTCAATAATCTAGCGCTAGCGTCTTCATCTAACGCTAAGGCCAAGATATCTTCTGGTTCAAACATGCCAATGAGCTGAGGTAATCCTTGTCTAATCAACAACGGCTTTTTTTGCCAGTATTCGCTCAAAAATTGCTCAGCAGAGAGTGATTCAGGTAAACAAAGGGGTATAGCGCTCATAGGGTAGATCCGTATGTTTATAAAAATTAAATAATGGAAGGGTGCGTTTTATCATTGATAGAAAGGCACATCATTAGTAAATGGCTTTAGTAATGCTGTTTAATAGTTTATGATAAGCGACTGCTTACCCGTCTAAACCTAATTTGAGAAACTTATGAAAAAACTACAGATCATCGCTATTATTACGAGTCTCTTTTTCTTGCAAGCTTGTGTACACAAACTCGTCACCGTACCTGTAAAAGTCGCTTATAAAACCACAAAGGGGATTGCCAAAGGCACAGTAGCAGTCGGCAAAGCCATTATACCTGGTGATAGTGATGACGATAAAAAAGACGATTAATCCTACTAAATAAGCTTACTTAATAGGTAAAACTTGCTGCTTGTGCTTGTTATTTCTATCAAAAAAGACAGTCATTGCAGCAGCAATAATGCCACCGATCAATGCTAGCGCCATATCTTGGTGCGCATCCCACATATCTCCTTGCTGACCATTATAAGCTTCTGCCGCCTCAGGTGATAGCGTGGTAGCAATACCCCATTCAAATAACTCGTAGAGTAGGCTGGTTGACATATTCAGCATTAATGTTAATACGATCAACTGCTTAGTCGACTGAATTTTTAGCACATAATTTAAGCCCTGATACATGACGCTAAATATCAATAATCCATAGCTAAAATGCACGAGCCGATCATACATATTGCGTTGCCAGCCAAATACTGTACTTAATCGTACACCGAATAATTGCTGCGTCCAATCGTCGTAGGGCACATAAGAATATAAATAGCGTGCTCCAATGATATGGATGAATAAAAACAGAGTTGCGAGTACGTACGCCTTAGCGCTAATATGCCAGTAACGATACAATGCTACTATTACTGCCAAAAATATCAGCGTGCCCGCTTGGTGCAGTAGATAGCTTGACCATTCTAAAGGATTTATGCTGGCAAGTATCATGACAATTAGCACAATAATAGTGCTAATAAATACAGGATTAAAGCGCTTACTCATACATAAGCCTAGCCTTGATTAACATGACTTAAGAATTAAGACGTAAAAGAGTCGTATCATAGCAGTCACTAGCAAAAATATCTAAATATTGCTGTAATTAGTCTATTTTATAATAACAATGACTCTCATCATAAAAATTGCTAACACCCAGCTATTGATAATAAATTAAAGACTTATTAACGGTTATTTAACCCCACTCTCAACTTCGAAAGTGATTGAAAAAAGAAGAGCACCTCACTAATCTATTGTTTTCGACCAAGAATACAATGGAGTTGTGAGATGCCCATAGACGAATTTATCATCAATATCTATTTAATGGTAGAGCAATATTACAAAATAGTCGTCACCAAACCCTTGCGAAGTGCAGGTTACGCGCCAAAGCTAAGTGATCCTGAGGTTATTTGCATGGAGATGGTCAGTGAATTTTACACCTTGATCAAGACAAACAAATTTGGCAATACTTTACCCAGCATTGGCAAGACTGGTTTCCAGCCATCGGCTCATACCCTAACTTCGCAAAGCACTGCGCCAATCTGTGGCAAGTCAAACAGCAGATACAAGATAACGTCAGTCAAATTGAAGGCCGTGACAACATTCATTTTATGGATGGCTTTCCGATACCCGTCTGTCATTATGGACGCGCTTATCGGCATAAGAATTATCAAGACTTAGCAGCTTTTAGCTACTGTGCCGCTAAGCAAGAGAGGTACTATGGCTTTGAAGGCCATTTGCTTGTTAACTTATCGGGCATGATTAAAGGCTTTACCTTTGCTCCTGCCAATGTTGATGAAAGAGCGGTTGCCCCAGAAATCACCACTCATATTCATGGGCTACTTGGCGCTGATAAAGGGTATATCAGCCCTAGTCTGACATCGTACTACGACGCTCAAGGCGTGGATTTACAAACGCCACTCAGAGCCAACATGAAAGAGGATAGACCCAAACCTGTGGTAAGGCGGCTAATGAAAGCCCGCCGTATCGTTGAAACAGTCATTGGTCAGCTATCAGAACGATTTAATATACAAAGGGTACGAGCAAGAGATTTATGGCATTTGTCTCATCGATTGATTCGTAAGATTCTGCCGCATAATCTGTGCTTTGTACTCAACAAAAAACTTGGTAATCCGCCTCTTCAGTTTGAATTGCTTATTTCAAGTTGAGAGTGGGGTTTATTTACTATAAATTCATAATATTTTTTTGCTAATATAATAAGTCAATGACTACATATTTTGAGGGCAATATGATTAAAAGTAAAAAAATAACCGTGGTTTATCAAGGGTATGTTGACCCTGACAAGCTAGGATTAGGAAATTCCGATGGTACTGATTTTTTATATAACTTAGCCCAGACTAAAGCGGCGCTACCTGATGCCAAGATTATACTATCGACTTGGAATAGCTTTGAGTTTCCAGCTCAGTATAACACTGCGCAAAAGCTTGGCGTCGATAGCTTGATTTTGAACGAAGACCCAGGTGGATTACCTAATATTAGGTTCGGTTTTGATGCGCCAAATAACGCCAATCGTCAAATTACCTCAGCAGCCGCCGGTATGGCATTAGTAGATACTAAATATGCGTTAAAACTGCGCGCCGATAGTTACTTAACCAACGCCAACCTACTAAGTATTTACGATCAGTATTTAGAAGCCGTTCAGCGTGGCGCACCGCAACGAGATAGCAATACTTTAACCTCAAAGAATAAGTCTAAAGCTAAATCCAAAAAAGCCACTGCTAAAGCTAAAAAGTCTGGCAAGAAAACCAATAAAAAGTACTCGCCAATTGCGGTCGCTAATTTCTTTACTATTGATCCTAGTATCTATCAGCATATGGCCTATCATGTTAGTGACTGGCTGCAATTTGGCCGCCGCAAGGTGTTGCAAGAGTACTGGTCAGTGAAACCTATGACGACCAAAAATGCGACTTATTTTGAAAATAAGGTGTAATGGACATTATTCATGCTAGAAAGTAGAACGTAGTCGCTAATGGACATAATTCATGCTATTTGAGTGACTTTGACCCTAGAAAGTCTTTAATAAACCGTAACTTACGATGCTCATTTAGACCATGATGACTGTGTAATTGTCGCTTTAATTCACTAAATAACCCTTCAAGAGAATTTGTGGTGTTGGGCACGTCCAAATGCTCATATTCTCGATAAGTGAATAGCCAATCGCTATTGGTTCTGAGGCTTCGATAAGCACTTCTAAGACGCTTATGTGTGTACCACGTTTTACCCGTATCTTCATTAGTACTACGTTCATCAAGATAGTCTTCATGAGTTAAACACCACTGATCTAAGCGCTCTACGAAGTCGGATTTATCGAGCTGTGTTAAGTTTGAAGTGAGGTATCTAAGCTCAATACTAGCGATGTTCTTAGGACGACGAGTTAAATAACGAGTCACTATTTGTACTTGATGGAACTGGCACATCTGACAAGGGATGCTGCTAAACAGGGCTCTCAGTCCTCGTCTTCCATCACAGGTGATGCTTTGTATATCAACGCCTGACGATGCTAAAGAGATCAATCCCTTGCTTGTAGGCACTGTTGGTTTCATGACTCACTATCGCGTAATAAAGTACGGTTCTAGTCGTGTTATCCATAAAGACCATCAAACCAAACTTGCGACCAAAGTAAGTGGTGTCCATGATGACATTAGCAGTCTCAGGACGTTTAATCTGATACTCAATACTGACTTTATCTAACCGCCTTTGTATGGTTTTAACACTACAGTGGTACTTATCAGCCAGTTGTTTGTAGGTCTGTTTACCTTGAGTATATTGAGTCCAAAGCGTTTGATTATTTAGTCTGATACCACCTAAAAACTGCCGCCTGCAAGCTAGACATTGATACTGCTGTTTGCCAAGCTTACGTCCATTCTTCTTGGTATGTTTATCACTACAAAAAGGGCAGTTTTTTGATTCATGGTGTTGATTCCTTGCAAATCCAGACAGTATATAGCTTTAGACCCTATTACAGCATGAAAAATGTCCATTACACCGAAAATAACGCCCACGATATGGAGGCGACTTTTTATGATGATCAGTTCCGTACGCGCTTAGCTGTCGAACAACATATCATGCAGTCAACTACGCTAAATCTCGCGGCTATAAAGTACCGAACCTGTATAACCAAACCGATGAGACTATATTGGCAGGTCATGATCGCTTTTTGGCTGAGCATTTTATGGTGCTCGATATCGATCAGTTGGGTCTAAGCTTTCCAAAATACGATTGGGTAAAAAATGATGAGTTTGCCGTACTTAACTGTGTCAATCACGAAGACTGGTATCGTCTGTTTACTGACTATTGGCAAGTAAGATCGCCTAATCAAGCGCTACTGCGGGCAGGTGATGAGCGTCAAGCCCTAAAACTTAAAGCTTCTGCATCTATTGCCACAGATCAAATCTCAATAAACCAGATTTATCCTCAATAGTATTGTTGACTCAAGTGCTCTGATAGCAAGTGTTTTGACCATAAGCGATTAACTAATAAAAGCGGCTAGTTAACTTTAACTGGCCGCTTTTATTGTTTTACAAAGCTATTAACTATCAAGTTAATCTGTTTTTAATCCTTTTCGTAATAGATAGTTATACTCATCAGGAGTACCACAAAAATCAATTTCATCAGCGTTGATACAGTGATAACATACTTCTTTGCCTTGTTCAATTAATAAGTTATAAATAGGAGCAATGTATAGCTCGTTGTTGACCAGCATATTTTGCGCTTTTGCTTTGACTATCAAATCGATATATAGCGCTTTGCTCGCAAAATAGTACAAGCCATCACTACACAAATCTGAGATGCGCTGTTTTTCCGTGGTACGACTGACTCTATCGTTATCGTCTATTTCAATGAATGACCAGTGCTCACCATGACCGCGAAACACTTCTAAATAGCCTGCGCAATCATTGATGAAGTCAGGTTTTTTAAAGTCATAACGAAAGGTGTCTATATTAAAGATAAATAGTGGTTCATCATCATTAATACTAGAATCCTTAATTCCTAACAGCACTGTTTCAGCTTGCCCTTGCGTCTCAAAATCTAAGACTTTGATGAGGTAATGCTTAATATTAAGCGCTTGCAACCGCTTTTCAACGAATTGCCTAGTATCAAAGCAATCTCGCAAGACAATAACAAACAGCTCTGATTCAAAATAGCACCCAAAGGACTTAAGCGCTAAATCAAATACATACTCGTCATCGACAGTTAACTGATATTTTGGCACCTCAAATCCTGCCTTAAAAAAGCGACTACTAAGTCCCGCCATAGGAATCACGATCATTTAACTCTCCAAAATATTGTCAGTTTGCTCAGCATCGACTAACTGGTTACTGATGCCACTATGCTCAATAGGATTGATATGCACATATTCTTTGTATAAGCGAAAAGCGTTAATAAGCATGGCTTGCTGCCGATCTGGTCTATCAGCGTGAAGAGGTAGCATCGATAAAAACAATAATACTACTGCTGGCATGATATCGATCACCTCTATACCGTCAACAGAGTGAAATTGTAAAAATTCCGCTTGAATACGCTCTAAGCGCTCATCCATATCAAAATGAATAATATGTCCTGCATGATCAGCCTCATGACTGGCAATAATCTCAAAGCGCCCAGCAATAATGAAGTCATACATACCAACTACTGAGTGAGCAAGCTTAGCCAAATCATAAGACATATCACCAAAAATACTAAAGTTGTCATAGCAATCGAGACCACGCGGGTCGATTAATTTTAATCGACGACCACGAGTATCAAATAGCATATTACTAAAACATAAATCACCGTGCATAATAACGGGACGTTTGGGCAATTTAAGCATTTTAGTTATGCAATCTTGGGTAATATCATGTATGGGGCCCAGCTCAATCCCTTGATAAAAAACTGGAGAGTGTAGATCAATTTGAGACGATTTTTGATAGGCTTTTAGACGGCTAAGTGTTTTTTTGCAATATAGACTGTCTCGGCATTCATCAATATCGCTAGCATCAAGTGTATGGATATATTCTTTACTTGCAGCATGACCAAAATAATCTTTTATTAGATCAAATGTATTGCGCCAAAACCAAATAGGATTACGCCCATGAACATACAGCTCGTTCAATGGTAATAATGGCAAAAACTCCAAGCAGTAATAGGTCGTAATGCCGTCTTGCAAACGTCCATTATCAATAAATTGCGGCGTAAAACGTCGAAGTTTTGGTGGCAAATGAGAGAACCAGTAGATTTCCGCTTGAATCTTAATATCATCATTGCTCGTTTTAGTGACGATACCTGACTTTATAATTAAAGCATTAAAAGAGCGTTGAGTGGTGATACTAGATCTGGCATCAAAGTAACTTCTAAAATGACTGCAATTGTACCAATCTGTTGGCTGAACTTCGCTTATAGCAATACTGTTTTGATAATAAGCAATCGCTTCAGGAAAGCTCTTTGTAAAAAGTGCTAAAGCCTTTACCAAATCAGCTTTGGAAGAAAAACAGTAGTAGCCAAGCCAGCGTGATTCATTATCTTGACGCTGATATCTATCATACCAGTCGCCTTGTCTATTTTGATCAACGGTTGCGATACAATCACTATCGGTTGGGATATCATTGAGTAGTCGATTACCTTGCAGAATTCGGATTGGCTCAGTAGGACAATCAATCTCAATGTTAAGAACATGCAACATTGATTCAGCAAAGCCAATAGTATCGCAAATACGTTGAATACTAATATTCAGCTGATTGATGACCATTTGCTCATTGATCGTGAGTTGGTAATGCTTCGGTAGTGTCACTATTATTTTTTCATCAGCAAAATAGCTACGAAAATTATTAACTTGTAGCTCCAGCATTTTCTTGTTGCCAATAGGCAGCATACAAGGTGGTATTGGACCGACTTCTGCCTCAAGCTCAGCATTCACAAACTTTGAAGAATGAATAATAATCATGGCGACATTCCCAATAGTTTGCAGATATCATCATAAGACAAGTCCAAAAATTCTTTAGGGCGAATAGCTTTATCATCGATATAAAACCCTTCAAAACCGCACCAAGGTTTACCGACATAAATCTCATCATAAGGAACATCATGTCTGGCCAGCCACTCAATAATAATAGGCAGGGTGTTTTTATTAATTTCGCCAACATTGCCTGAATAGGTGCGCATGTTGCGACTGGTATTTAAAACGATAGTAAAGCCTTGGCTATGGTATTCGCGAAGTTTTTCTACCATCGCAAGGATAGGTTTGGCATTCGTATAATCAGAATTCTGTGTGTTACATAAAGTATCATCTATATCGAAAATAAGACGTTTCATAAGTATTTTTCTTAATAATAAAGTCAAAGTTAGTAACGCTATTGGGCTGCACTTCGATTATTATTATGAATTAATCACTTATAAATCATGGTGGTAGTAGAATATAAATATCGTATTGTTGTTGTTTGTCTAAGCAAGTTAAAATTACATAATACTACTCAGGATTAGTGTAAATAGACAAAAAAATGACACCTAAAGAGGTGTCATGATGTTTTTTGGATGATGTATGTATTACTGAGTTTGATAATTAAAGCTTGGCAATCCACTCTTTAATAGTGCTTGCCTGCTCAGCAGCATTACCAATATAAGTCGCTGGCGTTAAGTTGCGTAGACTGTCTTTATCCGCTTCACTGACGGCTGATAGCTCATCACTTTCTACAAAAGTCAGCATCGCCGCGCGGGTCATCGCATTACCACGAGTGAGCGCTTTTAGCTTCTCGTAAGGGTTCTCAACGCGATAGCGGCGCATAACGGTTTGGATTGGCTCTGCGAGCACTTCTTGCGCATTATCTAAGTCATCATTTAAGCGTTGGGCATTCAATTCAAGCTTACCAACACCTTTTAGGCAAGCATCATAAGCAATCATGCTTTGCGCTAGACCGACACCGATATTACGCAATACAGTAGAGTCTGATAAGTCACGCTGCATGCGTGAGATTGGTAATTTTTCACCTAAATGAGCGAGCATAGCATTGGCAACGCCTAGGTTACCCTCAGAGTTTTCAAAATCAATAGGATTGACTTTATGTGGCATGGTTGATGAGCCAACTTCACCGTCTTTTAGACGCTGCTTAAAGTAGCCTAAGCTGATATATTGCCAAATATCACGGTTAAAATCGATCAATATAGTATTAAAGCGCTTGAGCACATCAAATAGCTCGGCGATATAGTCATGTGGCTCAATCTGAGTAGTATAAGGGTTAAAAGTCAGCTCTAGACGCTCATTGATAAAGTGTTCAGCATGCATCTGCCAATCGACATCAGGATATGCTGAGTAATGAGCATTATAGTTACCGACAGCACCATTGATTTTGCCTAATAATTCAACTTGTCCTGCCTGCTTGATTTGACGCGCTAGACGATAAGCGACGTTCGCCATCTCTTTACCTAGCGTCGTCGGGCTTGCTGTTTGCCCATGGGTGCGCGACAGCATCGGTTGGTCAGCGTGGGTAATAGCCAAATCGACGATGCTATCGGTGACTTCTTGCATTTTGGCAATGACAATCTCGCGACTATCTTTTAGCATCAGCGCATAAGATAAGTTATTGATATCTTCGCTCGTACAAGCGAAATGGATAAACTCCAAACTCGTTTCTAACTGCTCATTACCGCGAAATTTGTCTTTGATAAAGTATTCAACGGCTTTGACATCGTGATTGGTCGTCGCCTCGATATCTTTAATCGCTTGGGCGTCGTCTTCACTAAAATTATCAACGATAGCATTTAAAAAGTCATTAGTATCATTATCGAATGTAGCTAACTCTTCTATAGCACTATTATCAGCTAGTGACTGTAACCAACGAATCTCAACAGTGACACGGGCTTTTATCAGGCCAAACTCAGACAAATAAGGGCGTAAGCTGTCAGCTTTAGACGCGTAGCGACCGTCAATAGGAGAGAGTGCGGTTAGGGCAGATAACGAGGAGGTCATAACAATACCTTTCAATTAATAGTAAGTGAATCAATTTATGGTGCAGTAGGGTGTTTTCGGTAGACGATTATAACAAGAGTTGCTACAAAAAAGGCATGATTAAAGCAAGTGTTTGGCTCAGCTTACTAAGCTATCAGGCAAAAGGGCTATATAAATAAAAACTACCATAAATTTGGTGCATATACACTCTAATGAAAATATATACATTTGTTCATATTTTATTGCACTTTAGAAATAAAACTGCTTAAATATATCAGTAATTTTATCAACTAATATCTAATTAAAGAACAATGATATACGATTGCAAACATCCTAGTGGATGGCAATCGTTAAATAGCAAATCGAATAAGTTTTAATCAAAAGTATACATACTAGGCTAAATAATGCAAACTATTGTTTGCTGTTTGAAGAGTATAGTTAATGATTTAAATATTACAAGGCGCGTCGATAGATTCAATGACGCCGCCGCCTAAACAAATCTCATCGATATAAAATACCGCTGATTGGCCTGGCGTTACGGCACGCTGCGGCTCGTCAAACACCACGCGGACATCGCTTCCGTCAGCACTTGTCGCAAATACACGACACGCTTGATCAGGCTGGCGATAGCGTGCTTTTGCCATGCAGCGTAGACCGTCAGAGGTAAAGATATCTTTTGGTGGTAAACCATCGACCCAGTCCATTTTGTATGCAGTCAACTCGCCGCTTTGCATCATTGGATGTTCGTGTCCTTGACCAACGATGAGACGGTTATTGTCCAAATCTTTGGCCAGTACAAACCATGGCTCCTCTGGACGGTCTTTAACCCCGCCAATACCAATACCGCCACGCTGACCTAAAGTGTAATACATCAGCCCATCATGAGTACCGATGGTATGACCATCATCTGTGACGATATCGCCTTTTTGCGCGGGCAAGTACTGCTGTAAAAAGTCTTTAAAGCGGCGCTCACCAATAAAGCAGATGCCAGTAGAGTCTTTTTTGTTAGCCGTGATCAAATCGTGCTCTTCTGCAATCTGGCGTACCACAGGCTTCTCTAATTCGCCAACTGGGAATAAAGTCTTGGCAATTTTGTCGCCGCCAACCGCGTGTAAAAAGTAACTTTGATCTTTATTATTATCAAGACCGCGCAATAGCTGTGCAACTTCAGCGCCATTATCGTTTTTGTAATTAACACTGCGGCGCGTATAATGACCCGTAGCGATATAGTCCGCACCAAGCGTTAAAGCGTAATCTAAAAACGCCTTAAACTTAATCTCTTTGTTGCATAAAATATCAGGATTAGGCGTACGACCTGCCTTATACTCTGCTAAGAAGTGCTCGAAAACTCGATCCCAATATTCCATCGCAAAGTTAGCGGTGTGCAGCTTGATACCGATCTTGTCACAGACCGCTTGAGCGTCCGCCAAGTCGTCCATCGCCGTACAGTATTCGCTACCGTCATCTTCTTCCCAGTTCTTCATAAACAAGCCTTCCACTACAAAGCCTGCCTGCTGTAATAACACGGCTGATACTGACGAATCGACACCGCCCGACATGCCGACGATAACGCGTATGTCAGCAGGATTATCGATATCGCTAAGGGTTAGGGCAGTATGGGCACAAAAGTTTTGGGTCGTTGACATTGCGAGCGTGGTTGACATAAGAAGTCTCTTAACAACTTGTGGTAAAATAAGCGTCATATTATAACAGCTAATGACGATCCGTTGGCGCGACTAATGAGTTGCGTAAGTTAATCAGCATGGATTGAAAACGTCGTTAGTGACCTTAATAAATTTAATTTACTTTGGACACTGTTTAGGGTCTGTTGGTTACTTACTTTTGGAAAAATATAATGATAAAGATTGGTCAAGGTGTCGATGTTCATGCTTTTCATAACAATGGCGAGCAACAGCAGTATGTCATTCTAGCAGGTGTCGCAATCGAGCATACCCATAGCTTGCTAGCGCATTCTGACGGTGATGTGGTATTACATGCACTCGCCGATGCTTTGCTCGGCGCATTGGCACTGGGAGATATAGGTCAGCATTTTCCTGATACTGATGCCGCGCATGCAGGGCTGGATTCACGAGTATTACTGCGTTACGTCTATGGCAAAATTCAAGCAGCGGGATATAAGCTAGGTAATGCTGATATCACTATTATGTGTGAGCGACCAAAGATTGCCCCTCATAATGAGGCTATGCGTACTAATATTGCTAACGACTTGCAAACAACGATTGATAATATTAGCGTTAAAGCCACTACTACCGAAAAGTTGGGGTTTACCGGTCGTCAAGAGGGCGTTATGGTCAATGCCGTGGTGTTGTTAGTTAAAGCTGAACACTGATAACTGACAATGAACGCTAATAACTGGAAATGAGCACTAGTATTGATTATAAAAATAGCAAGTCTACTTGATTTACACTTGTAATAAAGTACGGATTGCCCCATGTATCATCCACATGTCGTTTGAAAATCATTTTTGATATAACTATTTTTAACAAGCCATTCAACAAATAGGAGCTTTTATGAGCGAGCAAACCCCAAATACCGCTGCCAATGATGTCGAACAGTTGATCCGTGATCAAATCAAAGATAACAAAGTTATTTTATACATGAAAGGTACGCCACAATTTCCACAGTGTGGATTTTCAGCAAAATCTATTGAAGTATTGACCCAAATTGGTCGTCCTTTTGCCTTTGTAAACATCTTAGAAAACCCAGAAATTCGTGCTACTTTACCAAAAGTCGCGAACTGGCCGACTTTTCCACAGTTATGGATTGATGGTGAGTTGATGGGTGGTTCTGATATTATTCTGCAAATGTACCAATCAGGTGAGCTTAAGCCTTTGGTTGAAGCCAATAGCCCAGCGGCATAGTTTTTTAATACATTGTTTTTTGATGCATTAGCAATCAGCACCTATTTATAGCTAATGCGTTTAGCTCAATACTCAAAAAGCTCGAATAGTCTAATACTGACTGTTCGAGCTTTTTATTGTTTTATAGGTCTTAAGCTTAGGTTTTAATTTTAGGCTTTGACCCCATGTAGGGCACAAGTTTCAAAAGTTTAATAATAAGAGAGTTCTATGACTAATCAATCTATTGACCAACAAGCCATTGAGCGTCGCCGCGAAAAATTAACCACAGATTCAGCGCGTATCATTGATATTGCTGATAATGAATCACACTCAGCGCTGAGATGTATTCATCAGCTTAGTGTCGCAGGCGGCGCAACGGAGGCAACCTATTTAGCCATCGAGCGTCGTATTGTCGCTGATCAAGATATAGCTGGAGCTTATCATTTGGCGCTGCTCGCGCAAGGAACCTCAGACTTGCCTATCGATGTCCGTCAACTTATCGAAATGGTAGTAGAAAAGGGCGACAATCAACAGCGCTTGGCGCTACTTAAGAACTTACCTCATCCTCCTGTGGATAGTATCAAGTCACAGATTTTGATTAGTGATGATGGGGAGGCGATTGGGCAGATGAATGCTTATTTACAAATAAATCCTGAGGGTTATGGTAGCCAGCATGTACTTAGTGCTCAGCCTGATACGGTTGCAACAATGAGTACAGGTTTTAACAATGCCGATGATGACAGTAAATAGTCTAAATATACTGTTGCTGATCTAATTTTGGATTAAAATTTTTTGAGGTAAATATTCTTATACTACTCAAAAATTGCTATAATTACCGGTTACATCTTTATTATTAGTCGTTTATATCATTAGTCATTTATTCCAGTCATTGCTGGTTTTTTACATGCGATTGTCAATTATTCGTTTTGTAAGTTATTTTTAGCTAATTAATGACTTGCAGTGCGATAGTTATCATCAATCAAGCGAGGCAAATATGCAATATCCCAAAATTTACGATGTGGTCGTTATCGGTGGTGGTCATGCTGGTACAGAAGCCGCACTTGCCGCTGCGCGTATGGGTGCGCAAACCTTGCTATTGACGCATAATATTGAGACGCTTGGGCAGATGAGCTGTAATCCTGCGATTGGCGGTATCGGTAAGTCACACTTAGTGCGTGAGATTGATGCGCTTGGCGGGGCGATGGCGCTGGCGACTGATAAATCAGGCATTCAGTTTCGGGTATTGAACAGTCGTAAAGGCGCAGCAGTTCGAGCTACGCGCGCGCAGGCGGATCGTATTCTTTACAAAGCCGCTATTCGCCATACTTTAGAGAACCAACCAAATTTAGATATATTCCAGCAAGGTGCGGATGATATTTTAGTCGAGAATGGTCGCGCCACTGCGGTGGTCAGCTCAACGGGTATCATCTTTAAGACTGAAACGGTGGTGCTAACCTCAGGGACATTCTTAGGCGGCGTTATTCATATCGGCCTTGAGAACTCAAAAGGTGGCCGAGCAGGGGATCAACCCTCTATTAAACTTGCCGATCGCTTACGTGAGCTCAAGCTACCAGTCGGTCGATTAAAAACAGGCACGCCCGCGCGTATTGATGCGCGTACGGTGGACTTTAGTGTGATGACCATACAGCCAGGCGATACGCCATTACCAGTGATGAGCTATATGGGTAATGTCGCTATGCACCCTGAGCAGATCAATTGCTATATCACGCATACCAATGCGCGCACGCATGACATTATCCGTGAGAATTTAGATCGTTCGCCGATGTTCTCTGGCAAAATCGAAGGCGTAGGCCCGCGCTATTGTCCGTCTATTGAGGACAAAATTCATCGTTTTGCTGATAAAGACAGCCATCAGATATTTATTGAGCCGGAAGGGTTGACCACTCATGAGCTATATCCTAATGGTATTTCAACCAGTCTGCCATTTGATGTACAGCTTGAGTTTATCCATAGCATGAAAGGGCTTGAAAATGCTCATATTACCCGTCCAGGTTATGCGATTGAATATGATTACTTTGATCCACAAAGCCTCAAGCCAACTTTAGAGACTAAGTCGATTGATCGGCTGTATTTTGCAGGTCAGATCAATGGTACGACCGGTTATGAAGAGGCTGGCGTGCAGGGTCTATTAGCAGGTACTAATGCCGCCTTAGTCACGACTAATAACAGTGAATTTGACACTTGGACACCGCGTCGTGATCAGGCTTATTTGGGCGTACTGGTCGACGATCTAATCACGCATGGTACTGATGAGCCGTATCGCATGTTTACCAGTCGCGCTGAATATCGCCTGCTATTACGTGAAGATAACGCCGATCAGCGCTTAACCGAAATCGGTCGTAAATTAGGCTTAGTCGATGACACGCGCTGGCAAGCCTTTGAGCAAAAAATGGACGCTATTAGTACCGAGACTGCGCGTCTACAAGATATGTGGGCAACGCCGATCAACGAGCTTGGTAAGCAAGTCGCTACCCAAACAGGTGAAGTGCTCTCTAAAGAGTCTACTGCTTATGATTTGCTCAAACGTCCACAAATTCACTTTGCTGATATTGCAGCTATTACTGATTCCAAAGTTGATACACTCGTTGGCGAGCAGATTGAAATATCTGTCAAATATGCAGGCTACATTGACCGTCAGCAGGAAGACATCGAGCAGATGAAGCGCCTTGAGAATACATTGCTACCTGTAGACTTTGATTATAGCGTAGTATCTGGTCTATCAAATGAAGTAGTGCAAAAGCTCACTCAAGTGCGTCCAGCAACGCTTGCGCAAGCCAGTCGTGTCAGTGGCGTAACGCCCGCTGCAATCCAGCTACTCGCGATGACGGTCAAAAAGCATAAAAAAGCAAAAGCTGCCTTAGAATCCTAGTTTTGCTATGTATTCCAACGATCATTTTTTGTATTACTTTGTGTTTGAATCGCTTGACCTCATGTTAACTTGAGTCTATCTATGACCGCTGCTATTATCTTCGCCATTACCATTGTACTGCCCAACCTTTTCTTGATGGGGTTGGGTTTTTTTATGAAAAGACGCGGCGAGGCCAGCAAAGAATTTATCGATCAAGCGTCAAGCTTTGTCTTTAATTATTGTCTGCCAGCATTGCTATTTTTTAGCGTCGTCGATAGTGAAGTCGATTACGGCAAGCAAATAGTGCTGATAGTCGCTGGTATAGTGGTCACTTTTATTTTATTTATCGGCTCTGAACTCTACGCCAAGCGTTTCGTGAGTGCGCCTGCTGATCAAGGCGTCTTTGTCCAAGGTGTGTTTCGCAGTAATATGGCAATTATCGGGCTGGCGACCGTCGCCAACGCTTATGGCGATATTGGACTTAGTATTGGCGCGGTCTATATGGGTATCGTGACCATATTATTTAACGTGTTAGCGGTTATTACTTTGAGCCGAGTGTCCAAAAGTGTTGATGATACTTGGGTTAGCCGTAGCCTGATGATTGTCAAAAAGCTATTGACCAATCCACTGATTTTGGCGCTATTGGCCGCTTTTGCCTACAAAGCTTTGCCATTACCGCCACTCACTGGCGTCATTCATACTACTGGTGATTTGCTCGCAGCGGTCGCTTTACCCTTGGCGCTGATATGTGCGGGTGCTAGTATTGATCTGAAGTCGATGCTACATCCTTCTGGGTTATCGATGCAGGCGAGTATCGGTCGCATTATTATTGCGCCTATCTTAGCGATTGCCATTGGTTTAGCTTTTGGCTTGACAGGTGTACACATGGGTGTGCTGTTCTTGATGGTCGCGTCCCCTACGGCTGCTGCCAGCTATGTAATGGCAAAAGCCATGGGCGGTAATGATGTGTTAGCGGCTAATATCTTAGCGTTTACCACCGTAGTAGGATTGTTTGGCATGGCGATTGGCGCAGCGCTATTACGTGGACTAGGGCTAATGTGAGTGCTGATGTTGTTTTTACTTACCCATACTTAAACAAAAGCTAACCAATATGGCCTCAGCATCGCGTATTTACCAAGATAGAAATATGCGGGTCAGGGCTCAACATTCTGTAACGACTCGCCTCAGCGCTCGTCCCTCACGCAAAAGCTAGCAGCATTGAGCTAATAAATCCTAGATTAGGATATTTCGATACTTTTAAAACAGCCTGAAATTTAGCAAATATTTTAGCGTTTACTACCTTTGTAGAACTATTTGGCACGACATCTGATGCGATCATACTACATAGCTTTGAGTCGAAAAAAATCCAGTAATGCGATTGCATTACTGGATTTTAATGAAACTTAATACTAGTTACTTACTTACGCCTTTCACGTTTTGCTGCACGACGGGCTTTTCCCTTAGGGCTGATACGATAAGTCAGATAGCCAAAAAACCCTAAAACCACTAAGAGTGCCACGATATAAGCAAATATAGTGGAGCCAATGACTAATGATGCGCCGATGATAGGAGTAGTATCCATAATGATCATCCATTTATTAATAATAATTATCGATTAGCTTGCGTTAACAAACCTTTATCTATCAATAATTATGCAAGGGCGCTAGCTGATTGTAAAGTAAACAAATTTAACTGTGATGTAAGTTCTAGTGAACGCAGGCGCGCTACTTGATCATAAATATTAGCAGTCACGATCAATTCATCAGGCTGATATCGCGCTATAAAGGTAGCAAGCTTAGGCTGCACAGTGTCAACTGAGCCAATAAACGATACTGACAACGCACTATCGACCATCGCCTTTTCGCTCGAATTCCAGATACTGTTCATATCCTCGACAGGTTTTGGCATTTGTCCTTTTTCACCTCGTCGCAAACGTACAAAACTCTGCTGGGCTGAGCTAAAGTGATAGTTCGCAGTCGCATCATCATCAGCAAGTAGTAAGTTTGCTGCTAGCATGACATAAGGCTTGTCTAAATAAGCCGAGGGTCGAAACTGCTCACGATAAGTGCTGATAGCGTGCTCTAACATCTGCGGAGCAAAGTGTGAGGCAAACACGTAAGGCAAGCCTAAATGTGCCGCTAGCGTTGCGCCAAATAGCGATGAGCCTAGTATCCAAATCGGTACGTTTGAGTTAGCACCGGGGAATGCTTGCACAGGACTAGAATTTGTATCATTTCCTAAGAAGTACATCAGCTCTTGAACATCTTGTGGAAAGCGCTCAGCATCACTCATCTGTCGACGTAATGCCTGAAAGGTCGCGCCATCAGTACCAGGGGCGCGGCCTAGACCTAAGTCAATGCGATCACCATAAAGGGCTTGTAGCGTACCGAACTGCTCAGCGACTACTAAAGGCGCGTGATTGGGTAGCATAATGCCGCCTGCACCGATACGGATGCGATCCGTTTGACTACCGATATGCGATAGCAATACCGAGGTCGCTGCACTAGCGATACCTGCCATATTATGGTGTTCTGCCATCCAATAGCGATTAAATCCAACGTCTTCTGCCTTTTGCGCAATCTCTACGGTTTGAGCGATACCGTCAGCGATAGTGCTACCCATGGGTACGGGCGCTAAATCTAAAAAGGATAATGGGATTGTATTAATGTCAGTCTCAGTATTTTTCATAAGTCACCTATTATTTATTGATTTATAAGCATTGAAAAACTCTCTAACAGTCTTGTTTTATAAGTTCTAACGGCTATTTATAGAAAGTCTTAAATGCTTGATAGGTAATATAATGGGGTAGAATATAGGTTTATAAAGGGCTATGTTAATGAGGGTAACAAATCTTGGTGTTGCGTTATACTCAATCATTTGATCTGTGTAGGCTGAATTTTCAACCCAGCTTTAAGACTCTACAAAGTTTTAATATTGAGATAGAATTCTATATGTATTGTGGGTGGTAACCCATGGATTGAACGTAGTCTGCTACTCGTGAGCCGACACACTAAGGATTGCCATCTATATAAGAATGAAACTAGACGTAAAGATATCGTTATCAACGAACAAAGTAATTAGTTATAGAGAGCAAAATGATAGAAGATGTCTTCGAAGGTATGTTCAGAGTTATCGGTCGCTTGATTGGATATTTTGTAATTGAAATAGTGTTTGAGATACTATTAAAGGGAACTGGTTATTTCATCACTAGATTATTTACCAAAAACAACCCTAATCCAGAAGGCTTATTAGTAGTTTTTGTAGGAGCAGTGTTTTGGATAATTATATTTACTTTAGCATATAGTATTCACATCAATGCTAATTGCTAAGCTATTAGCATTGATGTGAATATGAATTTATTAGGTATCTAGCCATGAACACAGTAAAAATCGAGTTTGGTGTACCAGTTGAAGGTTGGTTAGAGCTTACTATTAGTAATCAAAGCCAATGCATCATATTAGATATCTCTGACGTTTCATGTGATTCAATTAGCGAGCTAGCTAAAGCAGTTATTAATCTGCAATTTGGCAGCAAAACTGAAGAAGTTGAATTTTCATTAGAGCCTGATTTTGCATTATGGCGTTTTATAAGCTTTACAGATGAACTTCAAATTCAGGTATTTCCGAATTCTAGTTGTGGTAAGCCGTTCATATTTAAAGGCACTAGAGAAGAAGTGCTTGATAATCTATATGAAGCTTTGAAAGATTTTGAAACTGAATCATTTAGGCAGAGTCCTGACGATATGATGCATGTTTGGTCGTGGGACTTTCCAAGCACAACATTGAATAAATATAGTAGACGTAGGGTGCTCTCCAGCGCACCAATAATGACGCTATTGCCGACCATCGGTGCATGGAATGCACCCTACAAAAGATAAACTTGTTAGACACTGTCAATTATACTTTTCGGTTTGGTGTAAATTGACGTCTAAACCAAATCACTATGATGATCGAACTGCTTTTGACATAATTCCATAAAGGCGCGTCCGTATTGACGTATTTCTGCATCATCTCGTACCGCCATCCAACTAGTAAAGCGGCCAAAATGATCGACAGGTATCGCCACTAAGTTGTGATAATTGCTAGGATCATAAGCCATTTCAGCAATAATGCCAATTCCTAGACCTAGCTCTACGTAAGTGCTAATCACATCCGCATCGAGTGCGGCGAGTACGATATCAGGCTCAAGCCCTGCCGCGTCAAAAGTCTTATCAATAGCTCCACGTCCTGTAAAGCCACCATGATAAGTAACGATAGGGTAGCTGGCAAGCGTTGGTAGATCAATGCTCTCTAGACCCGCCAGCTCGTGATCACTTGGCACGATAATACGATGTGTCCAGTCATAGTAGCGATAGCAGCGCAGATAGTTATTATGTAGTAGCGATTCGGTTGCAATACCGATATCAGCCTGTCCACGAATCACCATCTGTGCGATAGTTTCAGGATCCGCTTGCTGTAGGATTAGGTTTACTTTAGGAAAGCGCGCTTTAAACTCTTTGACGACTTGCGGTAATACATAGCGCGCTTGCGTGTGAGTAGTTGCAATCGTGAGCGTACCTGTATTTGGATTATTAAAATCGAGGCTCAAATTCTCAATCGTACGAATCTCAGCAAAGATAGCCTCGATATGCGGTAGCAGAGCCGTACCCATAGTGGTCAGCCCAGTCAAGCGCTTGCCTTGACGTACAAACACTTCGGTTTTGAGTTGGTTCTCAAGAGCGGCGATATGCTTAGAAAGACTGGATTGACTAGTGTGTAGCACTGTGGCTGCTTGGCTTAAATTATAACCATTAATGACGGTATGCCATACTGTTTCAAGCTGCTTGAGCTGAATTTGCAAGTGCCGCTGGTTTACCACCACATCGATTGCCATTATTTAGTCCCTGTTATCTACTATATTTATTTAAAGCTATTTACTGAAAACTACTGTTTAAAAGCTACTTTAGAACTGTCTTATATTTTTATAAGCATTTCAAACGCCAAAGTTTGGCAAGCGCCTAGTTTAATTCAAAGCTATTATTCTTGTATATACTAGATAGGTATCTATTTATGATATTTTGGAATATAGAGAGATTGTTGGCTTAATCCTGACGATCCTTTGTGTCATGAACAACAAACAATGAACACCTCAATTATTTGGCTAACTTAATATCAGTCACCACAAAAAACGGCCACCTTATAATAGGTAGCCGTTTTGATAATGTTAAACAATAGAAAGTGTTAATAACTAGCGCTCAAGTTTAAAAACGATCCGCAGTCATCACTTTATTCCAAGCAGCAATAAAGTCGTGAACGAATTTTTCTAAATTATCATCCTGTGCGTATAGCTCGCTATAGGCACGTAAGATGGAGTTGGAGCCAAATACCAGATCAACACGAGTGGCTTGCCATTTGACTTTGCCCGTTTTACGCTCACGCACTTCATAAAGATTGGAGGTATGGCTGGCGTCATCATTGTCATCAATAGGGTGCCAAGTCAGATTCATATCGGTTATATTGACAAAGAAGTCATTGCTAAGCACGCCAGCACGGTCAGTGAAGACACCGTGTTGCTTGTGCTCATAGTTAGTATCTAACACGCGCATACCACCGATCAGCACAGTCATCTCAGGAGCGCTCAAGCCCATCAATTGGCTGCGATCAAGTAGCATCTCCTCAGGCGATACCGCATAGTTATCTTTTACCCAATTACGATAGCCATCATGACGCGGCTCAAGATCGTTGAATGAATCAGCATCCGTCATCTTGTCAGTGGCATCACCACGCCAAGTCTCAAAAGGGACTTGCGCATGGACGCCTGCATCAGCCGCCGCTTGTTCAATAGCAGTATTACCCGCAAGTACAATCAAATCCGCTAAGCTAACATCTTTAGCAAATTCAGTCCGAATCTGAGTCAAAGCATCAAGCACTCTCCCTAACTGCTCAGGCTCATTAGCGACCCAGTTTTTTTGCGGAGCCAGACGGATACGAGCACCATTAGCACCGCCGCGCAAATCAGAGCCACGATAAGTGCGAGCGCTATCCCATGCGGTAATGATTAGCTCACGACGGCTAAGACTGCCATTATCAATTTGTGTTGCGATTTTCGCTTTTAAAGTAGCTATGTCATCAGCATTCAAGTCAGCAGGGCTCTCTGGAATAGGATCTTGCCAGATAAAATCTTGCGCTGGCACGTCGGCCCCTAAATAACGCGATTTTGGCCCTAAGTCACGATGAGTCAACTTAAACCATGCTCTTGCAAACACCTCATCAAAGTATTCTGGGTTCTTATGAAAGTTCTCTGAAATCTTGCGATAAGCAGGGTCTTTGATCATTGCCATATCGGCATCGGTCATCATAGGGTTGCGGCGTACACTTGGATCATGAGCATCAAGGGGCTTATCCTCCTCCTTAATGTCCGTCGGCTCCCATTGCCAAGCGCCTGCTGGGCTTTTGGTTAGCGCCCAGTTATGATTAAATAGCAGCTCAAAGTATTCGTAATCCCACCGCGTAGGGTGAGTCGTCCAAGCGCCTTCAATACCACTGGAGACGGTGTCGCCAGCATTGCCCGTACCATTAGGATTACGCCATCCAAGCCCTTGCTCTTGTATACCAGCGGCTTCGGGCTCATCCTCTAGGGCAGTGGCATCACCATTACCATGGCACTTACCAACCGTATGACCACCAGCCGTTAGGGCGACGGTTTCTTCATCATTCATCGACATCCGACCGAAAGTAGTACGGATATCTTGTGCGGTTTTGAGCGGATCAGGATTGCCATCGACGCCCTCTGGGTTGACATAGATCAAGCCCATTTGTACCGCAGCTAATGGATTCTCTAACGATTCGCGTTCGTTATCGTCGTCATAGCGATTTTTGGTTGCCGCTAGCCATTCGCGCTCAGAACCCCAATAGATGTCCTTTTCTGGATGCCAAATGTCAGCGCGACCACCCGCGAAACCTAAAGTTTCAAAGCCCATAGACTCATAAGCCATGTTACCCGCTAGTATCATCAAATCTGCCCAAGATAGCTTATTACCATATTTTTTCTTGACAGGCCAAAGTAGGCGACGAGCTTTATCAAGATTGACGTTATCAGGCCAGCTGTTCAAAGGTGCAAAGCGCTGATTACCCGTATTAGAGCCGCCACGACCATCAGAGTTACGATAAGTACCTGCTGAGTGCCATGCCATACGTATCATCAGTCCGCCATAGTGACCCCAATCTGCTGGCCACCATTCTTGTGAGTCAGTCATCAGATTCTTTAGGTCTTGTTTGACAGCCTCTAGATCCAATGTCTTAAAGGCCTCAGCATAATCAAAATCGGCACCCATAGGGTTAGTCTTGTTATCTTGTTGATGTAAGATATCCAGATTTAGAGCGTTAGGCCACCAATCTGTTGCTGCTGATGCAGTCGTTGTATGCGCTTGATGCATAACGGGACAACCACCCATGCTAGGACGCTGCGGTGCATGTGACTCATCAATGTTTTGATTATGAATATCAGGACCTAAGCCATCACCTTTATCATAAGTCGTATTACTTGGCGTATCTTTGGTTGAATGGTCAGAATCACTTGAGCCTTGTTCTGCACTTTTTGTGTGTGGGTAAGGGGTAGATTTGCTCATCTTTTTGCTCCTATGCCAATATAAAACCGGCTATGATAAAAATTAAGGGTGTCTGTAATAATGCCTATAGATATTGTCTAGATACTATCGTTTATAGTTTTATCTTATAACGTTATCGTTGATTGATAAAATAAATATATAATAATTATGTGTTTTAAATTATAAATCGTAATATCAGGGAGGATAGATGTCGATCGACCGTAATTCTAACGTAGCTATTATAGAACTATGGCAATAACAGTTGTGCAAGCTTATAATACATCCAGTTACAGCCAAGATAGATGCAACAAAGATAGTCTAGCTATGAGTCGTTTAATGCAAAAATATCATCATAATGCCTAGTCAAAATACACGTTCTCAAGTACCATAATTCAATTTTGTCACGATCACATTTTTGTGCAGCACTAAAACGGCGTGCACTGTGATGTTTCCTGTCCTATGTTTCGGTGAATTGTTATGTCCGCTGTCAAATCTGTACCGCCTTCTACATCATCAAAGTCGCCTATTGCCAAGAAGTCATTGAGTGAGAGCCTAAAAGCTTATCTCGATCGCCGCGCGATAATTATGTTGCTTTTGGGCTTTGTCGCAGGCATTCCCATTTTATTGATTTTCTCAAGTCTTTCTTTGTGGTTACGTGAAGCGGGTATAGATCGTACTGTCGTGACGATGTTCAGCTGGGCAGCTCTTGGTTATGCCTTCAAGTTTATTTGGGCGCCCCTTATTGACGCTGTGCCACTGCCCATATTAACGAAGCTATTAGGTCGTAGGCGTAGCTGGATATTAGTATCGCAGATTATGATTATTGCGGCCATTTGTATTATGGCAAGTGTTAATCCAGCGATTGAGGGTAGTTTGTTCTTAATGGCAGTGGGCGCGGTACTACTTGGCTTTTCATCCGCTACCCAAGATATCGTCATTGATGCTTACCGTATTGAGCTGGCACCGCCAAGCTTGCAGGCAGTATTGTCGGCTATGTATGTTACGGGCTATCGCTTGGGTATGATTGTCGCTGGTGCTGGCGCGCTATACTTGGCAGATTATTTTGGCTCGACCGAAACATTTTATAGTTATGAGGCGTGGCGAAATACTTATTGGATCATGGCTGCGGTGATGAGCGTTGGGGTTATTACCACTTTGGTTATTCATGAGCCTGTTAGCCAGCAGGTATTGGTCGAGCGTAAAACTTCGGAATATACTCGCTTAGTACTCGTATTTGCCATATCAGTCATAGGTTTTGTACTGGTATTTGCCAATATGGGACCGTTATTGCCTGAGACTGAAAGCGTGCTATTTGGCTTTTTAATTGAAGTAGTACGTATGGTATCGAGCTTGGCCGCCGCTATAGCGATTGGCTATGGCTTGGTTAAGGCCAACCTTGTAGAGCCAGAATTTGCAAGGACGACATGGGTTGAGCCTATTGCAGATTTCTTTCGTCGGTATGGTATGAAAGCTTTATTGTTATTGGCGCTAATTGGTCTATATCGTATCTCGGATATTGTTGCGGGTGTAATCTCCAATGTCTTCTATCAAGATATGGACTTCACTAAGGTTGATATTGCCAACGCTGTCAAATTGGTTGGGGTCATTATGGCTATCGGTGGTGGTTTCTTAGGAGGCATATTAGCGCAGAAAATGCGTATTATGCGCGCTATGATGGTTGGTGCCATCCTTGCTTGTGTGACTAATTTACTATTTATTTTGCTGACCTATCACCCCGGTAGTTTGCCGTATATGTATTTGGCGGTCATTCTTGATAATCTAGCAGCCGGCCTTGCCAGCGCCGTATTTATTGCCTTTTTATCAGCATTGACCTCTATTCGTTTTACCGCTGTGCAGTATTCAATATTCTCCTCCTTGATGACCTTATTACCTAAGGTGATAGGGGGCTATTCAGGAGCTATCGTCGATAATACCAGTTACCCGTTTTTCTTTATGTTTACCTTTGCTATTGGTATTCCTATATTGGTGCTGATTTATTTAGTCGATAAACACATTGTCATTGGCGGTCATGATGATATTTATGGTGATGACGATGATAAGGGCAGTGGTAAAGGGAATGCAGGGCTTGAGCTAGCCAAAGCGAATCCTAGTCTGACCAATACAAAAGAGCCACCACGGGCAAGCGAATAAAGTGTTGGTTAAATAGTGTTAAATAGGTACTGAGAGTAGCTCATGGAAACGTCTAAAGCAGAGAATATGACAGTACGGCACATCAAGCAGCAAGCGCCACAGTTCGCTCAAACGTTTGGCGTACCGTCATTTTGGCTAACGGATTGGCTACTTTACGTTATTGATAAGCCGTCATCATTCTCAATAACAGATGAGAGTTATCAGCTGACGGCTAGCGAATTTGAGCGATTTAATATTGGCGTGGCTCAGATGCAGCAGGGCATGCCGCTAGCGTATTTAACAGGTCGGCAAGAGTTTTGGTCGCTTGATTTTAAGGTAAACGCACATACGCTAATTCCAAGACCCGATACTGAGGTATTGGTTGAGCAAACGCTATCTTGGATTAAAGCTAATAAGTCAGAGTTTGAAAACAGTGATCAAAATAAGCGCCTACTAGATTTAGGTACTGGATCAGGCTGTATTGCGATTAGCCTAGCGTATGAGCTGACTAATAATAAGTGCTACAAACAGTATAGCTGGCAAATTGTCGCTGTTGATTTGTCTAGCAAAGCGCTAGAAGTCGCTCGACATAATGCAGTGGCGAATAAGATTAATAACATTGAGTTTGTGCAAAGCAGTTGGTATGAGCAGTTGAGTGATGACGATAATAAGTTTGACGTTATCGTCTCTAATCCACCTTATATCGATGAAACGGATAAGCATTTAACCAGTCTGCAAGCTGAGCCGATCAGTGCCTTGACTGCGCCCAATCACGGTTTGGCTGATATCGAGCATATTGTCCAGCAAGCACCACAATATTTGCAAGTAAGGGGTTTGTTGGCTATCGAACATGGTCATGATCAAGGGCAATCGGTGCGTCAATTATTTATCAAAAACGGTTTTGATAAAGTGCAGACGGTGCAAGACTTTGGTGGTAATGATAGGGTGACGCTTGGGCAGCTTCTTTGACAATTAGTATCCCTAGAATTAGTGTCGCTAGAATTTCTTTTTTACTATTAAGATAAGCTTTGGTAATGAATATGACTCAGTTAACCGATAGCCAGTCACTGACCGATGATGAGCTACTGCTCTATGCGCGGCAGGTATTACTCGACGGTTGGGATATTGATGCTCAATTGCGCCTCAAATATTCTCGTGTGGTGATGATTGGCGCAGGTGGTTTAGGGTGTCCAGCATCAGAAGCTTTGGTGCGCGCGGGTCTTGGACAAGTACATCTGATTGACGATGACGTCATCGAAGCCAGCAATTTACAGCGTCAGACCTTGTTTTTACCACAAGATATCGGTCAGCCAAAAGCGCCTACTGCTGCTGCTATGCTGGGTAAAATAAATCCATTGATAAAGGCAAAGGGTAGCGTCGCTCGTTTAGATGAAAATAACGCCTATGAGCTGCTAGCAATGGAGTCGGGCAAGCCCAATTTATTACTGGACTGTACTGATAATTTTGCCACTCGCGATATGATTAACCGTATTAGCGTGCGCTACCAGATTCCGCTATTATCAGCTTCTGCTATAGCAATGGAGGGGCAGCTCGCGCTATTTGAACCGCACCTTAATACAGGCTGCTACCATTGTGTATTCGGCGAGACTCGTGTTGATGAAGCAGCTGATGCGCGCACCTGTGCCAATTCTGGCGTGCTGGCAAGTACGACGGCGGTTATGGGTAGCTTACAGGCCAATGCAGCCTTGCAATACTTGGGCTTAACCAAAAATCCACTGACAGGCAAACTGCTATTGTGGGATGGTAGCCGCATGCAGCAGCGGCTGATGGGTTATAGGCAAGATAAAGATTGTATCGTCTGTGCTAGCCGTTAATCTTTTATATCGTTAAGTAAGCTCATTGATTTATTTTGTGACTGCCAAGCTCATTGAATATTCTGTTAACTATCCCATCTAACTCCTTTATTTTCGATACAGTTGTCTTTTATGAAAATTCATCGCCCTCATTTATTAAAACATACCTTTAATGTGGTCAATCGCGTTCGTCAGACTGCCAGTGTTGCAGGACTGTCAGCTCTTAGAGTCGCCACTGGCGAAAAGCCTGATGCGCAACTACTAAAAGAAACCTTTGAGCAGCTAGGTACGACTTATATCAAAATCGGTCAGTTTATCGCTAGTACGCCTTCACTATTTCCACGCGAATACGTCGAAGCCTTTCAAAGCTGTTTGGATCAGACCACACCCTTATCCTACGCTTATATTGAGCAAGTACTAAGGGCTGAGTTAGAAGTCTATGGTCAAACCTTAGAAGAAAAGTTTGCTCATATCGACAAAGAGCCGATCGCCTCAGCATCAATTGCGCAGGTGCATGGTGCGCGTTTGCACAACGGCGATGAGGTGGTGCTAAAAGTACAAAAGCCTAATGTTGAGACTATTATGCAGACGGATTTAGGCGTCTTGCATATGGCAACCAAGCTATTAGAGCTGATAATGCCGTCGATGAAGTTTGCGAGCATTGCACCGATCATTGATGAGATTCGTTTGCGTATGCTCGCTGAGACTGACTTTATTGCTGAGGCGCAAAATATCCGCGACTTTCAGCAGTTCTTACAAGTCTCAGGCAATACGCGTGTTATTGCACCGAAAGTCTATGATGATCTAACCACCAAGCGAGTGTTGACGATGAGTCGACTGCGTGGAGTATCTATGGTCGATGAAACTGCTATGCGTCAGTATTGCAGTGACCCTGCACAAGTGATGGCCGATACGCTCAACACTTGGTTTGCAAGCCTAATGCTCTGTAATAGCTTCCATGCTGATTTGCATGCAGGTAATCTGATGCTGTTGACCGATGGACGCATTGGCTTTATCGATTTCGGTATCGTGGGTAAACTCAAAGCCGAGAGCTGGCGTGCCTGTATGGGTATGATGCAAGCGCTGCAGGATAATAACTATCAGGCCATGGCGCAGTATATGATCGATATGGAAATGACAGGCGCTCGTGGCCAAGTCGATGTGGCGGCACTCGCTGAGGATTTACAGCGAATGATGCAGGTTGTCATGGCTGAAAATATTACCTTTACTAGTGGCGTACCTGTTAATGTCAAAGAGCAAGCGGATGAGCTGAATAAAATGATGCTGGAGATTGTCGAGGTTGGTAAACGTCATGGTATTCATTTCCCGCGCGACTTTGCGCTATTGACCAAGCAGCTCCTCTATTTTGATCGTTTTATGCGCACCCTTGCTCCTGATATGGATATGTTCAGTGATAAGCGAGTCGCTATCCTCGGGCAGGACGATACAGCGCTACCTTCTTTTGCCTCTTGATGTTACTGTTTTATAATAATTGTTTGTAATAAGAGTAGAGTGCTGATGGCCACAATTAGCTATAAAAGAGCATGGTTATGACCTCCAATCAGCGCTCTATCATTCCAATTATTACTAGTCAAACTGCCATTGCTTGGATAGGTTTGTATTGTCTAGCAGTAGCAATGGGTTATGGGCGCTTCTTATTTACTGCGACACTACCTGACATTATGAGCGAGCTTATGCTATCGACTACGGTGGCTGGTTGGCTGGCGTCAGTTAATTACAGCGGCTATTTTATTGGTGCACTGATTTCGATGTTTGTGCCGCAGCGCCTTACCTATAGAGCGTTAATGGTAGGGATTATTCTTAGCATCGTGACGACTATTGCGCTGGTTGTGCCTGATATGCCTTTGAGCTTATGGTATATTATCCGCCTGCTAGCAGGTATTGCCAGTGGTATCGGTATGATACTGGGCTCGTCTTTTATTATTCAGCACTTTAGCGGCGCTCAGCGCTCGCTATTATCCACGGTGCATTATGCAGGTATTGGTACAGGGATTAGCGCTTCGGCTATTTTGACTTGGTGGTTATTGACGCTGGGTTTTCATTTTGAGGTGATTTGGCTAGTCGCTGGGATAAGTAGTTTGCCGCTGATAGTGTTGCTTTATGCTATACGGCCTATAAAATCAGACGCTACCCAATCAGATTCTAAAGTCAAATACCCTTCTATTAAGCAAACCTATATTAATTTTAAACGCTCATTATTCGAGGCGATGATCGGTCGTACGCGGGCGATTGCTCTATTGTCAGTCAGCTATCTACTGGCAGGATTTGGTTATATTACCTCAGCGACTTTTTTGCCGGTGATGGCGACTGGTCAGCTTACCGATCAGAATTATGCAGGGCTACTGATTTGGCTCATAGTCGGTCTTTTTGCGATGCTCTCTAATCCGTTATGGGGTGCACTTGCCAAACGCATTGGCGAGATTAAGACTTTGATGGGTTTGACGATATTGCAAGCTATGGGCATGTTTGCGCCTTGGCTATTCGACAGCGCGTTAGGTCTGTATACCAACGCTGTCATATTGGGATTGACCTTCGTTGGTATGGTGTCAATGACTCTTAATATCATCAAAAGTATTAATCCTGCCTATTCTAATTTGCTTATGGGACTAGCGACTTTAGCTTATGCCGTAGGTCAGTTTATTGGACCCTTAATCACTGTAGCGTTAGCAGGCAGTAATGATAACTTTAATACTGGACTGATCGTGGCAGGTATTGGCTTACTAATCAGCCTAGTCTTACTATTGTTATTTCGTCGGCAGCCACAATCGGCGAATTAGAGCGCACTAAACCATACTCCGACTAAAAACTTCACGCAGCTCGAAGCTAGTATGGACTTGTGCGACCCCTTCGATACGATTGAGCCTATGTAATAAAAACTCTTCATAATGTGCCATATCGCGCACACGCACCTTTAATAAATAATCCTCAGAGCGTCCTGTGACGATACTACAGCTAACTACCTCATCAAAGCCTTGTACCTTACGCTCGAACTGCTCGAATCGTTCTGCGGTGTGTCGATCCATGCTAACCGCAATAAAGATAGCCAGCGCAAGCCCGAGCTTTTGCGCATCCGTTTGAGTATGATAACCCATAATAACCCCTGTATCCTCCAAACGTTTGATACGCCTAGCGCAGGGCGTCGCTGAGAGATTGATGCGTTCGGCAAGCTCAGTAATACTCATACGAGCATCGACTTGCAGCAGGCGTAGTAACTTCTTATCAACCTCATCGATTGCTACTATTGCATTGTTGTCATCATTCATCATAACTTACGCCACGTATAGTGATTTTCTCTAATTATATCGCTTAAACAAAGAATTATCACTAATATAGTTGAGAAATAAAGACAACTAAGGTGTTTTTCACTTGATAAACTTTGCTATTATAATGGTATAAACCTCTGTTATCTCGTATGATAAGCGCATCATTTAATCACTACAATTCGCTAAATTATTTAAGGATTGATTATGTCTCAACAAGCCAAAGCTAACACTGCCGATGCCAAAGTAACGCCTAAACACGCCGCTTTTGATTATAAAAAGTATCGCCCGTTTGCGTTTGCTCCACTATTACCCGATCGTACTTGGCCGAGTAAAACGATTGAAAAATCGCCGATGTGGGCCAGTGTGGATCTACGTGATGGTAATCAAGCGCTCATTGATCCGATGACTATTGAGCAAAAAATGCGCTTTTTTAAGACAATAGTAGGCGTGGGTTTTAAAGAAATTGAAATCGGCTTTCCGTCAGCGGCGCAAGTGGAATTTGATTTTGCCCGTAAATTGATTGAAGAAGATCATGTTCCTAATGATGTGACCCTACAAGTATTGGTTCAAGCACGTGAGCATTTGATTGCTCGCACCTTTGAGTCACTTGCTGGTGCTCGTCGCGCTATCGTCCATGTCTATAACTCAACCTGCCGTATTCAACGCGAAAAAGTCTATGGCAAGAATAAAGAAGAAATTAAAGAGATTGCCATTACTGGGGCAAATCTATTAGTGAAATATGCGGCCAAATATCCTGAAACTGAATGGGTGTTCCAGTACTCCCCCGAGAGCTTTAGCCAGACTGAGACCGAGTATGCCGTAGAAGTATGTGATGCGGTGTGCGAAGTATGGCAACCTGAGAATGGTCAAGAGGTTATCTTAAACTTACCTGCGACAGTTGAAGCGTCTATGCCTAATGTGTTTGCCGATCAAGTAGAATATTTCTGCCGTCACTTGGCTAAACGCGAGCATGTCACTATTAGTTTGCATACTCATAATGACCGTGGTTGTGCGGTTGCAGCTGCTGAGCTTGGCGTATTAGCGGGCGCTGATCGTATTGAAGGTACACTCTTGGGCAATGGCGAGCGTACAGGCAACATGGATGTCATGGTCATGGCGATGAATTTGTTCAGCCAAGGCGTAGATCCAGAGCTTGATTTTAGTGATATGAGTGAGATTGTACAAGTGGTCAGTGAGTGTAATAACTTACCTGTGCATCCACGCCATCCGTATGTTGGTGAGCTGGTCTTTACTGCCTTTAGTGGCTCGCATCAAGACGCTATCAAAAAGTCGCTTGATTATAATGAGCAGCACAAAGATGAGACTGAAAATGTATGGGATGTGGCTTATTTGCCTATCGATCCGGCACATATCGGTCGCAGCTACCAAGATGTGGTCCGTATTAATAGCCAGTCAGGCAAAGGCGGCGTAGCTTATATCCTACAGCGCAATTATGGCTTTAATCTGCCGCGTTGGATGCAAATTGACTTCAGTGGCGTAGTACAAAAGCAAGCAGAAAGTAGCGCCCGTGAATTACAAAACGATGAAATCTTGCAGACCTTTGAAGATACTTACTTGCAGCAAGGTGACTATGATTTACTTGATTATAGCGTCAATAACAAAGGCGGCGAGGTGTTCTTTAATGGTCAGGTACATATGAATAACGAGACTATCACCGTTGAAGGCTCAGGTAATGGCCCGTTATCCGCATTTATTGATGGTTTGGCAAAGCATACCGGCAAGTCGCTACACATCATCAATTATGCAGAGCATGCGGTAAACCCTCAGCATAGTGACGTCGATGGCAATAGCGTCGATAATGATAATAAAACCAATGCCAATGCTGCCGCCTATATTCAGCTTAATGTCGATGGTGAAGTATATTCAGGTATTGGCACCTGTAGCAGTACAGTATCCGCTATGCTAAAAGGGGCATTATCTGCTTTGGCTCAGGCAAAGACAGCGACTGCTGCTTAGGTTTAAAGACATAAGCAAAAGCTCAAGCAAAGGTTTAAATAACAGCTAATAGCGCTATATCAAAAGCTTTAACAGGGCTTAAAATATAGCGCTATTTTTTGCATAACAGATAATACAGCTGATATTTGAAGTCAATAACGCTAGGGTGATAGCATATTTTTACTTGTGTTTTTGGCGTCGAAGACTTACGCTGATAAGCTATACTATGATTATAAATAAAATAAAAAGGTGAATTATGGAACCTATCTCATTTGCTTCATTTACCTTGGCAGGGATTTTGTCAACTCTTCCTGTTCCAGGCGAACAAGTCAGCCAAGCAGTCGTCACGACTCATATTAGTCCTGCTATAGCAGGGCAGTGGCAGATAGATTTGGAACGTACAGAGGTGATGAGTAAACGGGTAGAAGAGCTGGCTTTTGCCGATGAACAACGAGAACTAGGCTCAAGCTTAGACGATGAGACAGCGGTCACCGCCACCTCACTAGATGGCGTGTTAGATCAAAGCGAGCGTCGCTCTATAAAAACTTCATTGAGTGAAGACTTAGTTAGCAATGGTGCTCAAAAAGTGGCTGCACAAAATACAAGAGCTGCCTCAATTCGTAATAATCAATGTCGTGAGTTATATAATTTTGCGGCAGACAATAAGATGCGAGCGGTTAGTGGTAAAGAGACAACTTTTGGTCGCTACTTAATCACGCATCGCGAAGAAGGCTTACCTATTATCGCTATGCAAACTACTTATGATAATAATGAACCTGACTGCTCAGGTAATCAAGTGGATCAAACAGGTGATGCCTTAGTAGCTTTCTTGAAGCATGACGGTAATAATATGCAGTGGTGTGCAGATTCTGACGGTAATGAGTGCTTTATGGATTTCTATAAAGTATTACCTTAACTCTTTATGTTATAAATAATGTTATTTCAAAAATTTTTAATTTCAAAAATATCTAGGGCGTGTTGAACATTCATAAATAGTCACTGTCAGTGCCACGATCGAATGTTCAACACGCCCTAATCTTTAATCTTAAAAAACCGCTATCTGTAGAAGATAGCGGTTCCTTTGTAGTGCATCATATAATCGTAAATATTATGGAATATTAAGAAACTTTTTTGTCTTTTTCTGGTTGGAGTAGCTCTTTTTCTAAGTAATGGATGTTCTGAGCTTCTTCGGTAAAGTTAGTATCCGCCAAAATAACATCACGATGCAGTGGAATATTGGTCTTGATCCCTTCAATAATAAGCTCATCCAAGGCATGCAAAGTCTTTGAAATAGCTTGTTTGCGAGTTTGACCGTGACAGATAAGCTTACCGATCAATGAATCATAATAGCTAGGTATCTCATAGCCTGGGTACAAATGAGAATCAAAGCGTACACCTGTGCCACTTGGCGCAAACAGTTGAGTTACTGTACCAGGAGAGGGTGCAAAAGTGGTTGGATCCTCAGCATTGATACGGCATTCGATAGCATGACCTTGAATCTCAATCTCATTTTGACGATAAGATAAGCCATAACCTGCGGCAATTTTTAACTGTTCAACCACTACATCGATACCAGTAATCATCTCAGTAACAGGATGCTCAACCTGAACCCGCGTATTCATCTCAATAAAGAAAAATTCGTCATTTTCAAATAAAAACTCAAAAGTACCTGCACCGCGATACTTGACTAGCTCGCAAGCCTTCACACAAGCATTTAAGATAGGTTGGCGTACGTCATCAGGAATACCAGGCGCAGGCGCTTCTTCTAAGACTTTTTGATGACGACGCTGTAGCGAGCAGTCGCGATCATATAGATGAATAGCATTGCCATTGCCATCAGCCAATACTTGAATCTCAACGTGGCGAGGGTTCTGCAAATAGCGCTCCATATAGACAGTATCATCGCCAAACCATAGCTCCGCTTCTTGTCTTGCTGCTTGAACTTGACCGACCACCTCTTCAAAACGTTCAACGACGCGCATACCACGACCGCCGCCACCAGAGGCCGCTTTTATGAGCAAAGGAAAGCCAATATTACGGGCTTGCTCTTCGGCATTATGGATAGTCACTGCGCCAACTGAACCGGGTACAGTAGGTACGCCTGCTTTTTTCATCGCATTAATAGCAGAGACTTTATTACCCATTAAGCGGATATGGTCAGCATTAGGACCGACAAAGGTAAGACCTGCCTCTTCGACACGCTCAGCAAATTCAGCATTTTCAGCCAAAAACCCGTAACCTGGATGTATAGCGTCAGCACCAGAGATTTCAGCTGCGGTTAAGATAGTGCTGATATCTAAATAGCTCTGATTGGCGTTAGGTTTGCCAATACAGATCGCTTCATCAACAAAACGCAAATGCATCAAATTTTCATCAGCAGTGGAATAAACGCCTACGGTTTCGATACCTAGCGCTTTACAAGCGCGGACGATACGTAAGGCAATCTCGCCTCGATTGGCGATGAGCAGTTTTTTTATCATGGGGTCATCCTTGTCAAAGCGGCAGTGACTGATAGGCCTATTATAAGACAGATATTACTTAGCAAAATACTAATATAGGGTCTTACGCAAGGTAGTCGTAACTTGCTATCAGTCATAATTGTAGAGTGGGCAGGTATTATAAGCTCATTAAGCTTTATAACGTACAACAGGCTGACCAAACTGTACAACCTCTGAGTTCTCTACCAAAATCTCATCAATGATGCCGCTTTGAGTTGCCTCAAGTGGGTTCATGATTTTCATAGCTTCGATGATACCGAGAGTATCGCCTGCTTGTACTTGTTGACCAACTTTTACAAAAGGAGGGTCATTAGGGGTTGGGGCAGAATAAAAAACACCAACCATAGGTGAGTTTTCAACTTTACCCGCTTTGGCAGTGGCTTTTGCGCTAGCAGCAGCAGGCGCTACTCCAGCAGCGGGTGCGGCCATCATAGTCGGCGCAGGGGCTTCGTAATGGCGAGTTAAACTGATGTGCTCATCGTCAGAACTGACTTCTAGATTGACCAGTTCGTTTTCTTCCATGAGGGCGATTAGGGTGCGTATTTTTTCAATATCCATAATTTTTATGAGACCTTATACTAAAGTTTAGAAAAAAAGTACTGGCTAGGAATAGTACTAACTGATGTAACAAAATATTGATTAGGTATTCGCTCATGATACCTATATTCACTGCAATGAGCAATCAATGTACATCTGTTAACTGGATTTTTTACATATTTTTAGCTTAAGTTGAACGTCATTTTATAATTAAGTACTTATTTAGGCGTAAAACTCAGCTTCAATTGCAAGGTTCAATTGAAGCTGGTGGTTAAATAATGAATTTATATAAATTGTTTCAAGTCTTATCACAGCCTTGAGCCTGATTACAGCCTTGAGCCTGATCATAGCCTTGAGCTTTATCATAGTATAACCAGTCGAGTAGCGCCAGTACTGATTAGCCCCACTGCGCTTGCAAGCGTTTTTGCTGGAAGCGCAGGCGTAGTGTGAGTAAGATAGACGCTAAGAATAACCCTGTAATAAGTGCCATCCAAAATCCTTGTGCGCCTACATTAGTATAGCGTACCAGATAGATACCTAATGGCAAGGCTACGATCCAATAACAGAACAGCGTCACCCACATCGGTACAGTAGTATCCTGCATGCCACGCAAAATACCAGCAATATTAACTTGCCAGCCATCAAACAATTGGTAGGCAAGGGCAAAAATAAGTAAATGCATCGCTTGCGCTCGTACTTCTATATTATCTGTAAACGCCGCTGCCACTTGTGGCCGAAATAACCAAATACCAAGCATGCAGACAATGGCAATGAGTATCGTCCAAATAAGACCAGTCACTTGCACTTGTTTTAGCGCTACTAGGTTCTTTTCACCATAGCGATTAGACACCATAATGGTCAATGCCATAGCCACTGATATGGGAATCATAAAGAGCTGACCGGTCACTGACAAGGCGACTTGATGCGAGGCCGTTGCAATCTCACCTAAGGGACTGATAATGATGGCGCCTAAGCTAAATAGACTGGCCTCAAAGAATATTGAGACACCAATAGGAATACCAAGCTTAAGCAGCTTAGTAATTTGCGCCCGATTTGGTGCTGTAAAATTCTGAAAAAACCGAGTTTCAGCGATCTGCTGACGTTTGGTAAAGGCAGTATAAGTCGCTAGTAATATGACCGTAATCCATAACACTATAGCAGTGGCCACCCCGCAACCTGCGCCGCCCATCTCAGGCATCCCAAACAGCCCATGAATAAAAATATAGTTCAGCGGGATATCAGCTAATAAGCCTACGATACTGATAATAGTCACAGGCTCAGGGCTGCCCAAGGCTTCGCAATAACTGCGCAGCACGGCATACACTGCCATAGCAGGAAAACCAAAAGAGACGCCATGTAAATACTGAGCGGCAATAGGCTGAATGTTAGCAGGCACACCCATAATATTGAGCACGCCTGGCATGAGATTGACAATAATAAACCCTAAAATGCCAATCACGCTTGCTGTCCAAAGCGACTGCTGAGTGATATGGGGCACTTCGCTGTGCTTGTTTTGACCTATCGCCTCGCCAATCAGTGGCGTGGTGGCAATTAAGATACCTGTCGCCAGCAAAAACAGCGGCAACCAAATACCAGAGCCGACTGCGACTGCTGCTAAGTCAAGCGCTGAGACTTGTCCTGCCATAATGGCATCAACGACACCCAATGCCGCCTGACAAAATTGAGTGACTAAAATAGGGAGCGCTAGTACACCTAAGCGTAAGCTATAGCTCTTAAAATCGGTAAAGGATATTGGCAAAGCCATGATGAGCAACTTTTTATTATTTAAGGAAATTATTGTTAATAGAAAAATGATGCTATCAACAAAAATAGTAACGAAAAAATAGTAGCAAAATAGTCAAAGAGGAAGTTTTAAAAATGCTTATCTAAATAAAAATAACCTGTCAACTCAAAGTATAAGTAGACAGGTCAAAAGCTAAGTTTTTTTCAAGGGTATAGCCAAGCGTGATGGTAAACAAGCCAAGCTATGATGTCAATATTTTCAAGCTATCGCTTATGTCCTAATAGGATTTATACAACGCTGCAATAATGATCGTGGATTTGTCTAAAACCTGCTGAAATCTATTATCGTAGATCTAAATCCTCAGCCATATCCATAATCGCTTGCCAGTGTTTGGGTTCAAGCGGAATAATGGTTAACTGCTGGCAGCCTTTTCTGAGTAATAATGAGTCTTCAAGCGCTGGTATAAACTTAATAGCAGATAAGGGCAGAGTTTCCTTAAACGCTTGCTCAAAGGTGACGTCGACCATAAACCATCTTGGGGCATCTTCAGTCGCCAAAGGATCATAATGGCGATGCTCAGGATGAAACTGGGTAGGATCAGCGTAGCCTGCGCGGCTAATGGTCATAACTCCTGCAACTCCTGAAGGCTTAGCGCTTGAGTGATAAAAAATAACTTGATCGCCAACTTGCATATCATCGCGCATAAAATTGCGCGCGCGATAATTGCGTACCCCTTCCCAAGTGTCTGTTCCTAAATGTTGTAAATCATCAATACCAAAAAATTTTGGATTAGATTTCATTAGCCAATAAGCCATAATTACTTGTCCCTAATGTTTATTAATTATTTTTATGTATAAAACTTTGTATATAGTGCCTGTAATGCGTTCAAAGTAATATTAGCATTCGTTACTGATTTTGTTATTGCTGTCGATTGTTTATAATACTGGTTTTTAGCATTGCTGTTTATGCTGTCAGTCACCATCAACACTTGATCTTTATGTCAATAAGTTTACTTTATGTCACAGCTCCAAATAAGCCCAATCAATAGCAATTTTAATACTATGGACGCACAAGCAATTCCGCTTGCCCTCTATATTCACATACCTTGGTGCGTAAAGAAGTGTCCTTACTGTGATTTTAACTCGCACGAGTTGCCCTCTATTAGTCAACCATCGATGCACGATACCTATAGTCAGTATGTAGATGCGTTGCTCATGGACGCGCAGATGCAGCAGCCATTGACGCAGGCTCGGCAAATCAGCTCGATATTTATCGGCGGTGGTACGCCATCACTACTGCCTATTGATCAGTATCAGCGCCTATTCGCAGGACTGCGCGCTTGCTTTGACTTTGCTGATGATATTGAAATTACCATGGAGGCCAATCCTGGGACGCTCGAACATGCGCCATTTTCCCAATACTTAGACGTGGGTATCAATCGCTTGTCTATAGGAGTGCAAAGCTTTGCTGCTGATAAGCTTGTAGCTTTGGGACGTATTCATGATCCCAAGCAAGCGATAACGGCAATTAAAGCGGCGCGTGAAGCAGGGTTTAGCCGAGTGAACGTGGACTTAATGCATGGGCTGCCGCAGCAAAGCTTAGTTGAGGCGCTACATGATATTCAGCTGGCCCATGATACTGGTGCCACTCATATCTCATGGTATCAGCTGACTATTGAGCCTAATACGGTGTTTTATCGGGATCAGCCTGTACTACCAGATGAGGATAGCTTGGCAGATATTGAGCAGGCAGGCCAAGCATTACTACAAAGCTTGGGCTACAACAATTATGAGGTATCGGCGTGGGCGGGCAGGTTAGATACGCCCTGTCGGCATAATATAAATTACTGGCAGTTTGGCGATTACTTAGCGATTGGCGCAGGGGCGCATGGCAAGATAACTATTAGTAACGATGAGTCAGAGCGGTTACAAAATCAGGAGTCAAATCAGAATTATTCAACGACTGCTGGTATCTATCGCTTTAGCAAGTCACGTCTACCAAAAGATTATGTCGCATACAGCGCTTCTAAAAGTGAGTCAGCAATAGCCAAAGCTGCACCGAAGATGATTGGTTGGCATCCTATCGCTGATGATGAGCTGGTCAGTGAGTTTATGCTTAATGCGCTACGTCTGCACAAGGGAGTGACATGGGCGCTGTTTGAAGCGCGTACTGGGCTAAATTATGAGCATGTTGCTAAGCAAGTCACAAAGCTCGTAGCGCAAGGCTTACTTATGGACAGTCAAGACAGGTTGCAACCGACTAAGCTGGGACTACGTTATCTTAATCAGATATTACGAGAGTTTTTGTAATTGCTCTCAGATTCTAAGTTTCTAGTTTTCTAAAGCATTAGTGCTGACAAAACTGACAGCAAAAAAAGACCTACCAAATGGTAAGCCTTTTTTAAATCTAACAATGAATAGCTTAGATTTTTTTCTGAACTTCTGATGCAGTACCGGTAACAGCATCACCAGCGCTTGATACGTCTTGGCCAAAGCCTTTAAAAGTGTTGCAACCAGTCAATACAAACATAGCGGTCAAAGATGCGATGATTACTTTTTTCATAATAATTTCCTCAATAATAAGTAGGTTAAAGCTAACAAAATAAATGACGTTAAGCACTTTGCTCAAACGTCATCTATCAAATATTGGATAGACAAATAAAAATTTAGCTTTATGACATAAGCACAACTTTGTCTTGCTATCCGACAAAGATATAATAGTGAAAGTTAAATTCCATGCACAGTATCAAAATGTAACTATCACTAATAAACTGTAACTTTTGATTACGAGTTATCTATAATCATTAAGCACTCTGTTAGTTTGCTTATAAAAATTGACCAGTTGCTAAAATTAAAATAGAGAGCGTTTTCCCTTAACGCCTTCACATATACCAAGTTTTATGGAAATATTATGACTATTCATATCGTATTAGTGGCCCCTAAGATGCCTAGCAATACAGGTAATATCATTCGCTTATGTGCTAACACTGGTGCGCAGTTGCATTTAGTTAAGCCCTTAGGGTTTGAGCTTGATGATAAAAAACTGCGCCGCGCAGGACTTGATTATCATGAGTATGCCCATCTGCAAATTCATGAGGATTGGGTCGCCGCCAAGCAGGCGTTAATAACAGCAGACTGTCATACTATTACCGCGCTGACCACTAAACTTAGCAAGTCGTTTTATGGGTATGATTTTTTTGATCACACGCCTGCTGGGCAAGCTCATAGTGAGAACAGTGCTAATATTGCGCTTGTTTTTGGCTCAGAAACCGCAGGACTTGCCGATGAGATACGTGCAGATATTGGTCAGGATAATTGGCTCAGGCTACCGATGTTGCCAGATTCGCGTAGTTTAAATCTATCAAATAGCGTGGCAATATGTCTTTATGAAGTCTGGCGTCAGCAGGGGTTTGGCGGGGATCAAGGTCGTAGTACAGGTTATGAGACTTTAACGGTCTATGATCCGAAGTAGTTGTCTTTTATAGTTACCATTCTCTGAGAGCTATAACTCTTTAAAAGTTATGAATTTCTAAAAGTTATGAAAGCTATAGACAGTTTGGTGGCTTAGGCAACCCAGCAAGGCGATTGACATGGCGAGCGACTAAGCCTGTATTAAACAGCTGTTGTAGCTTTTGATTGCTAACATCGTGCTCAGGTAGCGTCTGCTGTAGCCATTTTATTAATGGGCGCGTAGCTGGCGAGTGGTTAAACTTATCAAAAAATGCCCTAACTTGTTGCAAGATAACCAAGTGCTCGTCATTTAGCACAACTGCCAAAGTATCGGCAAGTTGCTGGGCGATAGCAGGTGTCCACAAGGTGTGATCACACAGATGCCCGTCTTGATCTAAGGCGATGACGGGTGTGTTAGCTTTTGAATAAGTAGCCGCTAGATTCTCATTACTCATAAGGCAATCGTCACTACTTTGTCAAACGCATCGTCTTGAGTTAACGCTACCCATTCATTATCTGTCAACAACGCCTTCAGCTTAGCGCTTAGACTAAGTTTGGCAGTAGTATTTACGCCCAATGCCGCGATATCATCAGCCAGAGCATAGATTGCTTTGATGTCTTCTATATCTGCATCATTCAGATAAGCGTTGAGCCAGTCAATAAAAGCGACGGTTGACCCTAGTAAAATAATGCTATCACCTGCGCGCCAAGTCATTGCCATGTCAACAGTAGCGCTTCTAAGGTTATCCATTGTACTGTGTAACTGGTAGAGCGTTGCCATATAGATATCCGTCTTTGCAAATTATGCATGCTAAAATTATTAAAACAGTAAAGTATTAAAACAGTAAAGTATTAAAATAGTTAAGCTTTGAAGATTTTTAAATTAAAGGATCAAAAGGTTAATAATTGCTCGAAGTCTTGTGAATGGACTACTTCAGGGACAAGGGTTAACTGCGCGGCTAAATCAGTAGGCACCATGCCAGTCAGCCAGCCACTAAACACATCATCAGGTAGCCAAGCGGCTGGCATATCGTATAGTTCAAGGGATTGAATCATGCCATGTAGACGCGACTTAGGCTGCATAATCAAGCCAAAGACGGGCGCATCGATATAAAGCTGCACATGATGACCAAATGTCGCTAGCGTCAAAGCCAGCGCACAGCCTTCATAACTTGCCATTTCAGTAGGGGTACGCAGTTGAATCAAAAGCTTCATTATTTAACCTTATAAGTTTTACTAACAGCCTAGATCTAAAATTGTACTAAACGACAATCGCCTTGCATCATCATCGCCAGCTCACTAAGGCCAACCAGCTCAAAACCTTGGGCTAGATTATCGCCTTGCAATTGATGACGAGCGCTGTTATCAGTATCACTGATACCGCGACTAAGGGCGGTACTGACGCATACAGGTAAGCTGATATTGTGTTGTGCTGCGAGTGCTTGCCACTGCTCAGTTAGATTGATCTGATCAGCCGATTGCCAACGCAAGCGATTAGCAATATGCGCGGCGTCCGCATAAAAGAACAGTTTTAAAGAGTCGCTATCCATCGTAGCCGCCTGCTCAAAATAGGCTTGTGCATAGCGCAATGCCAAATGAGCAAGGGGATGGCTTGGATCTTTGGTGATAAGTAATAGAGGCGTGATCATAGCAGTAGTCATAGAAGTAGCATTTATAAAGTTAATAATTATAAAGTCAGTAGTTATAAAACAAGCATCATAAACGATGTTAACGATGACTATAATAACAAATTCTAGCCGTCGCTAACATCAGCAACTTTAATCATTTGCTTACTTGTGTTGTCGCCTTCAAATAAGTCTTTGTAGGGTCAAGATTTGACGCCAGCTTATTTAATTTTTATTAAGCTTTTATGCTACCATAAAGTCGATTGAGTCTTAGTTTAGCTAGGTTATTAATAGTAATTTTATGCTAAACACTATTGCTACGAACGAGTAGCTATGGATATTAACTTAAGTACTGAGATTTAAGTACTAAGCTTTAAGTACTAAGATAACAGTATTAAAATAAGAATTTTGATGGTCACCTTTATTTATCTCATAAGGAGATTTTCTCGCTATGCCCAACCTTAAAGACTATCAACCAACCAGCCATCAGTTGCAAGTATTACAAACGGCAAGCGAATTTGCTTATAACATTTGGGAAAGTCGCACGATCTCTTGTCAAACCTTTCTGCGCAGTTATCCTCTTGATCAGACTTTGACTCGCCAGCAGATTGATGATCTTATTCAAGATTATACTTTGGATGATAACTATCAGCTGGCAGATGAGCCCAAAGTGATGAGCGGTTTGCGTCATCTGCGCAATCTATTGATGATGCGCTGGATTTGGCAGGACGCACTGGGTGATATCGAGCTTGAGCAGCTAACCGATGAATTATCAGAGTTTGCGGATGGCTGTATTTTATTTGCCAAAGACTATACCTATGGGCAGCTGATTACCCAATATGGACAGCCGACGTTCATCAATGCGAAGGGCAATAAACAAACCGACAGTATGGCTATTATGGCGATGGGTAAGCTTGGCGCACATGAGCTGAACTTATCGAGCGATATCGATCTGGTATTTATTCATCAAGCACGCGGCGAGACTGATGGTGATAAGGCAAAGGGCACGCGTAGTATCGACAATAAACGTTTTATGACGCGTTTAGGACAAGGTATTATTAAATTGCTCGATAATAATACTGCTGATGGCTTTGTATTTCGAGTCGATATGCGTCTACGACCTTGGGGTGATGGCAGCGATCTGGCGATTCATCTATCGGCACTACAAAAATACTTTAGCAATCACGGTCGCGCTTGGGAGCGCTTTGCTTGGTTAAAAGCGCGAGTGGTTGGACAGGTTGAGTCATCGTTCTACCGTGACTTGCAGGCGATGATCAAGCCATTTGTATTTCGCTATTACGTCGATTATAGTGCGTTTTCAGCGCTACGTGAGATGAAGTCTTTGATCCAAAATCAAGTCGCCCAGCGTGAAGATTTAGATAATATAAAGCTCGGGGCGGGTGGTATTCGTGATATTGAGTTTATTGTACAGGCGTTTCAGCTGATTTATGGCGGTCGTCATCAGCAGTTACAAGTCAAGTCTTGCCTGCAAGCTATGCAAGCGCTATCTCAGCTGAAATACCTAAAGCTGCCAACGTATGAGAAACTACAAGCGGCTTATCGCTTTTTGCGTCGGCTAGAGCATGGCATTCAAGCGATCAACGATCAGCAAACCCAGCGACTGCCACAGGACGAGTTTTGGCAGCATAATTTGGCGACTACTTTAGGCTTTACAGACTGGCAAGCGTTGCTCTTAACCTTAAATGAGCATCGAGAGCAAGTCAACGTGCCGTTTGAGCGTATGGTCACTGAGCGCAAAGTGGCAACTCAAGAAGACACGAGCATTGTACCTGCCAAACTTGATGAGCAAATAGCGCAGTTAGACACGGTATTGAGCGAACAGAATCGCGAGCAGCTAGAAGCTTTTTGGCAATCAAAAATGATAGTCAATTTAAGCCCAGAGGCAAGGGCTCGGTTGGATGCTGCTTATCCTATAATCTTGCATGCCTTGCTTGCGCACCAAAAGCAGCAGCAATTAGCAAATAAAGCGTTACCCCGACTCATTACCTTACTAGAGGCGATCAGTCGGCGCTCGATCTACTTAGTGATGATCGCTGAAAACCCTAACGCAACGGTTGAGCTGATTCCGATGCTGTCAGCCAGTCCTTGGATCGCAGGTGAGCTGGCACGCTATCCTGTCCTGCTCGATACGTTTTTGCAGCAGCGCTATCGCCATCTGCCTGATAAGCCTGAGCTGCGCGATATTTTGCGTCAGCGTCTTTTGCGAGTTGAGCCTGATGATGAAGAAGAGCTGTTAAGCGTACTGCGCCTGTTTAAGAAAAACCAAGTGCTTGCAGTAGCAGCCAGTGATGTGTTAGCCGAAAGACCGATTATGAAAGTATCCGACTCGCTCACTTATATCGCAGCGGTGGTATTAGAGGCGGCTCTTGAGCGTGGCTTTAGTGAGCTGGTCAAGCGTTACGGTTATCCTATCGGCAAAGGTGGCGATCCTGTCACCGAGGCCGATTGCGGCTTTGCGATCATTGGATATGGTAAGCTTGGTGGGCTTGAGCTGTCCTATTCCTCTGATTTGGATCTAGTATTTTTGCATCAGATACAAGAGCAGGGCATGACCACAGGCGAGACCTCAGTGAGTGGCATGAAGTTTGCCGCGCGTTTGGCACAAAAGCTGATGACTTACCTAAATACCCAGACCCGTGATGGCCGTGCTTATGAGTTCGATATGCGCCTGCGCCCCTCAGGCAATGCTGGCATGATGGTGGTGTCCTGTCATGCGTTTGAAACCTATCAGCTGAGTAAAGCTTGGGCGTGGGAGCATCAAGCCTTAGTACGCGCGCGCGCCATCTGCGGCGATAAGCGAGTGACTACAAATTTTTGTGATATTCGCCGTGAAGTTCTATCTTTGCCACGCACCCTTGACGAAGTGCGCGTTGAGGTGACGAGCATGCGTCTCAAAATGCAAAAGCATCTTGGCACTAGCGAGAGGGAGCAAGAAAAAGGTAAGTTTCATCTTAAACAAGACGCTGGTGGTATTGTCGATATTGAGTTTTTGGCACAATTTGCGGTATTGGCTTATTCTCACCATTATCCCAGCTTGACCAAATGGAGTGATAACGTCCGTATCTTTGAGGAGATGGCGCTACTTGAGATATGGGACACACAAATTTGCCAAGATTTGACCGATGCCTACTTACGTATTCGCGCTGCCACTCATCAATTAGCGCTATCTGAGCAGTCGCTATTGGTCGATGAGACGCTATGGGTTGACACTCGCGCGCTAGTACAGGATCAGTGGCAGCGCTTGATGGGTGGCAGCGATGACGGCTATACGGACGAAGGGACAAACTAACCTTTATATCCTAATTTGATATAAATAAAAGTCTAATTTAGGATAACTAAAAGATTTCATTTATTCAGAGCGCTGGTGCTATAATCTCTCGCAGCTTACATCGATTCTTTAATTATCTGTATCGCTTATAAGACAATATAGTCAATAAACCAAAATCTAAAACTCAACAAAAAAGTTAGGCATCAGCACTAACGTTAAGGATGATTCAATGAGCATGGAAACACAAGACGGTAAGCTTTGGATGAATGGCACAATGATCGAACAGCCTGATGCCAAAATTCATGTGCTGACTCATAGTCTACATTACGGTATAGCGGTATTTGAAGGGGTACGTGCTTATCAAACGGATGATAAGCGCACTGCTATCTTTCGTCTAAAAGACCATACTGAGCGTCTATTAGGATCAGCGAAAATATTTCAGTTAGAGGTACCCTTCGATGCGGCAACCTTAGAGCAGGCGCATAAAGATGTCGTTAAGCAAAATAATTTAGCCGAAGCTTATCTTCGTCCGTTGATATGGATAGGTGCCGAAAAACTGGGCTTGGCGGCTCATAATAATAGCGTTAATGCTATGGTTGCCGCTTGGCACTGGGGTGCTTATTTAGGCGAGGAAGGTATTCAAAAGGGGATCCGTGTCAAAACCTCTTCTTATACTCATCATCTGCCAAACGTCACCATGTGCAAGGCAAAAGCCTCAAGCAACTATCCCGTATCAATCATGGCCAATCGCGAAGTCACGCGTAATGGTTATGATGAGGCGATTATGATGGACTCACAAGGCTATGTCTGTCAGGGCTCAGGAGAGAATTTATTTTTGGTCAAAAACGGCGAATTACATACTCCAGATTTGGCTGGTGGCGCGCTAGATGGCATTACCCGTCGTACTATTATTCAGTTCGCTAATGACTTAGGCATAAAAGTCACTGAGCGCCGTATTACTCGTGATGAGTTCTATCTTGCGGATGAGATATTTATGACCGGTACGGCAGCTGAGGTCACCCCGATTCGTGAATACGATGATCGTACTATCGGCAATGGTGGCCGTGGCCCCTTAACTGAAAAGCTGCAAACTTTGTACTTTGACGTGGTGCATGGTCGTAATGAGCAGTACATGGACTGGTTAAGCTTTATTGATTGATTAGTCTTAGTATGTTTTACAAGAATTGTTAAGTTCAATGATTGACATTGCAGCTACTTTCAATTTCTCTTTTTACCTATCTTTTAAATGATACAAAAAGGATAAGAATTCTATTTTCTTAGCCTTTTTTAGTATAAATAATTAGCACATGAGTTATTTGTATTTAGTCACTGTGCTATAGTCAATTCAATATAGAAACGATACAGCGTAACAGAAATTTATTTTTTGCAGGCTTGAAGCAGCGTAGACACAGCAAGCAAGAAAAATGAATACTAGCTACGCGGCTTTAAGATCCGTATCTTTTTTATTGCAAACCGGCTACAGACTAATTTGTATGTATGTCATCGGAGTAAAGCCGTAAGAGAATAACTCAGTTTAATGCTTATAGTAATAAGCGCATTAGATTTTTAGAACTAAAGCATATCAAGGCTAAGTATAAGCCCTTTAAAACGTGAATAGGTTAATCAGGTTTTATCCTTTTTAAATAGTAATAAACTAAAGAAAGATTTTATATAAAATACTACTGTGTGTTATGAATTCAATTAAGATAACAAAAGACTATCTAACTTTTCTTGTTCTAAATAGACGTTAGACCTCTTGTAAAAGCACCAGTTCATTGACTTCCACTAACGTAGTCATAAGAGCTAGCGATGACTTATACAAGAGGAGGTCTATTAGTAAGTAGAACATTTAAACGATATTGAAGTCAGTTCGAATTACTCTAATAAAGTGAGAATAGGTATGTTGTTAGTCACTGGTGGGCTCGGTTATATTGGTAGTCATTTTATTGTGTTAGCTCTGCAATGTGGCTATAAGATTGTCTCTATCGATAATCTCTCTAATAGCCACATTAATATAAAAACTAATATAGAAACTATTTCTACTAAGACATTTGAATTTATTGAAGGTGATATTCGAGACGAGGTATTATTGACAAAAGTATTCGATGAATATCCAATTGATACCGTAGTACATTTCGCTGGTTTAAAGGCAGTGGCAGAATCAGTCGCATTGCCACTACGTTACTATGACAACAACGTACACGGCAGTGCCATTTTATTAAAAGTCATGCAGCAGTTCTGTGTCGAAAAAATTATTTTTTCATCATCTGCTACGGTTTATGGAGAGCCTATATATTTACCGTATGATGAGAAACATCCTACGAAACCGATCAATCCTTATGGTCATACTAAACTTCACGTTGAACATATGCTAAATGATGTTTGTAAAATGAATGAGAAATTTTCTGCTATCACTTTACGTTATTTCAATCCTATTGGTGGACATCCTTCAGGGAGTATCAGCGAAAATCCTAAAGATACTCCTAATAACTTAATGCCATACCTTATAAAAGTAGCACGAGGTGAATTACCCTATTTGCAGGTGTTCGGTGATGATTATGATACGCGAGATGGAACGGGTGAGCGTGATTATATTGATGTCATGGACTTGGTCGAAGGGCATTTAGCCGCCCTTAAATATTTGGAAAATAAAGGTTTTTATAAATTTAACTTGGGTACAGGTCAAGGTATTACAGTGCTAGAGCTTGTACAGGCATTTGAGGACATTAATAATATTAGAATTGAAAAAAATATTGTACCAAGACGAGAGGGGGATCTGCCAACATTTTGGGCAAATGTAAGCCTTGCTGAACAAGAGCTGAAATGGCGAGCTACCGTGCCTTTATCTACTAGTTGCCGATTAAATCCAATATTGCGGTGAAATCAATGAGAGTTTTACATTTTGTCACAGGCGGCTTTTCAGGAGCGACAAAGGTTGCCGTAGAACTGGTGGTCGCACACGACCAAATCGTAGGAACTGAGAATCTACTAGTACTGCGCCAAAAAAAAACGACTACTCTAGAAAAGCTTGCTGAGCTTGCTGATAAAAAAATTAGTTATCAAGTTGTTACTGGTGTCGCGCACATGGCGACTATTTATGAGCTAAAAAAAATATGTGAGCAGTGGCGACCTGATATATTGGTAGCCCATGGCTTTCCTGAGCATTTATTAGGACGGCGCGCAGGAATTTTAGCCAAAGTACCTTATTTGGTGCAGGTTGAGCATAACTCTAAAGAGCGCTATACGCCGTGGAAGTTGTATCAAACACGTAAGCTAAGTAAGTCTACTACCTGTATTGTAGCGGTCTCTGAAGGCGTTGCCCAAGTTTTGTCTGAGCAAGGTCTTCATGCGCCTATTCAAGCTATTCCAAATGGTATTGATACCACTAGATTTGGCGGTGCAGACCTATCACCTATCCATGTGCGACCACAAGATCTGATTATGGTGGGAAGATATGCTAAAAGCAAAGATCACGTTACTTTGATTAAAGCACTGTATCAGTTAAAGCAAAAAGGGATAAATCCCTCGCTGACCTTGGTTGGCAGCGGACGTAAACACTATCAAAAAAAAGTCCATGATCTGATTGAGAGTTATAAACTGCATAATAAAGTGACATTTGTAGAATATAGTAGCGAAGTTGATAAGCTATTACTGCAACATAAAGTATTCGTCATGTCGAGTCGTTTTGAAGGACTAAACCTAGCGGTCTTGGAGGCTATGGCAAGTGGGTGCATCATAGTGGGAAGTACTGCAATGGGCGTGAAAGAATTAATTGATGACAAAAAGGATGGCTTTTTGTTTTCTATCGGAGCAGTAACAGAGCTGGCAGATATCATCGAGACTGTTCTATCTAACCCATCAAACTACCAAGAGTTTACAGTGGCGGCTAGAAACAAGGTCTTAAACCATTACGATAAAAAACAAGTCACTCAAGCATATTATGAGCTGTTTCAGAATTTATTATCAAACAGTTAGGGCATGTCCTCATTTTATTACTATGTATAGAATGAGGACATGCTCCAGTAATCAATTAGATTTAAATGTGGGTGTGTTATGAATCAAAGTAATATAACAATTAATATTTTAATACCTGTGTATAACGTTGAAGATTATGTAGAGGAATGTATCGAGTCAATCCTTGCTCAAATAGATATTAGAGCATCAGTCTTAATTATGAATGATGCGGCGACAGATAACAGTGCAGCCATCATAGAAAATTATAAGAAACATCCTCAAATAGATGTTTTTGACGCACCTCATAACAGAGGGCTGTCAGCAACCCGTAATGCTCTTTTTAATATGGCTAAAGCAGATTATGTATGGTTCATAGATTCTGATGATGTTATGTATGAAGATGCTTATTCATCTGTTATAGCTCAACTAGAAAAACTGAATTCGGATGTGTTGTGTGCAGACTATGTATCATTACGTGGAGAAAAAGAAGTTAAGAAAAAGGCGTTTATAGGCAAGGCTAATAGAAATTTAGCTAATAATAACAATAACTTCTTAGACAATATTATTGCAAATAACAGCAATCATGTTTGGAATAAAGTCTTCAGAAGACAGTTGATACAAGATGTAAAATTTAAAGAAGGATTGAATTTTGAAGATATCTTGTTTATGACTGATCTTTCGTTGAAGGATTTTAAATATAGCTATTTGAAGTATCCAGTCATAAAGTATCGTGAGCGTGAGGGTTCTATTCTAAAAAACCTAGACAAAAAATACGTAGATGATTATTTATTTGCTTTCACTTATCGCGTTGAAAACTATCAAAGAGATGGGAAAAAAGACGGCTATCATTATTTACAGTATAAGATCTATAAGCGTTATATAGGGTTGTTAAATAAAATAGCTAAAAACAATCAGAAAGATTTACTAAAAGATACCTATGATCAATACAATAATTTCTTTTCAGAGCTCTACCTAACTGCTAGTAAAGAGCTACCATTACATCAAAAAATAATACTTGATATTAAGAATTTTAAACTAGATAAAATTTTGAAAGAGATATAGACCATGGGAAATATTTTTCACGTTATCAGTAATAAACCTTTTAAGATTTTCTATAATGGTCTAGTGCCTAGAAGTAAAAGAAAGGAGTGGGGCTTTCGATATTCAGAACTTCCAGTACAAGCTCAAGTAGCCACATACTGGAATCGTATTATAGAAGCTTACTTTAATGGTGAAATCGAAAAGTACAATATTCAACCCAAAAAAGATTTTAAAAATAAAAAAATTATTTGGCAGTACTGGGCCCAAGGCGTAGAGAATGCTAAAGATACTGCTAAATTATGTTTTGCATCAGTTGATAAGTATAAAGGTGATTATGAGGTAATACGTATTACAGATGCAAACATAGATGAGTATCTTGATTTACCTGAGTTTATAAAAGAGAAAAGAAAAAATCCTGAGTTTCGTCCAGTGTTTTTTTCTGACTTATTAAGGGTTCTTTTAATAAACGTCTATGGAGGTATATGGTTAGATGCATCAATATTACTCACCGCTGATATTCCTACTAAGTACGAAGATTATGACTTTTTTATGTTTTCAAGAGATGTTAATTCTGTTAATAAAAATTGGGGCAAAGGCGACCAACATTTTTACTTTAGTTGGCGTGAAGATTTTAAAGTCAAACACTTGAGTAGTATCATGTATGGTCATAAAAAAAGTGAACTATCTTCAGTGATGTTAGATTTATTATTATACTTCTGGAAAAATGAGGAGGAAATCCCTCATTACTTCTTCTTTCAGATAATGATTAATGAATTAAAAGATATGAATGTTATTGATTTTAATTTTCCAGCAGCGGATGACACACTACCTCACTTACTTCAGACTAAAATGAATAAAAAATTTAAATTAGAGGAATATAAGTTTATTACAACCCAAGCCTGCTTGCACAAGCTGAGCTTACACGAAGAATTGAAAGAAAAAGATATCTTTGGAAATCTAACTTACTATGGTTTCTTTAATGAGAATCTTTTTAAGCCTACTGCCAATACTCCTGCAACCAAGGACTTGGTTTAACGTGACGATACCATTTTCCACCGCTGCCCGCTATAGCATCTGGCGGATTGATCTCGCCATGAAAAATAACTATCTTAGCCCTGTCAGGCAGATTTGGCGTGCGAATAAAGTTAAAAGGAATAGGGGCGATGCATTGATACTTAAAGCTGACACACCAGGTTTTATCCCAATACTCTAAATGATGATGCTCGCGCAAATAGTTAGATAAATAGGCTTGCTCATGACGCACCTGCTGACGTATTGTTTCAAAGTTTCGCTCAAAGTTCGCTAGCAGGTCAGGGTAAGTGTTCATACCAATGTTAAAACGATATACAGAGCTATTACCGATCATCCGCCAAGGCTTTTTCCAATCACGAATAATCACCACGCTATCCTCATGCGCCGCTTCATAAGTAAAAAATCCATCCATGTTAGCAACGATAACAATATCAATATCTAAAAATAGCGCCACGCCCTTTAGATCATATAATTCAGGTTTAAACGTCGTAAGCTTCTTCCAGCCACGTTCAGGCCCTGCGGGCAAATCCATTTCAGGTATCGGATAGCACTGCACCGCTGCATTAATACCGCTGCTATCATCTGTTAAGCAAATCATCTGAAAGTCTAAAGTGAGGTGCCGTGTGACCATATTATAGAGACGATTGACATACTCGGCACCGTACTTATCGCCCCATTTCATACAGATAATATAGCGCTGTTCTACTTTATCAGTATTAGTGTCAGTCTGATTGGGCAAGGTAGTTAAAGTTGTATCAGTAGCCATAAAATACTCACATAGAGGTTAGAGAATACTCATATCAGTGATATCAATATAAAGTTGAATAAAGCATATCACCCATGATCATAAAAATCTAACTAGAGGGTTTGTCAGTTTTATTAACTTCATTGGTATTGGTATCAGTGGTGAGCCTAGTATTTGTAGCTATAGTCTTTGCAGTTTGAGTCGTGCGCCTACGAGCGGTGTTCATTTGAATAAACGCTGTCAATTTATGCTTATCAGCGCGATAGGGGTTACCTAGTTCAGGGATATGCTTAAAGCGCCTATAGCCCCACATATAGTGGCTACAGTGTGGCTTTATGATACTCTCCATAGCTTGGTTGAGCGCATGGGTTGAGACATTAGCATTGCGATCATACAAGTCGGGATTATCAAGCCGATAACAGTGAATATCAAAGCCAAGCCCATCACTGCGACGAATACAAGAGAGACCTACCAAGGCACATTTAGTTTTGCTAGCCAGCTTAGAGGCCAAAGTGCTTGTCAAAGTCTCAATGCCAAAAAACGGCACTACCACACCACCTGAGGGCTCAGGTACATGATCGGGCAGTATCATACTGAAGCCGCCTTGCTTTAAAGCCTTTAATATAGCTTTGACACCACTACCGTCAGTTGGAACTAAAGTAGCGCTAAGGCGTTGACGACCTTGCAATATAAACTCATTGGTCAATCTACCCTTGACGGGCTTGTACATAATAGTCGGCGCGCCAATTTGATTGATCCACGCATTCATCATCTCCCAAGTCCCTAGATGCGGCAAGATAGCAATCATACCGTTGGGATTGGCTAAACCTTCTAAAAGAATCTCTTTATCATAGATCTCAATGATCTGATCTATGCTCCACTGCGGCGACATCGCCCAGCTTTTAATAGACTCTACGCTACTCAAGCACTGATTGAGCACAATCTGCTTAGTGAGAGTATGCTTTTGCATATCAGATAAGGTAGGATCTATCAAAAGCATGTTGATGCGAATCGTGCGCAGCAAACTGGCGTTTGGCATACGCATAATGATCCAAGCAATGCTACGTGCCAAACCGCGTAAAAGCGATAAAGGCACATATTTGAACAAATGATAAGGGTTCATAACTATTCACAGAACAGTAGCTAAGACTGTATAAGATAATAGGGCCTGCTTGTGAATGATCAAGCAGACCCTAATACATTATCGAGTAATTTACTGTGCAGGTTGTTGTTTATTCGCATCAGCATCCGCTTGTGCTTTTTCGCGCACTCGAATACCTAGATCACGTAACTGTTTGCTATCGACACCAGCAGGTGCTTGAGTCAGAGGACATTCAGCGGTCTTAGTTTTTGGGAAAGCGATCACATCACGAATAGAGTCTGCGCCAACCATCAACATAATCAGACGATCCAGTCCAAAGGCCAGACCACCATGCGGCGGCGCACCGAATTTGAGGGCATCTAACAAGAAGCCAAATTTGTCTTCGGCTTCTTGTTCGCCGATACCCAAAGCTTCGAGCACTGCTTGCTGCATGTCATAGGTATTGATACGTAAGCTACCACCACCGACTTCAGTACCGTTTAGCACCATATCATAAGCGATAGATAGGGCAGCAGCTGGATCTGTTTTTAATGCTTCAACTGAGCCTTTAGGTTTAGTAAACGGATGATGCATGGACGTCCACTTGCCATCATCAGTCTCTTCAAACATTGGAAAGTCAGTGACCCATAACGGTGCCCACTCGCAAGTTTGCATCTCAAGGTCGAGGCCGATTTTCTGACGTAGCGCGCCCATCGCATCATTGACGATACTAGCTTTGTCCGCACCGAAGAAGATGATATCGCCATCTTCTGCTTGTGTGCGCTCAATAAGACTATTAAGTACTTCATCGGTCATGTTTTTGATGATAGGGGATTGTAGACCTGAGTCTTTATCGACACCATTATTGATGTTGCTTGCATCGTTGACTTTGATATAAGCCAAACCGCGCGCGCCGTAGATACCCACAAACTTGGTATAAGCATCGATCTGCTTACGGCTTAGCGCGGCACCATTAGGAATACGTAGTGCGGCAACGCGACCTTTTGGATCGTTAGCGGGACCAGCAAATACTTTGAAGTCAACATCCTTCATCAAGTCGGCAACGTCTTGTAGTTTCAATGGGATACGCAAATCTGGCTTGTCGGAGGCATAATCACGCATTGCCTCAGCATAAGTCATACGTGGGAATGTCTCAAAATCAACATCCAACATCGTCTTGAATACATGCTTGATGAGACCTTCGTTGATACTCATGATCTCCTCTTCATTCAAAAATGAAGTCTCGATATCCACTTGGGTAAATTCAGGTTGACGATCGGCACGTAAATCTTCATCACGGAAGCACTTCGCGATCTGATAGTAGCGATCAAAGCCTGACACCATCAATAACTGCTTAAATAGCTGCGGCGACTGTGGTAGCGCAAAAAAGTTACCTGGACGCGTACGTGACGGTACAAGGTAGTCACGCGCACCCTCAGGAGTGGCACGAGTTAAGATAGGCGTTTCAACATCTAAGAAGCCATGATCATCTAAATAACGACGAATGGCAGAGGTGGCGCGAGCACGGAAAACCATACGCTCTTGCATCTGGGGGCGACGCATATCAAGGTAGCGATATTTTAGGCGTAGATCTTCAGAGACGGTCATATTCTCATCATTGAGCGGGAAAGGCGGGGTTTCAGACTTTGCTAACACCTCAATCTCTTTGCCCAATAGCTCTACTAGACCACTGGTCATGTTTTTGTTTTCAGTACCTTCGTAACGACGACGCACACGGCCTGTTATTTTGAGGACATATTCAGGGCGAACCGCGTCAGCGGTGGCGAAAGCTTCAGGAGTGTCTGGATCGACAACCACTTGTAAGATACCTGCACGGTCACGCATATCTAAAAAGATAACGCCACCATGATCACGGCGACGATGCACCCAGCCGACGATAGTGATCGTTTGCTCAAGTAAATTTTCATTTACTGCGCCGCAATATTCATCGCGATAGCTACTATGTACGCTCATTTCACTTTCGGTAATAGATTTAGGTTGCTCAATGCTGCTGTCGGTCATAATAATAGTTATCCAGTTGTCTGCCCAATTCAAAAAACAATAATGCAGCCATCGTTAAGAGATTTCAACCAATTCAACAGTAACTAGCGCCAGTGATAGGCCTAGTGTGTTTGAATTAACTCGTTTATCGATAAATTCTAACGATTGGTTATATACAAAAACGATAGGTTACATAAAAATAAATGTAAACGCATATTATGCCTAATGTGCTTTTGTTATACAACTATACTTATAGAACATAGAACATAGAACATAGAACATAGAACATAGAACATAGAACATAGAACATAGAACACACCTCAGCTTTTTATTTAGCGAGGTTTTATTTTTATTCGTTCGCTAAATATTGGTGCGGTGCTTGAAACTCTGTGACATCGTGCACATATTAGGCTGAAGGTAAGCAGTTCTTGCTAAGAAATCTTCCAAAAATTATTATTATCTTAAATCTTATTTATATTAAGGAATACCGTTTATGCTATTTCATCCTCCCAAGAACCCTGTTGAGCTCAAAGTGCTCCATCTCAATAAAGCCCGAGAGCAACGCCGCGAAGATTTACTTGAGGCAACTCAAGGCAAGGTGGCATTAAAACAGTTCAAAAAAACGATGGCAAAAAAAGCCAAGCAAGCTCTAAAAGTCAAAAACAAACGTAAAAGTAAGAATGACAGCCAGCAAGTATTTGTACTGGATTTTGACGGTGATATAAAAGCCTCAGCGGTCAAGCATCTACGCGAAGAGATTAGCACCTTAATCAGCACGGCGGATGCAGGTGATGAAGTTATCATCCGTTTAGAGTCGCCAGGTGGCATCGTCCATGGTTACGGGCTGGCCGCCGCGCAGCTAGTACGTCTAAAAGAAGCCGGTCTAAAGCTGACGATATGTGTGGACAAAGTTGCAGCCAGTGGTGGTTATATGATGGCTTGTGTCGCTGACAAAATTGTCGCAGCCCCTTTTGCGGTTATTGGTTCAATTGGTGTGGTATCACAGCTACCAAACTTCCATAAATGGCTCAAAAACCACGACGTTGATTATGAGCAATTTACCGCAGGTGACTATAAGCGCACCGTGACCGTATTTGGTGAAAACGATGACGAAGATCGCGCCAAGTACCAACAAGAGCTTGAGCAAACCCATGAGCTGTTTAAGCATTTCGTCAACACTTATCGCTCTCAGCTTGATCTTGACAAAGTCGCTACGGGTGAGCATTGGTATGGTGAAGATGCGCTAAAATTAAAACTAGTGGATAAACTACAAACCTCTGATAGCTATATTTTAGAGCTAATGGCAGATAATGAAGTCTATGCGCTGCATTCTCGTCAAAAACCAACCTTAGCCGAAAAATTAGGCTTAGCACAAGCGGCAGAGGCAACGCTTAATATAGCAGTAGATAAACTGCCTGACGCCCTAGCGCGTTTGGACTTTAATAATCGATTCAATATTTTAAAGTAGCGTTGTTTACAGTAGCATTCATTAAAGTGGCACTTGTAAAAGTAGATTTATGCAGCAGTAATCCAATTTTTATTAAAGGCATTTGAAGGCAGCATCTGTTCTTATTTTGTAAAGGCGTGACCTAACTAGTCGCGCCTTTTTTGCTGTTTATTAGTAGGTGCTATGTTATAAATAAGTCTGCAAAAATAGTAAACGCCTGTACACTATAAATCACATGATGCTTTTTTGCTATTGTGGTCTATAAAATAAAAAGTTAAGGCAAAAAACGATAATATAAGGATGTTAATGATGTCTACTAGTGATTTGATGTTTACCACAAGCGCCCATGGTCAAGCAATGCATAGCCAAGTAAAAGAATTTATCGCCAATAAAATTGCGCCGATAGAAGCGCAGTTCTGGCAAGACTGTCATAAGCTCAATCCTGATGGAGACTGGAAAAAATGGCAGTGGCCAGCCGCTTATGAGAGCTTGCGTAAGGAGGCTCGTCAAGCAGGACTTTGGAACTTATTCTTGCCAGATGACACGCTTGGCGCAGGATTATCGGTTACGGACTATGCACCTATTGCCGAGCTAACAGGGCATAGTCTGCTTGCGCCGCATATCTTCAACTGCAATGCACCTGATAGTGGAAATATGGAGCTGTTATGGCGTTATGGCAGTCCTGAGCAACAAGAAAAATGGCTCACGCCGTTGCTAGATGGTAAGACGCGGTCGGTATTCTGTATGACTGAGCCTGCTGTAGCCTCAAGCGATGCCACTAATATGGAAGCAACCGCTGTCATTGAGGGCGATGAGATCGTTATCAATGGTAGTAAATGGTGGTCATCAGGTCTCGGTGATCCAGCAGTCGATTTGCTCATCGTTATGGCACATACTCCAGATGAAGTCCAAGATCGCCATCATCAGCACTCGCAGGTGCTAGTACCTGTTAATACTCCTGGCGTCAAGATTGAGCGGATGCTCAAGGTATTCGGCGATTACGATGCCCCGCATGGACATGGCGAGGTCAGCTTTAATAATGTACGAGTGCCAGTAACGAGCTTTATCGGTGGTCCTGGTATGGGGTTTGAGATCGCACAAGGTCGCTTGGGACCTGGTCGTATTCATCACTGTATGCGCTGTATTGGTGCAGCAGAGCAGGCCTTAGAGCTTGCCATTCATCGTGGTATGACTCGCAATGCCTTTGGCAAGCCTATACTACAATTGGGCGGTAATCTTGAGCGGATAGCGGAGGCGCGTATCAAGATTGATCAAGCGCGTCTTATGACTCTATATGCCGCGCAAAAGATGGATAGTCAAGGCACCAAAGCGGCATTAACTGAGATATCGGCTATCAAGGTTGTCGCGCCAACGGTACTACAAGAAGTCGTCGACATGGCGATTCAGATTCATGGCGGTATGGGAGTTTGTCAAGATACTATGTTGCCAGGCTTCTATGCGCAGGCTCGCGTGTTGCGTTTGGCAGACGGTCCTGATGAAGTTCACAAAACCATGATTGCCAAGCTAGAGCTTAAGCGTCAAGGGTTTAGCCGCAAGCGCTAACGATAGCAGTATCAAAGCTAGTAATGCTTAGGCATCTAATGCTCTATAGACTATCTAAGCTTAGCGGCTGGATAGTTTTTATAGAGTTTGTCACTGAATAAGCATTGACTATTGATAAACATAAACTATTGAAAAACGTAAAATTAAACCTACGATAAGGATTATCAGATGGCAGACAATAACAACAATAGAGATGAAGAAGTCTTAGATAAAGGTGATGACGTTCGTGAAGGCGAAGAGCTTGATGGAGAGGCTGTTAGCGTATGGCTGCGAGGTCAGGGTCTTGATGTTAAAGGCGATCCCATTATCACGCAATTCGCAGGAGGCGCATCAAACTGGACTTATCGTCTGCAATACAATATCCTCAATAAAGACAATAGCCTCAATGAAAACAATAGCCCTGATAAAAACCAAGATTTAATTCTACGTCGCCCGCCCAAAGGCACCAAAGCCAAATCGGCTCATGATATGGTACGTGAGTACACCGTGCAGCAAGCGCTGGCAGGTGTCTATCCTTACGTACCAAAAACGCTTGCGCTGTGCACCGATGAGACAGTTATTGGCGCAGATTTTTATGTCATGGAGCGCTTAGAAGGGATTATTCCGCGTGCTAATTTACCCAAATCGCTTGATTTGGATTCAACTCAAATCCGCAAGCTGTGTACCAATGTCATTGATGCCCTAATTGAGCTGCATCAAGTGGACTATCAACACCATCCCGATTTAGTAGCGCTAGGTCGCGGGGCAGGATATTGCGAGCGGCAGGTGACAGGCTGGGACAAGCGTTATGTCAAAGCTAAGACCCCAAATACCCCGAGCTTTGCGCTCGTTAGACAGTGGCTCAACAACCATATTCCTAAAGACAGTAAAACTTGTATCATTCATAATGATTGGCGTTTTGATAATGTGGTTTTAGACCCTAATGATCCCACCCAAGTGATCGGGGTGCTCGATTGGGAAATGGCAACCTTAGGTGATCCGCTAATGGATTTAGGGAGCGCATTGGCCTATTGGATCGAAGCGGATGACAATGCGATCATGCAACAAGCGCGTCGTCAGCCCACGCATCTAGAGGGCATGATGACTCGCGATGAAGTGGTTGAGTATTACCTCTCTAAGTCAGGACTCAAGCTCGATAATTGGGCTTTTTATGAAGTGTTTGGTCTGTTTCGCCTAGCAGGTATTATTCAGCAGATTTATTATCGCTATTATAATAAACAAACCAGTAACCCCGCCTTTAAGAACTTTTGGATTATCAATCACGTCCTCCATGCAAAATGCTTGAAGCTCATCGCCAAGCATGAGGGCGAAGCTATGTTTATGAGCTATGTGCAGCCGCACCTGCAAGATCGAGGCATAGATGCTGCTACTATTGAGCAACTACCAAGTCCATTACAAGCGGTGATAAAAAGCGTATTACCTAAAGCTTATTTTGAGCAAGAGATCGATGATGATTCAAAAAACACGGATGAATAACGGCGCTTACTTCTCTTAAATTGAGCCAGTAGTAACTATATAAATATAATAGGCCACTCTTTATGATAACCCTTCTGTTAGCTCGTCATGGACAAGCCTCCTTTGGACAAGAAAACTACGACCAACTCTCAGAGCTTGGGGTAGTACAGGCTAAGAGATTAGGTGAGCATTATGGCAGTACCCAGCGCCGTATCGATGCGATATTTAGTGGCAGCTTAGTACGTCAACGTGATTCAGCTGAGCACTTTTATCACGCTTATCGGTCAGCCACAAAGCATGATTTAAGTACAAAACCTATTTTTGATAAGAGCAATCCTGAGAGCTGTGTTTTGCCTATTTTTAATGAATTCAATCACGAAGATATCTTTGTCAAATCCAATCCTACTTTGTCTACGCAAGCTCAGATCGCAGCTGAGCTCAATCGTAATAATCAGCCTATGTCCCGTTTAGGTGAGTTATTTGGTCAAGCTATGCAGCGCTGGCATGCAGGCGAGCATGATGATGAGTATCTTGAGAGTTGGCCGCAGTTTAGTGCGCGGGCCGTGCAAGGGTTAGAGGAGCTACGCAACCAAGTTGACGCTATGCACAATCTAAATGCAGATAGCCTAGACGCAGACAGTACGGTGCTAGTATTTACCTCAGGTGGTGTCATCGCTGCTATCACTGCGCATTTATTGAAGCAAAGCAGTGCAACCGCTTATCAATTGACCCAAAGTTCAGTCAATACGGGCGTCACTAGTCTTGTTGTTCAACAGCAAAAGTTGCAGCTGCTCTCTTATAATGAGCACAGTCATCTGTTTAGCGAAGGCAAAAGTCTAATAACGAAGCACTAATAACGAAGCTTAAGTAACGAAGCACTAATAACTAAATGCTAATAAATGATCTAATAAGAACAGTCTTTAAGATATTAACGGTTAATTAACAGCTCCTACATAATTGTTATGCATAAGGAGAGTAATAACCCTTATAATAGCGACTTTAACTCGACAATTTTGGACTCAAAAGTCAAGCTTATTATCTTATATCTATAGACATCGAGAGGACTGTTTATGCAGCATAAATTATTTAATTTAGTGACCCAAACCGCTAAGCAAAGCAAAGATCAAGCTTATAGTGCTATTCAGCCTGCACGTTATCTAAAGGCGCGAAACAAAAAACAGGTCGGTCAAGACAAAACGGTTTTGATCACAGGTGCCAGCTCAGGTCTAGGTGAGGAGATGGCACGACTATTCGCTAAACTTGGCTATAATCTGGCAATTTGTGCGCGACGTACGGATCGCTTAGAGCAGCTCACAATCGAGCTGACAGACAGTTATCCTACTATTCGGGTGGAATATAAAGCCTTAGATGTTAGTGATTACGATGCTATATTTAAAGTATTTAAGGCTTTCAAAGCGGACTTTGGGCAAATTGATCGCATAATCGTCAACGCAGGCGTCGGCGAGAGTCGCCGTATCGGTAAAGGTCGGTTTGAGACCAATCGCCGCACCGCTGAAATTAATTTTGTGTCAGCGTTAGCACAGTGTGAAGCAGGTATGCAGATATTCCGCGCGCAAAATAGTGGGCATCTGGTAGTGATATCTAGTATGTCGGCCATGCGCGGTTTGCCTAAACACATGACCACTTATGGCGCTACTAAAGCAGGTTTAGCGCATCTAGCCGAAGGCATCCGTGCGGATATGTTGCTCACTAACTTGCCGATTAAAGTATCAACCATCTATCCAGGTTATATCCGTACTGAGATCAATACGAATGCTAAGCCGCTACCATTCGAAGTAGATGCCGATACGGGCACCAAAGCGATCGTTGCTGCGATCGAAGCTGAGGTTGACGAAGCTTGCGTACCAAGCCTGCCATGGTCGATAGTCGGTCAAGCAATGAAGCATTTACCCTTGAGCGTGGTCAATAAGATCAGTTAATTTGGCGAGATTAGAGCGTGTTTGATCTTTCACAAGAAGGCACTGCTGATAGCTAAGATTTATCAAACAATATAAAGCCCTTTAAACTAGTCATAGCTTAAAGGGCTTGTTTCATAATGCTATAGTGCTTTTAATAACGCTGCTCCAAGCTAATGCTGATAGCTGATAAAATAAAAAAAACTATAGTTAATTCAAAGTAAAATTTTTATAAACTTAAGCTTGCTACTAGTATAAATTTTACTTGCGTGCTGTTATCGTTCGATGCTGCGCAACCTATATTTTAAAATAAGCCTCCCAGCAGCGCTATGTCACTTTTAGAGTGAGTCGACTATATCAGGATTATTCGTGAGCATGATTGGCAATCGCTTGTGTAATCATAGCGTGCAGCTTTGATGGTACGCGAATTGGTCTAATTGGAGCAACATTTGTCATAGTGGCGGGAGAATCTACTATTTTCTCTGATTCATGACTAGAATTGGAGGTTTCAGGCTGCACTTGGTTTTGTACGCAAGCGATCACGATTCTAGCACTGCTGAGTAATGTATCAGCTGGATTAATGGCAACCGCTAACTCTGCGTTTTTAGCCTTGCGATGAATACTTTGATAAAAGATAATGCTGGCAGGTTTTAGCTCCACTTTATCGATACGTGTTTCAATGATCTCATCAAGTATGATGGCTTTACGATAGTTTAATTCGGCCTGAGAGACGACAAAGTGCTGCACTTGACCATTATCCGCTTGCAGGAAATAGCCATTAATGCCAATTTTCGTAAACCAATCACGGCGAGCATTTTCAAAAAACACTAAATGATTGGCGTGGTAGACTATGCCGCCTGCATCAGTATGATTGATATAAATGTGATAGTCTGTGCTAAATAGAGGCGTCGTTACGCTAGCGGCTGTATCACTACTCTTAATACTACTGGTATTATTATTGGTATGGTTAGAGATCATATCATTGCCTGATAAATTTTAGTGTTTGTAAGTCGTTTATAACGGTTCGAGATGCTGATTAAACTTAGAGTTTTTAGACCTAGCGTTTCTAGACCTAGCGGCTGTAGAATAGCTACTTTAGCGTAACGGTTAAAGTTGAGCAATACTTAGACCATTTTAGGTTTAGTATTGTAAATTAGTGAAAAACCTGTTTCAGTTCAAGACATCAGTTGAACACGTTCTAAAAAGTATTCACAAGATTGGAGATATATCTTGTAATAGATCCAACCCTCAAATAATAATAGGTTAAACAATGGCTTGTTTTGTTAGTTTTAATATCAATGGTATACGCGCCCGTCAGCATCAGCTGGAAGCCGTACGCGATATAATCAATCCCGATGTTATGGGTCTACAAGAAACCAAAGTCCATGATGATCAGTTTCCGCTCAGCGATGTCGAATCACTAGGATATCACGTGGAATACTTCGGTCAAAAAGGTCATTATGGGGTAGCACTGGTATCAAAGGTTGCACCGATATTTGTACAAAAAGGCTTTCCTGATGAAGACGCGGAGGCGCAAAAACGCTTTATTCATGCGCGTTACTTATTAGGTGGTCGCGAAATCGATGTACTTAATGGTTATTTTCCACAAGGTGAAAGCCAAGACCATCCCACTAAATATCCTATGAAACGTGCTTATTATGCTGATTTAATGACTTATATCGATACTCTCAAAGCTGAGGGGCGCTCATTGATTGTTATGGGTGATATGAATATTGCCCCAGAGGACATCGATATCGGTATAGGGGAGGCTAATGCCAAGCGCTGGCTCAAAAATGGTAAGACCTCGTTCTTGCCAGAGGAGCGCGAATGGTATGAGGCGCTGATGTCACGTGAATTGATTGATACTTATCGTCAGCATTATCCTGATAGTACTGAATTTTATAGCTGGTTTGATTATCGTAGTCGCGGCTTCAACGATGATCCTAAGCGTGGTATGCGTATTGATCATATTCTATGTACATCCGATCTAACGGATCACTGTGTTGATGCAGGTATCAGTTATGAGCTACGGGCTATGGAAAAGCCTTCTGATCATGCACCGATTTGGTCAATTTTTAATTTAAGCAAGTAACTGTTTGAGTGTTTTAACCATTGAATAATAAAATGGTAAAAATATAGGCTTTTAAAACAGAGTTTTTGAATATCTATAACCATAAATAAGGACTCATTATGGCAGTCGGCAACATTGCAGTACCAAATACTATTTATCCTATCGATGGGATTACGCTTAGTGCTACGGCAGCGGGTGTGCGCTACAAAGATCGTAATGACTTAGTGCTCATTAAGATAGCAGACAGTGCTATCACAGCAGTAGTCACCACTAAGAACACCTTTTGTGCTGCGCCAGTGCGAGTACTACGCACGCATTTTGATCAAGCAAGTCCGCGCTACTTAGTTATTAACACTGGCAATGCGAATGCGGGTACGGGCGCTGATGGTTTGCGCCGTGCCACTGATATCTGTACTGAGCTGGCAAGCAAAGCGGGCATTGATGTCCGTTCAGTTCTGCCGTTCTCAACGGGCGTAATTGGTGAGCCACTAAATAGTGAAGCGATAATCACAGGCTTAGATCATGCCTTGACACAGCTCAAGTCAGATAATTGGCTGGCGGCAGCAGACGGTATTCGTACTACCGACACTGTCCCTAAAGTTGCTAGCCAAAAGCTCGATATTGCTGGTGATAGTACTGCTCAGAGTGGCAGCTACCATATCACTGGCATCTCCAAAGGCTCAGGGATGATACGCCCTAATATGGCCACTATGCTTGGGTTTGTGGCGACTGATGCTAATATTACCGCTGATCTGTTACCAAAGATGCTCAGCGCTATTAATGAGAAATCCTTTAATCGGATTACTGTTGATGGTGATACTTCTACCAATGACTGCTGTGTGTTAATAGCAACAGGCACTGCAAGTACAGAGCTTATCGACAGCACCGATCACCCGCATTATCAGCCATTATTTGATGCTTTAAGCGCCGTGTTTATGCGTTTGGCGCAACTGATCGTTCGTGACGGTGAAGGCGCTACTAAGTTTATGACGGTCAAAGTGACAGGTGGCAAGACGACTCAGGAATGCTGTGATGTGGCTTACGCTGTCGCTCACTCGCCATTGGTTAAGACGGCGTTTTTTGCCAGCGATGCCAATTGGGGTCGTATATTAGCAGCAGTTGGTTATGCAGGTATAGATGATCTGGACACTGAGCAAGTCGATGTGTCGCTCAATGAGGTCTTAATTTGTCAAAACGGCATGGTTGCACCAAGCTATACTGAGGTGGCTGGCAAGGAGGTGATGAGTCTTCCTGAGATTACTATACACATAGAGTTAGCGCGAGGAGAGGCTAACGATACGGTTTATACTTGTGATTTATCTTATGATTATGTCAAAATAAATGCAGATTATCGTAGCTAATCAACAGCTTATCAGATAATTGTATTTTAACGGTTTATCCAGCGGTCATAAACTAGTATTTATATAGTAATAACGGTAGTATTGAACAGATAGAATCTAATTTATGACTGTTGCAAACTTTGACGTATAATTACAAAGCAGTTATAGAGTGTAAGGTTTTATGCGTTTTATAATGAGCGCCAGTACAACAATAAAGTATTTTAACTGAGGATAATTTAATGAAAAAATTAGCAATTGCAGCATTAGCATCAACTTTCGCATTAGCAGGTTGTTCTACTATGGGCCTTGATGATGAGCGCTCTATGGTCGTTGATGGTCAGCCAGTCAATGTAAAAGTCGTTAACATCTCAAGCTTCGAAGTAGAAGTAGCGCCACGTAAAGCTATTTGCGAGTACACTGCTAACGACGGTAACCGTGTTGAAGCTGAGTGCCTACAGTATCGTCAAACCTTTAATAAGAACTACAATACGCTTAATGGCAACATTCAAGGTTTTTCTTATGAGCCAAACTACCGTTATATCTTAGACCTACGTCAAGAAGCAGTAGCTGATGAAGCATCTGGTATGGTTAAGCCTGTATGGATCTTGAATGAAGTTATCTCAAAAACTGCTGAGTAACTTAGTTAAACAGGTAATTAGTTAGATGGATAGATAGTTTTTATTGAGCTATTTAAAGCCGCTTACAGTAATAAGCAAATAGTGATAAGCAAAAGCCTCTAAAATATTAGAGGCTTTTTTGTATTTATGAATTGTACTTGTAGACTGTATTTGTGGATTATCAGCCACGAAAACTGTTATCAGGCATGATTAACACTGACTGTATTTGACGCTCACCCCTTGTGATGCGGTAGGAATACGATTATCAGCGTAGACCGCCAATCCGCCACGTGAGGTTTCTTTATAATTATCCAGCATATCAGCACCCGTTTGCTTCATGGTTTCGACTACTTTATCGAATGATACAAAATGCTGACCATCACCACGACAAGCAAGGCGAGCGGCATTAATGGCTTTGACTGCACCCATAGCATTACGCTCAATACAAGGCACTTGCACTAAACCGCCAACAGGATCACAAGTTAGTCCTAGGTTATGTTCAATGCCAATCTCAGCGGCGTTGAGACACTGAGCAGGGTCACCACCCATAATCTCAGCTAGAGCCGAGGCGGCCATTGCACAGGCAGAGCCGACTTCACCTTGACAACCGACCTCAGCACCAGATATTGAAGCGTTCTGCTTAATTAAACTGCCGATAGCGGTTGAATTGAGCAAAAACTTACGGGCGCCGTCCGTGCTATAGCTGGCTAGAAAGTCGCGATAATAATGCATTACTGCTGGGATAATACCAGCTGCGCCATTAGTCGGAGCGGTGACCACATTGCCGCCATTAGCGTTTTCTTCATTGACCGCTAATGCATATAGATCGACCCAGTCCATAGCGGCAAGCTTATCACTTATAGTGCTTGGCTGATCTTTTTCATCACAAAGTTGCAGGTATAGTGCTTGGGCACGGCGCTTAACATCAAGACCTCCTGGCAGAATACCACCGTTTTGACAGCCACGAGTGACACAATCTTGCATCGCCTCCCAAATAGAATCCAAATAAGCAAAAACCTCGTCTTTATCACGATAGTGACACTCATTAGCCAATACCAGTTCACTGACACTCAATTGATGTATGCGGCATTGCTCAAGTAGCTCTGCTGCAGTATTAAAAGGGTGGGGGATAGAACCAATGGAGGGAGCGGCACTATCTTCATCAGGATTATTGGCATCAGCATCATTAATAACGAAGCCGCCGCCCACTGAATAATAAGTCTGCTGATAGCGAGTACCATCAGTTAATATCGCGCAGATAGTCATAGCATTAGGATGATAGGGTAGTACCGTATCACCGTACCATTGAATATCACGCTCAGTATTGAACGCGACACTATGCTCACCTGCTAAAGACAGTTGTTTATCAGAAAATATAGGGGTGAGGTACTGACTGGTCAAACGAGTATCAATAGTGCTTGGCGCGTGTCCTAGCAGCCCAAGTAGTATTGCCGTGTCAGTAGCATGGCCTTTGCCCGTAGCCGCTAGCGAGCCATATAACTCGATTTCGATAGCAGTGACATCGCTCAGCGCTGCACGCTTGCGTAGGGAGGCTAAAAACAAGTTAGCGGCGACCATAGGGCCTACAGTATGTGAGCTTGATGGGCCAACACCGATCTTAAATAAATCAAAGACACTAATCATAATAAATCATCCATGATGAGTTAAAAAAATCGTAATAATAAAAGATGCTATATGTGATATCTACCTTTGATATCTAAAGCACTTAATGTTTATAACGACTTTTTTGTAATTTTTAATTGAGTTTTGAGCTTGAGTTTCAGATTGAAAGTACTATCGGAATAGTAAGCGGCCCATAACTATAAAAAGTGAGTCAGTATTATTTCTAAAAATAGGTAAACCTGCTAGTCCAATAGGCATAGCAATAAGCGCTTTTTTTTAGTATTAAATTCCGCTATGATGCACAGCACTGTTTTCAATGTAACATTCTGTAAAGGTATGAATATCTTAAGCTCTGTAGCAATCCTGCATTATAACCAATTAGTTTGATAATAACCTATGAGTATCTATTGTATATACAGCCTACAGTCATAACTAAGAGCTGTCATTCCATAATAGAGGTAACTCGTTGCCTATAGTCTCAAAGGTATTGTATCAGTCCTATGTCCGAAATAGACCAAAAGGAACCAGCGCGTATGACCTCACCCTCAGAGCATTCTTCAGCAGATAATCCTATAGATAATAACTCACCTAATGCGCTACATAATGCTGGTATTGATACCGCTTCACTGAGTTATTCGGACAATCCAGACTTTGAAAACGATCGCTGGTTTCCGACATGGCGACCTTTCAAGGGTGATTTGGATCGCAATCCAGTAGGGATTAATGAATATCTACCCGCTGGTAAGAGTTTCTTGCTAGGTGTACAGCATACCTTTGCTATGTTTGGCGCAACAGTGCTTGCGCCATTATTGATGGGCTTTGATCCTAATCTGGCGATCCTTATGTCAGGCATCTGTACGGTGATGTTTTTTGTAATCACAGGTGGTCGTATGCCCAGCTACTTGGGGTCGAGCTTTGCTTTTATTGGTCCTGTGATTGCAGTGACCGCCTATGCAGGTGTGGGTTTTAATAGCAATCTTGATGTCGCTTTAGGCGGTATTATGGTCTGCGGTATTATTTATGCGTTAGTAGGCTTACTGGTGGTTAAGACGGGGACGGGCTGGATTGAGCGCTTGATGCCGCCTATTGTTACAGGTGCTATTGTGATGATTATCGGTCTCAATCTAGCGCCAGTGACCATTCAAGGCGTGTCTGCCAATCAGTTCGATGCTTGGATGGCAGCCTTTACGGTGCTGCTCATCAGTGGCGTGGCGGTTTTTACTCGTGGTATGCTCAGACGCTTGCTATTACTGGTCGGCTTGATACTGTCTTATGTGGTTTATTATATCGTCACTAACTTGTTAGGATTTGGCGTACCGATTGATTTTAGTAGTGTCGCAGCAGCGTCATGGTTCGGTCTCCCTAGCATCCACACCCCACGTTTTGAGATGAGCGCTATTATCTTAATTGCACCTGTGGCCTTTATTTTGATCGCAGAAAATTTGGGGCACTTTAAGGCGGTTGAGGGTATGACCAAAGCTCGTGTGACCCCTTATATGGGTCGGGCGTTTTTTGCTGATGGGTTAGCGACGACGTTTTCGGCGGGCTTTGGCGGTACGGGCGTGACCACTTACGCTGAGAATATCGGGGTAATGGCAGTTACTAAAGTCTATAGCACAACTATCTTTGTCATCGCAGGTATTGTTGCTATTGCTTTAGGCTTATCGCCTAAGTTTGGCGCTATTATCCAGACTATTCCACCAGCGTTATTAGGCGGCGCCTCTATCGTAGTCTTTGGTCTAATCGCTATCGCTGGGGCAAAAATTTGGTTTGATAGTCATATCGACTTTAGCAAGAACAGTAATCTCATTATTGCAGCGGTCACTGTGATTATGGGAACGGGGAACTTTAGCTTGCATTTAGGCGGCTTTGACTTAGGTGGTATCGGTACGGCAACGCTTACCGCCATCGTGCTCAATGCTTTATTTAATCTTCAAAAAGATTGATTTTTTGCATAGTGTAAGCCAGTATTTACGCTAACTAAAGACAGCTTAAATCTGATTGGATTTAAGCTGTCTTTAGTTTAAAAGTCATTTTGATCAATAGCTTATTTATAATGACGCTTATAAAATTTGGCAAAAAATCGATAACGGCCTAAGGCACGCGGTTTGGGTTTCAGCGATCCTAAGAAAATAGCAGCCATGGTCAAAATAGCGCCCGCCCATTGCAAGGTATTAATAGGCTTATCCAGCCAGCTATAATCAATAATGAGTGCCGCAATCGGCTCAGTGAGCAATAATAGACCAACCATAGTAAGCGATAGTTTAGGTATTGAGTAGGCAATCAAGCCCCATGCCAAGCACTGCATTATCGCACCATAGACTACTATCCAACCCACTTGTGACCAAGTCGCAGGCATGATGGCGCCTTGATCAAAGATCAGCATTGGAACTACCATTGCCAGTACTCCACCGATGCTAACCAGCTGCATTAAGATAAATATGGAGGTGGGCTCAGTATCATGGGTCTTACGGATAAAGGTCATTGATGCCGCTAGCATAGCACCTGAAACAATACCTGCTACAAACCCCCAAGTCGCATCGGTATTTTGCGCAAATTCAGGACTACCAATCAGTGCGACGCCTAAGAGCGCCATACAAAGACTCAGTAGCTGTAAAATAGACTGGCGTTCATTAAAGTATAAAAACCCAATCGCCGCTAAAAAGAAGATCTGTAAGCTGTTGAGTAACGTCGAGATACCAGGGCCGACTGCATGAATACTCTCATGCCAAAGCGCTAAGTCTAGACCCAAAAACGCGCCTGATAATAAGCCATAAACAATAGCGCGACGCGAACGAGGCAGGCGTTGCCCCATCATCTTAGCTAGTATAGTAAAAATTATTCCTGAAACCGCCAGACGCCAAAAAGACATGGCCCAACTGCCAATAGCGACATGAGCAACAATTAGGCTACCCAAACCAAAAATAATACAACCGATAGCTAAGCCAATAGCAGCGGAGGGTGAAGGATTATCAGCCATAAAGTACTCTAAGCTTTTTGAACAAACGACAAGTGTAAACCTTATTACTCCTTAAATGAAGACTTGCGGATTTTCTTTATTTTATAACCACAATAGACTCATTCAAAGCTTACTGTTATTTTTTATAGAATGCATCTATTCACAGAATGGAGCTATAGGTTAGCCGCGCTATTTGCTAAGCTAACCCCTAGATGATTCAATAATGCTTACATTCAGCAATTTACCCGTACCAAGCTTAGGTTTTACTATGATTCAACGTCACTTATATCAAGAACCTCGCAAATTAAAACAGCTATTATCTAGCATACCGCTGACTCCAATCATGCTCGCTTTATCTGCTATGTTCTTTACTCTGCCAAGTGCTCAAGCGGCCAGCTGTAAGATCCCTAAAAGCTACTATAAAAACGTCGCTTGCAGCTCAAGCAGTGGCTATTACTTAGCGAGCAAAGACTTTGGTGCGCCCGTAGCTTTGATAGACTCTAAAGGTAAGCCTGTTGTTGATTTATTGCGTTATCAAAAGGTCGCAGCTGATAAAATAGCGAGCGGTCTAATACCCGTGCAGCGTAATGGCCGCGTCGGTTATATAAATATGCAAGGCCGCGAAGTCATCCCTACGATGTACGATGCTCTGCGAGAGTCAGGAGGCTGGGCACGAGCGGTAAGCGACGGGCGCATTATCGTCAAAAAAGACGGTAATTATGGGGTTATAAACACTAGTGGTAAGATAATCGTGCCTTTTTCATCAGGCTTTAGCGACATTGATAATTATCGTAGTGGTATTACACAAGTACGCAAAAACAAAGCAACTAGCTGGTTGAATAAAAATGGTGATACTGTAAGTGATCCCAATGGCGCTCCTAATAGTGCTACTAAAGTCACTACTAAAACTGATCCTGATAAAAAGGTCTCTACCGTACAACCAGCAACAAAACCTGCCACCTTTACTACGCTACAGCCTGCTCAGCAAGACGGCAAATGGGGTTTTGTCGATGAGAAAAATACCATTATGATTACCTACTCATTTGATGAAGTCAGACCTTTCTCTGAGGGCTTAGCAGCAGTGCGAATAGAGGATAATTGGGGGTTTGTCAACTTAGGCGGCGAGTTAGTCATTCCCTTTAACTTTGCAGACAATACTGCCACCACTGTGAACAGTGAGTCTATGTTTGTGTTTAAAGAGGATAAAGCGTGGACGGGTACGCTTGAAAGTGGTGATAAAGTATGTATCGATAAAAAGGGAAATATTACCGATTGCGATATTGTAAAAGCACTTGATAAAAATGACAGCAATTTGCCTAATAACACTAGCGAAATCAGCGAAATCAGCGAAATCAGCGAAATCAGCGAAATCAGCGAAATCAGCGAAATCAGCGAAATCAGCGAAATCAGCGAAATCAGCGAAATCAGCGAAATCAGCGAAATTAACGAAGTTAGTGAAATTAACGAAGTCAGTGAGATTAACGAAGTCGATGAGACCAAAGAGGTGAGAGAAATCGGTGCTCCTAGCTCTGTTAAAGATTTAGACGACATTACGACGACGTCTGTCGTGTCCAAAATAACACTCACTACTCCAAAACCTGACCCTGTTATAACGCTAAAGCCTGCCAAGCAAGATGGCAAATGGGGATTCATTGATGAGCAAAAGGCTATTGTGATTGCTTACATATTCGATGAAGTGCGACCCTTCTCTGAAGGCTTAGCTGGGGTACGCATTAATGATAAATGGGGTTTTATTGACCTAAAAGGTGAGTTCATTATTCCATTAAGTTTTGCGCATGATACTGTGCAGGGTAATGAAAATTTTGATGATATGTTTTTATTTAACAACGAAAAAGCGTGGATAGGTAGTCTGCAAAATGCTGACAAACTATGTATCAGTAAAGAGGGCAATAAGGTTAGCTGTGAGTAAAAGCATATTGATAGAAAAAACGGATAGTCATAACTTCCGTTTTTTCTAAGTACTATGTTCAGATGACTTTGTTCAGATGGCTTTTAATTCAGGTGTTTTTAAATTTATATGACCCTAAATTTATAGGGCCTTAATCCAATAAATGCTTGCTGATCAAGTCAACCAAATAGGGCTGATAGTAGCCTGGAATATCATGTGCCATGCCCTCTATCAAGTAGAACTTAGCCTTGGGTATAGTCTTAGCGACCACGCGTCCTTGTGATGCAGGCAGCAGCCCATCAGCGCTACCATGAATGACGATAGTGGGTGCTTTAACTTGCTTGCTAAATCGGGCGATGGAGCCTGAGGACAAAATAGCATTAAGCTGTTGTACTGTGCCTAATGGGTGAAAATTACGCTGGTAACGCAATTTGGCAATCTCACGTACGGTACGCACATTGACATGTCCTGGCGTCCCGACCGTTTTCATAAACCAGACACTATGACGAACAATATCGCGCTCAGAATGGCTCTCAGGTCTATTGATCAAAGTATAGAGCTGCTTGGGGCGTGGCGGTTTTAAAAAGGCGCGATTAGTCGTAGTGAACATCAATACCATTCTATTGACTAAACTGGGATAGCGAGCCGCGACGATTTGCGCGATCATACCGCCCATCGAAGCCCCTAGCAGATGAGTGCTTTTTAGGTTTAATGCCTTAATCAAGCGCACCGTATCCTCTGCCATATCGGTCAAGTTATAAGCCACTTGTGCCGCTTTGTTGGATAGCCCTGTTTGCAGACGTAGCATCATTTTTAGCTGACTGACACGCGGTAAGCCCTCGATCTGTACTTTTGAAGATAGGCCGATATCACGATTATCAAAACGAATGATAAAAAATCCAGCATCAATGAGACGTTTGATAAAGTCATCGGGCCAAAATATCATTTGTGAGCCCAGACCCATTACCATCAACAATGGCGGATTATTTGGATTACCACCAGCCTCGACACACAGCTTGATATTGTCGCCGATGTCGATCATCGCTTGTTGCAAATGCTCGCTAAGATCTGATGCGCGCCAGTGATGCGCGCCAAAACGCTCCCATTCAGGTGTCGGGTAGTTGACCGCGTTTTCAGTACTAACGTTCTCAGTAATAGAGTTGGCAGTTAGGTTTGGCTTATTGGGTTGGGTCATGATCTCTCCTGCTCACAGTGTCATCGACTTAAACTTCCATCATCTCAAAATCTAATTTGCCAACACCACACTCAGGACAAGTCCAATCATCAGGGATGTCATCCCATGCTGTACCAGGTGCGATACCCTCTTCAGGGCAGCCAAGCGCTTCATCATAGATCCAGCCACAGACAATACATTCATAACGTTTCATATATAATTCTACCTATTATTACTATTGTTGCTTGCAATATGTGTCTTAAAATATTTCTGATACCATATTACATTGGAAATTATAGAGCACAAGTTATTATATTGTGCGTTCAAAACGGCGTAGTTTAGCATATAACCGATCTATACTGGGTTAAGTTTACACTTGTATATTGAAAGTATAGCGTATTTTTATGAGCGCTTGCTAACAGACTACGAGTTTTATCTTATTCAAATGGTGACAAAACTTTATCGGCTTTGTAGGGCATGAGGTGACGGATAAAACAGGGGTCAGGATAGCCCTTATGTTATGATAGGCAACGCTAATTTTTGATAGCAATTCATTAACTAAATACCAAATACCTAACTATAATGAGAGAAAGATGAATACTGAGCATCCCTTTTGGCAAGTGATTCGTACCGTACCAGATTTTCCTATAGCAGGTATCAACTTTTATGATATTACCCCTTTACTGCGCAGTCACGTTAATGAAGTCGTCGATGCGATGTTAGCTACATTACCGGTAGGGCTCATGGACGAGGTAGATTGCTTAGGTGCGGTTGAAGCGCGCGGCTTTGTGTTTGCAAGTCTGCTGGCAGGACGATTGGGTAAAGGTATGATATTGCTACGTAAACCTGGTAAATTGCCGCCACCAGTCGCTAATAAAGCGTATGCGCTAGAGTATGGCAAAGATACCCTTGAGATGCAAAATAATTTGCCTCCTGAGCGCGTGCTGCTAGTCGATGATATTTTAGCGACAGGCGGTACATTGACCACTGCTTATGAGCTGTGCAAATCTGCTAATCATACGGTGGTTGGGGCGCTGGTATTACTGGACTTGGTAGAGTTACATGATGAGTTTCCAGTGCCTGTTTATACCGTTTTAAAAGCTTGAGTTGGTTTTTAATGTTTAGCAAAATTTTATAAGAAAATTACTTTAAAAAAGCGCTCTGATACAATAATCGGAGCGCTTTTTTAAAGTAATACACTTCACAAAAAACTAGAATAGGCGTAAGGTACATAAAGTGCACCCTACAAAAAGTTAAAATAAATATTACTTATTTGCAATAAAAATTACAGTGCTAAAGAAACTGACGATAAGCCAGCGTACTCAGTGCCTTTAGAGAGTACATAGCGCTTATTAGTTTCGCCATCGGTCAAGAATCCGCCAAAGGTTTGTGATACGGCACTGAATAAAATAATACTAACGGCACTTAGCGCCTCTTCAGCTAGTACGTCAGTATGTAATAGCTCTCTTGCGTGAGCAACGCTGATAACCGCGCAGCTTTCATTTTCACTCAAACGTGGGTTTTTTTCTTCGTTATAGTTCTTATAACAAAAGGCGATTGAGATATATTCTTCAGAGCCTGCCAGTTCTGCTAAGAATGATTTATCGATGTGATTGACTGCTTCAATGCATTTTACCGCAGGCTGCTTTTTTAGCGGCTTTAGACGTTTGCTATGGACGATGTGAATAAACACTTCTTGCTGAGGTTGGTTAGATTTTGACTTTAACATTGAGTATTCTTTTCAATTGAAAGAGGGGTGAGCAACTTGCTAAACCCTGATGATTAGTAATAACATTATATAATAATATGTTGACCAATTAGTCAGGTATTTTATTTAAAGTAAATAAAAAAAGCTGGGTTTTTTAACCCAGCTTACAAATAGTTCTAACACGCCCTAGTTAGTAGCAAATCAAACTAACGAATAGCCGCCAATGTTTGCGCCAATTCATCACGCGCGCCTATAAAGCCGTCGATGCCTTTGGGAAGTAAGTTTTGAGTGACTTTATCTTGCTGATAGGCATCGTTAAACTGCTCATGAGTCAAGCTTACCTTGTTTAAGTCATCTGTAGCCATTGAGATATTAGGCGATAACTGGCGAGTAACCTCAGTATCCATAGCAGCCAGCTCATCAATGAGATTGGGTGCGATAGTCAATAAGTCACAACCTGCCAGCGCCAGTATTTGCTCAACTGAGCGAAAGCTGGCGCCCATAACTTGGGTCTTATAATCATGCTGCTTGTAATATTGATAGATAAGCTTGACTGACTGCACACCCATATCATCGGTAACAGGTACATTCTGGCGATTCTGTTGACGCTTTTGCCAGTCTAAGATGCGACCGACAAAAGGAGATATCAGAGTCACACCCGCATCGGCACAAGCAATGGCTTGATGCTGACCGAATAACAATGTCAGATTGCAGTGAATGTTTTGAGTCTCTAAATAACGCGCTGCCTCTATCCCTTGCCAAGTCGCTGCCATTTTTATCAGTACGCGCTCTGAGTCGATACCTGCCTTGGCATAAGCGTCCATAAACTCCAGCGCTTTATCGATGGTCGCCTGAGTATCATAAGACAAGCGTGCATCGACTTCGGTAGACACACGGCCCTCAATCAACGCCAAGATATCACGGCCAATCTGAATGGTGAGTGCATCAATCACGGCATCGACGTCGCCTTGATGGCGGTTCATCATATCAGCTAGCATCGCTTGATTATCAGGCTCGATAAGCGCTTTGGTAATTAGGCTTGGATTGGTGGTAGCATCTCTAGGTTTTAGACGCGCAATAGCGGTAAGATCACCTGTGTCGGCAACAATAGTAGTCATAGTGTGAAGCTGCTGTAGAGCACTCATTGCATATCCTTGAAATTAATTTAGAATGAACATGGTTATTCGTTGTTCGTTGCAAGTTTGACAAAGGTTCGAGAGAATATCTTGAAACTTTACCATAGTTTGACCTTGAATTTCGCTGACAATATCAACTTGAACCTTAAATGAATTAATTTGAAGCAATTTAGCCCATTTAGTTTATTTTCACATGGGCACTCAGCATAGTTTTTGCTATAGTAGGGCGACAGTTTAATTAGCTACTACTGTTTAACATGCCGTCAATGCTGTTATCAAAAAATTAGCAAAGCAGACGATTATAATAGATTTTAAAAATACTTATTAAGAATAAAATAGTAGAAACACTAAGGATAGGCGCTAATGAGCGAGCAACCAGCAAAGAACAATGATTTAGTCAGCAATCAGACGAACACAGATGCTAATGAGAGCAGTCAAAGCACAACAGACCAAGTGTTCTTAAGCAAATTGCGTCAAAGTATCGATGCCGTTGACAGTGAAATTCATACGCTGATTAATAATCGAGCCAAGTTAGCCCAGCAAGTGGCAACCGTCAAAAAAGAGCAAGTGGCTCTTAACAATGACAACGTTTCAACAAAAGATCCTATTTTTTATCGTCCAGAGCGTGAAGCGCAGGTGCTCAAAGCGGTTATGGCTCGTAATGAGGGGCCTATCTCAGATGAGAAAATGGCGCGTCTGTTTCGAGAGATTATGTCGGTCTGCCTAGATCTAGAAGCGCCGCAGCGTATTGCCTTTTTAGGTCCCTTGGGAACCTTCACTCACGCGGCTGCACTAAAGCATTTTGGTAAAGCGGCTGATACGATGCCGCTTAATACGATTACTGATGTATTTCGTGAAGTGGAAGCAGGCACGGCTATGTACGGCGTCGTGCCAGTAGAGAACTCATCAGAGGGCGTGGTCAATCATACTTTGGATGGATTTTTATCCTCAAGTCTCAAGATTATCGGTGAAGTTGAGCTGCCTATTCATCAGAACTTCTTAGTGGCCGAGCATACTAAGCTTGATAGTATCAGCCGTATCTACTCGCATCAGCAGTCGCTCGCACAATGTCGTCATTGGCTCGATGTCAACTATCCCAATGTCGAGCGTGTTGCAGTATCAAGCAATGGAGAGGCGGCGCGTCGCCTCAAAAACGAATGGCATTCGGCTGCTATCGCAGGCGACGTTGCTGTCGCTGAATATGATCTGCACAAGCTATATAAGAATATTGAGGACAACCCGAGCAATACCACGCGCTTCTTGATTATCGGTCATGAGGCTATTGCGCCATCGGGTCAAGACAAGACCTCTATTGTAGTCTCAGCCCATGATAAAGCGGGTGCTTTAATTGAAATACTAAAGCCGTTATCCTATCACGGGGTATCGATGACTAGCATCGAGACCCGTCCTGAGCGTCCTAATAAATGGGCTTATGTGTTCTTTATTGATATGGATGGCCATATCCAAGATGCTAATGTCAGCGCTGCTATTGCCGATATTCGCCCGTTAGTGAAGGATGTGCGTATATTAGGCTCTTATCCTAAAGCGGTACTATGATTTCAAAGTGCTGCGATTTAAAAGGGCTGTGATTTCAAAGTGCTATGATTTTAATGGGTTATGGTTTTAAAGTGCCATAACTTAAAAATACAGTGAACCCGTTTAAGCCGTTTTCACTATTTAACGCATTGCGATTCTATATAAATATTTTTTACCAATAATAGATGGGTAATACCTCTAAGGATAACTCATGCAGTCCTCTCAAGAGCTTGATTTGGCACGCCTAGCACCTGCTTACGATAGTATTCTACAGCTAGCGCCTTATCAAACGGGTAAGCCTGTAGAAGAATTAACGCGTGAATATGGGGTGTCAGATGTGGTCAAGCTGGCCAGCAATGAGAACCCAATAGGCTGCTCGCCACATGTGACGCTTGCTATTACTGAGCAATTGACTCAGCTGGCGCGTTATCCAGACGGTAATGGTTATTACTTAAAACAAGCCTTATCTGATTTTAATAATATTAATATCGATTGCATTACCTTGGGTAATGGCTCTGATGACTTGCTCGATATTTTGGCACGTAGCTTTGTGGGCTGCGATGATGCGATTGTCTATAGTCAATATGCCTTTGTGGTCTATTCTATGCTAGCCAAAATACAAGGCGCAACAGGTATTGAAGTACCCGCGCAGCGCTTTGGACATGATCTAAATGCTATGCGTCAGGCAGTCTTAGACAATACTAATACCAAGCTGGTCTTTATCGCGAATCCCAATAATCCAACAGGTACTGGACTTGAGAGTGAAGCAATACGTGAGTTTATTGCCAGCATGCCAGCTTCGGTGTTGGTAATATTGGACGAAGCTTATATTGAATACAGCTCTGAGACCAATAATCGCACGTTATTAGATGAGTTTGATAACTTAGTTATAGTGCGTACCTTCTCTAAGGCTTATGGGCTGGCAGGTCTACGTATTGGCTATGCGCTAAGCTCTGCACCAGTAGCGGATTTACTCAACCGTGTGCGTCAGCCGTTCAATGTCAGTCGCATTGGTTTGGCCGCTGCCGCTGCGGCATTGGCTGATCAAGATTTTATCGCGCAAACTCGTAAAGTAAATGAGAGTCAAATGCGCTGGCTTAATAAGCAGTTTGACGCGCTGGGACTGGCGTTTGTAAAGTCGCATGCCAACTTTATAATGGTTGAAATAGAAGACGCTGTAGCTATCTATCAAGCACTCCTTGAGCAAGGGGTCATCGTGCGCCCACTAACAGGCTATGGCTTGCCTAATTGGTTACGTATTACCGTGGGCTTAGCAGAAGACAATACGCGCCTGATTGATACCCTACGTTCTATATTGGTTAATGATTAATGGATAAGCAAAGCTTTAATACGCCCGTTACTTATAATACTAGTAATCCTAGTTTTAAAAGCCATTTGAAAACTGAGCCGCTGTTTCAACAAGTCTGTGTTATCGGCTTAGGACTGATTGGCGCAAGCATGGCGCAAGCTATTAGAGACAATCATCTAAGTCTGAGAATAGTCGCAGTTGATAGACACCAGCCAAGCATTGAAGCTGCTATAGAGCAAGGATTGTTAGACGCAGGCAGTAGCGAATTAAGTGCAGTTGTTGCTGGTAGTGATCTCATAATCATCGCAACACCGGTGCAAGCCGTGCCAGTGATATTTGACGCTATCAAGTCAGCAATGGATAGCGGACAATTAGCTGCTGACTGTATTATTAGTGATGTCTGTAGCACTAAAGTCAATGTCATTGAAGCGGCTCAGCAGGTGTTTGCAGATTTGCCTGTAGGCCTTCCCATAGGCTTAGTGCCAGCACATCCGATTGCTGGCGCAGAGGATTCAGGGTATCATGCTCGGCGCAGTACTTTATTCATCAATCACAGCGTCATTATTTGTGAGTTGCCAACGACCACGCTCACTGCTATCGCTAAGCTGCGTCAGCTATGGGAGGCGATAGGGGCGACGGTAATATCGATGAATGCTGAGCATCACGATTCGATACTCGCGCATACCAGTCATTTGCCGCACCTATTAGCGTTTAATTTAGTGGATCAACTGGCAAGCCACGATGATAATTTAGATATGTTTCGCTATGCTGCTGGTGGGTTTCGTGACTTTACCCGTATTGCCGCTAGTGATCCGAAGATGTGGCATGATATATTCTTTGCCAATCAGACCTCGATAGTTAGTGCTCTTGATGAGTACAGTGATTACCTGACCAATATACGTCAGCTTATAATTGATAAAGATTCAACCGCCCTGATGGGGCTTTTGGGCCGCGCGCAAGCCGCACGGCGACATTTTGGCCATATGTTAGCCAGCACTCCTTATACGGATATCTCTGCTATGTCAGCTTCTTATATTATCTCGCCCAAAAATAATAACAGCAATACAGTCTCTGGCGTTATCTCCATTCCTGGCGATAAATCTATTTCTCATCGCAGCATTATGCTAGGTAGCTTAGCGACAGGCGTGACTCAAGTAACGGGCTTCTTAGAAGGTGAAGATGCCTTGGCAACACTGCAAGCCTTTCGCGATATGGGGGTCACTATTGAAGGCCCTGATAAAGGTAAGTTAACCATTCATGGTGTCGGCATGAATGGCTTGAAGCCTAGTAAAACGCCTATCTATATGGGTAACTCAGGCACTAGTATGCGTCTGCTAGCAGGTATATTAGCGGCACAAAATTTTGATAGTGTATTAACAGGTGACACCAGCTTAAATAAGCGCCCAATGGAGCGTATTGCCGCGCCACTGCGTCAAATGGGTGCGGTGATTCAAAGCACAGGTACTAAAGGTACCTCACCACTTAGTATCACAGGTCGTGATAAAGTCGGTCAATCCTTACAAGGTATAGATTATGAGATGCCAGTGGCCTCGGCTCAAATCAAATCTTGTCTATTGCTAGCAGGGTTATGGGCGCAAGGGACGACTACCGTCACTCAGCCTGAGATCAGTCGCGATCATACTGAGCGTATGCTCAGCGCGTTTGGCTACCCTGTGCATGTTGATGGCAATCGCATCAGCGTTGAGGGCGGCGGTCAGCTGACGGGCGGCGATATCGCGGTGCCTGCTGATATCTCATCGGCCGCGTTCTTCATGGTAGCGGCAGCTATCAGTCAAGATAGCGAGCTAACTTTAACGCAAGTTGGTATCAATCCCACGCGTACGGGTGTCATAGATATTCTTAAGCTGATGCAAGCAGACATTACCCTTAGTAATAAAACTTATGTTGGCGAAGAACCCGTTGCTGATATTACTATTCGCTCATCAAACCTAGTCGGTATCAAGATTCCAGAGTCGCTAGTGCCGTTAGCGATTGACGAGTTTCCAGTGCTGTTTATTGCGGCTAGCTGTGCAAAAGGCCGTACTGTGCTGACAGGCGCAAAAGAGCTACGCGTTAAAGAGTCAGATCGTATTGCAGTGATGGCAGAAGGCTTGCAAACTTTAGGTGTAGAGTGCACCGTTATCGAAGATGGTATGATCATTGAAGGTAAAGGTAGCGCGGGCAGTAAAGATGGCGAGAACAGTAAACAGGTGAACAATAGCCAGCCTGTATTTGGTGGTGGTCACATCACCTCGCATCATGATCATCGTATCGCTATGAGCTTTACCGTGGCCAGTCTGCGCGCATCAGAACAAATCATCATCGAAGGTGTTGAAACGGTTAATACCAGTTTTCCTGGATTTGCGGAACTAGCCAATCAAATCGGTATGGCGATAGAAGTGGATAGTGGTGTCAAGCCAGAATAAAGTTATTAATGTCGAGTTGTTAGACCGCTAGTTTTTAGGTAAGCTAGCCTATTATCAAGTTTTAGCAATGCGTCAGAATATATAAATTCTGACGCATTGCTTTTTTATTTTAAGCGCAAGAGCGCTCTTTGCTCAAAAAAGTTGTTGTCCTATGACTACCCAAAACGTTGTCAAAAAACCAGTCGTCCCTATCAAGACCACTCAGCGCGGTATCTTTACCGCGCTTATTGCTTTTTCTATTTGGGGTGCATTTCCTTTATATTTTAAACAACTATCGACTTATAACGCGACTGAAATTATTGGTCATCGTATTGTTTGGACGTTTTTATGTTTATTAGTAGTGCTTGTGGTGACCAAGCGCTGGCAATGGATTAGCACCTTAAAACAAAATCCAAAATGGATCGCGCTCACTTTTTTATCAGGGCTGATTATCGCGGTTAACTGGCTCACTTATGTATGGGCGGTCAATAGCGATCAGATACTAGAGGCCAGTTTGGGCTATTTTATTGGTCCACTTGTCGGCGTCGCGCTATCAATGATCTTGTTTAAAGAGCGTATGCGCACACTGCAATGGGTGGCAATTGGCTTTGCATTACTATCCGTAGTGATTCAGGTGGTAATGCTCGGTAGTTTGCCATGGGTGTCTTTAATTCTGGCCTTTAGTTTTAGCACTTACGGCACTATTCAACGGCAAACGCCATTGACCGCAGTTGACGCGATGTTTGTCGAGACGACGATGCTATTACCGATATGCTTGTGGTGGTTCTGGCAAGCAGATGTAGCAAGCTCCCAGCTTAGCTTTTGGGTCAGCTCCAATATTTGGCTATTAATGCTGGCAGGTCCGATTACTTTGATACCGCTACTGCTGTTTAATAAGTCTACTAAGCTAGTGGCTTATAGTATTCTTAGCTTTATGAATTATCTAACGCCGACCTTTATTTTCTTTTTGGCGGTATTCTATTACAAAGAGCCGTTCGACCTGCACCGATTAATGGTGTTTGGTCTGATATGGTTCGGTCTGTTATTATTCAGCATTGATCTATGGTGTCATCGCCCAAGTAAAATGTTAAAGACAGCAAAGCTAGATAAAACGACTAAATAGTAATACTAAAAACAAATAGGGATTAGAACATGTTTAATACTGAAGCTGACGTAGTGTTTGTCAAAGGTCTAAAAGTTGAAGCAGTAATAGGGGTCTTTGCTTGGGAGCGCGCGATTACTCAGCCAATCTTAATAGATATTGCTCTAGAAACTGATATTGCTAAAGCCGCGCAATCAGACGACGTGGCAGATGCGTTAAGTTATAAAGACGTCTGTGATGACGTTTCTGCTTGGTGTAAAGACATCAAAGCTAAACTGCTTGAGCATTTAGCTGCTGAGCTTATCGATAGATTATTTGCTAATTATAGCTGTCAGAAAATCACGTTAAGCGTCGCCAAACCAACGGCTATAGTCGATGCGGACGCGGTCGGTGTGCAAATCACTCGCTATGCAAAAGCAGTTGATAAATCTAATGACTGATACCTCTTATGACAAACAAACCTTAGTAATAGAAAATATAGGTGGTCTAACGAGGCAGACGTTTGGTCACATGCAAGCACAAACAGTAACGGCAGTAGTCATAGCGCTGGGTAGTAATCATCAAGCTGAGCAGCACTTAGCTACTATTCGTAAAAGTCTTACTGAGTTAGGTGAAACAAAGCTATCGACAGCCTATCAAAATCCTGATATTACCGCTACGCTAGCTCAGCCAAAACCTGATTATATTAATCAATGTGCTTATCTAGTATTAACCTTACCAACGACATTGCAGCAATTACAGCAGTTATTTAAGCAGTTTGAAGATGATTGCAATAGGCAGCGCCAAGCTGATCCTAACGCACTTCAGCAAGTTACAATGGATATCGATATTTTATTAGTAAGATTAGAAGGTGATAGCGAGTGGAGAGTTATGGCTGAACGTTATCCGTTTAAGGCGCATGAGATGGCTGGGGTGGTTGAGTTGGCGGTTAAGGCTTTAAAATGATTAGATCGAAAGATAAATGATAAGATCAGGTTGATTGATACAAAGCGTTTTTAAGAAAATTATATGAATAAGCTTATTGGAATTGAGCTATTAAAACTGAAAAAACAAATACTTAATAAGTATCAACCCATATTAATTTCAGAACAAGCAATGGGATTTTTACTCAGTTATTCCAATGAAATACCTTATGAGCTTCATAGTGATTTACACAGTTTAATAGCTATGGATATGGGAGAAGAGTTTGTTTTACAACAAGATGAGTGTATTAAGATTATCGAAAAATTGCTTATTCAATTGAATATAGATCATAGTTAAAATTTAGAATGCTGGGTTAAAAACCCAGCCTACGCGTTAAATTTTAAACTATAATAATTACGTCTAATAGATTTAAGAATTGAATTTTTAAAGTAGGTATTTGGTGGGTCACGTTTGAGCTAACCCACCCTACATCTCATAAAGTTTACAAGCTTGTATCTGAGTCTTTTTACTTAAGCGCGCTGCTCATCCGCCATAACTTGATAAGGTAAAGTAAATACCTTGTCAAAGATTAAGGTAAAAATAAAAGTATAGATTAAGAAGAACAGCAGCAAGGCTGACTCCATGATAAAGGCTTCATACAATCCCACACCGTACCAAAACATATACAGTGGCAAGCAGAGCAAGAATAATCCACCCTCAAATATTAGAGCATGGATAACGCGAATCATTAGAGTGCGTTTTAGATTACCGCGCCGTTGCTCCCACGCCTCAAATAGGGTATTAAAAATAAAGTTCCAGATAACCGCAGCCGCTGAAACCATGACAGCAACAGGCAGTGACTGAGCGGCATCACTACCGCTTAACAGCATCAGAATCGATGTTGCCGAAATAATGGCTACTATCTCAAATATGACTACATAAATGATTCTACGTTTGATAGGACTTAAAGTAATCAAAATAGTCTCTATTTCTCTTCTGTGCCCGCTGCATCCATATCGCTGTCACCAATGACATCTAAATCTTTTAGACATAATTTATCATAGTCTTTTTTACAGAATTCAGGATCCAGCTTGCACATTGCGTCTTGCAGCTGATCAAGGCGATTTTCAGACTGCTGGATATGCCCAAGCATCTTAGCAAAGGCTTCTGCCACTGGATCTTGTGAGGATTGCTCGATACCATAGGCCTGGAAAGTAGAAGCTCTTGTTGAGCTGGTTTTTTTAGTCGCTTTTATCTCTTTTGCCGTTTTAACGATTGGGTTGCCTTTTTCGTCATGATGATCCGATATCATGCGAGCCGCATCACCGATCATAGTCGCGCCAGCAGGGACAGGCTTTACCACTACCGCGTTAGAGCCAATTTTTGCGCCTTTGCCAACGGTAAACGGGCCCAAAACTTTGGCACCAGCACCGACGATGACGCCATCTTCTAGAGTCGGATGACGCTTGCCGTTATTCCATGAGACTCCGCCCAAAGTAACACCATGATACAGAGTAACATCATCACCAATTTCAGCCGTCTCACCGATAACGACACCGACACCATGATCGATAAAAAAGCGCTTACCTATCTTAGCGGCAGGGTGAATCTCAATGCTAGTCAGTACGCGTGAGCCATAAGAAACAATGCGCGCAGAGAGCTTATGATCATGTTGCCACAAGTAATGTGCGCCCCGATGCAGGACAAGCGCATGAATACCAGGGTAGGTGAGTATCACCTCCAAGCTATTACGCGCAGCAGGATCACGAGTAAAGACGGCTTCGATATCTTCTTTGAGATCTTTTTTTATGCGAGAAAGTGATTTGAATAAAGAGGCTGGCGATGGCATAGCACGTCCTATCGTATTTTGATTATAGTCTATTAAGTTATAGCAGTTTTGGTCTCTAAAATATAGCTATGAGTTATAAATAAAAGCAGTTGAGAGATTAAACTCAGGGCCTGATGAATATTCAACAAACCCTGATTTTTTGCTTAAAGGCATGTTTTTAGGTGTCGTTGTACGGTACTTCTATGTTGGTATCTAAATTGTTACCTAAATAGCGCCTTCACTATACAGCTTAGCTATCGCTGACCGTATATTTGAGTAGCTCAACCACTTGCTCTGGCGTTTGTGCCCATGCCATTGCTGCCGCGTCTACCTCTTTTAACGGATGGATAATATCTTCTGCGTGTAAAGTGATATAAGGCTTACCTAATGCAGCGCAAGCGCCTGCGTCAAATGCGGCATTCCACTGCTTGTATTTATCACCAAAACGAATAATCGCAATATCACATTTTTGAATCAGGTTTTTGGTACGAATTGAGTTGACCTTTGAAGACTGATGATCACGCCAAAATTGATTGTCATTTTCGCCTAATAGGTCACCAGCTGCATCGCTAGCTTCATGTTCAGTCACCGCTGAGCTAAAAGTAATAGGCAGATTGTGCTCTTTAGCGCCTTGCATAATTTTTTGACGCCAATCAGTATGTATCTCTCCAGATAAATAGACATTCCAGTTCATAATTCATTCCTTTTCATTGTTTAAGATTAAGTATTCAAGATCAGTATCAAAGTCGCTTTGTAGGATAGCGATTGCTGGTGTTACATCATTTAAGATATAAAATAAGATAGGTTGCGTGCGCTAGTATATAGCTAGAGCTAGTAATACAAAAAGCTTAGGTTGTTCGCATAAGGTGTATTGTTAAGGTGTGGCTTGTCTCAAAAATGCAACCTACAAAGTAGTTCAGCTGGTTTAACGCGGAGATGCTAAAGGCAAGTATCTAGCAAGTTCGTACAGTTCTAGTCTTTTAGTAGTTTAGCGACTAAAGCACTTAATAGTTGATACTCTTTTTGATCAAGTTGTAGTCGTGATCCTAACCGTGACAGGCGCGATGGTAAGGACCGCAAGTGTTCACTATCTGCTAAATTACGAGCAACCATTAGTTCTGTGATACGCTTTATAAGGTTCTGCAGTTGTTGCTGATTAATGGCAGGCTCATCCCACTGTTGACGTCTAAAGGTAGACAACATCGTTAGCTCCAAGCTATCTTCTATCTCATCTGCGGTCATAGTAACCGCATTTTTAGCAACATGACTCTGTACATAAGTAAAAATAAAACTGGCAATGACTTGCAGCGCTGAGGCGACATTGAGTACAGGATAATCAGGATTGGCATCTATTTGAATATGATAATCTGCTAAAGAGAGCTCCTCATTAGTCAGCCCGCGATCTTCACGACCAAAGAGAATAGCAATATTAGGCATATTGCCAAGCTCGATTGCGCTTTGACTATCTATAAAGTCCAGCATAATCTTTGCCGCTTGCATTGGATTGACGACAGGACGCGGTAGATGACGGCTGCGGGAACTGGCGGCAAACACCAACTGACAGTCATTAATCGCTGTCTCTAAACTATCTGCAATCTCAGCATTTGCCAAAATATCTTGACCACCCGCTGCATGCGCGATACTAGTATCATCAATAGGGTGTTTTGGATTAACAACACTCAATCGTGTCAAACTCATAGTATGCATAGCGCGCGCTGCTGAGCCGATATTGGCAGGCAAAGTAGTGTTAACCATGATCACTTGCAAGCAAGATAGATAGTCGGTCACTTTGAGTACTTGAGAATTTTTGACTATTGATGCGGTAGACGTATTATTAAGAGACATTATAATCCTAATCGTGAGCTAATTTCACGCTCCACTTTTTGCAATGCTACTGATATCTGATCAATAAGAGCGGTCTGGTCCGCAATATTATGATCACGACAAGCGTCTTGCAGTCTACCAGATAATATCTCTAACTGCTTAGCACCTAAGGTAGCACTAGCACCTTTTAGCGCATGAGCTGCTTCATAGCCCTCAGTATTGTTATTACTAGCTTGTGCTTCTCGCATAAGCTTAATACGCTCAAAACTATCTACAAAAAAACTTTGTACCAAACCTGCAAAGTCATCTTCGAGCAATGTACACATATCTTCAAACTGCTCTTCGTCAATAACTATCTGATCAGGCGCAGGCTTGTGCGTGACCTTGATTTTATAATTATTTTTCTGCATATAATTTGGGTTGCGATTTACTTTGAATTCAATCATTGTTCTCAATCCTAAGGTATAACATTAAAACTAAGTATTACTAAAGACCTAAATATTACTAAAGACTAAGTGCTTATATAATTTTACCTTTGTTATCAGTAGTATACCTTATAAAGTCAGCTATAGTGAAAATGCAAATCATCGTCGCTGATCATGCTCTTAAGCGCTTGCAAATTATCATCGTTGGGATAAACCCGCCAGTGCTCAGATAGGGCTACATTGGCGATACCGTAGTCGGCATAAATACTTAAGCCAAGCGCCGTACAATTATCATTAATATCATCATTACCAAAAGCGGAATCTGCATCGTTCTGTGCAGTATGCTGCGGCTGTGCCATTAAATCATTGCCTGCCTCATCATATACTTGAGCTTCCATGCCAGCGTTATAAGCACTGTCACTATCTTCTTGTTCATAGTTATGAGATAGGCGCGGCGCTGGAATAATACTCGCTTGAGCTGACTTTAATAGAGGTTGCAAGCGCATTAATAATTTAGTGTCCTCGCCATGTACTTTTATACTGATTTTTTTGAGCCAGCGCAGACGCGCATCAATCATGGTCATCGCATTATCAAGACGGGCAAACAGACGACCGTCACGCTCACGGATACTGCCCTTGATAATGACTACCTCATCGACTTTTAACTGCTCTTTTACGCGGTTAAAGCGCTCAGCATAACAGCTAACCTCCAATCTTGAGGTGCCATCATCTAGTATAATAACATTACGATTACCGAAATTTGCCATGTCGATGATCAGCCCTGCAAAATAACAGCTGCCATTATATCCTGTATCTGTGAGTTTATTTAAGCGAATCCCTGAGGTATAGCGTTTTAGCTCTTCTAAATACTCATTGATAGGATGTCCTGTCAGATACAAGCCTAGAGTATTCTTCTCAGCCTTTAACCGGTGCTTATCACCCCAGATCAGGTCGCTGGTCATGACCAATGGCGGTGCTGCAACCACGCCATCCATCTCACCGAACAAGTCCATCATACCGAGCTCTTTGTTTTGTCGATCTTGCTCAGCGGCTTGCACGGCGCTGGGCAGCTGACTCATCAGTGCACCGCGAATCTCGTAAGCCGCATCCGCTGGTAGATCAGGTCGCAGGGCTGCGGCAAAATCATCAAAACAACCCGCGCTAACCAAAGCCTCAAGGGTGCGCTTATTGACCTTTTTGATATCGACACGGCGACAGAAATCATATAGATCTTTAAATAAGCCATCTGTGCGACGCGCCTCAACGATAGATTCAACCGCGCCTTCACCCACACCTTTGATGGCACCTAAGCCATAAATAATATTAGTCGGCGTATCAGCGACAAAATGCCATTCACTGCGATTGACCGAAGGATTCACCACCGTCAAGTCAAAGTTTTCACGGCAATCATTAATAAAGAACACTACGTTATCAGTATTGTTCATATCAGATGTGAGTACCGCCGCCATAAACTCCGCAGGATAGTATTGCTTTAGATAAGCCGTTTGATAAGCTAATACACCATAAGCGGCAGAATGCGAGCGGTTAAAACCGTAACCGGCGAACTTCTCCATCAAGTCAAACACCCCACCTGAGGTGACCTCATCAATACCTTGGGCAGTTGCCCCTGTGATGAAGATATCACGCTGTTTTGCCATCTCCTCAGGCTTTTTCTTACCCATTGCTCGCCTGAGCATATCAGCGCCACCTAGACTATAACCTGCCATGACTTGCGATATCTGCATGACTTGCTCTTGATAGACAATAACGCCGTTGGTATTCTCTAAAATAGGCTCAAGGTTTGGGTGATCGTAGATGACCTCCTCACGCCCATGCTTACGGTCAATATACATCTCAACCATACCCGCATCTAAGGGGCCGGGACGATAGAGCGCGCACATAGCGATAACGTCTTCAATGTTAGTCGGCTGCAATTTGGCAAGGTACTTTTTCATACCCATGCTCTCTAACTGAAAAACAGCCGTGGTCTTAGCATCTTGCAGTAGCTTATAAGCCTTTTTGTCATCTAATGGCAAATCTTCTAACACCAGCTCCTCTACACCCTCGATAGCTCGGCGCTTATTGATATTTTTAACGGCGGCATCAATGACTGTCAAGTTACGTAAGCCTAAAAAGTCAAACTTGACAAGACCTACGGCCTCGACATCATCTTTGTCAAACTGACTCACCCGTGAACCATCATCGTCACAGTATATCGCGCTAAAGTCAGTAATTCGATTTGGTGCAATCAATACACCACCTGCGTGTTTACCCACGTTACGACACACGCCCTCAAGCTTGATTGCCATCTCCCAAATCTCAATAGCATCTTCGTAATCCATATTGTCAGGATTGGAGATGAGATCTTTGAGCTGTGGCTCTTGCTCTAGGGCTTGGCTTAAAGTGATACCTGGGGTCTTAGGTATGAGCTTAGACATTTTGCTGGCGAGAAAGTAAGATTTACTTTGCGCGCGCGCCACATCTCGTACCACAGCTTTAGCCGCCATAGTACCAAAAGTGATAATCTGCGAGACTGCTTCACGACCGTACGTTTGCGCGACATAATCAATCACCCGATCACGACCTTCGATACAGAAATCAATATCGAAATCGGGCATAGATATCCGCTCAGGGTTTAAGAAGCGCTCAAAAAGTAAGTCGTAATGAATAGGGTCGAGGTCGGTAATGTTCAGTCCATATGCCACTAAAGAGCCCGCACCTGAACCGCGTCCAGGGCCGACAGGTACGCCATTAGCTTTTGCCCAGCGGATAAAGTCCATAACGATTAAGAAGTAACCTGGAAACCCCATTGATAGGATGATTTCAAGCTCATACTCTAGGCGTTCGTCATACTTCTGGCGAAAATCATTCCAATGTTCACTACGTTCTTCAACAGGAAAGAGCCTATCCAAGCGATTATTTAGACCACGTATAGACTCTGCGCGAAAGAAAGATTCAATGGTCTCACCCTCGGGTACAGGAAAATCAGGCAGTACATTAATGCCAAGTATCAAAGTCACATTACAACGAGTCGCTAAGGCTAGAGTATTATTGATAACCTGCGGAATATCAGCAAATAACTGCTCCATCTGCACCTGCGTCTTTAGGTACTGCTGATCGGAATAGTTTTGCGGACGATTGGCATCAGCGAGTACATACGAGCCTGCAATACAGACACGTGCTTCATGCGCATCAAAGTCATCTTGCTGCAAAAAACGCACATCATTATGGGCAATAATTGGAATATTATGTTTTGCGCCTGCATGAATAGCTGCCTGTATAAAAGCGTCTTCGCCAGTGCGATTGGTACGCTTTATAGCAAAGTACAAGCGATCAGCAAACGCCGCTTGCCATTCTAATAATAGCTCATCGGCGCGCTCAGGCATTGAGCCGACCAGTGCCTGACCGACATCTGACTTTTCAGTAAACAGTACGATCACGCCTGCGGCATGCTCAAGAATATGGCTGCGCTTGATAACAGGCACGCCATGATTGGCATCGTCAGCACGCCCTTCGGTAAAGCCAAGCGAGACAATACGAGTGATATTTTGATAACCCTCATTATCCATCGCTAATAATACAAGGCGCGAGTCTTCATTTTCCATGATGACTTCGCTACCGATAATTGGCTTGATGCCAGCACCTAGACAGGCACGATAGAACTTCACCGTAGCATAAAGGTTGGAGAGGTCAGTCAACGCTAAGGCCCGCTGATTGTCCGCCGCTGCCGCTTTTATTAGTGGCTTGATACGTACAATTGAGTCAGTGATTGAATACTCACTGTGAATGCCAAGGTGTACAAATGCCATAAAGAACTCTTAGTTATAGGTTTAAAAGCTATTTCGAACATAACTGCAATTAGAGATTTATTCAGGTAAAATAATTATAAATAACAACGTTTTACAGTGATTTTAAAACTAATATTTCTAAAAAAATAGAGATTTAATTTTGTATTTCTCGATATCAATCTGGCTAACAATAGTAGCATTATTTGACGCGAACAGCTATAAAATCAGCTTCAAAAATAATCATAATGAAGTTTGAGGGATGATTAGCGGTATTGACAGAATTGTATTCAACCGGCTCTAAACAACAAGCTTGATCTAAACATATTGGAGTATGAAAGCAAGTGCTGTCATATTCCAATATTGCTGTTCAGATAAGTAGGAAAACCTTGCTATAAAGATAGCAGAATATTGAATATTTGAATGAGTGAAAGTGTTTGATATTAGCTTCAAAAACTCTTTAGATCGTAACAATAGAAAATATATCTAATACCCAACCACAGCCGCATCGACGATACGTGGGTCAGATGAGCCGTAGACACCATTTGGCGTAATCATAATCGATTGCGTTGAACCCATTGCTGATTGCGGACTGACCGTATGACCCATTGATTCAAGCTTTTTCACAGTGTCAATATTCAATGCTTTTTCGATGCGAATCTCATCTGGCAACCATTGGTCATGAATACGTGGGGCATGAGTGGCCTCAGCGATATTCATATCATGGTCGATGACGTTTGATAGGATTTGGGTGACGGTGGTGATGATACGACTACCACCTGGGCTACCTGTGACGATATAAGGCTTGCTGTCTTTGAACACTAAAGTAGGGCTCATAGAAGACAAGGGGCGCTTATCGCCTTCGACCGCATTGGCTTCACCGCCAAGTAACCCATAACCATTAGGCACGCCCGGCTTAGCAGAGAAATCATCCATTTCATTATTCAATAAAATTCCTGTTCCTTCAGCGACGAGGCCAGTGCCATAAGAGAAGTTCAACGTATAAGTATTGGCTATCGCATTGCCAGCTTTATCCACGATAGAGAAATGCGTGGTTTGGTCACTTTCATAAGGCAGAGGGTTGTTGGCTTTAATCGTCGCGGCTGGCGTGGCTTTATTTGGATCAATTAAGGTGCGCAGTTTGTCTGCATAAGCTTGAGAGGTGAGACCGCTGGCAGGTACGTCGACAAAGTCTGAGTCACCTAAGTACTCCGCTCGATCTGCATAAGCCAATTGCATCGCCTCAGCCATCAAGTGGATGGTCTGGGCGCTGTTTTGTCCATAGTCTTTGAGCGGATAGCCTTCTAAAATATTCAAAATCTGGATGATATGAATACCACCAGAAGAAGGCGGTGGCATCGAGACAATCTCGTAGCCACGATAATTGCCTTTGACTGGCTCGCGGGCGATTGCTTTATAATCGCTCAAATCCTGCAAGCTCATCAGACCGCCTGCTTCGTTGACTGCTTTGACCAATTTTTGAGCGGTTTCTCCCTTGTAGAATCCATCGGCGCCTTGCGCGGCTATCAGCTTTAGCGAGCGGGCAAGCTCTGGCTGCTTTAAGCGCTCCCCAGGTTGATAGGCACTGCCGTCTGGTTTAAAGAACACCTTCTTAGTGCTGGGCCACTTTTGCAAACGGTCACTTAAGGCTTCTAATGATTCAGACAGACCTGCGGTCACTTCAATGCCATCTTCTGCTAACGCAATCGCTGGTGCCATGACTTGCCCGCGGCTCATCGTGCCGTGCTCTTCTAATGCTTTGAGTAGTCCTGCCACCGTGCCCGGCACGCCAACGGCTAAGCCGTGATAGCGAGACAAATCGCTGACGGCGTTGCCTTCCTCATCGAGATACATATCACGAGTGGCGCTACTGGGCGCTTTTTCACGGTAATCGAGCGCCACGGTTTTGTCTTGCTTGGCATCATAAATCATCATAAAACCACCACCGCCGATGTTGCCCGCACGGGGTAGAGTGACAGCTAAGGCAAAGCCAACCGCGACGCCAGCATCGACAGCGTTACCACCCTCTTTTAAAATCTTTAAACCGATATCTGAAGCGAGCGCTTCTTGCGTGGCCACCATGCCATTCTTTGCCCAAACGGGATGATGAATCGCATCCGCAGAGTAGATGGCTTGATCCGTTTTAGCCGTTGTGTTGGGTATTTTCTTTAGACTATCAGGCGCTGCAACAGTAATGCGCTGAGTTTCAGAAAGTATCGTTGGTGCGTCAGTCATGATCGCTAGATTTATGGCGCTAGTATTTATCGAAGTGGTATTGATAGTGTCTTGAGTAGGTTGAGCGGCATGAGCAGGTAGGTGAACTAAAAATGCACTACTAATAATAACAATAGCGGCTTTAATGGTTGTTCGGTTTTGCTTAGTTTTTAGGGTTGATTTATGCATCGCAAAATCCTTTTTACGGATGAGAAGAGAGTGACTAATTTACCATTAATATTATTTGTCTAATAGCAGGTTTAGAGTAGCAGTATAAAAGCGTAACGGCTAGAAATTAAATATGGTTGAGCCTTTATTTTTTTATGGTCTGATATAAAATGCATAGTATATCTTTCAGCAGTGGCTACTTATTATCTCTTCATGATTTACGATCGTCTTTAGCGTGGCTTAAGGATGTGCTGCTTTTACTGTTAAAGAATTTTTATCAATACGAGATGAATATACCTTACTTTTTAATTACTAAAAAGTAATCTTATGTGTTATAAATAAAAGTGTTATTAGCATAACTAAAATATCTATTATTCGATAAACATAAGGGTTTTTATGTCGTTGCCTATTCAGCACTCTTTGGTTAAAAAACAAGCATCCCACCTTGAACCTATTAAAAACAATAAGCATAAAACCCTTTCACTAGCAGTCTGTGCCGTGATGCTTGGTAGCACTGTGTTAGTAGGCTGTCAATCCAATCCTACACCAATCAAAAACAGTGGCAAAGCTATGATTGATTTCAGTGTCGCCGATAGCCGTCAAAATCAAGCCCAAGCGCAGAGCTTTAATACGGCACTTAATGCTAATGATGAGCGTTATGAGCAGCTATTTGATCAAAGCCAATTCCCTAGTACAGAAACCCAAGCCAAAAATCGATTAATAAAAGCCATACGCCAGCATTTAGCGACAGAGCAAGTTGCTGTAGCGCAAGCGCGTTATTATTCAACGCCTTTTATTAAGTCCGATAGCATTGACGCAGGATCTACTAGTCTACTCAAGACAGTTATTGAACTCTATGCTTATAATGCTGAAAATCAAAGCTATAGCGATTATGATGATTATGTTAATGCAGAAGACGACGATAGTTACTATGGCGACGATGATCTAGAAGAGTATAGCCGAGTGGATGCGGCAGACGAAGTGGTCGTTGTAGAGACCGACACTGATGACTATGACGCTGATAACTATGACGCTGACGGCTATGATCAAGAGGGTTACGATTATAATGGCTATGATAAAGACGGTTACGACTACGATGGTTATGATTATTATGGCTATGATATAAACGGCTACGATTATGAAGGCTATGATGAATACGGTTATGATCAAGATGGTGACTATGGCTATAGCTCAGATGAAGATTATAGCTCGGACGATGATTATGACGATAGCGGCATAAAGGATAAGCTTGATAAATTAAACCCAAAAGGGTTATTAAAGAGCTATGAGGCGATGCAAATTCAAAAGCAGCAAGCGAGCACTAACAAAGATAGTGTCACTGCAAATGAGCCTTTGACAGGTATGCTTGGCAGCATGTTGGGTATGCTGGATCGTACCCCTGAGCAAGTGCAAGCGATGAATGCTTATCAATACAAAAACTTAACCTTCAATAGTGTGAGTCACTATAAGCCTGAGCAAAAACAACTGCAGAGTGTCTATAGCTACGACTACCTAACGCCAACGCTTAGCTCATCGATACAAATACCGCTAGCACTGGATTTTAAAGACAGCCGTATCACTCTTGATCCCTCGGCATTGATGCCGCTAGCGGCTTTGCTCAATCCTGAACATACGCCGCTACCCAACGAGATGACAGCACATACGGTAGATTTTGGTCTGCCTGAGAGTATAACCTCGCAGCTGCCTTTTGAGGTGATATATGATGCGCTCATCAGTGCGGTACAAGAGGGTATGGCGGAGCTGCCTGAGGACAACTTCAGTGCTATAGATATCAAAGGTGATGCCTTTGCAAAAGAGGTCGGGGCCACGCGCGCAGTAAAGGTCTATTTTGGCAGTAAGCAAAGCGGTGAGTTGCTCGGTAAAGTCCTTAAACACTTTAGCCAGTCACTAGATAGCTATGTACAGGCCAATCCTGATAAGTATCCTGATGATGCTGTGCTCAGCCGTGCTATTGCCAAAATCCAGCTCTATAATAAAGGCTATCAAAGCGCTGATATAGGGTCGCTGATGCAGCTGATAGAGGCGATCGGCCCTCTGTCATTTAACCAAGTCAATTACTATTATCTGGACAGCTCAGATCGCCTGCTTGCCAAGCAACAGCGACTAAACATAGGCGGCGATCTGTTCGGTCAACAGACGGCTATGCTCAATCAAGTACGCTACGATAAAGCCCAGTTCGATCAGCATACACTAACACCATTATTAACGCAGTCTTTTGGTGTGAATGCTGCGCCTGCAATAGATGGCAATGCTTGGCTTGACGATCAGCGTTTGCAAAAAGAGAGACTCTCGCAAGCGCGTTATGCTCGCTATAGTTATGACGATAGTGACTATGACTCTTATAATGATGTCACTGAAGACGTTGCTGATGCTTATGAAAGTGACACTGATAACGATTAAAGATGATAAGAGTCATTCAAAAGTCAATATATCAGAGTAACGCATTTAAGGATAAATAATGAAAACCATATTTCAAGCTAAAATAAATAAATTGCCGTTAAAAAGTAATGTTACCACCTTGTTATCGAGCGCCTTTGTCTTTAGCGGTTTGTTACTCGTAGGCTGTCAGACTACACCTGTCAATGTCTCCAGCGCTGCTAACAACACGTCTACAGCAGCTAAAACGATTTTGGCTCAAGCACTTCAAAAGCAGCGTCGCCAGTCTTTTAGCTACCATAGTGATATGCAGATCAGTAATGAGCAGCAGTTTAGCAATATTGACAGCACGCAGCTGGTCGCTACCGATGATGTCGATAGTTATTGCGTGGATACTCATGATCAAGCGTATGCAGACTTGATAACGCAGGCCGAGGCGCTAGACTCAGAGGTAACAGATACGGCCTTTGAAACCCAGCGCGGCGCTATAAAACAAAGCTATCTAGACTGTAATCAAGCTTATGAGGCATGGAGCGCTCAGCAAGGTTATGACGATTATGATTATGATAATGGATATTACGAAGAGTCTGACCCATACGATTACGATGCATCAGCCTATAGCGAAGATGATGAAATTGTTGTTGTAGAGTCTGAGGAAGTAGGTCAGGAGGGCGCAACTATTGTTGAAACCAGCCATATTAAATCCAACGCTACTGATAATAGTAAGAGCGAAAATAATAATAAAGAAGCTATATCCCCTTATTATCAGCAACTATTTGATAGCTTTGATGACAAAACCAGCGTCTTAGATATCAAAAAAGCAAAATTGCTAGACGCTTATCTACTAAAGCCGTTATCTATTAATGCCCAAGGAGTTTATCAGCCGCTGGCAGGTCGATTCACTATGCTCGGTAGCGCTCAATATCAGTCTCGTAATAATACCAGCAGTATTAATCAGCCTGTTTATGTCGATCTAAAATCAGGTAATCTTTACCTTTGGGCAGATAATTTTGCGATGTTTAATTCAGAGTTATTAGACAATAAGCTTGGTGTCAAGTGGCAAAATAAATGGCTGCGCTTAGCGATTGACGATGGCACTTTGCCGAAAGGTTTTGGTAGTGCGGTCATAAAAACACACTTTGAGGCGATAGACTATATCTATGAGCAAGCAGATGTCAGCCAGTTTGATTTTATTGCGCCTAATAGCTTACTTACCTTAACCCCTAGGCTACCCGAGCAGCAGCTTGCGCCTATGATGCAAAGCCCACAAATTATTCGTCGATTACAAACTAGTACTAGCTCTGAGCAAATGCAAATGGACTACCTGCGTTATTTTTATGAGAAAATAAGCGTACAGTATCCTGAGCTTATAGACAATGACATCGATGTAGAAACCCCAAGCGCGATTTTTGCTACAGGCTCGCTTAGCAGTAATAATATTGTCAAAAAAGGGCTAGCGATGATTAATAAAATAATCACTGCCGATGATGATGTAGCCGATATCGACAATATGGATGTCGTTGCTAGTACAGACGGTTTAGAAGATCTGGACAGTTCTGATCTATCAGCTAACAAAATTGAGTCGATAGCACAGCAATTATATGGCTTTGATAATAGAGGCCAACTACAGTGGTATCATGAACGTGGTCAGGTCTCGTTTGACACTAGTGCTAATGATACCGCTAAGCCGCAAAAGACCATTGATGTACTACAGCAATATCTGCCACTACAACGTCAAGACATTATCTTTCCTAACTTACCAAGCGATGTGCAAATACCTAATGCCAGTAATAGTGTAGATATAAGAGCCTATAGTAAAGAGCTGGCTGAGTATTATCGCGCGGGTAATGGCACATTTATGGGTAAAATGTTATTCAATATGTTATCTGTATTCAAAATGCAAACAGAGGCGTTAGCTACTGAAGAGGCCTATGAGTTAGAAGAAGAAACTATGGACGTTGTCGTTGAGGAAGCGGAATAGCATAGATTTGTTTACTAGGAAGGCTACTCTTATAAGAGTAGCCTTTTTAAAAATGCTCTATAAAACTATTTTAGAGCGATCGTATAGCTTAGCGGCTTATCTTGTAAGTTATACGTCTTAATAGCCTGTAGCTTAAAGGCGTTGCGATCATAAAAGTTTTCATCTTGCGCAGCTCTAAGCTCTAGCATATCCATCATAGAATAATAATCATCTAAGGTACTCCCAAAAAGCTTTTTGGCGATATAATCTATATAGGCTTTATTGTAGCCCTGTATTTCAAACTTAGTATAATAACTATCCTCAGCGCGATTGATCAGCAGCTCGTCGGTAATCTCTATCCGTGATGGGCAATTAAAGCAGCCTGGAATAAACTGTACGTTTTCTATATCAACTTGGCTAAGTAAATTCTTGGTCTCAGTGTTTTTGCTATTATAAGTGACATTTGATTGGGTGTTATACTGACAGTTTTCAGTGTTCATTATAGTAATGAAATTTATTTTACCGCTTTTACTGACGCCCACATCTAGCTTACAAGTGTCTGAATCGCTATTGCTATAGCCATTCCAGTCTTGTTTACTTAGTCCCAGCTTGTACTGCTTATTTAAAGTATTGATATCCTTACCTAAGGAGCTTGGCGCAATAAAACTGTTATAGTTAGCGGCATAAGTAGGTAAGCAAACCACAGTGCCAACAATTATTATCAATATGCTATTTTTCATAGTAATACCTAGTTTTAAGATTCTAAACTCAAGCTAATTCAACATCAAATTATTTCGTTGTTATAGTTAGGGCATGTCTCTAATCTGAACGTCCGAGACTAAATGGACTAAAAAAGGCTAAATATTGGCAGAGCAGTGTCAAATAGCTCATCAATATATCGATATTAATAGCGCTATTATTCTAGCCCTGCTGCAATTTTGCTCATTTTTATCACCATCTTCAAATTGAGCCACGCCCTAGTAGCCTAAACTATTAATGATAAAAACGAGCTAACGTTTATGAATGTCCAACAGGCCCTAACAATTATAAATCTATCTTAGCTATTTATAGCTTGATTTATGTATCAGTGCTTATTATGAGCAGATTAAAGATTTGTCTAATTAACCCTTTTTATAGTATCAGGTAATAGACTTAGTACTTTCAATCGACTCTCTTAGCAACTACTGTCAACAGACCCTAATTAAGGAGAAGTTATGACTACTCAATTGAATATTTTAGCATGTGTTGATGGATCAGCGGTGACGGAGTCGGTTTGCGATTATGCCATTTGGTATGCCAATAAATTAAATCTACCAGTAGCCTTGCTCAACAACAAGGCGTAGTTTAGCAGGCTCGATAGGGATGAACAGCCGCCAAAATCTATTAGAGCAATTGACTAAGATAGACGAGCAAAGATCACAAATAGCTAATGATTATAGTAAAGCGCTAGTTGAAGACACCAAAAGTTATATTAATGGGAAGTCTGACGTTGAGGTTAATGTTTTTCGCCGCCGTGGCAAGCTGTTATCCGTAATTGAGTTCTATAAAGATAGTAGTCGCGCCATCGTCATGGGACGACGCGGAGAAGATCATAAAAATGATCATATTAATATCGGTAGTCAAATTGAAACCATCGCTCGCTCATCAAGTGTCCCTATCTTAATTTGTTCTGAAGACTTTAAGACGCCAAGCTCATATATGATAGCTTTTGATGCCAGTGATACTGCTGTTAAAGCAGTTGGCTTAATCACCAAAAGCCCGGTATTAAAAAGCTTGAAAGGTCATATTGTCATGATAGGCAATCATGATGACTCTTCAAGACAGAGCTTAGTCGCCGCCTCAGAGCAGCTAAAATCGGCAGGATATTTGGTCGATACCCATCACTTACCTGAGTCTAATGCGGTTGATGGACTGCTCGCGTTTCAAGCGAAAAACGATGTGGATATTATCGTCATCGGTGCTTATGGTCGCTCTAAATTTCAGCAGTTATTCTTAGGCAGTACGACGACCAAAGTGATCGCTAAGACGACCTCTCCTGTTATTTTGGTACGTTAGATCATTCTTATCATTATCGTAGCGTGCTCATAATTTGTCATCGGACGTATGAATAAAAGGAGAAGTAAAATGTGGGATGAGCGTTATAGCGAGGCAGGGTTTGCTTTTGGGACTGAGCCTAATGATTTTTTGAGAGAAGAGTTTGGGCGCATACCAGCAGGTGGACGCGTACTTTGTCTGGCTGAAGGTGAGGGTAGGAATGCTGTATTCTTGGCTCAAAACGGCTATCAAGTCACGGGTATGGACTCCTCTAAAGTAGGCTTAGATAAAGCGCAGAAATTAGCTAGCGATAAAGGCGTCACTATCACAACGCAAGTGGTAGATCTTGCTGATTACGAGTTTGGTGAGCAGCAGTGGGACGGTATTGTCGTTATGTGGGTACATCTGCCAACGCCGCTTCGTCAGCATATCCATGCTCAGATTGCAGCAGCGTTAAAGCCTGCTGGCGTGCTTATTTTAGAGGCTTATACCCAGCAGCAGCTCGAGATGGATGCGGTTGGTGGGCCACCAGCGACTCAGAGGGATCGATTTGGCTCATTAGCCACTTTGCAGTACGAGCTTGCAGAACTCAAAGAAGTCGTTGGGGTAGAGACACAGCGTATGGTTTCAGAAGGGACACGTCACCAAGGAATTAGCGCTGTAGTGCAGTTTATAGCGTACAAAGAATAGCTGATTTGAGAAGTGGTAAAAGGGTAGTTTTATAAATGAGCGTTAACGATATAAGCATTTTACTTTGCGGTTGCAGCAGCTGCTAGATTATTAAGCAGCATAGATATGTTGCTGATAACTTTATCGCAGCCTTTAATATTGTGACGCGCTTTTAGGTAGCTGGGATCATTATAAGTGAGCGCAACTAGACCTTCGGCATCTTCGCTAATGAGTACTTTTTGTGGTAAATCAATGGCAACGCTTGGGGCGCAATTCATCAAAGGCGTTCCTGCTTTAGGATTACCAAAGATGATAACTTCAGTAGGTTTTAAGGTTAGATCTGCATTCATAGCGTTTTGTTGATGGTCAATTCTAGTGAATACGGTTAAGCCTTTATCTTTAGCAATAGACTCAAATCGATCAGCCGTCTGCTTGACTGAGTGATTGCTTTGCATACTGATCAAACCATTGTTTTGCATAGTGCTTTGTTGGTGACTGTTGGCATTAGAGTTAGATTGCAAACTAGCGCAAGAGGATAAGGCTAGGACGCAGGCGATAGCGGATATAAGTTTTAGCATAGTATTTCCTATTAGTTGGTTTTGAACATCAAGAATAATGCGTTAAATATAGCATCAACCTCTTCGTCATACATACCTATTTATTGAATTCTTCTGTATGCAGAATACGATGTTTTAATGCTAATTCTATTAAAAAAATACTCCTCTTAAGAAGCTAACTTTGCCGCCTTTTTATTCAAAATAAACACCAACACCGCGCCTAAAATAATGCTACTTGCGACTATAAAACGCATCGTTAACTGTTCAGATAAAAACAGTACACCAGCAGCAGCGGCAAGCACAGGAACACAAAACTGGACAACCGCTGTTTGCGTACTCTTTAATAATGGCATCGCTGTATACCAGATGCTATAACCAAGGCCTGAGGTGATCGCGCCTGAGATAAAGGCTAACACAATGCCTTCAGACTGAATATTACTTAGATAACCAATTGCCATCAAACCTATAATAGGAATAGCAACTAGGCTTCTTATAAAGTTAAATCCAGTAGCCCGTAGCGGTGATATACAGGATTGTCCACGGATACTATATACGCCCCATGCTATACCGCTGATAGCCATAATTGCTGCACCAGATAATGAGGGCACAGCGGCTGAGGGCAGCATTAGATAAATAAAACCAGCCACGGCTACCATAAAAGCGATCCATTGCAGCGCGCTTAGTTGCTCCTTTTTATAGATACCCCAGCCAATCATCGTCAGTTGTACGGCTGCAAATAAGATAAGCGCACCAGTACCTGTATCGAGCTCTACATAAGCCAATGAAAAGCATAGCGCATAGACTACTAGGCTTATATTACTTAGCCAGCTGCCTTTATCGTTTAAAATAGCGTTATTATTAATGCTGATATCGGTATCAATGCTAGTATCGGCCATACTCTGGCGGGTGAGACGGCGTGCATGTACTACCATAATAATACTAAGGCAAATAGCGCCACCTAACAGCCGAATGATCGTAAAGCTCCAAGCATCGATGTAACCTTCTGCTAAGGCCATTCTACAAAAAAGTGAGTTTGCAGCAAAGGCAATCAAGGCGATAATCGTATAGAGCGCAGCTTTCAAAAGCATTCCTAAAATTAGAAATATTAAACAAAATAATTGTTTTATATTTTATGATAAATGACTTGGCGCACTTTACTACAAAAGGACAATCTATTGTTAAAATAAATTGCCCATTAATCATCAACAGACCCTAGTTTCAGTACCAAGATTAAGTAATGAGATGCAGTATTTATATCAAGCCACTTTATACCAGTCAATCTTACGGGTCATCACCATTACGCAGGCGAGTAGTACAAAGCAGAATACGGCACCAAGTAATAAATTCATATCCTCTGTGGTCAAGATGCCATAAAACGCGCCATATAATCCAGCTAATATGGTGGTGAAAATAGCCGCTCGTTTTACCCCATTAAGCACATAATAAGTGTACCAGCCAATCAGTCCGACACAGGCACTGGCAGCAATAGCATAAGCTTGCCAAAAAGCAATCTGCTCAGCAAGAGGCAGCAACAGCACATAGAATACCAACAGCGCACAACCGACCAGCAAATATTGAATCGGGTGGATACGACTGGATTTTACGATTTCAAACAAAAAGAAAGTGGCAAATGATACCAGTATTAATAGCAATGCATACTTCATGGTGCGTTCAGTTTGTAGGTAGACGTCATTAGGCTCAGCAAAGCTCACGCCAAAGCTATTTAGCTGTACATTAGTGCTGACAGTGCCGTTTGCTTCTTCAACCGCCATAGCTGCTGCTTGGTCAGCATAGTCATAACTATTGGTGTCAAAAGTAGCTTCACTTATGACCGTACACTGATTGTTAGGAGTCGCTAGGCACTGGGTCAGATATTGGGTGTTGGCGATAGTTAAATACTGATTTTGCCAATTTGCCTCAAAACCATCCGCACTAAAGTCTTTGGCATTCGGCAGGGCTTTACCGATAAAGTTTGGTGCATGCCAGTTACTACTCATGGCCAATTCAAAGTTCTGTCCAGTCGGTACCGTGTTCAAGCTACTAATACCTGCTATCGGCAGATCAATAGCAATCTTGATAGGCTGTCTGTTTTTGTTTTCCTCGATAGCTAAGGCATTAGAGTTTACGCTACTGTTAACCTGTAAAGGTTGAGTGCTTAACTGAGCTAACACTTGCTGAGGCAAAGCGACTTCGACATAAGTCAAACCACGAACCATTGGTGTCTCTGGATAAGTGGCCTTAATGGCTTGTTTATTGATAGTCACTGTCGGCAAAGTCGCCACACCACGTAAGTCTGATACGGGAATAATTAATCTTGCTCTATCCCAGTGAGTGATTGTTTGCTCGGGAGTGACCCTGCTTGCATTATTAGTTAGCGCTGGTGTAGTTACTACTGCTAAGTCTTGATTTGACGTGTTTAGAGACAGCCCATTTTCCTGATCTGGTAATAAATAATTTTGATCAAATTTTATATCGCCATTGTAGCTAGTCGCGTGATAAATACCGCGTTTGTAGGTATCTGTACTAACCTCTAAATCTTGCTTGGACTGAGTTTGCGCGGCAAAAATAGTTTCAACTTTGTTATAGGGCGCTGCACATTCTGAGGTTTTGTCGGTGGCAACAATGGCGCACTTTGGGGTTACAGTAGTAGGAATCGCAATAAATGGGGTAATAATCTCCTGCGGATTCACATGTTGCTCAGCAATTTCTCTAACGACTGAATCTGCATAGCTTTGTCGCTCATAAATAACAGAGCTAAATACATTGAGGCCAATGGCAAAAATAAAGCATAGCCCAGCGATAATAAATATTTTGATAGCCAGTGTCTTTTGCATGATAGCTCCCTATATGAGTTTTAATACCGAACTGCTGATACAGCCGATGGTTTTAAAATAATCATAAGGGAGAAATAATGAAAAATAATGCAGAGAAGATGGAGAGTTTATGGAAATTAGCCTTTAGTTATAGGTTTTAATCTAATTATGCTTTATTAGGCCTGTTTGATTTAGAGCACCTAAGCATTATGCTTAAAAATTAGATAAAACCTACCTCACTATTTATCCTTTCTAACCGCTAATACAGGCTGACTTTCATCCCAAAGATTTAATTCTATGCCATAAGGCGTGTTAATCTTTACATCGTACTGCGGCATTAAAGCATTCAAAATTGCACCGGGTCTTTTAACTTTGCCAATAGTGTTGTCACTCGTTTTCACAACTTGCATAGAGCTGTAGCCTTTAAATGCGTTACCAGTGGTACTTACGCATATAAGAGTTTGCTCTGTATGATTAAAGCCATAGTCTGAGTGCCCACTATTATTGATGACTTGACAGCCTGTGAACTCGGTTTTTTGATTGGGTATTTGCCACCCTTTTGGATAAGAGAAAACAATAATTTTATTATCCATCTCTTTGATAACCACCTTATCTATATTAAACAGAGTATTATCCCAAGACTCCTCGACTTTATACTCTCCCAAAAAAGTTCTATAACTTCCTAATTTTTCTTCATTTACTCGTAATTCACCAAAGGCAACAGCGGTATGTGTATTTTGCTGTTTATGCATTAAATTTGATGCTCTGATGCCTGCGTCTGATATACAGGCAGTAAGTAATAGTGGCAATGAAAGTAAAAGTAATAGTTTCTGCATGTTATCGCTCCCAGTAGTCAGTCATTAAAGTGTTAATTTCTAAGACGTCATCTCTGGTCAGTGCCATCGTTCTATTAGCCATCAAGCCGCGCATAGCGCTATCTCTAGCATTAGAAACTAAAACAGGCTGCTTTGAGGATTGTTCAATCTGCACATACCAATCGGGTTGCTTTTTTGGTACGGTCGAATACTCAGATTTTAGATAAGCAAGCTTTTGGTTTAGCGCTTGAAGGTTTGTCTGAATCATTAAAGAAGAGGAAGCGGTTGAGCTAATGAATAGTGGAAAGACTTGCTGCTGGTTCTGGTTTTGATAATAAGAGCCATACTTTATATCCTCTCCATAAGCTGACGTATATAGTCTAACTAGTTTCTCTCCACTGGATACCTTAGTACAGCCAACGATTTTAACTTCTTCAAAGGCAGTATGAGGCTCATATCTTCTAATATAATAAGGATCGTTTTTTTTAAAAAGATTACTGCTCTTATCAAAGCCATTTATCTCTATAACTCCCAGACCAGTACAATCCATAATATTTTGGGCGTTTAGCTTGGGAGTAGTGGCACAAGCACTTAGTAAAACACTAGCTACCAAAGTTAATACCATATTTCTCATAAAATTCTCATTTATTAAATAAAATAGCCTAAGCAAAATCAAGTAGAACCTTTCAAGCATTCTACAACTTGCAAAACACGCTGCTCTCTATCACCGCCAATACTTTGGAACGCTTTGTTGTAGTGATTAAGCTGTTCTTCAAAGCGTGTACTTATAGCATCTCGAGCATTGGGACTGTCGCGCAGGTCATCAGCGACCCAAGGAGTATCGACCTTAGTCAGTAGAATCAAATCGTAATGATGAGTCAGAGCAGCTTGAGTTAATTCAGTAGGGCAGTCACCATAATACCAATTGGCGTATACCATCAGCTCAAACAGACTAGTGTCGCAGAATAAGTATTTATTCTCAGATTGTGCCGACTCTAGTGCCAGCTTGTTCTCTAGTTCGATTTGACCTTGTGCAATAGGCAGTAAGTCCTGCCAAGTACAAGTCTGCCCATCTTTATCCCATTTCTCTTGCAAATAAATACGCATATACTCAGGCACCCACGGGCACTCAAAATGTGCTGCCAAATCGCGGCAAAGCGTCGTTTTGCCCGTACTCTCAGCACCTAATATGGCGACCTTAAAGACAGTATCAGGCGTATGCTGCATCAGATTGTACGCGGTAGCGCTGTTGCCATTCATAATAAGCCCAAATTGCAATTGCGGTAAACACTACATACTGTAGCGCGGTGAAGGTAAGACCTTTATAAAAGTATAGCGGCACTGATATCGCATCAGCAACTATCCATAGTAGCCAGTGTTCGATCTTGCGATTGGCCATCAGCCACATAGCCATTAAGAACAGCGCGGTTGTCAGCATGTCGGTGTAATCGACCCAAGTAAATAAATGCATACCGAGCACTACGCCATCAAAGCTAAAGTTATTCGTGATGACGGGACGAAGATAGTATATCAGCGCTACAAAAGCGACAGTGGCACTCGCTAGCAGCGCTAAAGTTGGAATATCACGGGCTTGAATATGCTCGATACTGATATCGTTTTGAGCATCATTGGCTTTGTTTTTTGACCAGTTAAACCAGCCATAAATACCCATCGCTGTATAATAAGCATTAATAAAAAGATCACCAAATAGCTGCCACTGCCAAAGTAAGTAGACAAATATGGCAGTGCTAATAATGCCAATAGGGAACACTAGCACATTGAGCTTGCTGGCAAGTAATACGCTTGCTATGCCAAAGATTACAGCAATTAGTTCTAGACCAATAAAAAGCGTAGGATAATCAGCATACTGACCAAACAGCCCGTTAAGAATCTCTATCATTATTATTCCAAATTTATTAGGGCGTGTTAAACATTCGACCTAGTTATCAAAAACGTTTAAATAGCACTGATTATAACGCAACTTTTAGCAGACAAAATGATGGGTAACCCTCCCAAACTTAAGACACCTAATAAATAGAACTAAGCTGCCTGATTGAGTTTCTGTATCGGTGTAAAACCGCCATTGCCCATGTTTGGGCGCTTATGATTATAATGGTATAACCAGTTTTCTGCTTGTGCGCGTACCTGCTCTAGATTATCAAACAGCTCCTGATTTAACCAATCATATCTCATGGTTCTGTTAAAGCGCTCTACATACGCATTTTGCTGTGGATTGCCAGGTTCAATATAGCTTAAGATGATACCTTGCTGTTCAGCCCAGTCTTTGAGCGCATTGCTGATGTATTCAGGGCCGTTATCGCATCTTATCTGCACAGGTTTGCCTCGGTACTCAATAAGCTGATTAAGACTGCGTATGACCCTCCCGGCCGGTAGCGAGAAGTCGACTTCAACGGTGAGTGCCTCACGGTTGTAATCATCAATGACATTGAACAGTCTAAAGCCGCGGCCATCAGTTAAGCTGTCGTGCATAAAGTCCATGCTCCAGCTTTGGTTAATCCTATCAGGTACTGCTAATGGTATTGGTTTAGCACGTTTAATGCGACGCTTAGGCTTGATTCTAAGGTTGAGTTCAAGCTCGCAGTAGATGCGATATACCCGCTTATGGTTGTACGGCAGTCCTAGCACATTACGCAAGGTTAAAAAGCACAAGCCAAAGCCCCAGTTCTTGTTCTCATCAGTCAGTTTGATAAGTAAGTCCGCTATTTGCTGGTTCTCATCTGTTACCACCGACTTGTGATAATAACAGGTGACGCTGATGTTAAAGATGCTACAAGCCCTGCGGATACCAATACCACGATCTTCAATGTAGTGACAAACCAACGCTTTGCGCCTTTGGGGCGCTACCACTTTTTTGACATAGCATCCTGTAGGATGTCGGATTTAAGACATTCATCAGCGTACATCTTCTTTAAGCGGGCATTTTCAACTTCAAGCTCTTTAAGACGGCTGATAAGTGTGGCGTCCATACCACCATATTTAGATCGCCAGTTGTAGAAGGTGCTTTGGCTGATGTTATGCTCACGGCAGAGCTCGGTAATAGGGACGCCTTGTTCGGCTTGTTTTAGGATGTTGACGATTTGGTTGTCGCTAAAGCGTGTCTTTTTCATAGGATTCTCCTGCTGGTGTATTTTAGCAGTTAATCTCTATTTGTAAGTGTTCTTATTTATTGGGGGGATTACCGATGCTTTGCTTCAATATCTATCTAAATTGGTTATTTGTAACAAACTATTAGAATAATAAACTTATTCAGGCATAATAAAGACGTTGATTCTCATTTACCGCTACTTACTGAATGTACTCTCACCTTTTGAGCTAATTTGTAAACACTATAAGCATTATCAGTAATAAATAAGGAAGCCTAATTATGACCACTTGTATCACTGGCACTGGCCTGTTCATCCCTCCCTATAGCATCAGCAACGAAGAGCTGGTCGAATCCTTTAATCACTATGTTGAAAATTATAACCAAGAGCACGCCGAGGAGATAGCGAACGAGACTATACCCGCCTTGCAGCCATCCTCTGCTGAGTTTATCGAAAAGGTATCAGGCATTAAGTCCCGCTATGTGATGGAAAAAGACGGTATCTTAAATACTGACATTATGGCACCTGTTATACCTTATCGTCATCTTGGTGAAGAGCTGTCAGTTATGGCAGAGATGGGCGCAGCAGCGCTTAAAGACGCGCTAGCGGACGCAGGGTTAGAGGCCAATGATTTGGACGGTATCATCCTTGCTTGCTCGAACTTTCAGCGCACATATCCTGCTATCGCTATCGAGATTCAAAATGAGATCGGTATGATTGGCGGCTTTGCTTATGATATGAACGTCGCTTGTAGTGCGGCGACTTTTGGTCTGTCACAAGCGCACGGCTCTATCGTATCGGGCTTAGCCCGCCGCGTTGCAGTCGTTAACGTTGAAATTACCTCAGCGCATCTGAACTGGCGTAATCGTGACAGTCACTTTATCTTTGGCGATGTGGCAACGGCATGTATCGTAGAGAATTTAGAGACGCCAAAAGGCTATGAGATCGTGAATGCGAAGCTATTTACTCAGTTTTCAACCAATATTAAAAACGAATATGGCTTTATGGATCGCTCAGAGTTCTTGGCAGCCCAGACGCAGATGTACCCTGATATACGCGAACCTGTAACTGATAAACTATTTTTGCAAAATGGTCGCAAAGTATTTAAAGAGGTCTGCCCAAAAGTATCACAAGTGATCTTAGAGCATTTACAAGATAATGAAATACCAACTTCTGATATCAAAATGATGTGGCTACATCAGGCCAATGCCAATATGCTAGATCTTATCTTGCGCACCGTAATGGGTAAAGAAGCTGATAAATCAATTGTGCCAAGCGTGATCGCTGAATTTGCTAATACCAGCTCAGCCAGTCCGATGATTGTTTTTCATCGCTACAAAGACGAGCTACAATCAGGTGATTTGGGCGTCATCTGCTCCTTTGGTGCGGGTTACTCCATTGGCTCAGTACTGGTCAAAAAGGTTTAGATAGCGCTTTTACTATATATTATTCATGGTTGAAAATAGTATTAAAAAATAGCTGAGAGCAATCTTAGCTATTTTTTACTTTAGATTTGCTCTCAACACTGATATTTATACTCATTTTTAATCTAAACGTTATATAAACCGCAAGTTTACGTAGTGATTCTAATGTTGTGGCAAAAATTTGCTATAATCGCTCTCTTATTATAATTATTTAAAAAAGTTACATTATGAAAGAATCCTTACGCCTACGTTTAGACCAGATGGTAGACCGCTATGAAGAGGTTACCGCACTGCTATCTGATCCTGAAATCATTAGCGATAATAATAAATTCCGTGAGCTGTCTGTCGAACATAGCGACTTAATGGATATCACCACGCTATGGCTCAATTATGGTAGCGCAGAAAAAGATCAAGCGGATGCTGAGGCTATGCTTGAGGACGCATCTGATCCTGACATGAAAGAGATGATGCAAGATGAGATCGATAGCGCGCGCGATACTATTGTAGAGATGGAAGAAGCGCTCAACGTCATGATGCTACCAAAAGATCCTAACGATAAAGTTCCAGCATTCTTAGAGATACGAGCGGGCACAGGCGGCGATGAAGCGGCGATATTCTCAGGCGATCTGTTTCGCATGTATCAAAAATATGCCCAAACCCAAGGCTGGACGCTTGAGGTGTTATCAGCCAATGAAGGCGATCATGGCGGCTACAAAGAGATCATCAGCCGCGTCTCTGGTAATAGCGTGTACGGTCGGCTAAAGTTTGAGTCAGGTGCGCATCGAGTGCAACGGGTTCCTGAAACTGAGAGCCAAGGCCGCGTGCATACCTCAGCCTGTACTGTTGCGGTTATGCCAGTCGTTGAAATCGATGATACGGTCGATCTTAATCCTGCTGATATTAAGATGGATACCTATCGCTCAAGTGGCGCAGGTGGTCAGCACGTCAACACCACAGACTCAGCGGTGCGCCTAACGCATATCCCAACAGGGGTAGTAGCAGAGTGTCAGCAAGAGCGTAGTCAACATAAAAACCGCGCCAAAGCCATGCAAATGCTGATATCACGTATTCAGCAAGCTAAGGTGCAAGCGCAGGTTGATACGGCAGATGAGATCCGTCGTGATCTAGTCGGTAGTGGCGACCGTAGTGAACGTATTCGTACTTATAATTTCCCTCAAGGACGCATGACTGATCACCGCATTAATTTGACGCTGTATAAGCTAGACTCAATCATGGAAGGTGATTTAGACGAGTTGCTTGACGCTTTGATGCGTGAGCACCAAGCCGATCTGATGGCGAGTATCGGTGGTGAATAAGCGTAACGGTTATTATCTATTCAACAGACCCTATAATAACTAATGCACTTTTTATTTAAATTTATTAAACAATTTTGAGAGATTTATGTCAAAGCAGAATACAAATAATCAAGAAGAACAAACACCAACCTTAGAAGAAGCTAATGAGCTTATTGCTCAGCTGCAAGCCAAGTTAGACGAGATTACCGCGTCTGGCAAGCAACCTTACCCTAATCAATTTAAACGTACTGATTATGCGGTAGATTTGCAAACTGCTTTTGAAGGTATAGACAAGCAAGAGATTGAAGAAAAAGCGGCGAATGGCGATAAGACTCAGGTCAATGTGGCTGGCCGCGTTATGTTGAACCGTGGCTCATTTATTGTTATTCAAGATATGACCGCTCGTATTCAGTTATATGTCGCTCGTAAAGAGTTAGATCCAGAGACGCTCGCTAGTATTAAATCGCTAGATTTGGGCGATATCGTCGGTGTCTCAGGCTATATTGGTCGCTCAGGTAAAGGCGATCTGTATGTCCATATTGAAGACTTTACGCTATTGACTAAGTCGCTACGTCCAATGCCGAATAAATTTCATGGTCTAGCCGATGTCGAAGCGCGTTATCGCAACCGTCATCTTGACTTGATGACTAATGAGACCACACGCGATACCTTTATGATCCGTAGTCAAGTGATTAGTGGTATCCGTCAATTTATGCTGGATGAGCGCTTTATGGAAGTCGAGACGCCGATGATGCATCCGATACCAGGTGGTGCAGTCGCGCGTCCCTTTGAGACTCATCATAATGCGCTAGATATGCCACTTTATTTACGTATTGCGCCTGAATTATATCTAAAACGTTTAGTAATTGGTGGCTTTGAAAAAGTATTTGAGATCAATCGCAGCTTTCGTAATGAAGGGGTGTCAACGCGCCATAACCCTGAATTTACCATGATTGAATTTTATCAAGCCTATGCAGACTACCATGATTTGATGGATTTGACTGAGCGTATGTTTGCAAAATTAGCCAATGATATTTTGGGTAGCACTGAGATTACTTATCAAGAAGAGGCGATTAGCCTAAAAGCACCATTTGCTCGTTTATCAATGTCAGATGCTATCGCGCAGTATGCTGAAGGCTTTGATATGGCGCAAATTAATAATCGTGATTATCTAGCTGATTATGTTGCCAATACGCTACATCAGCCTGTTAATGATGTGTTCGGGGTTGGTAAGCTTATGACTATAGTGTTTGAAGAAACCGCTGAGCATCAATTGCGTCAGCCTACTTTTATCACTGAATACCCTGCTGAAACCTCGCCACTGGCGCGTCGTAGCGATGATAATCCTGAGATTACCGATCGTTTTGAGTTGTTTATTGGCGGGCGTGAATTAGCCAATGGCTTCAGTGAATTAAATGATCCTGCCGATCAAGCTGAGCGCTTCCGTGGTCAAGTGGCAGAAAAGGACGCTGGCGATGATGAAGCCATGCATTTTGATGAGGATTATATCGAAGCCTTATCTTATGGCCTTGCACCAACGGCAGGCGAGGGTATCGGTATCGATCGCTTAGTCATGCTATTTACGGATTCGGCTAGCATCCGCGATGTGATCTTGTTCCCACATATGCGCCGTAAAGCGGATTAGTCATCTGTTTGATAGCTTTTACTTAGTACTGTTTAAAAGCTAATAAAATCTAAACGCTAAACCCAACAAGTCAGACGTAAGTGCTGGCTTTTTGCTATAATAAGAGCGCTTAAAATAGTACTCAAATTGCCTGATTTAAATATAATAATTAGTAAAATGGATAGATATGACCCAGCAATATCAAGTCTTAGCTCGTAAATATCGGCCCAAGAACTTTCATGAATTGATTGGGCAGACCCATGTCTCACAAGCGCTGATTAATGCCATTGATTATAATCGGCTGCATCACGCTTACTTGTTTACGGGTACACGCGGTGTGGGTAAAACGACTATCGCGCGTATTCTAGCTAAATGCTTGAACTGTGACTTGGGCGTGACTAGTACGCCATGCGGGGTTTGTGATAATTGCGTGGCGATAGATCAAGGACGTTTTATTGATCTGATTGAGATTGATGCTGCCTCACGTACCAAGGTTGAGGACACGCGAGAGCTACTCGATAATGTGCCTTATGCGCCAAGCCAAGGTCGCTATAAAGTCTACCTAATTGATGAAGTGCACATGCTCTCAACGCATAGCTTTAACGCGCTGCTCAAAACGTTAGAAGAGCCGCCTGAGCACGTAAAGTTTTTATTAGCGACCACTGATCCACAAAAGTTACCGATTACTATTATCTCGCGCTGTTTGCAGTTTGTACTGCGTCCACTAGCACAAACTTTGCTGAGCGAACATCTCGCTAATATCTTGACCTTAGAAAATGTTGACTATACGCAGCCAGCACTATGGCAATTAGCAAGTGCAGCTAAAGGCTCAGTGCGCGATGCGTTATCTTTGACCGATCAAGCCATTGCCTTTGGTCAAGGTTCGCTTGATGATGCAACCGTCAATGCAATGCTCGGCTTGATAGATGCCGCTGATTTGGTGCGCCTAATTACCGATATCTACAATCATGATAAGTCGTTGGTCGCGGCACATATCGAGCAGATGCGTGCGCAAATGGTCGACGCGTCCAGTATGTTTGATGGTTTAGCTGAGCTATTACATCAGCTGGCATTGACGCAATTGCTACCAGAGGTGGCATTAAACGTCAATGAAGCGCAAGCTGAGACTATCACGACTTTAGCCCAGCATATCAGCCCTGATGTGTTGCAACTCTATTATGAGATTGTGGTGCAAGCGCGTGAAGGTATTAAGCTGGCAAGTACGCCTATGCAAGCGCTTGAGATGTGTATTTTGCGTCTGTTGGCTTTTAGACCTTTGCCTGTCGATGAGATAATCGCTCCAGTATTTAACGATAGTTCAAACTTGAAGACTATAGATCAGGTCAGTTCAGCATCTAAAATGCTAGCTTATGATATCGATTATCAAGCAAATGATCCTATTATCGAAAAAGACAATAGTATTGACTCAAATGAGGCTGGTTTAAATGGAACTGATTTAATCGATGCTAACTCTGATGTAATTGATGATGATTTAGGTACTGAAGCTCATAATGATAGCTATAATAACTATGATTTAAAAGCTAGTACCGAATTAAATCAAAGCACTACGTTAGAAGACAGTACTGAGTTAGAAGATATTACTGATAATCAAGACGAGGCAATCGCTGTTACTATTGATAGTGAGCCTGCTTTAAATACCGATCTTAATAAAGAAATAGAGGCTAATTCGGTTAGTGATTCTGATGTAAATGCTGTTAATGTTACTAATGATAATATTGAAAGTAATGACTCAAGTAGTGCTATCGAAAATACTGAATCAATCGGTGCTAGCCTAAGTTTCATGCCAGCCGTTAAAGATGAGGCTGACTCTGACTTAATCACTGAGCCTGAGCCTAAAATTAAAGCAATGAATATCTCCTATTCAGATACCCATTCTGAACCTGCTGTTAACTCTCAATTGGACATTGCAGTCATAAAGAGTGACTCTGCTGTTAACGATATATCAGCTACTAAAGCTAAAGTAGAAGATGATCTAAAAACGGTAGCTGCACATGACGAAAGTGATGTTGATAATGAGATTGCCACAGTCGATCCGCGTACTTTGCTACGTTGTCCTGAGCAAGTATTAACAGGCGAATGGACGCCAGAGAAATGGGACTATTGGCTACAAACGGCTCGTGAAGAGAACAGCCTAGCAGAAGATGAGCGCGCTCTAGCTCGCCAAGGCATGATGACAGGACTCTGTAATGGTACATCGACCTTTATTACCAACGTAGACAGTAAGCATCTGCAAGCAACTTTTGAGCAGCTGTCCGCAAAGCTGCAACAGCAATTCACCCAAGCTGATATAAGTCTGCAAATAGACAAAAACGTTAGCGAAAATAAAGATAAAACCCCTGAGAGTCGTCAAAAAATGCGCTTAGAGCAAGCGACTTTGGTCGCACAGACATTATTATTAGAGTCACCAGTGATGCAGTACTTGTCGCATCGTAATGAGGGCAAAATGGGGAAGGTTAAGCTGACTTAAATAGTCGATGACATTATTCAAAATAGCTTTATTGATTATCTAACTTACTATAATTCTAGCGTTAAAAAGCGAAATTTTTTAGTCAAACGCTAGTCTGCTGATTTTTATAAGATTTTGATTATTCAAACTTATTAATTGTACGTTATAGATATATTTAAGACAGATATACAGAATAAAATTCAGATATAATGGTTAAGTTATATTAAAAATTAAAAGTCAGCTTGGATGGGAATATGATAGATAATTTACGCGGTATGGCCGTGTTCGCAAGCGTAGTCGGACACGGCTCTTTTAGTGGCTCAGCTCGTGAGCTTGGCATTACGACCAGTGCCGTCAGCCAGCAAATTCGGTCATTAGAAAATGAGTTGGGAGTGGTATTATTGCACCGCTCAACTCGTAAGCTGAGCTTAACAGAGGCGGGCGAGAGCTTTTACGAAGCGGCCAAGGATGTCGTCAGTGCTGCTGAACAAGGGCGAATAAAAGTCAATCAGCTACGTGATGAGCTAGCAGGTAGCTTGCGTATTGCTACGACGCCTGAGCTTGGTGTCAATCATATTTTGCCAGCTTTATCGACTTGGATGGCCGCTCACGACGATCTCAGTATCACCTATTTGGCGGACAATCATTACATTGACATGATTGATGAACGTATTGATATTGCTATTCGTATGAGTCCTAGCATTAATGATTCCACCTTGAGCAGTCATCCGCTGACTACGGTACGTCAGCTATTGGTTGCCTCGCCGCAGTATTTGCGTCATCACGGTAAGATTGAGAGCACAAAAGATCTTAATGAGCATCAGCTGATCTGTATTGACATCATGAAAGATACCAATCAAGTTGATTTAACGCAGGCTGAAACAGGTAAAAAATCTCGAATAAAAATGAATTCGCGTATCCACACCAACAACGTCTTTATGGCCACGACTTTAGCCAAAGAAGGTCATGGCTTAGTGCGAATGATGGAGATGGATATCAAAAAAGAGCTCGACAGTGGCGAGCTGGTTGAGGTTTTGACAGGTTATAAGTTACCAAGCTTTGTACTTTATGCGGTTACGCTCAATCGCGAACAGCAGCCTGCCAAGATTACCCGTTGCTTAGAAGTACTAAAAAAATACTTCCATGCCAGTTAATATTTAGATAGCAAAGAGTTTAAATATAAAAAGCCTGTAGATACAGTATTGTCTACAGGCTTTTTTGCACCAATAATAAATTAAATAAAACCTAGCTTATAATTTAGCTTACAATTTATAGTAAGGGGCGTAATAGCCTAAGCAGACGATCAACCACTTGCTCGCTCTCGTTACGATTAATATTTAGTGGTGGCAATAGGCGTATGACATGGCCACCAGTGACGTTCATAATCAATTGCTGCTCATCACGAGCTAGATCTACCAGTTGACTACAGTCCATGGTTTCAGGCAGCACGATACCGATCATAGTGCCGGCACCGCGACTACTCACACCCTGTTGTTTTAATTCATCGGTAAGGCTATCACGGATAAACTGACCTTCAACTACTGAATTGTCCATAATATCGGTATTTTTTAGCACATCGTAGACGCTATGAACCACACGGCTGGCAAGAGGGGTACCACCATAAGTAGAGCCATGACTGCCTGCACCGAACAGACCATTGGCTCGGCCTCGCACCATACATGCGCCAACAGGAAAGCCATTGCCCAAGCCTTTTGCAGTCGTTAATACATCAGGACGCGCATTACTATGCTGATAAGCAAAGTATTTACCAGTACGACCATTACCTGTCTGCACCTCGTCTATCATAAATAGCCAATTGTGTTTATCACAAGCGGCTTGTAGATCTTCTAAATAGGCGAAACCATTGACTGCGGTATTAAGACCACCTTCACCTTGGATAGGCTCTACAAAGATAGCGCAAATATCACTATGATCTATAGCGGCTTGCTCAATCGCCGCCATATCACCAAAGGGTACGCGAATAAAATCGTCATCTAAAGTAAAAAATCCTTCACGAGCTTTTGGATTGGCCGTAGCTGACAGTGATAGTAAGGTGCGACCATGAAATGATTGCTCCATGACGATGACTTTTGGACGCTTAAAGCCTCGGTTGTACGCATATAACCGTGCCATTTTGAGCGCCGCTTCATTAGCCTCAGCGCCACTATTAGCAAAGAATACACTGTCCATCTGTGCCGCCCTGCATAGGGACTCACCCGCGCGCTCTTGCCAATCGATACCGAATAGATTGCTAGTGTGAATAAGGGTTGCCGCCTGCTCCTTAATGGCCTCAGTGACTTGAGGATGACAATGTCCTAAACCACAAACCGCAATACCTGTAAGCGCATCTAAATAAGGGGTGTCGTTCTGAGTATAGAGCCAGCTGCCAGCGCCTCGGGTAAAGCTGATCGGCTGACGGTTATAAGTGGGCATTAGATAAGTCGCTGACATACAAGCATCCTATAATAGTAAAGTATTAGATAATAAAAAGAGTTTAGAGCAAGCGCTAAGTAACTAAGTAAATATCACTAAGCTATAGCTCATCGGAGAATGGCGTCGACTCTGCGGGTAAAGTATACTCTTCACTTGCCCAAGCCCCTAAATCCATAAGCTTACAGCGCTCACTACAAAATGGCTTTGATTTATTATCTTGCCATGGTGTTTTAGTGCCGCAACGCGGGCAAGGGTAAGTTTTGGGTAGCGTTTCGGTTTTTGATGATGTTGTCATAAGGCTGAAGATGTACTCGTAATAGTGATAGAAAGTGTCATCAATGAAGCAGAGTGGTTATAATAGCATGCGCTTATAAAAAGACAAATATAGCTGAATTTAAAACAGTAACTAAGAAGATGTAGCCTGCTAACTTATAGTCTGAACGCGGCTATCAACCATCTTAGCAAAGCCGGCGTTAAGGTAGCTTGTTTAAGACATCAACCAAATTATTAATAGTGATAAATAGCCTAAGTAAATTACTATAACTAATACTATGTAAGTAAAATGAAGAGGTATAAATGCTCGATCAGCAAAAAATGTCGCATAAACAGTCAAGAGCCTTTCAGGCAGATAAGTTATCACCACCGCGCGATTTCACTATCCCTGGAGCTTTAGCGAGTACCAAAAAAATTAAGCAACCTTTAGTTTTAGAGATTGGTGCAGGGAAGGGCAAACATGCTTTGCTATTTGCCAGTCAAAACCCAAACAAGCAGCTAATAGCTATTGAGCGTACTCGTAACAAGTTTGAGGCGTTTTCTAAGCTTGCCACAGAGCATAATCTGACTAACCTAACCCCAGTCCATGCCGATGCTATCGCTTGGATCGTTCATGCTATAAAGCCTAAGAGCATTGCCTGTATTTATATTCTATATCCTAATCCTGAACAGCATAACCCCAATCAGCAGTGGTTAAACATGCCCTTTTTTGAATTTTTATTATCGCGCTTGAGCGATGGCGGGGAGGTGATATTAGCAACTAATATCGAAAGCTATATGGATAATGCTCAGCAGCAAGCTAAGTCTATATGGTGTCTACCCACACTATGTGAAAAAGTCCCTGCTGATAGTCAACGTACTCACTTTGAAGTCAAGTACTTAGCACGTAACGAAACCTGCTGGCAGCTAACGATGACTAAGCCTAAAGGCTATAGGACTAGATTTGATAATTGGGTAACAGCACATAAGAAATAGCCTAAGTAAATGTGATGACTAGCTCATAGAGAAGCTACAACACTTAGTAGGCAATACAGGATTATTAAAGTTTAGTACTTGATCTAGAAATATAAAATAGCCTAAGTAGAAAATAATGATGAAATAAAAAGCCGCCACTAAAGGGCGGTCAAATTTTGTAGCTTATTCAATCAAAAATAAAATAGAACTTACAAAAAAGGTTTTACTAATTTATCTGAATTGGTATGAGCATCTAGCACTGTTAAAAAGGTATAAGCTCCTATGAACTTACGACTGATGAACATAAACTCTTTTGGTGGTAAATTAAACTCAAGTGATTGCATGGCGCGTTGAGCCGTCGCTGAAATACGTGAATGCAGTTTACTATTAGCCCAAACGTAACGCTGATTCTCATCCAAGCAATTAGCAGGGATATCAGGGTTAGTAGCAGGATCACTAAAAGGCTCAGTGGCTAATAAAAATAAAGCCGCGATATCTGAGTTAACCTTTTCGCTCATGCTATAGAAGAAGTCATAGCCCGTCATAGCCTGTTTCATAGCCTCATGATCATGATGATATCCTGCACGAAGTAGGCCATGCGCTATCGTTAACAGATGATTATCAAACTGACGAATAGCGCCAAAGTCTAGCAGCACTAGTTTATCTTGCTGATCCTCAGTGTCAGCAATACGAATGAGATAGTTACCAAAGTTTGGATCAGTTTGCATCTCGCCCCATACAAAAATCTCTTGCATCATGATCTCAATGGCCGCTTGACCAATCGCATTACGACGCTCATGAGACAATACCTGCAATGATTCCGAGGTGATCGATACACCTGACTCATAGCTCATACATAACAGATATTTGCTAGAGTAGTTGCGGTTAATCTTTGGCACGACATAACGGGAATCATCTTGCAGACGCTGATAAAAACGCTCAGTGGTCGCCGCCTCAATAGTATAGTCAACCTCGACATGCAACAAGTCGCGAATCTCTTCAAACCAAGTATCTAGCGCGCGCGTTTGCGGTACCGCATTGCTCACCTTTAAGAGACGCTTGAAAAGAGCTAGATCTGAATCAATAGCATCAGCCACACCTGGGTATTGGATCTTTAATACCACATCTTCACCAGTAGCTATAATGGTAGCGCGATGAACTTGGGCTAGGGAGGCCGTACCAATAGGAACAGGGTTAACTTCAAGCTCATCTAACTTGTCACCCAAAGTACGACGCAACGTTTGCTCGATTTTTGGCCAAGCAAGGGTAGCGGTATCATCGTTGAGCGTTTGCAGAGCACGAGTAATCTCAGGAGGCAGTACATGCTCGCCATACATCGCTAGCATCTGACCGATCTTGACTACTGAGCCCTTAAGTTTACCGAGCTCTTCGGCGACATAATTTGCTTGAGCCTCCATAAAGACTTGATTGCGCGCAGAACGAGCTTTTTTATCCAAGAACATACCAGACACGCTGTTACCTGCCCAGCGTCGACCGATGTTTAAAGAAGTTTTTGCAATCGACATACGACGCTCAAAACCTGAGGTTTTCAGATTATCGATGGATTGCTTGTTATTAGGTCTAGTCGTATCATTTGCCATAAGTATAGGTGTTTGCCAGAGTAGTTATGATTTGTGGGTTCAAGCCTCATAATACAAGTGAGTGTTGCCACCAATATACAAAATTGTATCATACTAAACGCTATTGATTGGTAGCAGATAACGTCTGCTGAGCACACATTAAAGTAATCCTGGTAGTTCTTAATAAATAAAAACGCTGTCCGATTGCTAAGACAGCACTTTTAAACTATAAAGGTCCGATATTATTATTAATAAATGGTCAGAGCATTTCGCGACTGATAGCATGATGGCCAATATCACGGCGATAATGAGCACCTTCAAAGCTAATAGCACCTGTGACCATCAGCGCCGCTTGCTGCGCATTTGATATCGTGTTAGCAAGGGCAGTGACACATAACACGCGCCCGCCATCGGTAACCACTTCTTTTTCACTATTTGTATTATTGGTATAGTCATCAGCGCTATCACTATCGTTAGACTTAGCAAAAGTTGTACCGGCATGAAATACTTTTACTGCTGTATTTATATCTGTTGTCAGTGCTGGCAATCCTGATATTACATCACCTTTTGATGAGCTCTCAGGATAGCCTTTTGAAGCGACTACGATACCAAGGGCAACTCGATCATCCCAATCCGCTTGGCTAGGCAAATTTCCCGCCAGCCCTTGAGCCACTAAATCCACCATTGAAGACTGCAACCGCATAAGAATAGGCTGGGTCTCAGGATCACCTAAACGGCAATTGAATTCAATGACCGAAGGGTTACCAGACTCATCAATCATAAGGCCTGCATATAAAAATCCAGTATAAGGGTGACCCGCTGATTTCATGGCATCAACCACAGGCTGAATCACTTGCGTCATAGTTTTTTCATAAACACTGTCTGTAACGACTGGCGCTGGAGAATAAGCTCCCATACCGCCTGTATTCGGTCCCATATCACCTTCAAAAGCACGTTTATGATCTTGGCTGGTCGCCATTGGCAAAATATTATCGCCATCAATCATACAGATAAAGCTGGCCTCTTCACCCGATAAGAACTGCTCAATGACCACTCGGCTACCAGCCTCACCGAACTTGTTGCTAGCCAGCATATCGTCTATAGCAGCATGTGCTTGTTCTATCGTTTCGGCGACGATGACACCCTTGCCAGCAGCGAGGCCATCCGCTTTTATCACAATAGGCGCGCCTTGCTCATCAATATAATTCTTAGCTAACGCAGCATCCGTAAAGCCTTCATAAGCGGCGGTTGGGATATTATTGGTCGCCATAAACTCTTTAGCAAAAGTCTTAGAACCCTCCAATTGCGCGCAATAAGCTGTTGGACCCCAAGCTTTTATTCCTGCATCACGACAAGCATCGACTATACCAGTGACTAATGGCGCTTCTGGCCCAACAATCACCATATCAATATTATTATTTTGACAAAAATCAATAACAGCGCTATGCTCGCCAGCCGTTTCACTAGTCTTTTTTAGGACTACGTTTTTGCATTTTGGTTCAAGAGCAGTGCCTGCATTACCAGGTGCCACATAGACTTGTTGTACCTTATCATCTTTGGCACACTGCCATGCCAAAGCATGTTCGCGTCCACCTGCACCTAATACCAAAATATTTATCATATACCATACCTTTTATATCTAAAGTCGTATTGTGAGCGAAAAAATCGTATTGTAAGCTAAATCGTATCTTAAGCTAAATAGTACCAAGGGTGACGAATCATCATCTGTATGGTCATGGTCAGGACTGAGCATAGATTGACTTAAGACTTCACCGCACATTGTCCAGCTGCATTCTAGCAAAAAAACACTAGCGATTACATTGATAAAATCGTGTTTTGTGCTTTAGCTATGTTTTGTGCTTTAGCTATGCTTGTGGATGCGTTACACTTTGATATAGTCGTTGTAAAACGATACTAATAAGATTCTAAATAGCTAAGTTGTCCAATAATTATGCTGTTCAATAATAAGGAACGAATAAGGTCAAGATTAGAGAAAAATCAGTACGTAAAATCTACTTATCATCACTAACATAAAATAACAGTCCGTCCAAAAATCAAACTTATTAAAAGGATTTAATCTATGCTTAACTCTCTCAATATTACAACAGAGCGCATCGAACAAATAAGCGAAATTGCCACCGGTTATGTTCAAAAAGATAAATCGCTACTCGATCACTTTGTACGCACCTATTACCAACAATTGCATCGTGATATCGCTGATGCTACTAGTGATGCTGATCTTGCGGGTATGGTTCTACATCATTTCACTTTACTCAAAGCTTATGATGGTAAGCAGCCACAGCTCGCGATTATCAATCCATCGGCTGAAGAACAACACTTTCACAGCTCGCATACCGTCATTCAGATGGTGGCCTATGATCGACCATTTTTAGTAGATACCTTACTTATGGGTCTTGAGGAGCATGGGGTCGACGTCCATCGCACCTACAACACGATTGTTAATGTGCAACGGGATGATGACGGTACTATCACGCACGTTGAGAATGCTGAGGAAAGTGCTACCAATCATCTATCACTAATTCATTGTGAAATCGCTTATCAAAACAATGACAAGCTGGCTGAATTACAAAAGATCTTGTTCGATAAAGTAGACACCCTTGATATCGTGGTTGGCGACTGGAAACAGATGCGCGAACGCTTAGTTGAGATAAAGCAAGAGATTGCAAAAAAACCATTACCTGAATCCTTTTATCCGCACCAAGAAATTCAAGACTTTTTGGAGTGGATATTAAATGATCATTTTATTTTCTTGGGATACCGCGAGTATCGCACAGAAGGGGGTCGTTATATTGAGGTTAATGAACCATCAAAAAATGATGCCAAAGATAGTAGTGCTGATTTAGATTTATTCACGGTTGCTAAGAGCGGTCTTGGGTTATTACGCAGTAGTAATGAAGACGCTATATCTGAGAGCTTTAGCAAACTGCCTAAAGAATTAAAACAATTATTGACTGAGCCTAGAGTGCTGATGCTGTCTAAGTCAAGCCGTGTGTCACCTATACATCGCTCAGTCTATATGGACTTTTTGGGTATTCATAAGTTCGATGATAAGGGTAAATTAGTAGGTGAGTACCGTTTTATTGGACTATTGACCTCGCAAGCTTACCAGTTAAGTGTACAGAATATTCCATTATTACGTGAGAAAGCCAATCAGATCATGGCGATGGCGAAGCTACCTCGTGATGGTCATGCCCACTACAAGATGATGCATGTCATCAACTCATTGCCACGCGATGATTTATTTCAAGGCAATGTAGAAGAGCTGTTTCCTATTGTCTCGGGTATTACTCAATTGCAAGATAAAAAAAGCTTGCGCTTATTTAGCCGTATCGATCACTATCAGCGCTTTGTATCTTGTTTGGTCTATATCCCGCGCAGTAAATTCAATACTGAGCTGCGTATTAAAGTACAGCATATGCTCAAAGAAGCTTACGGAGGCACATCATCTGGCTTTACCACTGAATTTGATGAGTCTGAACATGCCCGCGTGCATGTGCATGTTCGTACCACGCCAGGTCAAGTCAATGATGTCAATACTAGTGAGCTTGAGGCTGAGTTGTCAACGCTGATGCAATCATGGAGCGATCATTATGAAGAGATGCTGCTGGATAATGTCGGTGAGCAACAAGCCAACGCTCTTAATCAACGGTTTTTAGATTATATTCCTGCTGCCTATCAAGAGCGTTTTGATGGTCGTACTGCGGTAGAAGACATCAAGCGCTTATCTCGGTTATCAGATAATCAGCCAATGATTTGGCACTTATATCAGTCAACAGGGGATGCAGGTAATCAGTTACATCTCAAGCTATACGGTCGCCAGCAACCTATTATCTTATCCAAAATATTACCTGTACTTGAGAACTTTGGTGTGGCGGTATTCTCAGCTCAGACTTACGAGTTTGACTTACCCGAGCAGACTATTTGGATGCAGGAATATGAGCTGACACTAGAGCATGTCGATAAAGTCGATATGCAAGTGGTTCGCGGTCAATTCGAAGATAGTCTCAAGCAGATTTGGGCAGGACGCGTGGAGAGCGATGCCTTTAATGAGCTGGTGTTAATTACTAAGCTGGATACTTTTGATGTGGTCGTGCTACGAGCATTGTCACGTTATATGTTACAAGCCCGCGCCCCTTTTTCGAGCGCTTATATCACTCAAGCCGTCGTCAAAAACAGTGCCATTAGTATCTCATTAGTTGAGCTTTTTCATGCGCGCATGAACCCTCAGCATGATCAAGCCACGCGCTTAGCAAAAACAGCAGAGCTGCAAGAACACATTACTACAGCATTGGTTAAGGTTGATAGCTTAGATGAAGATCGTATTCTACGTTGGTATCTAGATTTGATCAACGCTATGGTACGTACTAACTTTTATCAGCGAGATGAGCACAATGAGCGTAAAGATAGACTTTCTTTTAAGTTCTTAGCTGCAAAAATTCCAAACTTACCTAAGCCAAAGCCAATGTTTGAGATATTTGTGTATTCTCCTCGCGTTGAAGCCGTGCATATGCGTGGTGGAAAAGCGGCACGTGGTGGCCTGCGTTGGTCAGATCGCATGGAGGATTTCCGTACTGAGGTGCTCGGTCTGGTTAAAGCACAAATGGTCAAAAACGCGGTTATTGTACCCGTGGGCTCTAAAGGTGGCTTTATCGTTAAGACCAAAAGCATGGCGGATGGGCGTGATGTGTTTCAAGCCGAAGGGGTCGCTTGTTATCAGACATTCCTACGCGGCATGCTCGATGTGACGGATAATATCGTTGATGGGAATATCGTCCCGCCAGCCAATACTGTACGTCATGATGAAGACGATCCGTATTTAGTGGTCGCCGCTGATAAAGGCACGGCAAGCTTCTCTGATATCGCTAACGCTATTTCTACTGAATATAACTTTTGGCTCGATGATGCCTTTGCCTCTGGCGGCTCAGTAGGATATGACCATAAAGCGATGGGTATTACCGCTCGTGGTGGCTGGGAGTCGGTCAAGCGACATTTCCGTATGCGCGGGATGGATATTCAAGAACGTGATGAATTCACCGTCGTCGGCATCGGTGATATGAGTGGTGATGTATTCGGTAATGGCATGTTGCAATCACGACATACCAAGCTGGTAGCTGCCTTTAACCACATGCATATATTCATTGATCCAAACCCAGACCCTGAAGCGTCATATATTGAGCGTGAGCGCCTGTTCAATATCCCACGTTCAAGCTGGAGTGATTATGAACAATCGCTGATCAGCCAAGGTGGCGGTGTATTTTCCCGCACCGATAAAACCATTGCCATCAGTAGCGAGATGAAAGCGCTGTTCGATATCAGTGCCGATAGCTTAGCGCCTAATGACTTCATTAGTGCACTGTTGCGCGCGCCAGTCGATTTGATTTGGAATGGTGGCATTGGTACTTATGTGAAAAGTAGTAATGAGACTCATGCGGATGTCGGTGATCGTGCTAATAATGCGGTGCGTGTCGATGGTCATGAGTTGCGTACTGCCATTGTAGGTGAGGGTGGTAACTTAGGGTTCACCCAACAAGGGCGTATCGAATACGCACAGACAGGAGGGCGTATCTATACCGATGCTATCGATAACTCAGGTGGCGTCAACTGCTCGGATCATGAAGTTAATATAAAAATCCTGCTGGGTAAAGTGGTCGAGCAAGGTGATATGACCTTAAAGCAGCGTAATGAGCTACTTGAGAGTATGACCGATACGGTTGCGCAGCTAGTATTGCGTCAAAACTATCTGCAACCGCAAGCAATCGAGCTAAGTCATATTCGTGCTGCCGCCAACTTGAGTGATCATCAGCGCTTTATTCAACAGCTAGAATCTGAGCAGCGCTTAGATCGTGCTATTGAATATTTGCCCTCGGATGATGAGATTGCTCGTCGACAAAAAGCAGATACTGGTTTGACCAATCCTGAGCTGGCAGTGGTTATGGCTTATGGCAAAATGTGGGTCTATGATAACCTGCTATTATCTGACCTGCCTGATGCGCCATACTTCATTAACGAGCTACGTAAATACTTCCCAGAGGAGCTAGCGTCACGCTTCTTTACTGAGATGACAGAACATCGCTTGCATCGTGAGATTATTAGTACTTACTTGACCAATAGTGTGGTGAACCGCTTGGGTATCGAAGCACTGTTCCGTCTTTATGAAGAAACCGATCAGTCGCTTGCAACTATCATCCGTGCTTATGCCATCACTCGTGAAGTGTTTCAAGTGTCCAAAGTATGGAATCTGCTTGAATCTTTGGACAATAAAGTTGATGCCAAAGTCTTACTAAAGCTAGAGCTACGTCTGCGTGACTCACTTGAGCGCGGTGTGGTTTGGTTCATCAATGCCTTTGGGCAAGATCTGCAAGTTGCCGATATGATTGAGCGCTTCTCTGGTAGTGTCGAGCAATTGACCAAAGGCGGCGGCTTTATCGAGCAGCAGTTTGCTGATTATCTACAAGAAGATACCGCAGCGTTGAATACCGATGGTCTGTCAGATAGTGATGCTATGTTCTTTGCTATTCTACCTTATCGTGTCGATGCCCTTGATGCTGCACTGCTTGCTGAACAGTATGAGCGCTCTGTCGATGATATTGCCTCGTTATACTTTGAGGCGTATCAGGTCTTGCAGTTAGATTGGATGATGGAGAATATCGCCACATTGCCGCAGCAAGACTATTGGGATCGCCGCGCTCGTCATGCCTTGGTCAATGAGCTATCGCGTAGCCTACGCTTATTGATGGATGCGATACTATCACAGCCAGATGCCAAACAGGCCTTTAGCGACTGGAAGTCTCGTCATAGCGCTCATCTACAGTCAGTCACAGGTGAGATGAAAAAACTAGACAGTAATAATGATAGCATCATCAGTCTGTCGACCTTATCAGTATTGATGAGTGAGCTAAGTGGCATTGCTAGCAAATAGTTAATTGGAAATTGGAAATTGGAAATTGAAAGTCATAATACAAAAAACCACTCTTAAGAATTTAAGGGTGGTTTTTTACGTTGGTTGTTGGCTTTTGTAAATGCAAACACAATAACTATCAAATAAACAGTCTGTGAAATTAGTAGTGTCCTATACGGAGCTGGCAATAAGCATCGAGGCTATTACGGCGAAACAAAATACCGCAATAGGTAAAATATTGCTATAGAAAAAGGCTATCAGTGCTTTTATAAAACCAGTCATCTCACCATCTTTTAACCATACTTTTGTGACCATAGCACTAATACCTGTATTGTACTGTTAACTAGCAATTTTCTGGCAACCTTGACCACTAATATGACTAAAGCCACCTGAAAGTTTGGTAACCTGAATTTGCGTTAAAATGCGCTCTTTTAAAGCAGCTACGTGAGAGATAACACCAATCAATTTACCTTCTTGTTGCAAGCTGGTCAGGGTATCAAGGGCAATATCAAGCGACTCTTCATCTAAAGTACCAAAACCTTCATCTAAAAACAATGAATCGACGCGAATATTATGACTGGCCATTTGTGACAGTCCGAGCGCTAGCGCTAGACTAATGATAAAACCTTCACCGCCTGATAAGTTCTTAGTACTGCGAATCTCGCCACCTTGATAGTTATCGATAACGTTGAGCTCCAACGCATTGTTATCATCGCGTATTAGTAGGTAGCGATCACTCATTTTATGCAATTTTGCATTGGCATGACTGACCATAATATCAAAGGTTAAACCCTGCGCGAAGGTGCGATATTTTTTACCGCTAGCAGAGCCAATCAATTCATTAAGCTGTCGCCAAACTTGCAGCTTTTCTTTTTGGACATCGATAGCCTCTCGTTTTTCTTGCTGACTATCCTTTTTCTCACTATTGTCTTTGAGCTGTTGGCTTATTGCACCTATAGTCTCAAGCAGACGATTACTATCTACCTGAACCTGTTGCTGTTTACCGATAAGCATTTCTCTGTTATCAAGCGTCAAAGGATTGGCTTGTTTTTCTGTTAATATTTGCTGGGTTTGCTGTAGTGCAGCGCTCGCTTGTTGTAGAGTGTTATCGATGTGCTGTTGCTGTACATTCAAAGAATTACGCTCATCTAGTGGCAGGCGTGCTGCTACAAAACTGTGCTCGGTAGTAAATTGCGAGCGTGCCAACGCTGAGGTAAAGTCGCTTTGTTGAGCATGTAGGGTCGTAGTAGCAGACTGTGTTTGCGCCGCAAGCTTCTGCTGACTGTCTTGTAATTGTGCGAGTCGTTGCGCCGCATTATCGTGTGAGCGTTGCGCAGTTGTCTGCTCATTTTTTGCCTGCTCTAACAAGTCACGTAGGCGCTCCTCCTCGACATCAGGATTTTTGTTTTCGATATTCTTCAACTTCTCATCGCGCTGTTGCTGTGATTGCTTCAGTGCAATTTCTTTATCACTGACTATCTGACTAAGCTTAAGCCGCTCATTTTTTTCATTATTCAGTTGGGCTTGTTTGGTTTCAATCTGAGCATGTAGATTACCTAGCGTAGTTTTTAAGGTTTGCTGCTGATCTTTTTTCTCATGGAACACTGTCTTTAACTGCAACAAAAACCCGCGCTGCTGACGCAAAGAGTGCAGATGTTGCTCAATCCTTACGTCACTAAATATACTCTGCGTATCAATGCTGTTCTTTAAAGCCTGTAATTGCTCAGAGATATCTAATACCTCATCAATATAATTTGTATAGTTAGTAGCGGGATATTTATCTACTGATACATGCAGGCCAGCACCAAGCGTTTGCAACTCAGAAAAATTATTACTGATCGTTTTCTCAAAACTTGCCAGCTGTTGTTGGTTGAGCTTGATGTTGGTTTCAATCTCACTAATGGCACTGGCCTGAATAAAGCGTTGCTGCTCCGTATTTTCAATGGCTTTGCCTAACTCATTTAATGACTCAGTAATGTCTTCATACTGAGATAAAGTCGATTTTAACTGCACTTTTTGCTGAGTCAATTGCTCTTTAGTCTCATTCAGCACAGTCTGGGTACTGTCAATAAAATCAGCGTCTTCAGTGTTAAAACTAACCCTTTTTAAAGGTTCGATAATAGCACTAAGAGTATCGGTATACGCGTTTTGCTTATTATCAGACATCGATAGGTCAATCAAAGACGCTACGATGTTTTGTATCTCAGCCGTTAGAGTTGCTATTTGGGCGTGTATCGCTGCCAATTGCTGCTGTTGCTGGTCAATACGGTTTTGCTTAGTGGCACGCTCAACCTGCTGCGTTGATAAAGTCTGCTGCAACGCATCAAGTTGCTGATCTAATCCTTTGATCTGCTGCTGAGTTTGAGAGGTAATAGATTGTTCATCTTTGCTTTGCTCTAAAATAGGATGATGCTGACCATAAGGATGCTCGGTCGCACCACAAAGCGGGCAGGGGTGATTGTCTTGTAGCTCAACAATATAGTCCTCAAGCTTTGCGACTTTTTGTAGTAAATATAGATGCTGTTGCTTGTCTTGCCGTTTAGCTTTGGTCTCTGCTATTAACGTCTCGTTTTCCGTAATTAAAAGGCTACTCTCAACCAATTCTTTACTAATTATAGGTAACGCTGTTTCTATTTGACGGCGTTCTTGATCAAGTTCAGCAACTCGCTGCACTTTAGAGCTCACGTGCTCGATAGTATTATTAATCTGATCAATTTGCTCTTGTTCCACTCGCATCTGACTCAACGGCTTGTCGGCGATTAATTGTGCTCGCTGCTGCTGTAGCATCTCTAATTGAGTGCGCGTGTCACTCATGGCTGCTTTATCAGCAGCTTGCTGCTCATTGAACTTCTCAAGCGCCGCTTGTAATTGATTGGCTTGTTGCCTAGCGCTCATTCTGTCAGTTGCTAAGCTCGTATTGTCTTGTAGTAATGCCTTTAGACGACTGCAATTATTATTAAAAGTCGCGATATCGGTATCAAGATCATTAAGCTCATGATGGCTATTAAGGAAGTTATCAATACTTACCAGCTGCTCTTTACTGGTGGTCTGTAATACGTGATGGCTATTAATCTCTTGCGTTAGTCGCCCGATGTTAGTAGCGAGATTATCCTTACGTAGAGTGTTATCAGTTAGGCTATGGGTTTGTTGATTTATATCAGCTTCTAAGGCGCGTACTTGAGCTAATATAGGTAAGGTAACTTGTAGCGCGTTATTAGAGCGCTCGCTAAGCTTATTAGCTGTATCCAGTTTGATAGCGGCTTGTTCGAAGTCTGCTTGTTGGGTCAGTATATTATCACTCAGTGCTTGCTGTTCATCGGTCAGGCTTTTAACCGTATCTCGATGATAAGTGAGTTGACTGTATTGACTATCTAACTCTAGTGCTTTATTCGCGGCTGACAGGCGTGCTGCATCTGGAATAAAGTTTTGCTGTGACTGCTTAGCGGCTATTAGCTCATTATCATAAATCGTAAGCTTTTGCTGCAACTCGCTTACGGCATCCAGCCAACTTATTTGCTCATACAACTGGTTAAGCGCTTGTTGCTGCTCGCTCTGCGCCGTCTGCTGGATTTTTAAGGTTTGCTTAAGCTCAGCTTCTTGCTCGCTATCTAGTAACGTTAATCCATCGAGACCGAATTGTAGTTTGCTGAGTATCTCTTCCTCAGAGCGTTTTTTCTCATGCACGTGCTCGGAGATAGTCGCATAAATATCGGTACCGGTTATCTTCTCTAAGATATCGGCACGCTCGTCAGCTTTGGCTTTTAAAAACGCTGAAAAACTACCTTGAGCCAGTAGTATCGAGCGGGTGAACTGCTGAAAGTCCATCCGTGTCAGCTCAATGATTTTATCTCGGGTGCGCGATAACTTACTCTCTAAAATTTCAGCTTCTTTTGAGGGATCACTATTTAACTTGGCAATCTCATGAGTGGCATCTTGCAAGTTACCATCAGATTTACCATAAGCACGGCGCTGACCCCAACGGCAGAGATAGTGACTGCCATTCAAGTCGATGACTACCTCGGCGAAACACTCTGCGGTTTGGCGGGTCATGACCTCATTACTGCTTTTGCTAATGCTAGCAATACGCGGCGTCTCGCCATACAAGGCTAAGCAGATGGCATCCAAAATAGTGGTCTTGCCAGCGCCCGTTTGCCCAGTGATGGCAAAGATACCCTCATTAATAAAAGCGCTATCGCTAAAATCGATATGCCATTCGCCCTCTAGGGAGTTGAGGTTTTTTAGTCGTAGTTCGATTAGGCGCATGATAGGGTCTTTATATTTATTTAATAAAATGTGTTGTAATTATTAAGGTTTGGGAGTTTTTTTTAAGTTTTGGATATTTTCAATCTTATCTTGATCCAAATTTATTTGTTCTAAATTTGTCAGATTTTCAAAACTATCTGGTAGCCCTGTAATTTTATTATTATCAATTCTTAATATTTTCAAGCTTTTTAAACAACTTATACTATCAGGCAGACTGGTAATTTGATTTTCGTCAACGGTAAGTATCTCTAGGCTAAGCAATTCCCCTATACATCTTGGCAGATTTTTAAGTTGATTATCTGATAAGTCTAGTAAGGTTAATTGATGTAAATTGCAAATAGTATCAGGTAACGTAGCAATTTTATTAGCAAATAAATGAAGTGACACTAGCTGAGTCATTGTTCCGATAATAGACGTTATTTCTGATAGCCCGTTATGAGAGAAAATGATATCTTCGAGTGACGTTATGGTACATAAACCCTTTGGAAACTGTTCAAAGCTATTAAAACTGAGGTCAATCTCTGTCAGATTTTTCATAATGCTTAAGTCACTAGGCAACTCAGTCATAGCGTTCCAAGATAAATTGAGCTGATCAAGGAGTACGATATTTTTTACCACGTCAGGGAATTGCTTGAAAAAATTACCGCTAATATCTAGTTGAGTCAGTTGTGATAGATGACTCAGAGTATTTGGTAGTTGTTTTAGTTCATTACCTGATAATGAAATTCTTTCAAGTCTCAATAAGTTTCCAACACTGTCTGGAAGGTTAGTAAGTGCGTTACCTCCTAGATCTAATGTTCTTAAGTGCTGAAGCTTGTCAATTTGATTTGGCAATTTATTGATTTTACATTCTTCAAGACTAAGAAAATACAGATTTTTTAGATTAAGAATACATGCTGGAAAATTTATAAGAGGGCACTTTATAATGCTTAAAGCGTTAAGGTTAGTAAGTGAGTCAAAACTTTCTGGAAACTCTGAAATATTATAATTTTTAAGCTCAAGCATTGTTAGATTACTAAGCGCTTCTATATCTCTTGGAATGACATCCTCGTCAATCTCATTAGCAATCGCCCAATCAATAATGGATTGTAGCTTATCCTGATTTTCTAAACCCATAATCACTCAGCCTGACTATCATCATGATAAATACTATGCAATATCTGCTGATAAGCATCCCGTAACGATTCTCTTTGAGTTTCGGCTATTTCATGAGTCGTCAAGCAGCGCTCAAATACTTCAAGCTCATTGAGATCTTGCAGCGCCTCAGAAGTTTGCTCTTGATTGAGTACTTTATTATAAGTACGGGTGTTTTTAATCTTTAATACTTCAAACGGTAAACCTTCTACCATTGCGCTAACTTCTTCACGCAGCTCACTGACGATTTCATCACCATTATAGATAATCTCAAGCCAGATAGATTCGTCACTATTTATATCATTGCTAGCCATAGCTAGAATAGTTGTCGCAATAGTTTGCAGATCACCTGAGACTTGCGCTAATTGTTGAAAGCAAGGAATAGCAAGCGTGGCGACTTGCATGCCAGTGTCGTTATTAGAATGAAGGGTTTCGACAGTAGTAAAGGAATTTGAAAGTGTGGCGTTATTTGTTACTTCATCAACCAATGGATCAGGGTCAGAAACTTCTTTAATACTAGCGTCAAAACCCTCAATATCATCAAAGCCAAATAAATCATCTATCAAGTCGTTAGCTTTATTAACGACTTTTTTAGCTGCTTTTCCTACAGATGCGCCAGTCGTTACCTTAATAGGTTCGACTGCTTTTTTTATAACGTTATCAACTAGGTTTATGGCTAAGCTTTCATCATCATCTGCCACAGTACCAAACTGGATAAGCAACACCTGCTTTTGTTGACGAGCCTCGCCAAAACCCATGGCGATAGGCGAGCCTGAATAGCGGATATGCTCACAGCCTCCGACACGTTGCGGTACGTGCAAATGACCAAGCGCCACATAATCAAAGCATTCATCAAACATCTCAGCAGAGATTTTACCTAAATTACCGACATACAGCTCACGTACACCATCATCTTCGGTAGTTTTACTACCAGCGGCAAATAAATGGCCTGTAGCAATAATAGGAATATGGCGTTGATGGGTTTCACTTAGCTGTCGTTGCTCGACTTTGGCAATTTGAGCGACGCTATCATAATGGCTGCGAATACCTGCTATAACGTTGGCGTCTTTACTATCCGCTGACTCGCCAGCTTGACTACCTCGCACATCGCGGTCACGCAAATAGGGCACAGCAGCGATAACACAAAGTGGTTCACTGTTGCTATCTTCTAAGACCAATACTTCATCATTTAAGTTATCACAAGCGGTGCCGATAACATGGACGTTTAAAAATTTGAGTATTTGGCTGGGCGCATCTAAAAAGGTAGGCGAGTCATGATTACCTGCGACAATGACGATATGCTGACAGCAAAGAGTGGAAACTTTGCCTAAAAACTCATAGTACAGCGCCTGAGCACGATTACTTGGGGTCATAGTATCAAAGATATCGCCTGCGACAATCAAGACATCGACTTGGCGTGCGCTAATAGTCTCTTGTAGCCAGTTTAAAAATGCTTCAAATTCTTCATAACGCAGTCGCCCATACAGCCTGCGCCCTAAGTGCCAATCTGAGGTGTGCAGAATGGTTAAAGACTTGCTATCAGTGAGTGCAGATACAGTCGAATATTTGGTTGAAGGTGCAGACATAGCGATATAAATTTATAATTAGTTTAAAGGCTTCAGTTTAGCATAAAGCATAAAAAAACCACGCTAACATTCATTAGCGTGGATTTTTATGGCTATCATTTATATAACGCTAGCTAATAACCAACTGCTCTAAACTATCGCTCTGTTGTTCAGCTAAGTTAGTAATCATTGATAGCGCATGGGCTTGCTGGCTAGATGGGTTCTCAGTCAGTTGATCTTTTGGTGTTGAAGCCGTACCACCGCGTAGCCAATTATCAGCTTTTTCATGATGACTATGCAGATTATACCAAGCTAAATCATCATGCAGCGCAACCACATCGCCCATAATTAATAGTGCAGGGGTCGGCAGTTGGTTTTGCTCTTGCAGCTCATTGATAGTCGCAAGCGTACCCGTTAATACTTGCTGATTAGGCATACTGGCGTTGGATACTATAGCGATTGGCGTCTCGCTATTACGTCCTGCTTCGATCAAACCTTCGGTCAGACGTGCCAGCGAATGCAGACCCATATAAAATACGACGGTCTCATCGGTATTTAAAAAGCTGCCAAAGTTATTATTCGGTGCGCCTGCCTTTAAAAAACCAGTGACAAAGCGTACCGATTGCGAATGATCACGGTGGGTCAAAGGAATGCCTGCATAACTGGCAGCCGCATTGGCAGCGGTAATACCAGGCACCACTTGATAAGGAATATTATGGGCGCGCAGGCTCTCGATCTCTTCACCACCACGTCCAAATATAAACGGATCGCCACCTTTTAAACGGACAACACGGCGACCTTTTTTGGCCTCATTAACCAATAACTCATTGATGCCTAATTGCGCAACCGCATGATTGCTGCGTTTTTTACCGACGAATACTTTGTCCGCGTCACGGCGACACAAATCTAGCACTTGCGGAGAGACAAGCGCATCATAAAACACGATATCGGCTTGCTGCATCAGGCGTAACGCTTTAAAAGTTAATAGCTCAGGATCACCAGGGCCTGCACCAACGATATAGACTTCACCGACTGGCGGAGTAGAGTGAGCTACTGTCTCACTATCACTAGCGGCTGACTCCTTGCTAAGCACAGGCGCAGTCAGTGAATCGGTGTGCGTTTTTTGTGTAGTAGAGTGCTGGGGGTTGGCGCGTCTTTATTAGCAATTTGAGCTGCGGTACTATCTAAATCCGCTTGTAATTGCGCCGCCGCTTGACTCTCATTCCCAGCAAACATCAGCTCGCTGACTTGACCTTCAAAAGCGCGCTCCCAAAACTGCCGACGTCCTGTAAGGGTTGGTATTTTAGTCTTAACCTCGCTACGAAAGTCACCCGCTAGCTTAGCTAACTTGCCATAGCCTTGCGGAATCAAGGTCTCTAATCTTGCTCGTAAAAGCCGAGCCAGCACTGGCGCTTTGCCGTTGGATGAGATACCAATGACGATAGGATTGCGATCAACGATAGCAGGGAAAATAAAGTCACATAGCGGCGGAGTATCAACCACATTCACAGGAATATTTAATTCAGTAGCATCAGCATGCACTTGATGATTAAGCGCCTCATCATCGGTGCCAGCAATGATAATGCGCGCGCCTGCCATATACTTTTTATTATATTGCTCATAGATAAGCTGATGCTTGTCATCTTGCAATAAAGCTTGCAGCTCATCGCAAATATGTGGCGCCACGACAGTAATACTCGCGCCAGCACGGCTGAGCAAATCTGCTTTGCGTAATGCCACATCGCCGCCACCAACGATAAGCACTTTGCGGCCTTCTAATTTAAAAAATAAGGGAAAAGTATTCATAGTATTTGTAATCTAATCAATTTAATTTATGGCGCTATTATGGAACATCCTAAGCATAGGCTCACCTAATGAATTGGCATTAGCATAGTCTATTTTGAGATAATAAAGATGGTTTTTGAATAAAAAGAGAATAGGTAAGGTTTAAAGTAAGTATCTCCTATTATTAAATAGGGTGTATAAAAAAGAGCATATTACGCGAGTGGTAATATGCTCTTTTTATTTTTTAACTTAAAACTATCGTAAAAAATCTAGATAAACTTAAGCTGCACTAGCAGCTTTTTCGTCACTAGCAGCCTTAATCTTAGTTAAAATCTCTTTAATACCTGACGCTGGCATATATGTCGGCACGGCATAAGTATCGCTAACTTCTTTGGCAGCCGCTTTGGCGATAGCATCAAAATCACTCTCTTGCATACCTTTAACGGTAGGATCAATATTGACCGTAGCGAGTAGCTCACGTACTTTAGCGATGAGATGATCGGCTATTTCGCCATCGCTATTATTGACTTGGCCTTTTTCTACCAGACCAATCTTTTTGGCAAGTTTGGCGAGGCGCTTTTCACTCGATTTACGGTTTAGATCTAGCACATAAGGCAAGACGATAGCGTTGGCGCGCCCGTGAGGAATATGATAATAAGCGCCTAATTGATGGGCGATAGCATGAACGTAGCCTAAACCTGCTTTGTTAAAAGCAATCCCACCATAATGCGCTGCGATACCCATTTGTTCACGGGCTTTGATATCTTTACCATCCTTAAACGCGGTCGGTAAATTTTCCATGACGCCTTTAGTGGCAGAAGCGGCATAATAGTCAGTCTCCGCGCCAGCGTTAACACTCATCCAAGCCTCAAGGGCATGAGTCAACACATCGATACCCGTATCTGCGGTGATATGAGGCGGCATGCCTTGCATAATAGTAGGGTCGATAGCCGCAGCTAATGAGACCATTTTTGGATCAATAGCGATCTCTTTTTGATGGGTTTTATCATTTGATACTACTGCGCCAATAGTCGCCTCTGAACCAGTACCAGCCGTCGTTGGAATACAGTATAGCGGTGTGCCTAGCTTGCGAGCTTTGAACAGTCCAATCAGTTTTTGCGGAGTGGTGTTGTTACCTTGACTCATAGCGATCATCTTCGCGGCATCAATCACCGAGCCGCCACCGATAGCCAGTACCGCATCACAGTTAGCGTCTTTAGACTGGCGCAATCCTTCTTCTACTACCGTAAAAGTTGGATCAGGGGTGATACCATCATAGATATGATAGTCAATATTATTCGCTGTTAGATAGTCGGTGACTTTGGCAGGTATGCCCAATTTATTGAGCACTTCATCGGTGACGATAAATACTTTGCTCGCGCCTTCATTAATCATCATGTCGCACAGCTCATGACAGGACTGCTCACCAACGAATAGTAGCGGTCGTGGCATAGGAATAACCATTGAAAATACTTTGAGTACTTTGGCTCGCGTTTTAGCAACGGCTAAGTAGCTGGCGTGCTGCAAAGTGTCATTATGCATAATTTTGGCGATAGGGCTTTGGCTTGGCATAGAGGCATCCTTGTTAATTAAACGATGAATAACGGTTAGTTTTACTTATTCCTTATTGTGCCATTTATACATTCGTAAAGCTGATATTAATGCATACTGATGTGTTCTTATAAATATATTTATAAGCTCTAAACAAATAGCTGATGCGGTATGGCTTGAAATAAAGCATAATTCTAGTCTGAATTAAAACTAGCAATCATAAGACAGTATCTATGAAACTAAGCAGCTATTTTAAAACATTAAACAAGTTAGGCGCTATTTTTGGAGTGGCGTGTGGTTTGCTGTTAAGTGGGCAAGCGCTCGCAGAATGTCAATTAGAAGTGGGTTATGAGTTGCCAGAGGGGATCAATTTTGATGCAGGCTGTCGTTTTATAGAAGGTTTAGCAAATGCTTTTGATAAAAACAATATGTGGGGAGCTATAAATAGAACAGGTCAAATTATTATTCCTTTCGAATATGACAGTGTTTCTGCCTTTGAAGATGGTATGTCGATAGTCACTAAAGATTACAAAGACGGTATTATAAATAAAGACAATGAAATCGTTATACTTATAAATTATCAATATATTGCTATATATGATAATAAATTTATCAAAGCTAGAAAGAATGATCAGTATGGTGTTATAAACTTTAACAATGAAGTAGTCGTTCCATTTAACTATGATAATGTAGATTTATTTCATGAAAAGCTAGCTATGGTAATCAAAGGAAGTCATTCAGGGTACGTGAATGTCAATGGAAAAATAGTTATTCCTCTTAAGTTTGATGCCTATATTCAATCAGAATTTCAACCTCATTTATCTGCTTTTAAAGATGGCTTAGCTGTAGTTTCTAAGTCTAACAATAAAGGTGTCATTGATAATAAGGGTAAGATTGTTATTCCTTTCCAGTACGAGGATTTGTCAGGTTTTTCCGAAGGTTTTTCTGTCGTAAAAAAGGGGAGCAAATACGGTTATATTAACAAGAGAAATGAGCTGGTAATTCCCTATACTTATGATAAGGCATTTGATTTTTCTGAAGGGCTTGCTCTTGTGAAACAAAATGGTTACTACGGATTTATTGACGCATTGAATCATGTCATTATTCCTATCAAATATAATAAAGCACAATCTTTTTCTAATGGATTATCATTAGTAGATAAAGAAGGAGATGACAATCCGTTTCTAATTACAAAACAAAAGGGTGATGGAAATTTTTATTTTATAAATAAAGAGAATAAAATTGTATTAAATCTTGATTACGGAATGGCTTTCCCTTTTGTTAATGGTTTGGCTTTAGTCTATGATAATGACAGCGGTAAATTCGGCTTTATAGATGCTCTAGGTAAGGTAGCTATTGATTTTAAATACGATTCAGTTCCCCTTGCAGATTCGTTTCGTGATGGCACCGCTTATGTACAAGAAGATAATGAGTGGTTCTATATTAATAGGCAAGGAAAGCGAATAAAGTAGTTTTTGTAGACATAAAAAATACCTCTCATTAATCAATAAGAGGTATTTTTTAATTCACACACCATTACATTAAAGCTGAGTATGCAAGCCACACTCACGATGCTCTTCAACCTTCGTTGGATCAAAGTAATCAAACTCATTTGGCAAGTTATGTTCGCTAAGATAACTATCTAAATCGCTATCGGTTTTTTCAAACAAGGGTGCGACTTTTAGCACGCCATCTTTTGACAGACTCAGAAAATCAAGACCTTGACGGAACTCCGTTTGATCTTTACGAATGGCGTTAAACCATACATCAGGCTTTAGATCATCAAGCGCACGGCGGAACGGCTCAAGCTTAACTTGATCAGTAAATTCGTCATGTTGCGCGTCGTCGACACCAGGAATGCCATTCATGGTGACATCACGGTGAGCAGCGGTTTGCTTAGGAATATAAGTAATGACGTTTAAGTTTAAATCTTCAATAACTTTATTCGCAAATTTATAAGTCGCATCCGTGTTATAACCTGAGTCTACCCATAATACGGTGATGTCAGGACGCTGTTTAGCCACTAAATGCAAAATAGCAGACTCGTACGGGCGGAAGTTAGTGGTGATAATTGGATTTTTCGCTTGCGATAATGCCCATTCGACGATTTGCTCAGGGGTTTTACCTTGCAAGTCTTGATTGGCCTGATCGATATCTAAAGTAGGGTGTAACTGGCTCATTGTAGTGTCCTTAGTAAAAGTTAAATTTAAAGTAAAAAAGAAAGTTCAATTTTCAAAAGCAAAGGGATTTTATAAATCTAAGCACCTGCAAACATAGGCAACGCTGAGGCATCTTGACCATCATAGCTACTAGCTAGCGCGGTAAAGGCTTGGCTGATATCTGATTTAAGGTCATGCTCACAAAGTACAAAACTATCGACACCAACGCGTAATAGATAGGCTATTTGATCACGGCCAAATTTACCTGCGATACGAATTTCACCTTTATAGCCAAGTTGGCGCAGGGTCTGGGCGAAGCTAAAGTCGCGTCCATCAGCGAATAGGGGTACATGAATAACAATCAAGGATTGCGCTAATAAGAACTCGCTCAGTCCAGCTAGTGCATCAGCATCAGTATCAGCGGTCAGCCAAATTCCCAACCGACCAGTATGCTGGGTGAGTAGCTCATAAACCTCATGAGACAGTCCACCTGCCAGCTTACCACTGCTATCTAACAAATCGGTTAGAGGCACGATGACATTGAGCTTTTCTTGCTTATGTAATAGCTCAAGCAAAGTGATATGAGATAGCGCAATACCATCGGGTAGTTCAGCCGTGCTTAACGCTTGCCAGTTATCTTTAGCGCTGATATCAATGCCAATGCTGTTTAAGATATGATGATTACCCATAGACCTTCTCCTTAAAGGGCGCTATACCGACGCGATCAACCATAGCGCCAAAGCTTTCAACATCGTTATCGGTGCTGACGCGCAGATCAACGTAAACATCAACGATCTTTTGAATGGTGTCAGCGACGGCTTCGGTTGCCACCGATCGGCCTAATATTTTACCGATTTTGGCATTATCACTAGAGTTGCCACCGAGGCTAATCTGATACCAGTTCTCGCCTTTTTTATCGACACCTAGGATACCAATATCACCCGTGTGATGATGCGCACAAGCATTGATACAGCCTGACATGTTTAAGCGAATATCACCCAAATCATAGAGATAATCTAAATCATCGAACTGCTTTTCGATTTGCTCTGCGATATTGTAAGTCGTGGCGTTAGCTAGTGAGCAATAATCCCAACCAGGGCAGACGATCATATCGGTCAAGGTATTGATATTAGGGCGAGCTAAATGCAGCTCAACCAATTGCTGCCATAGCTCGTATAAATGACTGACTTGCACATCGGCAAAGACTAGATTCTGCTGATAAGTACCGCGCAATTCACCAAAGCTATAGTGATCAGATAGATCCGCCAATGCATCCATTTGCGAGTCAGTCACATCACCTGAGGGTACATATTTGCCATCGACAAGACCTGCTTTTAAAGAGATAACCACCGCGCGGTAGCCACCGATTTTATGAGCGACGGTATTTTGGTTATACCAATTGGCAAAATCTTTATCAGCGGCCAGTTGCTTTTGCAAATCAGACTGTACTTGCAAAGCATCAATGTCTTGATAATCAGGCTCACTAAAAAAGCTAAGGGCCGTTGTGAAGTTATCTTCCGTTAAAGTTAGCTTGCCATCTTTAGTATTTGCTTGCCATTCGGCATCGACCAGCTTGGCAAACTCACGTCCACCCATGCTCTCAACCAATATTTTGATACGCGCTTTATATTTATTATCGCGGCGACCATGCAAGTTATAAACGCGTAAAATCGCATCTAAATAACTGAGCAAATGCTGACGAGGTAAGAACTCATTGATCGTTTTGCCAATTACTGGTGTACGACCTAAACCGCCACCGACTATCACTTCAAAACCTAATTCACCCTCATCGTTTTGCTTAATATGCAAGCCAATATCATGGACTTGTGTTGCCGCGCGGTCGTTTTCCGTACCGATAACCGCAATTTTGAATTTACGCGGTAAAAAAGCAAACTCAGGATGAAAGGTTGACCACTGGCGGATAATCTCGCAATAGGGACGTGGATCAGCGATCTCGGCTTGGTGAATACCCGCATAAGGGTCAGTCGTGGTATTACGAATACAGTTACCCGAGGTCTGAATGGCATGCATCTGCACGGAAGCCAGCTCCGCCAAGATATCGGGCACGTCTTCTAATTTTGGCCAATTAAGCTGCAGGTTAGTACGAGTGGTGAAGTGACCATAGCCTTTATCGTATTTGCGGGTAATTTCAGCGAGTTTGCGCAACTGATAGCTGGCAAGTAGACCATAAGGAATGGCGATACGCAGCATCGGCGCATAGCGCTGAATATACAGGCCATTTTGCAGACGTAGCGGCAAAAATTGCTCTTCGGCAAGCTCACCCTTTAAAAAGCGCTCGGTCTGATCGCGAAATTGGGCGACCCGTTCCTCAACCAAAGCTTGATCGGCATAATTATATTGATACATGATGGTCTCTCAATTCTTAACTCAAAATTTTTAAGTGATTTATAGCGATGTATGCAGCTTAAGTCATTCAATGCTTAAGCCAAGTTATAACAATGATTCGCGTGTTTATTAGGGTATCAAGTGGGAAATATCTAAGCTCATAAGTCGCTTAAACCCATTCAGTGTCACATCATATAAGCTTGTCCGTGAAAACTTAAATTCCTTTAAGTCATATCCATAGTAAAACAAGGCATAAATTTTCATAACGAAACTTAGGTAGCCTATGCATATCCGATTTAACGCACTATTTTTGTTCAATGATTATTCATTAAGGTTTAAGAAATGACATCTACTACTTCAAGTCCAGTTCAATCCAATCTTGTTGCCCCGCACGGTAGCGCCACCCTTAAGCCGTTATTATTAACAGGTGCTGCACGCGAGCAAGCTCTAAAACTTGCCAGCACTTTGCCACAAATTACCTTGAGCTCACGTGAGCGCGGTGATCTAATTATGCTAGGTATTGGTGGTTTTACCCCACTCAATGGCTTTATGAATAAAGCCGATTGGCAAGGGGTGGTTGATGATATGCGTCTGCAAACAGGCAACAATGCTGGCTTGTTTTGGCCGATCCCGATCACCTTATCCGCCCCAAAGGTTTTGACTGATACTCTAAACCAAGGTGATAAAGTCGCCTTAGTGGCAGACGATGGCGAGGTGATGGGCATTATCACTGTCGAGGAAACTTACGACATTGATAAAGACTATGAGTGTCAGCAGGTGTTTACCACCACTGACCCTGAGCATCCGGGCGTGCAGCAAGTGTTGCGTCAAGGGGAGGTGAATGTCGCAGGTCAGGTTGAAGTATTAAGCGAAGGCGAGTTTCCAGAGCTATACCCAGAGATTTACAAAACCCCAAGCGAGACCCGCGAGATATTGAATAATAAAGGTTGGAAAACCGTTGCGGCTTTCCAAACGCGTAATCCGATGCACCGCTCGCATGAGTATCTAGCTAAAATCGCTATTGAGATATGTGATGGCGTGTTGATTCACTCCTTACTTGGTGCGTTAAAACCTGGCGACATTCCAGCCGAAGTCCGTCAAGACGCGATTAAGACTTTGATTGATAATTACTTTAAGCCTGACACTGTGATTCAAGCCGGTTATCCGCTAGATATGCGTTATGCGGGGCCTCGTGAAGCGCTACTGCATGCGCTATTCCGTCAAAACTATGGTTGTAGCCATCTCATTGTCGGTCGTGACCATGCTGGCGTCGGTGATTATTATGGCGCGTTCGATGCGCAAACTATCTTCGATTATGTCGGCAAAGACGACTTGATCACCCAGCCGTTAAAAATTGGCTGGACGTTTTGGTGTAATGCTTGTCAAGCGATGGCATCTGATAAGACTTGCCCGCATGACGCTAGTGAACATGTCAAAGTATCAGGCACAAAACTGCGTAAAGCTTTGTCAGAAGATGAGGAAGTGCCAGATAACTTTAGCCGTCCAGAAGTGTTAGAGATATTGCGTCGCTATTACGCCAATATCGCCAAGGAAGAGCGCGAAGAGGTGAAATTAACAGGTGCTTCAGCGGTTTAGAACTGCCTAATTAATCGCTTAATAAAAAAGGTGTCAGACATAATGTTTGACACCTTTTTGTTTTGCAAATTTAGTGATTAATGGACTTAGCTAAGCTCTAAGTGACCAGCAAGCTTTCGATAATCACCCGCCAGCGTCCCACCACCTGAGCAGAATGCGTTAAGCGCGTACTTATCCTGTGCATCAATGGTCAGCTTACCGTCTTTAAATTGCAAAAATGTGGCGATATCATTGGCTACGGTTTTAAAAATAACCCCATGCGCCTTATCTTGACCAACTAGCGTCGCGGTACCGTCAAAGCTGCAAGTTGGTTTTTTGATATCACTACGCGAGCGCACTTTTATATCTATGCTTTGATTATCAATGGCTCTTATTATCACACCTGTCCAATCATAGCCTTGCGCGCGCTTATTATAATCTTCAGTTGCATAGTCACCGTTTACCATTTGCAGAGCTGGCGAGAGATCGGCTTGTATTTTAGTAGCAGGCTGCATGACTGTATTTGGAGTAACTGTACTTGGAATAACGGTAGCTGGAGCGCTAGGATTTTGCACATTTGGCGATACGTTATTGCAACCCGTCAAAGCAGTAAAAGCAGTCGCCAAAATTAGTAAACTAGTAGATAAGCGTGTCGGTAAATTTAGAATCATGCGAAAATCTCACCAAATAAAGTGTGTTTAGCTAATAGAGGGCAATAGTCAAATTCTTTTAAGCGAGCACATTATGCCACATTAGCAAAAAACAGTCTTAATAATTAGCTTAGCAAAGCTTAATACTTATTTTATTAAAGAATGGCTCTAGAGTCTAAATACTATATGACAACCCTTATGCCAAATTAATAGTTTAATAGCCTTATTTGGCACTAAGAGGGCTGTAGATAAGCTGCTAGCATAGCGCTAATTACTCTCAATCTGGCAGAAATTCCACATGCAAACTAACTCTTTTTCTTTGCCGTATAAGCTGCTGTTAACCAGCGCACTTGCAACGACCCTGTTAGTGACAGGCTGCAATCAAACCCAATCTGATGTTAACGGCACCGATAATCAGGCGAATCAAGATATTGAGTTACTCAATGTCTCTTATGATGTATCACGCGACTTTTATAAAGAATACAATCCTTTATTCATCAAAGATTATAAAAGCAAAAATCCAGCTATTGAGTTAGCTATTAATCAATCTCATGGTGGATCGAGCAGACAAGCTTTGTCTGTCGCTAATGGTTTGCAGGCTGATGTCGTCACCTTAAATCAAGCGAGTGATATGAATTTGTTGGTTGAAAAGGGTTTAGTAAGTGCTAATTGGCAACAAGCATTGCCTAATAACGCCATACCTTACACCAGTACGATGGTGTTATTGGTGCGTACGGGTAACCCCAAAAATATTAATGATTGGCAAGATTTGGCTCGTAATGATATCAAAGTGGTTATGCCTAATCCAAAGATCAGCGGTACCGCGCGCTATGCGTTTTTAGGCGCTTATGGTTACGGCTTACAACACTTTAAAGAAACCACTCAGAACCCCGCCCAAACCAACAGCTACATGAAAAATTTACTAGCAAACGTGGTGACTTACGATAATGGTGCGCGTGCAGCGACGACTAGCTTTACTCAACGTGGCCTCGGTGATGTGCTGATAACCACTGAAAACGAGGCGCATTTGGCTGCTAGCAAGCACGCTAAAGGCAAAGTGGAGATTATCTATCCTAGCTATTCAATAAAGATCAATAATCCTGTAGCTGTTAATAAAGTAGTCACAGATAAAAAAGGCAACACTGATGCGGCTAATGACTATCTAAAGGGGCTATGGGACAAGCCTGCTCAAGAGCTGATGGCAAAGATGTACTTACGTCCTAGTGATAGTCAAATCCTAGCGGCCCATCAAGATGTTTTGCCGCCCATTAAAACTTTTGAACCTGTAGCCGTATTTGGCTCATGGCAGCAAATTATGGCTGAATTTTTTGTTGATGGTGGCGTATTTGATCAATTGGCTACTATTAAACAGTGATGAGTGATTAAGTGGTCGCAAGTTCTAAATAACTGATAGTGCTACTATTTGTCAAATGAGACGCTGTGACTCATTTTTTATCAATAGTCTTTAATTCGTATTATTCCATTTTGGCACAAACATACACATATTCGTCATTAAAGATAATAAGCTGACGCTGTTAGCATGGCTGCATTCAGTAATAAACATCAGCTCATAACCAAACTAACTATTACCTTTGAGGCATTTATGAAATCTTACGCAGCAAGCTCTTTATTCGGTAAATCAAAAAACAGTAAGGCACTGAGTGCACTGAGCATCGCGGGTGTTGCTATGACTTTAGGGCTAACAGCCTGTAGCAGCAATGACACCGCAGAGACGACTAACGCGGACGGCACAGTAGCCGAAAACATCGAGCTACTCAACGTCTCCTACGATGTCGCTCGTGACTTTTATAAAGGCTATAACCCATTATTTATTGAGCAGTACAAAGCGGACAATCCTGGTGCCAACATCTCAGTCAATCAGTCTCATGGTGGCTCAAGCAAACAAGCGTCGTCAGTGGCGAGCGGTCTGCAAGCGGATGTCGCGACCATGAATCAAGGCTCTGATATTGAGCTTCTTGAAAACGCAGGTTTGGTCGCCAGCGATTGGGAAGGGCAGTTCCCTGACAATGCCGTACCTTTTACCAGCACTATTGTGTTCTTAGTGCGTAAAGATAATCCAAAAAACATCAAGGACTGGGAAGATTTGACCCAACCAGGACTTGAGATTGTCATGGCCAATCCAAAAGTGACGGGTAATGGTCGCTATGCATTCTTAGGTGCTTATGGCTATGGACTACATGCTTTTGATAATGATGAATCAAAAGCTAAAGGCTATGTCAAAGATATGCTCAAAAACGTTAAAGTTTATGAGAATGGTGGCCGTGCAGCGACAACTACCTTTGTGCAACGCGGTATCGGCGATGTGCTCGTGACTTTTGAGAATGAGGCTAATCTAGCCGCTACTGATTTTGGTAAAGGGGAAGTCGATATTGTCTATCCTAAGTACTCTATTAAATCAGAAAGCCCAGTCGCTATCGTCAATACAGTGACCGATAAAAAAGGCACCACTGCCGCTGCCAAAGCTTATCTTGATTATCTATGGAGCGAGCCTGCTCAGCAACTAGCTGCTGATCTGTACTTGCGTCCTAGCGTACAAAGCGTACTTGATAAAAACAGTGACAAGCTACCAGCTATTGAAACCTTCCGCCCTAACGATGCGTTTGGGTCTTGGGATGAAATCATGGGTACCTTCTTTAGTGACAATGGGGTGTTCGATCAGTTATCGATTAACGCGCCACAGTAGCATTGTTAATGCTGTAACATCGTTCAATAGTAGCGCTAACTATATTTGCAAAATGTATTTGCAACAACCAATCAAGTAGTGCTTTAAAAAGGACATGGCCACTTGTGCTATGTCCTTCTACTTTTTACCTCATGACTTAACTAAATAATAAAAATTAAGATTTGATTAGGCCTTAAGCAACAGGACACTATTATATGAGTGCTGCAACTTCTCCTTCTAATAAACCCAATAATAAAAAGGGCTGGCTGATGCGCATGCGTCAGCGCAATGTGCTACCAGGGTTTGGGCTGAGTATGGGCATTACCGTCTTTAGCTTATCACTCTTGGTGGTGCTACCGTTTGCGATGATGGCTTATACGAGTACCCAGTTGGGGTGGATTGGGTTTTGGGAGGTGATCAGTCAGCCCCGTGTCGCCGCTGCTATTAAGCTGAGCTTATGGATGTCGTTTTTGGCGATGCTTACCAATTTGGTATTTGGTACGCTCGTGGCATGGGTACTCGTGCGCTATGAGTTTTGGGGTAAATCTTTGATTAACGCGCTAGTTGATTTACCCTTTGCCTTGCCAACCGCAGTGACGGGTATTTCACTGGCCACGCTCTATGCACCAAACGGCTTGATTGGGCAATATTTTGATAAGTTTGATATTCAGGTGGCTTTTACACCAATAGGAATTTGGCTGGCCTTAGTAGTGGTGAGCTTTCCGTTTATTGTTCGTGCCGTGCAGCCCGTACTCGCTGAGCTATCGGTCGAGTTTGAAGAGGCCGCAGCCGTTTTGGGCGCCAATCGCTTGACGACTTTTACTAAGGTAATTATGCCTGAGCTGCTCCCTGCGATGCTCATGGGTGCTGGTATGATGTTTGCGCGCGCCACTGGCGAGTATGGCTCGGTGATTTTTATCGCCGGCAACATTCCTATGGAGACTGAGATTTTACCTATTATCATTATGAGTAAGCTTGAGCAGCTCAACCCTCAAGGCGGCTTTGATGTACAAGGCGCTTCAGCGGTAGCACTATTCATGCTGATGATCTCTTTTGTTATTTTGTTAACCATTAATATTGTACAGTGGAAACTGTCGCGCCGCGTAGGAGCTCGCTGATATGCAAATAGCCAATAGCTACGACTACCAAAGCAATCCTGCGACTAAGGATACCCCTTGGATTAGGCGCGTGTTCATTACCATTGCCGTATTATTCATGGTCATTATGCTAGTTGTTCCACTGCTAGCCGTATTCTATGAAGCTTTTAAAGACGGTTGGCAGTTATATATCGCCTCTTTAGTTGATCCTGAAGCGCTACAAGCTATCAAGTTAACCATATTGACCGCAGGTATTGTACTGCCGATCAATATGGTGATGGGTATTGCTATCGCTTGGCTAGTGACTCGCTATCAGTTTAAAGGCAAGCAGTTGGTCACGACCTTACTTGACTTACCTTTCTCAGTATCACCCGTCGTTGCAGGCTTAATGTTTGTCTTATTATTTGGTCTTAATTCTACGGTCGGCGGCTGGTTTGAGAGCATGGGCTTTCAGATTATCTATGCCGTGCCAGGTATTATATTAGCGACGCTTTTTGTCACCTTTCCGTTTGTGGCGCGTGAGCTGATACCTTTGATGCAGACTCAAGGTGATTCAGAGGAGCAGGCGGCATTGACGCTTGGCGCAAGCGGCTGGCAGACCTTTTGGCATATCACTTTGCCTAATATTAAATGGGCGTTGCTATATGGTTTGATATTAACCAATGCTCGCGCTATGGGTGAGTTCGGCGCGGTCAGCGTAGTATCCGGTCATATTCGCGGCGAGACTAATACCATGCCGCTACTGGTTGAGGTCGCTTATAATGATTATAACTTTACCGCCGCCTTTGCTTTATCGAGCATATTGGCAGCGCTAGCTTTAGTGACTTTGCTTATACAACAACTTATGACTAAATGGCAAGAGCGCAAGTTTGCCAAATCTGAGCGCCTAGTGAGTGCCCCTGAGCTGCCCGTTAGTGCCAATGCGACTGTTGATAAAACCGATAACAACATTAGGTTTGATAAATAGCTAGGCTTGACAAATAGATAGTCAAATAGACCATAGACAAAAAGACATAATAAGAGACGTTACTATGAGTATTGAAATTCGAGAAGTTAACAAGAGCTTTGGTGACTTCAACGCGCTAAATAATATAAATATCACCGTACCTACGGGTAAGCTGACGACTCTGCTTGGACCATCAGGCTGTGGTAAGACAACCCTTTTACGTATTATTGCAGGGCTTGAGTACGCCGATTCTGGGCAGGTGCTCTTTGATGAGCTGGATGTGACCAATACACCAGTACAAAAACGCAATATCGGCTTTATGTTTCAGCATTATGCGCTGTTTCGTCATAAAAACATCGCCGATAATATCGCTTTTGGGCTGACACTTTTACCCAAAAGCGAGCGTCCAAGTAAGGCGGATATCAATAAGCGCGTCGATGAATTGTTAGAGCTGGTACAACTACCGCAGATTGCTAACGCTTACCCGCATCAGCTCTCCGGTGGTCAGCGTCAGCGAATTGCGCTAGCACGGGCGTTAGCAGTAAAACCCAAGCTGTTACTACTCGATGAGCCGTTTGGGGCACTCGATGCCAAGGTACGTAAAGAGCTGCGTACTTGGCTCAAAAACATTCACCATGAGCTGGGTATCACCAGCATCATGGTGACACATGATCAAGAAGAGGCGCGAGCGATATCAGATGAGATTGTGGTGATGAACCATGGTCGCGTTGAGCAAGTCGGCACCTCAGAGCAGCTGATTCATCATCCTGCGAATAGATTTGTTAGCGACTTTCTGGATATTGTTTAAATTTTTGGTGTAATGGACATTATTCATGCTAGAAAGTAGAACGTAGTCGCTAATGGACATAATTCATGCTATTTGAGTGACTTTGACCCTAGAAAGTCTTTAATAAACCGTAACTTACGATGCTCATTTAGACCATGATGACTGTGTAATTGTCGCTTTAATTCACTAAATAACCCTTCAAGAGAATTTGTGGTGTTGGGCACGTCCAAATGCTCATATTCTCGATAAGTGAATAGCCAATCGCTATTGGTTCTGAGGCTTCGATAAGCACTTCTAAGACGCTTATGTGTGTACCACGTTTTACCCGTATCTTCATTAGTACTACGTTCATCAAGATAGTCTTCATGAGTTAAACACCACTGATCTAAGCGCTCTACGAAGTCGGATTTATCGAGCTGTGTTAAGTTTGAAGTGAGGTATCTAAGCTCAATACTAGCGATGTTCTTAGGACGACGAGTTAAATAACGAGTCACTATTTGTACTTGATGGAACTGGCACATCTGACAAGGGATGCTGCTAAACAGGGCTCTCAGTCCTCGTCTTCCATCACAGGTGATGCTTTGTATATCAACGCCTGACGATGCTAAGAGATCAATCCCTTGCTTGTAGGCACTGTTGGTTTCATGACTCACTATCGCGTAATAAAGTACGGTTCTAGTCGTGTTATCCATAAAGACCATCAAACCAAACTTGCGACCAAAGTAAGTGGTGTCCATGATGACATTAGCAGTCTCAGGACGTTTAATCTGATACTCAATACTGACTTTATCTAACCGCCTTTGTATGGTTTTAACACTACAGTGGTACTTATCAGCCAGTTGTTTGTAGGTCTGTTTACCTTGAGTATATTGAGTCCAAAGCGTTTGATTATTTAGTCTGATACCACCTAAAAACTGCCGCCTGCAAGCTAGACATTGATACTGCTGTTTGCCAAGCTTACGTCCATTCTTCTTGGTATGTTTATCACTACAAAAAGGGCAGTTTTTTGATTCATGGTGTTGATTCCTTGCAAATCCAGACAGTATATAGCTTTAGACCCTATTACAGCATGAAAAATGTCCATTACACCAAATTTTTAGGTTCTTAAAACTATTATCTATGACCATTGATCTGACATAACAAAACCCCTATAGGCCAGCTAGCGTATAGGGGTTTTGTTATGCACAAAGGCAGATAATATATTACAGTTAAAGTAGAGAAAAACTAACGTACGTTGTCCTTTTGCTCTACCAAAGTACTATACGTTGTCTGTAATATATCCTGACACCAAAGCGGAAGATCATCCGCCATTTCATACCACATCCAAGTTCCATCGCGCACCGCCTTTAATATACCCAATTTTTTTAGGTGATTCAAATGACGAGATATAGTCGGTTGTGGTTGCTCAAGTATCTCAACAAGCTCGCCTACGCAGCGAGCTTCTTTTTGAAACAAAATTTGAAATAGCTTTAATCGTGTAGGGTCAGACAGCACTTTGAACAACTCAACGGGTTGAATAATAAAGCTATTGTCAGACATAAACTATCTCCATATATCATAATAATTATTGATGTGCTTCTAACTAATCACCTATAAGTTATTGAAATACCTGAATAAGTATTCACTGCTAGGTAGTAAACGTGTCAGTAGCGTGTGCAATATAACAAATTATGATAATAAAAACATTTTAATCTAATGAAACAATGACAGTTGTTACTGTTTAACATCAAAACACTACCTTTTGTCATTTAACCGAAAGCCGTGACTATATTTGAGTTACCGATTATTCAATATTATATTAGGTATGGTTCATATCTTAATAGGAGTAGAGTCATCTCAATGTTACTAAGTAATTAAATAGCTAAACCAAGTAGGTAAATAATCAAAGATAAAAGTTGTAAAAGTTATTGTAAATGCTAATAATTATCGTTATTATAACAACGTAATAAATGTCTTAGCACAAACGAGCTTTTTAAAGCTAAAGGCGCGGTCATTGTCTAAGATTCGATATTTTGTAAAACGATAGTTGCTATATAGCAGGAGCAAGTCTATGTATGTCTGTATCTGTAATGATGTAAAAGAAAAGCAAATTCAAGCGGCCATTGCCTCGGGCATTGATACGCTTAGTGGCTTAAAAGATACGTTAAATGTAGCAACCTGTTGTGGTTGTTGTGAGCCTATGGTCAATGACTACTTAGATGAGTATCATGCAAAACTCGACGTACTCGCTTACGCGGTTTAGCTATCGCTATGTGTATTACTATTTATTTGCGTTACTGTTATAAATATTTTCTGTGTTTATAGATGACTAGTTATCCCCCTTTATTAGCCGTTCATACTCATTTAGAGTAGGGCGGTTTTTTTATGAGGTATATTTTTTGCTTATCTATACCGCTTTTTTTTGGACTATTGTCTTTGAAATAATTTTAATCAATTGTAATTCTCAACTAATATCTCATTGCCAGTTAGCAACCGTTACAAGCCCATGGCTGGCGTGTGCTACACTAGCTATGCAAAATTATGTTTTTTATTTAGTTACAGTCATTATATTAATAAATATAGCTGATTTGTCGGCTAGGGAGTGCAGATTATGATAGGCAGCCAAAAAGTTATCGATTATTTAAACTTTTTAGTAGGGGGCGAGCTGGCCGCTCGTGACCAGTATTTTATCCACTCTGAGATGTATGCTGAATGGCATTATGGCAAACTATATGAGCGTATCCATCATGAGATGGAGGATGAAACCTTACATGCTCAGGCTATTATCCGCCGTATCTTGATGCTGAGCGGCACGCCGAATATGAAAGTGAATGGCATTCACATTGGTAAAACTGTCCCAGAGATGCTTCAGCTCGATCTTGATCTTGAGTATGAGGTCCAGCAGCACCTAAAGGACGGTATTGCTCTATGTGAAGAGGAGCATGACTATGTTACTCGTGAGATGCTCGTGGTGCAATTGCGAGATACGGAAGAGGATCACGCCCATTGGCTTGAGCAGCAGTTGCGTCTTATCGATATGATTGGTTTGCCAAGATATTTACAAAGCCAAATGGCTGAAGTACCGCCTAATCTTGAGCCATAATTTTAGAGAGTAGCTCACCGTTAGATATTATAAGATACGCCAAAAGCTACCGCGTTGACCTATTATATTCATAGGTAGCTACAGCTGGATTAGAATAAAATTATAAGAGGCAATAACTATGAAAGGTGATAGAGAAGTTATTCAGGCACTCAATAAAGTGTTAGGTCAGTCACTAATTGCGATTAATCAATACTTTTTGCATGCTCGTATTGCACGCCATTGGGGACTTGAAAAGTTAAATGATAATTTTTATAAGCAGTCGATTGCTGAGATGAAATGGTCGGATGACTTAATCGGACGTGTATTACTGCTGGGTGGACTGCCTAACTTGCAAGAATTAGGTAAGATGTTTATTGCAGAGGATGTGGCTGAGATGATCGATTGTAACTTACGCTTAGAGAAGCAAAAGTTCGACATCATTACTGATGCTATTGCGCTTTGTGAGCAGCATAAAGACTATGTATCTCGTGCGCTAATCGTTGAGCTCAAAGATGGTAATGAAGAGTACGATGATTGGCTCGATACTCAACGAGATCTCATCGAAGATTTAGGAATACAGAACTATATCCAAGCGCAAATGGATGATGCGTCTTAATAAATACTAGATGGTTTAAGAAATACTAGATGGTTTAAGATTACTCTTAACATTAAAAAGCCAACATCAGATTTAATCCCTGTGTTGGCTTTTTAATGTTAAATGGTATGAGGTTATTTTACTATTAATATAAGCCGCGACCATCTTCGGGTTTTAAACGTAAAAAATACAATCCCGATAAAATAGTGAGAATACCTAATAACCAGTAGGTCGTCTGAAAGGCAGCTAAGTTATCAAGTCCAAAGCGCTCGCGTAATAAGTTAAGCATTGCCGCGCCAAAAGCAATACCAAAACTAATAGCTAATTGCTGATTCACCGCCATAAGACTATTGCCACTACTAGTCTGAGCCCCTTGCAGATCACCGATAGTAATCGTGTTCATCGCGCTAAACTGTAGCGAATTACAAGCGCCCATTATAGTCAATAACGGTATAAAACATAGCCACTGCGAGGCATCATTGAATTGTGCCAGCAGGATAATGAGTATGCCTAATAATAAAGTATTATAAACCAGCACCTTGCGATAGCTATAGCGCTGAATAAGCTTACTGACAAAAGGCTTGACGCCTATAGCACCGACAGCGATAGGTGCGAGCAGCCAACCTGCCTGCGATGGTGAATACTCGAAGACAACTTGTAGCAACAGCGGTAGCAAAAACGGCACAGCACTGATGCCAAGACGGGTAAATAAGTTACCGGTAATACCGATGCGAAAGGTACGAATATTAAAAAGACTGAGCGGAAATAGCGGCGCTTGTCGTCGCCTCGCATGCCAGATATAGGCTCCTAGCAGCGTTGAGGCTACTACAGCTAAGAGCAAGCCATACATGGCACGCCCAGGTTGCGCACCAAATTCAACGGCAAGCGTAAAGCCACAAGCGGCTGCGGCAAACAATAAAAATCCCGTCCAATCCAGTCGTTTGGTATCTTCGAAGATAGCAGGAACTAATCTTTTGGCGACGACAAAACCAAAAATACCCATCGGTATATTAATCAAAAATATCCAATGCCAGCTGGCATATTGTACCAAATAGCCACCGAGCAGTGGGCCAACCAAAGGTGCAATAAGGGCTGGAATCACCGCAAAATTCATCACCGTTAATAGCTGATTGCGTGGATAGGACTTGACCAAAATTAGGCGAGCAACAGGCGTCATCATAGCGCCACCAATAGCTTGCACGATACGCGAACCTACTAGTAAATCTAACGTTGGCGAGGCGGCGCACAGCAGTGAGCCGATACAGAAGATGACAATCGCACTCAAAAACACCCGACGGGTACCGTATTTGTCTGCCAAAAACCCACTAATAGGAATAAAGATTGCCAAGGTTAGCGCATAGCTAATAACAGCCCACTGCATCTTGAGTGGCGACTCCCCTAAGGCTTGCGCCATCTGCGGCAAGGAGGTATTTAAGATAGTGGCATCCAAAATCTGCATAAATAGCGCTACTGCTAACACGTACGGCAGGTATTTGGTTTGGGTTGCGCTTAGCATTACCATAGAGCTTTTACCATGAGAGCCTTGAACATAAATTTTAGCCTATCGTTTTGATTTGTATAACTACTGATTCATACAGCTACTGATATTGATGCGCTTAGTATAAGAACAACCTCAAGATAATAAAAGAGAAACCCTATGATAAGCAGTGATGAGTACAGATTAATAAGAGATACATTGATTACACGAAACCGCTTTATCAAGCTGGCGTGCTCTCGCTATAGTGTAGGCACCGAAAATCAAACCAATAACTGAACGATTAACAATAGGATGCTTTATGACGGCTAACAAAGATCAGACACCAAGTAATGAGTATACACCGCCTAAGATTTGGACTAACGACAAAGAGAACGGAGGAAAGTTTGCAAGCACTAATAGCCCGACGGCAGGCACGCGCCATGAGCAAACGCTACCCGTAGGCGATGCGCCACTACAACTGTATTCGCTCAACACGCCTAATGGCGTCAAAGTCAATATTTTGTTAGAAGAGTTGAGCGAGCTGGGTATAAAAGCGGCCGCTTATGATGCCTATAAGATAGACATCTCTGAGGGTGATCAGTTTGGCTCTGACTTTGTCGCTATCAACCCTAACTCAAAGATTCCCGCCTTGGTTGATTATTCTAATAAGAATGAGCCGATACAACTGTTTGAGTCAGGGTCTATTCTATTATATTTAGCCGAGAAGTTCGAAAAGTTTATACCAATGCAGCAAGGGTCTAAACGCGCCAATTGTCTATCTTGGCTAATGTGGCAGATGGGTAGCGCGCCTTATCTAGGGGGTGGCTTTGGTCACTTTTATGCTTATGCGCCAGAGCCTATGGAGTATCCAATTAACCGCTTTACTATGGAGACCAAACGGCAAATGGATGTTCTCAATAAGCATCTAGAGCACACTACCTATATGTGCGGCGATACTGAAGCGGACTACACTATTGCCGATATTATTATTTGGGCATGGTACGGTCAGCTAGCGCTAGGTAAGCTATATGACGCTGGCGAGTTCTTGCAAGTTGACAGTTATCAGCACTTGCAACGCTGGGCAAAACTGATAGCCAAGCGCCCCGCAGTACAGCGAGCAGTAGACTTAGAGCTGAAACCTATCAGCTAATAGATAGCAGTCCTAATAAATAAGGTTTAAATGAATAATCAAGCCAATAGAAAAAAATCTGTTGGCTTTTTCTATTGGCTTATTGGTAGTAACTAACGGATGAATAGACAATATGTGGTTATAAGTGGGATTTACTAAAGCATTTACAAAATGATACTTTGATACAATAGGTAGAAACACTACTAGTTTATGCTATTAAGGCTGATATTTACGGGCTAGTAATTGCATAATTACGGCTCTGCATAGCACTTAATAGGCAATAAAGTGAGTACTAACTATGAGTAAATCATTTCAATCTATCTCAGCACCCTTATTTGCAAAAATTAAAAGTAGTGGCATGACACGCGCTAAAAAATTCGATATAAGTTCACCTAAAATGAAAAATAATTTGAAATTTGATAATACAAAAAGTAAGTTTTTAGGCTCATCTATCGTATTCATAAGTGCGATAGCCATAAGTCCAGCCAGCTATGCCGCTAGTCCTGTTGAATATACTAATAAGGATTGGCAAGTGGTTTGTGATAATACCCGTACTTGTCGTATGGCAGGGTATCAAGCTGATATTAACAGCGACTTTGCCGCATCAATATTATTAACTCGCCCAGCAGGTGCTAATGCTGAGGTGACAGGTGAGATTAAGCTCGGTGGTGATAATAAAGGCTCTAATAAAGCCTTGCTAGAATTGGGTAATCGTCATCGCGTGGCGCTGTTTATCAATGGTAAGGATCTAGGCGAGACCACACCTTCATCGTTAGGGGCAGGTTATGCCAAGCTTAGCAGTACACAAGTGAGTGCATTACTAGCATCGCTGACCAAATCCAGCAATATTGAGCTGGTCGTACGTAACTCACGCTGGCAAGTGTCTGATAAAGGGGCTACCGCGGTCATGCTAAAAGCTGATGCGGCGCAAGGGCGAGTTGGTACAGCCAGCGCTTTAGTCAATGCTAACGCTAACAAGTCTAATAGTGGTGTACTGGCTCCTAAAGAGGCACCGCAACTGCAGTTAGTGACGCCTGAGCAGGTCGCTAATGTCAATAGTAATAAAGGCTTTAGCCTAAAATCCTCACAGCTTAGCGCTATGATGCAAAGCACAGTGGACGACTCTACTAGCGAGTGCCCAAAGCTTACTAATAAGACCCCATGGAAAGTCAATCGTCTCAATAGTACGCAGCTCTTGGCACAGCATAGTTGCTGGTCTGGCGCTTATAATAGCGGTGAGGGTATGTGGGTTATCAACGATCGCGCTCCCTTTGATCCTAAGCTGGTCACCACAAGCGCTACTAGTTACGATAGAGGCGTTATCAGCTCTACTCAAAAGGGGCGAGGTATTGGCGATTGTACAGCGACCACTGAGTGGGTCTGGACAGGCAAAAGCTTTGATAAGAGTTATTCGGGGACGACGGGGCTGTGTCGCTCGGTCGCAGATGGCGGTGCATGGAAGCTCCCTACTTATGTGACGGATGTAAAACGCTAATAGCTATAAAAATAGGCGATAGCCTTTATTAAATGTGTCGTAAAAATATCTTTATCAGATAAGACAAAGCTTAATTTATCATTAGTCCAAAAATAAATAATATTATTATAATTGTTGTGCTATACTACGTCGCCACGAAAGCTTTGCTTACGTGAATTATGAGATTGATAACATCGCCTGCGATTTTGAGCCTAGGATGGCTGAGAGTAATTGTTGCCGATGATTTTGTGTACTTAAATAACTCATTATTGAATAACTAGAATAGTGTTATTTTTGACTCATATCTTATCTACTGGTTCCATTCAAAACCAGATTGGTTGTCGTTTGCAGTTATCAGCTTTGGACAAAGCTGAATAAAGTGGCAAGCGCAAGCAAGGATGAGACACTCGGCACTACCACCAAAATACGCCAGATAGCACCCTGCGCTTTTATTGAGCATTCAATAGAAGCGCAGGGTGAATGAGCGGTTATCAGTGGTAGGCAACAAGTACGCTGAATTTACAGCGGCTTACTCTACCAAGGATTCTCATGACTGACATCTTATCTACTATCGCCGCTCAAAACGGTATCATCGAAGAAACTACTACTGTAAATTCAGACACTGCTGTACAAGCTACTTCTGAAGCCGAGTCTACAGAAGATCAAGTCACTTTTTCTGAACTTGACATCGCAAAGCCGATCCTTACCGCGCTTGAGCGTAGTGGCTATACCCACCCAACGCCTATTCAAGCACAAGCGATTCCTTTTGCTCTACAAGGTCGTGACTTACTACTTTCAGCACAAACAGGTAGCGGTAAAACAGCGGCATTCGTCATTCCAGTATTGGATCGTTTAAGCCGTGCGACTAGCTTTGATAAATTAACCAAAGCCCTTATCTTAACGCCAACGCGTGAGCTTGCTCAGCAGGTTCATGATAGCGTACGCACTTATTCGAAAGATATGCGTGGTTTATTCTGTGTGCCATTAGTCGGTGGCGCTCCTTATAACGGTCAGATTACCGCGCTCAAAAAAGGCGTCCAAGTTATTGTTGCAACGCCTGGTCGTCTGCTTGACCATATCAATGCTGGTCGCGTTGACTTATCAAACCTTGAAGTACTAGTACTTGATGAAGCGGATCGTATGCTAGATATGGGTTTTGCTGATGATATCAGTGATATCCTAAAAGCAGCTCCTACTAATCGTCAGACTATTATGTGCTCGGCTACTTGGGATGGTCCTGTTGGCAAGATTGCCGCGACTTTCACTAACAATCCTGAGCGCGTTGCTATCAAAGTAGAATCGGCTCATATCGATGAGACAGTCTATTATTGTGATGATTTCAATCATAAAAACAAAATCTTAGACAAAATCGTTTGTGAAAAGGACGTTGATCAAGTGATCATCTTTGCCGCCACTAAACGCAGCACTGAAAAACTAGCTAAGCAATTACAAGATGACGGCCACAAAGCCAGCTTCTTACATGGTGACTTGCCACAAAGCAAGCGTAACCGCATCGTGCAAGACTTACGTAATGGTAAATGCAAGATTTTAGTCGCCACTGATGTTGCTGCTCGTGGTCTTGACGTTCCAGCTTTATCACATGTTATCAACTATGATTTACCACGCCAAACTGAAGATTACGTCCATCGTATCGGTCGTTGTGGTCGTGCGGGCCGTAGTGGTGTTGCTATTAACTTATGTAGCATGGATGATCGTCCACAGCTCAATGCAATCAATCGTTATTTGAATCGCAAAATGGAAGTGTCTGTGATCGAAGGCTTAGAGCCGAAGAAGACTTATGTACCAAGTGAGAATAAAGGTAATGGTCGCGGCCGTGGTCGTGGACGCTCAAATGGCGGTGGTGGTAATGGCCAAGGCCGTGGTCGCTCGACTGGTGGCGGTTATCAAGGTAAGCCTGAAAATGCTCGCGGTCGCTCAGGTGACAGTAGCAAAGGTACAGGTCAACGCGCCAGCAACGATAGTGGCTATCAAGGCCAAAGTGCTGGCAAGCCACGCGATTCATCAGGCAAGCCTAATGATCGCTTCGGTGGTAAGCCGTATCAAGGTAAGCGTACTGGCGGTCCTAGCCGTGGTGATAGCGCTGGTGTTCCACGCGGTGAGCGCGCTGCAACAGGTCGTGGTCGTCCAAGTGGCAGCCAAGGTCGTCCAGCCAATCGCTCAGACAGCGGCAACCGTGGCCAAGGTCGCTCAAGCGGTGGCAACCGTGGTAACAATTCGTAAGATGCTTAATAAAGCAGTAGTCAATACTCAAAGCTCGCTCTTAAGATAATTATCTAAAGCCAGCTTTGAAAAAAAGCCAGATACTTGTTATCTGGCTTTTTTGTGTTTCGATTTAAGTGAAATCTATAAAATTTATTCTTCTATATATGTTTTTAAATGATAGCTCTGTTTACATGTTCCATGGGTTACCCCACGCTTATCTGAAACAAATTTCTGGTGTGGTGTGGTGTAGGGTGCGGTTAGCGCAGCGTAACCCACCATTTATTTACGTTAGGATAATAAACTAGCAGATTGAGACTCATATTTTTTAAGCCCTCATAAGTTTGTCTGTATAATCATTTTTTGATTCGATAGTATTATCAAATGTTAATAAGCGAGATTTCTAATACTCATGATTGCACAATACGCTGTTACCTTCTCACAGATTGAGAGCTTACCTGTCGCCTTTGGTATTATTATGGCGATTATTGGGCTAGTTTTTTATACTCAAGGGCTACCAGGCAATTTCTGGCGACGTTTTTATGCGTTGCTACCAGGTATTGTGCTTTGCTGCTTTATACCTGCAACGCTCAATAGTCTTGGGGTGTTTGCCGATGGCATAGGCTCACAGATTTATGGCTTTACGGCCACTTATTTGCTACCGGCCAGCTTATTACTGATGACATTATCTATGGATGTTCCTAAGATTTTAGGACTTGGTTGGAGAGCTGTCGCTATGTTTTTTGCGGCAAGTGTCGCTATTGTTATCAGTGGGCCGATCAGCTTAGCGCTGGCAAAGTGGGTATCGCCCGAGATGTTCACTGATGACACGCTATGGCGTGGGTTTTCAGCGGTAGCGGGTAGTTGGATAGGGGGCGCGGCCAATCAAGCTGCTATGAAAGAGCTGTTTGGGGTCAGTGATGATCTATTTGGGATGATGATCTTAGTTGATACCACTAATGCCTCGCTGTGGCTCTTGATTATTCTAGTGCTGGCGAAGCATAGCGCCAAGATAGATAACTGGTTAAAAGCGGATTCTAGCAGTATTGATAAAGTTATCAAAGCTGTTGAGAGCTATGAGCGTGATCATGAGCGACCAGCAACGCTCAATGATTTGATGGTGATGTTTGGCTTATGCTTTGCGATGGTTGGCGCCGCGCACTTTATTGGTGGTCAAATCGCAGAGGCTTTTGCACCTTATAGTTGGGCGGTGCAATATAGTTTTGCCAGCGCGTTTTTTTGGATGGTGGTGATCATCACCTTAATAGGCGTGGTTTTTTCCTTTACCAAAATTCGCAGGCTTGATCACGTAGGCGCATCAAAGATAGGCACGGTATTTATTTTTGTGTTGATTGCCGCCATAGGCATGCAGATTAATCTAGCAGGTATCGTCTCGCAGTGGCGGCTACTGCTGATAGGTCTGGTGTGGATGACTATCCATGTGGTCATTATATTTATAGTTGCTAGAATTATTCGCGCGCCGTTTTTCTTTTTGGCCGTCGGCTCCAATGCTAATACTGGTGGCGCATCAAGCGCCCCAATTGTCGCGACTGCCTTTCATCCTGCGCTTGCGCCTGTTGGGGTGTTTTTGGGAATATTAGGCTATGCAATGGGTACTTTTGGTGGTTATATTAGCACTCAGCTCATGCGTTTAGTAGTGACCTGAGGAGTCATCACTTCAGTTTATTTTAGATACAAACATCGCTGTAAATGATAAAACTGATATCGTATACTGATGGAAGTATTTTTAATACTTAAGTGTTAGCACTTTAAACATCACTATAAGGATATACAGATGTTAGGAAAAATGATGTACCAGCCATTACTTCTTAGTGGTTTACTCGAGCACGCGGCTCAGTACCATGATGATACTGCCGTGTTATCAAAAGAAGTCGATGGCACTATGACCCATAGTGACTGGATAACGGTTTCGAACCATTCAAAACAGTTAGCAAATGCTTTGGCAGGATTAGGTTTGCAAGCTGCGGATCGTGTTGCCACGCTGGCGTGGAATAATGTCCGCCATCTAGAAGCTTGGTATGCCATCTCAGGCAGCGGTATGATTTGTCATACGATTAATCCTCGACTATTCCCTGAGCAGCTCAGCTATATTATCAATGATGCTGACGACCAAGCATTGTTTTTCGATATTACCTTTTTACCCTTAATCATGGCGATTAAAGAGCAGATCAAAGGCATCAAGCACTTTATTTATCTTGGTGATCGTGATGAGAAAGTGTTAGAAAAACTTCCAGAAGCGTTGTTTTTTGATGAGTTATTAGCGGATAATAGCGCTGATTTTGACTGGCCGCAATTTGACGAAAAGACTGCCAGCTCTTTATGCTATACCTCAGGCACTACGGGCAATCCAAAGGGTATCCTATACTCGCATCGCTCGTCAGTGCTACATGCTATAGCGCTTAGTATGCCTGATGTATCATCCCTTTCTGCAAAAGATGTGCTACTACCTGTCGTCCCTATGTTCCATGTCAATGCTTGGGGCACGCCCTATGCTGCCGCGCTTACTGGTTGCTCGCTGATTTTACCTGGGCCTAACCTTGATGGCGATAGCTTAGTCAAGCTGATTGATGAGTATAAAGTTACTCTATCCCTTGGTGTACCGACGATTTGGCAGAGTCTACTTGCTGCTGCCAAAAGCAGTGGTAGCAAACTTGAGAGTATGACGCGTACTATCGTCGGCGGCGCAGCTTGTCCACCCTCAGTGATTAAGACTTTCCGTGAAGACTTTAACTGTGATGCGATACACGGTTGGGGCATGACCGAGACCAGCCCGCTGGGTACGATGAATCAGATAAAAGCGAAGCACAAATCACTCAGTAACGATGAGATGAATAAGCTGCGTGAGTCGCAAGGTCGTCCGCCTTATGGAGTACAGCTACGCTTGATGGACACCGAAGAGCCAACCAAACCTGTAGCAGAAGATGGTCACTCTCAAGGGCGCTTGCAAATCCGTGGTCATTGGGTGATTGATGACTACTTTACTGAGAACCCAGACGCCATAACGGCTGATGGTTGGTTTGACACAGGTGATATCGCAACTATCGACGCTGATGGCTATATGAATATCCGTGACCGCTCAAAAGATCTAATCAAATCAGGCGGTGAGTGGATATCATCGGTGGAGCTGGAAAACATCGCCGTTGAACATCCACAAGTGAAGATGGCAGCCGCCATTGCCGCCAAGCACAAGCAATGGGGTGAGCGCCCTGTACTGATCGTAGTAAAAGAAGAAGGTTCAGCCGTCACAGAGAGTGATGTTTTAGAGGTTTATAACGACCGTATCGCTAGTTGGCAAATACCAGATAAAGTGGTTTTTGTTGACAATATAGTGTTGAATGGTGCAGGTAAGATGATGAAAAATAACTTACGTGATGCCTATGGTGATGTATTGCTTGAGTCGTAAGTTTTTGACTGAATAAGTCTTGTTTTTGTTGAAGGAGCCTGCAATCTTGTAGGCTTTTTTATTGTACTTATTGCTCTAAAAAACATGCCCTAGTCAAAAAAAAGTAATTTTGATACATCATGTAGCAGTGCTACCAGAGCATTTTTAAAGAGTTGTGGCTACAAATTATCAAAAAAGCGGTTTTTGATAAAAATCAAATTAGATAGTAAACTGATGTATATCATCACTCAAATTAAGATAAAAGATTAAGTCGATAATATGAATAATGAGGAGTCAAACATGAGCAAACGACAAGCAAAAAATATTGAAGACTATAGACATTTAACCGTCGATGGTCCGCTAACATTAGAGCTGACTCAAGATCAACAAGCTATGATCCTAAAGACTTATGACTATGGACTTAATAAGTTAACTGATGTGGATGAGATGCTATTAAGCGCGGTCATACGGCAGATGAAAGAAGCTATTCATCCAGAAAGTCATTCGGGAAAATAAGTGTGTTTTACACAAGTCGCTAATGACAGAAAAGATGATGAGTACTTTAATCGAGCGCGCTAATTGAGCTTATTAGACGTTTCTGTCTAAATAATATCCTAACCACTCTAAGAATTTATTACTAGTTGTCGCCACATTTAGACGTAAGTAAGTTGATTCTTTGACACTAGGATTGAACAACTGCCCTGGAGCGACTAGCCACTTATCCTTGTAAGCATCTAATGCCAGCTGCGCGGTATCTTGACCAGTATCAACCCAAACGAACATGCCTGCCTGCGTGTGTTTAGGATAAACAATACCAATACTCGGTAATGATTGGCGCAAATTCTGATGAGCCTCATATAAATTCTGCTGTACTTTTTTTAATTGGCGTCGATATTCTCCTTGCGTCCATAATTTATGAATCACTCGCTCGCCAAATTCTGGGGTGGTCATATTACTCAAGGTTTTGACTCTTAACATATCCTCAATAAATCTATCAGGGCATACTAGCATACCGACACGCCAACCTGATGACATAGATTTTGAAAATCCTGTCGCATAAAACACCCGCTCGAACTGATCAAGGCTAGCATAACGCAATGCTTGACCATCAGGCACAAAAGCGGCGTATAAATCGTCTTCAAAGATATAAGCATCGTATTCATGAATGAGCTTTAGGACTTGATGAGCGCGGGCAGGGTGGAGATTATAGGACGTTGGATTATGTAATACGCTATTGGTAAGATAGAGCTTAGGTCGATGCGCTGCAAACAACTGCTGCATCTGCTCAATGTCAGGACCTAAATGATCACGCTCTACAGCAATTACTTTAAACCCCAGTTGCTGCAGGCAACTCGACAACCAAAACCAGCCTGGATTATCTACTATCACCGTATCACCTGACTGTAATAATAATTGCGCCACCAAAGTCACTGCTTGTGATACACCAGCGGTGGTCACCACATTGTCAATAGAGGTATGCATTCCTAAAGTATCTAAGTGCTGAACTAGCTGCTGACGCAGAGGTAGATATCCTTTAATATCTCCATAATCATAAACAAAGCTGTCGGCTTGAGCAGTAACTTGCCGAATAGCCCACTCCATCTTGTCATTGCGTATCCAATCATTCGGTAACACACCAGCACCAGGTGCCTGATGGCGCGGTATCTCACTAAACATCTGATTGACCAGCCAGCGGGTATCTATGACGGGTGTTTTACTCTTTGTTTCTACCGTCCTCTCTACCGTTGCCTGCTCTCGAACATAATATCCTGAGCCAGGCTTAGCTAGGAGTATGTTTGTAGCCACTAGCTGCTCGTAGGCTTGAGTCACTGTGAAGCTTGAGATATTGAGTAATTTAGCAAGCTTGCGAACCGATGGTACGCGTTGATTAGGCAAATAAATCTGCCAGTCAATGCGCTGCTTTATCCATTCAGTAACGCCGACTGTCTTGGTTACTTTAGGATTGAGAACATAGGTATCTATCATTATTTCGCAAGCCTTTGGTTAAGGTGTTATGGTAGCTGTATTGGCAACTGTTATGGTAAATTAATCTCTACACTTTGTTCATTGCCTATAGAACTGTATCGGTACTGTTATGATATTAATCGCTATTATAACAGTATAAGTAGCAGTATAAGTCATTGTGCCTTAGGTCTATAATCATCCTCTCAAAGTTGGTCGTTAAAAGTTAGCTCTGCACAAGGCCTGTATATGCAAATCAATAACAAACTACCCAACCATGTCTATTTTTTATTAATTGGTCAAAGTATCAATCTAACGACAGCGGTACTATCGGTAACCGTTGCAGCGCTTGTCGGGCTGTCTTTGGCACCAAGTATTGGTTACGCTACTATTCCCTACGGTTTGCAGTTTTTAGCCATTCTAATAAGCACCGTTGTATTCTCAAAGCTTATGGAGTGGTTTGGTCGATATCGTATTTTCAGCGCAGGTATATTATTTTTATTCTTATCAGGCATTATTGGATTCTTGTCATTAATAGAGAATAATTTTTTGTACTTATGCCTGAGTCATTTTTTACTAGGACTCTTTATCTCAACAGCCAACTTCTATAGGTTTGCCGCTACAGATACCATAAGTAGCGAGCTCGTTCCCAAAGCCACTTCAATGGTCATCTCGGGCGGCGTGTTTGCCGCAATAGTCGCACCATTACTGGCTATCAATTTAGCCAAAGCGTCAGATCTACCTGATTACTCACTTATTTATCTGACTTTATCCGTGCTTGCGATTATTTTATTTGTCATTATTTATTTTTGGAATCAAGCAAACGCGCGTCACGATAAGAGTATTGTAAAAACGAAAACGCCTGTCGCTAATGCTATAGAAATCAAAAAGTATATTATTGTCATTGCTGTATTGGGCGGCGCTTTAGGCTATTACATTATGAATCTTATGATGATAGCGTCGTCATTATTCTTAAAGCAAAGCCATTCTTTTGATTATGCCTCCTACGCTATTCAAATGCATGTACTGGCTATGTTTTTGCCTTCGTTTTTTGTAGCCAAGCTCATTAACCTCATCAATAGCGTCAACACCATCATATTGGGCTTTGTTTTAATCTCTATATCTTGCTTACTGCCCGTTCTTTTAGACGATACCATTTTTATTAATATTGCTTTGATTATCTTAGGCGTTGGCTGGAATTTTACTTATTCAGGAGGCTCAACACTACTGAGTAACATTCAAGGGGAGCAAAGACTGAGATTCCAAGGTATCAATGAAACCGTCATTGCTTTTTTTGCAACCTTAGGCGCTTTTCTTCCTGCGCCTATATTGAGCTATTTTGGCTGGATAGATACTAATTTAGTTTTCTTTATTTTTTCTATTTCGATATCTATCCTTTTTATCGCATCTGTATTGATATTCAAAAAACGTGGCTATTAACTCATCAGGACAATAGCTTTGACGCTCTAAGACATTAATGATTTGGATAATTTATGATTTCTGTACATATTGCCTTAGCAATACTGGTGACCTTCATTTGGGGGGTGAACTTTACCTTTATCGCTTGGGGCCTTGAGAGTTTTCCGCCATTGATGCTCACTGCGATGCGATTTTTCTTTACCGCCATACCATTGGTTTTGTTTCTTAAGCCACCAAAATTTAATCGTAGCTTATTTATCTATGCTATCGGTACTTTTGTTATGCAGTATGCCTTTGTATTTACGGCGATGCATTTGGGTGCATCAGCAGGATTGACCGCGTTAGTGCTACAGCTGCAGATATTTATCACCGTATTACTTGCGTATTTAATGCTAGGTGAGGCGGTCAGTCGCATACAGATTATCGGTATGCTAGTCGGTGTCCTAGGGCTGAGTGTGATTGCGCTAAATCTTGGCGGTGACATGCCGCTGATCGGCTTTATCTGCATCTTGATTGCGGCAATAGGTTGGAGCTTTGGCAACATCGCCTCAAAGCAGGTCTCAAAACAAGTATCTAGGCAAGCCGCTACGGAAACTATGCAGCAAAAGGCAGGCGTATCTAATGTTCAGCCTAATACTGTAGGAAATAAAGCATCAGCAGTAACGGCTTTAGCATTAGTCGTTTGGGGTGGTCTAATTGCTTGTGTGATTTTAATTATAGCGTCACTTATATTTGAGAGTGATGCCTGGCAACTAGCTACCTTTACGCAAGCATCGCTTAAGTCTTGGTTGTCGCTTGGATTTATTGTGTATATTTCAACGCTGATTGGCTTCGGACTATGGGCGCATTTGCTTGCGCAAAATACCGCCTCTAAAGTTATGCCGTTTGCCCTGCTAGTGCCTATATTTGGTATGGCGACCTCAGTGTTGCTCACGGGCGAGCAGGTGACATGGTGGAAGATGCTAGCGATGGTATTGATATTGTCGGGATTGGTACTGGCCAATGTGAAGGTAGGATTTATCAAAAAAATATTTATCATTAGTAAAAAGTAGCTTCTGTAAAGTGGGTTTTACGCACCGACAATGACACCTTTTAACTCTGAATTCTGGTGAGATGGAGTGCACCCTACGCCTGAAATTCATTTTATGAAGTAGATTAAACAACAGCTAGTTCTAAAACAGAAACCCAATTAACGCTTAGCGTTGACTGGGTTTTTACTGTGCTGTTTTCGAGAGTGTTAATAATAAAGCGCTCAACTTAATTTAAGTCTCTGGAACTTAAAGTCTAATCCCAATAACCTTTAGGACACTTAGGTAGCTCAACCAAAGTCTTACGCAGGGCGTCTGCCCACTGATGACGGATAGTATTAAAATACTCATCACGCTCATCAATACGGCGACCCTTGGGGATTTTTAGGCTGTCGTTTTCATAGAGCATAAAGTCTATCGGCATACCCACAGATAGGTTGGAGTTTATCGTTGAGTCAAACGACAGCATTAGCGCACGCGCCGCATGTCTAGGATCGGTCTCATAATCAATAGAACGATCAAGGATCGGCTTGCCATACTTGCTCTCACCTAATTGAAAGAATGGCGTATCCTCGGTGGCCTTGATGCAGTTGCCCTCACGATAAATCTTATATAGCTCAGCAGGCTGACCTTTTATCTGACCGCCCAGCATAAATGAGCTAGTAAATTGACCATCAACATTCGCGTTAGCAACTTCTTTGGCGTGGTTCATCACATTACGCATACACTCACCAACCATTTGCGCCGCATCAAATAGGCTCAAGACTGTATTTAGATTACTCTCAGCACGCTGGTCGATATCGTTCTGCAATTTGGTAAATACTGCCTGTGAAGTAGCTAAGCTACCTGCGGTTTGGAGTACCATAAAGCGCTCGCCTTCAATACCATAATGATAGAGCTTTTTGAAGGTTGAGATGTGATCAACGCCAGCATTGGTCCGAGTATCACTAGCGAAAACCATGCCATCCTTTAAACGAATAGCAGCACAATAAGTCATATAAACCCTTAGTAATGAACATAAATAAAAATAGCGGACGCTATGATAGCCTAGTGACAAGTACTTGACTGTAAAGATTTTCGTAACCGCCGCCCATGCGCACTCCGCGTACTGGTGCAGTATCTAAATAATCTCGACCGATCGCTACATAGACATGCGAGTTGGGCTGAAACGCTTGGTTGGAGATGTCAAAAGTATACCAGTAACCGTCTAGATAAGCCTCAGCCCACGCATGACTTGCCATGTGATTTTCGGTATCGTCATACAGATAACCTGACACGTAACGTGCTGGAATCTGCTTATCACGCAGCATACTGATAAACACATGGGTATGGTCTTGACACACGCCCCCTTTAGTAGCAAAAGACTCAGCCGCCGTGGTGCCAACATGGGTTACGTTCTTCACAAAAGGCATCTTCATAATCAGCTCATTAGCCATAGTTTTGAGACTATCATGAGTGACATTTTTCAAAAACGGCGCAGCGAAGTCGCGCATCTCTTGTGAGCATTTGGTCAAGGGCGTTTGTACTGTAAATAGCAAGTAGGGCACATGATCCATGTCCTCTAGACGCTCAGTATCGACATTAATCTCAACAATACCTGAGGCTTGCATCTGTAGATTATTGTGTGCCTCGTTACGACTCAAAGTGAGCCAATCATTACCAAAACCATCCTTTTGATTGGTGGCCACTTTGGGTAGCATAACATCCCAGCGGTGAATAACTTGATGGGATAGCTGCATAGGCGTCATACGGATATACTGCACACTACGCTGCGCCAGCTCATCGTAATAGTAATTGGTTTGATGACTGATTTGAAGTTTCATAGTCTCTTCCTATTGGTATTTTATTATGTCTTACATATCTGCAGTTTATTCTCTAATCTCATTCATTAAAGTCATTAGACACCTTGACGCAAGATAAGATTGAACTCTTTTCTGATTAAGCCAAAATCACTAAAGCGTTTAGATCTGATCATCTGATTGGTCAGACGGATTAGCTCACGCCAGCGCGTATTCTCAGGTAACTCATTAATCCAATGCTTAAACTGTAGACTAATTTCCATCGAGTCCTCATCCAGTAATACTGCTCGTTCTAATTGCTCAAATTGACGCCCTAACTGCCAAAAGCAAGTCACGGTTGCATGCTCTTGCTTCATAGCAGCATTACAAGCGTACAGCTGTAAGGTGGCAGCACGATAAGTACCTGCGCTTGAGAGGCGCTTAATTAAGTTATAGAGCTCTGCAGTATCTTTACCTAGTACCCCTTTGGCTTCTTGGACGTTGGCCTCAATCGACTGTATGACATTAGGGATGATAGTCTGCTCAAGATTAATCATGATTTGAGCTTTCATAACTTTAAGTGATTCGTCAGCATCAGCTTCAAAGCCTAAATGCGTGATCAGATGCTGTACTTGCGATTTTTTGAGATCGCCTTTGATTATCTGTTTCATGATGCTGTCGTAATAATACAGACGCTCACTGTAACGACCAAGCCAAATTAAATGACTGGCTGTTGAGAGTAGCAAGATCATAGGCGCATCATCTAAATGCTCATAACCTGCCTCTATAGGCTGCGCACGATCAAAGTATTCGGAGTGACTTGAGAGGTTTTTTTCAAGCGCATGGTCTGGCTTGCCAGCATTAGTATTAACATTGTCATTGGCACTGCTATCTGAAATGCTGTCATCAATAACCCAAGTGTCTTTGATACCGCCGCCTTGCGATGAGTTGACCACCAGTGAGCCTTCAACCATCGCGACACGGGTCAAACCACCTGGTACGATATCTACTGAACCATCGCCGTGACTGAGGATAAAGGGGCGCAAATCGATATGTCGCGGCGCGATACCATCAGCGACAGCAGTAGGGTTGGTTGAAAGCGAAATCGTCGGCTGCGCAATAAAGCCTGCTGGGTTTTCAAGTAAGCGAACACGATAGTCTTCAATCTCTTTTTTAGTGGAGGTTGGGCCAATAAGCATGCCATAGCCACCAGAGCCTTGCGTTTCTTTGACCACCAGCTTATCTAAATTATCTAAGACATATTTGAGCTCGTCTGGTTTACGGCATTGAAAGGTTTGGATATTGGGCAGTATTGGCTCTTCATCCAAATAAAACTTAATCATATCAGGTACAAAAGGATAAAGACTTTTGTCATCAGCGACACCTGTGCCTGGCGCATTAGTTATGACGACATTGCCAGCACGATAAGCGCTCATCAGCCCTGATACGCCCAGTATAGAGCTGGACTCAAACGCTAATGGGTCAATAAACGGATCATCGATACGGCGATAGATCACATCGACTTGTACTTTACCGCGTATGCCTTGCATGTAGACTTTGCTGTCTTCAACCACTAGATCATAACCATGTACCAGTGGCACATTCATCTCATGCGCTAAGAACGCATGCTCGTAATAAGCACTATTAAATCGCCCTGGGGTCAAGATTACAATTTGCGGATCGTATTTGCTCGTCGAGCTGGCAAGACATTTTTTGAGACGCATCGGGTAATCACTAATCCCTAGAATAGGGGTGTGATCGAACATCTCAGATAGTAGCGTCTCAGAGATATTACGGCTCTCCAGCATATAAGAGACGCCAGAGGGCGTGCGCAGATTATCCTCTAATACACAAAATGTGCCATCCTCATCACGGATCAAATCAATACCGCTAATATGCGAATAAATAGGCTTATCCAGCTCAATACCCATCATCCATGGCTCATAGCAGCCACTAGCATAGACGTAACTATCAGGCACGACGCCTGCTTTCATAATAGCTTGCTCGTGGTAGATGTCATGCAAAAAGGCATTTAATGCAGTAATACGCTGCTTACAGCCTTTTTCAATGATCTCCCACTCACTAGCGGCGATAATACGTGGAATAATATCAAAAGGGATCATCCGTTCAATATTCTTAGCGTCGCTATAAACCGTAAAGGTGACACCCTTACGATAAAAGATATTTTCGGCTTGCTCATTAAGATGATTGAGCGCGTCCATATTGATGGTGTCTAGCCAATTACCAACGGTTTTGGCGACAGGCCGATACTGACCTTCGCTAATGATTAGCTCATCGAAGCTTGGTTTTTTAGTGGGTTTTTGCGTGTCTTTGCCAGCGCTTTTAGGACTATTCTTAGTTGCAGCGGCTGTAGATTGACTTTGCTCCTGAGTGCCATTGTCGGCTGAAGTTTGAGTATCTGTTGCAGATTGAGTCTGTTTTTGAGTTTGGGTCTTTTTATTCATAAATACCTCACGCATCCTTGATAGAGTTATTGACTAAGGACTATAGACTAATAGTGCTGAGTCCTATAGCTGTTTTAATTGATCACATATCCTATGTCTGACCTCGACTATACCGCGTCTATAGGCTTATGCACAACATGAGTTTGATAATTTAATAACGTTAAAGTTACAATCTAAACGATAATTAAAACAATCATTACGAATAATATAAGCACTTGCACGATCATTATCTATAGCTCAATGTCAAAATATACTGATAATAAAGAAGCGCTATAAAATCAATGTTAATAAACGTGAATTAAGACAAGTAAAGGGGTAAACGTAACTATGCACAGTTGTTATTCGTTTATAAGATCAGCTACTGTTGCAATAGCTATTATCAGCCTAAACGGCTGTAGTAATAATAATGAGGATGTCATTGAGCTTGTCTTACCGACAGGCAGTAATGTTGTCGCATTAGGGGACTCACTCACTTACGGTTATAGCGTCGATAGAGACCTTTCTTATCCTGCGGTGTTAGCAGATATGACCGGTTGGAAAATCATCAATGCCGGTGTCAATGGTAATACTTCAGCCAATGTACTGGGGCGGATTGATACTGTTATCGCGCAAAATCCAGATTTGGTATTACTGAGCGTCGGTGGTAATGATGTACTGCGCCGAGTACCGTCAGAGGTTACAGCGGCTAATATCACAACGGCTGTCAAGCAGCTAAAAGCCGCCAATATTGACGTTACCCTAATCGCACAGCCTTATTTTAGCGCCAGTGCACTGTTCGGTCGTGCCAGCGACAATCCAATCTATGCCAGTATCGCCAAGAGCGAAAACGTACCGCTATATAGCAAGCGCTGGTCTGAGGTGATCTCTAACAATGCGCTTAAGTCCGACCAAATTCATGCCAATGCCGCAGGCTATCGCTACTTTGCAGAGGGGTTGTACGCGTATTTACAACAAAATGGAGTAGCGCGTTAAACTTTGAACGATTTTTAGATATAAAAAGGAGCGCTTAATCAATAAGCGCTCCTTTTTATTCGTATCCCTTAAAACAAAGCGTTAAGCTTGACGGTGATAGCTACATCACAACGATTAATCCTTCATCGGCAGGTATCTTGCCCGCGCATACCTCAGCGTATACTTTGGATAATCCTTCAACGCCATTGAGCTGCTTAATTTGCAACCATTCATTGGTTTTTGCCATGCTGTGCATTACATAACGCATGGACTGCTTATTGAATGCTTCCATACCTAATTGCTTTATTAGATGCTGAATGTGACTCGGCGCAAAGAACGGATGGCTTCGCTCACGGATAATACCCTCGACCTGACGCGGCTCATCCCAATGGGTCGCACCGACATTGCTGGTATAACGCATGTTATCACCTAAATGCGTATGCAAGCGACTGAGCACATCGGTATTGGCGGACATATCGATAATAGCTGTGGGTTTACTGGCATCGATCTGTTCTAGATCATCATAGCTGAGCACACTATCGTAAGCGTTGATTGAGTTCACAAAGTCAACGTTACGCGCTGAGGTCAGACCAATCACTGCAGGCGCGTTGTCATCATTAATGAGGCCATAAGCCAACCCTGTACTGGTCTTACTTGAAGCGCTAATGATGATAATTTGCTCGGCATCGAACCAGTGATTGCTCTCAAGCAAATCGTGCAAGCAATACGAGGTTAAGTGCAGCACGAATAGCAGCATACGTGAATTATCATTAGCACGATCATAGCCACGCTCATGATTGACGCGCTGATATAAATTATAGCCTGGCGGCAGGTGCGAGCGATGGTCGCTGGCATCCATCATACTCGTCTTGGTGATGTGAGCAGGCTTGAGCACTAGCTCATTGGCGGGCGGGAAGTAACCAAATAGATGCTCACCAACAGGTAGATCTGCACAGTTTGACTCGACGACATCCGCAAAGCCCCAGACTGGAATGATGCCCCATTGCTTAGGGTCGTCACCGTTTGGCGCAAAGAACTGCCAGTAACGTAGTTGATCGCCCATGACCGCATAAGTGATATTGTTCGCGGTAAAAGCAAAGCGATCGACTTTGACTAGTACCTCTAAGTCGCTGATCGTTTGCGCGGGTGCTTCAACTACACGCGATTGGGCCAAATCTGCTTTATTAGTTTGAAATTCCTGCATGACTTTGTCCTTTTATTATGGTTCAACGTTTATCATAACCTACAAGCACCTTGATAAAGTCATAAAGACGCTTGTAAGCTGACAAAAATCTAAGCCTTTGCGTGACGCGCTCACGCACAATAAGAATCCTGATTGGAAACGTATGGCGCTGCGAGTCGTCGTTAATCAATTGGACGCGGCAAAACAGTCGGCTTAAAGTGAGTTATTCAAAATATACAAAATCGTTTTTCTTAGAAAATGACTGTTTTAGTAAGCGAATATTTTATAGATGATTTTACAGACGAATGCTTTGTAGAGGACTATAAGTGTACGTTTTACGATTCTTGCATTATGTAAATACCATCTCCGCCTTGAGTTTGACGGCAGAGGTTATGCAGCAAATAGATAAGATGGATATAAATTAAGTTATTGATTTTGTTTATATTATGTCGGTTTGTAAGCTATGTCTTTAGGCAAAGCATTTTATCTTTTTTAAAGTAATAAGCGAAAAGGGCAGTATACGAGTTACACAGTGCGCTGCCTTTTCCTTTTTGTAACGCTTGCCAGCCAAACGACTATATTGTCCATTGATCTGAGATAATAGCCACTAGGTAGCGCTGCCCTTGATATTCATCAAACACCAAGCGCATTGCGCGCCAGTCCATGCCGCTATATTGCTCACTGCCACCATGATAAAACTCAACAAAATCAGCGTCTTGATAGACCTGATTTAAGTTATTGATGCTATTGCCGATAGCTTTTGAGTCATTTACGCTAATGGTCGGCTGGTTATCAAATTGCTTAGCATTAACCCACGTCTCCAAGTATTTAGGTAGTGGCGTGACTAACAGCTCACCTGTACCGTCCTTTTCACCCCACGTGAAGCGGATATTGGACTGCTGCAGATACTGAGTGAACTGCGCACGACTAAAGACTTTATCGGACTGAGGACGGACATAGGCATACATCGAAAAGCGTACGCCACGTGTCGGGTGGATATCACTGATAATACTGGCATAGTCTTTATTGGCGAGGGCAGATTGTATGCCAAGCGCTTGTTCAGTCAGGGATTGATTTGTGGTCATGGGATCATTTGAAGTGTCTGGCGAGCTGTTTTGCTCAGTAGGTGCAGTATTGCTAGGTAGCGACTGACAGCCTGTTACTGTTAACAATAGTGCCAAGCTAGCTGCGATAGCTAAAGATGAGCGAGAGAATGAAATCATAAAAGTATTCCTTTTAAATATATAAAAAAGCATAATGTATTGTTATATTGCGGTGAGAATGATCGATAAGTGGTGTCATTCATTGTCGATAGTAATAAGATTATGTAGCAGACAATGCACATAGTTATGCTTAAATAAAGATTAGCTATAAGTAGTCATGATGTCGTTTAGGAGAACATTATGCAAATGATATATTTATTGATAAAGAGGCTTCGGCTAGTATTGTTATTAATAACAATGATGACCAGTTCGGCTGTTGGCAATAATAAGCAATTTATAACAATGGACACAGCTAAGATAGCAATCATTAGCCAAATGTATGAGCAAGATATCAGTGTAGAAGGATTTAGCGAAAAACCTGTATTATTGGAATATAGTACAGCGGATTTACAAGCTGCGTTTGTGCTTGAGCAAGCATATTTTGATAGAGAACAGATAAGCTGCAATATTGGTCATGATATCTTGTGGGATTCGCAAGATCCTGACTACAGCCAAGACAAGCAGTTTGCGATGACTGAGCAAGGCTTAGTCAAAGTCAGCTTAGCACAAGGCCAAGATATTTATTACGAGCTGGCATGTAGCAGTATCGATGAAAAAGCAGAATGTAAAATTGCTGACGTGATGTTAGATGAAGATATATATGGTAGTCGGACGTTAAAAAGTTATCTTATAAAAAACTGCGTTTAGATAGTCGGCGTGAATTTTAAAATTACTTTAAATATCTACGAGCAGAGACATTATGTGAAATTATATACGTAAAGTCTTAATATGGTGCAAACTCTAATAGTTAACTGGAATTTAAATAATCCCAAAGCCGTTGGTTTGTTTTCGCATAATGTATATTATGTTAAATAGACTCTATATTAGTTAACCGTTTATATCCATAGTCGTTATTTTCTCGACTAAAAAGTCCACTGCCGCTTTTACCTTTGGTACTAGATAGCGCTGTTTTTGGTACAGCAAATAAACCGCCATATCAGCATTTTGTGTGATGGCCAAATCGTGCTCAAATATCAGCTCTTGTAGTGCGCCTGATTCAAGATAAGATGCTAACGCCCAACGAGTTGACATAAAAACACCTTCACCATTGCAAGCTTTTTTGGCAAGCCAATCGCCATTGTTGGAGATGGCAACCGCAGGCCCTGACACATCGTGCCACTGATCCTCTATATAACATAACCACGGCGTTGGCCCTGTTGGGGTTTTAAAATACAGACCGCTATGATTTTTGAGCTCCATGGCAGTGCTTGGCATGCCATGCTTTGTAAAATAGCTTGGTGCGGCGACTGGAATAAAGCCATTATCCATAAGCCTGATCGCAATCACTCGCTCATTTGGTGCGTAACCACCACGAATAGCGATATCGACATCATCGCGTCCCAATGTCGACAACTCATCACTCAAACTGACATCCAATACAATCTGTGGGTACAAAGCACTAAACTCATCTAAGATCGGCAATACTACTTTTTCTCCAAAACCTACCATCGAGCTAATACGCAAACGACCCATTGGTGTAGTCTGATAGCTACGAACAGTCTCTTTGCTTTGCTCTAGTTGACTAAGTATCTGCTGCACGTCATTATAATAGACCTGCCCTACTTCGGTCAGTTTGACCATTCGCGTTGAGCGCTTTAATAATGTGGCTCCCAATGTTTTTTCTAAATCTGACACTCGTCTCGATAATGATGATGGTGGCACATTAAACACTTTTGCTGCCTTGGTAAAACTACCTGTTTCGACAACTTTACAAAAATAACGTATTGCACGTAACTGATCCAACTGAGCTCTCCAACCACTAAATATCTAAGTATTTTTTATTTTATTATTGCCATAAAAGCAATAGTGGTTGGCAAAGTACCCGCTATCACAACAGCTGAAGGTTTTGAGCTGTCAGAGTCCAGTGTTATCTGCGATTTTCTTGAAGATAGTTATCCCAAAAAGCCGCTATATCCCAAACCGGCCACAGAACGTGCGGTCGTACGTCAAATTATGAAAATAGCAGAGCTTTATTTTGAGCTATCTAGCCGTCGACTGATACCTTTTGTCTTCTCGGGGGCACAAGCACCACAAGTAATCAAAGACGAGGTACGTCAAGTCTTGACGCGCGGTATTATTGCTATGAATCGTTTGTGTAAATTTTCACCTTGGATTGCAGGCGATACATTCACGATGGCTGATATTTATATGTATTATGTCGCTACTATCGTACATACCTTTGCTTCAAGCCAGCTTAATTGGGATGTCTTAGCAGAGATTGACGGTATGAAAGCGTGGAACGATACGATGAAGCAAACTGACATTGTTCAAGCTATAGAAGCTGATCGTATGGCAAATATGCCAGAATTTATGCAACACGTACAAGCCCAAATCAAAGCTGCCAATACCAAGTAGAGCTGAACTAAACAAAGCTAAATAATAGCTCATTTAAATAACGAACTATTTACGATCAACAAAAGACGCTTTGTCTAATACCTTTAATCATTTGCAGGAGCAAAAATTATGAGCGATACAAACATACAATTAATATCTACCATTAGTGCCGACAACAAACTTACCGTATCATTGCAAGATATCGGCATGCCGCAGCCAAATGACGATCAAGTTGTCGTACGTATTGAAGCGGCGCCACTCAATCCATCAGATTTAGCGATTTTGTTTAGCGTCGCTGATATGTCTACCGCTGCGCAATCAGGTACCGAGAAAAACCCAGTTATCACAGCGGACGTCCCTGACAAATTCATGCCAGCGGTCAAAACCCGCGTGGGCAAAGATACGCCTGTCGGTAATGAAGGCGCAGGTACTGTAGTTGCCGCAGGCGCGTCACCGGCAGCGCAAGCCTTGATGGGAAAAATCGTTGCGGTCATCGGTGGCGGTACTTATCGTCAGTATCACTGCGTCAACGTACAAAGCTGCTTGGAGCTAAAAGAAGGCACAACGGCTAAAGAAGGCGCATCCTCTTTCGTCAATCCGCTAACCGCCCTTGCGATGACTGAGACCATGCGCGCAGAAGGTCATAAGGCGATTGTTCATGCAGCAGCCGCTTCAAGCCTAGGTCAAATGCTTAATCGTATTTGTATGGCTGATGGCATCGATCTTGTCAATATTGTCCGTAAAGAAGAGCAAGAAACCTTGCTTCGTAATATGGGCGCAAAATACGTGGTTAACTCAAGCAGCGAGTCATTCCTTGCTGATTTGACTTCAGCGATTATCGAGACGGGCGCTACGATTGCCTTTGATCCTATCGGCGGTGGTCAGCTAACCAGCGATATCTTGAACTGTATGGAAGCCGCTATCACACGCGACGTCGAAGAATACAGCGTATACGGCTCTAATACCTTTAAGCAAGTCTACGTTTATGGCGGATTAAACCGAGGTCCTATTGTCCTTAATCGCAACTTTGGTTTTTCTTGGGGCGTTGGCGGTTTCTTGTTGTTCAATGCACTCGGTAAATTGGGAACCAAAACCGTTATGAAAATGCGTCAACGTGTGGCAGATGAGATCACTACTACCTTTGCCAGCAGCTATACTCATGAAGTGTCATTACCTGAGGTTCTACACTTACAGTCTATCGCCGCCTATGGCAAACAAGCCACAGGTGAGAAATACTTAATTAAGCCTCAAAGCTAATGATGTTTTTAGCCAGTTGATTGATGGTACAGATAGCCTTCGAGCTCAAAACCATCTATAAAACTAGGTACGAAAAAGGCAGATACCGTATACAGTATCTGCCTTTTTGATGATTTATCCTAGGATGTTATTATTAGACATATCGTCAGCTAGCAAAGTAACTTGCCGGATAGCTGAATAAGCAACACACTAATTGTCTCATCGGCTCTCACGATATAATGTTGTTTGTGATTCGTTCTTAAAATCATCATAACTAATAGCGGGTTCGGTATTCACATCACCTAAACTCATCGAGCGCAGTCTAGTCGTTGATGGAGATACGGATTTGTACTCTATCGGTCTTATATTTGCGACAATGGTATTTAGACTCTCATTAACAGAATCCAAACGCGCAGCATTAGCCGCCTCTGCCGCTTCCTTGTCCGCTGTAGCTTGAGCATTGGCTAACGAGGTCTCTTGACCGATAACAGATATGTTTTTGTTCACCGCTGACATCTGAGAGTTGACTGAGCCCAAGCGATCGCTTAGCGCCACTAAACTATTATTGGCATTAAGAATAACGATAACGATAGCTATCAGTAGCAAAACGCAAAAAATGGCAATAGCAGTAAGTATTCTATAAGTGTTGTTAGACTTTTCATCAAAGTTACCGGCCAATACCCTAGTGTTATTAGCAAATGCAGGCTCGGATATTTGATAAGTAGCTGTATTCTCGTAAGCTACCGTTGTTTTATTCTGCTTGGTTATTCTTTTGTTAGCTCTTGATTTATTAGCGTGTGAAGAGTTATTGCGGTTACTGTCCGATGAATCGTCAAAAAAAGCCATTTCATCGTCGGATAGATCATCAGAACCATATAGATGATCATCAGAGATAGGGCCGTGGGTTCTATTATTTGCAGTCGGTTTAGCTGTTACTGAGCGCTTGTCAGTACTCTCATCAGTCGGCTCTACTGCCAACTCAGACTTTCTGAAGTTCTCACTCGCTAAAGTTTGCTTTAAATAACGCTCATAGACACTCAGACTCCTACTATTAATATTAAGCTTAATAGAGTCTTTATATAGCTCTGTACTATTGTCAGGATTACGAGTATCGTCTGGAGAGGTCATAAAGTATTACCATAGCATTAGATGTCATTAAGGTTATGTAATTGTTAGTATTTCTCATAATACGGATGCTTCAGTGTAGTCTGCAATCAGTTTTAGTATGAGCGCTACGATACAGTGACAAGCGGTCTTAAATAATACTAATAAGCTGCTATAGTCGAATGAAGCGCTAACAATCTGTTTAAAAACTAACAAACCGTTATGTTTATAATACTTGATCTGATCAATCTATAAATACTTAAAGCTATCATTACTGAAATCAAGTCGATAAGTCGATATTTTATACTTGATAGTAATTTATTCACACAAAGGCACACATGTGTATCAGTATAGATTATTGCTACATCATAACAATATTGTAAACAGACTGCTTATATAATTTCACTCTAAACTTAGCCTTATTGAGACTAAGTTCAGAGTGAATGCAAAAAGTACGCTATACGGGTCAGTGTAATCGCCTGAATAAGCGCCTAGAAATATAATCGTACACTGTATTTCGCATTCGGCGCATTGCATATACAGTATTTATGCAAAATATGAGTAAAGCATAATATAAACGTTAGTCAAGTATAAGCAAGATGTATGCCAAGGATATCATTATATGGACTTAAAGCAGCTCAATGCGTTTATCGCCATTGCCGATTTACAGAGCTTTAGTGCAGCGGCTAAGACTACAAGGTTATCTCAGCCGAGTCTTAGCCGACTGCTAAAGCAGCTGGAGACTAGTCTTGGTGTCGAGCTCATCAATCGCTATCATAGACCCTTACAGTTAACAGAAGCGGGTCTGTTCTTTTATGAAAAAGTGAGCGCGATACTCACAGAGCTTGAGACAGTGACCAACATGACTCAGCGGCTATCAGCGCCTGATACGGCACTCAATATTGGCTTTGTACCCTCCGTCCTCTATGGTCTACTGCCAGAGGTTATCGCCACTCTTAAGCAACACAGCGCAGCTCATGAGCATCCTAATAGCAGCTCTGCTACTGATATCGAAGTGAACTTAAAAGATATTAGCTCATATCAACAAGTTGAGGCGCTAAAATCTGGCGAGATTGATGTGGGCTTTAGCCGCTTCGCCCACCAAGATCCATGGATTCAGCAGATACTACTGCGTCATGAGCGCTATGTAGTTGCGCTACCCAAATCTCACCCACAAGCTAATATCTCTGATCATCGCTTGATTGATCTGGCTAATAATCGCTTGATTCTCTATCACCAAACCCACCTGCCCGCGCAAATACCTAATACTGATTCTGTTACTACGGCAATGACGCAAAACGCATCAGCACTGCAAAAAGATAAATCTATAAGGGAGCCTGCCAGCGCTATAAAGTCAACTTCAGCATCTACAGTGACTGAGCCTTTACTGAATTTATTTGCCCGATATAGCATCACGCCCTTTGCCACCACTAAAGTCAGTGATTTACAAGTCGCCTTAGGGCTAGTCGCGGCAGGTGTTGGTATTACTCTAGTACCTGCCAGCTTACAGACCATGCGTACGGATCAGATTAGCTATCAGCGTTTGATTCACGAGAATGTCACCTCTCCTATTTATTTGCATACGCTAAAAGACTTTAGTCATCCCAAAGTATCTGAGCTGCTAGAGGCTGTCTATAAAGTCTACGAAGCACGCGGTATTACTTATCGGCGTCAGCAGTTCATTTAGAGACAACTTATCTACAGTCAATGCTGATAGAGAAAATGATTCTAAAAGCTGGCATTAGTCACAAAAATTATTATTATCTTCAATGGCGCAAGCTGTGATAGAGTTAGCGCCATTTTTTGGTCTGTATTTAATTTTTAATTGGTAATAACTAATGGCCGGCTTACACAAATGAGTGTGAGTTTGCCACCTTTACATTGAGGTACTCATGACCACACAACGAATCAACACTACAGATAGCAGTAACCAAACTGCTAACGCTACGCAAGAAGGCTTTAGCTGGCGTATCTTTGGGCCTGGCATCTTAATGGCGACGGCCGCTATTGGTGGCTCACACCTGATTTCATCGACCCAAGCAGGTGCTATCTATGGCTGGCAGCTGGCTATTATGATTATTTTAGCCAATGTCTTTAAGTACCCGTTTTTTCGTTTTGGTACAGACTATGTCTACGATACTGGTGAGAGCCTGATCGCAGGTTATGCCAAACGCTCAAAAGCTTATCTTTGGATATACTTTCTGCTGTCTATTTTGTCAGCAGTCATCAGCACAGGCGCAGTATCTCTGATTGCTGCGGTGATATTGGGCTTTATGCTGCCCGCCTCTATAGGCTTATCCACTATTCCACTAGCATTGATAGTCACCGCAGTATGTTGGGTGTTCTTAATAGCAGGTCATTACAAATTGCTCGATGGAGTGACCAAGTGGATTATGATCGCTCTCACCACAGCGACCTTAGCAGCAGTCATCATCGCTGCTGGCAAGCCGACGGTAGTCACCGCTGATTTTATAGCGACTTCTCCTTGGAATTTGGCAACTTTAGGCTTTATCGTCGCGCTTATGGGCTGGATGCCAGCACCGCTTGAGTTTGCCGCTATTACCTCAATGTGGACGTCAGCTAAGCGCAAAACGGACAATACCACTAAGCGCCAAGGCTTATTAGATTTTAATGTCGGCTATTCAATCTCTGCTATTTTGGCATTATTCTTCTTGGCATTAGGAGTATTCGTACAATACGGCTCTGGTCAAGAGATTCAGATTGCAGGCGGCGCATACATCGATCAGCTAATCAGTATGTATACCAATACCATTGGCGAATGGTCTAGACTGCTAGTCGCCTTTGTCGCCTTTATGTGTATGTTCGGTACTACGATTACTTGCGCTGATGGTTACGGTCGCGCTAATGCTGAGTGCTGGCGGTTGATCAAAGGGGATAGTGAAATTAATAAAAAGCAAGTCGCCTTTTGGACCACTTATGCGATCGGTGGCGGATTGATTATTATCAGCTTTTTTGCAGGACAGTTAGGCTCTATGCTGAAATTTGCCATGATATCCGCTTTTGTCTCCGCGCCTATCTTTGGTTGGCTTAATTACTCACTAGTACGCAAGCATCAGAAGCTATCCGTAGCTATGAATGCCCTCTCCATTGCAGGGTTGCTATTTTTGGGTGGCTTCGCTCTATTGTTCTTAGCCAATCTTGCTGGCGTATTTGCTTAAAGCTGCTATCGAAACACGCTTAGCGAAAACCTTCTCTATACGTCATACGTCAGTATAAGAAGAAGCCTTCACAACTTTAATTATGAGGGCTTTTTTATACCTTGTTATTATGTAAATGACACTAAAAGAGTTAACTAGCCAATTTCAGGTACACCAATTTGTAACTAAATATGTCAAAAACTATCTGAGATTCTAATTCAGTTTTATTAATATGAATAATAGACTTAGTAAATTAAGACAATATAGATAGCACTATTCATAAATAAGATAGTTGTAGTAATATTAATTAGTTATTTTAAATTATATTGATTAAAGCTTTTAAGTTTACCTTTAAAAGTTGGCTCATTACCTATACTCTAAAGCTATATAAGCGTCAGAGATAGAGCCAAAGATAGAAAGATAAATAGTGCTGATAAACGATACCGACGCTCAAACCTTTTTTATTATTATCTTAAAATCATATAGGGATTATAGAATGACTTCATCTTCAGCAGGCGCACGCTTTCGCAGTGCAATGCAACAACAGAACGCTAATAACGCACCACTACAAATCGTTGGTACAATCAATGCCTATACGGCAATGATGGCGACTCAAGCAGGTCATCAAGCGCTGTACCTATCTGGCGCTGGCGTGGCAAATGCCTCATTTGGCTTACCTGATTTGGGCATGACAAGCCTTGATAATGTGTTAGAGGACGCGCGCCGTATTACTGATGCAGTAGATACACCATTACTAGTCGATATCGATACAGGCTTTGGTGGCGCATTTAACATCGCGCAAACTGTGCGTAAGATGGAGAAAGCAGGCGTCGCCGCGGTACATATCGAAGACCAAGTCGCTCAAAAGCGCTGTGGTCACCGCCCTAATAAAGAAATCGTCAGCATTACTGAAATGGTTGATCGTCTAAAAGCGGCTATGGATGCCAAAACCGATCCAGATTTTGTCGTTATGGCGCGCACCGATGCCTTATCAGTCGAAGGCTTAGATGCCGCGGTTGAGCGCGCGGTTGCATTCCAAGAAGCTGGTGCGGATATGATCTTTGCTGAGGCCTTGACCGATATCGAGATGTATCGCAAGTTTACCGACGTATTGGATATTCCAGTACTGGCTAATATGACTGAGTTTGGTCAGACTGATCTTTATACTACTGAGCAGCTGCATAGCGTTGGTGTTGATATGGTGCTTTACCCGCTGTCAGCGTTTCGTGCGATGAATAAAGCCGCATTCAATGTTTATCAGCATATTTTGGCTGACGGTACTCAAGAAAACGTCGTCGATACTATGCAAACCCGTATGGAGCTGTATGACTTCTTGAACTATCATGAATTTGAGCAGACTTTGGACAAATTATTTGCTGATAAAAAGTAAAGCCTTACCCTTAAAACTGTAGTATTAAAACCGTAACACCCCAAAAGCCACCAAAAAGGAATGTATCATGGCAGCACAAAAGGAACTATCAGGCGCAGGACTACGCGGACAAGTTGCAGGCAAGACCGCTCTATCTACCGTTGGCAAATCAGGCTCAGGTCTGACTTATCGCGGTTATGATGTTTCGGACTTGGCAGACAAATGCATCTTTGAAGAAGTGGCCTACTTGCTACTTTATGGCAACTTGCCTACTCAAAGCGAATTGGACGCTTATCAAGCTAAGCTCAAAACTTTGCGCGGTCTACCGCAAGCGCTCAAAGACGTGCTTGAGCGTATTCCAGCGGAGGCGCATCCGATGGATGTACTACGTACAGGTTGCTCTATGCTGGGTAACCTTGAGACCGAAACGGACTTTGAGCAAGAGAATGATAAGACGGATCGGATGCTAGCTGTATTCCCTTCTATCATCAACTATTGGTATCGCTTTACTCACGACAACGTGCAAATCGAAACCGAAACTGATGATGACACTATTGGTGGTCACTTTTTGCATCTGCTAAAGGGTGAAAAGCCAAACGAGCTACATACTAAGGTGATGAATATCTCGCTTATCCTGTATGCCGAGCACGAGTTTAACGCTTCGACCTTTACCGCCCGTGTCTGTGCCTCTACCCTATCTGATATTCACTCTTGTATCACAGGTGCTATTGGTTCACTACGTGGTAACTTGCATGGCGGCGCGAATGAAGCGGCTATGGATATGATTCAAGACTTTAAATCGCCTGATGAAGCTGAAGAAGAGATGATGGCAATGCTGGCGCGTAAAGATAAAATTATGGGCTTTGGTCATGCCATCTATAGCGAGTCTGATCCGCGTAACGTCATTATCAAGAAATGGGCTGAAAAACTAGCTGACGATGTTGGTGACACGGTGCTATACCCTGTATCGGTACGCTGTGAAGAAGTCATGTGGCGCGAGAAAAAACTGTTCTGTAATGCAGACTTCTTCCATGCCTCAACCTACAACTTTATGGGTATTCCAACCAAGCTATTCACACCTATCTTTGTCTGTTCACGCTTAACAGGTTGGGCCGCTCACGTGTTTGAGCAGCGTGCGAATAATCGTATCATTCGCCCAAGTGCGGAATATATCGGTGAAGAGCCAAGAGACGTGCCTGATATTAGTGCGCGTTAAGTTTTGAGTTGATTAAGTAAAGTTGAGTTGTAGGGTGTGCCGTGCGCACCAATTGTTAAATATCTTTTTCGATGGTGCGCTGGGCGCACCCTACAACTCCTCTCTTATTTTCATATAGTTTTTTTAGCAAAGTTTGATTTAATCGATAACAACTTTACTAAAAGAATTACCCTTTCTTATATAAACCCATTCCAATCAGCTAACTGCCAAAGGTGACCTATGGACAATGCTCTAGTACAACCGATGAATGACCAATTTAAAAAGCCCCTACCTGATACTGAGCTGTATTATTTTGACACTCGTGAAGCCGTTGAAAATATTCAAGCGGGCGCGTATGACAAGCTCCCGTTCTGCTCAAAAGTGCTGTGCGAAAACTTAGTACGCCGTTGCCCACCAGAGGATTTAACCGCGGCTCTTAAACAGCATATCGAAGGTAAGCAAGACTTGGATTTTCCCTGGTACCCTGCGCGCGTGGTATGTCATGATATCTTAGGTCAGACCGCCTTTGTCGATTTGGCTGGTCTACGTGATGCTATCGCTGAACAAGGTGGTGATCCGTCTAAAGTAAATCCTATTGTCCCAACGCAATTAATCGTTGATCACTCTTTAGCCGTAGAACATGCAGGCTTTGAAGAAAACGCCTTCGAGAAAAACCGCGCGATTGAAGAGCGCCGTAACGATGACCGTTTTCACTTTATCAACTGGTGCGAGTATGCCTTTGATAACGTTAACGTCGTACCGCCTGGTAACGGCATCATGCATCAAATCAACCTTGAAAAAATGTCACCCGTCGTGCAAGTGGTGCAAAATAAAGCGGGCGAGCAAGTGGCTTTTGCTGATACCTTAGTCGGCACCGACAGCCATACGCCTATGGTTGATGCGCTTGGCGTTATCTCTATCGGTGTTGGCGGCTTAGAGGCTGAAAGCGTTATGCTAGGCAATCCCTCTTACATGCGCCTGCCTGATTACGTTGGGGTGAAATTAACCGGTAAATTACAAAAAGGCATTACGGGTACGGATTTAGTCCTCGCGATGACTGAGTTCTTACGCGATGCTGGCGTGGTATCGACTTATATTGAATTCTTCGGTGAAGGCGCACGTAACCTAACTGTTGGTGACCGCGCTTCTATCTCTAATATGACCCCTGAATATGGCGCAACTGCTGCGATGTTCTATATTGATGAGCAAACTATTGACTATTTACGCCTGACAGGCCGTAGTGAAGATCAAATTAAATTAGTCGAGCAATATGCCAAGCAAGTTGGTCTATGGGCTGATGGCATGGAAAATGCCGAATACGCGCGCGTCTTAGAGTTTGATTTATCCGCAGTTGTGCGTAACTTAGCAGGCCCATCGCGTCCACATGCGAGGGTTTCAACGACGGATTTAGTCGCAAAAGGTATCGCCCACGCGCCTGAGAACAAATTACCCGAGCCAAAAGACGGTATGATGCCAGATGGCGCAGTTATTATTGCGGCTATCACTAGCTGTACTAACACTTCAAATCCACGCAATATGGTAGCTGCTGGCCTAGTAGCCCGTAATGCTAACGCCAAAGGTCTACTGCGTAAGCCTTGGGTGAAGTCATCACTCGCGCCTGGCTCTAAAACGGTTAAGATGTACTTAGAAGAAGCAGGACTAATGCCAGAGCTACAAGAGATTGGCTTTGATGTGGTTGGTTTTGCTTGCACCACTTGTAACGGTATGAGCGGCGCACTTGATCCTGACATCGAAAAAGAAATCATTGACAATGATCTATTTACCACGGCGGTATTATCAGGTAACCGTAACTTTGATGGGCGTATTCATCCGTATGCCAAGCAAGCATTTTTAGCATCACCACCATTAGTTATCGCTTATGCTATCGCCGGTAATATTCGCTTTGATATTGAAAAGGATTCGCTCGGCCAAGACCAAGATGGCAATGACGTTTATCTAAAAGATATCTGGTTCGACGATGAAGAGGTCGATGCTATCGTTGCGGCAGCGGTGAAGCCTGAACAGTTCAATGCGGTTTATATTCCGATGTTTGACGAGGCCAAAAAAGATGCTGGTAAAGCATTGAGCCCTCTTTATAACTGGCGCGAGCAAACCACTTATATCCGTCGTCCGCCCTATTGGGAAGGCGCGATGGCAGCGATGAATAAGCTCACAGGCATGCGTCCATTAGCGGTACTTGGTGACAACATCACTACCGATCATATGTCACCATCGAATGCTATCTTAGGCGAATCTGCTGCTGGCGAGTATCTTGATACGATGGGATTGCCTGCGGAAGACTACAACTCGTACGCTACCCATCGCGGCGATCACTTAACTGCTCAGCGTGCCACTTTTGCTAATCCAAAATTGCTTAATGAGATGGTACGTGACGCAGATGGAGAAGTTATCCAAGGCTCATTAGCTCGCGTTGAGCCCGAAGGTGAAGTCATGCGTATGTGGGAAGCGATTGAAACCTACATGAACCGCGATCAGCCACTTATCATCATCGCAGGTGATGGTTATGGTCAAGGCTCAAGCCGTGACTGGGCTGCCAAAGGGGTTCGTTTAGCGGGTGTTGAAGTGGTCGTTGCTGAGGACTTTGAACGTATCCATCGTCAAAACTTAGTCGGTATGGGTGCACTCCCCGTTCAGTTCAAAGAAGGCGTCAACCGCAACACGCTAAACATCGATGGTACCGAAGTATTCGATATCGAAGGTGAAGTATCGGCGGGTGGTGATATGACGCTAGTCATTCATCGTAAGGACGGAAGCGTCGATAAAGCGCCCGTTATCTGCCGCTTAGACACTGCTGATGAAGTCAAAATGTATAACGCTGGTGGTATGCTGCAACGTTTCGCTAAAGAGTTTATCGATGGGACATTAGATATGGCTTAGGTTTTTAATATTCTAAGCCGGTAATTAAAAAAGAGCCGATGTTGTATAGTTTATATGGCATCGGTTTTTTTATGTATATTGATATACTTTAATAAGTATAGTAACATGTACTATTAATTGTACAAGTATTGGAGTCTATTATGAGAGTAATTAATTTTTCAGAAGCAAGAAAACATCTCAAGTTAGTTTTAGATACGGTAAACGATGATGCAGATGCAACTATCGTAACCCGTCGTGATGCTAACGATGCAGTATTTATGTCATTAGACTACTACAACAGTTTGATGGAAACCGTTTATTTGTTGAAGTCTCCTGCTAACGCCGCTCATCTAGCAAAGTCTATTGCTCAATATGAGTCTGGTAAAACGGTAATTCGTAGTTTAATTGAGCCTAAAGATGATGGCATTAGTAGTGATGAAGATGCTAACGAAAATACTGAGAACGCATAATAGTAGGTACTACAACCATAAGTAGAAAAATATGAGTGTACATTTAGCTTGGACAGATGAGGCTTGGAAAGATTACGTCTATTGGCAAACTCAAGATAAGAAAACTTTAAAACGTATTAATAAGCTTTTAACGGAGTGTATACGTACTCCCTTTGATGGTATTGGCAAACCTGAACCGTTAAGAGAAAATTTGTCAGGTTATTGGTCACGGCGTATCGACGAAGCAAATCGTTTGATTTATGCAGTCGATGCTGATTATTTGACGGTTATATCTTGTCGTTATCATTATTGAAAATTCTATATACATACATATTTTACTTTCTACCCAAACTTAAAAGGTTCAACCTTACCAGCGGCAACTTCTGCTTGAGCAATTAATAGCTGACGTACAAATTCATAAGACAAATCAGGATTATCTTGCATAATTCGCTTAATTTTTGCCGAGTTTTCATTTTGCTTTTCATTAATAGTCATGGCGCGCTCTATCTTTGTATTACTTATATCATTCTATACTACCAGTAATATTACCAACAAATTTAAATACATAAAGGATCTTCTACAATGACTCAAGCAAAATTCGCCCCACAAATCTCCGTACCTGCTACCTACATGCGCGGCGGTACTTCAAAAGGCACTTTCTTTAAACTCTCTGACTTACCAGAGCGTTGCCAAGTCGCAGGCGAGTCGCGTGATAGCTTCTTATTAAAGGTTATTGGTAGCCCTGACCCTTATGGTAAGCAAATCGACGGCTTAGGAAATGGCAGTTCTAGCACTTCTAAGACAGTAATCTTATCAGCGTCTGAAAAGGACGATCACGATGTCAATTATCTGTTTGGACAAGTCAATATTGCCAAACCGATGATAGATTGGGCAGGTAATTGCGGTAACTTAACGGCTGCGGTTGGCGCTTGTACGATTAATATGGGCTTAGTTGATTCAAAGAAAATTACAGATAGTGCAGACAGTGGTATCTGTGAAGTGCGCATTTGGCAAGAGAATATTAGTAAAACGATTATTGCGCATGTGCCCGTGTATCAAGATGACAACGGTAAGGTGCAAGTGCAAGAAACAGGTGACTTTGAACTCGATGGCGTGACCTTCTCTGCTGCTGAGGTCAAAATTGAATTTATTGATCCAGTGGATTCATCGAGCGACATGTTCCCAACCAACAACTTAGTCGATGATTTTGATGTCTCAGGTTGTGGTCTTAAAACTGAGAGCGTCAAAGCCACCTTTATTAGCGCAGGCATCCCCACCATCTTTATAAAAGCAGAGGACTTAGGATTTACTGGTACTGAGTTGCAAGGTGATATTAATAGCGATAGTGAGCTACTTAGCAAACTTGAGAAAATCCGTGCGCGTGGTGGTGTCGCTATGGGTTTATTTAACGACGAGAGTGAAGCACAAACCAGTCAGCATATTCCTAAGATTGCTTGGATTGCTCCAGCAGCGAGTTATACGGCCTCTAGTGGTAGCGAAGTCTCTGCAAACGATATCGATCTCGTTGTACGCGCGATGAGTATGGGGCAATTACATCACGCGATGATGGGTACGGCAGCGGTCGCTATTGCCGCATCAGCAACTACCCAAGGTACGTTAGTTAACCAAGCTGCTGGCGCTGGCAAGCTTAATGAAGTTCGTTTTGGTCATCCGTCTGGTACATTGTTAGTCGGTGGTAAGACCGAACAAGTCGATGGCCGCTGGCAAGCCAAAAAAGTATCGATGAGCCGCTCAGCGCGCCGTATCATGGTCGGTGAAGTGTTTGTACCAGCGGATTGTTTTTAACCGTTAACTCTCGTCTCACCATATATCATTAACATCCCGCCTATAGTGACTAAGGCTAAGCCAGCGATTTTATAGATATCTATCGCTTTAACCGCTAAGCCAAACAAGCCCGTTTGGCTTAGAATAAGGGCAAAATACATTTGTCCAAGAAACACCCAAAGCAGTGTATTACCTGCGCCTATCTTTGGCGCAGCGATAAACATGAATAAGATATAAAAGCTGCCCAAAAATCCTGGCAACCACATCCACCACGTCGCGTTTTCAATCATTGGCGGCTTGATACCGCCACTCATCACATACGACAGCACTAAAGAAGCTAATGCACCTCCTAAGTATAAATAAAAGGTAGATTGTATTTGAGAGGCTTGTGTACTTTCTCGAAAAGCATTGACGATGGCCAGTTGCAGCGGAACAATAGCACCACCTAAAAGGCTGATTAAGACGTAAGGAAGTATTTTCAAATGACTGCCCCAAAATGAAATAAAAAATGTCTCTATACAATACTAAATAATACTAAACTTTATTTCAATTATTTAATATAAATAAGATTTAGTGAAATATTAATACCCATGAGTTAAGCGTTTATGCCAACACCTCCGCAATCACGCCATTTGCAATTAGATAAAAAACCGCCACTTAAAAAAACGGAGCGGCGGGCATTATTGTGGGATATTCTCAAAAAGCTTGCTGTCTTTGCCGCGCCTTATAAAATCTTAATCATTGCAACACTGATATTAACGGTACTTGGTTCCTTTACCGCACAGGTCAATGCCTTTGTGCTGCGCTATGCGGTTGATACTTTGACCGAAATTGCTACCCTTGCCGACCCTTGGGAAGCAGGCTTGCGGATGCTGACGATCATCAGCGTCGTGCTATTATCAAAAGAGATACTATCGATATTTATCTCTTTTGGGCAGCGATTTTATGGCGAAAAGATTCGTATTAATCTATCGCGTGATTTATCCCAGCGGATTATTGAGCGTATATTGACCTATCGGATGGCTTTTTATACTAGCTCTGAGAATGATAGCGGCAAGCTGCAAACGCGTATTGATTATGGCGTAAGTAGCTTGACTAGCCTCGTGCAAAACTTCTTTATCGATATGCTGCCGCTATTTGCCAGCGCTATTGTTTCCTTGATTATTATGTTCTCAACCAACTTTTGGATCGGTCTAGTTGGTCTTATCATGGTACCGATCTACTTCTTTATCAGTCAAAAACAAGCTAGGCGTCTGCAAGGGTTTCGCCGTGAGATGCGCGGCTTTCGCGAGGCAAAAAGTGGCTTGGTTATTTCCTTAATCAACTCCATTAGCGTGGTTAAGTCATTCGTCCGTGAATCTATCGAAGCCGATAAACACTTGAAAATTCAGCGTGAAATGACCGATAATCAGCTGCGTATTCGTAGTATTGGTTTTATTTATGACGCGATAAAGACTTTTATTGAACAAATAGGCGTGGTGGTGATTATCGTGCTGACGTCCTATTTTGTATTAAAAGGCCAGATGACCATCGGGATGATTTTATTCCATGTCTTGCTTTTCCAAAACGTCGCCGCCCCTATTCGTCAATTGCATCGTATTTATGACCAAATCAATAACGCCTTAACCTATGCCGAAGGGTTTTTTGAGATATTAGATGATGACGCGCAAGTTGAAAACATAGAGGGCATCAGTAGCGATAATCTAAAAGGTCATATCGAGCTGAAAAATGTAGATTTTACTTATCCTAATGGTACAAAAGCACTAGAAGACGTCAGCTTTACCATTAAGCCTAATCGTATTACCGCCTTAGTTGGTCTATCAGGTGCTGGTAAAAGCACCATTATCAGCTTATTAGTCAAGTTTTATCAGCCAGACTCAGGCACGATATGCTTGGATGGTCATGACTTAGCAGATTGTGATACGCATGAGCTACGTGGGCGTATTGGTCTCGTCTTACAGAGTAATCATATCTTCTCAGGCACTATTAGCGAAAATATCCGCTACGGTGATATCAATGCGACTGAGGAAGACATCATTATCGCCGCCAAAAAAGCCTCTATTCACGAGCAGATTACTCAATTACCAAAAGGTTATGAGAGTACGGCAAAATCGCTGTCAGGTGGTCAACAGCAGCGTATCGCGCTGGCAAGGATGTTCCTAAAGGATCCGCCGATTGTATTCTTGGATGAGCCAACCGCTAGCCTTGATGCGATCGCCAGTCAACAAGTCAAGAAAAGCTTAGATCTGATTAAAAAAGATCGTACGGTCATTATGGTCTCGCACAATATCGCCCAGATTATTGATGCGGATGATTTAGTAGTGATAGAGCATGGCCGTGTGGTTGAGACAGGTACGCATGAAGCGCTATATGCTAGACGTGGTAAATACTATGAGATCTTTAGCGCGATGTCAGATAGCTTAAATTTAGATAAGATTAGTCAGACTATAAATGGTTAAGACTTTTTAAAAAGTGAAAAAGTGCTGATATTCCTAAATATCGTTATAATAGTCCACTTTACCGTCATTGATCCCCCTATTCCATTGCTAGAAGTGTCTGAATTATGAGCACCCAATTTTCTATAAAAACCTTTGATGAGCTGACCTCAATCGACATCTATCACATCTTAAAAGCGCGCTCGCAAGTATTCGTCGTTGAGCAAAACTGCGCGTATCAAGATATGGATGAGGTCGATTTTGATTGTCTGCATCTAGTCGCTCATAGTAACGAAGCGCTGGTCGGCTACTGTCGCATTCTCCCGCCCGATATCAATACCATGCGCTCCAATCTGTCTGTAGCCGATGGCTCAGTCAGTGGCCCTATAATGCCAGCGATTAGTCGCGTGCTAGTATTACAGCAGTACAGAGGACAAGGGCTGGCACGTCAAATCATGATGCAAGCTATCGCCTATTGTCATAAAAAGTACGGTAAGAAAAAGCCTATTATCATCTCCGCCCAGACTTATCTCATAAACTTTTATCAATCCTTAGGTTTCGTTCCTGAAGGTGAATACTACCAGATGGATGGTATCGAACACGTTAAGATGATCTTGGGTATCGCCAAAAAAGTCAAAGTCAAAAAAGAGCCATCAGGATCATCAGGCGTAGCTACTACATTAAATATCTTATTATTGATATTAGGTATAGCCTTTATTGCAGGGTTAATCTACTTGATGACTTGAAATTTGTGATTGCACTTCATTTGTTAATCTAAGAATCTATTCATTAGACCGATACTTAAGACCCGTACTTAAAAAGATAATCATTATAAAACCTGCCTAAAGCCATAAGCGTTTTACACTACTCTACTGATGTTTGACTTTGATTATGCTACTTTTAATTATGTTATTGTTAATAAGGTAGTTTTAACCATTTTACGCTCAAGGATGAGGAGATTACGATGTCAAATACCCAAAGCGTGACCGTAGAGAGCAATGTACGTCCAGAGTACGATGTTGAGATTCAAAAGATTGCCGATTATGTGCTCAATTATTCTATCGATGATGCAGATAACAGTGCTGATGCTTGGAATACGGCTCGTTATTGTCTGATGGATACTATTGGTTGTGGCCTATTAGCGCTACGTTTTCCAGAATGCACTAAGCATTTAGGCCCTAATTGCGTCGATCAAATCACCCCAAATGGTGCGCGGGTACCAGGTACTTCTTATAGACTTGACCCTATAAAAGCTGCTTTTGATATCGGCTGTATGGTACGTTGGCTTGATTATAATGACACTTGGCTGGCGGCAGAATGGGGTCACCCATCCGATAATCTCGGTGGTATCTTGGCAGTAGCAGATTTTATTAGTCAAAGTAATATTAGCAAAGGCCATTCGCCACTAATCATGCGCGATGTGCTAGAGGCCATGATTATGGCGCATGAGATTCAAGGCGTCTTGGCACTAGAGAACTCCTTTAACCGCGTAGGCTTGGATCATGTGTTTTTGGTAAAACTCGCCTCAACCGCTGTAGTGGCAAAACTCTATAATTTATCGCGCGAACGTATCATGGCAGCGATATCACAAGCACTCGTTGATGGTCAGGCACTGCGTACTTACCGCCATGCGCCTAATGCCGGTAGTCGCAAGTCTTGGGCAGCAGGGGACGCTACCAGTCGCGCAGTACGCTTAGTCGATATCACCTGCCGTGGTGAGATGGGGATACCTGGCGCACTGACAGCGGCGCAATGGGGGTTTTATGATGTGCTATACAGCCATACCAATAAGGATCTAGCGCTCAAGCCCGAATCAGAACGACGATTTACTTTTCAGCGCGAGTTTGGCAGCTATGTGATGGAAAATATCTTATTTAAGCTGAGCTTCCCAGCGGAGTTCCATGCGCAGACCGCTTGTGAGGCGGCAGTTATTCTATATCCTCACGTAGATGATCGACTCAGTGAGATTGACAAAATAATTCTAACCACCCATGAGTCGGCTATCCGTATTATCTCCAAAGAGGGAGAGCTTAATAATCCTGCTGATCGGGATCACTGCTTACAGTACATGGTCGCCGTCGCGCTACTAACGGGCGATTTAATGGCAGAGAATTACGAGGATGATTATCATGAGCAGCATCACATCTTAATCGATGGATTACGCCGCAAGATGATAGTGGAAGAAGACGCCAGCTATACCAAAGACTATCATGACCCTAAAAAACGCTCGATTGCTAACGCGATACAGGTATTCTTTAAGGATGGTACTAGTACAGACAAAGTCGCTATCGAATATCCCATTGGTCACAAACGCCGCCGTGCTGAGGGCATCCCTGTATTACAGGCAAAGTTCCAATCCAGTCTAGCCACTCGCTTTGTCGAAGGACGTTGTGAGGAGATTATCGCTTTGTGTGATGATCAAACGCTGCTTGAGCAAACACCTGTTAATGAGTTTATGGATATGTTTGTGACCAACTAAATTATTTATGTTTTCTTAATTCATAAAAAAGGGTCTGCTATTAATAACAGACCCTTTTCGCTTTTTTGCTTTCAATCAGTTAGCTTTTAAACTTATCTACTACCAAGGTATAGATTCCCCTGCCCAATCGACAAAGCTGCCTGTCTGATCGGCGCTCATACCAGACAGCACTTCTAATAAGCACTCAGCGCTGTAGGCTGGCGAGAATAGATGACCATCTGCGACATTAGACTGAAAAGGCGCGGATAGCTGGGTATTAACGGTACCAGGTTGCATGACCACGATACAGACTTCTTTTAAGGAGCGACCCCATTCTATGCTGAGGTTTTTCATACCCATATTGAGCGCCGCTTTGCTCATCCGATAGCTATACCAGCCGCCAATTTGATTATCACTAATACTGCCTACTCGTGCTGAGATAGTGGCAAATATCGCAGGATGCGCGTTACTGCGCTCGGATTTGGCTAATAATGGCTTGACATGCTTAGCGATAAGCAGCCCTGCTAAGGCATTGACTTGCATATTTTGCATAAAAAATTCAGTCTCGACTTGACGCAGTGCCTTTTCAGGTTGCGACTGTTCGGTATGTAATAGTCCCACACAATTGACGACCCAATCGATATGATCGCTGTGCTTTTTAATCTCGTCTATGGCTTGCTTGATACTCTCTTCACTACTGACATCCATAGGTAACCAATGCAGATTATCTGCTTCGATGTCTGGTACATTTCGATAGTAAGTTGCAAACACTTTGTTGTCTTTATTAGTGATAATCTGCTCGACCATAGCGCGTCCGATACCGCCGATACCACCGATAATGAGGTAGGTTTTTTTAGTTAGCTTTGAAGTTGTCATAATCACTCCTTATCTAGACTTTTTATTAATAGTGACCTTAACCATAGCAAATCTTTATCAATAATGATGTTATTGATAAGTTTTTAAATCTCTTTTTAATCAAATGGTAGTGCATAAAAAAGCCGCCTCTAATAGCGACTTTTATTATTTATTATTCTTGGTTTTTATAAAACCTAGTGAGCTGACTCTTTTGGCGCGATTGGCACTTCGTTATTATCCACATCGAATAGCTTACCTTCGGTAAAGTAATCGCCTTCGGTTAATTCGATGATAACTGTAGGGCGTACAGAGCGCGGCTCAGTACCCGCTGCAAACACCGACTGATTCTCAGAATTACCTACTTTTAGATGGTTAAACAATAAGTTTAGAGCGATTGCCATAATAGCAGTCGAGCTGATACCTGAATGGAAAATAGTAGCGAACCAGTCTGGAAATTGATCATAAAATGCAGGCGCGGCAATCGGTAACATACCAAAGCCGATCGAAGTCGCTACGATGATCAAGTTCATGTTATTGGTATAGCTGACTTGCGCAAGGGTACGAATACCACTAGCAGCCACAGTACCGAATAGTACAATACCTGCGCCGCCAAGGACTGCTGTCGGAACAGTAGCGATAACACGGCCCATAAGCGGCATCAAACCTAGTACAACTAAGATAACACCAGCAGCAGCAACGACAAAACGACTCTTAACGTTGGTGACGGCAACCAGACCTACGTTTTGTGCAAAAGCACTTTGAGTGAATGAACCAAAAAATGGTGCGACGATACTAGAGATCATATCGGCACGTAGACCATCACCTAAGCGTTTTGAGTCAATATCGGTCTCAATAATATCACCTACTGCTAAGATATCCGCTGAGGTTTCAACCAAAATGACTAATACTACAATGAACATGGAGATAATAGCGGCCAGCTCAAAAGTTGGCGCCCCAAAGTGCATCGGTGTTGGGAAGGCAAATATTGGTCCTGTCATGACGTTTGAGAAGTCAACCAAACCGACCGCCCACGCCCCTAAAGTGCCGATAACCATAGCGAGTAGGATGGATAAGCGACTAATAGCCGCGTTGCCAAGCTTACTCATAAGCAGCACTAAAGCTAAAGTGAATGCTGCCAGTCCAATATTAGTCATACTACCAAAATCAGGCGCTTTACTATTACCACCCATCGCCCAACGTGCGGCAACTGGCATCAAGGTCAGGCCAATAGTAGTAATAACCGCACCTGTGACCAATGGCGGGAAGAACTTAATAATTTTGGAAAACACAGGCGTAATGATAAGCCCCAGTATGGAGGCGGCAATGACCGCACCAAACACGGATGGTAACCCTCCTCCTGCGGTGACAATAGCAACAATAGTGGCGACACTAGCGAAAGACACGCCTTGGACTAATGGCAGCTGACAGCCAAAATATGGCACACCAAGGGTCTGCAGAAGCGTTGCCAAACCACCGATAAATAGTGAGGCGGCAATGAGCAACCCAATCTCGGCGGGTCCTAAACCTGCCGCTTGTCCGACGATAAGAGGCACAGCGATGATGCCACCGTACATCGTCAGTACGTGTTGAAAGCCATAAGCGACGTTGGCAACCATACCTAGATTTTCATCTTCTGGGCGCTCAAACGTGGGTTGAGAAGTAGGTTTCATATCCATAAGTTAACATGCTCCCTGCGTGTTTGGTGTTTAGTATGTCCTAACTGACACACTATATAAGAGGATAAAAAGTAAGAGAATAAAAAGCGTAAATAATAATAATTGATCCGTATTACAGTGCTAGATAAGTCTTTATAATGAGCAATAGTCAATAACACTCGCCAAAGCACAATGAATTTCATACTCTAAAACGGCTCATTAGCCACTATTAAAGTAAAAAAAGAGCAGTAGCTGCTTCAATTCAGTATGAGGATTAGCTTGTGTTTTGAGGTAGAGAGTCTTAGAGGTTCTTTAGATGTCTATATTTTAAGTAACTATAAAATCGTTATTAGGTAAATACTTTGAGCAATAATATTATAAAGAATAGTAAGTGTTTGTTTTAAATGATTATTTCTACATTCTTACTGTGATACTGACTTAGTTTTTACTAAAATTTGACTGCATATATCTTAGTGCGGTTTTAGCATAACGTTTATTTCAGCTAATCGCTAGTACTTTTTGACCATTTGGTCAGGTTTTATAATTATAATTAATAATTACCTACTGATGTTTGTTCAATCTGTTAAATTCTAATTATTTATTATAAGTTAAAATGTATTATTATCTATTACCCCCTAAAAACGACTATTTGGATATCCTTGCCCTATGTTGTCACCTCAAGACCAGCTGACTGAATTGGTACGTACCCTCGAGAGCGAGCAGCATGTTTTTGCTACAGACCCTCTATTAGTCACTGAAAAACTGCACTTAGAAGCAGGCACATCACTGCAAAAATTACATCGGCGTGCCGCTCGTATAGATAATAATGGCGCGTTGGCTAAAGTACTAGGCAAGATAGAGGCTAGACTAAAAGGCATTATGGGTATCATGAGCGTGATTTGGTGCGTGTCTGGATTTGTGGGTTTGTTTACTTTACTGCAAGCTAACGTGGTGAATTTCTTTTATGTATTGGTGTGTCTGCTAGGCTTTCACACTATTATGCTAGTTGGCTGGCTGGTACTCACTTTGATCAATCAGTCTAAACACTCTACTAATTGGTTTGCCAGTTTTGTCAGTCCCAGTTATTTAATTCGCGGTAAAGACGATGTGACTCAAGCGGCAGTTAAGCTTTATGAGCAGCAATTACAACATAGCGGTATGCGCTGGTATTTGGGTCGATTTAGCCACCAGCTGTGGCTGGCGACGTTAACAGGGATGTTATTAGCCATTATCTTTTTATTAATAGTGCGACAGTATAGTTTTAGTTGGGAGTCCACCTTACTCTCAGATCAGGCGCTAATTACTTTGACGCATGTGCTCGGCTGGTTGCCAAGTATGGTCGGCTTCGACGTTCCTAATGATGCCGCTATTATCCAAAGCCGCCTAGTCACTGATGCTTTGCCCTTATCTATTGCTAGACAATGGGCAGGCTTGCTGATCGGTAGTCTACTGGTGTATGGCATCGTCCCAAGAGCGCTAGCGTGGATATTTTGTGCGCTTATGTTCAACCGCAAAAAAATGCGTTTGGATATCAAGCTGCCCTATTATCAAAAGATTATTAACTTTTGGCAGCGTCAAGTGATAGATGCTGATGATTTTTTCGAAGTTGACGCGCCTATTGCACCCAAAGCGATCGTGAGCTCTGCCAACAAGCTAGTTGCATTACTGGAGTATCCTACTGACATTACTAACTGGTGGCAGGCAGGTCTGATGAATAATAGTGAGTCTGTAGAGGACTTCGGTATTATTGATGATCGCGACGATATGGCACGATTGACGACTTACTTAGCGGCGCATCCTGTACAGGTATTGTTGGGTATTCATCAAAAGGCGTTACCTGATCGCGGCACATTACGTAAGATTGATCAGATTGCCGCTCAAGCGCAGGCAGGTCTGATTATTCAGTTATTAGAGGATAAAGATCATATCGCTACTGATTTATCCAATAGCAAATCAGTACGCTATCAGCAGTGGCAAACGGCTTTAGCTGAACGTCAGATAGGTTTGGTCGATACTGCTCGTTGAGCTATATCACAGTACTTAATAACAGTACTTAATAACAGTACTTATTTATAATTTACTTACGATAAACTAGGGCGTGTTCATTCACTATAAGAAACCATTATGACTAACGATAATAATAAGCCTGCGACCACTCAACATAAGGGGCTATTTGCTGATAAAGCCTTAAAAGATGACCCTGCGGACTCAAAGAGCGCAAGTTTGATAGAGAAAAATTTTGAGCATGCTGATATTGACGTGCCTAATTATTCTACTGATCTAACCAAAGATTCTTCAGTTAGTTTACAAAATAGCACTCACAATAAAGCTGTAAATAAAAAGACCATCGCTAGTGGCGAGCCATTAAAGCTAGCGGTGGTCGGTCATACCAACACAGGCAAGACCTCAGTATTACGCACCTTACTGCGTGATGTGTATTTTGGCGAAGTCAAAAACGAAGCAGCGACGACTCGTCATGTGGAACGAGCGCAATTAACGGATAGTCAAACTGGAGAGGCGCTGGTTACTCTCTATGATACGCCAGGACTTGAGGACGCCTCGGGGCTGATGGATTGGCTTGAAGATAATACTGCCAGTCGCCGTGATGGTATTGAGCGCTTGCAGCAGTTTTTGGCAGCAGATATTGCAACGGGTGCTACTAGTGGACTGCAAGGTATAGACGATTATAGCCAAGAAGCCAAGGTGATCCGTCAGCTATTGGCAAGTGATATGGCGATATACGTGGTTGATGCTCGTGAGCCTGTACTAGGTAAATATAAAGATGAGCTGGCTATTTTGTCATGGGCGGCGATACCTGTGATGCCTGTCTTTAACTTCACCGACTCTCAGGATGCCAATATCGATGACTGGCAGACGATGCTGGCAAGACGCAATCTACATATCTCTACCCGCTTTGACTCAGTTGCCTTTGAGTTTGAAGATGAGATGCACTTGTGGCAAAATCTTGCGACCATGCTGACCCATTCTGAGATGCTTGAGCAGCTGATGCAGAGTCGGACTACGGACTGGATGCAGCTGTATGATGAGGCGCATATTATTATCGCTGATTTTTTATTGAACGTCGCCGCCATGAAACGTGAGATTAATGAAGACGACGATCCAATGCCAACGCTCACCCAAATGCAAGAAGCAGTTCGTCAAAGCGAGCGCGCTATGCAGCATCAATTATTAAATTCCTATAAGTTTTACGATAATGCGGTCGCAGCGACCCCACTTGAATTGCAAGCCTATCAGCAAGATCCTTTCGATCCTGAACTGCTTAAAAGCTATGGTATTCGTACCACCTCTGGCGCGGCCGCTGGTGCATTATTAGGGTTAGGGATTGATGCGGCAGCTTTGGGTACCACGCTAGGACTTGGTGCTGCTTTGGGTGCTATCGGTGGCGGATTATTATCCAATACTAGTAGTATTGCTGACAAAATCAGCGGCGTAAAGCGTCTATATATAGATCCGCCTACTCTGACCTTGCTCGCAACACGAGCGCTTGATCTATTGACGGCCTTACGCCATCGGGGTCATGCCGCAACGGATGCCACCCAACTGCTTTATAATAATTCTAATAGCGGAGCCGATAACGTTGCTCGCGATAATTTTACTGATGAAGAGCTGGCAGATGCTAATGACGAAAACAACTTAATGACACCATGGCAAACGCACAAATTACCTAGCGAGCTCAAAAAAGCCCGTAGCAAGTCGCAATGGTCATCATTAAATAGTGGTAAAGCTGAGCTGGCGCAAAGTTTACGTACGGATGCGACTTGGTCGCTGGCAAGTAAACTGCAACGTGACTAGTTTTAGTAGGGTCTGTTGGATCATTCGACAGTGATCTGTATTCAAGTTTGGCGTTATTTTAATAACTCACTCAATGCCTCAGTTCCACGTATATCAGTTTGCTGTAAGTAGATGGGATATAGCGGATATTTTTTAAAAGCTTTCTCGATATCGGACATTATTTGCTGTTGTCTATTAGCACGATTTTGCCAAAACTCATCCGTTTGGGCTGGTTTTATTAATTGATTGACTACGATAGCGGCTGGCGTGAGTTTTGCGACTTCCAATTGCTCAGCGGCACGTTTGGTCTCTGCCAAGGGTAATACATCAGCGGTCATTACCAATACGATAGCGGTTTGGGTGCGATCATGTAATAGTATTCCCGCTTGACGGAATAATGCCTTGCGCCGCTCTAGTACTGCTACCGCTTGCTCCCAGCGATCAGGCTTACGTTTCTCAAAAGGGTTAGCGACATCTTTGGTTTTTTTATTAGCCTTATCTGTACTTTCTAAATGCGTTGCTACTGAGCGCAATTTCGCTTGACGACGCTGCTGAGTCAGTAATCCATCTGTCCAAGCACCCATCATCTCTGGCAATACTAACAATCGTAGCGTATGTCCTGTCGGTGCAGTATCAAATACAATATGCTCATAACCATCAGCAGTAGCGGTAACTAAATGCTGACACATGGACTCTAGCATTGCCGCCTCCGCGGCTCCCGGCGCTGATTTGGACAGGCGCAAATGCTCACGAATCTTTGGCATCATGTCAGGATTGGCATAGGCCATAATCGTGCGCTCAACTTGAGCGAAATGCGCATCTACGATCACATCGGGATTCAGCTCGATAGCATCAAGATAAGGGGTAATTCTAGTTTTCTCATTATTTAGCTTTACGTCTAACACATCGCCTAAGCTATGCGCAGGATCGGTCGATATAATAAGGGTTTTTTTATTATTACTAGCGAATTGGCTGGCAAGCGCTGCGGCAGTAGTGGTTTTACCTACTCCGCCTTTACCACCAACGAATATAATAGGCTGCGCTGATAAATGAGTAATCAAAGTATCCAAAGACTGTAAAGCCATATTCTTATCTCAATTTTTATTCGGGGTTAATTATTATAATTATCTTTATTTGTTAAACTAGCAGCACCCAACATGATCAAATGGACATCTGTCCATGCCCATACGGGTATGCCATTCATGAAAATTTTCCAAAAACAAAGGCTGCAACTCTAAAGTATAGAAGCTGGCAGGATTATCAATTCCTAGGCTCTCGGCGAACATCATTAGCATAAAAAAATCTTCTTCATCACGAGCAGCACGCGCCATCGTTTGTCGATATGGCGCATGATAAAACTCATTTAATCCTTCGCTAAAGCGTTGCCACCAAGTAGTGTTGGTTTTGCTTGCAGCTGTATTTATAGATTTTTCTATAAAATTATCTTCGTTATTTTTCATAAGCTTTGTTAACCTACCTATTTTTCTTAGCTTATACTATGTTAATAAGCTTATTGTATAGCGTAACACTATATCAACTCTATGATTTTAAATAATGAGCACAAATCAAAATATTGGATCTTTATAAATTTGCAGCATAAAAAAACGCCAGCAATTGCCAACGTTTTGTTTTTATTGATAACTATTTATATATTAAGTCTTATGTTTACCTTTATGCTCGCTCCATTCTCGGCGCAGTACTGAAAAGCTTTCTAAAGTAACTAACACTGAGGCGATCAGAATGACTAAATCCATAATGATTAATAGCCAGTTACCATCATCATAGAAAGTTTTGAGTTGAATCAGCAAGGCAAATAATGTCATAACTAGTAAGAAACATAATGGCGCTAAAGTGTACCAAACGGTCTTACCCTTACGTAATAAGATAACCGTCACAATCATTAATGTCAGAGCAGCCATTAACTGATTCGTCGTACCGAACAACGGCCAGATAATCATTCCACCCGCTCCATCGATACCGCCTGCGCCAAAAGCTAGTAGCAGACAAGTTCCTACTGCTAGTAAAGTAGCGATCCAGCCTTTAGTCAATGCTGGCAAGTTATAAAATTCACCGAACTCTTGGAAGATATAACGCTGCAAACGTACGCCTGTATCCATAGTAGTACCTGCAAATAATGCAGCCATTACTGTGAGCATAGTTTGTGATAGTACCATATCGATCCCGACACCATTACTCAGAATAGTAGCACCACCATCGATAAAGGCACCGATAGAGCCGTCACCAAAGTTTTGATACACCGCTTGCCAATCACCAAGCGTTGCAAAGCCTGCTGTCGCCGCTAAGATAGCGCCAAGGGCTAACATGCCCTCGCCTAAAGCACCAAAATAGCCCACGAATCGCGCGTCTTCTTCTTTATCGATTTGCTTAGAGGTTGTCCCTGTTGCGACTAAACCATGGAATCCTGATATAGCACCACAGGCAATCGTCACAAACAATAGCGGCACGATAGAGGGAGCACTCATCGGTAAATCAGTATTGATCGCTGGCGCGACAATATCAGGCGTTGAAATAAAGATTGCCGCATACAATAAAATCAAACCAACGAATAACTGCAAGCCATTAATGTAATCCCGAGGCTGTAATAGCATCCAGACAGGTAGCAAAGAAGCCACTGCCGCATAGGTAAACAGAATAATAATCCAAACTGCATTGTCAGGGAGCCCCATAAAGGTTTCAGGTAGAACGAATGGGAACATAGGCCCTAGATAAATCAGCCCGTATAACGCAGTAACCCCAATAATAGAGACCCAAATAAGGCTCATATTGTAGCGATAAATACATTGACCGATAATAAAGGCTACAATTAACGCACCCCATACAGGTAATACGGCAGATGGCGTTTTAATCATCATATTGGCAATAGCGACACCAAATACAGCATTGACCATGAGCAGCAATAAGAAAATAACCACCATCATCAGGCTGCGTACTCGCGTACCCATAACGGTACCAGCGATTGAGCCAATGGACTGCCCGCGATTGCGCATACTAGCCCAAATCGCTGACATATCATGGATACCTGCCATAAATATCGTGCCAAATACTACCCAAATTACCGCAGGTAACCAACCCCAAATCACCGCGATTGCAGGACCGATAATAGGAGCGGCTCCTGCTACCGAGGTAAAGTGATGTCCCCATAAAACGAACTTATTGGTGGGTACATAATCTACCCCATCTTTCATAGTATGGGCTGGCGTGGGAATACTATTATCTAATCCTAGAATCTTACTCGCTATGAATTTTGAATAAAAAGCATAACCGCATAGCATTAAAGCGACGCTGACAACGAGTACAATAGCACTATTCATTTTACTGCTCCTTTTGAACTTAGCGCTGTCCATATAGAATAAGACAGTCATTTGTCTACAAGTTTATTATAGTGAACCCAAGAGTCCAAAAAATTAGTATTTCCAAAACGACTACTGTCAACTATTGACTGGCACGTCAACATTAAAATAGGATTGTAAATGATTTGACATACAATGTAACGCTAATAAATCAGTATAATAGCTATAATTTTTAATTAAGTTATCACAACTAAAATTACTACTATAGGTAGCACAATGGCACATTATTTTGGATTTATACCCTCAGATAAATTAAAACAGTTGGCTGAAGAGACTGAGCAAGTCAAACAGTCTGATGAGCAAGTTGATTATTATCCTTATCGCGATGCATTGACCCATCAAACCGCTCATGATCTTATCGATAACTTACTGGAGGGACTGATCGATAACATCCCTAATCCTGAGCGCCAAGTGGCTATGCGTAAAGTGATCACCACTATTGAAAAAGCGGCTGATACTATGTTGAACATTCTATTAGGTAAAGAGAATAATGAAGATATTATACCAAGCTTTAACTTTTTAAGAGATCAGGCTACTTTTATAGATAATGAAGGTGCTAGTCGAGTGGGCTTCAAGCTTAGCGATGAAGATACGCAAACGATCGTTGCAGGTTTTGCAGCGGTTACCCCTGATAATGTTGATGCGGCAAAATTCAGAGAAGCGCTTGAAACGATGAATGAGGCGACCTTGACCCATTTTGTCACTCGCTTTGCTGAAACACTCAAACTGGGCATGATAAAGCGCAAATCTGTGCCTGTCGCTAAAGCCGCTATCGATAAAGGTATGAACATGGCGCTTAATAAACTACTACCAGATCTACCTGATAGCTCGTTAAATCGTTTAGCAAACTATTACCGTCCTTTTATCGTTGTCAAAGCCGACTAATCTTTCGCAGCGCTGCTATTAAAAGTTATTAGCAGCAGACTATTTTTTTTGGATAGCAAGGTTTTATAGGCAAACCTGTTAAACCTTGCTAAAATAAGCAGCACTTTTCACCGAAGGCGCATCCTATGACTCAGATCAGTAATCAAGAAATCGAAAAAACCTTACGTAACTCAGAATGTTTAATTAGCAGTATCGAAGTTGCCGCTGCTTATGAGCGCCTTGCAGCCCAGCTCAACCTGCATTATGTTGGTCTTAATCCTATCGTGATGGTTGTTATGAATGGTGGTCTTATTCCAGCGGGGCAACTGCTCACTCACCTTACCTTCTATCATCGTATGCACTACATTCATGCGACTCGTTATCGTGATAACGAAGGTACTAATGAGCTGGATTGGAAGTTTAAGCCTGAGGTAAACATTAAGGGTGAGCACGTACTGCTCATTGACGATATTTTTGATGAAGGTATTACTCTACAAACAATCGTAGAAGACCTAAGTAAAGAAGATCCTGCATCTATTGAATGTTGTGTGCTACTCAATAAAGAGCATGACCGCAAAACTCAAGATTTTGACGTTGATTTTGTCGGTATCAATGTGGCTGATCGCTATGTATACGGCTGTGGTATGGACTACCATGGTTATTTGCGCCATTTGCCAGGCATCTATGCTATTAAAGAAGATAAAGTATAAATTTAGCAAGTTTTGATTGAATCAGTAAAATAATAAAAAAGCATCCAATTTGGATGCTTTTTTATTGCTATAAATCATGCTATTTCATAATATTATCAAACTGTAGCGCTAACCCTGTATGGCGCTTAGTTGGTGTTTGCACAGCCTTTTCAAAAGCGTGTTTTGTGCTGTATATAGTGACTTGTTTCTTGGCTCGTGTTACTGCGGTATAAATAAGCTCTTTGCTCAGTAACCTTACATGACTATTATCAAAAGCGATTGCCACGTGATCAAATTCAGACCCTTGTGATTTATGAATAGTCATCGCATACGCGGTAGCAATGACCTCATCATTTAGTAAGTCGACCGCAATTCCCTGTGCTTTATTCTCAAAGAATACTTCAAGTCGACTGTTACCCTCTCCTATTTGTAAGCAAAAACCGATATCGCCATTAAATAATCCTAGCTCATAGTTGTTCTGTAGAACCATCACAGGACGACCGTGAAACCAAGTATTCTGACCTAAGGGCAGCTTCAACTCGGTAAGATGCCACTGAGTAAGGTAATTATTAATATAGTGATCGCCCCATTCGCCATTATGACCAGCACTAAGTACTCTAAATCGATTAAATGCTTTCATTAATGAAGCAATTGTATTTTCTATCGAATCTGGCACAGATTTTTCTATTGATTTACTCAGTAAAGACTTAACTTTACTTATATATGACTTGTAATGTAGAGCCATATTTTTAAGAATCTCTTTTTTACTTAGGCTATTTTTTTTATCATTGTCTTTAGATGCTGCGGCCTGTATTGTATTCATGTTATTTACATTCTGAAACCTCAGCGCTGCATCGCTTTTCAACAACTGCCAAATAGCTTGGGTATCTGTGTTTGCTCTATTTATTTGATAAGCAAGCTTACCGATACCAGAGTCAGCACTGAATCGGCGACTCTCTGTCAACTCTACGTGAATAGGTTGTAATACTGGAATATGGCACAAATCAGCCAATACAGCCCCTGCGTCTACCGCTGCCAACTGGTTCGCATCTCCTAACAATATCAGCCTTGCGCCAGGCTTTACTGCACTCACAAGATAGTTAGCCAGCTCTACTCCTAACATTGATGCTTCATCGACGATAATAATATCTTCACCAAGTGGATTATTAGCGTCATAACGTGGTCTGCCTGTGCGACCAATGCCTAATAAGCGATGGATAGTCTTAGCTTCTTGCAGCTGCAGCTCTATATCCGCTGCATCTATGGCCGACTGTAAAGATTCCTGCATTCGCTGGGCCGCCTTACCCGTCGGTGCCGCTAATGCTAGACTAGCACTGTCTGTGCTGAATCGAATACTTTCACGATCATCTCCCCTACTCTCTGTGGCTTGTTGTAGCGCCATTACTAACTGAGCAACGGTATATGTCTTGCCAGTACCAGGGCCACCAGTAATGATACTAAAAGCATTATTATTAGCCACAGTAATAGCTGTCACCTGCTGCTCGTTTAGATTTTCGGGTAATGATAGCTCTAAAGGTATTACCTGCTGATCTAAAATATTGCTAATATTATTGGCTAAATTAAACTCCGCTTGCCATGTGCGATGCAACCAAAAAGTGAGTGATACCGTTCGACCAACTGCGTTTTTGTTATTTATTAGTTGGTAAATGATAGGTTTATTTATTTTGCTTAGGCTATTTTTATTATCATTTATATCAGCATTGACGTTAGCAAATAAAGAGTGCTCAACAATCAGCTGAACGAGAATGCTTAAGTCGGTATTTTTTAACAACTGATAGAGCGCAGAGACACTCTCAAAACACTTGAGTAACCTCTCTTTTTCATGGTTGCTAAGTGCTAGCTGTGCCCATAGCTGAGCTTGCTTAGCAAACAAAATATCTAACAAATCAAATAGTGATAATACAGCTGTAGTACCTTCTTTTTGAGCAACTGTTTCTTGAATAACTGTTTCTTGAATAACCATCTGAGTATCAATTAGCGCTAGGATTGGCGCGGCTAACCTCTCTATTAGTTGCTGCTGCCAACGGTATAGAGCAACTACCTCGCCATTGACTTGTCCTTGTAGCGGCTGCTCTTGCTCAGCTGCCTCAATCGTTAATACGGTATGCCCCTCTTCCAAATGGGTCGCCAGTACAACGAATAACGCGCTAAATAAGCCACTGTCTGCTATCTTATCTATCTGCTGGCTATCAGCATGAATCGTTGTTGTATCAGTTGCTTTATAGGCTGAATGCGTCTGCTGACGACGTAGCAAAATATAGTCACTAATATTACTAGCCCAGCTTTCTTGCAAGCTAACTGCCGCCCTGCTCTTACTGTTAGTATTACTCATAAGTTACTGCTCATAAATTATTGCTCGTTATATGCTTAGATATAGTTATTATTTATTTAACGCTTTATTTAGATCGTTATCTAATTAATTTTTAAAGCCTACGATTCTGGCAGGCCAAACAATGCATCTAAAGCCTTGACAAAGTCGATCGGGATATCCCAAGTGACTAGTCCGTAGCGCTCATTATGCATGGAATGGCTGTGATCAGGGTTATTAACTTTTGGTAATACCTTGGTTTCTGGTGAGTCGTCAGTAGCTGACTGAGAATCTGAATCATATACGCCCCGTAAAAAGACATATTCGACAGCACCTAAGTATTTATCCTCATTACCTTGATAATCACTCACTCTCATCGAAAGAAATCGATGCAAGGCTACTTGGTAAATCGCTGCTTGTAACCAATATCCTGCCTTTGACATCGCCTTTTTAAGGGTATCTTCATTATAATCGCTTAGGCTATTTCCTAAATAGTTACTCTTATAATCGACAACATAGTACTTGCCAGCGTACTCATATACCAAATCAATTTCACCACGTAAATAACGATATAAGTGCGTTTTATTTTGTGTGATAAGAGTCACATGCTTATCTGTCTCATTCGGCAGATACTGCTGAAACAACCTACTGATATCTTGCGCTTTAAAGTGCTCTGACAACCCCATGTTGAAATCTAACTCAGCAAATCTTTGGCTCACATCAAGAGAGCCTAAAGATTGATTGGATGCTAATAATGGCGACTGTAACACCTTTTCAATCCAGTCTATCAAGGCCTGATGTTTGCTAGTATCTACCGAACTAGTATCTATTGATTGGGTATCGGCTAGAGTACTATCTGCTGACTGTTTCGTCTGTAATAGTCGGCTTTGTTGCTCAGCGCTACTGTATATCAATGGCAACTGATAGCTGCTAACCGCTCTATCGATAACTTGAGACCACTGCGATGAATTATTAAAATCAATTTTTTCGAATATTTCATGCAAAAATGTACCAGCATTAGCGCCTTTTACAAAGGTAAAACGAATATCGTCCTCTGACTTAAGACGTAATTCACTAACGGATTCAGCAAGCTCTACCTTACTAGATGATACCGCTTCGACCGATGCTGAGGTCTCTGTCATATCAATATCTATAGCATCATCAATACGTTCATCCATCACCGCCATCGCTTGTGTGGAGTCATCTAACTGACGGGCTAAAGCGGTAAAACTGGTCTTCGCCCAACCATAGAAATAATTGGTTTTCATGACTTCTGAAAAAGACGCGTACTCAATAGCTTCTGTTATAGGCTTTGTAGCCGTGTGATAAATACTAGCTGTCGAGCCTATAGACTTAGCAGACTGACCATAGTGATTATCATAGAACTCATTAATATTATGCCCTCTGAGCATACCTATCGTACCTTTGAGCCTATCTGGCAGCTCAAACTTTGGCGCTGGAGAATCAAACCAGTAGAACACAGGCTTTAATTCAAAACTTGTTTTGTTACTAGGATCTCTTAACACCACATAAAGCTGCTCGCTGGCACGCGTAAAGGCGACATAGCCGAGCCTGCGTAGCTCATCAAAGTCTTCTTGGGTCTCAATATCAGTATAGTAACCCTCTGTAGTCGCAGAGCCTTGCACAGGTGAAAAGCGGCGCTGATTGCTTGTTGATTGCTGCCCTAAAGCTGATTGATCTTGGAGCTCGCTGTCTTGTTGGCCATTATACAAGTACAGTCCATAATCTTCCTTATTGCCTGACTTGCGACTGGCATCACCCATACCCAGTGCATAGACAATCGGAAATTCTAATCCCTTAGATTTGTGAATAGTCATCAGCTGCACACCAGACTCGGTAGGCAGCGGATATTGCTTGGCCCAGTCACTATTAGGAGCTGCGTCTATATGTTGTCTGAACCAAGCCAATAGCTCATGCTCACCCATACCTATGCCGTACTGCGCCATAATATCCATCACATGACGCAAATCCATGATATGACGGTCGCCTTCTGGATGAGCCGCTAATGCTTGCCAGACTCCTTGCGGCTGTACGGGGCTTTTATCCAATAGGTAATGCAGTGCTGATAAGATACCAAAGTGCTGCCAGCGCTGCGCCCCTTCCTTGAGGTAAGTAATAAAGTCTTGATAGCTTTTTTTATGAGTACCAGCGGAGGTGCTTTTTATATCAAGGCTACTTATATCAAAGCTATTCACTGTTAGCCCTGAATCATGATCCGTCATCATGGCTTTGACTTGTTTAATGCTCAGTCCATATAGATGACTGGTCAGCACGCGATTAATCATGTCATGGCGATACGGATATAACATAGCACTGAGTAGCGCAGCCACGTCTTCGACCATGATAGTCTCAAAGATACTGACATCGCTAGTGGTCAAAGTCGGTACTTTGAGCTTAACCAATTCATCCTCAACCTGCTTTAAATCTTTTTTGGTACGTGCCAGCACACCAATATCGCTTGGCTGAATAGGCTTTCCCTTTAGGGTCTGATTACTAGCGAGTAAAGTGGCAATATGGCGCGCGGTGATCTCAAACTCATCGTAATCCAGCGTTTTTTCTTTATCATAAGGCAAGTGTAATAAGCTTACTGACTGAGCAGAGAGCACCTCAGTGACTAAAGGGCTGTCTTGATCTAACTCATTAGACCAAGACAACTGGCTCTGTGTTCTTGCAGCTTTGATATGTTGATAATAGATGCCGCTACCTAACTGTGATAGCTTATTGTCAGCTGTCTTTGCGGTTGGCATACCAAACCAGCAGTTCAAGGCATTAATAACACTAGCGTTTGAACGACGGTTGATATTAAGCGTCCAGATACTGCTGTTCTCAAACTGGGCTTTCATATAGTTATAGTTAGCGACATCACCACCACGAAATCCATAAATAGCTTGCTTGGGATCACCAACCAATAGCAAGAACTCATGACTGGCTTTCTTGTTACTTGACTGCTGATCATTAGCAGACGGTTTAGGTTTGCTCTTAGGCAAATAGATACTTTCAATCATCGTAGCCTGCTCACCATTAATATCTTGCGATTCATCAATAAGAGCGACAGGATAGTGATGACGAATATAACGCGCCAGCTTCTCGCCTTGCCTACCCGTTAAGGCTTGATTTAAGCGTACCATTTGCAAGCTAAAGGTGGTTTCACCGCGCTCTTCTAAAATGATCGGTAGCCCGTCACGGACAGCAAGCACGATATGGCGATTTAGATTGGCTAAGACAGTATTGACATATTTATCAAGCTTTTCGCTTTCTTCAATATATCGTTTAAAGTCGCGAACCACCTGTAACTCGTTAAATATTAAATTAACCCTTTCACCGTCTTTTGGCTTATAGAACTGCTTACCTATATCATCCGTTTTCTGAAAAGCCTGAATTAGCTTTCCCGTATAATTTTTTGTGTCTGATATAGACTTATAAGCCGCTGGACCAAAATCTTCTAATGATTGGATTATTTTTGGCCAAGAGTCTCTATTATTTAGCAGCTGACCTTTTGGAACTTCATAATACTCACCGTTAGGTTTAAAAAAAGCATCAAGCTCATGACTACGCTCGATGATACTGCTGATAAGCCGCTCATAACCCTCAAAAGAAAAGGTATTGCTCACAACCTCATCAATAGGCGCTGAAATAAAGTTCAGCGAGCGATTCACAAATTTCTGATGATCGCTAACCGCTGTCAATTTACCTTGCTGATCCATTAGCGCATATAGCTCAGGCTGCTCGTGGTATAACCGACTTTGAAACTGACGCAGCTCATCATGAATAATACTGTCAGTCACCTGTGTGATACTGCTATCTTCAATAATACCCATGCCTTGCTGATGACCGGTCTCGCTGCTATATTCAACCAACCATTTTTGCGCCAAGCTATCGAGCGTCCCAACGAACAGTCTATCTAGCGTGGTTAATACCAGTGCCGTGCGGCGAATAGCTTCTGTCATCGGATAGCTATGGACATGATCGAGCAGATAGCCAAGCAAATGCAGATTGATCGGATCTTGCATGCTGTCATCTAAGCGGGCGTATTTAGCCTGATCTATCAACCAGTCCTCACGCTCTTTTTTTGCTTTTATTTTTAGTTGAGCATTCTTTTGAGTAGCGGCTTGTTTGTCATGTTGCTCATCATCAGCAAAGTCTTGGTTTAATTCATCAGCGCTAGTCTTAGCACTTAAACCTGTGTCTGTCCTTGAGTCCTTATCTACTAATTTATCCTTGCTACTTTCAGGCGTCACCTGTAACACATCAGGATATAAATCAGACTTATTATTAAGATCAGCACTCAAGCTATTGATCCACTGTAGCAATTGATAAAACTCTACCAAACGATCATGAATACGCTGACGCATCTCAGCAGCAGCGGCGCGAGTAAAGGTAGTGGCAATGATTTGCTCGGGGGCACGCCTTGCCTCAATCAACAGACGTAGCACGATACCCGTCAGTGTCCAAGTCTTACCTGTACCAGCTGAGGCCTCAATGAGATGTCGACCCGTTAATGCAACATCGACGGCTGGTACAACATCCGCTTTACGTTCACTTATATCGTCACTATCATTACCTAGCTGTTGTGGCAATGTAGATATATTATTTATATAGGTCAGGTCGGTTAAATCAGTCATAGGAGCGCACACTTTTTATTATTATTCGTTAAAGCTATTTATTAAATTTATATATTAAAACCAGTCATTTGATATGACCATCTAATTCTGTAAAGGCTCTAGTGCAGTAAACATCGGCTCGTATAGTGGCTGTGCTAAGGTTATCAACGCTGATGATAGCGCTTTAAAGGCATCTTGATCACGTAGGACGTACTGCCAAATAGCATGCTGCGAACAGGTATCGTATACCGCGTCTATATGGTAGCTCGCTCTTAGCCAATCTGAGAAGTCTGCTCGTTTTGGCCAGTAACTGCCTTCTTGACCTTCTTCGGCTTTTACACGCTTTTCAAGATAACTTAGTGCATATTCTGGCAATAAGGTAATGGGTACTTGGCCTGATAGCTTGGCAAACATCGCCCACTTGACCAATTCAACCACTGCCTCTTCGTATAAGATGGGTTTTAACTTAAAAGCGATTGCGTTCTCATATTTCTTAACGCCCGATCTGGGCTTATTGAAGCGCCAGATACTTACTCCATCCTCTAAGGCCACTTGATCGCTAGTAGTACGTCTAGCAACTTGCCAATACACATGTGCTAACCAAAACTTGAGTAGATGCTTAGGGTCGGCAGAGTTAGGGAGGATATTTAACCAGTATTTAGGTGTTCGATCAGCATAGGGCATGCCAGCCTGTAGATGAGAGCGACTGTTAAGGATGTTTATTGGTGCTGATTCTGATATTGGTGCTAATATTGGTACTGAGCCTTTTATCTTAATAACTTTAGGTAGTCGCTTAAGTAATGACTCATGATCGGTACAATTTAGCATAGCTGACAGCTCTATCTGCACCGGTTGTTCGGTAGTTGGGGTCAGTAGTTGTAAAGCTGTTGCATCATCTGTACCGTTTTGTCCATCCTGATTAGCTAAACCAATCTCATCAAAGCCATTCGCGATTAACTGCTCTTTAAACGCTAAGCATTGCTGTTGCAGCTTTTTATATTGATTCGGCAAGGTCGTTTGACGAGCCACCCCTGCTGGCATGATTTTTTGGTACATCAAAGTTTGGCTAGTGCTTTGTGTTACCTTATTGGCAATATCATTATCGCTCGCCAGCTCCTTAAGCAGATGCTCCTTAATCTGATAAGTCGTCAAACCGTCCAAAAACAGTGGCTCTTGCTGCGCTATTGCCTCCTCGCCTTGCACCACATGCACCTCTTGAGTACGCAAAAACGCCTTGGTAGGATGACGCACTTGGTAGGCGAGCACCCCTTCAACATCTATCTCGCCAATGTTAAATACGCTATCAAAAAGGGTTTTATCAAGCGTTTCAGAATGAGCGGTGGGACTACTGCCATCACAAATACTGTCTAGCGCCAGCATATCAGCCAATGCAGACAAGGTTTGACTATCGACTTGTCCGAGTTGACCTAAGCCTTGACCAAGCAGTTGAGCGATGGATTCATACTGTATCTTTGTAGGCAAGCCAACCAATTGTGGTAAATTTTCACTAGCTACGCGTCCCTTTAAGGTATTAAAGACAGATTGCCAAAGCGGTGCGGGAGGAAACTGCTTTTTTTGAGCCAATTTCGTCTTGCGCATGGCGGCATTTAAGAGAGCATCTAGCTCATCAATACTATCCGTTTTACTGCTGCTAACAGAGCTATGGTCTTTAACATCGCTTTGAGTATGATCAGCACTCTCATAGCTATTAACATTATGAGACGCTTGCTCAGAGACATCCGTGTTTTCATAAACATCAGTGTCAACGGCTGTTTCGAACAGACTCTCATGAAAAGGTAGTGCAGGATGCTCCGTGACCAGCCACTGTTGAATCAACTTAGGTAAGTAACGTTTGAGGCTCTCGGTAGTTGAATCAACACTTTCGGGTAACGCATCTAGTGAATCCAGAGAGTTTACTTGCCACTGCACTTCACCTTGCAAAAAATGTAGCAATTCACTCACTGGGTTGGCTGGCAGGTGCTCATGAGTATCGGTCAGGCTCTGACCATTATAGAATATCCAGCAAGCACTACGCGCGCACAGCAGCGCATCCAAAAACGCACCATTATCATCATCTTCGCTGACTCTGTCACCTCGGCGAGCGTTAGTAGTTTTCATCAAATCATAACGATTGTCACGATCACGCCCAGGGAATTCCGACAGATCCATATTGAGCATAACGACCAGCTCAAAAGGTACGTTCCTCAAGGCGCCAAATTTACCAAAGGTAATCACGCCAGTGGGCTCCGCACTCACTTGCTGACTCTCAAGCTCGGCTTCGATACTATCCAGCATAAAGCTCAGCTTGAGCGGTAGCTGCTCAACACCTGCCAGCTTTTGCTCCACTTCTTTTTTGTTAGCACTGTTAGCACTATTATCACTGTCGCTGCTAGAGTATTGTCTGTAATGACGATTGGCTCGCAGGCTAGATTTAAAGCCATTCATAGCATTATAAATAGCGCGCATAGTACGCGTTTGATCAATATCACCGAAATAACGATGAATCACTTGGGTCTCAATCTGATCAAGCCAATCCTCTGCTTTCATCTTTTGGGTATGGTCATTACGGCGCGCTACCAAACCAGTATAAATACGGCAAAGGGCTTCAACGATCATGGCATCATTAAGGCTCACTTGTGGCAGCGGTAAGCTCATCTCAGGCATTGCCGTACTCGGCCACTCCTCCTCTGCTAAGGGATATAAGCAATCGCTTGAGCTGGCCTCTGGCATTACTAGCCCTAATACTAATCTATCTAGCGCTTGCGCAAAGCTAAAGCGATAATCAAAGTCGTTACTGTCTAGGGTTTGCTTAAGGTGCCATTCATCAAAGCCGCGGATAAAGCCCGCTTCTACCAGCAAATCGCAACCACGGCTCATCTGCTCATGAGTTAGCCCAAAGCTCTCAAACAACGGCGGTAGCATCAACCAATCCAAAACCTCAGCCGCCTCAAAACGAGCGCTATGACTGCCGAGCAGCTTATAAAAGCCAATAATAGCTTCCCATAACTGACGAATATCGGCATCGACCACACCCGTGACTTTGGCAGGCAAGGTTAAGCCGTCCTGACCTTTACCACTGACGAAAATAGAGCTAATCAGCGCATGATGGCGCTCAACATCAGGTAGCAGTACTACGATGTCCGATATATGGCGCTTTTTTTCGCCAAGTTTGATAGGTTCATTCAACCAGCGCCCAATCATAATACGCAGTACTTCAAGCTGACGTTGCAGGCTATGACACGAATGTATGCTTAGGCTATTATCTTGTGCAGACATGGCCCAAAAGCGATCTTTCTCAAAGCGCTTACTCTCTAATGCCTCATCGTCATACCAAGGTGTTTGTGACTCCTGTTGATCCTGTTGTTCAAGGCCTAGCTCTATCTGCTTGCCTACCTCCTGCGACACTTTTGCAGCGGTCGCTTGTTGGGTCGACTGCTCATCAAGCATTAAGACATCATTTTGCAAACGCCGTAATAAACTCGGACTATTTTGCGTAGCTTGAGCACTTTTATTAACGTTAACATCAACATCAAACTCATCATGCCAGTCCCTATTTGAATCATCATTAAAGCCATTATCGCCAACATCAAAGCTATCTTGCCACTCTACCAGTTCATCTTGATATTGCTCATTGCCCGACAAATTAGCCAGCATCGCAAAAGTATCACGTGACTGTTTACCCAGACGCGACAGCAAGCTATGCCCATAGTCGCGCAGGAACACGCTTTCAGGATTAATAATCTGCTGGCGTTGCAGCCAAGACTTATCGACAATATCCGCCCAAAATAGCTTGGAGGGATTGTAGTGCAGTAGCAAGATACCCATATATTTCGATAAGCGCTGTAGAAAGTCGAGCTCAGTCTGCGGCAGTTGCTGAATAGTAAAAATACGCAGCACTTTTGGCAATTGCGCGCGCTCATTAGCTTTATTGCTCTCTAAAGCCGACCAAAAGGTGTCCTCATGAGCCACACGGTGCAGATGCACATCGGCAAAGAGCTGCGACCATAAAAAACGCTGAGCCACTTCCAACTCCACATAATGCTCAACCAACCACTCAGGCGTACCACGTGCATATTTATCAAAACGCAGTGACAGCTCATCCTTATCCGCTATTAGCTCATCGACATTAAGTGGCTTGTTATGCGACCACAGCGTTAACCAATCTTCACGATGGGTCAAATAGCGGTTAAACACCCGCGCCAAATCGCTTGCCAGCTGCCAAATACGCGTATCTTGTTGCGCTTTATCTGCTTCGACTGCTTGTTGTTGCGGCTCATCTATCAGCGATGCCAATAGCGGATGAACAGGATGCTGTTCATTTTTGACAATCGACTCTTGATAATAAGTCAAATAGCCGAATAATCGCCACTGCATGACCGTTGGTGATAACACTGCTACCTCAGGCACACTTAAAGTTGTCGCTCTAGGGTCTAGCTCTAATAAATAGGCGTTATGACGGCTTAGCACATTTTGCATCAGCGTCCACTGATACTGCCCCCAAAAAGTAGTAGTGACTAAGGTGCTAATACCCGCTTGGCTGGCAATCGATTTATCCAACCAATCGCCCAACACCATCGAAGGTACAATGACGATAAATTCTGCAAAAATAGGTTGGTTCTTTGCCTTGTAAGCAGTCAATAACTCATCTACTAAATACTCGGTGCGGTGTGACTGGATAATTTTAAACATAAGTGACAATCTAATTAGGATGAAGGAGTAAAAAGCAGGAATTAGTATTCATATCGATAAAGGTATCAACACTAACAAAGAAACGATAACAGCTACTCATAAATATTGACGATACTTATAAAGGTATGTTTTGCAGTCGTGGCTGCTATTTTTTTCTGTTAAGATAACGGCGCTTGAATTAGTGCGCCATCGATAGGGGTAGTTTACCAGCATACTGGCTCAATACTGGCCTAATACTTGCTTAATAATCACTGATATGAAATAGCTTACGACAGATAGTGTCGTACTATATATGAAACACCTTATACAACAAGAGCTGTAACCTATGAGAGACTACAAGTTAGTATTCGCCGGACTAGTATTGTTATTCATATTCATTATTTTTGGTGTCTTCTCATGGCTATGGATTAATAATCAAAAAAATACTAACCCGCTACCTATCTTGAGCGGTAAAGACGTACAACTAGTGCAAGAAAGTGCCGAAGAAGATAGCGATGAGGTCAAAAACAACGCGGATGCGAATACGCTATATATTCAAGCGCAGCAGCCTTTGCAAGTACCTTTAGATGAAGTCATCGTCAGATTTGAGGCACGTTACCCACAGATTCAAGTATTGACAAACTATGTGCCAGCGACCGCTCTGTTAACGCTCGACAATACCAACGCTACTGATATAGTTATTGCTGAGGATCAGCTCTCAGACTCTCTATTAAGCCTACTACAAGATGAGCTCGATAGAAATGTAAAAAACAATATTGTTAATCCACCCGTACAAAGCGGTGCTGATACAGACCCTGAAGAAATAGCAGCAGAAAACAGTGAAGCTCGTACTCTAAATCCGTTTGGTTATGCTATAAAAAACTCACAAATGCTCGAAGGCGTGATTGTAAGTGCTAAACCTGTGGCTATTAACTTCCGCAACTTCCTAATCTCAAGCAATGGGCAAGACATTTTAAGAGAGTATCAGTTCGATGATATTAATGGATATCAAAATAGTGTCGATGATTTATTTAACCCGACGTCAGATGGAAAAACAACTTCAGAAAAAACTGAGGTGGTCAAAGACGCTCTAACCAATAGTGAATAACGGATTGGTATCTTTTGCTATCTGGGTAAACCATAAACTCTATTCAGCGATTGCTTTTATAGCTATATTTTTTTACAATGAGCCCTTATGCGCCTATAGCTCAACAGGATAGAGCAGTTGCCTCCTAAGCGATCGATCCGAGTTCGAGTCTTGGTGGGCGCACCAATCATTGTATTTAGACATAACCTCGCGTTACCTCAAGCCCTTTACACGCCTATCATACCTAGTTATCAGTCTTTATTGAAAACTAGTTATTACCTACTAGCACCTCTACAATGTTGTTAAATACGTCGCCTTAATTAGCCCAGCTTTTGATGATACAAATACGATGCCGATAATCCAAATGCACATCGATAGAAGATGACTATCATCGAGCGTATACGACCTCTGACAGAAAAACAGGTTATTGTCTCCACCACCTAAAACCATCTTCGGTATAGAGTAATGTATTGGCTCCTACCCATTTTCCCTGAGTACCCTTTATCTGTTCATGTAGCTCATGCCAATGTTCATATTTTTCTTGTAGCTCTTGTATATCGTAGGTTTTTATTATATTGCTCCAGTTTATAACCATAAAAAAACCAGTGCACCCGCCATGATATTTTCATAGCAGATGCACTGGTTTTATTACCTTAAAAACGAAGGCTTATTTAGCCAAACACTTTCATACGCTCATCAACAGGCTTGAACTCTTTATCACCTGCTGGTTGGTCAATCGCACCAAATACCATCTGAGCGACCAACTCCCAGTCCTTATTAACATTCCAAGCATCGGCGACCTTGTTATCAATGATAGGATTATAATGTTGTAAATTAGCACCAACATTGATACTTGCGAGTGCAGTCCAAATTGCATACTGATGGATGGCGCTAGTATGCTGAGACCATACTGGGAATTTGTCAGCATATAACGGTGCCGCTTCTTGTAGATTCTCAACCACTTCATGGTCTTCAAAGAATAATATAGAGCCCGCACCTGCTTTAAAGCTATCAATTTTTTGCTTGGTTGATACAAATTTCTCATCGTCATTGACGATATCACGTAAAGTATCTTCAGTCATTTGCCACAGCTTTTGATGCTCTTCGCCGAACAATACAATAACGCGTGTTGATTGTGAATTGAACGCTGATGGTGTATGCAAAATAGCATGTTCAACCAATTTCACGACTTCATCATTTGATACTGCCAATTGATTGCTTAGCGCATATATTGAACGGCGTTTTTGTGCTAATTGCTGTAAAATTTGTAAGTCTGACATGATTTTCTCCAGTTTTTTTGTATGAATTAATATTAAATATAAGGTATCAAAATAGAGGGTAATTAGCCTTTGAATCCTTGAGGCAGTTCAGGCGCTGGCAAACGCTTTAGATCAGAGTCAATGCTACCGAAACGCTCATGACCATTGTTCCAATCAATAATAGACTGCTCAATCTCAGCTTTGTTATCCGCAACGAAGTTCCACCATAGTAATACTTGGTTATTAAGCGGTTCGCCGCCGATGAACATGATACGGGTGCCCTTTTTGGCAGCTACTCTAATGCTCTTATTATTGGCGACATCGCTATCATGAAAACGGAATAACTGATCTTGCTTACATACCTTTCCTTCAGACGCTATCTCTCCTTCTGAAACCAAGATACCGTACTCAAAGCCTGGTTCTAAATTCAATGTCACTTCGCCATCTTGCTTGAAGTACACATCTATACCGACCAATTTAGAGTACTGAATAGTAGGGGCTTCGAATGTCTCACCTGATGTATTGATATAACTGCCTGTCGTCAGTGTCATCTCTACGTCGCCTTCGCTCCAAGTAGGTAGCTCAGGATAATGATGAAAACTGCGCTCAACTTTCTGATCGGTAGGTAGCGCAATCCATAGCTGTACCATATTGATAGCACGTGCAGCATTGTCTGAACCACCTGTATCTGAAAAAATACTTTGTTCTGTATGACTGATACCTTGGGTAAGGCCCGTACCTGCGGTCATGACATTGACTTGGTTTTTGGTAATGACTTGCTCATTACCCAAACTGTCTTTGTGTAGTATCTCACCATTTATCATCCAACCAAAAGTCTGTAGGTTAGTATGCGGATGGCGTCCAACCTGTACACCTAACTCATCTTCACCAAACTCAGTAGGACCTGCATGATCTAAAAAGCCCCACGCACCGATAGGTTTTTTGCCTTTGTTAGGTAATAAACGCGCGATTGGAGTACCACTGACATCAGCCAATCTTGGCTCTAACGTTTGAATACTCATGAACCGACTCCTTTTTTGATATCTTCTGTGTTACAAGTAATGAATGTGAAAATGTACTAAGCAGATATCTGACTTTTATAGTGTCTGACACTGACGTTTTAACATTCACTATGACTTTGTCACTAATAACAAAGCGTTCAACATGCACTAATTGTCAATAAATGAAATAATAATAACTATTGATTAACTTTCTTGAGTGATGGATATATTATAATTGTTACTTTACTACAGATAAACATCTATAATCGCAAATGTAAGTTCTCATTTAAAGAACAATAAGGTGCGTATAATATGGGTCAACTAGAAGATATGGCGATGTTTGTACGCATTGTCGAAGCAGGTAGTATTACCAAAGCCGCAGAGCAGCTAAATATTGCCAAGTCAGCTGTAAGCCGTCGCCTCAAAGAGTTAGAGATACGCTTGGGTAGTCAGTTAATCAGTCGAACCACACGGCAATCAAATTTAACACAAGCGGGTGAGCAATATTATTACAGAGTAACTAATATACTTAATGAGGTGGATGCTCTGAATGAAGCATCCAGTGGTGCACCGACACGTATCGAAGGCACACTAAAGATGACCTCACCGCTATCGTTTGGCTTGCTTCATTTAAAAGACGTTGTTGATGAGTACGCCAACCAACATCCCAACCTAAGTTTTGAATTGGATTTTTCTGATCGGCATACGGATTTAGTTGAAGAAGGGTTTGAGCTGGCTATTCGTATCGGAGAGATGCAAGATTCTAGCTATCAGGCCAGACGCCTATCATTGATTCGCCATACCTTATGCGCAAGCCCTGAGTATCTAGAAAGAATGGGCACGCCAAAAACGGTAGAAGATTTAGTAGATCATGAGTTTTTGCAATACAGCTTGAGTAAATCTAACACGATAGAATTGACAGATGAGCAAAGTAAAAAGCATCAAGTGGAGATTAACTCTAAAATAAAAATCAATAATGGTGATTTTTTGCATGATATGGCGGTGAAAGGTCATGGCATTACCTTTTTGCCAACTTTTATCACTTACCGAACTGTAGCCAATGGCGATCTAGTGCCCATTTTGCAGCAATATCAACTGCCCACACTGAATGCCTATGCGGTCTATCCAAAGAATAGGTTTTTATCACAGCGGTGCCGCTATTTTATTGATTTTATCGCTGAGCGTTTCGGTGATAATCCTTATTGGGATACGTTTTAGTTCTTTAATGATTGATGTTGTATAGGGCTTGTTCGGCATTATTAGCTACTCTACGGTCCAGACTATCCATAATAAAAAGTCCAATTCGCCATATTTAGCTTTTGACACCATTGAGTTATTATTTCAAATCAGGACAATCTACCATCATGGCAAAAACAACTACCATCAGAATACGCATGCCACGTAAGTACTACCGTCTAATTTTTACAGGTATCATGGCAATGATGATGTCACTTATCATCTCAACGGCTCTACTGCTATTGAAACAAGGGTTTATTGACGGCTTTTTTTTCGAGATAATGCGCTCTTGGGGACTAGCCTTTGTTTTCGCTTGGCCAAGCGCTTATGTTTGTGCTTATGTAGTGCAAGAACATATTCTTAATCGTCTGGAATTTTATTGAATAATAGTACTGGAGTGCGTTTCAAGCTCCATCGATAAACCCTAATTTTCCTAATCATGCTTTAAGTATTGAGAACACCCCATTCTTATTAATTTTTGATTTTAAAGTCATTCACCTAATTGATAACGGTCAAGAATATAGCGTGAACTTTAGCTATATAGTCATTCCCCTATAAAAGTATTACAGCGTTAACCTCGCTTGAAGTATCACATATACATCTACACTCGGTTGCCTTGTACTACTTTTAAATTGAATCGACTATAAGTATTGGCGCTATTTACGTAAAAGACCTCGCTACTAATGAACACAGTAGCGAGGTCTTTTTTAATAACCTGTATTTGATATTTGGGTGTAATGGACATTATTCATGCTAGAAAGTAGAACGTAGTCGCTAATGGACATAATTCATGCTATTTGAGTGACTTTGACCCTAGAAAGTCTTTAATAAACCGTAACTTACGATGCTCATTTAGACCATGATGACTGTGTAATTGTCGCTTTAATTCACTAAATAACCCTTCAAGAGAATTTGTGGTGTTGGGCACGTCCAAATGCTCATATTCTCGATAAGTGAATAGCCAATCGCTATTGGTTCTGAGGCTTCGATAAGCACTTCTAAGACGCTTATGTGTGTACCACGTTTTACCCGTATCTTCATTAGTACTACGTTCATCAAGATAGTCTTCATGAGTTAAACACCACTGATCTAAGCGCTCTACGAAGTCGGATTTATCGAGCTGTGTTAAGTTTGAAGTGAGGTATCTAAGCTCAATACTAGCGATGTTCTTAGGACGACGAGTTAAATAACGAGTCACTATTTGTACTTGATGGAACTGGCACATCTGACAAGGGATGCTGCTAAACAGGGCTCTCAGTCCTCGTCTTCCATCACAGGTGATGCTTTGTATATCAACGCCTGACGATGCTAAGAGATCAATCCCTTGCTTGTAGGCACTGTTGGTTTCATGACTCACTATCGCGTAATAAAGTACGGTTCTAGTCGTGTTATCCATAAAGACCATCAAACCAAACTTGCGACCAAAGTAAGTGGTGTCCATGATGACATTAGCAGTCTCAGGACGTTTAATCTGATACTCAATACTGACTTTATCTAACCGCCTTTGTATGGTTTTAACACTACAGTGGTACTTATCAGCCAGTTGTTTGTAGGTCTGTTTACCTTGAGTATATTGAGTCCAAAGCGTTTGATTATTTAGTCTGATACCACCTAAAAACTGCCGCCTGCAAGCTAGACATTGATACTGCTGTTTGCCAAGCTTACGTCCATTCTTCTTGGTATGTTTATCACTACAAAAAGGGCAGTTTTTTGATTCATGGTGTTGATTCCTTGCAAATCCAGACAGTATATAGCTTTAGACCCTATTACAGCATGAAAAATGTCCATTACACCGATATTTGAATGTTCAATAGACCCTAATGAGGTCAAAATATTTTTACGCAGGCTGTCCAAACTCCCCATTATGAAAGTCATCAACGGCCTGACGTATTTCTGTCTGAGTATTCATAACAAAAGGTCCCATACGCGCCACGGACTCATTGAGCGGCTTACCAGCAATTAACAAAAACCGTGCTCCATCTACATTACTAGTAACGGTAAGGTTATCACCTTTGCTTAAAACAGCTAAGTTTTTAGCTTTGATAATATTACTGACTTGGCTTTGGTTATGACCAGCAGATTCCTGAACAGAAACCTCACCATCTATTACATAAATGAAAGCATTATGTTCGCTCGCTATGGCCTGCTCAAAATCTGTATTAGCAGGTAAGCTCACATCCAAATAGATAGGATAAGTATGTAGATTAATGACGGGACCAACAGTACCTTCATTAGTTTCACCAGCAATTACCCGAATCTCTATACCATTCTCACGATGCTCAAGTGGTGTGGACTCTGGCAAAAACTCTTGATATTTAGGCTCGCTCATTTTGGCTTTAGCAGGTAAGTTGACCCATAGCTGAAAACCTTTCAATAAGCCTTCCTCTTGCTCTGGCATCTCTGAATGCAAAATTCCTTTGCCCGCCGTCATCCACTGTACACCGCCCGGCTCAATCACTCCTTCGTTTCCAGCATTATCTTTGTGACGCATACGACCATTCAATAGATAAGTTACCGTCTCAAAACCACGATGAGGATGTGTGGGGAAGCCAGCGACATAATCATCAGCATCGTCACTCTCAAAGCAATCAAGCAGTAAAAAAGGATCTAACATATCAAGCTGAGGGGTACCAATAATACGAGTTAATTTTACCCCAGCGCCGTCAGAAGTCGGCATACCAGTCAACTGCTGTACGATTGTACGGTTCTGTTTAAATACAGTATTCATAATTATACTCCTATGTGTTTATTCAATACTTTCAATCCATATTGGATCGTTTCTATATGAATACTATATATGGTAATGAATAACGATATAAACAGGACAAATAGCAAAACACAATTCTTGATTTGAGAACTGTTGAGCATAATTAATATGTTTTAATTTTACTACTTTTCGCCCTTTGCAGTACGCTGCTCAATCGATAGTCGTACTCTCGCTCCGATAGTTTTGAAAGGATCGGGTGGCACCCAGCTTGGATTGGAGTTATTTAAAATAAAGTCTAAATCCTCACTTTTATTACCCTTAATCATCTCTGCCATGTAATAACCAAGATAAGTACCTTTTGCTATACCCACACCATTCATTGCAGCTATCGCATAAACCCCTAGGTAAGACTCACTAAAAACAGGTTCATGATTCATAGTCATACACAACATTCCTCCCCAACTGTATTCAAAGGGAACAGCGTCCAAAGAAGGGAAACGCGCCGTAAAAGAGCTGCGGTGGTGTACTTTAGCTTCATCAATCATTTTTTGATTACTGAGCAAATCAGGTAAAACATCAAATGAATTACGAATCAGTATTCGGTTGTCAGCTGTAAACCGAACCGTTGTACCGGCTGGGTGGGCAGAAGTAACTCCCCATGGAGAAACTTGCTGAAATTTATGAAGTTCACGCCCATTTAGTGGTTTGGTTAAGCTAGCATAGGTAAAAACAGGTGCTAATTTATTTTTGCAGCCGCCGAACTCTTCCGTGAATGAATTAGTTGCAAATACAATTGTATTAGCAGTCAATACACCATTATCAAAATAGAGTTTTTTTAGATTAAAATCGACTGATATAACTTTTGAGTTTTCAAAAACTTCTACATTGTTAGGTAAGTTTTTGGCAACAGAAACCACTAACGCAGCCGGATTGACTAAGACATTACCATTTGTATAAACAGCTTTTTTATAGTACCCAGTTCCGAGACGAGACGCTAAATCGGCCCCTTCCACAATTTCGTAATCTGAATTAATCGAATCTAATGTTTTTGTGAAAGAATCCAAATTTTTAAAGTGTTTTTCTTCATGAGCAGCCATATATTTACCAGCTTGATTCCAGTAAACATTATCTCCTTGCTCTTGTCGAATTTGATCCAATCTTGATATAGCAAAACAATTCAGTTCCCGAATATGAGTATCGGCAAGTACACTCGACTCATTCGAATCTAAATTATGAGGAAAATCAATAATAAATCCAGCATTCCGTCCAGAAGTTCCCTGACCTACCATTAACGCATCTACGACTGCTATTTTAGAATCAGGCTCAAGTTCTGCTAAACGGCCGGCTGTTGATAACCCGGTAAAACCTGCTCCAACAACAATATAATCGAAGTACTGATTTTTAGTGACCTGCTTAACAGGGTGAGTTCGTTGGACTGGCATGCTCTCATACCACCCCAGTGAACCATCCACTGCAGGAAATCGTTTTAATGTTTTCATCTATTCACTCCAGAATAAGTATTTAGAGTGATATTAGAGAGTATCTCTCTATGTAACAAACGAATATTTCGAACACACCCATGCCAAATTGGAATCGCAATAAAATATTTAGCAAACGGTAAAATAATAAAAATACTGTTTATATCGGCAAGCTAGCACGCAAGTAGGCTATGATAAATTGCTGGAAAAACCATCCAATGTTATTGCCGCCCCTTGAGATTCTGATACGTTTTCTAATAACCAATCGCGAAATATCTTAGCTGCATCAGATAACTCTCTTGACTTTCTATAAACCAGAAAATCAGCCATATTTGGTGCGTAAAATACATCACTGACACGTTTCAATTCATGTCTATCTAGCATTTGTTCGGTCATAAATTCCCATCCAAGCCCAATGCCCATGCCTTGTCTAGAGGCTTCTAAAGCAAGGGTTACCTGATTGAAAAGCTGCGCATTACTCGGAATCTTAAATTCGATTCCGAAACTAGCAAACCAATCAACCCAAGTAGGCCACTGCCAAGCTGTAGGATCGAGGTGTATTAATTTTTGTTCCAGAATTTCCTCGGGAGTCAACAGTCTATCTATAGGATATTCATACTGGCATATTGGATAGATCCTCTCATAAAACAGAAGATGACTATGAAGATCAGCTTTCCAGTCATCCGTTCCATTTAAAATTCCTAGATCAAATTGAGCGCAGGTAGCTTCAGTGATGGCATTAGAGGCATAAATATTGATAGCAATATCGGGATGTTGTAGATTAAAGCGAGTTATTCTAGGAAATAGCCAGTAGTGAGACACTGCCTGAGTGCAAGTGATAGTAACCGTATTGGTATCAGCATATCTTTTTATCCTATTAATGCTTTCATACATTTGATGCAGAACACTTTTCGTTTCATTGTAAAACTCCTCCCCAGCTTCAGTCAGGATCAACTGTCTTGGTTCCCTAGCAAATAATTCAAAGCCTAAACTCTCTTCTAAAAGTCCAATCTTTTTACTAACCGCGCTCTGCGTAACACAGAGCTCTTTAGCGGCTTTAGTAAAACTTCCCAACCTAGCTGAAGCTTCAAAAAAGACTAAAGAACTCATAAATGGAAGAGATTTCCTCATACAGCACCCCAATACCTATGACTGTTATTTTCTTTTCTGATCTTAACTCAATTTTAATAATTAGGAAACTAACGCCATTCCAATTTGGAATCAATCTGTACCATTAAATCTTCTGTACTGCCTATGCTCTTTAAGTTGTGAATAAGAAATCCTTTGTAATAATTTTAAAAAATATTAGTTTTTTAACCTATGCTGTCAAACCTGTAAAAATTCATTTGGTAGATTTTAGCTATGCAGCCTAATGCTGAAAACACAAAAAAAGCCTTTCAAGCTTTATACTTCATAGCTTGAAAGGCTTTTTCGCTCGCATGTTTTTATCTAGTTAAGCATTTTAATATTAGGATTTTCTTACCGTTTAAAGCCGCTCTCACTCTATGTTCAACATTGATTTTGCCACAGCTTCAGCCACTTTGATGCCATCAATACCTGCTGACAATATGCCGCCTGCGTAGCCCGCGCCCTCGCCTGCAGGGAATAAGCCTTTGGTATTAATGCTTTGGAATTCTTTATTGCGTTTAATGCTGATTGGTGACGATGTTCTGGTTTCTACACCAGTTAATAAACCATCGTCAGATGAAAATCCTTGGATTTTTCTGTTAAACGCTGGAATGGCTTCACGTATGGCGTCTACGGCAAAATCTGGCAGTGCTTTGCTTAAGTCGGTTAAGGTAATGCCCGGTGTGTAAGAGGGTTTTACATCGCCTAATTCTGAGTCTGGTTTACCTTTTAAGAAATCGCCAATCGTTTGCGCTGGTGCACTGTAGTCTTTGCCGCCCAATTCAAACGCTAAGGTTTCTAGCTGTCTTTGTAAGTCGATACCAGCAAGAGGGTGGTTTGGGTAATCTCGCTCTGGGTCGATGCCTACAACAATAGCACTGTTAGCGTTACGCTCGTTCCTTGAATATTGGCTCATGCCGTTAGTGACAACACGACCTTCTTCTGATGCGGCGGCAACCACAGTCCCGCCTGGACACATACAGAAGCTATAAACAGAACGACCATTTTTGCAATGATGAACCAGTTTATAATCCGCAGCGCCGAGTATTTCGTTTCCAGCATTGTCACCAAAGCGTGCTTTGTCTATGGTTGACTGCTTATGTTCTATTCTAAAGCCAATTGAGAAAGGCTTTGCTTCAACATACACGCCTTTATCATGGATCATTTGAAAGGTATCACGGGCGCTATGACCAACAGCTAAAACAACATGGTTGGTTTTTAAGGTTTCACCAGTATTAAGTGTCACGCCAGTTACTTTTGAGTCAGTGATGTGCAAGTCGTCTACGCGAGTAGCAAAACGGACTTCACCACCAAGCTCTATGATCTGGGCACGCATTTTTTCTACCATGCTGACTAACTTATAAGTGCCTATGTGCGGTTTACTAACAAATAAAATTTCCTCTGGTGCGCCGGCTTTTACAAATTCTGTCATGACTTTACGGCCGTAATGATTGGGATCTTTCACTTGGCTATATAGTTTACCGTCAGAAAAAGTACCCGCTCCGCCTTCACCGAATTGTACGTTTGATTCTGTGTTTAATTTGCGCTGACGCCAAAAGCCAAAGGTATCTTTGGTGCGTTGTCTTACTTCATTACCGCGTTCAATGATAATAGGTTTAAAACCCATTTGAGCAAGGGTAAGTGCTGCTAATAAACCACAAGGTCCAAAACCAATAACAACAGGACGCTCAGTTAAATTTTCTGGCGCTGTACCTACATATTTGTAGCTTGTATCTGGTGTTGCTTTGACATGGTTGTCTGACTCAAATTGAACCAGTAAATCATTGGTTAAATCCGAGTCAGTCAGTGTGATGTCTAGCGTATAAATTAGTTGGATATTTCTTTTATTACGAGCATCATAACCACGTTTAAACATCACAAATGACGCCATTTGCTCAGCAGAAATTTTAAGTTTTGTCGTTATAGCAGTCGTTAGATCTTCAGGTGCATGATTTAATGGCAATTTAATTTCAGTTAAACGTATCATTGGTTACTCATAAACTCGTGTAGAAAACAGTCTCGCATTTTACTGGTACTGATACAAATAAGCGAATAAATATTTTACTTATGCAGGGTAAATTTATGGATTGGTATTGTGATTTGAAAATGAGCTATGCTGAAGAAACCTTAGAGATAAACTTGGTAAACTAGCGACTCGATGAGACGTTTACCATGACCAAGAAAATCAGAACTTACAATACAGAGGTCGAAGTCAAAGCTGTCAAGAAGATAGCAGACAACAATGGCAATATCTCAGCGACTGCATACGTTTAAATTTAGAGTGTAGCGAGCGCCTTGACCATCAGCATTGAGTGCAGACGCTAGGGTACTCGATAGAGTCTATAATACTATCTGTCAATGAGTAAAAAAGACGCCTTTTGGGTCTCTCTCTCGTCGTGCCATTCGTATAGAATGTCGTAGCGATGGTATTAATAGCGCTAGACTCGTTCTATCACCATGGCCAGCCCTTGCCCAATACCAATACATAAACTGACTACCGCGTATTTTTCGCCTGTGCGCTGTAGCTCGCGCGCCGTACTTAACGCAAGTCTTGCGCCTGATGCGCCAAGCGGATGTCCGACGGCAATTGCCCCGCCATTAGGGTTAACACGCTTGTCATCAAAGTCAATATCTAAACCTTTTAAGCAACCAAGTACTTGCGAGGCAAAGGCTTCATTAATCTCAATGATGGACATGTCATCAAGGGTCAAGTCAGCACGTTTTAATGCCAGTTTAATGGCTTCGACAGGGCCAACACCCATAATATTCGGCTCAACACCCATCGCACCAGATGAGAGAATCTTAGCAATAGGTTTAAAGCCTAACTTTTCCTCCGCCTGTATTGAGCCAATAATCAGCGCAGCTGCGCCATCGTTGATACCTGAGGCATTGCCTGCTGTAACCACTCCATTTTCGTTTAATGGTTTTAGTTTTTGTAACGCTTCAACAGTAGAGCTAGCGCGAGGATGCTCATCATCTGTTATCGCTTTTTCTGGTAATTTTCTACCTTGCGATACCATAATGGGCGTTATTTCATCGTCGAAAAAACCAGCTTGTTTAGCTGCTTGATATTTAGCTTGCGAAGCCGCTGCAAATTTATCCGCCTCTTCACGAGTGATACCATATTTGCGAGCGACGTTATCGCCCGTTTGCGGCATGCTGTCGCTGCCAAATTCTTTAGTCAAAAGAGGATTCGGGAAACGGCTGCCAATGGTCGTATCAAATACTTTAAATTCACGACTAAAAGGCGTTTCGGTCTTAGCAAACACAAATGGTGCTCGGGTCATGGACTCAACGCCACCTGCCAAAAATATGTCACCCTCGTTACAAGTGATACTGCGAGCGGCATCAATGACAGTAGATAGCCCTGACGCACATAAACGATTGACGGTCTGACCGGGCGTTGTCACATCTAATCCCGCTAGTAGAGCAGCATTACGAGCGATGTTGCGTGAGTCTTCACCTGCTTGGTTGGTGTTACCGATCAGCACTTCATCAAAGATGTCGCTGGGCAGTTGGTGCTTTTCGACTAAAGCTTTTATCACGGTCGCAATCATATCATCAGGACGTACGGTTGCTAATGCGCCGCCATGGCGACCAAAAGGGCTTCTTAATCCGTCATAAATATAGGCGTCTAACATAACTGTTCCTTGTTGTGTTTTGAGAGTGTATTTGATTGAAATATGGGATTTCGTAACTGTACTTGGGCGCGCTAAGTCATTAATAAGCCATTAGCCTAAATAATTATTTTGCTGAGTAAACAGTGATATGCTTAGCTTGGCACGGCGCTGTAACCATGGGCTTGGACGATAACGCGGATCTCCCGTTAACCCATAAATACGCTCTAAGATGAGTAAAATACGCTCGGCACCAAGCTCGTCCCCCCATGAGATAGGCCCATACGGATAGCCCAACCCAAGCTTGACGGCATTGTCGATATCCTTTGGTGTGGCAATGCCTTGCATCGCAATATCACACCCTAAGTTAATCACCATCGCCACGACTCGCTGTGCCACAAAGCCAGTGCTCTCATTAATCAGTGTGGCATCGACAGCAACATTTGAGTCCTCATCCGAGCTTTTATCCAACTTATTATTTCTGCCAAATAGGGCATATGCTTGCGTGACAAAGTTATCTTGCGTGACGATACTTGGCATGAGAGTACGATGCTTGGATAAGTCCGTCAACATATCAATGGCGACCGCTTGTTGAGGGTTAACTTGATAACGGATAGCGGCGTTGGTCGTATCTTCACCGTAGATTGCCAGCAATACTAAGCTGTCAGATTGTGGTTCGTCGTTATCGTCGATAGTTATGTCTTTAGCATTTAGATAATCAACCAGCTGTTGTTTATCTGCCGCTAAATCCGCACCAATCCAAACTGAGCTAATGACTGTATCAGACCCTTTTTTTGAAACTGACACTTCAAGCGATAACTGTTTAGATGTATCTATAGTTACTTTTTGACCATTTTTATACTGGTAGAAGCCCTCACCCACTTTACGACCCAGCTTGTTGCCCTCCAGCATTTGACGAGTCAACGGATGCGGACGATAGCGCGGCTCGAAGTAGTATTGGTTATAAATTGACTCCATCACGGGGTGCGACACATCGATACCCGTGAGATCGAGTAGCTCAAATGGTCCCATGCGAAAGCCTGCGCCATCACGCAAAATACGATCGATGTCCTCAAAACTGGCCACGCCTTCGCCTAGTATTTTTAAGGCCTCTGTGCCAAAAGCTCTACCGCCATGATTGACAATAAACCCTGGGGTATCTTTTGCGACAACCCCTAAATGCCCCATGCGTCTGGCTAAACTGGTGAGCGTCTCGACGACTGAAGGTTTGGTAGAAATACCAGGGATAACCTCAACGATTTTCATTAGCGGCACGGGATTAAAGAAATGAAATCCTGCCACACGCTCTGGGTGCTCACAACCAGAAGCAATTGCGGTTACCGCGAGCGATGAGGTATTGGTTGCCAAAATGGTTTCGGCGGGAACGATGCTTTCTAGCTGTTTAAACAGCACCTGTTTTATTTCTAGATTTTCGATAATCGCTTCAATGACGATATCTACCTCGGCAATTTTGGCTATATCTTCAATCACGATCAGATTGGTCAAAGTCGCCTGTAGCTGCTCATCGGTAAATTTACCTTTAGCCGCCAGTTTCTCGAGCATAGCCTGGAAGCGATTGGCGTCCTTGCTCAGCGGCACCCGCTTTGGCATCAAATAACAGCACTTGGATGCCCGCTTGGGCTGCGATTTGGGCAATACCCATTCCCATAATACCGGTGCCAATAATGGCCAATGATTTAACCGTCATAATAATCCTTTATATGGTCTTTTTACTTTATGAGCTCTTATTGCTTTATATGGTCTTATTAAACAATCTCGTTTTCAAAATATATTTTCTGTTTCTCTTTATGCTTTGAGAAGTCTATACTTTGACAAGCTATTTCCCTTTATATTCAGCACTACGTTTTTCCAAAAAGGCTTTGGCGCCTTCTTTTTGATCTTCGGTGTCGAACAAAATCTGAAAAGCTTTACGCTCTAAAGCCAATGCGCCTTGTAGAGGCATGTCAACGCCAAGATTAGCAACTTCTTTAATTTGTTCTACAGCAATCGGTGAATAACCTGCTAGTTGTTCAGCAATCTCAATAGCACGGGTGATAGTCGCCTCATCTTCCACCACTTCAGAGACCAGCCCCATTTGATCCGCTGATTCAGCGTTTATCATGTCGCCCGTTAGGATTAGCTTCATGGCTTTATGTTTGCCAATCAAGCGAAACAGCCGCTGCGTGCCCCCTGCTCCTGGCATTAATCCGATTTTGATTTCGGGTTGTCCAAACTTAGCCGACTTGCCCGCGACAATGATATCAGCATGCATAGCGAGCTCACAGCCGCCGCCAAGCGCATAGCCATTGACCGCTGCAATAATCGGCTTGCGACAATTGGTAATGGCATCCCAATAGCGCTCACTATGACGCAAGTACACATCGACTGTTTTTGCGGTTAAAAAATCATTGATATCAGCACCAGCCGCGAACACCTTATCGCCGCCAGTCAACACAATCGCCTTGGTATTCGTATCGTCATTTAACTGAACAAAAATCTCTGCCATTTGCTCGCGCAATTCGGCATTTAAAGCATTGCGAACTTTAGGGCGATTGAGGGTTATCACACTTACGCCATTATCCAACGTCTCATAGGTAATGATGGACTCTTCCATGATGCTATCCTTAGTAGTTATTTTTTATATATTATAAAAATACCGCACTGCGGTTTATAAAACCGAAATTGTTGTAATCTGCTTTAGTATAGATTATGCTATTTAGCTCATACAAGCCATTTATGTAAAACAGTCATTTGTACTATCAGTTATTCGTACTGCCAGTCACAAGTGTCAAAGTAATTCACACTATTTTTAACATTCAATCCCATCAGACAAGGAAGTCACATGATTAGAGATAAAGAAACCCTCGACCATATCATCAATACCGTTCGTCAGTTTGTGAATGATCAGCTGATACCTAAAGAGGATTGGGTCGCCGAAAATGATCGTTTGCCAGAAGATATCATCAGTCAAATGCGCGAGCTGGGTCTATTTGGATTGACCATACCAGAAGAATACGGCGGTCTTGGACTCACTATGGAAGAAGAGGTCATCGTCGCCTTTGAGATGGGACGCACCTCCCCTGCGTTTCGCTCGCTTATCGGTACCAATAATGGCATTGGCTCCTCAGGTCTGGTCATCGACGGCACCGAAGAGCAAAAGCAAAAGTATTTGCCCAAACTTGCCAGCGGCGAGATTATTGGCTCGTTTTGTCTGACTGAACCCGAAGCAGGCTCGGATGCTGCGTCGCTTAGAACCACCGCAATCAAAGACGGCGACACTTATGTCATCAACGGCACCAAGCGCTATATCACTAACGCACCACAAGCAGGTGTCTTCACTGTGATGGCGCGTACCGACCCTGAGAATAAACGCGCGGGCGGCATCTCTGCCTTTATCGTTGAGAGCGATACCCCAGGCATTACTTTAGGCAAAATCGATAAAAAAATGGGACAAAAAGGCGCGCATACTTGTGATGTGATCTTTGATAACTGCGTGGTGCCAGCAAGTGCTTTGATCGGCGGTGTTGAAGGTGTCGGCTTTAAAACGGCGATGAAAGTGCTGGATAAAGGTCGCTTGCATATTGCAGCTGCTAGTACGGGCGCTGCCACTCGTATGCTAGATGATGCCCTCAATTATGCCGTAGATCGTAAACAATTCGGTCAGCCTATTGCAAGCTTTCAGCTGATTCAAGCGATGCTTGCGGACTCAAAAGCGGAGATTTACGCGGCTAAATCTATGGTACTTGATGCCTCACGTCTGCGTGATGAGGGCAAAGATGTCGCTACGGAGTCCTCTTGTTGTAAGATGTTCGCCACTGAGATGTGCGGGCGGGTTGCTGATAGAGCGGTGCAGATCCTTGGCGGTGCGGGTTATATTGCTGATTATGGCATTGAGCGCTTCTATCGTGACGTGCGCTTGTATCGTCTCTATGAAGGCACCACGCAGATCCAGCAAATTATTATTGCCCGTAATATGATAAGAGAGGCCACTAGCTAATTAAAGCAGCCATTAGCTAAGTGTTTATTACCCGTCAAAGTGCATCCATGCTCTGACGGGTTTGTCAGACCCTAATAAAATTTTATTTTTTGTGATTTCGATTCGAAATAGTTGAGCGCCTATGACTAATGATACCCTTACTGATAAAAATGCTAACTCAACAATGCATGCCGAATGGTTAGAGCCCATTGCAGAGATGAGAGATAAAAACGACCGGCAGTTTGTCACGGCTTTGGCTCGTGGACTTGAGCTACTGCGTTGTTTTACTCCGCAGCGCCCTTATCTTGGCAATCAAGACCTAAGTCAACTAACGGGTCTGCCTAAAGGGACGATCACACGTCTGACTTATACCTTAGTCAAGTTAGGATATTTAAAGCAATCCACCACCAGTAGCAAATATCAACTAGCCGCTGGTGTGTTGGGATTTGGCTATGCCATGATGGCGAATATCTCGATCAATAATTTGGTCACGCCATATATGGAAGAATTGGCAGATTACGCCAATAGTGCCGTTGCCATGGCGACTCGTGACCGCCTAATGATGGTCTATCTAAACGTTGTACAAGGCTCTAGCACCACAACTATGCGCCGTAATGTCGGGTCGTACTTGCCTATGCATTCTAGTGCGATGGGACGAGCTTGCTTAGCCAGTATGGTACCTGCTGAGCAAGAGTTCATCCTCGATGCCATTCGCAGCAAGTACAAAGATGATTGGTTAAAGATTAGGCGAGGACTGGATAAAGCCTTTAAAGAATACGAAGATTACGGCTATTGCTTTTCGATTAGCGAATGGCAAAAGGAGGTTAATGCCGTCGCCACGGCCATCATGCATCCGACTGAGGGCTTACTAACTTTTAACTGCGGCGCGCCAAGTTTTGTGCTTAGTCGTACTAAGTTAGAAGAAGATATCGCTCCTCGTCTGTTGCATATGAAAAATAATATAGAAGATAATCTCTACATTATCTAAGGCGTGTTGAAGACCCTAAGAGCTGTATAAACGCTCATATTTGATAGCTAAAACTGTAATACAGTATTTAAACATTCAAATATAAGCAATTACTCGCTGATATGTGATCACTCAATTTAACATCAAACAACTATTTGCTCACTAAGCACATAATAAATCGTAGACAACCTGCGCAAATTTCTGAGTCTTAACAGGATCTGAGAGCAGCTGCATCATCTGTTCTTCGTGTGCAGCACTACTACTCATAATGGCATCATCTAACGACTTAGAAAAGCCGCCAAGCATCGCTTGTGCTTTAGCATTATTAGCTATTTGCTTCATGACAAGATCATCTTCAGACATTTTGTCACTGACCGTATGCGCATAGTTCAGCATGTCCTTATCTGTCAGGTTTTCTGTGCTAAAAATCTCATTTAGCCTAGTGATAACTTGCGATAGTAGCTCTTCTTTTTTGTCCTTGGGTTTCGCGGTACCAGCGCCGCCGCCTGCATCCAGCTGATACTCACTTTTACTCTCTTGCAGCTTGAGGTCTTGCTGATAGAGCTTTGAGACGCGGTAATGACTCATCACAATATTGCTCAAATCGATATCGTCGTCCTCACTGACGCTCTCGCGTAATAGCGGCTGTAGATTACGCGCGTATAAGCTGAGCTTCTCAAGATCCTTGCTGTCATAGTCGACAATCTGCGACATAAACTCATACTGGCGGGTAAAAGTGCCTAGATCCTTTTTAAAAATCTCAAGCTCGTCTTGCTTAGCCTTATAGCCTTTGTAGTCGTTCTCAGCATTGGTAATCAGTACTACATTACCCGTCGTTTTAGTTTCTTCAAGCATCGTTTTGGCATGCTTTGCTTCTGTACGTGCCTCAAGATACTGCTTTTGCCAACGCTCAACCGCAGGCTTGCAGATATTACTGATAGCGGCATTAGATTTATTCTTGCTATAAAAGGCCTTAACGAACTGCTCGACTTCGTTTTTGGTAAAAATATTGCTGCTATCCAACTTGTTGTAAAGGTCATAAACTTGATCAGGGTCAGACACGTCCGCCAAGGTCGCCGTCTCATAATACGGCTGGAAGGCGGCCAAGATATCATCTGGATCGTTAAAGAAATCGAGGACAAAGGTACCGCTTTCTGCTTTACCTTTATAAGTACGATTAAGCCGGGACAAGGTCTGGACGCAATCGACACCGACTAACTTCTTATCGACGTACATGGCGCACAGTTTAGGCTGATCAAAGCCCGTCTGGAACTTATTAGCTACTAGCATCACCTGATAGTCGTCACTGTCAAAGGCGGTACGTAGGTCACGTTTTTTTAAACCAGTATTCATATTATGTTCAGTGAACTTCTCACCGACCAGCGCACTACTATCAGGGTCACTGCTATTTTGTAAATCATGGTCATCAAAAGTCACCTCTCCTGAGAAGGCTACCATCGCATTAATACCGCGATAACCATTGTCGGCAATATAGCTATCAAAGGCGATCTTATAACGCACCGCCTCTTTACGAGACCCCGTTACCACCATCGCTTTGGCTTGCCCGCCTAGTAAGCCTTTAACATTGTCATTAAAGTGCTCAATGATGACTTTGACCTTTTGTGCGATATTATGGTCATGGAGGCGCACCCAGTTATTCAATTTAATCTTGGCACGGCGCGAATCGACCTCATCATCAGCTTTGAGGGTTTGCTTGAGCTGATAGACCACTTTATAGTTGGTATAGTTCTTGAGCACATCTAAGATAAAGCCCTCCTCTATCGCTTGACGCATCGAATAGACATGATAGGACTCAGGCTTATTCTGTTTAGAGGCGGGCAAGTCAGGATTGGGCACTCGCCCAAATAGCTCAATGGTTTTGGGCTTCGGCGTGGCGGTAAAGGCGTAATAACTCAGATTCGGGCTGCTACGGCGCGCGGCAAGCGTGGCGTCTAAAACATCTTCACTAGAGAGCGGCTTATCATCGTCTATATTAGTCTCTATATTCCCTGAGACCAGCACTTCTTTAAGCTGGCGTGCGGTAGAACCTGTCTGTGAGGAGTGCGCTTCATCGGCAATGATGGCATAACGGCGCGACTTGAGCACGCTTGAGTCTTCAATGGCTTTGAGGACAAATGGAAAGGTCTGAATAGTAACAATGATAATCGGTTGTGAGTTGACTAGCGCGCTGGCGAGCTGCTCAGACTTTGAGCCGTCACCTTCTTTACGGTTGATCTTACCGACTACGCCATCGGCATGTTCAAACTGATAGATGGTGTCTTGTAGTTGGTCGTCCAGTACGGTGCGATCGGTAATCACTATGACCGAGTCAAACTGCTTATCCCCCTCACTGTTGTATAAGGTGGAGAGCTGGTGCGCTGTCCATGCGATAGAGTTAGACTTACCCGAACCAGCACTATGCTGAATCAGATACTTTTGCCCTGCGCCCTCATCAATGGCGGCATAGACTAGCTTGGTCACCACGTCCCACTGATGATAGCGGGGAAACATCATGGTCTCTTTTTTGGACTTGCGCCCGATCGCGTCCTCTTCTTCCTCAATCTGCAAGTGCATAAAGTGGCCGAGGATAGCCAGCAAATTATCAGGCGTTAATACTTCATTCCATAGGTAGTCGGTGGCATAGCGGCTACTATCTGTCGGTACATCATTGCCCGCGCCGCCACTGGCTGTGCCTTTATTAAACGGTAAAAAGTAGGTGTTCTCGCCTGCCAGCCTAGTGGTCATATAGACTTCATACTGACTGACGGCAAAATGTACTAGTGCGCCGCGCTTAAATGTCAGTAGCGGCTCAGGCTTACCTGTAGCAGGGTCTTTTGGCAGGCGGGTCTTCTTATACTGGCTAATCGCATTATCAACCGACTGCTTAAACTCAGACTTTAGCTCCATCGTGGTGACAGGTATGCCATTGACGAATAGGACGATGTCGATACGGTTACGCTTAGCAACCTTACCGTCTGTTTTATCTTTTGAGCTATTTTTTACGCTGGTATGTGGGCTATACACGACCTCAGGGATAACACGGCAGATATTGGCCTCATAGCGCGCCATGGTCTCAGGGTTTAGGCTATGTTCAGGCTTAAACTGGCACAAACTAAACCGCGCGTTACGGATCTTGAGACCATGACGTAAGACGCCTAGCGTACCATAGGTGCGCGAAGCTTTATCGGTGGCATTCTCGTCCGCTTTATTCAGCTGCTTCACCAATGCGGCGATAAAATGACGCTCACTATCGATAGGATGAGTACGACAGAACTTCTCCCACTCCTCTAGTTGGGTACTCTGCACAAAGTCGAGCACGTCTTGCTCATATAGCGCCGTCTTAGCCGTATAGCCGCTGGCATGACCTACTTGCCAACCGTGCGCTTGCATCTGAGTGACAATATCGGCTTGAAAGACAGTTTCGTAGGTGAAGTCGTGAGCGTTGGTCATGTTAATTCCGTTTAGATTCATACTAATTTTAGCTATTTTTATAGGTTCGTTTTAATACCTCAAAACGACAGGGGGTGTCAAAAAATTGACAGGGGTGTCAATAACAGGTATAATTTCTCGCAACAACTCCCCTAGTTTTACCAACCCATGTGGTTGGAGCATAAGACTAGGGGCTTTTTTTGTCTGTTCGTTTTGTTAGGTCGCTCTGCCATAACTGCCATGAATTTGGATCTATATCAACGCCCATTTGTTTTAGATACACGGCATTATTCCCCACTTGTGGGAATTCATCTAAGAGTGTCAGAAAACGCTCACCCCATTTAGAATTGGGACAAATCACATCTAGCATTCTCTTCATCAAGCAAAAATAAACAAATACTTTTTTGACGGATAAATCTTGCCATTCTCTATCACTTAGCCCTTTTAGACTGGCCTTAAATACGATTGCTTTATTCCATAGTCTGCTATGGTGTGCTGATACATTACGTATAAAGTTAAAGGCATGCAGATGTGACTGTAAGTGACTACCACTTTGCAGGTGATAGATCTTTGCTATGTGATCTTTATCACTGTCCTTCATACCTTTAAATAACGTTGACATGGTACCAAAATCCCATGTTTCGCAAGCGACCCAAATCGGTAATGCAGAATAATATCTTGTGTGGTGATTAACAAAGGTATTCTTTTTTCTTTGTTCATTATCTATTGCGCCTTGATGACGTATGACCCACTTTTCATGGTCAAAGTTATCAGCAAAATATTGGCTATCTAAGTAAGCCGTAGGACTATAATGACCTAATGTATAACTGATGTTTACTCGTAATGCGACTTCTATTCTTTCTAGTGCATCCAAAGCCAGTTGTCTCAGTTTTTTATCAAACATATATAGATTTTTGACATCTTCGAAATGACTACCCTCTATAAAACAATCTAGCTTATGATTGGAGTTTTGGGCATCCACTTGTCTAAACGAATATAAATAACCACTAAAGCGGTAATAACCAATGGTCTTTAGATAACCCAAAGCTTTTTGTTCGTCTTCGATAATCAGGCCGCGATTTTTTAAAAGCTCTAGTTGTTGGCTAAAACTTGTCCACTCTTTTATGGGTTTCTTGTTGACCATGTTTATTCCGCTGTTTAACGCTAAAGCGTTTAAAATATAAGTGTATAAGGTAAATGTTCTCTACTCAGGCGCCCGCCAGCCCCTCACATCAATCTTACCCGTAACAGCAGCAGATATTAAAGCGGTGCGGCGTTCTTGCATGAGTTGGGCGGTTTATTCGGCTTCATTAAAAAACGTAATCCAAGTTTTACGGCTCATCACACACCTCTTTAAAGCTTTTACCAAATAACGCTTTATTCAGTTTTTGCTGATTACTAAACACTTCATCAGAGTCGGCATGATAGACCTGCTCATTGACGCAATTACCAAAGCCAAAAGTAACCAAGTTTATCTTGGCGTACTTAGTAGGGTTGCTGGCTTTTTCTTCCTGATAGCGCTTGGTAGCCAAACTGCGGTAATACTTACCACCATCGTCTGTGATATCTGCTTGTTCTTGAATTTGCTCTTCAACAAACTGCTTCCATCTATTTTGCACAGCCGTTTCATTCTTTAATAACGGCTCAATATAAGTTTTACACATTTGCGGGCTTTGCTTGAGTGCCTCACTGGGATTCAGATATCCCAAAATCGTCAATTTATTTTGTTTATATTCGCCGTCAATAGATTTGACCAACTCTTGCTTATAACCTTTTGCTTCAGGCACCACATCAAGTCGTTCAATATTATTCTTAACGCCAATCTCAACTTATCGTAGGCTTTTGATTTTTATAGAATTTAAAATTCTAATTGTTTTAACTGAAATTTTAAAAACTAAGTAAACCAATAACATTAGAAAAATAAGTTGAGAGTGGGGTTATTCTTAACTTTTATATATTCTTCAGTAAGCTTGTCTAAGTCTTTCATCGATAACTTGTCTAGTGCATCAACATCCATCGGTGGAAAAAAGCTATCTAGATTTGATCTGGTTAAGCTTTCTAATACTAAATGTGAATTCTTGATTTGCTTAGCAGTATATTTTTTACTATCAAAGTCACCTTTCATACTGCAAAAATCATCTTGCCATTTATAGGTCTGTGCTTGGGCGATGGTGGTCACGGCCATTGATGCCAATAGAGCTGCTACGGTAACTGCTTTCATCATACAACTCCTTTTATTGATTTTCTTGTTTATCAAACGCAATATGCGCTTAATCTCTATTTACAGCTACTCAGGCGCCCGCCAACCCCGCACATCAATCTTACCCGTCACCGCAGCGGATATTAAAGCGGTGCGGCGTTCTTGCATGAGTTCTATCGAAGTCATAGCTTTCTGTATAGCTTTATCAAAAGTGTCTTTCTGATTTTGAAGTTCTACTGCTATTTCTTTCTGTTCAGTTTTTGATGGGGGCAAAGTGATTACAATATCTAAAACGTCACTATTAGAGAGGTTAGCTTGCTTAGTACCTGAAGGCAAAGAGTACAACTGATTCAAGTAAGATTCAGACCAAAGTACATTTAACAAAAAATCCCGATCAATTTTTTCATCTGCGGGATTTAACTTTGCTACACGCTGATTGAGTAAGTATTTTCCGTCATCTTTTATTGCAACTGCAAATCCATAGTCTCGTTTTCCTAATGTACCAGTTAAGGACATTAAGATATCACCATCTTTGACTATAAAGTCTGGAAGTGCTTCTAGCATAACTTCTGGCACAAATGTAGGTTGACGTTCTAGTGCTAATCTATTCTGATATACATTACCTATCTTTAGTATTTGCACACCTTCTTCAGTGAAAGAGTCACTACTAAATGCATAGCCACCTTGAATCGAAGAATAATATTTTAGCTTTGAAACCTCCCAATGCTCAGGCACCTCTCCCAACCACTCAACGCCCGAATCTTTCATCGGCGCATCAGGGTTTAAGCCTTTTGTCACCGCATGACTGATTACTGCTTGGCGCTTTTCTTTTAACAGTTGGATAAGGGTTTGCTGCTTTTCGATTAGGGTATCAATTTGGGCGGTTTCATAATCGAGAAAATTGGCGATTTGAGTTTGTTCATCTATAGGTATATTAGGTATTAATATGTTTTTCATTTCAGACGAATTTGTACTCCATAAATCAGCAACGATACCTTTTCCATAACGATAAAATTCTTCTTGAAATGGATAACTCCTAAGTAAATGATGTACAAACCGAGGCGAGATATCTCTAGGCTCTAAAACGATACTAATTAACGATACAGAACCATCGAACGGTGATGTACCAGACGAACCTTTTCTATCTGAACGACTATTTATAACGAAGTCATTTTTTAGAACTAATTTTCGATTATCTCCAGCATCACTTTTTGCAGCATTTTCTAATTGAGGAACAATTCCTTTCATAGTAACTGACAGCGCTGCATAGTCTTTATCACTAACTTTTTCACGACGTTCTTTGAAAAACTGCCCCAGTCTCTTAGCTTCCCAATGGCTAGGGATACCCCCCAACCACTCAACCCCAGAATCCTTATACTCTTCATATTGCTGATACTTCGCCATCACGAATGCACCTCACCCAATAACTGCATAATCTCGCTACTAACTGCATCCAAGTCTGCATCAATCTCAGCAAGCGCGCGTGGTGGCTCATACACATAGAAATGGCGGTTAAACGGTATCTCAAAGCCGACGATGCCGATCTCTGCATCGATAGCATCTACCTTATCGGCATTGATCCACGCATCAGGCACATGCGGCTGCACTTCACGGGCAAAGTAACTTTCAATCAGATCAGTAGTCGTCACTTCAGGAGTGAGCGGTACGTTTTCATAATCACGTAGATCGCTATCTGTTTGGAACTCTACAATTTTGGTCTTGCTGGCAGGATTGGTATATTCAAATGCACCATAGAGCGGATTGGCAACCTTGATCACTTTTTTAATGACGGGTTCTGCCTCAGGGTTTTTCCAAGTGATCGCATCTAACATCTGTTTTTTCTCTTTAGCATCAAGATTCACATCAGCATCTTTGAACGCCTGTTTGAGCACTTTTTCAAACTCGTTGAAGTCATCGAATTGGTTTTCACCGATAGCCGCTTGTAAGGCTTTGGCTTTATTCATAATCTCAAGCTGATCCTGCCAAACTTTGGTATCGAGCACGTCTTTGACTTGCTTTTCTTTTAGCTCGGAGAAGTCAGCCTTAATCATGGCACGTGCCTCTAACGTGACCGCTGATAAATCACCATAGCTGTCAGTCGTCCAGTTATTGCCAAAGGCGTCATATAGCGCTGGCATGACCATATCGAACGGTTTAGGCGCATAACGCAAGCTGTCGATAGCTTCATCAGATAATTGGGCAGAAAGACGTAGCGGACGCTCAATGGTGATACGGCGATAGCCAAACTCATGGGTGGCAAATATCTTACTGGCGAAGGTTTTAGCAGCCTCACTTTTAGGATTGGCAGACTGGCGACCACGATTAGACTTTACCTCTTCAGGCTTATCTAATACACGCGCGTCCACCACTTCAAAGTCACCGAAGCTGCGAATAATGGTCTTGGCATCATCTTCACTCATCTCATTACGCTTGGAGCCGAGTGATTTACGCATCTTGCTATATAGATGACTACCGTCGATTAATTGAACTTTACCTCGACGCTCAGCGTCTTTCTTATTACTTAATATCCAGATATAGGTGGCAATGCCGGTGTTATAGAACATATCGTTTGGCAAAGCGATGATAGCTTCTAATAAGTCAGCCTCCAAGATATAGCGGCGGATCTCACTTTCACCGCTCCCCGCGCCGCCTGTGAATAGTGGCGAGCCATTGAGAATAATACCGATACGGCTGCCTTGATTATTGGTTTGATTGGTGTTTTGCGTGCTTCTGTTATCCGTCTCTTGCTCACTAGCCAGCTCGTTACTAACGATAGGACGCATCTTGCTTAGCAGATGCATTAGGAACAATAGCGAACCATCAGACACGCGCGGCAAGCCTGCCCCAAAGCGACCGTCAAAGCCTTTTTGATCGTGCTCGTCTTTGATCTCGCCTGATATCTTTTTCCAGTCTACCCCGAATGGCGGATTGGATAGCATGTAGTCGAACTTCTCGCCTGCCAACTGATCACTGGATAAGGTATTGCCCAGCTTGATGTTATTGACCTCTTGTCCTTTGATCAGCATATCGGCTTTACAGATAGCGTAGGACTCAGGGTTTAGCTCTTGCCCGTAGGTACGCATCACCGCGTCAGGGTTTAGCTCTAGCACGTATTCCATACCCGAGGACAAAAAGCCGCCAGTGCCCGCTGTCGGATCATATATCGTGCGAATGATGCCTTCCTTGCTCAGAACACTATCATCCTCCATAAATACCAGTGACGTAGTCAAGCGGACGATATCACGCGGGGTAAAATGCTCGCCTGCGGTCTCGTTTGAGCTTTCAGCAAAGCGGCGGATCAGCTCTTCAAATACAAAGCCCATTTCGTGATTAGAGATAGCGTCAGGGCTAAGATCCGTAGTGGCAAACATCCGCACCACTTTATACAGTAAGTTGGCATCGGCGAGCTGCCCGACGAACTCTTCAAACTTGAAATGCTCAAATATCTCACGCGCATCTTTAGAGAAGGATTGCACGTAAGTATTTAAGTTGTCTTTTATATCGCTTTGACCCATCTTGCTCAGATCCATCGGCGAGATATTGTAGAACGGTCGCTTGCTGGCACGTATCAAGAATTTCTCTTGTGCTTCCTCAGATAGACCCATCTCAGCGATGCGCAGGCTTTCAGTGACGACATTGGCCTTGTGCTCTTCTAACACACACTCTAGGCGGCGCAGTAAGGTAAAGGGTAAGATGATGCGACCGTATTGAGATTGCTTAAAGTCACCGCGTAACAGGTCAGCGACAGACCAGATGAAAGCCGCAGTTTGAGAGAAGTTTTTGGTCATTGGAGTCATCTTTTGTTTATTGGGCAAGGATAGAATCTTTGAATTGTCTGTAAGCGATGAGGCAGTTATACATTCATTGACAAAATATCACCATCATAAGGGTATTCGATATTACTCGGCAAGTCTGAATATGAAATTCTATAAAAATAGTAGGTTTGATGGCTAGGGCGCGAGACCAATCGGCTGAGCGTCTATCATCAGCAAATCAACCGAATCAAAAACGCTGGTGATCAGGGTCTGTTGAACATCAAAAAAGCCACTATACTTTTATAGCGGCTTTTTAATCTCTAGCGATAATCTCAGTCGCATCATGCTTTGACATCATTGACTGTTTAAGACCATATAACTCACCCTGCTATTAGCTAACCCTCTGCCAACCTGATGTCGCTTGATGGTTATCCTGATGAGCAAATAATGGATGTGCTTTTGCCTCCTCTAAGGTTAGTACAGGCGTCACGCAGACATCTGCTGCTGCAAATAGATCTTGCCAATGTGTGAGTGGTTGACTAGCAAACCTTTTAGTGACTTTGGCGGCGGCCTCTTTGCTAGCAGGCAGGTTGGGCATCACACCGCGCTGCCAATGCGCGTCTTTGAGCTCAGGCAGCTCTAACACTTCACATAACCCTTGCCAGAACTTCAGCTCTAGTGACCCTACTGCCATGTAACGATTATCCAAAGTTTTATATAAGCGATAGCAAGGTAGCAGTCCACCCAAAAAGTCATGTTGAGGCGGTGGATTCTGTCCTGAGAAGCTCTTAACTAGCGTGCCTGTCGCCTTGGGCATAATCATGTGATTATATAAGCTATGCGTCATGCTGACTGCGACATGCCGGCCTTTACCCGTACGCTGCGCGGCAAAAACCGCTGCTAACAAGGCAATCACTGCGGTATCACTACCGCCTGCCAAGTCTGCAAACTGGACGTTGGGCATAGCTTGCTCGCCCTTAGCAGTCTTTAGCTGATCAAGTACGCCACTCATCGCCATAAAGTTGATATCGTGACCGGCTTTGTCTGCCCAGTCATGAGTCACGTCGTTGTCATCAACCATGCCATAGCCGGTAATCGAGACGATGACCAGCTTTGGGTTTATCGCATGCAAGGTTTGGGCGTCTAAACCCATACCCTTTAGCACTCCAGGACGAAAGCTATCGAGCATGACATCAGCATTCTTAAGGTACGTCTTGACTGACGCTATGCCCTTGTCATCACGAAAATCAACCTTTTCGATAGTTTTACCGTGGTTCAAGGCGTCAAACAATCCACCCAAAGCGCGAGCGGGATCACCGCCTTTGGGCTCGATTTTTATAATTTCAGCGCCCAAATCAGCAAGCAAACGCGTGGCAAAAGGCCCCGGCAGATTGCGCGTCAAATCTATGATGCGCAATCCTTGTAAGCAATCGCTCATTTGACTAATAGCTGATGGATGTAAACTATCATTATTAGCCATCTACAAACTCCTTGCCACTTGAAGCCATCTCTACCAAGATGTTAGCTGGCTCAAAACGCTCGCCATATTGCTTGGCAAGCTGACGACTACGGGCCACAAACTGCTCGACACCCATAGCGTTAATAAACTGTAGTGTACCGCCTTGATGCGGCGCAAAACCCCAACCAAAGATAGAGCCGATATTGGTATCCGCCACTGAGCGCACGACGTTTTCTTCAAAACACTTGGCCGACTCGTTGGCTTGAATAAACATCAAACGATCCACTAAATCCTCTTGGCTTGGCTGCTCAGCGCTTGTGGGATATAAGTTCACCAGCTCAGGCCATAAGTGCTTATCGCCTTTATCGGGATACTCATAAAAGCCTTTACCGTTCTTTTTACCTTCACGATTATGCTCTTTGACGAGCGTTTTTAGAATATCGTACGACGGACGCATCACCATGGTTTTGCCTTCTGCCTCCATATCCTTTTGCTGCTGCTCGCTCACAAGCAAGGCTAAGCTTAGTGACACTTCATCTTGTAGCGCTAGTGGCGGCATAGGCATGCCGGTTTTCATACCAGCAACTTCGATACTGCGCGGATGTACGCCCTCGCCTAACATGGTGACGCCTTCTGACACATAAGTGCCGAATACGCGTGAAGTATAAAACCCGCGACTGTCGTTGACGACGATTGGGGTTTTGCCGATTTGCAATACATAATCAAAAGCTTTGGCTAAGGTGTCATCGTCGGTCTTTTCGCCCACGATAATCTCAACTAAAGGCATCTTGTCAACGGGCGAGAAGAAATGTAAACCAATAAATTGCTGTGGACGCTTGCTCGCTTGGGCCAATCCAGTGATAGGCAAGGTTGAGGTGTTAGACGCATAAACCGCTGATTCTGGAATCACGGCTTCGGACTGCTGCGTACACTTGGCTTTGATTTCACGGTTCTCAAACACCGCTTCAATGATTAAATCGCAATCTGCTAGATCGTCATAAGAGACGGTCGGCTTGATACGATCCAGTAGCGCTTGCTTCTTGTCTTCAGTAGAGCGTTTACGACTGATGGCTTTATCTAGGAGGTTTGTAGAGTAGGCTTTGCCTTTTTCAGCACCTGCCAATTCGGTATCGAGCAATACGACCTCTAGTCCTGCTTTGGCACTGACATAAGCAATACCTGCGCCCATCATACCTGCGCCTAAAATGCCGACCTTTTTGGTTTTATAGCGCTCAACGCCATCGGGACGAGATTGACCTTTTTTGATGCTATTGAGCTGCGTCCAAAGGGTATTGATCATATTTCTAGATTCGGAAGATAAGACACAAGCGGCAAAAAAGCGCGACTCAAGCTCAAGACCGGTATCGATATCGACGATGCAGCCTTCAAAGACGCTAGACATGATATGAGTGATCGCAGGATAGTTGCCGTGCGACTTTTGGTTGGCCATGGCAGGAGCAATAGAGAACACTTGCACCACTTTGGGATGCATGCTGTTACCGCCTGGGATTTTAAAGCCTTTTTTGTCCCAAGGTTGTTGTACTTTGGGATTGGCTTTTATCCACTCTTTCGCTTGCGCTAACATATCATCGTTATCAGTAGCTATCGCATCAATAAGACCGATATCTAAAGCCGCTTTAGCCCGTAGCTCAACCCCTTGTGTCATCAGCTCAAGCGCTTTTTGGATACCAACCAGCCTTGGCAGGCGCTGAGTACCGCCGCCACCTGGCAATAACCCTAGCTTAACTTCTGGTAGACCCAGCTTAGTTTTTGGCGAGTCAATCGCTATACGATAGTGACAGGCTAACGCCAGCTCAAGCCCGCCACCTAATGCGGTGCCAGTCATAGCAGCGACCACAGGCTTGCCTTCGCTCTCAAGTTTACGTAGGCAGGCTTTTAAGTCTTCGACCAGATCAAAAGCCTGCTCAGCGGTTTCAATGTTAGAGAGCTGATCGATATCCGCGCCAACCACGAAGCTGTCTTTTGCTGAGGTTAAGATGAGACCTTTAGCAGACTCATCGTTAATAAAACTGTCCGTCATAGCGGCAAAAGCTTCGGTAAAACCGTCACCGATAACGTTCATTTTTCGATCGCTTTGATCGATAGTTACCGTAACGATGTCGTCATCACGTTGCGCTGAAAAATTGGCTAGAGTATTGATAGCATCAATGCTATCTGTAGCTGTATTGGTAGTCATTTTTTATCCTTTAAATGATCTCTTGATTATCACTATCTATGTGATGATTAAATTTTTAGACGCGCTCAATGATAGTCGCAATACCCATACCACCACCGACGCACAACGTCAGCATAGCGGTTTTGAGGTCACGGCGCTCCAGCTCATCTAAAACCGTAGTCATTAGCATAGCACCCGTAGCACCTAGCGGATGACCCATAGCAATAGCGCCACCATTGACGTTGACGATATCAAGCGAGATACCTAAGTCATGAGCGGTGTTCATAGGAACCGCAGCAAAGGCTTCGTTGATCTCCCACAGATCAATATCAGAGGCTTTCATACCCGCTTTATCTAGCGCTTTTTGGCAAGCAGGCGTGGGACCAGTCAGCATGATGGCCGGTTCTGAACCAATAACCGAGGCCATAGTAATCTTGGCACGCGGTTTAAGGCCCGCTTTTTTGCCAGCAGCAGCACTACCAACTAGGCATATCGCCGCACCGTCAACGATACCCGATGAATTACCTGCATGATGGACGTGGTTTACTTTTTCGATAGTGGTGTATTTATCCAAGATGACGCTATTAAAACCCATCTGACCGGGCATAATAAAAGAAGGATTCAGCCCTGCTAACGTCTCAACCGTAGTATTTGGACGAATGGTTTCGTCTTTATCCAATAACAACATGCCGTTAATGTCTGTGACGGGCACAACTGATTTATCATTATAGCCCTGCTCCCAAGCGTTGGCAGCGCGGCGATGTGATTCAGTAGCGAACGCGTCAACATCGCTGCGACTAAAGCCTTTTAGCGTGGCTATAGTATCAGCGCCAACCCCTTGTGGTACAAAGGCAGTAGCCGCGTTGACTCGTGGATCCATATACCATGCACCGCCATCAGAACCCATAGGCACGCGGCTCATTGACTCAACGCCACCTGCGACGACTAAATCCTCCATGCCCGACATGACTTTGGCCGCAGCAAGATTAATAGACTCAAGACCTGAAGCACAGAATCGAGATAACGTTAAGCCTGCGGCGCTCTGTGCCCAGCCAGCATCGAGAACCGCAGTACGAGCAATGTCAGAACCCTGCTCGCCTACTGGAGTGACGCAGCCAAGGACAACGTCATCCACTAAGCTGGTATCCAAGTTATGGCGCTGCTCCATCTCTTTTAATAAACCACGCACCAACCAGATGGGCGACGCTTGGTATAAAGAACCATCCTTTTTGCCTTTACCACGTGGGGTACGGATGCTGTCATAGATATAAGCGGTCTCAGTCATAAAAATCCCTTTAATATTTTTGATAAGTGCTAAATTATAAGATATTGAGAAGGACGTATCTTTCTCAATTTATGTTTAATATTAAAAATATATAGCTCTATCTCGATTATAGAAATTACATAAAGCGCGAGGCCAGCTCTTTCATAATCTCATTAGTGCCGCCGTAGATTTTTTGTACGCGAGCATCAGCATACATACGAGCGATTGGATATTCTGACATATAACCGTAACCACCGAATAGCTGTAAGCACTCATCCATAGTTTTGCACTGTTTTTCAGTTACCCAGTACTTAATGAGCGAGGCTTGCGCGGCGTCAAGCTTACCCTCTATTTGCGCCTCCACTGCTGAATCGCACAAGGCTTTTACCGCTAAGTAATCCGCTTGTACCTCAGCGAGCTTAAAGCGCGTGTTTTGGAACTTCCAAATCGGCTTGCCAAAGGCTTCACGTTGCTTGACATAATCGAGTGTCAGCTCTAAAGCCAGTTTCATAGCGCCGCAGCCACTTAGAGCAATAATCAGGCGCTCTTGTGGCAACTCTTGCATCATGTGCATAAAGCCTAGACCTTCCATACCGCCGAGTACGTTTTTCTGTGGCACACGGACATTACTAAAGAATAGCTCTGAGGTATCTTGACCAGCAAGGCCCGTCTTTTTAAGGTTGCGACCACGTGAGAAACCTTCTAAACCATCCGTTTCAACGAGGATAAGAGAGACGCCATGAGCACCTTTGTCGCGGTCTGTCTTACAAGCTAATAGCACAATATTGGCATGCTGACCGTTAGTGATAAAGGTCTTTGAGCCATTGATGATGTAGTCATCGCCGTCCTTTTTGGCAAAGGTCTTAATGGCTTGTAAGTCAGACCCTGTACCAGGTTCCGTCATCGCAATAGCGCCAACGTATTCGCCCGTTGCCATTTTAGGTAGCAATGATTTTTTCTGCTCTTCTGTGCCAAGCTTATAGATATAGGGCGCTACAATACCTGAATGCACCATACCGCCATAACCTGCTTGGTTCGCTTGCGCTTGCGCTAATAAAATAGCAGCTTCATGACCAAAGTCGCCACCGCCGCCGCCATATTCTTCTGGTATTGATGCACATAAAAAGCCCATCTCGCCAGCCTCTTCCCAAGCATCACGATCAATCATGCCGTTTTCACGCCATCCTTCGTCTCTGTCTTCCCAGCTTTGGAACATTTTTAGGGCACTGTCATATACCATTTCGTGCTCTTCGGTCATCCATTTTGCTGCAAATGCGTTAATACTCATATTATCTATCCTTGATTTTATTTAATCCATGAAGTGCAAAAATTAAAGCTTTGTTAATGGTTACAATAAATGGTAATTTATATTACCCTTTTATTGGTGGTTTAAACCCATGTAAATAATAACTTATAAAACCTATACTAGATTATCAAAGTCATCATTCAATTAATTTTATAAAAATGGTAATTTTATTACCCTATATAAACATAGTAGATTAAATAAATAAAGTGACTTTAATTTAAGCAAATTAATAAGGGAGCAAACGGTAATGACAGTTAAAATAGTCAATCAAGAAGTGGTCTATCAAAAAACGATTCATCAAGACAACAGTACGAAGACTTCTCAACACTTAGCGCCGCTAGCAGATATGCGGCCAGCCACCTTAGATAAAATAGAAAAAGCAGTACGCCAACTGTTTGCTACCAGTGATGCCAGCGAAGTGACTATGATACAAATCGCCAGCACGGCAAACGTATCGCTGCAAACGCTCTATAAGTATTTTGGTGATAAGCAAACGGTGCTTTATACTATTATGGATATCGTATTAGGTAGGCTGGCGACGAGGATTATGGATCATCTGCAAGGGATTGATAGTGTCAAGGATCGCTTGCGAAAAACGCTATGGGTGTGCTTAGACTTTGTGGACACTCAACCCGATGCGGTTATGGTGCTATCTACTGTCTCAGTATCACGCTTTCACAATATTGCTATTTATGAGAATAAAGAGCTTATTGATGCGTTTTTGAGTGTGCTGGCAGATGGTCAAAATCGAGGCGTTTTGAATGATAAAGTCCCTTTGTACATACTCTTTGATGTCTTTATGGGATTTATCAATCGTCTAGGCATTATGCACATTCTGCGTAAAACCGATAGAGCTATTAACACAGATTTTGATACTTTGTTTGAGATGTTATGGCGCTCAATGGCCAAGCCTGAGATATCAACTCATTAAGTAGCTGCTTGCCTGCAAACCCTAAAAAGCCTTAGCTTCAGATTGAAAATGGTCTGAAACTAAGGCTTATACCAAACTAGTTGACGCGTGGTAGGCGGCACCACTCACTATAATGAGATGAACCATATCACCTCGTAAGACTTTTGTTGCGGGGTAATATAGGTCGTTACAGCTAAGCCGCATTGCAAGCCACCAAAATCAAGTTGGCATGCTGACCATTAGTAATAAAGGTCTTTGAGCCATTGATAATATAGTCGTCGCCATCTTTTACCGCATAAGTCTTTAGCGCTTGCAAATCTGAGCCTGTGCCCGGTTCTGTCATAGCGATAGCCGCGATGTATTCGCCACTTGCCATTTTTGGTAGCCACTGTTGCTTTTGCTCTTTTGTTGCATGATGCAAAATGTAAGGCGCGACGATTCCTGAATGCACGATACCGCCAAATCCTGACTGATTGGATTCTGCTTGAGCATAAATAATAGCGACTTCATCACGAAAATCACCGCCACCGCCGCCATACTCTTCAGGCATTGAGGCACATAAAAAACCGTTCTCTCCAGCCTCTTCCCAAGCCTCGCGATCGATCATGCCGTTTTTGCGCCACTGCTCGTCTTTTGGCTCCCAACCTTTAAACATTTTGAGCGCACTCTCATAAATCATTTTGCGCTCTTGAGTCATCCAGTCTGGCGCTAGGTTTTCGATACTCATGAGATTATTCCTTGACGATTTTGGGGAGTAATAATTAATTTGTTTTGATATTGTAGATGTCGAATAGAATATTTAGCACTTATGGTAATATTTATTACCGCTGTAAACCATTATCTGATACTAAATATCGTTAGAGTGTGGCAGTTATACTAAGACAATAAAAGTAGCGATGCAATCTGATTCAATACAATAGTAATTAATATTACCTTTTCTAATTTTTAAAGATACGAGGTTTTCGATAAATCACTAACACAACACTTAAGCTATAAAATTATAGGTTTAATGTTTGCTAAAAGTCATGAGGTAAGTAAAAGCAAACTAGATGTTTTTACAGTAGCGATAAAGACGAATACTAAAAAAATATACACAACTATTGGTTTTTTTGCCATTGTATTATGGCAAACTTACTATAAGGTTTGCCTTAGTTATCAATGGTTTCTGAGCATTAATGGTTGATAAACTTCTCGTTTTTAGCCCCTTATTCAAATAGGTCCTAACCCTGTCCTATTAAAGGAAAAAGCATGACCTTATCTAGCAAGTCCACGCCTATATGCTTGGCGCCTGATACGTTCGCTGAGTATCTGTCCTATCAGAATCAATACTGTTTGTTTTTGGATATCGATGGCACGCTAGCTACTTTTACTCTTGACCCAAAAGATAGCTTCATTCCTAGTACGACTCTTAATATATTGCAACAAATACAAGGCTTAGGCGTCGATATTGCGGTTGTCACGGGCCGTAGTCTGGATAACGCAAGGACAATGCTCTTCCCTTTGGTCTTACCTATCGCCGCCACCCACGGTCTTGAGATCTTTACCAATAAGCACTCAACGGGTTAGACAGACGATATGACTCATATCAAGCAGATAGATATCAAAAAGCTTAGCGTTATCAAACAGGCACTTATACAGGCCTGCCAGTTTTATCCTAAAGTCCGTGTAGAAGATAAACCCTACTCTATCGCCTTACATTTCCGTGAGTATCCAGCTTTAGCAGAGGTTGCGTATAGCCTGATCACTCAAGTCGCAAAACCTTACCCTAATTGGATCATAAAATCTGGTAAATATGTTTGGGAGCTAGTGTCACAAGACGCGAATAAAGGCACGGCAATTTTGACTTTGCTACAATCAATGCAGACGGATAAGACACTTTGTCCCATATTTATTGGTGATGACAGCACTGATGAAGCAGGATTTGAGGCGATACAGGGCGATCACAAAGCAGGTATGGGTATCAAAGTCGGTACTGAGCCGACTTCTGCACATTACTATGTAAATGACACAGATGAAGTAGTCACGCTACTTCACCGATTTTTTGATTTTTGTCAAAAGCAAGCCTCACTACCTCGTCACTTAACAGAATCTTCTCCACTTGATTCGCCTAAATATTTAGGACCATCATTGTGAGTCGTCTAATCGTCTTATCAAATCGGGTGAAAATGCCTGATAATGCTCAGGCGGCGGGCGGGCTTGCCGTAGCATTGGACGATATATTGGTCGGCAGTTCGGTGATTTGGATGGGCTGGAATGGCGAAGTGGTCGAAACTTTTGCTGATAATAGCAACCAGTTTAATAGCCGCAAACACAGCTTTTTTTCGCAGACCAATACACAAACTGATACACGTTCTTATAAGCAGCAAGCGCATAAAGACGTTACCTACATGACGACAGCACTTACGCGCAGGCAGTATCAGCATTTCTACTGCGGTTATGCTAATAGTGTGCTGTGGTTCATGCTACATGAGCGCCCAGAATTAGTTAGTGAAGCTATGGATGATTATGCAGGCTATCAGGCGGTAAACTGCTTATTTGCGCGTCAATTAAGTCAAATCATTGAGCCTGACGATGTCATTTGGGTACATGATTATCACTTTTTGAGCGTGGCGTATTATTGCCGAAAGCTAGGTATCAACAACCGTATTGGCTTTTTTTTGCACATTCCGTTTGCGCCATTAGCGTTTTGGAAAAAAATAGACAAAAGTGCTGAACTTATAACGCATCTTGCCCATTACGACGTCATTGGTATGCAAACTGTGCAAGATAAGATCAACTGTATAGACGTCTTAAGCTACTATTTATCTAAACACTCAAACGATGTATCCATTGTTGAATGATGTAGAGTCTATAAAATCAGATAAAACCCATGTACAAGTTGATTTGGGCTACCCTACATCGCACCATTTGACCATCCACACCTACCCTATAGGCATCAATGTCGATAAAATTCAAACACAAGTAAGTCATCTATCATCCAAAAATTTGACACACAGACCAAAAGACAGTACTACTCAGTCAGTAGCACAGCAAATCATAGCAGTCGATAGAATTGATTATTCAAAAGGTTTGTTACAGCGGTTTTGGGCATATCATAAATTTCTCAAGACATATCCTGCCTATCAACATCAGCTTGAACTACTACAAATTGCCTGTCCGAGCCGCTTGGACTTACCCGTTTACCAGCAGCTTTATACTCAGGTTAAGCAAGTCGTTGATGATATCAATCAGCAATTTGCAACTTCTAGCTGTCACACGTATCACTCACAAAATACATCTCGTAACTGTACTTTACAACATAACTGGCAGGCGGTTCATTACAGCGAAAAAGTGCTTGATCATGAGACGCTGATGCAAGCATTTTGGCATAGTAATGTGGGCTGGGTGAACTCGCTTAAGGACGGTATGAACCTTGTTGCCAAAGAATATATCGCCGCGCAAAATCTTGATGATCCTGGCGTGCTACTACTCTCAAAATATGCAGGCGCCGCCGAACATATGCAAGCAGCAGTGATCATTGATCCGCATCAACCCGTAAGTATCATAGAGGGTTTAAAAACGGCCTTAACGATGCCACTTTCGGAGCGAAAAGAGCGACATCAGACGCTACTAGCGGGCTTACGCGACTATGATATTAATGCCTGGCAACAAGACTTTTTGGCGGATCTATATACTATTAAGTCTGATCAAGCAAAAAACACGCTACCAAGAGCTACTCATAAGTTTGATTTACAAGAGTAATTTGGAGAATGTTATGGCGAATATAGAAGTCCCATTACGGCAAAATACTTTATTAGAGAGTATCAAAGGCGATATAGAAAAAAGGCTAGTCGCTGATCAGCAAGTGCTAAATACGCTTAGTATCACCGATGAACGACGCTACGATATATTAGACATTTTAATTAAGTACAGTCAAAGCGTACCGCATCCTGGTAACGCCACTAGTGATGGCAATGGACAAGATGCAAGCACCCTTGAGCGTTGGCAAATCCTCGCTTATGTCGCAAGTGTTGATCTAACCCTTGCTAAATGGTTTGAATCACACTTAGATGCGCTGAGTATCTTCTATGAAATTGGCTACGCAAAACCTGTAAAAGGCTTGCTTGCAGTTTGGGCAGCAGAGGGTCACCCTTTATCCTTTAAGCCGGACGATACTAACCAGCAAGGCCAAGTTAATGGCACTGTTAATGGCACTAAAGCTTGGTGCTCAGGGGCGCACATTGTTGATTATGGGCTGATGACTTATCGTGACAAAGACGCTCGTTCGCAATTGCTGATCGTCGATATGCAACAAGACGGTATTGCTATTGACACTAGTAGCTGGCAGGCGGTTGGTATGCAAGCTACGGATACAGCGACGATAGATTTTGATAACGTAGCCGCTGAGCAAGTTGGCGCAGCAAATGAGTATTTAGACAGAGTAGGATTTTGGCATGGCGCCGCTGGAGTTGCCGCTTGTTGGTATGGTGCGACAGTCTATCTAGCAGACTATTTAATCAAAGCTTATCAGCATAAGCCTAACGATTTTAAGGCCATGTATTTAGGTCAAGTCAGCATGATATTAGCAGCGACTCAGCAATCCTTTTATCACGTCGCGCGCTTAATCGATACGCAGCCGCAGCACAGTCATGAGTTAGCTATTCGTCAGCTCAGAGCACATACTGAGCAAGTAGCAAGGCAAGTATTGGATGCTGCCGGACAGGCACTAGGTGCAGCACCGTTTTGCGGCAATGCACATTTTGCAAGAGTGGCCGCTGACTTACCTGTATTGATACGCCAAAGCCATGGCGCTTTTGATCTACAAAAAATTGGCGAGCTCACTGCTCAATCAGTCAGCCAGTTGAGAAATGACTCAACCCATAAGCGAGAAAACATATGGCAACTATAGCAGAGGATCAAACAGATACGGCAAATGCAAATAGTATAAAAAACCATCCTATCGTAGGTGATCGCGTAATTGAGGGCGATGGTACCAGTCAAGACGCTTGGCAAAACTGGCCAGGACTGCATCATCTGCCGCCGCTAGATATAACAGCACATCTCCCAGCGCACAAGCGCGTATGTATCTTTGCCCCGCACCCTGATGACGAGATACTAGGCTGCGGCGGACTACTCCAGCACGTAGCCGCTAATGGCAACCCTATCCTCCTTGTACATGTCACCAATGGCACCCAAAGTCATCCAGACTCAACCCTTTATCCTCCAAAGCAGCTCAATACTATTCGCCCGCAAGAGAGCATTAACGCCTTAAAAGCGCTAGGTATTGCGCACCAAGTATCCATTATCGCTTTGGACTTGACGGATGGTAACGTATTCGCTGAGCAAGAACTATTTAATAAAAAATTAGCGACTATTATCCAGCCTAATGATATTTTGGTGACGCCTTTTATTCACGACGGTCATCCTGATCATGAAGCGACAGGACAAGTCATTCAAGCATTTGCTAAGCGCCAACATTTAGCCTGTTATCAAGTCCTGATTTGGGCATGGCATTGGGCGCAGCCTGACGATAGCCGAATTCCTTGGCACAGTGCACTAAGACTAGATTTGAGTGCTGAGCAGGTACAGCGTAAATCGCAAGCTATTACTTGTTTCACCAGTCAAATCACCACTGATTAGAGTACAGGCAATCCGCCTATTTTATCCGCGCAAACTATCGCTAGAATCAGCCAACCTTGGGAGGTTTATTTGCATGAGCCACAATCCTAAATCTATCATAGCAACGAGTGTTGCCGACACTTTAGTCAATAGCGATAACAGTTTAAGCGCTTCTAAGGATTGCTCTCAATCTGACGCGTATTCAGAGACGTATTTTGAGGTATTGTATACTGACAACAGCGACCCTTGGCAGTACCAGACGCGCTGGTATGAAAAGCGCAAACGAGACATGTGCCTTGCGGTATTGCCACAAGCAAAGTATACCAATGCCATAGAATTGGGCTGCGGTAATGGCGTATTTAGTGAGCTGCTTGCACGTCGTTGTCAGTCGCTTTTAAGCCTAGATGGTAATGCCAAAGCGGTTCAACTTGCCAGACAGCGTTTAAGAGACTTGTCTGGGGTCAAGGTGTTACAAGGTATCATTCCTAGCGCGCTATTCACTCTAGAAAACGATGCTTTGTCAGACAATGCGCCCACTTATCATCCCCCCTTTGATGCAATCATTATCAGTGAAATTTTATACTATTTATCGCCAGCTGATATCGATAGCGTTATTAAATGGATAAAGCAAAACCTAGCTACAGGCGGTACTTTACTATGCTGTCATTGGCGCTATGTTATCGAGGGTTTTACTATGACGGGCGAGACCGTGCATCAACGCTTACAGCAAGCGTTTGATGCATCGACCCATCAAGCAGAACACTTAGCCTTTGAGCATCAAAGTCAAATCATAGATCGTGATTTTTTGTTAGATGTTTGGCAGTATTCCGATCAGTCGGTCGCCATGCAAGAAAACTTAATATGATTAATAATAATCAGCACCATCATAAAGCGGATGTTAATAATAACAAGATGGATATAAAAATCGCTATCGTCATTCCTGCGCATAACGAAGCGGCGACTATCAGCGACTGCTTAAACGCAGTGCAAAACTCGATCGAGCAATTAGCTGCAGCCATCGATACATATATAGTAGTCGTGCTCGATAGCTGTACGGATGCTACGCGCGCGATAGTCGAAAATGCTGGCGCTGACTATATAAGCTGCGATTATCACTGCGTAGGGCAAGTGCGGGACTTAGGTATTCGCCATGCGATCACGCAAGGGTTCACTTGGATTGCTTGTACCGACGCCGATTCAGTAGTGACTATAGATTGGCTGGTGCAGCAAATTGCACATATCAACCACAAACCGACTGATATGATCTGCGGGGTAGTGAGTGTCGATAGCTGGGCACACCTAACGCCGCAAACGCGCAGTGAGTATATGGCCCATTATCAAGACAAAATGAATCACCGTCATATTCATGGTGCAAACTTAAGCTTTAGTAGTCAGGCGTATAACGAGGTCGGTGGTTTTGCATCTGTTAAATGCCATGAGGATGTGGATTTGGTCAAAAAGTTCGAGTCCAAAGGTTACGCTATTACTTGGAGTAATCGTGTCCGCGTCACTACCAGTAGCCGCTTGCAAGCGCGAGCAAGTGAAGGGTTTGCTGCATTTTTAGCTAATATAGAAAACGGTCATAAAAAGTAGTTATGTTAATAATACGCTTTCACCTGTCTACTATAACTATGTTTTAGTGTGTACCTATCCCATGTCCTTTATTGTCTCAATGCTTAATCAAAAACTCACCTTTTCTAAACTCTAAGCTTGCGCCTATCGGATGACTAAGGCAGGTCATGACGTGGGTTTTGATTTCAACTTTACTAAGGATAGTCGCACTTATCATACTTTTGATATGCATCAGCTTCTGCACTGGGCCAATCTACAAGGACGCATGCATGAGTTAAAGCAAGCGTTGTTCGCCGCTCACTTTACTCATGCTAGAGAAGTCTCAAGCCAAGACGTTTTAGCAAAGTAAGTGTCAGCAAGAGATTCAAAGTGTACCTTCTGTTATTTTTAATCAACAACACCTGGTCAGCGGCGCTCAAGGGGTCGAGAAATTCAAGAACATCTTGCAGCAGTTAGCAGATTTGCCAAGATAAAGCACTAGTCAACAATAAGAATAAAGGACAAAGCACAGCAATCAAAAGGGCGACTTATAATATTAAGTCGCCCTTCTAGCTTTTATCGATATATCTTTTAATATTTATGGTTCTAGCTAGATACTGACAAAGCGCACTTATCAAGACTACCCTTAGTGAACAGACTCGTCATTACGTAAGCTCTCTATCGATGATGCCATATCTTCTGCCAGCTCGTGTACCGCTTGGCTTTTAACATCACGCTGAGCAAAGGCACGCAAACCCATAACCTCTGCCTGTAATCGACGCGCCAGCCTAGTCGCATCAAGCGTGTCATCCATCTCGCCTAACCGCTGCGCCTCGGCGAAACACTCACCAAAACGTACCTCCATGCCCGCTAGTAATTTCTCGACCTTATCTAACGCTAGTTGTTCGCGCGCGCCAAGCTCAAGTAAGCTTTTGACCAGCATACAAGCTCGACTAGGCAAATCTTTATCACGAATACCGCCAAGCTGACGCATAAAAGCGGCTAATCCCATCAATGGCGACTCATGATTGGCCAGTATACGTTCAAGTTCCGTTAGGGAGGACTGCGCATAATACTCTAGCGCTTCTTGAAACAAGCCATCTTTACTACCGAATGCGGCGTAAATGCTACCAGGACGCATATCGAGCGCTTGTTCGATATCTTTTAGGGATGTGGCATGAAAGCCTTTGTGCCAGAACAGGGCTATAGCGCGTTCTAGCGCCTCGTGACGATTGTATAAAGTGGTTCGTGACATAGTAAATCCTGAAGCTTGGAGCTGCGACCACAGATAATGCGGTAAGCACAGCGGTATAATTTGAGTGATTACTCAATTTTATCTTGAATGATTGCTCAAGTCCAGTTAAAGTAAGACCAATTGTCGATCATAATTGTATTTTCTATATAATTTTGCTTAGGCTATTTAAGATAAATTAAAAGGTTTTTATATGCCCTCTACCCCATCACCCTCTATCATCGTATTTGACGTTAATGAAACTCTGCTCGATATCGAAACGCTTGCGCCTTTGTTCGCTCGTCTATTCGGTGATAAGCGCGTACTAAGAGAATGGTTCGCGCAATTGGTGCTCTATTCGCAAACCATTACTTTATCAGGACTTTATACGTCCTTTGGTGAGCTTGGTGTTGGTGCATTACAGATGACGGCTGATATTCATAGCGTTACTTTAACGAATGATGATATTGACGAGTTTAAGCAGCTTATGAGCGAGATGCCCGCTCATCCTGATGCAGTGCCCGCATTAACTAGATTACGTGATGCTGGCTTAGATTGGTGACCTTGACCAACTCAGCGAGCAGCGTTTCTCCTACGCCACTTGAAAAAGCAGGATTGGGTGAGTTCTTTGAGCGCTCGTTTAGCGTTGAGGCAGTCGCAAAGTTCAAACCTGCGCCCGAGACATACCAGATGGTCGCTAAAGAGCTGGCTGTTGAAATGTCAGATTTGTGCTTAGTGGCTTGTCATCTTTGGGATGCGATTGGCGCGCAAGCGGCTGGCTATCAAGGCGCGTTCCTCAAACGTCCTTATAACGCCATGTTGCCCGCATCCAACGTACCAACACCAGACTTTATGGCCTCAGATCTGGTTACGCTGAGTGATCAGATTATTGACAAGTATCAAAACTAATAGGGACTTATGGCAAATTTATTCGCTAAAAACACTCGTTATTTTACCAAGCGTTAAAACTTAATTTAATCATTAGGTCTTTAATGTAAATCACTTCAACACAAACTTCAAAGGATAAAACTATGCAATCAAATAACCCTCAAAAACTTAAGGCTGGCAGTCAATTTCCTGACATACAAGTACAAATGCTTGGCGGCGAAATGACAACCTTAGGCAAACCTGAAAATGGCCATAATTGGAAATTGGTAGTGGTTTATCGCGGTAAGCATTGCCCGATCTGTACTAAATACCTCAATCAGTTAGAAACCGTAAAAGGATCATTTGCTGATGCAGGCGTGGATATCCTAGCTATATCAGGCGATAGCAAACAGCAGTTGCAAGAGCATTTAGAAGAGCTTGAGGATATCAACTTCCCGATGGCATATGGCTTGACCGTTGAGCAGATGAATGAGCTTGGGCTATATATCTCTGATCCGCGCTCAGAAAAAGAGACCGATCATCCTTTTGCAGAGCCTGGAGTATTCGTGATTAACGCTAAAGGCGAGATTCAAATCATTGATATCTCAAACGCTCCATTTGCTAGACCTGAACTTGAAGCCCTAGCTAATGGCTTGTCTTTTATTCGAGAAAATGATTATCCTATTCGTGGTACGCATATCTAAGCTTAACTTTTAAATAATTATAGAAATTGAGAATAATAAGCTCAATAACTCAACGTTTGCTAGAACCAGCTACTGAAGTCATTCGTTAAACTTGATTTCGGTAGCTGGTTCTACAGTATTGATATTTAATTACCTTTACTACTGTCAAAATAATAATGTTATGGGAACCACTATGCTTAAGTTTTATTTTCATCAGACGCCAAATCCAATGAAGGTTGCGCTATTTTTAAAAGAAACTGGTCTACCCTATGAGCTCATTGCTGTTGATACTATGAAAGGTGAACAGCATACGCCAGAATATCTAACTATTAATCCAAATGCTAAAACACCAGCTATTGTTGACGATGGTAAGCGCGTTTTTGATTCAACCGCTATCTTAATGTATCTCTCTGAGAAAACTGGAAAGTTAGCAGGGAAACCTGAAGATCGCGGTGAGATGTTGTCGTGGTTAATGTTTATAGCGACAGGCTTAGGACCATTTTCTGGTCAGTCGGTACATTTTAGACATAAAGGGCCTGAAAAAGTGCCGTACGCGATCAACCGTTATCTGCGAGAGGCGCAGCGTCACTATGAGGTTTTAGAAAAACACATGGCAGGTCGCGATTATCTGGTTGGCGATGAGTACTCGATTGCCGATATATCTGCGTGGGGCTGGATCGACAAAGCCGCTTTTGTCTTAGGTAATGACGGATTAGAGCATTATCCCAATTTAAAACGTTGGTTTATGAGTATTAATGAGCGTTCTGCTGTACAAGAAGCACGAGAGATTGCGCAAGATATCGAATTCAAAACTGACTTTGATGACGTCGCTGCTCGCGCGCTGTTTCCACAAAATTTTGATAAAAAAGCTTAGTAGCATTTAGCAATGAGCAATTATTAAAAACAGCAATGCAGTCGCTAGTACCTGACGCTGTTGTCCTTGCGCGTCCAATAAGATAGCAGTCTTTGGCACTAGCGAAGATAAGGCTTTGATGCCTGTGCGGGCACGATCAGCCGCTTCTTCGGCCTCTCCAATAACAAGAGCACCGATAGCCGCGACGGACATTAGCATCTCAATTGAAAAAGGCGATCTCGTTAACTTTATAGTTTTAGATAACAGAAACTCTATTTGAGTAGACAAACATGCTAATAAAAATTGGCGAGCTTGCCACACGCACAGGTGCAACGGTCGAAACCATTCGCTATTATGAAAAAGAGAAATTGTTACCAGAGCCTGCGCGTAGCCAAGGTAATTATCGGTTATATCGTGAAGCGCATATTGAACGTCTACAATTTATCTTACATTGTCGGACGCTCGATATGACTTTGGATGAAGTACGAACGCTACTTCAGTACTGGGACAAACCTGAGGAGAACTGCGATGAGGTCAATGTGCTACTCGATGAGCATATTGAAGCGGTCAAAATACGTATGGAGGAGTCGGCGCAATTAAAACAGCATCTACTGGTGTTACGACAAAAATGTGCAAGTGCAGCTCCAGCTAAATTATGCGGGATACTGAATGCACTTGCTGATAATTCTTGTCATCACAGTTGATAGCATATCAACTGTGACGCAGCTTTGGTGCAAATAGGTGCCTGCTAAATTAAATGCTGGTTAACATCGGCAACCAAAACACCAAAGCTAATAGCGTGACGAATAGTACAGGTGGCGTAATCAACAAGCCAACCTTCATATACTGACCCCAACTGATTTTATAGTCTTTTTCTGCCAGTACATGTAGCCATAACAAGGTTGCCAAGCTACCTATTGGGGTGAATTTTGGCCCTAAATCATTGCCAATGACATTGGCATAAATCATCAACTCACGCGTAGCCGCTGGTACTTGGGCACTATCAATAGCAAGTGCACCGATCAGGGTTGATGGCATATTGTTCATGACTGAGGCGACAATAGCGGATAAAAAGCCAGTCCCTAGTGTAGCAACAACATTGCCTTGCTGTCCGAGCCAATTAAGCACTTGCGCCCCGTAAGCGGTCAATCCAGCATTACCTAAGCCATAAACTACCAAATACATCCCGATTGAAAACAACACGATCTGCCAAGGTGCTTTGCGCAAAACATCAGTCACAGACAACTTGGTATCACGGCCGCCTTGCCACCAGCGACCTGCAATGGCCATCAGTACTAGCGCTGCAATACCTGTCACCACTGAAATCACCAGTCCTAATGACTCAGTAGCAAAATAAGCGATAAGTAACAAGGTCAATAGTGGAAAGGCCGCTTTAAAAACCAAAGGATCTTTAATAGCGGATTTTGGCAAACTTAGGTTATCTATCTCGTAATGCTTGGGAATATGGCGTGCGTAGGCGACCCATAATACTAATAATGTCGCGATAACTGACACGATATTCACGGGCACCATCACCAAAGCATAGCGACCGAAACTAATATCAAAATAATTAGCGCTAACGATATTGACGAGGTTGGAGGTCACTAAAGGTAGGCTTGCGGTATCGGCAATAAAGCCCGTCGCAATAATAAAGGCCAAGGCCGATTTGGGTGCAAAATCAAGGCGCAGTAGAATGGCGATCACAATAGGCGTGAGCAATAACGCCGCCCCGTCATTAGCAAAAAAGGCGGCAATGAATGCGCCTAAAATAACAATCATCGGAAATAGCCGTCGACCTTGACCCTTGCCCAATCTAGCGACGTGTAGCGCGGCCCAACCAAAAAACCCTGCCTCATCTAATATCAAAGAGATGATAATCAGCGCGACAAAGGTAAAAGTAGCATCCCAAACAATATCCCAGACGACAGCTACATCGGATAATTGCACCACGCCGAACAATAGCGCCACTAAAGCACCGCCCATCGCACTCCAACCGATGCCCAGTCCTTTTGGCTGCCATATTACTAAAGTCAAAGTGACAATAAAAATTGCTAATGCAAGCATAAAGGTGCCTTAATAAAGCAAGGATATTAAAAAGTATCAAAAATTGTAACGTTCAATACACTCTCGGGTTAAATCGATTTCTGATTGACGCGTTGTGACAGCTCCTCTGCACTCTCCACACGCTCTGAATAGCGATCGGTTAGATAGGCCGAGCGTCCACGAGTAAGCCATGTAAATTTAACCAGCTCCTCACAGACATCGACAATCCGCTGATATAAAGGCGAGCTCAGCATACGATCATTATCATCAAACTCTAAAAAAGCTTTGGGAATAGACGACTGATTGGGCATGGTAATCATGCGCATCCAGCGCCCCAAGATACGCAGCTGATTGACGGTATTAAAGCTTTGACTGCCACCACTAACTTGCATTATTGCTAAGGTCTTGCCTTGTGTCGGACGGATGCCACCTAGTGATAGTGGAATCCAATCTATCTGCGCTTTCATAATGCTAGTGATACTGCCATGACGTTCAGGGCTGACCCATAGCATGCCCTCAGACCACGCGGCTAGCTCACGCAGTTCTTGCACTTTTGGGTGATCGGCATCGGTACTATCAGGCAGGGGTAGACCTGTCGGATCAAAGGTTCGTACCTCACAACCATACCAGCGTAGTATGCGACTGGCCTCTTCGCTTGCCAATTTAGAAAACGAGCGTGTGCGCAGAGAGCCGTATAACACTAATATCTTTGGTGGATGACGGGGATCAGTTGCACTGATCAGAGCGTTAATGTCGATCGGTTGTAGCTCGGCGGCCTCTATATTGGGTAGCTCATGTCGATCAATAGAATCTTGCAATGCGTCCCCTTTAGCAGAGTAAAGCACTTCGCCATCTTCTTTGATAAAGTGGCTCACTGGGTTATCTAATAACTCAAACACTCGCTCTGAAGGTCGGCACAGTGCAGCGCCTTTAGAGGTGACTACAATAGGACGATTGATCAAAATAGGATGCGCCATCATGGCATCAATAAGCTGATCATCGGATAATTCTGCATCATCCGGCCCCAAAGCAACCATTTCCTTTTGCCGTAATAGTTCACGCGCAGATATATTCATCACTGCTAATAAATCAAGCAAATACTCACGGGTAGGCGGTGTTTTGAGGTATTCAATAACGTTGGGCATCTCGCCTGATGCTTTCATAATGGCTAAGGTATTGCGAGAGGTACCACAGTTAGGATTGTGAAAAATAATGGGTGTCATAACGACCTTTTATGCTGTTAGCAAATTATAGAGTTAGAAGCGTTTGTATTATCAAAAATAATAATAGCTTAACCACTAGGCTCAGCGGATGTATCGGATGTGTCAATGTCACAGGCACTCAAGCTGTCCACAAGCGAGCTACATAGCTCTGGGTGACCGCTACAGCAGTCTTTTAATAAGAACTGAATGACCTCTTCCATATGTGTGAGGGAAGCCCGATAGATAATCTGACGGCTTTGTCGTTGTGAGGTTACCCATTCTGCCCGCGCAAGCACAGCTAAGTGCGCTGACATTGTGTTATGCGGCACATCAAGCGCGCGTGCGATATCACCAGCAGGCATACCATCAGGCTCATGACTGACCAGCAGACGAAAAGCTTTTAATCGAGTGTCTTGAGAGAGCGCAGCAAAGCTGGCAGTAGCATTTATTATTTCCATATGTCCAATAATATAGACATATGGAAATAAATCAAGAGTTTTTATGGGTTATATCATTCTCTGCCAAAAAAAATGGTGGCACGGGGTCACCTAGCTTACAGGGGCAATCTTAGCCAGCTCAGCATAAATTTGTGCATTCAAGCTGAACTAGCTGATAAGCCATACAAGCTGACGGATGGTGGCATGCCCTCATAGGTTAGCGTTTTTTATACTTTTAACGTTTTATACTTTTAACGTTTCATACTTCTAAAACTTTATACCTCTAAAGTAAAGATAGGCTGACCATACTCTACGTTCTGTCCTTCTTTAACTAAGATATCACTGATGATCCCGTGTTTATCACTGACGACAGGTAACAGTCGGGTCAGCTCATCAATAAAGCAAACGGTTTGACCTTTTTCAATACGATCACCTTTGTTAACTAAAGGATCAGTAGTAGCATCTTCACTTAGGTAGACTTGACCGACATGAGTAGCAGATACTTGCAAACTCTTATTGACACTATCTTTGCTCTTATCAGTAGGGGCTGTTGCTACTGTCTCGATGGGACTGTTACTACCCCGTTGATCTACTCTATTGACCACCGTAATAGACTGCCCATTATTGGTAATGGTTACTTTATGCAACTGACTACTCTCGACCAGTCCAACGACACGTGCCACTTGTTCTATATCCATAACAGACTCCTTGATTTGTCTTTTAGCTCATTCCAAGATATTGCATAATAGTCATTACGCTTAATATAGTCATTGATACAGCAATGACCCAACCAAGCACGGCAATCCAGATCGGATGCTTATAATTACCAACGATATTTTTTCTATAAGCGGCAATAAGAATAATGACCATAGCGATAGGCAGCACCAAGCCATTTAACGTACCAACCAAGACTAATACTTGAGCGGGCTTGCCAATAGTGGCAAATACTAATGTCGAAATAATGATAAAACCAATAATAAAATAGCGCTTATGTCTTTCGATAAATGGATGAAAGTTGGTCATAAAAGAGACAGAGGTGTAAGCTGCGCCAATGACAGAAGTTACAGAAGCGGCCCAAATTACAATACCAAAAATAACTTTACCAGTATTGCCCAAGATGTACTGAAAAGGTGACATGGCTGGGTTCGCAGGATCCAATGAAACACCTTGAGAAACCACGCCTAAAACAGCAAGGAATAAGAATACGCGAATAACAGAGGCCACTAAAATACCCGTTACTGAACTTCTAGTAACGTCCGCTAGGTTTTCTTCACCACTCACGCCAGCTTCTAGCAAGCGATGCGCGCCAGAGAAAGTGATATAACCGCCGACGGTACCGCCAACTAAAGTGACGATAGCGACGGCATCAATCTTGTCTGGCATGATAGTTTTAGTGACGGCCTCTGCTAGCGGCGGATCGGATTTGAATACCACATAAATGATCAATACAATGAGAATAAAGCCCATTAATTGCGCGAACTTGTCCATCATAGGCCCTGTTTCTCGGCCTAAGAATATAGCGACAGCAATCACCCCACTGATCAGTGCACCAGTGATCGGCGAGATATTGAACATCGACTGCATACCAAGCCCAGCGCCACCGATATTACCGATATTAAAAGCCAGTCCCCCTGCGATAATCAGGAAAGCTAGCAAATAACCAACCCCTGGAAAGACTAAGTTAGCGATTTCCTGCGCACGCTTTTTGGATACTGCAACTATTCGCCAAACGTTAAGCTGTACTCCAATATCCATAATAATAGATATAAGGATGACAAAACCGAAACTGGCCATTAAACTTTCGGTAAAAGTAGCCGTTTGGGTCAAAAACCCTGGCCCTACTGCTGAGGTCGCCATCAAAAAAGCGGCACCCAAAATAGCAGTATTGTGTTTTTTTAAGGTACTCATATACATCCTTGTTTTATACAGAGTAGGTGGTTCAAACTATTTTTAAGCTGATGTTAAGCCGATATCTCAATACCTTGAAGCTCTAGTTGCTTCTTTATCTCCTGCGCAAATAAAATGGCATGTTCACCATCACCATGTAAACAGATGCTTTGTGCCTCTACTGGCACCGTCGCGCCACATATACTAGTGACTTCTCCTTCGTTAAGCATTTGCAATACATGCTTAACGGCCTCGTCAGTATCGGTTATTACCGCGTTGTCTTTGCTGCGAGAGACTAGTGAGCCATCTTTTTCATAGTTTCTATCGGCAAATACTTCTGATATCACCTCTAAGCCATGATTTTTGGCTGATTTGACCAGATAGCCCCCTGATAGGCCCATTACTTTTAAAGTGGGATCAAAACGCTTTATTTCACTGACCAAGATATCTGATAGCTTCTCATCGCTGGCGGCTTGGTTATACAAAGCACCGTGCGGTTTTACATATTCTAAAGGCACTCCAACCAAGTCACAGAGCGCTTTTGTCGCGCCCAACTGATAAGCCATCAAGGCTCGATACTCACCTTCGTCTAAGGATTGATTGCTGCGACCGAAGTTCTCTCTATCATTTAGTCCAGGGTGCGCGCCTACTCTGACATTGTTTTGTTTCGCCAATTGCAAGGTAGCTAACATCTCAGCATAAGAGCCTGCATGAAGACCGCAGCAGACATTAGCCGAGCTGACTATGGTCAAGAGCTTGTCATCTTGGCCGCAGCCTTCGGCGACGTCGGCGTTCAAGTCAACGCTATCGACGGTTTTTGATGAATCAATTTTCATGGGCGTACTCCTTGATTTGCTCGATATAATAATGTCGGTTTTGCTGTTCATATAATGCCTGCTCTACGGTTACCATGGTAAATTGACAGGTTTTACCAAATCTAATTTGCGCCATGAGCCCTATATCTGCATCAATCACCGTGGCGATTTTAGGATAGCCGCCTGTGGTTTGAGCATCAGCCATCAGCACAATCGGCTGACCTTGCGGCGGCACTTGAATCATACCGATATCGACGCCGTGCGAGCTCATCTGCGCCGATTCAATAAATTCAAGTGCGCTACCATTCAAGCGATAGCCCATACGGTTGCTGCTACTTTGTAGTTGCCATTGTTGCGACTCAAACGCCGCTTTTGAGTCAGAGGTAAAGTATTCGTACTCACTATTTTTTATCACTCTGACAGTCTGAGTGGGCGCAAGCCTTGCCACCCCTATGACAGGTAAGTTTGAGGCGGCTCTAATCATTAAGATGTCATCTGCCTTAAGGTATCTACCCTCAAAGCCACCGAACCCCGCTTTTAGGTTGGTACTAGTAGACTGCAGGACAGGCTCGATATCAAAGCCGCCATGCACACACAGATAGGTATACATCCCTTGTAATGGGCGTATGAGTTTGAGGGTTTGCCCTGCCTGCGCATTGATACGCCAGTAGCAAGCAATACGCTTGTCATCTAAATAGGCCTCGTATAGCGCACCAGTTAGACAAAAACTGACCGCCTCTTCAAACTCTATGATTAACTCACCCATAGCGATCTCAATAGCAGGCTCGTTAAGATCGTTTTTCATCAAAGCATTGCCTGCTTGCAATGACCAGCTATCCATGACGCCATTTCTACCTACCCCCATACTTCGATAGCCAAATCGTCCTGAGTCTTGGATACTAGCAAGCGCATTCGTGGTTAAAATCTTCATCAATGCTACCTTTTTATATTTTTATACATTTCTTTTATTGATATTTTTATTCATGTAGCCATTACTTATAGTGATATCAGTCATGAATATCGATAGCTCTAAACTGTAAGGTATCGCCTGCGCTGAGCAAGGTAGGAGACGCTTGGTCTAAATCAAACAAAGCAGTATCAGTCTGCCCTAATAGCTGCCAGCCCCCTGGAGACTCAAAGGGATAGACGCCTGTCTGTTCACCGCCGATGCCGACTGAGCCTGCGGGTACTTGCGTTCTTGGGATAGCATGCCTTGGAAAATATAAAGATTCGGATAAGCCACCAAGATAAGGAAATCCAGGTTGAAAACCAATGAAATAGACGGTATAAGTCGCTTCGGTATGCAGATTCACCACAGCCTCAACCGAGAGGCCTAGTTCAGTGGCCATAGACTTTAGATCAGGACCATATTGACCGCCATAGTGCACTGGAATCTCAATATGATTGCCATTGATTACCTTTGATGGGATATCATCAAGCTGCGCGGATAGCTTATCTTTAAAGCTCTGTAGCTCGCTCCATGCTAGCGGCGCTATAAATACACTGAGCGTACTCATCCCAATCACCACTTCTATCACTTCTGGCAGCTGTTGGATGCTATCTGCCAACGCCCAGCACTGTTGCTGTTTGTCTAAAGTGATAGGTTTAGGAAAGAACAAAACCAAGTTGGTCTCACTGCATAGTTGCCACTGTAAATCCATTAGCGTGCGCTCCATCATCTTTGTTTTACATTATCTTGGTTATACACTATCTTGGTTGTATATATTTTCGTTATACATTGCCACTCAAGCTTTAGATATTGTCCGTTATCCATTCCGCTAGATAATGAATACTCATTTGACCTTTACAAAACCCTGCATCTTTGAATAGGCGCTCATGAAGACTGATATTAGTATCAATTCCTGTAATTTGCGTCTCTGACAATGCCGCTTGCATCTTTTTTATCGCTTGCTCTCTTGAAGCATCATGCACGCATATTTTGGCAATTAGGCTATCGTAAGAAGGTGGCACGACATAATTGGACTCAACATGACTGTCCACTCGGACGCCAAGCCCTGCTGGCATATGACAGTAGTCTATACGTCCCGCATTTGGCAAAAAGGTATTAGGGTTTTCAGCATTAATGCGGCATTCAAAAGCGTGTCCAGTGATAATAATATCGCTTTGCTCATGGGCTAGCGGTAGCCCTGCGGCGACTCGTATTTGTTCTTGAACGATATCTACCCCTGTGACCATCTCAGTAATAGTATGCTCAACCTGAATCCGAGTATTCATCTCGATGAAGAAGAACTCCCCATTTTCATATAAAAATTCAAACGTGCCAGCCCCTCTATACTGCATTTGCTGGCAGGCAGTCGCACAAGCCTGACCTATCTGTTGTCTTTGCTCATCGGTAATACCTGGCGCTGGTGCTTCCTCGATGACTTTTTGATGGCGGCGCTGCATAGAGCAATCGCGCTCACCCAAGTAGATAGCATTGCCATGAGTATCAGATAAGACTTGTATCTCAACATGTCGAGGCAATTGCAAATACTTTTCAAGATAAACGACATCACTACCAAAGTTGGCTTTAGCTTCGGTTTGGGTCATAGAAATGGCGGTCGATAGATCGTCCTGTTTGTCGACAACACGCATACCGCGACCACCGCCACCGCTAGTCGCTTTAATAATGACAGGATAGCCGACGTCATTTGCAATCTTGATCACTTGATCCGCATCAGTCGGCAAAGCACCTTCGGAGCCAGGAACACAGGGCACGCCCGCTTGCATCATTTGCTTCTTGGCCTCGACCTTGTCTCCCATCTCTCTTATATTGTCGGCTGTTGGGCCAATAAATATCAGACCCGACTGTTCGATTAAAGCCGCAAAGTCTGCATTTTCGGATAAAAACCCGTAGCCTGGATGAATAGCCTCAGCGCCTGTCATTTTTGCCGCGGAGACAAGCGCTCTTTGATTGAGGTAGCTATGTGTGGCATTAGCAGGGCCAATGCATATTTTCTCATCGGCTAAGCGCACTGGTAACGAGTCTTTATCTGCTTCTGAGTAGGCAATGACGGATTGAATACCTAGCTGTTTACAAGCTCGGATAACCCGCAGAGCAATCTCACCACGATTGGCAATTAAGATTTTTGAGAACATATCAGTTTCCCTAAGCTGGTCTTTTTAAAGAATATAGTATTGGCTATTTGGCTCTATTGCGGCTCTATAACAAATAAAGGCTGCCCATACTCCACGACATCCCCTTCATCAACCAAAGCCTCTTTGATAGTACAAGCCACGTCTGCTTTTACCTCATGCATCATTTTCATCGCCTCAATAATACACAGCGTCTGCCCTGCTTCAACCTGATCGCCAACGCTGACAAACTCATCAGCACTAGGCTCTGAGCGTCGATAAAAAGTGCCGAGCATAGGGGCTGATACTTGATTGCTTTGATTGTTTTGGTCTTCGGCAGGCGGGGTTTCATCAGTGCTGTTAGCGCCTACATTGACATCGTCGCTAGTCTCTAGATGCTGTCCGCTACTATGACTGGTATGATTAGCCGTTTGGTGATCGCTGCCACTGCTATTAGACTGACAAATGACAGTAATACGCGCATCGCCATCCGTGACCTCTAACGAGTGTATATCAGAGCGCTCCGCTAGCTTTATGAGCTTTTCTAGATCAGTGAAATTAATATCCATATTATTAGCTATTCCATTAGAGTAAAAAGGGATTCATTACTTTATTTAAGGGTCAACATAACAAGAAGTATTACAATATTCAACCGTGGCATACCCCTATATTTTCAACTAAAAACTATAGGACAGCCAAGTCTTCATCTTTGGGATCACAGATGAACATATACCCTGGTGAATGAGTGATCATAAGCTCAGGCTTGCTGGTCATAGCTATACTTTGCGGGGTGACACCACAGGCCCAAAAAACAGGCACTTCACCCTCTTTTATTATCGATGAGTCACCGAAATCAGGCAGATTTATATCTTTTATCCCTATTAGGCTAGGATCTCCTATATGGATAGGTGCGCCATGTACTTGAGGGAACCTAGACGTTGCTTGTACGGCTCGGGTCACCATCTGATACGGTATTGGTCTCATACTGACCACCATTTTTCCATGGAATTTTCCAGCAGGCTCTGTTTCTATATTGGTCACGTACATAGGTACATTGTGATTGTCTTCGATATGCCTTATGGGAATTGACGCATTTAGCATGGCAGTTTCAAAGGAGAAGCTACAGCCTAAGAGAAAGCCGACCAAATCGTCTCTCCAATAGTCGGTTAGATCAGATACTTCATCTGTTAATTCACCATATTTATATATTCTATATTTTGGTACATCAGATCTTAAATCGGCACCTTTCGCCATGAGCTTAGGTTCTGCGCTACCGACATCTGTGACATCTAAAACAGGACAAGGTTTAGGGTTTCTTTGTGCAAACAACAAAAAATCATAGGCTAAATCTTTCGGAACGATAACTAAGTTTGCCTGTATATGACCTTTGCACATACCAGAAGTAGATTTATTAATTTTATTATTGCTGATTAATTGCCTGACCTCTTTGGGACTCATGTTTGCCAAATCTAGCATTGTCGATACCTCTTCTGCTATTTTACGAAAAATAGTCTATCAATTACTCTTATCATATAGCGATAATTTGCTTAGAGAAAACTTAAATTGAGTGCTTTTGTTACTTGATAGCCAAATGTAGATTTTGATAGATAATACAAAGTTAGTAACATCGCTTGAGGCTAGCAATAAAGAAAAAGTAATCACGACTATATCTCGCAATTTGCCATATCTTTTATTCGGTCAGGAGTAGGTAGATGTTCGGCAAGAGGTTTGGGAAGCGACAAAAGCTCATTATAAAAATCAGACAGCGCTTCATCATCTTTAATAATTTCATTTTGTACCAAATACTTAGTGGCATAGCAATCTGCAGTCGACTCGTTCTCCTCAACGACGGTATCAAAAATAAAGTGTCCACATGTATGAGCGAACCACCACTGTGCAACATTACTTGAATATTGACTTAATATATCGGAGTTCACTGAAATATATGGCATCCCAAGAAAATATCTCGTAGACAAACCAACGTCATTAAATCCAGTATCTGTGAATATTGATGCTTTTACATTTTCAGGTGTCGTGCAACTCATTTGTAAACCTCTGATATCGACCTGATTTGTTGCTGCGTGCGCTACTGTCATCTGTGAATACAGTAAAGCAGTCATAGCCAAAATAAATGTCATCCGTCTCATATATACTCTCCCTTTTTATTAATAGTGATCCAAATATTGTCTTTTTTTACTTTTGCGACACCGCCTGAAAAAGAAGAAGCTTGTTCAAAAACTATTGGTATAACGATTTTTCCCTGTTGATTGATAAAACCGTATCTACCTTCATAGCTAACACGCGCCAGCTCCTCTGAAAAAATAACGGCACTATCATACTTTGGCGGTACAACCTCTTGACCTTGCTGATTTAAAAAGCCGTATTTATCGTTCTGCTTAACCATTACCAAACCTTCTAAAAAGGGCAAATCAATGAGATCGTATTGTATAGGTGCAACAAGCTCCCCTTTTTTATTGATAAGTCCTTGCTTAGCTTCGGCTTCTACTAGAGCTAAGCCATTCAAAAAAATCTCTGCGTAAGAAAAAGGATTCAGGTTATAGTACTTATCGACATCTAAAACTTCTGCTCCTGTCTTATCAATAAATATGTATCGTCCATCTTTTCTGACTCGTGCCAAGCCATCAGAGAATCTACTTGGTCGGTCGTAATCAAATGAAATGACGACATTCCCATGTGTATCTATAAATCCTGATTTGCCCTTTTTTTCGACACTCGCCAGCCCTTCTGAAAATGCCCCAACCTCATCATATATAGCAGGCACTACAATATCGCCCTGACTATTTATAAAACCATATTTACCCTCTTTTTCAACTTTAACTAAATTCTCAAAAAAATAAAGACCTTCAGTTTCCTGAAGATCTACTGTTGGTGCATAATTATGAGAGATTTCTGAGGCACTAGCTTGAGAAGCACTTATCAAGATTGATAATGTGATGACACTGGGACTTATAAGCCAAGTTAATTTGCTCATGCTGAATGTCCTTGTTCCAATATGATCTCCGTTAAATATTATATTGACTCAAACAAATAAACATCGCAAGTATAAATCCACTTTTAAGAATACTTGCAATGCTTCTTATAAAAAATTATATTTAAGTAATGCCATATTTATCGTACTGCTTTGCATAATAATCAAAAAATAGTTTTTTTATACCTCTAATACTCACATTAAGGATACTGACAATGACACACTCATGGACAAAAACGGTTAACTGTAGTATCCCATTGTTGTTATCTTTAGCTTTAGTCGTTCCAGCAATGGCCGATAGCAACCTCTCGCAAACACAAACATCAGCGAACCAAGGTGACCCTAGCGCTCAATATAATCTCGGCCTTAAATACTATTCAGGCGAGGGTGTGAGTCAGAGTTATAATAAAGCGTTTGAATGGTATCAAAAATCCGCCATGCAAAACTATTCCGATGCTCAATATAACTTAGGTCACATGTATGAAAATGGCAAAGGTACTTCTAGAGATCTAAGTAAAGCGCTAAGCTGGTACAAGAAATCAGCGTTACAAGGTGATACTGATGCACAAAATCAGATAGGCTTGATTTACTCTAAAACCTCCTATCAAGATTGGGATAAAGCAATGGATTGGTATCTAAAAGCTGCGAATCAAAACCATGCAGAGGCACAGTCTAATGTGGGAAAGCTGTACTACTATGGGTTTGGGGTGCCAAAGAACAAAGACGAAGCCTTTGATTGGTTCAAAAAATCAGCGGATCAAGGGAATCAACAAGCGCAAACTAAAGTTGATGATATCTCTAATTTTAGACTCTCTATGAAGTCTATCGACGATAAGTTAAATAAAAGCCGTAACTATTTAATAGATCAAGGATACTCTAATTATAGTAGCAATAGTATAGTCGGAAGCTTGAGCGACTCTTCTTCGAAAATCGAAAATATGTCTATTTTATCTAACGGAACTTACGCTCTTATCGCGGCTTGCGCTATGGATTGTAGTAAAATAAATTTATACGTCTATGATCGTGATGGCAACTTATTATCTAAGGCTATTGACGATGAAAATAATTCAATTGTTCAGTTCGAAGCGACCTATACTGGCGATTACGATATCAAGGTAGATTTTGATTGCAAGGCTGAATCTTGTTCATATGAGATTCGAGGTTACGAGCCTATGAGTGACGCTGAAATTATGTATAGTTGTATAGTTTGTGATTTTTTATAAAATATAGGGCTAAACACTCAAACATCAAGCATGCCGTGATGGGCAATGGGAGAGCTCAGATTGCTAAATATAGCTTACTCTAAAAGGACGCTATCAAGCGATGATGTACCCTAATCCGATAACACCCTCCTATTCAAACGCTTTCCCCTCACCAACCTCCTCATGAGTGACGCCGTCGCGAATATGATAGATACGCTCAAAAACGGTTGTTTGAGCATGATGATCGATTAAGTATGATGCCCAACTCAGTGTAACGGTCATCCAATTTTGGGACAATTTGAGGGTAATATTATGAAACGACTTTTCAGTAATTTGCCTTATCTACTACGCCCAGAGGATGGTTCATCCCACACTAGCGCTGACAAACACGATAACAGTAACAGTAACAGTAATAATAGTAACGACCAATCTTATCGATGTAATACAAGGCCACGCACCCAGTCAAAAATTCAATGGCTATACTTTATGTCCACTGCTCATAAAAGAAGGTAAAGCGATGCTGGTTGAGTTCAATTATGACAATAACCTAACTCCTAGCGTACCTTTAGTAGACCCTCTAAAAAAAAGCTACTTTGCTCGGTTTTTAGAAGAGATGATGCTAAAGCCTGCGTATATGACGGTCGCTAAAGGTCGGATCTAGCATTATATGCAGAGCTGACTTCATTTGACAATTGATGACACACCTTAGACCACCTTAACCTTGAGGGCTTTGCGTCATCTGGCGACAGTAGCCGGCCAAGTTATCTGGCAAGTCGTCTGGGCAGACACCGCATTGCTGATTACCGGGTACGGCGTGGTCGATGAATTTTGGATACGGCAGGTTCAAATTATTCATGATGTCCCTGAACGCCTCAATAGATATGTCCCCACCGAGCCGTGGATTGCGTTTTTTCTCTTGAGCGATTGAGGAGACAAAGCGCTCTTTGTAATCATGCGCGGGATAGACTAAGGTCTCATCGGGTAAAGCAAACAGCTTGTTGCGCACAGAATCATACAAGGCATCAGCATCACCGTTCTGAAAGTCAGTGCGACCGCAACCCTCAATTAACAAAGCATCACCTGTAAATAACCTCTCATTAAAGAGATAAGCAAAATGTCCAGCAGTGTGCCCTGGCGTATGTAAAGGGTCTAGGGTAATACCAGCAACCTTGAAGGGTATGCCCTCCTCCAAACCAATATCGGCGCACTCTAACCGATCATAGGCAGGCGCTGCGATCTGACTACCAACAGCACGCTTCATCTCTAATGCTGCGGTGATATGATCGGCATGAATATGGGTATCTACAGTGTATGCTAGTTTTAACCCCAGCTTATGCAATTCGGCCAAATCCCGATCCATGGTTGCAATAACCGGATCAATAAGAATCGCCTCGCCTGTGTCCTCATCCCCTATTAGATAAGTATAAGTACTTGAGAGGGGCTCGTACAATTGCCGAAAAATCATAACTATTCCTTATTGAATTTAGGTTCTAATATATAGTATCTATATATTATTTTATAGTATAGTATTTTTATATAATTCTACATAGCAGGTACTTTATGTTGACCTAATTGCACGAAGTCGTATAAAGCTTATTGAACATCTACCTGAGGGCACTATTGATAGCTAAAAAATCATCTAAAGTAGCAAGGGGAATTGATAAATCCTTGCATATATCAAAGTACTCATCAGCACCCCAACTACACTGAACCAGACTAAATATATCTGCGCGTTTGACCAAGGTATTTGCCAGTTGATTTTGTTTTTAGTCGTGAGCCACTCCATTACACTGATAGCCACTGTCAGCCATAATGTGCCAACTAAATAGCCGCCTAATACATCGCTTAAATAATGCTCATTGAGCACTATTCGACTCAACCCTATTAGTACCGTCACTAAAATAGTCATCATAACGATACGCACTTGAACGGCAAAGCGCTCAGTAAAGCGAATAGCGATATACGCTAAAAACCCATATAGGGCAACGGTGACGGTCGCATGTCCACTTGGGAAAGAATAGGTACTCTCAAGCAATAAAATATCTATGGGACGCGCGCGCTGAAAGATCATTTTAGTTACAAAGGTAAATATCGTGCTACCGATCACGGCTATGAGTAGGCCTATGATGATATAGCGCTGACGTATAAACCAGCATATAATAGCCGTCAGTAGCATCACTAAGATAGTAATCGGTGTAGAGGCTAAGCTGGTGATCGCAATAAAAACATCGATGACCCCAGCTTCACTGAGCAAACTCATCTGCTGTGAGACTAAGTGATCGAGCGCCACTATAGAGTCGGAGGTAACGACATCTTCGACCAGCCCCACGAACACAGCTGCTATATAGATCATCAGTAACGATAAAATAGTCAGCGGCAAGCCATGAAAGTGCTGAGCATGTAGCCGTCGCCAAAAAAACTGATAGAGCTTTGGCTGGCTATTTTTTAGGTGAGTGAGTCGCTTATCTACACCAAAATACTGCTCAAACTTGTGCCAGTATCGCTTGATTAGCATAAAGGCGCTTTTGCCATAGCGAATGACGACGTACTGCAATCCCCATAAAATTACGATGACTATTAATAGCAGCACACTTAGTACCAATAGCGGCTGATGAGTTTGCAGTAAAGTTATCACACCCAACCTTTATAAGTTTGTGGTCATAGCGCTAGGAGATAAAATCGCGGCGAGCTGCTCATCGCTTAGCAGCTGCTCGCGTCTGACCAATTCTGCCACACCAAGACCACTGTGCAGTGCTATGCCTGCGATACGGCTGGCATTGTCATAACCGATATGAGGCACTAGAGCGGTGACAATACCGATACTCCTCTCGACGTATTGGGCACAGTGATCCTCATTCGCGGTAATACCCTGAATACATAGCTTATCGAGCATACGTATGGACTTCTCGAGCATCCGCGAGTTATTGAGTAAATTATAGACAATTAAAGGCTCCATAGCGTTAAGCTGTAGTTGCCCTGCTTCTGCCGCCATAGTCACCGACATATCCGTGCCCATTATCTGAAAAGCCGTCTGATTCATCGCCTCAGGAATGACTGGATTTACCTTGCCTGGCATAATAGAGGAGCCTGGCTGTACTGCTGGTAGATTTATCTCATTGAGACCCGTACGCGGGCCGCTTGAGAGCAGACGCAAGTCATTGCTGAGCTTGGACAGCTTAATGGCTAAGCGTTTGAGCGTCCCTGAAAAGGTCACAAAGTCACCCATATCAGAGCTGGCGGCCATTAGATTCTCAGCCAAGCGTATAGGCAAACCACTAACGACAGCTAACTCCTTTATCACTAGATCTGCATAGCGACTGGGCGCATTGATGCCTGTACCAATAGCCGTACCACTCAAATTTACCTCACATAGCTGCTGACAGGTATGTTCAATACGATCCGTCTCACCGCCCAAATCACTAGCAAAAGCATGGAACTCTTGACCTAATGTCATCGGCACTGCATCTTGCATTTGGGTGCGCCCCATTTTAAGGATCTCACTGAACTCTTGACCCTTAGCTTCTAAACTACGCTGTAATTGGCTAACCGCTTGTTTTAGGGCACGCGCTGAGAATATAATCGCTATACGCGCGGCACTAGGATAGACATCATTAGTCGATTGTGAGCAATTGACATCATTATTAGGATGCAAATGACGGTACTCACCGTATTTATAGCCCATCTTAACAAGACCAAGATTAGCAATGACTTCATTGGCATTCATATTGGTCGAAGTGCCAGCACCGCCTTGAATAAGATCAACTATAAAATGCTCATGATGTGCGCCCTCAATCAGCTCTAAACAAGCATCAGTGATAGCATCAGCTTTATCATCACTCAGTATGTCGAGCTGATGATTCGCTTTAGCGGCCGCGTATTTCACCATAGCTAAGGCGCGTACTAGCTCTGAAAAATGACTGATAGGCGTGCCTGTGATATCGAAGTTTTGTGCTGCGCGCTGAGTTTGGATGCCGTATAAAGCACTGGCAGGAACGGACTGCTGACCTAGCGAGTCCTCCTCTACGCGAGTAGATGGGTCATGGTTCGCAAGTTTTTCTATGGTTGTCATAGCTGTGAGCCTAGTTATAATTTTTATTAACGCTAAAGTTGCAGTGTAATCTCTTAACCCACCTTATCCCACATCTTACTAAGACGCTTAGGCGATACTGCCATACGCGTTTTCATCGGCTGGGCAAATAGCTGGATTCGATATTCCTCTACCATCCAACGATAGTCACTAATCGCGCTATCACTAGCACGATTGCCCAATCGCTCCATATGCAAATCAAGCGCATAGACCCCGTCAAGATCAGCCTCCAAGTTGTGCTCAAGGCGCTCAAGACGCAATTCTAACGCTTCTAGGTAACGGGGATACTGCTGCCAATGACTATAATCCATACGGTAAACAAAATCTGCCAAATGCAAATCTGCTAACTGATCTTCGATATCGTCGATAGATTCAGCAAAGATTTCTCGATCAAGCATCAGTAGACTTTGACGAATACGCTGCCAGCGAGTGTAGACACTTTTGAGAGTTTTGATAACATCTTGACCGATAAGTAAGAAGTTACTGATGACGACTTTTTCTGTTTGTTGGTACTCTTCAACCGTAAAGGGCAACTCTTCGCTCAACCCAATAGCGATACTATCAGCACTCTCAGGCAAATCACTACTGTGATCGAATAAGACATAATGCTCCTCAAGCGTCGCATCTACTGCCGCATCAATGATGATGGTTTTGAGCTTTTCCATATCGCCGAGTGGCGCAAAAGCCAGTTTGAATGTTTTATCAATTTGACTGGTGAGCTGCTTTTTCTTCGCGCCAAGCTTAGCTTTAATCAAAGTCAGCACACCAATGCGATGAGCTTGCAGCGCAGCATTGACATCCGTATATTGATGAATAGAAACGGCCTCACCTGATGCGTCCGCAACGAGCGCTGAGAACTGCTTCATGACCACGCCTGCACTATGCCGATTTTTGCTAAAAGCGAAGTGCTCAGGGAACTCAGTGTGCGCCCCTTGCTGCTCAGTAATCGCTTGACTGGTCTCAGAAGCATGACGAATCTGTAGCGTTTGTAGATCACGACCTTTTTCGATCACGCGGTTTTTATCATCGACTACTGATATTTGTGGCTGCAAGTAACGATCAATCGATGAGGGACTGAACTTATCAGGTGTCACTGACATAATGCCGCGACGGTTCAATGCATGACACAGCTGCTTAAGCAGGCCTTGCTCGCCTTGCGGTTGTAATTCATCAAATAAGCTATCAGCCATATCTGGAATAGGTACAATTTGGCGACGGATATCTTTGGGTAGTGACTTGAGCAGTTGCAGTACTAGCTCATAGCGCCAACCAGGCACGCCCCATAACAGCTCAATCGCATCCAACTGTGGTAGCGCTGCTAATGGCACACGAATAGTCACCCCATCATCGTCACTTGAGGGATCAAAGATATAACGCAGTGGCAGCTTAAGATCGCCTAATTGCCAAACTTCTGGGAAGTCGCCTGTGGTTGGTGCTTGGCTATTGAGGACGTCATCATCAGTAAAGAACAGATACTGCATATCGCTCTTTTCCATCTCCGCGCGCCAGTCCTCAAAAGACTTACGACTGGCAACATGCTCGGGTATTTTATGATCATAGAACTGATACAGCGTCTCTTCATCAACCAACAAATCACGACGGCGCAGCTTATCCTCAATACGCTCAACATGAGCAATTTTGTCCATATTGTGCTGCAGAAACGGCGCTTGGCGACCGAGATTTCCTGTCACTAAGCCATCACGGATAAAGATCTCACGCGACTCGACGAGATTGACTTGTTCATAGTTGGTTAGCTGCTTAGGGATAATAATCAGCCCAAATAGGCTAATCTGGGCATAAGCTTTGACTCGTCCTGTTTTCTTTGACCAATGTGGCTCAAAGTAATGATATTTAAGTAAGTCGCCTGCCGCTGAAATAATCCATTCAGGCTCAATTTTGGCAACGGTACGCATAAAGACTTGTGAGGTTTCCACCACTTCAAATGCCATAACCCAAGGTGGTATCTGCTTAAATACGGTACTCGCTGGAAATATTTTGGCTTTTTGCTGGCGTGCAGCCAAGTATTCGCCACGACTCTCGGTCTTATGAGCGATAGTAGAGAGCAGACCTGTCATTAAGGCGCGATGCAAATTGGCGTATTTGACCGCTTTTATTTCTTCATCATCGACACCAGTAGGATCGCTACCATTAGCTAATGCTTTTGAGCTATTTTTACTGTTTTTAGTATTGTTGTTATTACTGCTACTAGTGCCATTACCTTTGATATCATTGACATCAGTCAGCTTTAGATCCGTAACCATCTGTACCAGTTGACGATGGGTTTGATTCCATTCCCGTACCCGCGGAAAGCTCAGATAATTCTTTTTGGTAAACTGCTTACGCTGATTGCCAGAGAGCTTATTGCCATTCTCATCGCTTTCAAACAACGCCTTCCACAGGGTTAAATAAAATAGAAAATCTGAGTCGTCTTGCCGAAATTCAGCGTGTTTTTGATCGGCTTGTTGGCGCTTATTAGCAGGGCGCTCACGCGGATCTTGTACCGCAAGGGCAGCAACCACGATGAGCATCTCACGAATACAGTCAAAGTCGCTACCAGCAACGAGCATACGTGCCAGTCTTGGATCGATAGGCATCCGCGCCATCTTTTGACCCGTAGCGGTGAGACGCAGATGATCTAAGCCTTGACGTTTGGACTTATTATTTGTATTGCTAACGGCTTTATCATTTTTAGCAGTGATTGCGCCTAACTCATCCAGTAGCTTATGACCGTCAGTAACTAAACGACTATCAGGCGGCTCAATAAACTCAAAATCATCGACACTGCCTAGGCGCAGGTTTGCCATCTGCAAAATAACCGAAGCTAAGTTAGTACGTAGAATCTCAGGCTCAGTAAATTCAGGACGACCCTTGAAGTCCTCTTCACTATAGAGACGAATACAAACGCCTGGCGCGACACGACCACAGCGACCCTTACGTTGGTTGGCTGCCGCTTGTGATATCGCTTCAATCGGCAAACGCTGAACGCGTGAGCGATAGGAATAACGCGATATCCGCGCAAACCCTAAATCAATCACATAACGAATACCGGGGACGGTCAGTGCAGTTTCGGCAACGTTGGTCGCAATGACGATACGGCGACCACGGCCTGAGGGCTGGAAGATACGCTGCTGCTCTTCATAAGTCTGACGGGCAAATAATGGCAGCACTTCGGTATGTTTGGGGCCATGACGCTCAAGCACCTCTTGCGTCTCGCGAATCTCCGCTTCGGTCGCGGCAAATATCAAGATATCGGCTTGATCGGCGTGACCTTTACTCTGCGCGTCATGAAAGCATTCTTCTACTGCGGCAACGACAGCGCGCGGTAGATTCTCTTCAAAGTCATCATAGCTATCATCATCAGAGCTGGTTACTGGCTCATCAGTGAGCGGACGATAGCGCACTTCGACTGGAAAGCTACGGCCTTCGACATTGAAAATTGGCGCAGGAACTTTACGTTTTTGCTTAGCATCATAACGGCTAAAATACTCACTAAAGCGCTTCGTATCGAGCGTTGCTGAGGTAATAATAACTTTTAGATCAGGACGTTTAGGAAGTAATTTCTTCAGGTAACCCATAATAAAGTCAATATTTAGACTGCGCTCGTGTGCCTCATCGATAATAATAGTGTCGTATTTACTCAAAAACCGATCATGACCCAATTCAGCGAGTAAAATACCATCGGTCATCAGCTTGACGACAGACTGAGCAGTACCTTCTTCGTTGAAGCGAATTTTAAAACTAACGGTATTACCAAGATTTTCACCGAGCTCTTCAGCGATACGGTTTGAGACACTACGCGCAGCCAGACGACGCGGCTGGGTATGTCCTATCTGTCCTCTTATACCACGACCTGCCAGCATTGCCAGCTTTGGTAATTGGGTGGTCTTACCTGAACCTGTCTCACCTGCGACGATAATCACTTGATTATCAATAATCGCTTGAATCAAGTCTTCTGCGCGTTGGCTGACAGGCAAATCAAGGTTTAGTTTCGTGGGTAAGTCTTGGGGAATGCTATCAATACGCGCTTGCACCGTCTGCTGTGAGCGGTTTTTTATTTTGTCGTATTGGGCACGCTTCTTCGCCAGCTCTTTTTCGGCTTTATCGCTATTTGATTGTTTGCTAGAAACAATAGCACGCGCCAGCTCACGCTCCAAACGGCTGAGATAATAGCTATCTTTAGCAAGTACAGGAATCTCTGCCAAATTATTTATATCAGTATTCGTATTTATTGTCTTATTGCTATGATTTAAGTTTGCAGGTTCTTGGATATTCTCGGAAACGTTAGGCATATTTACTTAGGCTATTTATTATTGGTAAGTGCTTTGATTATGGGGATATTTCGACTGTGATTCAAGAAGGGTTTGTTTAATTACTGCTGGTATGAATAACCTGCTGCTTCTGTGAAGCTGACTCAAAAAAGCTTCGTATTTTTTGTAGGGGCACTCTAGGAAACGGTAGATGCAGCGAGAGTATTAAGATCTCAAACGCTACCATTTCATCAACTAAGGCGCGAGCCATGTCAGGCTTAATCTGTGGATTATCATAAAGCGTATCAATCAGCCCTGTTAATTGTGGGAACTTAGGATTGTTATGAACCTGATAAAGAGTAGGTACTAAGTCATCAGGAATTTGGCAGCGTGTTTTGCGAAACATGCCATCTTTGTAATACATATTAAGAGCCATATTATTATCACTTCTTTAATTTCAGATAACCAGTATTGGTCTCGTTTTCTCATTGAGAATACCACAGCTCAAAGACAAGTCCATCAATAATAGTTTCTATATAAAACTTATTGAACATCTTAAGCTCTGTAACTTATTTAGTATCAATTAAGAATTGTTGAACTACTGCAACGGTTGCCAATGAGTCTTCTTCGTGTGGCACATGGCCTAAGTTGTCAAATATCTGCAACTGACTATTAGCTATATCTCGATGAAAGAACTCAGCATTCTCAACGGGAATAAGCTCATCTTTCGCGCCCCACATAATCAATGTCGGCAATGCTAATTGCTTAATTTGCTCTCTATCCTCTATATTATCAAAGTCATTTAAACGAGCTGATAACGCGCCACGGTTACCAGTACGCAGAGATAAATCATAGTAGCGATCGATGAGCGCATCATCGACTTTACTATCATCAGCATAGACACTTAAAATACTTTTTTTGACGACACTTCTAGGAAGAATACGACCTAAGATAGGTCTTAGAGCTGGATAGGTTGCCAGTTTAAAACCAAGAGGAATGCTTTTTGGGGTCGCAGGATAACCAACGGCATCGACCAATATCAGCTTATCTATTCGCTCAGGATACAGTGCGGCGGTTCGCCAAGCTATTTTGCCCCCTAATGAGTTGCCCGCTAAAATAACGCTATCTAAATTTAACTTATCAAGAACTTCGATAACAAAAGAAGCATAATTGGCGCTCGTATATCGAGTCGAGCTATCAGTATAAGGGCCCGTTAAGCCAAAACCTGGCAAATCCATACTAACTACACAATAGTCATCGCTAAGCGCTTCTGTCCAGCCCTCCCAAGTATGTAAGCTCGCTGAAGTACCATGCAGTAAAACAATCGTTTTTGGCTGTTCTGTATTAACCGCATTACTTTTCGAAGCACTATCACGATAGCTAGCACATTTATTAGCGCGTACTACATGTGCTTGCATGCCTTGAATGGTTATAAATTCGCTATTAGGCAGTTGCCATTGTTTTAGCTCGGCAACGCTACGATCCGGTGCCCAGTAGATTATGACAGGTACAATAAGTAAAAGACTTGTGCCGACAGCCGTTAGCAATACAATTTTGGCTAAACGTTTTTTCATTGTTGCAACACTCAATAATTTAAATAAGTTCAATCAGTTGTAGATGATACTAGATAAAAAAGATAAATATTAGCGTATTGCGTGACTGCTATGAATTTTTATTACTATGTCTGCGCTGACTATATCCATAATATAAAAAAGCCAGCGCCTATTTCCCTAAGTACAAAACTTAGTAAATAGACCCTGGCTTTTTTGTAGGAATAGATTCAAATCAATCTACAGTTTGATTTTTAAGCGGCCTTTTTATAACGACTCACTCCAGCGATAATCGTTTCATCAATTACCCGATCATCACCTAGCATCATTAGTACAAATAACTGCTCTTCCAAGGTTTTGGTCTGACTCATACGCCGCTCAAGTAATGCCGTTCCCGCTAAATCAATCACTACAAAGTCGGCTTCTTTATTCGGCATAAAATTACCGATTTTGTCATCTAATACCAGTGACTGCGCGTTGCCTAAAGTGATCTGATACAGACCTTGATGCGCAGACAATGGATTGTTCTGTAGTTGCTGAACTTTGTATGTCTCTGATAAAGTGGTTAGCATCGAAAGACTAGTTCCCGCACCTACGTCAGTGGCGATACTGACACCGGTATAGCTTAAGGTATTGGATAAATCAAACAGTCCACTGCCTAAAAAAAGATTAGACGTTGGACAGTGCGCAATCTGCGTCTCAGTTGCCCGAAGTATCTCATACTCCTGTCTTTCAAGATAAATACCATGCGCCAGCGTGGTATAGCGTCCTAATAAGCCCATATTGGCATACACATCAAGGTAGCCTTTATGGTTGGGATACAGCTCTTTTACAAACGCCACCTCATCACGATTTTCGGCTAGATGGGTTTGCAGATAGACATCGTCATAACTGGCGTACAGCTCGCCTGTCATTTGTAGCTGTTTTGGCGTCGAGGTGATCGCAAAACGTGGTGTTATGGCCACATGCTGACGACCGCGCTTATGCCATTTATCGATGATATTTTGGCTATCACGGATGCCTTGTTCGGTTGGCACGCAGAGATGCTCAGGCGCATTGGTGTCCATCAGCACATTACCTGTAATCATGCGCGTGTTCAGGCGCTCGCTCTCAGTAAAAAATGCCTCAACTGATTCAGGGTGGCTAGTGGCAAATACCATAGCGCTCGTTGTACCATTAGTAAATAGCTGGTTGAAGAAGAACTTTGCAGCATCATGTGCCACTTTTAAATCACCAAAATTAGCTTCGGTTACAAAGGTGTAGTTATTAAGCCAATCCAATAATTGCTCACCATAAGAGGCGATCATATCGACTTGTGGATAATGCACATGGGTATCGATAAAGCCTGGCATGATAAGCTTGTGCTTGCAGTCATGAATTTTTACTGGCTGTTGCCCCTCTTGATTATGAGCATGATCAGCTGACATAGCTTCTCTACTACCATAGTCTATAACGAGACCTGTGGCATCATCGACGACTAATGCGCCGTCTGCAATATATTCAGGATAAACGGTTATGCCTTTAATCACTGGATTTAATGCGGTGCTTTTATCTACAGATGATGTTTTTTGTGCTCCATTTTCTAAATGCGTTCGTTGAGTCAAATCATCTTCAGTAAGATAGTGCAAAAGTTGTGCTTGATAGATATGAATAGTCATAAGAACATCTCACTTTAATAAGTAAAAATAAGGTTGTTAATAGTCGTCTAATAAGTGATTAAAACCTTGAAACAGCATCGTTCGGCGTAATGCGGACACAAAGCTGCTAAATGTAGCCGATAAATGATTCTGGCTAACGGTTTTGGCAATACTTTTTTTAAAGTAAAATCTGATACAAATTTAAAGTTAAGAGTTATGGTACTGCTGCAAAATTTGTGCGGCGATAGAAACCGCTACCGCCATGGGCTCTTTACCACCGAGCGTCAAGCCAATAGGCATGGTAATCTGATTCACCAGCTGCTCATCGTAACCGCGCTGAAGCAGGCGATCTTGAAAACGCTTGGCTTTAGTCGCCGAGCTAATACAGCCAATATAAGGCATAGCGATTTTTGTGTAGTCCGTATCTTTGTTAGCAGCATCAACACTAAGCGCTATATAGCTGTCTAGCGCTTCCCGTACTAGATCAAAGTCAAGACTATGATCATGGGTCATCACTAAAATAAAGCGCTGTCCTTGCTTTTTGATAAACGGTCTAACAAAATCGATAGGTTCCTCATCAATGCGCACTCGAACATGCGCAGGCAGATGATAAGAGTGCTGACTAGTTTTGCCTTTATCATCCTCTGACAAATAGCGCTCAAACATCTCAGGGCGACTATCAATCCAGTCCACTTGACAAGGTAATTCTGCTAACACCGTCATCAAAGCTGAAGCCACATGTCCTGCACCGAATACTAAAATAGACAAAGGCGGCGTCACGTTAAAGCACTCAAACATAACGGTGACGCTACCTCCGCAACACTGCGCCAGCTTAGCACCGAGCGGATAATGCTTAGTATAGACGGCATCACGTCGTATCAATTTGGCCTTTTCAGACTTATCTTCTGCTGATCGTTTCGAGTTTGTCGCCACCTGAGTATCGATTTCACCCTTGAGCAATTGCCGTGCTGTATTTATCACATCATGCTCAAGGCCACCACCGCCAAGCGTGTCACATATCGTATCTGGCGTCACGATCATCTTAGCTTGTAGCGCGCGCGGCGCTGAGCCATTGACCGCAACGACGGTCGCCAGTACATGCTGGATGCCTTGCTGCTGATACTGTGCTAAGCCGTCATACCAGCGTTTAGGTGCTTGAGAAGTTGACGCAGCTTGTATAGGCTCTAATGATAAATCACTCACTGTGAGCAGGACCTCGACCGACAGATACATTAGGGTTTTTTATGTGCTCAGGCTGATCATCATGTAGCTGACCTTCAACCTTTGGCGTATCAATGTTTTCGCTATGCGACACCTCTAGCGGCTCAACCTTATCGTCATCAAGGCCGTCAACTGCACTAGTGCAAACCTGATTATGCTTTAAGCTCTCGATCGCATCAGTATTGATATCGGTTGCAATCTCCCACGCCTCGCCTTGCAGACGCATAACGGCCTTTAGCACGGCCTCTGGCGTAGCAGGCATTGTCAGCTCAGGATTTTTCTTATAATCTGCCATACTGGCAACTGCATTATTGATAGCGCACCAGACACTAGCGGCTAACATAAACGGCGGCTCGCCCACTGCTTTGGAGTTATAAATAGTCTGCTCTTCGTTTTTGCGATCGAATAGCTTGACGTTCCAGTGCTTAGGCAGATCATGAGCGGTAGGTATTTTATAGTTAGCCGCAGCGTTCGAGGCCAGCTTGCCTTTGTCATCCCAAATAAGCTCTTCAGTCGTAAGCCAGCCCATACCTTGTACAAAGCCGCCTTCAATCTGACCAATATCAATAGCAGGATTAATCGACTGGCCAACATCATGCAAGATGTCACAGCGCAGTACCTTGTATTCACCGGTCAAGGTATCAATCTCAACCTCAGAACACGACGCTCCCAAGGCATAATAGAAGAACGGGCGACCCCAAGCTTTTGAGCGATCATAGAAGATCTTTGGCGTTTTATAGTAGCCAGTCGACGATAGACTGACCCGATGTTGATAAGCTAATAGCACTAAATCAGCAAAGGTGAGTACTTCTTTATCAGCGATATGCACGTGATTATTTTCAAAGGTAATATCATCGCCTGCGACCTCAAAATGCTCAGCAGCAAATTCAACCAAACGCTCTTTAATAGTAATACAAGCATTTTGCGCCGCTTTACCATTGATATCGGTACCTGATGAAGCTGCCGTTGGTGAGGTGTTTGGCACTTTATCTGTACGCGTGGCGGTGGCCTTTACCGTGTCCAAATCAACATCGAATTCGTTAGCGACAATCTGGGCAATCTTGATATACAGACCCTGCCCCATTTCGGTACCGCCATGATTGATCTGAATCGTACCATCAGTATAGATATGTACTAATGCACCAGCTTGGTTGAGATGCTGTACGGTAAATGAGATACCGAATTTGACAGGTGTAAGCGCCAGTCCTCGACGCTTATCACTATCTTCAGCTTCTGCTTTTTTATTGAACGCTATAACGTTTTCGCGTCGCTCTTTATAGTCACAGTCATCGGCTAAGGTATTTATGATAGTCGCTAAATCAAAGTGCTCAATCGGTTGCCCATAATGGGTACTTTGACCGTTTTGATAAAGGTTACTCATCCGTACTTCTAGCGGATCTTTACCTAGCGTATAAGCGATGTGATCCATCATATACTCAGCAGTGAGCAATCCTTGTGGACCACCAAAGCCGCGATAGGCGGTGTTCGATACGGTATTTGTAAAGCAGCGATGGCCTGCGATTTTAGCGGCTGGATAAAAATAGCCGTTGTCGCAATGGAACATAGCACGATCGACGATAGCATCAGATAGATCAGGTGAGTAGCCACACAGCCCAGACAACTGCATATCGACCCCGAGTATTTGACCAGCATCATTGACACCGACGTCATAGCGGTTGGCGAACTCGTGACGTTTACCTGTCACTACCATGTCATCTTGACGATCGAGACGCATACTCACAGGCACGTTTTGGCGCTTGGCGACGATGCCGCAAATACAAGCCCATGCGGCTGCTTGCGTCTCTTTACCACCAAAGCCGCCACCCATTCGACGTACAATGGTAGTCACTGCATGAAATGGTAAATCCACTACTTCAGCGACCAGCTGTTGTACTTCACTAGGATGCTGAGACGAGGTATAGACCTCTAGCCCGCCATCATCACACGGCACAACATAAGACACTTGACCTTCAAGATAGAAATGCTCTTGACCCAGCATGTGGTTATAGCCCTGAATGCGAGTAGGCGCACTCGCAAGTTCAGTTTGCGCATCACCGCGCTGCATAAAGTGACTAGGACGCACGAACTTCTCTTGCTCGAGTGCCTGCTCAATGGTTAGAACGGCAGGTAGCGGCTCATACTCTACTACTGCTTTTAGCGTTGCTTTTTTGGCAGCGCGATGGCTAGTGGCTACCACTGCAAACATGGTTTGACCGACATATTCTGCAACTTTATCGACCATCAACGGATCACCGTCGAATACAGGACCGATATCGGTCTTGGCAGGCAAGTCTGCAAAAGTAATCACATCGACTACCCCATCAGCTGATCTCACCGCGCTAAGATCCATGTTCAGCACACGAGCATGCGCATGAGCGCTCTTGCCAATAGCCAAATGCAGAGTATCTTGTGGTTTTAGCATATCGTCTACATAAGTAGCGGTGCCCATAACATGGCTGATGGCGCTATCATGCTTAGCGCCTGTGCCAATTTTGCTTTTTGGTGGACGCTCGCGTCGAATACTGTAGCTGTCAAAAAGGGATGAATGATGGCTCATAATAGTTCTCTTTTTATCTGTTGTTGCCTGTAGTCAGCGTCTATATTAATGACGAATCAAGGCAAAAATAGCTTTGGTAAAATGCAGTTAAGTAGTCTTGAAAATTTGATAAACTCTATTTTCTAAGCCCAACGACATCTCGCTAAGCACCCTCAGTTTGAGCGCCCTTTATTAGCTGTTTACCACACTTAATTAATAAACGCTGCACCACATGCAAGCGATACTCACGGCTGGCACGTACATCAGTCATAGGTGAGACATCTAGTGGTAATGCCTTTGCTGCTTGCTCAAAGCTAGCTATTGTGAACGGCTGGCCGATAAGCGCTTGCTGACAATTCTCAACCAATAAAGGCACTGCTGCCATACCGCCTAGCCCGATCTTTACGTCATCAATAGTCGTGCTATCAGCTGACAAATCCAAGCGCACAGCCACTAAGCAGGCTGAGATATCATCCTCGAAGCGCTTGCTTATTTTATGAATAAATAGATGCTGATTGTCTTGCATAAGCGGAATGTGAATAGCTACGACATAACTACCTGCACGTAGCTTCGTCTTTTTATAGTCTAAAAAGAACTCAGATAAAGGCAAGGTTTCATCGACGAAGGGTTGATCGCTATTGTCAATTTCATCATTATTGACATCACAATGACGTATGTGAATACTCGCGTCCAATGCCAGTAGAATCGGCGGCAGATCGCCAATCGGTGATGCATTAGCGACGTTACCACCGATAGTGCCCATGTTGCGAATCTGCGGCGAGGCAATACGCTCAAATAAATCAGCGAATTCTGGGAAATACTGCTCTAACGCTGGTAGCATGCCTTTGTAGCTCATACCTGCACCAAATATCAGTGTTTGAGCAGCCACTTGTGTTGTTGCACTATTAGACTGGCTATCAGCATCCACTACTGACCAAGACTTCAACGACTCGATAGCAGCTAGCTGAATAATGACATCATGATCTATTAAGTTTTGGGTGACGCTTAAGCCTAAATCAGTACCACCCGCCCAAATAGTCGCTTTAGGATAGGCAGCTAATAGCTGATCAAGCTCGTCGGTCGATTGAGGAATGAATAATTGACGCGCGCCTTCAATAAGCGCTGGTGCGATGGCTTGGTTATTATCATTAGTATTTGCCGAAGCATCATTGCTCTTAGACGTTGCCATAGCATCTGTCGCTAGCGTCACGGCTAAGTCTTTGGCACTGACCTGATCCTCTGCTCGCTTTTGTGCGATCTTTTGCATCGACAAGCCAGCTTCTATAATAGGTCGGTAACCCGTACAGCGGCATAGATTACCTGCTATCGAAGCGACAATCTCATCGTAGCTTAGTTCATTAACGCTTAGCTCATCAGTCTTGGTATCTTGCATACGCTTATTCTCATAAACGCTAGCTAATGACATGATAAACCCTGGCGTACAAAACCCGCACTGCGAGCCGTGACAATCGACCATAGCTTGCTGAGCGGGATGCAGTAAGGCACGTTCGGGATGGTTTTCTGGGTTGTCCGCTAGGTAAGCTGCGGTCATTATATGATGATTATCCATCAGCGACAGTAAGGTGATACAAGCGTTGAGGGTATAAAAAGGAGCGCTATCGACAGGGGTCTCTGCGCTGGCAGGTAAGCGCTGCGCCATCACAGTACAAGCACCGCAGTCACCGCTACCACAGCCTTCTTTAGTGTCCATCTGACGCGCGTGCAGACGTAGATACTCAAGTACCGTAGTGTTGGGGTTAAGCTGGCTTATCTCGTGAGGTTGTCCGTTTAAATAAAAAGTAATCATAGCAATACTCGGCTGTTCAGATTAATGGGGTCATCATTAATGTCAGCTAGTGTGAGTATTTATTGATATTTCAGTACTAAATGCTAGTAGCTGATTTTTGGAGGGTAGCTTGATGGTATGTAGTGCGCCTAACTAAAATTCTAGTAACAAGGCTTCTAGCTATCCGTTCAATAAATCCCGCACATGACTAGTTATATCTAAATAGATATAAATAATGATATTCAATAGGGTTACTTTACAGTCCTGTTTCCTTCAATTCGAAGGTAGTAGAACTTTGATAGCTAAAGGCGGAGGTCGTCCACTATATAGTATTCATAAGATTTTAGATAAGATAAGAGACATCTCAAAGATATCCTTATCAGAGGAGACAGGTAATATTTATAGCATTTCATTTTAAATGAGTCAATTATTTTTGCACAAATCAAAGGGTTAATTTTAATAAAATATTATTTTATATGCTTAAAATGACTTTAGCTTTTCATTTATGTTTAGATAATATAGTCAGAGAAAAGTGATATCGATAACATTACGTATTACTGGCATAAAAAAACCAACGCCTAATTATTAAGAATTCTGAAATCCTTATAACTGAGCGCTGGCCTTAATTTATCTTATAATGAATACTGTTCAAAGGATAAAAACGAATGAATATCTAACCTTAAGTACCCAACTCAAGCAAAGTAGCATTGCCACCGATGGCCGTTGTGTTGATCGTTCTGACCCGCTCAGTGACAAACCGATAGAGATAATCAGGTGTCAGCATATCTGCTAAACCGTCCATGTCAGTGACTGCGATAACTTGCGTTAAGATACCGTCTGAATTAGCAAGCTCTTGGCTAACAGCCTGTACCTCGCTGGCGCTACCTGCTACCGCAACTTGTGCTAAACGCTCCATATGCAGCAAAGTGACTAGCTGTGAGTCATTAGCGATGCTGATAACGTCTTCACTAATACCCGCCTCATAAAGCACTTTTACCGCCTCAATACACATCTCATCTTGGCTTGGACAATGAAGTATTACCTCATTACCTGTCAGCAAAGCGGCGATAAGTTGTCCTAATACTGCCATAGCTTTGGCTGATTCTTCTCCGATAATCATCGTTTTGCCACGAGCGGTCACATATAGCTCATTAGACTCACCCGTTGCACCCGTCATGTGATGTACTTGATCCATCTTAGGAGCAAGCCTTAGCAGATGAGTGAACAAAGTACGGGCTTTTTTGGTGTCGCCTGTCAGCAGTGCCAACTTAGCAACAGCAGCTTCTAAATAAGTGGCGCGATTGGTAGCACCAAGTAGTCGCCAAGCTTCACAAACTTGGCCATGATCTTTTTTGAATTCAATTGCCATTTTGCTAGCTCCTTTATGCCTGCTCTGTAGACGTTGATGATTGAGTGTGCTCAGTAGCGCTGGTAACGGCCTGCTCAGATACCATTTGTTCAGATACCGTTTGTTCAGATACTAGTTGCATCAGACGCGCCACATAATGTGGACCACCCGCTTTGGGGCCAGTACCTGATAAACCACAACCGCCAAACGGCTGTACATTGACCACCGCACCGATCTGATTACGATTGACATAAGTATTACCGACAACAGCGCGGCGCTCGATATGTTCAGTGACATTCTCAATGCGGCTATGAATACCTAAAGTCAAACCAAAGCCTGTCGCATTAATAGCATCGATAAGCTTATCTAAATCACGTGCTTTGTAACGCAATACATGCAATATCGGTCCAAAGTGCTCACCACCGATCACATCGATACTATTGACCTCAATAGCGGTCGGCAGCACAAAAGTAGCCTTATCTTGGCTAACCACTGAGCTGGCACTCATCGGTGTTTGTCCCAATATCTTTGCAGTAACTTCTCGCTCCATGCGCTCAATATGTGCCTCTAACCCTCGCTTAGCATCCGCGTCAATCACCGGACCAACATCAGTTGATAAATGGGTTGGATTACCGACGACTAGCTCTGCCATGTGACCTTGCAATAGCTCAATGAGCTCATCAGCGACCTCTTCTTGCACACACAAGATACGACAAGCGGAGCAGCGTTGACCTGCTGAGCCGAATGCTGATAATACGGCATCTCTAATTACTTGCTCAGGTAGCGCCGTTGAATCAGCGATCTTCGCATTTTGACCACCTGTTTCTGCTATAAAGACAGGCAGCTCGCCATTGGCTTGCGCATGACTATTCAAGCTTTGGTTGATGCGCTGAGCGGTTTGGGTTGAGCCTGTAAAGATAACGCCCGCCAGATTGTCCGCTTTAGTCAATGCCGCGCCTACCTCGCCCGCTCCCGTGACAAATTGTAGTGCAGTGGCTGGCACGCCTGCTTGATACATAAGCTGCGCACCAAAATGCGCAATCAGGCTGGTCTGCTCAGCAGGCTTAGCAACGACAGTATTACCAGCAGCAAGCGCTGCAACGATTTGACCCGTATATATTGCTAATGGAAAGTTCCAGGGGCTAATACAAACAAAAGTACCGCGCGCCTTATAAACTTGACGCATTAATTTACCAGATAGATTGGTAATCTCAGTCACTTGATCACCTAAGCGCTCAGCTTCATCAGCATAAAAGCGACAGAAATCAACTGCTTCTTTGATTTCATCGATACTGTCTTGGGTGGTTTTACCCGCTTCAGCCTGACATAGAGCCATAAACTCAGCGTAATTCTCTTCAAACAAATCAGCGGTTTTACGCAGTATCTCAGCGCGTCTACTAGCTGGTACTGCTTGCCACTGGTCTTGACCTGCTACCGCAGCGTCAATAGCTTGACGCGCCAGATCCGCATTAGCATAGTGCACTTCGCCTACAGCTACTTCATGGTTCCAAGGCGCGCGGATACTATTGTTCTCAAGCTTATGCTGCTCGCCATTACTCTCGTAACTACTGATAGCCTGTCCATCGATAATAGGCGTGGCTGACCACGTCTTTTGCAATTGCTCATCGATAGCGGCTTTGAATGGCGTCCACTGCGAATCAATAAAGATATTGGGTCCAAAGCTGGCACGACGATCGCCATAGATATCCAGCGGCAGCGGAATATCTGGATTATGCAAACTTGTATTGGTAAGCAATTTGTCGTACGGATGTACTACTAATTTATCGATAGGATAAGACTTATCTAACAGCTGATGAACAAATGAGCTGTTCGCACCATTCTCAAGTAAACGTCTGACTAAATAAGGCAGCAAGTCTTTATGGGCACCGACAGGAGCATAAATACGCACTGGGATATTATAGGCGTGTAAGATATGGTCATATAGTGCATCGCCCATGCCATGCAAACGCTGGAACTCAAAATCGCGATGCGCGCTCATCGTCATAACAGTCGCTAAAGTATGCGCGTTATGAGTGGCGAACTGTGGCCAAATAAGACCACGTAGATGCTCTGATAACAAAAAGCGAGCGCATGCCAAATAAGCGGTATCTGTACCCTCTTTACGTGTCCATACTGGATAGCCTGACAGACCACGCTGCTGAGCAAGCTTGATCTCGGTATCCCAATAAGCACCCTTAACCAGACGTATAGGGATGCGATCACCAACATCACTAGATAAGCTAGCAAGCCATGCAAATATAGCAATGGCACGCTTTGAGTAGCCTTGGACAACGATACCTAACCCATCCCAACCTGCGGTTAACGGATCACGATATAGCGATTCAAATAATTTTAAGGAAATCTCCAAGCGATCTGCTTCCTCAGCATCGACGCTCAGATCAACATTGACCTCTCGTGCCGCTTCAATCAGTAGCATACAGCGCTGACGCAATAGACCCATCACTTGCGCTTCTTGAGTCGCCTCATAGCGTGGATGCAGTGCTGATAACTTAATAGAAACCGAAGGCTTAGGCATACCCTCTTTGACTTTGACATTAGCAGTCGCTTTTATCGCATGCAGATAATCATTGAAATATTTTTCGGCATCATGATTGGTGATTGCCGCCTCACCCAACATGTCAAATGAGTAGGTATAGCCTTTATCGCGATACACTTTACTGTTTTTATTGGCATCCTCAATGGTCTCACCCAATACGAACTGATGACCCATAATACGCATGGCTTTTTGCATTGCCGCCCGAATCATTGGCTCACCCATCTTTTTGGTCATCCGATCCAAGAACCCAGCCGCTGTCGTACCGTTGTCGATACTGACCACGCGACCTGTCATCATCAGACCCCATGTTGACGCATTAACCACCATTCCGTTGTCGTCTTTGAGATGCTTTTTCCAGTCCGCCACGCTCATTTTGTCGCGAATAAGCGCATCAGCCGTGTAGTTATCTGGTACACGAATCAAAGCTTCGGCCAAACTCATCAGCAAGATACCCTCTTGAGTATCTAGGCTATACTCTAAGAGTAGTGAGTCGACCATTTTGATCGCTTTGCCGTCATTACGCACATACTCAACCAATTTGCGTGTTTGCTCGGCTGAGGCTTCTCGCTCCTCATCACTAGGTTTTGCTAGTGGCAGCAGCTTAGATAACCAACGCTCCTCATCGACACTATACAGAGGCGAGATACGCGCATACAACTCAGCCGTTGGTAGAGTGATATACTCAGGCTCAAGCATGGCCGCTGGGCTAAATAAAATAGGCTCTTTTGGGGTAAACTTATCTACTGGGTTCATACCAACTCCATAACTATCGTTTAAAGATCATAATAAATAGCGCTGATAGATTTTTTAGCATAAGTCTTATATGCCAATTGACTAAAAAACCTATCGCTAAATAGGTGTCAAAACCTGTTAATTAAAATCAGGTCAGCAAAAATCTAGTAAGTAAAAATCAGACAGCGTTATCACAAAACGAGCATCCAGCCAAAGCTGGAGACGGTTAAGTAGGTCGTCGAGTGTTATACGGGCTACATTAACAATACAAAGGCAACTATAAAATTAAGCGGCATTAGTGCCTTCTTCTTGTTTGTAGTGAAAGGAGTGCGATTATAAGTTGTGGCTTATCGTAATTGCTTGTCCTAATACTGCTTTGACAAGTTAGCCCTATAATCTTTATGGATTCACTGTAAGAAAAACCTCTACGGCGTTGATTGAGGTGATGCGCTTAACCTGAACATAATATCATGAAAAAAGCACTCAAACCAACGCTAAAAACTATTTAAATAGATAAATTTATAACTTTAAAAACAACTAGATAGCGCCAATAAAACCTGACCACTTGGTCAGTTTAATCGAATTATTTTAGGCTTATCAATAATTTTTTAAAGAATAAAGTTGTTATCACCTTTATAAAAGAATTATGTTCATGCTTGTGCATTCAAAACGTTAGAGTCATCAATATCTTACTTTGTTCTTATCCATTAAATTTTATCTAAAAAACCTCTCTATCATGACGATAAAGAGGTTTTTAAAACTGCTATTAGTATAAGTGCTTACAGTTTAAGAATTAGACAAATATAATTTTCGCTAGCAATACGAGGGTAAGTAGTAACACTGGAATACCAATTTCAGAAAATTTGCCTGTGAATGCTTTTACTGCAGTAAAGGTAATAAACCCTAGAGCAATACCATCGGCAATAGAGTAAGTTAGTGGTGTAAATAGCAAGACTACAACGACTGGCGCCGCCTCCGTCAAGTCAAACCAATCGACCTCTTTTAGAGTAGCCAGCATAAGCACGGCAACATAAAAGATCGCGCCGCCAGTAGCATAAGCGGGAATCATACCAGCAAGCGGAGCGAAGAACATACTTAGCAGAAATAATACACCGACAGTTACCGCCACTAGACCCGTACGACCCCCTGCAGCAATACCTGATACACTTTCAACAAAACTGGTCGTTGATGAAGTACCTAAGAGCGTCCCTGCTACCGTCGCTGTTGAATCTGCTAGTAAGGCTTTACCCATATTAGGTATTTTACCATCTTCCTTGACTAGACCTGCCTGCTTAGTCGTTGCAATCAAAGTACCTGCGGTATCAAATAAATCAACGAATAAAAAAGCAAAGATAACACTGATCATACCAACATCAAACGCACCAGCAATATCAAGTTGCATGAGTGTTGGCGCGATAGATGGAGGCGTAGATATAAATCCTGTAAACTGGGTATTACCAGTAAGCAAGCTAATCAAAGCCACTAATAAAATACCGATAGTCACCGCGCCTGGCACTTTTTTATAAGATAGACCAACAATAACGATAAAGCCTAAAGCGGCCATTGCGGGACCAAAGGTGGTCATATCACCTAAGCCTACTAAGGTGGCATCATTATTGACGATCACCCCTGAGGTCTGTAGTGCAATAAACGCTAAAAAAGCACCAATACCAGCGACTACCCCTTGCTTTAAAGAGTTGGGAATAGAGTTGATAATCACTTCACGAATTTTAAACAGGCTTAACAGTATGAAGATACAACCCGACAAAAACACCGCACCGAGCGCGATTTGCCAAGTATAGCCCATGCCCAGCACTACACCATAGGTAAAAAAGGCGTTAAGACCCATACCAGGTGCTAGTGCTACTGGCAGGCGGGCATAAAGCCCCATAATAAAACAGCCGATTGCTGCAGCTAGACAAGTGGCTACAAACACCGCGCCTTTATCCATACCAGCGTCTGCTAATACGTTAGGGTTGACAAAAATGATGTAAGCCATCGTCAAAAACGTGGTTACACCTGCGAGAATCTCTGTCTTGATGGTGGTGTTATCACCGTTGATTCCAAAATATCTCTCAATAGTATTCATAGTATAGCTTCCCAATTGCGTTCATTAAGTACCGCTTCCAATTTGCGTTCCAAACAGGTCAGTTATCAGTTAATAAACTAAAAACACCATAAGCACCAAAAAAGCATTTATAGCTCAATAGTATTTGTTAGGACATATTTGATTGTTTGATCATGTCGTTGACACATGATCCTGTATAGAATGGTTTTTAAGCGGTACGAGAAGAAGCTTATCTAGTTTAGTCATTCTAAGGGGTTAAGATTACTTGCTAGCATCGTTAGGAGTCTCGCCCCCACGTTTATAAAACCCCGACACTATGGTAACCCTACCCTTTGTTGCACAATGTTCGTTGCAAAACAATAGCAATTAGCATTCCTATTGTTTTGCCTTTATTCTAAATTTTAGCTTTAATAAAAGTGTAGCTATGAGCAGTATTTATACTGACTCTCAAACATACCCTATTAAATTAACGCCTCATAATTTTACTTTACACAAATAGCTGTTTCATAAATGCTACTGATAGACATATTGCGTAAGTTAAAATTACAATTTGACCTGCAAGACAAACCTTATTATATTTTTTGGAGCTTGTCATCTTTTATTTGACGACTAGATAGCATATTGTCTAAATAACATATTAATAATGACCTTTTAGACATTTAGAAGTACACTAACGGTTTAAAACAGGCTACATAGCTGCTGTGAAAACAGTCGTCAACCACTTATTTTAAAATTTTAGGTTTACTTGATGTAGAGCTGTCACTTTACGTTACTTCTATTCACTGCGAGTCCATTGTATGCCCGAATCCTTAAATATCATTGATCTCATCACCCAAGCCAGTTTATTGGTGCAGATCGTTATGGCGCTATTATTATTAGCGTCACTACTGAGCTGGGTCATTATTTTTCGTTTGAGCTCGCGTTTAGGCACAGCTAGAAGCTTTGATCAGCAATTTGAGACTTGGTTTTGGTCAGGTGAAGATTTAGCCAAGCTGTATCAAGGCATTCAAGGATCGCCTGATCGCCAAGGGCTTGAGCAAATATTCTATGTAGGGTTTTCTGAATATCTGCGCATGCATAAAAAACGTCAGCCAAAAGATGACATCATCGATGGCGTTGAGCGTAAATTGCGCGTAGGTCTGGGTCGTCAACAGCAACAGCTAGAATCAGGTATTGCCACGCTTGCCAGCATAGGATCGGTTGCCCCTTATATCGGTCTGTTCGGTACGGTATGGGGTATTATGAATGCGTTTTTGGGCTTGTCACAAACCGAGCAAGCCACCCTTGCCTCAGTAGCACCTGGTATCGCTGAGGCGCTGATCGCTACCGCTATGGGTCTGTTCGCCGCTATTCCTGCGGTGCTCGCCTATAATCACTTTACCAATAAATCTAGCCGGCTATATGAGTCGCGAGCGCTGTTCTGCGATGAGATGACAGGAATGCTACAACGTGAGACTAGCACTGAGAGTCAAACGATCCTACCGAGAACACAGATTGCTAAAGGGTCTCAAAACACTCAAAGTATTCAGGGCTCTGGACTATGAAGCCAAGTCCTTATAGCCGCAAAAAGTCTGAGCTCAATGCCGATATGAATGTCGTACCTTATATTGATGTCATGTTAGTGCTACTGGTCATCTTTATGGTAACGGCGCCTATGCTGACGACTGGTGTCGATGTTGATCTACCTAAAGAGCAGACCACTAGTATGAGCCAAAACCAGCTACCTGTTATTATCTCATTGACCAGTAATGGCGAGATCTTTATCAGCTACGAGAATAATATGGACATGCCTGTCAGTGAGCCTGAGCTGATCGATACTTTAAGTAATCTACAAGCCCAAAGTAGCGCCGAAAACGGGCAACCTGTTCAAATTATGATTAATGCTGATCAGAATAACCAATACGGCGCTATCATGGCTTTAATGGCGAACTTGCAACAAGCAGGTATCCAAAAGGTAGGATTATTAACGGGTGCGCCTCTACCTACGCCTGCACTATAATGGCTGTTAATTAATAAGCAGTTATAAAGTTACAAAATCAAATAGTTATTTGCCAGATAAAAGTAGATCGTCAAATTCTTAGGTCTTTATATTATGAACAATGCCCCTGCCGTCTATGTACCGACTCAGCCTGAAGGCGATGGGCTCACAATGCCTACGCTGCTAAGTTTGCTGGCGCATGGTATTATACTTGGGGTACTTATTTATACTTATCAGACGCCAACACTTGAGATTGCAGGTAGTATTGAGACCACGATGGTAACGCCAGGTGAGCTTGCTGAGATTCAAGGGCAAATACTTGCCAATCGAGCCGCATCGGCCGAGCAAGCCGCTAGTGCGAGTAGTAGTGCTGCAGCCCAAATGCAAATGAGTGAGTCTGATAGTAGTGATATGTCAGATCAAAGCACCGCTCAGGCAAGCTCGCAACAAGAGCCTGTGTTTACGCGTTCTGATGAGCCCGCCAGCCGCCCGATGCTGATGAGTGAAGAGCAACACCAAAAACGTCTTGAACAAATGGCAGAATATAATCGTAACATGGCAGAAGCAGCAGCGGCTTTGGATGGCACGCAAGCACTTGATGAATTCCAGCAACAGCAAAGAGATGAGCGTATCGAAGAGCAAAAAGAACTTAGGGAATTTCGTGCCAAAGCTAATAATCAGCCTAGAGTGAATAAACCCACTCGTGGCGATCGCAATATCAATATTGATCTGGGCGGCTCAAGTAACGCAGGCAAAAATTTTGATTTGGCAGACGGTCAGGCTACAGTATCTGGTGGTAGCTCATCTGCTACTAGAGATGGCGGCTCAACACGCTCTACAGGTGACTTTAAGAGTGGTATTGCTGATAAGATTCAAAGAAATCTTAAAGCGCCCGTTCAAACACAAGGCATAACTGCTAGAATTACGCTGCAGTTAGATGCACGAGGTAACGTATTGTCTGCTAAAGCTAGCGGATCAAACTCAGATGTCAATAAAGCAGCAGAAAAAGCAGCTTACGATGCTAGCCCATTGCCAATTGATCTAGACAATGCCAAAGCTTTCGCAAGTTTAGTAATTAATGTGACAGTTACCTAGTTTTGAGAGTATTAAATCTAGATAAAGTATTATCATGTTCTGCTATCTCAGTAGTGCTTTATGAAGTTATTGCAAAGCTTAAAGCTAGCTTTTGTTATTGAGTCGCTATAATAATTACATTTTTGAATTAGGGTATTAACTTATGAAATTGGCTACGTCATCTATTCTCGGTATAGTATCAAGTACATTTTTGCTAACATCATTACTCGTAATACCTAATTACACTGCTAATGCTGCACCAATGGAAATTGATGTAACCGTGGTTGCTCCAAGACAACAAAACCAAGTCGCTTTTGTACCGTTTGCTGGCGATACCACTATGTCATCAATTATTCTGAATGACTTAGGTCGGACAGAGTTGAAAGTGACCAGCACAGGGTTACCACAGCAGCCACGTAGCAGCGGTGAGCTGGCAGGCACGCTACCTGTTTGGCAGAACACAGGTATCCCTTATTTAGTGGTCGGTAGTACGCGTAGCGATCGTGGCAAGGTCATCACTGATTATGAAGTGATCAATGTCAATACTGGACAAGTAATACAAGGCAAGCAGTCCTTGAGCGCTAATAATGATAAAGAAAGTATGCGTTATGCAGCACATGTCATCGCCGATAAAGTCTATGAGCTGATCACAGGTATAGAAGGTGATTTTTCAGGGCGCATTGCATATATTGAAGAGACAGGCGTAGGTAAAGATAAAGTCTCACGCCTCAAGGTAATGGATGCCGATGGCGAGAATGCTAAAACAATTACTGAGGTAAATGGCTCAATATTTGCACCTGCTTGGTCACCTGATGGCTCAAGAATCGCTTATTCGGTACTACGAGATAAATCTTATCAAACGATCTATGTACAAAATGTCAGCGGCGGCGGTGCTACCTCTATCACCCCTTATAACGGTACTAGTATCAGTCCTTCATTCTCTCCTGATGGTAGCAACATCATTTTTTCAGGGAGCTTTGAGGGTAGTGAGAACATTTATCAAATCAATGCTGGTGGTGGCAATCTAGTCAAACTGACTAATTGGCCTTCAAGTGAATCACAGCCAAGCTATGCGCCTGACGGTGAATCTTTTGTGTTTGTTTCTAATAAAGCTGGATTTAATAGACCTGAAATTTATCGTTATGAGTTTGGCTCAGGACGCATTAGTAAAGTTTCTAGAGGTGGCTATGCTACTACACCGAAATATAGCAGTGACGGCACGCAAATTGGCTTTTTGAACGGTCGCTCTGCCGCTATTATGAATACTAGTGGTGCTGTAGTGACTAATATCGGTAATACAGGACTTGATGAAGGGGTGA
>CAJGZL010000002.1 GCA_904846145.1 Psychrobacter immobilis
GTCTCTGATAAAGATTATGTGGTGATCGATGGATCGCCGCAAGCTACTAGTCTGGCTATTTCTGCTATTAAAGCCGCAGATTTTATATTGATCCCGGTGCAGCCGAGTCCTTATGATATCTGGGCAACCAGCGATTTGGTTGATTTAGTGCAGCAGCGTGTTGAGATGATGGATGGTGAACTAAAGGCGGCGTTTATCGTATCACGTGCCATTCAAAACACCAATATAGGTAAGGAAGTAGCGACAGCATTACTCGATTACAATCTTCCAGTGCTAGAGACTAGAGTTATGCAGCGTGTTGCTTATCCTAACAGCGCTGCCCTTGGCAAGACAGTATTTGATACCGAATCGCCTAATAGCAATGCGATACAAGAGATAACTGCATTAGTCAGTGAAATTCAAACATTTTTTGGTGAGGAGTAAGTCATGAGTTTATCAGCAGGTCGTCCTAGTAAGAACGTTAAGGATCAGTTAGCGCTATCAGATGTGACGGATAGTTCCAAAAAGACGGTACGAGTGAATTTCAATCTAGATGAAGATAAGCATGTTGCACTCAAACGGTATGCGCTTGAGAGCCGCAAAACGGTTACTGAGCTGTTGACTGAAATGATTGAGGAAAAGTTGGTTGAGCGATAGGTATAAAAAATACGTTTTTTTATACCTATAAAAAGGATATGTATAAAAAACTCAAAAAATTATACATATCGTCGAGACCATCCCAGATTCTGTGTAACTGACGTTTAGATTAAATACTTACACAAAATTTAGGAAGGTCTCTGAAAATTAACCACCTGACACAACTCGTCACCTACTAACAGATCTTGGCGGTCATAAAAGTTGCCCCAACGCTTATAATTATTATCCGTTCTCGACTCAGGGTTATAAGTAATGGCGATGTAGGTTTGAATTTTATTAGTGTCCTAAATTAGTTGACCACCACCAGATTCTTATCAAAGACTTCATCATCTATTATTCGCCAAACGGCAACTTGCTGATGGTCTTTGGTGGTGACTAGATTTAAAGTTTGTTCAATCATTGCTTGAGGTCTCATATCCTTATGATGTTTATTTGCTTCAAACCCAGTTACTTTACACTTAGCGGTTTAATTAAGCTACTTACTTGAGCTATTTGCTTCAGTTATTAGGCTTGGCTACTTACTCAACTTCAATATTCTAAAGGCGCCCTGAATAACTAAAGCAAATACGATGCTACCAATAATCAAATCAGGCGTACTAGAGTGTAACCAATTAACCAAAATCCCTGCAACAATTACCCCTAAATTGATAATCACATCGTTTGAAGTGAAAATCATACTGGCTTGCATATGGGCTTCTTCTTCTTTGCTTTTCGATTTTTGTAGTAAATAGAGGCAAATCAAGTTTGCAATTAGCGCAAGAATCGATATGACTATCATGGTAGAAAAGTCAGGTAACTGCTCATTGCCAAAGAAACGTCTTAGTACTTCTAAAAAACCAAGAATCGCTAGCGTAATTTGAAAATATCCGGCAATTCTAGCAATCCGTTTTTCTTAATGACCGTTCCACCGACCGCAAATAAGCTAATTCCGTACACCAAACTATCTGCTAACATATCTAAGCTGTCGGCGACCAACCCCATCGAACGAGAAATCAGTCCCGTGCTCATTTCAATAATAAAGAAAGCAAAGTTAATGACCAGCACTATCCATAGTAGCTTTCTTTGCTTAGCATCTTTTTGTGACTAGAGTCAGCATCAATTTTAAAATTATTGTTGGGATCAGAGGGGTCAATGGTTTCGGTCGAGAGTAGGGTGTCTCCTAATTTTAGGTCATGAATAGCAGTCTCTATCCCTTCTATATTGTCATGATGAAACACAGTTAATTGACGGTTAGGAATGTCGAACTCAAGATGTTCAATATTCGAGTGGCCCTCTAATTTCATTCGGATTAGGTTTTCCTCCGAAGGGCAGTCCATCTTCGATATTTTAAAAGTTGTTTTATTCATAGCTACATTTATATCCGGGTGGTGGTTCAAAAAGTAGGCTGAAAAAAAACAGGCTGAGAAATTGATAAATAGTGAAATGCAAATGACACTATACATCAAATGCCCAGCCTGTCTAAGTGACAATATAAAGAAAAATGGTTTCAAAAGCTATACCCCAAAGGAACCAGCTATTTCACCCTTTAAACCTATTAACAGACTACTCAAAATAGACTGTTAATATGGAACTATCTATAACAGGCTTTTGAATTATGGGACTGGTCGCCGCGCTTTTGCCCTATCATTAGCCTATACCCAAAACATAAAACCTTTAAATGATAATCTATCTATCATTAGACTTTTTTATATTATTAAATGATAGTAATATCTTGTTATTATCAATGAGCACTAATTATTAAGTCTAAATAATAGAGGTGGGTTATGACTGTTCGTATTTATGTGAGAGCCAGCACTAAGGATCAAGACGCTACCAGAGCATTGGCTGATTTGGTGGCTTTCAGTACAAGTTATGATGATAACCATGTTGAGTACGTCGAGCATTTCAGTGGTACAAAGCTCGATAGACCATTATTAGCCAAGCTGCTAAAGGACGCTGAGCAAGGCGATATTCTACTGGTTGAAAGCGTGGATAGATTAAGCCGATTATCTCAAGATGATTTTGCAATTCTAAAGCAGCGTATCAAAGACAAAGGCTTGCGATTGGTGGTGGCTGATCTACCAACGACGCATACAGTTAATAATGGCATGACAGGTGAGATCCTAACAGTGATTAACCATATGCTGATCGACTTATTAGCAACGATGGCAAAGCTTGATAACGACAAGCGTAGAGAGCGTATCAAGCAGGGATTGGCTAACAGTGGCTATAAGCCCACTGGTAAGAAGCCTAATACAACGAAACACAATCGTATTAAAGAATTAGCCAGTCAAAACAATATGACAAAAGAGGAGATCGCTAAGGCGGTTGGTGTTGGGGTAGCTACCGTTTATCGTGTCTTAAAGCAGGTTAATAGCTGAGGTGTTTTAAATATCGACTCAACGTGATCTTTGGGCTTTATCTAAAGGCATCACAACGTCATATAAAAATCGATTTAATGCAATAATGCTTCATTATAATCATTATATTGCATTCATAATCGCTTTTCTGCAAAATGGCTTATCTATAATCGCTTGAGCCCCTCATGATGAATACCCCTACTTCAGACCCTATTGGCGCAGCATGGCTTATCCGTTATGCCAGCATCGAGCTGGTTTCGCCTTTATATGTCAGCAGTAGTATCGGTGGGCGCAGGCAAACCTATAAAGACGGTGATGTCATCCATAACGCTTATCAGGAAACTGCGCGGCCACTGGACACTATCATTGCGCACTTACAGTTTCACATGCGTCATGAAGTACTGAATTTGGAGTTACTGGCTCGTCTGTTTGAGCAGATAGGGGCTAATGACGTACAAGCATGGGTAAACGCTGAGCCCACAGGCAGCTATGCCCGTAGAATGGCTTTCTTGTATGAATGGCTCATGGGTCAGCAGTTAGCAGTACCGAGTAATTTAGGCGGTAACTATGTGGATGCTCTAGATGCTAAGAAGCAGGTTACTTCAAGCCCTGCGCATGTCATAAAGAATGCTCGTTGGCGTATCAATGACAATCTTGCAGGAACCCGTCATTTCTGTCCTCAATTGGTGAAAACAGAGTCGTTTACGCAAGCGGCAGCACTCGATATTGCCACGATGGTTGATAAGCTTAACGATGAATTTGGACAAGACTTACTGATGCGTGCCTCCGTATGGATGACATTACGAGAGAGTAAAGCCAGCTTTACCATAGAAGGTGAAGGGAAAGAGTTAAAACGTATTGAACGTTTCGCCGATGTAATGGCACGGCGTACCGGCAAGGGCGATATTCCGCTTGATCCTGAGTCGCTAGCAGAGTTGCAACAAGACATATTGGGTAGTAAAACTATTATTCAGCAGTACGGCATCCGTCAATCACCAGTTTTTGTGTCGCATACTCAGGTGAATGGCTTTAAAGAAATTGTGCACTATATCGCGCCACCTGCTGATGACATTGCTAACAAGCTAGCAGGGTTACAGGTATTTATGGAAAAGACTGAGGGACAATCAGCACTGATGCGTAGTGCGGTTGCCTCCTTTGCTTTTGTATATATTCATCCGCTGGCGGATGGCAATGGCCGTGTACATCGCTTCTTAATTAATGACGTCCTCAGGCGAGACCAGGTCATTCATGAGCCGATTATCCTACCTATATCACAAGCCATTGCTGAGCATCCCTCAGACCGTCATGCCTATGACAAAATTTTAGACCGTGTCTCTGTGCCGCTTATGAAGCAAATCCGTGATCATTACAGCTTTGATAAAAAGGCAGTTACTTACCCTGATGGTATTCGCTCAAACTTAAATTTTGGAAATACTCACCTGATTCAACCTGCATGGCGCTTTATGGATCTAACGCCTCACGTTCAGTACTTATCAGGACTGATTGCTCATGTTATTGAAAAAGAGATGCATAACGAGTCACAGTACCTAAGACAACATGACCATGCACGACTGGCGATAAAAGAGATTATTGAGATGCCCAACAGCTATGCCGATAGAATCATTCGCAGCATGCTACAAAATAAAGGTGCTAAAAGTAATAAGCTACTTAAGGATTATCCGTTTTTGGCAAATGAGGCAGTTTGGGATGACATTTTTGCTGTCGTTGTAGAAACCTTTAAAGATGAGACAGATGATTTGAATAGGTAGGGGAAACCCTGCTATACGCAGGGAAGCCTACTTTGATAATCAATCTGGTATAAATATCATCGTTGCGATGATGATTCGGCTATAAGAGATTCGGCTGAAATACCATAGCCTAAAACGTAATCAATATTTTTCTTGACCCTATTTACGCTAATAAACTACTTAAAACAGACTGTATAAAAGGAACTGCTGATAACAGACCATTTTAATTTGACAAGCCTTGATACAGATAGTCAAAATGATTTTGAGTATTTGAGTATTTGAGTATTTGAGTATTTGAGTATTTGAGTATTTGAGTATTTGAGTATTTGAGTATTACTTCGCTTCTTTAGTTATGATAACCCCAGTTCGGGATAAGCGCTTTTTAGCAGGTATGAATATCAAGCAGTTTAGAGTGATGCTGATCCTATTAATGGTCATTAGTGGCGTAGTGATGATTGTCCAAAACGTCATGATTCTGTTTTAAATTAAACCAAAGTTATCTGACAGTGAATATATTCATTATCACTGCTAGAGCTAACAATACTGATGTAAAAACAAGCTACGCGGACCATAGCTGAAACGCGGGATACTCAGATAGGGATAGATAACTAAGAATTCATTCGAGGCATGGTTGCCTGTGCGGTACTAATTCTAAATAGTGAGCAGCAAGCAAACCTTTGCCACCGTATTTACTCATGGTCCCACTGTTAAAAAGTCTTTAGTAGAGTTATTAAGCCATATACCTCTTCTGCGGGAAGCTGAAAATGAGCTGTCTGTTATGTTTAATCAAGACTTTCTATAGTCATCCGTCCAATTATTTCACTAGCAAAACACCATAGCCGTTTTTTACTTCTTTACTAATAGGTTATACAGCTATTGATAGCACCACTTTCAAAAGCTGTCCTACATACGGTTCTAATATTATGAAACTTACTGTAATAATCATTTGTTAAGGGATCTGTTGATTGATTTCAATATTAACTTGAGTCTGTTCAGCGCTAATCACTACTGGGTTACCTGATAGATCAACCGACTCTGCGGACGCAGTCCCACTATGGCTAACACGAGCAACGACTGCTAACTGAGTTTTGTCGCTACGGGCCGATTGTAAGGTGCGTTCAGGCATCATCGCATCGAGATCGCTTAGACTGATAGTGGCCTCGCCTTGTTTGATCACGCTGATCGGTAAGCGCTTGGCGGCAAATGGCGGTCCACCGTTGACATCACGTATCGCCACAAAAAGTACATCGTCTGCCTTGACAAGTGGCAACAGGCTGGCGCTGATTCTAATGCTTACCTCTACCCCTTCTGAGGCTTGCTGCTGCTGCGCGCTGACATTGGCGCTGAGCTCATCTAGGCTGGCTAAGGCTTTTGTATGGTCGCCAGGTTTGGCCGCGATACTGCTTCGCAGACGTTTAATCCAGCCTTGTGCCTCCTCAAAGTTATTACTACGCGCCTCGCCCATGGCCATCAGCATTTGCGCGCCTTCGTGGCGTGGGTTTTTGGCCAGCACGTCCTGCAAGACGCGGCGACTGGTGGCGTCTAGTTGGCCTTTATTGGCAAAGAAGCTGATCTGTGCATAGGTCGTCGCAATCTCCTCGTTATCAGGCGATAAGCGATAAGCACGTGACAATGCCTCTAGCGCCGAGTCTGTCGCTTCTAATGACAAAAACAGCTCAGATAAACGCATCCAGCGATTGGGGTCATCAGCATGACGATAGACATTGGTCTGCATCGCGCTGATAAGCTGCTGGCCGTTTTCGATTGCCCATACAGGTGGCTGATCGATTTTGCCAGTCAACAAGTCATCAGCGACTTTTCCGACCTTGTCTTCGGCCGTCCACAGATCAAACACAGGCGTTCGGTCACCCACCATCAGATACGCCAGCGCAGCCAATACAGGCACCCAAACCATGAGGATCAAGCGGCTTTTGATACCAGGGGTGACCATCGGCGTGACTTCACGCTGGGCATCCAATAGTTGCCGCTCAAGCTCAAGCTTTTGGTTTTGGTAGTGAGCATCATCGATGGTGCCACTGTCTTTGTCTGTTTTTAGCTCTGCCAGACGCTCGCGAAACACCGCCACGTTGATATCTAGTAGCTGGTTGTCCACAGAAGTGCCTGATGTACGCGTGGCGCGCAGCCATGGCATGATGGTAATAACAGCAAGGAGTAAGGCAATCAGTAAGCTTAGAGCAATAAATAAGCCAGCAGTAGAGAATATGGTCATTTTTTGTCCTCGGGGCTTGTGGTGTCATGAGCGTCATTATCGGTGCTATTGGCACGCGATAGCAGACGATCAAGTTCGGCTTTTTCGGCGGCAGTCAGCTCCGAGGCGGTATTATCTACCGTCACTCTACTCTGACCGCTCGCTACCAGCTGGCGGCGACGGCTTTGCCAAAACCACCCTATCAATAATACGATCAGTAGCAATGGCGGAAAAAACCATAAAATCCATGTCGATGGACGTACAGGCGGCTTGTAGCTGATAAAGTCGCCATAACGATCCTGCATATAATCCCGGATTTCCGCATCACTACGTCTGTCTTTAATCAAATCATAGACTTTTTGCTTTAAGTCTTGGGCAATCGGCGCATCAGAACCTGCCAAGTTTTGGTTTTGGCATTTCGGGCAACGTAGCTCTTCGATCAATCCTCGGTATTGTGCTTCTTGTTGGACAGAATCAAAATCATAGACGTCAATCGCCGCATAGCTGGTCACACTTAGGAGACAGGCAAGTATTAAGCTCGCTACTTTTATCGTAACGGCCTTTATTGAAAGGGCTATCATTTGCACACCTCTTCAACCTGAATCGCATCTGGACTGACGTTATTATCATTGGCATCATTGAGTACCGTTAAGCAAGGCTCAATACGATCTTGCCAGTTACTCTCGTTAATCTCACCAACAATGTGCTGGCGAATAACGCCTTCACCATCGACAGTGAAAGTCTCAGGCGCACCCGTCAACCCTAAGTCCAAGGCAAACTGGCCGGACAAATCCTGAATAGACATCGAAAAGGGATCACCGCCTCGGTTGAGATAGCTGAGCGCATCACCGATATCGTCTTTATAATTCACGCCAACCAGATTGACACCACGCTCTTCTAGTTGCATCAAAAAAGGATGCTCAATAACGCAAGTTGGGCACCAAGAGCCCCAAATATTCATCAAAAAGGGCTCATCAGGTAAGTTGTCATTGGTCATGATCCGACTGGTATCGGACAACAATGGCAGCTCAAACGCTGGTACTGGGCGTTCAAGCGCGGTATTGGTTACGATTTCAGTCGGCTGCCCCAAACGAAAATAAAGCATAACCATAACAGCAGCAAAGATGATCAGCGGGATCAAAAACCATATTCTAATTTGGCTTTTTTTCATTGTTCGATTACCTTTTGTTTCAGGGGGTTGCTCGGAAAAATGATTAGACTTAGTCATTTTGCTTCTCCCCTATTAGTGTCGTGTTATTAGTAGTGCTTTTAACATCTAAATCAGTAACCGTCGTAAAGCCTGACTTACTCGCTGCAATTTGTGCAGGGGTCTTGGATGTTTTGAGACGATAGCGCCTATCAAGCATACTCAGCAGACCACCCAATGCCATAATAATAGCGCCGAGCCATATCCAACGAATCAATGGCTTCACATAAATACGTACGGCCCATTTATTACTGCCTTCAGCTATAGGTTCACCAAGTGCGACGTACACATCACGCATCAGACTGTCATCAATCGCTGCTTCGGTCATTGGCATCATGCTAATAATGTAATTGCGTTTTTCAGGGTATAACGTAGTCACAGCACGGCTATCTTTACTCACTTCGACCTCAGCTTGGGTCGCATCATAGTTACTGCCTTTGACTTCGCGGAAGCCTTTAACGGTGAAGTCGTAACCTTGGACATGGACCGTTTCGCCAACACTCAATGCCACATCGCGCTCGATACTCAAGGTACTGGTAAAGGCAACACCGATGACCGCTACAATCACACCAATATGTGCCGTTTGCTGACCCCAGTAGCTTAAACGCAGCTTATTTAAGCCTTGCAAAAAGCTTGGTGCATTTTTGGTTTTGTCTTTGAAATCAACCACCATCCAGAACAGTACCCAAAAACTTACTGCTAGTGTTACACCAATATTAAGCATGGCAGATGGACTGACAAAGTAAGTGATGACTGCAGCTAATACTAGACTGCTCGCCGCAATGACCATACCAACGCCTAACAATGGACGCTTATCTTGTTTCCAGCGGATATTGGAGCCCATACCCATGGCAACCAGCAATAGCCATGTTAAAGGCACAAATAGCGCATTAAAGTACGGAGGACCTACCGATACCTGACCCAAGCTAAAGGCGTCGGCAATGATAGGATAGAGGGTACCAAGCAATACCACTAACGTTGCAATCAAAATGATGACGTTGTTAATGACTAAAAATGACTCACGCGAAACCAGTTGATACTGACTTTCAATCGTCAAACGCCAGCCACGCAGCGCAAACATCAGCAAACCACCACCGACGATGATGCCAAGAATCACTAAAATTACCAGACCACGAGTGGGGTCAGCGGCAAACGAATGCACTGAGGTAATAACCCCTGAACGTACAAGGAAAGTACCCAAGAGACTTAAGGCAAAAGCAAAGATAGCCAGCATAATGGTCCATGCTTTAAAGACACCGCGCTTCTCAGTCACTGCCAACGAATGCAGCAAGGCTAAACCGGCAAGCCAAGGCATCAGTGAGGCGTTTTCTACAGGATCCCAAAACCACCAGCCGCCCCAGCCAAGCTCATAATACGCCCACCAAGAGCCAAGAGCGATACCAACGGTCAAAAACCCCCAAGCCGCTAGCGCCCATGGACGCGACCAACGTGTCCATACTGCATCCAAACGCCCTTCCCACAATGCCGCCATACAAAAAGCAAATGGCACCGCTAAGCCCACATAACCCATATACAGCATCGGTGGGTGAACGATCAGCCCAAAATCCTGCAAAAGTGGGTTGAGATCTACCCCATCTACGGGCAGATTGGGCAAGGTACGATCAAATGGCGACGAGGTAAAAATCAGCATCGCTAGCATCATGACCTGCACACCGGCCAATATCACGAGTACCCGCGCGCGCATCGACAACGGTAAGCCACGGCTAAAATAGGAGACCAGCGCGCACCACGTGGCCATGATGGTCATCCACAACAAGAGCGAGCCTTCGTGTCCGCCCCATGTCGCCGAGAGTTTATAGTACCAAGGCAACAAAGTATTAGAGTGCTGCGTGACATAGACGAGACTAAAGTCATTGAAATAAAAGCCTGCCATCAATGCAACAAATGAAAAAATCATGGCAGCAAACTGTGCCCACGCGAGACTGGGCGCGAGACGCTGCCAAGCAACGTGATCGCGCATGACGCCAACGGTTGGTAATACCACCTGCAAAATCGCCAATATAAAGGCGGCCAGCAAGGCAAAATAACCCAATTCTGTGATTAACATACGGTCTAACCCTGTTTACTCTAATATGATTTAAGCTCACTGTAACGGTTGGATTTTTATTATTGGAAACTATTGAAATTTACTGCTATCTCTAGCTCCAATTGTTTTCGAAGTGTTTTGAAAAGCGTGCCGAAAGTAATAGACAATCATAAATATACAACCATCTTTTGTTAGGTAAGAAGAATATTGAATTAGTTAACCGGACTTATAACAGCCTAATGCCATCTAAATAAGACCTAGACGATCACACCTGAAAGACAGGTGCGAATCCACCGCCTGGCGTACGGAAGTTAGTCACCTGACCTTGATACACACGCGCAGCAGGTAGTAACAGTTTTCCGCCATACGTATAAAGACGTATATCTACCTTTCTTGTTGTTACGATGTCATCAATTTTGAGTGATCTCTCTCCTGCAGGGACAAAGGTCTGTGCGATATAATCTTCATCCAGAATGTTTTCGAAGACGCGTCGAGTCAGTTTGCTACCGCGATAAACGCCTTTGCTTCCATGACCAGCAACTGGCTTAAAAAACAGTTGCCGCCGAGTAAGCCACAACTCTGCTGCATCGTCTCTTGATACAATCTTAGTCCTCGGTACAGACCTTTCGAGGCACTCCACTGCAGCCTCATCCAGACCCCAAGAGCGCAATATTTGGGAGTCTGATAGCAATGTCAGGTTTTGCTTATTGGCCAACATAGCATGTACGCGGGGATTGGGTGTCACTACCACAGCACCCTCTAAATAAGCCTGCTTAAGCAATACATGGTCAGGGTCCTCAAATGCAAAGTCGACAAGCCGATTGTAAATCATATCGATTTTCTGGCCATGGGCTGTTAACGTACCGTCGATATACTCGAGTTCAGAGGGATCAAGTATCACAGTATCAATACCTCTAGCTTGGAGCAGTTGACAGGCTAACTCAAACTCTAAGAACATGAACTGACTCTCGGGGTCATTGTCCACAATGGCTATCCGATTGGGCATAGCAACAGCGGACTGTCGCTGCCATTCCTGTTTGAACATGTCAAACACTGCTTCCTCGAACCTATCTAGCATTTGATTGGTTACAGCGCTTTGCTCTGAGGGGTTGCAACAGCGTTTTTGTGCGCGAGCGAGCAACACATTCAGAAATGCGCCACCGGCATTAGTATTGACCTCGATGAGCTGAGGTCCATCGCTACCCAAGTGAAAGTCATAACCCATGAGGGCCCCTATTGGGCCTGGGTCGAAAGCAGCTATTTCTGGTGCCCACGACAGCACTTGCTCTTGATACAATGGCAGTTCGGCAGCTGACTCGATAGCCCTGACGATTCGCTCCATCGCCTCTATCTCTGTTTTGGGAACGAACACTGGTGTTGCTGAAAAAAGCTTATTAAGCTCGTTCGCTCCTATTGGATTGTTTCTAGTTTCTACCAATTGATCTTGAAGGCTTGTATTAAGCGCTTTACGATCAAGGGTAATGCAGTAGCACTCTTGGTTAAGTCGATTTGCAAGACCGTCATTTTTCTCGTTGTTATTAGTTGGGTGTTCCATTTAGAGTCCGTCGCTAAGTAGAGTACTCACGCTGACATACTCTAGTAAAAAGTAAAAAGTAAAAAGTAAAAAGTAAAAAAGGTTCTTGGCGTGTTTAAGTAGTGCTAGCTACTTTCTAATGTTTCATTCCCTGAGACTAAATCATTATTTCGTTCATTTTTAATTAATATCTTTGCTAAGAGTAAACCCAGCTCAAATAATAGCCACATAGGAATCGCCAACAACAGCATTGATACACCATCAGGCGGTGTCACTACCGCGGCGATCCCAAAACAGCCGACTATGATATAACGACGCTTATCTTCTAAAATTTGAGTAGAAACGATTCCGGCCATTATCAGCAATAAGGTAACCACTGGAATCTCAAAAGTCAGTCCAAACACCATAAATAGCTTGAGGGCAAAGCTCAGATAACTGTCAATATCGGTCATTGGTATAACGTTCTGCGGAGCGAACATAATAAAAAATTTCAATACCCCTTTGAGTACGACAAAGTAGGAAAAAGCAACACCAGCATAAAATAGAAATATCGAAGATAGCAGTACAGGAATGGCAATTTTCTTCTCTTTTTTATATAAGCCGGAAGCTACAAATGACCAAATTTGATACAGGATATAAGGCATTGCTAAAAATGCGGCGACGAATATCGTTAAGCGAATGGGTGCCATAAAGTTTGACGTTATATCAGTGGCAATCATGGTCGAATTGATGGGTAACTGCGCCACTAATGGGTCTGATAAAAGATTGTAGAGCTCACGCGAAAACCCTACCAATGCTAAGAAGACGATCAAAACGGCTACGCATATTTTGATGAGATGCTTGCGTAATTCAATCAAATGCTCAGTAATAGGCATGTCGCTAAGCACATTCAGCACATTATCAGTCTCAACATTATGGGTAGCATCTGACGCCTTAGCATCTGTATTTGCTAACTTTCTTTGGCGACTTTTTTGGCGCTTAAATAAGCTCATATATCCCCCTTCTCTATAGCTGAAGAAGAGGAAGTATCTGGCTGATGATTTTGCTGCTGAGGAGTGTTTGACTGATAGGAAGTATCTAAGCTTTGGTTTTGCGAGTTTTCAAACTTATCCATACTACCGCGCATCTCGGCTAACTCACGCCGCATGTCTGTCTCAGTCTGACGAATCTTTGCCAGCTCATCTTGCATTTGTTGACGTGTTTCAGCTAGATCAAGCTCAGCTTCTATTTCAGATTGTAGAGTGGATACTGTACGGCGCAGTTTGGCATACCATTGCCCAGCGGTACGTGCGGCTTGCGGCAGTTTTTCTGGGCCCAATACGATTAAAGCAATGACGCCAAACAAGAGTAATTCGGAAAACCCAATATCAAACATAACAGTCACATATATTAATAGACTACTTAGTGCCGCTATTTATAAGCGGCGCGCTTCATACTTTAGGCTGGTCATCAGTGGAAATAGGGCTGATTTCCATATCATCAGCCTGATTACCTACACGCGTATTTAAATCATTACTTGCAGCTGGCGTACTATTTTCATGGCTAAGCACATGATTTTTGCGAGCATTCTCGGGTTCTTCATCTTTGACCGCTTCTTTAAAACCCTTCACCGCACCGCCTAAATCTTTACCTGCATTTTTAAGCTTGGCAGTACCAAATACGACCACCACTACGACCAATAAAATCAGCCAATGTGTAATAGAAAAGCTGCCCATAACGGTATCCTTATATTTTGTGATCTTGTTTAGACCAGTATGTGTCAGTGTGCTTTAGAACACTTTTTACCGTACCAGAATTATAGTTTCAAACGGCGCAATCGCAGCGCGTTAGCAATCACCGAGAATGACGACAAGCTCATCGCTGCCGCTGCTATCATCGGACTGAGCAGAAGCCCAAATATGGGATAGAGCACACCTGCGGCAATAGGAACACCAAGTGCATTGTAGATAAAGGCAAAAAACAGATTCTGTCTGATATTGCGCATGGTGGCGTGGCTAAGCTTATAAGCTTTGGCAATGCCCATTAAATCACCTTTTAGCAGGGTAATGCCCGCACTCTCCATCGCCACATCGGTACCGGTTCCCATAGCGATACCAACATTAGCTTGCGCTAGCGCTGGTGCGTCGTTGATACCATCACCCGCCATAGCGACCAATTTACCGCTGTCTTGCATTTCTTTGACGATACGGTTTTTATCCTCTGGTGAGACATCCGCATGAACTTCATCAATACCTAGTTTATTGGCGACTGCCTGCGCGGTTTTTTCGTTGTCACCGGTTAGCATCACAACTTTTAAACCTGCGTCATGAAGCAGTGAAATAGCCTCTTTAGTGCTTGGTTTAATAGGGTCAGCAACTGAAATAATACCAGCAGCTTTACCGTCTATAGCCACAAACATTACCGTTTCACCGTCTTTTCTACGGACATCAGCTTTAGTGGACAGCTCATTATCAAAACTATTTAGGCTTTCCATAAGCTTAGAGTTACCAATAGCGACTTTCTTACCATCGACCACGGCTTGTACGCCTTCGCCAGTAGTCGAATTAAAGTCAGTAGCTTTAGGAATAATGAGTGATCTTTCTTGAGCTGCTCTAACGATAGCTTCTGCTAAAGGATGCTCGCTAGCGCTTTCTACTGAGGCTACCAATGCGAGGAACTCGTCTTCATCTTGACCTACCTGCGCATCAATTGCGGTAAGCTCGGGCTTACCAGCGGTCAGTGTTCCGGTCTTGTCGACGACAATGGTATCGACTTTTTCCATACTCTCTAACGCTTCAGCATTTTTGATGAGGACGCCGTTTTGCGCGCCTTTGCCGGTACCAACCATAATGGACATCGGCGTCGCTAGACCAAGGGCGCAAGGACAAGCAATAATCAGTACCGCAATCGCGTTAACCAAAGCATAGGCCATAGCGGGCTCAGGGCCGAATATCGCCCAGACAATAAAGGTTATGATAGAGCTGACAATAACAATAGGTACGAACCAACCCGCCACTTGATCTACCAAGCGCTGGATAGGCGCGCGGCTACGCTGGGCTTCAGCAACCATTTGTACAATTTTAGATAATACTGAATCTGCTCCAACATTGACCGCTTCGACTAATAGCGTTCCGGTGCCATTTACCGTACCACCAGTCACTGTATCTCCTGCTACTTTTGATACAGGGATTGGCTCACCCGTCACCATTGATTCATCAACACTACTATTACCATCGATCACTGTACCATCTACGGGTAGTTTCTCACCTGGTTTAACCCGTAGCTTATCGCCAGTGACGACCTCATCAAGCGAGACTTCGACTTCTTCACCGTTTTCATCGACACGTCTTGCGGTTGGTGGTGCGAGCTCAAGCAAAGCTCTAATCGCACCTGAAGTTTGACTTCTAGCTTTGAGCTCTAATACTTGACCCAGTAGCACCAAGGTTACAATGACAGCTGCTGCTTCATAGTAGACTCCGACTTGACCAGAGGCATCTCTGAAACTGTCTGGGAAAATATCGGGAAAAAAGGTCGCGACAATACTAAAAATATAAGCAGCGCCTACGCCTATCGCAATCAAAGTAAACATATTTAGATTGCGGCTTTTTATAGACTGCCAGCCACGAACGAAAAACGGGGCGGCGCCCCAAAGCACTACAGGGGTCGCGAGCACTAACTCAGCCCATTGTAAAACCTGTGAAGGTATACCATACTGACTAAAGTCAACTCCAAACATACCGCTCATCACATATATTAATAGCGGTACAGTCAACACGGTACATATCCAAAAACGACGAGTCATGTCGTCAAGCTCTGAGGTGTCCTCTTCACCGATAGTAAGCGTTTCGGGCTCAAGCGCCATACCACATATCGGACAACCGCTATTTCTAACGTCTCTCACTTCAGGATGCATAGGACAGGTATATACCGTGCCATCGTAATCAGCAGGTACTTTATCGTATTTACCGCCTTTAACAGATTTTACTCCGCTACTATCAGTATCCTTTCCATGACAGCTAGCGTGACTATCATCTTTAGCAACTTCGTCTTCAGGTTTAAGAAACATGCCACATATTGGGCAGTCACTTTTTTCAACATCTCTTACTTCTGGATGCATAGGACAAATATAGACCGTACCGCTATAATTTTCCGGTATCTTGTCGTACTTATCGTCTTCGACAGAATTTACCTCATTACTATTATTAGCATTCGCTCCATGACAATGCGCATGACTATCTTCATGGTTGTTGGATTCAGCAACCTCGTCTTCAGGTTTAAGAAACATGCCACATATTGGGCAGTCACTTTTTTCAACATCTCTTACTTCTGGATGCATAGGACAAATATAGACCGTACCGCTATAATTTTCCGGTACTTTATCGTACTGACCACCTTTGATAGATTTTTCATCGGCAATATGTTTCATAAAACCACTCCTTGAAGACAATAAATATTGATAATAAGTACAACTCTTAAAGCACTATCATCAATCCTCGATTGCTATTCATCTAATCATTAATCTAAAAACCTCTAAAAAATAATTTCTATACTTTTCAATTGGAATTTAGTTTTTATCACGCAAATACTTGAGCAGTGCCATGATTGTTAGTACTAGTACTGCGAAAAATAGTAGGGTGAATAACAAACAGATAAGCATCATAACCCAGCCCATGCCATACATCATTGAGCCGTTCATCATGCCATGCATTGACCCATTCATTATGATTTCTCCTCAGTCTAAACTGTGATCACTCCAACTCTTCAATTAATTTTTACTCGAACCGAAGAGGTTTACTGACTGTTAATATATCAATATCTTTAGCGCACTTTGGCGAACCAACGGTATAATGGCACGAATAAGATTGCGAAATACCAACCGTAAAGATACGATTCGACAAACCCAATTAGAAAACCTGTCCACGTCAACCACTCAAAGCCAGGTAGCAGAGGCGCCCAAGCTTCATGCATACTTATCTGTTCGGGTGCAAGTAAGCCAAAGCCTATGCATAACAGGTAACTAATGAGTAGAAACAACGATACACTGTTGCCAACAGGGGCAATCCTTAAAGTACTTGTTGTTAAGTTTGATTTGACCATCTTAGTAATCCTCACTATTGTATGATGTGGTTCAAGCTCAAGATAACCAATCGTATCTAACCATGCTAACTCTAAGGATTTGTATGAATTAAAGCTTTATCCTGTATTGATATTACTTTTTAACTCGTGCGGCGGCGGCAAGTTGACGCCATTGACCCCATTGAGGAATAAACATTGGCACTTGCTGTTTGTAAGCAAGGTAGTCTTTACCAAACTCTTCAAACATATGCCGTTCCTCACGTCGAGCTAACCATGTGTATACAAGCACAATCACTGGAAACAGACCGATTGAAAACAGAGTTGGCCAATGCACCACACCTTCACCGAACAGTGCAATAAACAACCCGGTGTACTGAGGATGACGTACGTAGGCATAGAGTCCATCAGTTACTAAACGATTTTCCCCTCGTGCTTTGTGGACTTGGCGCCAACCTTGAGCAAAAAGACCGACTCCTAAAAATGCAATAGCATAGCCGAGTAGCATTGAGATCATCATGCCTGTCTCACCTAAACCAACAAGGGTCGACCATAAGCTAGCGCTGACATATTGGCTGTCCAAACCAAAAAACCGTACTAATAAATATATAGTGAGCGGAAAGCCATACATTTCTGCGTAAAGTGCAATAATGAAAGCCTGAACTACACCAGCACCCGCCCATTCACGCCAGTTCTTTGGTGCGAAATAACGGTAAAAGAACCAAGAAATCAGAACAATAACAATTAGTGCGAGACCCCAAGTTCCAGCGTGATTAAATGACTCATTCATAGCTTACTTTCCCTGTTGTCTTTATTAATATCGTATTGCATGAAATCAATTCTTGAAGATAGTAAGCAGACGCTTAAATCTATGCAATTTTTAACCAAACAATTTTCTGTAAACTCTTTGATGTTACTGTCAATGATGGTCTGCAAGCGTATCTTTTTCGATAGCTTTTTTCCTCGCTGAAGATTTCAGGTAAACCTGCTCAGCCACAGCAATCACTACAATAGTGACGACTGCTACGCCAAGTACGAATGGATCTGAGTTTAGTTTAATCCAGACAAAACCGCCGAGAACCAACAGGTCAAGAAGTATGGCCACTATAGGCACCCACATCACCGCCTTTATATCCTGACGAAGGTATCGCAAAACACCCCAATGAATGGCGATATCCATAATTAGATAGAAAACAATGCCAAGCGCTGCAATTCGTGATAAGTCAAATAACGTCGTAAAAGCTAAACCCAACACCACAGTATAGACCAACGTATGTTTTTGAACGCTTCCCGGCATTCCCAAATGACGATGAGGCACCAGCTTCATCTCAGTCAACATAGCAAGCATACGAGAGACTGCGAAGATGCTAGCAAGGAGGCCGCCAGCGGTAGCTACTATTGCGATTGCAACTGTGAACCATAGACCATAGTCGCCAAGTGCTGGGCGTGCGGCGGCAGCCAAGGAGTAATCTTTAGTTTCGATGATTTCGGCAAGAGATAGATTACTAGACACCGCGAAACCGACTAGAGTGTAAATAACTACGCATATTGCGATTGATATTACAATGGCACGGCCGACGTTGCGATGAGGATTTTTTACTTCCGAGCCACTGTTGGTAATCGTGGTAAAGCCTTTAAATGCCAGTATGCCTAGCGCCGTTGCGCCAAGAAAGTTACCAACAGTATTAGTGTCCCCCACTGTGGAAGAATCAATTGCAAAGCTATCAGCTAGCCAGATACCAACCAGCCCGAAGATGAGAATCCCAACAATTTTTATAATACCGATAACCGATGCGACCCCTTGGATCCAACGATTGCTAAGCAAATTAATCAAAAATGCAGCAAGAATAAGCGCTGCGCCAAGAACGGATACCATGCGACCGCTGTCATCGCCACCGAATAACTGCATAGTGTATGACCCGAACGTCCGAGCCAAAAAGCTCTGCGCTATAACCATGGAGAAATACATCAGCAGGGCATTAAAGCCAGTCGGTAAACGATCTCCGTACGCTTGGTGTAGGTACATCGCGACACCACCAGCTGATGGGTAGGCATTAGAGATTTTGATATAGGAATAGGCACTAAAAGAAACAACGATTGCAGCGGCTAAAAACGCTAAGGGGAAAAGCGAACCCGTCATCTGAGCCATTTGGCCAGTCAGAGCAAAAATACCAGCACCGATCATGACACCGGTACCGAGCATAACTGTTCCTGCTAGTGTCAAGCTATCCTTCTGATAGCGAGTCGTTCTATCTTGCTTCATACTTATTCGACCTTAATTTATTTCTTCGTAGAACTTCAGTTTTACAGGTTATTTTTGAAGTAAGGAGTAGGTATAGTTAGAATTAAAAGACGCGATATAGTAAATAGTTTTTAAAGAAGAGCTTACTTATTGGTATCATAATATATTATTCCAACTCATCAATAAGTGCTTGCATCTCACCGATTTCACGCTTTTGTGCTTCGATAATGTCATCAGCAAGCTGACGTACACGTGGATCTTCGATATCAGCACGCGAACTGGTCAAAATAGCAATCGAGTGATGCGGTATCATCGCCTGCATCCAATCCACTTGATCGACCGTTTGTTGTGATCTAACGCCCCATAAACCAAAGGCAAATAGCACGACACTAATCCCATAAACCATTAGATTGACCTTAGTCTTTTTATACATATTGGTCATAAAGGCGAGCATAATAATAGCCATCATAGCGCCCATATACAGCGCCATATAAGCTCGGGTTTCACTAAAGTAAATATGATCCCACTGATAGGTGTTAAAATACATCATGATAAACATCACCACTGTGGATGTTAAAATCATGATTGTGAACTTTACATAAGGGTTCATTTGCTTCTGTTTATTATCCATATGGTTATTCATATTCTTGTCCTTAATTTAGTAAAAAGGCACCTAAATAAAGAGGTGCCTTTTTTTAGAGCTAGTGTTATAAACTGTTGTTACTTACATGGTTAACACTAGAACCAAAACATCACACCAGCAGTCAGACTATTAGAATCAACGTCTTCGTCCTCTTGACGACGTAAGTCTCGCGCATCACCCAAGGCGCTCTTGTAGCTGAAACCAACATAAGGCGCGAGCTGACGACTGAATGTCTCATAAGCCAGCCTAACGTCAGCCCCAAACTCATTAAATCCTTTAGTAATACCGTTATCGGTATCATCTTTACTAAAGGCAGTCAGCTCCAGCTCTGGTCTGACCACCCAACGCTGATCTAAGCGCCACTCGTACGCTGTCCCAAGATCAAGCTGGACTTGTCCATCAGTATATACGTAGGCTCTAGCGTCAGTCTCAACAAAGTACGGCGCTGTACCAACAATGCCTGCCATGATTGCGGACTTATCGTTTTCAGTATTATAAGCGACACCTGCTTCTCCGTTCCAATAGATACCGAGAGGCTTCCAGTAAGCGAGCGAGGTCAGACTATCGATTTCTTTATCACCTTCAGTTTGGGCACTACCCTCACTGCGTAGAGTGACACGATTGCTATCAGTACCGTACCACGTATCAAACTCAAAATCGATTTGATCGTCCTCAAACTGATAGCCTAAGGTTTCTACTGACACGCCCCATAATGGTGCACTACCCATCATTACCGGCTTATCATATTGTCCATAGGTAACACCATTAGAGTAATCTGAACTACGAGCATCGGCTGGAGCATCGCCACCTTGCATTCCTGACATGTCCATACTGCCATGATCCATATCCGACATATCGCCTGACATATCCATGCCACTATGATCCATACCTGACATATCGCCCGACATATCCATGCCACTGTGATCCATATCTGACATGTCACCTGACATATCCATACCACTGTGATCCATATCCGACATATCGCCTGACATATCCATACCACTATGATCCATATCTGACATATCCATACCAGACATGTCCATGCTGCTGTGATCCATATCTGACATATCCATACCAGACATGTCCATACTGCCATGATCCATGTTCGACATCTCAGCAGCGTTTGCTAAAGGTGACATTAGTAGCATCAAAGATGACATGCCAATAAACGGTAGACCTACTTTATATATTTTCATAATAAGGCTCATATTCGAAGGTTTATTAAACAACGGCAACTTCTCTAAACATCCCTGCTTCCATGTGATAGAGCAAGTGGCAATGCCATGCCCATCTGCCAGCTTCTCCGGTGACATCAAAGCTTATCTTTTGTGCAGGCTGTACCATTATCGTATGCTTACGTACTTGAAACTCACCTGAAGGCATCCGCAGATCGCTCCACATACCATGCAAATGCATGGGATGATTCATCATGGTGTCATTGACTAAGGTAATACGCACGCGCTCACCCGGCTTAATATTGACCGGTGCGGCATCTTTGAACATAACCCCGTCTAGAGCCCAAATATAGCGCTCCATGTTTCCCGTCAGATGTATTTCAATCTCTCTGGTGGGTTTGCGCTGCTCTGCCATTATCTCATCGCCGACAGAGCGCAACTGACTATAATTCAAAACCTTTCTATCAATGTTACGTAGATTAATACCAGGGTCATCAAGGTTCATACGCGGACTATCAACGCGCATATCGGACTTAAAGTCATATTCTGTTTTGGCATGTTTAGCGTTATAGCCATTCGATCCCATGGCGCCCATCATGTCGGCCATCGTCAGCCATTCGATTTTGTCCATAGCAGGTATCGCAGGACGAGCACCTTTTTTGGTAGCAAGCGTTGTCGCAACATAGCCTGACCGATCTATGTTTTGAGCAAATATGGTATGCGCGTCTTTAGTGGGCGTCACGATGACATCATAAGTCTCGGCCACCCCAATACGGAAATCATCGATATCGACGGGACTGACATCAATCCCATCCGTCGCGACGACTTTCATTTTTAGGCCGGGGATGCGTACATCAAATATCGTCTGCGCTGAACCATTAATAAAACGTAGTTTGACAGGCTGTCCAGCCTTGACAAGTTGCGTCCAGTTAGCCGCTGTGGTTTTACCATTCATAAGATAAGTAAACGTGGTCTCACCAGATAAATCAGTAAAGTCTGTCGGCATCATCCGCATCTGATTCCACGTTTTGCGCTTATCAAAAGCCGCCTCAAGATCCGTAGCGGCAATATCGGACAATAGCTTTTTAAAGTCTGGCAGATGATAATTATCAAAGTCAGCACGCTGCTTAAGTAGTTTTAGCAGATTATGCGGATCGCGATGCGTCCAATCACTAAGCAGGATAACGTGATCTTCCTCGATAGGATAGCGTTCGCGCCCTTTAGGTTCAATCACAATAGCCCCGCGCATACCGGTCTGCTCTTGGAAGCCAGTATGCGAGTGATACCAATAAGTGCCTGACTGTATCAGTTTAAATTTGTACGTGAAGGTGCTACCCGCAGGAATACCATCAAAGCTGATACCCGGTACGCCATCCATCTCAAACGGCACTAAGAGGCCATGCCAGTGAATAGAGGTCGACTCATTCAGCTGATTATGGACTCGAATGGTGACCGTATCGCCTTCTTGCATCTTAAGCGTTGGCGCAGGCAGTGAGTCATTTATCAGCGTTGCCATGCTTGACTTGCCGTTGACCGTTATCATCTTCTCACTGACATAAAGATCAAACTCTTTGCCTGTCAGTATAGGTACAATGTGATCGGCTCTATCACTATTGACTACGACATTTTGGCTTTTAGTTAAAGCACTATTAGCCATCGTCGGTAGTGTGGATAGCATCGACGCGCCAAGTAGCGTAGATGACCCTGTCAAAAAACGCCTGCGGTTAAATCTGTTTTTATTCATAATATTGACCTAAGTTAATCCATGAAATGAGAGTTGAACTTATATATCTGATAACTTATTAATAGAACTACATCTGCTGCGCTGGCGACTCAATAGCCGCATACACTTGAGTGCTGCCATCCTTGTTCAATTGCATGACTTTATAGGGCATGAATTTACCTTCATACTCCATACCGGGGCTACCAACCGGCATACTCGGTACGGCAAGTCCAATAGCTTGTGCAGGAGGATTTGCTAAGAATTCAGCCATGTATTTAGCAGGAACGTGACCTTCAAAAACATAACCATTAGTAGTGACGGTGGTATGACAAGAGCGCATTTGCTGCGGGACACCGTAACGCTCTTTAAATAAAGATAAATCTGTAACGTCTTGCGCAGTTGCGCTTAGACCATGACCTTCGGCATAGCCTACCCATTCTTTGCAGCAGCCGCAGTTGGCATCTTTATAAACTGTGGCTGAGACGTTTTTGAGTAATGATGACGAGCTGTTAACGGGAGCATTTGTAGGAGCAGAACTTTCATTTTGTACTTGTGCATTCTGGGTAGCAGACTGTTCAACCTTTACTGGTTGAGAATCAGAGCCACTGGTATTAGATTGGCTGCAAGCGGCTAGCGTTAACGAGAGTGACGATGTCACCACCAATAAAAGGACACGACTGGATAACCAGCTATGTCCATTAGAAAGCACATGTGTGTAATGTCTCATTAAATTACTCCTAAACGTCTATTATTATGCTCGATATTCTAAAAACTTACACCCTATATTTAATTCTTATGTACTTAACTAAAAACATTAAATGCAGCACTGTTCAGTACTGCATTATTAATATAATAGCGACAACCGTGAGTTAGGAGGCTTTCATATCTAGAAAGTATTAATGCTGCATTCCAGATTCATCATCCGACATATTCATATCACCGTCAAATGACATGTCCATCATATCGCCATCTATCCTAGTGGTTAGCATCGTGTACTGAGCTTCATCTAATTCAGGTAACGATCTAATGAAGGCTACCATTGCCCACATTCTAGCGTCGTCATGAGAAGCACCCCACGTAGGCATTCCAGATGCCATAATACCGTGCTTGATTGCCCAAAAGCCTTGCTTTGCACCGTCTTCTGTTTGATAACGTTTGACAATATCAGCCTTGGTAAAGTTGGGCGGCTTTGGATATAAGCCCTCACTAAAGTCAGTTTGTGCCACTCCCGGAGACAAGTGACAGCCTGCACACATATCCTTATAGTCCGCGCCCCCAGAAATGATATCGACCTTCTCTAAGTCTGGTACCACAATATCTTTACTGGCATTTGCTATGGAACGATTGCGAGCGGTTTCCAAAAAGCTAAACATCATTGGGCTATGCTCTTGGTCAGCTCCCACATTGACAACACCACTAGTAACAACCGCAAACACGCCAACGATTGCCACAAATACGGTAAAGAGCGCACCCAATAAAAATTTCATATGTTTTCCTAAAACTTTATTTTCGTTAAGTGTTGACTGCTATTTAGCAGAGCTAAAATTTTTAAGATTTACTGTCGTTAGTAACGCAGTTTTTTTGGTACATTTGCTTCATTTTACCCATGTTAGCCATCATTGCTTTCATAGCAGGATCTTTCATATCCATCTTGCTATGATCCATTTTTTGCATCATTTGCATATTCTTTTCCAACTTTTCACAGTTCATTTGATCTTTTTTAGCATGCAATTTTGGATCATGCGCCATAGCTGAGGTTGAAACGACTAGAGCGACGGCAGTGGCTACGATTGCTTTAGGTAAAGACTTTGATTTAAAGAGTGACATGGTTAATCCTTAATTGATTTAGTTGAGGGTACATAAAGCTTTAGGATATTAATTCAGTCTAAAGCATAACTTATTGATTCTGACAGAGAGATGACAGCAAGATGACAATATTGTCATCTTGCTATTTATGGTTTTTAATATTGTCATCAATCCTTTAGTATGACATCAGAGCTGATATTACTTATCGCTACCATATTTGTTAATGAAGTATTTTTCAGACTGTAGATGTTGATCTTTGTGTTCAATCTCACAAGCCACTCTAGCATCGATATAGCTTTTCATTTGGGCGCTAGAAAGCTGAGCATCGTTATGATCCAAATTTTTTGCAAAGTCAGTAACAGCGTCGCAGTTATTGATGATTGAAGTACTTAGATCAGTAGTATGCGCATTAGCAGTAGTAATACCTATAAGTACAGATACCGATAGCAATACTACTTTTTTGAATGAACCGTGAATTTTCATATAAAACCTCTTTTGTAAGTTATTAGGCGTTTAAATTGATTACCTGTGAAAATAATTCGTAGTAGCTAGATATTAGGAACGAGCAACTATGTTTCATTCATATAGATTAGCAAATGAAGACTGACAATCTGATTACGAGTACATGACATTTTTGTCAGTTACAAAACGTTTTTGTCATCTATATTGATTAGGATGTCAAATAATCATAATCGTGTTGAGGGGTTACTATGAAAATACTACTGGTAGAAGATGAGTTGAAACTAGGCGAGTATATAAAAAAAGGCTTAAGTGAAGCAGGCTTCATCGTGGATCATCACATGACAGGTTTAGATGGCTATCATGCGTTAATGACTGAAGATTTTAGTGTGGTTTTGATGGATGTGATGCTGCCTGACGTCAGCGGCTTTGAGCTGATACAGCGCTACCGTGCTGCTGGAAAGCATACGCCTGTTTTATTTTTAACCGCTAAAGATGATTTAAGCGATCGGATTAAGGGCATTGAAATTGGTGGCGATGATTATCTGACCAAACCTTTTGCTTTTGCCGAGCTAATTGTCCGAATAAAAAGCCTATTGCGGCGTGCCAATCAATCAGACTATAAAAGCTCTGTCATACATATGGCTGACCTAAAAATGGATATTGCTAAACGCACTGTATATAGAGGCGATACCAACATAAAATTGACTGCTAAAGAATTTGCTTTATTACAACTTTTCTTAGAACGTCAAGGTGAGGTACTGCCACGCACTGTGATCGCCTCGCAAGTATGGGATATAAACTTTGAGAGTGATACGAATGTCATTGACGTGGCTATAAGGCGCTTGCGGATAAAAATTGATGATGGATTTGATATAAAGCTGATTCATACGGTACGCGGAATGGGCTACAAGTTAGAGCCACTGGCTGTCGACGTGGATAGTGGCATGGGCGACGATAGTATTAATAAAGACAGTCTGACATCAAATGAGACATAAATCTAAGAATCGGCGTTGGTCACTGTTATGGCGTACTGTTTTTTTACTGACAATATTTGTTGTTATCTCTCAAGTTGTTATTTATATATGGGTTCAGCGCTCTGTTAACGAGCACTTTGAGCAAATGGACTCAGAGATTATTACCCATGCAGCTTTTAACCTGCGTAAACGTATGGTTAGTTTGGAAGATCACATAGAACCATTCACAGTATCAAAATCGCAAGCGCTAATTGATGCCAATCATCTACATTCTTCTTGGCTGGATTATGATTTAAAAACCTTAGTATCAGATAAAAATGGCAAATTATTATCCAGCGATCCCAGTAATTTCATCAATGATCTACCGGCAGATTTTAGCTTGTTACAACTATTGCAGGACTATCGCGATCAGCAGTTTATGATCAAGATAAATAATAGGCATTACCGAGCCATTATCATTACACATCAAGAGGTTTTGGCATTTATTGCTCTACCTAGCGATGTGCATCATCAATATCTTATCCAGTTTAATCGCCAGCTGAGCTTGATACTTATCGCCATTACCTTATTATTGGTTTCAGTAGCAGCACTAAGTGTACACTGGGGTTTTGCTCCCCTAGCTACTATCGTACAAAAGATGAAAGGCATTAATCTTCAAAGGTTAGATGAAAGAATTGTGGTTGGCGATATGCCGTTAGAATTACGTCCACTAACGGAGTCTTATAATTCTATGATGGTCAAGCTTGAAAGTAACTTTGAATCATTATCACGGTTTTCAGACAATATCGCCCATGAGCTACGTACGCCAATAGCGACGCTGAGTACGCAAACGCAAGTCATGTTAACTAAGCCAAGAGAAAGCGACGAATACATTGAGCAATTGCATCATCAGCATGATACGTTAAAGCAGTTATCCGCCATGATTAACGATATGTTATTACTGGCAAAAACTCAAAAAGAGCTGAGTGATTCGCAAATCAGTCATGTCGATATAGAGAGCTTGATCACAAAGCTTATAGATTATTATGAGATGATTGCTGAGGATCGTGAGATAATCTTTGAAAAATCGGGTGATTTTAAAACAGTACTAGGTGATAAAGGCTTATTGCAACGGCTGTTTGCCAACCTGATGTCAAATGCGATTTATTATGCGGCTAGTAATAGCACTATTATGATATCCGCTACTGTCCTCACTTCAAGCACCTCGCTTAATGCGCCAAAAGACGATATTCAATCCCCAGAGCAGCTCTGGTTAAGAATAACTATGACCAACCGTCTAGACAAACCATTAAATCAGATTGAAGCCGATAAACTGTTTGAGCGATTCTATCGTCATGATAAAACGAATACGATGCATTCAGGAACAGGCTTAGGCTTATCTATTGTGCAAGCTATCGCCAATGCTCATAATGGCAAAGTTAGTATTACTATCAAAGATGAGTGTCTTTTTGAGGTTGCTGTAAAGTTGTTGATTGCCAGGTAGTAAATACCTTCATACTGTCTATGAACCGCTCAGATTAGATCGAAGGCGAGTTTACTTGGAAGGTCTCTCTATCCATAAGATGAGATTCTGACTTGCGATAGTTGTACTTTTCAATTGTTGGACAAAAAATTTCTTATATAAGCCTATTTCATACATTCTATTACCAATAATTATGGTGCCTTTATGATGATTCATCCTCAGTATGATCCCGTAGCGCTTTCCTTGGGTCCATTGGAAGTGCACTGGTATGGGCTAATGTATTTGCTAGCCTTTGCTGCCGCTTACGGTTTGGCTTGGTATCGCAGTACCAAACGCGACAATTGGACCACCGACATGGTCTCTGACTTAGTCTTTTATGGCGCGCTTGGTGTCATCTTAGGCGGTCGTATTGGCTATGTGCTGTTTTATCAGTTCGGTGAATTACTCCAAAACCCTGCCTATATATTAAAAGTCTGGGAAGGCGGTATGTCTTTCCACGGCGGCTTTATCGGCGTCATGCTAGGTATGTGGTTCTTTGCCCGTAAATATAAAAAGACTACCTTTCAAGTATTCGATTTTATCGTTCCTTGTGTACCAACCGGCTTACTGTTTGGGCGTATCGGCAACTATATCAATGGCGAATTATGGGGTCGCGTCTCAGACGGTGGCTATAACTGGCTGACCTACTTTCCGCAAGCCGCGGCGTTTGATATGGAGCAATTACAGAGCAATCCACAATTGCAAGAATTGATGATTGAAGTCAATGGTCAATACATATTGCCTCGTCATCCATCACAGCTATATGAAGCCTTTGCCGAAGGTCTGCTGCTATTTATATTCTTATGGTGGTATTCATCAAAACCACGTCCACGTATGGCCGCCTCCGCTGTATTCTTACTAGGCTATGGCATCAGCCGCTTTATCATTGAATTCTTCCGCCAGCCAGATGCTGACCAAGGATTCATATTATTAGGTTGGATGACCAAAGGGCAAATCTTAAGCGCGCCGATGATTATCGCCGGCTTAATCATGCTGATTTATGCTTACAAACGCGGTATTTATGATTGGGGTAAGCAGTCTGCATATTAGAAATAAGTGTCGAGGTGCATGAACAAATAAATATAAATGCAGTTCTAACAAGATACATTCCATTTGCAGAATTAATACCTATGTTAGTACAAGGATTTTTATTCCTAAACCTAATTTTTTCATCAGATAGTGGAACTTCAAAAGCTAAAAATAAATTTGGATATGTAACTTTTTATGTCAATGTAACCTATTTTAGATGTTATCTGTCTTTAAAATAACCAATTTCTTAGAAATTAATACAAGGAACTACATGATGTATCGCAACAATTACGTAAGATTACATAGTTCCTTAGCGAATTAAAATTCATATTGACACTATAAATTAGTATATTATTTTAATAATTGGTTAAACCCTATATAGCATAATTACTTCACCCACTAAAAAAACGTTTGAGGATTAAATCTAAATTAAGGATTTAATCCTCAAACGTTTTTTTCTGCTTATCAAACAGGAGATATTGTTGTCAGGTTGGTCAGCTATATTCTATAAATGTTACACGAAATTACATTATAAAATAGGTATTTCTTATCATTTTATAAGCTTAAAAAGAGCTTTTATCAGATTTTTATTAGTGATGACATGCTTTACAGCCTATGCTAAAGTCCGATTTGTGTTTTGGCTAACAGTTTGACTTCCAATAAATTTATAAGGTTTTAGCGAAATCGTTGATTATGCCGGCCGCCTATGGAATAAGGGTTTGCAGCATAATTATTAGTCACCACAATGTGTATATTCTTGAGTTGTTGAGATTTAATTGACTGCTCTGTTATGGGCAACAGACCATTTTGAATTAACCGTAGGTATTAGATTTATGAAACAGGCCTTATTGATTTTGTCAGTACTGGGTATGGGCATAGCACAAACGAGTACTGCTGCTGTAACGACCTTTCAAACAAGTAATAATATAACCAATATTTCTGCGGCATCAAACTACAGTTCGTCAAAAAATATTTATAGCACCAAAAGTGGTGCTTATGTTTCTAGCAATGATGAAATCAGTCAAGCAATTAGCAACTTAAGTGCGCAGGCTCAACAAAAAGAGAAACAGCTTTCGTTATCAAGTAGCCGCTTATATGCTGAAAGACAACAGCAGCAAGTCAATACTATCCCTGATAGCAATTCAGCACCCGCTATCGCTGCTGCTCGCGCTTCACGAGTGGCTCTATCTAGCAGCTCTGGATACTGTGCCCGTTACGTACGTAAAGCACTACAATCAGCTGGTTATGAGTTCACTCCAAATCCTTCAGCCTATCAGTACGCTACTCGTGGCACACTTGAGAAAGCAGGTTTCAGCAAAATCAGCAATGATATGCCAACCCAAGTAGGTGATGTTATTGTCTATGATCGCTCATCAAAGCGTCCACATGGCCATATTCAAATTTTCGATGGTACAAATTGGATTTCTGACTTCCGTCAGAACAGTATCAGCCCATACAGTGGTGTCTATGCTTATACGACATGGCGTGATTCAAAATATGTGGATGACGCATCCGCATCAGATCGTAATATCTACCTTGCTATGAATGATAAATAAGACCTGAGAAGTCAGCACAACATATTTATTGCTTTTCTCCAACCCAGTAGTGATATTACTATCATTGCTGGGTTTTTTTGTGCTTAACATCAGGGTGTATTTAACCTTTCATGATTTGATCAGTCAGAAATAGACACTACTGATATCATTACTCATTACAAGAATTATCGGCAAGCGCGTTTAAGATGCCACATGATACCGCTTGTGCACTACCTGCACATTTCTGGCGCAAAACTGAGAAATTTTTGGATTGCTAGCATTACAAGACAAATTACGAAACGACGCTCATGAAGATGTGGCTTAGCTCAAAGCGTATGGGTAAACCACCCCGAGTTCGTCGTACTCTCTAAGACTGTTTAGTCTCCGAAAACCTGAGGCGGTTCAGATGGTTTTTTGAGAGATTATGACACTCTCAAAGCGATTTGAAGTACTTGAGAAAGTTGATTATGATAGCACCTAAAGATTTACCAGAGTCATATCGAAAGACTAAACAAAAAAATGCCTCTGGGAGTTGACTCCCAGAGGCATTTAGTTTTAAATATAGATAACGGTTACAGCGTGTTGACGCACCCTGTAACGAACAAATAAGCACACAGACTGCGTTATTTGAACAGCATTAAATGCCCGTTTAGGGTCATTTTATCCAAAAACTGCTTTCATATCAACCTTATTCACTATACATTTTAAAAACTGCTTGTTCGCTCGTTACATCCTTGTGCTGCTCTCTTTGTACCCGTTACCCGTCAAATGGGTGGCAGGCCTCGGCGACGACTGCGTTTGACACAGGGGTAAGCTCTCGACAGGGGGTTCTAGACATATTGAGCAACGCAATGAGTGGTTACTCGTGCATATCGTAGCGGTATATTGGGTTTATGCCCTTGCTAGCGTATGACAGCACAGTAGCGGTTAAGAGCGTGTCTAGGCGGTGCTATCAGCCGTAATCTTAACAACCGTAGCTTGATACAGTGATACGGTCTTGATGACGCGATGGGCGATGAAGTCGGCATGACTAATCACATCAAATCCAAGGAATGCACTAAAGCGATTGTGAGTATTTTATCTACTCATAATCGCTTTAGGGTGAGTGTTCCTTGAAATCTGCTCAAGGCTCCAAAATCAGCATAAATTCACTTAGGCTAATTTAAGTAGTATATAGCCCACTCGGCTATATACTATAAGAGTCCAGAGAAAAATTTAGAATAGTTATTATACAGCAGTCACTTATTCAGTGAGTCGATATTGTCATGGTTGATTCATAAGCTTAGTGTGAATAGAACGAGATCTATGCCTTGGGTAAACTACCTCCCAAACTTATAACTGTTCTTTATCTTGAAATCCTAATTAAACTGAAACCTCGAATACTTTTATTTAGTCAGCATCCAAAGTATTATCTTTGTTTTGAATAAGTATTAGAGCATCTTGTGCTTTCTTAAGTTGATCTTGTAACAGAGTCACTTGTTCCTGCTTTGATAAATGACGGCTTGATAGCTCGCTATATTGTTTATTCAATACGCTATGCTCGGCTTCAAGCTTAGCCTGAGTTTGAGTCAGCTGATTATTAAGTCCTGATAGCTTGTCACGTTCAGCGGTGACTGCCTTTAACTCTCCTTTGATCTCTGCGGTAGCCGTTTGTATATCATTCCGCTCAGTGGTGACTGCCTTTAGCTCTGACTTAGTATTTTTAAGTTCAATCTTTAAACGTGCAATCTCTGCCTTATCACTATCAGCTGTGGCTTTAAGCGTGGCTACCTCACCAAGACTGCTAGTCAGCTCTATAGATTGCTTATCTAATGCATTACTCACCTCTGCAAGCTGTGATTGCGCGGTCTTAACCGCTTCTTGCGCTTCGTCCATCTCTGCTTGTGCCTTGATCTTAACCACCTCTAAAGCTTCACGCTCTTTAGACAATCTATCATTAGCCATATCAATAGCCGTCTGCCACATATCAGCCCCAAGCGTGTGCAAGCGTTCTGTGATACCACTAGGTAAGTCTACTTGCTGTAGCTCTTGCTCTTCTTGCTGTTCTCGCTTCCAGCTTTGCATAGCATCACTGATAGTCGTGAATGATCCACCGCCTAGCGCCTTACGCACCTCTGCCAGTGTCGGCTTAACCCCTTGCTCTTGTAATTGGTCTGCTGCTGCATGAATATCTTGTATCGTGAGTGCCATGATTTTGTATCCCTTAATAGTATATTGTAGTATGTTGTATATAATATACTACAATATACAACATACTACAATATAGAATGTAAAAAAACCCCAAGTAATCTTGAGGTCATGTGCTTGTTATTTAATGCCTAGTGATCGGTTAGGTATTCTTCTAGGGCATCGTTGATCATGTCTTGATAGTTACCGCCTGTTTGCTTAGCTCTGTCCTTGAATTTGGTAAGGATACTTGGGCTAATGACACTGGTTTCCGTAGACAACGCTTGAGATTTGATACTGCCACGGATCGCGCCTGACCAGTCGGTGACTTCTGGAATGTCCGATAAATCAATGTCGTCATCGCTAAGCGTGGCTAGATGCTCTGAGTCTGCTTGCTGCTTAGCAGTTAGTGGCGGTAATTCGTCTATTTTATCATCTAACGCCGTAAAACCACGTCCTTCTAGGGCGTGGATATCAGGCGTCAGTCGTTGTCGCCCAGTATGGCGAACCCCTTGATACCCAACTGCATTGAGATCATAATTACTCCATGAAAACGCTCAAACTACGCATCAAAGACAAACACGCCACTCAGCTCAATATCTTAGCTGGGGCAGTCAACTTTGTCTGGAACTACGTCAATGAGCTAAGTTTTAAACATTTACAGCGCACGGGCAAATTCTTTTCAGCCTATGACTTGGCCGCTTATACTAAAGGGGCGGGTGAATACCTGAATCTGCACAGTCAAACCTTGCAAGCGATCAGTGAGGTTCACGCTAAATCCCGTAAACAGTTTAAAAAAGCCAAACTCAACTGGCGTACCAATAACCCAAAAGCCAAGAGAAGAAGCTTGGGCTGGATTCCGTTTAAAAAGACCGCCATTAAGCACCTAACAACCCGTCAGTCAGGCAAGAAAAGCCTTAAATCTACTATTCAGCTAAGCCTCGCTAAAGGCAAAAAGCTGATCATTGATTTGTGGGATAGCTATAACCTCTCGCTCTATACCATCAATACTTGTGAGCTGGTACAAGATGCACGAGGTCACTGGTACGCCTGTATCACCGTCAAAGAATTTCCAAAAACAGTTTGTGGTACGGGCCAAGTCGGTATTGATTTAGGCTGTAAAGATGCCGCAGTCAGTAGTGAGGGTGATCAGCTACAAATCAAAGTCACCCATCAATACGCAGAAAAACTGGCCATCGCTCAACGTGCCAAAAACAAAAAACGGGTTAAGGTCATTCATGCCAAGATTAAAAACACCCGCCAAGATCTGATTCATAAATTCACATCAAAGCTTGTCAAAGCCAACAGCTTAATCGTTGTTGGTAAAATCAAATCAAACTCATTCACTTCATCCAAACTGGCCAAATCCGTCTATGATGCTGGTTGGTTTGAGATTAAGCGGCAACTGGATTATAAATGCGCGAACGCAGGTTGCCACTATATCGAAGTCAATGAAGCGTACACCACCCAAACCTGCTCGTGTTGCGGCTCTCGCCAAGACAGTCCGAAAGGTAGAGAAGGTCTTGGTATAAGAGCATGGTTTTGTCGTTCTTGTAAAACGACCCATAACAGAGATGTTAATGGAGCAAAAAACATTCTCGCGGTCGGGCTTGGCCGTCTTTAGTAGGAATCCCCGTTCCTTTAGGTCGGGGAGGAAGTCAATCTGTGGTAACGTGATCAGAGGTATAGTCATTATTAGCAATTATATGGCGTCGTATGACCACATAAGGTTTGTTATCGAATGTTTAGGTCGAAGTACTAACCAATATATTTAGACGTCTCTACAGAGCTTTCTCGTTCGTTTTAGGACACATAGCCAGAATGGAAAATAAAAAAGTGCCTGATTCTTAGGATCAAGCACTTTTGTGAACTAACACTGTTTACTTAATAATGATATCGGCACTGAACGATGATAATGGCATCATCTTGAACCTCATAAACCAGTCTATGCTCTTGATCAATGCGACGCGACCAATAGCCTGCCAGATCGTGTTTGAGTGGTTCAGGTTTACCAATACCCTCAAATGGATCACGTTTGATGGCTTTAATCAGCTTACTTATTTGCTTGACCTTCTCTTTGCTGGTTTTTTGCCAGTATTCGTAGTCCTCCCACGCATCCTGTGTCCAAGATAAGATCAAGCGTCCACCTCATCATCACAAGTCAATAATGCGTCATCCGTATTGATGTCATGCTCGATTAAACGACCCGCCTTAGCATCGGCTATAGAGCGTCTGAGGCGCTTGGCATTAGTGGGGCTTTTTAGCAGATGAAGCGTTTCCTCATATGAATTAAACTCTTCTAAACTCATGAGTACCGCAGGTTTGGCGTTTTGTCTAGTAATCACGATCGGCGATTTGTCGGTATCTACCTTATCGATATATTTGGCTAGGCCCTTTCTAAAATCAGTGTAGTTCACAACATCCATAACGATTACTCCGTGTTTGGTCATCTTTATTTGTATGACTGATATTATATACCATATCTGTACTTATATCTGTACAGTTATTTTTACACTGATTTATTTATGGCGCTGGCCGCTCAATCCGTAATCACCCGCAGAAGTTTGTGGCGGCGTATTAAGATTAGAGGGTTTTTGATAATCAAAGGATAACGGCACGGTATTGGTTTGCGCCACTTGAGTTAAGAACAATTTGATTGCTTGAGACGGCGTTAATCCATAGCTTTCAAACACGGCAAAGGCGCTATCCTTGAGCTCTTGATCGAGCCTGATATTATAATTGGTTGTCGTCATGGCATTACAAATGGCTTATATATGTACGTACAATATAAACCATTTGTAATGCCAAAACTACTAAGCATGCTTTTTCATATTATGATTTCTGCTTAGGGAACGTATAGCCTATCGCCAGTAAGTGCTTTTTGTGGGTCTTTAAAAAAGCCTCATCTCTTAATTGAGTGTGTAACCAACTAATAACTTCTTGAGTGCTTTTACCTGATGGTGCGTAACTACCAAACGGTGAGTAGTTAGCCAACAAAGGGGCAAAACGATCAATTTGCTTAACGGTTAGAGGTGGGATATCTCTATCCTCATTATTCTGATTTAGGCCCTCCTGTCCTTTTTTCTTAGTTGGCTTGGCCTTGACGGTGAATGTCAAACCTGTAACTGTGCGTCCACGTTTGATGTTTTCATAGGTGATTTTGATGTCGGTTTTCTGATTAATTTCTTTTATGGGCCCATCAACTGCATTCTCTTTCAAATTGTTGATGCGCTCATACGACTTAGGCGTGCCAAGTTCTTGCCTATATTGATCTAAAGTCATAGAAAAACCACCCTTCCCCTCAGACTTTTTTGCTAGATGGTAAAGGTCTAACGAGTAAGTCAATTTGAGGTTTAAGATATCTTCTTTTAAATATTTAGTGTAAGGGTTGAGCTTATCAAAAACCTGAAGTAAGTATATTACCTCATCTGTAAAATGCATCGATATATAGCCATCTGCATATTTCGACCTGATTAGCCATTGAACCTCTGTATCATCACCATCCTTATCCTCATAAATGAATGTACGCTTCATTAATTTTTTGCTAGCTGATTTCATTTGCTTATAAGCCGAGTTTCTATCTATTCCGCTAAGCTTAGCAAATTCAGAAGACGCAACCTCTATCGGTGTTTTTTCAGTAGCATTATTAACCCTAACCAATGGGCTCGCTAGAATAATGATGCGCTTCTCATCAATAGACATCTCTCTAAAAGCTTGAGTAATTTTATTCTGCATAACAATCCATTTTTCAGGATATTTTTTTTCGTATAGCTCGACATCATTCATTATGACAATCTCATTATGCTAGTTACTTTAAGATACTAGCATAATGCGGGATAAAAGTAGCATTTAAACGGGATAAAAGTAGCATAATGCGGGATAAAAGTAGCATAATGCGGGATAAAAGTAGCATAATAGAGTGCGTAACCCTTTAATAGCAAAGCTTACAGACTATCTAAAAGTCTTTAAAAGTTTTTAAAAGTAAAAAATATATTTTTATTTTAAATAATAAGGGAAAAACCAAAAAACCGACGGATTTAAGATGATAATTTGATCGACCAATCACTTGTAAAACTGATCAGTAGCTCAGAATGCAATTGTCCATTTACTTAATGTTATTCCACGTTCGCATGGTTCGGATCAAGCTTAGATCTTTGAAGATCTTCAAAAGCATGGTCAAAGATATTTTGAATATCTTCGTCTGTCATTCTGGACAACCCTGTTTTCACATTCTCAATATCAGTCTCATTTTTTGTAGATAGTTTGTCTTCATTTTCAGTAGCCATTATCGACACATCTGTAAACACTTATCAAACCGTTGCTAAAAAGCCTAGAAACCACTCTTATATACGTTTTACGCTCTGTCCGATACGATGGTAGCTAAAGCTATTCTAAAACGCTTAAAACAGCCGATAACCGTCTCCTAACCTTTCGCTAATTAGTAGACGATCCAGCTGTACCTTCAATTAGGCGATTTCGAGTAGCTACTGTGATGATGAATAAATATCAAGCAATGAACCGTGGTCACTGTCCTGACTGTTTTTAGGTGGTGTAAAGCTGCTTGGTGTTTCCTTAGCTTCACCTTGCATCTTATGAGCAATTGACTTTAAAAACTCACGGTGCTTTTTCAAACGGACATATTTTTCATTATCGTGTGCGTCTAAAAAAATAGCTTGCAGTTCATGATTATCATCATCGTCTAATGCGTTGGCCAACCACTCCCCCAATATTTTATGTGCTTCAAGCCTGTCCTGATCAATCTCTTTTTTAAGAGCCTGTAATTGCTTAATCTTATTTGCGAATAAATCATCTGATATTACTGACATTACCTCATCCTTTTTTTAGCCAACTATGATAGAGTTGATCCTAGCAGTACATACATAGGTATGCAAGGTAGTAAAATACACAAGACCACATCGTTTCGTGGGCGCAGTAGTATTTTAACCCTCTGTTAAGAGCGAACTTAGGAGTTTATGTAAAAAAGACCCACAAGGGGTACTGTTTTTTTACATAAACTCCGTCGTTCGGCAGGGGGCGAACCCCCTACAACCCCCAAAAAATCATCTCTCAATATTGGGTTTTTTTGCTATGAATAATAAAGGGTTTCATCTGTCGGTTAGCGCCGTTAGTAAGGCGAAAAATCATAGCGTGGTGGCAAAGTCGGCTTATAATTCTGGCTCAAAACTGGTTGATGAGCAGTCAGGAGTCGTCCACGATTACATCAGTAAAGCTAAAGACAAAATCTTAAATTTAGTGGACAGTGATGGTACTAAATACACGCAAGTTATTGAGAAAAATGTGATGCATACGGCGTTGATAACGCCAACTCTTGCTGGGGATCTAGCAGTGACACGTGAGGGTTTTTGGAATGATATCGAACGCATTGAGACTCGTAAAAACGCGCAATTGGGTACTGAGATTGATGTGATGTTTCCTGATGGGATCACCGCGGATCAGCGTATAGTTCTGGCCGAGCGCTACGCTCAAACCTTATCTGATCGCTATAACGTGCTTGTCGATGTGGCCATTCATCGGCCCCACAGTCACGAGAAACATGTGGGGGAGGTTGAAGTGGTTGAGCTGACCAGTCGTAACTTTCATGCCCATATTTTACTCTCAAGCCGTGAGATAGTAGCGGATGTTGAGGGTTATGCTTTATCAGCACGCAAGAATTGGTTGCAGTGGTCAACGGAGGAGCGGTTATCTAAGGGGTTAAACGGACGCGGCGATGAGCTTAAATATCAACGCACCCTTTGGGCGGATATGGCCAATGAGCTACTGCCTAAGAATAAAACCATTAGTGAGAAATCCTACCGTGAGCTGGGCATCAATCGTTTGCCAAAAATGAAACTGGGTAAATCACTATATAAGGATATTCTCAAAGGCAATCGTTCAGTGATTCACGAATACAACGAGACGATTGATGAGATCAATGCTTACATTGAAAAAAATGGTTTAGTAATTGAGTACGACGACAAGGGACGTATTGACCTAGAAAGCAATGAACAAGAGGTTAACGGCGTCACAATACATTATAAAAAGCGTAAACCCTTTGCGCGAATTGAGCTCAGTAATATCCGATTTGTAGATCCTGCCGTTGAACTTGAACCCGCTATCCCTAAAAGTAACAGTCAGACGCATAGTGATGCGGCCAATGATCACGTACTTGATGAGCTTTTAGCAATCTCAGCCGACTTTGTGAGTCAAAAAAAGATGGTACGCAGCGCCTTATTTTCAACCATTGATGCGCTGCATGAAGAGTTAGCGCACCAGTCTAAACAGATTATTACCATTGATAAAAACATTAAGAGTACCCAGCGGTTCACCGAGGAGGTGGGACAGGATTTTAGTGACCCCCGCCAAAAAATGATTGAGCTTGCTAGGCAGATAAGCACAAAAGAGCAAAGTGAGGCACTAAAGGCGGCTTTAGCGTTGGTTGAGGAGTTTAGACAAGATGATACCCTACAAACAGGCCGCGCTGTTAGCCGTCTTGAAGAGCAGCTGTCACAGATTGATAAAACGGTGCTGAACAATAAAACGGTTTTAAAAAAGCTGATCCCGCTTAATAATGAAGTCATTGCTGACTACAAAGGGTTGAAGGCCACGCTAAAACCCTTTGCCGCAAAGCTGAATAAACTGGCGACTGGCTTTAAAGCTCTTGATGAGATTGATATTGAAAAATCCGACTTATCCTTACAGTGGGATCAAGCGTTTTCGGATCTACAAGATATAGACGTCACCAATAACATGGACACTTATCATAAGTTTGCCGCATTTGCAGATCTGGATGTTGAGCGCTTTAAATATCTTCAAAAAGAGCGTGAGGTGCTCAGTACGTTAAAAGCGGTAGAGATAAACGCGGATGCTGATACTCGTTTGACGGCATTGGCCGCTGATGTTAAAGCGTTTAAGACCACCAATAATGAAGACATCAAACAGTTAAAGCAGCAAATTAATACCAGTAAAAAGACTTATCAGCGCTTATCACCGTTTTATGAGCAGCGTATCGCCTTACTGGATCAAAGTGAGGCGGTGATCGTGCAAGATGATGATTTATACGATGAAATCATAAGTACCAAGACTACTCAGTTGAATGCAGATCGGCTTGAGGACTGGCGCAGCCGTACTATGGCGCTGCAATATCAGCTCAACAAAGCGCATGAGCAAGCAAAGCTTAAGAAAGAGGCTGAGCGCGCACGAGAGGAGGCTTTGATCAGGCGGCGAGAAACCTTACAACAGAGGCGGCAGCAGGCATCTCTTAAGCGTCAGCGAATCAATGAGACCAAAGCATATCGAGATCGATTTGACAATTTAGTGGTACGGGTGCGTAACCGCGTTAATACCCTTGATTTTAAGGCCGTTGATGCACCGATCGAAGCGATCAACGCGGCTGAGGCGGTTGCCGCACAAGCATTTATATTCACTACTCTAAAACACACTGACAGCTTTACGACACTACAAAAAAGTTTACGAGACACCGATGCTAAAAAAATTGCAACGCAGGTGCAGAAGGCAGCAACGACGCTATGGCAACAGCTTGAGCGCTTGCCTGACAATCAAGATAAGGTCGAGGTGTTAACGAAAATCAATGAGCGCTTTGAGCACGTTCCTGCTATCACCATAGATGGGGCAACGCTCACACAAACTGTGACAGATCACCTGCAAAAAACGAAGAACGCCATCCAAGCGCATGAACAAGCACAAACACGCCGCTACTCCTCACCACGCCCATTTTAGGCGGCATTATAATAATGAGTACCCCATGAATAAAGACAATAGCAATGAGCAAGACATACACGATCAACTTGTTAACCTAGTGACTTCATTGACTCCGGTCATTGGGGCCTTGCGTGAGCTGATTAAGCGAGCCGATGATGCGGTAGCGAGGCGGCTTGAGCGTTCGCTTAGCGGTATTGATAGCAAGGTGAATGAGGTGTCTTCTGCCATTGAAGAATTAGGTAGTAGCGCAAGCACGACTTCGCAGGCATTGAGCCAGTATCAAGAACTCGTGTTAAAGCAGCTTCAAGCAGCAGTGACGGCTTTCACTGACAATGAGATGCCGCGTCGTTATGATGACAAAATAGCGGGCATCATCACCGATATGAAACAGCAGATTGATACGGCTGTAGAGTCGGTCGTCACTGCTAAAAACGATAGCATAGAGGTACAAATCAGTACCATGCAAGGAGTTGCTGATAAACTTAGCGCAAGCGCGGACAATCTAGCCCTATTCACCAATCAGTACCAAGCTGGTCATAAGCAGATTATTGAAGATATTGAGACCTTTGAGACCACCACCAAAACGCGGATTGAGCAGGTCGAGGGTAGAGCTAGTAAAGACTTGGACAAAATTCATAAGTCCATTGAGACTATGAGTATTAAAAGGATTGCAGCCGCTGTCGCAGCGGGTACGATGGTTGTGATAATAAGTTTGGTGGCTCTGGTATTTTGGTATGTGCCAAGCTTTGATGAGATTGCAGAGATGAAATACCAGCAAGCAGAGCTACAGCGCGGCATCGATGAGCTTGAAACGGGTTGGAAACAGGCCTTTAATAATGCTCAAAGTGCGCAGTTTATTTTGGCTTGTGATGTTAATAAAGAGCAGCCTGATGCAATCAGCTGGTGCGTTAGAGCAGACAGTAAGAGTGTTTTGAGAGATGAGAGAGGCTTTGTTTATTATAAAATAGCTGGGGTGCCGCGTGCAAAGCCGACTGAGTAAAGACGTATGGCAATAGTGAGCTATATTGCCCAAAAGTGCGTCTTCTGAGACATATAAGACTGAAAAAAGGCTTGTTTGATTGTCGTTATCTTTGTCTATATCAAAAAGCCAGATAATGACACTTTATCTGGCTTTAAGGGTTATTGTTTCTTGTTAAACAAGAAGTCTGTAAATATAAGCTAAAGCCATTACGCTGCTTGGTTAGTGTGAGCTGTGACCAACTCTATAAAAGCAGTTTCAAGGGTGCTTAACGCATAATCGTCAACGATAAGACCGTCATCTAGCTGTCGTTGCACCCAGACATAAACCGCTTCATCATTATAAAGAATGGGGTCAACACCAAGTAAGGTTGCCAGCTGTACGCCTTGCTGTACTTGTAAGCTGAATAACAGCTGAGAGGCTAACGTTTTAGTCTGTTCACTAAACCATGTGCAGCTGTTGAGCCGCGATAGATTGTTATTCATTAGTATTCTCCTGCAGATTACTGTGTGTAAATAATGGATAAAATGACTTACTACAGGTCAAATTATACCTATATTTTAATCTATTGCAAGAGAAAATGACCTTCTGTAGGTCTTTTTGTGCTTTTGAAGTTTATAATGTCTTATCAAAGAGTGTGTTTACTCAGGCGACTCACTGCTGTTCTCATTTATGATTTCATATAAATCACCAACATTGATTCTAAGATACGTGCATAAAGACTCGATGACATCTAGGTCAACGCGGGTGGCTTCTTCATGATACATGCGAGTAATGGTGCCACGATTGATGCCAGTATCCCTTGCGACATCGGCAATTTTAAGGCGTCTTTCGCCCATGATGGTCGATAAGTGACACTTCACCATAGTGGTTTCCTCATTAACGATTAGTGGTTTTGATTGGTGAGCGGATTATAACGAATATGAGTGGCTAACGTATTCCTTTTAGTAGCTCAAATTGATATTCAATAGCGGTAATTTACCTAGTAGTAGGCAGTTTATTATGCTGTCTTTAATGCAGGACGTCTATCATAATGGATAGACGCTAGTTAGAAAAGACGATGCTATTTTGACTACGAAGTATTGCTATTAGTAGTGATGTGACGTACATTTTTAGTTATACTTATATACTTATATACTTATATACTTATATACTTATATACTTATATACTTATATACTTATATACTTATATACTTATATACTTATATACTTATATACTTATATACTTATATACTTATATACTTATATACTTATATACTCAATGCATGCTACAGGGATCTGTATTTATGAAGGTAATCGCGGTATTAAATCAAAAAGGTGGCAGCGGCAAGACTACCATCGCAACGCATCTGGCTCGTGGCTTACAGTTGAAAGGCCATAGTGTTCTGCTAGTAGATAGCGATCAGCAGGGCAGTGCGCGTGACTGGAGAGCAGTTGATGAAGACAATCCGGTACCAGTGATCGGGCTCGACAGACCAACACTTGATAAAGATTTAAAAAGC
>CAJGZL010000003.1 GCA_904846145.1 Psychrobacter immobilis
TGAAAATATTAACGCTTACTTGGATGTTAGCGCTTTCCACTTTATTAACAGGCTGTCAAAACTTCATTCAACTTGGCGCTAGCCCTATTCCAGTGATTGCTTATGCAGACGACAAACAACCTTGAGTTAAAGCTCAGAGAAGCTAAAACTTCATAATCTAAAATGCACTAATAAGATGCTAAAAAGGGCAGATATTCATACGGATATCTGCCCTTTTATAATAAAACCTTGAGCCCTTTTTATGATTTAGACCGCTACAGGTTGATGCTTAATAATAGTCTTAGCCAAATGATCGCCAAACCAGATCGCAGTATCGATATCGCCCTGACAAGGGGTCTCTTCTGGTGGTGCATCTCCTGATTGAGTCATCAATCCCAAAAAGCTTGAGAGACGGTTTAGATCCGTCTCCGTATGACCAGTAGGCATAAGTGGTAAGCCAATCCAGTTCATCCCGTGCTGCATAGTATATAGACATATCTGCTGTAATACGGCAAGCTTATCCCCACTTAGCCCACCTGAGTTAGCAAAAGCGGCTGCCCACTTGCCTTCCCACTCGCGATTGTACCAACGCTTTGAGGTCTCATCCATAAAGGTCTTAAAGCCAGCAGGCACGCTGCCCATATACACTGCACTACCGAACACCAATAAGTCCGCTTGATCCAAAAAATCCCAATCGACATCATGAACATCTACTGCTTTGACTTGCGACTCAGGCAACTGCTGACGTGCGCCAGTCGCTACCGCTTCAGCGACACGTTTGGTATGCCCATAATTGCTATGGTAAATCACTGCAATAGATAGGTTAAAATCAGATAACTTAGAGTCATGGCTATCAGGTTTTTTGGTAGGTGCTACAGATGTATTCATACAAGCTCGAATTTTTTTATTGGAAGATAATTTTATTAGTTAAGGACATGCCTTGAATAGCAATCTTAAGGCTATAAGCTGAGTCTATAGCTTTTAGACATACACTTTTCAATGGGGTCGTGATGGACAATAATCAACGCCATGCGCCCTGTCGCGGATTGTTGCAAATGGGTCTGACGGCGATAAGAGTAATAACGACTATCATCATAGCTACAGTCAATAGCCGACTCATTTAATAGTGTAATAGATAAGGCTTGTAGCTGCGCTATAGCTAACTTTGGCAGATCAAGCCTAAGCTTGTCATCGCTATTACATCTATCTTCTTTATCGCTTTTTAGACAAAATAGCTGAGTAAAGTTATGCAGCTGAGCGCTTGATAACAATTGATTATCCGTGCAGCCTGCTAGCAATTTGTCAGCGACCTCACTACCCACTTCGTAGTTTTCTTGACTGATACAGACCCCGACCCAAGCCATAATCGGCGAGTGACTATCGAAGCGCTCGGCGGTAGCTTTTATTACCCCACAAGCCAACCCTTGCCAGCCTGCATGGATAGCGGCTATCTGGTGAGTCGCTGGTTGGTATAAAACAATAGGCACGCAGTCAGCAGTCATAATCGCCAGTCCTACTCCGCTTTGCCGACTGACCAGCGCATCAGCATCCAATGGTTGCATAGATAGCCGCGACGCATCGATATCATGGATTTTCTGACCATGAACTTGATTGACCCAATGTAAGCTTTTGATAGCTGGGATTTTTATAGTTGAGTTTGGCAAAGCTGTTTGTGCTAGCTCTAATTGCTGATTAATAGTGCCTAATAAATCCATACGGTTTTGTAAGACGACTTCAGCATTGTCTTGTACATGTAAGCCTAAATTGAGCTTGCCATAGCTACTCTGACCTGTTTGCAACATATTCGAACGATGTTGCTCGCTATCATTTTTATTACTGTCGTTTTGCTCACTATCATCTTGCCCGCTATCAACAGCATCAATGACCAAAGCTGACGTTTGATAGACGGTCACCTCATCAAACTGCGCCACTACTGATAGTGGCATAGTTTGAGTGGAATCACTACTTGCAGGCAAGTTGTTCATATTTTATTCAACATTTTTTATTCGATATTTTTTATTCAACATCATAGCCTTCACTCAGAACCGCAATAAGCTGTTGCATATCCTCAGGGACAGGGGTTGTGACTTCGATATCCTCACCTGTAGTTGGATGGACAAAGCCTAAGGCGTAAGCATGCAGCGCTTGACGCGGAAAGCTGCCGATAGCTTGGCGCTGTGCTTCTGTTAAGCCTGCTCGCAATTGACGACGACCACCATAGACCCGATCACCTACAATTGGATAAGTGATATGACTAAGATGCACGCGGATTTGATGGGTACGTCCCGTCTCAAGTCCGACATCTAGCAGGCAATAATTATCGTTTAGTGGCGTGATATCTAATAGATGGGTTACGGCATCGCGACCTGCAGTCATCACTGTCATCTTTGTGCGTTGATTGCGGTGACGTCCAATCGGTGCATCGATGCGGCGATGGCGAGCTAGAGCCGCTTGATCTCCTGCAACGACACACTGATAATGACGGTAGACTGATTTGTCTTTTAACTGCTCCATCAGTGCCATTTGGGCAGGCTTGGTCTTGCCAATGAGTAATAGCCCTGAGGTGTCTTTGTCGATACGATGCACGAGACCTGCTCGCGGCAAGTGATGCTGCTGCGGATAGTGATACAGTAGCGCATTGACCAGCGTGCCGGTCTGATTGCCCGCGCCTGGATGGACGACCATACCAACAGGTTTATCAATGACAAGTACGGCATCGTCCTCATAGACTACGTCAATGGCAATATTCTCAGGCATATCTTCGCTATGCTGTTGCAAAGTCGTTGATAAATGTAACACATCATCGGCTTTGACTCGCTGTTTGGACTTTTGAATTTCGCCATTGTGCAGTAGACTGCCATCAGTGATCCAACCTTGCAGCTGAGCACGCGAAAAGTCCGTAAATATTAGCGCGGCTAACTTATCGATACGCAACCCAGCCTCATTATCCGCGACCGTATGAGTAATGTTGATAATCTCAGGTATGCTCTGCGGCGCTACCTGTTCATCGTCGTTATCAAGAGACTCATCTTCATCGTCTAGCAATTCGTCGTTATGATCATCGTCTAATGACTCGTCATAATCGCCACAGTTATCATCAGCGGCAGCTGATTCTTGAACCAAGGGTTCGATGTCTGATGTGACATTAGTCTTGTCAGCGTGGTTGTTTTTAGTAGTATCATTCATAGGGTTGTTGCTTATATTGTTAGTCATAACAGTTAGTTATAGCAGATAGTTATAGATTATAAAGGCACGAAATAAATTTTATAATAATTTGATGTAGATAGCTGATTTATCTCGCTAATTTATACTAAAACTTATAGGTGTAATCAATTAGGCGCCTAGTGTAGCACGCTACAGACTGATGCTCTATATACTGATAATAGTATAGCCATGATAAAAACATAAAAAATTCTCATGCCAGCAGCCTCATACTGTCTGGAATATGACTTCGTGGTAATTTACTGTATATTTATCGGCATTGCTAGGATTCTTCATTACCCATTATCACGACCCATGCTAAACTGTACAAATTATCGTACTATATATCATTATTTTTTTATTGTTGTCGTCTGTACTTGCTGTCTATTATTTTATGGCTATGGCTAACTTGAAAGAGATATAGTAGGGCCTTTGACATGACCTGTCTAAAATAAACCACGAAAAAATAGACGAGGCTGCTATTATTCTATAAAGTAAGGCCTATTTTAGCGCAAGCTCTTATTTTAGTTTTATTAATTTAGCAGCTTTATTAGAGTCTATTATCATTAACCTGTTATCAGCACGATGGCTTTTGCTGTTATGCATTTTGTGCGGAGAGAAGTATGCGTCCTGTAGGCAACACCTTTATCAAATTATCATCGGTAACTTTACTGGCACTAAGCGTAAATTTAGTGGGCTGTCAGACTATCAAAAACTTAACCAGCAAAGACGTTGATGCAGTCGAAACTGCTGAGAAAACTGAGCAAGGGTATTACCGTGATGCTATCACGCAGATCGACAAAGGTCGCTATATTCAAGCGGTAGAGGACTTGAATAGTCTGCGCACCTTTTATCCTACTGGGCAATATGCTGAGCAGGCACTGCTAGATATGATGTACGCGCAGTTTGCAGGTGGTAATTATGAAAACGCGGCCGCCAGTAGCGAGCGCTTTATCAGTCTATACCCGTCAAACCCGCAGGTGAGCTATGCTTATTACGTACGCGGCATAGCCAATATGCAAGGCTCATCTGAGGGGCTTAAGCTGTTTAAGACCAATCAAGCTGAGCGTGATACTGGCTATTTACGTCTTGCTTTTGCTAATTTTCAAGAGCTGATTAACAAATATCCTAGCAGTCCTTATGCGCCTGATGCCGCGCAGCGTATGACTTTTATTTATAATCAATTTGCTCAAAGTGAGCTGACGGCTGCTAATTGGTACATCAAACGCGAGGCTTATGTTGCCGCTGCCAATCGTGCCAAGTGGACTTTTCAGTACTACCCGCTTAGCGAATCAGTACCAGAAGCTATCGCTATACTCGCTTATAGCAATCAGCAATTGGGATTGACTGACTTGGCTGAGCAGTACAAAACCTTGCTACAGATCAACTATCCAGACATGCTTACCCGTGATGGACAAGTAAAAATCGATACTCAAGCGGATCGCTCTTGGTTGAACAAGCTGACCTTTGGACAATTGGGCCGCGCCAGCATGAACGACACTTCAAATGCTCAAGGTCAGTATAGCGGCGCAACTAAGACTCAAACTATCCTTAATGCAGCGCAGTTGCAGCTACCTGCTGCAAATACCAATGCTCCCGCACAAGGTTTGGGCAATCTATCAGGCCGCCGTAGTGGTATCAATATCGGTTTAGGCTTGCCTGAGAGTGCCACTGAGCAAGTATCTGGACAAGGTAGCGCGAGCGCCGCCGCTATAGAAGCCGCTGTTGATCCACAGAACATCAATCCAACTCGTCGCACTACTCTGCCTAATGATGGTCGCGATAGTATTCGTCTAACGCCAGGCAATACGCCTATTGAATCTGTTGATTTTGATGTTGATTTAGAAGATGAATAGCTGACATATACCCTACTCTTAATTTTGTAGGTTTATATACAAAAGCAAAGGTAAGACTAACTCATTCGTTGGTCTTACCTTTATAGTTTTAATGAGCAAATTTAATTGCTTGCCTTGCTTAGGCTATTTTATAATAATTAAATATAGGCTATATTTGATCCAGTAAATCATCTCTCTCGTATGGTAAAATGCCCTTCTAATGAGTATCCCAAATCACATCCTTGAGCAACTAAGTAGCCAAGCTGATCTTATCAGCATTATTGGTCGCCATACTACGCTTAAACGCGCAGGAAGTGAGTATCGAGGCTGTTGCCCGTTCCATGGCGAAAAATCACCCTCTTTTTATGTCAACCCACAAAAGAATATCTATCACTGCTTTGGCTGTAATGTCGGCGGCAATGCTATTAGCTTTTTACGTGATTACGAGAACCTTACCTTTATAGAAGCGGTAAAAGAGCTATCTAAGCAGACCGGTATTGAGATACCAGAAGAGGATCGCCAAAACGTCAGCTATAAGCGCACGGTGACTAAACCTAAAGCGGCACCTCAGTATGATAATTATCAGCACAGTAATAATCAAAATAATAGCAAGCCATATGCAGAACCTGCGGCTCAATCAACAAGTGCTAGCCCTGTCCAAACGCAAAAACCTGCTGCCAGCTCACCAGCTAATGATATTGTCAGCTATGATAACGCTGACGATTACAGCAATTATGCCAATCAAAACTTTTACGACGATGACTATAATAGTACAGGTTATGACGATAGCTACTTCGTCGGTGGTGCTGATGATGTAAACCACAATAGCTCGCCCCCATGGTTAAGTGATGAGAGTGCTGCTAACACCAATATTGAAAATAGCGCTGACAAAGACGGCAATCTGTACGATTTACTGCTAAAAATTGAGCAATTCTACCAGCGTAATTTGCAGACTCATCCGCATGCCAAGCATTATTTTATGACACGCGGTATCACAGAACAAAGTATTGAGACCTTTGCTTTAGGCTACGCGCCTTTTGGCTGGCAGCATCTTGAACACGAGTTCCCGCAAGATATCGAAGGTTTAAAAGCGCTCGGACTAGTGCGCCAATCAGACTCAGGTCGCGACTATGACCTACTGCGAGATCGGATTATCTTTCCGATTCGAGATAATCAAGGTCGTACTATCGGCTTTGGTGGACGGGCGCTCGATGATCAGGTCAAGCCCAAATATATCAACTCCTCAGACTCGCCCGTCTTTCATAAGCAGCATGTACTCTATGGCTATTATGAATCGCGCCAGCAACGTGCCAACGACTGGCTAGTAGTCGAAGGCTATATGGATGTTATCGCTCTGCATCAAGCAGGTATTTATGGGGCGATTGCCTCGATGGGTACCGCTATTAATGAGAGCCAAATCTCACGGCTATTGACCCTGAACCCGACGCTAACGTTGAGCTTTGATGGTGATAGCGCAGGTCAAAAGGCCGCTTGGCGTACCCTTGAGATTGCGCTGCCTGTGCTAGGTGATGATAAAGAGCTGCGGTTTTTAAGTCTGCCAAATGACCATGATCCTGATACCTTTATCAAAAGTCATGGCGTTGAAGCTATGCGCGAACAGATCGCTCAGGCCATGCCACTGTCGCAGTATATCTTTGCTTATCTAAGCGAGCGCTATGACATGAGCTTGGCTGAAGGTAAAGCTAAGCTCATGTCGCAAGTACGGACGCTGACCAACTCTCTGCCTAAAGGTAGTAGCTTTCGTTATTTACTCAACAACGATATCTATCAAAAGCTTGGCGGCAGGCGCAGTCAAAACGTTGAGGCCAAAGATGCGCTATTAGACTTTGATGGCGATATGACCATCAGCCAGCAATTACAGCTGTGCTTTTTGTTTCAACCAAGCGCATTAGCTGATGATCCTATTCAGGTTATTTGGCAACAAGCGGGTATTCATGGATTGAACCTACCCGCACATATTAAGCAAAAAGCGTCTGATGATGCTCTGCGCCCCTTAGCTTGGGACGATTTACAAGATGACCCCTTACTCGATGTCGTGAGTACCATTCAACGGTGCTTAAACTACTTGCCACTAGATGCCAATGCCGCAGCCCATTTTGTTTTATCTAATTTAAAGCCCTCAACTCAACAAGCACTCAGCCGTAATTGGGGCGCTTTTTTTAAGACCTTAACCCTAAGAAATGTGTTAAGCCTTGATGAACTAATTGAAACCTTAGTGAGTCAGCTGTTAGAGCGTAACATGAGAAAAAAGATACAAGACTTAGTAAAAAACCCCGATCATATCAAGGCAACTATCGTGCGTATGCAAGCCCAGCTCTTGAGTAACTGGCTACGAGAGCAGCAGGCAGAACAATCCGCGCAAATGGTTAGTGTTTGAGTTATTTTTAATTAAAAAACAGATAACGGCTGCAAGTCCTTTAAAAGCCAGCCTATTGACCCCATTGTTTATGGTTAAGGTGTCTTATATAAAGCCAAAAACATATAGACATGAATATTCTAGTGACATAAATGTCCTAGTGATTTTATAACCGTTAATTCATAACCTTATGCTCGTTTACTAGGGTCTGTGCTAAACTACGCCGTTTATATATTCTTAGTGGCTCTAAACCAGCGCTTTTAAATTATAAAACACCATGAATTTTGATCCTTGTTTCGATAAATTATTTAGATAATATTTTTTGAATAACCTTGTAGTATTTTGAGTTTTTATTTATATCCATTCGTTTTTATTATTGGTATTTATGACTACGCTTAACTAGGATCAGTCTCATGACTAGATCAGCAACCCAAAGCTAGTATGACTGACCTAAATAATAAAAATGTCCGACAAAAAAGTGAGTATTTATGAACGATAAGTCAGTTTCTAAGTCCACATCTCAGCTAGCCACGCTTATCCAAATGGGTAAAGAGCAAGGCTATTTGACCTATGCTGAGGTTAACGATCAGCTACCCGACTCCATCACCGAAAGCGATCAGATCGAGGACATCATACAGATGTTGACCGACGTCGGCATTAAAGTATTTGAATCGGCACCTGATGCTGATGATATCTTAATGAACGATGACTCAAACGATGATGAGGCAGCAGCGGACGAGGCTGCGGCAGTATTGGCAGCGGTAGAAACTGATCCCGGTCGCACCACGGATCCTGTACGTATGTATATGCGTGAGATGGGTACGGTTGATCTACTGACCCGTGAGGGCGAGATTGCTATTGCCAAACGTATTGAAGAAGGTATTCGTGACGTGCAGCATGCGATGTCATATTGGCCAGGAACAGTACAATACGTGCTTGATGAGTATCAAAAAGTGGTCGATGGCGACAAGAAGCTCTCCGATGTGATCACGGGCTTTTTAGATCCTGAAACTGAGGAAGATAAAGCCGCTGCAGAAGCCGAAAAAGAGCGAGCCAAAGAGGCACGCGAACGCGAGAAAGAGCGCGAGAAAATGCCCGTTGTCAAAACCAAAGCCAATGCAAAGGATGATGATGATGACGAAGACGATGATGAGACTGAGGAAGAAGAAGAAACCACTGGTATTGATCCTGAAGAAGTGCGCATTCGCTTAGAGGAGATCGAGGGCTTATTCATGACTGCCAAGCAAGCGCTGCTTGACTATGGTCGTGGCAGCGAACAAGCTAACGAAGCTTATAAGCTGCTCGCTGAGCGTTTTATGATGCTCAAGCTCAATAATCGTATGTCCGATCAGGTCATGGCTATCATGCATGACGTCTATGATGATGTGCGTAAACAAGAGCGTCAGATCATGCGCTTGGTGATTCGCCGTGGTCGTATGCCGCGTGAAGAGTTCCGCAAAACTTTCCCAAGTAATGAGACTAACGTCGATTGGTTGACCGAACGCCTAAAAGGCAAGCCTGCCTTTAGCGAGACTTTAGAAAAAGTGACCGACGACGTTATTCTTTTACAGCGTAAAATCCGTGATTATGAGCAAAAGCTTGAGATGGAAATTCACGACATGAAGGATGTGGCGCGTCGTATGGCAATTGGTGAAGCCAAAGCCCGCCGTGCCAAAAAAGAAATGGTTGAGGCTAACCTACGTCTGGTTATCTCCATCGCCAAAAAATACACCAACCGTGGCTTGCAGTTCTTGGATCTTATTCAAGAAGGTAATATTGGTCTAATGAAAGCGGTCGATAAGTTTGAATATCGCCGTGGTTACAAGTTCTCGACCTACGCCACGTGGTGGATTCGTCAGGCGATTACTCGCTCTATCGCCGATCAGGCGCGTACTATCCGTATCCCTGTGCATATGATTGAGACCATCAACAAAATCAACCGTGTCTCACGTCAATTGCTACAAGAGATGGGCCGTGAGCCGACGCCTGAGGAATTAGGCGAACGCTTGGAGATGGACGAAGTCAAAGTGCGTAAAGTGCTGAAAATTGCCAAAGAGCCGATCTCTATGGAAACGCCTATCGGTGATGATGAAGACTCGCACTTAGGCGACTTTATCGAAGATGGTACGATCTCAAGCCCTGTTGACGATGCGACGGCGGCTGGTCTGCGTGAAGCCACTCGTGATGTATTGGGTAATCTGACAGAACGTGAAGCACGCGTATTGAAGATGCGTTTTGGTATCGATATGCCAACCGATCATACGCTAGAAGAAGTCGGCAAGCAGTTCGATGTGACCCGTGAGCGTATTCGTCAGATCGAGGCAAAAGCGCTACGCAAACTACGTCATCCATCACGCTCTGAGCATTTGCGCTCATTCCTTGAGAATGACTAGATAAAGAGTGACTAAGTTTTATAAAGATAGTTAGCCAAAAAAGCTGAGCCATTGCTCAGCTTTTTTGTGGCTATTAGTTTGTGGCTATTAGTTTGTGGCTATTAGTTTGTGCTTATAAGATAGATTTTATGTGAAAGCTTACTCCAAGATTAACGACTTACTTTCAGTAAGCGCCTTCGCTATAGATAAGCTCATAGCTGTGACTATAAATCTCAACGATATTACCAAACGGGTCTTCCATATAAATCATACGATAAGGTTTTTCGCCTGGATAGTAGTAGCGTGGCTTTTGCATGCGTTTTTTACCACCAGCCGCCACAATACTCTCAGCAAGCCCTTCTACATCAGGATCTTGCACACAAAAATGAAAGATACCCGTTTTCCAATATTCAAAATTATTCTCAGGATTTTCTTGATTCTTAAATTCAAATATCTCCACGCCTATGCGATCGCCAGTCGATAAATGCGCGATACGGAAGCTGCCCCAACCTGCGCCAAACACTTCCGTACACATCTCACCAATTGGACTGTCATCTTCAACGATCTCAGTCGGCTCCATAATAATGTACCAACCCATGACTTCTGTATAGAACTTCACCGCTGCGGCTAAGTCAGGTACTGAAAGACCAATATGTGAAAAACTTCTTGGGTAAACCTTACTCATTGTTAGTACTCCTGCTTGATATGCTGTTTTTGATTAGTGATCGCTTGACACAGGACTACTATACAAAGGTACAATCATTACGTAAAATTATCATTTATCATATAAATAAGTATGGTTTGTAATGATAAATACTATCTGGCTACGCACTTTTTGTACTTTAATAGAAGTCGGTCACTTCACTCATACAGCTGAGCGTCTGCATATGACGCAATCGGGTGTCAGTCAACATATTCATAAGCTCGAGGCGCAGTTAGATATCTCGCTGCTTATACGCCAAGGTAAGCAATTCTCATTAACTAGTGCAGGCGAGTACCTCTATGACGAGGCAAAAGATATCTTGCTAAAACTGACTCATTTAGAGCAGCGTCTTGGGGAGGATTTAGCTTTTGAGGGTAAGGTGCGTGTGATGTCGCCTGGAAGCGTGGGGCTCAAGCTCTATCCTCATCTTTTATCATTGCAACAGATGCATCCTAAGCTGATCATCAATTATAGGTTTGCACCTAACGCTGATGTAGAGCAAGCGCTTGTCAATAATGATATTGATATCGGTTTTATGACTGATATCTCCCGTATTTCCAGTATCAATTGTAAGCCCGTGGCGACGGAAGCTTTGTTATTAGTGACGTCAGCGCAGATTAAATCAGTAGACTGGGAGACTTTAGTCCAGCTTGGATTTGTTGATCATCCTGATGGCGCTCATCATGCCAATCTATTATTAAGCGCTAACTTTTCTCAGTTTCAGCATATCAATGACTTTGAAGAAAAGGGCTTTTCTAATCAGATAGGGTTGATTTTGGAGCCTGTAAGTCGCGGATTAGGCTTCACCGTGCTACCTGAGCATGCTGTCGTTGCCTTTGAAAGATCTCATCTTATCAATAGCCACCCTCTATCCACTCCCATCAGTGAAACCCTTTATGTGGCGACCAAACGCGAGTATGCCATGCCTCGTAGAATACAAACCCTCATTGAGGAAACGCAAAAATGGCTATAAGTGACGCCTATTTCATAAGAACTTTAAATAATATAAGAACTTTAAATGAACAGTAGCTTTGAGCAAAGCTATATCATAAAACCTTTTAGTCTTAGCTAACAAGTCATTAAACAGCAATGAAATAAAAGCTGAGTGTAGCATTCATTACCACCAGCTAAAGCAATGTTAGCGACGCTTTTGTATAGAGGCACTTCGAAGCTTCAACATAAGGGCACAGACAGAACCATTATTTATGGTTCTGTGCGCATCACTTGCTAATGATGCCAGAGTTCGTCTATCATATGGCTCAACTGCTCAAATAACAGCAGATCTAAACTATTTATTCCTAAAAACCTTGTCGGGGTGCTGTGATTTTTGATGCTTTTAACACCGTCACAATCATGGCTGAGAGTTACCCGCGAACCTGATGCAGTTAGCACTGACGTAGGAAACAAGCGTGACATTTTGTAGCACACCTCTTAAGCCTATTTTGCTAAGCAAGCCTTGCCCGTTTATATCCATAATCTGCTAAGTTTTTTGTGCCTACTCACTTCTCGTCTCCTACCACCTGCTTACTTGCACTTTTATAAAGGCAAGTGCACCCTATGAATTATCAAACGCTACGTCACAACTGCCCGACGTGGGATGACTACATCCAACATGACTTTGTCAAGCAGTTAGCGGCAGGCACGCTTGCCCCTGACAGCTTTCGTCATTACCTCGTCCAAGACTATTTATATCTGATTCACTACACCCGCGTGATGGCTTTGAGTGTCTATAAAAGCGCAACGCTGGCGCAAATGCGGATGGGTCAAGCAGGTATCAATGCCATGCTCGATATGGAAATCGACATGTATCTTGACTTCTGTCATCAATGGAACATACCCCTTGAACAAGTTGAGAGCGCTACTGAATCTGCCGCGACCATCGCTTATAGCCGCTATATCTTAGACGCTGCGATGTCAGGCTCACTGGCCGAGCTTTATGCGGCTATTGCCCCTTGCCTAATGGGCTATGGAGAAATTGGCAAACGCATTAAAGAGCAAGGTTTTATCACGGGCAATCCGTATCAGCCATGGATTGATGTGTTTTCCAGTGACGAATTTCAAGCGATTACCGCGCAGAACGAAGCACAGATTGATGCCCTACTCGCACAGGCCAGCCCTACGCAAATGGATAAATTCCAGCAGCTATTCAATACTGCCGCGCGTATGGAGGTCAGTTTTTGGCAACAGGCGTTAGATCTGTCTTAACCTATGTTTTTAACTCATATTTGAAATTATCGTCAACCTAGCTTGTAGTGAATATAAGCCTCTAAAATTAACCTTAGCCATCAACAACTAACAATAACTATCAACAAGGAAAAATATCATGGCCGCATTCGATGAACACGCCAGTGCGTACGACAGCTGGTTTTTGGATAACCAGAACTTACTAGCCAGTGAGCTAAAGCTGGTCGCACGCTTCTTAGATAAAGACAGTAAGATACTGTCTATCGGCTGTGGTAGCGGATTATTTGAATCACTACTAGCAAAGGAATACGATATCCATATCACGCATGGTATCGAGCCATCAAAAGACATGGCAGAAATAGCTAAAAAACGTGGCCTACAAGTAGACATTAGCCCTGCTGAAACCTGCGAGATTGAGCCTAATAAATTCGATATCATCCTGTTTAACGGCAGCGTCAGCTATATTAGTGATTTGGACATTTGTATCAAAAAAGCCTATGACGCCTTAAAAACTGGTGGCAAGCTTATCCTTATCGATGTGCCTAAAGAGAGCGGATTTGCCACCCTTTATAACTTAGCCAGCGCTGTAGATACTTGGCAGCACCCTTTACTGGAACACATCTCCCCTGCTGACCCTTATCCTATTGAGCTGGTCAAATCAGCGAACTGGCGCACCTCTGATGAAAAAATCACGCTGATGCAAGCGAATGGTTTTGTTGATTTTGAGTATGCGCAAACCTTGCTAACTCATCCTATGTATGCCAATGATAAAGTCCAAGAGGTTATTAAAGGTTATGATCGTGGCGACTATGTCGCGATTTGTGGCTATAAAAAGTAGCTGACAAAGGATTTGTAACCTCAAAGCTAGGATGCACCCTTGAATAATGCCTTATGTATCATTATAAATAGAATATGCAATGACTGCTCTTACGCGTTGATTGACGCTATCATTACTCTCAAAAATCGTTATCAAACATCACTGTCAAAAAATCTGAGCCCATCTCAGATTTTTTCGCTAAAAGTCAGAGCGTGTCATCATTTAAAACAATCATAAGGATTACTCATGAGTGATAACCAACAAAACCCAGATGTAGAAAAAGACAGCAAAAAAGAAATCGAGATGACCGATATGACGCCTAATGAGGGTATCTTAAAAGGCAAAAAAACTGATATTCAAAATCCTGAGCTCTGGGACTTTCCTATGGACTACCCGATGAGCATTATCGGGCATGAAGGCGAGTATGATAGTCTTCTAAATGAGATTAAGCTTATCCTCGGCAGCCAATTTCCAGATTTTGACTTAGCCTCTATCGAAGTCAAGCCTTCAAAAACAGGTCGCTTCCATTCAGCGCGTGTGAATATACACATTACCACTGCCGAGCAAGTGAATACGCTCTATGCGGCGCTTGATGATGCCAAAACTGTACGTATGGTGGTATAAGCTAATGCGTTACTGGCCTATTGAGTGGCCTGCTCAAAATAGCGAGCTATAAAGATAAAGGTAAAATACGCATTACGTAATCGTCACTTATTTGGGTGGCGATTTTTTGTGTACTGCGCTACAATCTACGCCCTCATTTTCACTCTGACAGCGCTATTATTAGCCATGACTTTTAATCATTATAAAAACGAAAGCGCAAGCCTTTTTTTATAAAATATTTTGTTATTGCTTACATTTTCTCTAAGCCTTATCCCATCACCCTTTGCTCTCATTTGAGCGCGATACATGCCTTCATCAACATAAATCCTAGTGAAAATCAATATAGCATTTTCAAAAAATTCCCGCTATATTGTGCCTACTTACTAATCAACACGCTATATGTAGTGCTCAATGATTTTTATCATTATTTTGAGCAAGGGTATATTTTTGCCCAAAAAGCACTGACAGTATTTAGAGCAGTAGTTAGTAAGCTTTCTGACAAAACAAATATTATAAGCAAACACTGATGAGGGTAGCATGACACATATCGACAAGATTCAAGTGACCAAACGTGACGGACGTCTAGAGCCTATTGATTTGGATAAAATCCACAAGGTTATCGAGTGGGCCGCGCACGACTTAGATAATGTGTCGGTGTCACAAGTTGAGCTAAAATCGCACATTCAGTTCTATGAAGGTATCAAGACTCGTGATATCCACGAAACCATTATCAAAGCTGCCGCTGATCTGATCTCAGAAACGACCCCTGACTATCAGTATTTAGCCGCGCGCCTAGCGATCTTCCATCTGCGTAAAATCGCCTATAATAAATTTACCCCACCGCATCTGTACGATCATGTGAACAAACTGACCGATGCAGGTAAATATGACGAGCATATCCTAGCCGATTATAGCCGCGAAGAGTTCGATGAGCTTAACGAATATCTTGACCATTGGCGCGATATGAATCTGGCCTATGCTGCGGTTGAGCAAATGGCCGGTAAATACCTCGTGCAAGATCGCGTCACTAAGACCGTCTATGAAAGCCCGCAGTTTCTTTATATGCTGGTCGGTATGTGTCTGTTTGCCAATTATGACAGAGCTGAACGCATGAGCTATGTGAAGCGCTTTTATGATGCGACCTCACAATTCAAAATATCCCTACCAACGCCCATTATGTCAGGTGTACGTACCCCATCGCGTCAGTTCAGCTCGTGCGTATTGATCGAATGTGGTGATAGTCTAGATTCTATCAACGCCACCACTAGCGCTATCGTGCGTTATGTGTCGCAGCGCGCGGGTATCGGCATCAACGCGGGTCGTATTCGTGCCCTTGGTAGCCCTATCCGTGGCGGTGAAGCCCAGCATACGGGCTGTATTCCTTTTTATAAATTATTCCAAACGGCTGTAAAATGCTGCTCACAGGGCGGCGTCCGTGGCGGTGCTGCGACGTTATTTTATCCAATATGGCATTTAGAAGTAGAGTCGTTACTGGTACTCAAAAACAACCGCGGCGTTGAAGACAACCGTGTCCGTCATATGGACTATGGTGTTCAGTTAAATAAAACCATGTATACGCGCTTAATCAAAGGTCAAGATATTTCGTTATTCTCACCAGGCGATACCCCTGGCCTATATGATGCCTTCTTTGAAGATCAAGATAAATTCGAAGAGCTATACACCAAATACGAGAATGACCCGAGCATTCGTAGCCGTCAGATTCCAGCAGCAGACTTGTTTAGTCTCATGATGCAAGAGCGCGCCAGTACGGGTCGTATCTATATCCAAAACGTCGATCATTGCAACACTCATAGCCCATTTGACGCGACGGTTGCGCCGATTCGCCAGTCAAACCTATGCATGGAAATCGCCCTACCGACTAAGCCGCTTGATAATATTAATGACGAAGAAGGTGAAATCGCCCTTTGTACACTATCAGCGGTCAATCTAGGCAAAGTCGAAAACGTTAGCGATATCGAAGAGCCAGCTGAGCTGATCGTGCGTGCGCTTGATGCCCTACTCGACTATCAAGACTATCCTGTAAAAGCTGCTCAAAATGGCAGTATGCGCCGCCGTACTCTAGGCGTTGGCGTGATTAACTATGCTTATTACTTGGCGAAGAATGGCGTGCGTTACTCAGATGGCAGCGCTATTGGTCTGACCCATCAAACCTTTGAAGCGCTACAATATTACCTCTTAAAAGCCTCAAACAAATTGGCAAAAGAGCAAGGCGCGTGCCCTGCGTTCAATGAGACCACGTACTCGCAAGGTATCTTGCCGATTGATACGTACAAAGCCGACTTGGATAAAATCTGCCAAGAGCCACTACATCTCGATTGGGAAACGCTACGCGGCGAGATCACCGAGCACGGTCTACGCAACTCTACCCTAACCGCCTTGATGCCGTCTGAGACCTCTAGTCAGATCGCCAACGCGACCAACGGTATTGAGCCACCACGCGGTCTGGTCTCTATCAAAGCGTCAAAGGACGGTATCCTCAAGCAAGTCGTGCCTGAGATTGCTACCCTAAAAGATCAGTACGAGCTACTATGGCAAATGCCGAACAATGACGGTTATTTAAAGCTCGTCGCTATCATGCAAAAGTTCGTCGATCAAAGCATCTCAGCAAATACCAATTATGATCCTACGCATTATGAAGGTAATCGCGTACCGATGAAGATATTGCTTAAAGATCTGCTCAACGCTTATAAGCTTGGCGTGAAGACGTTGTACTACCACAACACTCGTGATGGTGCGAACGATGCCCAAGCGGACATGGAAGATGATTGTGCTGGCGGGGCTTGTAAGATTTAGGCTTGCAAGAGAGACTCTTTAAAGAGAATTTCTGATAGATGGCGGGCTTAGCTTTTGGGTTAAGCTTGTCACTTCTTTCTATATGTATGAGTTTTTTTAAGTTCTTGAACTAGGTTTCAAATATTTCAAAAATGTAATTTTATATATAACAATAAACATTAATTACTTTGGTAAATAAAATGGCAGAACTAGCTTCTCAACCTACATCAATTCAATCTATCTATGCTTGGTATAACGATGGAAAAATAAATGTCAATCGACGTTATCAAAGAAAATTAGTGTGGACGTTAGAAGAAAAACAAAGGCTGATCGAATCAATTTTAAACAAGTACCCTATTCCTGCAATACTAATAGCAGAGCGAGAACATTCTGGGACTTATGAAATTATAGATGGCCTTCAAAGACTTCATGCAATTATATCTTTTATACAAAATTCGTTTCCTACTCTTGATGGAAAATTCTTCAATTTAGAATTTTTTCCTACAGCTAAAGCAAAATCTGAGGAAGGTAT
>CAJGZL010000004.1 GCA_904846145.1 Psychrobacter immobilis
GAAAGCCCATTGAATGCACCCGGTACACGTACCGTCAGTTGCTGACCATTGTCTTCAATATAACCTGCACCTCGGTTCTCATTATTTTGCGCTAAAGCCTGTTGCAGTTGTTCTAATGAGATATTCAGTTGCTGCATCCGGTTTAAATCGGGAGAGACCACATAGGTTTTTTCAAAACCACCAATACTGTTGACCTCTGCAACTCCCTTAACACGTTGCAGTTGAGGACGCACAATCCAGTCCTGAATCTCACGCAAATCCATCGGCGTGTATGCAGTTCCATCCGGCTTTTTCGCATTCGGATCTGCCTTCAGTACCCATTGATAAATCTCACCGAGACCCGTAGAAACGGGGGACATCGTCGGTGCGATTTGTGCAGGCAACTCAGATTGCGCCTCCTGTGTCCGTTGGTTAATCTGCTGACGGGCCCAATAAATATCAGTCCCATCTTTAAAGATAATGGTGACTTGAGAGAGTCCATAACGGGATATGGAACGGGTAAGCTCCAGATCCGGAATGCCAGCCATGGCATTTTCAATGGGATAGGTAATCAGCTGTTCGACTTCAAGCGCAGTAAAACCCTTGGCTTGAGTATTAAGCTGGACTTGGGTATTGGTAATATCGGGTACAGCATCAATCGGGAGTTTCTGATAGCTATACACCCCGACCGCAATCCAGGTACAGGCAAAGAGCAACACCCAAATCGCATTTTGTATGGAAAACTGAATGATTCGTTCGAATAAACCTTCTGGTTTTGGCAGATCAGAATTAATGTCCATGGCCTGCCTCGTCTTTTTCTAATTCAGATTTCAACAAGAAACTGCCTTGAGCGATATACTTCTGCCCTTCAGTCAGCCCAGAAATCACTTCAAGCCATTGTCCATCACTTGAAGCCTGCCCCAATTGCACTTTCTGTGCTTTTAAGTGGACTTGACCTTTTTGTTCTGAATCTACGATGAAAATACTGTCTTCACCTTCAATACTTTGCAGCGCAGACTTTTGAATCCGAAGGGCTGATTTTGCTGTAGCTTCCGGAATCAACACTCTCACTAACACATTAGAACGCAACTCAGTAGCTTGCGCATCGAGTTTTGCGCGCACCACCAGACGCCCTGTTTGTACATCTGCCTGAGAGGTTAAGCTTTGTACAGTAGCTTTATAGCTTTGATCTGAATCATTCACTTTAAAGTCAATTTTTTGCCCGGCTTGCAGTTGACCTGAGAATTGATTCGGCAAATTAAACTCAAGCCATAAATCTTTCAGCTGTTCAATGACAAAGAGCTGATTAGCCAGTTGCACATTTTCACCGACCACAATATCTTTTTGACTGATCACCCCAGAGATCGGTGCTTTAATCAGAAAACGCCCATTGTTATTGCCACTTGCACCTAGTGCATTTAAACGTGCTTGTGAGGACTGGACAGTAATCTGCGCTTGACGGTAGGCATTTTCGGCACGCTGGTAATCCTGTTTGGCAGAAACCCCCTGTGACCAGAGTTGCTGTTCGCGCTGGTAATCTTTACGGGCCAAATCCAGATTCACCTGTGCCATACGCAGATTTGCCTGTTGGTCGATCAGTTCAGGCACGGTTAGTACAGCCAGCGTTTGTCCTTTTTGCACGCTCTGTCCTAAAGCCACATTGATCTGCTCGACATAACCACTAAAATTAGGCGATATATGCGCTTGTTGATCGGTATTCACCACCAATTTACCTGGCAGGGTTGTCAGCTTTTCAACCAATCCTGTGGATGCAACAGCAACTTTTAAACCTTGTTCAACCATTTGTTGGCTGGTCAGTTGTATTTCGCCTTCTTCAGCATGTCCTTCTTCAGAACTATCTTCATCAGAATATTCGGCATTTCCCTCATCATAACCCTGCCCCTCAGATTCAGTTTTTTTTGAACTTAACCAAATAGCCAGACTGACCAAGACCGTAATCAGAATCAAAACTACAATCATGAGAGACTGGGATATTTTTCCGTTTTGCTTGGCGTTCATTTTATCGTGCTCCCCCATTGATTAAATTTTGCGATGCTTCGACTGCCTTTTTATTCAGTTGTGTATAGGCATCCGAACGGCTAATTTCTTCATAACTTGTGCCAATACTGAGTGCCTCAGCTGCTAGGGCAGTTTGCCAAGCTTGACGTAGAGTTTGTAATTGACCCAATCGAAGATTCTGCAGTTGGGTGGTTGCTTGCTGAACGTCGGTAATGGACAGTTTCCCTGCCTGAAACCCTAGTAAAGTACGGCTCTGAACTTTGGTCGCCAAAGTAACTTGTGCTGTTGTGGCATCGAACTGGCTACGTAAACCTTTGAGCTGATGCATGCTGTTGGCAATATCGAGTATTTGTTGCTTCAGCTCACGCTGCTGCTGTTGGTTCAGCAATATTTGCTGTTGCTGGACCATCGGGATCGCATATTGCTGGCGATTGAAAATATTCAGTGGAATAGCCACGCCGATTGCTAAAGTCGTATCGTTGCTTCCATTAGGGGTTTTGCTACGTTTCATGCCTACATTTAAAGTCGGATTGGGACGTGCCTGAATTCTTAAATTTTCAATTTGATGATCCGATTGCTGAATGTTCAAGGCATAGAATTTTTCTAGCCACCCTTCAGCAATATACCGTTGCACAGTTTGGAGACTTTGCTCTGGCCAAGGGATAGCGGTTTTATTCAATTGAAGATGTGAAGATGTTTCTCCCCCCCACAAATTAGACAGCTGACGACCGGCAGCTTGTTTATTCAGCATCGCTTGCTCATAAAGTCGTTGGATTTCTAGCGCTTCAATTTGGGCACGCTCAAAATCAACCAGGGCAATACTGCCTGCCTGATAGCGTTTCTGGGCACTGTCCAGATTGACTTTACTTGTTTTTAACTGTACTGAATAAGCAGACTGCTCAACCTCAGCAAGTGCAAATTGCGACCATGCAAATTTAACAATCAGTTGGCTTTGTGCCTTCCATAATTGCTGTTGCAATTGGATTTGTTGATTCGAGGTATTGGCAATCACCCGGTTCAGCTTACGCTGACCAAATAGATCTAGAGGTTGACTAACGCCAACATTGAATTCCTGTTCTTGACCTGAGCCAAAGCCAGACTGTTCTAAACTTATACTTGGATTCTGCCATAACCGACTTTGCTGAATATTCAATTCAGATATTTGCTGAACTTGTTGCCACGGCTTGTCTTGAGTCTGGTAACTTTGTACTTTTGCTAAAGCGGATTCAAAGCTGGTAACGTTTTCAGCATAGCTATATTGCATAGCCGCTGCACATATACAAGCAACCAAGCTATGACGCAAGAGTATAATTGATTGTGAAGACATGATTTTTCCCACTTATTTAAATAATAAAAGTGGTGGGAATGTTTTAGGCTACCCCACCATGAGCGGGGAAAATTCGGGAGGTAGGCTTTGTTGAAACAGGTCAGGAGCCTGATAGCTGTTTTTCCAATGAAATTGTGGATTCACTTTAACTTCAGAGCTTGGATGAAACACATCTACTTTTTCATTTTGTACAATCAAATGCATCATCGATGGTAGATGATCTTGATGATCTTCACCGATTTCTAAATCGCTACTGAATGTTTTTATGTTTTCTGACTGTCCATTATGATCGTGTTGACGACTATCGCTGGCACACAAGGTATTTTGGTGATGACCAAAATGATAACTCTGCTGTGATTGAGGCTGTTGTTCATGGACACAAAAGGCCGCCGCCACATTCCAAAAGCTTTGGAACATGAACAATCCAACCAAGACTGTAATCCATGTAGTAGAACGCATCATCTGAACCGTACCGGGTTTGTCGGAGACTTTTTATTTAAGTTAGGCCACCTGACCTAACGGGTTAATCTTATCATTGTACATTGCTTCAAACTCAAAAGGCAATTTCCATGAGAGTTTCCCAAACTTTGTGTAACTGCTTATAATCCACTAACAGGAGAATAAGCAATGACTAACCAATCAGACATCTCATAACGTTGGCAATTGATTATATCAACCCAATGCCCTTCTGATTGTGAGAGATTCTGTTTTACAAAAAGTACAGCACAAGCTTCATCAGAATTTGCATACTCACGATACTTCTTAAGTAAATCGTTATCCATTAACCTTCCTTTATCTTGTTTTCATCGTTATTCCCAGTATCAACCTTACCGCCAAGCCCTTTTACCAAGTCCGCCATTAAATCCTTATCCGTCTGTCTGCTCAAAAAATCTAGCAGATTATCAGCTGTGTATTTCTTTAAACCCTCCACTGAATCTTTCTCTAAAGCATCTACAAGAAAAGCACCCAGTAGTATTTTTTGTCGTGTTAGCTTCTTATCTAACTTCTGCTTCTCTCTATTTATTTTAAGCTCAAGATCATTAATCTTCTGCTGCTCTTTCAAATCATTACCACCAAGTAAGCTCATATCAAATCCTTAAACTATTAAATTATCTATTTACCCGACTATACCAACTTCGCTAAATCCTAACAACAGTTTATGATATAGTTATTTGACGGATGGTTGCGTCCCACTGACTAAGTGCGAGTTTTCGACTTTACAAATGTTTATTCCCTACGGTCACACATTTATAAAATCAAAACATCGGCAGGGGCACGCCCCCACACCCCCAACATTGCAAAAAGACGCAATGTTAAAAACCTGAAAACAGAGCTTGTAGAAATGGCTATTTTTATCGCATCGACCAAATCCATATCTCGCAGCAGTGGACAAAGTGCCGTTGCTTCTGCGAGCTATCGCGCTGGTGTTGAGCTTGACGATAAGCGCTATGGCAAAACTCATGATTACTCAAAAAAGCATGGCGTGATGAGTGCGGATATTATTTTGCCGACAGCATTGGCTGCTACGGGCGCTGATATTGATCGTAGTGATTTATGGAACAAAGCGGAGTTTGCCGAGAAGCGTAAAGATGCGCGTGTGGCTCGCGAATGGCTGGTTAATCTGCCGCATGAGTTAAGCGCAGAAGACCGAAAATCCATCGCGCACCAGTTCGCCCAAACGCTTGCGGATCGTTACGGTACGATTGCCGATTGCGCCATTCACAAACCAACTCAAAAAGAGATTGATCGAGGGGCAGACCCTCGCAACTTCCACGCCCATATCATGTTTACCACGCGTACCGCTGAGCTTAACGATAATAACGAGATTGTATTGACCGATAAGGCGACCATTGAGCTGTCCGATAATAAGCGGCGTGAGCTTGGCATGGAGCGCGTCAATGTTGAAATCAAAGAAGTACGGCAACTGTGGGAGCAGATCGCTAATGAGAAACTGGCCGAATATGACCATGAGCTGATTGATTCGCGCAGCTATGCCGATCAAGGCAAAGATATTGAGCCGCAAATCAAGATGGGTAGCGTTGCAACCAAGCTAGAGCGTGACAAATACGAGAGTGAGCGAGAAAAAGCAGAACAAGCAAACAAGAAAGGTGAGGTTTACGAGATAGACGAAACACCGGCCACAATCAGAGGTAAGATTAACCTGATGATCAATGAGCGCAACCGTCTAGTACGGACACGCGAACTTGCCGATCTGCGTGAAAGTAAGTTATTTATCGTCCCAGCAGCGCCTACGCCTGAATATAAACCCAGTAACGTGAGCAATGACGAGCTAGAGCAAGCTGAATCAGTGGTTGAGCGCGTCAAACAGGTACGTATTCAGCGCCAGATTGCAATCGATGCCGCTGAGGCGCTTGAAAAAGAGCGTATTGCTCAGCAGCAGCGTGACATGGCCGACCAAAAGGAGCGTGAGCGCCTATTAGCGCAAGAAGAAGCGCGTCAAGCAAAGCGTGAGCAGCAACGCGCCAAAAGAGCAGAAGAAGAAGCCGGCTTTAAGGCGCAACACGATTATATCTCGCATCAAGGACTATCGGATCAGCACAGACTTCTAAAAATCATCGACCAAAAAAGCGACTTTGGCCAACACCTCATGACCCTCCTGCATCTTGATCAGCAAATGAGCGCATGGCAGCGCTACCGCAGTGAGCCGAGTACCACTGACCACCAAAAACAGCTTGCAGACCGTGAGCAGCATGAAATTGGCAGCCACATTATCGGCCACAGCCAGCAGCTGCTTGATCACATCAAGTCTATAAGCGACCTATCGACAAGAAAAGCACACACCAAAGCCTTAGAGCGCGTCTTTGATGACATCAAAGATCGACAACAAAGCGCCCTCAGCCCCGAACACCAGCGCCAAATGCGAACGGTATCCACTGAAATCACCGGTTATAGCCGTGATATCAACCGCAGCCGAGGCATGAGTCCTGGCTTTTAAGCCCACAAGCAATACTAAACGACACTGACGGTCGCATAGAATCACCTCAGAGGCTTCTCAGGCATCCCACAGCGCCATTTTGATGCTAGGGTACCAATAACGTATAAACCACCCTAAAAACGCCCACAGCGCCATTTAGAGGCCAAATAGCATCACAATTAGCGACTAGGAACGATCCATGCCAGAAAAAGACCTCTCTATTTCATTAGAAGACCTACTAATTACGCTTCAAACGTATACCAAAAAAATAGATAAGCAGCTGATTGACAGCTCAAACTTAAACCACGCGCATTTTAAACAAGCGCAAGAGATTGCTAATTGGGCAAAGGAACTGACCTCACTGTTAAAGACCTATCAAAACAAAGAAACCTTACTGCAAACTGAATTTGTTGAAGCCATTAACAAAGAGATCGCTAGCGTCTTTAAAACCAATGAAAACAACTATCACAAGCGTATTGATGAAGGCTTCACTAAGCACATCACTGATGCGAGTGATACGTTCTTAAAAACAACAAAGCTGCTTAATAAAGATTTAGTGAAGATACAGACCTCTGTTACCAGTGTTGCTAGTAACCTTGACGATACTAAAGACAAGATAGCTGAGCTAAATATAGATGCCTCCAAGCAGATGCTGGATAACGTTAAGCGAGAGTTTGGCCGTCAATTAATACTAACTTTGGTCGTTATGGTTGTTGTGGTATTAGCATTAGCCTCTGGAGCAGCTTGGCTGTTTATTCCTAGCAAAAGCGAGATAGCAAAACGTCAAGATGATTATCAATATCTGGAAAAGGCTGGTGTGGCTCATAACATTGTCAAAATAAGTGGACAAGATGGTCACTATGCGAGGATTGATCCCAAAGACTGTTTTGAAGATGAGAAGAGTTCGTTCTATAGCCAATCAAAGCTATGCAAATTTAAGTAACTTACTTCCTAAATCAACCATTAAAAATAGCCCTTTGTTTTTTAAGCTTATCCACAACCAAAAAGCTTTTAATGCTTTTAAATGCTTTTAAATGCTTTTAAGATCGCTACAGACTATACAGTATAAAGCTTACAGAGATAGTATGACGACAAATTCCTACCCGTATGACGACAAATTCCTACCCGTATGACGACAAATTCCTACCCGTATGACGACAAATTCCTACCCGTATGACGACAAGTAATTATTTGACTATAAAAAGTCTATATTATATTATGTCGTTATATGTTTCTAATGGTGCTAGCTATGAAAAATGACAAGACCGAATTGGTAGTAAAATCGAATCGTCTTAATACAGCGATTCAGAATTTATCTCTGGCTGAGATTAGATTAATACAGTTAGCTATTATTGATAGTAGAGAGCAAAACAAAGGTCTTAGTTCTGATACCCCATTAAGAATAGACGCTATGAGATACGCTGAAGTTTTTGAAGTCTCTAAACAAACTGCTTATGAGGCGCTTATAGATGCAGAAGCTAACTTGTTTGAGCGTCGCTTCACTTTTATGGATGAACGTGCTCTTAAAGTTAAATCACGTTGGATCAGTCAAGCTACATATATTGACGGTGAGGGAGCGATAGAGGTGATATTTACCCCTGCTGTTGTTAATGAAATCACGCGTATTCATGGAATTGAACAGTTCTTCACAAAATATACTCTAGAGCAGACGGCACAGTTAAAAAGCTTATATGCTGTAAGACTTTACGAGCTTCTCATACAGTGGCGTGAAGCTCGGAAAACCCCGTTATTTGAATTAGAGACTTTCAGAGAGCAGCTTGGTTTAGGGGTTACTGACTACAAACGCATGAGTGACTTCAAACGCCGTGTTCTAGAGTCGTCTATAAAAGAAATTAACGAAAAGACAGATATAAAAGTTAGTTACACCCAAGAAAAAAAGGCTACTACGATAGTAGGCTTTAAGTTTGTAGTTCGTGAGAAATCGAAACCTAAGGCTAAACAGGTAGCTGAGGCTCGCGATGTTGATAACGGTGATATGTTCACTATAGATGGATTGTCTGACAAGCAGCTGTGGCGCATCAGTCGGCATAAAGAGTTTATAAGTACATATAGCGGTCTTGCTAAAGGCGACGCTGGTAAGAACTGGTCAGCTTATAGTGATTTTATAGTTGGTGAGATTAAGAAAGACGCCTCTAAATTCAGTAAAAAACGTCCTATACGCGAGTATTTAGATGGGAACGAAGAAGACTATGATTTTTCAAGATAGCATTATTGGTTTTACTATGATGGTTTGTTTGCTTTACCATGATGCTATTATTCTTTGTTATTAGAAGACTTAGATTAACACATGAAGTGCAATACCAAATATGAGGTGAAAAAAAGACCTAGATGCGCTAGCATCAAAGTCTTTATCCACCGACCAAAGTGAGATTGCAACCATGAACTATACGCATCTAAGCCTAGGGGAACGATACCAGATTTATGCCCTTATAGGGGCAGAACATAGTATTAATTTTATAGCGCGGGCGTTAAACAGAAGTCCCAGTACCATATTAAGAGAAATCAGACGCAATAAAAGCCTGCGCGGTTACCGAGTCAATAACGCTCATAAGAAAGCTTGTGCAAGACGATCAAACAATGCGCTCAGCATCATCGCTGACGTATGGGACTGGGTCACAGACAAGCTTAAAGAGAACTGGAGTCCCCAGCAAATAGCAGGTGTTCATGGTGGACTCAGTCATATGAGCATTTATCGCTATATATGGACAAACAAGCGTAAGGGCGGCAGGTTATGGCAGTGTCTCAGACGTAAAGCCAAGCCTTATCGGCAGCGTTTAACTGCTGAGACTCGTGGTCGTATTAATGACAGAGTCTCTATCCATGAGCGCCCCTCCATCGTTGATGCGCGCACGCGGATTGGCGACTGGGAGGCGGATACCATTATCGGTCAGCATCACAAGCAAGCGATTGTCACGCTCGTTGAACGTAAAACAGGGCTGCTGAAGATGAAACGTGTGGATAATAAAACGGCACAGCAAGTATCAGAGGCAATGATAGAGCTCTTAAAGCCAGTGAGGTTGCAGGTTAAGACCATTACCTCTGACAATGGTAAAGAGTTTGCTCAGCATAAAAAGGTGAAACAAAAGCTCTTTAGCTCTTTCTTCTTTGCCGATGCTTATGCGTCATGGCAGCGAGGAACCAACGAAAATACCAACGGCTTGATCAGAGAGTATCTGCCTAAAGGCTGTGACTTTAGACAAGTCTCTGATGATGAGATGCAGGACATTGAGAACAAACTAAATAACAGACCAAGAAAACGCTTAGGGTTTAAAACGCCTATGCAGGCTTTCTATAATATTAATTAGCGTTGCACTTGGTGTGTTAATCTAAGAGATTAAAAAAAGAGTCTAACAGGATGTTAGACTCTTTTTCAGTAAATTAAATAATTAGGTCTTGGAAGCCAAAAATTATTATAACTATCGTGATGGGGAGTAATGTCTATTACTACAATTTCTTTTCGGTTATCTAAAAGCATAAAATGTAATATGTAGTCAGAGGTTTTATAATCATAATATTTACTCTGTTTATAATCAGGTATGCCAACATGGTAATGCCAAAGGTTATTACCTCTAGTAAATTTATAGACAGGGTTGTCTTTATCAACATTTTTCCAAGAGGGACCTATTTTTCCTTCAAATTTAGAGAAGTCTTTTAAACCATGCTCTTTAAATACTTTTAAGAACAGGCCAATAGCATTTTGCTGGTCTCTAGGATAATTGGGATACTCTTTAAGGAATTCTATTCCGTAAGATATTTTATACTTAATTTCTTTTTTATTAGACATTTATTTATTAAATATAATATTGAATATGCAACTATGCTTACGGAGCTAAAGCTAACAGTGCTTCTCGAATTTTGTCTACACTTTCGTAATCTTCTTCAGCTATTTGATAACGCGGAGCATCAATAGCTTTCTGTAGACGATCAATATCAATAGTGACAGGATTGTTCATCACATAATAACTCGGCTTTAAATTTGTTGTAATTTGATAGTTTACGTTAAAAGCGCTATCACATTTTATAGCGTCCATAGATCAGTCCTCTCGACAGTTCTTATACAGTGCAGTATAGGTATAACTACGCTCTTATACAATCTGTTTAGTGTAATAGATATATCAATATACTTATTTCCTAAACACCTCTACTGGTCTCCTCTCTAAAAAACAAATATAAATAGCAGATATCACATTGTCTTATGCAAGTTTATGTAATAAAATTCCAAATTGTGCATTTGTATATTATTGGAGATAAGATGACTAAGTACAGGGACATAATTACCACGTTGCTTGCACGTGAACTTGATGAGTCAACATTAATGTCTTTAAGAGACTCGATATTAGCTGCTGTTGCGACACATTTTAGGTACGCAGAAGATGCTTTCAGTAATGAAGTTATTAGAAAATTAGCTATCTGTAATGGTATCTATTTTTCTGTTATACAAGGGGTTCAAGATGCCCTCGATAACAATATTTTCTATAGATTAGAAAACACAGAGCCTAAAGGTGGTATATACCCTGTTATGAGGCTGCCATCATTTACTATTGTACCTAGAAGGTCTAATACTATTGATAGTTATCGTAAGGCTAACTATTTAAAAGATTTCTCTATTCAGAACAAGGCTTATGAGCCATCAACCCCAGACTTATTCGATAAACTAGATGAACTCGAGTCCAGTAACGAAGACGCTATTTTTCTAATATTAGACGTATCTGTAGATGATGAACAAAAAGTCGATCTTAAATTCTTACTTCCAAGTTCTGACTTGAAGTTTGTTCATATGGCAATCCCTTATGAAGCAGTTTTAGATACTTATCGTGTTCTAGATGATGAAGAATATGAGCCAGAAGCAGCAAAATCAGTGCTTAAGGCAACTCTAAAAGATCTAGATAGACGTTTAGGTTAACAATAAAGAGGTTTAATAAAATGTTCAAACCAGAACGATTAGTTCTGGCAAGAAGTGCCAGACGTATTAATCAAGAAGAATTAGCAAATAAAATAGGCTATTCGCCTTCAATGATATCTCGCTGGGAATCAGGTTCCAATCTACCTCCAGCTGAAGCGCTAGTTAAAATATCAAAAGAACTAAATATGTCTGAACGTTGGTTTTCATTGAAGTTACCAGAGTATAAAGGTGTATATCAATTTCGATCTTTAAAGAAAACTGATATTTCAGCGCGTTATAAGGCAAAAGCTCGGCTAGCTTTTTTTTATGAAATTACTAAAACGCTTGAGCAGTGGGTTGATTATCCAAAATTAAATATTGTGCAGTCTCCTAATAAAATAGAGGCCGTAAACATCACATATAAAAGAATTGAGGAGTTAGCAGAAGAGCAACGCAAATTATGGAAGCTAGGGAGACGTCCGATCAAGAATTTAACAAGGTTATTAGAGTCATCTGGTGTGATGATAACTAAAGACTGGTTAAATTCAGACGATATGGATGGCGTTTCAACGTGGATCAATGATAGACCTTATATTCTTGTAGCTAAAGATAAAAACAACTATTTTAGAAACCGCTTTGATAATGCTCATGAGCTTGGTCACATCATACTCCATAAAAACTTAAGTGATAAAGATTGTGAATCTATTGGTCATAAAGAGATTGAGCAGCAAGCAAACCACTTTGCTTCCTGTCTATTGATGCCAAGTGCGTCCCTGTCTCTTAGTTATCGTAATATAACTTTAGAAAACTTATTAATAGAGAAGCGTTATTGGGGTAGTTCTGTAGCTGCATTAATTATGAGAAATCACTCATTAGGTCTAATAGATGATGATCATAAAACTAGATTATTTAGAAATTATAGCTACAGAAAATGGCGCTATGGTGAGCCTTATGATGATGATTTTGAAGTTGAAAAACCAGAATTGATGTATAACACAATCAAACTTCTTTTATCAGAAGGTGGTTTTCAGAAGGAAGATATTATAGATCGTACGTTTTATAGTGCTGAAGACTTAGAAGAGTTATGTATTCTACCTATGGGTATGCTTGGTAATTCGGACATACAACGTAGACAAAAACTAAGGTTGTTAATATAACAAGCTTCTTCCCCTACTATTATTTAAGTGAATGGTAGGGGTCAGTAATATTAGTTAACACTATATACTATTGGGCAGTCTATTATAAACGGTTCTCTTATGACGGTCTGTTTTAGGTGGTCTGTTAATAGGTTTGAAGGGTGAAATAGGTGGTTCCCTTAGGGTATAACCTACAAAATTAACGTCTTATCCTAATTAATATTTAATCCGATTACACGACATGAGAATGATTTTTTAGTTGGTAATCTTTTTTTGATTTGAGAGATATATCGTACCGAGATGGTATTGAGCATCTTGATCTCCGGGAGTTTCCCAAACTCTGTGTAACTGCTTATAATCCACTAACAGGAGAATAAGCAATGACTAACCAATCTGACATCAAGAAACTGGCTGAGCAAATGGCCAGCAGCATGAAAAGCTTCGATGACATCAAAGACTTTCAAAAGCAGCTCATGCAGTCCTTCATCGACACTGCCTTAGAAGCAGAAATGGAAGAGCATCTCGGCTACCCCAAGCATGAAAAGGCAGACAGGCCTAATAAGCGCAATGGGCACACTAAAAAGAGAGTCCGTAGCGACACAGGCGAGCTTGAGATCTCCACCCCAAGAGACCGCGACAGTAGCTTTGAGCGACAACTTCTACTATTAAAAAAGTAGTCGTTAAACCTAAGGCAACCATTAACTTCTTACTATTTTCTTCAGTAACAACCGCATGGCTATGATCATGATGTTCTGACATAAAATATTTTCCTTATTCTATTTATGATGAGCAGAGATATTGGATAACAGCCAATATCTCTGCTGTAAATCGACTAATCTATTGGATTAAGAAACTTTTTTTTCATTTATCCAACGATAAAGCACGGGTAACAGCACCAAAGTTAGTAATGTTGAAGAGATAATCCCGCCAATCACTACGGTTGCCAGTGGCCGTTGAACCTCAGCCCCTGTTCCGGTTGACAGCGCCATTGGTACAAAACCCAGTGAAGCCACACAAGCTGTCATCAACACTGGTCTTAAGCGCAAAATAGCCCCTTGCCACACGGCTTTATGCACTGGATATTTGTCCCTTAATTCATTAATAAAGGTCAGCATTACCAGTCCATTGAGGACTGCAACACCAGATAAGGCAATAAAGCCAATTCCAGCTGACATCGATAATGGAATATCCCTTAGCCAAAGGAACAGCACACCACCGGTCAAGGCAAAGGGTATCCCGGTAAAGACCAATAGACTTTCTTTGACATTGTGAAAGACCGCCATCAGTAAAATAAAGATAGTGATTAAAGTCAGTGGAATCACGATTTGCATCCGTGCTTTGGCTGAAGCCAAATTTTCAAACTGACCGCCATATTCTATCCAATAACCACTTGGCAAAGTGTATGCTTTGAGCTGTGTCTGTACATCAGAAACAAAAGACCCTAAATCACGCCCTTCAACATTCGTTGTAACCACAACTCGGCGTTTACCATTTTCTCGACTGACTTGGTTGATTCCTTCAATGGTCGAGACTTGCGCGACATCCGACAATAAAATACTGCCACCATTTGGAAGCTGAATAGGTAACTGGGAAACAGATGCGACACTACGGTCTTGCTCTCCAAGACGGATAACAAAATCAAAACGACGATCGCCTTCTAAAATCTCTCCCACGCTTTGTCCACCAATACTGGTTGCCACAAGGTCTTGAATTGAACGCACACTCAAACCATATTGTGCAGCCAAAGTTTTATTTACCTCGACATTCAGTAATGGCAAACCTGAGGTCTGCTCAACTTTCACGGCACTGCTACCCGATATTTGCTGAATGATTTTGGAGATTTTAGTCGCCTCAGTATTGAGGACATTCATATCATCACCGAAGATTTTCACACCAACATCACTACGCACACCTGAGATCAATTCATTAAATCGGAGTTCAATCGGTTGTGAAAATTCACTATTATTGCCTGGAATCGTGGCTAAATACGTCACCATACGGCCACGTAATTCATCTAAACTTTCTTTAGGATTTGGCCATTCTGAACGAGGCTTTAACATGATATAGCCATCTGAAATATTGGGTGGCATGACATCTGTTGCAACCTCGGCTGTACCCGTTCTGGCAAATACTGCCTTAATTTCAGGGAAACTCTTTAAAAGAAGTTTTTCAGTATTCTCCTGAATACGTAAAGACTCTTCTAAGCCTGTACTTGGTGAACGTAACTGTTGTATCGCAAAGTCTCCTTCACTGAGCTGTGGTGCAAATTCACTGCCGAGTTTGGTACTGATAAATCCCGTAATCACTAATAAACACAGTGCAAAAGTCAGCACAACTGCTTTGTATTGATACGAAATATCAAGAGTTTGCTGATATTTAGCTTTTAGCCATAACATCCAACGACTTTCTTTTTCTTGAATATCGCCTTTGACCCACAATGCCACAGCAGCAGGCACAAAGGTGATCGATAAAATAATGGCTGCAACAAGGGCGAGTACCACTGCCAATGCCATCGGATGGAACATTTTTGCTTCCACACCACTTAAAGCAAAAATCGGCAAATACACCACCAAAATAATAAGCTGACCAAAAATAAGAGGACGACGTGCTTGGCGGGCAGCCAGAAAAACTTCCTTAAAGCGTTCACTTTGTGTGAGAGGTCGTTTTAACAGTTGCTGTGTATGGGCTAAACGCCGGATACAGTTTTCGACAATCACCACAGCACCATCGACAATGATGCCGAAATCGAGTGCACCTAAACTCATCAGATTGGCACTGATATTTTGCTGTGCCATCCCGGTTAAGGTAAACAGCATAGAGAGTGGAATGACACAGGCAGTAATCAAGGCAGCACGGATATTCCCTAAAAACAGGAACAGAATGATGATGACCAGGATTGCTCCCTCTACCAAGTTTTTCTGAACGGTTTTAATCGCCTTCTCAACCAAGGTAGTACGGTCGTACACCGTTTCAATCACTACCCCTTTAGGCAAACTATTCTGAATATCTTGAAGCTTGGCATCCACAGCTTTAGAAACAGTCTGGCTATTTCCACCCATCGCCATCATGACAATCCCTAAAACGGTTTCTTTGCCGTTATAGGTTGCCCCACCGGTTCTTAAATCATGCCCAATAGAGACTTGCGCAATATCACCAACCCGAATTGGGCTGCCATTTGGGCTACCCAGCATGGTGTTCTCAATATCA
>CAJGZL010000005.1 GCA_904846145.1 Psychrobacter immobilis
TAATTGCCGATTTTGTTCCTCAAACTCAGTAGAAAAAAAGCTTAAACTCTTAAAGTTGGCATCAAAGGTTTTTTTCATATCTGACGATAATATGGATAAATCATTAATGCTGGTGGTGGCTAGGTTCACGGTTTGTACTAAGTGATGATTCGCCTTTTCAACATGACCACCAACGCCTTGCGTTAACTGGTTATGGTAGTGATTAAGCACCGCAGACACTTCTTTGCTAACCTCTTTAGCCGCACCAATAGCAATCGCTGATTTGATGACATTCTCTCGTTCTTGATAATCATTGAGCTGAGCTGTTAGATTGTTTACCAGCTTGGCGGTTGCTTCGTCTCTGTCTTTGGTGGCTTGATCTGTTGCCTCTATTTTTTCTAACAAGGCGGTATTATGTTCTGTCAATGTGGCAATGGCGGTAAGTAGGTCTTCAAGGTTGGGTGTCTCTGACATTTTTATCTTCCTAATCCATAGCTGCGGCTGCGATTAATCTCGTTACTGTAGTCTGTAATCTCTTTTTGGACGCTCTGTAGTGCTTGCTTCTGAGTTTTTTCGATAGTTTGGCTGTGATTGTCTACAAATTCACTTAAAACGCCTTGTAGGGCTGCTGTGTGCGTTTTACGCTCACTGGTATAGTGTATATTTTTAATCTCATTCAATGCTTGCTGTGATTTGTCGTTAACTAAGTCCGTTAACGCGCCACGCTCATTTGACGCAAGCTCGCGCTGTCTTTGTGTGGTGTTTGGGTTATCCGTGTATTTATCGAGGCTGTGCATGACTTCATTAGCGACTGAAATCGCTAAAATAAGTTTGCCGGTCTTGCTGTTTGGATCAATCCCTTTCTGCGTATGCTGTTCCAATTGTGCCATTACAGCTGCATACAGTGATTTTTTGTCGGCAAGGAATTGCTTGTTTTCAAGCGCAAGCTGCCTTGCTCTGTCGGCTCGTGCCTGTTCAACGCGCTCACGTTCGGCTTGTTCACGTTTTTGTTGGTCGGCAAGGTCGCGCTGTCGCTGCTGCTCCAATGCTAAGTCTTTTTGTTTTTGCTCATTCTCGCGCTTAGTCTTAATGCCCTTTGCCATCGCCATAGCTTGTGCAACCGCATCTAGCGTAGGCGCTTTAGGCTTTGGCGCAGGTAGCGATTCAGGTTCTTTGATGGGTTCATCTGCTGTGGTTGTCCTGCTTGGCGTGGGTAAATCAATACTGATCGCCTTTGTTGGTGGCGGTGTGCTGTGTTCAACGTCTTCAATCTTATGACCATTCAAGATAATGGCACCAGCGGCATCATTCACGATCTGATTTTTGGCAAGCTCAACGCCCCAAACTAGCTCGTTACGCTCGTTAATTATTTCGTTGATGGTGCCAAGCTGTGTTGCTGGCGTTTTATCAATCTCGTAGTGCTTGCCTTCTTCTTTGGCTTGCTCTGCTTTTCTTAGCTCTCGCTCGTATTTGTCACGTTCTAGCTTGGTAGCCACTGACCCCATTTTGAGCTGTGGCTCAATATCAATTCCTTGCGCGGCATAGCTGCGACTATCAATCAATTTATGGTCATGCTCGGCTAGTTTTTCGTTGGCGATATGCTCCCATATTTGGCGAACGTCTGTAATCTCATGGCTGACTCGCGCCATGCCAAGCGAGCGCCGCTTATTATCGGACAGCTCAATGCTCGCTTTGTCGGTTAGTATGATCTCGTTATTATCGTCAAGCGCTGCGGTGCGCGTGGTGAACATGATATGAGCATGGAAGTTGCGAGGGTCTGCACCCCGATCAATCTCTTTTTGTGTGGGTTGATGGATAGCACAGTCGGCAATCGTACCGTAACGATCCGCTAGGGTTTGGGCGAAGCTATGCGCTAACTCCTTACGCTCTTGCTCGTTCAGCTCGTACGGTAGATTAACCAGCCATTCGCGAGCCACACGCGCATCTTTTCTTTTCTCGGCAGCTTCCGCTTTGTTCCATAAATCACTACGATCAATATCAGCGTTGGCAGCAGCCAACGCTGTCGGAAAAATAATATCGGCACTCATCACGCCATGCTTTTTTGAATAGTCATGGGTCTTGCTATATCGCTTATCTTCAAGCTCTACTCCTGCGCGATAGCTCGCACTAGCAACAGCACTTTGTCCGTTACCTCGTGATATGGATTTAGTCGATGCGATGAAAATAGCCATTATTGATTGCTCGGTTTTTAGTTTTTGCCACTAACGTCTTTTTGTTAGTAGTGGGGTTTTAGGGGTTTCCCCTAACGTGTTTTGACTTTATAAATGTATGACCGTAGGGAATAAACATTTGTAAAGTCGAAAACTCGCACTTAGTCAGTGGGACGCAACCATCCGTCAATTAACTATATCATAAACTGTTGTTAGGTATTGGCGAAATTGCTATAGTTGGAAGAACTACAATTTTTATATTTTAAGGAAGGGTTATGAGATTACTTGATAGCAATGATTTAAAAGAGCAGCAGAAAATTAACGAGCTTCAGCTTAAGATAAATAGGGAGAAGCAGAAGTTAGATAAGAAGCTGACACGGCAAAAAATACTACTGGGTGCTTTTCTTGTAGATGCTTTAGAGAAGGATTCAGTGGAGGGTTTAAAGAAATACACAGCTGACAACTTGCTGGATTTTTTGACCAGACAGACGGATAAAGATTTAATGAAAGAGTTGGTAGGAATTTTGAGCAAAAGCAACTATACAGAATTAGATGAAAATCATTAATTATAGAGCGAATAATTCTTAGGATAAGGCATTAGAGAAATGGAAATGGTTTGTTTAGATTTCATTATATCGGGCTTGAGCAATTTATTTAGTTTCTTAGGGGATATAGCTACCATATTAGGTGTATACGTAGCTTGGCATATCTATAAAAAATGGAGGAAACAAAAGCAACTAGAAGTAATAGCTACTGATGGTGGTATAGTTATTAGCGAAATGTTGTCCTTGAGAGAAGAGATAATGAGATTTAGAAGTGTGAACCCAAGAGATCTGTCTGTTATTGATTACATGACGACAAAAAGAGACCTTATAGAACGTTTACTTAAAACAATAGCCATGATAGATGAAAGTGTAATTTATAAGCCTTATATACTTTCGATGCAAAAGTTAATAAACAAGTTAAGCGATAGTTCATATCCAGATGATAGTGCATGCCTACAGGATTTTGGTAGGGAAACAAACGCTTTGGTTAGTAAACTAGTAGATCTCAAGTTGTATAGATAAGAATATTTCTTTCATTTCATTAGAAGCTACATGAAGTAGAAAAAACAATATATTAGGTGGATTAAATGGCAAGACCTGACTCAAGCAACAAAGATTTCAGAAAAAAAGATAGACCAAACTCTAATTTCCGAAAGCATAAGCTCTATAAGGCTAGATTTGAATTCAGCAATTTTCCAAACTCCAATTTCAGTGCAGTCTCAGCAAAATTTTGCTGTTTCATAGGAGCAAATCTAGCAGGTTCAGATTTTACTGGAGCAAATTTATCTCATGCTAACTTTGGAAGTGCAAATCTTAGTCATGTTAATTTTAAGTCAGCTATTTTAGATAATGCCAATTTTGAAAATGCTGTAATAGAAGGTGCAGATTTCAGCCAAACATCTATCGGAAAGTGTAAGAACCTCAAACTCTCAGAAGAGCAAACTAAAGAGATAGCAATTAAAAAAGATGAGCAGAGAGAGTCTGATAGAAAGCGCCTTCAGGAAAGGAAGAAATCACCTGAATATCGATTGAACAAGATCAAGTCAGTATTACAAAAACCTTGGATTGCTTCTGTTGAGGACAGTCCTAGTAAAGATGATAAGAATAAAAACAATATAGTTGTAACACTAGAAGATGGATACGAGTTCACAAGCAATGAAGGTTTGAAGCACAAAGCTTTTCATAACATTGAAGATATCCATCTTGAAACTACTAAAAGTAAAGTTAGAAAAATTTAAAATATAGAAAACATATTTGGGTATATCCATAAGGAACCAATTAGGTACCTTCACTGATTCGGTTCCCTAGTGAGGACTTGAATATCTGTCTGTAGGCTTAATGGTATCAACGTTTTAAATCGATGAAATAGTCACAGTGTACTTCGTGGTGTACCTGCCATACACATTCTATTCGTGATCGATGCGCTATACACGCACCGATCATGAATAGAGTATGTATGGTAATACACTGTGGCTATCTCAGCGAGTTAAAGCCCTGAAACCATCATTCTACAGCCCAAGTTTCAAGTCCTCACTAGGGAACAGCCTTTATTCCTATAAATAACTTCTAGAAGAACGTAGAGTAGATATGCCAAAAAAAATAGAAACAAACCGCCTTTATTTAAGACAATGGCAGAAGATGGACTTAGAGCCATTTTCTAAAATGAATTCGGATAAGGACGTAATGGAGTATTTCCCTAAGCTACTATCAAAAGAAGAAAGTGATGCCATGGCCTCAAAATGCCAATCGCTTATAGAAGAAAGAGGCTGGGGAATTTGGGCAGTAAGCCTAAAAGATAGTGGTGCTTTCATAGGATTTGTAGGCTTACATCAACCGCAATATGATTTCCCATTCAACCCTTGCATTGAAATAGGTTGGAGATTAGATAAAGAGTTCTGGGGCTATGGCTACGCAACGGAAGCGGCAAATGCTGCTTTAAAATTTGCTTTCGAAGAGCTAGAACTTAATGAGGTAGTATCGTTCACTTCAAAGATAAATAAACGTTCACAACTAGTCATGCAACGCCTTAAGATGAAGAATACGAAAAAAGACTTCCACCACCCTGCTTTTGAAGTAGCAGACCCACTTGCCGAATACGTACTATACAAAATAACTCAAAAAGAATGGATTGAAGACAAGAATTAGTGTTAGTTAAATTATGATAAATGACTTTAGATGTATTTGAGGTAGTTCCGCTAGGTATACCCCAAGGGAACCAAATATTTCAGCCTTCAAACCTATTAACAGACTACTTAAAACAGACTGCTATAATGGAACCACTTATAATAGACCGCTAGCATTAATAATCTAAATAATCCCTGATTGGACGCTTCTTGAACTGAGAAGGGTCTTTTTTTAGGCGGTTAGTCATCTCAAACTCCCAACCACTATCGCTTTGTCCTGCTGCACTGGTAGGGCTGACCATGTGATTATAGTCAGTAATAAACTGAGGGTTGCGAGCAATACGCCCTAACTGTTTATCGTTTAATCCTTCAACTGTGAACATATCTGCTGTATCAACATCTCTTTTCTTAAGCTCAGTAGTGGTTTTTCTTTTATCATTCTTCACCTTAAATTTGAATGTAAAACCTACAATTACACGTCCATCTTTGTGTTGCTCATACTCGGCTTGAATATCTGTATGTTTATTTATTTGATTGATAGCATGGTCTAAAACTCGAGCTTTGAAGTTATTCATTTTCTTGTACTGCTCAGGCTCAACACCTAATTTCCTGCGTAGATCATCCACTGATATTCTGTTAGTTTTACCAATTGCTTTCCATTGCATCATTAACTCATAAAGCCTGATTGAATACTCGCTTTGTAACTCACTAACCTGCTTCAACTCATATTCAGTGTATTGCTCGCTAAGTCTTGTTATAAGCGGAATAACTGCATCTGTGAATTGCAGCTCAACCAGACCAGCAGCATCAATGTAGGTTATTTTTTGCACCCATCTAATCACATGGCGAGCTAACTTTCCTGTCTGTTCGTGAATGTCTTCATACTCAAAATGAGCATCAAACAATCCACTTGTAGCACTTTTTAAGGCATCGTATGAAGTATGCTTCTCCACCTTGAATTGCTCTTGATAGCTCTTTGCTTTAATTTGAAGAACACCTCTAGCGTCAATCAACTGTTTTTGTTCCCTAGCCTCAATGATTGCTAGAAAAATGAGGCGCTGCTCAGGTATGCCAAGGGAGTAACTAGCACTGATTAATTTATTATCTTTGGTTATTAACTGCTTATCGCTCATTTCATACTTTCCATAGTGAATGATATAAGCACTATAACCCATAAAGCTACAAAATTATATACACTGTAGCTTTATGGGTCGATAGACGTAGCTTTATGGGTCGATAGACGTAGCTTTATGGGTCGATAGACGTAGCTTTATGGGTCGATAGACGTAGCTTTATTGATGCTACAGCCCTTAAATAGCAAAGGATAGCGAGAGCTTAAAAGCTTTTAAAAACATTAAAAACATTAAAAACCTTTTTTCTTTTTTTTATTAACTAAAAGAACAAGAGCTTTTACCTATCTAAATTTGCAGTATCGATACTTATCTGTACCTGTAAAGCAAGTATTCGGAGTGACTCTCGCATAAAATTCACCATCTGGACCGTTAACCACATTATGAGCAATCTTAGCTGCTGCTAAACTATTGTATTTAGTTTGACGCTCTGCAATGTCTGCTTTGCTAGGCACAAGTAACCAAACAGAAAATAAAGTAAGAGCAAATATACAAGCACATATAGCACCTACCAGACCAGCAGCCTTCCAACTTAGTGATCTAGCAAACTCATCTGATAACTCTTTGGTGTATCGTTCAGCGCCTTCTCTAGCTTCCTTTCTAACACTGATTAACGTGTTTTTGGCATCATTGGC
>CAJGZL010000006.1 GCA_904846145.1 Psychrobacter immobilis
TAAGCTGCCTGATTGAGTTTCTGTATCGGTGTAAAACCGCCATTGCCCATGTTTGGGCGCTTATGATTATAATGGTATAACCAGTTTTCTGCTTGTGCGCGTACCTGCTCTAGATTATCAAACAGCTCCTGATTTAACCAATCATATCTCATGGTTCTGTTAAAGCGCTCTACATACGCATTTTGCTGTGGATTGCCAGGTTCAATATAGCTTAAGATGATACCTTGCTGTTCAGCCCAGTCTTTGAGCGCATTGCTGATGTATTCAGGGCCGTTATCGCATCTTATCTGCACAGGTTTGCCTCGGTACTCAATAAGCTGATTAAGACTGCGTATGACCCTCCCGGCCGGTAGCGAGAAGTCGACTTCAACGGTGAGTGCCTCACGGTTGTAATCATCAATGACATTGAACAGTCTAAAGCCGCGGCCATCAGTTAAGCTGTCGTGCATAAAGTCCATGCTCCAGCTTTGGTTAATCCTATCAGGTACTGCTAATGGTATTGGTTTAGCACGTTTAATGCGACGCTTAGGCTTGATTCTAAGGTTGAGTTCAAGCTCGCAGTAGATGCGATATACCCGCTTATGGTTGTACGGCAGTCCTAGCACATTACGCAAGGTTAAAAAGCACAAGCCAAAGCCCCAGTTCTTGTTCTCATCAGTCAGTTTGATAAGTAAGTCCGCTATTTGCTGGTTCTCATCTGTTACCACCGACTTGTGATAATAACAGGTGACGCTGATGTTAAAGATGCTACAAGCCCTGCGGATACCAATACCACGATCTTCAATGTAGTGACAAACCAACGCTTTGCGCCTTTGGGGCGCTACCACTTTTTTGACATAGCATCCTGTAGGATGTCGGATTTAAGACATTCATCAGCGTACATCTTCTTTAAGCGGGCATTTTCAACTTCAAGCTCTTTAAGACGGCTGATAAGTGTGGCGTCCATACCACCATATTTAGATCGCCAGTTGTAGAAGGTGCTTTGGCTGATGTTATGCTCACGGCAGAGCTCGGTAATAGGGACGCCTTGTTCGGCTTGTTTTAGGATGTTGACGATTTGGTTGTCGCTAAAGCGTGTCTTTTTCATAGGATTCTCCTGCTGGTGTATTTTAGCAGTTAATCTCTATTTGTAAGTGTTCTTATTTATTGGGGGGATTACC